>CAVPSN010000012.1:0-341745 GCA_963708385.1 Bryobacterales bacterium | reverse complement strand
TTCGCAAAATGAAAAACGAACCCAACTGTACGCCGATGGGTGGGAAACTACCGCGCACCTGAGTGCGCTTGTGACGGCGCTCTTGACATGGATTCGTGAAATGAAAAAACGAACCCAAACTGCGGAGCTCCCCGCGCCGCCGGGCTGATTCGCAAATGAAAAAACGAACCCAAGCCGGCGGCGTCAACGGCCCGTATGACGGTCGTAATCGCCGAAAAAGGAAAAGCGAAGCCGCCGCCAAAGCGACTTCGCCACCTTCGATTCCACTCTAGCGGATGACTGGCCGAAACGAGGTGGGATGGCGGAGAAAATCCGCGTATGCGGTTGAGGCGTTTGGAGTAAGTTTATTTTGCAAAGCCTGTGACTCAATAACACAACCCTGTGGGGCATCGCTATGGAGAACGTTATGGCGCTGCTCCGGCTGGACCCGATCGAGCCGATGGCGGGGCTATTTCAGCGCTAGAGTAGCGGCGCCCGCCAAGGGATTGAAATGGCAGTTTTGAAGCGTAAACGCCGGCGCCTACCGCCTCCCGAACTATAGCAAACGCCGACAATCAAGTAATTAGTGCGCTGGATCGGCTGGGCAAAACACCCCCCGTCGAAAAGATGAGAAATGCGCCAGTTTTTATAACGAATGGCATTATCAACGAAAAGAGTTCGTACGCATCCGGGTGGGACCCCGATTAATAGAAGGGGGAACCGAAACCTATTCGATAAAAAATGTCTTTAAAAAAGATCTTTCGGGCCGACGGTGTACGTGAGTGTCATTTGGCCTTGTGATAGTATTGCGGCACTCTAGGAGTATCGATGTCTCGCGTGCTCTTCTGTCTGCTGGCCCTCGTCCTCTTTGCCCCCGGGCAGGAACAAACTTCCACCGCTATCCCGTTGCGGATCATGGTGCTTAATTCAGCCGAGGAGTCGGCTCGAGTCCGGGCGGAACTCGAGAAAGGCGCCGATTTCGCCGTGCTCGCTCGCGAGAAATCCGTGGATGCTACATCGCTGGATGGCGGCCTGCTGGGCAAAGTCGATCCCTCCACACTGCGCGAAGAGATCCGCACCGCCCTGCGAGGGCTCGCCCCCGGTCAGATTTCGCCGGTGTTCGGTATTCCCTCCGGCTTCGCAATCGTCAAGGTGCTGGCGCCGGACGAATTGGCCGGAATCGTAGAGTCCCAGCGCGCCCGCCAGGCCGCCATTCGCGCCGAAGGCAGCATCCGGTTTGACGTGAACGTCGCCGGGTTCATTGAAGCCGGGGCAGTCTAGCGAACTATGCCAAGCCCGACCATTGGAATGCCGATCCGAGCCTATCCTGAGCCATGCGGCAGCAATCGTTCGCCGATTTAAAGGCCCGGGCAGAGAAACTGGCCGCAGCGTCGCTTGACACTAAAGGGGACGACACCGCCCGGCCGCTTTCCGATGCCGTGGCGCTGCGCCTCGGAGTGGCGCAGGTATATGCCTATCAGGGAGAAATGGATCCGGCTATCGCCCAGTTCGAGGCGGCTTTGCGCACCGCTTCCGCCGCAGCGCCGCAGCTACTACCCGAGGTGGAAGAGATGCCAGGTGTGGCGTACCTCCACCGCGCGGAAATGGTCAACGAGGTATACCGCCTTCCCGCGGAGCGCTGCCTCTTTCCGATTCGTCCCGAATTCAGTGGCTGTTGAACCTTGCCTATATGACGCTGGGCAAATATCCGGGCGGCGTACCCAAAGAGCACCTGCTGGCGCCTTCGCTATTTGCATCCGACGAAGACATTGGCCGCTTTACCGACGCGGCGCCGCGTGTGGGACTCGACACAATCTTCTCGGAAGCGGGAGGCCTGATCGTCGACGACTTCGATGACGATGGTTTGTTCGATTTCGTGACCTCCGACTGGGACTTTTGCGCCCCCATGCATTTCTTCCACAACAACGGGTTGGCACGTTTGCCGACCGCCGCGCGCAATCGGCTCACCTCCGCCACGCGTGGCTCGACATCCCAATCGCCGCAATATAGCGCCCAATGCCTCCAGGCGTGCCGACTCTTCGCAGCATCGTGATAGTCTGCCTCGATCATGCGCAGACGTGCGTTCCTCGGGATGGCGGCTGCTGCCGCCGTGCCGCCGGTGCGCGGTCTCGCCCAGCGCCGCGATACAACTAATGCCGTGACGCTCGACGCGGCGGCGCATGCCTACCGCGTCCAGCCCGGAGGCAGCATCCAGGCGGCGCTCGAGGCGGCCGCGAAGGATCCGGCCAATAAGATCGTCTACGTCCATGCCGGGACCTATCGCCCGGCAGCGCACGGGCAGGCGCTGATCTGGTTCAACAGACGGCACGACGGCATCACGCTCGAAGCGGTCGGCGAGGTGGTGCTGACCGCCGCCAATCCGGCAATCGCCGACAAGAAGGCGCCAAGCTTCCCGGCGGTCGTCAATCACGTCGTCTATTTCGGCGACGGCGTATCGACGAAGACCGTGCTGCGCGGTTTCCGCGTCACCGGCGCGAACAACTACACCACCGGCACCGGCAAGCGCTCGCCAATCGAATCGGATGACGTGCCCAAGACGCCGTTCTTCTATCTCGATGGCGGCGGCATCAAGATCTATGCGCGCGCCTATCCGACCATCGAGCGCGTCGAGGTGGTCGGCAATTGCACCAGCCCCTGCGGCGGCGGCGTATCCGTCGAGCACCTCGGCCAGATGCTCGACGCCGCGGTGTTCCGCGACTGCATCTTCCGCGACAACCGCACGCAGATCACCGGCGCGGCGTTCGACCTCCTGCACGGCAGCCGCGCCACGCTCGACAACTGCCTGTTCGTCGGCAACATCGGGAATCTCGGCGTGGACTACGTCGGCCTGCTGACCGGCGGCGAGTATCACCCGGAGAACGGCTCGGGCGCGATGACGGTGTTCGAGAGGTCCCGCGCGGAGGTCAGCCGCTGCACCTTCACCGGAAATTGGGCCGGCGTCGACGACAACGGGACCGGCAGCACTTACGTGAAGTCGATCTTCTGGAACAACACGTTGAAGGGCGGGATCTCGACCGGGGCGCGCTACGAGATCGATATCACCAACGGCGGCGGCGTACGGGAGTCGTTCATCCACGGTGAGACGAACGACCTGCGGGGGACGATCGATCGAGCGGTGAATACCTTTGATCCGCCGGATCCGCGCTTCGACGCGCAGTTCGTGCCGCAGGCGCCGGAGTACGCGGCGGTAGGCTACCGGCCGGTGGCAGCGGCATCGCGCGGCCGCACCAGCCGGTAGCCGATCGTGACTACTGTTCGCGGACGTCGAGTCGCGAATTGAAATGCAGAAGATCTTGCAGCCGGCCGTTGTCCGATCGGGTCATCCGATCAGGTTGTCCGATCAGGTTTGACAGGTTATGTAGCTTCTGTTACCATCCGTTGCCAGGGCGGTCCATGGGTAAACTCGCAACTCCTTTCTTTACAGCGGTTCCCGGGATGGACGAGCATGAGGAAGTACACCTATGACGACTACGCTCCTCCAAAGGCTCCGTAGTAATCAGCCCCATGTTCGATTGATCGTCGCCGCGCTGATGCTCACGTATCCCTCAGTGCGTGCCTTTCAGGCCCCATCGGGTACTGCATCACCGCCTGAAATCCGCTACCCTGCGAAGGACGTGGGAGTCGATTCGCTGGTACGCCGCGCCCAGGAACAGAAGCAGGCCGCAACCCAGTACTCCGTTGTTCACGATTTCCATTTCGAAGACAAACTTCCTGAAAGTGGCATCACGTTCCGGCAGCGAATTGTCGATGACTCCGGGCTGAATTACAAGCCGGTTCATTACGATCACGGCAACGGAATAGCCGTGGCGGATGTGGATGGCGACGGTCTTTATGACATCTACTTCGTGAACCAGGCGGGGCCGAGCGAGCTATGGAAAAACCTCGGCGGTGGCAAATTCCGCAAAATCGATAACCCTGCACTTGCCATCCCCGGGCGCATCGCAGTGGCCGCTTCGTTTGCCGATATCGATAACGATGGCGATGAAGACCTCTATGTCACCACAGTGACGGGGCGGCAACCTGTTATTCGAGAACGACGGTCACGGGAACTTCCGCGATATCACGCGCGAAGCCGGCCTTTTGCATTCAGCGCATTCCTCCGGCAGCGTGTTTTTCGACTACGACCACGATGGCAGGCTCGATCTTCTGGTATGCGACGTGGGGCAGTACACGTCGGAGAAGAAGGGCGCTCAGGGCCAGTTTGTAGGATTGCCGGACGCATTTTCCGGCCATATGTATCCGGAGCGATTCGAGCACCCAATCCTCTATCGCAATCTGGGCAACAATCGATTTAAGGATGTGACCGCGGCGGTGGGGCTCACGCCGCATGGATGGTGCGGAGATGCCGCCGTCGCGGATGTCAATGGCGATGGCTGGCCCGACGTCTACTTTTTGAATATGATGGGCGCGAATCATTACTACGAGAACCAGGGCGGGAAGGGTTTTGTCGAGAAGACTAAAACCTATTTTCCGAGAACCTCCTGGGGCGCCATGGGGGTTAAGTTCTTCGATTACGATAATGACGGCCGCCTGGATTTGTTTGTGACCGATATGCATTCAGACATGCAGGAAAATGTAGGGCCGGAGCTGGAACAAAAAAAGGCTCCGTCGCATGCCCCCGACAGCTTCCTCATGGGTCCGGCCTCCAGCTTCGTGTTTGGCAATTCGATGTATCACAACACGGGAAAGGGTCCGTTTGAAGAAGTTTCCGACGCCATGGGGGTCGAGAACTACTGGCCGTGGGGACCGAGCATCGGAGACATCAATGCGGATGGATGGGATGATATCTTCATTGCGTCGTCTATGAACTTCCCTTTTCGATATGGGATCAATTCCATGCTGCTCAACGACCACGGGAAAAAGTTTCTGGACGCCGAGTTCCAGTTGGGCATTGAGCCGCGCCGCGGGGGGCGAACACACACGCCGTGGTTCCAGTTGAACTGCTCCGCCATGCCTCCGGATCCGCAGGAGATCATGCACCAGATTTGCGCGAACCGTAAGGGCATGGTCACGGTTATGGCCCCGCTCGGGAGCCGCTCTTCCGTTTTGTTCGATCTGGATAACGACGGGGATTTGGATATCGTGACCAACGATTTCAATTCGGAGCCTCAGATTCTGGTGAGCGATCTTGCGGCGCGCAGACCGATCCATTGGCTGAAAGTGCTGCTGACCGGAACCGCATCGAACCGCGACGGTTTGGGCGCCACGGTACGTGTGATCACCGCAGCCGGCGCAAAATATTTCAAGTACAACGATGGCAAGTCCGGATATCTTTCGCAAAGTTCTCTGCCGCTCTACTTCGGGCTTGGTGACGAAAGTGTGATTTCACGCGTCGAGATTCATTGGCCTTCCGGCCGCGACCAGGTTATTACACAAGGTCTGCGCGCGAACGAGATCCTGCGCGTGACGGAACCAAAGTAGTGCGCGCGGCAGGTCTCAGATTTGCGATCCTTGTCAGTCTGCCGGGTTTGCAGGCATTCGCCCAGCCTCCGTCCCCCTGGGACCGCGGCGCGCGACTGGCTGAGGAAGGTAATTACGCTGCCGCTGTGCAGACGCTGACTTCGGCTTTGGCATCCTCCCCCGCGCCAACTGCTGCTCCCTATTTGTTGCTTTCCGATTGCTATGTACAGCTGAAGCGACTGGCGGATGCCGAGCAGATTCTTCGCAAGGGACTTTCGGCCCATCCCGCCGATCCTGTCCTGGAGTTGTTCCTGGGTGAGTTACTGATGGATGCACAGTCCTACAGCCTGGAGGCGGGGCAGTTACTCGAACATTCGGTTCGTACCGCACCGCGCGATCCGGAAGCCAGGCATTCTTACGCACGGTGGGCCCATATGAATTTGCGCGAACGCACCTGCGTGGCGCAGGAAAAAGCCGCCTTACTCCTGCCCGGTCTCGATGACGTTACGCTGATGAAGATGAATACCTTGTTGGGGATCTGTTCCGGCCGGATCGAGGATGCCGCGGGAGCACGGGCTGCGTTTCGACGGGCCAACGCAATCAATTTACGCCAGAAGACCTACGATCCGGCGACGGCATGGCAATACGTGCAATTCCTGGGGCGCTTCGGTGAGGATGCCGAGGTTCAGTCGATTGTCGGGGAGATTCTCGAACGCGTTCCCGAGTTTGGGCTGGCCCGCCTTGAGCGCGCCAAATACTTCGATCGGGAGGGCCAGCCGGATAAGGCGGCTGAGGCAGCGCAGTTGGTGTTGCAAAGTGCGGGAAACGATTTGGATGTTGAGCGCGCAGCTCACGGGATTCTTGCGCGGTCATTTACCGCACTGGGTGAGACGGCTAACGCTGCCCGCGAACAGGCGTGGATCGAGGCCCATCCTGACCTTGAAACGCCGGTCAGGTGATATTCCTCACCGGCCCGCGACCTTTGAACACGTGATGAGGCATGTGAGTTTCGCTGCGGCCCCTGTCCGAAAGCATTCGATTATCTATAATCAATTCACCGGCCCGGAAATGGGAGACTATCTGGAAGTCCCTATTTCCGGCAAGTAGCGCCGAGGCGATTCAACGACAGATATGCGACCCTGGGCCGTGCTGCTCCTGCGCAAAGCTTTCCTGATCTTCGGCGCCAATTTGCTGCTACTTTCCGCGCCCTTGCCTCTCAACAGCGATCAGGCCGCCAGACCGCAGCCCCGCGAAGCCGGCCGGGTGCAGTTCAACGAAGTTGCGGCGGAGTCGGGCATTACCTTTCGCCACGAAAACGGGGCTTCGGCCGAGAAGCACATGGTCGAGACCTTCGGCTCCGGGGTGGGCGTGATCGATTTCGACAACGACGGCCAGCCCGACCTGTTTTTCGCCAACGGAGCCGACCTGGCCCACGGCAAGCCATCGCCTGGCAATGCGCTCTATCGCAATCTGGGCAACGGAAAATTCGAGGATGTAACTGCCAAAGCAGGCGTCGCAGGCAATGGGATGTTCGCTACCGGCGTGACCGTGGGCGACTACGATAACGACGGCTACCTGGATATCTACGTCACGGGCTACGGCGGTAATCAGCTCTTTCGCAACAATGGCGACGGGACCTTCAGTGAGGTGACGGCCAAGGCTGGAGTGGGCGCCAGCGGGTGGAGCAGCAGCGCCGCCTGGGTGGACTACGATCGCGACGGCTACCTGGATCTGTTTGTGGGACGCTACCTGGATTACGACATGCGCAAGCCGCCGTACTGCGGATATCGAAAGCCGGGCTACCGCATGTATTGCGATCCGCAGCAGTTCGACGGGACGCCGGCATTGCTGTACCACAACAATCGGGATGGCACGTTCACGGAGGTCTCCCGCAAAGCCGGCGTGGCGAATCCGGCGGGAAAGACTTTGGGGGTGGCCATCGGCGATATCGATGGCGATGGATGGCCCGATATCTTCGTGGCCAACGATGGCGTCCGCAATTTTCTCTACCGCAACAAAGGCAACGGCACCTTTGACGACATTACCTACGGCGCCGGCGTAGGTTTCGACATGAACGGCAAAGCTCTGGCCGGCATGGGCGCCGAGATCGTGGATCTCGATGGCGATGGCTTACCGGACATCTTCTTTACGGCCTTTTCGGACCAATACAACCCGCTCTACCGCAACCTCGGAAAGCTGCTTTTTGAAGACGGCACGGTCAAAGCCGGATTACCATCCAGCGTGAAGACACTCGGCTTCGGCGCCAAGGTCTTCGACTTCGACAACGACGGTTATCCGGACATCTATGTCACCAACGGACACGTCACCGATAATGTGACACTCTACGACCCGCAGCTTTCTTACCGTCAGGCCGACCTGCTTTACCGGAACCTTGGCGGCGGCCATTTTCGCGAAGTCTCGGCGGAAAGCGGTCCGGCGTTTCGCATCCAGCACGTGGGCCGCGGTCTGGCGGTGGCGGATTTCGATAACGACGGCGACCTGGACATCGTGGTGAGCGATTCCGGCGGGCGCCCGCTGCTGCTGCGCAATGACGGGGGCAATCGCAATCATTGGATCGCGCTCCGCGCCCGCGGCCGCGAGAGCAATCGTTTCGGGATCGGCGCGAAGGTGCGGGTGACCAGCGGCGGCCGGACCCAGTTGCGGGAAGTCAATCCCTACGGAAGTTACCTCAGCACCAGCGACGCGCGTTTGTATTTCGGGCTGGGCAACGCAACCCTTGCTCGCATCGAGATCGAGTGGCCCAGCGGGAAGAAGCAGGCGATCGACAGCGTTCGCGCCGGCCAGGTTTTGCTGCTGGATGAGGCCGATGCCAAGCGCTGAGAGCCTCCGGTATAATCTGACCGTGCCGCGGCTCCTGATTGCTGTTGTCCTCCTCGCTTCGGGCATTGCTCTGGCACAGCGGGGGCGCAGACTCCTCGTGCCGATCTAGAGGGCGCGCAACTGGGCATCGCCGCGCAACACCTGCAACAGGGGAAAGCCGAACAGGCGATCCGCGAGTGCAAGGCCGTGCTGGCGGCCGATCCGCGCTCAGCGCCCGCGCACATGCTTCTGGGACTGGCGTATCTCGCGCAGGGGTCGATTGCCATGGTCGCCGAGGCCAAAGCGGAATTGCAGCAGGCGCTCGATATCGATCCGGAGCTTCTGTGGGCGCGCTTCTACCTGGCTCGGCTCTATCTCGACCAGGGCTTGAGCGAAAAGGCCCAGGAGCAACTGGAGCGCGGTCTGAAGCAAAGCCCTGGCTTACCTCATTTTCTTTCGCTGCTGGGTGAAGTCCGGCGCAAACTCGGAGATCCTGGCGCCTCTCTGGAGTTGAACCGCAAGGCTCTCGAGGCAGACCCCACAATGACCCCGGCGCATTATTTCCTGGCGCTTGCTTATCTGGACCTGAAACAGGAACAGGCCGCAATAGCCGAGTTCGAAAAAGCCATTCACTCGCCCTACGTCACGCCGGAGATGTACAACGCGCTGGCGTCGCTGTACATCAAGAAACAGCAGTTCGCCGAAGCGGAAGATCTCTGCCGGAAAGCCATCGCGCTGGACCGCTCGCGGCCCGACGCATACCTGAACCTGGCGCGAGTCTATAACGCCCAGCACGCGAGTGACAAGGCGCTGGAGGCTCTGCGCGCCGCGCTGCCGGAGGGCAAGGAGTTCCCCGTGTCCGAATATTACCAGGGACTGCAGGCGGATCTCGCGGTGGAGCGCGGCGCCGCGTACACGGCCAAGAAAATGTACGCTCAGGCGATCGACGAGTATGCTCGCGCGCTCGATTTCGATCCGCGCCGCGCCGTCATCCACCGGCGCCTGGCGGAACTCTATCTACAGAAGGGAGACCCGGCCCGCGCCGCTCTGCATACGAAGGAAGCGGACAAGCTCGAGAAAGGCCAAAGGTAGGACCGGCGTTCCCTTGGATCGACCGTCCAGGTCTGACGGTCCCGCAGAACCGGATGCGGTGCAGCAGCCCGGTGAACCGGGAGTCGCCGCGCAGCGCGTCGAAGGCCGGATCCATCTTGAGGTAAACCAGTCCGGCGGACCGGTTATCGAAGGCCGTCTGCAGCCGGTCGAGTGCCTGGTCCTTTTCTTCCAAAGAGTATCCGGCAGGCCAGTCAGGACTCCACAATGCCTGTCCCGCGATTCGCTTCAGCCGGCGCCAGTGTTGGACAAGTCGCGTGATCTTTCAATGGGTTGGTAGTCTACGGTGACGGGCTGCGGCAAGGCTATGCATCCAAGCAGCGATCTTATGAGTTCTGTCGCACTCCAGCGCCACGCCCACGGCAACCCATGACGCCGGCCGATTTCGGAAGTCATTCGTGAGATCTGGGCCGACATGCCCGACGATGTTCGCGCCAAGTTGCCTCAAGATGGAGCCAGCCAGACCGATCACTATGTTAATGGGTTGCCGAAGAGAAACCCGTGAGAGCGGTTTTTGCCGATATATTCTACTGCGTGGCTTTAACTAATACCGATCGAGCATGGCCGGACTATTCCGACCGCTAGCGTAGCGGCGGCCTCCGAGCGGATTGAATGGCTGTTTTGAAGCGTAAACGCCGGTGTAACTGCCCTCCGAACTATAACAAGCGCCCGAAACCTGTAAAAATGTCCGCAAAATGTCTTTCGGGGCTTGACTCCGGTCTGTGCTTGGTATATATTTCCACACAATCAACTTAATTGCGCTAGATCGGCCGGGGCAAATACTCCTGTCGAAAAGATAAGAAATACGCCAGCTTTATAACCAAAGGCATTTTCAACGAAAAAGGGGTAGTACGAATTCGGGGTGGGACCCGTATCAATTAGGGGGAAGAGTATGCGCAGTGTTTATAGCGTTTGCGTCGGCTTCGTCGCCGCTTTGTTCCTTTTGTCGTTTTCGACATCGGCGCAGATTACGACCGGTACGGTTACAGGACGAGTCGTCGATTCTACGGGGTCGGTGGTTCCCAACGCTCACGTGGTGCTCATAAGCGAGACTCGCGGCACGAGGAGCGCCGCTGTCAGCACCAATGCTGAAGGCGACTACGTGATTCCAGACATCACCGGCGATACCTATACGATCGAGGTTACAGCGCCGTCGTTCAAAACCGTTCGACGTCCAGGGATTGTTGTCACCGGCGGCGATCGTGTCGGCGTGCCGGCGCTCACGCTTGAGGTCGGCGGAACCACCGAAACGGTCACAGTGACCGCCGAAGCGGCGTTACTGAATACCGTGAGCGGCGAGCGGTCGTATGCTGTCGAAACCAAGGCAATTGAAAGTCTGCCGATCACGCATGGAAACTTCGCTGCCGCCGTGGCCTTTACGCCCGGCGTGAACGGCGCGTTAACCGGCGGCGGCAGCAGTGCGCGGTTAGGCGACCCTAACGGGAGTCAAGACAATATCATGATGGATGGCATCTCGGCTATGGATACGGGCAATAACGGCCAGATGCTGACCATGAACATTGAGTCAATTGGCGAGGTTAAAGTCCTCACTCAGGGCTATCAGGCGGAATTCGGCAGATCGAGCGGCCTGCAGATTACGGCCGTGACCAAAAGCGGCTCGAATCAATTCCACGGGTCCGGCTACGGAATTTTCACCAACACGGAATGGAATTCCCGGGCTTGGAATACGCAAAAAAACGGCGACACACCCGTTTTTTCTCACCTGAATACCTATGGATACACCCTTGGAGGACCCGTAGTAGTCCCGAAACTGTACAATGGGCGCAATAAATTCTTCTTCTTTTACGCGCACGAGTTTCGTCCTCAGTCGGTGGTTTCCAATAGCGGCAACGTCATTCGGCTTCGTTTACCAACCGCGGCGGAGCGCGCCGGCGACTTTTCGCAAAGCCGCGACCAGAACGGTAACCTGATCACGTCGATCCTTGACAACACGACAGGAAACCCTTTCCCAGGCAACATGATCCCCCAGAACCGCCTCTATGCTCCGGGCATTGCGGTGCTTAATCAGTATCCGATGCCCACTGTCACCCAAGCGCCGGGAACGAACTACAACTATCAGCTACAGCCAGCTACCTATAATCAGCTTACGCAGCAGCCCGCTGTTCGTCTTGACTACCAATTCACGCCCAGCATACGAATCTCGGGCAAATACTCCAGCCAGATTCAGCGCCCAGTGAGCCAGATCGGCGGCACGGGTACCAACGGAATTCCTGGATTCAGCGATAGCTATGTCCCATATCCCACAATCACAAACTGGGGAGCCACGTTCGACTGGACGATTACGCCGACGACGGTTGTCGAAGTGACTTATGGAACGATCAAGAACCAGTTGGCAGGTGGAAATAACGGCGGTCTCGATACGGATCCGGCGGCGAACCGGCTGAATACTCTCGGCTCTTTCCCTGAGCTCTATCCAAACGCTGGACAGGTGAGTTCGAGTTATTACGATTATCAAGTCCTGCAGGCGGAAAAGCCGCCGTTTTGGGACGGCAAGTCCGCGAATCTGCCTCCCCTCTTCGGTTGGGGCAGCCTGATCGGAGCAGCGCCTCCCAACCTTCAGTTTCCCGGTTGGCTGAACATTAACCACACGCAGGATGTCGCGGGCAGCCTGACCAAGATCGTGGGCCGGCATACGTTTAAAGCTGGAGCTTACCTTAACCACAGTTACAAGGCGCAGAACACGGGCGCCGGCGGACTCGCGAACCTGAGCTTCCAGGGTTACGTGAACTTCGGGAATAGCTCGACCAATGCCCTCGACAGCGGTTTCGGTTATTCCAACGCCGCGCTCGGCGTCTTCACGGAATACCTGCAGGCCTCGAAGTTCATCGAGGGCGACATGATCTATAACCAAGTCGAGGGCTTCCTCCAGGACAACTGGAGGGTTACCAACCGCTTGACCTTGGATTATGGAATGCGCTTCGTGCATCAAGGGCCGCAGTACGACAAAAACGAGACGGCGTCGAATTTCTTCTCCAATTTGTGGCAGGCGTCGCAGGCCCCCGTTCTCTATGTGTCCGGCTGCAGCAACGGCGCCGCGACATGTTCCGGTAATGTTCGGAATGCGGTGAATCCCCTCACCGGGCAGATTGTAACGGCGGCGGGCGCGGCAAATACGCAGGCGCTCATAGGGACGCCCGTTCCCGGAACAGGCAGTGCGCTGAACGGGATCGTGGCAGCGGGTCATGGAATCGCGAGTTCGAATTACGTTTGGCCCGCGCTGGTGGTCGGGCCGCGGTTTGGCTTGGCTTACGACGTGACGGGGAGGTCGACGTGGGTCATTCGCGGCGGCTTCGGCGTATTCTACGACCGGCCCGATGGCAACACGGTATTCTCCACTCCAGGGAATCCGCCGGCCGCGACGGATACGGACCTCTTCAACGGTACCCTGGCGACTCTTGGAAGCGGTGGGCTGAGCCCATTGCCGGTACCCGCATTGGTCACATTCCAGTACAATGCCCCGGTTCCGTCGTCACTTCAGTGGAACGGCGGCGTCCAGAAATCCCTGCCTTTCCAGATGGTCGGGGACGTGTCGTATGTCGGCAACCACGGGTACAATCGCCTCGGTACTTTACAGGGAGGAGACTTACAGAACCAGAATGCGGTTGACATCGGTACGGCGTATCTTCCGAAGTACCAGGATCCGACGCTCGGCGCGCCGGCGTTTCCGGGCGCTTCAGCCTACACGACCAACCTGCTCCGTCCGTACGTAGGTCTCGGCACGATCGGGCAAAATACGTTCGGCTACCATGACACGTTTCACTCGATCCAGATGAGCTTGAGCCGCCGATGGGCGCATGGATTTTCGTTCGGGGCCGCCTACACGTATGAGATCTCGCTCAAAGGCAATATCGGGCTGGCACAGCGGTACGTGCATAATTCCGATGGGTCGCTTTCGCTACGATCCGATCAGGCGCGGTATGAAGCTCTGAATTCCAACATTGGCCGCCTTCCGAACTACTTTAAGTTCAATTCGACCTGGGAACCCACGGGCTTCACCGGCGCGGGCGCGGTGATCCACCAGCTTACGAAGGACTGGCAGCTTTCAGGGGTCTATACGTACGCTTCGGGAGCTACCTTCACCCCGGGCTATAGCTACAACTCGGCCGGCTCGGCTGTGAACATCACTGGTTCTCCCGATTATAGCGGCACGGTAGTTTATGGCCCCAATGTCGGTAGCGGATGTTCCGGTAATCCGTTAGCAGAGTACAATGCTTCGGCTATAACAGGGCCGACTTACGGCAGCGTTGGGCTGGAGTCGGGCCGCAACGCCTTGCACTACTGTCCAACCAACAACGTGGACACCTCCGTCGTGCGGCGGTTCCGCTTCTGGAAGTTCCAGGAATCACGCCGCTTCGAGTTTCGCGCGGATATCTTCAACACGCTGAACACGGTGCAAATCAACGCCATAAGTAACACGGGTACCTTCAACAACCCGACGAACATGGCGTTGCAGAACGGCGAGTACACCTCTGGCGGCTCGATATCGTCGGGCCGACAACTGCCGAAGAACGCAGGCTTCGGCGCCGCAACCGGCGCCGCGGCGATGCGCAGCCTTCAACTTGAGGTCCGCTTCGGCTTCTAAGCCGGAGCGGAAGCTCCGGGCCGATGAACGCTAGCGGGGTGGCTAGCCCACTACGACAACCGTGATCTCGCCCGGGCCGTGCACCCCGCGCACGAGTATCTGTTCGATATCGGCGGTGCGGCTCGGCCCCGTGATCAGCAACATTGAGCTGGTGAGTTCCGCCGGGTTCGGCAAGATTGTGAACAGCTCATCCAGGCTGCCGAGGATGCAATGGGCCGGCACAATGGCCAAATGCGCGGGTGGCAAGAGCGAGATCATGCGCGCTTCTTGCGGGCTCGAAAGCATGACAAGGGTACCTGTATCCGCAAGCGCGTAATCGGCGCTGGTGATGCCGAGATCGCACGTTGCGCACAGTTCGCGGAGTTCCTCGCGGTCTGTGATGCGGCTGCGCACACCCGGCAGAGCGGGGATGCCGCATTCGGCGAGGAACGGAGCATTAGATGCAATTGCGGTCTTGCCGGCCGCCAAAGTTGCCGCAAACCCGCACGCACCTGCAGGGTCTGCCGCGCGGTAGGTCTTTCCGGCCAGCGCCTCCACGTGTTTAAGCATCGAGGCGATACGCGTTTCGCGATCGACATCCGGAATGCGCAATCGCACCCCCGGCGCGGCCGTCGCCGGCTGCCCCTCGCTGCGTCCCAGCGCGGTGCGCACGCGATGCAGTATGTGTTCCCGCGACATCAGCGGCGTCCCCAGATATCGCGGAAGCTCTTCTTAGGCATGGGCGGAAGATCGCGCTGGCTGGTCCATGCGCGCACGGGCCCGATCTTCGGTATCGGAAGGCGCCGGCCGATGCGCCCAGCCATCGCGTAAATGCGCGGGTGCGTCATGAGCCACGCGAACATGCGATAGGAAAGCTTCTCCAGCCGGTTCTGTTTCTCGCGCGTTTCGGCCTTCTTCACGTCAGAGCGGAGATCGAGCAGCACTTGCGGGATATCGATCTTCACCGGGCAGACTTCCGCGCAGGCGCCGCACAAACTCGACGCGAAGGGCAGTGCAGGCTCGTGAGTCACACCCATGAATTGCGGCGTGATGATGGCGCCGATGGGCCCGGAGTACACCCACGGAAAGCTATGCCCGCCGATCTTGCGATACACAGGGCACGTATTCAGGCACGCGGCGCAGCGAATGCAGTAGAGCGATTGGCGTTTGCCGCGGTCGGGCAGTAGTTTGGTGCGGCCGTTATCGAGCAGCACTACGTAGAATTCGTCGGGCCCATCGATCTCGCCCGCGCGGCGCGGACCGCTAAGGAAGGAAGTGTAGACCGAGAGCGCCTGCCCGGTGGCGCTGCGCGCAAGCAGCTTCAGAAATACCGCGAGATCCTGCGCGCGCGGAATCACCTTCTCGATGCCCGCTATGGCGATGTGGATCTTCGGCGCCGAGGTGGTCAGCCGCGCGTTACCTTCGTTCTCGACGATGGTGACTGCGCCTGAATCCGCTACGAGAAAGTTGGCGCCGCTGATGCCGATGTCCGCGTCTAGAAATTTCTGCCGCAGCACGCCGCGGGCGATCTGCGCCTGCCGCTCGGGTGCGGTTTCGTTGCCGGTGTGCAGTTCACGTTCGAAGATGCCGGCGACATCGTAACGCGTCATGTGCAGGGCGGGTGCGACGATGTGATACGGCCTCTCATGCGCCAGTTGAATGATGTACTCGCCAAGATCGGTCTCTACCGATTCCAGCCCGTGATGCTCCAAGCGCTCGTTGAGATCGACCTCTTCGGACGTCATGGATTTCGATTTCACGATCAGGTGTGACCCGCGCTCCTTCGCGAGGCGCAAGACGAAATCGGAAACCTCCGTGCCGTCTTTACAAAAGATCACTCGGCCGCCGTGCGCCGTCACGTTACGCTCGAACTCTTCGAGGTAATAATCGAGATTGGCGATGGCGTGCGCCTTAATGGCGTTGGCCTGCGCGCGCAGTTCCTGATAATCGGGCAGGAGATCGGCCGCCACGCTCTCGGTGCGCTTTTCTTTGAGGCGGCCGGTTGCGGTGTAAATCGCCAGTTGCAGATTGGCATTGGCCAACGTGCCGCGAATCTTCTTGTCGAATGTCGCCGACATACGCTAGCGGCTCGCCAGAACCTCGGCGAGATGCTTGGTGCGGATCTTCGATCCGGCGCGCGAGAGCGCCCCCTGAATCTGCATCAGGCAGCTTGAATCGAGCGATACCACGGTGTTGGCGCCGGTCTTCTCAATGGCGTCGATCCTGGTGCGCGCCATGGCGCCCGAAAGCTCCGGAAACTTCACCGAGAACGTGCCGCCGAATCCGCAGCACTCCTCCGCCGGGAGCATCTCGCGCAGCTCGAGGCCGCGCACCTTCAACAGTAGCCGCCGCGGGGCCGAACGGATGTGCAACTCACGAAGTCCGTGGCAGCCATCGTGGAACGTGACCACGTCTTCAAAGCGCGCGCCCACGTCTTCCACCTGCGCGACTTCGGTGAGGAAGGTTGAAAATTCGTACACTCGCTTCGCGAGGGCGTCGATGCGCGCCAGCGTTTCAGGCTCTTTGTGGAACAGGTCGTGGAAGTGATGTCCGATCATCGACGTGCATGAACCGGAGGGAACGACCACGTATTCGCTGGCTTCGAAGGTCTTCAGAAAGTGCCGCGCTACGGTGCGCGCTTCGCTGCGATAGCCGCTGTTGAAAGCGGGTTGCCCGCAGCAGGTTTGGTCCTTGGGGAAATCGACGGTGTAGCCGAGGCGTTCCAGCACTTCTACGACAGCCATTCCGGCGGACGGAAATAGCTGATCGCCCAGGCAGGTGACGAATAGCGAGACGCGTTGGCCCACGGAAGTCCGATTGTAGCAGTTGGGGGAAGAGCTGAAATGCTGGTCTCTAGCTCAGCCCGACCATCCTACTGAATCCGGCTTTTTGTAGCGGCATTCAGCTTCGATGTATTCCCAGAGCGAGAGGGACTACGGCAGCCGCGAAGAATGCAGGACTGGATCGCAAAGTTCTTGTGGCGTAGACGAAATCGCGTGGCACAGGCGCCCTCCGGTTGAAATTATATAGACGCGCGAATTGAGCTAAGGCCACTTCTGTGCGCCATGTAAAATGCGAACGATGTGAATGGCGCCGCCAGCAATGCGGTAGACCCACGATGTAAGGCGCGGATGTGAGCACCAATTCTCGCGTCCCATCCTTCTTGCCCGGCCGCCCGCGTGGGGGAACTTTAGCAGCGCGCTTGGGGCTTCGTAAATCTGCCTGACCAATCCATCCAAATGAGCGGGTGCGTGCTCGAACAAGTAATCCGCAATACGTTCCAGGTCATCGGCAGCTTCCGTGGTCCAGCGCAGTTCCATTTACGCGCGGGGCCGTCTTCCAGTCAGCGCCTTGTCAAGGCGCCCGCCGACCTCCTCGTGTGTGAGAAGATCGCCACGGTCAGTGGCGGCCAATCCCTTCGCGACCTCGCCAACAAACCATTCGTCATAGTCGACGAGTCGTTCGATTGCCTCGCGCGCAAGAGTCCCGGAGTCGCGTCCCTGCTCCGCCGCTAGCGGGAGTTTACTGCGAGTCAAGAAGGTAGAGCCCTAACGGGCTGATTTTAGAGCAACTTGTGGTTGCGGTTGCGTATTACCTAAGTTGGGGTACTACAGAGCTGGTCCAAGCCCAAGGTATGAGCGAGGGATTGTTGAGCTAGGGTCTGCTTGGAGAGCACCAGGGAAACTCGGTTCGGTCCTTTTTCGCCTTGCGGTGGATAGAGCAAAGCGAACTGCTGGATCTGCTGCAATTCTTTGAGTAGTTGCTCCATGGAGATCCCGTCCCACGCGGTTTGCGCTTGCTTATGCACATACTGCAGCAGGGAGATGGCGAGCATGCAATAGAAAGCATGGATGCGGATCTTGCGGTCGGTCCAGTGGTGCATGGGCCCCCAGCCCAGCCACTCTCCATCCTTGAGTCCGCGGAAGACTCTTTCAATGGATTGCTGACCCGAATATCCAGCGGCTACCTGCTCCGCCGTCCAGTCCATGCGATTCGTGAGCAGAACCGTGCGGCCAAGGCGATGTGTCAGCAAGCGCTGCCAAGCAACGGTGTTGAAGTCAAACTGGAGACGCCAGTGGCCGTCGTGTAGTTGCAGTTCGTAGTGAATTACGTCCGCCAGGAATTGGCCGGAAAGCCAGCGCTGGATCTTAGTGCGAATCTTCTTCTCATCCCATCGGGCTTTCGGCTTATTCAGCTCCATGGAGAATCGGCGCAGATATTGCAGCACCTTGCTCACGCTGGTAGTCAAGCTATGCAGTTGCTCACCGGCGAACGAAGCCGAATACTTCACCACACAGAAGTACTCCTTGCCATGCACCAGAAGTTTTTCCCCGGCCGCGCGAACACCCGGCTGTTGGCTGCTGCACGGCGGCAGTCTCTCCACTTCTCGTTCCCGCAACTCCGCGGGGGCTTGGTTCCAGGGCAACGCGGAAATCCATCCCACGCCAGCTTCCTCCAGCGCCACGGTATTGGCCAGCGCGGCGGTTCCTTTGTCGAACACGAGCGTCACCGAATCGCGCGCGATGCGATTGTGATCCAGCATGCGCGTGATTCGCGACAGGGCGACGGAGAATTCGTCGGCGTCGGCCACGTCGCCGGGATAGACGTGATGACATAGACTCAATCCGCTTTCCCCGTCCAAAACATAACTGAGGCCCACTTGCCGCAGATTATGACGCCCCTGCTTGTTGTGCCCGCGTTGCGCCAGTTCGTTACGGGTATTGGTGCTGGCAATATAGGTGTAGAAGTTAGTGGTGTCGTAGGCCAGCAAGCGACGGCTCACCCCTTGCTTTTCCTTCCACAGAGCCAACAGGCGCAACTGAGCGTCCTCCAGCGGATCGTCGCCGGAAGATTCCTCCGGCAGAATCTGCTCGAAGGCATCCCAGAAGGCTTGGGAGGTGAAGCGCTCGGGCGGGATTTTCCAGAGCGAGTGGAGGATGGTACGGTCATACCAATCGGAGACCTCGGTCTTAGGGCCCGGCTGACAAATACGGTGGATGGCAGCCAGTAAAAGGTAGTGAGCCGGCGAGGGGCCGGAGCGGGGCCGCGGCCAGAGCGACTCCAATAGCGCAAAGACGTCAGTCCGCTGCGCGGCGAGCCATAGAGCGCCGGGCAATCCGAAATCGCGCATCGTGGCGGATAGGGGCACGGGGGCGGTGCGGTCCTTGACAAGCTCGGCGACCTTTTCGGCGGTGCCCAGATAGGCTTGGTGGACGATGCGGGGCTTGCCGTCGACGCGAGCGCTTTCGACGACGTAATAGTAGAGCTTATTGCCCTTTTTCTTGGCGACGAGGGAAGCCATATAGGGTAATACAAGTATAAGGCCAAGATTCTTGCGGGGCAAGAACATTCGAACATTTTGCTATAGAAATGTTCTATATAGGGTAATACAAAATCTGATCGCTCCCAGACAGGCTATCCGATTGGTGGAAAAGAACTTTAGAACACCGGCCAGGGCACGATTCGGGTCTTCTCAGTAAACTCCCGCTAGAAGAGCGAGCCTCGCTTGTAAATCAGGATTGAGATTCACTTCCATCCGATTTCAGATTAGGATGCGGGAACAAATGTGTCAAGCGAGTTGCGGCTTGTGCAATCCGAAGGGCCACGAGGCCTGCGGCACCTATCGCCCGGCTGCTAGGCGGTCCGCCAGGATGTGAGGTAGGCCTGCGTCGCGGATTTTTCTTTGCGCGCCAGCCAGATCGTACCCCGTGCGGTGATAAACGACGATGCCTGAATCGCTGTCGTAGGTGGCATAGGCCGCGCGCGGGTCGCCGTCACGCGGCTGACCTACCGAACCCGGGTTGATCATATATCCGCACGTGGGGTCGATCTCGAGCGGTAAATCCGGCTCGTGCGGGGCAACCCTCGGAAGGATTTCGACGCGCGAATGGTTCCACACAAATCCGCCCTGCACGTGCGTGTGTCCGAAAAACTCCAAACGATTCTCCATATAGGCGAACGCCAACTCGGCTTCGCCCGGCGCTAACACGTACTCGTCTTCATCGGAGGCGGATCCGTGCACCAATTGAAAACCGTCTACGCTCAACGGGCCTTTGGCTAGTGCGCGTGCGTAGTCGGCGTTCGTGGAGGTAAGCGTCTTCATGGTCCAAATCGCGGCCTCGCGCGCGATTGGGTTGAACCATTCCAAATCCTCTATTCCCGTGCATGCCTTGTCGTGATTGCCACGGACCACCGCCGAGCAATGTTCGCGGGCCCACTCCACGACCAGGTTCGGATCGGCGCCGTAGCCCACCAGGTCTCCGCAGCAGAGAATCTGGTCGTACCCGCCCGCGGCCTCGCGCGTTACCGCCTGCAGGGCTTCCCAGTTGGCATGGATATCGGTCAGGATGAGATAGCGCACCGGCCTATGCCTTCCTCAAAGTAAGCACAGAAATCTCGGGCGGTGCTCCGATGCGCGCGGGAATGCCGATCGTTCCGATGCCGCGCGTCACATATGCGGTGGTATCTTGCGCGCGATAAGTACCGTAAATATAGGGCGTGAGGAACCGCGCAGGCGTAATCGCGCGATCCAAAATCTCGATGTTGATCTGGCCGCCATGCGTATGTCCGGATAGCATCACGTCCCATCCTTGTTGCGCGGCCACTGGCAGCACATCCGGGTTGTGCGAGAGCAAGAGATTGAGCGCATTCGGCGCCTTTAAGTTTCCAACCGCTACAAGATACTCTCTGCCGCCGTGGTGCGATTGATGGTCCACTCCAGCGAGGTTCAGCGTCGCGCCGCCGAAACGGAGTATCTGCGCCTCTTTGCGAAGGAAGCGAATGCCCACGCGCGCCGCGGCTTCTTCGCAATAATCTTCGGCCAGCGCGTAGCGCTCGTGGTTTCCCATGCAGCCGAAAAGGCCGGCGTCCGTTTTGATACGCGCCAGTTGCCGGATGCAGGCGTCCAGAGGGTCGCCGCGCAACGATATGAGATCGCCCGTGATTGCCGCCAGATGGGTTCGATGCTCCATGCTCGCATCTACTACTTTTGCCAGTTGCTTTTCACTGAGAAAGGCGCCCATGTGGATGTCACTCAGTTGCAGAATGCGAAGCCCTTCCAGGCCGGGCGCCAGATTCGCAATCGGAATATCCACTTCTCGCACATGGAAGTTAGTCCGCTCGATGAACGTTCCGTATCCTACCACTGCAAATGGAGCGGCGAGCGCGAGATTGCCCGCGGCATTGAGCGCTCGCCTTCGCGAACGGTCGGCCGGCCGGTCGAAATGCTTGCGGATGCGCGCCACGGCCCAGCGAGTGGGAAGGAATAGCGTCGCGATAACCAGATATAGAAACGCCATCGCGCCGAGCATCTCCGCCTGCCAGCCCGGCATGTGCATGAGCCGCGGGGGGTCGGCGAAAGTACATAAATAGGCAAATAGCACGGTCGCGTTGAATAGAGCTATTACGACGCCTGCCCCGCGGCCTGGATGAGATTTCCGCAGCGCACGTGCGACATGCCATTGAACTATGCCAAAGACAATGAATAAGAAGAGATCAAAGAGTTCACCCACGCGCCGGTCTCGAGTCCTTACATTTCATTAAACCATCCATGCGTTCATTAGAATAGCGAGCGCGGCCGTCGCGGCTGTCTCGGCGCGTAGAATCAGCGGGCCTAAGGACACCGGAATCCACCCGGCGGTGCGCGCGGATACACGTTCCGCTTCAGTCCAGCCGCCTTCCGGACCGAGCAATAAGGCAATTGACGGGTCCGCAGGGCGGATTTGAGGAAGGGCTGCGAGGATCGGTGGCGCCTCTTCTTCGTCAAGGAAGCAGCGAAAGCGGGCCTGCCGATCAATTGCACGGTCGAACTTCACGCCCGGCTCGATTTCCGGCATTCTTGTGCGGCGCGATTGCTGCGACGCCTCGCGCGCGATGCGCCGCCAGCGCTCCGCGCGTTTGTGAGAGGCTTCGAACAGTCCTTTTTCCGTGCGTAGGGATTCGATGGGGACGATGCGCTCCACGCCGAGTTCGGTTGCTTTCTCCACCATCCACTCGAAGCGATCGAATTTGAATAGCGCGGCAAAGAGCGTGATAGATGCCGGCAACTCGACGGACGCGATCGGCTCGACCACGCGGAACACTACGCGCTCACCGCGGGCTTCGGCGATTTCGGACAGGTATGCCGCCTGGTTGTCGGAGATTTCAAAACGCTGGCCGGGTTCCACGCGGAGTACGCGCGTGAGATGACGCGCCTCTTCGCCGTGGAGTTCGGCGATCCCATCGTGCAGTGAATCGACAAAAAAGCGCCTGCGAGCCATCTCTAAATCCGACCAATGTGCGCGATCATAATACAGTCTATGATTGCGCAATTGCGCGGCATCCTGATCGAAAAACATCCGAACCAAGCCGTGGTCGAAGCCGGCGGGGTGGGCTACGACGTAACCATTCCCGTTTCCACATTCACCCACCTGCCGGACGCCGGCGCCGAGGTCAGGCTTCGTATCCACACGCATGTGCGGGAAGATGCGCTTTCGCTCTATGGGTTTCTCACGGCTGACGAGAAGGCGCTCTTCGAAAAGCTCATCGGCGTCAGCGGGATCGGCCCAACGCTGGCGGTGAAGGTGCTTTCTGGCGTCACTGCGGCCGATCTGGTGAATGCTCTCCGCCGTGGCGAAGTGGAGCGCCTCGTCCGTATTCCCGGCGTGGGCAAGAAGACAGCCGAGCGCATGGTGCTCGAATTGCGCGATAAGCTTCCCGCGGTTACCGGCGAAGAGCCCGTAACTCCCGCCGCCGAAGCTCTGGCGCCGGTCGAGCAGGACGTGCTCTCCGCTCTCCTCAATCTCGGCTGTGCACGCCCGCAGGCCGAGGCCGCCGTGCGCAAAGCGAAGGCCGCCGGCGCCTCCGCCGACTTCGAACCCTTATTCCGGCGCGCTTTGGAGTTGGTACGTTAAGCTGTTAGCACATGTCCGGCCGGCCACTGGTTTCAGGCGACGCACAGCCCGAGGAAGCGCAATTCGAAGCAGGATTGCGTCCGCACCGCCTCGCGGATTTCACCGGGCAGAGCAAGCTCAAAGAGAATCTTTCAATCGCTATCGCCGCTGCCCGCATGCGCGGCGAAGCGATGGATCATGTTCTCCTTTACGGCCCTCCCGGTCTGGGCAAGACGACGCTCGCCTCCATCATCGCCGAGGAATTGGAGGTCTCGTTCACCACGACATCGGGGCCCGTGCTGCAGAAGAAACTCGATCTTACGGGAATACTTAGTAACATCCGCGCGCGTCAGGTCTTCTTCATTGACGAGATCCACCGCTTGCTGCCCGACGTAGAAGAGATGCTTTATTCGGCGCTTGAAGATTTCCGCGTGGATATTCTGGTCGGCGCGGGTCCCGGCGCGCGTACGCACTCGCTGCCCATGCCGAAGTTCACCGCTATCGGCGCCACTACGCGGCAAGGTCTCGTAAGCGCCCCGTTGCGAGGACGTTTCGGCTTAGTGTTGCGGCTCGATCCGTATAACGTCGATGAGTTACAGGCGATCGTCAAGCGATCCGCGCGGCTGCTGGCCGTCGAAATCGAGGACCCCGCCGCGGAAGAGATCGCCCGCCGCTGCCGGGGAACGCCGCGCATCGCCAACCGTTTGTTGCGCCGGGTGCGCGATTACGCACAAGTTCGCGCCGATGGCCGCATCAACAAGCCGGTGGCGCAAACCGCGCTCAACTTGCTCGATGTGGACCGCTACGGCCTGGACGAGATCGATCAGAAGATCATGATGACGATTCTCGATAAGTATCGCGGCGGCCCAGTGGGAGTAGGCACCATCGCCGCTTCGATCTCCGAAGAGGCCGATACTATCGAAGAGGTCTACGAGCCGTATCTAATCCAGCTCGGTTTCCTGAATCGCACGCCGCGCGGCCGCGTCGCGACGGAGTTGGCTTATGATTACTTCAAAGTAAAGCGTAAGCTACGGTCGGATGAGCAAGCCGGTCTATTTTCGTAAGTAAATTACAGATCGCAAATAACTTCAGGCCATCACCTTATAACATGCGATGCGTGTAATGTACATTACTGTCATATAGAATTAACTTGCATTAATATAAGAGTCAATTTACAATAAATTCGCGTCCCGGACTTGTTGTGCTCCCGTGACGCAGAAGGAGAAGAAGTATGTCAAGCACTGCAACTCCAACCCCTCAATTTGTTATTCAGCTTGCCCATGTAACGGTTTATCATGAGACGCCGCACAAAGAAGTCGCTACGGCTCCTGAAGGGATTGTTACGGAAAGCTTTGGTCCCACCCAAGTATCGCTCTCGCATCCGCACGTTATTACACATCTCACGGTAGGTCAGGCTTACGAAGTCCGCGCGACGACGCCGCATAGCTATGATGCGAAGAACCTGATCTATGTCCGTAAGTTGGAAAATGGCAACCTGTTATTTCGCGCTCCCGAGCCGAAGGCTTAGAGCGAGCGACACGCGTTCTTTGAAGCGGCCTGCCCGAGCGTACGAAAAGTGATTGCGAGCGGGCGGGCCTGACGCATTGGTCCGCGCGGCAGGCTTTATGCGGTTACCGTCTTCACCGTCGCGTTGGTGAAAAACTCCTGCGCCACTGCAACCCCCGAACCGAACTTCACCGGAAAGCCATTGGCGTTGAGGATGATTTCAAGTCCCGCCAACATCGCAAACAGGTCGAGGAAATCGAAATACCCGATGTGAGCGATCCGGAATAACTGTCCCTTCATCGATCCCTGTCCGTTCGCGATCACCGTACCGAACCGATCGCGAAACTCCTTCGCGATCACGCCCGAATCCATTCCAGCCGGTGGCCGCACGGCAGTTACCGCCGCGCCCGGTGAGAGCGGAGTGAACAGTTCGAGTCCCATCGCCTGAACCGCCGCGCGTGTCGCGGACGCGAGCATCTGCGCATTTCCAACCAGATTCGCCATGCCCACTTGCGTGATGTAATCTAGCGCCTCCGACAGCGCGAGAATCAGAGCGATGGAGGGCGTCCATGTAGATTCGCCGCCATCGCCGCTCTTCTTTTCCTTCTTCAGATTGAAGTAGTAATGGGGCAGCGTTGCGGTCTCCGCAAACCGCCAGGCCTTGGGACTTACCGAGAGAAATGCCAGCCCAGGTGGAATCATGAAGGCCTTCTGAGATCCGCTGATTACTACGTCGAGCCCCCAGCCATCGATATCGAGCGGCATCGTGCCGAGCCCGGTGATCGCATCGACGACGAGAATCGCGTCCGTTTTAGCTACTGCTGCGCCCATCGCTTTCACATCGTGCGCCGCGCCGGTGGAACTTTCCGATGCCTGGACGAACACGCCCTTTACCCCGGGTAAACCCGCGATTGCGTCTTGCAGTTGCTGCGGCGAGACCGCATCGCCGTATGGAACGACGATCGCCGTCGCGTCCAACCCGTACGCCTTCACGATCTCCAGCCACCGCTCGCCGAACTTTCCCGCGATACACACGATGACCTTATCGCCTTTCGAAAACAAGTTGGAAACCGCGGCGTCCATGGCGCCGGTTCCCGACGACGCGAAAAGCATCACGTCGTGCTTGGTGCCCATCACTTCCTTCAGCCCCGCGAGGCAACTGCGATAGACCCTGCGAAAATCCTCGGTGCGATGGTGAATGTCCGCGCCCATCATCGCGCGCAATGCCGGCGGATAGAGCGGAGTTGGACCCGGGGTGGACAAACGCGGCTTTTTGATGTGCATGGCGGGCTTGCAAAGACAGGATATCAGACGGTAGGCGACGCTGAAAAATTTAAATCATTTGAGCCTCTGCGTCAGTCTTAACTAGCAAGCCTCAGTCTGCCGTACATGAGGCAGCACAACGAAGGCCTGAGGCTATCGATGAAGCGAGCGCCGAAACGGCGCCAAGCCATACGAACACGAGGTGGATATGTTTCACATCTTTGGGATAATGATCATCGGTTTAATCGTTGGCGCCCTAGCCAAGCCGATCATGCCCGGGCGTGATCCCGGCGGGATTTGGGTGACTATGCTACTCGGTATTGCTGGATCGATGGTTGGCGGCATTTTCGGCAGGTTACTTGGCTTCTACGGGCCAAGCGAAGGAGCAGGATTTATCGTTTCAACGCTTGGGGCGATTCTTCTGCTTGCACTGTACCGCCTCGCGATTAAGCACCGGCATCCCACGGTTGGAGTGCACCGGTAATTCGGTTAATTGGGAGGATCGTGCCCGATTGGCGGGAGACAGATGCACGCGTCTTTAGTCCTTTTGAAGTGTTACTTTTGAAACCGTGGGGATGTAGTTGAATCCACTGGCTTCGCTCGGCGTAGGTATGGGATCGGCGTGGCTTTCGGGTTTCAACCTCTACGCCACAGTGCTGACGCTCGGCCTGTTGCAGCGCTTCCATTTGGTGCAACTACCAGGGGATCTTGATTTCCTGTCCCGCTGGTGGGTGATCGGCGTCGCGGCAGTCCTCTATCTCGTGGAGTTTCTTGCCGACAAGATCCCGATCGTCGACTCCGTCTGGGACGCCATCCACACATTCATCCGCGTGCCTGCGGGGGCTGTGTTGGCGGCTTCGGCATTCGCCCATTTTGATCCGGCTGTTCGCGCGATAGCATTGCTAGCCGGCGGCGCCCTGGCGCTGGGTTCTCATGGGACGAAAGCAAGCGTCCGCATGGCCGCCAACACCAGCCCGGAGCCATTTTCGAATATCCTCCTGAGCACCGCGGAAGACGTTTTCACGATAGGCCTTGCAGCCCTGGCAGCTCTCCATCCGGTCGCGATTCTCGTGGTCATCCTTATCTTCATTCTGTTGGTGGTCTCGCTCGGGCCGAAGATTCTCCGTGCGATTCGCCACATGTTGAGCCAGATCGGTCACCTCGTGGGCGGGAATCGAGCGGCAACCTAGGTAAGGCTTTGGATGCCGCTAAATCGTTGACGGCTAAATCCGAGACCGTATAATATCAATCGACATGCCCCTCATCGATCAGGTGCAGCAAGACATGGTCGCGGCCATGAAAGCCCGCGAAGAAGCCCGCTTAAGCGCTCTCCGCATGATCAAAGCAGCGCTCATGAAGGCCAAAGTCGATTCACCCAAGCCGCTCGACGAAGCCGCCGAAATGCAGTTGCTGAAGCAACTCATCAAACAGCGAATCGATGCCGCGGACATGTTCCGCAAGGCCGGACGGACTGAACAGGCGGATAAGGAAGAGGCCGAACGCGCGCTCATCGAAACCTATTTGCCTGCGAGCGCGAGTGAGGCCGAGCTCGACGCCGCTGTCGAGGCTGCCCTCGCCGAGACCGGCGCCACGGCGATCAAGCAGATGGGCCTGGTGATGAAAGCCGGGCAGGCCAAACTCGCCGGCAAAACCATCGACGGCAAGCTGCTCAGCGACAAAGTCAAGGCACGTCTTCAATGACGCCCCCAAAACATCAACCCTTCGTTCCAGACAACGTCCGGATGAAGGAGTTCACCTGGCGCGCGGTTCTGCTGGGCCTGTTGATGACCGTCGTACTCGGCTCGGCCAACGCTTATCTCGGGTTGCGCGCCGGACAGACCATCGCGGCTACCTACCCCGCTGCAGTGATCGGCATGGCGGTCTTGCGTCTGGGCCGCGGCACCATCCTCGAAGAGAACATCGCGCGAACCGCCGGTTCCATCGGCGAAGGAGTAGCGGCGGGCGCGGTCTTCACCCTGCCGGCATTTGTGATGGCGAAAGCGTGGCCTTCGTTCGGGTTCGCCGATGCATATTGGAAATCGACAGCTCTCATTTTAGTCGGCTCCGTGCTCGGCGTATTATTTGTCTCCCTGGTACGGCGCATCTTAGTGGAGGATCCTGAGCTGCCGTTTCCCGAATCGCTCGCCGCCTCACAGATCCACAAGGCGGGACAGGTGGGCGCGCAAGCCGCAAAATACCTTTTCTATAACATGGCCTTCGGCGCCGCCACTTTTCTGCTTGGCGCTTTCAATCTCTTCGCGCCGGATAAGGATTTTTTCTTCAATGTAGGCCAGTTGGATCGCAGCAGGCTTGCACTCGGCGGCGCAGGATCCACGCAGGTGTTGACTACGGGCGGCGTTTCGACAGTCTCCGCGCCCACCGTGAGCCCGGCATTCTTTGGCGTGGGATACGTCATCGGTCCCGAACTCGCTTCGCTGAATTTCTCGGGCAGCGTCATCGCCTGGGGTCTTCTCATCCCGCTGCTCATCTACTTTCTCGGTCCGCAACTACGTAATTATTTGCCGGCTGACGCCCACGCCGCCGATGCCGGCTGGCTGGATCTTTCCACCGCTGTCTGGCGCTATATTGTTCGCCCCGTCGCCATTGGCGGCATGATGGTCGGTACGGCCTATACGCTTTTCCGGATGCGCAAGAATCTCTTCGCCGGGCTTGCCAAAGCCTTCCATGAGGTGCGCGCCGGCGCGCCAGAGATGGAATCGCTCAGCCGTACCGAGCGTTATATGAGCTTCCGCGTCGTGCTAGTGATGCTCGGATTCACCTTCCTGGCCATGACCGCGCTCTATATCTACATGTCGAAACTTGTGCTTGCCGGCATCGCCGCTGCAATCGTTATGCTGATTGTCGGCTTCTTCTTCGCCACCGTCTCCGGTCACTTGGTGGGCATGATTGGCTCCTCGAACAACCCGGTTTCCGGCCTAACGCTTTCCACTCTGGTTATCGCCGCGCTGATCATGGTAGTGATGGGCGCGACGGGAATGCCGGGCGTGGTCGCGGTGCTGGGCGTTGCCGCGGTGGTCTGCGTTTCATCTTCCGTTGCCGGCGAACTTCTGCAGGATTTCAAAGTCGGTTACATCCTCGGCGGGACGCCGCGGTATATCCAGATCGCGGAGTTGATCGCCGTGGTGGTTGCCAGTCTCATCATGTATTTTCCGCTCATGGTGTTGAACCAGGGCAACATCAATTCGGGCGGCATCGGCTTTGGCGACCGAGCCCTTTCCGCGCCCCAGGCCGGACTGATGGCATCGCTTGCGCAAGGGATCGTCGGCGGCGATATGGCTTGGCCGTTGGTCATCGCCGGCATGTTGATGGGCGCGGCGCTGATTATGACGCGCGTCAAGAGCCCTATGCTTGTTGCCATCGGAATGTACCTGCCGATCTCGATTACTTCCGCGATCTTCGTAGGCGGCGTCATCCGCTGGATCGCCGATTCCATGGCGCGCCGCGCCAATTTAAACGATGCCCAGAAGGCCCGCATGGAGAACGTCGGGGTGCTCGCCGCCTCCGGCATGATTGCCGGCGAAGCCTTGGCCGGCATCGTCACCGCGTGGTTCAAGTACAAGGAGTGGCCCACTCCCGAAATCTTCCATGAACCAACTTATCTTGCGGGCGTGGTTTTCATGGCGCTGATCGCGTGGATCCTGATCAAAGTGCCGCTGAATAATGCGGGCGATCCGAATGAGCCCGCGCCGCCCGTGGCTATAATGTAGGTATGCGGCCTAGAGACACTAGCCCGGAAGCGTGGAAGGTTTACATCGACCTTTACCGTCGTGTGTCGCCCGCCGAAAAGATACGTCGTGCAATGTCGATGACAAAAACCGGTCACCTTCTTGCGGAAGCCGGTCTTCGACGCAGGTTCCCAGAGGCGGACGACCGCGAGATCTTTCTCAGACGTGTCCGGCTTACGTTGGGGGAGGATCTCTTTCGAAAGGCATACGGCGCGGAACTAAAGTGAGCGCCGCCAATCCTCTCAATCCATTGTCAATTGTCCTGACCGCACTGCATTTGCCATTTGTTGTTGTCGGCTCGACTGCGTCCTCTGCTAGGGGAATTCCGCGCTTCACACAGGATATCGATCTCGTAGTCCGCATCGGCGTCATTCAAGCCGAAGGGCTGGCAACCGCTTTGGGCAAAGACTGGTATGCTGAGCCGGAACAGATCCGTCAAGCCATTCAAAACGGACGCTCGTTCAACATCATCCACATGGCGACCGGCTGGAAGGTTGATCTGTTCCCGGCCCAAACCGATTTTCACGACAGCGAAATGCGGCGCGCGATCCCTGAGTCGGTGATACTCGATGGTGAATCGGTTGTCTGCCCTGTTTCGACTCCTGAAGATATCGTGTTGGCGAAGTTGCAGTGGTACAAAGACGGTGGTCAGGTTTCCGACCGCCAATGGCGCGATATCGGTGGCGTAATAGCAACTAACCCCAACTTAGACGTTGACTATCTCCGCCTCTGGGCCGGGCGTCTACAAGTGACCCACCTGTGGGAGAAGGCTCTAACCGAGAGCACGACGCAGTGACTGCGTGGCTGCCCGATCTCGTCTACCAAGACGGCCGCTTCGTTAGCGGCTTGGCCATCGTTTGTGACGCGGAAGACCGCATTGCCCGCATCTCTCAATCGCCAGAGGATCTCCGCTCGGCGCGCCGCCTTCATGGGCGCGCCATTCTTCCGGGACTCGTCAATGTCCACTCGCACTCGTTCCAGCGCGCTATCCGCGCCCGCACGGAACATCGCACGTCCGCGGATCGGGATACGTTCTGGACCTGGCGCGAAGCTATGTATCACGCCGCTACGCGCCTCACGCCTGAAGATATCTATCAGGTGGCGCGCATGGCATTTATGGAGATGCTGTTGAGCGGCATCACCACAGTAGGTGAATTTCACTACTTACACCACTCGGCGGACGGAACGCCGTACGAAGATCGGAACCTGCTCGCGGAGCAGGTGGTGCGCGCCGCGCACGAAGCCGGTTTGCGCATCGCGCTTCAGCGAACAGCCTACGTCCGCGCGGGATGGCAAAAGGCTGCCAATCCGCTCCAAGCCCGCTTCATCACCCTGCGCGTGGAAGATTTCATCGAAGACACGAGCGATCTGCGCGTTTCGCTCGCCGGGCGCTACGCGCCGGAATCTGCTTGGGTGAGCGTAGCACCACATAGCGTCCGCGCCGTCCCGCTACCTTATCTCCTGGACGTGGTCAGCTATGCTCGTCGACACAAACTGAAAGTTCATATGCACGTTTCGGAGCAGCCCGCCGAAATCGAGGCCTGCGAATCGGAATATGGCGCGCGTCCCTTTGCCTTGCTGAGCCAACACCAGATTCTGGATGCCTCTTTCACCGCCGTACACGCCATCCATATAGCCGATACCGAGATCGAGTTTCTGCGCGAATCCGGCGCCAAGGTTTGCGCCTGTCCTACCACGGAACGCAATCTCGGCGATGGTATCGGCCCCACGGAGCGTCTTACTTCCCGCGGCGTTGGGATATGTTACGGCTCCGATAGCAACGTACAGATCGACTTACTCGAAGACGCCCGCCAACTCGAGTATCATGTCCGCTTGAAGTTGCTTCAGCGCGCCGTACTCGCGCAGGACACCGGCGTGGACAGTCTCGCCACTCGCCTGTTCGAGAGCGCGACGCGCGTCGGAGCCGAAAGCGTGGGAGCGCCCGCCGGCGCTTTGGAGCCTGGACAACTCGCCGATTTCTTCACCGTCGATCTGAACGACCCCTCCATCGCGGGCGCCGGTGATGACGCTCTCTTGAGCAATATCGTCTTCTCGGCCGAACGAACCGCCATCCGCGAGGTCTTCGTCGGCGGACGGCCGGTTGTCGAAGACGGCCGGCATCCTCTCCAGCAAGAGATCGTCGCGCGATTCACCGAGGTGCAGCGCAAACTCTGGGGCGGCTTATGATGCCGGTCGAGCAGTTGCTTCTCGACTTAGTCGCTATCCCCTCTGTGTCTGTGACGAACAATCGAGCGGTAATCGATTATGTCATAGGCTGCCTCGACCCGAATACCTGGCAGATGAACTTAGACTCCTATGTGGATTCCGCCGGAACGCCGAAAACTAACCTGATCGCTCTCACTAAGAATGCATCTTCACGCCTCGTCGAGCTGGCTCTCGTCTGCCATTCCGATACGGTGCCTTTCGAGGCGAGTTGGGAAGAGGCCGTTCACCCAGCCATCCGTGACGGGCGGCTCTACGGCCGCGGAAGTTGCGACGTCAAAGGCTTTCTTGCCTGCGCTCTCGCGGCGCTGAGCGGCGTCGAGTTGGGCACTCTGTGCGCGCCGATCGCCCTGATCGTAACTGCGGATGAAGAGGTGGGCTGCGTTGGCGCGAAACGTCTGGCCGCGGAGAAGGCCTTCACGGCAAATTACACCATCATTGGGGAGCCCACCGGGCTTCACGTAATTCGCGCAGGAAAGGGCTACTGCCTTGCTAGCATTATCGTGCGCGGGAAGGAAGCTCACAGCGCGTTTCCAGCCAAAGGCCATTCCGCCATTTACGACGCCGCGCGCGTAGCGCTACTTCTCGAAGGCATTGCCCGCGATCTGGACAAGGACCGCGACCTGACATTCGACCCCCCTTTCACCACGTTAAACGTGGGCATCGTCGAAGGCGGGACCGCCAAGAACATCGTCCCGGGTGAGTGCCGGCTGCTGGTGGAATGGCGGCCCATTCCGGGCCAGCCTGCGAACTACGTGGCCGATATCATCAATCGCGAATTGGTCGCTCTTCGCCAGTCCTTTCCCAGCCTCGATGCCGAGCTTCACGTGCAACGCATGGATCCGGCCTTCGCTCCGTCTCAAACCCAGCATCTTGTGGAGTTGCTCTCCTTGATGACTGAGAAGCCGCCGTCCACCATTGCATTCGGATCGGAAGCGGCTCATCTGAGCGCGTTGGCCGGCGAGACGGTGGTGTTCGGCCCGGGAGATATGACCGTTGCGCATCGCACTGGAGAACATGTTCCACTTGCTGAGCTTCACGCGTGCGTCGCGCATCTTCGGTCTGTAATCGATCGCTTGTGTCGCGAGCGTGTTTGTTGAGCTTGGCTTTGTATAGTGATGGCCACTAACGAGCTTGCTGTGGGTTGCAGGCGTTCTCTGCGCTTGCGAAGCGCCGGGCGAAAGCCCGGCGGCAGCCCGGAAGGGCTGCCCCACATCTTGCGATGGTCGGACTATATGTGCAAACCTCAAGGCCTTTTCAGTGAAGCGGCTGAAAGTTTCCGGATGCGTACTTGGGGATCTCGCCATCGGCGGTGAGTAGAACCAGGTCTTCGGCGATGGCCTGGGCGATCAGGGCGCGGTCGAAAGGGATCGCGTTGGATGGATGGGAGCCCGTAGAGTCCGGCGATGTATTCGGGCCGCCACGTGAGCGGGAGCAAATCGAGATTCTCGAGCGTTCGCTTCCACCACTCCCGAGGATCGCCGACGTCGAACGCGCCCTTCATTGACTTGACTGGCGTCGACGAGGTAGCCCCTCAGAAATCCCCCCGTAGAAACGCATCCTCCTCGATGGGATCGAGCGCGCCCGGTGATATGCGTATGCGACCGCTCATCGCGCCATATCGGACGATGCGCCATTCGGGCGGCGGCGGGTTAAGCGGCGCCACGGGCTTACCGTTGAAGGTGATCACCACTTTTTCGCCTTCCCGAACCCTGCGAATCAGCTTCGACAGGCGGTGTTTGACTTCCGCGACATTGATATCCACTGATTTGGATTATAGCTTCATAAAATGGCTACATCCGGTATATTGGGCTATCGGATGACGGACCCCGCGATAGTAATACGGGAGGCCTTTTCATTCGCCATGGCGGTTATCGCGGTACCAGGGCCTCCGGAAGCGCATGAGGTTGGCAACAGATGCGGGCGGATTCGTGAGGATGCGTGTGGTGTCGATCAGCGCTCGGCTCTCTGAACGGCTTTCGATCCCTTTCTGAACGTGCTTGTCGAGCCACTGGAAGGCGACGGTGATGGCAGTCCCTCCCACCTCGTTCATCACCATATCGCTCACGCCGGTCCGGTCGACGCAGCGAATGTGGATTGCCTTGCAGTCCGCATCCCACCAGTGAACGGGCATGCCAACGTTCCCGATACTGGACTCGCTGAGGGGCCCCATTTTCCACAGCACCGCATCGACGGTGGCGAATGCGAAGGCCTGCAGCAGAGCGTGCCGGTACCTGGCGCTGTGGAAGTCCTGCTCGGAAAACCTAACGTGGTCGTTGTTCTGCCAGAATATGGCCTCCGCCACGGCGCCCTGCGTCGGATGTGCCAGATACGAGGTGAAGACTTTGCCGCCATCGTTCCAGTTGTCGAAATGATAGTCAGAAACGGTCTTGAACCAATCGCCGAAGAAAGGTCCGCTCAGTTGATCTCGAGTCTTTGATTCCCTGACGATCCGTTCCGTCTGCTCCGTTGCGATCCATAGCCACCACTCGCGCATGAGCGATCCCCAATGGATGTGGCCGGAGGGTTCGCGGTCTTGTGCTGTCGGCCGAGCAGGTTGGGTAGAGTCAGATGTAGGTTCACTTGCGATCGGCCGAACCGTTTGTTGAGCCGTCGCGACTACGCTGATTGACCATAAGCTGAGAACAATTGCAGAAAGCTTTCGCATGCTGATAGACTTCCGAGGCTGTAGTTAGGAGAGGCGCGAATAGAAGGGAGCCGCGCGTCGCAGCACATGTGTCCGTGCCCAAAGACTTCTATCGGCCTTGGGCGTGATGCGCAGATTACGCTCTATGCAGCGAGCCTTTCGATTTCACCTCTCCATGGCAAGGTAAGATGCGATCGTGTGCAGAGGATTTTATTTTTGGGGGATACGGGACAGAACCTGTGTTTCCATTGGAACGGCGGGTAGCTTCCAGAAACGTGTCTCGAGGCCGCGGTCAACATTCGGTTAGCATTGAAGAAAATGAAAATGTTGACGCCTGTTCTACGTGGCTTTGGTGCGACCTTGGTGTCCGCTGTAATCTCGACTATCCGGTCCTTGCTACTGGGGGTGTTTCTTCCCATGTGGGCCATGATTCTCACCTACGGAAGGCAGAACGTTCAAGATACGCCCGGGCACGGTGGCGTCATTCTTCTGGCAACTCTCCCGATTGCAGGTGTGTTGGCGTTGTGCGGATTTCTTGTGCTGACGCCGATCGTATACCGCAGACTTTCAGGGCTTCTGGGGAACTGACGAAATTTCGCTTGGACTTGTGAAAGTCCGGTAGCGCCGTTTGCGCTCGTAGCCGTCGTGCGCGGCGCGAGCGTGCATCCCCCGCCGCTGTCGCACGAAACGGGAAACATTTTCAGCGGTATCTGATAGTACGAGTCAACAGAGGCGGACACGTGGCGAGAAAAATAATATGACTCGCCCCAGCAGCCCTCCGATAATCCCGATCACGCCAGCGCGGATCACGATCACGACTATTGCAAACGGAACCATAACGAAACCGGGCTGTGGGACTGTGGGAAATGTCATCTCAAACATCGCCAGCCGACATTCCAGGAGCGGGAATGGTCCGGCAGCGTTCGTTAAGAGTGGGTGGAAGATACCGGATATCCAGAGCGTCAGAGCCACAATCTCAGGTACAAAGCCGAGCAACGCCGCTTTCACCGCTGCCCGGCACGGACTTCCGCTGCGTTTGAGCAGAATGGTCAAGCACCCCGTAAGGAGAACGATGATTTCCCACACCCTCTTGTACGACTCATAAGTTCCATCAGAAAGTGGCGCTGAGTTATTGATGAAAGCGCCGAAGACGGTCCAGGCAAAAAGAGCGCCGCCGCATATCTTCCAAACCTGATCGCGTTTCAAACGCTCACGACTGGCGCTCAAGAGCACATCTGCGAAGACCGAAGAGGTGATCGGCCTCAGAGCCAGCAACGTCCCGAGTTCTTCGCCATACTCGGCGCGCCATTCAGCAGGGTAAAGGCGCAATAAACCCCGGACAAGATGTGGTTTGATGTTCACGCGGTTCGCAGCCTCCGCATACCCACATTTGCCAGTTGGCGCATCTTTTCGAGTTGTGCCCGCAGATGTTGAAGTCCACGGCCCGTAAGGCGGTAGGGGCGCTGCCGTCCATGTGGCTCTTCCGGTTCCATCCAGCCGTTTTCGACCAGTCGTGTGATTGCACTGTATAGGGTACCTGGACCGAGTTCGACCCCGGAAAACGTGCTGACGTCCAGCATGATGGCATAACCATGCTTAGGCCCGCTAGCCAAACTAGACAAAATTAGTAGTTCAGGATCGGATGCCGGACCAGCATCGCTCTTCCTCGCCATACTACGAATTATGATATATCGATGCTCCAAAGACAACAATGTTTGGTTGTACACGACATGTGGGGTTATCGTACTCCGCCTCCGCCAGTGGGTGGCCGACATCGCCCCACCTTCGGCCCTCCGCTCTTCCCCGCCTGTCCCTTCCGCTCCTCCGGCGTCTAACCCTCGGAGGCTCGCTTTGCTTACCGATTTTAAACACGCCGCCCGCTCTTTGGCCAAGTCCCCACGCTTCGCAATCGTGGCCGTGCTCGCACTTGCTATCGGCGCCGGCGCGAACACCGCCATGTTCAGCGTCGTTTACAACGTGCTGTTGAAGCCGCTTGCGTATCCGCATCCCGAGCGCCTGGTCTTTCTTCAGGAGTCCGACCTCCGCACTGGCGACGCCTTCCCCGTGGCGCCCGCCACCTATACCGATTGGGCGGCGCAGCAACATGCCTTCCAATCCATCGCCTCTGCCGAAGCGTGGGGTGCGTCGCTCACCGGTATGGGACGTCCCGAGCAACTCGACGCCCTCCATGTCTCGCCTTCGTTGCTAGACGTGCTCGAAACTCCGCCGGCTCTCGGCCGCGCGTTCCGTCCCGAGGACGACCACGTCGTCCTTCTGAGCTACGGCCTTTGGCAGCGCCGCTTCGGCGCGGAGACGCAGATTCTCGGCCGCGCGCTGACTCTTAACGGGGAATCCTATCGGGTCGTCGGCGTGATGCCCCGCGGCTTCCAATTTCCGCCGTTCTGGCAAGAGAAAGCCGAACTGTGGGCGCCGCTAGTCACTGCCCCCGGCCGCATCCACGACCGCTCCGGCCGTTCTCTCCGCATCTTCGCGCGCCTGAATTCGGGCGTCTCGATCGACCAGGCGCGCGCCGAGATGGCCGCCATCGCGCACCGTCTGGAGGTTGCATATCCGAAAACCAACGCCGGGGCGGGCGCGCGCGTCACGCCGCTCGAGGAAGCCGTCGCCGGCAAGATCCGTCCCGCGCTCACCGCGCTCCTCGCAGCCGTCGCATTCCTGCTGCTGATCGCCTGCGCCAATGTGGCCAATCTGTTGCTGGCTCGCGCCACCGGCCGACAGAAGGAAATTGCGCTTCGCATCGCCATTGGGGCGAGCCGCGCCCGCATCGTACGCCAGTTACTCGCCGAAAGCCTTGTGCTTTCGCTCGCCGGCACGATTTGCGGACTGCTGATCGCTTATGCTGCCATTTATGCGCTTGGCGCCAGCATTCCCGAAGCCAGCCATTTCACCCTGCCTCGATACAAGGAGATCGGCCTCGGCGCGCCGGTATTGCTCTTTGCCCTTGCCGTATCTACTCTGACCGCGTTTCTCTTTGGACTCGCGCCCGCGCTTCAATTCTCCCGTCCGGACCTTAACTCCGCATTGAAGGAAGGCAGCCGCGGCTCGGCAGGCGTTACGCGCGCCTCGCTTCGCGGCGCGCTCGTCATCGGTGAAGTAGCCATCTCGCTCATGCTACTCTCCGGCGCCGGCCTCACCATTCGCAGCTTGTGGAAGCTAAGCGCCATCGATTCCGGCTTCGATCCCAACAACCTGCTCAGCATGACGGTGAACGCCACTGGTCCCGAATACAAACCCGCCGAGAAGCGTAACGCGTTCTTCCGCGCCGCTCTTGATCGCGTTGCCGCTATCCGGGGCGTGCGTTCCGTGAGCGCCATCAACCACCTCCCGCTCGCCGGCGATGAGTGGACCTTCCCCTTCCTTGTGGAAGGCCAGCCGATTCCCAAACCGGAGGATACGCCCGGCGCCATCTTTCGCGTCGTCTTCCCCCGCTACTTTGACACCATGCGCATCAAACTCGTGAGCGGCCGCGATTTCACTGAGCACGACAATGCCGCCGCGCCGCGCGTTGCGATTATCAATCAGTCGATGGCGCGCCGCTACTGGCCGGGCGTCGACCCCGTTGGCAAAAGGTTCCGCATCCACATCAACGATCCTTGGGTCATGATTGTCGGCGTAGCGCGCGATGCCGAACAGAGCGATTGGGGCGCGGCTGCCGCGAGCGAGTACTTCTTCCCTGTCTGGCAGAACCCCGAAGATTTCCAACGCTACGCCACCTTCGTCGTGCGCACCGCGGCAGACCCGGCCGCGCTAGCGCCCGCCATCGAAAAGGCCGTCTGGTCGCTCGATCCCGATCTGCCCATCGCGGAGGTACAAACCATGCAGCAAGTCGTGAGCCGAGCTGTGTGGCGGCCCCGATTCTCCGCATCGCTGCTCGGCGGCTTCGCGGCGCTGGCGCTGGTTCTCGCCGCCATCGGCATCTATGGAGTTGTCTCCTATGGCGTCAGCCAGCGCGCACGCGAAATCGGCATCCGAATGGCGCTGGGTGCGCGGCCATCGGACGTCCTGCGGCGCGTGTTGGGCGAGGGAGCAAAGCTCGCGGCCGCGGGCGGCGCCATCGGGATAGCGGGCTCGCTCCTGCTCACGCGCTATCTCGAAACGGAACTCTACCAGGTGAAGGCGGGCGATCCAACGGTGATGACGCTATCGGCGGCCGCCCTCGCTGCCATTGCATTGATCGCTTCGTGGCTGCCCGCGCGCCGCGCTACCCGCGTCGATCCGGCTGTGGCGTTACGGGGCGAGTAGCCCGAACACATCCACGCGCCGCTTCGCATTCACGTACACGCGTCCGTTCACCACGGTTGGCACGGTGAACCGCAGGGTCAACCCGATGCGATCGCGCCCGCTGTTCTGTTCGCTGTTGTAAAGTTCGCGTGCCACATTCGCGGCGTCGTAAGCGTGCAGCACCGCAGGCTTATCGGGGCCGTTCCAAGCCTTCGACTCGATCAGCCACACGATTCCGTTCCTGTTTCCATTCGCCGAAATTGCCGGGGTCGCGCCCGAATTGGCGAACCTCCGATCGCTCATTGCGCGAGGTTTCGCCGCCAGCTTCCCGTTCTCCAAAGCGAAGTCGGACAGATAATCGCGGCGCGCGAGGACATAAATGTGTCCGTTCCAATAGGCGGGCGCCGAATAGATCCCATCACGGAAATGGATAACCTGTACAGCCTGGCTATTGCCCGATGCCTCATATTTACCCAACCGTGCCCGGTCGAGCACGTAGAGGTCGCCGTCCTTGCCCCCGATCAGCACTAGCGCCGGCGCGCCCTGCTGGCGCGGAAGCACGACGGGGCCTCCCGAGCCAAGGTCGGCATCGCGGTTATTGAGAGCCTTCTCGTTGAACGGCGTGAAGTAGTCGAGCACATGAAGGTTGTGCCCCGCCAGTTGCAGCTTCAGCAGGCTGTCTCCGTAATCGCGTCCATTGGCCGCCGCCGTGAACTTCCCGTTGCCGGTGGCGACGTAAACGTTGCCGTCCTCGTCGGCCGCCGGGCCGTTGTCACTTTGCCAGACGCCGCTTTCGCCCGCGTCCGGCGACGTGTTGAACGCCGCGGTCTGCGCCAACGTGCGCGCGTCATAGGCCATCACCCATCCGTGATAGGGACCTACATCGCACGACGATCCCCAGGTCGCGTAAACCTGGCCGCCCGTCAGCAGCAGCGCAGCCCTCGGTAGTTCGCGTTGCGCGTCGAAATCGGGGCGCCTTGATCTCCACCGGGCCGCCGAATTTTTCAGCGCCGGTCGTGACCGCCAGGGCGTGCAGTTTTTGCACGAAACGGCCCATCGAGAAAGACCCGCCGCCCTCCTTGGTCCGCGCGAGAACATAGAGCGTTCCCGTTTGCAAATCGATCGCCGGCGTGGGCGTAATTCCGATTTCGGGTGCGATGAACGGACAGCTTACATCGCGCGCACCAACGGTCGTGACCTTTGCGGAGGGATTGAGGAAGTTCACGCGCCACAAAGGTTCGGCGGCCTTGCCTTCCGCATCGAATGCGTAGACGGTGTCGTGTTCTGTGGCGATGAACACGACATTGTGCTTGCCCTTGCCTGGGATGTTTACGCCTGGCACATAAAGCGGCTGAGCATAGACGTCGCCGTCTACCGCATAGGAGAAGATTTTCCCGAAGCGTGCGGCGTTTACATTGGCCGGAGTCAGCGTGGTTTCATGGACCGTGGCGCCGGTGCGGGCATTGTCATATTGCGCCGTGAGCGGCTGCGCGCGGGCCGCCAGGGCGCATGCAAGCGTAAGGAACGCGAGCGTTTTCATCTCACTTCTTGGCTGCCGCCATCGTAGCTTCCCGCGCCTTCACAAACGCCGCGGTTTTAGGATTTGCCTCGTCCCACTTTGGAGCTCGATACGCTGTTTGCGATTTCAATCATCGCCAGCGCAATCGTCCGATCCACCTTGGCCATGTTCTCGTAATCCAGCTTCTGCCATTCGTCGCCTTGCTTGTGATAATCCGGAAAATCGTAAGCCACCGAGATGGTGGTCGATGGCACGCCGGCGTCTGCGAACGCTGCGTTGTCGCTCCGCCGGAAGTACGAGTCGCTGTTCTTCTCGTGTTTGATCGCCTTGATATGCGTTTTCGCTCCCGCGCGCGCGAAGACCGCGGGCAGGTTCGTATAGTCGAAGCCGGTCATGTTGAATGCGCCCACGCGCGGCCCTTCCAGATCGTCCGTGCGTCCGAGTTGTTCCAGGTTCAGATCCACCACGGTCTTCGCCAGCGGGAAGATCGGGTGCGTCGCATAGTAATGGGAACCCAGGTCGCCCAGTTCCTCCCCGAACACAGTCATGAAAATTATGCTGCGCTTGGGGCGGGGAAGTCTGCTCATCGCATTGGCGATCTCGATCACGGAAGAAGTCCCGCTCGCGTCGTCGTCGGCGCCGTTATAGATATGGTCTGGCGTGCCGTTGTCGCGGATGCCCAGGTGATCGTAGTGTCCCGTGACCAAGAGGTAAGTGTCCTTGAGCGCCGGGTCCGATCCGCGGAGTAATCCCACTACGTTGTGCAGCTTTACGGGCTCTACTTTCGGCGCCGCGATATGCAGCGAGATGGTCGGCGATGCCGCCGCATCCAGCGCGGTGCGAAACGCCGCATCGGTGCACACCAAAGTCGCGAGATGACAGCGTCGAAGCGTCTCTCGGACGCGTGCCGCCACGTCCTGCGCCGCCACGTCCGCCACCACCTGCGGTCTGCAACATAATTACCGCCGCCGGTTTCAATCCGCGCGCGCCAATGAATCCGGCGCCGCCGCGTCCTCTCCCTCCGGCCGCCGGTTGCGCCCCCGCTTCGATCACCAGCACCTTACCGGCAACCTGCTCGGGCGTGAGCGCGGAGATTGCGGCCTGATCGGCCATCGATACCTTGATCACCGGTGTGTGACTCAGGTCTGTCGCCGCCGGATCCTGCAACGTCAGGGACGCTTCCGCGGCTTTCAGTTCCGTACCGCCGGCATCGAGGCTCAACTCAAGCCCCTCGGTATTAGCCGTAACCGTAGCGAAATTCGCCGTCTGAAAATAGCCGTCGTCGCCGACCGGCTCCAGGCCTGCGCGACGGAACTGCGAGGCGATGTACTCGGCGGCCAGATCGAGCCCACGCGACGGCGTTCCGCGCCCTTCCAGCAAATCGGAGGCGAGGAATGAGACATCGGCCTTCAGACCATTGGCCGTCAGCAGCGTATTCAGTTGTTGCGAAACAGAGGGCGCCGGCGCGACCGCAGCCAGGGCGCTAAGCGCGGCTGCGCCCGTTACGTAGAGGAATTTCATGTTGTAACTAATTATAATTGGACCGGCCAGAGGCCCGTCCTGCTTTCCGGCTTTCCGGTCAAATGCCCAGCTTAGATTTCGGCTGGTGTTACTGTCCCTCGGCATTCGCCCAGCCCGATGCGGCGCACTCCGGGCGCTTCCGCCCACCCGCGCAAGATCACTTCGTCGCCGTCTTCCAGGAACCGCCGCGTCTCTCGCCGTTGGCAGTTCCACCGGCTCCGTCCCGCGCCAGGTCAGTTCCAGCAGGCAGCCGCGATTCTCTTTCGCCGGGCCCTGAGACGGTGCCGCTGCCGATCAGATCGCCCGGCGCGCAGCGGGCATCCGTTCGACGCGTGATGCGCCACCATTTGCGCGAGTGTCCAATACATCGAGGCGAAATTGCCGCGGCTCAGGCGCACCGGTTCGGCCATGCGCGCCGTGCGCAGCCAGACTTCGAGCGTGATCGCGAAAGCGTCGTTTCCGGCGTATGCGAGATGCGGCAGCGGCTGCGGATCGCGTTCCGGGGCGCGGTTCGGGCTGCGCGCCGGAACGGTTCCAGCGCCTCCATCGTCACCACCCACGGCGAAATCGAAGTGGCGAAATTCTTGGCCAGGAACGGCCCCAGCGGCTGATATTCCCAAGCCTGGATATCGCGCGCCGACCAATCGTTGAGCAGGCACACGCCGAAGAGATGGTCGTCCGCTTCGTGATCGGAATCGATTCGCCCATGCATTGCCCGGCCCGAGAAACGCGCCGATTCCAGTTCGTAATCGAGCCGCCGCGTGGGCCCGAACGTCGGCGGCCCAGCCGGATTCTCCGCGGTCTGCCCGCAGGGCCGCCGCACCGGCGTGCCGCTGACCACAATCGACGACGCGCGGCCGTGATAGCCCACCGGCAGCCACTTGTAATTCGGCAGCAGCGGATTGTCGGGCCGGAACATCTTGCCGACGTTGGTGGCGTGGTGGATCGAGGCGTAGAAATCGGTGTAGTCGCCGATCTCGCACGGCAACAGCATGCGCGCATCGGCCATCGGCGTCAGCAGCGATTCCGCGCCGGGCTGGCGCCGTTCGCCAGAAATGCGCGTGATGCGGCGGCGCAGATCGCCGCGGCGCGGCTTGGCGCATCGCCATCACGTCTTTCATCGATGCGATGCCGAATGCGGCGGTGGCGTCGAGAATCTGATCGCCGATGGCGACGCCGAGGCGCGCGTTGCCTTTGGTTTCGAACGTGCCGAACGGCAGATTCTCGAGGGGAAAATCGCATGGCCGGATCGTTGGCCGATTCCACCCAGCTTCGCTTCGGGCTGGCGCTCACGGCAGCAACTCCAACTGCGCGCAGGTCGCCGACCGGCTCCTCGAACGAGCACGAGCCGAAACTGTGCGCGAAATTGTGCCGCGCGTCGGCGATCTGTTCGGCGGTGAGAGTCTGCCGCCCATGCCACTCGCAGATCTTTGCGCCGAAAGCGAAAGCATCCGCGCGTCTGTTTCGTTCAGCGCATCTCAGGAGAACCACGCGCGTTCCGCCCCATGCCACGCGAAGGCGGCCGCCATGAACACGATTCAGGAATCCGTGCATGTCGGCGCGCGGACTATCGGGCGCGTAAGTTAGCGCGCGCACGAGCGCACCGGATGATGCAATCCCGCGGTCGCTTTGAACGGGAGCCGCCGCGCGGCGGCGGCGGCCAGAAAATCGGCGATCTCGTCGGCGGTGGGAATGGCTTCGGGCGTCAGATCCGCCGGTGCGCACTTTGGCGAACGCGTCAGCGATCTCGCCGATCGGCGCCTCGCAATAAGTCGGCAGCGAGAGCCGGCGCGGCAATTTCGTTTCGAGCGTTTCCACTTGCGGCGGCAGGGGCCCGGGTTCATCGTCGACCAGCAGCGTAATGTGCGCCAATTATTGGCAAGATCGCCGGCGTAGCCCGGAAGCTTCGCCAGCGGCAGGACGAGGCGGTTCAAGATCCAGCCGTCGGGCGACGCCAGAAAAGCGCGGTAGCGTTCCGACCACAATTTCGAGCGGTAATGCGGCAGGCGGATACAAGACCGGCGTAGTCGATCAGATTGACTCAAGCAGCGCCTTCAGCGGAGCGGCGATTTTCAGCATGCCGGTAGCAGCAACGCTTATCGTATCGTACCGCCGGACGCCAGTTGGCCGGTGAGCCGCAGCACGTTCCAGCGCGCTTTTTCCAGCAGCATATTGCGTATCGTAGAGCGCGATCCACTTGGCGTTTTCTGCCACGCGCGCCTCTTCGAGCTGGCGCATTGCAAGCCGGCCTTCCTGCATCTGGGCCAGATCCACCGAGATCTGCTCGCGCGCCACGTCGAGATCGAGCCGCGCCACCTCGGTGGCGCTCTGCGCCTTGGCCACCTCCCGGTAAGATTGCTGCAGGTCGGCAGCGATGCGGTTGCGGACGTTGACCATTTCGGTCCTCAGATGCGTGACGTCGATTTCCGCCTGCGCCACCTGACCGCCGATGCCGCTGCCTGAGAAGATTGGCACCTGAAACGACGCGCCGATTTGCCCGTTGTTGCGCTGGAAGGTGTTATAAAACTGCGCGTAGTTGTTGAATTTCGCCAGCAAGGCGTACTGCGCCACCAGATCGACGCGCGGTAATCGGGCAGCTTTGTCGCTGCGGATCTCGAGTTGCTTTCGAGGCCATCTGCGATTGCAGTTGACGCAGCTCGTTGTTGGCGCCGACAGCCGCTTGCAATGGCGTCCGCGGGCGTCGGCGGCAATGGCGGCGCGGCGCGTTCCTCGGCTGACCGGCGTCGGACGCGGTCTTCGGCGGGAAACCCGAGCGCGATGGCCAGCGACGTTTCGGCGGTATCGCGCTCGATCGTCGAGTTCGAGCGCTGCCTGGCGCGCCTGCGCGATGGCCAAGCTCGGCCTGTTTCTGCGCCAGCGGCAGCGCGCGCCCTTCCTGCACCTGCGCCTGCACGGCGTCGCAGCACGCGCAGACGGCTGTCGATATCCTTGCGCGCCAACCTCGCTCAGGCGCGCCGCGCGCTCGGCGTCGAGATACAGCATAGCCGCGCGATACGCGGCTTCGTCGCGCTTATTAGCGGTAACGAACGCCGCGCCGCGCACGTCCTCTTTGGCCTGCGCCACTTCGAGCGATTTCTGCCGGTTGAAAATAGCCATGTTGGCCTGCGCCTGAATCATGCTCGGCGCCGAGCCTTCGATGCTCATGGGAAATCCGTCGCTATACGCGAGGCCGCTGCCCACGGTGACGCGTGGCGAGAACGGGTCGTTGCGCCACGCGGACCCCTGGCGCACCTTTTCTTCGTCGAGGCGCGCAAGGACGATATCGGGGTTTTGTTTGAGGGCGAGTTCTACCGCTTGACGCAGCGTCAGGGAGTGCGTTTCCGCGCGCAGGCCGAAAGAGATTGCGACAGGCCAATGCCAGTAGAGACATTGCCGCTTTGAACATGCTTTATGGTGGCATAACAGCGCCGCTACACTGGAGTCAGTGGCCTTCAATCCATCGTCGATGTCGCGGGTCATGGTGCGCGCCACCAATTGGCTGGGCGACGCGGTGATGTCGCTGCCGGCGATTCGCGCCATCCGCGGCGTGTTTCCCGATGCGCACCTGGCTGTCATGGCGCGCCCGTGGGTGGCCGATCTCTACGCGCGTGAGCGATGCGATCGACCGCTCGTTCCGTACCCGGCGAAGACCTTTGGCGAAAAGCGCGAGTTTGCTCGACATCTGCAGCGCGCACGCTTCGATGCGGCCATTTTGCTTGCCGAACTCGTTCGATTCCGCGCTCATCATGTGGATGGCCGGCATTCCCGAACGCATCGGCTACAGGCGCGACGGCGCGCGGCATGCTGCTCACCCGCGCGATCCCTGTACCCGAGCCCGGCGACATTCCGCGGCATGAGCGCTTCTATTATCTGGAACTGCTGCGGCGCGCCGGGATGATGGAGAGATTTCCCGATGCCGAGCCCATCGAGTTGGATGGCATCGCAGCCGCGCGCGAAGCCGGCGCAGCGAAGCTAGCCGAACTCGGCGTGCACGCAGCCCGTCGATCGGCATTAGTCCCGGCGCCGCATATGGAAACGCCAAGCGCTGGCTGCCGGAGAGATTCGCCGAGACTGCAGCAAGTGTGGCGCGCGAACGAGGCGCGAAAGTGCTGGTCTTCGGCGCATCCGCCGAGCGCGTACTATGCCAGCAAGTTACGGAAGCGATTCCCGGTGCGCGTAACCTCGCCGGCGAAACCACGCTTGCGCGAGTTTATCGACCTCGCCGCGGCGTGCAGTCTGTTCCTCACTAACGATTCCGGCGCGATGCACATTGCCTATGCGTTGGGTGTCCCCGTAACAGCGGTTTTTGGCGCGACAGACGACGCGACTACCGGGCCTTCCGGCCGCTATTCGCGTGTCATCCGCGAGCACGCCGAGTGCAGCCCTTGCCTTTTGCGCGATTGCCCCATCGACCACCGTTGCATGACGCGCGTGACCACAGATCGCGTGTCGGCGGCCGCATTGGATCTCTGGCCCTTACGCCCATGAATACGCGAGAGAAAATCGTCGATCCCTCGGCCTTGAATGGCCGCCGCGTAACTCTGGTTGCGGCTTACTTCGACCCCCTTCTCGATTGGCACGCCGAGCGTCTCACCTCCTTCCGGCCGGCTGCCGAGACGCTCGCAGCGCTTGTGCTTCCGCTGGAAGATGAACTTCTCCCCCAACGCGCGCGCGCCGAGTTGGCGGCTGCATTGCGCGTGATAGACTACGTGTTGATTGCCCCCGGCTCAGATCGGAACGCGTCCGAAGACCTTATTCGCGCGATGAACCCCGCGCAGGTCTTCCGCCTCGACGACGAGGATCTTCGCCGCCGCGCCGAGTTGATCGCTCATGTCCGAAGCCGGCAAATCCGTTAGCCGCATCTTGATCATTCGGCTCGGCGCGATGGGCGACATCATCCACACGCTTCCCGCCGCCGCATCGCTTCGCGCCAGCTTTCCTAATGCTCGTATTACCTGGGTGGTCGAGCCGCGATGGATGCCCCTGCTCGAAGACAATCCCTTTCTCGATCGCATCGTCGCGTTCCGGCGCGATCGCCGCGGATTCATCGCGAGCCTCCGCGAACTGCGTTCTGAGCCCTACGATCTCGCTGTCGATTTCCAAGGCCTGATCAAATCCGCCGTGGTAGCCCGTCTCGCGCGCCCCTTACGCCTGGTGGGGTTTCGCCGCGGCATTGCGCGTGAAAGCCCTGCGACATTGTTCTATTCCGAAAAAGCTGATAGCAACTCCACGCACACGGTAGACATGCGGCTCGATCTCGCCGGAGTAGCAGGCGCATCGAATATAGTGCGAGCGTTCCCGCTTCCCGAAGGCCGGCCCGAAGGCGACTTACCCGCCGGCGAATTCGTCCTGGCTTCACCACTGGCCGGATGGCGTTCCAAGCAGTGGCCGATCGAGCATTACCGAGACCTTGCGCCTCGCCTGCGTCGAGAATTGGGAATGGCACTCGTCCTGAACGGCCCGCCCGCCGCGCTGGCAGAACTCGGCGAGGTTCCCGGCGCAATTCCTCACGTCTCCGGTATTTCCGGATTGATTCACGCTACCCGCCGTGCCGCCGCCGTGATCGGCGTGGACAGCGGGCCCCTGCATCTCGCCGCTGCGCTGCACAAACGCGGAGTCGCCATCTTCGGCCCAACGGACCCGGCGCGTAACGGCCCCTACTGCGACTCGCTGCAGGTTCTTCGCGCGCCCGACGCCGCTACTACTTACAAACGAGGAGACGCGCCGGCTCCGAGCATGTGGCAGGTGCGCCCGGAGTTAGTATTCGACGCGCTGAAAGCCGCGTGTCTGGCCTGATGACCCAATTTCCCAAGCCGTACGCCGACGCGGTAGCCCGCCTGCGGGTGCCCAGCGGATTCCTCATTGTCGCGGCGTTCGCGTGGTTTTCGCATCCCAACCCGCTATCGCTTGCTATCGGGATGCCGGTTTCGTTTCTTGGCCTCGCGCTCCGCGCGTGGGCCGCTGGATGTCTCTACAAGGATCGCGAACTCGCCACTGGCGGTCCTTATGCGTACACGCGCAACCCGCTCTACATGGGAACGCTTCTGGTTGCCGCCGGCCTGGTGGTTGCCTCGCGCAGCGTGTGGCTGGGTCTGTTGTTTACCGTGGTGTTCTTGTTCGTCTATCTGCCCGTGATTCAACTCGAGCAGCAACATTTACGCGGCCTATTTCCCGGGTATGCGAGCTACGCGATGCGCGTGCCCGCGCTCATCCCGCGTTGGAATCCACGGCCGCGACCTTCGCAGCCTTTCCGGTGGTCGCAATATAAGAAGAATCGCGAATACCAGGCGGCATTGGGATTCGCCGCCGGGGTGGCTTGGCTGCTTTACAAGCTGTTCGCGTTTGCCCCTTAGTAACTAAGCCCAAATCCAAGCGCAAACAGCGGAGCATACCCTGCGTCTCCCGTATGCTTCGCCACCTGATCCATCGATCGTGGCCACGCAAAAGATAGTTTCCCCGTGGGCTTATAATCGCCAAACAGAACGTCGGCGATTCCATCGCCCTCGGTGCCCGGCAGCCACGCTGCGATCAACGCGTCGGCCTTTTCCAGCACGCTGCCTAGAATCATCGGCCGGCCCGAATAGAGCACGACGGCTACCGGAATCCCCGCCGCCTTCATGTTGCTCACGGCGGCGACGTCCTCGGGCGCGAGACTGAGATCGGCGCGGTCGCCGGCGCCCTCCGCGTATGGTTTCTCGCCGATTACGACGATCCCGACGGATGCTCCTGCAGCCCCGATCCCATCTGCGGAGTACGTCACCTGTGTATTCTTGCCTGCAGCCTTGCGGATGGCCGCCAGCAGCGTGGTTCCGCCTTCGGTGACTGGCCCGCTCTTGCCCTGCCAGTCGATAGTCCAGCCACCGCATTGGTTGCCGAGATCGTCGGCGCTCTTGCCCGCGACGTGGATGCGCGCGGCCGATTTCGCGAGCGGCAGCGTGCGCCGGTTGTTCTTCAGCAGCACCATCGATTCGCGAACGGCCTGGCGGCCTACGGCGCGATGTTCCGGGGATCCGAACGTCTTTGCCAACTCGCGGTCGGCCAGTTGCGAACGCTTCGGGTCCATCATGCCCATTGCAAACTTCACCCGCAGGATGCGCGTCACCGCATCGTCGATGCGTGTCATCGGTACCTTGCCATCTTGCACGAGCTGCTTGAGATCGGCAATGTACTCCTTGTATCGCGCGGGAACCATCGCCATATCCATGCCGGCATTGATGGAGATTTCGATCGCTTTCTTGTAATCGCGGTCGAGCTGATCGATGGCGTTGTAATCGGAAATCAGGAAACCCTGGAAGCCGAGTTCCTGCTTCAGCAAGCCGGTTAGCAACGCTTTATCGCCTGAAACCTTGACGCCGTTCCAACTGCTGTACGACGGCATGATAGAGCCTACGCCAGCGCGGATGGCCGCAATGTAACCTTGCAGGTGAACGCGTCGCAGCGTGGCATCGTCAACGCGCGTGTCTCCCTGATCGAGCCCGCGGCGATCGCGAGACGATCCCCAAGCCGTGCCGCCATCGCCCACGAAGTGCTTCGCGCACGCGAGCACGGCGAGAGGGTCGGCCAGATTGGAGGTTTGCAACCCGTGCACGGCGGGGCCGGCAAGTTCGCGGACGATGGCGGGATCTTCGGAGAATCCCTCGTACGTGCGGCCCCAGCGGATATCCTGAGGCACGGCGACGCATGGCGCGAAGGCCCATTGAATCCCGGTAGCGCGGACCTCCTCCGCCGTAATACGTTCCACCTTTTCCACCAGAGCCGCATCGCGCGTGCACCCCAGACCGATTTGGTGTGGAAAAATCACTGCGCCGAGAACGTTGTTGTGGCCGTGTACAGCGTCGACGCCGTAGAGGAGGGGAATCCGCAGGCGGGTCTTCTGGGTGTGCTGCTGCAGGTGGTCATAGAGATCGCGCCACGCCGCGAGGCTATTGCCTGCTTTGGGATCGGAGTTGCCTCCGCTGAGTACGGAACCGATGAAGAGCGACTCGATTTCGGCGTTATCCGCGACATGCTCCTGCTCGGGCTGAGTCATCTGTCCGATTTTTTCGTCGAGCGTCATCCGCGCGACGAGCGGCTTCACCTGCGCGTCGAATGAAGAGAGCGGCCGGAACGAGGCCTGAGCCATGAGCCGGATCACGCCGGCGCAACCAATAAGGGCGACAGTGGCAGCGATAAGAAGCCAGCGCGAGTGTTTCATGCGTGGTCTTATTATCGCCAAAAGGGGTAGGGTGAATGCTCGGTGGGACTTGTGGGGCCCCCACCGAATGGAGCAGCCCCACATTCATGCTTATCAGCGTGTCTTATTGCAATGATCCAATTCCAATCGCCTCTCCTGAAACCACCATATCCACGCGGCGGTTTTGCTGGCGGCCCGCTGCCGTGTCATTGGTCGCTACTGGGTCGGCTTTACCTAATCCGACTGAGGAGACGGACTCCGCCGGGACGCCTTGCGAACTCAGGTAGGTGCGGACCGAATCCGCGCGCTGCTGCGAGAGTTTTAGGTTGTAGTCGTCCGAACCAACGCTATCCGTGTGCCCTTCCAATTGAATCTTGAGGCCCGGATATGCGAGCAGGATTCCCGATACCTTGGCGAGCTTCTCTCTTGCGCCCGGCTTCAATGTGTACTCGTTGAAGTCGAACAGCACATCGTTGATGTTGACGATCAAACCGCGCTGCGTTTCGCGTGTTTCCAGAATCGTGTTCAATTGCTGGCGCAGGCGCTCGCGCAGTTGAGTCTTCTCCGTCTCGGCCTGTTGCCGCTGCTGGTCGGCGAGTTGTGCTGCCTGCTGGGCGCGCGCGGCCTCAGCTTGGGCAGCCTGTTGTTGCGCTAACGCGTCGGCCTTCGCCGCATCCGCTGCGGCCCTCTCTTTTACGGCATTGGCTGCGGCCTGTTCAGCTTGTAACCGGGCTTGATCCGCGGCCGATTTGGCCTGCTCCGCAGCCAGGCGATCTGCATCGGCTTGCGCACGTCGCTGCTGCTCCAACGTCGCCTGCTGTTGCGCTTGCTGGGCCTGCTGCTGGGCGGCGGCTTCACGGGCCGCGGCGGCGGCTCGCTCATTAGCTAGCTGCTCGTCGTGAATCTTGCGGAAGGTGATGATGCGGGCGTCTTCCGCCATTTGCGCCGCTTCGCGCGAATCGGTTTCGGATTCTTTGCGATTGCGCGATCCGTGCAAGAAGCCTTCGGCGTTCTGCAGGTCTATCTTAGCCTTTTGAAATGTATCGGCTGCATATTTCTCAGCACCGGCAAGACGAGCGATCTCCACCGCGTTTTCCGCTTCCGCCAACTGCAGCGGCCCCTTCGGATTCACCTTGACGGGCCGATAATCGGCGCGATCGAGCACATATTGCCCGCGTTCGAGTAATTCGTACTTGGCGTCCACTTGCTCGATAGTTCCGCTGGTATCGTTACGAAGGAAGTTCTCGGCCACCACGACATTGCTTGGTTGTGTCACAGCAAAATAAGGTTCGGCGGTGACCATTAGACCAAAGGTTTGCAGATCGGTGGTGGAAAGCAATTTCGCGTGATCGCCTTCGAGAACGACCTCCCCTAAATTTGTGGCGCGCCCTTCCGGCGTGACACCCCACAACACGTAGGTCATGTATTCCGGTCCAAACTGATTAGCGGCCGTCATGTGATTGAGGCTGGTTTCGATTTTGGTAGAACCCATCTGGCTGGAAACATGAGCTTCGCCGCGTGCCGCGGGCATAAGTTCCGTCCCACGGAAATCGATCGGGCTCATCCCCGTCCGATGGTGATAGTTAATCGCCTTAATAGTGCGTGAGACTACCGTCACTCGGAAAATTGGCTGGCCCGAATCGGGCGTGTATGTATGCTTATTCTGTGTGGGGTTAGGCACTTGGGCGCTAAGTGTCCCTAACGCCAACAAAAAAATTATCGGTAGTTTCATAGTATTTTAAGCTCCCTGCTGTACGGGAAATTGCACTCAACAGACCGATGTGCGGCGTCTCACAGCCCGTTTGGGACCCGATGTTAAACTGAAGGATTCATGCTGTCGATCGTGATTCCCATCCACAACGAGGAACACTCGCTCCTTCCGCTCTACGATCGATTGTCTTCGGTCCTCGAGCAGTTGCGCCGCCCGTACGAAATTCTTTTTATCGACGACGCTTCGTCCGACCGCAGCTTCGAGCTGTTGGCGAACCTTGTGGAGACCGATGGCCGTCTCAAAGTCATCCGGCTGCGCCGCAACTTCGGTCAGACGGCCGCCCTTTCGGCGGGCTTCCATGAAGCCAAGGGCGACATCGTAATCGCCATGGACGGGGACCTGCAACACGCGCCCGAAGACATTCCCGCACTCCTCGCCAAAATCGATGAGGGCTACGACATCGCCAGCGGGTGGCGTAAAAATCGCGTGGACAATGCAATTTTGCGCCGGATCCCTTCGCGTATTGCGAATTGGCTGATGGCGAAGGCCTCAGGTATGGATCTGCGCGATTTCGGAACGACGTTCAAGGCATACCGCGCCGAAGTTTTGCGCGACGTAAACCTCTACGGCGAATTGCACCGTTTTATTCCCGCTTTGGCCAGCTTTTACGGAGCGCGCGTGGTTGAGGTTCCGATACGCAACGTGCCGCGCACTTCCGGCGATTCGCACTACGGAATCGGAAGAACTTTCCGCGTGCTGTTCGACATCCTGACCATCAAGTTTCTGCTGAAATACTTTACGCGGCCCATGCACTTCTTCGGATCGTTGGGATTACTGGGCGCCGTTTCCGGCGGCGGGACGCTGACTTGGCTAGCCATTTCAAAGCTGATGGGACACGACATCCTTGTCGAACACGGTCCGCTTATGGTTGCCGCCGCGTTGCTCCTCTTAGCCGGCCTGATGATGTTCTCTACCGGTCTGATCGGCGAGATGATCATGCGGACTTATTTCGAAAGCCAGAACCGGCGCATCTATGCGGTGCGGGAAATTATCACGCGCAAGCAACGTGGCTTGGCAGGGGGCGCCCGCTAGAACTTCCGCTGAAAACCGACACGGCTGCGGCTAAAACGCCTTTCCCCTCCGCCAGTGCTCTTCGAACAGCCCCTTCATGGCAGCGCCCATTCCCTCGTGTTGAAAGACTACCGCGGTCCAAACAGGCCGCGTAATTACGGGGTCCAGCAGGGCGATCATCCCGTCGCGGCAATCGAACACTGCCAGCTTCATGGGTAGCGAGTCCGCCATTCGGACTTCCACTCCGGAAGCCTCGTAATCGTTCAAGCGGGCGCGATGTTCCTCGTCGAGCGACCCGGCTTCCAGTAACAGGCGGCAATTCACGCCGGATGCGCGCGCCTGTTTCACAAGTTTTTCATCCAACGGGTCCACCGCATATGGCGGACGCGAGAATTCGAGATACTCCTCCTTAACCTCGGAAAGCATGCGGCGGTATTCGGCGGCGGTCTGCACCGGCTCGGTTACTATGCGCAGAAAGTCGAGCGTTCCGCGGCCGCCCTGTCCCCCCGAATACAAGCTGTTGAGATCGTCGATCAGCGCCGAGCCAGCGCGGCGGTTATCGTTGAATTCCTGTTCCAGTGTCTGGCGCTTGCGGCCCAGATATCCGGGAATCGCCAAGCTCGGTTCCACTGCCGAGAAGAGCTTAGTTTTCTCCTGTACCACCTGCGCGAAGCCCTTTTCCACCAAGCTGTCTAGTACTTCGTAGATCTTCTGGCGGGGAACGTGAGAGCGCGCCGCCAATTCCAAGGCTTTGAACTTGGGATGGCCAAGCAGCACCAGATAAGAGCGCGACTCATAGGCGTTCAGGCCTAATTGTTGCAAGCGGCGCCACGACCGCTGAAAATCCAATTCGCCCAGATCTTCGCTCATGATCTAATCACCTTATCAAAAGCGCGACACAAGATTCGGGAGCGATGCGCTTGCGCAGTCCTGCCGGTGCGTTACAATAGCCGGCAAGCGTTTCGGAAGGGTGAGGGGATTTCCATCAAAGGCCAAACTTTCGGTCGAGGCGCGCTATTTGACTTGGTACTATTGGGACTCTACAATTGGGAATAGGCCACCTAGGAAGTGTATGGCTGATAACAACGTTGCAATGAACGGTCCTGCCTCCGCTAGTGAGATTAAGCACAAGATTCGAATCGTTGTTGCCGACGATCACCCCATCTTTCGCGATGGGCTGTGCAAGCTTCTGGCGTTAGAAGAAGATTTCGATGTGGTGGCGCAGGCTTCGGATGGCCGCCAGGTTCTCGAGGTTCTGCAGCAACTTGAGCCAGATATCTTGTTGCTCGATTTGAAGATGCCCGGCCTCGATGGTCTCGCGACGTTGCAACGATTGCAAGCCGCGAAAAACAAGACCCGTGTGATTGTCTTAACCGCTTCGGACGATAAGAATGAGTTCGTTCAAGCGATGAAGCTCGGTACTTCCGGAATTGTACTCAAACAGACAGCGACCGAACTGTTAATAAAAAGCATTCGTAAGGTGCATGCCGGTGAGATTTGGCTCGATTCTCATACTACAGCGGCCGTTATTCGCCAATTCGTAGCCAATGACGAATCGCCAATGGCCGCGCCTTCCCAGGCGCCTCGTGATCGGGAACGCTCGCCGCTCAGCCAGCGCGAACGAGAGATTGTGGCATTGGTCGCTCAGGGCTTCAAAAACAAGGAAATGGCGGAGAAGATGTTTATCAGCGAGCAGACGGTGAAGAACCATCTGCACAACATCTTCGACAAGTTGGGAGTGTCCGACCGGCTGGAGCTTGCGCTCTACGCGATCCACAATAACCTCCACACCGGCAGATAAGTAGAGTAAGCCTACGCTTCGGGGCTTCAATGGCCCCCAGTCCCTTTTTCGGTGCCCGATTAGCCGTGCGCCCACGTTTCACGGCGGGCGCGCAGTATCGTTTTAAAGAACTTATGAGCGGGAAGGCTGGCGCAGCCTCACACTGCTGCGCCGTATTCTTTCGCGCCGTATTCCTTCAACTTATTGTGCAGCGTTTTTAAGCTGATCCCCAGAATTTCGGCGGCACGGGTTTTATTGTTGCGGGTATGCTCTAACGTTCGCAGAATCAGACCTTTTTCGGCCTCTTCCACTGTGGTTCCCACCAAAAATCGAACCTGGTCTCCCTCATCCTCGTGCGGAGTGGGGGTCGCAACCGCCGCCGGAGCCGCGATAGCAATGCCACCTCCGCTACGCGCCTGTAAAAACGAAGGAAGATGCTTCATCTCAACCATACCCTCACCCGCGATAATCACCGCGCGTTCCAGAACGTTGCGCAACTCGCGAATATTGCCCGGCCAGTTGTGGGCGCCGAGCGCGTCGATCACAATCGGGGAAATCCCGACGACGCGGCATTCGTGTTTGCGGTTGAGATCGCCGATGAGCGCTTCCGCGATCGCGGGCAGGTCCTCCTTGCGCTCACGAAGTGGAGGAAGGTGAATGTGGAAGACGTTGAGCCGATAGAAGAGGTCCTCGCGCAGGTGCCCGCCTTTGACGGCCTCCTCGGGAACCTTGTTGGTGGCCGCAATCAGGCGAACGTCCACTTCAAATTCCGTCTTGCCGCCCAAGCGGCGCACCTTCGAATCCTCGAGGATGCGCAACAGCTTGGCCTGCGTAGGCATCGGCATTTCGCCGATTTCATCGAGTAGAAGCGTACCGTGCTGGGCCACTTCGAAGCAGCCGGCGCGGCGTTCCGATGCGCCCGTAAAGGAGCCTTTTTCGTGTCCGAAAAGCTCGCTTTCAATCAGCGTCTCCGGCAGCGCCGCGCAGTTGATCGCAACGAACGGGCCTTGACGGCGCTGGCTAAGCGCATGTACGGTCCGCGCAACCATTTCTTTTCCGGTGCCGCTTTCGCCGGTAATCAGTACGCAGGCTTTACTCGGTCCGGCTTGTTGCAGTAGGGCGAAGATTTCCTGCATCCGGGGAGATGCGCCTACCATCTCTCCCAATGTGCCCTTGTAACCAAGTTGCCGCTCGAGGCTGCGATTTTCGGCCCGCAAGCCGGCATGTGCGCCGGCGCGGCGCAGCAGAACTTCCATGACACCGGGCTGTATCGGCTTTTCCAGGAACCAATAGGCGCCCAATTCATGAACTGTCTTTACCGCGGTTTCGATATTGCCATATGCAGTGACCACGATTGTGGGAGGCATTTCGCCGGAATCGCGGAGTTTCTGAAGAAGACCGAATCCGTCGAGTCCCGGCATATTAAGGTCGGTAACAATGACATCGGCGGGAAATTCGGCAAGTTTGACGAGGGCGTCCTGGCCGTCGCTCGCGGTACGTGGGGTCATACCCCACGCGGTGGCCATGGCGGCGAGACCGCTGCGCTGGCTCGCTTCGTCGTCTACGATGAGAACTTTGATCGGTTGGTTCAATGGAGGTCCTTTGGCTGTCGAGCTCTAATACCATTTTAAGGCCTTGGCGCACTTTTCGGCGCTTTGCTTGCAATAAGAGGGCCAAGAGCACTTCATGCCAAGAATCGCGCCCGGTTCCGAAAATGCTAGTATTAAGGCTATTCTTCGATTTGAGACGTCTTATGTTAGGTATGGAAGCGCACGAGGGAAGATGCTGGAACTAATCCGCCGGGCCCGTCGGCGCCTCTTAAACGCTGAATTGATTGCGCAAGGGGCGAATGCCTTTTCCGCCGCCTTTGCCGCGTTCATTCTCCTCCTTATTCTGGGTACGCAGATTCTAGAGTGGTATTGGCTGGCGCTCATTCCAGCCGCCGCCGCCGCGACGGGGATTTACCTTGCATTCCGCCGTCTCCCGCCACCCTATCGCGCCGCTCAACTGGTAGATCATCGGGCTCAATTGGCCGATACCCTTTCCACCGCGTTCTATTTCTCCGGAACCCCAGCCGCCTCCTCGCCCGAGGTGCTGCGCTGGCAGCAACAGCGCGCCGAGGAAACTGCCGCCCAAGTGAATCTCGCGCGGGTGCTTCCTTATTCCATGCCCCGCTCGGCGTATATCGTAGCGGCACTGGCGTTAGTTGCCACAAGCCTGTTTGCCTTGCGCTACGGATTGAGCCGGCGGCTTGATCTTAGGCCGCCCCTCGCGCGTATGATTCAAGATCAGTTCACGCCCGCGGACAAGAAGGAAGTCGCCGAAAACCGACGCCATACACCGCCCGGGAAAGACGACACGGACACCAACGATTCCGCTAACCAGGATCAAAACCAGCAGGGACAGGATCAGAAGAACGCTGACGACCCAGCGGACCAGGGCGATTCGCAAAGCGCGGACAAGACGGGCGATGCCAAGGATCAGGCCTCCAAGCAGAACAGCGGCGATCAGAATCAGGATGGCCAAGGGCAGAACCAGCAGGCCGACGATCACGATCAGCAGGACAGTGGCGAAAAAGGGTCGGCTTCGCAGGGTGAAAGCAAGGGTGATCCGAAGCAGCAATCCGACGGCAAACAGAACAGCAATAGCTCCGGCGAAAGCGGCAGCCTCTTGAGCAAGATGAAGGATTTCGCCGAGAATTTGCTGTCGAAGATGAAGCCGCAGACGCAAAATCCTTCCAATCCGCAGCAGCAAGCTGGCAATCAGAATTCGAAGCAGGGGCAGGGACAGCAGCAGAAGGGCCAGCAGCAGAATTCGAAGGATGGACAGCAAGGCTCGTCCGATCAGGCCGATGCCCAGCAGGGTCAGAACGGCGATGAAAAAGACGGGCAGCAATCGCAGGGCAAAGGCTCCGGCGATAAATCGCAGCAGGCCAGTAAGCAGCCCGGCAGCGGCGTTGGCAGCGAGGATGGCGACAAGGCCATCAAGCGGGCCGAACAACTTGCCGCGATGGGCAAGATTACCGAACTGATCGGCAAGCGTTCCGCGACGGTGACCGGCGATTCCACCGTCGAAGTGCAGAACACCAGCCAGCAGTTGCACACGGCCTACGTGCAGCGCGGAGCCGAACATCAGCAATCGGGAGCGCAGATCGATCGCGACGAAATTCCGGTAGCGTTGCAGCCCTATGTCGAGCAGTATTTCGATCAAGTGCGCAAGCAGGCATCTGCCGTCACGCCCGTCACCCCAAAGAAACAATAGTGCGTACGATAGGCCTCTAGCCTGTCGATGCGCCGAAGGCGCAGGCGTAGCGCTCTCCCTCGTCGCCATTCCGTGCAGGCAAATGCGACAATGTCGTTCATGCGCTACATCGCTCTACTTGCTTTCTCGCTCTCTTCCGCCCTGGCGCAAACCGGCTCGCTCGCCATCACGGGATCCGTTCCTTCACGCATAGTCTTCCAAGCCGCGGATCTTGCCTCGATGCCTCGTCAGACGATTACTCTTACGGAGCCGGACGGCTCGAAGGACGAATACGAAGGCGTGGCGGTCATCGAGCTCCTGAAGAAAGCCGGGGTGCCGACTGGCAATAAACTACGCGGAAAAGCGCTCTCGACCTATGTTTTGGCAAAGGCGCATGATGGCTATCAGGTGGTCTATTCGCTGGCGGAACTCGATCCGGATCTCACCCAAGGGCGGTTCATCGTGGCGGACAAGCGCAATGGCAAGCCGCTGTTCGATTACCAAGGCCCGTTGCGCATTGTGGCCGGAACCGATAAAGAGGCTGCGCGATCCATCCGCATGCTGGAGGAGTTGGAGATCGTGCAGTTGAAAAAGTGAGCGCCTGCCGTTGGTTCCCCGTATTGGTATTGGGCGCGGGCCAGATACTACTTCCCACCGTAGCGTCGGCGCAGGATGCCTATCGATGGGAGCTTCCACGGGGCTTCCCACCGCCGCTGGTTCCGGCCGATAACCCCATGAGCGAGGTGAAGGTGGAATTGGGCCGCTACCTCTTCTATGACACCCGCCTCTCCGTGAATGGAAAGACCTCATGCGCCACCTGCCACCGTCAGGAACATGCGTTCACCGACGGTCGCCCTACTGCCGTTGGAACCACCGGCCAAGTCCATTCGCGCAATGCCATGAGCCTGGTGAACGTGGCATATAGCGCATCGCTAACCTGGGGTGACCCGCATGTGCGCCGGCTGGAAGACCAAGCGCCAATCCCTATGTTCGGCGAGCAGCCCATTGAGATGGGATTACGCGAAGCGGATGGAGTTCCGCCGCGGGTCGCGGCGGACCCTCGTTATCGCGACCTGTTCGCACGCGCATTTCCCGGCGAAACGCCGCCCTTGACCATGCGTAACGCGGTGAAGGCGATTGCGGCATTTGAGCGAATCATCATTTCCGCCGCTTCGCCATACGACAGGTATCACTATGGCGGCGACGATGCAGCGGTATCCGCCGCCGCCCGTCGCGGCGAAACGCTCTTCTACAGCCAGCCGCTCTCCTGTTTCCGCTGTCATGGAGGCTTCAACTTCAGCGACTCTACCGAGTTCGAGGGGCACCCGCGCCGCCAACCGCCAACGCACGCCACGGGCGCTGCGGGGCCGGGGATGTTCAAGGCCCCTTCGCTGCGGAATGTCGCTCTCACCGCGCCCTATATGCATGATGGCAGCCTCCCAACCCTAGAAGCGGTTCTGGACCGTTATGCGGCGGGAGGCGGCCATGTCCCCGATCAAGATCCCCTGATCGGCGGCTTCCCTCTTTCGCCCGCACAGCGCTCCGATTTGATCGAGTTCTTGCGCAGCCTGACCAGCGAATCGGTGCTTCGCGATCCTCGCTTTGCCAACCTGTGGTGAGCCTGCGCGCGCCCGAAAGCGGCGGTCTCGCCGCCTTCGTTTACTAGTGTTACGTGCGCTGCTGAACGGGTTTCAGCGCAATCCGGCGCATCAATTTACTTCAAGCCCCAAGGAATTCCGAGGCGCTTTGCGTTCCAAATAAAGACGACGGCGAAACCGGTACAAGAAGAGCCCGGCGGCGCCGCTCGCCGCGTTTGGAATGGCCGGCAAATCGCGACCCTTCCAGGGAGCTAATTTTGGGTATCTCGATCATTTTGGCTGACCATCACCCAATTGTGCGCCGTGGTCTAAAGGCGCTTTTCGAATGCGAACCGGTTTTTTCGATCATGGCTGTGGCTTCGGACGGCGATGAGACCCTGCGGCTTGCCGAGCGGTTAAGACCCGATGTGCTGGTGCTCGATCTCATGATGCCGGGGCTCGGCGGATCGGGAGCACTTCACACTCTTCGCGACCGCGCGCCGAACACGCGTACCATCATTTTTTCCAGGCGGCCCAGCAGAGCAGCCATTGGCCAGGCGCTGAGAAGCGGCGCTGCCGGGTTTGTCTTCAAAGGTGGTCCGGAGGAGCACCTAGTGCGCGCTGTCAAGGAGGCTCATGCGGGCGGTCATTTCCTCAGCCCGCCGTTGAGCACGGTCGCCGCTGTCTCTCTAGACGTGGAAAGGTCTAATCCGCGAGCTCTCGATTCACCCGAAAGTCTGACGAGCCGGCAACGCCAGGTCCTGCAACTGGCGTTGCAAGGCAAAACAAGCGCCGAAACCGGGGCGGTGCTCAATATCAGCCCCCGAACCGTTGAAAATCACCGAGCGATGTTGATGAACCGGTTGGGACTAAAGAACCAAACCGAATTGGTTTACTACGCCATCCAGCGCGGCCTGATTTCGCCCAACGAATGTCTTCAACCTACTGCGTCCCCCGCGGGAAAGCCTATCCGCCGGCGCCGGAGTGCGCAGCGGGGAGACGCTGCGGATTTGGCGGCGAGACGTCGCCTTTGGCGATTTGGGCGGGAATCCCGCTGAGACGTCGCCAGCCCGATTAGCTGCGCTCTTAGAGCTTCTCTAACTCACTGATCCTGCGCTCCACCGTCTTGCTGAGTTCCTCAACCTCCTTCGGAGAGTAACCGGCAGCGCGGAATGCATCTTGAATCTGATTAGGCGAAAGATGCGCCAACAGATCCCCCATCCATCGCGCGTCTTTACGCGGGATGTGCTTGCCGAGCCAAATCAAGCCGAGCCGGCGCCCTAATTCAGGGAAATCGATATAGTAGTTCATCGCCGGCCCCGAAGGTACGTTGAAGTCGACAAACTCGGGTGAGGTCTTGTTGATCCATTTAGACGTGCAGTAAGCAGTGGGGTCGCCCTTTAGCATCCAATTCAGTCCGGTACTGCCGAAGCTGGCGCCCAGGTCAGTCACGGTATATCGTTCCTCCACTGGCTCGCGAGTTAGATACACTGCATTGTTAGTGTCCTTCAGGTCCCAATTGTTCATGACCGCCATCAGCACTCTGAGGCCATACCATTCCCGGGAACCGGTGAATGGATTTTTTGACCACGACCAGCCGCCGCTTTTCTTTTCGTCTTTCAGGTGTCTCTTCAGACGGACGTTAAGAACGTTGTCGCCCGGCGAGACAAGATTTCTTCCACGGCGCAGACGTTGCATCGCCTCCACATGGAGCGTTGGCATGAAGTAGTCCTCGTTGGCGAAGTATCCTACAGCCCAAACGAAGCGGGAGGCTGCTGTTTCAGGACGCGCCTCTGGGCCCATCTTCACACGCCAGGTGACTCCGTCCTGATCCACGACGTCGAACTTGGGATTGGTGCCCGACATGTCCTCTTGTTTGAAAGTAAACTTCCCCTGAGGCGCGTGGATTTCGCCACCCGGCCCATAAAACAAATTGCGCGAAGCAATGTCGCCGGGATCGCGCCATAAAACTGCAGAGTGGCTTCCCGCCGGTGTCTTATCTTGTGTATCTTGCGTTTTCTTTCCGGCGGCCAGAACGAGGGAACTCACGAGTAGAGCCGAGGCCGATGTAATTGCGATTATGGTCCGATGCATATACCTGCCTTTGTTCCTGTTGCACTAGACTCATCACAGCGCGTGGAGGTTGAATATTCTTAGGATCGGATGGGTTAAGAGGGATTGCCGGAGCGCGGACGGGTTAAACGAAATAGATGGGGATAAACCTCCGCGAAAGAGGCAACACTTGAAGAGCTTCAATCGTCAAAATTGTATCGAAGCTAACTTTCTCAAATGGGTGCGGTCTGTCGCATTGACTTGGGATACCTCCAGGAAACATCATTTAATGAATAACTTAAAGAAAACAACCGTTTTTGCGAGCGTCGTATTGTCTTTGTCGATTTCTGCATGGCCAGCCCTCGCGCAGACTCCGGCAATCCCCAACTTCCACCAAGTTAACGACCACGTCTATCGCGGCGGCCAACCTGGGTCCGAAGCCTGGCAGAGTCTGGCCAAAATGGGAGTTAAAACAGTTATCGATCTGCGCCGCGAAGACGAGCACTCAACGGCAGAGGAAGGTCGAGCCGTGGCGGCTCTCGGTATGAGTTACGTCAATCTGCCGATGAAGGGAGTGGTTGCTCCGTCTGACGAGCAGATTGCCAAAGCGCTCGCCCTGTTAAATTCCCCGGGGCCGGTCTTTGTGCATTGTCAGCGGGGTTCCGACCGGACGGGAACGGTAATCGCCTGTTATCGGATTTCACACGACGGCTGGCAGCGGCCGCAGGCGCTAAAGGAGGCCAAGTCATACGGCATGGGTTTCGCACAGCTTGGCTTGAAGCACTACATCACGTCCTTCCAGCCCACAAATATCTCCCAAATCGTTGGCGAATCGGTTCAAAGCGCCGACGCGCCAAAAACTACGGCGTCTGGACCTGGACAGCAATAGTCCTCGACAGACGTAACCGCAGAAAAACAATCGCTGTTAGTAGCACCGACATCGACGACAGCAGGTGGTGTAGAGGCTTGGCGAAGTGAGGAAGGACTGGAGGTACAGATGGTGCGCTCGGTTTATTCCACGTGCATGTCCCAACATCAGATTTCGCTGCTTGAACATGCCCTGCGGGAGGTAACGAATGTCGAACCACCCGCTTGGGACGCGATTCCTCTGAATCTGCAGACTTCATTCGAAACACACATGGCCAAGGACGCTTGGACCGGTCTGCCCGATTTGATGACCTTGCGCCAGGCGGCGCTTACGATCGTCCGAGACGCGATCGCGCGCACCGGTGAGTTTGCCGACGATTGATCGCGATTCACCCCGTCGCCAGGAGTCAAAATCGCTTGAAACCGATGGCAGGAGGTTCCGAAAGGCGTCAGCCCGGCATGCGGCAACTGCTGAGGCCCCACGCCAAGCTACTGACGTTTGGAATCATCGCGGTTCTTTTCGAAGGCATCGCGAGTCTGGCGGAGCCTTGGCCCCTCAAGATCGTTCTTGACAATGTAATAAAGTCGAGGCCCGGGCAGGGGCCGCTGAACCAACTGATCCTATCGTTCGCAGACGATAAAGCTGCGGTCCTGAAGTTCGCATCCCTATCGCTTCTCGCGATCGCCGCCCTGGGAGCGATCTGCAGTTACACCGAGAAGTACATTACCGCGAGCTTGGGACAGTGGATCATGCACGATCTACGCCGCAAGCTGTACTCCCACATCCAGCTTCTCTCGCTTGGCTTTCACAGCCAGAAACAGACGGGCGACCTCATCAGCCGGTTGACCAGCGACATCGACGCAATTCAGAGTTTTATTACTTCCGGATTGCTGGGCGTGCTTATCAATAGCCTTACCCTGGTCGGCATGATCGCCATCATGTTGTGCTTGAGCCGGCAGTTCACCGTAATCGCGCTTTCCGTCGCGCCGCTGCTATTCATAGTCGTCTTCCATTACACGCGCCGCATAAAAAAAGCCACGCGTGAGGTGCGGCAAAAAGAAGGAGAGATGGCCTCGGTAATCCAGGAGGTGCTGTCGTCCATGCACGTGGTGCGGGCGTTTGCGCGCGAGGATTACGAACAGCGCAGACTGGCGGATGTGAGCCGTCAGTCGGTCGACATCGCTTTGAAAGCGCGGAGCCTGAAGGTCAAACTCTCACCCATGATCGATATGATCATCGCGGTAGGAACCTGCCTGGTGTTGTGGTTTGGCGGGCGGATGGCTTTGGCCGGCGCCATTAGCGCGGGGTCGCTGGTGCTCTTCATCTGGTATGTAGGCAGGATGTATAAGCCGATGCGAGAACTGGCAAAAACAGCGGACGCTTATACGAAGGCCGCGGTGGGCTATGAACGAATCCGTGAGGTGCTCGAGACGGAGCATGAAGTAAGAAACCTGCCGGGCGCCCGGTGCGCTCCGACGTTTCGGGGAAAGATCGAACTCGACGATGTCAGTTTCGGTTACGAGCCGAACCGTCCGGTTCTGAAACATATAGCTCTGAAAGTGGAGCCGGGACAGGTGGCGGCGTTGGTGGGACCGACCGGCGCGGGAAAAACTACAATCATCAACCTGATCCCCCGCTTTTACGACCCGGACGCCGGAATGGTGAAGATCGACGGCACCGATGTGAGACTCTTCCAGCAGGAATCGCTGCGGCAGCAAATCAGTTTCGTACTGCAGGACACCCTGCTGTTCCACGGTCCGGTGTGGTACAACATCGCCTACGGCAAACCGGAGGCAACGCGCGCGGAGATTCTTCGCGCTGCGAGCCTGGCTAACGCGGATGAGTTCATCGAGCAGATGCCACAAGGTTATGAGACGGTGATTGGAGAGCGTGGCGTTACTCTTTCGGGTGGCCAGCGGCAACGCATTGCGATTGCGCGGGCGGTGATCCGCAACACCCCGATTCTTATCCTGGATGAAGTTAGTACTGGGCTGGATGCCGGCTGCGAGAAGCTAGTGTTCGAGGCGCTGGACCGTCTGATGCAGAACAAGACGTCTATCGTAATCGCGCACAGGCTGGCAACGATTCGGTCCGCGGACGTGATTTTCGTAGTCAGCGACGGGGTCATCCACGAGCGCGGAAATCACACGGAATTACTGCGCAAGGGCGGACTCTACGCGGAACTGCACGACCTGCAGTTTCCTCTTGAACCTGTCGGAACGTAAGCTCCGGTCCCAGGGGCGTTGGCAAAGCCCCGCGCGGCGACAATCGTCGCTACAGTCTCCCATCCGACGTTGGCGTTATTGTCCCGCCGCGCCGCGAACTCCGGTACTTACCCACGTCCTTCACCCCAAAAAAGGCGACTTAAGGCTTAGGTTGCATATCCTTAACTCTGTAAGGCCGGTGCGGCCAATAAGTTGGACGCCATATGCCGGCGCGGGTGCGGACGCCCTGTTCAGAATGTCAGTGGCCAATGCACTCGAGATAGCGGTAGCTCTGCCCGATTGCTGGAGTGTGAGCTTGTCAGTCATTCTCTGGCGGCCGGGCGCCTGAAGAGTCGATTTTCATTTGAGAAGGTGTATCAGTGGCTATCCTTATCCCTCCCGGTTACGCACCGCAAGATCTAGACCGTTCTCTCCCGTCTCCGAACTCGAGTTGGCGCAGCGGCTCCGGATCCGCGGGTGGACAGGAATGGAGCGTCCTGGACTGCCAAAGGACGCTCTTCCGGAACAAATTCTCTTTGTTATGGATCGTCGGCTTCGGTATTCTGGCGGCCGCCCTAATTAGTGCGCTGCAGCCGCGTATGTATCAGTCTCACGCTTCAATCCAGATACTTGGAGTGAACGACAATTTCCTCGACCTGCGGGACATTTATCCGACGTCCGCCCCGAGCGCAGACAATGCAGTCTACATCCAGACACAGGCGGAAATGCTACGGCAGGACGCTCTGATCGAACAAGTGGTCAGAAAGCTTCGGCTATGGGAGCGTCCCGAATTCGCGGCCAGTTTGAAACCCTTGGGCGGCGGGCGCCTCGACAATTCGGACTTATCGGCCCCCGCGTGGAAAGCCGTCGAACAAGTAAGAAAGAACTTACAGATTGTGCCCACGCGGGGGAGCAGTATTATCCAGATCGTATCCGAAGCACGCGACTCCGCAACTCGCTTCCGATATCGCGAACACCTTGGCCCAAACCTTCATCGAGCAGGGAATCGAAACGCGGCAGCGCGTGGCGCAAACAAACTCACGCGTCGTTGAGCCTCGAACTCGCCGAACTCAGAAAGAGACTGCTTTAATCGGAGGCCGAGCCCGATGCGCATGGCCGGGCGGATGGCGCGACAACAAGCAGGGGCGGGCAGCGCGACCTGGCTGGATCAGCGTCGGCCTGGGGCCCTACGAGCGCTTACAGACGAGAGTTGGATGCGACTCGGCAGTTCTATGAGCCATATCGCGACGGGCCGACGAAGCGCGCATAGCTTCGACCATGAGCCAGTCCAATGTCCGCCTTGTGGGTCCGGCTCAGCCGGCGTCATACCCCTACAAACCGAATCTGCCTCTCAACCTCGCGATAGGGGTGTTCGGGGGCCTGGCGCTTGCCATTGGTTTTGTGATGTTGCGGGAACAGACTAATTCCGTTCTGCGGGCCCCAGGCGAAACGGGCTCGTAGTTAGCCCTACCCGAACTCGGGGCGATTCCGAAGGCGGCGAATCAGAGGCTTGCACTCCTCAGCTTCGCCGGGCCGCGCGCCATCGGGTCGCCGGTTGAACGCGCGTCATTGGACCATCCGTCTTCGGCGCTATCGGAGTCCTTCCGCGCCACTTTGGCGTCGATTCTGTCATCCGGAACGAACGGCGATCATCCCAGAACGATGGTTGTTACGAGCTCCCGGCCAATGGAAGGCAAGACAACGGTGGTCAGTAATCTGGGGATCGCTCTGGCCGAGATCGGCACCAATGTCCTTTTGATCGATGGCGACTTGCGCCGGCCGCGGCTGCATAAAGTGTTCGATCAAATCAACAGTTGGGGCCTGAGCGACATGCTGAGGGAAAAGAACGCCGTCGAGGAGCTCCCTCTGGAGGTGCTCGTAAAAAGGACGACGGTTCCTGGCCTCCACCTTCTTCCCAGCGGAACTTGCACGGATAACATCTTCGGTTTGTTGTGGTCCGGACGCATGGGACGGCTATTGCCGCGATTCCGTGAGGAGTTCGACTATGTGCTGGTGGACGCGCCGCCGTGTCTGGAGTTTGCGGATGCCAGGATTATGGCCCGCCACGCCGAGAGATTGCTACTGGTTGTGAGGGCGGATTACACCGACAGACAGACTGCGCAAGCCGCCGCCCAACGGCTCTTGATGGACGGAATTCCCGTGATGGGAGTCATCTTCAACTGCTGGGACCCCTCGAAGAGCGATACGTACGGCTATGTTCGTCAGCGGCAGGATTCGAGTGAGTTACTAGAGAGCTTTCCGGTTGTTAGTGTGTTATACGCTATCGACCCGAACGGCGAATCTATGGAAACCCAAGCGGATCTGGCAACACCCGGCCTTTCCTTGCGATCGAATTTTGCGTGGATCCTGACGGGAAACGTGGTGTATGCCATCTGCCAATGGGGGGCCATCGTGGCACTGGCGAAATTGGGCAGTTCCTCCATGGTCGGGACAATTCTCGCTCGGGCTAGCCATCGCCGCGCCGGTGCTGATGTTTACCAACCTTAATCTGCGGGCCGTACAGGCCACCGACGCACGGCGCACGTATTCGTTCGGGGAGTATCTCCGCTTGCGCATCGCTATGACGCTCGCGGGCCTGGCGGTTATCGCCGGTATCGTCTTGCTGGGAAATTATGGCCGGCAGACCGCGATGGTAATCCTTACGGTGGCGTTGGCCAAAGGGATCGAAACCGTGAGCGACATTCACTACGGCCTGTTTCAATTGAACGATCGCCTGGATCAAATCGGCAGGTCGATGATCATCCGGGGAGTTCTCTCGGTGGTGGCGCTCAGCACGGGACTCTACGTGACGCGCAACGTTTTGTGGGGTTGCGCCGGCATGGCGCTGGTATGGCTGGGCGCACTGATGTTTTTCGATGCCAGGCAGGGCGCCGTTTTGCGGTGCGCACGAGAACCCGTCTGCCAGCGGGCCTGGCGAGCGGCTCGTGCCGCCGAGGCCTGAGACTCGCGCGATCGTGGGACCTGATGCGCATGGCGCTGCCGCTCGGCATTGCGACGACCATGGCTGCTCTCAATCTCAATATGCCGCGCTATTTCATTCACGCGCGTTTGGGTGAACGTGAGCTGGGCATTTACTCCGCGATGGCTTATGCCACAGTGCCGATGATCCTGGTAAGCGATTCGCTAGGGCATTCCGTTGTACCGCGGCTGGCCAGGTTCTATGCTGGCGCGCGCCTGGCGGAATATCGATCGCTGCTTCTCAAAATGTTGGCGGTTGGGGCCTGCCTGGGACTTGCGGGCCTGACTGGGGCCCAATTGTTAGGCGCGCGATTGCTCAGCCTCTTTTTCGGAAGCGAATACGCCGCTCATTCGAGAACGTTCGTGGTGCTGATCCTGGCGGCGGCGATTTACTGTGTAGCGTGTATGTTCACCAGCGCGATTACGTCCGCGCGGCGTTTCATGATCCAGCCGCCGATTTACGTGCTGGTAGCGGCTCAAACGCAGCGGCCTGTGCGATCTGGGTGCCGGCCGCGGGGCTGGCGGGCGGCGCCACGGCCATGGTTGTGGCGGCGACTGTGCATCTTTTGCTTGGCGCCGGGGTGGTGGGTTACCTGCTTTATGCGCCGGCGAGACCGCAGAGCCGCCAGCAGGATCTGCCGGCGTGCGCGAGCGGTTGGGAGCGAAGCGTATGACTCCAGCGACGTTTGAGAGTTTTGCACATTGTCGGCGAGTCCCGCTATGGCGGGGCCGCTAAGATCATCCTGGGGCTTGGGCACGTCGCGCAGGCGGAGGGTTGGCAGGTCGACATTCTGACAACCGACCCCGTCTTCCAGCAGGCCGTGACACAACATGGTCTGGGCCTGGTGAATCTGGATGTGATCCGCCGCGAGATACGGCCGCTTTGGGATCTCGGCGGTCTGGTCCGCTTGCTCAGATTTCTGCGAAGCGAATCCTACGACATCGTGCACACGCACACATCCAAAGGGGGATTCGTCGGTCGCCTTGCAGCCACGCTCGCCGGCGTGCCACTGATCGTACACACAGCGCATGGATTCGCATTCCACGAAGCCAGCCCGGTTCGGACTCAGCGCTTCTACTCCACTCTGGAGAGGATCGCGTCGCGGTGGTGCGACCGCATTGTGACCGTCAGCGAGTTTCACCGTAAGTGGGCCATCGAACTGGGGATGTGCAGTCCAGAGCGAATCGTAGCTATTCCCAACGGGCTCGCCGATCCTGCCAGAAACGAGAACGTCAAGGCCGAGGAACTTCGGCGCGAATTGGGAGCTAGCGGGGACGATTTGCTGGTTCTGAGCATATCCAGGCTGGCGGCGGAGAAGGGCCTTGAGTTTCTCATTGAGGCCGCGACAACTCTTCCACGGACCGGGCGCCGCATTCAGATCGCAATCGCCGGCGATGGGCCCGCCCAGGAGGAGTTGGAGCAGCTAGCGGTCCATCTCGGCGTGACTGACCGGGTGAAGTTCATTGGCTTCCGCGAGGATGTAGCCGATCTGCTCTCGGCTTGTGATTTGGTGGTCTTGCCCAGCTTGCGGGAAGGCCTTTCCATCTCCCTGTTGGAAGCTATGGCGGCCGGCAAGCCAATCGTCGCGACCAACATAGGCAGTCAACGGGAAGTGGCATCCCACGGGGAGGTGGCGCGGTTCGTCCCGCCGGCGGATTCAATCTCTCTCACCGAAGCCATTATGCAGCTTGCCGGCGATCAGGCGCTGATGGATCGCCTCGGAAACAGTGCGCGAGCTGTATACGAGAACTACTACACGGAAGACCGAATGCTCCAGTCCTACAAGCGGTTATATCTCGAGCTGTTAGCGGCTAAGGCGCCTAAGGTGGCTTCGATAGACTCGCGAAATCATGACGAGCTCTTGGGACAGCGGCAAGAAGAGTTGAGTCAAACCTATTCAAAGCTGGTTTCCCAGACCAACCAGCTGAAGGGTGACAGCCTATGAGGCGAGCGGTTCTTCCAATCCGTCAACCGCTCGAGGCGAGCGGCCTGGAGGAAAAGATTCGTACCGCCACGCGGGACGACCTCCCAGGCATCGTAACCATTCACCAGAAGGCCTTCAATAATTTCTTCCTCACGCAACTAGGCGCCAATTTTCTACGGAAATATTACAGTCTGGTGCTCACTTACCACTCTGGGATCACGCTGGTTAGCGAGGAGCAAAACGTACTCAAGGGTTTTGCCTGCGGCTTTGTAGATCCCGTGCACTTTTATCGCTTGATGTGGCGCACTAAGCTTGCCTTCGCGCTGCCGGTGGTTTCCGCATTGGCCCGTCACCCCGCTCTGATCACCAAGGTCCTGTATGGCGTGCAGCGAATCCATACGCCGGCCTCGGAGTGGCCGCCGCGTTCCTGTGAACTCTCCTCGATCGCAGTGTCGCCGGAGGCTGCCGGCAATGGTTCAGGCATAGGCCTGATTCGGGCGTTCCTGGCGCGGGCGCGGTCGATGAACGCGCACTGCGTATATTTAACCACCGATGCGGATGGCAACGATGCAGTCAACGCGTTCTACCGAAATGCCGGATTTCAGTGCATGCGGAAGTTTATGCAGCATGGGGGACGCTGGATGAACGAATACGTTATCGACGGCCGGGAACCGGGCAACGGCCGCGATGCTCATCCCTAGATTTGAGCGCGAGCCAACCATATGCGGCAGACGTTTTACAGACTCTTCGACATAACGTGCGCGGCGGCGGGGTTGTTGGTTCTAACGCCGGTATTTGTGGTATTGGCCGTCCTGATTCTCTGCAACGACGGGACGCCAGTCTTGTTTAGCCAGATGAGAGTAGGGAGAAGGGGCAAGCTGTTCCGGATCTGGAAATTTCGAACGATGCGGACAGATGGCGTAAGCAGCCTCGTCACGGCAGCCGGCGACAAACGAGTTACGCGGACCGGCGCAGTGCTGCGGCGATTCAAGCTCGACGAATTACCCCAGCTCTTCAATGTACTGAAGGGAGACATGAGCCTGGTGGGTCCGCGGCCGGAAGTGCCTGAGTGCGTGCAGTTGGAGGCCCCAATCTGGCAGGCGGTCTTGCAGGTACGCCCGGGAGTCACGGATTTAGCCACGCTCATGTATCGGGATGAAGAGGTCCTGTTAGGTAATTCCAGCGATCCGGAAAGCCTATACCGCGAGACCGTCCTGCCCGCGAAACTGATTTTGAATCTGCTCTACATCCGATCGAAATCGTTCTGGCGCGATTTGCGGCTGCTCTATTTCACTGTTCAATATAGCCTCTTCCCCGAACGATCGGACCCCGAACACATCGGACGGACCTTTGGCGCTGGAGTTCTAAAATGAACGATTCCTTCATCAGCTTCCATCGCCCTTCTATTGGCGAAGAAGAGATCACCGAAGTTGTGGAAACCCTGAGATCCGGATGGCTGACCACCGGTCCACGCGTCGCTCGCTTTGAGCGTGACTTCTGTGAACGTACCGGCGCTCCCCATGCCATTGCGGTGAACTCGGCCACCGCCGGATTGCACCTCGCGTTGGCGGCATTGGAGATCGGCCCAGGCCAAGAAGTGATCACTACGCCGATGACGTTTTGTGCCACCGTTCAGGCCATCCTCCACGTAGGCGCCACACCGGTTCTTGCCGATATCGGATCCGACGGCAACATCGATCCAGAGCAGATCAAGAAGCGAATCACGAGCCGAACGCGCGCCATCATCCCCGTACACATGGCGGGATTGCCGTGCGATATGGAGGCCATCTGGGCGCTCGCCAAGCAGCGCGGCATTAATGTGATCGAAGATGCGGCTCACGCGGCCGGCGCATCCTATAACGGCCGCTCGATTGGCGCCGGACCGGACGGCGCCGCGGGCGCGAGCGATGCCGTGGTCTTTAGCTTCTATGCCACGAAAAACCTGACAACTGGGGAAGGCGGCATGATCACGACGCATCGGCCGGAACTGGCGCAGCGTATGCGAATGCTGGCTCTGCACGGCGTGAGTCACGATGCGTGGGACCGCTACACAGACCGCGGAGACTGGCGCTACGACGTGCTGGCGCACGGATTCAAGTACAACATGAGCGACATTCAAGCGGCCATCGGCATTCATCAACTGCGGAAGCTGAACCAGTTTGTCGAACGTCGGGCTTTACTAGCCAGTATGTATCATGAGGCGTTCGCCGACATGGACGAACTGGAGACTCCGCCAGACAATCTCCTCTGCCGTCACGCATGGCACCTTTACATTCTCCGGCTGAATCTTTCAACGTGCGGAGTTGACCGGGGAGAGTTTATTCAAAAACTTAAGCAAAAGGGAATCGGCGCGAGCGTCCATTTCATTCCGATTCCCATGCTCCGCTACTTTGCGCGGCTGCCCCTCGCGCAATATGCGGTTCCGCGAGCTCGCGATTTGTTCCCCAGAATCATCTCGCTGCCGCTGTATCCAGCAATGACAGATGAGCAGGTTCAATATGTGGCGCACGAAGTCCGGGAGATCGTGGGGTGTTCGAAGCGTGTGAGGTTCGCGGCGCCAGGAATTCAGGTCGCGACGCTGCGAGGCGGCGCGCCAGTCGCGGCAGACTAACCGGGGAGGCGATTATGAAAAATCCGAACTTCGATATCTGGCTGGAACGCGCGAGCCACTTAGTTGCTGTTGGGTTGTCGTTGATTGCTGCATTCCTGCTTCGATTCGATTTTGCGGCGCCGCCGGGCATAATCCAGATCATGAAGGAAGCGCTTCTGATCGCAGTTCTTGTAAAGTTGCCGATCTTCGATTTAATTGGCTTCTACCGGACATTGCGCCGGTTCGTTAGTATCCCGGATCTCTACTTGGTGTTCCTTGGCAACCTGGCTGGCTCTGTTCTCTTCATCGTCGTATCCGTGTTCTGGATCGGGCCGTCGATGCCGCGTTCCGTGATGATCATGGATGCGGTATTGTGCTTCGTGGCCACGGCGCTCGTGCGGTTTTCCGTCCGAATCTGCAACGAAGCGTTCCGTGAACGTTCTGCGCAGCAGCGCATGGGAATCCTGATATATGGAGCAGGCGCCGCGGGCGCTGAGCTGGTTCGTGAAATCCACTCCAATCCTTGCACACAGTATGAAGTGATGGGCTTCCTGGACGATGATCCGTCCAAGCAGGCATGCGCAGATCCTGGGCGTTTCCGTTCTCGGATCGGGGCGGCAGGCGCTTTCAGTGGTGCAAGAGTTGAATCGGGGCAAGCCGGCAGTCGGGGAAATCATTATCGCCATGCCCTCAGCTACTGGGCCTCAGATGCGCGAGTCGCTCGCCAACTGCCGGGCTGCGCGGATCCCGTGCAAGACCGTTCCGGGAATCGATGAGCTGCTAAGCGGCCGGGTGCTATGCGCTCAAGTCCGCCACCCGTCGGTTCAGGACCTACTCGGGCGGCAGCAGGTCCGTCTGGACGAAGCTCACGTGCAGCGCAGTATTGTCGGCCGCTCGATCATGGTCACCGGCGCGGCGGGCTCGATTGGCTCGGAGTTGTGCCGCCAACTGGCGCGCTTAAAACCGGCTTGCCTGGTCGCGTTCGATCAGGCGGAGAGCGACCTTTTCAGGATCGAAAACGAGTTACGGGAAAGGTACCCGAAACTCGAGTTAGTGACGGCTCTAGGCAACATCCGCGATATGGACCGGTTATCGGGGGTGCTCCGCACGCAGGGAGTGGAATCCGTCTTCCACGCAGCGGCCTATAAGCATGTACCAATGATGGAATCCCATGTCATGGAGGCGGTTCGCAACAACATTCTGGGAACTTGGAATCTCGTGCAGGCAACCCGCGGCCAAAAGGTGCGCACGCTACTGATGATCTCCTCGGACAAGGCGGTGAATCCGATTTGCGTAATGGGTGCAACCAAGCGCGCCTGTGAGCGGATTGTCTCCGCGCGCTGCGGGGTGGACGAGCAAACCAAATGTGTTTCAGTGCGTTTCGGAAATGTCTTGGGCAGCAATGGAAGCGTGGTCCCCATCTTTCAAGCGCAGATCGCCGCGGGCGGTCCCATCAAGGTGACACACCCGGAGGCGCGCCGTTTCTTCATGACCATCGCGGAAGCCGTCTCGCTGGTTGTGCAGGCATCCACTAAAAGCGAGGGCTCGGATATTTTCGTACTGGATATGGGTGAACCCATCCGCATTGTGGATCTGGCCGAGAACATGATCCGGCTGGCGGGCAAAGTTCCCTACGAGGATATCGACATCGAGTTTACCGGGCTTCGCCCGGGAGAAAAGCTCATTGAGGAACTCAACCGTAAGAGTGAGGGGCTGATCGCCACTTCCCACCAGAAGATGAATGTGATTCGCGAAAGGCCGCTGGCCTGGGAAGTGATAGAGCGGTGGATTGCCGATTTACGGGATATCATCGCGGCCGGCCAGGAGTTGGATGTCATCGCACACCTGCAAAAACTGGTGCCGGAGTATAGACCGGCGGAAAGGCGGCGTCGCCAACTAGTGCAGACTCTGCCGCGGCACTGGGCTAGCGAACTCCGTTCCGTGTCGTGATTCATCATAGCCAAAACTCTGAGTGTAGATTTCATTTCCATGCCTAGCGTTTTATTAGAAAATCCTCCAAAAGAGGCCTCCGACAGCGCGCAGGTTCCAGGGAGCGTCCTGGCCCGCTTTATGGAGTTGCGAGGCCGCCGCATTGTAAGAGCCTGCGGCACACTCTGGTACGACGTACGCGGGCGTTTTCTAATGAGCCTTCCCTACCAGAAAATGCTCAACCCAGACCCCGCGGAGGTACGGAGAATGATCCGCGAGAGCGGCGCTTTCGGCGTCCGGTTTCCTTCTCTGAATTGGACCGGCATAGAGAGTGGTCTTTACGTCTTACGTCGCCGCAAATACGATATCGGGACGCTGCATGCCAAACACCGGCCGCGAGTCCGCCACGGACTGCAACACTTTCAAGTGAGAGCGGCGGAAAAGGCCGAGCTCCTAAACCAGGGACGCGCGCTTAACCTGACCACCATGACTCGGCAAGGACGGTATGACTCCGAGTTTGGCGAGCCGCGGAAGTGGGAAAGATTTGTGGAGGCGGCTTTCGCGTGCCCCGGCGTTTCCTTCCCCGCCGTCTTTTCCGGTTCGCGCCTGGCGGCGTACATGGTGACTTGCCGCGAGCAGCAGTGGCTGCATATTCTCCATCAGATGTCGCGACAGGAGGACCTGCCCAATTTTCCGAATCACTTATTAACCTATGCGATTACCGCGGAGGCGGCCGCCGATGCGTCTCTCGAAGCGGTGTGTTACGGGTTTATGCCCCTCTTTGCCGCTGACGGTCTGCATGAGTACAAGCTGCGATTCGGCTACGAGGTGATTCCCCACCGCTCAGCCATTCAATTGCATCCGATGTTAAAGGCGGTGCTAGATCATCCCGTCGCCCGCGCCGCGGTAAGCGCTGCGCGACGCTTGCGACGGAATGACCAGCGCCTGGAGACGATCGCGACGGTGCTGGAAGGGGCTCATAATTCCCGGCTTGAGTAAACCGATGCACATTTCCCGCTTCAACTCTATTCCCCGCTTCGCTTTGCCTTATACCCCCGCGGATTTCGCGGCTGGGTTGCGCGCCGTATTCGACGGCGGTCCTCCTCCCGATGCATTCGCCCTTTTCGGTGACCGGCCCAAGTTCTGGACACGCAGCGGGCGGCAGACGCTTCGGCTCCTGCTGGGAGCGCTGAATCTAAAACCGGGTTCGGGCGTTGCTCTCCCTTTGTTTACTGACCCGTCTCTATTCAAGGCCATCGTAGCCGCAGGCCACAGGCCGGTCTTCATTGACGTGGATCCCTGTTTCCTGACGATCGATCCACAGTCCCTGGAGTGCGCCCGCGGTAAATTTTCCGCGGTTGTCGCGGTGCATTTATTCGGACAGCTTGCGGAAATGCCGGCGGTTATGGCAGCCGCGAGAGGCGTCCCAGTGATCGAAGATGCCGCTCATGCGCCGCTCAGTTATTGGAATGGGAGGGCGGCCGGCAGTTTTGGAGTGGCCACCTTTTACAGTTTTGCTTCGACCAAGTACTGGCCGGCCGGCGGCGGCGGCCTCGCTGTTGTGAATGACACAAGCCTTGCGCCCAGGCTGGCGGATCAGGTTCGCTTGCTTTCCCCTCCTTCTCGGTTGGAGGAGTTACGCAATGTGGCCCTTCTGGCGGCAAAGGCGGCTGTGTTCCACCGCTGCCTCTATGGAATCTTCGGACGACCAATGCGCCGGTGGGCTGAAGACTTGGCGCTCCTCGAGCCGTGCCTGGATTTGAGGGCGATCCAGCGCTCATGGGCGGCAGTGGCATGCCGCCAGGCAATACGGTCTACGCGGAAAGAGTGGCGCTGCAGCGGGCAAACAGCTTGCAACTTCTGCGATGCCTCGGCGATACCGAAGACGTCGTGATTCCTCGCGAACGGCCGGGAGCGCAATACAACTATCACCTGTTTCCGGTACTGGTGCGAAACCGCGAAGAGCGCACCGCTATGATGGCCGCGATGTGGGCGAAGTTTGCCGACACATCCAGGATTTACAGCGAAGTGGTCAAAGAGGCCAATCGATTTGGATATGCGGGCGGCTGCCCAGTAGCCGAATCGGTGGCGGATCGCCTGATCACATTACCGAACTATGCCTCGTTAGAGAGCCGCGACATCGACGCCGTCGCGCATGCATTTATTTCGAGCCTTCAGGCTTGCCGCCAGTCTGGGCGAGCGCCTGCCTGGTCCGCCGATATCACCGGAACGGCGATCCCTTCATAACGCATTGAGGACTCTTATGGCTGTCGAGCACTTCGAGGTTCGCAAACAGTTTGAGCGCGGCGTAGTCATCCTATCTCTCGACACGGAACAGATTTGGGGCTATTTGGACCTTTTGAGCGAGAGGAGTTCGATCGCCGGTATCCCGGCGCGCTTGAGGCCCATACGAAGCTTCTCGCGTGCATCGCGGGCGCCGGCCTAAGCGCCACCTGGTTCGTAGTAGGCGGCATGGCGCTCTGCGGCGGCGCTGGGCTGACCGATCGCCGAATGGCGGGACTGCCGATCGAATGGACCACAAGGATCCCAGGCGGTGTAGAGACGACGAGCCCGCTCTGGTACCGCCGGTCTTTTGTGCAGCGGCTGCAAAGGATGCTCCCGGTGCAAGAGGTGGGGCTTCACGGAGGGCTGACGCATTTCATCTGGACCGATCCGCGAGCAGAGCGGCATGTCGTGGAGTGGGAACTGGCCGAGGGGGTCCAGGCGCTGGAAGAAGCTCTTGTGAGTCCTCTCTCATTCTCTTTTGGGCGTGAACAGGAGGCATATCACGACCTGCTGCCCGAATATGGCATCCGTTGCTTCCGTGGACGCACTGTGGCGCGCTCCTTCCAACTCGGGCCCACGCTTAGAGGTAAGTTGGCGCGGCTTCTCGACGAGTTGCGCTGTTCCACTCCTCTGCCTGTGTGGCCGCAAGAGATTCTGCCGGGCCTTTGGAACATACCATCTTCCCTGTTCCTCTACTCGATTCGGAAGTCGAGGATGCGGGTTGCCGGACTGCACTCGCGCATCGAGCGGTTCAAGCGTGGGGTGGCCGCCGCGGCGAGTCATCGAGGGATCTTTCACTTCTGCCTTCATCCCGAGAACCTCACGGAATCGCCGGGCGGTTTTTCCATGTTTGAAGACATGCTGGAGCATTTGACCCGAGTTCGCGACCGTGGGGACGTCGAGGTTCTGACCATGGGCCAGGTCGCCGCCCGGATGGAACGGGGTCGTGAAAGAACGGCCCCATGCCCGGTTCGCGAGATGCCTCGGCGCTCGCTCACCGGCGTGCGCACAGGCGCCATCGAAAGGAATTTCGAACGTCGCCGTTCGCGAAATGCCATCGCGGACGGGACGTTTTTAGCCGGATTCGAAAGGCACATATATGATTAAAGGAAACAGCATTCACACTCACGATTACTTGAGGCTTATCGGCGTTCCCGAAATGCCTCCACTAACTAGTCCGTTCGACCCGGGGTATGACCCTGTCACCATGGAAAGCCACCTGGAGCAAAGCTCGCATCTGGTGGCGATCCTGAAAGTATCCATGGCCTGTTGGATGGTGGGGAAAGAAGAGGCCGTACGCCGGAAGGTAGCCGCCGCGATAAAGCATCACGTGCCCACAGTCACGGGAGGAGGTCCATTCGAGATCGCAGTCGCCCAGGACCGGCTTCCCGCTTACCTGGATTTGTGCGCCAGCATCGGCTTCACCCGTATCGAGTGTGGCGAGGGTTTCACGGACATGCCGCTCTCCGCCCGGGAAGTACTGGCGATGGCCACGAAGAGAGGCCTCGACGTACAGTTCGAGCTCGGCAAGAAGCACGGCGGAGCCTTCAATTCAGACGTCACGGCACAATTAATCGCTCAGGGGCGGCGCTGGCTGGAGGCGGGCGCTCTGGAACTGGTGGTCGAAGCCCGCGAGAGCGCCAAGGGCGTCGGACTCTTCGATGACGCGGGGGACTTCAACGGAGCGCTGGCAGATAGATTTGCCAAAGAGTTCGGCCTGGACGTCGTAACGTTCGAAGCGCCCAATAAGCCAAGCCAGTTTGCACTGCTCAATCACTTTGGACCGAGCGTGCGGCTCTGCAATGTCCGTCTGGAAGAATTACTGCGCGTGGAGATCTACCGGCGGGGCTTGCACTCGGACGCTTTTTGCCGCGAGAATCTTCGCCCACGCCTGATTATGGAACCCGTTCTCCAGGCCTCGTGATCCGTTGTTGCAGTTTCCCGGCGGCCCCCCGCCAATGAAGTAGTTTCCTTAACCCGTGGCTCGGAACCGAGCCGCTCGGGCAAGTAAGCGGTTTGACAATCGCGCGAGATCCAGCAGCCAAGGCCCTAGCGGGACTGAAAGGACGGCGAACTGTGCAGAAACTGGTAGCTATCGATTACTTAGCGGAAAGCGTGAGTAAATATCGGGAAGGATGGGCGATCGTGGCTGTAGATGTCATTCGCGCCACGACCACGGCAATCACCGCGGCTGCGAACGGATGGCGGTGCTTCCCGGCTCCGACCATTGAGGCGGCATTAACTCTCTCCCGGAAATTCGCCCATCCCCTTCTCGCCGGTGAATCCGGTGGCAGTATTCCGGCTGGCTTCGAAATGGATAATAGCCCTGCACAGCTTAACAGCCGAAGGGATACACATCGGCCTCTAGTGCTAGTGTCCTCTTCGGGAACAAAAGTAATTCACGAAGCCGCCGGATCTGAAGCCATCTATCTGAGCTGCTTCCGGGATTACTCTTTCCTATCAACTTATCTCGCCGGCCGCCACGATAAAGTGGCGGTCATTGGCGCGGGCAGCCTCGGCGAGTTCAGGGAGGAAGATCAGGCATGCTGCGCCTGGATCGCTGGTGAGTTGATGAGCCAGGGATACCGTCCGAAAAATGTGGAGACCGAGGCGGTAGTGAACTGCTGGCGCGACGCAGCCCCTGAAGCATGCCTTGCCAGCCGGAGCGTCGCCTTCCTCAAGCGCACCGACCGGCTCAAAGACCTGGAGTTTATATTCGGCCACATCGGCGATCTGCGCGCGGTCTTCTCTCTCCGCAATGGAGAGGTGCGGAAGGTTTACGAGGAGAAGTCCCTGGAACCTATCCGCGAGCCCGCAAGCCGCAGCGATTGGCCGGCGGAAATCGCTGCGGAGTATTGAGGCGAGAACTCCAATGGACCATGCAACCGGGGTGGTCATTCTTGGATCGGGCCATCATGGGGGCCTGGGTATCGTACGAAGCTTGGGGCGTCTGGGCGTACCGGTTTACTACGTACACGCTTCCTGGTGGGACCCGGCCTTCAGCTCCCGCTATTGCCGCGGCCGATTCCTTCTGAACATCGAGAACGGCAAGGCCGAAGAGAGCGTCGCCCGATTGTTAGACATCGGTCGAAAGCTTGTTGGCCGGCCGATTCTGATCCCTACTACCGATCGGTGGGCGACTTGGGTTGCGGATCACGCGGCGGCCCTCGAAGACGCGTACCGCTTCCCGTATCAGGATGCCTCGCTAGTCCGGACGCTCTGCGACAAGAGCCGCATGCAAGATCTCGCTCGTGGTTGCGGTGTACCAACCGCGCAGTCAGTGGCTCCGCATTCGAAAGAGGAGGTAGAGCGGTTTATCGAGACCGCAATCTTCCCCGTGATGGTCAAGGCGACCGATGCTTCCGCCTTCCGCCGCGACACCGGCGGGACAAAGTTCGTTATCCATACGCCCGGCGAACTTCTCGCGTTGTACGCCAAAGTCAGAGATCGCGAAACACCCAGCTTCCTCATTCAGGAATTCATCCCCGGCGATGACTGGATGTTCGATGGCTATTTCGATAAGAATTCGGAATGCGTCTTTGGAGTTACCGGCAAGAAGATCCGCCGATTCCCGGTGAACACCGGCGTCACCAGTCTTGGGATTTGCCTCCGCAACGAGACAGTGGAGAAGACGACGGCTCACTTCATGAAGGCCATCGGGTATCGCGGAATCCTCGATATCGGATATCGATACGATCGGCGCGACGGCCGATACAAAGTGTTGGACGTCAACCCCCGCATAGGCTGCACCTTTCGCCTCTTTGCAGCTAACAACGGGTTGGACGTGGCCCGCACGCTCTACCTCGATATGATTGGCCAGGCGATACCTGCCTGGCAAGCTGTCGAGGGCCGCAAATGGATTGTCGAAGACTTCGATTTGTTCACGGCGCTTGGCTTGCGGCGGAAAGGCTCCCTGTCACTGAAGGAATGGGCCGCATCTCTTCGCGGCGTTCAGGAAGCAGCGTGTTTTGCCCTGGACGATCCGCTGCCATTCTTGATGATGGGGGTCGCCGACTGCGGCGAGTTGTACCGTTGGGTTCATTGCCAGAGAGACGCGCGAAAACCCGCTCCCACGGAGCAGATTCGTCTCACCACAGTAGTTATTGATCCTCGCAAATCATAGTGACAACTAGCAGCCCCTTTGTGAGTCAGGCCTTCTGGCCTGCCTATGGGCTTCCGCCCGGCGTCCCGCTGTAAAAGGCGATTATCTCTCTATTGTCCGTAGCTCAGTAGAATGAAAAGGCGCGCCGCAGCGAGAGCTTCGGCGCGCTTATTTATGTGTGTTTGAGTGGGCTAATGCGCGGGCGCGTAGGATTTGCGCCCGCCAGTATCAGGAGGCTTCGGCTTCCTTCTCCTCGGCGTGATAACGCCGCCGGATGTCGGCGAGATCTACAGCAGGCGCCGGCCACTTCATATCCAGGTCTTCCAGGGTGCGGGTTACGATCTGCGATACCGCTAGATCGCGGAACCATTTGTGGTTCGCGGGGATAATAAACCACGGGGCGTACGAAGTGCTGGTCTTGCTGAGCATGTCTTCGAACGCCTCCGTGTAACGGCCCCAGTAAGCCCGCTCCTGGTAATCGGCTTCGCTAATCTTCCAGCGTTGCGCTGGATCGTCTAGCCGCTGCTTGAACCGGGCTAATTGCTCTTTCTTCGAGATGTACAGGAAAAATTTAAGTACTGTTGTGTTGTTCTCTGTTACGAGCAGCCGTTCAAAGTCGTTGATCAAGTCATAACGTTTGGACCACAAAGTGACTTCAGCCAGATTGTGGACACGCGCCGCGAGCACGTCTTCGTAGTGAGACCGATTGAAAATCGCCATTTCTCCTCGGGCGGGGAGATGCGGGTGAACTCGCCAGAGGAAGTCATGATCGCGTTCCTCAGGCTTGGGCCGTTTGAATGAGACGATTCGGCATCCGGCCGGGTTCATGTTTCCCAGGACGTGTCGAATCACAGCATCCTTGCCCGACGCATCCAACCCTTGAAGGATAATCAGGAGCGAATGCTTACTCTCGGCGTACATCAGGTACTGCAAGCGATCCAATTTCAAAACGAGAGAGCTCGTCTCGGAATCGGCGGTTTCGCGTGACGCATGAGCGCCGTGGTAACTGGGGTCGATGTCGCCCAATTTCACTTCAGTTCCTGGCCCGACGAAGAATTCTTTATGATTTGGCGCCGGCAGGTGGGCAACTTTCTTTAAAATAGTCTGGATCTTCCGCGAAGGCGCTTCACATAAAGTAAGGCGGTTGCAACATATGCCTGTGTCCCTCAACCTCACGTTCCGTCCGGGTTCGATTATAAGCTTCGTAAGCAGATTCGACATCGGTATGACCTCATTCGTCGCCTACTGCGCCGTTTGTTAAGTTTGATTACGTGTCGTGGATGTTGACTCTCTTTTGGGGGTCAATCGCAAGGCCACGATTCGTTGACAACGTGAACTAAAGCCGGGAGTTATGAGATCGATCGGCGTTGATCAGCCGAGAATCGGTAGCAGTTCCCGCGGTTCTTCCTGTTCCACGTTGAGGAAGCGCGGATCGAGCAGGCGGCCGGTATCCACATTCCCCATCGCGGAAAGCATGGTCTCTTTCAGGTGTGGATAATCCTGTTCGAGTTCAGCGAAGATATCGCGCAAGGAACGGCGCACGGTCCCAGTGCGTTGCGAGCAACCGCAGGGAATCACGGGAATCCCGAGCGATTCGGCATAGGCGGCTGTAACGTCTTCCGTCACGAACACTAATGGCCGGATAAGCCGGAATTCGCCATCGCGTGATTTGGTGATGGGCGGCAACGAGCTTAGCTTGCCTGTGAACATGGTGTTGCGCAGAAGCGCCTCGCAGAAATCGTCGGCGGTATGTCCGAAGGCGATGACGTTCGTTCCAAGGCCGCGAGCAATCTCATACACAGCGCGGCGGCGAAAGCGGCTGCAAAGATCGCAGCCATGGTCGGGCTGGTCTTCGAGTAACTGCATCGATGGATTATCGCGGAAGTAAGTCCACTGGACGCCGCGCTGCTTGAGATATTCGCCGATAGGCTCGATGGGACGCAAGAACTTACCCTGCTCGACGGTGAAGGCGCAAACCGTGAAATCGATGGGGGCGCGGTCGCGCAGGAGCAGCAACGCTTCAAGCAGCGTGGCCGAATCCTTGCCGCCGGATAGGGCTACCGCCACGCGATCGCCATCGCGAATCATCTGAAAGCGGTGAATGGCTTCGCCAACTTTACGTAAAAGGGTCTTTTCGAGGTCCACTAATCTGATTATAGGCGGGGCGCGGCAATTTGATTCAGAGCAGCGCCCGTGACGCCGTTGGTCTCATCGCAAGGTTTTTTGCGTCTTCCGTTACGAAATCCTCACACTCGCCCATGTTATTTTGGGTTCGATGCCGCAAGAGAACCCCTTCCAAGACCCGCTCCGGTTCGAGCGGCGCGTGCCCGAATGCGCCATGGTCATCTTTGGCGCCAACGGCGATCTCACCAAGCGTAAGCTTATGCCCGCGCTTTACCGCTTGGCCTATGACCGTCGGCTTTCTGCCGGATTCGCCGTCATCGGCGTTTCGCGTTCGCCAATGAGCGACGATCAGTTCCGCGAGAAGATGCGGGAAGCCGTGAAGAAGTTTTCCGAAGACACCGAGGTCGAGGACGACCTTTGGAAGACCTTCGCCGCGGGTCTGTTCTACGTTGCGGGCGATATCGATAGTCCCAAGCTCTATCCCGACATCGCCGCGAAGCTGAAAGAGGTCGAGGAGCAGCGCCACACCGGCGGCAACGTCCTCTTCTATCTCTCCACGCAGCCCAGCCAGTATGCGCCTGCCGCGCTAGGCATCGGTGCGGCCGGCATGGGCAAAGGGAACGGGTGGCGCCGCCTCATCGTTGAAAAGCCGTTTGGGCACGATCTTGCCAGCGCGCGCGAGCTAAGCGACAAGCTGCACCAGGTTTTCGCCGAATCGGATGTCTACCGTATCGATCACTACCTGGGTAAAGAGACCGTACAGAATATTCTGGCCTTCCGCTTCGGCAATGGCATTTTCGAGCCCTTGTGGAACCTGCGCTATGTGAACCACGTGCAGATCACCGCCGCCGAATCTATCGGCGTCGAAGGGCGCGGCGCTTACTATCAGGAAGCGGGCGCGCTGGCCGATATGATCCAGAATCACCTGCTTCAGGTGATGGCAACTATCGCCATGGAACCCAGCGCGGGCTTCAACGCCAACGCTGTCCGCGATGAGCGCTCGAAGTTGCTACGCTCCATACGCCCCATGACGCCGGATGAGATTCGGCAGAACGCGGTGTCCGGACAGTACGGACCGGCCAACATTGGCGGTAAGGACGTCCCGGGCTTTCGGCAGGAGGAAGGCGTCAATCCCGATTCGCAAACCGACACCTACGCCGCGGCAACTTTCTTCGTCGACAATTGGCGCTGGTCGCGCGTGCCATTCTACGTGCGCACGGGCAAGCGGTTGCCCAAACGCGTCACGGAAATCGCCATTCAGTTCAACCCCGCGCCGCTCGCGATTTTCGATGGCGAAGGCCCCGATTCTTCTCCTGACTTGCTCATCGTGCGCATCCAACCGGAAGAGGGCATTTCGCTGAAGTTTCTTTCGAAGCGCCCGGGCGCCGGGATGAAATTGCGTCCCGTCTCTATGGATTTCAATTACGGTTCGAGCTTCGGCGAACGGTCGCCTTCCGCTTACGAAACCCTGCTGCTGGATGCCATCATAGGCGACCCTACGCTCTACACTCGCCAGGATATGGTGGAGGCGAGCTGGCGCGTGGTCGAGCCGATTCAGAACGTCTGGCGCAACACAAAGTTCGATTTTCCGAACTATGCGGCAGGTACGTGGGGCCCGGCAGCCGCGGATGAGATGCTGGCGCGGCGCGGCCACGTATGGAGGAAACCGTAATGAGTACCGCTTCAACCGGAACTATAGCCCCGGAGAAAATTCTGCGCGAACTCGCTGAAATGTGGACGGCTTTGAGCCACGATCCCACGGGCGAGGGCGACGGCGCGCTTCGCGCCTGCTCGATGACGTTAGTCACACTGGCCGAAGAGGCCGAGGATTTCTCGGCTCTCGGCGAGATCATCGCCGCGCTGATGCCCGAGCATCCGGCGCGCACCCTTGTTGTGCGCCTGCAAGGGGCGGGCGAGCGGCAACTCGGCGAGCGCGTCTATTCGCAATGCTGGAAGCCGTTCGGCCAGAAGCGCCAGGTCTGCTGCGAGCAAGTGGAAATTACGGCGTCCGACTCCGCTCTTGGGGATCTGCCTTCCGTGATTCTGCCACTCGCCGTACCCGACCTCCCTTTGATTGTGTGGTGCCGCAGCGCGCGCGTTGCCGCCATGCCCGAGTTCGGCGCAATCGCCGCCATGGCGCAGCGTGTGATCGTCGACGGCAAGGAAGTGCCCCCCGTGCGCGAGGCGCTCGCGCTTATCGCCGGCATTGCAGCTCACGGCGCACGCGTCGCGGATCTCGCATGGACCCGCCTAACTCGGTGGCGCGCCGTCCTTTCGCAAGTCTTCGAAAACCGTCAGAACCTGGCCGAGTTACCGCGGATATCCAAAGTCACGGTGACTACAAATGGCGAACCGCCCCTGAGCGCCTGTTATTTCGGCGCCTGGGTGATGGACATCCTTGACGACATCGGCGTCCACCCCGAGTTCCACCTGGAGCGTTCGGGCGGCGATTCGTCCGGGGAACTGCATAGCATCGAACTCGCCGCGCCCGGTTGGTCGGCCGAACTCTCGCGGAGTGACGGACGCCTCATCGTTACCGTAGGCGGGCTTGCGCAGTGCAACCCGTTGCGCCCTTCCACGGATTTTTCGCTCATGGAAGAGGAGCTGCGCATCACGGGACGCGACTCCGTATTCGAGCGCGCGTTCGCTTCCGCGCAACGGCTTTGCGGAGCGGAAAAGTGAGGGCGCGCCGCATCGTTTGCGCCAGCGACGCCGCTGCGGCCGAGTCCTGCGCCCAGGAAATGCTCACGCTGATCGCCGCAGCACGCCACGCGAACGGCCGCGCCAACATTGCCATTTCCGGCGGCTCCTCGCCGAAGCCCATGTTCGCCAAAATGGCCGCGGCCGGTTTCGACTGGACCGGCGTCGATATTTTCTTCGTGGATGAGCGTTGCGTCCCGCCCACCGATTCCGAAAGCAACTACAAAATGGCGAATGAGCATCTGTTGCAGCCCGCCCGAATTCCGCCCGCTCAAGTGCATCGCATCTTGGGAGAGATCGATCCCCACGAAGCTGCGCGCCAATATGCCGCCGGACTCCCTCATGCCTTCGACGTCATCCATCGCGGCATTGGACCGGACGCGCACACCGCCAGCCTCTTCCCCGGCGAGCCGCTGATCGACGACCGCGCCAACCTCACGGCCGCCACCTACGCGGCGAAGTTCAATCAGTGGCGCGTGACGCTGCTACCCGCCGTGCTGCTGGCGGCGAAGCACACGGTCGTGCTGGCATCCGGCGCCGATAAGGCCGAGGCGCTGGCGCACGTCTTCGGGCCCGAACACAATGAAAAGAAATATCCCGGGCAGATTGGTATCCAGGAAGACATTGAGATGACGTGGTACGTCACATCGGAATGAACTAATGCCTCGGAGCGAGGCGCTCCGGTTGCTACAATTTGATCGATGCCCAACGAAATTTTTGCCGCTTTCGATACCACCGAAGGCAAGTTCAAAGCGAAGCTCTTCGAAGACAAGACGCCCAAGACCGTAGACAACTTCGTTTCCCTGGCCGAGGGCAAGAAGACCGGCAAGCCGTTTTACGATGGCACCATTTTCCACCGCGTCATTCCCGATTTCATGATTCAGGGCGGCGACCCCGAAGGCACCGGCCGCGGCGGCCCGGGCTATAAGTTCGCCGATGAATTCCACCCTGATTTGAAGCACGGTAAGCACGGATACCTCTCCATGGCCAACGCGGGGCCTAACACCAACGGCAGCCAGTTCTTCGTTACCGTTGCCGCCACCCCATGGCTCGACAACAAGCACAGCATCTTCGGCGAAGTCGTCGAGGGGTACGACGTCGTGAAGAAGATCTCCGAAGTCCCGCGCGGCTCGGGGGACCGGCCGGTCAAGGAAGTACGCATCAATTCCGTGAAGATCGAGCGCACGTGATTGACCCGAGGTAGAATCGCGATTTTCGGGGGCGCATTCGACCCCATACACAACGCGCATCTAGCTGTTGCCCGCGCGGCAGCCGATCGGTTTCATCTCGATCGCGTGTTGTTTGTCCCCACCTACCGGCCTCCCCACAAAGGAGGAACGACTCACGCGCCCTACGAGGATCGCTTTCGCATGGTCGAGATCGCCTGCGCGGCCGATCCGCGCTTCGAGGCTTCCCGCTTGGAAGATGGCGGCGAACGCAGTTATTCGATCGATACTATTCAGAAATTACGCGCGACGCTTCAACCTGAGGATGAATTGTTTTTCATCATCGGCGCGGACGCTTTCGCTGAATTGCGTACCTGGCATCGTTGGCAAGACGTCATCCGATCCGTCCGCTTTATCGTGGTTAACCGCCCCGGATACTCCTATGACGCGCCATCCGGCGCAAAAGCCGATCATCTGGATGAACTGGAATTAATGACTTCCTCGTCTGAGCTTCGGGGGCATCTTACGACAGGTCAGCAAGACTTAGACGCGCCACTCTGTGTAATTGAGTACATTCGGCAACATCATCTTTACGGCGCTTCGTAAGTGTGACACAATGTGGCCGAGCGCTACACCGAGTGTGTCTGCGCGATCCCAAAGCATTTCGCGGCTGCTGTGGTGGCCGCGGCCGTCGACAACACACAAGTGAGTACTGTCATTGCAAATAACTCGACTTCGGCCTGTCCAGCGCCGGTTTTGGCGCATGGTGGTAAGCGTGCATGAAGGCCAACCGGCGCGTTCCGTAAGAGAACGGGCAACTCCGTGGAGGTTCGATTGACGACATTAAGAAGTATTCCGATTTCTCTGGCGCTCATCGTGGTTGGAGCCGCGAGTGCGCAAACCGTTTCCGTTAGCCCGACTTCGCTAAGCTTCACTGCGTTGGTTGGCGGAAGCGCAGTTTCTCAAACGTTGAACATTACGGCCACGGGGACCAATACAACCGCCGCGGTATTTTACTCGGCATCCTGGCTGACCGTTTCGCCAGCCAGCGGCACAACGCCCTTGCAAGTGACCGTGACCGCCAACCCGGCCGGTCTTGCCGCTGGAACATATACCGATAATAGCTTTCGTGTCCAAACCTCAACCCAAACTATAAGCGTCCCCGTCACCTTTACCGTGGGAGCTATCACGGTAACTCCGCAGTCGCTCAGCTTCGCCTATACGTCGGGTGGTTCCAGTCCCCCGGGCCAATTTCTCACGGTGAACGGCTCAAACCTGAACTTCGCCGTTACCTTTAACACTTCCACTGGGGGGAATTGGTTGCAGGCATCGCCCACGGGCAACCAAATTAACGTGGTACTGAATGGACTCGTCCTGCAGACGCTGGCGGCGGGTACGTATCAGGGCACGATTACGATTTCCCAACTCGGCGCTTCGCCGATCAATGTACCGGTTACGCTTACCGTTAGCCCCCAACCCCCGGTGACGATTGCGCCCACAACGGTCAATCTCAACTATCAGATAGGCGGCCTGAACAATCAGGGCGGACAACAAATCGTGACGCTGGCCACCACTAGCGGCGCCGCGTTGCCGTTCGTGTTCGGGCAACCCTCTGTCGGTAATAACCCGGCGGGACGCAACTGGATTCTGGTGAATCCGACGAGCGGCAACATTCCGGCGGGTGGCAATGCGCAATCCACAATTTCTTACGACAGCACCGCCAATCTACCCGCAGGCACTTATTCGGGATCGGTTCCCGTCGCTGCCACAGGCGGCCTGATTATGGGCGGCGCAACTTATACCCTTCCTGTCAACCTGTTGGTCTCCAGCAATCCGCTGCTGGTGGTGCCCACTCAGGCGTTGACATTCACTTATGAGCTGGGCGGCGCAATTCCAGCGGCGCAGAGCGTGACTGCTCAATCGACCGCCGTCCTGCCCACTTCGACGACGGGCCAGTTGCCTATCCTCGTTTCTTACACGACGACGAACAATGCGGGTTGGCTCTCCGTTTCGCCAACGGCTAACCTGAACACCGGCACGCCCTTCACGGTGACGGTGAACCCCGCCACCCTCCTTCCGGGCACTTACAACGGGACGATCACGGTCGCCCCCGCACCCGGCGCGGCAGCCGGCAACGGTGCGCAAACCATCGCCGTTACGCTAACGGTGGCGAACGATCCTTCGATTGTGGCGAACGGAAGCGCGACGCCGGTCCCAATTACCTTTCCCTATGAGATCGGCCAGGCGGCGCCGGGCACCCAAACAATCAATCTCACCAGCAGCACCGGCGCGCTCTTAAACTACACGGTGACTGGGGCGGAAACCACCTGCTCTACCGTAAATTGGCTGACGTTGGGCGGAAGTACCAGCGGCTCGACTAACGCCTCCTTCACGGTAACGCCCTCCAATCTGGCCAGCCTCACGGCCGGAACGTGCACGGGAACCATAACAGTAACGGCAACCAACCCGGCAAGCGGAAATGCCGCCATTAATAGCCCTCTCTCTATTCCGGTTACTCTCTATGTCAGCAACACCGCGCTGCTAACGGCAAACCCGCCTTCGCTGGTCTTCTCTTCCCCGGTTAGCGGCGCCGGAGGCACGCAGCAGATCCTGGTGGGCAGCACGAGTTCGACGCTTACTTATACGGTCAGTTTCACCACGAACAACGGCAGCAACAACTGGCTCAGCGCAAGCCCTCTCAGTGGCAGCACCGTGGCCGGCAGCAACGTAGTGAATGTTTCGGTCCTTCCGGGGCTGCTTTCCGCCGGCACCTTTACAGGAACCGTAACCATCACGTCCACGGGAGTTGCGGACAGCCCGATCACGATTCCCGTTACGCTCCAGGTCACCGCCGGTTCGCTGACTTTGAGTTCCTCCTCGTTGAGCTTCGGCTACACGGTGGGCGGCACGAATCCGGTGGCTCAATCGGCGCAGGTCACAAGCAACGGTAGCCCGCTGAATTTCACCGCGGCCGCCAATAGCGGCTCCGCGGGCGTAAACTGGCTCTCCGTCACGCCAGCCAGCGGGACCACGCCGGGGGCGATCTCCATTTCGGCCAATGGCGGCACGCTCGCGCCTGGAACTTATACGGGAACGGTAGTGGTGACCTCGGCTAATGCGGGCAACAGCCCGGCCACCATCAACGTAACCTTCACGGTCACCTCCGGAACTATCACGGCTACACCCGCGCCCACGGCGGCGGGGTTGGTCTTCACTCAGGCAGCCGGGGGAACCGCATCGGCGCCGCAGACCATCGCGCTTGCGGGAACGCCCGGCGCGATCACTTTCACTGCCACGGCGGCAACCACCAGCGGAGGCAACTGGCTGATCGTCACGCCATCCGGCGGGACTACGCCGTCGGCGGTAACGGTTTCCGTCAACGCGGGCTCCTTGCCGGTGGGAACTTACACTGGGACAGTCACGATTAACGCGCCCGGCGCAACAGGAAGCCCGCTCACTTACAACGTGACGGTGCAGGTAACCGCGCCGGTAGCTATTGTTGCTACGCCATCCACGTTGAACTTCGCGTACACACTCAATACCACGGCGCCGGCGGCGCAAACAGTGGCGGTCGCCTTCGGGGCAGGCTCGGGCGCTTACTCCGGACCCGGCTTCACTGCAACGGTTGCGACGAGCAATGGTGGCAACTGGCTTACGGCTACGCCCAGCACGTCAAACCTCGGAAGCCCGATCTCGGTTTCCGTGAATCCGCAAGGTCTGACAGCAGGTACCTACACTGGAACGGTTACTATAGGCGCGGGTAACAATATCGCCTATCCACCGGCGGTGGTGACCGTACAGTTCGTAGTTACGGCGGCGCCTACTCCGGCAATCGCGGCGGTGCTCAACGCCGGCAGCTATGCTGCAGGCGCGCTCGCGCCGGGTGAGGAAGTGGCCGTCTTCGGAACCAATTTCGGTCCCGCGACTGTCACGTCGGCGACGATTACGAATAACTCTTACCCCCCCATTCTCGCTAATACGCAGGTTCTGTTCGATGGCGTCCCGGCGCCGATCATCGCCGTGGCCAACGGACAGGCGAACGTGATGGTTCCTTACGGGATCGCCGGCCGGGCGACGACCATGGTTCAGGTGAGCTATCTCGGGGTAAGTTCGACCCCGCTCTCCTATAACGTGACCACCACCGTTCCGGGCATTTACACGCTCAATCAGGCTGGTACTGGGCAGGGGGCAGTTCTTAATCAGAACCTCTCCGGTAATAGCTCGAGCAATCCCGCGGCGAAAGGATCGGTGATCGCGATCTACATGACCGGCGAAGGCGTCACTAGCCCGGCCAGCATCACAGGCCAATTGGCGCCCGGTGACGGCACCGGCTTGAACCATCCGGTGCAACAGGTGACGGCCACCGTCGGCGGTGTTCCGGCTACGGTGCAGTACGCCGGATCGGCGCCCGGCTTAATCTACGGCGTGATGCAGGTCAACGTGCTGATCCCGGCTTCGGTTTCGAGCGGGGCGCAGCCGGTGGTAGTCACAGTCGGTACTACCAACTCGCAGAATGGGGTCACGGTAGCTATCCAGTAGCACGGGCAAGATCCGCACTGAATTGACAGGCTCCCGGTAACTCCGGGGGCCTGTTGTTTTTGGCGGGCAAGTATTAGAACCGCCCTCCTCGAGGAGAGTCCTCGGGGGCGCGCGCGATGAATTTTGCACTCTGTTTGTATTCACGGCCGCCGGCGTTGAGAGTTACTACGTAATCGCCCGGGGGCAGGGGATTGCGCGGATCGTCGTTTAGGTCCCAGAGCGCGCGGTTGATGCCTGCTTTGGCGGGCGCATTCAACTTGCGGACGGCCTTGCCGGCCGCGTCGGCCACCGTGAGAGAAACCGGCATCTCTTTCGACAGATAATACGCAATAGTCATCGCGTTCGGCTCATTGGGAGTTACCGGATAGCGGTCGCCGTAGAGCTTGAAGTTACCCCAGGCGCGTCCGCGCCGAGTGGCGAACGGCTGCACCGCGAACAGCGCCGCTTCCTGTTTCAGGAAATCGCCTCCCAGTTCGCGTAATGGAGCAATGTGCGTCTGCCATATGCCACGTCCGTAGGTTCCCGCGACTAAATCGCCCTCGCGGGCCTGCACCAGAAGGTCCTGCACGGGAACCACGGGCATATTCGATTTGAGTGCGAACCACCGCTCGCCGCGGTCAAACGAAGTGAAGATGCCCGTGTCGGTCCCGACAAATAACAGGGTTGGCTTGACCGAATCCTCGATGATGACGTTCGCGGCAGAAGGCAGGCCTTTCGACAGATTCTGCCAAGTCGCTCCGTAATCGGCGGTGCGGAATACGAAAGGGCGGAAATCGTCGAAGCGGCGCCGGCTCTTGGTCACGTATGCGACGCCAGCCTCGAATCGCGAGGGGTACACGCGCGTCACCCACGCGTCGGCCGGGCCTCCGGCGGTGGCGACCTTCGCCGTGGCGTCGAACCAATGCGCGCCCGTGTCGCGCGTCACCTGCACTTTGCCGTCGTCCGTTCCCACCCAGATCACTCCGGCCTGCGCCGGGCTTTCGGCGATCGTAGTGATGGTGCAGAACTGAATCGACGTATTGGGCGGCGGCGTGATCTTCGCGGCATCGTTGGTAGTTAGATCGGGACTAATCGTCTTCCAGCTATCGCCACGGTCGGTCGAACGGAACAGCACCTGCGCGCCGGCGTAGATCACTTTGTCGTCGTGCGGCGAAACGCGGATCGGCGCGGTCCAATTGAACCGCAGAAAGGGCTGGCCCTCCGCGCGAGTAGGGGCGATCACGGTGCGTGTGTGCAGTTCCTGATCGACACGCGCGGCCTTGCCGAATTCCTGCGTGTTGTACAGATAGCGGCCGGTGGAATCGACTTCGTTATACATTCCGTCGCCGATGCCCGTAGTCACCCAGTCCTCGATGCCGACTTCGCCGTTCGGTCCGTTCACCGGGCCTTTCCAGTTTTCGTGGTCCTGCAAGCCCGCGTAGATGTTGTAAGGTTGCGCGTTGTCGAGACCGATGGCGTAGACTTCGCCCGACTTGATATTGAACAGGTGATCGGCGGTGCGTCCGCCGTCGTAAGTTACGGAGACGCCGCCATCGGAGCCGGCCAGCATGTGCGCGGGATCGGCGGGATCTATCCACAGCGTACGGAAATCGCCGAACGTTCCGCGGAAGACAGTGAAATCCTCAGAAGCGCCGCCGCCGCGTCCGCCGCGGCCGAGGCCCGCCCAGGTCTTGCCGGCATCGCGCGAAGCGATCATGTTTGAGCCGGTAACATAGATGCGGTCGGGGTTTACTGGATCGACGCGAATCTGGTTGAACGAATAACCGGCCTTGCGCGAGACGTCTTCGCCTTCGACGCTAGTGCGGCGCCAGGAGCGGCCGGCGTCGTCCGTGCGGTAGACTTCGCCGCCGATGAGCTGGGGGCCGCGCCCTCCGGCCGGACGCGCGTTGAAGTTATCCATCACCGCGTAGACGGTGTCGGGATGCGTGAGGCAGATATCGAGGCCGATTCGTCCCACGGATCCACCTGGCAATCCGTTGGTCAGCTTGTTCCAAGTGGCGCCGCCATCGGTGGTTTTGTAAATGGCCGATTCCGGGCCGCCATCCTCGAGATGCCAGGGGTGGCGCATGCCCTGATAGAGCGCCGCATAGAGAACGTTCGGGTCGCGCGGGTCAATAATCAGGTCGATGGCGCCACTGTCCTCCGTGCGGTAAAGGACCTTCTTCCAGGTGTGACCGCCGTCGGTGGTCTTGAATACGCCGCGCTCCGTATTGGGCGAGAAGAGGTGTCCCAGCGCGGCCACCCAAACGATATTCGGATCCGTCGGATGAATCACGATGCGCGCAATATGCTGCGTATCTTCGAGGCCCACATGCTGCCACGTTGCGCCGGCATCCGCCGACCTGTACATGCCGTTGCCGTAATAAGCGCTGCGCGTCAGCGTGTTATCGCCGGAGCCTGCCCATACGATGCTCGGGTCCGACGGGGCAACGGCCACCGCTCCCACGGAGTTGAGGCCGACGCTGTCGGTGACGTTTTCGAACGTGATCCCGTTGTTGACGGTTTTCCAAACGCCACCCGTGCGAACTGCGGCGTAGAACGTGTGACCTTTGCCGGCGACTGCGATGGAATCGACCCAGGCGCCGGCCCGGAAGGGGCCGAGGTTACGGTAAGGGAATTGAGCGAGTAAGTCGGGATAAGTGGGTTGAGCGAGGCCGGTTGCTACGGAGAGGATTGCGCAGGCCAAGAGGCCTGCGCCACGTCGGGGGGACGCCGTCATTAGAGTTGGGCCTCCGCGTCTCCGTGAGAACGATTCCGCCGGTCGGGAGCGACAGGCCGGAGGCCGGTCGTACGAACGCGCCGCACCGGCGACACGGCCGCCGGCGGTCCGAGGGAAATGTGACTCATATCTTTATCTCGAGGTTGCGGGCCTGGAAGTCTATGGCCTTACCATTTACTCTGAATTTTCGTTTTGGAGCGCCGTGAGCGGCATGGAACGAGAGCGTTCGCCGGGCGTCGTTGTAGGCGATTTGAATCGATGTCCATGCGCCTTTGCGGTACTCGAAGCTGGATCCATCGTCGTCATAAAGCAGGAAACTCCCATCGGCGCCGGGGTAGACTTGCAGGTCCGTAGGCCCATCCACCTTCTGCGCGGTATATTGCCGCACCGGATCCATCGGTACGATCGCGCCCGCGCGAACATAAAGCGGTGTCGTCTCCAGATCCACCTTGCGCGTGATTTCCCGGCCGCCGTCATGGCGTTCATTAGTCCAGAAATCGTGCCAGACGCCGCGCGGGAGATAGACCTTCCGCGATGTTGCGCCTTTCTCCGTTACCGGCGCGACTAAGATATCGCGTCCCCAGAGATATTCGCCACCGCGGGCGACCGCCGTGGCGTCGTCCGGATAATGCAGCCACAATGCACGGATAATCGGCATTCCTGTCTGCGTGCACTCGCGGGCCGCGCTGTATAGGTAGGGCAGCATGCGATAGCGCAGTTCGAGATACTTCTTGCAAATAGGTTCTACGGCGGCGTTGTGAAATACGCTGGGGTCGGGATGATAGCTGCGCGTCTCATCCATGGTCTCTTTACTAGGTTGGCCCACGTTCCATCCCCAGGGTAAGTGAAGCGGCCAGATGCGGCCATGCGAGCGGAAGAGCGGATTGAAGGCCGCGAACTGGAACCAGCGGGTGTAGAGTTCGCCATCGTATTCGGCGGTGGGAACGAAGCCGCCGATGTCGGTGCCCCAATACGGAATGCCGCTCAGCGCTGTGTTGACCGCGTCAGGGACATGGTTGGCCAGCGTCTCCCATTGCGAGTTGACGTCACCCGACCAGAGGAACGACGCGTAGCGCTGCATGCCGGCGTAGGCATTGCGGTGCAGCGCATAGGGGCGCTCGTTTGGCCGGTCGAGCTGCGGCGCCTCCCAATACATGCGGTTGCGAACCAGGCGGCTGGGAGTGTTGAGGGCATCGCCTTCATCAGGCCACCATCCATCCACGCCCAGCGCGAACACGGGCCGGTGCATGTCCCAGTAACAACTCGGCTGCGTTTCGGCGCGGCGAGCAGGGTCGCACTTATCCTTGACTGTGCCCTCCATGCGAGGGATTCCCGTGGGATATGCGACGTGCAACACAACCTTGAAATGGTCGGCGTGCATCTGGTCGAACATGGCCTTGGGGTCGGGAAAGACCTTCTGGTTAAAACCGAATTCGCCGTTGTTGGTATTCCATCCGGAGGGGCAGAAACCTGTACCGAGATAGATGGTCGCATCGCAGGGCAGTTGCTTCTCGCGGAAGGTCTTGAGTTCGGCGAGGACTTCTTCGCGTCCGGCGAGAGTGCGGTGCGATTGCTGATAGCCGAAGCTCCACAGCGGCGGGAGTTCGGGCTTCCCGGTGAGCCGCGCGTACTCTTCCATGATGACGGCGGGCTCGCGCGACGTGGTGAAGAAGAGATCGATGGGAAGCGGCGCCTGCGCGGGCGGCGTAGGCCGCTGCCCTTGCGCGGCGGGTGGAGTGAAGATCGCCGTGGTTGGATAGAGCGGAGTGAATTTGCTTTCGGCGCCGCTGAAATCGAACGTGCCGAATGGCTGATGAATAAACATGGCCCATCCGGCTGAGCCAATGACGAAAGGAATCGGCACGCGGCCGCCGAAGGTGCGCAACTGATAGCCGCCCTGGCCGCTGCGATTGGTGAAGCTTTGGCCGCGCCGGTCGAACTGCGGACCGCCTTCGCCGAGTCCGAGGATGGGTGCGGAGCCCGTGTGGAAAGTGACGAGCGCGGTTTCGCGATCGATGGAGAGTTGCTGCACGGTTTCGCCTGCGGCGTTCTGAATGGTGAAGGAAAGCGGGTCGGGCGCGATGTGGATCGATGCGCCGCCCGCCTTTACGGTTTGCGCGTGGATTGTTCCGCGTTGTTTGGCGATAGGCGCGCCCCAAGCGGATTGGATCAGCGATCCGTCATCGGCGATAGCGGCGGGCTGGCCGTTCTCAATCGGAAAGACGGTAAGGCGGAAGGTGTGCGCGCTGACCGGCGCGATCTGGATTTCGATATCGTGGCCGGCGATCTTAGCGCCCTGCGCGTAGGCGACTGGCGTAAGCAAGGCGGCGGATGCGGCTCGTTGAAGGAGTTCTCGGCGATTGAGGGTGGACATTCGCGTCTATTTTATGTCATGTGTGAAAGCGCTTGCAGCGGCGAGGAGCAGAAGCCACGCCTGCGCCGCATTCGTCGGGTGCGCCGCAGGCTGGAGTGGGTGCACCCCAGTCCTCGGCGTTGATCTGTGTCTATCTGTGGCCCGAAATTGTTCTCTTCAGCGTCCCGCTGGAGGCTCGTCAGCGTTTTGGCGGAGAGGAGACCAGCATGCGATTGAGCGGCATCGGTCGGACGCAGTGTCAAGTGTTTCCCACGTTGTTACCTGCTACATTACGCGTTGGCAAGGAACAAGAAGAATCGTGAAAGATCGTGTGATCCGTGGGAGAGAGGTTTCGCAAGGGAGCGGTCATCCGGTGTCTTCAGAGATGCCGGCTGCGATCGATGTCGTTGTCTTCGATCTCGGGGGCGTATTGATCGACTGGAATCCTCGATACTTGTATCGCAAACTGTTCGACGACGACGCGGCGATGGAGCGCTTTCTTGCCGAGGTCTGCTCGCCCGAATGGAACGAGCGGCAGGATGCCGGCCGACTCTGGCGCGAGGCCGTCGCCGAACTCACCTCTCGCCATCCCGATCAGGCCTCAATGATCATTGCGTACCACCAGCGCTGGCCGGAAATGCTGGGCAGCGATATACCCGAAACGGTAGAAGTGCTGAAGGAACTGAAAGAGCAGGGGCTGCGACTCTATGCCCTGACCAACTGGTCGCATGAGACGTTTCCCGTGGCGCGTAGCCGCTTTGCTTTCCTCGACTGTTTCGAGGGCATTGTCGTCTCTGGAGAGGAGCGGTTGATCAAGCCCGACCCGGCTATCTTCCATCGGCTGTTGACGCGATACGACATCGCACCCCAGCGCGCGGTCTACATTGACGATTCGCCTCGCAACGTCTCCGCCGCCGCGGGCGTAGGACTTCACGCGCTGCGATTCGTGGACGCCCGCCAGTTACGACAAGGCCTGATCGCTCTGGGACTGCCGATCCGTAACGTGGAGGCCGCTCAATGACTACATATGGGGATTTCGGAGCCACCGGTGTGCCCTGTGCTTCGATAAATTGCGAGGCGTCTCGCGGTGCATGCCCGCGCCCACAGCGCGTCGACAGGCCAGGAGGCCTATCGCGCGGATGCCACGCGTCCATTTGATCGGGCTTGCTGATATCATTCGGCCATGGTTAGAACAAGCGCAAAAGCCTGCCGCAGGTGAAAAACTTCTATGAGCCAACGACCGATGGAACCCGGCATCGTAACTGACTTTTCTGGAAAGCTGACTTACGCCGGCTATCTCTCTCTCGAGAAACTGCTCGAACAGCAGCGACCGCGGTCCGAACCGCCTCATCACGATGAGCTTTTGTTCATTATTCAACACCAGGTAGCCGAGCTGTGGATCAAACTGATTCTGCACGAGCTATCGGCGGCGATCCATCAGGTACAAGAAGATCGCATTCCCCCGTGCCTGAAAACTCTGACCAGGGTAAAACTGATCCAGATCCAGCTTTTTGACCAGTGGGCAGTGCTCGAAACCCTGACTCCGTCCGAGTACATGGAATTCCGCGGGGCTTTGGGAAACGCCTCGGGCTTCCAGTCGTATCAGTACCGCAAGCTGGAATTCCTGCTCGGCAATAAGAACAAAGAGGCGATGCAGGTTTTCGAGCACGATGAGAAGGTGTACAACGACCTGCGCTACGCGCTGGAATCACCGAGTCTGTATGACGAATTCATTCGTTACCTGTTTCGGCGCGGCTACAAGATTCCCCAGGAGTGCTGGGAGCGGGATTGGTCGGCGCCGTACGTGAGGAATGAAGCTCTGGTGGAAGTGTTCCGCGAGGTGTATCGCGATCCAAAGCAACACTGGGAGACCTACGAGATGTGCGAAAAGCTGGTGGATGTAGAAGAGTTCTTCCAGCTTTGGCGATTCCGCCATTTGAAGACAGTGGAACGGATCATCGGCTTTCGGCGGGGCACGGGCGGTTCGTCGGGCGCCGGTTTTCTGCGTCATGCGCTCGATCAAACCTTTTTCCCGGAGCTACTCGCCTCGAGGACCGAGGCTCCACATACATGAGCCTTGCAAAGGCGCTGGATGGTATTGGCACAGGGGCACTCACGGAAGAGTCTCTCAGCCGGCGCGTCTATCCGCTGTTTTCCAAATCGCTTGGGATATCGGGCATTTATCTGGCGAACCATTCCCTCGGCCGCCCTCTGGATCAGACTGAGGAAGACCTTTGCGAAGGGTTCCGCCTGTGGCAGTCGAAGCTAGGGGATGCCTGGGAATGGTGGCTGGAAGAGCAAGAAGCGCACCGGTCGCGGCTCGCGCGGCTAATCGGCGCGCCGCGATCCGATTGCATCGTTCCCAAGGCTTCGGCGGGACAGGGACTGCGCACGATTTTGAATAGTCTGCCCGGAGTTCCCCGGGTTGTCTCTTCGACGGGAGAGTTCGATTCGATTGACGTGATTCTCAAGCAGTACGCGGCGCTGGGCAGGATCACCCTCCATCAGGCGCCGTGCGAAAGCGCGGATGGCGGCCTCGATCTCACTCTCCTGATCGAGAGGATCCGACGTGGGGCGGATCTAGTGGTTCTTTCGCAAGTGATGTTCATGACTGGCCGGATCGTTCCGGAACTGGACCGCCTGGCGGAGCTTTGCCATGAATTCGGCGCCCGCCTTGCGGTTGACGCGTACCATTCGGCTGGAGTCTTTCCAATCGATGTGTCTGCTATGAAGGCGGATTTCCTGATAGGCGGCAGTTACAAATATCTACGCGGCGGCCCGGGGGCGGCCTTCCTTTACATTTCGCCGGATGCCGTTGCAGGTCTGCGGCCTTTCGATATCGGCTGGTTCGCGAAGGAAGATCCTTTTCGTTACACGCGAGAGGAGCGGCCACGACTCGCGGCTGGCGGAAACGCCTTTCTGGAATCGACTCCGCCGGTGCTGACATACTACCAGGCTCGCGCCGGGCAGCAGTTGGCGCTTGGTTTAGGGATCGACCGAATTCGAGCATATAGCCTGGATCTGCTAGGTCGGCTGAAGAGCTATCTGGAGCAGGCGGGGGTTCCGGCGAAAGGCGCAGATAACGATCACGGCGCGTTCTTGACGGTAGAAGACGCCCAAGCCTCGTTACTCGTAACGGCACTCGAAAGAGTTCGAGTAACGACGGATAGCCGGGGACGCTGGCTTAGAATGTCGCCGGATTACCTGACTCGGGACGAGGACTTGCGCGCGGCCGCCAGCCTTCTCGGCGCCATCTGGCGGGACCGCCGACGAGAGCAATAGACGACATGCCCTCGCGCGTCGGTCGCGTGAGTTACGCTGCGGCACTCGCGCCGGGCGCGTACCAGCGTGGACTTACTCCTGACGCAGCGCCGCCATGGGATCGACTCTCGTTGCGCGACGTGCCGCTAAGATGGCGATTATCAGCGCTCCGCTCATTGAGAAGGTGGCGGGGTTCCGCGCTTCCATCGCCGAATAGCAGCCCGCTGCGCAAGGGCGTCGTAGCGAGCGATAGTCGGATCCCGGTTCGCGTTAAGTTGATAAGAGTTACGCAAAAACTACGCAAACACTGTTTTGTTTTGCCCCGGCGCTGTGGTAGAGTGACGGCCAAAACTACTTCCAGTTCAATTGACCGCCGTCCAAAGCGCGTACCGCAATGTTTTCGGCAAGGATTGTTCGGTGAAGAAGCAGCGGCAAAAACCGCATCCCTACCATTCCAACTATAGAAACGAGGTAATTTTATGGGCAGTCCAGCGTTAGGTCCAAACGAATTCTCGCTTCAGTGTTCGATTGAAGCGGCGCCTGAGCAAATGCCAGGTAAACCGGTCATCGTAAAAGGAACTTTTCACAATACGGATACCAGAACCGTCTATATCCTGCCCAGGAATACCTTCCTGGATCCGGCTTGGCGGGATTGCGTGTGGATAACCCGAAACGGCGCGCGCGTAGAATACTCTGGCCCCACTGGGCACGGTGGAGCCGACCAGAACGCATTTATACAAATACCCCGCGGCGAGTCGAGATCCGCTGAAATCGACATCACTGAGCACTATAACGTTTGGGTGAGCGGCGAATACGAGTTATCTTTCCGCATCATGGTCGAGGGCGGTCCTGAGAATATGCTTGGAACGGGGCCGGACGTTGGGAAGCCTCAGGTAGTGTTTAGCGACGCAATCCGATTCCGGATGGCCGGCGCCCAACCCCCAAGTTTTCAGGGGATGGATGCGGGAACCGAAGCCGCCTTCCGGGACGCGCACCGTTGGGCCTACGAAAGCATCATCGCCGGCCTGGTGGAAGCCCAACGCCTGGGACCTAAATACAAGACGTGGTTTGACGAAAAATTGGGCGATGGATGGCAACAGCGCCAGAGCACCGTCGTGAGTTCCTTGAAGGCAATGGTCGATTGGATATCGACCAAGTCGATCTTGCTCAGAAGCGCTCCCGAAGGCGGCACTTGCGTGGGCAACGCCCTTGGAGCCACAAGACCGTCAGGACTGGGTCCAATCGAGCTTTGCCCGAAGGCATTTGATGACTCCTGGTTGTGGCAGGCGTACGGTTCCGGGGCGCGGGGCCGCGCATTCGTACTGGTCCACGAGATATCCCACGCGGCCGGCGGCGCAACAGATAAGGATTATGACTACGGGGTTTGTAGGGAGTTTGCCAGGACAGACCCGGGTTCAGCCGTTGGCAACGCTCAAAGCTACGCCATATTTGCATTGGAGTGCTATCCGGCGCCATCGGACGCCCGGCCCGATAACGGTATTTGGAGCGACCGTGTGGCCAGTGTCGGAGGGGGGCGCACCGACAAGGGTCCGGCCGCTATTGAGGTTGCTCCAAACGCGGTGATGGTGGCCTATCGCGAGCCGGAGCCTCCCAAAAGGGGCTCGACGCCAGACGTGGGAGGACAGCTCTGCTATAAGATGCTTCACTTATCCGAGGGCCGCCACGATTGGAAAAATGCCACGCCGTTCCGGCCGGCATTCGAGATCGGGAGGGCACGCGAACTCAGGAGTCTTGTGACGCCGGCCCTTGCAAGGTGGGACGGCGATACCTACTGTGCGTACATCGACGTGGAGCTTGGTTTGTTATCTCTCAGGGCGCGTGACCCTGGAGTGAATGCTACTCCGGATTGGCAGCAGCTCTATTGGGTGGGAACGTGGTCGGAGACCGCGGTGGAACCGATCCATAGCCACGGCGATCGGAAGATGCGCCTTGGCCCGGCGCTCGCTGGATATACCGGGGGGAAAAGCGCGGGTCTCTATTGTGCGTACGTAGATTCGGATGGCGGATTTAGGTGCGCGGCGAAGTTCGATGGGCAATCGATATCCGGAAGAGGATTGGGACGTTGGACCCCGGTGAACTTCGATAAACCTCGTAAGTCAACCTCGGCTCCGGCGCTTGCCGTTTTTGAAGGGCAGCTCAAATGCGCCTATCGCGATGCTGACAAATCCCGATATGTCATCCTCACGTATCAACCGGCTCAGGGCCCTCAGTGGGATCGCGATACCAAGCCGGGGACCTGGGTTGAGGACAACTCGTTCCCCGATCTCGAAACCAGCGCCATTGCTCTGGCCGCGTTGGAGACCGCGGCAGGACCCAGGCTCGTGGCTGTTGGCAGTGTAATTCCGATCACCGGACAGACCAGTGACAACCATCTGCGTTACTCGGTCCTTGGCAGCGATGGCAAATGGTCGAAAGGAGTAGCTACAGATGAGTACACAAGCAATGGCGTCCCCGCACTCGTCTCAGTGAACGCGACGGGCGGGCGGTCATTGTACGCGTTCCTGATCGGAAGGGATGGAAACATCGAATCGGTGAAGGCGCGCGCGTAAAGCCTACTGTTGCTATATCTCGCGGGCTGCGTCCGTGCGGCTGCACAGGTTCCCAACACCGCACGGGCAAGCGTTTGATTACTTGCAGCGCGGGCTAACGCTAAAATCTCGCGGACACCGGGAACGAGTCGATATAATATCGCAAGACGCCAACGCCATTGCGCGTGTCCAGGCGGCAACGAGGAGGATCTATGTGCGATCAGGACTATTTCGAACACGACCGGCAACAATACGAAGCTCGCGGATTGGTGACGCGTAAGCAATTCGGCGTCATGTTGGGAGCCGGCATCGCCATGATGTTGCCGGGGTCGCGAACGCGGCGCCAGTGACGGAATCGGAAGTGAACATAACGACCCCGGACGGCTCCGCGGATTGCTACTTCGTTCATCCTGCGAGCGGCGCGGCTCCTGGAGTTCTTATCTGGCCGGACATCTTCGGGCTGCGGCCGGCGTTCCGCCAAATGGGCAAGCGGTTGGCCGAATCCGGGTATTCGGTGCTGGTCGTGAATCCCTTCTACCGGGTCAAGAAGGCCCCCACCGCGGAAGCCGGCGGCGCAACTCCAATCCAGCAGGTGATGCCGCTCGCGCGAGGTCTTAACGAGACCACCCACATGACGGATGCGAAGGCGTTCGTTGGATGGCTGGACACTCAGGCGGCAGTGGCCAAGAATCGGAAGGTCGGGACACAGGGCTACTGCATGGGCGGCCCGATGGCCTTTCGTACCGCGGCCGCTGTGCCCGATCGTGTCGGTGCAGTGGCAACATTCCATGGCGGCGGACTTGTGGCTAATGCACCGAACAGTCCGCACCTTCAGGCGGCTAAATCCAAGGCGCAGTTCCTTGTAGCGATTGCGGAAAGCGACGACGCGAAGGCGCCCAATGACAAGACCGCCCTTAAAGAAACCTTCGCCAAGGCGAATCTGCCTGCGGAGATCGAAGTGTACGCTGGGACCGCGCATGGCTGGTGCCCGCCGGATTCGACAGTTTACAACGAGCCGCAAGCCGAAAAGGCCTGGAGCCGTTTGCTCGTGCTTTACGGAAAAGCTCTGGCCTGACCGCGCGAGCTATCCCATGTCGGGCACAAACGTTCGCAAGAACCGGGCCGTGCCCTCAATCGTCACGGGCCCGAAATTTTGTTTGGCCTGCGGCTTGTACATGCGGGCGTCCTACGTATGAAGCGTTCCGCGTGGAATTTCATATGCAAAGTGTGTTATATAGGACAAAGCCAATCACGGCCGAGGGCTGGGAATGCTGACGATTCGCAATGAGCAGATGACTGTTATAGCAACTGCGGCATGGCGCATGTTTGAGGACCGGCTGGTGCGGCGTTTCGAGACGGAGCTGCCGCGGCGTTTCGGAGAACTCGGGGAACCGGAAGTTCGCAAAATTACCGGCCAATCTATTGAGAGTGGACGCCGGTACGCCTTTTCGTCCGAAGCCGACATCGGCGAGCTTGCCAGATTAGCGGTCGAATATGCGCCCGATCTTCACGACGCGCCGGGTTGGGGCTGGGCACGCGAGTTGCTCGGGCAAAGGGGTCTTTCGTCGAGTAATCGTATTGCGATTCTCGCTTACCGGATGAGGACGCCGCAGGCAGAAATCTGACTATCCCCACATGGCTGGCACCCCACAACCCGTCCCAGGAGGTTCCAGCGTCGTAAATCCCGCGGTGGCGTCTTGTTCCACGGCGCAAGCTAAGGGTGAGATCTCCGTCTACGTTTGCGTGAACGCCGCCACCCGGCCCCCTATTGCGCAGGCGGGCGTGCAAGCCACGAACGATCAAACCCACGCGGCACTGGGCGCCAAACAGACGGATACGAACGGCCACGCGGTATACGAGAGCGTCGATCCGGCGACCTATACGGTCACGGTCACTTTAACAGCGTCCGATCTGATCAAGTACGCCTGGCCTTCCACCGACGGCGCTTCGGTCTCGGCTACCGACAGGGTCGGTCCTAACAGCGTCAGATTCTTTCCCTTCCTCGCGTTGCCGCTGGCGCGGCCGAAGATTCAGGTTCTATGGCAGGAAGACGATACGCCGGTGGGTGGCGTCAAGGTGAGGCTTGGCGAAACTGTCGCGCTTACGGACACGGTGGATAACGTGGGAATCGCGGAATTGGCGGCGGACATGCGAGGCTTGCGCGCCAACAGCTTTCACGTCAACTTTACTTTTCCCTCGAAGAACGTGGAGCTCATGGACGCCCGGCAGATTACTGTCAGCCAGGGCAGCACGGATACGTACCCGTTCCATATTCGGAAATGCTGGGTGGAATTCGTGGTCCAAGACGGGTTTCAGAACACGCTCGAGGAGGGCGATTATGTCCTTACTTACGCCGATGGCACGATCGAGAACGGCTCGTTCGTCTCGGGCGACAACGGAAAGATCCACAAGGACGTTCCGCCGGGCGATTACAAATTTGAGTTGAAATGGCTCTCCGAGGTGGCATGGGGCGATACCGCCGCGGAAATCGGTAAGGCAATCAAGCTGCAAGCGAAGGCAACGGGATTCACGGCGGGAGATATTACCTTCGGCATCTACGACGCCTGCGCGCCGTCTGGGACTGCGCTCGATTCCGTTACTGCGTCCAGCCTCAAAGATGGAGTGGCCGAAGGCGAGTGGACGCCGGACATCGGCAAGCTGGATAAGGTGACCAGCGGGTTCGTCGTCTTCATCGCCAAGGCGGGCAAGCAGAGCGCGGCAAGCCCGGCGATTCCGATTTCCTCTAAGCGGGTTTTCAACGTCACGGGACCGGATGGTGGGCCGCTCGAGACCGAGTTGGTCTTGTTCTTCAGCAATGGGTTCAACGCCACGGCGCAATCGCCGGGCGGAAAAGCGGAGCCGATGGTCCCGCTTGGGTGCGCGCTTGTATGCGTTCAATTGAGCCAAACCGGAGTGCGCCCGGAGATTCAGTTGGCGGGGGCTTCGGAGAAACAGACGTGTTATATTCCGGCGTGAGGCGATCGATATGACTCCACTTGGAGGTCCGCACAATCAGAGCTATCCGGGGGAAGTCGGAGCGGCGGTGGAAGTTGCCTGGTCGCAGCGCCGCGCGTGGCATGGCGATACCGTCAAGATCTATGTAGCGGCCGAGTTCGCGAAAAAGAATCCGGCGGTTGAAGTGAAGATCCTGGCAAAGGACGCGACCACCATCGACACGCCGGCGGGCGCAACGCTCAGCGATTACTCCGCGGGCTACAGCTACGACCTGAAGTGGAAGGGAAAGGCTTTTGGCGCTAATCGCGAATTCGTATTGACGGGCAAGGTGGGCGGCAAATTGGATTCCGACCCGTCCAAGTGCCAGCCGTTGTACGTGGATTTGGATACTCCCGCGTTTTCCTTTTGAAGACCCGTTGATCTATGGCGACCACGATTGCAATTCTGACAGGCCCTTCGCTCAAGGATCCCAAGTGGCCAAAAACCGCGGCCAAACCGGGCGAAGAGTTGGAATTGGCGGCGACGCCGGTAAACGTAACCAGCCAGACGTCGTGCTTCGAGATTCGTAACGCGGCGGGTCAGATCGTGGCCGTGCTCGATTCCGATTCCACCTGCAAAGCCAAATGGAAGGTCCCGGCCGCTCCCGAGGATGCCGAGTATAGCTTTTTCGCGCTCCTTCGGGAAAAGCCGGCGGCGTCGAACGGGTTTATCGGGGTGATCGTGCGCCTCGCCTCCATGAACAAGCTTACGGTAAAGGGCACGAAGTTCACGGACGTAGTGATCGACGAATGTTTCGTTCCCAAGCAGGAAAAACTGGTGGTGAAGTTCAAGATCGCGGGCGATGTGCCTGCGAAAGGCTGGGTCGAGATCTGGGGCGAGCGCTTTCCCACGAGTAAGCCTCTCTATGCCAAAGAATTCACCCCTGCCGCCGAGAACAGGTGGAAGTGGGACGGCAAAAAGAACGACTCTACTTTGGCGGCCAAGGTAGGCGATTATGTCAGCCCGCAGTTTTCGCCTTACCGAGTGCGGTTTATCGTTGGGCCGGACGACGATTCGGTGAAGGAGCCGTACGGGAAAGGGCTGGGGAAGACGACGGTTCTGGAGCGCCCGTTCGGAATTATTGTTCAGAAAATCCAGATCCGCGTGCAATCGAATTTCGCCGACCAGGCGGATGTGAAATACCAGCTTCGCACGGCGCTGGCGATCGAAAAAACACCCGGGACCCCCACCGGGGACGGCTCTTTCAAGGCTATGGGGAGGCTGCCGAAAGACGACGAATCGGGGCGCATTCGCGTTCCCCTGGCTACGCACTGGGGAGACGGCCAACTGTTCGATCAGGGCATCAACGGCAATCAGACGGATGGGTCCAATCTTCGCGTCAGCGGCGCCTACGTGACCACCGGTACATCCAACCCTTCTGGAAAGACCAAGTATGCCGTCGATGCCGATCTCTACACGCGTCCGCAACTTCCCATTGAGTTTGTAGTTCGTCTGCGCAGCCGGAAGCATGCCGCCGCGCCGGATACGGACAAAAACAAGCTCGGACGTTTCGAACCGGAGGCGGTGGGGCCGGTGCGCCTTGAGCCGTTTGCGGAGGACTACCCCTCGCCCTTGGTAAAAACGTACGACGACGAGTTCGCTGCTCTCTATACCGGCGGAAACGCCACCTACCAGACCTATTGGAAGAACGCGCTGGTCAAGGTCAAGCAAGCCAACCACGCCAGCGCGAATCCCACCGGAGCGCCGGTCAACCATGGCAACAAACCGGTATTCGCGTTCTGGCAGGCGCGCTTTGCGATATCCGCGAACGAAAGGGAGCAGTTTCTCCTCACCGATGTGGATGCCGGGTTGGAATATACCACCGGCAGCAACGAGTTGACCGTCTACCTGAATCGCACCAAGCTCGAAGCTGGCGACGACGACGACCTTACCAAGAAGCGGAAGCATTACAAAGAAGTCAGCTCTACCGAGATCAAGGTGCGCAAGGATCTGACCAAGCGCGGCGATGTTCTGTGGGTGGCGCGAACCGTTGCCGCGCCGACGGCGGGTACAAAAGTAGATCGCTGGAGCGCCTATCCGCCAGGAACGAACTCCCATGAGTTTTATGGCGGCGTACGATGTAAGGACCCCAACAACCTGTTCCTCCAGGACTATGCGGCGCCAGGCGGAACGGAACCCATCATCGGCAAGGGAACGGCGGATTTCCCCTATAAAGCGGGCAAGCTTGTGGAGTTGAATCCCGACGCTAACGTGCCCGACAAGCAACGTGAGCGCGTCGAGGTTCAAGCCGTGACTGCGAGCGGAGATAATCTCGGTCTCGCCGGTGTTCTCTTCTCCCCATCGCATATTGGCGGCGATTGCTACCGCCTGCACGCGGTCATCGAGCGCGAAGCCTACGCCCGCGCCTTCGGCTGCGTCGCGAACATGCCTCAGTTGGATGAAAGGACAGGCAGCGTGAGCGTTTGGCGGGTCTGCAACATCCATCGCTCGCTGCGGCTGCCCGACGTAAATACAGTCGGCTTGCGCAACGTTACGGATGTCTCCGGCCGGAACGTCTTCGACAGCCCGGTGGACCCCGCCTACGATGGGCGGCCTCACCCCGGCGACGGCATCAACATGAGGCTCTCGGTAATCAATGAGAACATGTTTGCCGCCTTCAACGAATGGACCATCCGCCCACCGGTGGCGGTTACGGCGGCCACAAATGCGACGCCGGTGCGAGTCACCGCGCCGAACCACGGCCTGGAGAACGGCGACTGCATCAAGATCACCGGAGTGACCGGGAATACCGCCGCCAACGGCGCCTTCGTAGTGGATAACGTTGGTGGCGACAACTTTACCCTTCACAGCGTTTATGACTTTGCGGCCCCATCCGGAGCGGGCGCGGGCGTGGCCGGGAATGGAGCCACTCCCGGGGCGATAACGATTCTCGACACGCCCACACTGACGGTGAGCGGCGCCACGAATGCCGCCCCGATCAAGGTCACCGTCAGCGGCCCTCATAACCTGGTGACCGGAGACCAGGTAATCGTCAAGGCCGTAACCGGCAACCTGGACGCCAATGGCATTTTCAAAGTGACCTACGTAAGCGCCACGGAGGTGACTCTGGACGATTCCGATGGCGCCGATGCGGACGCGTACGCCGGCGGCGGAACCCTCCGCCGGACTAATGTTACCAACGAGAATCCGATCGTTATCGTCTGCGCAGCCGACCACAATCTGATCGATAACGACCGGGTGTATGTCAGCGGCGTTGGAGGGAACACAGCCGCTAACGGGCTTTTCAAAGTCGCTCGAGTCGACGCCAGGATCTTGAAGCTGAAAGATTCCGACGGAACCACCAGCGCGGAATACACCACCGGAGGAACCGTGCAGAAGTGCGGGATTATCGATCCGCACCGCGGCGTGAATCTGAAGAAATACAAGACCACCTACGATGGAGTGGCGGGGCTGGGAACTGGGAAGGTTCCTTTGGACAACCCCACCAAGGTCCAGAAGCAATTCGCGCCCTTCGATTGCTATCGGAGATTCCTGCCGCCGAATCTACCGGCTGGCTATCACAACGTTGCCAGGAACGCGATTCACGCGTTGGATAAGGGGATGACTTCGAAAGAGGCCATGCTGGCGGTGGCCGACGCTATCAGAACGCATGTCGCCGGATTGGAAACGGCATATGTTGGGGCTCGCCATTCCCCAACCCTGGTGCGTTGAGCAACGCAAGCCCGTATCCGAAGTTGGCCCAGGCCGCCCTCGACAATGGGGCAACTACTGTGGGACAGGTATATGCCTGGCTAAAAACTTACTTCGAGGATGCGTCGCGAGATGCCACTCTGACCGGAGGCGCACCGAATATTGGGGACCCCGGATGCACTCCGCAGCAGTATGCCGACTGGGCTTCCGGACAAGGTACTACCATCGCGAACACCCTCCTGGCTGCTCTAACCCCTCCCACTCCGAGTTCCGCTCAACCCAAAACCATGCCGGTCGTGCGGTGGCCCGAATACTTTCAGCACGGTATTTGGATGGATGCAAAATGCAATGCGCTCGGCTTGCCCGACTTTACCCCGAATTCGATTGTTACTTTGGGCTTCTGTAATCCCGGAGGATGGTCGATGTTCGAGTCGATACCGGACGACCTGACCGTGCAAACCTTCACTCATGAAATGGGCCATGGCTGCCACTTATCGCACTTTGTCGTCAGCGGTAACGATTTCAACTGGAAGCAGCACGATCTGCTTTCGGGCGATTGCCTGATGAGCTATAAGCACACTAGCGGCTACCTGCCGCAGCCTGGCGGCGCCGTGGGGCCCACCGGCGGTGGCGCTAATGCGGGCACGGGGTGGCCCGATACCGTACTTCCGCCCAAGCCCGCCCCGCTAATTTTAGTTCCTCCGCCGCCGTATCGTCCGGAGCGGTATCTATCGTGGGATACGTCGGTGGCGAATGGCGATCCGACCATCGCTTACGTTGCGCCCAGAGTCGTAGCAGCTACCCCGTGCGCCAAGTGTGCGCTCAAACTCCGGGGATGGAATGAGCAGAAACTGCCTTGTGCGTGGGACCATCCCGATTTGTATTAGCCGTGCATAAATCATGAAGCGCCGTCTACGTCGAGTTCACGCCTTCGCAGTAACCGTCCTGGCTGCGCTTCCAGCCGCCGCGTGGCAGATCCCCGGCCGCGGCGCTTCCCAACCTCCCAAGGAGTTACCGAAAAACATGAACCCCGCCCCAGCCCACCTGGAGTTGACAGCAGCTCCGTCCGGAGGGCGCAACCATCTCCTGCCTGAGCAGGCTGCATCCTTCGACCTCGTCTTCCGCAATCTCTCTTCGCGCGAAGAGAGATTTCTAAGCATGACCGGCAATGCGGGAACTCCGGACTTTCGGTTATACGACGATGCCGGCCGCCTCCTCGGGCAGTTCGCGCCCACGGCTGGCGGGGCGATGGGATCGGGTCATATCAAGTTTGAAGAGAGTCCCCCCGCATTTGTTTATCTAATGCCGGGCGTGCAGGACGGCGCTTCCGTCAACCTGTGGAACTACACTGCGTCATTGCCTCCCGGAAGATACCGTCTCCAGGTCTCCCATCACGCTCAGGAGGGCGGCGCTGTCGTTCCGGCGAACCCGGTTGGCTTCGATATCGTGCCCGCGCTGGTGACGCATGCGGCCATGAATTACAGCACCAGCGCCCATGCGGGTTCCCTGCTGTCATGGATAGCGCAAGCCGCGGATCGGAAGAGCGCCCCGGAGTTGCTGATTCGTTTGTCGGCTAATGGAAGGCACGACGCCGTGCTGTCAGGAGCGTGGCCGGCCGGCTCGGTCGAAAGCGGAGCCGATCTGGCTAGTGGCGCGCTCCCGCCATTTTCCCAGGCCGGACACGAAGGGTGGCTTGCCATCGCGTCCGGTGGCAAAGTGGAGATGCTTCACCACGTCTTCGCCCAGGTGGATTGGCGCAGTGGACCGATTCCTCTCCCGCTTGCAAACATCCGTATGGTCCCCGGATTTCCGGATCGCCAACATGCCCTGTTTCTCGCGACGGGCCATTCGCGGCCGGGATCGCCGGTCCTCCTCGGCCTTCCATTGACGGCGGATCCCGCTCGAAACGCTAAGCCTCGCATCGCGAGGCAGAATCTGCAACCAGGCCCTTCCAGCCCTATCGGCATCGATCTCAATGCGCCGTTGACCCCTGGAGGCGCAGCCGGCAAGCCTTTTTCGCTTCCGGCCCCCGCTCCGGCGCCGAAGCGCGATCTGCCCGCTTACCATCCTTGGACCGTTCCCCTCAAGGGCGATCCCATTCGTGCGGCTGTGGCCTTCGATGCCGAAGGTCCCGTCTCGGTTCTGCTTGTCTATGACGATCACGGCCGGCCAGAGCTTTCCCGTATCGATATGGATGAAGCGGGAAAAATGACCGCGCCCGAGAGGCAGTTGCTTACAGGCCAGGAGTCGACCGGGATACTCGCGATTGCGGTGGATCAACGTAAAGACCACCCAATCTCGTTTGTCGTACTCGCAGGCGACCGCCGGCAGCACAACCGTCTGGCGCTGATTCGCCTGCCTTTGCAAGGCGCTCCGGTTTCGAAGGATTTTCCGGCGCTCGCCGGGTGGCCGATGAAAACGGAGAACGGCCATTCCGTTCCGCTCGCGGTCGCGGAAGCGGCAATGGACATCGCGCAAGATGGGACGCCCTGGCTTGCGATGGTCGACGAGACAGGCCACTTCTACGGTGGCCCCCTCAATGGATCTCCTCTCGCGTTATTGCGGGACCACGGAAAATGCTCTCATCCCTTTGTGGCCGCCCTCAGTGAACGCGTAACCCCCGGCTGCTTTACCGAGACGGGCCAGCTATTTCCGGAAGGCGCCACGGGTCACGCACATTAACTTATGCCTCGGGTCACGGATAATCCCACTTACGGAGTTCGCAAACTCTATCTCGGCTGCCCGAAAGGCCTCGACGTCTGGAACCTTCAGGTGAAGTTGATCGCTTGGGGATCGGGATCGGATAACGACGGCATCGGTAACACGATGGACCCGGTGCGCCTCACCGGAGAGTTCGATACCACGACGCGTGACGCCGTAATGCGTTTTCAGTTGGGGCATAAGCTGCCAGTGACGGGAATCGTCGATGGCCGGGTCTTTCGTGACATCGATCTTGAAGCGGCGCTGCATCCAGTGGTGATGTTCGACCTGCGATGCCCTTGCGCAAGGGGCGATAACGATGGCCCCATTCTGTGCCGCTGTACCGGCGTCGATGCGGCCTCTCCGCCGCAGCCCAAGCCGCATCCCGACGAAGGGAAATGCACGACGGCTTCGGCAAGCAGCTCTACGCCGGGCAAATTCCTATTGGATGGAAAGAAACTCGCCGACGATACCGATATCTCCGACGAGAAGCTCGACGTCTACGACAAGCAGGAATACGAGGGGATGGATAAGACGGTTCTCTGGGCCGTCCGCGGCATCCTGCATCGCGCCAAGATCCAGTTCGGAACCGATTTCAAGAATGCCAAAGTAGCCGCCGGCTACCGGTGTTGGCACGACAACTACCATTACACCGATGGCACTCGCTGGCATCACCGGCAGACTACGTTTCACCTCGGCAAGACGATCGAGTTCACCATCGTCGACAAATGCACGGAGCCGGAATGGAAGGACACAGTCGCGGACTGTCCGGAATGCCGCGCTTTGCGGCAGACGGCTCTAGAGAAGTGCGGCTTCCAATCGCGTTGGCACGAGCCCGGGCGAGTCTCAATGGCCGAGGGAAAGAAAGAAGACCGGCCGCCCTCCGTTCCCTTCGCGGTCGGTGTGGACACCGTGCGATTGCACGAGCGCAAGTCCGATGGAGCGCTCGATTACACCGACCATTTCGTGAAGACGGACATGGACGCGGCGGCGCCTCTGTACCCCGGCAGCCTGGTGGGAGTTTCGTTCCCCATGCCGATGGCGAGAGGCGTTGACGACGCCTCGGAGCCCATCGACCTGCAGTGGGCGCTTGATCCGCAATTCGCCTCGAGCGAGGCCTTCTTTCGCAATATCGAAACCGGTCCCGGCGGCTTTTTCCCGATCGGCCTATCCCGCGTATGGCACGGCGGCATCCATTTGAACGCCGCCGCGGGGGCGCCGGTGTTCGCTATTGCCGATGGCGAGATTGTGGGCTGCCGGATGGGCGAGGACGAGGTTCAGCCGAACGGTTCGCGCAACTTCGTACTGATCAGGCACGAGATCAAGGCTGAAGGAACCTGGAAAGATAAGGTCTTCTACTCACTCTACATGCATCTGGACGGTGAGGAAGCCAAAGCCGGCGCGACGGTGAGATGGCGCAGGGAGCTGTTCCAGAGATCGAAGGATTTCGTTGAAGCCGCCGTTCCCGCGCCGATTTTCGAGGCAAAGCAGGTAGATGGAAAGAGCCGTCTCGTGCCGAAGCCGGGGTTGAACGCCGGCGACGCCAACCAGATTGACGGCGCGGAGATCCTGGCCAATACAAAGGACGATAGGCTTCCCGCGGATTTTAAGATGTACAAACTGGCCGCCCCGCTGGTGGAGAACTACTTCTTCACAAATCGCGAGGGCAAGGCGATGGCCACGAAGTTCCCGGCTCTTCCCGGCATTACCAACGCCGCGGTAATCGGATTGGAGCAACCCATCAAGGTGTTCGCCGGAGAATTGATCGGCCGCATCGGCAAGGCGCCCAAGGAAGGTGCGCCAACTTTCCTGCACATGGAGACCTTCTCCGAGGCCGAACTGCCCCTAACGGGGACGGTCTCAATTGACGCCACCGATGCTTCGAAGATCGCTGACCGCAAGGCCATTGTTTCGAAGCTTATTAAAGACGCCAAGCTCCTGCCTGCCGTACAGGACGGCGTCCTCACCCCCGCCGAGATCAAGCAGATCTTCGCCAATCCGCCGTTCTATACGAAATTGAGAAGCGTGAGCCTGAAGATGCCCAGCGCCTGGTCCGTAAAATGGGAAGACGCATTTGCGGCCGCGACATCTTTGAGCTTTCTCGATGATCCGAACGCTCTCGGGACGGCCTGGGACAAACTCAACTGGTGGGATGGCGTTAAAAGTGGCAAAGGCAAGCTTCCAGCGGACCCGGCTGCAATCTATCACTACCATCCGATAGCGCTGATTTTGCAGCTTGCTTATCGGTAGCGGCGGAAGCTCTGCGGCGGCCGCCAGGCTACCCGACGCTTGGCACGAACGTTCGTAAGAAGCGCCCGCTGCCTTCAATCGTCACGGCCTCGTCCGGCAGCAGCCACACTTCACCGGCGCGGGTCTTTTCTCCGCCTACGCGGCCTTCACCCTCAATACAGATGACTAATTGGGACGCACGTGGATCCGCCACAAATCGTTCCGCTTCGATCAATTCCGTGACGAAATGCTTCGAGCGCACCAGCTCCGTATGTCCCGGCGCCAGGGGGACCGGACGCGCGGCGCCGGGATGCTCTCCCAAATCCGAAATGGGAGCGGCCTTGTCTACGTGGATCTCCCGTGGACGCCCGTAATCCCACAAGCGATAAGTGACGTCTGAATGCTGCTGAATTTCGAATAGGACGATGCCGCTGCCGATCGCGTGGACCGTATGCGCGGGAACGAAATAGGTTTCGCCCGCGCGTACGGGAACCCAGTTGAGCAACTGCTCGATCTCGCCGGTCTTGGTAGATTCGAGCAAGCGCTCACGTGTAATTCGCTTGCGGAATCCGAGGGCGATCGTCGCGCCCGGTTCGGCGTCCACAATGTGCCACATCTCGGTCTTGCCGCGCGGCCCATCCTCGCCATCGTCAGGATGAACCTGCACCGAGAGCCGTCCGGAGGTGAACAGCATCTTCACCAGCAGCGGCAGATCGCGATCCGAAAGGTACCACGCTTCGCCGATTGGTTTCTCAGAGTCAGGAAACCACGGCTCGAGCCGTCTGCGGCCCCACACGCGTTCGCGAAGGGACGTGGTCAGGCGTTGAGGCCGCGCCATGACTAGGAGTTCTTGACGACGAACTGGTGGATTCGCTCCAGGCCTCGCTCGAGTTCATGCATTGAGGTCGCGTAGGAGATGCGAACGTGATGCTCGGTGCCGAACGCCTCGCCCGGAACTACGGCGACGTGCGCTTCGGAGAGCAGACGCTCGGAAAGCGCCAGCGAATCGCGAATGCCGTTCTTGCCGATGACCACCTTCAAATTCGGATAGGCGTAGAACGCGCCGCGCGGCTCCTGGCATTCCACGCCGGGGATCTCGCGTAAGCGCCTCACTACGAAATCGCGGCGCTTGTGATACTCGGCGAGCATCGTGGCCACAGAATCCTGAGGACCGACCAGAGCTTCCACGGCCGCTTTTTGCGCGATCGACGTGGGATTCGACGTCGAATGGCTCTGCAGTTTGCCCATCGCGTTGATGATCTCAACAGGCGCGAGCCCGAATCCGATGCGCCAGCCGGTCATGGCGTACGTCTTCGAAAGCGAGCCGGCCACCAGTACGGTCTCCTTGGCGCCGGGCATGGATGCGATCGAAAACGGCTGGCTATCGTAGAGAAACTTGCAGTAGCACTCGTCGGTCATCAGATAAATGCCGCGATCGGCGCACAGGCGGAAGATCTTCTCGAACTCGCCGCGGTCCATCACAGCGCCGCTGGGGTTCGAGGGCGAATTCATGAATACCAGCTTGGTGCGCGCGTTGAGGTACGGCTCCATCATCGCAGCCGTAAGCGTGAAGCCTTCGCTCTCGTCGGTATCGACGAAGACGCATTTGCCGCCCGCGAAGTTCACGACGTCCTTGTAAGTCACCCAATACGGCACTGGGATCACTACTTCGTCGCCGGGGTTGATCAGGGCCTGGGTCAGGTTGAAGATGATGTGCTTGCCGCCAACGGTGATAAGACACTCGTTGGGCTTGTAGCCCGTGCCGAAATCCTGCGTGTGGCGCTCGCAAACCGCCTTCTTCAATTCGAGGATGCCGCTGGCCGCCGTGTACTTGGTGAAATTCTGCTCGATCGCGCGGATGGCGGCCTGCTTAATATTGTCGGGCGTGGGAAAATCGGGCTCGCCGGCTCCGAAATCGACCACGTCGATACCCTCGGCGCGCAGTTTAGCGGCGTCCGCCGCGACCTTCATAGTGGAGGATTCGCTGATATTCGAGATTCGTTCCGCGATTGCGTTGGCTACTGCCGGCATGTCACTTACACCTTTCCCATTAAACTTTTTATTGAACTTATTGCCTGCGACCCTGCTATCCTGTCGCCTGTGTCAACCGGCCTCGCAGCCGCGCTTCTACTGAGGGCGGCACCAGCCCGGCGACATTCCCGCCTAAACTGAAAACCTCCTTCACCAGGCGAGAGCTGATGAAGGAATGCGCCTCGCTTGCCATCATGAAGACCGTCTCGAGCCCCGGTTGGAGCCTGCGATTCATGAGCGCCATCTGCCATTCGTACTCGTAATCGGAAATGGCGCGAATGCCGCGCAGCAGGGCGGTAGCCCCGCGCGCCGCGGCGTGCTCCACAAGGAGCCCGCCAAACGAATCCACCTCCACGTTCGGGTAAACGTGAAGTACTTCGCGCAACATCTCCATGCGCTCTTCGACGGAGAAGAGCGGGGCCTTCGTCTCATTCCGCAGAATGGAAACGATCAACCGATCGAACAGCCGCGCGCCCCGATGGATCAGATCCAGGTGCCCGTTGGTGATGGGGTCGAACGATCCCGGATAGATCGCGACAACGCTCGGCGGTTTGGTTTGCAAAATCTGATTTTAGCGCAGTGGCATAGGCCGCACGGCCGAAGGCCCACCGCGGAAGGAGCGCCGCGTGGAACAACTACCTCATTGAGTTGTACCAACGCAGAACCCGGAGAGCGCGTAGCGTATTCCAGTGGCTTGCCCTGCCGGTTTCGGTTTCCATCTTCAATGGAATATGTTCGGGATGGAGATGGTTCAGCGGCCAGCGCCCATTCTGGTGGCGGCGCTCAATCACGGTTTCGATGGCCTCACTGACGCGGCTATCGGGTTTGATTCCTGCATTCCGCAAGTAATCGAGTCCCCGCAAGACGTCGTAGTACCAAAACGTCGGATAGGAGAACCGGAGCCAGCGTTTGCTGATCGCCTCGCCGGTTCGAAGCGAGCGGAACATGCGGCGCTCGAGCAGATACTTTTCGGCCCTCTTGCGGGCCTTAGCGACGGCCGCTGATTTGCGGCCTGCTCGTTCGTATTCGAGCAGTCCTTCGAGCACGCAGATAGTGGTATGGAACGACGAGCGCCGGCTTTTGGGAGCTTCGCAGTTCCAGCCGCCATCTTCGAGCTGTTCCTCCAGGATTTGACTGGCCAGCGCATCGTTCGGCTCTTTGAAATACGAGCCAATGCCGAGTATTCTGCCGTTGATGCAGGGCTCCGTTTCGCCGTGAAGGAAAGGCCGGTTGTTAAGACGCTTGAACACGAGCCGTTTGCCGACACGGTCGATCATCTTGCGAGCCTGTTTGCTGGCGGGGTCGAGACCCAGGTCCTTCAAGACGACGAGCGTGTAGAGCGTAATAAGCATTCGGCGGTCCCCTTTTCGCAAGTCGTCTCTCCACCCGCGAGGGCCCTCGCCCCAATAGCCGGCAGGAGATTGTAACGTGAGAAGCCGGGCTCCCCACCCTTCGGTTGCGACGCGAGACCGCTCAGCTGCAATCGCGTCGGGGGCTTCACCGGTGAGGTCCCTCATGACCTGCCACCGGATGGCCGGGTCGGAATCGAGGAGCCATCTAAGATGCGTGGGCCGTGGCGAATAATCGTCTGGGCGCATTCGTCCATTATCGCCAGTGAATCGGCGGCCCCGCGCTAAACTAATCAACAGGCGTTCCGCGCCGGGCCGTGAAAGCTCGAATGTCCCTCGAACCCATCCGCATTCTGGTCACCGGCGGCACTTTCGATAAAGAATACAACGAACTCACGGGCGAGCTTTTCTTCCAGCATACGCACGCGCCGGATATGCTGAAGCTGGGGCGGTGCGAGTTAGAGGTCGAGGTTGAGACGCTCATGATGATCGACAGCCTTCAAATGACGGCGGCCGATCGCGAGATCGTTCTCGAACGGTGTCTGGCCGCGGCGGAGCGTCGCATCGTGATTACGCATGGCACGGATACGATGGAGCAGACGGCGGCAGTGCTGGGGCCGAGGGTGGAGGGCAAGACCATCGTGCTGACCGGGGCGATGGTGCCGTATACGTTTGGCAGTTCGGACGGGATGTTCAATCTGGGGACGGCCCTGGCGTTTGTCCAAACTTTGCCTACGGGCGTGTATGTCGCGATGAATGGGCGCTGCTTCCGGTGGGATTCGGTGACGAAGAATCGGAAGCTGGGTGTATTCGAGAGCCGGTAGCTCACATTTCGGCGCGTGCGCCCGCGCACAGTCGCGCGTGCGGCAATCTGCGACAATTCCAAAGAGAGATCGACGCTATGCCCTGTATCCTGCTGCTGCTCGTGCTCGCGTTCCCGCGGGTGATTCTCGTGTTGATGTTCTTCATGTCTAACTACCTGACCAGGGCTTATCACAACCTGCTGATTCCCGTGCTCGGGTTCATCTTCCTGCCGCTCACCACCCTCGTTTATGCGTGGGAGGTGAACTCCCACATGGCGCTGACAGGCGTCAACCTGCTTCTGTTGATCATCGCCGCGATTATCGACGTGGGTGGCTTAGGCGGCGGATACAACAGGCGCGGCGGTTGGTAAGGGCGCCCGCGGCTGATAAGAGGCGCCCGCGGCTGATAAGATAAGCCTGATGAATTCCCGCGCTCTGTTGGCCGGCTTTGCCGCGTTCGCTATTACTCTTGTCTGCCTCGCGCAGACTCCCGCAAAAAAGGCGCCCGTACAGAAAGCGCCCGCGAAGAAAGGAAGCTCCTTGGTCAAAACACAGCCGTTCGGCCAGATGCCCGATGGCACGCCGGTCGAGATCTTCACGCTCACGAACACCGCCGGCATGACGGCGCGAATCACCAATTATGGCGGCGCGGTGGTTTCGCTGACTGCGCCCGATAAGGCAGGCAAATTCGCCGATATCGTGCTCGGCATGGAAGACCTAAAGGGATATCTGGCGAAGCCGCCGTTTTTCGGAGCGCTGATCGGACGCTACGGGAACCGCATCGGCGGGGGGATGTTCCGCCTGGACGGCCAGGTTTTTACGCTGCCAAAGAACGACCCGGACACAAAACCCGTGAACACGCTGCACGGCGGCCCGGAGGGTTTCGACAAGAAGGTGTGGAAGGCCGCGGAGGTGGCGAGCGCGGAAGGTCCCAGCCTCGGGTTGACTTATGTGAGTAAAGACGGCGAAGAGGGTTTTCCGGGAACGCTCACGGCCCACGTGGTCTACACGCTGGGCAAGAATGAATTGAAGATCGCGTACACAGCGACCACCGACAAGGACACGGTGGTCAACCTGACCAATCACTCCTATTTCAATCTGGCCGGCGCGGGCGAGGGCGATATTCTGCAGCACCAGGTGATGATCGATGCCGATCGCTTCACGCCGGTGGACGCGAACCTGATTCCGACGGGCGAATTCAAACCGGTGGACGGCACGCCGTTCGATTTCACCAAGCCTACGGCGATCGGCGCGCGCATCGAGCAGAACGATCAGCAGCTCAAGTATGGCGGCGGATACGATCACAATTGGGTGCTGAATAAGAATATCGGCGGACTGACGCAGGCGGCGGAAGTCTACGAGCCCAAGAGTGGGCGTGTGATGGACGTGCTGACCACGGAACCGGGGTTGCAGTTTTACACCGGTAACTTTCTCGATGGGAAGATCCACGGTAAGGGCGGCAAGGCATATCAAAGGCGCAGCGCCTTCTGCATGGAGACGCAGCACTATCCGGATTCGCCGAATAAGCCGAACTTTCCTTCAACGGAGCTGAAGCCGGGACACGCTTATAAGACGACGACGATTTACCGGTTTTCGGCGCGGTAAGCGCTTTGCGATCGCGGATGTCCAGACGATCGCCACACGCACCGGTGTGAACCGTATTGCCGTAGTAGAATCAGGCAAATGCCATTCTTGCGCCGGTTTCCATTTCTCAGTGGACTGTTCGCATTGGGTGCGCTAACTTGCGCCGGCGCCGAGCCATTTCATGTGGTGGTCGACGTATCCGGCGCTCCTAATGCCGAGCGTTACGTCGAGCCTGTAAAGATGCTTTTTGAGGAATGGTATGTGAAGATCAACGATCTTCTTTTCGGAAGCGGCGCTTCTCTTCCATTCCAGGAAGTTCGGGTGATCTTCGAACGGAAGACGGAGGTCGTTACTGACCAGGGTCCACAACAGGCCCCCGCCTATTCAAAAGCGAATATCGTCCATGCAAATTTCCAAGCAGAGACCCGCTTCGACGACAATTTTCGAGCCATGCTGATTCATGAACTGGTTCACGTTTGCCAGAACTACACGGGTCTTACACGATCTCCCGCGCGGTGGGTTGGCGAGGGAATCGCCGACTATGTGCGTCACAAATACTTCGAGAAAGACTTATTGGCCAAGCTGGAGTGGGATAGTGACGGCACGTTGAAGGACTCCCCTCTCGAGCGGGCGGCGCTGGAGAAAGAGGGCTATCGGATTGGATACACGATCGCTGCACCGTTTCTATACTGGCTCGAATTGCATAAAAATCCTCGCGTCGTGGCAATTCTGAGCCAGGCCGTGCGCGATTCACATTACTCGGACGGCCTGTTCAGGCAACACTGCGGCGACTCGTTGGATACCCTCTGGCAAGCTTTTTTCGAGCAGAAGTAGCAACGGCTGCGGCGCGACCTAATGATCCCCGTACCTCTTCTCGCCGGCTTCGACGCGTAACGCCAGTTTGTTCTCGGCAGGCGGCAGCGGGCAAGTGGCGTAGGGCGTGAAAGCACAGGGCGGATTGTAGGCTTTGTTGAAATCGAGAATCACCTTGCCGTCCTGCGGAAAGTCCGTATAGAAGAAGCGCCCTGCGCCGTAGGTTTCCTTGCCGGCGGTCTGGTCGCGGAAGACGTAGAAGAGTTGTTTGGCGCCGGGCTCCTCGATATAGGGCCGGAGCTTGTATTCCTGGCCGTGAATGCGGAACACGGCGTATCCGGGGCTGGGCTGCGGCTCCGTCTGGCCCAGCATGTTGAGAATCGGCAGGTCGCGCGGCTCGGCCACCCACCTCGCGGTAATACGGAACTCCTCATTCACCGGGAAGTATTCGAGGCCGTGAAAGCTGCGGCGGGCTTCGCTTTCCGGATCTTTCACGCGGATGCCGTATTTGTCCGAGCGCTTGATCACGAATAAGTTGAGGCGTCCTACCTTGACGCTCGGGTCGTCGGTGTCGGGCTTGATATCCTTGCCGGCCAGCGTTACCTTGCCGTTATGGAACTGGAAAACGCCGGCGTGAGCCGGGCCATCGGGCAGGGCGATTTCGTTAGACGGGTCCTTGCCGAAAGGGTTCGACCCTTCGTGCAGCCAGAATAAGCCGGCGAGGGAGAGCCAGCCTCCATCGGCTTTTAGGCCTGCAGCGCGGTCGGCGCGCCATTGCACGATTTCGGATTCGTAATTCGACACGGCCATGGCGGCTCCTGCGGCGAAGAGAAGTGGGATGGATCGCAGCATACTACGGTTCTCCCGCGGAAGCGATGAGTTGATCCAACAGACCGGCGAACCGCTGGGATTTTTGGCCCACGCTTTCCTTTAATTCGCCCAATTCGCGTTCGGCTTCGCGGAGGCTATCGGCAAGGTGCAGACAGGCCAGCACGGCGATGTGCGTGGAATCGGCGTTGGGGGCTTTAGACGCGATGTTGAGCATCAATTCATCCACGCTGGCGGCGAGCGCTTCCACTTCGCGGGGTCGCCAGACGTGCGCAGAGTATAGGGACGGCTCAGGATCGTGACGCGGACCGGTTGTTTGACGGCGGCTTCCACGGCCGTAATTACACGCTCAATTGATCGATCTGGCCGAGCAGCTTTTCGATCCGCGAACGGACCTGTTTGCGCTCGGCGTGCAGCAACCGGTTGTCCTCGGTGAGGCGCGCGATCTCGGCTTTTGCATCAGCCGCCTCTTCGAGTGCGGCCTCTTTTTCGGCCCGCAGATGCGCAACCATTTCGATGGCGCGTTGGATACGGCTTTCCAGACTGCTGAGGGCGTCGGTTTCCTGTTCGATGGGGGTCATAGCTCGGCTCGCCTATTATACTTCACCGCAGAGACGCTGAGATGCGAAGAAGACTTTTTCTCCGCGTCTCAGCGTCTCCGCAGTTCATTCCTAGGCCGCTTTCTCCAACGCCGCTTTGGCCGATTGCACCAGGCTCTTAAATGCGGCTTCATCGTGCAGCGCGACGTCGGCCAGAACCTTGCGATTCAGGTCGATGCCGGCGGCTTTGAGGCCATGCATGAACTTGCTGTAGGAGATGCCGGCTTCGCGGCAGGCGGCGTTGATGCGGACGATCCACAAGGAGCGATAATCGCGCTTCTTGTTCTTGCGGCCGATGTAGGCGAACTTCAGGCCGCGCTCGACGGCCTCTTGCGCCGCACGGTACAGCTTGCTTTTGGTTAGAAAATAACCGGACGCGAGTTCTAAGCGTCTTTTTTCGCGAGGCCCGGCGGTGGGTACCACGTTTTACTCTGGGCACGTTTCATTCTCCTTTTTTCGGCGGATCGGGCACGTGCCACGCGCACCGTCCGCGCAAATCGCTTCCCTTAGTAGGGGAGCATTCGCTTCAGAACGGGCTGGTCGGCCTCATCGGCCACCACGCTCTTGTGCAGCTTCTTCTTGCGTTTGTGCGGCTTCGAGGTCAGGATATGACGGCCAAAGGCATGATTGCGAACCACTTTGCCCGTACCCGTCTTCTTGAACCGCTTGGACGCACCTTTGTGAGTCTTTAGCTTCGGCATAGAGATTTCCTGGGTCAATACAGGAAGACTTCCGAATTATAACATGGGGAAAGGAGCGGTTTCGCTCTCGGTCTATTGGTTTTCGCGGAGCTTCCATAGCATCTGGCGCAGCATCCCCAGCAGCACGGGGACGTCGCGTTGCGCAATATCGAGCCGGCGGACCAAACGGCGCACCTTTTCATCGGTAGAGGCGGCCGTTACGGGATTGATATAGCCGCTCTCGCCCAGCACCTCGAGGAGTCTGAGCGTGATCTGCTCATTTTGGGCGCCCCCGGCGCGTCGGATTTTCTCGGGCCGCGCTGCGGCCGCCTTGGGATCGCGCGCTAACTCGTAAAGGCACAGCGCGACGGCCTGTCCCAGGTTCATCGAGAGATCGGCGCTGACGGTCGGGATGCGCATGAGCCAATGGCAATGGCTGAGATCGTCGTTCGAAAGCCCGAACTTCTCCGAGCCGAAAAGTAGCCCGACCGGCGCTGCGGGATTAGCCATCAGCCGTCGCAGGATCATCCGGGCGCCATACTCGAGCCGCCGGATAGGATGCTGCAACTCGCGATGGCCCACCGACGTTGTGCCTACGACGAGGGAACAATCGGCGACGGCTTCCGCGACCGTGGTGAAATCTTCCGCCGCTTGCAGCAGCGGCGCTGCTCCCACCGCGGAGCGCGCTTCGCGAAAGGCGACGTCGTAAGGTTTGACGACGCGCAGGCGCGAGAAGCCGAAGTTGGCCATGGCGCGCGCGGCAGCGCCAATGTTGAGGGGGTTGCGGGTCTCCACGAGGACCACGCGCAGGTTTGGTTTCCAGGGTGCGATGGTTTGATGGTAGCGGATGCAGCGCTCAGATGCCGGTATCAATTGATCCTGTTTATTGGGTATAATGATCCTGGATGCTGGAACCACGCAATATCGGCGAAGTCCTCGGCGGCCATCGGGCTTTTGCCAAGCCGATGAAGTCGATCATGGAGTTGAACGCGGCCGTCGAACGCGGCCTTCCGAAATCGACTCTTCGCAATGTCGCGCGGCGCGTTTTTTCGGACGCCGCCGACCAGCGTGCACTCATGCATCGGATCGTCCCGGAGGCTACCTACAAGCGTCGCCGCGACCGTCTAAGCGCTGCCGAGAGCGAGCGCACGGAGCGGTTGGCGCGCGTGGTCGCAATCGCCGAGGATGTTTGGCAGGATCGCGAGCAGGCTCGTCGCTTTCTCACGACGCCTCATCCGGAAATCGACGGCAAGACGCCTCTCGACGCGTCCCTTACAGAGTTAGGCGCGCGGCAGGCTGAGGAAGTCATGGCTCGCATCGTGTATGGCCTCCCGGCCTAGCCCGCATTTCTCACACAGCTTCGTCGCGAGGCGCGTGAGAAGGCCGTGGATACGAGGCGCGCGCCGGTCGGCGCGCGGAGGCGTATTTAAACAGTACGTCGAGCACGGCGACCAAGCGCAACGAAGTAGACGCGGCCTTATCGCGCGCCGCAGCAGAATCTGTGTGAGAAATGCGGGCTGAACGTCCGCTCCACGCGTTCCGCATTGCCGGTCGGCGGCATGCCATCTTCGATGGCAGCGGCGCGATGCTTCACGGCGCTCGTTGGAATTCTCCCGGACGGCGCGTCATCTATGCCGCCGAAACCTATGCTGGCGCATTGCTTGAGATCCTGGTCCACGCATCGGGCGGCGTTCCTCGCAGTCTGGCTTATATCGAGATCGAAATTCCCGCCGCCGTCTCGATCGAAGAGGTGAAATCTCACGACTTGCCGCGTTGGGATGCACGGTCATTTGAAGCCTCCCGCGCCTTCGGCGACCGATGGTACGACGAGCGCCGCACGGCCGTGCTCCTCGTGCCCTCCATCGTCACTCCCATTGAGCGGAACGTTATGATCAACCAGGAGCACGCCGACTTCGCCCGTATCGGCATCAGCCAGCCTCTGCCGGTTCGCTGGGACACAAGGCTCTGGAAAGGCGACTAGCCAACGTTGCCCAACACGCGAAGAATCTCCGCGCGGTATCGTGAAAGGCTGAAGTCGCCGCTCTTGCTGGCATGCAGGCTAGTCGCGAGCGCCTTGTGTGCCATCTCCTCTATCGACCGCGCCAGGTTCGCCTCCGCCAACACCTCGGGAATTCCGCCCGATGCGAATGCCACAACTGGCGTGCCCGCCATCGCGGCTTCCAGAATCACCCGCGTCGTCGCCTCGTGCGGCGCCGAGGGAATCAGCAACACGTCGATCTGCGCCAGTGCGTCATACACGTTTTCCACCCATCCATGAAATTCAATGGGCAACCCCGCTGCGGCGGCCCGCACTTCGCCTTCGTAGGCTTTAGATGCGAACATCGTGGCGCCGAAGATTGCAAAGCGCGCGTCGGGCCGTTCCCGATGGATAAGGCGCGCTGCCTCTACGAATTCGCGCTGGCCTTTTTCGGGCGCAATCCGGCCGATGCATCCCACGGTGAATGGACCGCTGCGCGGCAGCAGAGGACGTTCGGGATCGGCCACGCCGTTGTAGATCACCGTGATCTCACGTGCGTATAACCGCCATGGCTCGGCTACGTAATGGCACGAAGCGATGACGCGCGCGTTCAGTTTACGGAGCGCCCATCCGCAGAGCGTGCGCGTGGCGCCGGGTGGAATCCAACTATGTGAATGAAACACTACGGGCGCGCGAATTCCCGCCAGCGCCGCGGCCGGCAATAGCCGCGGACCATTGATGTAGACCAAATCGCGCCCATGCGCCAGCGCGCGGATTTGACGCGCCAGCCGCGGGGTTTCGAACAGGAAGCGGGCGCGATCGGCCCCAGTCTTCGCGCCGGACGCATACGGTCCGCAATCGATGCGTGCGCTCTCGTGGCCAAGTGTGCGCACGAGCTGAAACATCGGGCCGCCGCCAGGCATAGCGACCAGTGACGTCGACATCGCCGGCAGCAGGTCGAGCAGGCACTGTTGCGCGCCACCGGGTTCGCTGAATTGATCTAGAAACAGCAGGTTCATTCGCGAACGGCCAGCGCCAGCACGAAGAAGTAAACCGGAAGGACGCGCCAGTAAGTCAGCAGGTCTCCCGAGAGCATCTGTACCGTTTCGCCGGACCAGAAACAGAGCATCCAGGCGCCGAAGAACGAACGACGGGGATCGGCTGCGCGTGAAGCGCGCGCACTGGCGCGTAAGATCGCCGCGTTCAACCACGCCAGACACGCCAGGCCCGCGATGCCCGTCTCGATCAGCAGGCTGAGATACATGTTATCGGCCACAACCGGCTCGCCCAGATAAGTCGTATACGGCAGAGTCTTGTAGCCAATGCCGAAGATGAGCTGCCAGGGGTTAGCCGCGATCCACGCCGCCAGTGTTCGCCAACTGGCTACGCGGCCGGAAAGAACTTGCTCGGTTGCGGAGAAGAAATATTCCCCGGTGGCAGTGAGCCGCAGCCAATACATTGCCGCCATCTGCGGAAGAAGTATCCACCAAAGCAATCCTCCGGCCGCGGCGCAGACTCCGCAGATAGCTACCACGCGGCGCAGTGGAACGCGGCGGCGGTTGATCCAGGCGAGAACCGCTCCAGCGACTAAAAGGTTGATTACCGAGCCGCGCGAAAACGAAAGCACAAGTGCCCCGAAGAAGACCGCGCCGCCGGCGATGAGCAGCTTGCGCGACACCGGCGATTCCTCCTTCGGGCGCGAGAGCGCCACCGCGATCATCACCAGGAAAAACGCGCAAAAGTTGCCGAGCGTGCTGGCTTCGTAGAACAGGCCCTGAGCGCGGCGAAAGACGCCGCTATCGAGCCAGACGAACTGGGGCTCGAAGCCCGCCGGGGCGGGGAACTGAAAGTAGAAATCGACGCAGGCGAAGAGCGCGGAGAGCGTTGCGAAGAGATAAATACGGCGCGTGGCGCGCCAATCGTCGAACCGCGGCGCGGGGCCATACGCCGCATAGAAGAAAACGTAAACTGAGATGCCCACCAGCGCGACACGCGCAAAGCTGGTCGCCGCGGCGTTCCCGCCGGAATGAAGCGCGGCCATCGCAACGCTCACAAACAGTGCGCCGAAAAGCGCCGTGAAGGCCGCGTTCAGCCCGCACGGGCGAATGCGCCAATGCGCGAGCGACATTATCCCGAGCAGAAGTCCTATGCCCGCGATGAGTAGGCACAGATGCGGTCCGGAATCCCCCAACGCTATGGGCAGCGGAGGCAGCAGCAGCGCGGCGGCGAAGAAAAACGTGAGCCACGCGGTCATCGCTACTCGCGTCGCGCCATCGAGTGGAAGTTGCGGCGCGCGCGCGGCCTTTCCTCTGGAAAGCCCGCCTCCCGAAAGTTGATCTCTACCGCGAAGTAGAAAACCGGCAGCGCCAGACCGGCCAGCAACGCGGCGAAGAGATAGAGCGGCAAATTGGGCGACGATGGCCGCTCGGGAATCACGCCCGGGTCGATGATCTTCAGCCGCTCGCCACGATATCCGGCATCGCCGCGCGCCTGAGTGAGACGGGTCTCGATAGTGGAGTACGCCGCTTGCGCCGCCTTGCGTTCCGCATCCAGTTGGTCGCGGTGGGCAGTCCGCAGTCCCAAAAGCCGCTCGCGCGCGGCCGCCTGCTTATCCAGGTCATCGATCTCGCGCCGCAATTCGGCAACCCGCGACTGCGCCTCGCTCTCGTCACGGTGGATTTGCGGCAATTCCTCCGCCGTCGCTTGCTTCTGGCGGGCTGCCGCTCCGGCTATCTCCGATTGCGCGCCGAGTAACTCGTCCACCAGCTTGGCGCGGAGTTCCGAAGAGGACTCCATCGACGACTGCAACTCCGCCACCGGCTCGGCGCTCTGCAACTGTGCCCATTGCGCATCGATGCCTTCCATCCGCTTCCGCGCCTGCGCTTCCTCAGTCTCGATGCCCTGAATCAAATCGAGATCGCCTTCGCTCGCGAGCGACCGGTTGAGCGCGGAGGTGGATTCGGCTACGAATTGCGCCACCGCCTGAGCCTTGCGTGGATCGGGTAGCGTGGCGGAGATTTCGAGGATGCGCGTGTTGCGCACAATGCCCGCCTTCAAGATGCTTTTCTTCAACGACTCGATGGGGCGTGCGCCGAAAGTTGAGCGCAGTCCGAAGCGGTCGATGGCCCTTTGGAAAAGGCTGTCGCTGGCGGCGAAAGCTTCATAGGTCTTGAGCGATTCCAGATAGATAGGGCTCACCGCAGTGGTGGCGACGCGCGTATCGCCCCCGGCCGGTGGCTCGATCACGATCCGCGCCGTGGCGGTGTATTGGCGGGGCATCGTTGCGCCGAGAGTGAATGCCGCCGCGAGAGCGACGACGCAACTGGCAAGAATCCAGCGCCAACGCGATGCGATGTAACTAATGTAACGAATTGCGTCGATCGGCTCGCTCAAGAGATCCCTGAGTTAGTGTAATCGATATGGCTTTGTGCCAAGCCGTGGTACTTGGCCTGATTGCGTTAATTATCGCGCCCGGTTACTTTTTTTACTTCGATGTTACACCCAAGGTAGTGGTCTTACTTTTGGGAACCGCGGTGTTATTGCTATGGCCTCGGCTCGCGGTTCCTAGGGTATTTTCCGTTCTGATCCTTCTGAATCTGGCATCTCTGACGGTCTCCACGGTTGTTTCTACGCGCCCGGGGCTTTCCCTGATAGGCACTTCGTGGCGCGAATTCGGCCTCGTTCCCCAAGCGGCCGCCCTGCTGTTTGCGTGGACAGTGGCGGCGGTTCCCGGGAACGCGCGTCTACTCCTGCGCGGAGTGGCCGTAGCGGGCATTGCGGCTGGCGCTTACGGCATCGCGCAATATTTCGGATGGGATCCACTGCTGCCGGCCTCGGCCTATCATATCGGCGAAGGCATCTGGACCATCGTGCGGCCGCCAGGCACAATGGGCTACGTCAGCTACTTCGCTACGTGGCTTATCATGGCGGCGTTCCTTGGCGTTGCGTTGGCGCAGGGGGAATCGCATCGCGTGTGGCGATGCCTGGCGTGGGCTTCCGCGGCGATTTGCGTTTTCGCCATGCTGCTTACGGGAACGCGCGCGGCCATGCTTGGTTTGGCTGCGGGCGCGGCGGTGTGGCTGTGCCTGCGTGGCGCGCGGCTTGATCGCCGAATGGCCCGCCGCATTGCAGCGGCCGCTGTGCTAACCGCGCTAGCCGGCGCGGCGTTCTATTTCTCACCCGCCGGATGGAACCTGCGCAGCCGTTCGCGTTGGTTTGCCGAAGATTCCTCAGGCGGCGGCCGTTTGCTGCTATGGCGCGACACGCTGCGTATGCCGGCAGCGCGCCCGCTTGCGGGGTTCGGTCCGGAAACCTTCACGGCCCAATTCGCGCATTTCGAATCGGCGCAACTAGCGAGCTTGCGGCCGGATTTTGAATGGGAATCGGCGCACAACATGTTCCTCGACGTGTTGGCCGCGCAGGGTGTACCCGGATTGATCGTGCTGGCGGCGTTGTGCGGCGCGGCGCTGTGGGCTGGGTTCCGTAAGCCACGGGAAACGATGACGGCAGGCCTGACGGCTGCGCTAGCCGCCGGAATGGTGAGCCAACAATTCTCGGCGATGACCATACCGACCGCGGTCACGATCTACGTTATTTGCGGGCTGTTACTGAGGGACGCGGGACGCCGGGCGGAAGCCCGGCGGCAGGGCAAAAGCCCTAGCCCCACACGGGTTGCTGTCTGCATCGTACTTCTTGCCTTCGCGATCCGCCTGGCCGCCTCCGATCACTCTCTCGCCCAGGCGCAAAATCGGCTGAAGGCCGGGGATTCGGGCGGCGCCGCGGCGAGCTACGCAAGTTATCGCCACGGCCTCCTGCCCGGGGAACTTGCCGCCGACCTCTGGTATTCGCGCGCCTCGCTCGAACTCGCGCAGCGCGCACGCAACCCCGCCGTTCGCCTTCAGGCCCTCACGCAGGCCCAAGGCGCTGCCGCGCGCGCCACGCAAACGGCCGACGATCCTTTTAATGCCTGGTACAACCTGGCCGCGTTCGACGCGATGCGGGGCGATAGCGCCGCCGCCGAGCGCGATTTGCGTCGCGCCATCGCTGCGCGCCCTGGCTGGTTCAAGCCCCATTGGACCCTTGCGCGCCTGCTTCTGCTTGAATCCCGCACGGCGGAAGCGGAGGCCGAAGCGGCGCTTGCCGTGTCCCTCAATGGGGGAAAACACCCAGAGGTCTCCCAAACCTTGGCCGACGTTCGCGCTCAGTTGCACAGGTAAATTCTTCGGCGAGGGTGTTGGACGAGGCAGCGCGCTCCACTAAGATTAGGCTAGGAGAGACCCGTTGAAACCCGCAATCCTTATTGCCGCAATCTTATCGCTCGGAGCCGCCGCCTGGGCCCAGCCCGCTATCGCAACCGGCGGCGTGTTGAACGGCGCAAGCTTTACCAAAGGCCAGGCAGTCGCTCCCGGTTCTCTGGTTTCCATCTTCGGCACCAATCTCGCCACAACCACGGCGTCGGCGAGCACCGTGCCGCTTTCGACATCGCTTGGCGGAGTGAGCGTCACCTTCAACAACATCGCCGCGCCGCTGGTTTTCGTATCGCACAGCGCCGCCAATGGCGATCAGATCAACGCTCAGGTCCCGTTCGAGTTGGCCGGTTCGTCGTCCGCCCAGGTGGTGGTCAACGATGGAACCGCGTCCGCGCCACAGACCGTGCAATTGGCCGCGCAGGCGCCCGGTATTTTCTTTATCGGAAGCGGCCAGGCCGTCGCATATGGAAATAGCGATTTCGCTTTCGCGGCGCCGACAGGATCCCTCCCCGGTGTCGCCGCCCATCCGGCGAAGATTCTGGATCCCCAAACCCTGGTGATTTTGACCACCGGCCTCGGTCCGGTGAATCCTCCTATCGCAGACGGCGTCAGCGATACTACGGCCGTTCACAACACCACCACGACTCCGGTCGTGACGGTGGGAGGCGTTAACGCGCCGGTCGTCTTCTCGGGAATTGCCCCCGGCTTCCCCGGCGTGTATCAGATCAACATCACCGTCCCGGCGGGTGCGCCAACTGGCGATGCGATACCGCTTCAGATTCAGATGGGCGGCATCACTACGAGTAACCAGATCACGATTGCAGTGAGTAACTGAGGCGCCAACCGCGGCCGTTCGTTCGAGCCCCGTTGAAGTCCTAGCCGCGTTTCCACGCCTCCGCTCCTTCGGCAGCGCGGATTTAATTGGCGTTTGAGCCACTGCAGCCCAGCGGCAACATTGCACGCAAGCAAAGCTTCGGAGCCGGACAGGCCTCCCCACTATACTGAAAATGGCGGATTTATGGCCATGCAATGGCGGGGATGGCGAAGCCCGGTAGGACGGAGATGGCAGAGCTTAGCGGCCTACGTTGCCCTATTGGCGGCGGCCTTCGTGACCGGCAGCCTCGCCGTACAATTCTTCGGCGACGAGCTGGATAATTACGCCTATGACGAGATGTTGCGTCGCTATCAGCCGGCGCCATGGCAGTACAAATCGGCGGTTCTGGCGATCGACGAGCGTACCTTGCCGGCCATCGGCGGCATTCAAGGCGTCCGCCCGCCGCTTGCCAAGGCGCTGCGTATCGTTAACGCGGCTCATCCCAAGGCCGTTGCTGTCGATCTGACACTCGCCGATCCCAACACGAATCCATCCACCGACGCCGATCTCGCCGACGCTATGCGCCACACGCCGAACCTGGTTCTTGCGAGCGATCTCACCGACGACGGATGGGAAGACCCGCTGCCCGCATTCACTGCGGCGGCCCCAGCCTTGGGCGAGGTCCATGCCGCGCCCGATTCGAGCGACGAAATCACCCGCGCCATCGCCCTCCAAAAAGTCTTCGCCTTCAGGCCGCGATGGGCGCTGGCGCTCGAGGCCTATCGCTTATACGCCGGGGCAGGCGAAAGGCGGATTGTCGAATCGCCCGAATCGCTCCAGATCGGCGCGGAAACCATCCCCGTGCCATCGCGCAATGTCAGATCGATCAAGGGCGAGTGGACGGGCGATGGCCGTCTTATGCGCATCCGTTTCGTGCTTCCCGGCATGAAGCCCATACCGAAGATCTCCATGGTGAAGCTACTGGCCGATCCCTCGCTGGCGAGCGCGTTTACCGGCAAAGCAGTCTTCATCGGCGTGACTGCTATCACCGAAGTGCGCGACCGTCTCACTACGCCCGTCGGCAGCAAGCGAACCACCGGCATCGAAATCAATGCCGAGGCGTTCGAAACCATGGCTAATCGTCTGTTCATCACCGATGTTGACCGCGATTGGGTGTGGCTCTTTAGTCTCGCGCTTACCGTTGCCATCGGCCTGGTGTTCCGCAGGTTGCCTGGGTGGTGGGCTTATGCCGGCGGCATCGCCATCGTCGCCCTTGCCTGCGTAACGCCCTATCTCTTTTTCACACACAGCCGCGTGTTCAGCTTCGCCACGCCCGCCGTCGTCAGTTCGCTCAGTTTCCTATGCGCCGGAGCCTATTACCACCTGGTAGTGCGCCGTAACTGGCGCACGGAACTCGCCGCGCGCGAGCGCTATCAGCAGGCCATGCACTTTGTCACTCACGAAATGCGCACGCCGCTTTCTGCCATTCAAGGTTCGAGCGAGCTGATCTCCCGCTTCGCGCTCACCGAAGAGAAGCGAAAGCAGATCGCGTTGCTCATCAACTCGGAATCGAAGCGCCTGGCGCGCATGGTCGAGATCTTCCTCAATGTCGAGCGCCTTTCCGCGGGACAAATGGAATTGAAGCGCGAGCCTATCGCTGTCAAAGAGGTGGTGGAACAATGCGTCGAGCGGACGCGTCCGCTGGCCGAACGCAAACATATCTCGATCGCGCTTGCGCCCATTGCCGAAGACTTGCACATCACCGGAGACCGCGAACTCATGGAGTACGCCTGCTACAATTTACTCACGAACGCAGTGAAATACTCTCCTCAGCGGACCGAAGTGTCGGCCTCCGCGTGGAAGGAGAACGGCCAGATCCACATCGCCGTACAGGATCAAGGCATCGGCATGGATCAAAAGGAAGTCAAACAGATTTTCCAGAAGTTCTACCGGACGAAAAAGGCCGAAACGTCGGGCGAGGCCGGCAGCGGAATCGGGCTCTCCATCGTCCAACAGATTGTGGAGCAGCACGGGGGGGTGATCGGAGTAACAAGCAAGCCGGGCGAAGGTTCGTGCTTTACGCTCGCCTTCCCGGCGCCGGCAGCCGCGCCCTTATCCACGCTCTCCGAGCGGCACTGATTCTAAGATGCAAAAACTCTTGCTTGTCGAAGACGATCCCAGTCTGCAATTTACGATTCTCACCGCGCTCGAAGAGAAGGGCTATGCGGTGGATGCGGTATCCACAACCGGCGAGGCCATCGAGCGGCTCAGCGACGGCGAATACCCGATTGTGATCTCCGATATCTACGTCGATGAGCGTACCGGTCTTGACGTGCTCGATGCCGCCAAGCGCAACGACCCCAACTGTTCTGTAATTCTCATGACCGGGCGCGGCACTATCGAAACCGTGATGGCCGCCACGCGCGGCGGCGCGTTCGATTACATCGCCAAACCTTTCGAGCTCGACGTCATGCTCGATGCCATCGAGCGCGCCGAGGCCGTGCGCGAAGGCGGCGAGAAGGAAGCCGTAGAGGAAGAGATGCCGGAGACCGAGATGATCGGTTTCTCTCCTTCGATGGTGGATATATACAAGACCGTGGCGCGCGTGGCGCCCACCGATGCGACGGTCGTCATCGAAGGCGAAACCGGTACAGGCAAGGAGATGGTGGCGCGCATGATCCACCGCCGCAGCCTCCGCGCCAATGCCCCGTTCGTCGTGGTGGATTGCGCGTCCATCACGCCCTCCCTGATGGAAAGCGAACTCTTCGGCGCGATGCGCGGCGCTTTTACCGGCGCCGATCGCGACCGCGCGGGCGTCTTCGAAGCCGCGCACCGCGGCACGGTCTTCCTGGACGAAATCGGCGAAGTGGAGCTTGAATTTCAAGTGAAGCTACTGCGCTTCCTGCAGGAGCGCGAGATCCGCCCCGTGGGCGCGTCGCGCTCGAAGGAAGTGGACGTGCGCGTGGTCGCCGCCACCAATCGCGAGTTGCAAAGCATGGTGGACGAAGGCAAATTCCGCGAGGACCTCTGGTATCGCCTGAATACCGTGCGCATTACCATGCCCCCCCTGCGCGAGCGCCGCGACGATGTCCCGGCGCTGGTCCGTTTCTTCTTCAACAAATACTCCAGCCGTTACAGCCGGGACCTGAAGCTGATGGATTCAGGCGTCAAGGCCCTGCAGGACTATACGTGGCCTGGCAACGTGCGCCAGTTGCAACACGTGGTGGAGCGTCTCACGATCCTTGCCGACCGCATCGATGCCGAGGCCGTGCATGAAGCGCTCACCGTGATGGAGAGCCGCGAAAAACCCGTCGATACGCTGGCCGAAGCCGAGGAAGACCAGATCCGCCGCGTGCTCGCCGCGACCGGTGGGAACAAGAGTAAGGCCGCACAGATTTTGGGGATCGAGCGAAAGACGTTGTACCGTAAGTTAGAGCGGATGAAAACCACTTAGCCACGGATGCACACGGATGCACACAGATAAAACCGACAAGCAAAATTGCCTTATCCGTGTGCATCTGTGTGCATCCGTGGCTAATGATCTTCGCCCGGCCCACGCATGAGACCTCGCATCCCCGCGCTTGCCCCGGTAGCTGTCTGGCTCACGTTCGGATCCGCCGCGGCCATCGTTCTCAGCATCGCCGCCTCGCAGGTCCTGCTAGGCGCGGCATTCATCGCGTTGCTGCTCTCCGGCGAACCGCTCCGTCTGCCGCGCATCAAGCTGCCGCTCGCTATTTTTATCGCCGGCACGCTTCTCGCCTGGCTTGCTTCGGGCGATCTTAAGACCGGTCTTCCACAAATTAAAAAGCTCATTGTCTTTTTCGAATTACTCATTGTCTATTCCTGCCTGCGCAGTATTCCGCTAGTGCGCAAACTGATGCTCACATGGGCCGCGCTCGGGACGTTCACCGCCTGCTTCGGCTTCGTTCAATTCGGCGAAAAGGTAGCGCAGGCGCATCGGCTGGGCCGCGATTTCTATAACTTCTACGTCGCTGCGCGTATCAAGGGCTTCACCAGCCACTGGAATACGTTCTCCGCGGAGGAGATGTTCGTATTACTGATGCTAGCTGCGTTTCTTTTCTTCTCATCCAAATCGCGCCGCCAATGGCTTTGGATGCTGTGCGCGGCGTTACTCTCCATCTCTGTCGTGCTCATCGAAACCCGCGGCGTGTGGCTCGCCCTCGCCGCGGCGATGGCGTACCTGATCTGGCGCTGGCGCCGCTGGGTGGTCCTGATGATTCCCGTCGTAGCCGTGCTGGTATTCGTCGCATCGCCCGCCGCCATCCGCGAACGCTTCCAATCCATCGTTCACAGCAAAGATGTCGATTCCAACGAATTCCACGTGGTGGTCTGGCGCACCGGCCTGCGTATGATCGAAAGCCATCCGCTGCTGGGGCTGGGCCCGGAACAGCAACATGTTCAGTTCGATCGCTACATGCCGACCGATATCCACCAGAAGCCGATTGGCTTCTACGGCCATCTCCATAACCTCTACCTCGAATATGCGGCCGAGCGCGGCATCCCGGTGCTGCTGGTGTTCCTGTGGATGATCGCCTGGATACTCGCTCGATTTCATCCGCGGCCTGCGGGCCTTGCCGCCGGGACCGGGAGACCGCAGGTTCATCCTCGAAGGCGCTATCGCAGTGGTAATTGGAGCGTTGGTCGAGGGTTTCTTTGAAGTGAACCTGGGAGACAGCGAACCGTTGACAATGTTTCTAATCGCCGTGGCTTGCGGATATCTGGCGCTGGATCCGGCGCTAGAGCGACTCCCCGTTCCAGGCATGTTCCGCGTCGGGGTAGAAAGCAACGGATGAGTTTCCGGACACAATCAGCCATCCGCCCGGCACCTTGGCGCGCGCGACCGAGTACGGCGCGGCGCTTAACTTTTCGAATTTGAGAGTCGCTTCGGGGGCCTTCGCAGGTATCGGCTTATCCGACAGCGCCGCCGGCGCCTCTTCGATGCCCTCCTCCAGGTTTGGAAGGTTCCCACCATCGACTGCCGAAGCCAGGACGTCGCGTGGGCAGCGAAAAAGTTCGCTCATGTAGAGGAACTTCTCCAATTCGCGATCGCTGCCCTTGTAGGTGAGAATCGCGCCGAACGGAATGCTGGTTTCGGATTCGGAATAGGGTACGCCGGTCTTCTGGTTCAGGCGCCTCGCGGTGATTCCTTTATTGAGTGTGAGCTTCAAAACGGTCCTCTTCGACGAAACAGTATCACAAGTTAGATGTTGCGGGCACAGCCCGCGCCATGGCCAATTTAGCGCCCCAATGGCCCCGGCGCGTTCAGCATGATCATTAAATTCCATACCACCAATCCGCCATACCAATACGTGATCCATTTGATGAGATGGGGACGGTTGGCCCAAACGCACACGCCGCCGATTCCGAGGGCCACTACCTTCGAGAGCACCACTCCCGCGACCGGTCCCACATGCATCAGCGTGCGGATGAACGGACTGGCTTCCGAAGCCCCCATCTTAAACCCGACCAGGGTTGTCAGCAGATCAAGCAACTGCAGGTAAATGAAGATCTGGGTGAATTGCATCGCGTCCTCGAGCAGCTATCGGCGCCGCTCTGAGCCCAGTTTAGTTCCATTCGACCCCAAAAAAGGCCTCCGATTTGTACCATCCGTACCACGAGAGCCACCTAGCTCTCATACAAATCAATGGTTTAAGAGCGCCGCATCTTTTTTTCGAAAACGTGTGACCGGTCTTTCCCCGACAATTCCCACTCCGGGCGGCTTCGATCATAAGCTACCCTCGAAAGAGTGGGCGATTTTGCGAACGACCGGCCGACCGAGCCGTGCCTCATTCATCCCGATACCGGACGCCGCTTCCCGCTGCGCGATGGCCAATCGTGGGCCATTGGCCGCGGGGATGGCTGCGCCGTGCTGCTCGATAGCCGCTCGGTATCGCGCTTGCACGCGCTGGTACAGAGGCGCGAAGGCGGCGCGATTTCGCTGGTGGATCTCGGCAGCCGCAACGGAAGCTTCGTCAACCAGCGCCGCGTCAGCGTCCCGATGTTGCTTCATGACGGCGACCAACTGACCTTCGGCGATCAGCAATTCGTCTTTCGCGATCCGGAAGGCGCGGGCGTTTCCAATGCCGCATTCGAGAGCACGCGGAACGCGCCGACGACGTCATTGCAGACGAATACGCTCACGACCATTGTCGTGGTGGATATCCGCGATTACACCCCTCTTGCCCGCTCGGTTCCAGAAGCGCTCCTCTCCCAGGCCATCGGCACCTGGTTTCTGCGCGTGGGGCAGATCGTCCAGCAACAGGGAAGCTGGGCGCAAAAATATATCGGCGACGCTGTGATGTCCGTGTGGGTGCATCAAGACGAAGCCGCCATGCACGACGATCTGCTGCGCGTGCTCTGGTCCGTGGGCGCGATCGACGCAGCGACCGCCGCGATGCATCTGGATCTTCCCCTGCCCGGCCCGTTGCGCATCGGCGCCGGCGTGAATACCAGGTCCGGCGATCATCGGCGGCGTGGATTACGCCGCCCTCGGCGACACCGTAAATGCGGCTTTCCGCCTGGAAGCGGCTACCAAGCAGCTAGGACTCGGCGTGGCCATCGGTGAAAGGACCTTCTCAGGTCTGCCTCCCGTCCTGCAGCACCGCTTCGAGCAGCGCAAAGTGGCGCTCAAGGGATACGAGGGCGAATCGACAGCCTGGGGGATTTCGTTCGAGGGCTTGCGGGCGGGTTTGGTGTAGTGCGGAGTTTGTGGGCGTCTTTTCACCGCAGAGACGCAGAGGCGCAGAGATCAGCACGGAGTTTTGAGAGGCGGAGATGAGAAGGGCTGGTCTCATGCGGTTCTTGGGCTTGGGTGTTGGGTTCCGGTTGTATGTTCGTCAGGTTTTCGGTCAAATTTGCGGCTTAGGCGGCCTTCTTCGGGAACGTTGGGGGGCGCTTGTTGACGTCATAGGAACGGCCGATGCGGGCGGCGCGGTCGATCACGCGGGACAAGTCGGAGGCCGAAAAAACGAACTGCCCGTGGGCGCTGGCGGGGACGAAGTCGTCGCCAGGATCGTAGTCTTTTCCTTCCGATAGCGCCAGTTGCAGGAGGCGGATGGCTTCGTCCTGGGCTCGGGCGTAGCTGGCCTTGCGTTTCTCCTGTAGGGCCTGGAGCGTCGCCATGTCCTTTTCGACGGCGCGGCGGAAACGCGTTTCGTAGAGGGAAATGAGAAGCAGGTTTTTGGCTTGCTCTTTCCAGACCATTCCCTCGGCCAGGCAACTATCCACCGCGGCATGGCCGGTGTTCATGTTTTCGGCATGATCTAAATGCCCCTGCGAAAATATCGAATCTTCCACCGAAGATGCTCTTTTAAGTCTCCACTTCATCTTGGAGATTTCGGCGACTAATTCGATCTCCAGGATTCCCACGGGCGCCAAGGCTTCTCTATAGGCAGACATGTGGGCATCGAAAGCCGGTTGCTCTTCAGGTGAGCATAAGTGGATTTTGGATGTGATGAGAGTCTTGCACGCATTGAGCGAGGAGCGGCGACGGCCCTCGGGCGTGCGCGGTCCGCCAATGCCTTTGCGCGAGGGCGTGGGCTGCGGGTCGGGGTTAGTGGTTGGTTCCTGGTCAGACATGGTTATCTCTTTCGGTATCTCTTTCGTTAGTAGGATCCGGGATCGCCGGGGGCAGGTGTCTCTCGTTCCAATCTTAGAATAGAACGACAACTTAGGGCCATCCTGGGCGGATGACTGTATGTAGTTGAGGGTATGGGAAAAATTCTCTTGAGAAATTCGTCACCATGATGCTGTCATCGGTAATAAGGTATCCTCTCAAGAAGAAGCCGCCAGTTACTCCCGCTCATGACGCAGGAATATTACGATTGCTTCCTTAGTTACCGCTCCACGGACCGCGCCGCCGCTGAGGAGGTGCATCGGCGCCTGACGGCCGCCGGTCTCAAAGTCTGGTGGGACAAGGTCTATCTGGAGGCCGGCATGCGCTGGCACGAGGAGATCGAGCGCCACTGCGAAGCCAGCCGCGTCGTTCTCCCGCTGCTTGCGCCGGAATGGCGAGAGTCGGAATGGACGCGTTACGAGACTTACGGCGCGGAGCATATCCTCCCACTGCTGCTGCGCGGCCAATGGACGGAGGTCGCGCCCGCGCCTCTGGCGGCCGTGCAGGGCGACGTGCTCAATTTCGCCACCGCGTCGGATGAAGATTGGAACCGCCTCACGGCGCGCATCCGCAAACTTCTGGAGGAGGCCCGCCCTGAAAAGCCCGGGCCCGGGCGCGACGGCCGCCAGTTCCTGCTGAGCCACCGCCCTATCGAGCACTTCGTCGGCCGAGACCTGAGCATGGTGGAACTTCATGAAAAGCTCTTCCTGACGCGCGCTACCGCCCTCACTCACGGCAGCGTGATCGCGCTGCCCGCCCTCGGCGGCGTGGGCAAGACCACCCTCGCGCGCCATTACGCCGAGAAGTTCTGGCGCTGCTACCGCCAGATCTTCTGGGTGGATTGCCGCCTCGGCCTCGCCACGGGCTTCGCCCGCGTCTACGATTTTCTGCATCCCGGCGAAGAGATGGCCGTGCCTTTCGAAACCCGCGCCCAGCGCGCCAAAGACGAGCTTTCGCAGCATGCCGACGAGCGCCTGCTGATTCTCGACAACGCCGAAGACGAACAGTCGGTTCTGCCGTGGATACCGGAGACGGGCAACTGCCACGTTCTGATCACGTCTCGCTTCGCCGGATGGTCGAAGGGCATCGAGACCTATCCCGTCTGGGTGTTGGAACAGGAGCCGGCCAGGCGATTGCTGCTGGAGCGATCGGGCCGAGCAAGCGATGACGGCGAGGAAGCGGCGGCGGCCAAAGTGGCGGAGCGGCTGCAATACCTTCCGCTGGCGCTGGAACAGGCGGCAGCGTATGTGGCCGAGCAGACTGGCTTCGGATTCGAGGATTACCTGAGGCGCTACGAGACGAGCGAGAAGGCGTTCCTCGACCGGAGGACGCCGGGGGCCACGGACTATCCCGAATCCGTCTATCTGACATGGCGCACGACGGTCGACCGGCTGCCTGAAGGTGCGCGAGCGATGCTACGGCTGCACGCTTTCGTGGCTCCGACGCCGTTTCCGGTCCAACTATACATAGAGGGTGCGAAGGAATTGGGGGCGGAGATCGAGGCGTGGGGTGCAGCCCCGGCGGAATTGCCGGATGAGATGACGGTGCGGGACTGGAAGACAAGCCTGGTGAAATATTCCATGGCCAAGGCGGAGCCTGAGGACTGCATTTCGGTGCATGCACTGGTGCAGGCAGTGGAGCGGCACGCGATGGCCGGGAGATCGCCGGAAGCCGCCGCCGGGAGCGCCCGCCGTGCGGCAGCCCTCTTCTCGCGCGTGACGCCGTGGCCGTCATGGGAACTTATCGGCAGAGCTCTATGGGAAAAGCTGGCAAGCCATGCCGAGACATTGGCGGCAAATGGATACGTGGAGGACGAGCTCAGGGGGACCGTGCTCGCGAAACTGGCGGGAGCAAGCCGCTATGCGGGCGACTACGCCACGGGCGTTGAGAGAGCCCGACGCGCGCTGGAGGCCAGGGAGTGGAAGGAAGTCGCCAAAATGTCCGGGCATGGCCTGGAAGTCGTGCGAGACAAGAATGCGATCCATCTCGGCGGCCAACGCCAACACTTTGGGGTCGGAAACCCCCTCTAGCTTCGCGTCGTTTGCGGACAGAAAATCCATCGCGGGTTCTCTGCGCAGGCAGCCGGTAACCATCCCCTCGTTGAGATCTGCGTCCGCCAAGAAGCGGACCATTCTTCAAGATCGCCGTGCCAGCAGATCCTGTCGCGCGCGCTCCAGTTTTTCCTTGAGGTGCGTAGGCGCCGGGTGCGACTGGGTGAACTCATCCTCCAGCTGTTTCCGTTCCGCAATATCGTTCTCCACTTCGTCCTTATGACCCAAACTGAAGGTGATTGCGCCATAAACCTGCAGGAGGCTGAGTGTTGGGTAATGCGAGCGGATGGTCTCCGGCGATTCGCCATGCTGGAATTCCAGCATGATGTGCGCTAGCGGCACACGACTCCCGATCAGGTAGAAGCTCCCATTCGGGCGTTCAACGAATTCCCGACTCATCGTGTTACCTGCCTTCATCTATTCGATTCCGGACTCGGGTGAACAGTTCACGGACATCAAGCGATCGGATAACGTCTTGGGAATCGAATACGCTTACGAAACCAGCGCTTCCGTCACTCGCGAGGCCAGTTGGTCGAAGTGGCCACTTCATAGAGCGACGCGTCCGACATAATCCGGGCCACCAGCGCCGCGTGCATCGCGTGGCCGGCGCGCTCCGCGATCACGTGCCCCAGCAGCGGCCGGCCCAATAGCGCCAGGTCGCCGATCAGGTCGAGCGCTTTGTGCCGGCAGCACTCGTCGGCCGCTCGCAGGCCTTCCGGATTGAGCGCGCCATCCTTCCTGAAGCACACCGCATTCTCGAGCGACGCTCCGCGAATCAGGCCCATGTTGCGCATCTGGTCCAAGTCGTTTTCCCAACCGAACGTGCGCGCGAAAGCGATTTCCGAAGCGTACCGCTCCGGCGTCACTTCGAGTTCGAGCGATTGCCGCCCCACCGGCGCCGGATAATCCGTGTCGCAGGTTAAACGGAAACAATCGGCCGGCAGGATGCTGATCCGTTTTCCGCCGTCCTCCACTACGATCGGCCGCCGTATCCTCAGATACCTCCGCCGCGTCCGCAGTTGGCGAATCCCCGCCGCGCGAATCAGGCGAACAAACGGTTGTCCGCTGCCGTCGAGAATCGGCACTTCGAGGTTGTCGATCTCCACCAGTGCGTTGTCGATTCCCATGGAGTAAAACACGCTAAGCAGGTGCTCCGTGGTCCAAATCCAAACGCCCTGCCGCATCAGGCTGGTGGCGTAGCTGACCCGCGCTACGTGACGCCAACTCGCCGGGATGGTGAAGTTATCGAGATCGGTGCGGACGAAAACCACGCCCGTTGCCGCCTTGGCCGGCCGGATGCAAATCCGAACCGCCACGCCGCTATGCAGCCCCACGCCCGAGGCCGCTACCGGCCGCTGGATCGTGGTCTCAAATCGCAAGGATTGTCTCCGCCATGTTCCGCAATTAATTACAACACGGCGCGCGCCTTGACAACCGTTTTCGCGCAAAAACTTTGTTTTGAATAATTTGGAACTCTATTAGTGTGGTGCAAAAGCCACGAAATCGCCAACCGGCGTGGCGAAAACAGAACACAGCGCTCCCAGCGTTAACCTGGAAGTGGATTATTGCGCGGTTATCCGCAGCGCCACGCGGCGGTTTCTCAACCGTCCCGACTCGGTGGAATTGTCGGCCACGGGAGCGGTCCCTCCAAATCCTTCGGCCTCCAGCCGGCCGGCCGCGACCCCCATCTTTACCAACTCCTGCATGACGGAGTTGGCACGCGCCTGGGACAGTTGAAGATTCGCCGCCGCATCGCCCGTATTGTCGGTGAATCCGCCAATCGTGACGTTGAGGGCGGGATAGGCTTTGAGGATGTGAGCGATATTCGCGAGCTGTTCCGTGGATTCCGGCCGAAGCTTCGCCGAACTTGAATCGAAGGACAAGCGATCGAATCGGAACCAAGCATGATCGATTGGGAGTGAGGCGCTCTGGATGGAATCAAGGAGCTTCGTCTCCATGCCAAACTGCGGAATGTTCAACGCTATGCCGTTGGGAAGCGTACGGTGGACCAAGTCTCCCAGGCTTGCCGCATTCGAGCGCGCGACATTCGCCGCCTGATTCGCCACTCCTCTGCCGTGGTTGAGCATCCAGAACAATCCGAAGATGCCCAGAACGGCAAGCGCCAGCGGCAACAGCCAGCGATTGGTTCTCTCCGCGGGGCGGCGCTCGCCCGAGCCGGCAAGGCCAGTCATGGCATGCGCGGCGGATTCCTCATTCAGTAACATCGTTGAAAGTCCCGAAGGATCGAGATGGTTTTCCTTGACGCGCCGGCCGAGAAGGCCGAGGACCATCGGCGCGGCGGCTGCCATCAGCGCCCATGCGGATGATGGCCGCAGGCCGGAGGTTTCGCTGATGCCTTGCGCCACAGTCGCCTGGTTGCCGCCGAAGAGCATGGAAAGCATTCTTCGGCTCAATCCGTCGCCTGTTACGGCTGTCGCCCCCTTGGCGAAGAAGCCGCGAACATTGCTCAGCATTCGGCCATCGTTAAGGGGGCTGGTAATCAGCTCGTACGCCTGTTTCATGAAGCCGCTCTGTCCCAAATGAGTCGTCAGCGCGCCTACGATCGCCGACGAGGCTGCTTCGAAACCCCGCATCACCGAACTTTCCGATTCGCCCAGTTGCGCGGAAGCTTCACCCAAAGCTTGAGATTGGAAGAGACCCGATAGATCGTTCACGATGGTTGCCGTCATAAGCCCTTCTTTCCAGATGTCTAGTGATTCCAGAGGGACGCCGGGCGGAAGCCCGGCGGCAGGCCGGAAGGCCTGCCCCACAAAGGATAGACGCGACACTCCTCTCGTGCTTTTCGATGATTGCGGGTAGGGCGGGAGTTCAATTTCTGGCGGCGTGGGCCGACCTGATGGGTGAATTCCGCGAGTGGCGTTCGCTTTATGGGTTTGCGATGCCTGTTGCCGATTCAATCCTTCCATCGGCGCACAGACGGAAGACGCTTGTACCGCTCATGCGTTCCGCGCCATCGGCTGCAACCGCGACCCAGTCCGCCAGCGCCGTTCCCTGGCAGTGCCGAACACCGCCCTTGCGCCGCAGAGAGATTCCCGGCATGAATCGCAGCGCTGCCGCAATGTGGGCGCTCAGATCTTCCGCTCCATCGAGCAGACTAAAGCGGTCTCGAAATTGTATTTCCGGGACGCTCACCTTCGCCAATGCCGCGTCCCGTTCCGCCGGACCGGCGATTGTCCACGCAGCATACCAGCCATCCACTATCGCCGCGGCATTGGCATGAACCTCGTCCGCCACCACGTTGGCGAACAGCGACAGCTGAAATCTCCAGCCTTGCACGTGCAGATCGCGCACGCCTGCCTCGGCGAACGCATGTGTCAAGGTCAGCTCCGTGCCTTTTGCCACCGGGCGCAGAGCGATTGCGACGCGCGAAGCGCCGGGCGGAATCGGCTGCCCGCCGGCATAGCCGTAAGTGAAAGCGATGCGTTCGTCTTGGGCTATCTCCAGCACTTCGCCCAAAACCTCGATGCCATTGGGATGCCGAATCTTAATCGCGCCTCCCGGGCGCGCGTCGATCGAGGAGCCGGCGCCCCACCAGGCCGCCCAGCGGGCGCTATCGGTGAAGAAGCGAAATACCGTCTCCGGAGATGCTTCGATGGTGACGGTGCGTTCGAGCGAATGCGGCAAGTTCATGGAATTTTCTCTTTCTGGTTCTCGGATGGCGCGCGCGCCGGTCTCGGCCGCGGCCCTCGGCGCGATTCTTCGAGTTCGGCGGCGAGTTTGAGTCTGGATAAGGCATCGCCCCACATGCCCTCGAGCATTTGGCCGACTGGGCCGAATGCCTCCCGGCGTGCGCGGTAATAGTGGAACCGCCGTTCGGCGCGTGTTTCGACCAGTCCCGCCTGGAGGAGCGCCTTGAGTTGGAGGGATACCGCGCCGAATGTCACATCCGGCATTCCGCGATGAATGTCGCCCGCCGTTCGTTCCTGGTTCCACACGATGCGCAGAATTTCACGGCGCCGGGGAGACGCCGCCGCGGCGATCACTTGCGAGAAGTCCTCCGGCCTTCCGGTTGGCCCAAGAGGCAAATCGCTATCGGAGAGCATTTTACAATACTTTAGATTAAACTAAAATATCTGTCAAGAGCTGCGTACGATCCGTAACGGCCGAAGCCTCCGTATGGCAGCGGCGCTGCATCAAGATTCTGTGGAGGGAAGAAAATGTCCAGGCAATCATTTGTATGGTGCGCTTCCGCCGCGTTGTTACTGGCGGGCTGTTCGCGGCAGACGCCGATTCAATCGGCCTCTGCGCAAAGCCCGTCGCCCGAACCGGTAGAAAGGAGCGCGACGGCTCAAGTTGCCTCTTCGCAAACGCAGCCCGCACCGAGTCAAACAATCGAAACGGCCTACGATCCCGCGACTGCGGAAGCGGCCTCCCGGCGCACTTACGCTGGACCGATGATTCCCGCCGGAACGCCTTTGCATGTGCGGCTTGACGAATCCCTCGGAACTAAACACGATTCAGCCGGCGAACGTTTCTACGCTTCGCTTTCCGACCCCATCGTTGTGGATGGCCGTACGCTGCTGCCAGTTGGAACTCAATTCACCGGCCATGTGACCGAGTCGAAGCCTTCCGGTAACGTGAAAGGGCGGGCGGTTCTGGCCGTACGCCTCGATGCCTTCGAGTGGCACGGCCGCCAGTACCCCATCGAGACCTCCAGTTTCGAAAGCGTGAGCCATAAGAAAAAAGGTCTGCGGTGGATCGCCGGTGGCGGCGGTATTGGCGCAGTAATTGGTGGCATTGCCGGCGGTGGCGCGGGCGCCCTGATCGGTGGGGCTGCGGGCGCCGGTGCTGGAACCGCGGGCTCATTTGCGTCAGGCAAAAGGCAAGTCAATCTCGGAGCCGAAACGCCGCTGACGTTCACACTGCGCAAGCCGGTGCAGCTATAAGGTCTCACGGAGTTGTGAGGTCAAGGTACACTGAACTTCGTGGAGGCTTCCTACACCCGCGAAGAGTTGCTTAATCTGCGCGCCGGGTGGAAGCGGGATCGCAAGACCGTAGTCCTTACCAACGGTTGTTACGATCTCCTTCATCCGGGCCATATCCGTCTGCTCGAGGCGGCGCGGTCGCTCGGCGATATCCTGATCCTCGCGCTCAATTCCGATTTCAGCGTCCAAGGGGCGAAAGGGCCGGCGCGGCCCATCATTTCGGAAAAAGCGCGCGGGGCCTTGGGGGCATCGCTTTCAGCAGTGGATGCGGTGGTCTTCTTCGATGAGGAAACGCCGCGCGAGCTGATTGCCGCCGTGCTGCCGGATGTCTTGGTCAAGGGAGCGGATTGGTCCCATTTCATCGCTGGCAGGGAAGAGGTCGAAGCTGCCGGGGGGCGGGTATTAACCGTTCCCTTAGAACCCGGTTTTTCGACTACTAATATTGTAGAAAGAATCTTAGCCCTGCCTTGATTCACCCAGCCGTTCGCGATCTCTTCCTCGATCTAGCACGTCACCCCGCGTTTCAGGCGGCGCAGCGTCGTCTCCTTTCGGGCGGGAACGGCTCCATTTCGGGACTGACTACCACCGCGAAGGCTGCCTACTCGGTGTTGCTCTGGCAGGCGACCGGACGTCCGCTGATAATTGTAGTAGATGGGAACAAAGAGGCGGAAGCGCTCTTCGAAGTCGTCGAAACGTTCTTCAAATTAATGGCCCCGGAGGCCGCCGGTGGGCCTCAACTCGTTCCCGCGCTCGACACCCTTCCGTTACAGAATCTCTCGCCGCACGCCGAAATCCTCGAGCAGCGCGCCATCGGGCTTTGGCGGCTCTCCACGCAACGTGTTCCAGTGACAGTGTTGCCGGTCCCCGCGGCATTGATGCGTGTCCAGCCGGCGGAGTTCTACCGCCAACTCGCCTTAGGACTTAAAACAGGCGATGAAGTACCCATGGAGGACGTGGTCGCCCATCTCGAGAGCGTCGGCTATGAACGCCGCGAGCCCGTCGAAATGGTGGGTGAATACTCGGTACGCGGCGGCATTCTCGACGTCTTTTCGCCCGAATCGCAGAAGCCGGTCCGTATCGACCTGTTCGGCGACCTTGTGGAATCCATCCGCCGGTTCGATGTCGAATCGCAGCGTTCGGTCCTTAAGGTCGAAGAGTGTACGCTGCTCCCGCTCACCGAATATCCGCGCTCTCGCGCCCTGCTGGCGGAGCTGAGTGACTTGGTTCGCGAATCCGGAATTCCAGGGCGCGATCTGCCGCCGCCGGGCGAACCCTTCCCGGGTTGGGAGGTCATCTCGCCGATGATCCGCCCGCGCCAATCCTCAATCTTCAGCCTGCTCGAGAAGCCGATCGTCGTTTGGGACGAGCCCGATCAAATCCGCTCCGCCGCCGACCGCCTATGGAAGCGGCTCGAGCAAATCGAACGTGCCCCAGCCTACGACCCCGACCGCATATACTTCCGTTGGGAAGAGATCGAGCGCGCTGCGGGCCCATTCCCGCAGCTCTCCATCAAGGAACTCGAAATCGGCTGGACGCCGCCGGCCGATTCCGAAACTGAAGGCACGCCAGACGCGCTCCACATTGCATCGCGCCCATCTCAAGCGTTCCACGGCAACATGCAAGTCGCCATCGCCGAAGCCCGGACCCTGGTGGAGGCCGGTAATCGGGTAGCGTTTTTTGCATCTGCTACAGGTGAAGTAGAACGCGTGGCCGACATCCTCAACGAGTACGGGATCGCATACCAGCTAGGGCTTGAACAAGTCGAATCCACTCCCGCCTACCTCGCCGAGCGCGCCTACATGGCTGGCTCCATGGCGAGCATCTACCTTATTAAAGGCGCTGTTCGCCGCGGTACGGTCTTTCCTGATTCGCATATTGTAGTTTTTGGCTCGGAGGACCTGTTTGAAACCTCGGCGATGGCTGCTCGCGGCCCTAGCCAAAAGTCGGCTCTCGCGACAACCTTCTCGGCCGACCTGATCGATCTCAAACCCGGCGATTTCGTGGTGCACGCCGACCATGGCGTCGCCCAATATCTCGGCCTTCGGGAGATTTCGCAAGGCGAAAGCCAGGGCGATTACATGCTGCTGGAATACGCCGCCGGCGCCAAGCTCTACGTGCCTCTCACGCGCATGGATCTCGTCACTCGCTTTCGCGGCGGCGGCGAGTCCAAACCCGCTCTGGATCGCATGGGGGGCGTCACCTGGACTCGCACCAAGACCCGTATCAAAGCCAAAATGCGCGACATGGCCGACGAGCTCCTCAAGCTCTATGCTTCGCGCAAGATGGCGGACGGCTTCACCTTCTCCAACGACAGCAATTGGCAACGCGAATTTGAGGACGCCTTCGAATTCACCGAGACCCGCGACCAGCTCACGGCCATCAAAGAAATCAAGCGGGATATGGAGAGCCCTCAGCCCATGGATCGCTTGCTGTGCGGCGACGTCGGCTATGGCAAGACCGAGGTTGTCATGCGGGCTGCTTTCAAGGCTCTGGGCGATGGGAAGCAGGTTGTGGTATTAGCTCCTACTACAGTATTAGCATTTCAACATTTCGAGACCTTCAAGCGGCGTTTTCAATCCTTTCCCGTGCGGATCGAGATGTTTAGCCGCTTTAGGAATCCAAAGGATTTAAAGGTCAGCGTTGGGGATCTTGCCGAGGGCAAGATCGATGTCGCCATCGGTACCCACCGCCTGCTCTCGCAGGACATTCAGTTTCGCGATCTGGGACTGGTTATTGTCGACGAGGAGCAGCGATTCGGAGTCAAGCACAAGGAACGCCTTAAGCAGCTCAAAAAGGCCGTGGATGTAGTGGTCATGAGCGCCACGCCAATTCCAAGAACTCTACACATGTCGTTATTGGGTCTGCGCGATATGTCGGTAATCGAGACTCCACCCAAGGACCGGCTCTCGATTCACACCGTGGTTGCGCCATACCATCCGGAGCTCATCCGTACCGCTATCGAATTAGAGCTGGGGCGCGCCGGACAGATCTATTTTCTGCACAATCGAGTGGACGACATCTGGCACCGCGCCGCCGAAATTCAGCAACTTGCCCCTACTGCCCGAATTGGCGTCGGGCATGGCCAAATGGGTGAGGCCGAACTGGAGAAAACTATGCTTCAGTTCATGCGTCACGAGTTCGATATCTTAGTTTGCACTACAATTATAGAAAATGGCCTCGATATCCCGCTCGCAAATACTATGATTATAGAAAATGCAGAGCGATATGGACTTTCGGAGCTTTACCAGCTTCGCGGCCGCGTCGGCCGCTCCAACCGGCGCGCTTACGCGTTTCTTCTGGTCCCACCGGATACCGAGCTAAGCGAAATCGCTCGCAAGCGTCTCGCGGCACTGAAGGAATTCAGCGATCTCGGCGCAGGCTTCAAGATCGCGGCGCTCGACCTAGAACTTCGTGGCGCCGGCAACCTTCTCGGCGGCGAGCAGCACGGCCACATCAACTCGGTCGGCTTCGACACCTACGTCCGGCTGCTGGACGAGACCGTGCGCGAATTGAAAGGCGAGGAGATTGTGCCGGAGATCCATTCCGCTCTCAACCTCGGGCTCGACATCCGGATCCCCACCGATTACATCTCCGATGAGAACCAGCGCCTGCGGGCCTACCGGCAAATCGCTAATGCCGCCACCTCCGAAGCTCGCGAAACGGCTGCGAAGGAACTCGAAGACCGATACGGGCCGGTCCCATCGGCTGTCCGCAACCTACTGCAATATTCCTCGCTGAAAACGATGTCCGAGAAGATCGGCGTCGAAGCGATTGACCGCCGCGCAGCGGTCCTCAGCGTTAAATTCCACAAAGAGACCCGCGTGGATCCCGCCCGCCTGATGAACATCGTCGCCAAGACGCCCGGCGCTCAATTCACTCCGGCGGGCGTCCTGCTTCTTTCGCTCGCCGGGCAAGGCGGTCCGACTGAAATCCTCGGCTTTCTGGAAGAGAAGTTAGGACAACTGGTGGGGTAGGCTGCCCGCTTGCGCAGCGCGGAGAGCATCTTCTACTTCCAAAGCGCAATAGTCTAATCGGGTATTGCCAGTAGATCCAGTACCTATTATGATGATAGAACCCTTGCAAAGCGTGAGAATTTCCGAACCCTCGCGCCACGTAATGTATGTAGCGCGAATTGGCGGAAAAATCATGGATCACATCAACCTGGTTCTGAAATTCAGACTGGCCGGCGACTGCGAGCTTCAAATCAAGGGGGTGGCCAGAATGAAACTAGACGGTCGCGGCGGACTGATATTTTACGAGGTCCTTAGCGGCGAAACTCGCAGGATTGCACTTGGCCAGTTGGATTGTCTCAGTGTCTTGTCCGTGCCGCCGGCCACTGCTGCCGCGGCGCAATGGCAAGCGGCCGTCAACTAATCCAACGTTGCGGAAAGTTCGCGGCTCAAGTTACGAGGCTTTTGCCAATAGTAAGAGAGCCGTGCGAGGAAAGGAGCCGTTGCCGCGAATTGGCCCCTAAAATGGATGCTGGGAGATCTCGGCGAGCGCCGAGGCTGCCGACGTCGCTTCCGGGAAGTGCGCGTCCAGATCGAGCGCCTTCACCAAAGACGTGCGGGCTTCAGCAGTGTGCCCTAGCTTCCATTGGGTCATGCCGAGCTCGTACTGGAACGTGGCGTTCTTCTGATCTTTCTTTGCGCAGTCGTCCAGGTATTTGATGGCCATGGTATAAAGCTGGCGCTTGTAGTAGATCCAACCGAGAGTATTGGTGACTTCCAGGCTATCGACCATCTTTTCCTTGGCCTGTTGTGCCAGCGTTAAGGCGACGTTCAGATCGCCTCCGTGGTCGGCCAGGACCGAGGCAAGATTGTTCTTGGCCAGCGCGTTCGAAGCGTCCGCCTCGAGGGATTTCTCATAGGCGTCGCGGGCTTCATTCCAGCGCTGCAGGCGCTCGTAGATCATACCTATATGGATCAAGAGATCCGAGTCTACCCCGGGTTTTTGCGCGGCAGTTGTCAATAACGGGGTCGCCTGGTCCGCCTTGTTCTGTGCGGAGTAGACATCCGCCAGCAGGACATAGCTTTCAGGATTGGACGGCGCAACTTGTATTGCCGCTTGTAACGCCGCAACGCCTTCCGCGACCTTCCCGCTCCAGAAATACATCTGAGCCAATCCAATCCGAGGGAGGGCGTCCTTTGGACGCGCGGCAACAGCCTGCTGCAACAGTTCAATCGCCGAACCGGTCTGCTTCTCCACGACGAATCCGAGAACGACATGGTCCATAAGCTGCTTCGACCCTGGGTCGAGCTCCCATGCCGCGCGAAATTCCTTCAACGCACCGGCAACATTCTTCTTGGCGAGGTTGAGGACTCCCCATTGACGGTGGATGTCTGCGTTGTTCGCGGCATTATCCGCGGCCATTTTCAATACCTTTGCGGCGCGATCATAGTCCTTGCTTGCGATTAACGATTCGCTGTAAACCAAGAGGGCGGGCACATCGCGCGGATTCTCCCTCACGAGTTTTATGCCATTGATCATCGCCGCGCTCACGGCGCCAGTGCGGTTTTGAAGCGCGGCCAGCGTAAGTCGGGCGATGCGATACTCGGGATCGAGCGTTAGCGTGGTCTCCAGTTCGTGCTTAGCCTGTTCGAACTGATTGCGGCGTACGTAGGCTTGGGCCAGCCAGAAATGAAGCGCCGGCCAATCCGCGCGGAACTTTTGCGTATTGTTGAACTCCGCAATCGCGGCATCCACGTTACCATCCGACAGCGCCATCCTGCCCTTGAGAAGGTGAGCGTAGCTATCTTTGGCATTCCTCTTGAGAAGATCGTTGTTCAACGACTCGGCCTGTTTCCGGTCGTTCAGGTTGAGCTCGACCTCGATCAATTTATGGACATCGTCAATGTCGTCCTTATGGCGCTGCAGAACAAGCTCTAATTCCGCCTTGGCCTTTCTCCAATCGTTCGTCCTGACGTAAAAATCGGCGAGTGCGCCCCAATAGGCCCGCTCGCTGGCATGACCGGCTTGGATCCTTTTCACAATCGTTTCGGCTTCGGATAATCGGTTCGACCCCTCGTAAAATCCGTCGATTGCATCGAGAATCTGAATGTTGTTGTTCGTATCCTTGAGCGCTTGCGGAAAAAGCGGCTCCATAGCGGCCGAATTACCTGTGGTGATGTAGAACTTGAACAAAGAGAGGTAAACGGGAACCGAACGTGGGTTCTTTTCGAGGGCGAGTTTCAAAAACCGTTCCGCCCCTGGCAGGTCATTCGCATCCCGACGGACGGCAGCGAGAGCCATTAGTGCCCCGACATGGTTTGGCTGAAGCTCCAGCACGCGACTGAAGCTGCCTTCGGCATCCTTCGAGTTTTTCTGGAGGGCCTGAAGCGTACCTACGTTCATCAGGGTGTCAAGATCGTTGGGAGTCTGATCGAGAACGAGTTCCAGCTCTTTTTGCGCATCCGCGAGCCTGCCCGTGATCCTATAAATTTGCGCCAGGCCCTTGTGGGCAGGCAGAAGGTCCGGCTTGGAGTGCAATGCCTGTTGAAGAAGAGAGTATGCCTGCTTGTAATTCTTCTCTCGAAATTGGATTTCCGCGAGGATACTGGCGGCCTCGGCAAAGTTGGGATCGATCCTTAACGCATTGAGAAATTGGAGGCGGGCGTCGTTGACCTTGCCAGCATTCAAATACGCGAGACCCTTATTAAAGAACTTCTGTTTTTGAACTTGGGGGTCGCGGTTGCAGGAAGTAAGCAAGAAACCTAAAGCAAAGGCAAGCACAAGCGAACGTTGGATGATTTGCATTTCAAAAACTTCCAGGAAGGAGTCCCAATCGAACTTTCTAGGCTCTAATTCTCTCACGCCCGAGAGAGTTAGGACCAGTTACTAAAGTACCGGAGAGGCTAGGAGGCCTCTCCGGTAAAAATAAAAAAGAGTTAGGCGGCGGTTTTGCGAATCTTCTTCCGCAAGGCGATTCCGCCTATGATCGTACCGAGGAGAACTACGCTGAACGGTTCGGGAACCGGCGATTGCTGAGTGGTCGTGTTCCAACTGACCGAAAGATTGTCAACACCAATTGTCTCCGGCCAGTCAATGAAGTCGAGCTCGCTGGCGTTGCTGAGGTTACCGGACCAACTTCCGATATACTGTAGCGAGGCTTCCGAAGTGCTTAGCTGCGAGTTGTTCGTGTTGCCGTTGGTCGTTCCGGGCGTAACGCCATACTGAATGCCATTCGTGCCGAAGCTGTTCACGGGAGAATTTCCATTCGTGTCAAACTTGAAATCGGGCGTACTGGAGCAGTTAGAAGCCGAGGGGCAGCTTCCGTTCGGAAAGATCTCATAATCGAAGCTTGCGGCGCCGTTGATTGTGAAGCCGCTGAACTTCATCGTAATCTGGCTGGAGATATTAGTTGAAGCATCGTTCGTGGTGGCAAGGAATGTGTCATACCCGGGGTTAAGGCTCGAAGTCAGATTGCTAGCTGTGGCACCATCGCTCGTGCCAAGGGTCAGGGACTTGGTCGCAAGAGATCCTATGCTACTGGGTCCGGTGGCATGGTTTTCGCCGTCGTAAGTCGTATCCGCAACCGCGCCAGTCACAGTAACGGAACACCCAGTACACCCAGCCGTCGAGAGAACGCTGTTCATGTACGAAGCAATCGCACTAGAGTTGGCATTTTCCCCCAGACTATTGAAGTTAAAGGTGACGCTTGTAGCTGAGGCTACGGCAGCGGTCCCCAAAAAAAGTAAAATTCTCGTCGCTTTCATTATTCACTGTCCTTCCGGCTAAGTAGTTAACTTGAGCACCAAAAATAGAGTTGATCGGGTGGAACACCGCATCCAAGCAATCGCATCACCACAAATTGTTTAGGCCGATGCGGACGTATCCCCTAGATTTCACAGGGCGATCGGCCTAGGTTCTGGTTAGGGTTAGGCCTAGAACTTCCGAATAAGTGTCAAAGGTAACGAAGTTTTGTAAAACTTAGTAGTGATCCGCACGGCGCGGGTTCTCCAAAAGCTCATGCGGCATTGCGTGAACCGCGATTGGTATGATATAGCCATCGAGCCGATTTCGGAATGGCGCGTGCAACCAAAGTCCTAAACGGCAACTTACTTCTGAGGAGCGATTCGAATGGCTTATGGCGCGGAGATCAGTCGCGGCAACCCTACATGTTTTATTTTTCTGCTCGATCAATCCGGTTCCATGGCCGATCCCTTTGGCGGCGATTATGTACGCAAGGCGGACTATGTGGCGGACGCCGTGAACCGGACGCTGCATGATCTCGTCATCAGATGTACCAAAACCGAGGAGGTCCGGCATTACTATGATATCGGCGTAATTGGCTACGGCGGGAAAGTCAATTCGGTGCTGGGAGGTTCGTCTATCCGGCAGGGTTCTTGCGCCCATCTCCGAATTGGCGGATTCGCCGGTGCGCGTGGAAAGGCGGAATAAGAAAGTCTCCGATGGCGCAGGGGGCATTGTCGAGCACCAGGTTGGGTTTCCGATTTGGGTGGATCCCGGCGCTTCTGGCAAAACGCCGATGTGCCAGGCCTTCGAATTGGTGAAGTCGACTCTGGAGCAATGGATCGCGGAGCATAAAACCAGTTTTCCTCCTATCGTTCTACATCTGACGGATGGCGAATCCACCGATGGAGATCCGAGTGACTTGGCGAAACAGATAGCGGGTTTCGCTACGCAGGATGGCCAGGTGCTGTTGTTGAATTGCCATGTCTCTTCGCACCATCGTGCGAAGGTGGAATATCCGGACGATGAGAGCGGTTTGCCGGACGATTTTGCCAAGCTGTTGTTCCGCATGTCCAGCCCTTTGCCGGAGCCGTTTCGCCGCGCGGGGGAACAGATTGGCCTGCGGGTGAATGAAGGAGCGCGGGGTTGTGTGTTCAATGGCGATCCTGTGGCGGTGGCGCAGTTCTTCGAGATCGGAACCCGGCCGGCGAATCTGCGATGACGTCTGCCGCGCCGCTGAAAGTCAGCGCGCTGGTTGTTCCCAAGAACGGCTCCACTGTTCGGGAATGCGAGGACTCGGTAGGCGTGGGGCGCAGCCGCATGAGATTTTGCGTGGCGGACGGCGCGACTGAAGCATTCGATTCACGCTATTGGGCGCGGCTGCTTACCAAGTGCTGGTCGCTTGGAGCGAATGCAGTTATATTCCGCAACAGTTTGGCGAGTGGCTGCCCCTGTGGGAGATCGCTTCCATGCGCGATGGGAGGGCAAGCGACTGCCGTGGTACTCGGAGGAGAAGAAACAGAGGGGGCGCCTTTGCCGCCTTCGCCGGTCTGACGTTCGAATTCGATGGACCGAATCTGCGTTGGGCAGCCGCGGCGCTTGGCGATTCGTGTCTCTTCCGGATGACCGCCGGCGGCGTTTTGACTGGAACAATTCCCGATGTGACGGGGATTGGTTCGCATTCCCGTCCCATGCTGATTCCGTCGAGGCTGGCGCTGCAAGCCGACGCCCTCGGCCACTTGGTATCCGGGTCGGGAGAGAGCCTCGAAGGGGGATGTTTTCCTCCTCCTGACGGACGCGATGGCGGCCTGGTATGCGAGGATGCTGGAGGGCGATCCGGATTTGGCTCGCTTGTTCGATGCAATGGTCGGAGCCTCCTGCCACGCGGAGATTAAGAATCTCATCCATCGCGAGCGCGAGCGCGGGACTCTACAGAACGACGATATAGCCGCGGTTCGAGTCGAGCTCGTTGACGACGCTGACGGCGTATCCGCGACTTTCGGGAGTAGCAGGTATGCACGCGGCAATTTGGCCATCGCCGAGAGAATTCTGGGAAGCCATTCAGTCGCCACAGGCCTGCTTTACCGAGCCCCATCTGCGCAGCAGCAAGGCGGCGGTAGATAAACTGGGCCTTCCCCTGGTGGCCTCCGGCGGATTTGCATCCGTCTTTAAGCTAAATGCCGCGGACGGGTCGCGCGCCAAGGCAATCCGCTGCTTCCGCGGTTCTCTCGGAGACCGCGAACGGCGCTATCGGGAACTCTCGGCCCACCTATCCCCACGGCGCGACATTCCCCTAGCGCGGTTTCAATATGTGCCCGACGGCATGGTTGTCCGCGGAACCAGGTATCCGATCCTGGTCATGGATTGGATAGAGGGCTCGACCCTCGATGTCTACATTGAGAGCGTTCTCCAACTCCCCGATGCGAAGCAGCATTTGCGGCATCTGTCGGATCAGTGGCTTCACACCGTAAAGTCGCTCAACGATCTGGGCGCGGCCCATGGCGATCTGCAGCATGGAAATATTCTCGTCGACAACGGCGCCTTCACGTTGGTGGATTTCGACGGTTTTTTCGTCCCATCGCTGGCGGGATTGCCGTCGATTGAAAACGGGCACATCAATTATCAGCACCCGCGACGACGGGCCGAGTTTTTCGATCGCACGCTTGACCGTTTTTCCGCGCTGGTGATTTATCTCTCCTTGATCGCTTTGGAGCGGGGGCCGGAGCTCTGGCAGAAATATCACGACGAAAACCTGCTCTTCAAACGAGCGGATTTCGAGGCGGCGGGACAATCGGCGCTGTGGGGGGATATCAAGAAGCTGGACGGCGAGTGCCGCCGTCTGACGGAAGTACTGGAACGCGCCTGTCTAGGACCAGCCACAGCTTGCCCTTATCTTCTCGATCTTGTAACTCCCACGCGAAAGAATGCTCTTTCCAGTGTCGGCCATTTAGGCACGGTCGCGGTTCCCAACCGCGAAGCCGGCATTGCCCGGCCTGCTCCAGCTCAACTCCCAATATCAGGAGCAACGCCCCTGTCTTCGCTCCGCCGCGGGCTCGTCCCATGGCGCCGCCGATACCGGCCGGCGCGTGGATGGCCCTGCACATGTTCTGCGCATGGATGGCCATTGCGGCGGCGGTGGCTTCGTTCGTTCCGCTGCTCCAGCCATGGATTCTCGGCGCCGGCGTGATCTTCATCGGTGGCGGCTGGCCCGTGTTGGCGCGGCGGCGGCTGGCAGGCCGGGTCACGGCCGTTTGGGGGTTATTGGCTTTGATGGCCATCGGAACTCCTGTCGGTTGGATGACTGCTTCTCCGCAGCCGCGCCTGAGCCAGGCCTCGGCGGCTACGACGGGGCAAAGGTCGCTGGCGGCTCCGCTGACGCAAGGAGGCCAGACTGCGCCGGCCCCGGAATCGGAAAAGATGAACGCGCAGGTCGAAGAACACATCGCGACCGCCCAGACACTGCTACAACAATCGGAATTCGCAAAAGCGCTGCTGGAATGCGATCGCGCCCTGGCTATCGATCCCAGAAACGGGCAGGCCCGCTGGCTGCGCGATCAGGTTTCCAAAACGCGCGATATGTTGCAGGGAAAGGCTCATTAAAACGGAGGATATCCGTGGCGCTGCGACTTAAGAAAATGCCGCTACAACATACTGAATCAGTCATCTATCGGCCTCTCCGCAGGTTCCCAACTTCGCGCTGGCCCGCGCTGGCGTTGTTTTTCGCGCTCTTCTGGACCGGATCGCCAGCGTGGGGCGCGCTCGGACCAGCGCAGGTATTGATCCTGGTGAACCTGGATGAGCCGGTGTCGAGTGGCGTGGCGAAGATGTACCAGGAACTCCGCGCCATCCCCGAAGCCAATTTGCTGCGTCTACCCCTGGGTTCGAGCCGCCAGATCGCTCCGGAGCAATACTGGCGCCTTGCCGGACAACCGATCAAGAAGTATTTAGAAGATCATCCGGAGATCCGCTGTGTTCTCACCACGGCGGGCGTTCCCTACACCATCATGGCGCCCGGCGGCGGCGACGAGGGCGCCGCCTTCGACAATGAGCTCGCCATGGTGCTGCGCGAAGAGCCCGGCAGCCAAAAGCGCCACCAACCGAATCCGTTGTATCTTTTCGGTTCGAATCCGGCTGGAATTACAGACCCCCGTTTATTGAACATGATCTATGTAGCCCGTCTCGATGGGCCGGATCTGGCAACCATCACGCGCATGGTTAAGGACGCAATCGCCGCGGAGAGCCACGGTCTCGAGGGTCCAGTGGCTGGCGATGCCCGCGGTCTCGATGCGGTGGACGGATACGGGGAGGGCGACGCCTCGATTCGCGGCGCGGTCGACCGTTTCGCGGCGCCGGCTTCCAAACTACGCTCGATATGAAGGAAGAGACCTGGAAGCAACCCCAGGGCGGGGTCGGGAACCAGGCGGCCGGCGCGGCTTTCTACATGGGTTGGTATGCGTTGCTGGATTTTCAGGATATCTTCGGAGATCACGGATTGGCTCAAGGCTCTATCGCCTGGCACATCGCCAGCCAGGAGGCGCAGGATATCTGGGATCCGGACGGGAAAGGGCTGGTGCATCAATCTAATGCGGCGGGGCGCGGCGGTGACCATTGGCCCGGTCCGCGAGCCTTACGTCACTGCCTTTCCGCACGGCAACGTATTTGTCGAAGGCCTACTGCAAGGTCTCACCGTGGCCGATAGCTATTGGATATCCCTGCCGCATGTTTCCTGGGCGATGGTGCTGCTTGGCGATCCTCTCTACAGGCCGTTTGGCGTGAAACCGAAGCCGGCGCTACTGGCAAGAGCCTATGAGGCGGGCGATGCGAGCCGGATTCTCGAACATGGCAAGACCAGCTCGCTGCTGGTCCAATTGGATTGCATCGGTCCGGCGGGCTCGTCCACTCCGGCGTATGCCGCGACCGCAGCGCCGGAAATGGGTCTGGCGGCGGCTTCAGGAACGGTGAGCATCCCGGCTTTAAAGGCCGGAGAATCGGTCGTGGTTCGCGTGCCCAGTGTTACCGCAGGGGACGATCCCTCGGGAATGTTCAGGCTGCGTCTCGAGGCGCGCGCGGATGGCCAACCCACACGCACCATCGTAGTCGAAGGTAGGATCGGATTCTCGCGATTAACTGGCGGCTTAGGCCCCAAATCGCAGATGTTCGTCAGCCCGGATGGCAAAGAACTGATCTCCGGGCGCCCGGGCAGGAGCGCATTCATCGATGTCGTCGCCCTCCAGGAGCAAGCGGTGAACATGCCGCAAGGTTATGGGCTGACGAACGCGGAGTTCTCGCCAGATGGTAAGCACGTCGCAGTCACATTGATCGACCCCAAGAAAAAGCAGGCGGCGTTCCTGGTATCGGACGATAGATTGCGTAACGCTCACGGGCTCCCTGCGGGATTGCAGTTTCTGCGATGGCTGGATAACGATCGGGTTCTGATGGGAAATCAGGGGGCCTCATCAGCCACAGCATCACGGGAGGCGACGACCGCGCGCTAGGGCTTCCGGAGGGCAGGGTAGGCAATTTCATCCCCGGAACCGACATTCAATTTGCGATCACCGAAGATGCGAGAGTTCTGATCAAGAATGGCGCCGAGCCCTTCCGCGAAGTACTGAAGGGTTCAAAACCGGTCCGGTTCGTTGCCGTGGCCAACGATCTTTCGCTCTTTGGCGGTGTTGACGGTGAAAAGAGGCTCTGGGTGCAAAAAGGGTTGGATGGGCAGCCAAAGGCGATCGCGGAAGGCGTCGATCAGGTCCTTTGGGGACCCATTTCGCACCGCGCCGTAGTACAGGATGCGACCGGGCGGAGCAGGCTTTACGATGGCCGTGATGGCACTTGGAAAGACTTGGGTTTTATCCTGGAATCCGCTTGGAGCCCCGACGAGGAACGGCTACTATTCGTCGCTGCAGGAAATTCTACAGAGCCGGGTTACCTGTCGCTTCTGACTGGAACCTCGATCGAGCGCCTTTGTCCCATGAGCCGCATCGGCCAAGTGGGAAAGATCGTTTTCTCGGCGGATCAAACGAAAGCGTATCTTCTCGCAACCCTAGCCGGCCAACCCGATGTCTGGATGATTCCGGTTCATGCGCGAACCACAGGAAAATGAGTGAGGGCGGCCCGCCTTTGGCGCGGGCCGCTGTCCTATAGCCGGATAATCTTGTCGGAATCGATGCCGCGCAACGCGTTGCCGGGTGTCGACCACCAGGCTCGCATCGCGCACCACGGCGTGGTAGTCCACGGACGAGTGGTCGGTGACGATAACGACGCAATCGGCTTGGGGAAGCGCAGGCTCCAGATCGGACGCCAAGAGCTGGTTGCCATCCAACTGGACGCTGGGGACAAAGGGATCGCTGAAAGTGATCATTGCGCCGCGCTTTTGCAGCAGGTGCATCACGTCCAGGGCAGGGGACTCGCGAACATCATCAATATCGCGCTTGTAGGCGACGCCCAGACATGTGAATCTTAGACCCCTTCACCGCCTTGCCGCGATCATTGAGCGCATTCTGAACTTGTTCGGCTACGAAGTGCGGCATCTGGCCGTTGATATAGCCGGCCAGTTCGATGAAGCGGGCTTCGATACCGGCCTGGCGGGTCTTCCAGGAAAGATAGAAGGGGTCGATCGGGATGCAGTGGCCACCCAATCCGGGACCAGGGTAGAAGGGCATGAACCCGAAAGGCTTGGTGGCGGCCGCGTCGATGACCTCCCAAATGTCGATTCCCATGCGATCGCACATCATCGCCATCTCGTTCACCATACCGATATTGATCATGCGGAAAGTGTTTTCGAGCAGCTTTACCATTTCGGCAACCTGCGTCGAGCTGACCGGAATCACGCGTTTCGAGAGCCTGCGAATAGAACTGCGCGCCCATCTTCGGTGCAGGCTGGAGTCACGCCGCCGACTACCTTGGGAATGTTGCGGGTTTGGAATTTCGGATTTCCCGGATCGACGCGCTCCGGCGAGAAGCAGAGGAAGAAATCCTGCGCCCACCTGCATATCCCGGGCCGTGACAGCATTGGCAGGACGACCTCTTCGGTGGTGCCGGGATAGGTGGTCGATTCCAGAATGGCGAGCATTCCCGGGTGGAAATACTTGGCAATCTCCTGGCAGGCCGACACGATGTAGCTCATGTCGGGATCCTTCGTCTTGCGCAGCGGGAGTGGGCACGCAAATGTTAATCGTGTCCAAGTTCGGAGATGACGGAAAAATCCGTGGTGGCGGTCAATTTTCCGCCTTCCACCAGCGGCGCGACTTCCTTCTGTGCGGAATGTCCTGGATGTAGGAATCGCCGGCGTTGATGCGAGCGACTTTGGATTCCACCAGAGTCGATTCCCGGTAACGGAAAAGCCGGCTTTTGCAAACTCCACCGCCAGGGGAGCCCACATATCCCAGTCCCACGATCCCGACTCGGGCCGTTCCGGGTGCGATCTTTTCGGCGAGCATATCGTCTCCAGGCGGCAGCCTGAGACGCATCGTCTGATTCAGTAATAATGTTCCTTCTTAGTTTCTAGATGTTCCTACCTGGCCAATGGCGGCAGGCCAGGGATGTTTGCCGGCAATTCGGACTTGGCGGACGGCATCGGCACCGGCTTGTCCTCGACACCCAATTTCTTCATTTTGTAGAGCAGAGCTTTGTAATCGATCTTGAGCAGTGCCGCCGCCTGTTTTCGATTCCAACGAGTGGAATTCAGAGCGGCCAGGATGGCCTCTGTTTCGGCCTGCTGCTTGGCTTTGGTCACCTGTTCCAAAATTGGAGAGGCCTCCGTTCCACCGGCTGAGCACGGCGGCAAGGCGAAGCGGTCGCATTATGATCAGACGACCGGCGCACGCGCGGGAACCGACTAGCATCAGGCGTTAATGAATTGCGCATCGTTTTAGGCGTGCAATTCCCTGGCCAAGGCATCGGCAGTCGCGCAAGCACGATAAACTTGCGAACGAAGTTTTCCATTTCACGAACGTTGCCAGGCCAATGGTACGCGGTCATAGCCTGCCGGAGCGCCATTGTGATCGACGGGCGCCTGCGCGGATTGGGATGTGTGACGCTTCGGAGGAGAAACTCGGCCATCGGGATGATATCCTCCTTACGTTCGCGCAGCGGCGGAAGCATGGATGTTGATGACGTTCAAGCGGTAATAGAGATCTTCGCGGAACCGGCGATCCACAATGGCCTTTTCCAGGTCTCGGTGCGTGGCGGCCATGATCGCGGACGTCCACCTTGATGGTTTCCTTGCCGCCGATTCTTTGAAATTCCTGGTCCTGCAAAACCTGAAGCAGCTTAGCCTGGAGCCGCACGTCCATGTCGCCGATTTCATCCAGCAGGATGGTTCCACCGTCGGCAATTTCGAACATGCCGGCCTTTTTCTGAAAGGCGCCGGTAAACGCTCCCCGCTCGTAGCCGAACAAGCTCGCTTTCCACCAGTTCCGAGGGCAGAGCGGCGCAGTTCACTTTGAGGAATGCCTTCTTGGCGCGCGGCGATTGGGCATGCAGTTCCCGGGCGATTACTTCTTTACCGGAACCGGTTTCGCCTTGAATCAAGGACAGGAGCATCCGACCACCCGATCGGTCCCAATAGCCCCTGGATTTCCTTCATGCTTTGTGTAGAGCCAACGAAGGCCTGCGTGCCGGGCGTCGTATTTCTCAACGGACGCGCCAATTCGGCGGGTTTCAAGTCCACGGCGCGGGAAACGGCCCTTTGCAGTTCCTCATGGACTAAAGGCTTGCACAGGAAATCCGTTGCGCCACACTTCATCGCGGTGACCACGTTCACTGTGGAGGAAGCGCCGGACATAACAATCACCGGCAGAGAAGGATCGATTCGGCGGATCTCCTTGAGAGCATCCAGGCCATCCCGATTGGGCATCATCAGGTCGAGAAGAACGAGACAGATTTCCGAACGTGAAGATTGCAGGCAAGATAGGACTTCGTCCCCATCTTGGGCCGACTCGACCGCATAGCCCATGCATTTGAGGGCCATTTCAAGATAGCCACGAACCTCCGGTTCGTCTTCTCCTATTAAAGTCGTTCTGCCATTTCTAGGTGTCTGCATCGAATTTCCGTGAATCATGCTGTTATTTGTTGTCGTTCCAAGGGCTGAGCGGCCTCGACCCGGTCGAGTGGGAGCACAAAGGAGAACATGGGGCCCTCCGCGCTGTTTTCCGCCCAAACGTGACCCTCATGCTGATTGATAATCATCTTGCAAATGGCGAGGCCAAGGCCGCCTCCAGACCTGTCTCGTCCTCCCCCGTAAGAGGTATACTCCTCAAAAATTGAAGGCAAATGCTCCTCTGGAATTCGCGGACCGGAATCGCGAATATCGACGCGATAAGAGTTGGGGTTGCCGGCCGAGGAATGGCGTCTGTCCAGGATCGCCGTGGACGCGGTACCGTTTCTTCAGGCGCTCCGAGAAATACGCGTAGCCGCTAATTTCGATCACGCCGTCCTTCGGCGCAAACTTACAAGCGTTATCTAGAATGTTGATCAAGACCTGCTCAACCTGTCCAGCCTCGAAATACAGCCGCGAACTGCAAGGGGCTAGATCCGCCGTGATGGCGATGCGCTTCTCTTCGGCGAATGGCGCAATTTCCTGTAGAGCCCGCTCAAGACATGGCGCGAGATCGGCCGGCCGAAGATCAGGCAGCCTCTTCACGTGGCGCCCCACGCTGAGCTGAAACATGGCCGAAGCCATCCGGGACAGCCGCTTGGCGCTATGCTGCATGCGCAGCAGCACATCGCGCTGGTTTTCTTCTAAGGAACCAAAAGGCTCGCTGAGCAGGAGACCGCAGTATCCGCTGATCGCCGTCAGTGGCGCGCGAAAGTCGTGAACGGCTCGAGCCAGGAAATTCGTGCGGTCCTGGTCGTATTCCTGCAGCTTGAGATTGGTTTCGATCAAGCACTGCAGAATCTCGTCGCGATCGGCGCGCAGAGAGTGCGCCGCCGATATCCGCTCTTCCTGCGATGCGACCGCCAACCCAAGAAAGGCGCCCAGAGTGGCTCTGGTGACAGGTTTCAGAAGAATAGTCGCCTCGGCCGACCCGGTCCTCCGCCGAAACTCCGCTAGATCCTTCCGATGCACCAGGAAGAGGTGCCTTGCAGGACTCCCATGAATCGGCGTGGGAAGCAAAAGATTCGGGGAAAAATCCCAAAGATAGAGATCGGCTGTCAAGTCCAGTCCGACGGTAGGCGCTGCCGATAACGTGCAGTTGTGCCCTGGGATCTCCTCCAGCGTCTCGCGGCATTGCTTGTAGAGGTCTTGATCGCTGGAAATGAGCTTTACAAACATCGCAGAGTAACGCTTTCCATTTGGCCGTTCATTGCGGGACAGGCCGCTCCCACCGTAAAGGTACGGTGAAGCGGATTCACTATTTTGCAACTTGCCCCATGTTGTTTGACATTTTCCTACTACGGTACTTCAGCATAGCTGACGTAGCGGTTAAGTCAATACCTTTCCATGCAAATAGGGGCCTAGCCAACCCCTGCAAAAGTACTAGTTTGGAAGCCAAAAAACTTAATTGCATTAATTTATTGGTCTATTTTCAAGATCGCCGCCGCTCTTGATTTCCCCCTTGCGCCAGCGGAATGGTTTCACGTATTCGTTATGATCGCGAATGAACAATTCGATCGCTTTTCGCAATCCCTCTTGGCCCTTATCGTCAACTCCCGCCACAATCTTGCTAGTCAAAATACCGAGGAGGATCTCGATCAGGGTGAGCCAGTGAGAAGTGGCCGGGGCGAAGTGAAACTGGACGCGCCCGTCGAGCGCCGCCAGCCACTCGCGGTTCATCGAGCCGCAGTCGAGGATCGCGTGGATTTCGCGCGCGGGCGACTGTCCGGCAGTGGCCTCGTAGAGGAAACCGCGAAATTCGGCGCGTGTTTGGTGCTCCGTTAACACGGTCCGCCGAAGACCTGTGCCGGCCTTAAGCGCCGCCGGCAGCGTCAGCGCGCCATTATGCCGGTGGGCTTTTTCTAGCCCTCGGGCGATGGAGCCGCTGTCCGTCTCGACATAATCCGATTGCCGTTCCATGGCCGGGGGGCCAGGCATCGCACTGACGCTCAGTATGGCGGCGTTCAAGGGCGGATTCAGAAACAGCCCGATCAGCTCGGCGCTTTTGGAAACAAAGGGGGTATCGGTGACGGCTCGCCAGGTACGCTGCCTTCGCAGATAAATTCCCTCACGGCGCAGGACGCGCCATACCGCATCTACGCTGGATCCGAGACTTTCCGCCAATGCCGGCCCGTCCCAGGCCGCCAGCCCAGCCGGTGGCGATTGTACTAGAAGCCTCAGTACCTGGTCGCGGAATAGGGTGTCATACTTAGGGGGTTTTCCGGGTCGTGGATCGTCCCACAATCCCGTGAGCCCCCGGAGTGAGAATCGCTTGCACCACTTCGTTATGGTGGGTACGGAGACCTTCAGTTCGCGAGATACCTGTCGAATCTCCTTGCCAGCCGCACGCGCTAGCACGATCTTGGCGCGTTCCACGATCCGTGCTTCCTCTGTATGACTTCTGCGAATCGCAGTCAAACGCGCTTTGTCTTCTTGCGAACATTCCAACTGCGGGACTTGTCTGGGCATTACCGTCCATTATAAACATAAAGTTAATACTGCAATTAAAGACAAAAAACCATTGGAACGAAAGGTAGCATAGTTGCAATAGTTGCAAGTTGTTAGGAATTCATGGATTTCGCGCGGGACATAAGCCGGGTCGCGATGGCACCGAAAATGCCTTAGGGCGGATAGTACCCAATACTGACATGCTCTCCCATTTCCGAGAGGCTTTACCTGAATATCCGGCGCCCAACGGGCTTGGCTCGAAGGAAGAGCAACACCCGGAGCGGCGGAGGCGTCCGCGAACGATGGTCCACTGGCCCGTCCTTCTTTTTCGCGATCATGGGGACGAGGTCATCGAGACGACCACCCAAAATCTGAGTAGCTGTGGGTTCTACTGCCTGTTGGGCTCGTCGGTGGCGGCGGGCGAGTCGTTGTTCTGCAGGCTCCAGGTTCCCTTACCCGAAACTCCGCGCAGGAAGAGCTTCGGGGTTCTCGAGTGCCGTGTACGCGTCACGCGGACGGAACCCGCACTCGCGGAGGGTTTGTTGGGGATTGCCTGCCGGATTGAGGACTATCGCTTCGTTCCTCCCCGCGAACCGTTGGATGCCTGATCTTCTATAAGTACCATTCATAGTCAGCCATGCCGTCGAACCCGCGCTGCGGCGATCAGACGATGCCTTGGGGTAACCCTTTCCCAGGCGAGCCACAGCGCCCGTAGTTGCACTTTGCGTTAAACTAACAATTCAAACAGAAGCGCGAGGCGGTTCACCGAAATTGAAAGACAACCGCCATTTCGTTGCTGTGCCCGCTTCGGTCCGGGCACGCATCCTAGAGCATTTCAATTAAGTTATGCCGATGGTCCCGAACGTGCACATTGCGAGGCTCAGACGATGAAGCCGTATTTTCGAGCGTCGTTCGCGACTAGTTTGGTTGCGGCGATCTTTTTATCATTAGCTAGCGGCATTTCTTTGCCGGCATTCGGACAGGAAGCTGCCGCCGCGGCCGCCCCGCCAAAGGAACTGGTTGAGTATGTTCGGGAAGCCAAGAAAACGGGGCAAAACGAATTTCAGATCCAGCAGAACGCCGTAAAATCGGGTTGGCCGGAAGGGGTGGTGAATGAAGCCATCGCTTACGTCCGCTCCACGGATAAGGAGCCCGCCGCGAAACCGGCGGAGAACGGGAAAGGCTCATCGCCAAAACCCGCGGCAACGGCTAATCAAGGTGACGAAAAAGCAGGCGCAACGCCTCCGGCGACTCCGGCCGGATCCTCGGCGCCGGCTGTTGCCGGTGCTGGGACGTCTACGAAAGGCGTGACGGCTGAGCCGGCGGAAACTCATCCGGCTGTGGCTCGTGGCGTACCGGACGATTATAAGATCGGGGCTGGAGATGTTCTGCAGATTGACGTCTGGAAGGAACCGGACGCCAGCGTCAAGAGCGTAGTGGTTCGGCCAGATGGCAAGATCTCCATGCCGCTGATCAAGGAAATCGACGTTGTGGGATTAACTCCGGTTCAATTGGAAAAACTGATCACAGACGGCCTCGGTAAGGTGATGAACCTGCCTCCGGACGTCACGATTGTCGTTACCGGAATCAACAGCAAAAAGATCTACGTGAATGGGAAAGTCAAAAAGGAAGGCCCCATTCCGTATACCTATCGGATGACCGTGATGCAGGCGCTGAGCGAAGCGGGAGGGATCACGGATTACGCCAAGAAGAAAGCGATTTACGTACTAAGAAACGACAACGGTAGAGAATTCAAGTTTCCGTTCGATTACAGCGCTGTCTTGAGGGGTCAAAAGATGGAGTTGAATATCCCGCTTGAACCGGGCGATGTCATCGTTGTCCCCTAAGAAGTTTCTCTCGGGCCATAAGAGTTGGTTGAAAACGCAATTACCCGATATCTCTCCGCCAGTAAGTCATCGATTCTTATAACAGAAATGAAGATATTCGGGAACTATTTGCCGAAGAGTACTTGTGACGACGTAGCGTTGTTCAACAAGCCCCACGGTACCCGAATACCTGATGGCACGCCTTCAAAACTCCTAGTACCATTGTCTAGATTTAGTAAATCCACTCCTTTGTTACCAGATAGATACCCTCAGGTGATAGAGTGGATGCAGGGCCGGTAGATGCAAAGTTTTAGAGGCTACTTTCGCGTCTGTCTCAATCCGCGTTGCGCGGAGAACACAATCTCGACGGAGAGCGGTCGAGTGAGTGAAGGTAACGGCGGTTAGATCCATGTATACGGAATTTTACGGCCTGGCGAAAAAGCCATTCAACATGACGCCGGATCCCGCGTTTCTGTTCTTGACAGCGCAGCATCGCGAGGCGCTGGCGGGCTTGAGCTATGCCATTCTCGAGCGCAAGGGCTTCCTGGTTTTGAGTGGAATGGCGGGATCGGGAAAGACTACGCTGCTCGCGTGGATACTCGAAAGACTCCCCTGTGACCGCGTGCAATCGAGCGTAGTTTTGAATCCCTTGCTGACGCGTGAGGAATTTCTCGAGTTGGCCATGCTCGATTTTGGTTTGACGGACATTCCGTCGAGCAAGGCGCAGCGGCTTTGGATGCTTCAGAAGTTCTTATTGCAGGCCAAGAAGGAAGGGCGAGTCAGCGTTCTCATTGTTGACGAAGCGCACAAGTTGAGCGTGGAACTTATGGAGGAAATACGCCTCCTGGGGAACCTCGAATACGGGGACGAGAAGCTGATTCAGATCCTATTGATCGGCCAGAGTGAACTGGACGATCTGATGAACCGTCCGGAGCTCTTTCAACTCAAACAGCGTGTGAGTGTTCGATTAGCGATCGGGCCGCTTTCGGTGGACAGCGTCGAAAAATATATTCAGCACCGTTGGATGATCGCGGGTGGTTCGGCGCCTCCATTCGATGCGGAGGCCATCGCGAGTATCAGAACGTGCTCCAAGGGAATTCCGCGTCTGATCAATTCCCTTTGCGACAACGCACTGACCCTGGCGTTTACGGACCAGGCGAAAAGCGTGGGCGCTGCCCACGTGGAGATGGCGGCGAGAGATTTGCTGCTGATGGAGAAGCCTGCTTCGCCCTCCGGTGCGGCGATCGCAGTTGCGGCGCCCTCTGCCGCGGCGCCTAAACCGCTGTTGGCCCCGCCATCCAACGGAGCTCCCCGACCAGTGCAGCCTCACGTCATGAAGACGATTGAGCGTTACGCCCCGCCAGCCAGGAAGAAATCGGTGTTCCAAGTGGTGGCCGGCAAGTTTGGATGGGGGAGCAACGGAAAAGGCCCAGCGTCCTAGCATCCAGACCGTCTTCTCAATGCCCCTCCGAACTTTGTTCTGTTTTTTGCCTTGTTTTATAGAATTCCCTCGAAAAATAGCCTACCTAGACATGATTAGTACATAAGTTTATCGTGGTTCTAGAACTTTTAGTTTAATAAGTTCTCATTTTTTCCAAATCTTGGGCAATCAAATGCGGTAATACTCTCAAATTTCATGTCTATTTATTGCATTCTTGCGTATCATCCATCGCAAAACGGCGGAATTAATGCCACCATCGGGGGCCCTGGAATACCCCGCCGTGGGATCGACTATTGGTTCGACCGCGAGGGCGAAGCCAAGTCCTTCGTGCAGAATCTAAATGTTTTGTACGCCGACGCCCAAGTTTTGGCGAGGTGGCGGAAATCCCTCGCACGAAAGCGAGTTATGCGTGCCGGATCCAAGTCCCGCTCTTTTGCCGCGGCAAGCTGATCTGTGTAATTTATTTTTTCTTCGTAAAATTTCCAATTTTTGCTGCTTTTTTCCCTCTCAAAGGTTTACACTGCGACGTAACCCCCTGTAATGGATGCTGAATAACCTTAAACAAGGTATTCGAAATACCCGCGTCCGTATACTTTAAATCTTTCGGAGCGTGTTGATGCTAAAAGTCTGTAGGCCCAGGATTGCAGTTGTTGTCGCTTTGCTTTTTTCTCCGTGTATTGCTCTTGCGCAAGCTTCGCTTGCATTATCTTCAAGTTCCGCTGCCGCCGGAGGCGCCTTCTCTCTTAACCTCTCGCTATCATCCTTGAGCGCCCCGGCCGTTGCAGGTCTCCAATGGACGCTTAATTATCCAGTAGGCATAAACAACCTTGTGATCACTGCCGGTCCGTCGCTAACGGCGGCCGGGAAATCGTTGACATGCTCAATGACCACTCAGGGCTACGAGTGCGTCGCCACCGGGCAAAACCAAAACGTCATTGCGAACGGCCTGATTGCAACCGTCTCCGCGACCGTTTCCGGATCGGCGGCGATCAACATAACCGGCGCCGTCGCAGCGGCTTCCAACGGAACCTCTATCCCCATAACGGCGACCGGGGGGCAGGTCAGTTCAGCGGCCGCCGTTACGATCACTTCCGTCGCTTGCAACCCAGCTTCACTCGGTCCAGGCGCATCGGCCGGCTGCACTGTGACGCTCAGTGGTCCGGCGGGGCCGGGCGGCGCGAACGTCAGTCTCGGCGCGACGGGCGGTATCGCCAACTCGGTGAATTCACTCGTCATTGGCGCCGGATCGAGCACTGGAACGTTTACGACGACTGCCGGACAGTTCAAATCGGATCAGAGCGCTACCGTCACCGCGTCTTTCAATGGCGCTACAACTAGCACGACCATCGCCTTAGCCGCCCTTCCTCTGGTTTCGTCACTACAATGCGCGGCGGCCGGGCTATCGTCCAACAGCGCTACGACCTGCACGGTAACTTTATCTAAAGCCGCGGCGGCGGGGGGAACCTCGGTTGCGATCTCTGCTTCGGTCAACAACGTTTTGACGATGCCAGCTTCAGGCGTAGTCCCATTGAATGCGACATCGGCGAGCTTTCCGGTGAGCGTGGGTTCGATAACGGCAAATCAGAGTGTAACCCTCATCGCGACGCTCAACGGGTCCGTTGCCATAACTGCCCTTTCGTTGACAGCGCCCGTCGCGCCATCTTCTATCCCTTGCGCTCAAAGCTTCTTGGCCCCTGGCGGTTCGACCACTTGCACAGTGACTCTCAGCGGTCCGGCGGGGCCGGGCGGCGCGAACGTCAGCCTCGGGGCGACTGGCGCGATCGCCCTCGCGGCGAATTCACTCGCGATCGGCGCCGGATCGAACATCGGAACGTTCACGGCGACCGCCGGGCAGTTCAAATCGGACCAGAGCGCCACTGTCACCGCCTCTCTCAATGGCGTTACCGCTAGCGCAACCATCGCCTTAGCCACGCTTCCTCTAATTTCGTCACTACAGTGCGGGGCGGCCGGGCTGTCGTCCAATAGCGCCACGACCTGCACGGTGACTTTATCTAAAGCCGCGCCGGCGGGCGGAGCCTCGGTTGCGATCTCTGCTTCGGTCAGCAACGTTCTGACGATGCCGGCTTCCGCTGTGATTCCACAAAGCGCCACCTCGGCGAGTTTTTCGGCAAGTGTGGGCTCGATAACGTCCAAACAGAGCATAACCATCATCGCGATGCTCAACGGGTCCGTCGCCATAACCGCCCTTTCTTTGACGGCGCCTGCAACGCCACCTGCGTCGGCTCATACCAGCAAATCGGTCCCGTCCAGCCAGAACGGGGTCCCCACCATGTCCGCCGACGCTTCCCCGGCCACCACTGCGCTAGTTCCCATCGGTCTCTCGTGCGATCATCCCTTCTTGGGCTCAGGGCATCGGCTTACTTGTGAAGCCGAGCTCAATCGCCCGGCGACTTCCGATTCGACTCGCGTTTCGATTTCTAGTAGCGGACGCGGACTGACAGCACCCGCGACGGTTGGAGCGCGCGCCGGACAGCGTCGCGTCCGCTTTGAAGTCGAGGCCGATGCTGCTGCGCTGGAAGGCACGGCCGTGTTGGAGGCTCATGTCGGATCCGCGTCTGTTCAGCATTCGATAGCGCTGTTGTCATCCAACGCTCCGAACCTTCTTGTGCCGGCGGAAGCGGCCGGTAAGCCCGGCAGCGCCATCGCCTTTACCGTCACTGCAAGCGATCCTCAAGGCCTCGATGTACACCTCGCCGCCAGCGGACTGCCGCCGACCGCGGTTTTCGATCCCGAGAGCGGCGTATTGCAATGGACGCCGACGGAGAGCGATTTGGGGGTGCAGCAAGTCGAATTCACGGCCGCTAATGCCTTGGGCGCTTCCATTACGAAATCCGTGAAGATATACGTCGATTCCGGCCTGCCGGTCATCTCAAAACTCGAGAATGGCGCGGGAGCTGGCGCTCCTGCTGGGTGCAGTCCGGGATCGGTTGCGACGATTCGGGGGCGATCGCTATTCACAGGAACTTCCGCCGCTTCCGATCCGGCCGGCAGCGGCGGCGATCTGGGCGGAACGCGCGTCCTGGTTAACGGCGTTCCCACTGCGGTGCTGTTCGCTTCCTCCAGCCGGGTGGATCTGCTGTGCCCAGCTATCGCGCCCGGAACGCCACTGGGCATAAGTGTGGAAACAGCCGCGGGTAAGTCGAACGAGTTGCAGACTTCGATGCGCGAGAGCGCTCCCGGGCTCTTCACGATCAACGGCGCTGGAACCGGCCAGGCTTTAGCGATGCAGGATGGCTCATTGGATCTTGCCGCGATTCCGAACGCCCGCTATGCGGCTAAGCCTGCCTTGGCGGACGACATGGTAGCGTTTCGAGCGACGGGAATCGATTGCGACAGACAAACCGCGGCCCGGCTGAGCCTGAAGCTAGGCACATATCTGGTTCCGGCCGCAGCGGCAACCCCCGCACCCGGCTATGCTGGCGTCTGCGAAATTACAGCTCGCATTCCCTCCCTAGCGGGCGATGCCATCCCGGTCACTCTGATCGTTTTACAGAGCGACGGGCAAGAAGTCGTAAGCAACGAAGGTACAATCGGCGTAACATCGCGGCAGTAGCCAACGCCGCGCTCGTCTGAGGGGCGCTGCTACCAACCCTTCTCGGTTTGTGGCAACTTAGGGTCTTGTTGCAGCGCCAACTGAAGTATCTTCTGGCCCTGATCGCGATTACCCGATTTCAAGTACGACATCGCCAGGTGAAACTGCCGGCGCGGCGTCGGGTCCTTTTTCACGGCCGTTTCGAGGTAGCTGACTGCGGTGCTGAAAATCGCCTTTCTGTAATAAATCCAGCCGAGCGTATCTTGCACCGTGGCGCTCTCGGGAGCCAGTTCAGCCGCCTGCTGCGCGTATTTCAACGCCAAATCGGGGTCCGTAGCGGCAAGCGTGTAGGCGAGGTTGTTCAACGCGACCACATTGGAGCCATCCACGGCAACTGCGGCTTTATAGCGCCGAACGGCCTCCTCCTGGTCGTTTGTTTCTCCCGCTAATGTTCCGAGCATAATCAACGCTCTGACATTCTTAGGATCGGCGGCCACCAGCGCGACTAAGCGCTGACGGGCGTCATCGAAATGCTTCTCCTGGTAGTCCAGACCTGCCAGGGATAATTCGGTCCCTGGAAAGTTGGGATTGGCGGTGTGCGCCGCTTCGAACGCTTTTCTCGCCGCGGCAGGGTTTTTGGCAGAGAGGTACCATTGGCCCAACAAGTTCTGCAGCGGCGCCGATTGCGGGTGGGCATCTGCAATTGCCTTAATCCGCTCTTCCGCCTTTGCGGGCTGCTTCTGCGCGAGATAGGAATCGGCCAACAACTGTAGCCCGCGAATGTCTTCCGGCGCGTTCTTGACGATCTCTTCGGCATCGGCTCTCGCCCCAGTCCAGTCGCCCTGCTGCATGCGCAGAACGGCGTCCTGGATGACGAGTTCCGGGATGCGCCGGACGCGCAAAGTCTGGTCTAGAATCGCTCTCAGTTCTTTGGTTTCGCCGGCGCCCAATAACGCCCAGTTACGCTCCAAAACCACAGCCGCCATATTCTTTTGTTGCGGCGGCGTCAGATTCAGAAGGTCGAGCGCGGCCTTAGCTTCGTTCGACTGGGTAAAACTTCGAGCCAACGCCAGACGCGCCTGTACCATCGACGGATTGATCCGCAGCGCCTCGTTCAACTCCTGGCGCTCGGTGCCCTTCATTCCTTCGGCCTTGTAAACCGTTGCCATTGCGAGATGGCCCTCGGCAAAGTCGGGTTTAAAGTGCAGAACCTGCTTGAGGTCCCTTTCGGCCTCTGTGGCATTTCCGTTTCGCATGGAAAGGCCCGCCCTCTCAAAGAGCGCGTCCGTATCGTCCGGGCTTTTTTTCAAGGCGGCGGCAACAAGATTTTGCGCTGCCTGGTTCTTTCCCATCGCCACATAAGCGGCGAAAAGACGGCTCCGGGCGGCCCGGTCATTCGGAGCGCTCTTGGCAAGCTGTTCAAACTCAGCGAGGGCGGCATCCCGTTTCCCCTCCCGATATAGAAACAAGGCATGAACCGGCTTATATTGAGCGCCCGGGAGGGCCGCCACCTGGCGGTACGTCTGTTCCGCCTCGTCCATGCGTTTGCCGGCTATCTGAACCGCGGCAAGACCCATCAACGCGGAGCCATTCTTGGCGTCGAGCTGAACGGCCTTTCGCAGTTCGACTTCCGCCTTGGCGGGTTGGTTAGAAAGCATATAGAGCTGGCCCAGCGCCAGTTCCGCCGACGAAGATTGAGGCGCGCTGGCGACAGCCTTTTGCAAAATCTGTTCCGCGGCAGTCCAATCCTTCTGGGTCAATTTCAGGCGTGCCAATTCCACCGAGGTTTGGAGCCGTGTAGGGAACTTCTTCAGCGTGTCCTCGAGCCTGTCGATTGCGTCGTCGGTTTTGCCGAGTTTCCATTCGGCCAGCGCCAATGCATCGTTCGCCTCGGAATTATCCGGCGTAGCGGAAAGTATCGTTTCCAGGCGGCTGGCGGCCTGCTCCAACAAATCTTTGTTGCCGCTTGTGGTCATCAGTTCGGCCAATTTCAACTGGGCCTGCTGATGTTTTGGATTCAACGCAATCGCCTTGCGTAGCGCTCCCACGCCGCTCGCCGGGCTCCCTGCCTCCAGATAGGTCAGGCCCATCTGATATTGGGGTTCGGCATCCTTCGGCATGGCGCTGGCCGCATTCTTGAATTCGATAAGCGCTCGCGTGAAGTCCTTCTTGTCGCGCAACTCTTTGCCGCGGCGCAAGGAATTGGCCTCCTTGGCTTGGGGAGAAGTGTTGCACCCGCTGGAAAGGCAGTAAAGGCCAACCAGCGCTCCAGAGACAAGAAGAGGCCTAAAACGTGAAATGATCATCTGAATACCCATTTTGGTTCTAGTTGCTGACATGACGATGCACGCCGTCTACCATCGGCGGTCATCGAATGGTTATGGTACCCTCGGCCGGCGCGAGGGGCATTTTTCGCAGCTGATTCGCCTCATCCGAGACGGCCATTCCGTCTGAGACGCGCACTGCTACCGCATGCGGCGCAGCCTGCGGTTTAACCCCATACTTTACGAGAAGGATCGTGCCGTTCGGGATGGGCTTCTTTCCACCAGACAGGATGCAGTTATAGATTGCGCCTTCCGGGCCGCCGCCTTTCGCCGGAGCGCACGCCAAAACCTTGCCCGCGGATCCCGCGGCATCTCCTGCGGCCAAGTCTCCCGTCGCCGCCGTCACCCCGCTGCCGAAGGCAATCTTCCATTGCAGGGCGACTGGCTCCTTGCCCGCTGGGGCGGCGAACGTGATCAGGAGAGAACCTGTAGCGCCTCGGGGGGCCACCGATGGCACGATTTGAAAAGTCTGCGCAAACAGGGGGGAACAAAATACGAGAGTAGCGAAGAAACGCACTATCGATTACTATAGACGGATTGGGCCTCGGCTCGCATCATTTTACCATAATGCAACACTCACCCCGAGGCTCCCGAACAGTGTTGGATGTCCGCGCGTGGCTTGCGGCAGCGGTGCTTATCGCCTGCCCGTGCGCTTTCCCGGCTACGCTTTCTATTGCCAATCAAGCTGCGAACCAGGGTCAAACCGTAGTCGCTCCAGTCCTTTTCGCCGGAGGCGGAGATACTGTAGCGGCACTCCAGTTCGATTTGCAATGGGATCCAATGCTTGGCGTACAGGTTGCTCCGGGGATTACCGCAGGCCAAGGGTTCAAGGTTCTCTATCCCGCGACGCAGGCGCCCGGCGTTCTGAGATGCCTGATCTTAGGCGTCAACCAGAACGTCCTCGCCGATGGGGCCGTGCTCCAACTCTTTATCACCGTCGGTAGCGGCGCATTTCCTGGGACTGCGCAGGTAAGCCTGACCAATATTGTTGCCTCCGACGCTACCGGCGAGCCGGTGACTATTCAGCCGGCTTCCGCCACCGTCCAGATTCAGAGTGGCGGCACGATGGGTTTTCCCGCCCAGAGTATTTTGAATGCGGCCAGCGTCCTCACTGGTCCGGCAGCTCCCGGTGAAATCATTACGCTGCTGGATCTTATTCCCGATTCGCCGACCCTCTTGTTCAATGGAGTTTCGGCGCCGTTGCTTTACGCCGGAACAGGACAAATCAATGCCATCGTTCCTTTTGGGTTGGATCTGAGCGGCCCGGTGGATGTGCAGATCGTCAGCCAAAATGTAACGGTCGCGGAGCAATCGATCCCGATTGCGCTTGTCGCGCCCGCCCTTTTCACCCAGTCCGGAACTGGCGCGGGACCGGCGGCCGCCCTGAACCAGGACTTAACCGCAAACTCCTTTTCCAATCCTGCGACAGCAGAATCCATCGTGGTGGTATACGGTACCGGTTTTGGCGCCACTCAAACGCCATTGACCGATGGTCAGATCGCCAGCGACCCCGCGCCGCTCGTGTTACCGGTTTCGGCCATGATCGGCGGTGTGGCCGCGACGGTCGTCTACGCCGGCTCCGCGCCTACCGAGGTTGCAGGCCTGACGCAAATTAACATCCAGGTGCCCGATGGTCTACCCTCGAATTCGAACACTCCTATTATGCTTACCGTCGGGAATGCAACAACTCAGGCCGGAGTGACAGTCTCCATCCGTTGAGGCGATAATTTAGCAACAAAGGAAAGATTTTTTCGTCGCCCCGATCGCTTCCGAGCAACGTACCGGCAAACTGTTGCCTCGCTACGGTTGCCGTCGCGGCAACCGCACTACCGCACCGCCAACTCGGCAAGCCAGTAGCCCGACGTTGCAGCGGCCTTTTCCGCTTGCTGGCGGCCCGCATCGTCCATGGCCTTCAGCGCCGCCTCGCGCCGTTCCTGAAACACTTTTTCCAGATGCGCGCCGTAGTAGCTCCCATCCTGGCGCATGGCATATCGTGTCATCGATTCTGGGCTGCCGATCTTCAGCGCCTCGCCCAGTTCCAAGCCCGCTTCGAGGAAGAACTCCCGGTCCTGCCCGTCCGGCACGCCGAACACGAAGGGCTCTCCCCAATCGAAGGCATTCTTGATCATTCCCGAGGGATACTTTTTCAGCACTTCGAGGCCGCCCCGGTTGAGATATTCGAGTAGCAGCGCGCTACCGGGAGCGGATTCGGCCGCGATCGCGCGCAGGGTCTGCTTCATTCCTTCCTCCGGGACGTACATGCTGACGCCCTCGCAAATGTAATACGTCTTTCGACTCGGGCTCGAAACCGGCGCGGCGCAAGCACAGCGCCGAGGCTTTCGCGAGCGAAATCGATCGGCGCATATGCTACGTTGGCGGGCGCTCCGCCCAAAGCCTCTTCCACGCGCCGTTTCTTGTACTCTTGTGTAGAGCCGTAATCGATCTCGATGACCTTGACGCCTTCAAGAGTTCGGCTGAAGCGGTGGGCCCGCGTATCGAATCCGGCGCCCAGGATCACCAACTGCGTCGCGCCGCTGCGGATCGCGCGCGTCCATTAATTCGTCGATGAAGCGCGTCCGTACCAGCATCAGCCAGGCGAAGCCGAAGATATCGGGATCGTGCATAGCCTCCTGAAAATTCCTTGTCGAGAGCTTTGCTGATGGGATGATCGGCTATCAAGTCAACTCAGCCGCGCCGATCAGCCTGTCCGCGAGCCAATCCGGATTCCGAACGCTGGCATCGGGCTCGCGCGACCCGAACGCGCGCGCCGCGGCGGTCAAAATCGAAGTGCGGGAAGGTAATCCGTTGGCTTCCATTCAAGAATTATCGAATAGTTGCGCATAGCGCCGTACGGGATCCCATGGCGTCACACCGAATAGTTGGGTAGCGATCAGGTTGCCTGCGCCAACCGCCGCTGGTAGGCCAATCGCAAGGCCGGCGCCTACCGGCAAGAAGGCCCCACGGAGAACCATGGCCACAACCCGTGTGCGATCCGCTCCTAGAGCCATGCGCACGCCAATTTCTCCGGTCCGACGCTCCACCGTGTATGCCAGGACGCCGTACAACCCAACGGCGGCCAGCGCGAGCCCAATCGCGCCAAAAAGCATTGTCAAAGTAGCAATGAGTTTTTGCTGCTGGAAGTCCGCGCTCACCACCATGGTATAGGGATCGACGCCATAGAGCACCAGGCTCGAATCCACGCTGGCCAGCGCCTTGCGGACCTGCTTTTCCATCCCCGCCGGGCTACCCGGCGCCCAAAGCACGATGTTATACAAATAGTGCGACCAGACTTCGCCGCTCATCGTCCCGGCGTTGTCGTATTGCACCGTTTGCGCTTCCGGCGCCCAAAACATGGGCCGCACGGCTTGCTTGTAGTCGTAGGATGTATCGAACGTCATCAGTTACTCCGACTATTTCAAAAGTCGCCGAGTACTTGTCGGTTGCGATCGCATTCTTCACCGATCGCTGGGGGGCATACATCGAGCTTATCGAAGGTCTCGCGCCTGCCAAATAGACTTCGGGCTTTCGCTCAGCGCCCAGTCCAAACCGGAGCCAGCCATGCCATCGGCTTGGCAGGGTCCGCGCCCGGGGCCTCGCCGCCGCCGGCAGTCCACACCCTTACGAAGAAATATGTGGCGCTCGAGTCTTCAATCGCCGGCGTCCAATGAACCGAATAGCCGGAGCCGGGCTGGAAGTCTTTCACGACCACTCCGCCATCTTTCACGATGTCGATCTTTGTAATCGCATCTTTCGGATTGGAAGAATCCGGGTCGCTCACCAGGATGTCGAACTTAAAGCTCTTCTCCCGATTGAGCGTCGAGCCCATAACCGCGCCGTTCACCGTGTACCGGCACTGGATGTTCTTGTCCAGCGCGGCATAAGTACGGCGATTCTTCATGGCGTCCAGGATGGCGGCCTTCGTCGGTTCCTTCGCCAGAACGAACGTGCGCGAAACGTTCCGGCCGATTCCCGTCGTCCCGTGATTGTCGTTACCGCACACGGGCGCAACCTTCCAGCCCTTGTCCAGTGCGTTCACAAAAGCTTCGTAATGAATCTTGTTGTTTGAGTTGATCACTTCCAACATCGTGATGATGCCGGTCACCTTTGGGTCGCGGTAGGCCCAGTTGTTGTACTGATCGGCCGCCGGGTGATTGAAGCTGGCGAGGACGGGTCCATCGCCGTTAGCTTCGGCCGTTGCAAGCCACTTATAGAAGTACGGGAGGTCGATCCCTGGTGCGAGCGCGTTCAACATTCCCGCGCTGTTGATCACGTTGATGTGTCCGGTGCCTCCGGGGCCGTCGTTCTCCGAATACTCGAAACCCGCCAAAGCCACAAATCCGCCGCCCGATGCCATCGCCGCTTCGCGTTTGCTGGCCGCCCAGGCCGGGTTTGCCGGGCTCACCGGTTGAAAAGCGGCCTCCTGCGAATGATCGGTGGTGATGTAGAAATCGTATCCGTTGGATTTCGCGAGGTTGAAATGCACAGAGGGGGGGCCCTGGTATTCCTTCCAATCCTTCTTCACCGTGACGCTCGGACTTGGATATTGGAATGAGTTGATGACATAGATGCCGGCGCAACCGTGCGAGCTCTTGACGTAGCCGTCGGCCCAGGTATGGGCGAGGGGAGAAGCAGGATCCGGCCCGTAAACCATAATCCCGGCGCACTCATTCTTGGTGAACTGGTCGCCGTGAGACCAGGTGTAAGCGGTATGGGCGTGCGTACTCCCCGCATAGATCCGATATTCAGCCGCTGGCGGCGGGACTTGGGCCGTCACGGAAATCCCGATCGGAATCAAAGCGAAGACAAGCGGAATCCATGAACGTGGCATCAATGTAACCCCGATATTTATTGATCTTCGAGTAATTGCGAGGATAATGGACCGGAGTCGGGCTGTCAAACACCGAGACCGAAGAATGCAGGTAAAAGGGAACGATAGCGTCGCAGGTTCGCGGAGAACCGGGGCGGAAGACTGATATGCTCTCCTCAGGGCTAAGTTCACAATGAAACTTTCCGCGCTGATCTGCGCTGCAATGTTGCTGATGCCCGCCGTTCAAGCGGCGGACACGCTGGATATGTACGTTCTGGATACCGAAGGAGGCAAGGCAGAAATCATCAGGACGCCGAGCGGTCAGGCGGTCCTGATCGATGCCGGGTTTCCGAGCGCCAACCGCCGGGACCTTCAGCGTATTCTGGCGGTGGCGAAGGAAATCGGGATCACCAGTTTCGATTATTTGATCGTGAGCCACTTTGATGTGGATCACGTGGGCAACGTGCCGGCGCTCGCGGCTGAGATTCCGGTAAAGACGTTTGTCGATCACGGTACGCTTTCGCCCGATCCGAAGATGAATCCGGTCAACACGCGGGCGGCCGAGGCCTATTTCGCGTTTGTGCAGGGCAAGAAGCGAATCATTGTGAAACCTGGCGACAAGATTCCGCTCCGGGACGTCGATGTGACAGTTTTGACGTCCAATGGTAAGGCCATCGGCGTGCCACCGAAGGGAGCCGGCGCTGGCGCCGGGAAGCCGAATCCGGCGTGTCCCGCCGAACCCCGCGAGGAGTTAATGAATGACGACAACTCTGGATCGGTGGGCGAGTTGTGGAAGTTCGGAAACTTCCGGATGGCCGATTTTGGCGACCTTCTGAAGTGGGTGGAGAACCGCCTGGTGTGCCCCACGAACAACGTCGGTAAAGTGGACCTCTTCATGGTGAACCACCATGGCGTCAACCTTTCGAATTCGCCCGAGCTGGTGGCGGCGCTCGCGCCGAAGGCAGCCATTATGAATAACGGCGCACGAAAGGGAAACGCCGTCGACACGGTCACCACGCTGAGGAATGCCGTGAGCAAGCCCGACGTATGGCAGGTACATTTCTCGATCGGCATCCCGGCGGAACTGAATCCGCCGGAAGACTTCATTGCCAACTTGAGCGCGGCGAATGACGAGGCGAAGATGATTAAGGTATCGGCATCGAAAGACGGTTCCTTTACCATCACGAACACGCGCAACGGCTTCACTAAGACTTACAAATAGCAGGCGGATAACTGCTCGGCGATGTTAAGTTGCCACAGCGTTAGCAGAAGTTGTCAGTAGGTCCTCCCATTTTCGTTAACGCGTTGGCTTCAACTTCTCGCTGCGACGCTCCTAGTCCTGAAGCGGGCTAACCTTGCCGACCTACCCCATCGGCGGTACGCTATGGAACCCTTTGCCCGGACGATCGACGCGGTAAAGAAGTATGTCGTGGTCGAGCGCCTTGGAGCGGGTCGATTGGAACGCGGAGCCCGTGCACGGGGATCTAGGGAAGGCCGTTCAGCAGCTAAAGGGGGAGCCGGATAAGGGACTGTTGGTGGGAGGCATGAAGCTTCCGCTGGCGTTGGCGGAGCTGGGATTGATCGATGAGTACGAGTTCGTGGTGCATCCCAGGCTAGCGGGCCACGGGCCGACGTTGTTCGCTGGGCTATCGAGGCGTATCGATTTGAGTCTCGTGAGCCGACTGGAGTTCCGCTCGAGGGCGGCCGTCTCACCGGTCACTTTGACGCTGCTACCGTGAGATGAAGCGACAGCAATCGTTCGGAGGCGAGAATGGAATCATGCGGAAGAGGATAGTTCGACCCCATCATGCAAAGCAAGGCGGCCAATCGGACAAAGGCTGGCTTGATCTCGAACATATCGCGACTGTAGAGGTAACGTCGGAAGACCCAAGCTTCCCAATTGAATATGCATTCGGATCAAACGATGGACCCGGCTGGCGCGCTTCGGAAGGCGGTGAACAGCAGATCCGCATTATCTTTGATAAACCTGCGTCCATCCATCGGATAGAGCTTCGTTTCCACGAGGTGGACTACGAGCGAACGCAGGAGTTCGTCCTTCGTTGGTCGTCTGAATCGGGCGGGCCGTCAACAGAAATTGTGCGCCAACAATGGAACTTCAGCCCTACAGGCTCAACGACGGAAATCGAACAATATGTGGTCGATTTGGACGCCGTCTCGGTTCTGGAGCTGGCAATCCGGCCCGATTTGCGTCGGTTGGAAGCAGTTGCCAGTCTGGCCTCGTTGCGGCTGGGCTGATGCCAACTGCCTTGTCTGCATTGTCTGGCCTTTTTGGGATTGACGACTGGCGTCAGGCTAAGGTCAGCGACCCGCCTTGGCCTCTGCAATATCGCGGTCAGTTTGTTCGACCTGACGGCTCTGGATACCGTAGATTGAGATTCGAAGAGTGCGGAGTTGCTCAAGGTACGGGATGCTGGCGGCTTGTCCAGCCGTCGCCGCCGCCAGCCATGCGCGCTCCTGAATCACAGGCTCCATCCTGGGAGATGACGTTCCGCAACAGGCCCGCACGATCGTTTCGGCGTGTGTGAGCAGATCGCGCGCGCGATCCGGCTGCCCCAACTGCCCGCGGTAGAAATTGGCCCAATCGGTCAGATCCTGAGCGAGACGAAAGTCGTCCGGTAGGCGTCCGCGTTCGGCTGCCACCAACGCAATGGAAGCTACCAGCTCTGCTTCTGGCTTATGACCCGAAGCCATCGACTGCGCCAGGTGCTGAAACCCGAATTGATCGGAATCGCTATCGGGCCGCCCTGCATTTTCAGAAATCTCGCGCGCCACTCGAACCGCTTCGCCGGGTTTCCCTGCCTGGACTAGCGCCTCGGCAGCGGCAAACCGGGCCGTCGACGCCGGTTGAGGATACGCCGCGCGATTCAACTCAATACCTCGGTTCCTGAGCGCGTCGGACTCCTCGACTTGTCCTTTTGCTCGCAGCGTGTCTGCTAGGCGGAACAAAGCCGAGACAAGTCCAATACGCTCGGAATTCCCGGGCCCCTCGGCGCGCTGAACCTCTTCGCGAGCCAACTTTTCGGCCGAATCGTAATCGTGGGCATAACTGCGGTTTTCAAAGAGGTAATTGAGCGCCTCTCCGTATTCGGTGCTGTTCTTACCGTGTTGGGCTTCCGCTTGAAGAAGATCCGACTCCAGGAGAGCCTTAGCATCCTCGCCGTGTCCCGCATCCACTTCCAGGTCGGCGAGTGTGTAGTGTTCGTTGGCAAGCACGTCCCTTAACTCCGGGGTGGTCAAAGGCTGCTCTTTGCGGACCTCGATAATCTGCTCCTCCAGAGCCACCGCCTCGGTCTGTGAGCCGTGCGCTCTCAGGAAACCGACCAGTTGTTGCATCGCTCTGAGACGCTCGTCGCTCTTGAGAGGAGATTGCGCCAGGAACGCGCGGTAAAGGGCTTCGGCCTCCTTAACGCGGCCATGGCTGCCGTAAAATGACGCCATCGCTAGATGCGGTTCACCAACGAATGGTAAGCGTTGCTTGGCCCATGTGAACCTTTGGATGACCACCCCGGAGAGATCAGGCGAGGGATGGCCAATCGTCATGCGGTAAAACGCTTCGGCCCCGTCCAAATCACCTTCCTCCTCGCGAACAAAGGCCAGGTTTTGAAGAAGGGCGACATACAGCGAGCTCTTCAAGGGCGTGCGATTCTCGATCGCCAAGGCCGTCCGCAGAACGCCTTCGGCGTTCACAAATTCCGAACCGCGGATGAGATGGTCGGCGTGCATGTACTGCAGGCGAAGCCTGACAAGTTGCAAACCTGGAGTGCCACATAGCGCTTCCGCCTCCGAGTAAACGGCTTCGGACCGGAGCGCGTGGCCGAGACTGAGAAAAATGCCGGAAGCGTCATACACGCCATCGAGAAAACCGGGACTGGTTGGACCGGCGGCAACCAGGGCGGCCCATCCCTTTTCACCGGCATCGGCGGCATCGGCGGCCGCACCGCTCTTCAGGCTGCGATGCGCCAGGTCGAAGTACCGAGATCCTGCGCTATGGACGGGCGTTTCCGCGTACGGCGCCAGCGGTAGCGTGGCCGCGACGAGAATGACTCTTCCCAATCGATTCAATCGGCACTTCCTTGCTCGGCGAGTGACTCGGAATCGATTGGAGAGGCATGCCCCGTAGCTCCGGCACAACCCCTCGGATGTGGATAGCGGCGGCGTATCGGCCCTCCTGCTGGCGCCCATGATCGTAGCAAAAAGCATCGATGAGCAATGGCCGAATTGGCTCATACAATAATGATGACGCGATTGCTCGCAATTCGTTGTCCCGGAACTACCGAAGACTCTCGATGTCGGCCGCTGCAGGGCAGCAGCAATCTACATGACGGAAAGTACACGGGATGTCCTGGTTCGGGCGGCCGAGGGTAGACTATGCAACGCCCTTACTGAATTCACTGGAGAAAGCCGCGCAACTCGTCCCGAACGCGCCGAAATCAGCGCGAGCCGTTCCTCTTCGGAGCCTGTGAGCGCTGCCGGGATCCTCAAAATCGTGGTGCAGTTTTTCAGCCTTGCCGAAGAACACCGGGCAGGACTCGCGGGCGTTGTCGCAAACGGTAATAACGTAATCGAACTGCTGGCCCTCGAATTCCTCGACGTTCTTGGAGCGATGCCCGGAGATATCAATACCCAATTCGCGCATGACGGCAATCGCCTCGGGGCGCACGAAGCTTGCTTTCGTGCCCGCGCTTTCCACCTCGAACCGCTCCCCGGCATCATGCCGCAGCAGTCCTTCCGCCATCTGGCTGCGCGCTGAATTTCCGGTGCAGAGTATCAGCACTCGTTTTTTGTCGTTCATGATCTGCCCTCTATTCGACGGGATGAGAAACCACTACGGCCGCGGCATCCTTGGGCAGCGACGGCACGAGCCAGCGAAATAAGACCGTCGCCGCGACCGCACCGGCCAGTTGCGCCGCGATAAACCCCGGCGCGTCTGCGGGCCGGATTCCGGCGAAGGTGTCGCTGGCCGACCGCGCGAGAGTCACGGCAGGATTCGCAAAGGATGTTGACGCTGTGAACCAATAAGCACCGGTGATATAGGCGCCGACCGCGAACGGCACAGCGGACGAGCGCAGCCGCGCACAGCCCCAAATCACGCAAAGCAGCCCGAAGGTTGCTACAAACTCGCTGAACAATTGCGCGCCGCCCGCCCTGACGTGCCGGGATGCGCTGAATACGGCCTCGCCGAACATCAAATGCGCCGCCGCGACGCCCGCGAAGGCCCCGATAAGCTGCGCGGCCAAATATCCCGGAACTTCGCGCCATGGCAGTCCGCCCTGCGAAGCATCGGCCAGAGTCACGGCGGGATTGAAATGCGCCCCCGAGATCGGCCCGAAAGTGAGGATGAGCGTCACCAGCATCGCGCCGGTCGCGAGTGTATTGGCAAGCAGCGCGATTGCGACATTTCCCCCGGCCAGCCGCTCACCCATGATGCCCGACCCGACCACAGCGGCCAGCAAAAACGCGGTACCCACCGCTTCGGCGGCGATGCGCCGCGCCCACGTCATGAACAGCAGCCAGGAGCGCAGCAGCAGGCGGGTTTCGTTGCGCGGATAAAGGCGCTCATGAATTTGCCTTCGACCTGTGGAGCAATCGCGTCCACATCGACGCCCTGGCCCGCTCAGGAAAGTTCGCGCATCCTCAATGTCGTAAACACGGGTCGGCTCGATGTCGATGCCATCAAAGCCAGCCTTAGCGAGTTTTGCTACGTAGTCGTAATCCTGCAATGCCCCGGCTATGCAGCCGACCCACAGCAGCATGTTTTGCCGCACGTCCGGCGGCACTTCTCCGCGCGTGACCACATCCGACACCGCGAAGCGGCCACCCGGTTTCAGAACGCGGAACGCCTCGCGTAAAACGCGGTCTTTGTCGCCTGAGAGATTGATGACGCAATTGCTGATAATCACATCTACCGAGTTATCCGGGAGCGGAATGTTTTCGATTTCGCCCTTAAGAAACTCGACATTCTCAACCCCGGCCTTGCGCTGATTTTCTCGCGCGAGTGCAAGCATTTCATCCGTCATATCGAGGCCGTAGGCTTTGCCCGAAGGCCCGACTCGCCGCGCCGACAGCAGCACGTCAATCCCGCCGCCCGGAGCCGAGATCGAGGACCGTTTCGCCGGGGTTTAATTGCGCGAGCGCTGTAGGATTTCCGCAGCCGAGCGAGGCCAAGACAGCCTCTTGCGGCAGTTCACCGGTTTGCGCGGCATCGTAGAGATTTGAGGTGATCGGATCGCAGCAGCCATCCAGCGCCGCCGAGGCCCCACAGCACGAACTGCCGCCGCATTGACGCGAAGAGCAGCCTGGCCGTATTTCTCCTTCACGACTTCCTTAAGTTCCATAGTCGCCTTTCGTGTTACCGGCACAGGCGCACAATCGCCTGCGGTTCTATCGCCTTGTTTCGGGTGCAGCACTCGGCATAGAGAAAGCCAAGAAGGTCCTGCAAGACTTCTGCATTCGCCGAGTACCAGAGATAGGTGCCTGTCGCGCTTCACCTTCACCAAATCCTTCGTTTCTTAGCTTTTCCAGATGGTGCGAAAGCGTTGAGGCCGGAATGCCTAGCTCCGAGCCGATGTCGCTCACGACCATTCCGTCAGGATGTGCGGATAATAGCAGGCGCATGATCCGCAAGCGTGGGCCGGTTCCCATCGCCGAAAACATATCGGCAAAGCGTGTGATTTCCTCTTCGGTGGGTTTCGCCGGCATACTTCCATAATTCTACATTTACCGAAGTATAAGGTCAACCGCGATAGTGCAGGCGGCGACGGGGCAGATTCCCACCGTCTCGCGCGGCACGTCGTATACGCTGGTGGGCGGCGGAGCGAAAATTGAGTGGGGCGGAGCGGGCGGCCTTCTCACCTGCTCATACCCTGACGCAGCGAAGAAGGAGTGGTGCGTGCAGACCAAAGACCACATTGGGGTCGATGGGTCGTTAACGGCAACGGTTTACACGATCGCACTCTCTACGGCAGCGTCCCTGTCCGCGGCCGCGTAGGCCGCCGGACCGGGCGTCGAAGATCTCAATCTGAACCGGGGCACGCTTCATCGCGCGCTCGCCCGCCTGGAATCGCAAGGCGGCGCCGAGAACTGACTGTCAGTTTTGCCATATTGCCGATGACGTCCTAGCCCCGGTTTTATCGCAAACCGATTTCCTCTACAATACGTACTAGAGCCTCTGAGGAAGGCGCCGTGCGACTGAGCTTGATCTTCATTCTGACTGCCACGCTGTCGGCTGCGATCGCCTTCGCCGGCGACGACCCCAAGAACAAGAAGAACGATCCAAACCTGATCGGCGACCGCGATGTCGGCGGGTGCCTCAACTTCTATTCGGTTGAGAAGGAAATGGCGCTCGGCAAGCAACTCTCCGAGGAAGTCGCGCGGCAGGCCAAGATCGTAGACGACCCCATCGTCGCTGAATACGTCAATCGCCTGGGTCAGAATCTGGCGCGGCATTCCGACGCCAAGGTCCCGTTTTCATTTAAGGTTGTCGAGGACGACAACCTCAACGCCTTTGCGCTCCCCGGCGGTTACATTTTCGTTCATACAGGGCTGATCAAGATCGCCGACGAAGAGGATGAATTGGCCGCGGCAATGGCGCACGAGATCGCCCATGTTGCCGCGCGGCATCTCACTTGCCGCGCCACCCAGAATCAACTGGCGCGCATTGGGAGTTTGATCCCGGGCGTGTTTCTGGGCGGCTTAGGCGGATACGCCGCGCGGCAGGCTGCCGGCGCGGTGATCCCGATGACATTCCTCAGCTTCACCCGCCACGACGAATCCGAAGCCGATTACCTGGGCGTGCAGTATATGTGGGCCGCGGGTTACGATCCAAACGGCGCGATCAGTATTTTCGAAAAGATGGAGTTGATGCAGCGTTCCCAACCGGGAGCGATCGCGCGGCTTTTAACCGACCATCCCATGGATGCCGATCGCATCGCGCAAACCGAAAAGGAGATCGGCGCGATTCTCCCAAGCAGGCCGGATTACATTGTGACCACGTCGGGCTACAAAGAAATGCGCGATCGCCTCTTGAAGCTGGATAGCCACAAGAAGGCGCTCGATCCGAGCAAGCCGCAATTGCGCCGCGCTCCGGACCCTACGGATGATTCGCGTCCGACGCTGAAGCGCCACGATCAGTTGGACTAACCCCCAACATCTGCAACCGAAGTTCCCGCAAGCTGCGCAATAGATAATCAGGCGCGAGTGCGACCAATTCCTCGCGCGGCGTAATCCCCGTACCTACCGAGATGGAGCGAATCCCATTCGTCTTGGCGGCGATAATGTCGCTCGTCGCGTCGCCGATTAGTGATACCGGCGCCGCCCTGGCGATCCATCCTTTTCGCCGCGCCTCCGCAATGGCCCATTTCGCGAGACCCGCGCGCGTCTTTGCCATTTCCCCAAAAGCGCCGAATCGGAAGTAGCGCTTCAATCCGGCGCGATCGAGCTTGCGCCATCCGATGCGCGTCAGATTCCCGGTGACCAATGCCAGCAGCACTCCCCGGCGCGTCAATTTTTCGAGCGTCGGTTGCACCGCGGGGCAGTGCCTATCGTGCAGGGCGGGACACACGCGCAAGTAGAATCGCTCCGCCGCGCGCTGAATCTCCGGCATCGCTTCCCGAATCAGGGCGGCGCTTCGCGCCCGCATTGCGCAGCATTACGGGCGATGATATCCGGGTCGAGCATGCCCTGCACGGGAATGCCTTCGGTGGTGGTTTCGATTCCAGTCACCCGTCGCACGCCATATACCAGCGCCTCGCGATGGTGCGGTCCGGCGCGGCGCACCAGGGTGCCGTCGATATCGAACAACACCAGGGCGGAAAATGTCATGGGAAATGAATGTGGATCTCACAATGATAACAATGCAGGGCCGCTAGAATAAGTAGTGTGCATCAACGGAAATTCCGCGTCGGCCTGATCCAGATGGCCTGCGCCAAAGACCCCAACGAGAATCTTGCCAAGGCCGAATGGCGCATTCGCGAAGCGGCCGGGCAACGGCGCGCAGATCATCTGCGTTCAGGAACTGTTCCGCTCGCAGTATTTCTGCCGCGAAGAGAGCGCGGACCTGTTCGATCTCGCCGAGCCCATTCCGGGCCCCACCAACAGAGAGCTTCACGCGCCTCGCGCGCGAACTCGGCGTTGTGATTGTCGGCTCCATCTTCGAGCGCCGCACGGCAGGCGTGTATCACAATACGGCGCTCGTGATCGACGCCGATGGCGCGCTCCTCGGCGCTCTATCGCAAGATGCACATTCCCGACGACCCGCTGTATTTCGAAAAATATTACTTCACCCCCGGCGATCTGGGCTTCCGCTGCTTCGACACGCGCTACGCCCGCATCGCGCCGCTGGTCTGCTGGGACCAGTGGTATCCCGAGGCCGCGCGGCTGGCCGCGCTGGCCGGCGCGCAAGTGCTGTTCTATCCGACCGCCATCGGCTGGCATCCAGCGGAGAAGGCGGAATTCGGCGCGGCGCAGCACGATGCCTGGCGCACCATTCAGCGCGCCCACGCCATCGCCAACGGAGTCTTTGTGGCCGCCGTCAACCGCGTCGGCTTCGAAGGCCCGCCGGAGCACGGCCTGGAATTCTGGGGCGCTTCCTTCGTGGCCGACCCGTTCGGCGTGCTGCTGGCCGAAGCCAGCGCACGACCGACGAAGAGACGCTGATTGTCGAATGCGACCCGCGCCGCATCGAAGAGACGCGCCGCAACTGGCCCTTCCTGCGCGACCGCCGCATCGATGCCTACGCTCCCATCCTGAACCGGGTGATCGATTGAACCGAGTCCACGCCGCGGCGCGCGGGCTTCCGCATGCCCGCCGAATGGGAGCCGCACGAGGCCACCTGGATCGCCTGGCCGCACAATCGCGACGATTGGCCCGGCCGCTTCGCGCCCATTCCATGGGTCTACGGCGAGATCGTGCGCAAGCTCAGCCGCTGTCGAGCACGTGCGCATCCTGGTTGACGGCCCATCGCAAGAACGCCAGGCGCGCGGCGTGCTCCGAAAGTGGGCGCGCAATGGACGCCGTGGAATTCTTCGAATGTCCCACCGACCGCGTCTGGACGCGCGACTACGCTCCGCTCTTCGTCAGCGAACCGCCGCGGCGAAGTGGCCGCTGACGAATGGCGATTCAATGGCTGGGCGAAGTATCGACAGCCATAAGCTCGACGATGCCGCCGGGCGCTACATTGCGAAGCGCATCGGCGCGGAAACCTGGCGCGCCGGAAATGGTGCTCGAAGGCGGCAGCATCGACGTCAACGGCGCGGGCCTGCTGCTGACCACCGAAGAGTGCCTGCTGAGCCCCGTACAGGCGCGCAATCCCGGTATGACCCGCGCGGAGATCGAGCGCAACCTGAGCGACTATCTCGGCGCGCGTACAAGTCATCTGGCTGCGCAACGGCATCGCCGGCGACGACACGCACGGCCACGTCGACGATCTGGCGCGCTTCGTCGGGCCCGACACGGTGGTCGTAGCGTCCGAAGACGACCCTGCGGACGCAAACTACCAGCCGCTGCGGGAGAATCTCGCGCTGCTCAAGCAAGCCGACCTTCGCGTGGTGAAGCTGCCGATGCCCCGCCCGCTTGTATTTTCACGGCCTGCGCCTGCCCGCCAGCTACGCGAACTTCTACATCGCCAATGGGCTCGTGCTGGTCCCGACATTCAACGATCCGGCAGACCGGGTCGCGCTGGCTACGCTTGCGAAATGCTTCCCCGATCGCACGGTCACAGGCATCGATTGCACCGATCTGATCTGGGGCTTAGGCGCGCTGCATTGCATGACGCAGCAGCAGCCGGCCGTTTGGGCGCTCACCTAGCCCCGGGCTGAATAGATAGCATAGAGATCGAGGGATGCGAGATGGCGAAGCGTGGAATTAGCGTGAAGACGGTAATATTGTCGGCCGGAGCGGCATTGGCATTCTATTTTCTTGTTCGTCGGTTCGGCAGGCGGCCGCCGGCAGCGGCGCCCCTGGACTTGGTAGACGAGACCTCGCGGGAATCGTTCCCGGCCAGCGATCCCCCGTCGTGGACCGGCGCCAGCTTGATGTAGCCCAAGCGTCGCGAGCCGCTTTTGGGAACCGTGCTCGTAGGACAGGCCTCCGGCCTGTCCATCCGGACCCGTACAAAACTCCTCACCATGCTACAAACCCGACCCGCGCCCCCCGTCGAAATGACGCCCACACCCCGGCGCCGCTCCCTTCCCCGTCTGCTATCCTTCAAGAATCATCCTGAGGTAACCACTTTATGAAGCTGGTGCGGCCCATTTCCGCCCCTCTCCTCCTGTTTTCGCTGAGCCTCGCGCTCTTTGGAGTTCAAGGTGGCGGTTACCAGGGTCAGAGATACGGACGCCAGCAATACTACTACGGTCCCAACATCCCCTCCGAGTTTTATTGGACCCGCCTCCAGTACAATTCCGCCTACGGGAACAGCTATGGCTTTAGCCGCCGTTTTGGCGGCGGCGGCTGGTCGCAGGATTATCCCAAAGCCGACAACGACTGCCTCATCGCCCTGCGGCGCCTCACTCACATCAACTCTCCATCGCCGCTGAATGTCAGCGATCTCGATAGCGATCACATCTTCGATTACCCTTGGATCTATTCCATCAACGTGCAAACCTGGGCCTTCACCGATGCAGAGGCCAAACGCCTGCACGATTATCTGTTGAAGGGCGGCTTCCTAATGGTCGATCACTTCCACGGCACCGACGATTGGGCGCATTTCATGGAGAGTATGCGCATGGTTTTGCCGGACCGCCCCGTGGAAGATCTTAAGGATAGCGATGAGATCTTCAACACGCTATACAACATCACCGAAAAATTTCAGATCCCCGGCGAGCAATACGTCAACACCGGCCGAACCTATGAGAAGGATGGCTATGTGCCCAAGTGGCGCGCCATTCGCAACGACCACGGGCGCATCATGGTGGCCATCTGCGCCAACATGCATCTCGGCGACGCCTGGGAGTGGGCGGACAGCCCCGAGTACCCCGAGAAGTTTTCCGGACTTGCCTTCCGCATTGTCCTCAATTACATTACCTACGCTCTAACTCATTAGTAGGAACCCATCAGGTATGAACCCCCTTTCCGAGCCGCGACCCTCACTAAGCGGCGCCTTCACTCCACACAGTCCGGGAGCCCATGTTCGAGTTCTTTTTTAAGTATCCGCGTTCGGTCTATGCCCGCGGTCAATTTGCCCTGCTCGGGGCATGGCCTAAGTGGATGCTCGTGCTCTTCATCGTGGCCGCGGCCGCCGCGCTGGCGTGGTTCATTCGCTCGCGCCTGGCGGAGGCCGCGCCGGTCATGCGCACCTGGCGAGCATGGGTAATCTGGAGCTTGCAAACTCTCTTGGCTGCGGTGGTGTTAGTGCTGCTCTGGCAGCCCGCCATCACTATCGCCGAATTGAAGCCGCAGCAAAACATCATCGCCGTGCTGGTTGACGATTCGCGCAGCATGGCCATTTCCGAAGACGGCTCCACGCGCCAGGCTCAAGCCGTGAAAGCGCTCGAAAACGGCGTCCTGGCCAGCCTCAATCGCTCCTTTCAAACTCGTCTTTATCGTGTTGACGACGCACCCGCCCGCATCGAAAGCCTGAAGGATCTCCACGCCGTCGCCCCCTCCACCCGCATCGGCGATAGCCTCAAGCAGTTGAGCGAAGAGACTTCCGACCTGCCCATCGGCGCCGTAGTCTTGCTCAGCGACGGCGCGGATAACACTGGCGGCATTAGCTCCGATGCGATTAGCGCCCTCGCGCGCCCGCCATATTCCCGTTCACACCGTAGGCTTCGGCCGCGAGCGCGCTCAACACGACGTGGAGTTAGATGATGTCACGGTTGCTCCGCGCGCCCTCGCCGATTCGCGCATCGCCGCCAAGGTCACCTTCCATCAGCGCGGTTACAACGGCGCCAAGATCAATCTGACGGTCCGCGATGTCAGCGCCGGCCAGCCCAAAGTTCTCGCCGCTCGCATGATCTCCCTCGGCCAGGAGGGCAACCTCCAAAGCGAAACTCTGATGTTCGATATCGGAAGCGCCGGCGCCAAGACGCTGCAAATCGCGGCCGCCCCGCTGCCAGGCGAGGAGAGCACCGCCAACAACACCTTGACCCGCGTGGTGAATGTCAATTCCGACCCCCGCCGCGTCCTATATATCGAGGGCGAACCGCGTTGGGAGTACAAATTCATTCGCCAGGCGGAGGAAGACGACCGTCATCGTTCAGGTAGCCTCCAGTGTTCGCACCAGCGAAAACAAGTTCTACCGTCAGGGGCTCAACGACCCGAAGGAACTCGCCGACGGCTTTCCCACCCGCCCCGAGGACCTCTTCGTCTACCAGGGATTAGTCATCGGCTCGGTGGAAGCCGGCTATTTCACGCCCGCCCAGCAGGAACTAATCCGCCAGTTTGTCGATCGCCGCGGCGGCGGCCTGTTACTCCTCGGCGGTCAGTTCGCTCTCGCGGATGGCGGCTGGAACTCCTCCACGCTCACCGATCTCCTGCCCTCCATTCTGCCAACGTACACCGGCACCTTCCATCGCGAGGCCGATCCCAAAAGCGGCACGACCCACACTACCGCCGAACTCGCTCCCGATGGCGTCGATAACATCATTACGCGCCTCGTTGACGACCCCGTCGCCAACGCCGCCGAATGGAAGAAGCTGCCTTACCTGATGGATTACGAGGACCCCGGCGCGCCTAAGCCGGGAGCGACCGTCCTGGCCAACATGATCACGCCCGAGGGCAAAAAGCTGCCGCTTGCTGATTACCGAAAATTTCGGTCATGGACGAACGGCCATCATGGCCACCGGCGGCAGTTGGCGCTGGCAGATGAGTTCGCCGCTCGGCGATAACGCGCACGATCTGTTCTGGCAGCAGCTTCTGCGCTGGCTGGTTTCGGATACGCCGGGCCACGTGACAGCCTCCGTCCCCGAGCAGGTGCTGCTCGATAACGGGGCCGTGACTCTCACCGCCGAGGTTCGCGATCCACAATTCAATCCGGCGCCCGATGCCAAGGTGGAAGCGCACATTCTGGGCCCGGGCGGGGTCAGCGCGCTGGTGGAGATGACGCCGGCCCCGGACAACCCCGGCCAGTTCCAGGCCGCCTGGTCCGCTCCCAAGCCGGGCGCCTACCTGACTGAGGTCACTGCCCAACGCGCCGATTCCAAGACCGGGACGGTCAAGGAAATAGGCCGCGATGTCTTGACCTTTCAGCGCATGGATGGCATCGCCGAGAATTTCCACACCGAACAGAACCGCGCCCTGCTCGAACGCCTCGCCGCCCAAACCGGCGGACAATACTGGAAGCCCGCCGACCTCAACAAACTTGCGAGCGCCATCCCGTTCTCCGAAGCCGGCGTGACCACGCGCGAAACCAAAGATCTCTGGAATCTGCCGCTGGTATTTCTGGTATTGCTGCTGCTGCGCTTTTCAGAGTGGTGGATGCGCCGCAAGTGGGGGATCGTCTGATGCTCCAACGCTTCCTCAATCCCGCTGTCCTCGCCGGCATCTCCGGTCTCGACCTGGTCGCGAAAACCGTGGTCGATGGCTTCGTCGCCGGCCTGCACCGCTCCCCCGATTTCGGTTTCAGCCAGGAGTTCGCCGAATATCGCTCCTACACCCCAGGCGACGATCTTCGCCATGTCGATTGGAACGTCTACGCCCGCACCGAACGTCTGTATCTCAAGCGCTATCGCGGCGAAACCAACAGCTCTGCTGACGATCTTGCTCGACGCCAGTAACTCCATGCAGTTCGGCTCTCATCGCGTCAATAAGATGGATTACGCCCGCTACCTCGCGGCGTCGCTCTTCTATCTCGCCATCCACGGACCAGCGCGACGCCGCCGGGCTGATTACCTTCGACGACGAGATCCGCAACTATATCCGCCCTTCCACCCGTCAGGGCCAGTTGCATCGCTTGCTCGCCGGCCTGGAGCAGGCCGAAGCGCGCGCCCGCACCGATTTCGCCAAGCCCATGCGCTACTTCCAGGAGTTCCTGAAGCGCCGCGGCATCGTGCTGATCGTTTCCGATTTTTGGGAGTCGCCCGAAAGCATCGTCCGCACCATCGAGCCGCTGCGCTACCACGGCAACGAGGTCGTCCTGTTCCACGTCCTTGATCCCGAGGATGTGCGTCCCGAAATTGAATGGCCCGTCCATCCTGTGTCGACCTGGAAACCCAGGAGCAGCTCGAAGTCACCCCCGATTACACCAAGCACGAGTATCGCGAAAAAATTCGAGGCGCATCTCGCCGACCTGCGCGACCGCACGCAGGCCGCGGGCATGGGCTACTACCTGCTCATGACCGACCGGCCGCTCGACGACGCCCTGCGCGAATACCTCACCCTGCGCGGAGGCCGAAACTAAATGGGACTCTTCGCGCCCTGGTTCCTTGGCCGGCTCTGGCCGGGCTCGCGCTTCCGCTCTACCTGCATCTGTTGAAGCGGCAAACCACGCAAGCCCAAAGCCGGTGAGTTCGCTGATGTTCTACGAATCGCGCACGCAAAGCTCCACGCGTCATCGCCGGCTCCGCTATTTCCTGCTGCTGTCGCTGCGGCTGCTGGTGTTGCTGCTGTTGATTCTCGCCTTCGCCAATCCTTTCATCAACCGCAACGCGGCCGCGCTTGCCAGCAACCGGCTGGTGCTGCTGGTGGTCGACAATTCCTTCAGCATGCGCGCCGGAACCCGCTTGGCCGATGCCAAAGATGCGGCCATGAGCGTGCTGTCCGGCAAAGGCGCGGCGCGCGCCCAGGTGGCGGCGTTTGGCTCGCAACTGCGTCTACATGACGCAGCCGATTGAGGATCAAGCGGCGTTGCGCGCCGCCGTGCAGGCCATTCAGCCCGGCGATGGCCACGGCAACTTCGGCGAATTGGCGCGCGCGGTGCGCGCCCTCGCCGAATCGGTTCACACGCCCATCGAACTTCATCTCTTCAGCGACATGCAGCGCGGCGATCTGGCCGGCCACCTTCTCCGATATGTCGCTGCCCGCCAACGTCAATCTGGTCACGCACGCCGTGGTGACCAAAGCCGCAACCCAATTGGACCGTGGAATCGGTGGACGCCCCGGGGCAGGTCTGGGGCAAGGACGCCAAGCCGGTTCACGTACAAGCCGTGATCGCGGGCTACGGAACGCCCGCCGCGCAACGCAGCGTCTCGCTCGTCGTGAACGGCAAGACCACGGCCACGAAGACCGTCGCCGTCCCCGCCAACGGACGCGCCACCGTCGAATTTCCCGCGCTCGAAGCGCCCTACGGCTTCAGCCGCTGCGAAGTCAAGATCGATGCGGCCGACGCCTTCGCTGGCGACGATCTCCGCCGCTTTGCCGTCGAGCGCTCCGATCCCGCAAAAGGCCCTGCTGATCCATAACTATGGCGATAGCCGCTCGCCGCTCTACGTCGGCGCCGCGCTCTCCGCGGCCGCGCAATCGGCCTTCGTCCTCGAATCGATCAACGTCAATGAGGCCGCCGACCGCAAGCCTTCCAATTACGCTTTCATCGTTCTTTCCGATCTCAGTTCGCTGCCTCGCTTCTCGAAAATTCGCTCACCGAGTACGTGCGCTCCGGAGGCAGTCTCCTCATCGCCGCGGGAACCTCGGCCGGCGGCCGTTCGCAGATTCCCATTTTCGGCGCGCACGTCATTGAGACTCGCGACTACAACCGCGGTCCCGATCGTTACATGGCGGTCGGATCGAGCGACTCCTCCTACCCCGCTGTCGCCAAGGCCGACGGCTGGCCGGGCGTGAAGTTTTTCTACGCTCTCGATGTCGACCCCGGCGACCTGCGCGCGTCATCGTCCGCCTAGGCGATCAGACGCCGCTCTTGCTGGAGAAACGGATCGGCGAAGGCCGCGTGGTGCTGCTGACCTCGGGTCTCGATAATCTCACCAACGATTTCCCTTTGCATCCCGCGTTCGTCCCCTTCATCGAGCAGACGGCGCGCTATCTCGCGGGCAGCGAACGCCAGGGCGGCGCCCGTACGGTCGACGCCTATCTCGAACTACGCAATGCCAAGGAGCAGCGGACAGGGCGTCGAGGTGACTGACCCCGAAGGCAAGCGTCCGCTCACTCTGGGCGAGGCGGCCTCCGCCCAATCGTTCCAACTTACCGAGGCGGGATATTACCAATTACGCCTCGCCGATGGCCGCCAGGACTTAAGTCGGCGTCAACGCCGACCCCAAAGAATCCAACCTCGACGTAATCCCCGACGATGTTGTGGCTCTGTGGCAAGGCAACGGCAGCGGCGCTCCGCAGCAAGCGTCCGCTGGCGGCGCCGCGCCTCCCCGCAAAACGCCCGTGAGTTTCTGGTGGTATGTGATGCTGTTGCTGTTCGTCTCCGCGATTGCGGAGTCGGTGCTGGCAAGCCGGTATCTGGGGACGCAGCGTGAGGAATCGTAGGTATTGCGCCGGCAGGGGAAGTTGGTCGGTCGGCGGTGCCCGGCGCGAGATGAGCGTTCCGCAGGCGGCCTTGCCGCGGATTCTTTTTCGCCCTGATAAGGGTCTCCCACCTCTTATATCGGGTAGGTAACCACTCTCTGAGTGGCCGACGATCCGACGGGAGCCGCTTGACCCACGCCACTCCACGCCTCGGAACGGCGATGCGCGTGTTGGTGAGGCGGCTTATTCCCCGCCGCTGGCTGGGGTGATGGCTCCTCACGAAGGAAACGTCGGTCTGGCTTCCTTACTCAGATTGCGGACTACACGTTTGCCCGCATGTCGTGTAACTTTGCGTAGAATGTGAGGAGTTCAAGAAATGAGGTTGGGACTGCTGAGTGCTCGGGTGCAAATTCGCCCCGGACCGACATGGCTTGGCTGGCTCCGAAAACTTACATGGCTAAGAAATAATTCCATTCCGCGAAATCAGTCACTTACGGGAATCCTAGTCTAAGTCCACAACATCTGCGTTGTAATCTCGGAGTAGCAGCAGGCGTCGGCGCCCAAAAGCTCCTTGCCTCGTAAATACTCTCGGGGTGCACTGCCGGGTCCGATCCATTCTCGCCGAAAGGTGTTCGATGGCGCGGCCCACAGTTCTTTGAGACTTAAACTAACGGGCTGTCCAGCCCAAGTGCGTCTTTGCGCGCGAGCCTATGCGCTTTTCTTACTGGTACCGCCGGCGGCGCTGGCGTCCGTCCCGGATCTTGCCGCCGGTGCGCACGCGAGCGAAGCTCGCCCTGGCGCAGAACTCCCGGTCTAAGCGTGCGCCGGCAAAGCCCAGTGGCGGCCGGGCCGCCACTCTCATGGCTAAACGAGACCGTTGCCTTCTCAGCGCGCAGTGAGGTCGCGCGCTTTGGCCATATCGGCGTCGGCGCCCGCTTTGTCGCCCGCGGCCTTCTTCGCGGCGCCGCGATTGGTGTATGCATTGGCATATCGCGGATTCAACTGAATCGCTTTGTCGAAATCGGAGATGGCCTGGGCGTAGAACTTCAACTGCAGGTAGGCGAATCCGCGTGCGTTGTACGCAAGCGTCATTGAGGAGTCGATCTCGATCGCTTCGGTGAGCTTTGCGACAGCCTGCGCGAACTGCCCCTCCTGGAGTAGTTTTCGTCCATCGGCGTGCAGCGCGGCCGCATTTCCAGGCACGGCGGGCTTCGGCGCGGAGACGGCCGGCGGTGGTTGCACCGAAGCCTGCGGCAGCGCCGGCGCGGATTGCGGTGCGGGCTCAGGTTCGGCGTCCGTTTTGACCTCGGGCTTTACTTCGCTCGTAGCCGGTTCGGGTTTCCACTTGTCAGTCTTGGCTGTCTCGATTTGCGGAGCTTCGGACTTAGCCTCTGGCGCCGGGCTCTCGGTTTTCGGAATCGCGGGAGGAGGCGGCAGCGTAATCGTCACCGTGTCGGGCCGTTTTTCCGCGTCCTGCGACTTGGCAATCTGCCGCTTAACTTCTTCCTGCGTCTGCGCCAGCAACGCCTTGGTCTCCGCGTTCTCGGGGTCCAGAAGGAGAGCGTGGTTCAAATCCGCCAGCGCGTCGTCATACCGTCCCATCAGGAAGTAAGCATTGCCGCGCGCAGTCCAGCCGAGCGGCGCCGCGGGGTCGAGCGTAATTGCCATGGTGCGGTCGGCAATGCCCTTTTCATGCTGCCCCAACAAGTGGTATGAGCTGCCGCGCGCTACATAGCAATAGAGGTTTCGCGGCTCGAGTTCGACGCACTTTTCGCGGTCGCGCAACGCTTCCTCGAGTTTGTTGTTGCGTGCGTAGACAGCGCCGCGCGAAAGGTAGATGCGCACGTCTTTGGGATCGAGACGCATGGCCTCGGTGTAATCCGTCAGTGCCCCCTCGTCGTCATGCAGGCGTTCTTTCACCGCGCCGCGCACGCGCCAGGCGCGCCCGTCGTCGGCTTTGAGATGGATGGCCGTATCCAGGTCCGATTTTGAACGGGCATAATCGCCGATTCCCGAATAGGCCACGGCGCGCTCCACGTAGACGGCTTCATAATCGGGCTTGCGCGCCAGGCAAAGGTTGAAATCGTCCACCGCATCGCGGTATTGTCCCAGCGCGATGCGCGCCAGGCCGCGTCCCTTGTATGGCTCGGGATTATCCAGGCGAAGGCGAATCGCTTCGGTGAAATCGGGTACGGCCTTGAGGTCATCCTTCATTGTGAGATAGGCGTTGCCGCGGCCGGTAAAGACCTGTGTGCTTTCCAATTTCATGTTGATCGCCGTGGAGTAATCGGGGATCGCGCGCGCTGGCTGCCCGATGGCGGCATAATAATCGCCGCGCGCGGCGTAATTCTCGGCGCCCGAAGGCTCCAGTTCCACGGCCTTGTCGAGATCGGCCAAAGCTTTGGTCCGGTCGCCCGCCGCCAGGTAGCCCTTGCTGCGTGCGCGCCACGCGGCGCCATTGTGCGGGTCGGCCTCCACGGCCTCCGAGTAGGCCGTCATAGCGTCTTCCCGATGGCCGGCGTTATCGGCTTGGACGCCCTGTTGGTAGAGGGCTTGCGATCTTTTCTTGTCGAATTTGGCGTCCGCCGCCGGGGCGGGCGACAGGAAGGAGGATACTACCAAAGTTAGTACTATCCGCGACAGATGCGGGCGGCAGTTGTACATTTTGACCCTATGTTAGTGTACACTTTGGGCAAATTACGGTGAGGGCAGGGGATTGTTCCCGGACCCGTCTATGCGAATATCGGTGTGAATTAAAGTAGGAATCTCAGGAGCGACATTCATTGAGTGAACCATTCGACAGTCCGCGCCTCGCCATTAATCGGGTCTACACCCGCCGAGGCGACCACGGCGAAACCGGGCTTGTAGGCGGGCAGCGCGTGCCGAAGGACAACCTCCGCATCGAAGCCTATGGCACGGTGGATGAGTTGAATGCATTCACTGGAGCGGCGCGAGAATCCGCGGAGGAGGCGATTAAGGGCGGCTGTGCGGCGTTGCAGTCGCTCGCCGGGATACTGCGGCGGGTGCAACATGAGCTATTCAATCTCGGGTCGATTCTCGCCACGCTGCCGGAAGACGTCCATCCCAAGCAGGCGCGCATAACGGATGCCGAGATCGCCCGCCTCGAAACCGAGATGGATCGAATGAACGAGCCGCTGCCGCCGTTGCGCTCCTTCGTGCTGCCCGGCGGCAGTCGCCTCAATACCGATCTGCACATTTGCCGCACCGTTTGCCGCCGCGCCGAACGCATCGCAGTGGCCCTGGCACGGCAGGAGAGCATTCCCGAGGAAGCCGTCCGCTACCTCAACCGGTTGAGCGATGCCCTTTTCGTCTGGAGCCGTTGGGTAAGCCATGCCACCGGCGTGGCGGAGACGTTGTGGGAACCGAACCGATCCAGCTCGGGGCTTGGTTAGATGGCGGGCTTAATCCCGCTCAGTGAGGCATAATTGACAAAGGAGCAATCGATGGAAAATACGACGAAGCCGTGGGCGATCGGCATGACCGTTCTTGCCGGGATGGCGCGCATGGTTCAGAACTTGAACTTCGCTCCGGTTGGCGCACTGAGCCTGTTTGCGGGCGCCCGTTTGCGGGGGTGGCAGGCGTATGCGTTGCCCATCGCCCTGATGGCGGTGACCGATCCGTTCCTCGGCGGCTATTCGACGGCGACGCCGTTTGTCTACGCCAGTTTTCTGATTAGCGTGTGGATGGGCACGAAGCTCCGCAACACCGAGAACCCCGCATGGATCGGCGGCATGATGCTCTTGGGCAGCCTGCAGTTCTTCCTGCTGACAAATCTGCCGATATGGCTGTTCGAGCATACCTACGGCCCCGGGCTTAGCGGCCTGCTCGCGGACTACACTGCGGCGTTGCCGTTTTACCGGCGCACGTTTGAATCGGATCTGATCTTCACCGCCGTGCTCTTCGGGGTTCATGCGTGGCTCAGCCGCGGCGTAGCGCGCGCGGAACGCGTGGTTCCGCAGCCCGTATAGTGAAAACGCTGCTGGCCTGGAGTTCCGGCAAAGACAGCGCCTGGACTCTACATGTCCTCTGCGAACAGAGCATCGCGGTAGAGGCGCTGCTTACAACCATCAACCAAACTGTGGATCGCGTTGCCATGCACGGCGTGCGGCGCGAATTACTCGAAATGCAAGCGGAAGCCGTGGGCGTTCCCCTGTGGAAGGTTCCGCTGCCTTGGCCGTGCACGAATGACGATTACGAATCGCGTATGGGCGATGCCTGCAAACGCGCGGTAAGTGAAGGCTTCACGCACATCGCATTCGGCGATCTCTTCCTGCGTGACATCCGCGAATACCGCGAGCGGCAACTGGCGGGATCGGGATTGACGCCGCTCTTTCCATTGTGGGCCATCCCCACGCCGCAACTGGCCCGGGATATGATTTCGGCCAAACTGCGGGCGCGGCTTGTTTGCATCGATGCGCGCGCGCTCGACGAATCCTTCGCCGGCCGCGAATTCGATTTGGCGCTGCTCGATGAATTCCCCGCCGCGGTAGACCCTTGCGGCGAAAACGGCGAGTTTCATTCGCTGGTATACGATGGACCGATGTTCCGCGCGCCGCTCGCGATCGAAGCGGGCGAAATCCATCGCGCAGGCGATTTTGTCTACCGCGATTTACTGCCATGCCCCGTATCGTCTCGATGATCGCAAGCGCCACGGAGATCGTGGACGCGCTCGGTATGCTGGATTCTCAGGTGGCGCGCTCGCACGAGTGCGATTACCCCGCGCGCGTGCGCACTCTGCCCGTGTGCACGCGTCCGCGCATCGATATCCATGCCGATAGCCGCGAGATCGACCGCGCGGTGAAGGAATCCGCGCGGACCTCGGTTTCGATTTACGACGTGCTCGATGACGTGCTGGACCGCGCGGCGCCCACGCACATTTTGACGCAGATTCAGTGCGACGTCTGCGCCGTAAGCCTGCGCGATGTGGAACTGGCGCTCTCGCGCGGATTGAAGACGCAGCCGCGGATCGTCTCTCTTCAGCCCGATTCACTGGAGGCGATCTGGGAGGATATACGGATCGTGGCCCGCGCGCTGGATATTGCGGATCGAGGCGAGGCTCTGATCTCACAGAAGAAGGCCGAAATGAAGGCGCTATCGCGGCCGCGTGCGCTAGATGCGCCCCGCGTCGCCTGTATCGAATGGATCGAGCCGCTGATGGCCGCGGGGAACTGGACGCCCGAACTGATCGAGATGGCAGGCGCTGTGAATCTGTTCGGCGAAGCTGGCCGCCATTCGCCGTGGATGACTTGGGAAGACCTCAAGGCATCGGACCCTGACGTGCTTCTTATCGCCCCCTGCGGCTTCGATCTCGCTCGCACGCGGCAGGAGATGCATTGGCTCACGGAGCGCCCCGATTGGCCTAATCTTCGGGCGGTGCGGGAAGGCCGCGTGTTTCTGGCCGATGGCAATCAATATTTCAACCGTCCCGGCCCGCGCGTTGTGGAAACGTTCGGCATCGTTTCGGAGATTCTGCGTTTCGACGCCGAAGAAGGAATTGGCTGGCGCCGCTTTCGAAGCGCGTTATGATGGCGGTGTCACATGGCCTTGGTCGCGGTGTCGGGTCATCCCGGATGCCGGTATGAAGAGGTCGCGCGCATCACGGCGCAGCGGCTGCAATTCGAATACATCAACCAATCGCGGCTCCAGAGACTTGGCGCCGAAGAGTTCGGGCCGGACACGCAGATCCCTCCGAAGGCTTGGCCGGCTCTCGCGACCTCGATTCTGGCGCGGCTCGCGACCGAACACCACATCGTCTACTGCGCCTCGGGCGGGGAACTGCAGGCGCGGTACTTCGCCGGACTGCTGCGGGCGCACGTCGTGGCGCCGGAAAACGTCCGCATCGGCAACCTGATGCTCGATCACCGGCTCGAACGCGCCGCCGCGCGCCAGTTGATGCTCGATCTGGAGACGGCCGACCGCGCCGACCGAAAAGCAAAGTTCGGCAAGACCAAAGCAACCGCCGATCTTTTCGATCTGGTGCTCAACGCCGAGGCTCTCACTTCCGAACAGATGGCGGAGTTGATCGCCAATGCCGCCACTTCGATGGGGCTCGCCGAACGCGGATTTCTCTCAACCGCCTCCGAAGCGCAACTGCAATTCCAGATGCGCCTGCGCCTGGCGCGATATGGTCTCACGCCTTCGGGAAACGCGGCTCTGCGCAAGAAAATCTTCGCTCATCACAGCGAGGAGATGTTCGCCAACCTGCTGGATTTCTACCGCATCGCATGGGAGTATGAACCGCGCAGCTTTCCCATCCATACCGGACCGAACGGCGAAGTGCTTGAGGCCTTCACGCCCGATTTTTATTTGCCCGAGCTCAAGCTTTATGTCGAGCTGACTACGATGAAGCAATCGCTGGTGACGAAAAAGAACCGCAAGGTCCGCCTGTTGCGGGAACTGTATCCCGATCTGAATATCCAGGTTTTCTACGCCAAGGACCTCGAGAATCTGATCTTTAAATACGGCTTGGCGCAAAGGCCGGTGGAAGCATGAGCCAACCGATTCCCGCAGGGCTCGAGAAGATTCTCTTCACCGAAGAGGAGATCGCGCAACGCATCCGCGAAGTAGCCGCGGAAATCACGCGGGCCTATGCCGGGCGTACGGTGAAGCTGATTGGCGTGCTGAAGGGCTCGGTGTTTTTTCTGACTGAGTTGGCGCGCCACATCGAGGTTCCGGTGAAGATCGATTTCCTGGCGATCTCGAGCTTCTCGAACAAGAACGGCGCCCCAGGCGTGGTGCGAATCGCGAAGGACCTGGACGATGGCATCGAAGGCGACGACGTGATGCTGGTGGAGGACGTAATCGATACGGGCCTCACGCTGCGGTATCTGTTGCAGACTCTCGCCAGCCGCGCGCCGAACTCGCTGGCGGTGTGTACGCTCCTCGACCGCACGTCTCGCCGGATTGCACAGGCCCCTGTGGACTACCGCTGCTTCGAAATTCCGGATCGGTTCGTAGTAGGGTTCGGCCTCGATTACAACCAGCTATACCGAAATTTGAGCTATGTGGCCGTGTTGAAAGTTGAGGCGAGTCTTACGACGCAAAGGCGTCCGTAACGGAAAAATGGATGAGGTTCGGCTACCACGAGAGCAGGCGCAACCCGTGAACGAAGCCAAAATGGCCGTCGCGCGTGATTAGCCGGATGTCGTATTGGCGCGCGATCGCAGCGATCCAAAGATCGTTCATCGGGATCGGCTTACCGCCAGACTTCAATTCGGAACGGATATCTGCGTACTCACGCGCCGTCTCGGAATCGACGCTCAGAACCGCGAAAAGAGCCAAACGCTCCTTCAACCATTGCTCATAACGGGCGCGGTGACGCGATTGGCGAATGCCGAACAGATACTCGCCAAGCACGACGACCGGAATGGCCAGTTTGTTCTCGCCGGTAATGACGCGATCCAGAGCGGCATCGCCTTCCACCAGCGCCGAGAGCGCATTCGTGTCGAGGACTAGCGCCACTCTTCCTCGTCGATTTTTTCAAACTCCTTTTCGATGATGCGTTCGATGCGCTTGTTTTCGCGATGCAAATGGCGCAGTTCGCCGAATGCGGCCCGCCATGGCTCAGCGTTCCCTGAGGGCGGAGCGTTCCTGCGCAAGCGATCGGTCACTGCTTCGGTGAAGAACTCCTTGAGACTCTTTCCTTCTTCCGCCGCCGCGGACTTCGCCCTGCGAAACAAGGGGTCGGGAAGCTCGACGGTTGTCTTCATGCAGCCATTTTCCCATAAATATGGGTGCACGGCCTTCTATAATGGTTGCGCATGTCCGCCATCGATTCCTACATTCAACAACATCGACCGCGTCTGCTCGATGAACTGAAGGATCTCATCCGCATCCCGAGTATCAGCACATTGCCCGATCATAAGGCCGATGTGGAGCGCGCGGCTCAATTCGTCGCGGAGAGCTTGCGGCGGGCGGGGCTGGAAAACATCGAGATCATCCCAACCGCCGGCCATTCGCTGGTCTATGCCGATTGGCTGCACGCGCCAGGAAAGCCCACCGTGCTCTGCTATGGCCACTATGATGTCCAGCCCGCCGATCCGCTCGATCTGTGGGTGACGCCGCCCTTCGAACCCACGGAGCGCAACGGCAATCTCTATGCCCGCGGCGCGGTGGACGACAAGGGCCAGATGTATATGCACATCAAGGCCATCGAGACCCTGCGCTCCGTGAACGGTACGCTGCCGCTGAACGTGAAGTTCCTCATCGAAGGCGAAGAGGAAGTGGGCGGCGCGGCGATCGCGAAGTACGTCGCCCAAAACCCGGCGAAACTGGCCGCTGACGTCGCGCTGGTCTCTGACACCGCCATGTATGCAGAGGGTATCCCCACGCTTTGCATCGGGCTGCGCGGCCTCATCTACATGGAAGTACAGGCGGACGGTCCAGCGCGCGATCTCCACTCCGGACTCTATGGCGGCGCGGCTCCGAATGCGGTCTATGGACTGATCGAGTTGCTTGCCAAGGCGAAGGACGCCAACGGCGCGATCCAGATTCCCGGCATCTATGACGATGTTGAGGAGCCAGCCGAGGCGGAGTTGGATAGTTGGAAGCGGCTTCCATTCGATGAGAGCGAGTTTCTCGCGAACGAGGTCGGATCGAGCGAGCTCACGGGCGAGCCGCGGCGATCAATTCTTGAGCGCGTCTGGTCACGGCCGACCTTCGAAGTGCATGGCATCGCGGGAGGATTCACGGGGGCCGGTTCGAAGACCGTGATCCCTGCGACAGCCACCGCCAAAGTGAGTTTCCGGATCGTGCCGCGCCAAGATCCGGACAAGGTGATCGCCGCGTTTCGCGATTGGGTATCGAAGAACTCGCCCAAAGGCATCCGCGCCGAAGTGCGTGTGTTGACCGCTTCGCCGGGTCTTGTGGTGAATCCCGATCATCCCGCGATTCGCGTAGCAGCCGAGGCGTTCGGCGCCACGTTCGGCAAGCAGACCGTATTCATTCGCTCGGGCGGGTCGATACCGATCGTCGGCGATTTCGCGAGCCATCTGAAGATTCCAACGATTCTCATGGGTTTCGGATTGCCGGACGACGGGCTGCATTCCCCCAACGAAAAGTACAAGATCGAGAACTATTACTCAGGAATCGCGACCATCGCACGATTTCTCGAGCAATATGGCGCGTAGCCAAGTCGGCCAAAACATCAGCGCGCGCGAACGTACCGGTTAGCGCCTTCGTTTGCGCGATATCAGTCTCTGCCTTCAGACCGATTGGTAGAATAGGTTTTGAAGGGGCATTTGAGTCCCATTACCAAAGTTGAACCCCGCGTCCTCGCCGCGTCGATAACCCTCCTGCTTTGCATTTCATGCAGCCACTCGCCGCCGCGCGCGCCGGTGATCGGCGAAGCTTTCGTGGGACCTCCGACGCTGAACATTCGTAAGGATATTCCTATCCAGTCGCCGGTGGCGGGCACTGCGAAACATGGCGAACGCCTGGAGATTTTACAGCGCCATCGCACGGTTTTTCGAGTACGCACCGCGCGCGGTGCGGAAGGCTGGGTGGACGAGCGCCAATTGCTGGCGGCCTCCGACATGCAAAATTTGAAGCGACTGGCGCAGATGGCCGCGAAGCTGCCATCGCAGGGCGCCGCAACGCCGCGCTACGGAGATCTGCGCGTGTATACGCTACCTTCGCGCGAATCGCCCGCTTTCGTTACGGTCAAGGAGAAGGACAAAGTGGACGTACTGGCGCACGTGGTGACGCCGCGAGCCCACGTGCCGCGAACGCCAATACTGCCGCCAACGCCCAAGAAGGTCATACCCAAAAAGAAGGGAAAGGAGCCGGCCATCCCGCCTGTTCCCATGCCCAAACCTCCCGCGCCGCCGACCGATTGGCAAGATATTTCGAAGACGGAATCCGAGGAAGTGGAGGAACCCGCCGATACGCCGCCAACGCCCACCGACGATTGGAGCCTGGTCCGCACCGGCGACGGCGAGGCCGGCTGGACGCTGACCCGCTGGCTCAACATGGCGATTCCCGACGAAGTGGCGCAATATGCCGAAGGCCGCCGCATTGTCTCCTACTTTTCACTGGGAAACTTGCGCGACGGCGATCAAACCAAAAACATCTGGCTGTGGACTACCATTGGGGCCGGCTCACATCCCTACGACTTCGACAACTTCCGGGTTTTTATTTGGAGCTTGCGCCATCATCGCTACGAAACCAGCTATATCGAGCGCAACCTCACCGGTTTTACGCCGGTCACGCTCGAAAACGTGACCTACGCCGGGGCGCAGTATCCCGGCTTTTCCGTGTGTATCCAGAAGAAGGACGGCACACGCTCCCGCCGGGAATACGCGCTTCTTTCGAACGTCATCAAGTTCGCCGGCGAGCGCCCCTGCGAGACGCAGAACCAGGTGCAGGATCTGGCCGCCGCCGCGGTGGCGAAGCCGGGCGGCGGACTCCCGCTCAACCCAACGGCGCCGCAACCCGGCAAACCATCGCTGGCCGAGCGCGTCAAACATAAACTGCACTCGTGGTTTGGAAAATAGCCGGTACTCGTAAGGGCCAGATTCGCTCACGTTGCGGCGGGGGGTTCAGTGTGATATTTATGGGTTAAAGCCGAACCGACTGTAAATCAAACGGCGCCGCGCCGCTCCAGCGAGTCGCGACGGTCAATTCATAATCTCATCGAAAGGATGGCATCCCGTGGAAGCTGTCAATCGCAAACTTATTCGTCCGTCTCTTAACGAAATCAAAGAGCAGATCACGCCGCCGCGCCGCGCCCCGCCAGCAGAAGAAGCCGGTTCCGCCGGACCAGACCAACGCCGAGAATTTTTATTACGTGAAGCAGATGCAGGCCAAGACGCCGATGGTATTCGTGCTGCGCGACGGCGAAACGCTGCACGGCGTGATCGAGTGGTACGACAAGTGCTGCCTGAAGGTAAACCGGACCGAAGGGCCCAATATCCTGCTTTACAAGCCCAGCATCAAGTACATGTATAAAGAGGGAAGCCGGCGGGGCGTTTCAATCTTGCCTGGATTTCAAGCGGTGGCGCATCGCCAGCCGGTACTCCCTGCGCTCACCCGCCTGGCGGTAGCGCCTGCTGCTCCTCTTCGGTTTCGGGGATCACGGGCGGTACCGGGCGTGGCCTTGCGATCCTCATCGAGCGCGACGAACGTCAGATAGGCCGAGCAGGTATGCAGCTTTTCTCCGGTCAACAAGTCTTCGGCGAGCACCTTCACGCCCACTTCCATTGATGTGCGAAAGACGCGATTCACCGACGATCGCAGGATCATCAGTTGGCCGATACGTACCGGATGGAGGAAGTGCAGGCTATCCACGGAGGCTGTGACCACGGGGCGCCGGGCGTGGCGGATGGCAGCCATCGCCGCCGCAAGATCCACCAGATGCATTACCTTGCCGCCGAGAACATTGCCGAGGCCGTTGGCATCGTTGGGTAGCGCGAACTCGCAATATTCGGACGCCGATGCGCTGACTGGTTTGCCTTCCATCACTCTAACTCGATGCCACAGCCTGGCCGGAAGCTTCGAATTTTCGCCGCAGGTAGCTTGCCGCGTAAGCCCGGGCTTGGGCGTCGAGGGGTTCGCAGTTTGCAGAAGGCGGCTCAATGGCGGCGATGCGCGAGTATTCGATCGGTCCGTGCGCATATGGGTGGTGATCGCGCTCAGCGACGTAGTACAGTCGAAGGACGGCGCCATCGTCGCTGGAGATGGTGAAACGAATGGCGTCTGGGCCGCCATGGTCAGGGAAGCGCGGGCAGACGCCGCGGGCGTAGCCGAGATTGCAACGGCGTTCAACGTCGGCCGCGTTCAGGTTGCCAGGCGTCGCCGGGGACCGCGCGGCAAACGCCGCTCCACGCGCCGCCGAGCGGTAGCATGGCGGATTGCTGGATCTCCCGCATCGAAGCGAGGCGCGCGAGGATGGAAATAGGGGCACGACACTTCGGAGGTATCGTAGCATGTCATGCGAACCGGCTGGACATCTTGAAGAGCATGGTGGCGCAGAATCCCAGGCGACGCGTTTGCGCGCTACGGGCTGGCAATGGAATACAAAGGCTCGAGCGATTGGGAAGGCGCGATGCGCGAGTTTCGCACGCTCATAGCGGCGAATCCGGATTACCACGCGGCGTATTTTCATGGCGGGCAAACGCTGGAGCGTATGGGCCGTGAAGATGAGGCGCGCGAGATGTACGGGCAAGGCGTGGAAGCGGCGACGCGTAAGGGCGATGGGCACGCGCGCGCGGAAATGCAGGCCGCGCTCGATCTTGCTTGGGTAATCGAGGGTACGCGTTGTACAATAGATGATTCGGGCTGTGGCGCAGCCTGGCTAGCGCGCTTGCTTGGGGTGCAAGAGGTCCCGAGTTCAAATCTCGGCAGCCCGACCAGATTTTAATAGCTCAGAGGCATTTCTTGGCGTGGCCTCAAAACGTCCCTAGATGCTGTTGTAGACAAGGTGTTTCCTCGCGGTTCCGATCCGCTAATCGACGCTGAGTGGGGAGCAAGCCGGCGCCGGCTAAGCTCAATAGCCCAAATCCTAGCCCACCTTGCTCTTCCGCGCTCGCTTCTTGGGCGCTGCTTCCGATTCCGCTTCGGCCTCCGCATGAGCCGGCGCCGCAGCCGCAGTTTCCGCCATCGCGGGTTTCTTCTTTTCCGCCAGGCTCTTCTTCAGCGCTTCCATAATGTCGATCACCGGTGCGATGTGCGCGGTCGGCGTCGCCACTACTTTTCGTCCCTCGATCTTCGCCTCGATCATCTGCTGTAGATTGTCGCGGTAGGTGTCGCGATACTTCTGCGGTTCGAATTCGGCTTCGAGCGACGAAATCAGCATCTTCGCCATCGCGAGTTCCTTCTCTTTCACCAGGCTGGTGTCGGTGCGGAACTCTTCCACGTGGCGGATCTCGTCGGCATAATACATGGTGTGCGAGAGGATCCCCTTCTGGCCCGGACGCAGGATGATGATGTGCTCGCGATTATGCATCGCAATCTTGGCGAGGGCGTAGTATTGCGATTCGCGCAGAGCCTGGAACAGCAGCGCGTAGGGCTTCTCGCCGCCTTCGTCGGGCGCCACGTAGTAAGAGCTTTCGAGATAGATCGGATCGACGTCGGCCGATTTCACAAATTCCAGGATCTCCATCACCTTGGCTGTCTTCGGCGCTACCTTCTTGATGTCTTCGTCGTCGATCTCGACGTATTGATCCTTCTCGTATTCGTAGCCTTTCACCAGCTCGCTGCGCGGCACCGGCTTGTCCTCCGCCTGGCAGTAGATCACCTGCCGGATGCGCGAATGGTCTTCCTTATGAAGCAAATTGAAGCTGACGCTTTCGCTGCGCGCCGCGCTGAATAGACGGATGGGGAATGAGACCAAACCGAAGGTCAGGTGTCCCTTCCAGACGCTCGATGCCATGGCAAGCTCCTCTCAAACGGTCCCGCGAAACCAAGATACTACATCGATTAGGCTTGCGTAAACTGCGTTAATTGAGTGGCTTAGGGCGTAAATTGGTTTACACAGTGACGGGATCCGATTACCTCATTGAAAACTCCGCCATATCCGTGCCTCATTTTCCTATTGTGGGGCACAGCGGTTTCGGAACCACCCGAGTCAACGTAGTGAAGGATGGGGGATTGAGGGTCTGCCTAAGGCCATTCAAAACAGACGCCCTCGAAACTCCTGGCTGCGCTACCATCAATTGGGAGCGCTCCCATGACCCGACGAGAACTTCTGGCAGCCATCGGTGCTGCCGCTGCGACGCCTCTGCTGCGGGGCGCCGTCGAAAACGCGCCTGTCGCGCCTGTCTCCATCGCCAAATGCGCCAGCTACGATGAGGATGTCACTGCCAAACTGAACGGCATGTTCGATCAGCTTGGCGGAATCGCGCGGCTGGTGAAAAACAAAACCGTAACTATTAAGGTCAATATGACTGGGCCGCCTAGCAGTCGCCTGCGCGGACTCGCTCCCGCGCTTACGCACTACACCCACCCCAAACTGATGGGCGCCGCGGCCTATCTGATGGTGCGTGCGGGGGCCAAGCGCGTCCGCTTCGTCGAGAGCGCGTGGGCCACGGCAGGTCCGCTCGAGGACGTCATGCTGGCTTCCGGCTGGGACGTGCGCGGATTGCAATCGGCGGCCGCGAATATAGAATTCGAAAACACCAACGCGCTCGGCAAGGGTAAGCGCTACGCGCGGTTCGCGGTTCCCGGCAGCGCGTACATGTATCCCGGCTACGATTTGAATCATGCCTACGACGAGACTGACGTCTACGTCAGCATGGCGAAGCTAAAAAACCACGCGACGTGCGGCGTGACGCTCTCGCTCAAGAACTGCTTCGGCACGCTGCCGGCTTCGATTTATGGAAACGATTCCGGCGCCGACGAACCGAACGAGAATCCGAAGACTGGGCGCATGGACGTGGGACACGAGGGCAAGCGGCAGCCATCGAAATCGGCGCCGCAGGAACTTCATTTCGGCGAAAATCACGACGCGGGGTATCGAGTGGCGCGCATTGTCGCCGATCTTTCGGCGGCGCGGCCAATTCATCTCGCCGTCATCGATGGCGTTGAGACGGTAGCGGGCGGCGAAGGTCCGTGGATCGGCAATCTGCGCGTGGTGAAGCCGGGCGTACTCATCGCGGGATTGAACCCGGTCTGCACCGACGCCGTGGCAGCCGCCGCTATGGGCTACAACCCGCGCGCGTCGCGCGGAACGGCGCCGTTCCAGACTTGCGATAACACATTGACGCTGGCGGAAGCGCACGGTGTCGGGTCCACCGATCTGCGGCGCATCGACGTGCGCGGCGTAACGATCGAGCAGGCGATGTATCGCTTCCAAGCCTAGCGCTCCATGGCCCGCAAACGCCCCGCGCCGCCTTATCTGGTCCATCGCCTGAAGACGTGGGACGCGTTTTTGAAGCTGATCTCCGATGCGCCGTATGCGAACTGGGCGTATCGCGGCGAGCGTGACGAACGCTGGCCTCTTTTCAGCTCGCTCTCGCGATATTTGCAAAGCTTCGGCGTGGCCCCGGGCGCGTGGACGCGGCAGGAAGCCCGCATTTTACGCGTATTCAAACGCAAGGCGCACCAGTTCCTCGAACAACCGCCCGACCCCACCGATGATTTTCAATGGCTGGCGCTCATGCAGCATCACGGGGCGCCGACGCGATTGATCGATTTCACGTGGTCGCCCTACGTCGCGGCGTTTTTCGCGATGGAACGTACTATCGCGGATGGGGTGGTTTGGGCGCTCAACCCCGGCCGCATCGATAGCAGCCTCGCGCTACGGCACACGCGCATGGATCCACGCGTTCGCGGGAATTTCGAGCGCTACTTTCTGAAAGGCAACCACCGGTTCATTTGGATGGGCGAGCCGCACACGATGAACCGCCGCCTGATCGCGCAATCGGGCACGTTTGCCGTGCCTGGCGTCCTGGATGCGCCGCTCGAAGAGATCATCGCCGAATCCGGCCAGGAGAATATGCTGGCGAAGTTTGTCCTGACCAACGCCATGCGCGAGACGGGCATGCGCGAGTTGTACCGCATGAATATTACGTATGCGACTCTTTTCCCGGATCTGGACGGATTAGCCAGATCGCTGGCGTACGAATTGGAATTTCATTGGGCATACAATCCACGAACGATGGAAGTCTACCGGACGTAAGTGGCGCAGACCTCCTGGCCTGCGCAGTCTCGCGCCACGTCACCCAACCTGCCAACCGACTGGGAGCCAGCCCAGCGAGACGCTGGTCATAATAATTCCGAGCACGACCACCACAACCGCGGACGCAACCGGCGCCCATCGCATGAAAGACCCTTGACCGATTTGGGAGCCCTTTGGCAACAGACGCTTTGCATACAACACCATCACGCCAATGCCCATCAACACGCCAGCCAGCCCCAAGCTAAACGACAGCAACAGAAGCAAGCCAAGACCCACGCGTCCTATCGATATAGCGCTCAGAAGCAGCACCAGCGCCGATTCGCACGGCACCAGCCCTCCGCTGATGGCAAGGGCGACGAGACTTCGCCACGAGATGTCTCCTTCGGGCATGTGCGTGTGACCGCCCGGCCTGTGGTGGTGATTGTGAGTGTGTCTGGTGTGAGGGTGCGCATGATCGTGTGTGTGCGCGTGACCGTGGCCGTGGTCGCTATGCCCCACATGCCCGTGAGTTCCGTGAAGCCGGCTGCGCAGCATCCAGGCGCCGATGACCGCAATCGAAAGCCCGGAAATTATTCCCAGGATCTCGGTGATCTTCTCGGGAACGATCAAACGGAACAGGAATAACGTCGCCAAACCCACCGCGAAGACGCTGATGGTATGGGTTACGGTCACCATCGCGCCGAGGAACGCCGCGTGCTTCAACGTTCCTCGCGAGCCCACCAGGTAAGCTGCCACAATTGTCTTGCCATGTCCCGGTGTTAGAGCATGCGCGCCTCCCAAGGCGAAGGCAATTACCAGAGCCACTAACACCATGTTCCATGGCAGTTCCCTGCGATGTAAGAGGCGCGAAAGGAAGTCGTTCTTGATCACGGTCCCGGCCGGAGCGTTCTGGGGCAGAGCCGCAGCGGGGGGAGGGGCTATTGGTCCCGCGGGCTGCGGTATGGCCTGAATTACCGGAGCCGCCGGTACCACACGACTAGGCGTAGATGGCGCCAGCGTCGTCAAAGGCGTATCGGCACTCCACACGAATTCCGCCCGCAAATCCTGGGGCGGGGCAGAGAGAGGATCCGGGGGATAAGCGGTCAACGCCTGGCTGAGATCCCGATCGGTTTGGCTTGCGCTTTCCAGGCGAACTCCCGGCGCCGCAGCAATTACAATCTCTTTCCAGCCTGCGCGCCCTTCGAAGTTGTGGTCTTCGTATTGCAATCGTCCACCCTTCGCGCGGATGCGCATGCGAGTGGTAATCCGCAGGATCGGAAGGTCCCCGGCGCCGTCCGATATCGCCAGGGTTGCGTCTTCGAAAACCGGTGTTACCGGTTTTCCGTCGATTTCGAACGCCATCCCACCTATCCACAGTCGGGCCTGTTCAATGGCTTTTCGCTCCAGATCTTCGCGCGGAGCAGTCCGATCCATGCCCCAACTCCGTAGTAACTCGAATGTCGGGATCTCAGCCAAATCCATTGCGTAACGCATGTTCACGCCGCCGGGAAAAGCTTCAAGACGCATGTAGTGATTGACGCTGAAGTTCCCCAGGGGATGCGCGGGCAGCATCGGCGAACAGCCGAATGCGGACAAGATCGCCAACACATATGGAGTTCTCATGCGTTTGATGTACGCATCCCACGGCCAAACGGATTTGCCCAAAGCCGATTTTATTTTCACGGAACCAACATCCGGAGCAGGTTCCGTAACCGTACAGTGATTGTCAGTTGTAAATCCATTGAAGGGAGAATACATGAGGCACCAAAGATACCGGCCGGGCGTCGCCTTACTTTTGTTAAGCGCGAGCGCTTTTGCCGCCAGCCACCGAAACGGTCCCCTTTTGCTCGAGGACCAGACAGCAAACCTCAACGACTTCTATTTATTTAGAAGTTACGAATCCGGGCACTCCAATAATCTCGTGATGAGCATGAGCGTCCAGGGGTTCCAGAATCCGGATAACGGACCAAGCTACTACAAGTTCTCCGACAGCGTGACCTATCGCTTCAACATCAACAACCAGCGAGGTCTCGATGGCCGGCCGGATATGATTGTTGACGTCAACTTCCAGACGCAACTGAGACCGAACCCGACGTTCGTTTCTTACTTTGGAACTATCAAAAGTATCGACGACCCCGGGATCTTCTTATACCAGACCTACAGCATCGCGATTCGCAACGTGAACACGAACACAGTGACCTATATTAATGCGGATCAGAACGGCCATCCGCTCTCGGTCGCGCCGCCTAACCTGGGGCCGAAATCGACTCCCGCGTATGAGGCGACTCTTGGGCAACCTTCGGTCTTCACTCTCAAGAATGGGTGGCGAGTATTCGCCGGGCCGCGCGACGACGCCTTCTATTTCGACAGTGCGGCGACTTTCGACACACTGAATTTCCGCGCGCCGGCCCCCGTTCTGAGCGGCGGCGCCGATTCCGGTCCGGGCGCCGCTTATCCTAACGCCGTCGATGGTTTCGCGGGCTATAACATTAGCCTCATCTCCATCGAACTGCCGATCACGGCGGTAACCTCCGATGGAAGCATGCCGACAAACACCGCTTCGCCAACGGCGCACATCGGCGCATGGGCTTCCACTCTCCGTCAGCTTGTCACGGTTCGTCCCAGTCCCAACGATCCAGTCAACTTCGGGGAGCTTGTGCAGATCGACCGGGTAGGCAACCCACTGACTGTGGAAGCGCTGATTCCGCTGCCCATGAAAGACTACTGGAATCGAAGCGCGCCTTCAGACGACGCGCAGTTCTCGCAGTTCATCGGCGCGCCTTTCTTTGTGAGCGGCATTTTGCAGGGCGTATTCAACCTCAGCGTGCCGCCCACGCCGAGAGCGGATCTGCTGGGCGTGTTCGTCCCGGATATCACACGCATTGATCTGACGATCCCTCCCACGCCTCTCGCATCGCAAAACCGCCTGGGACCTCTTGGCGGAGACAATGCAGGCTGGCCGTTCGGCGGCCGCCGGCCTAACGACGACGTAGTCGATATCGGGCTGCGCGCGCTGGCGGGCGTCCTGGTCCCCGGTTTTTCCAACGCGCCGCCGCTGGGCGATGGCGTCAACCAGAACGACGTTCCGACGCTCGATCACTTTCCGTTCCATGCGGCCCCGCATGCCGGGTATCTACACAGCCAGGAGAACGGCACCAACGGGAAAGGCATGGTAACCGGGCCAATAACGAACGCCGGCGTTGCCGGCGGCGCGCGCCTTGAAGGCTGGCTCAAGCTTCCGGGGCCGCGCGCTGGCAAGCGCCGGCCGATGGAGCTCATCTGTATGAAAACGACGATCTGCATTCTTCTCTTCGCCACCTTGCGCGTGGCCCCAATCCTCGAGCGATCGCATCCTCGGCGCGCTCTCCGACCGCTCTTTGGCCGAGCACGTCTCGAGCATGGGTACGGACGATCGCATCGCGATGTACAGCCTGATCGCGAAGACCAAACCGGACGATTCGCACTACCAGGTGCTCCTGGCCGGCGCATACGTGCAAAAGACGCGCGAGACAACCGACTATTCGTATCTCGATCGGGCAACGGCTATCCTCAACAATCTGGTTGCCGGGGATCGCACAAATTACGAGGCGCAGCGATTGCTGATCGAAACTCAGCTCGAGCGGCATCTGTTCGCGAAGGCGGTGGAGTCATCTCTCTGGTTGATTCGCGTAAACCCGGCGGACCCGTGGACTTGGGGGACGCTGGGGGATGCCTACATCGAAATCGGCGATTACGATAAGGCGGCCGACGCCTATCAGAAAATGGTAGCGCTGCGCCCCGATTTGGCGAGTTACAACCGGGCGGCTCACTACCGCTTCTTAGTGGGAGATGTTGCCGGCGCAATCGAGATTATGAAGAAGGCCATAGAGGCCGGCAGCAGTTCGCCTGAGAACGTGGCGTGGTGCATGGTCGATCTTGGCAATATCTTCTATAAGACGGGCCAACTTCCGCAAGCCAGGCAATCTTTCACCGCTTCTCTACAGGCGTTCAAGAACTACTACCCGGGCTATGCCGGGCTCGCGAAGGTGCAAGCCGATAGCGGGGAGCTAGCCCTCGCGATCGAAAACTACAAACGCGCTCAGGCCATTGCGCCCCTGCCTGACTACGCGGCGGCGCTTTACGACTTATACAAGAAGACCGGCAAGGACGCCGAGGCAGCCAGGCAGCTTGGCTTACTAGAAATGCTCGACAAGGTTTCGCGCGCTACGGGCGAAACGGCGAATCGCAACCTGGTGTTTGCCTTTGCAGATCGCGATATGAAGCTGGATCGCGCCCTCGAACTGGCCAAGGGCGAGTTGGAATTCCGCAAGGACATCTATAGCTATGACGCGCTCGCCTGGGCGCTCTACAAAAACCATCGATATGCCGAGGCTCAACAGTATATGGAGAAGGCGTTCAAGCTGAAAACCCCGGAGCCGATGTTCAACGTTCACGCAGAAGCTATTTCCAACGCATTGCAAAGGGCTGCAAAATGAAGACCTCGATTCTCTGTATGGTTCCACTCCTTCTCGCCGCAGCGGATCAATCTGCGGTCGAACGACTTTTCGATTCGAAACTAAATGCGACGCAGCGCGCCAACGCCTGCTTCCAGCTTCGCGGCAACGGCGATCCGGAAGTTGTCACCGCGCTCGGCCGGGCGCTTGACGATGCCGATATTCGCGCGTGCGCCGCCGATAACCTTCGCATCGCAGGCGCGGTCGAGCAGTTGAAGCTGGCGCTCGCGAACCCGGAACCGCAGGTGCGCGCGGCGGCGGCTCGCGAACTCGGCGAGTTCCGCAAGCCGGAGTTGCTCGAGCCGCTAGGTATCGCCGCTGGGGACGAAAACGCGCTGGTCTCGACGAACGCATTGGCGGCCATCGCCATGTATCCAGGGAACGAGGCAATTCCTTATCTGACGGCTATTGCCAAGAGGGGCGGCATGACGGGAGATATGGCGCTCGATCGCCTTTCCGAACTCGATGCAGCGATGGGCCTGACGGTTGCGCGCGGTTTGTTGGGCAGTCCGGAGGTGCCAGATAAGCTATATGCGATGAAAATAATCGGGGTCGCCGGCGACTCATCCGACCTACCTGAACTACGGAAGATCGCGGCATCTAACGTGGAGACCTTGGCGCAGCGCGACCGGGGCTTCGGGCTGATGCCGCCGATCAATCTCGCACGGTCGGCGCAGGCGGCGATAGCAGCCATCGAGAAGCGCGAACGCTAGGATGGTCTGGCTCCGCCTGGCTTTGAGCCGCTCTCCGCGTGCTAGGATCCCTCCAGATCGCCATGCAGGTTGTATTCGATCCGATCGATGTCTCGCACGAAGGGCTAATTCATGTCACCACGCGCCGACGCGTGACACAGGCGGAATATAGCGCATTTTGTGCGGCGAACCGCGACCTCCGGATCGAGCGCTCTCCGGAGGGAGAGTTAATAGTAATCCCGCCGGCACATTCGCGAACCGGGAACCAGAACGCACAGTTGAACGTCTGGGCGATTCGAAACGGCGGCGGCGTTGCGTTCGATTCCTCGGCCGGGTTCGATTTGTCCGACGGCTCCAACCGCTGCCCGATGCGTCGTGGATCTTGAAGAGCCGGATTGAATCTCTTCGTCCGGAACAGCGGGGAGAATATATGGAAATCTGCCCGGACTTCGTTGCGTTCCTCGTCGGACCGGCTGCGGGACTCGCAGACCAAGATGCACGAGTATCTCGCATGTGGCGCTCGATTGGGCTGGCTGATCGATCCTCTGGAACGCAAAGTGTGGGTGTACCGGCCGGGTGAGCAAGTCGAGACGATCGAGGAACCGCGGATGCTCACGGCGGGTCCGCTGATGCCGGACTTTGTGTTGGATCTCGGCCTCATCTGGAATCCGCAGGTCTAGTCTCAACGCAGATCGAGCCCGTTTACAATTCCAATATGGAATCCCTTACTGGAAAAGTGGCCATCGTTACCGGTGGAACGCGCGGCATCGGCCGCGCCATCGCGGAGCACCTGTTGCGCGAAGGCGCCGCCGTGGCTATCTGTGGACGGTCGCAAGAATCGGTGGATACCGCCGTAGCAGCCATGCAACCGCTCGGCAGAATCGTTGGCTTCGCCGCCGACGTAACGCGAGTAGACGACGTGCACCGATTATTTCAATCGGTTGACGGTGAGTTCGATGGCCTCGACATCCTGGTTAATAATGCCGGGGCAGCGGTCTTTCGCAAGGTGGGCGAGATGACGCCGGAAGAGTGGCATGGCAATATCGATCTCAATTTGAATGGGCCGTTCTACTGTTCGCGAGAGGCGTTGAGTCGCTTTCAACGCCGCGGCGGCGGGTTCATCGTTAACATTTCAAGCCTCGCCGGCAAGAACGCGTTTACGGGTGGCGCCGGGTACAACGCCGCCAAGGCGGGGTTAAACCTGTTCGCCGAGGCGATGATGCTCGATCACCGGCAGGACAACGTGCGTGTATGTTCTATCATGCCGGGAAGCGTCGATACGGAATTTTCCGGTCATCCCGGCAAGCGATCGGGTGGCGCAAGTTGGATGATTGCACCTGACGATGTGGCGGAAGTGGTCACATTCGCCTTGCGCATGCCGGCGCGGACAATGGTCAGCCGGATTGAAATGCGCCCTTCGCGGCCTCCAAAGTAAGTGTTTGTACGCGCCGCGGCGCGTTGTACGGTTTTTCGGTAGGTCGGCGCCAATGGCCCCCCAGTTGCTGTTCTAAGAGGCGAGATGGCCTTGATGGGTTTAGGACTAGATAGGGGGAGGATGAACATGGGGCGCCTGAATAAGCAACTTGATCCCGCTCAAACTGGTTTGGATGCAGAAAGATTGGATTCCGATCTCCGAAAACGGATCGTGGGCCAGGATGAAGCGATCGAACAGATCATTAACATTTATCAAACAAATCTTGCAGGCATGTCGAGCCCAGGGCGGCCGATCGGCAATTTCTTATTTCTCGGCCCCACCGGCTCCGGTAAAACCCGCCTAGTGGAAGCAGCGGCAGAAAGCCTGGTAGGCGATGCCCGCGCGGTGATCAAGATCGATTGCGCCGAGTTCCAACACAGCCACGAGATTGCGAAACTTATCGGCTCGCCTCCTGGATATCTCGGCCATCGCGAGACACATCCACTGCTGAGCCAGGAGGTATTAAACCAATACCACACCGAACGGATGAAGCTGAGTTTCGTGCTTTTCGACGAAATCGAAAAGGCTAGCGATGCCCTGTGGAATCTGCTTTTGGGAATTTTAGATAAGGCGACGCTGACGCTAGGTGACAATCGTCGTGTAGATTTCTCGCGCGCGATGATCTTCATGACGAGCAATTTAGGTGCGTGCTGAGATGGGTTCGATCCTGCGTCCCAATCTTGGCTTCGCCGCGGGCGAAGCGGAGCGCCAGTGCGCTAATGGCATAGTAGACGAAAAGCTCAACGATAAGATCACTCGGGCCGGCATCGAAGCCGCGCGGCGCAAATTTACGCCGGAATTCATTAACCGAATCGATAAAACGGTCGTCTTCCGTCCCTTGGGAGAGACCGAATTGCGGAAAATTCTGACCCTCGAATTGAATATGGTGCAACAGCGCGTGTTCAGCTCCGGCGCGGGCGCTCCCTTCGTGTTCTCGTTGACCGATGACGCCAAGGATTTCCTGCTGCGCGAAGGCACCGACTTGAAATACGGCGCGCGCCACTTGAAGCGCGCAATCGAGCGAAACCTGGTGCATCCGCTCTCGAATCTGATCGCGACCGAGCAAGTTCGCGGTGGCGATTTGATCCGCGTCGATTACGATGCCGGAAGCGTCGCAGTCTGACGTTCTTCAAAGAAGCCGAAGACATGCCGGCCTATGCAATGGTGCAGATGGTGGACACGTCGGCCGCGGCGCCAAGGGGCGCTTTTTCTGCCGGCGCGGGCGTGGACCTGCCGCGTAACGCGAACGCCAAAACAAACCGGCGATAAAAAGAGCACTACCGAAACGCCACAGCTGCGGCTGAGCCGCTCCAGTCACCTATAATGGATATATCCATGCACCAAAAACTGACTGAGCGGGTTGTCGATCTCAACCCCCAAGAGACCTCGGAGTGGGTTGAAGCTCTCGACGAAATCATCGATCAGGCCGGACCCGATCGCGCGGTGTTCCTTTTGAACAATTGACGGACCGGGCGCGCCTCGATGGCGTCGAACTGCCGGCTCAACTAAATACGCCTTATATCAATACCATCCGCACCGAAGATGAAGTGCCGTTTCCCGGCGACCGCGCCATGGAACGGCGGATCAAAAGCCTCGTTCGATGGAACGCGATGGCGATGGTGGTACACCAGAACAAGTATGACGCGGGCATCGGCGGCCACATTTCCACCTATGCCTCGCTCGCCACGCTGCTGGAAGTGGGATTCAACCATTTCTTTCGCGGCAAATATGGCGAGCCAGCCGGGCGATCTGATTTATTTTCAGGGCCATGCCTCGCCGGGCGTTTATGCGCGCGCGTTCCTGGAAGGCCGTCTCACGGAAGAACATCTGGACAATTTCCGCCACGAACTTCGCGGCGCGCCGGGTCTTTCGTCCTACCCGCATCCGTGGCTGATGCCCGATTTCTGGAATTTCCCTACGGTTTCCATGGGACTCGGACCGTCTGTCCGCTATCTACCAGGCGCGGTTCATGCGCTATATGGAAAACCGCAAGCTGATCCCTGCCACCCCCCGCAAGGTCTGGGCTTTTCTCGGCGATGGCGAAATGGACGAGCCGGAATCCATGGGCTCGCTCACTCTTGCATCGCGGGAAAAACTCGACAACCTGATTTTTGTCATCAACTGCAACCTGCAGCGACTCGATGGGCCAGTGCGCGGCAACGGTAAGGTGATCCAAGAGCTTGAAGCCGCCTACCGCGGCGCAGGCTGGAACGTAATCAAACTAGTTTGGGGCAGCGATTGGGACGACTTGTTCGCGCGCGATACGGAGGGCATTTTGCAAAAGCGCCTGGGCGAGATCGTCGATGGCGAATTTCAGACGTTGAGTACCAAGGGCGGCGCCTTCATGCGCGAAAACCTTTTCAATACGCCGGAATTGCGCGAATTGGTTGCGAACCTCTCCGACGAGCAACTTGAGAGCTTGCATCGCGGCGGACACGATCCGCGCAAAGTTTATAACGCTTACAAATCCGCGGTCGAAACCACCGGCCGCCCGACTGTGATCCTTGCCCACACTATTAAGGGTTATGGGCTCGGTGAAGCGGGCGAGGGAAGCAATATTACGCACCAGCAGAAAAAGCTCAACGAGCAGGAGATTCTTTACTTCCGTTCGCGCTTCGAGATTCCCATTCCAGATGAAGCGGCGAAAAATGCCGAATTCTTCCGTCCGCCTGCCGACAGTTCGGAAATTGCCTACATGCAGGAACGCCGCCGGCAATTAGGCGGCTACGTACCAACACGCTCCGTTCCGCCGTCGCAAATTGTGGCGCCGCCGCTCGAGTATCTCCAGGAATCGCTCGATGGGTCGGGCGGACGCGAGGTCTCCAGCACCATGGCGTTCGTGCGAATTCTGACCCTGCTGATGAAACATAACGAAATCGGCAAGCGCGTCGTGCCGATCATTCCGGATGAGGCGCGCACTTTCGGCATGGAATCGCTCTTCCGCCAGTTCGGCATTTACGCCAGCCAGGGACAACTCTACAAGCCGCACGACGCCGATATTTTCCTCTACTACAAAGAATCGAAAGACGGCCAGATTTTGGAAGAAGGCATCACCGAAGCCGGTTCCATGTCGTCCTTCACCGCGGCGGGCACCGCGTATGCGAACTATCAGATGGAGATGATTCCATTCTTCATCTACTATTCGATGTTCGGCTTCCAGCGCATCGGCGATTTGGTCTGGGCATTCGGCGATGCGCGCGGCAAGGGCTTCCTATGCGGCGGAACCGCCGGCCGCACGACGCTTTCCGGCGAAGGCCTGCAGCATCAGGATGGTCATAGCCTGGTTCTTTCGAGCACCGTTCCCACCTGCGCCTCCTACGACCCGGCGTATGCATATCGAAATCGCGATCATCGTGCAGGATGGCATACGTCGCATGTATCAGGAAGGCGAAGACCGCTTCTACTACATCACGCTCTATAACGAAAATTACGCCATGCCTCCGATGCCGGCCGATTTCAAGCCCGAAGCCGTGCTCAAAGGCATCTACAAGTTCCGCGCAGCCGCCAAAGGGAAAGCGAAGGTGCAACTGTTCGGCAGCGGCCCCATTCTGAATGAAGCGCTTGCGCGCGCAACAAATTCTTGCCGAAAAATACAACGTGGCGAGCGACGTGTGGAGCGTCACCAGCTATAACGAACTGCGGCGCGATGCGCTCGAAATCGAACGCTGGAACCGCATGCATCCCGATCAGCCGGCGCGCACGCCCTACATCACGGAAGCGCTCAAGGGCGTCGATGGTCCGATCGTCGCCGCCACCGATTACATGAAGGCCGTGCCCGACCAAATCGCTCCCTGGCTGGCGGGACGCCTGGAAACGCTCGGCGCCGATGGATTCGGCCGCAGCGACAATCGCGAATACTTGCGCAAGCATTTCGAGATCAACGCGCAGAACATCGCAGCCACGGCGCTTTCGCGCCTGGCGCGCGACGGCAAGTTCGACGTGAAGAAGGCCAAAGCGGCGTTCGCCGATTTGGGAATCGACACCGAAAAGATCGACCCCGTCCGCGCTTAACTCCAGCGGGCGTTTGACATGCAGACCGGGCAACGCGTAGCCGCCGCAAGCATGATGGTCAGCGGCTCGCTGGCCCTCATCAAATTATTCGCCGGTCTTCGAGGGCACTCCACCGCGGTTGTGGCGGACGGTCTGGAATCTGCTAGCGACGTCTTCGCTTCGGGCTTCGTGCTGCTGGGTCTGACGCTCGCGGCCAAACCGGCCGACCAGGATCATCCCTACGGCCACGGCCGTATCGAGATCCTTACAGGACTGCTGATCGGGCTCGGCCTTTCCGCCGGCGGCGCGCTGATCTGCTATGGGTCGGTCGCGCGTCTGGGCCTCCCTTCAGCCGCGGTTGCGCCGTATGTCATCTGGGCGCTGGTGTTATCGCTCGCCGCTAAGACCACGCTCGCCATTTTCAAATTCCGTTACGCGCGCCGTCTCAAGAGCGCATCGCTCACCGCCGACGCGTGGAACGACATGATGGATACGCTCTCCGCGATTGCGGCGTTAATCGCCGTAGGGTTGGCATTGGCCGATCCGGCCCGTTTCGCCGATGCAGACAGCTATGGTGGCCTGGTAGTGGGACTCATCGTTATCGGCGTCGGCGTAAAGGTGGCGTACGATACCGCGATGCAGTTGATGGATACCATGCCCGAAGACGCAGCGATGGCCGAAATCCGCGCCGCGGCGGCGAGTGTACCGGGCGTGCGCGGCGTGGAGAAGTGCTTCGCACGAAAGACGGGGCTAAAGTACCACGTCGATCTGCACCTGGAAGTGGATGGCGCAATGACCGTCCGTCAGTCGCACGAGTTGGCGCACCGTGTGAGGGAGCGCATCATGGAGACGCTGGATTGGGTGGCGGATGTGCTGGTGCATGTGGAACCGGCACGGTAGTACCATCTGACGTACCCTAAACTAAAAGAAGGAGCGCAGATTATGGCGACAGCAATCCTGGATTGGTCACAATGCCCCGCCGTCGAGAGCGTGCCGGACCGCCATAGTGGAGCGTGGGTTTTCAAGAATACCCGTATGCCGGTCGCTACGGTCTTTGAAAATCTCGAAGCCGGCTCGGACATTGAGGAAATCATCGACCAGTTTCATGTGACGCGCGAGCAGGTACAGGCGGTTCTGGAATTCGCCGCCCCGCAGTCTTGACGCGCCGCCGGTTCCTGTAGGCGCGTCCACATCGAACGATGCGCATACTCTTTGACCATGGCACTCCAAGTGGCATAGCGCGGTCGCATTTTCGCGACCGCTTGCCGCGGATACGTTGGATTGAGTCGCCGAATGGAGGCCAGCCTTGTAACGGCTACGCCAGCGCGAAGCCGGGTAACTGGGCCGCCTTGCGATCGAAGGTGACGATGTGGCTGCAGCCTGCTCTAAACGCGAGTTCTCCAATTAGCGCATCGGCAAACGAGCCTCGGCCGCGCTTCAGCGCGATCATCGCCGTCAGGACTTGTTGCTCACACTCGATCTGAAGCACCTCGATCTGAAGCATCCTCTCGATGGCGCGAGCGATTTCGGCCTTGCTAAAGTTGTACGCACGTTCCAACACCCAGGCTAGCTCGGCCATCACGATGACGCTGACAAAGCCCGGCTCATTCTCCGTTAAATTCGCGATGATTTCGTCGGCCCTCCGCGATTGCGCGGCGTCGTCTCGCGTAACGAAGCGAACCAGTACGTTGGTGTCGAGCCCGGTCATCGCCGTTTGGGCGGCCTCGCGGATTGAGCCGCCCCGGTCGCGATGGCCTCGTCCATTTCTTCGATTGTTGCCGCACGCTTCGGCCGGCGTAACATTCCTTTAAGCGCGCTTGCAGGAAGCTTGGGAAGAATGTACACTCCGCCGTCGGGATGCATGAAAAACTTGATCCGGTCGCCCGGCTTCACGTGCAGGTAATCCCGAATTGCCCTTGGGATTGTTGCCTGCCCTTTGCTGGTGATAGCCGATTCCATGGTGGTCATTACTTTCTTTAATAAGTAATACCACAAAAGGCGCGCGCATATGCGGTATCCTCCCGATGGGCTCGCCCGTGTCATTGTCGGAATCGAAGCAGCTAAGGCCTTCCGCTCTTGAGAATTTGTCCCGCTTCCGCCAGTTGCGCGGGCGTTCCGCGCACCGCCAGCGTGCAAGTCAAGGTGTTGGGGAACGTGCGCATGCTGGGTGCGATGGTTCGGACGTTGGCAACCAGTTCCTGAAAACTCGCCGCCATTACCGAACCGGGCAGAAAAAAGACCTGCGCCACGTCGGAGCCAGGCGCGAGTTCATAGAGCGTGGAGGTCTTAGGCGTCATCGCCGGCCCCGATAGATCCACTTGGCCAAATAGCCATTCTGCGAGCGCAATGCGATCCGCAGTCCCGCTCATGGCGATCGCGCCCTGTGCGCTCACTGGAAAGACATGAGTGAGTTCGGGGATGACGCGCAACGCGTTGACGACCGGCTGTTGTTCGGGCGCAGTCGTAACATGCGCATAATACAGCAGGCGCACCTCAGGCAATTGGCTGAGGGCCGAATGGAATTGCTGTTCCGCCCTCCTCTCTCCAGGTTGCGGAGGTGGCTGGTCTAACTGTTTAACCAGCCATTCGGCCACCGCAAGCTGATCTCCGCTCCCGCGAACCACGATCAACTCCTTTGAGGCGCTAGGAAATAGCTTGCTCATGTCGGGAACCACTCGAATCGCATTGACAAGCTCTTGAAAGGCCTGAGCTCCGACGGGATGCGCAAGGCGGAAAATGCGCAATTGGTCGCTCGAACCGCTGAGGCCTGAATAACTATCTACCTGTGACCCTTGAGGAGGAGCCGATTGCGGTGCATCGAGTTGCTGGAAGAGCCAGCTCGCAAGCGCCTGGCTAACTGGTGTGGCTTGAATCGTAAGCGACCGGGAAACCGTTTGGAGCGAAGTTTGCGGCAGTTCACCGATGCCGCGGATGGCGTAGGTGATTTCCTGCATCGTCTGCGGCGTATCGGCGCTGGAGAAGGAAAGTACCTGAGTGACGCGATCGCCTGCCTGCTGCGCAGAGGCGGTGGCGGTAATGGCCAGGGAGAACAGAGCTATTACATGGACGCGCATTTGAACTCCTTGTCGGAATGACACTACGTGTCTGTTCCAATGACGGCGCGGAATTCGAAAGCGTGCAGAGGGGTTGCTGGGCGAAGGCCCTACTTACTTGAATGGTCCGGCTTGAGATACCCCGCGAGAAATGCATATATTTCATGCCGCGATTCCTTGGCGAGCTTGGTATCGATGCGATTGAAGTAATGACCGCCAGGAGCGTCCTGATAAATCTTGTATTGGAACAGACTCGTCTTGCCCTCGGCCTTGAGCGCCTCGATGAGGTGTTCCACTTCCAGCACGTTCACGTCTTCGTCGTTGGTGTTGGTGTGGATCAGCAGCGGCGTAGCCAGCTCTTTGGCGTGATAAACCGGCGATCGCTTACGGTATTCCATCACATCGTCGCGTACACGTCTTGCCAATGTGATACGGCGCGGAATAAAGTGCGGCATAGCTGGCTGGCTCGTAGCCCATGCGCGCGACTAAGTCGCTGGCCGGGACGCCGGCATAGGCTACGGCGTAATCTTTGGGATGCTGGAAGATGTTCATCAGCGTGATAAGTCCGCCATGGCTCCATCCGATGATGCCTACGCGCTTGGCGTCAAGGAACGGATAATTCTCCAGCATCCACTGCATGCCGATGTACACGTCGTCCACTTCGCGGCCGCCGTAATCGATGGCTTCATAGAAACCGCGGCCATAGCCCGTGCTGCCGCGGTAATCGGATGCGATGATCGAGTAGCCTTGCTCGACGAGTTCGCGGAAAACGTGGGCATCGCGCGTGTCTTCGTTGGCGTGGATTCCCTGGTGGCAAAACACGATCAGCGGTTGCTTTTTCGATTTGTCGAGATTCTTGGGAATGAACGTATAGGCGCGGATGATGAGCGGGTTTCCCGCACCTGGGGCGTTACGATTCGGAATGTGCGTGAGCGGCAGGCTCGTGTATTCGATCTTATCGATCTCTGCGATATCGCCCAACAGGACGTGCCACATCAGATCGTCGACGTGCTTCATCAGCTCGTCCTGACCGTTGTTGGCTTGAGCGGGTGGGGCAGCGGCGACTGCCGCGCCTGGCGGAGGCGCATTGGTTGGAACGGGTGATGCAGTTCCGCCGCCGCGTCCTTGAGCGAATGCGGCGGCGGAGAGGCAAGTGACCAGATAAAGGAGACGCATGGGTACCGGAGCGACGGCGCGCTTCGCACGCTGGAAAAGGCCAGAGGCCTATTCTATGCCATCACTTTGAGGAACGCGGACTTGAACTGATCCATCTCAGACTGTAGACCGATGGTCACGCGCACCTTGGTGGGCCAGCTCTTCCAGACGCGACCAACGTAGACCTTTTGAGTCTGGAGCGCTGCGATTACGTCGTTGGTGGTCTTCTGACCGACATCGATCATGATGCAGTTTGAAACCGAGGGCACGTACTTGAAGTTGTGCTTGTCAAGGAAGGCCTGGAGATCGTCGCGAACGATGCCGATTTTCTTGCGGCGCTCGGGTATCAGATCCTTTACCTTCAGACTCGCGGTGGCGGCCGCCATACCGGTGATCGGCATCATGCCGCCGCTGTACTTGCCGAGTTTCGCCAGAAGGTCGGGACGTCCCAGGGCCGCGCCGGCGCGCAGGCCGGCCATGCCGTAAATCTTCGAGAAAGTACGCAGAATGACGACGTCTTTATCCTTAGCCACGAGATCCGTATTGAACGGCGCGTTGGTGAGCTGCGTGTACGCTTCGTCGATCAGGACCACCGAATCCTTCGGCTTGTTTTCGACCAGCCAGCGGATGTCCTCCTGCGGCGTCAGCGTACCGCTGGGGTTATTCGGATTGCAGATATAGAAAAGTCCGGCATTCTGGCCTTTTTCGATCATGGCTCGAACGTCATGCGCATACGTCTTGGTGAGCGGCACACGGATCACTGGAGCGCCCATGCCCTTCGCCGAGTTCTCGCCGGCTTCGTAACCGGGGTCGCCAGTTACGAATGCCTTGTCGGGTGAGGTGAATGCGACAGCGGATTGCATCAGCGGCGCGCTCGAGCCGGCATAAGCCTTTACGTAACTCCGCTTCAAGCCTTCCTGTTCCGCCAGGAGTTGCTCGAAATCGCTCGTGAGGTTGAACAGATAGCGTCCGCCCTTGGCGGCGATCGTACGCACTGCTTCGAGAGCTTCGGGACACGGCCCGAGCGGGTTCTCGTTTGAGTTGATCATCACCGCGTCATCTGGAATCGGGCCGCGGATCTGGGAGAGCTGGGCGAGGCCGGGCTCAGTGAAAAGAGGTAGGGCAGCGCCGGCAGAAAGCATGGCGGCGATTCGTCCAAAATTGCGGCGGGAAACGCCACGCTCGGCGAGATCCGCTTGCATTTGCGTCGTTAGATTCTTCATTCTTGCCTCCAAGTTCCGGACGTGGGAATGAAAGGAAGTTACCACTTTCCGAGGGTCGGTGTCAAAGGGGGTAAAGCCCATGACGTGACTACCAGGGCATCATTTCCCGCAGCCGGTCCACCCAGCCTGGCTGATCGAATCCTTCCATCATCCAGAGACTGCTGGTCCTTCTGGTAGCCGGATACAGAATACTCTTACCGTCGGGAGACAGGCTGAGACGAACTCCGGGATTGTTATATCTGGCGGGCGTAAAATCTTTCCCGATCTCGCCGATCGTCTTCACTTCTTTACTCGCGATATCGAGTGAAAACAGCGTCCGGCGATCCGGTTCCACACGGATTCCGTAGAGCCGTTTTGAGTCGGCGGAGAAGGTCATCTCGATCGTATTCGGCTCGCCATAGCTGCGGAGCGTTTTGCCATCCGGCGAACTGAGCGTCCTTCTCAAGAGCGTGACGGATGTCGCTTCGCCGGCAGCTCGAACCACCATACTAGAGACCGAGCCATTTCGGATGCCAGTAGACGATCCGGCTCCCGTCGGGTGACCAGGAACCGGCGCGTTCAATTACCTCCTTGCGCGCTCGCATAAACAAACGCTTTGCGATGCACCGCCCAGGAGGGCATGCCGGTCGCGACTTCCGACGAAATGACGCGCTCGACCGAAGCGTCGCTCAGGGAGGCCGATACGATCATGTAGTTCCTTCTCGATTGCGTGAAGAGCAAATGCTTTCCGTCAGGCGAGAGCGCGGGTTGAGATTGGGATTCAGACGAGATTCCGGCGGTGACCGCTTTCCGCACTCCCGAATGAAGGCCCGCCACCCAAAGTGGCCTCCGAAAGACCAAAGCCCGCTTCGCCCGCCGGGAAACGGCGACCATCCGCCGAACCCACTCTCTGGCACGCTCCGGAACACTCGTTCGGGAACGCTCATGCCCCGGTGGATAGGGCCGCGTCCATACCTGTCTGCCATCCAAGGCGTCCACAATCAGTGTGATGGACCGCAAGTCCGGTGAAAACTAGGCGTATGGTTGGTTAGACCACGTATTGGTCTCGAAAGGGGCCGGCGTGTACCGCTTCAATTGCGAACCGACAGGAGAGGCGGTGTAAAGCGAGAGTTTGCGGTTTTCCTCGAAGAGGAGGGCAAGGAGATCCTTTCCATCGGCAGATACCTTGACTCCAGGGACGCGTTACTTGAACTCTCCTACCCTTGTGGCGCTGACGCGTAGCGCAGAAGCAAACGGCGCCCGTCATCCGCTCCAGCACTATAGGCGAACGCCTTGCCGTCCGGAGACCAGAACCCAGCCGAGGGCTTTCCCACGAAACCCCTATTGGAGTGAATCGCAATTCGTTCAGTCCACTGCCCGGATGGAGAATCCATCCCGCGACGCCGCATACAATGGCAAGCGCGAGACCTGCGCAGATCACCCAGTCTTTCGACCAGGATCGCGGCCGCCGTGGTATTGCGTCGGCGCTGGCCGCCCGAACCCCGCTTACCGTGCCGCTCTCCGAAAGCCGGTCGCGGACCTGCTTCAGTTCGCGATAGAGATCACGAGTGGAGTCGTAGCGATCCGCAGGGTCCTTCGCCAGCAAACGCTCGAGAATCCATCGCAGCGGGGCAGGCACAGATGCCGGCAGCGGTTCGGCATCTTCGCGGATGATCGCGGTCATGATCTCGGGCCCGCTGTTGCGCAAAAACGGCCGGCGGCCTGCCGCGAGTTCATATAAGACCAGCCCGAACGAGAATTGGTCCGATTGCCCGGTGAGGTCCGCGCTCCCCCGCGCCTGCTCGGGACTCATGTAAGCGATGGTGCCGAGCGTGGCGCCGGCCTCCGTTTGCGTCAGGGCGCGTGTAGCATCGTTATCCGGATTGCCCGCGGTAACGATCTTCGCCAGGCCGAAGTCGAGAATCCTGACGCGGCCATCGCGGGTGATGAGAATGTTATCGGGCTTCAGATCGCGGTGAATGATGCCGGCGGCATGTGCGGCGGCAAGACCGTCGGCGATCTGTACCGCGGTGTCGAGGAGCTTGCGCGTGGAATCGATGGAAGCGATCGGAGCCCCTTCGACGAACTCAATGACCAGGTAGTACGGTCCAACGTCGTACAACTGGCATATGTTGGAATGACTCAGCGCGGCGACGGCCTGAGCCTCACGCTCAAAGCGCTCCTAAAAAGCCTCTTTGGAGCCGCTCCGATTGGGCTCAGAATTTCGTAAGGGCCGCGGCGCGATCCCGGCTCAATAGCCATATCTGGTCTCGAACGATTCTACTTCAATCCCAATCCGCGCTACCTTACTTCTTCAACGGCACCAGTTTTACGTTCGAGAACACCGCAGTCTCGAGCGCAGTCGCGACATGTGACGACACGCCCAAGCCCACATATGCCGGGTCCTTGATCCGTACATATTCCACCGGGCCCACCTCTTTCAGTTCCCCTCCCGGTTTGCCGGCATACATCGTGAAGCGGCTGCCCTGGCGGACGAGGCGCAGGCGCGAAGGGCCATCGATATTGATGAACGTCTGGTAAGTACTCTCATTCGCCACGCCGCGGAACTGCAGCGAAGTGAGTCCGTTGCCGTGCGATACCGCATCGGCGTATGCGGCGCCCGAGGCGAGACCGTCGCGCACCATCAACATGGCCTTGCGGTGCTCGGTCGGGCTCGCGCCAATCCAGGTAACATCCGCCGTCAGGCTGAGATCGCCGGCTATGCGCGCCCAGATGAAGTAGAACGCGTCTGTCGTGTCCCACACGTTGGCCCCGCCTCCCGTGATGCGGTATTCCTGCTTCACGGGCTCGTATTCAGCTTTGCTGCCCGGCGTGGCATCGCCCACCGGTCCCTGGTTGGTGAACATTCCGACCGGACCCTCCGGCCCGCGGCGCGGTTTCAGCTCCGAGCAGCAGGGCGTCTCCACTGGCTTCGGTTCCATCAGTTCGGCCCGCGTGAGATTCGGATCGTAGAGATTGAGTTGCCATTTGCCGTCGCGGCCGATCTTCGGCTTCTCCGGCATCGGCGCCTGCCGCGACTGCAGAGTCTTCGCCGCGGCATCCATATCGGGCACGCCGAACGCAACGTGGTTCATGATGCCACGAGTTTTCGGCGTAGGGTTCTGCACGTTGCACATGTATTCGATCCAGTCCTCGCCATCGGGCACGCGCATACTGATCCAGTCGGCGGAAGTGTCCGTCTTGCCGCCGTGCCACATTTCGTCGAAGCCGAGGATGTCCTTGAAGAACCGGTCCTCGGCGGCGCGATCCTTCACCAGAAAGCCGGCGTGGATCATGTGCTCTGAGATTCGGGTAGCGGGCATAAGGAGGCCGAACTGCTTGCCGGGGATAGAGTCGGTGAGGTATTGGACGAATGCGATGCGGTGGCCTTCAGGGTCGTTGACCTGAAAGCTGAGGTTGCCGTCCCAGCCCTTGCCAACTGTGGCGGGAACCTCGACGCCCTTGCCGGCGAGGTAGTCGCGCATTGCTTTGGCGTCGGTAGTTTGGAAACCTACCTCAATGAGGCGGTCTTCGTCTTCCGACTTCAGGGTTTGGTAGATTTCGAGATACTGGTGATCGTTGATTTTGAACCGGGCGGCTGGACCGAGGCGCTCAGGCATAGAGAGAGCGCTGGAGAAGCCTAGAGCATCGCCGTAGAAATGGCGCGCAGCGGCGAGGTCGTTGGTCCTGAGAGCGACATGGGCCACCCCGGTAATCGGCGGGCGTTTGACGCTCTGCGACAGAAGGACCGGAGCCAGCGCAACGGTCAGTGCCGCGCATGCCACAGGACTAGGCTTCAGCATAGCGAACAGTATACGCCGAGCAAGATGGCTTTGTTCGGTGCGACAACATTATTCCCAGATTTGCGAGAGCGCAACCATAACTTTGGTATGACCGCAATTCTTAACCGAGGAAAGGATTGTCAGAGACGCGGCGGCTGGCCACAATGAATCCCATGGAACTTACTTCTTTCGCCAAGATCGCAGTTATTAATCTCCCGCCGGATTTCTGGCGTGAGGAAAAGGGTCAGGATCTGATCGAGTACACCTTGCTAATGGCATTCGTCGCGCTGGCTTCCGCAGCCTTATTTCTCGGCGCTGGCGGTAGCATAAACGGTATTTGGAGCAGCGCCAATACCCAACTTGCTGCCGCCAATGCCGCCTCTGGCCCAGCGCTACTGCCCTAAGCTGGCGGGAGGCGCTCTCTTCTTCCCGCCGTTTTGGCCGACACCGATCCCAGCAGCCGCTGGCTGGCTTGCGCAATCTCGCGAACCGCTTGATCGAACGCTGCCTGGTTCGCCACCGACGGCTTATGGAAGCCGCTGATCTTGCGTACGAATTGCAATGCGGCGCCGTCGATCTCTTCCTGCGTCGCAAATTCATCGGGTCGGCGAAGTACTTTAATGCTTCTGCACATAGCCTGGATATCTCTATATTAGCTCCGCTTTCCTATGCCGGTTTCGTCTCGGCATACTCACGGTGCAATCGTTCGTACCCGGATTTCCGACGTTGCTCATCGGACCAAATGCGGCGCCACAATGCTGAGGAATTCGCGCGAGGTGATCACCACGCGACGGCATCACAGTCTGCGAACGGGTCTTTATGAGTTGCAAGATCTGCAGGCGCAGGCCCTTGCGAATTTTGAGTTCCCGGCGCGCGAGCACGTCTCTGTGCTCTGCCAGGATGTCGTCGGAGACATATAGCCTTGCCGGTTTACTCATCGCCAGGAGCAAGACGGTGCGCTGCAGACCGTCGGGTTTCAAGGCCGCGGAGACCACGATATTGGTATCGATGATCAGCCGAAGCGGAATCATCCGCGTTTTGATTTGGCGTTGCGAGCGGCCTTAATAACCTGATTGATCTGCCGGGAAGTAAGTTTGTCGGCGCCTTGGCGCTTTGCTTCCTGCCAATTATCCGCAACACCTCCGGTTCGGGCGCCGCAAGACGGACATAGTCGCGGATGCTGAGCAGGACTGCCTTGGGGGTTCCGCGCTCTTCAATCACGAGCGAACGGTGTTCATCCTCCACCCGGCGCAGCAGTTTGCCAAAGCCGGTGCGGGCGCCGAGCGCCGAAACGACCATAGGATTTTCAGTCTTGCCAGGGTGCATATCCACTGTTCAGTTCAATTATCCGAACTGTACAGTGGATCTGCAACTGCGGGAAGCGCCACCGATCCAGCGAGTTCCGCAACATTCTGTGCTAAAGCATTGTCTAACGGGAGAAGAGAGGATTGCGGCCCGAAGTCAGCAAGTGCTGTGTGCGCCCCTCGAACCGAAGTTCCCCGCGCGCCGCCAATTCCATCTCCTTTGGACCGAGCCGCGGACTCATTACGCCGCTGTGCGTGTGCCAGCGGCCAAACAGGAGGTGGCCGAGTTCATGCGCCATGGCCGCGCCCAACAGGAGAGCAGGGTCAACCTCCATCTGCGTCGCTTCGCGCAAGACGGCCGGCCAGCACACGGCTGCGTAGCCGTTGGCGCCGGGAATGAGCACGGCGAATCCGGTGGCGTCCGTGGCAGGGCCGCGGGGCTCGGTGGCAACGATATACAGTTGTAAATCGGCGTGATCGAGCCATACCGGTTTCAGGTGCGCGCTGGCGAGTATCTGGGCCGCTCGTTCTTGCGCCAGGTGGAGCGTCTTTGGGGGGATCTCCGGAGAGGCGCTTAAATGGATCGCCACAATGGCCATGGGTAGATGCAGTGCCATGCCGGGATTGTGGGTCAATCGAGCGCGTACCTCGATGCCGAGAGGCTCATTTCGAGATCGCGAAATGGTCACGCGGAGGTCACGCGCCGCTCGTTAGCAACAATTTGCTCGCGCGGGCGTCATATGATCGAGCGACTATGTCCAACCGTTCATTCCGCGGCATTCGCACCATTCGCTTCAACGATTTTGAGCTGGATGTGCGAGCATTCGAACTACGGCGGGAAGGTTCGCGCGTGCGTCTGCAAGAGCAGCCGTTGCGCATATTGACGGCACTGCTGGAGCGGCCGGGCGAGGTGGTCTCGCGTGAGGAGATCCGCAAGCGGCTGTGGCCCAACGATACGGTGGTCGAGGTGAGCCACGGCATCAATGCCGCGGTACAGCGGTTGCGCGAAGCGCTGGGGGAATCGGCGGAGAATCCGCGATATATCGAAACGCTGGCGCGGCGCGGTTACCGTTTCATTGCGCCGGTGGAGGTCGGGCTGAAGACGCCATCGGATCCGGCGCCGGATGGGGCGGGGGAGACGCCGCCGCCGTCGGAGGTCTCGCACTTCCGTGTGCTGGAACGGCTCGGAGTGGGCGGGATGGGGGTAGTCTACCGTGCGGAGGACAAAAAGTTGGGCCGGTACGTGGCGCTCAAGTTCCTGCCCGATGCTCTGGCGCGAGACGCGGCATCGCTGGCGCGCTTCCGGCGCGAGGCGCAGGCAGCATCGGCATTGAACCACCCGAACATCTGCACAATCTATGGCGTGGAGGAATGTGACGGCAAACCCGTGATCGTCATGGAATACATCGATGGCGAAAGCCTCGAGGCGGCCCTGGCGCGCGGGCCTCTGCCGATGGAAAAGGCGGTGGCGATGGCGGTGCAGATGGCGGGCGCGCTGGATGCGGCGCATCGCGCGGGGATCGTGCATCGCGATTTGAAGCCGGGAAACGTGATTGTCACTGCGGCGGGCGTGAAGGTGTTGGACTTCGGACTGGCTAAGATGGAGCGTCCGCCGATGCTGGGGTTCGAACCGCCGCACGTCACGAAAGAGGGCTCGATTCTGGGGACGCTGCACTATCTTTCGCCGGAACAGGTGCAGGGGAAGCCGGCTGAGCCATCGAGCGATATCTTTTCGTTCGGAGTGGTGCTGTACGAAATGCTGACGGGGCGGCGAGCGTTCGATGGGCCGAATACGGCGCGGGTGATGGCGGCGATTCTCGCGTTGGAACCGCCGCCGCTAGGCGCGTCCATTCCGCGGGCGCTCGACTTGGCGCTCCAGAAATGTCTGGCGAAAGAGCCGGAGGAGCGGTGGCAAACGGCGCGCGATCTGAAGTCGGCGCTTGAGTTGTTGTCGACGGCGCGCGAGCCAACGCCGCCGACCCGTGCGAGTGGCAGGCGATGGTTGACGGCGGGAATTGTTGGATCGCTGCTGCTGGCGTGGGCCGTTTGGTACTTCGGACACGGAAGTGGAGCGGCTCCGCGGCGGCCGCTGGCGGCGGTGGGGAAACCGGTGACAGTATCGTCGCCTTTGCAGGAGGCAACCACCAGGATGTTCCCAGCCACGCAGGTTCCGACTGCGCCTCTCCGGCTTGTGCCCACGGAGACTGCGCACCCGACGAACGTTCTACTCCCGGGCAGCACGGTTACGCGGCTGAGCCTTTCTCCGGACGGAACGCGGGTGGCATACATTAGCCGGGGGCATCTATGGATCGCGGGTAGCGGCGGCGAGACGCGCACGATTTACGATGAGGCGACGGGTACGCCGTTCTGGTCGCCGGACGGACGCTTCGTGGCGGCATCCACGGGCAAGGAACTGCGGCGCTTCGAAGTGGGTACGCAGAACACGACATCGCTTTGCGCGGTGAATACCAATTTTTCCGGCGCGTGGAGTAAGAGCGGGACCATCCTTATCGGACTGATGCGCGACGGGCTTTACCGCGTACCGGAGGATGGCGGCGCCCTGCAGCGCGTGACATCGGTGGATGCATCGCGCGGCGAAACGCGGCACATTGCGCTGCAGTTCCTGCCGGACGGACGACGCTTTCTTTATCTGGTGGGATCGAACATGCCTGGACGAAGCATGCTCTACGCGGGGTCGCTCGATTCCCCCAAACGGACGCCGATAATGCCGGCGCCCTCGAACGTGGCCTACGCGGAGGGATACCTGCTTTACGTAGCGAATTCGATGATGGCGGCGAGACGGTTCGACTGGAAGACGCTCCAAGTGAGCGGCGACCCGGTGATGCTGGGCGAATCAGTGGTGGGCGAGACCGCCGCCGATGCGGCGGTAAGCCTGGCGCATTTCTCGGTTGCGGGGAATGCGCTCGCGCTCGGTCCCGTGGGAACGCAGCGCGAGCGGATCACAGTGGTAAAGAATTGGCTGCGCGGAGTGAAGTGACTCAGTTTTCGAGCGCCGCGACGCCGGGAAGTTCGATGGCAGCGAGGAGGGGGGCACACCGATCCCGATTCGTCACCTAACCGGCACACTTACGGCCGTGTCGAGTGGTTCCTCCCACTTGATTGGTTTGCCATTCTTCCAATACAGATCAAATCTCCCTTGAAATTTAAGCGCAGAGTCCTCGTCTACCTTGATCCAGAGATCGTCTTTATTCCCATCGGCGATCATAAGCCGAAAAAACGCAAGTAGCGGCCCGCTTTTGGGATAGACAATGATATAGTCCGTTGCGGCGTGCGTGTAGAAGTCCTTCTCTTCAAAGCACCGGATTTCCAAGCGACCCTTACATTCTCTGCTAAAGTCATTTAGCGTTGTAGATATCTCGGGATCGTTTGGAACAAAGAATCGATACTCCACACCTTTTTGTAGATTTGCTCTCAGCTTCTCACGCACTTCATATTCAGCTGCATGTTTCGCCAAATCGTCTGTAATCACCCAGATAGCTCTGATGTCCTTGTTCTCTTCATGAATCGCAAGGTCTGCGAACGTATATAGCCACTGGTAGGCCGTCCGGGTTTCTTCCAGAGGATTCGGAGTAATGGAATTCAGTTCTTCCTGAAGCTTTTCCCACCAGACGCCGAATGCCGCTTGAACGATTGTGTCATCTATGCTTTGACCTAGACGTTTGTTGATACTCTGAATTAGTTTCAGAACGCCTTCTTCATTACATAGCGCGTATTGGAACTGCGAAAGCGGTCCCGTCAAACGCCTTGGGTCAACATTAAATAGGAGTGGCGTTAACCATGCCCGATCGATAAACCTCGACAAGACGCCAGACTCGAAGTTTAGCCACGGCTTGGCTATGTTGTATTCAGTAAGGCAAATGATTCCATATTCCGCGTCTTTTAGTTCAGCCTCTAACACTTGTCCCCATCGGTCTCCGTTGCTGATTTCCGTCGACAATGACGGACGAAGAGGCTGCAAGATGTAGGGAAGCCACTTGTATAGCGCGGCCGCGACTTGCCTACTGGTTTCACCGGACCAGCTCAGGAAAACCTTCATAAATGGGCGCTCCTCTATCCCTTTATATCGCGATCCCCCAGCACGCGGAGTGCTAACAGCAGCCTCGGTTCGCCGAGCAACGCCCTCTCGTTCCATCGTAAATGTATTCCGGCTGGTTCCCTCTCTCCCCTTGACATTCTACCGGTGTACGCCTATGCTTGACCTAGAATGTCTACCAGAGATGACGGTGAGCGCATCGAGCTTCTGCAAGGCACGCTCGATCTGCTGATCCTACGCACTTTGCTCCTCGGTCCAATTCACGGACATGCCATTGCCAAAGCCATCGAACGGAACTCCGAGGACGTGCTTCAGGTTGAACAGGGTTCGCTCTATCCCGCCCTGCACCGCTTGATCAAACGCGGCTGGATCGCCGCCGAAGAAGGCGTCTCGGAGAACAATCGCCGTGCGAAGTTTTACCGTCTCACGCCCAAGGGGCGAAAGCGACTGGCCGTCGAAACCACGAAATGGGAAAAACTGGCGCGGGCTATAGCCGGAATCCTGCGGCCCGCGGCGGAGAGGGGTAAATCATGAACTTCGATGAACTCCGGCGTGACATCGAGGAACATATCGACCACGAAACACGCGACAACATCGATCGCGGTATGCCCCCCGAAACGGCCCGCTCCGCCGCGTTGCGCAAGTTCGGCAACCCCACGTGCGTTGCCGAGGATACCTGGTCGGTGTGGCGCGCCGCCTGGATCGATCGTCTGCTGCAGGACGTGCGCTACGCGTGGAGAACGCTCAGCCGCAGTCGCGGCTTTGCCGCGGTGGCGATCCTGACCCTGGCGTTAGGGATCGGGATGAATACCGTCGTGTTCGCGGTTGTGAACACCGTACTGATAAATCCTCTCCCGTACCCGAATGCCGATCGCCTGGTCTGGCTGGCGGAGGGGAGCGAACGGGTCAAGTTCGACGCTGTCCGCGCGGCCGATTACTTCGACTGGAAGGCACGATCCCATTCCTTCGAGAAGATTGTCCCGTACGACTATTTCCGCGCAACAATGACTTTTGGCTCGCAGACCGACCGGGTGGGCAGCGTCGCAGCATCAGACGAATTTCTCGTGATTACCGGCGCCCGGCCGGAGAAGGGGCGTCTGTTCACCGCGGCCGACCGCAATGTTATTCTCATCACGCATAAACTATGGGTACGCCGTTTCGGCAGCGATCCGGAGATCGTTGGCAAGCCGGTCGTATTCGACGGCGATCCATTCACCGTTTGCGGGGTGCTGCCCGAGAGCTATCGTTTTGCGCTGCCGCTGGAGGGTGGTTCGCTGGATTCGGATACTCGTGAGATCGACGCTTATGTTCCCGAGTTCCTCAAGCAGCAAGCCCGCTTAAGAGACAACAGAATCCTGTGGGTGGTGGCGAAACTGCGATCAGGGGTGCGCCTGTCTCAGGCTGCCGTTGAGCTGGAAGCCATTCAAAGCGATATCAGGCGCCAATATCCCGCCGCCATGTACGAGTCACTGAAGCTTCGGATACTTCCCATCCAAGAACGGCTGGTCGGTGAATCGCGGCGGGCGTTGTTGGTGTTGCTCGCGGCCGCGGCGTTCGTTCTGCTGATTGCCTGCGCCAATATCGCCAACCTGACGCTCGCGCGGACGACCTCCAGGCAGCGGGAGATCGCCATCCGCGCCGCGATCGGGGCCGGTCGGGTGCGGATGATTGCACAAATGCTCGCCGAGGGCGTCATGCTCGCGTTGATCGGAGGCGCGGCCGGACTGCTGTTCGCGCGCTTCGCTCTGGGCGCCGTGATCCAGTTCGGATCGTCTGCCGTTCCCCGTCTGGGCGAAGCGGCAATTGACCTCAGGGTTCTCGGTTTTACCCTCCTGGCGTCAATGGTCACCGGCGTCCTGTTCAGTCTCGGCCCGGCAATCTCGCTATCTCGCGCCAATCTTGCTTCTCTACTCAAAGAGGGCGGCTCCGCGTTATCGGCGAGTGCCTCCCGAATCGCCTTTCGCCGTTTCTTGATGGCGGGTGAATTGGCGGTCACGCTGGTGCTGCTGGCGAGCGCCGGGCTGATGATCCGAAGCTTCTGGCGCATGAGCGCCCATCCGCCCGGCTTCGAACCGGAGAGGATCCTGACGATGAAGGTTGCGTTCTCGGGCCCGCCGAATCGGGGCCGCGAAGCGGCAATCGCCTATTGGGAGCGCCTCTTCGATCGTGTGAGTTCGGCGCCCGGCATCACCGCCGTGGGCATTACAAATGTCCCGATCCGGGGCATTGTCAATGTGGAAGGAATCCGGTTCTCCTCGCTGCAGCAAACGCCGCACGCGACCTATCACTCGGTCTCTGCCGGCTACTTCCAGGCCATGGGAATGCGTCTGACGGCCGGGCGCTGGCTCACCGACGGCGAGCCGTGGCCTGCAGTGATGATTAATGAGAGCTTTGCCCATGCGGTGTTCGGCAACGCCGACCCAGTGGGCCGGCGTATGATGACGCCAGCCGCCCCGCCAACCCTCGAAGCGCCGGCAACGATAGTGGGAGTAGTGGCGGACCTGCGATATGCCAAGCTCGACGCTCATCCCGCTCCCGAAACGTACGTCCCTTATCGTCAAGCTATTTTTGTGGGCTCGATGGACGTCGTGGTGCGCACTACGGGCGATGCCTCCGCGATGGCTCAGACTACCCGCAAGCTCATCGCCGATCTGGACCGCACGCAGCTGGTTTACGACGTTCAGACTGTCGAACAGGCGCTCGCCAACTCCATCGCTCCACGAAGCTTCAATCTTCTGCTGCTCAGCATCTTCGCCGCCGTAGCTTTGGTGTTGGCCGTGGTTGGAATCTACGGGGTCATGGGATACGCCGTCGCGCAGCGCACGCACGAGATCGGCGTACGTATGGCGCTCGGCGCGCGCCGCGGCGAAGTGGTGCGCATGGTGGTGCAGCAGGGAATGGCGGTAGCGTCAGCTGGAATTGCCGTTGGAGCTGTCGCCGCCCTTGGCCTGACGCGCGTGATGGGGTCTCTCCTCTATGAAATCGCTCCGACCGATGGTCTTACGTTCGGCGTTGTCTGCATCGTTCTGGCCGCCGCGGCATTCGCGGCCTGCTGTCTTCCCGCGTCGCGCGCATCGAAGGTAGATCCGGTCGTGGCCCTTCGATACGAATGAGCAGGGCGCTATTTTTCCAACGCGGCCACGCCCGGCAACTCGATGCCGGCGAGGAACTCCAGTGACGCGCCGCCTCCGGTAGAAACATGCGAGATCTTTGAGGCTACGCCGGCCGCTTTGATCGCCTTTTCAGAATCGCCGCCGCCGACTACCGAAACCGCGCCGGATTCGGCCACGGCCTTGGCTAGCGCCACCGTCCCTTTGTCGAACGGGGGCTTTTCGAAGATGCCCATAGGCCCGTTCCAGATGATGGTCTTTGCGCCGGCGATCGCCTTCGCATAGGCTTCGATGGTTTTCGGCCCGATATCGACCGCGATCTTATCGCCCGGAATGGTTTCTACCGATTCGTTCGCCGCGCCGGGAGCGATTTCGGAGACTACGACGTGATCGACCGGCAGCATCAACTTCCCGCCCAGATCGGCGAGTAACTTCTTAGCGAGATCGACCTTATCGTCCTCGACAAGCGACTTACCCGTGGGCAGGCCCTGCGCTTTGAGGAAGGTGTAAGCCATGGCGCCGCCGATGAGGAGGCGGTCGACGATCTTACCGAGGTTTTCGATGACTTCGATCTTGTCGGAAACTTTTGCGCCGCCAAGTATCGCGATGCACGGCCGCTCCGGATTGCGCGTGGCCATGCCGAGATACTTGAGCTCCTGCTCCATCAAGAGGCCGGCGGCGTGCACCGGGACGAACTGGATCATGCCTTCGGTGGAGGCGTGGGCGCGGTGCGCGGAGCCGAAGGCGTCGTTGACGTAGACGTCGCAGAGGGCGGCAAGTTGTTTGGCGAAGGCGGGGTCGTTCTTCTCCTCCTCGGGGTGGAAGCGGAGATTCTCGAGCAGCAGGACTTTGCCGGCCTTGGGGAGCATCGCTTCCACTTCAGGGCCGATGCAATCGGGGGCCATCTTCACCGGGCGTCCGAGCATTTCTTCAAGGCGCTGCGCGACGGGCTGAAGGCTCATTTCCGGATTCGGTTTGCCCTTGGGACGGCCGAGGTGCGACGCGAGAATGAGGCCGGCGCCGTGATCGAGCGCATATTGAATGGTGGGCAGCGACGCCTTGATGCGCTTGTCGCTGGTGATCTTCATGCCGGATTCGGTCTTATCGAGAGGAACGTTGAAATCGACTCGGATGAAGACGCGCTTGCCGGAAAGATCGAGATCGCGAACGGAGGAGTAGGGCATAAAAATCGAGCGTAGCATGTGGCTCAAGCCACGTTACACAGTGGCCTCCGCCACCGTGGATCGCGCGCTCTCATTGCCGCTCTTATCTACCGCCGTAACTTCGTAGCGGTAAGTCTTGCCGCTCTCCACCGCCCTATCCGAGTAAGCCGGTATCTCATTCACGTCGGCGATCTTGGCGAACGCTCCGCCATTCACCGAGCGGTAAACGCGATACGAGCCCAGGTCGGGCTCGGTATTCGCCTCCCACGAGAGTTCCACGGAATTGGCCGAGGCCGTTGCGTGCAGGTCCGCCGGTGCGGCGGGCGGGAACTTGTCCTCGGGTGTGAGCGGCTGTTCCGCTGAAAGCTCGCTCTGCGCCTCGCGGTGATTGCCCAGATCGGTGAACACCTGCACCAGGTACGAATATTTCTTGCCGAACTCCGCGGTGGAATCGAGAAATTCTTGAGTGGTGGACGTCCCCACCTCGACGTAATCCGGCGAGGCGTCCGAGCGGCGCAGAATCCGGAAATGCGCGCCCGCGCCGCGCCACGTCAGGCGCACTCCGTTAGCCGTCGTAACCGCGGTGAAGTCCGATGGCGTAGCCAGGGGCGCTGTCACCGGCAGCGTCGCGATGTTCGACCAGTTCGAGGCCTTCCCGTTAGCGCCGATTGCGCGCGCGGCGACGGTAATATTTTTGCCGGTCCACTCGAGGGACGGAAATTGATATTGGGCGATTCCGGCCTTCAACGTTTGTGGCGGAATCTTCTTCGCGCTCGCCGCCCATGCCTCTACATTCCATGGATTGGGCGAAACTCCCGCGCGCAAGTCGAGTTCGAGATCGCCTTTGATGGGCTTTAATTCGGTAGTCAGGTCGGGAACTTTGAAGTGAACGTAGAGAGTGGCGCCGCGTTGCACCGCGGCAAGGGCGGTCGGGTCGGCGGGAATGTTGGCAAGTGGCGGTAACACCCCGCCAATGTAGCCGCAGCCAAAGCAAATGAGAGAAAGAGCCGCGAGCGCAGCCCTAAAGGAACGTAAGTGGAATAGGCCTCCGGCCTGTCGATGCACTCTGGGCGCAGGAAGCGGACCTTGTAGCAAAAACCAGTTTAACCGCAATGCTGTTTTGTTTACGTTCGACCCCGGACACGGCCAGCGGCACGACGCGCTCGACTGGAGAGGAGATATCAGAAAAGGCCTGTCATAAGCCAGTAGCGCGCTAAACTTCAACCTATGCGATCCAGACGCGCTTTCGCGCGAACCCCTGGTCGCCATGAGTCTTCCAATGCCGACCTTCTCCGCCAAAGCCGTCGATCTTGCCGCCGACCGCATCGTCGTGAATAAATCGGAACGAGAGATGGTTTTGTTGCGTGAGGGTAAGGTCATCCGGCAGTATCGGATCGGATTGGGCCAATCGCCCGTGGGTCCGAAGCAGCGTCAGGGCGACAGCAAGACTCCCGAGGGACTGTACGCGATTTCCGGACGCAACCCAGCGAGTTCCTACCACCTTGCCTTGCGGATCTCGTACCCGAACGATGCCGATGTCGAGCGCGCCAGGCAGGCGGGCGATGACCCTGGCGGTGACATCATGATCCACGGGTTTCCGAACGACGATGCCGAATCGGGGAAGCATCGGCGCATGAGCGACTGGACCGCCGGATGCATCGCCGTTACAAACGAAGAGATCGAAGAGATCTGGCGCCTCGTTCCAGACGGGACGCCGATTGAGATCAATCCGTAGGATTAAGAAGCCGCTCCTCGGCCAGCACCAAGCCCGAGGGCAACTCCTCGCCGAAGATCCGGCCCAGCGCGCCTTCGTCCTGCTCCTTCGCCTTCGAACACCGCCAGCAGGCGCTCGGCGTGCGGCAGAGCTTTGCAGCTTGACGCCGATCGCGGCGCGCAAGTGGCGCAGGCAGATCGCGCGTCGGATCTTCGGTGCGCCGCGCCGATGCGGCCAGGGCATCGCCGGCGTTGGCAGCCTTCAGCAGCGCTTCCACCCAGCGCGCCGCTGTGGCCGGCGGAACCACCAGGTTGATCGGCCCGTAGAACAGCTTGCGCGCGCCCAGGCGCGACAGGCACCAGAGTTCGCTCTCTTTGAAATCGCCCGCCTTGACGCGCTTGATCAGCGCATCGCCGAGTTCGGTCTTGGTGCCGATCGGCAGCAGTTCCAGGCTGGACGCGGTGCGCCACATTTCGCGCAGCAGCGCGGCGTTGATGCGCTGCGGCTTCTTGTTGCCGCGCGGCAGCAGGAAGCCGGAGAGGCGCTGGTAGATGTCGGTCTGCTGGTTGCGATTCAGGCCGCCGGCCACGCGTCCCCAGAAGATCCACCAGTCGATCTCGCACTGCACCTGGTTGCCGTAAGTCAATGCCGCCGGCGTAGATGCGGCGCGCCTGCTCGATGCGGAAATCGTCGCCGGGATAGCCGAAGCCGGGGCGCAGGCAGAAGCCGCACAGATTGAGCCAGCGGACTTCGTACGCCGGGCTCTTCTTGCGGCCGTCGGCGGCGGCGAGGAAGGCGTCGGCCATCTGGCGGATGGCGGAGAGCGGCCACGACTGTTCGCGCCCAAGCCCCATGGTCTGCTCCAGCTTCGCGGGCAGTTCCTCGGGCGCGATGGGCGATTTCGCGGTGGGCGAGAACACCGCTTCGATCAGCTCCAGCGACGCTCTTCAGCGCCTGCTCGCTGACCACCGCCGCGGCTTTGCGTTCGGCGGGCTTCGGCTGCGCGGCCTGCTTGCGCAGCTCGAACTGCAGGCGCCAGCGATTGTCGCTGATCTTCGATTCGCACCAGCGTTTCGAGCGTGCCGATCTCCGTCAGGCGCGCGCCCAGCTTCACCGGGATCAGCCGCTCTTCGGCCTTCTTGCCGAAGCGGATCACGGCGTGCAGCGGCGCGTGCATGTGCAGGTCGGCATCGTCCGCGGCGAACTCCAGCACGTCGCCGAGCTTGTCTTCGGTGCGCGTGAGCGAACTGTAGAGGCGGAACGAAACCGGGCGGTTGGCGACCAGTTGCAGCGCGTCGTTATCGATTTCGAGCGCAGCGCCTTCTTCGGCGCCGCGCGGCACCAGGCAGACCGCCGGGAACTTGCCCTCGCGCGGCTCGCCGAGGCCGATGTAATAAGTGCGCGGCAAGCCGCCGCGCACCAGCACGCCGCTGCCGGTGGAGCGCACGTAGGAGTAGTAGGCCGCGCCGCGCGCCACCGCGAGATCGAGATCGCTGTTCTCGAGAATCTCGGGACGCCGGCCGTACCAGTGGCCCACCACGTCGGCCACGCGCTCGCGCAGGATCTCGGGAATGAAGAAGCCGCCGTTGAAGAGGATGGCGTCGGGCACCTGGCCGGTCGGCTCGAGGAATTCGTTCAGGTGGCGCGTGACCGCGGGATCGGAAACGTACGGCAGGCCGAGTTCGCGGAACAGGCTGCGCTTTTCGTCCTTCGGCCCTTCGCCGCGCTCGCTGAAGGGCAGGAAGCCTTCGAGCGCCAGTTCCAGCGCCTCTTCGCGCAGGATCTCGGTCTTGAGCGATTTGCCGATGAGCGACGAGCCCGTGCCCAGCACGGTGATCTCGACGCTCTTCAAGGTCGGATCGTTGAGCAGCTTCTCTTTCGCGGCGGAGCACTGCCGGCGCAGGCCGCTGCGCTGGCGGATGGAGAGCGGCACGCCGAGCTTGGTTTCCACCAGCCAGGCGAGCGTGAGATCGAGATTGTCGCCGCCCAGCAGCAGGTGCTTGCCGACGGCGGTGCGCGTGAAGTTGACCAGGTCGCCCTCGCGCGAGACGCGGATCAGGCTGAAGTCGCTGGTGCCGCCGCCGACGTCGCAGACCAGCACGATCTGGCCGTCGAAGAGCTTCTTGCGCGACTGCGCGAGGTTGTTGCGCGATCCAGGAATAGAACGCGGCGGCGGGCTCTTCGAGCAGCGTGAGCTGTTCGATGCCGGCATCGCGCGCGGCCATCACGGTCAGTTCGCGCGCCTCTTCGTCGAACGAGGCGGGCACGGTGAGGACGATGTCCTGCTCGGCCAGCGGCGCGCCGTTGGCGCTGGTCCCACTCCTCGCGGAATTTGGCGATGATAGCGCGCGGAGACTTCGACCGGCGAGAGCACGCGCCCGGTCTCCTGCGAATCCCAGGGCAGGATTTTCGCGGTGCGATCGACATCGGGATTCGAGAGCCACGATTTCGCCGAATGCACCAGGCGCGTGGGCACCAGCGCGCCCTGCTCGCGCGCGTAGACGCCGACCGGCTGGCCGTCTTCGAGAAACAGGAACGAGGGCAGCGTGCGGCGCGGCTCCGACGCGCCCGGCGGCGACGAGTTGCGGCGTTTCGAAAATGTGGACGGGCGGAAAATCGCGGTCTTCCGCTTCGCGCTCGTCGATGTAGGCCAGGGCGGAGTTGGTGGTGCCCAGGTCGATGCCGATTTTCATGTACGTTAATAGGGTAATTGGATTGAGGGGCTAGTTGCAGGGCTAACCATGATTGTATATGGCTGTTATATACTAAACTCGTGGCGGCCGATCCGTGGCAGAGCTGCGAGGGCTTTGAATGGGACGAACACAACGCCCCAAAGCTCTGGGATCGCCACGGGGTGACGTCAGAGGAAGCGGAAGAGGTATTTTTCCGGCGGCCGGTGATTGCACGAGGCGATAACCGGCATTCGAAGCGCGAGAAGCGATACTACCTGTTAGGGCAAACAAACGGTGGCCGCCTGCTGTTTGCGGCATTCACGCTGCGGCAAAGGTTGATTCGCATCATCTCGGCGCGCGACATGAACCGCCGGGAAACGGAGGTATATCGGCGATATGAAGAAAATTGGAAAGAAGACCAGCCGGAGGGAAACGCTTAAGAGGTTGCCTGCCTTCAGGACGGAGGAGTCGGAACGCGAGTTCTGGGCAGAGGCGGGTTCCACCGATTACATCGACTGGCGAGAGGCGACGCGGCCATCATTCCCCAATCTGAAACCATCGCTTCGCACGATTTCAATCCGGTTGCCTGTTTCAATGATCGAGGACCTGAAGTCGCTTGCAAATTCGCGCGACGTTCCGTATCAATCTCTGCTTAAGGTCTATCTCGCCGAAAGACTTGCTCAAGAGAGACGGACTCCTGGACTGTAGCGCCCGATAGCCTTCGGTCACCGGGCAGGATTGTGGTAGTCGAATCGCTGCGATAACCGCTTTTGCCCGCCGTTTGGTTAGCGATCCACCTTCAGTTGTCTGTGGGCCGCTCAATCCTTTCAACCACATATACCTGAACCGGCCCTTTTTTGGAAACCAGCCGTAATCCCAGTTGCTCTTTGAGCGCAGCCGCCAATGACACACCGATCACAGGATTGCTCGCGGTGTTAGGATCCGAATTCGCGGGAGTATCCAGAGTATCCCATTCGAGCTTGAAATCGTATTGTCCTTCCAGTCCCGTTTCATCGATTACCGGCCTTTCAAGCTTCTCCCCGAGAGCCGTCGCGAGCCTTGCTATCGGCTGCGCACTGGCGATAATCCGTGCGGCACCACTTCCGGTGGAATATTGCATGGATGAGCGTTGCCCGTCGGTGCGTATAAGCTTCCTGCCAGTTTCGAGCCGAACCAATGAATAGACCGGTAGCTCGCGCGTCTCTAGCCGGATCACCAGGTCGAATCGGTCGCGCAGTATGGCCTGCAGCCGCTGGTACTGGCGGCTGCGAAGTGCTAACGAAGCCGCATTCACGGTGCCGGTCTCACCAGTCTCCGGCTCGGCAGGCGTCCACGTCACGTCGTAGTGTTCCGCCTTGGCCCAGTTAGGCGCCCCGCTTAGCCGGTAGTCCGGAATCTGGTAGGCAAGTAAGATTAGCTCTGCTGCCGTGGCGTGGCTGACCCGCAATCCATGCTGCGCGCCGGGTTGCCAGTTTAACCCGGTGGCATCTACCGTCGAGCGGTGGATGGAGACCACACTGTAGGTATAAGCCGGGGCCGGGGGTAGACTCTGCCCGCGCAGGATTCCGATAGCAAAAGGGACGCAGATCGCGATCGCCGCAGCAGCCGCAAGAGCGGCCTTCCATCGAGATGTCAAGGGAAGCGATCCTCGCCATGTCATGATTGCGCGAACCCGCTTCTTCAAATCCGAGCCGCCGATTCCGGCCGTGCACGGCAGCGCCGCACCCCCATAGCGCTGGCATACCTGTAGAATGCCGCGTGCATATTCTCCCGGACTTCCGCCCTGCGCGAGCACTGCCTCATCGCAATCCCGTTCGCGCTCCTCAATCAACTTCGCGCCGATCCACCACACCGGCGGATAGAACCAGAACACGGTTTCGACACACATATGCAATGCCGCAGTCAGGTTGTCGCGATAATGCACGTGGCGCAGTTCGTGGGCAAGGATTGTCTCGAACTGCGAGGACGTCAGCGCGTCCCCAAGCCCTTCCGGGACAAGAAGCACGGGATGAACGGTCCCGAACACCCCGGGCTCGATTCTCGCATCGCATGAGAACACTGGAATGCCACAATCGCAAGGGAGCCGCCTCGCCCCTTGTGCCAAACGGTGGAGCATCCGCCATTGCCGGTATCGTCGTGCCGCTAGAAGGAGTCCTCCACCCAACCACGCTAGACCCGGCGCCAGGGGCCACTCAAAGTTGGTTTTCGCCGGAACCGCAGCCGGCAACGCAGAAACCGGCGCAAATGTGTTTGAAATCCTGTTGACCGTCAGCGCGGGCAGTGACGGCGTGTCCGGCGGAAGCTGCACGTGCGTACCGGTCGACACGAGCCACGAAAACGGGAGCAGGAATTTCACGGACGCGGCCAGCCAAAGCCAGTACCTCGCTCGCGGCGAGTTTCGGCGCAGCGCCCATGCGGCCATTGCAACCGTCGCGGTAAGCGCGGTGGATTGCCAAAGGTGATTCACTATGTGGGTCATCGCTTGCTCCTTCGCTGATCTCCTCGTTCCAGTTCGTCGATCAGCTTTTCCGTTTCCCGAATGTCCTCACGCGTCAGCCTCCCCGATTCCACAAGGTGAGCCATCATGGTTTGCGCTCGTCCGCCGAACATCCGAAGGAGATCGTCAAGGACGCGCCCCTTCACCTCTTCGGCGGAAATCGACGCTTCGTAGATGTGGGCATTTCCAATCTTCCGGACCCGGCGCACGGCGCCTCTCTCCTCTAGCCGGTTGATGGTGGTTTGCACGCTTGTGTAGGGCGGCCTCTTTTTTCCGGGAAACGACTCCTGAACCTCGCGAATAGATAGGCGGCCGTTGCGCCAGAACTCCTCCATGACGCGCAGCTCTGAAGAACTCAACCTGACATTCATTTGGATCTACTCTATATACGTTTTTCCTACGTACCAAGAGTTTTGTACGAGGCTCAAATTGTTTTGTGCCGTCCGTAGAGCCGTCGCGCACCAGCTTGGCGTTAGGCATCCTCTTATATTGCTAAAATAATGCTGTGAGCAATATCGTCTTTGCCTGGGACCCGCGGAAGGCGAGATCGAATCTGGCCAAGCATGGCGTCTCGTTCGAAGAAGCGCAGACGGTGTTTCTCGACGAGCACGCCCGATTGATCGACGATCCGGATCATTCGAACGGCGAAGAACAGTTTCTGCTGCTGGGCCTCAGCCTTCAGGCGAGATGCCTGATCGTTAGCCATTGCTATCGGGAGTCGGACTCAATCATTAGGCTAATCTCCGCGCGGCCCGCCACGCCGCATGAAGAGGAAGAGTATTGGAGTTTTCTATGAGAAGCGAATACGATTTTTCCGAATCGCGCAAAAACCCCTACGCAAAACATCTGAAGCGCCAGATCACAATCCGTATCGACGCCGCGTCGATCGACTACTTTAAGCAGGTGGCCGCCGATCTTGGAATGCCATATCAGAACCTGATCAATCTCTTCTTGCGGGATTGCGCCACAAGCAAGCGGCGTCCGGTTGTGGAATGGCGCGCGTCTTCGGCGCGTGGACAGGCCGCGAGGCCTACCCTACCAACTAAGAAACGCGCTCCCGCACGTTGAACTCCAGCTTCCACCGGCGCCCGTCGCGCGCCACGCACCAGAGTTGCAGCATGCCGGTTTCGGTCACGGTACTCTCGAACGACACCGGCACTACCTCCGGCGCGCCCTCGCCGGCGGCGAAGCTTGCTTCGATCGGCGAGAGCTCTTCCAGCTCGTCGCCGAAATCCTCGATCAGTTCGCCCGGCTGATCGTTCTTGCGGACCGCCGACGTGAAGAAGCGAAACTCCGCGGTCTGGCCCACCACCAGGCCGAATTCGCGGCCGGGAATGCGCACGTCCGTGCCTTCCTCCATGCCGAACGGCACCACCGCCAGCGCCTTCAGCGGGGCAGGGAAGCCGGGCATCGAGGGCATGGCGGATTCCACGGCCACATAATAAGTGCGCGGCACGCCGCCGCGGATGCGCACGCCGCGGCCGCGCCGCGCCATGCCGTAATAGGCCGCGCCGCGCGAGACGGCGTGCATCAGATCCTCGCCGCTCAGCGGCTTGCACCGGCGGCATGCCTTCCTCTGCCAGCCACGAGTTCAGCGTGGCGAGAATGCGCTCGCGGACCAGGCCGGCGTTCAGCACGCCGCCGTTGAACAGGACGTGCGTCGGACAGGCCAGGCCGCTCGGACCGCGGCGCACCGCGCCGTGCTCCGCGTGCGCCGCCTGCTGGCGCAGGAAGCGCGCCATGTGCCGCGTGATCGCGGCATCGGCCGCGTAGGGCAGGCCGATCTCCTGCAAGCCGACGCGCCGCTGCTGCGCCGGCATATCCGTGCTCGCGACCGTCGGCAGGAAGCCTTCGCTGAGTACGTGCTCGATGTCTTCGCGCAGCAGCGTGGCCTTGATGGTGCCGCCCACCAGGCCCGTGCCCTTGCCCAGAATCGTGACCGGCTGCTCTTTGGCTTTCGAGCCCGGATCGAGCAGCTTCTCTTTCGCCACGCGGCAGTTGGCCCACAGCGCCTGGAGCTGGCGGCTGTCGATGCGCGTGCCCTTCTCGGCCAGCCGGTGCGCCACCACGCCGGCCAGCGCGAGATCGATGTTGTCGCCGCCCAGCAGGATGTGCTCGCCCACCGCGACGCGGTCGAGCGCCAGTTCGCCGTCGCGCTCGGTCACCGCGATCAGCGTGAAATCGGTGGTGCCGCCGCCGATATCGACCACCAGGATCAGATCGCCGACGTGGACGCGCTCGCGCCAATCCGCATGGCGCTCGATCCACGCGTAGAAGGCCGCCTGCGGCTCTTCGAGCAGCGTGATGTTCGCGATAACCGGCCTGCTGCGCGGCTTCGAGGGTCAACTCGCGCGCCACGGCGTCGAACGAGGCGGGCACCGTGACCAGCACCTGCTGCGCGGCGAAGGGCGCATCGGGCATTTTGGCGTTCCAGGCGTCGCGCAGATGCTCCAGATAGCGGCGGCTCGCCTCCACCGGCGAGATCTTCGCCACGCCTTCGGGCGCGCGAAACGGCAGCAGCGGCGAAGTGCGGTCCACGCCGGAGTGCGAGAGCCAGGATTTCGCCGATGAGACCAGGCGGCCGGCGTTTTCCACGCCGCGCTTTTGCGCCAGGCGGCCAACGATCGATGGCGGATTGGCATCCCACGGGAGTGCGAGCGATCCCGCCGGAAAATCCGTGGCGCCGGGCAGATAGAGGAACGAAGGCAGCAGCTCCTCGTCGCGCACTTCGCCCGGATTCACGAGTTGCGGGATATCGAGCAACTGCACGTTGGCCGGAGCGAACGGGTCGGCGTCCGCGCGCAGTTCCGCATAGGCCAGGGCGGAGTTGGTGGTGCCCAGGTCGATTCCGATGACGTATTTGAGATGGCATTCTACTCGATTTCGATTTCCGCGGGGGCGATGATGGCGGCATCCTGTTTCGCGCCGAGCGCTGGCAGATCGACCTTCGCGGCGCGCCATCCCTTGTGGCGCAGCGTGCCACCGGCCGGCGGCTTCGCGGGAACGTTGCCGACGAACTTCACCAGGCTGGGGTCCTTCGAGGGCGACTTCGCATAGGTGCCTTCCACGCCGTCGATCACCGGCTCGAGCGTGACGTAGCGCGCCAGCGAATCGCGGCACTGATCGTGCAAGTTCGCGCACGGCGGCGCCGATCTGGTCGTCGGCATAGCCGGAGATATCCTCCATCAGGAAATCGATCAGGCGCGAATCGCGCTGCAGGATGGCGAGAATCTGCAGCGCGCCATCGGATGTGCGAACGACGGGAGGCGGGCGGCGCCACGGGCTTGGGCGCGGGGACCGCTTCACGGCGTACCAGATCCCATATCGCGAAGCAAGTCATCGGAAAGACTCCCGCTGAAGAGCAGGGCGAAAAAGCTGCGAAACGCTAATGCTATTCGGTTCAATCAAATCGCTCCAAAATCCAGGATAGCGGAATGGCAGGGTGTCTCGGGGAGCGGGTCAAGCAGGCATTGTGCGCGGCGAGTAAGCTGTAGAGATAATGCGGAGAACATGAATTGCAGTCTGGGTTGGGCTGATCTGCGCCACCTCCCTGGCCGCTACTTCCAAAAACCTCGAGATCTATTGGATTGATGCGGATGGCGGGGCCTCCACGCTGATCGTATCGCCCAGCGGCGAATCGATGTTGGTGGATTCGGGCAACCGCACGCCAGACGACCGCGACGCGAAACGGATCTTCGCGGCGGCGCAACAGGCCGGGCTAAAGAAGATCGACATTCTGCTGACGACGCACTTCCATGGCGATCATATGGGGGGCATGGCCGCGCTCGCGAAGCTGATCCCGATCGAGATGTACATGGACCACGGGGAATCGGTGGAGATCGCGCGGCCGGACGTCGCGGCCGCCTATAAGGCTTATGAGGAACTGAGCGCAGGCAAGCGCCGGATTCTGAAAGCCGGGCGACCGAATTCCGCTAAAGGGCGTTGATATCGATGTGATTATTTCGGCGGGCACGGCGATTACCAAGCCTCTGAAGGGCGCGGGCGCGCCCAACGCGGCGTGCGCCGATTACAAGCCACACGGCCCCGACGAAGATCCCGATAACGATCAGAGCGTCGGTTTCGTGCTGCAATTCAATAAATTCCGTTTCATCGATCTGGGTGATCTTACGTGGAACTCCGAGCCGAAACTGGTGTGCCCGGTGAATCTGATCGGCAAGGTGGATCTGTTTCAAGTTACGCATCATGGGCTCGACCGGTCGAACTCGCCGCAGTTCGTTTGGGCGATTCAGCCGAAGGTAGCGGTGATGAACAATGGAGCGCGCAAAGGAGGTCCGGCGAGCGTATTCGATGTGCTGCGCCACTCGCCGGGCCTGGAGGATATCTGGCAAGTGCATTTGGCCTTGGGAACGCCAAAAGAAATCAATACCGGCGAGGATAGGATTGCGAACCTGGGATCCTCCGCGAATTGCAAGGGCAACGGCCTAATGGTTTCGGTGGATCCGGGTGGGCGCTACACGGTCACCAACCAGCGGAACGGCTTCCACAAGAGTTACGAGGCGAGGTAAGCAGGACGCCGAGGTATCCGCGCGAGGACGGCCCTAATGAAGTTTAGGCCATCTCGAACAGTTCTCTGGAGCGGCGCCATTGCTTTGACTCTGGCTTCCGCCGCTGTTTTTCTTGGGATCTCTCATTGGCGGGTAGACAAGAGTCGAGTCTATAGGATCGGGTGGGAAGACGATCCGCCCTATGAGCAGAAGGCGGACGATGGAGATCCGACGGGTCTGGCGGTTGAACTTGTCCGTGAAGCCGCGGCGCGGCGTGGAATACGCCTTGAATGGGTGTGGCAGCCGGGTAATTCCGAAAACGCGCTACGTAAGAATTTAGTGGACCTGTGGCCCCTCATGACCATCACGGCCCGCGCGGAAGGGACTGATCTATTTTAGCGATCCGTACCTTGAGCACGATCATTGTCTTATAGTCCGGGCCGATAGCTCCTATCCAGGTCGGGGATCTCGCGCACGCCAGGGTTGCGCGCTCCGAGTTGCCTATCGATCGACAGACAGTACGTCAGATTCTCCCGCGCGCGAGTGAGGTGTTGAGACCGCTGCAGAAGGACGCAATTGACGAATGTATGCCAGGGCAGTGCCGACGCCGCGTTCGTCGAGGAGTTTGCCGCGGCATCTTTAATGCTCGACGGTACGTCATGCTCTGGCCAGCGGCTACGACTTATTTGGATCGAAGAGTTGCAGACCAAGCTCGCGGTCGGTTCCACCTTTGCCGCCGCCGCCGTTGCAGACGAACTCAGGAAAGGAATCGGCGATCTTACGAAGGACGGCGCATTGCCGCGAGTGCTATCGCGTTGGGGCTATTACTCACCCAGAAACCTGCAGAACATGATCGCGCTGATCACCGCGAAACGAGTTGAGGGCCTGCTCATTGGGGCCATCGCGCTTCTGGCGCTGCTCCTCGGTCTGGCGGTTTTTGCAGCCGACCGCATCCGGCGCCAAAAGGACCGGATCAGAGGCCTGCAAGATGCCGCCGCGCGGCGGGATAGCGAAGACCGGTTCCGGAACATGGCCGATAGCGCGCCGGTTATGGTTTGGGCATCAGACCATAATGGCGACTACACATTTTTCAACAAGGAGTGGCTCGCCTTCACTGGCCGCCCTATGGAGCAGGAAACCGGTTCGGGATGGACCGCGAACGTGCATCCGGACGATTTGGGCCTTTGCCTGTCCGCTCACCAATCCGCGTTCGCCGCCCGCCGCGAATTCCGTATCGATTTCCGGTTGCGGCGGGCCGATGGAGCGTACCGCGCCGTCCTGGATCATGGCGTTCCGCGCTTTGAAGCCGGACAAGTGTTTGCGGGCTTCGTCGGCGGTTGCATCGACATCACGGAGCTCAAGCAGGCGCAGGAGGAAAATCTCGCCAGGCAGAAGCTCGAGAGCGTGGGAAGGCTGGCAGGCGGTATCGCTCACGATTTCAACAATCTCCTTGGCGGCGTGCTGGCGCATGCGGAGCTTGCCGCCGAGGAACTCGCCTCCGGTTTGAAACCAGACGAGGAGTTGGAGCGAATCCGTGGGGTGGCGATTCGCGGCGCCGAAATCGTTCGTCAACTCATGATTTATGCCGGGCAGGAGAGCGGCGAACTCGAGTTGGTGGACGTATCGGCTGTCGTCTCTGAAATCGTCCAATTATTGAGGGTCTCGGTGTCGAAGCACGCGATGCTTAAGACGGACCTGGAACAGGATCTGGGCGGCGTACGGGCCCATCCCGCGCAACTCCGCCAACTCGTCATGAACCTCGTCAGCAATGCGTCGGATGCTATCGGACAAAGGGACGGGGTCATTCATGTGACGACAAAGCGCAAGATTGTAACGGCGGATTCGCGCGTAAGCAATGGGGAGGTTCTTCCCGAGGGTGAGTACGTTCAACTGTGCGTCTCCGACACCGGAGCCGGCATCCCGCCCGAAGTGCAAGGCCGGGTCTTCGATCCCTTTTTCACGACGAAAGTCGGTGGCCATGGGCACGGGCTGGGGCTCGCCGTCGTACAGGGAGTCGTTCGGAATCTTGGAGGGACGACATCGATCCGAAGTGCCCGCGATCGGGGGACGACCTTTGAGATCTTGCTGCCTTGTGCGAGCGAAGCGACCCGCATGAATGAAAAACCGGATAAAGCAGCTCACGTAGCGGAGGTCGGGGACCCGAAGCAGGGAATCCTCATTGTGGAGGATGAAGATGCGCTTCGCGCGGCCGTTTCGAAGTCGCTCCGGATGAGAGGTTTTTCGGTGCTGGAAGCAGGCGATGGCACGGCTGCCGTGAAGCAGTTACACTCTCACGGCTCTCAAATCGCGTTGGTTCTGCTGGATGTCACTCTACCCGGTACGCCGAGCCACGAAGTATTTGACGAGGCTCGCGCTCTGGGATCAGGCGTGAAAGTCATTGTCACCAGCGCCTATGGCGCTAACACGGTTGCCGGCTTCTTTCCCGGCGCGCAACTCGAATACTTTATTAGAAAGCCTTACCGCCTCGCCGATCTGGTGGAGATGGTGTTTGCCATTCTGTCTGAAGAGAACGTCCATGCCACGAGAAATGCGGGGTAACCGTTGCGCCCGCATCGTTTTGCTGATCGTTTGTTCCCCGTTCACAGCGGCAATGGGCGCGCCCGCGAGCGCTCCGGGCAGGGAATGCGCGCCATGCCATCGCGCTATCTATGAAAGTTATTCGCAAACTTCCATGGCGCAAAGCAGCGGCCGTCCCGGCGCCGGTTTGATTCAGGAGAGTTTCAACAACGCGACTTTCGAGCACGCAGCCTCCGGCTTTCGCTACCGCATTATGCGGAATGGCGGAAACTATCTTGTCGAATTCGGTAAGCCGGATGGAACGCTCCGCGGAAGCAAGGCGCTTTCTTATTACGTGGGTTCGGGCGCAACCGCCCGGAGTTACGTTTTGGAAGCGGATGGCTTTCTCTTTGAAGCGCCCGTCGCGTACTACAGCGCGAGTCGAACCTGGGGTCTCGCACCTGCCTATGACACTTATGCCTATCCTTATCTCACTCGTCCGGCGATGCCAGGCTGCCTGACGTGTCACGCAAGTCTTCTGTCGGCCGTTCCCGGCGCGCAGAATCGCTATGGAACTCCGCCGTTCGGTCAGAGCGGGATTGCATGCGAGCGATGTCACGGTCCCGGAGAAGCGCACATCCGGAAAATGCGGGGTTCCGCGGCTGGCGTTGCGACGCCCGGTTCTGCGATTCTCAACCCCGCGAAACTCGCCCCGGACCCGCGCGACAGCGTCTGCGCGCAATGTCATCTGTCGGGTGAGGTTCGTGTGATGCGGCCGGGGCGCGATTGGCAGTCCTTCCAGCCGGGACAACGCCTGTCCGATTCCATGACGGTGTTCGTCCGTGCCAATGCAAGCCCAGGAATGAAGGTCACGAGCCATGTGGAGAAGCTTGCGCAAAGCGCCTGCAAGCGCGGGTCCGGCGACCGCCTGTGGTGCGGCACGTGCCACGATCCGCATATCGTGCCAAAACCTTCGGAAAGGGTTGCGTGGTTCCGCGAGAAGTGCCTCACCTGTCACGACACATCGGCGTGCACGGAAACCAAAGCCATTCGCGCCGCGCGACAGGACGATTGCATAAGCTGCCATATGCCAAAGAGCGCGGTGTCAGATGCGCAGCACGTCGTATACACGGACCATTCCATTCCCCGGCGGCCGCGGGTTGGCACGGCGTCCACTTCGCCGCCGGCGGATCTTGTGGTCTTTGGCGGCGGGCGGGCTGAACCCAGAGACGCTGCGCTGGCGTATGGGATTCTAGCGTCACGCACGCAGACCGCTGCGGATAAGGCGCGCGCTTTGACAGCGCTCGAACAGGCGGCGCGGGATAATCCCGCGGACGTGGAGGTAATCATTTATCTTGCGGAGTTGTATCGCAATGGCGGACAGGAAGAGAAAGCAATTCCGCTATACCGGCGCGCCATCCAACTGGATCCGTCGCAAGTGACCGCTCCCGTCGGGCTGGGCGGAGTTTTGATGGAACGTGGCCAGTACGCGGAGGCGATTCGTTTGTGGCAAGACGCGCTTACAAAGAATGGCGGCCTGGAACTTGTGCGCATCAATATGGCATTGGCGCAATGGCGCAGCGGCGATCTGCGCGGCGCCGAACGAAGCCTGGCCAAGGCGGTTGAACTCAGCCCCGGCTTTGCCACGCCGGTTGAGTTGTTGCAAAAGCTGCGCGACCAGATGCGGCAGATGCCATAACAATCACCGGCGGACTGAGACCACGTACCAAGTGGTGATCGGACTTCCTATTGGGATTTCCCATCCTTCCGCCGCCTTCCTGGCCGCGATCGCATCGCCAATGGGCTTGCCGGATCCATCGAGCGCGACCGCACTGACCGATTTCGCGCCCTGAATGTTACGCAGCGTGATCGTTCCCGTTACCGGCTCGATGAGTGTGGGGGAGTGGCCCTGCCCCCCGCGGCCGAGCCCGGTATGAGCATCGTTCCATTTCTCGTCCGTATTGGCTACGCGCGAACACGCGTTCAAGAGCATCTTGTCCGCGGTGGCCAGCGGCTTGTCGCTCATGGAAGTCAGGAGAATCGTGGCGAAATTGTTGGAGATTTCCGCACCCAGGTTCTTCAGCGTCTTGTGATTCGCTTTCACGAAACCGATCAGAGCTTGAGCGCGATCCGTTTCCACGGTGACGAGTCCAGTCTTGGCATCGGACGTGTACCAGCTCAGCTCTTTGGTGTCGGATACGATCGGATCGCCGGCGGACGCGTCGTAGTGAGCGGTCGGCGGACCATCGAATGACTTGATGCGGACTCCGTGTTCGAGCGGCAGCGACAGCGGAAATCCGGGCGTGAAGTAAGGCTGTTCGCTCCCGGCGCGCAGGCCGCCGGGAAGCAATCCGGCATCCATCACCTGTTGCGTGGAATATGTCCTCTCCACGGTTTTCCGCGCAGGCTTCACATCGCCGCGCAAAAACATCAGCGCTCCTCCCGCCATTTCGGTCATGCGGACAGGGTCATGCGAAATGTCGAACGGATCGCCGACATAGGGCTTCCAGGCCGGGTCTTTCTTGGGCTCGAAGGTGTACATGCAGATCATGTCCCAGTCCTGGAAGCCGGCGTAAGCAGCCAGGATCGGAATTCCTTCGCTCGCATATTCGTTCGGGAAGGGATGGTTGGTCTCACTGACGGTGTACGGCTTGCCTGCAAACGCCGTGCGCGAGAGTTGCACAACCGTGGAGTGCAAAGGATCGTTTACCATGGGCACGTCGCCCACGCCGACATACTGGTTCCAGTAGATATGGCCGTCCAGGGCGTCCAGCTTGGAGAGGCTCGTCAGCATCGTCCATGGCGGTCCGCTGTGTCCGTGGTCCGCCGTTCCGATCAGCGGCTGCTTCACGCCCAACTCGCGCAGGTACGTCTTCATGTCCTGGTAGAACTTGTTCTCGAGGTCCATGAAGAACCGGACTTCAGTTTCGTATCGGTCCTTCGGCGCGGTCGCTCGGGCATTGCCCGCGAGCCGCGGAATGAGCGCGTCGCCCTGAACGCCGGCTTCCTCGCGGAGTTTCTGTAGTTGCTCGGGAGTCAGGTTGGCTTTCAGCCAGGTGTTGTAGAGCCCATCCAATTCGTCCGCGTAGAACTTGCGTCGGCGGACTGTAGCCTTGACCGATTCCGTTCTCGTTCAGGATCTCGACAATGGCGATAGCCGGCTCATTGCGGTATTCGGTCTTGGTGTAAGGGTTGACGTGCGTGAGCAGGTTGTGCGCATATTCCTTCTCCAGCTCGATAATGCGCTTATCGTAGAGCGAGAGGCTCTTGACCCAATTGCGATTGATCTGCTCGGCGTCGTGGACGCCATCGCCTTCCTTGTAATAGCGGCCGACGTTGAGGTTGAGATCCATGTAGATCCCGTTCTTCTTCAGCTCGGAGACCAGGAAGTCGAGCCGGTCGAGCTGCTGCGCATCGAAGGAGCGGGTATCGTCTTTGCTGCCGTCGGTAATGCCGGTGGGCGCCCATTTGTCTATGAAGTGCAGCCGAACGATGTTGACGCCATACCGCGCCAAAGTTCGCGCCCACATGGGCGTGTCCTCTTTGGCGGGAAGCTCGATCGAGCCCGGGCTCCAGTCGGTGAGATGGACGCCCCAGAAGCGGATCCTTTTGCCATCGGGCTTGACGAAGTGGCCGCCTTGCACGCGGATGAAGCCGTCCTTTCCGGCGGGCGCGTCGTGGAGGAAGGCGAGGTCTGCCGGTGAGGTAGTGGCGGCGCGGTGGTCGATCACGTAAGGCTTGAGGAGGCTATCGTCCCACTGGACTTGGGCGAGGGCGGCAAGCGGAAACGAAGCCAGCGCGGCGGTTAGCGGGGTCAACCTGAATAGCATGCTACTGATGCTAGTTCCAAGCGCGATAAAAGGGAATCCACCTAAAGTTGGATTGGGCCACTGCGCTCTGATCATTGCCGCGGCCTCGCGCTAACCGGCACAAGCGGATTGCCCGGCGCATAGACGGCGATTCGGTGATTGGCGAACGTCAGCAGCGGGCCGAGCGGTATGCCCGGCATGTGGCACGACACGCAGGCTTGTCCGGCCACCGATTGCCGATGGGCCTGGTTGGCGTGGCAGGCTTGACAGCGCGCGTTGTACGACGAGCCATCGCGATTCAGTTCCTGATGCGGGTTATGGCATGTCACGCAATTCAGGCGGCCGTTGCTGCGGAGGAAGCATTTGCTGGCGGCCAATCGCAGAGTCTGGTCGCGGGCGTTGCGCGGATCGCGCAGGTCGGTGATCTCCTCGCCGGTTTCGGAATCGGTGCGGTGGCACTGGGCGCAGAAACGGTTCATCGCCGGCGGCGGTCAGTTGCGCGGGAGTGCGCAGGCGATTGTGGGCGGGATCCTTGACGTGCGCGGCGGCGGGACCATGGCAGACTTCGCAACGCACGCCGAGTTCGTGGGGGATCACCTCTTCTTCTTTCCCGATCGACAGAGGGCCGGTGGAATGGCACGCGAAGCAAGTCAGCACTCGCGCGCCCGGATCGAAGGTGCGAAAGACGACCCCCTTCTCATCGTGTTGTCCCGGCGTGATCGCGAAGCCGTTGATCGACCGGTACCATGTCATTCCGTCTTCGCGATACGATTCGCGATCGATTCTGGTGACGAACGTAATCGCCTGAAGTCCCGCGCCGAAGGCCCAATCGCCCGGCTGCGGCGGAGAAGATGGCGCAAGCGCGTGGGCATGCGAGGTGTTCGATTGAGACGTGAACTCGGCCGCATGGCAAGAGCGGCAGGCTTCGGCGCCGGCATAGCTGGCCGGACCGGCGGCGAACGCGGCGGTAGTCAAGCAGAACGCGGACAGGGCGGCAAGGCGCATTTTCCGGCAAGTCTCCCAGCGGCGCAGGCCGGGGAGGCCCGCGCTCACTAACCGGTCAGAAGCGGATGCGCGCCACGAGTTGGCCGTTACGCTGGCCTCCCAAATTGCCCGTGCTGCCGATCGAGTAGTAGCCGAATCCGCTGATGGCGCCGGTGGCGCTGTTTACGGTGGTTGCCTGCGTTGGGTTGGTCGTGTTTGGGGTACCCAGAATGACGCGATTGAATATGTTGAAGAACTCCGCGCGCATGTTGAGCGTGACCCTTTCACGGAGCCGGAACGTACGTCCGAAGTTCATGTTCTCGTTGACCTGGTGAGACCCACGGTAGTCGTTGTAGTATCCCGACCCGGGGCTGATGGTTCCCGCGGGCACATCTATCCATGCCGCTGGGTTGAGGATCCGCTGATTGATGTTGTTGGGATCGATGCAGCGGCAATTGATGTTCGTCAGGTACAGGGGCTGACCGGGAACGCGAATCATTGGCGTTCCGGATTCGAACGTGTAAGTGGCCCACTTACTTACCTGCGATTGGGGCGCGGCAATCAGGGCGCCGCTCGAGTAACGCAGCGTTGCTCCCCAAGTCCAGTCGCTCGCCACGGCGCGTATCAATTTATTGGAAGTAACCTTGGGCGTTGTATAAGTGATAGCCGATAACGAAGATGTTCGGATAATCGTTCGCATCGAGGCCTTTCTGAATCGCGCGATTGTATGGGTCGGCATTGATATAGCCCCCGATGTTCTCCGTCTTCGAGAACGTATAGGCGGCGCTGACATCCAGGCCGTGCGAGAAACGCTTGAGGAATTTCACCTGGAGGAATCGTAGTAGCTATCGCCCTGATTGACGAACTCCGCCTGCAGCGAGCTATTGTACTCGGGGAAGGGCCGGAGGGACTGCGCCACGGTTGCGTGTAGTCGGGAAGCCCGCATAGGGGAGTTGAATGCCCGCCGCCTTCGCGGTCGCGGAGCCAATCGTGCGACGTCAGCAGCGTCCGGGTATTCGGGTTGGTTAGATCGAGGCCGAGCGCGTGCAGCCTTGCCGGCGTAATCGCATTCAGGCTGACCAGACTGTTCGACGGTTCCCATACGCCGCGATTGCCGACATAGGCCGCTTCAATCGTCATGTCTTTCGACAACTGCCGCTGCAGCGCTATGTTCCACTGATTGACGCGGGCCGGGCGCCCGGCGCCCGGATCGTTATACAATCCGCCCCAGACGCTCGAAAACGTATTCAACTGGCCGGGCATCGTGTTCACGCCCGGACTCAGGTTCAGCGCGCTGAGGGCGGCCGGGCTATAAACGATTCCGTTCTGCAATTGCGACGACGACCAGGCCGAAGCTGGGCGCCGAGGTCTGCACGGAATTGTATCCCAGCCCGTTCAGGGAGTATCCGCCATTTAGGTAAGCCCAGCTATCGCCTGCGCTGTAGCTGATACCCCAGCCGGCGCGGAACACGGTCTTCTTATTGATCTGGTATGCCACGCTTAGCCGCGGTCCGAAGCCGAAGTTATAGGTCTTCGAGAACTCGCAGTTGCATCGGCCGGGGCCGTAGCCCGCGAATATAAAACCGCCCGGCTACATTGCCGGCGTTCGGGTTGGGCGTATTGCAGACCGATCTCGGACTGTCTGTCCCACAGCTCATGCCCAAGCGGAACGCGATCCCAGCGCACGCCCATCTCGACGGTCAGTTTCGATGTCACCCTGAAGTTGTCCTGGAAATACAAACCCTGCGTAATTCTGCGGAGCTGCGTATCCTTCGGCGGGTTGACGGTGGTGGAACTCACGGCGCCCAGCAGGAAGCTGGCGTATCCGCCGCCCACCGATCCCGCTGGCCGATCCGTTGCCCACGGTAGTCGTGCCCAGGAACGGAGGGGCGGTTTGGGCGCCGCTGAATGCATAGACTCCTTGGGCGCCCTGAAGATTCTGAGTCGCTATAGACGTCCTGCTTGATCTCAAAACCGGCCTTGTAGGTATGTTTACCGTGTTTCCAAGTCCAACTTCCGGTGACCGATGCGAGATCCGTGGTCTGGTGATCGGCCGTGGTGGGACCGAAGCCGTATTTGCCTTAGCCGCCCTCGTTGTTGTAAGCCCAGGCCGGAAATCGCCGGGAAGCCCACCCCGGTCGCGCTGCCTACCAGACCCAGAAGACCCTTGGCATCGTAATTCAGAACGGCTGCCGGAGAGCTGTCGGGATTGTGGAAGCGATAGAATCCGAACGCCCAGGTGCGCCAGCATGTTGGCGGAAATTGTGCGATCCAGGTTGAACCGGTACTGATTGCCGCCCACGAGCTTTGGCCGTGGAGGAGGTCAGCGGTATGGGCAATCCGTCCGGGTGCGGCGATCTGGTTGGTGGACTGATACGTCCAGAAGAAATTCGCCTTCGTGTTGGGACCGAAATCCTGATCGATCTTCAGGCTCGGGATTTGCTGCTGCGTGTTGGTGACGATGGCTGGGAGTCCAGTTCAACGTCGTCTGGTTGCCTGACGGGCGCCGGGTATCAGCGCCTGAATCTTGAGGCGCCACCGGATCCAGCCGGTTCGTGGGAATCACATTGTTGGGGAACGGCGTGCGCACCAGCCGGCCGTTGGCGTCCGTGAAGGTGCTGTTGGGATCGAAGATCTGATTTTGCAGATATTGATATCCGCTGGTCGGATCGGTAAGAGTCACCGTCGGGCCCGGTGCAATTGGTGGTGGTGGCATAGAGCGCGCAACTGAAATCGCCGTTGCGGTAGGCGGCGGTGGGGACGGTTCCGGTCTGCGCGTTGGACGCCTGGTTGTTGCCGAACCGCTCCAGGTTGAAGAAGAAGAAAGTGTGGTTCTTGCCGTTGTAGAGTTTGGGAATCCAGACCGGGCCGCCGATGGTGAAGCCGTAGTCGTTCTTCCTGTCGCTTGTCCAGCAGGTGGTTGAAGGGATGGCGGGCGTCGAGCACTTCGTTGGCCCACTCTTCGTACGCGGAACCGTGAAGCTGGTTGGTGCCGCTCTTGGTGGTGAAGTTGTACAGGCCGCCCATCACCTGGCCGAATTCCGCGGAAAAATTCGAGGACTGGACGGCGAACTCGGTGATGGCTTCAACCGAGGCCGCCGCCACGGTGCTGGTCCAGGCGGTGTCGTTGTTGCTGGTGGAATCCTGGCCTTCGAGATAAACCTTGAAATTGCTGCCGGGCAGACCGTTCACTTCGGAGTTGGCCGAAGTTCCCGCCACGCCCGGCGCGAGATAGGTGAAGCTCAGCCAGTTGCGGATGCCGCCGCCGGCCGCGCCGCCGCCGCCGAAGTTGATCGGGAGGTCGTTGACTTTCTCGCCCGCTGACGTTCATGCTCTGCTCGGCGTTGTCGGTCTTGAGCATTTCGGCGGCCGCGGTCACGGTGACCGTGTCCGAAGTTTGGCCGACTTGGAGCGTCAAATCGATCTTGACCGTCTGATCGAGAAGCACCTCGATGCCGGTTTCGGTGGCCGTCTTGAAGCCTGCCGCGGATAACGGTGACGCTGTACTTGCCGCTTGGCACGGACGTGATGGTGAAGCCACCGGTATTGGTGCTGGCTGCCTTGTAAATGCTACCATTGTCCAGATTCCGGACTTCCACCTTCGCGCCCGCAACGACGGCGGACGAAGGATCGGTAACCGAGCCGGTGATGGTTCCGCGGTCGCTTTGCGCGTACGCGGAGAAGATGAATATCGAGCAGGAAATTGCCAGCGCGAAGGCGCGCATTAGCCTAGAGGACGCACCCTGGGACGCGTCGTTTTCCACCAAAGACACTCTCATGAAACCCCCTTTTCAACACGGAAACGGAATGGGAAGATTGTATACCAAATCATTGAAATGAAATCCACCTAAAGTAGGACTGCCCAGGACTGCCCGGTCAAGGATGAATGGCCGCGATGGCGTTATATACCGGCATCAGCCGCACTTCCGCCACTCGCGCGACCTGGCCACCTGACGGGATGAAGGCTTGGCTGCGCCTGCCAAATAAATGGGCGCGTCGGCCCGCAGCGGCAGGATTTCAAGCTCAAGCCCTTGTTTTAAATCTGCGGCGGGGACGTCTTCGAGGCCGATTTCCCAGGGCGCGCCGTGATAGAAATCGTCGGTGATCAGGCGTTTGCCGGCGTAGATTCGCGCGATATCGCCCTGATAATCAATCCGGAGAAAGACTTGGTGGACGGCTGGTGATTTTACATCTGGAACGCGGATTTTCCAGCGCGCCGCGCCATCGAATGCCGATTCCACCGGCGCCATCGCGACCTCTTTGCCCATTCTCACGGGACCGGCTTTACCGGGCTCCCGAACCAACCGGACTTCCGCCTCCGCATGTACGGGCTCCACGCCGGCTGTGTAGATTTTGAAAATTCCTTCGCTGCCGACGCGATGGAAACGCTCCGGATCGCGCTCCAGATCCGGAAGGAGCCCAAAACGTAATTGCGCCGGATCGGTGGAATTCAGGTGCACACGATCGGCCTCGAAGTAAACGTCCGCTGGGGAGTAGACTAATCTATCCCTCCCACCTAGGCGCGCCTTGCAAACGCTCCTCGCCTGCTCGCGCGAAAGTACCAGGACTTGGGTGCGACGGCCATCCTTGCCGCGGATCTCGATTGCCGGCGCCAGTCCCGGAGTGAGGTCATCGATCAGTTGCCCCATCTCAATCCGTGGGGCATTCTAGCACTTAGCCGTGGGGCGTCCTGAGGTCAACGCGAAGGTGAAATCTCGAATTGCCGTTCTAACTTGGCGGCCTCGTCGGGCTGTCCCATGGCGCGCAGCAGGCTAGCGAGTCTGCGAGCGTCCTGGAGGGTTTGCGGGTTCTGCGGTCCGAGTTGCTGTCCCTCGATGGCGAGCGCCCTCTGCAGCAAGGGCAACGCCTCTTTCGGCGGCACAACCTGCGCAAGCACGTTCAATACAAGCGCAACGGTCACGCTATCTTTGCCGTCCGCGCCTTCTGCCTTCTCCACGGCGCGTCGCAACAATGCGGCGGCGGAGGCGGAATCGCCCGCGGCTTTGCGCATCGCGGCCAGGGAGGTTAGTGCAGGTCCGGCTATAGTCGGATCGGGCGATTCAGCCGCGCGACGGAGAAGCGGCTCGGCTTCCGCTCGTGGCGAAATCGAGGCGAGCGTGGCAACGTCTTCCAAGGTTTGAGGCGCGTTTGGTCCAAGAGCCTTTTCGTCGAGACGAACTGCGTTGGCCATGGCGCGGCGTGCGGAGGCTTTGTCCGCGGAACGGCACAGGAAGAGTCCGAGATCGCGTGCCGCTAGCGCGGTGCGTGCGTCCGTGTCTCCGTATGCCTGTTGGCGCCGGGCAAGCGCGTCTTCGAACAACTTACGTAAGGAGGCGCGATCCGGCTGGAAGGCCAGGGCGATCGATGCCGCGCAGGCACAGACGACGCACATGCGGATTCGGAGCCTCCGCCACATTTTCAGCCGAGTTTAGCACGCGCGGCGCGTTTATTCTTCGCGCAACGCATCCATCGGCTGTAGGCGCGACGCATGCCGGGCGGGCGCGTAACTTGCGATCAGCGCTACAGCTACCAGTAACACTGCCGCACTTCCCAAGGTCAGGGGATCGCGTGGCTTGACGCCATAAACCAATGTTGCCGCGGCCTGTCCTGCCCAAGCCGCTAACGCCACCCCAACGATGAGTCCCGCAGTCAGCAGCAGAATCGCCTCACGCAGGACTAGCCCGATCACGCTTGTTTGGGTGGCTCCCAGCGCAATGCGTACGCCGATTTCATTCCGCCTGCGCGCCACCATGTATGAAATGACTCCATACAATCCAAGAACCGCCAGCACGCCAGCTAACAATCCGAACGCCCCGGCCAACGCCGCCATCAGACGGTCGCGGATCAGCGTTTGCTTGATCCGGGTTGTCAGTACCGTGAAATCCACGCCGAGACCGGGGTGGATGTCGGCAACGGCCGCCTCGGCGTTATGGTAAAACTCCCCGAGCGGCGCATTGGTACGCAGCACGAAAGTGGCGTCCGTGCCCGGTTGTTCATTCTGATCCTCAGGGACAAAGGCGATAGGCTGGAAGTCCTCCCGCAGTTCGTAATACTTCGTGTTCCGTACCAGGCCCACCACGATGAATTGCGAATCGGGCGTGTCTCCGAACTCCTCCCGGCGAAACGTGCGGCCTATGGGATTCTTTCCCTGAAATATCTTGCGCGCGAACTCTTCGTTTACGATTGCCACTTTAGGCGAACTCAAATTGTCATGATCGTCGAAATCGCGCCCTGCAACGAAGGCCGTCCCCATCGTGCGGAAGTAGCCGGGGCCCGAGCGGTTGAACATGACGTCGAGACGCGGACCGCCAAAACCCGGCTCCCAAGCATTCTGGTCCCAACCGCCTCCGCCCGACCGGGGTCATGTCCACCTGCGCGGCCGAAATGGCGCCCGTCCGCTGCCACAGTTTGTCGGAGTGTTTCGCGCCGTACTTCATTCATGCGCTCCTTCGGAAAATGCGCCGCTCGATAATCCACCGAAACCGACAGATTCCCTCGGGGCGGAACCCAGGGTCGATGGATAGCAGGTTCTGCAGGCTGCGGACGAACAGCAGCGCGCCGGCGAGAAGCACCATCGACATCGCAACCTGCGCTACAACCAATGCGCGGCGGAGGCTGAACTTCTCACGTCCGGCTGTCAATCCGCGTCCAGATGACCGAATGACGGACGCCGGCGCAACGCGCGTAGCGCGTAGGGCGGGAACGAGGCCGAAGAGCACGCACGTCAAAATCGCTGTCGCCGCTGTAAAGCCCAACACCCGCCAATCCATTGCAAGCCCGACAAACATGTGGTTCTCCTCGGTCGTGAGAAATGCAACCAAGCCGCGGCTGAGCAGAGCAGCCAAGCCCGCTCCCAGGGCTGCTCCCAAAATCGCGAGGAGCATGCTCTCGGCGAGTAGCTGCAATACCAGCCGGGAGCGCGATGCGCCAATGGCCTGACGAACGGCAATCTCACGCTCGCGAACGCTGGCGCGGGCCAGCAAAAGATTCGCAAGGTTCGCACAGGCGATGAGCAGCACCAGGCCGGTGGTGGCGAGGAGAATCCAAAGCGGCTCCTGATATGGCCGCCGCAGTTGGGAAACGCCGGTAGCTCCGGATGTCACGATAAGCTTATTAGCCAGAAACTTCTTGGCGCCATCGGCCCGGTACTCTTCCGGTAAGCTGTCTCGCATAATTGCCGGCGAGACCGCCTGGATTTGAGCGTTAGCCCGTTCGATAGTCCAGCCCGGCTTCAACCGTCCCATGATCGAGAGCCACCACGCAGTTCGCGAGGGAATGTGGCCCTTGCCGGGCTCCCAGAACATAGGATCGGAACAAAGGGGCACGGCCACGTCGAATTTGTGGCCGATTTCCACCCCAAAAAACTCGGGCGCGGTTACGCCGATGATTGGAAAGAGCCTGCCATCCAGTCTCACGCTGCGGCTGGTGATTGCCGGATCTTCCGCGAATTCGGATTGCCAGAAGGAATAGCCGATCACAGCGCCGGGTGAACCGCAGCCCGGATTATCGTCTTCGGCTGTAAATAGACGGCCCGCCACCGCGCGTGCGCCAAGCACGCGGAAATAATCTCCGCTGACAAACAGACCTTCCGCATACCGCGCCTTGCCGTCGAGCGCCAGATTGAACGGCTTGGCGCTCCACGCAATCACTTGCGAAAATGCCTGCTGATTGCGGCGAATACTCTCCCAATTGACCGACGTGAAGGTGGCGCTGCGGGTGGACCACCAGCCCGACCGCTTGGAATTCTCGGCGTAATCCAGGTAGGCCAATTCCTGGGGATTCGCGACGGGCAACGCCCGCAACCGGATTGCATCGATGAGTTGAAAGATCGCAGTATTGGCGCCGATGCCAAGCGCGAGAGACAGCACCGCGACAAGGGTGAATGTTGGATTCAGCCGAAGCTGCCGAAGCCCGAAACGTATGTCCGCCGAATAGGAATCCATTTTGCCTCGCACCCTTTATACTGCTCGGAGGGCGAAATGGTTACGCGCCGCGCATTGAAATAGGAGAATGTCTGCGCGGTCCGCTTTAGACGCCGGACGATCTCTTTACTTTGCCGCCGCCAGACGAGCCCACAAACGCGGCATGTTCCGCGGTGGCGATGCCTTGTTGCAGAATGGCGAGCAGGCGCGTCAGGTCGTTGCGCCACAGCGCGGCGGGGTCAAGCCACAACCCCGGGAAACAGCGCGATCGGGTGATGCCATCGGCGCCGGGCTCGAGAGGCCGGTATCCGCGTTCCGTCAATTCGTTCCATAGAAACTGCTCTTTGCCGGTTACTGCGACGAGGTACTCCCGCATGCCGATCCGCTCGTACAACTTCAACTTTGCGCCAAGATCGCGGCTCCGGCTGGAGGCTGCGACAATTCGGGCGCGCCCGCGGCGTATAGGCCTTCCTCTCTCGATTGGCCGCCATGTTCGGACAATATGCGCAGATCGATGTCGGGTTGGGGCACGTTGCGTTCATCCATCAGCCAGGTGCCTTCGATGCCTCCGCTACATCCCGGCGTGGCGGCTACGTAGCAGCCGATCCATGTACTCAAGGGAAGGTGAAAACACTGTGCAAGCGGCTAACGGGATAGGGCATGTAGACGATACCATCGATCAGTTCGGCATGCTTGAGGTTGGGCATCGCCTCCCAGCGCCGCATGAACTCATCGCTCGTCAGGTGGTCGCCGTTTCGCAGCGGCGGAGGCGATACTGGAGCGGCAATCGGCATGGGATTGGTTTCCCCACAGTCAATCTCAGTCTATCATTCGGACCATCCATCTTAAGTTGGATGACGCGGCATTCCGGCCGGTGATACCCTCTATCAGAAGAGGTCCGCCATTGAAGAAGGCATTCGCCTGCGCGCTGTTTGTATCGGCATTCCTGGCCCGTGCGGCCGATCCGCAGTGGATCGTACTTTGGCCCAACGGAGCACCGGGATCGGAAGGCAAGACCGGCGAGGAGACCGTTCGCACCACTCCGCAAGGCGAGCACGTCACCGCGAATGTCCACCGGCCTTCCATCGGCGTGTTTCTTCCCACGAAGGAGAACGCATCTGGGGCTGCCGTGGTAATAGCTCCCGGCGGCGGTCACAGCGAGCTCTGGGCCGACCATGAGGGTGTAAACCCCGCTCGCTGGCTGGCGGATCACGGCGTCGCCGGGATCGTCTTGAAGTATCGACTGGCCCGCGAAAAGGGTTCCACTTACAAGATCGAGGGAGAATCGCTGGCCGATATGCAGCGCGCCATTCGTCTGGTACGAAGCCGCGCCGCTGAATGGGGAATCGATCCGGAACGCATCGGCGTGATGGGATTTTCGGCCGGTGGTGAAATCGCGGCCCTGGCGGCGACCCGCTTCGACGCTGGGTCTCCCAATGCGCCGGATGCCATCGACCGTCTCAGTTCCAAGCCCGCCTTCCAGGCTCTGATTTATCCGGCTTTACCCAAGGACATGGCGCTCTCGAAGGATACGCCGCCTGCGTTTCTCGCCTGCGGCGAAAACGACCGGAAAGACATTTCGCAGGGGCTGCCGGAGTTATACCTGAAGCTGAAGCAGGCCGGGGCGATCGCCGAATTGCACGTGTATACCGGCGTCGGCCACGGGTTTGGAGTAAGATCGACAACGAAGGGAGCTGTTGCCAGTTGGCCGGAGCGCTTCCTGGATTTCCTGCAGGCGCGCAAACTGGTGCAAGCGAAATGAAGCGAATCGCCGCCATGTTAGTCACTCTGGCCTATGCCGCGCTCCTGTTTGCCGCGGATGAGCCGGTGGCGCCGCTGGGATCGTATACTGCCAGGGAACGTGGCCACTGGGAATTCCAACCGCGGAAAGACCCGGCGGTACCGCAGTTCACCGACGCGGCCGGCAAGGCCTGGGTGAAGACGCCCGTGGATGCCTTCATTCTTACGGGCCTGCGAAAGGCGGGGTTGAAGCCCGCGCCGGCGGCGGACCGCGCTACGCTGATCCGGCGCGTCACCTTCGATCTGACCGGACTGCCGCCCACTCTGGAAGAGATCGACGCCTTTGTGGCCGACACATCTGCCAATGCCTGGGAAAAGGTGGTGGACCGGCTGCTGGCTTCGCCGCATTACGGCGAACAGTGGGGCCGCCACTGGCTGGATGTGGTGCGCTTCGCCGAATCCGACGGCTACGAATACGACATGCACCGCCCGGATGCGTGGCGCTATCGCGACTACGTGGTCCAGAGCTTCAACGACGACAAGCCGTATGACGACTTCGTGAAAGAACAACTTGCGGGCGACGAAATGGATGCGGCCAACAAGACTTATCTTGTGGCCAGCGGGTTCAACCGCCTCGGCCCGCTGCGCAAGAATGCGGGCAACCAGGATGTGGCCAGTTCGCACAACGAAGTGCTCACCGAAATGACCAACATCGTGGGCGCGGCGTTCCTTGGGCGTCACCGTCGGCTGCGCGCGCTGCCACGATCACAAGTTCGATCCCTTCCGCCAATCGGACTACTACCGCCTGCAGGCTCACTTCGCGCAGTCGCAGCCGAACGACATCGTGCTGGCCAGCCAGGAAGAGCAGGACGCCTGGAAGGCCAAGGCCGCGCCGGTGGAACAGGAGAAGCGGCAGCTGCAAGCGCAACTGCGGCGCGCGCCCGATGGCGAGAAGGCCAAGTTGGAATGCAGACTCGACGCGCTCGACGACAAGATGCCGCGCGCCGCTCGAATCCATCTACAGCGTGACCGACGAGCCGAAGAAGGCATCGCCGATCAAGGTCCTCTTCCATGGCGATTATCTGAATCCGACCGCCAACGTCGGAGTGCGGCCGCTTGGAATCCTGCTGCCCGATGGAGCGCCGGAAGCTCCGATTGATGAAGACAAGCCGCGTCTGAAACTGGCCGAGTGGATCGTCGATCCAGCCAATCCGCTGACCGCGCGCGTGATGGTCAACCGCGTCTGGCAATATCATTTCGGCCGCGGGCATCGTTGCCACGCCCAACGATTTCGGACGCATGGGCTCGCGGCCTTCGAATCCCGAACTGCTCGACTGGCTGGCCAGCCGGTTCGTCGAAGGCGGCTGGAAGCTGAAGCCGCATCCATCGCATGATCCTGCTGTCCAGCGCGTACCAGCAGTCCAGCATTTCTCCTATCGAAAAAGTGGCGCGGAAAAAGACTCGGACGATGCGCTGCTGTGGAAGTTCAGCCACCGGCGTCTGGAAGCGGAAGAGATCCGCGACGCGATGCTGGCCGTCTCGGCGCGGCTGAATCTAAAGGCGGGCGGCCCGAGCTTCATGGTCCCGATCGATCCGGAACTGGTGCTAATGCTTAAGCGGCCGCAGTATTGGGTGGCGACGCGCGACAAATCGGAGTATGACCGCCGCACGCTTTACATGATCTACAAGCGCAATCTGCGCCTGCCGTTCGAAGAAGTGTTCGACGCGCCGGACACGCTGCTCTCCTGCGCGCGGCGCGAGCAATCGACGCACGCGCCGCAGGCGCTCGAATTGCTGAACGGCGCAGACCTCCAACGAACTGGCCGGCGGCATTCGCGGAACGGCTTCTGAAAGAGCGGGCCGACGCCGGCGGATCGCATCGACTATGCCTGGCGTCTGGCGGCTGGCCGCGTGCCGACGCCGGCCGAAAGGGCGCTGGCCTTGAAATTCTTCGCCGGTGCGCCGGACGATCCAGCCAAGGTGAAGGAATTCGCCCTGGCGATGTTCAACCTGAATGCGTTCCTGTACGTGAACTAGGGGAATGAATGTCCGAACACGTTCGTTATGCGCGCAACCGCCGCGAATTTCTGACCGATTGCTTCTGCGGCGCGGGGTCGCTGGCGTTTGCGTCGATGCTGGCGCAATCGCAGGCGCGTGCGGCGCGCTTCAATCCGCTGGCGCCCGAAGCCGCCGCACATGCCGGACCACGCACACGGCCAAGGCATTCATCTTTGTGTACATGGCGGGCGGTCCCTCGCACCTGGAGACGTGGGACCCGAAGCCGCTGCTGAACCAGCTCGACGGCCAGAAGCGGCCCGCCGAGTTTGGCGACGTGAAGTACCAGAACGTCAATTCCGAGTCGCGCATTCTCGGCTGCAAGCGCACGCTTCCAGAAGTACGGCAAGTCGGGAATCGAGGTCTCCGACCTGTTCCCGCATCAGGCGAAAGTCGTCGACGATCTGTGCGTCATCCGCTCGATGCACGGCGACATGGTGGTCCATTCCGCGGCGCAATACCAGATGATGACGGGACGCGTGATCCCCGGTTTCCCGGCGATGGGAAGTTGGGTTGTGTATGGGCTGGGATCGGAAGCCGAGTCGCTGCCGGCCTACGTGGTGATGCCGGCGCCCGAAGGCGCGCAGGAGGCCGGTCTGCCGATGTACCAGCACGGGTTTCTGCCCGCGGTTTACCAGCCCACCATGCTCCGCCCTGGCGCCAAACCGGTGCTCAATCTCGATCTGCCGAAGGGCGTCTCGTTGCCTGAGCGGCGCAAGACCATCGACCTGATCCGTTCGCTTAATGAAGCCAATCTGCCGGGCGAGGACCCCGAATTCGCCGCGCGCATTTCGGCCTACGATACCGCGTTCAAAATGCAAACCGAGGCGCCGGAAGTTTTCGATCTCAGCAAGGAGCCGAAAGAGACGCTGGAACTTTACGGAGTGGGCGACCCCGCGACCGACGACTACGGCCGCCGCTGCCTGCTGGCGCGCCGCATGGTCGAGAAGGGCGTGCGTTTCATATGCGTCGTGTCGGGCGGCGGCGCCGCCGACACGGAGTGGGATGCGCATTCGGATATCGAGAAGAATCACATTAAGATGGCATCGATGACCGACAAGCCGGTGGCGGCGCTGATTAAGGATTTGAAGCGCCGAGGCATGCTGGATTCGACCATCGTTCTGTGGGGCGGCGAGTTTGGCCGGTCCCCCGAATCCGAAAAGAGCAAGGGACGCGATCACCACAACACGGGCTTCTCAATGTGGGTGGCTGGCGGCGGGTTCAAAGGCGGAACGGTTTACGGCGCCACGGACGCAATCGGTCTGAAGGCAATCGACAAGCCGGTGCACTTCCGCGATCTGCACACGACCTTGCTCTACCAGATGGGCCTCGATCAGGATGCCCTGAGCTATATGTATCTCGGACGGAAGGAGCGGCTGACCGAAGTCCGCGGCGAGATTCTCAAAGACATCGTCGCGTGAGGATTATCGGCGCGCCCGCGGCGCCCAGTAGATCTGAATCTCCTTCGGCTGTTCAATTGTGATTTTCCCGCCGGCCACAATGGTGTCGGGCGAATCTGCCGCGAAGGATTTCAGATGCGTGCCATCCGCCATTCCGAGGTCGTCGACTTCGATCGGAATCGCCTTCGCGCTGCCTGCGCGATTCAGTACGACGAGAACCCACTCGTCTCGGGAAGTGCGCAAATAGGCGTATTGATCCTGATTGATCAGAAGTTCGGTGAGGTCTCCATTTTGCAGTGCGGTGTGAGCTTGACGGAAATGCAATAGCTCGCGCGTGAAGTTGAACACGGTGGCCGCATCCCCGGTGCGTCCCGCGGGCGTGAAATCATCGATGGGATCGCCGGCCCATCCGCCTTGAAAATCGGGGCGGTTGTCAGGATCGTTGCCGCCGATCATGGCGACCTCGTCGCCGTAGTAGAGGTGCACCACGCGGCGCGTCGTGAGCGTGAAGGCCTCGTTCATCATCAAGCGGTGGATGTCGTCTTTCGCGACCGTGAGCAACCGCGGCTGGTCGTGGTTTCCTGGAAAGGTCACGAGCATGTCGGGGTGCTTATAAAGCTCTTTGTGGGGCAAGGCTTCTGCCCGGCGTCCTAGAATGAGGCAATCGGCTCATCAACGAGCACTGTTATTTCCTAACGAGTCCTAAGCAGCGAGTTCGCGAACTGATTGACGGCCAAGACTACTTCGATAATTTGCTCAAGCCGCCGGCTCTTGCGTAGCAACCAGCACCATAAATCCGCTCACACGTCGTCCGTTTAAAACATGTGTCCAGATGACTCGCGCGCGACCCGCGGCATCGGGCCTTTGATAACAAACTTCGAGGCCAGCCTCGAGCGCTTTCGAATCATGAACCGCGCGGAAACCGGTTTCACTGGTTTCGACCAGTTCGGCTGCGATGACGGTCGGCACGGGAAAATCGAAGGAAATCTCCACGGCGCCGTCAGTCGGCGTCCGGACGGCTACGCGGCGATCCCGATTCTTTCTGCGATCCGCAATGAAAAGTTCGCTCATGATCGTTCACCCCGCAATGGAAACGGCCCGCTCCGTCGTCAGGCCATAAGACTTGATTTTGCGCTGCAACGTTCTTCTGGAAATTCCCAGACACTCCGCCGCCTTGCGCTGGTGACCCTGCTTTTCCTGGAGCACTTGTATAATCGCACCGCGCTCGAGGTCCGGCAGAAACGCCAGGTTGTGAAGATCCTTGACGAAGGCTGTGTGGCTGAATTCTTCGGGCAGATCGGACGTCTCAATCTGCTCCCCCGATGCAAACACCGCCGCACGCACTACCACGTTGCGCAGTTCGCGTACGTTTCCGGGCCAGGGGTACGTCTTCAACTTGCCCTGTACGTCGTCGGAAAAATGCAGTCCTGGCGATTGCTCTTTCAGATAGTGCTCGGCCAATGGAAGAATATCGTCCGCCCGTTCGCGCAGCGGGGGCACCACCAGGCGGATCTGCGAGAGCCGGTGATAAAGATCCGATCGGAAGCGGCCCTCACCCGCCGCCGTGCTCAGATTCTGATTCGTCGCGGCCACAATGCGAACATCCACCTTGACTTTCTTCACGCCGCCGATGCGGTAGTGTCCGGCTCCGTCCAGCACGCGCAGGAGCTTCGCCTGCATGCGTAGATCGAGGTCTCCGATCTCGTCCAGAAACAGCGTCCCGCCATGGGCGATTTCAAAGAGACCCGGCTTGGACGCATTGGCGCCGCTGAAGGCTCCCTTCTCGTAGCCGAACAGCTCGCTTTCGAGAAGATTTTCCGGCAGGGCCGCGCAATTGATGTCCACCCAGGAGCCCGAACAGCGCGCCGAATAGTGATGAATGGCTCGCGCCACCACTTCCTTGCCGGCGCCGCTTTCTCCAGTGATCAGCGCGGTCGCGTTCGTGGCCGCAATCTTGCGCACCTGGGTAAGCAGTTGGCGCATCGGATCGCTGGCGAAGACGGCGGCGGAGCCGATAAACTCATGGACCTCGGGCACGGACGGCGGCTTGTGCACATCCTCATTGTTCTCAAAAAGCTGCACAAGGTCCATACGGCTTTTCTCCGAATCGCCATTTCAAATCTCCGTAGCTCTCTTCTTGTTAATGACTCTGCGCGCTTCGCCGATAGAGACAATATGCGGGTCGTCACCCAACAGTTGGCGCGAATGCTGAGTCTCGTGCTCGTCTCCGGATTGGCCAGTGCCTGCCTGGTCCGCTACGCTCCGGGCGCGCTGGTCGATGAACGCGAACTGAATCAGCGCGCGAGCGAGGAAACGCTGGTTGCCCTACGGGACCAGAAAGCGCGGCAGCGCAACGTCGGCGTGAATTTCGTGCGTTACCTGCAAGGGTTGGCGCATGGCGACCTGGGATTTTCGGAGCCTAACAATTCGCCCGTTTCCGCGCTGCTGGCGGATCGCGCTCCGCGAACCCTGCGCGACTTGAGCTTCGGTTTGGCGCTTGCGTGGCTCGCGGGACTCGGATGCGCGATGGTGGTGGTGCGCTTTCCCCTGAGTTGGTCTCTCGATGTTGCGATGCTCACGGTCGCAACGCTGATTCTAAGTCTTCCAGTCGCGCTGATCGCGTATTTATGCCTGCTCGGCGGGCACGCATCGCGCCTGGTTCTGGCCATCGTGCTGGCGCCGAAAATCTTTCAATATTCGCGCGGCGTTCTCGCTTCGGTCTACGCGGCGCCGCACGTCGAGATGGCCAGATCGCGCGGCGTTTCCGAATCCGTCATCGTGAGGATGCACGTTTTGCCGGCGGCCGCATCGCAATTGACGGCATTGGTGGCAGCTTCCATCAGCCTTGCGATCGGCGCCGCGATACCCATTGAAGCCATCTGCGACGTCCCTGGCCTGGGGCGCCTGGCGTGGCAGGCGGCGACGGCGCGCGACCTGCCCTTGCTGATCAATGTGACCATGCTGGTGACTCTGGCGACCACCACTGCGATGGCAGTCTCGGAAATGTTTCATGCGCAGCGCGGCGAATTCGATCTGGGAGGCGGGGTGTGAAGGTTATTCGGGCTATGGCTGCAATTTTTCTGACGCTCGTCGGCGCCGCCGCGCTTACATGCGGAATTTGGGAGAAGACGCCATACGACACGCAGTTTCGCGAATCGCCTGACGCCCCGCCCTCGCGCCGTTTTCCGCTGGGCACGGACGCATTGGGGCGCGATCGCTTCGCGCGCCTCGTTTACGGGACGCGTCTCTCCTTACTGCTCGCGCCCGCGTCGGCGCTGCTCTCATGCATTGCGGCGGCGCTGCTGGGCGGACTTGCGGGACTCGCCGGAGGAATCGTAGAGCGCGCCATCCTCGCCGCGGCGGATCTGTTCGCATCGCTCCCCTGGTTATTTTTATTGCTGATCGCGCGCGCCTGCCTACCGCTGAATGTGCCGGCGACTGTGTCGGTGAGTATCACTTTCGCCCTGCTCGGCCTGCTCGGATGGGCTGGGCCCGCGAGAGTGGTCCGAGCGGCCGTGCTGGATTTGCGCAGTTCCGATTTCGTCCTCTTCGCCCGCGCCTCCGGCTGCACATTTTGGCGATTATTGTGGGCGCACCTTACGCCGAACGTGATGGCAGTACTGCGCGTGCAGTTCCTAATCGCCGTGCCGGTCTGCATTCTCGCCGAAACCACCATGGGAATGCTCGGCCTGGGAGTCTCCGAGCCACTGCCGTCTTGGGGCGGATTGCTGCGCGAACTCGAAGGCGCGGATGTTCCATCTCGTCCGTGGCTGCTTGCGCCCGCGCTGCTGCTAGCCGCGGTTACGGTAAGCCTTCAACTTCTGCGGCCCGATAAGGATCTTGCGGCATGACACGAATTCATCTCTTTCTTCTCGGCGCCTCGTTGACGCTGATCGCGGCGAACGGTTCCGAACTGCATTTCTCTTTGGGCGCGGAGCCGAAAACGGTCGACCCCTTTCTGGTCGCCGACGAATCGGCCGAAGCGCTGCGCTATCTGACGGAAGGCTCGTTGATTCGGGTGAACCGGCAGACGCAACTCGCCGAACCGGAATTGGCCGTCTCCTGGAAAGTGCTAGCCAATGGCGCAAAAATTCAATTTCAACTCCGGCGCGATGTGAAGTTTCCCGATGGCGCGCCGTTCACTTCGGCGGATGTGGTGGACTCTTTCGCGAAACTTCTTGCCCCGGAACTGCATTCGCCCATCGCCGATGCGTTCCGCACTGAAAAAGGTCCGGTGAAGGTCGGCGCGGCCGGCCCGTACACGGTGATTGCGGAATTTCCGGCGCCATCTCCGCAAGCCGTAAGCCTGTTCGATCAGGTGTCGATCGTTTCCGCGAGCGCGCATATGCGTCCAGCGCCGGGACTCGGTCCCTTCTTGATTGCCGAACGCAAACCCGGCGTCTCGATCAGGTTGCGCCGCAATCCGGCGTATTGGAGACGCGACCTGCCGCATGTCGATTCGATCCTCATCGGTATCGAGCAGAATCGCGATCTGGAGCTGCTGCGTTTCCGCCGCGGCGAGTTGCAACTGATCGACAAGCTCACCCCCGAGTTGTTCGACCGCTTGCAAGCCGATGCTCCTGGAACGGCGATCGATGCCGGTCCGACGCTCGATTCGGAATTTCTGTGGTTCAATCAATCGCGGCGCGCGCCGCTTCGCGATGCGGCGCGGCAATGGTTTCAATCCCGCAACTTCCGCCGCGCGATTTCGCTGGCGATTCATCGCGACGATCTTTGCCGCCTGGTTTATCGGGGCCACGCCAGTCCGGCTGCTGGTCCGGTGTCGCGCTCTAACAAGCTTTGGTTCAAACAGGGATTGGCGCCTGACCCGTTCGATCCCGGCGCCGCCAAAAAACTGCTCGAAGCCGACGGATTCCGGATGCAAAACAACACGCTGCGCGATAAAAGCGGCAACGCCGTCGAGTTTTCCGTGGTGACGAATGCCGGCAGCAAGACACGCGAACAAATGGCGGCGTTGATCCAGCAGGATCTGGCGAAGTTGGGAATTCGCCTGAACATCGTGACGCTCGATTTTCCCTCGCTCATCGAAAGGATTGCGCGGTCGCTCAATTACGAAGCGTGTCTGCTTGGCCTGGTGAACGTCGACGCCGATCCCAGCGGTCTGATGAATGTTCTTCTCAGCTCCGCCAGCAATCATCCGTGGAATCCCGCTGAGAAGAGTCCCGAAACGGAATGGGAAGGAGAGATCGACCGGTTAATGCTCGCGCAGGCCGCCACTGGCGATCAACGCGCGCGTAAGAAAAGTTTCGATCGCGTGCAGGAAATTCTACACGAGCAGACGCCCGTGATCTATCTGTTGAATCCGAATGCGCTGATGGCGGTTTCCGGGCAGGTCGCCGGAGCGAAGCCGAGCGCTTTTTTCCCGCACACTTTCTGGAACGTGGAAGGGCTGACCGTGACGGCGAAAAAATGACGGAGGTGCTGCTGCAACTCCGCATCTCGGCGGATTACCCGCGGAAACCAGGGGTGCTTTGCGATTTCTCTTTGCAAATCGCCGAAGGTGAGATCGTCGGTCTCGTTGGCCCGAGCGGCGAAGGAAAAAGCAGCGTCGCCCTATCGATCCTCGGATTATTGGCTCGAAGGGGCGCGCGCGTCAGCGGCGAAATCCTGTTTCGAGGGCGCGATCTGCTCCAGACGAAAGAGCGCGATTTGCGTCAGATCCGCGGTAAGCTGATCAGTCTGGTGCCGCAAAGCCCGGTGGCTGCGCTCAATCCGCATGTGAGGCTTTCCTCGCAAATCGAAGAGGCATGGCGCGCGCATCAACCGGGCAAACCAGACTTCGCCGCTTTGATGCGCAGCGTCAGCCTGCCCACGGACGCATCTTTCTTGAAGCGATATCCGCGTAGCCTGAGCGTCGGAATGGCGCAGCGCTTCGTGATCGCCCTGGCGATTCTGCATCGGCCGGCGCTACTGCTCGCCGACGAATCCACCAGCGCGCTCGACACCATCACGCAGGCGGAAATTCTGGCGCTCTTCGCCCGGCTCCGCGAGGAATACGGCATCGCGATTCTATACATCTCGCACGACCTGGCATCGGTCGCGTCGTTATGCAATCGCGTGGCGATTTTGAAGAATGGCCAGGTGGTTGAAGACGCGCCGGTCAGACGGATCTTCGAAAATCCACGGCACGCATGTACGCGGCAACTGATCGCGGCCATTCCGCGGCTGGTGCAATCAGGCCGCGCGTACCGGGAGTTCGAGCAGGCCGGCTAAGGTGGCCGCAATCGAGTCTAGCGCCGCCAACTCGTCTTTCGAAAATGCGTCGCTATTGCGCCGGTATAGCGATAACACCCCCACAATGCCCCGCTCATGAATTAGCGGGACCGCCAGCGCCGAGGCCAACCCGAGTGGTTTCGATTGGTCGGGCACGTAGCCCGGCTCGACTGCCGGATTGCCGTTCACGATGGCCTTGCCGTTCTCCGCGACCCACCCTGACAGGCCTTGTCCAACTGGAATCTGAACGGACAGAAAATCGAGGAAGTCTCCGCCATCGGTAAATTCGGGAAACAGAGATTCGCCTCGCCGGCGATAGACCGCCAGCGCATCGTAAGGAATCGACCCAGCAAGACCGCCTCGCAATTTCCGGAACCAGGACTCGCGATCGCTCGATTGCGCCAGCGCCACACCCAGCTTTGCCACTGCACGCCCGCACTCCTCCGCTTCGTCTAGGGAGCGTTGGATGTTGGCCAGATCGCGCCCCGCCGTCTGTGCAGCGCTCTCGAACCCGGCCGCTGGCGCTTCGCCGCGTTCGATCTTCACATCCGTGGAAAGACGCCGCATCCGAATCGTCCCGGACGCCATCGCCTCCAACTCCACATAACGCCGCGCCAACACATCCACCACACGCGGATCGAAACTTTTTCCGGATTCCGCGAGAATCACCTGGATCGCCTGATCGAGCGGAAGCGCGCGCCGGTACTGCCGGTCCGATGCGAGCGCGTCCAGCGTATCCACCGCTGCCAGAATTCGCGCGCCAATGGGAATCTCCTCGCCTTTCAACCCGTCGGGATAACCGGCGCCGTTCCATTTTTCGTGGTGGCCGCGCACCATCGGCGCCACGGAGTAAGGGAAGCGGATGCGCTCCACAAGCTCCGCGCCCACCACGGTGTGCGTCTTCATTCGCTCGAATTCTTCCGGCGTCAGCTTGCCGGGCTTGGAAATAATGTATTCCGGCACCGCGATCTTACCGACGTCATGCAGCAGCGCCGCCGCGCGCAACGCTTCCAACTCCGTCTCGCTGAAGCCGAGATCTTTGGCCACCTCGACCGCGTAAGTTTCGACGCGCGCCAGGTGATCGTGCGTGGTCTGATCCTTGGCTTCGATGGCGATCGCCAGCGTCTCGATGGTCCGGCGATGCAACGCGGCAACTTCTTCGGCGTGCGCGCGCTGATCCTCTGCGCGTTTTTTCGCCTCCTCCAGCCGGCCGACGTATAAACTGTGGGAGCGGTAGACCACATAGAAGATGGGCATCAGCAGCAGCGCGGCCTGCCAGCCCGCCACGCGCTCGGCGACGGCAACGACCCACGCCGCGGCCGCGCCTACCAGATAATTCGGGAAAGTCCAGAAGTAGCAATCGCGCCACACTTGCCAGACGTTTTTCTCTTCCGTTAACGCAATTACAGTGGCGATGAATAAAGTGTTAGCAACGAAAAACGCGGCGGCGCTCAGGATGGTGCTCTGCAAACCGAAGAGCCGATAAGCCCCATACGCAATCTGGACCGAGCAGGCCATGCTGGCGAGGCTGAATACCACTTGCACCGCCTTGGGACGCTTCTTGGCGTGATAAATGGTCTGTACCACCATCCCCAGGACGCCCACCAGCAAGGTCTCGCCGAGGGTGAATTCCGCCGCGCCGATCAGCACAAAAAGAAAGCTCATCGACATGGTCCCCGTGACCGAGGGAAGCTGAATCTTGACCGCGGAAGCCAACAGCGCAATCGCGAGATAAAAAAGATACCGGCCCTGATTATCGACAGTCCAGATCCACGGACCCTGAAGCATGCTCCAGATGCCGTGGCCAAAAAGCAACGCGCCGGCCGCGATCACCACGGAAATGTAGGCTTGCGCCGCGCGAGACTTCATCTTATGTACCTATCGGCGAATGGGCGCGGTCACTTGAGGCACGCCTCGAAAATCGGCGCCGCCTGGAGACCGGCGTCACAATGACGCCGCCGGCGCAGCCTTGACGCCCGCCAGCGCCTGCGCCGCATCTTAAGTCGCTCTTTTTCAGACGCCTGCGTTTGGTTTACGGAATGCTTCTATCGAGGCGTATGAAACTTCTGCGTCGTCAACTTCTCGTCTGGACATGCCTGCTGTCCAGCACGGCTCTCAGTTTTGGCCAAAGCGCGAAAATCTCTCCGGATCTCCTCAAGCAGTTGGGCAACTCCGGTTCCGTCAATGTGGTCGTTCAGTATACTCCCAGCAACCCTGGTCTTGTCGGTGGTCTTCTCGGTCTCGTCGACGATATTCTTGGCGGACTGCTCAAGTTGATCTCGAGTCTGGGAGGGGTTGTCACGCAGGAGTTTTCCTCGCTTCCAGCATTGACAGCCACAGTGCCGGTGTCGCACCTCTTGACTCTGGCGAATAATTCGTCGGTGGCATACATCTCGCCGGACCGTCCGGTGGCCAGCACGGTCGATCTGAGCGCCGCTGCTTCCGGCGCCGATGTCGCCTTCCAGGCCGGATACACCGGAGCGGGCGTCGGCGTGGCCATCGTCGATAGCGGAATCTACCCGCACCCTGACCTGGCGTCGCGCATCGTATACCGCCAGAGCTTCGTCCCATCCACCAAGCCGGACGACTACGGCCATGGCACGCACGTCGCCGGCATCGTCGCCAGCAGCGGCGCGTCTTCCATCGGACCGCAATTCACGCATACCTTCCGCGGCATCGCGCCCGGCGCGAATCTGATCGACCTGCGCGTTTTGGATGCGAACGGCATGTCGAGCGACAGCGTCGTCGTCGCCGCTATCGATCGCGCCATCAGCCTGAAATCGACCTACAACATCCGGGTGATCAATCTTTCGATCGGCCGTCCGATCTATGAGAGTTATCGCCTGGACCCCATCTGCGCCGCCGTCACCGCCGCGTGGAAGAAGGGAATCGTGGTGGTGGTCGCGGCGGGAAATCTGGGCCGTGACGGTTACGCCACAATCACCTCGCCGGGCAACGATCCTTACGCGATCACCGTCGGCGCGATGAAGACCGAAGGAACCCCGCAGACCAGCGACGATCTCATCGCCAGCTACAGCTCGCGTGGTCCGAGCTGGATCGACTACGAAGTCAAGCCGGATATCGTGGCCCCGGGCAACCTCGTCCGCTCTCTGCTCGCTCCGGGCTCGACGCTTGCGCAGGAATATCCCCAAAACATCGTTCCGGCGTCCGATTACATGAAGCCGGGAGCCACGGGGCCGGCCGAGTATTTCGAATTGAGCGGCACCAGCATGGCCACTCCCGTGGTCAGCGGCGCGGCCGCGATTCTGATCCACAACGACCCGACCCTTACGCCGGACACCGTGAAGGCGCGGCTGATGAAGACCGCGTCGAAAACCTTCCCGCGGTCCAGCACCGCCACCGATCCCACCACGGGTGCGACTTATACCGATACCTACGACATTTTCACGGTCGGAGCCGGATATCTCAACATCGTGGCGGCTCTGAACAATCGCGATACGGCCACGGGCGCCGCCCTCTCGCCGACGGTTTATTGGAACCCGCTGCTCTCGCTGGCGGTGCTGGTCAATCCCAGTTCCTCGACGTGGAACAACGGCGTCTGGAGCCTGGCTAATCTTTGGGGGCCGCAGATAATTCAATCCATCGGCGGGACCTCCGCCGCGTGGGGCACCTCGGCGGCATGGGGCAGTTCCGCCGCGTGGGGCACTTCGGCCGCATGGGGAACTTCCGCGGCCTGGGGAACGTCGGCGGCATGGGGCACCAGCGTAACCGGCAAGGGAGAGAAATAACCCGGCGTTCTGAACCAAGCTCTCTTTACAACCAGGCTCTTTTTACTTGACTCACCGGGACCCGGTGAGTCAAGTCATTTGGTGCAAGCGATCCGATGGAATAGGAGAGATTAAAAGGCGATGGCGCCGGAAAGGGAGCAAAAGGGCAAATGGAAGTAGCGCGCAGGTTCAATCGAGTCACGGCAAGAGGCGGATCTCGATCATTTACCCGTTGCGAACGAGTCGTACCGCTCTAGGCATGCTCAGCCCAGGGCATGCACGACTTTCAGAATGCGGGCGAAGCTGGCGCTCCCGTACTCCGTCGCCTCATACCGCTGCACCTGTTGGGGCTTGACCCCGAGGCGGCGCGCCAGGCTCTCCTGCGTCATTCCCGCCGCTATGCGTGCTCGGATCAGAGCTTTGGGCAAATCCTCGACGCCTTCGAGAACCACTCCTTTGCTCCGGCCCGCATTGAGCCGCTCGTAGGCTTCAACCTGCTCTCGCAATTCCTCCATCTGGCTCCGAGCTGCCTCGCGTTGGGCCTCCCACAATCGCGCGCTGATGTTCGAGGGGCGCGGCTGACCGGCCAACTCGGCGATTGCATCCTGAAACCGCCGGACTTGTGCCTTTGTGATTCGGTACTGTTTTTCGTTCTTGATCATTTTCGTCTGCTCCTTCCCAGCCTGATTGCCAGAATTCCTTTCGGTTCACCGCTCACCCTATTCACCTGGAAGAAATCCACAAACGCCCTGCCGGTCGCACCTTCAGGCAGTTGTGCTGGAAACAACTCGCCCAGGAACCGCTGCTTCTGCGCCGCGCGGCCACGGGAGAAATCCAAGAAGACTGGATCGAGCCTGGCATCGTCGACGTTCTGTACGTCCCAACAGGCATCGAAGTCGCCGGGATGTTCCTTCCGGGTGACAAAGCTGCCGTCCAAGTAAACCAATCGGCAACCGGCTTTCCGCAACTCCTCGCAAGCCTGCCGGAATCCCGCCAGCATCCGATGACGCCGCGGATTGAAACCGAACCGATCCTCGAGTTCCAGCCAAGTGGCGAAATGCACTCCGGGCGGAAGATTGCCATTGGCAGACCATTCAGGAATCATTGTATCAATACTACATGATCGTTGTATTGACTCCGTCGCTCAGTCGGCTCAATCACGGGTGATTCGTCTTAGGGCGTCAGTCGTCGGGGCCGCCGCTGATTCACGCCATAGTTCCGAAACGGTCATTCCCGCCCAGTTACAATAGATGGGTGCCACGTTTCACCCCCGCCGCGGTCCTGGTTTTCGCCGCAGTCCTCTCCGCGCAAACCCAGTTCTTGCCGCTTAAACAAATCCGGCCCGGCATGCACGGCGTCGGACGCACCGTCTTTGCCGGCAGCCAGATTTCGGACTTCGATGTCGAAATCCTCGGCGTGCTCGAAAACATCGGTCCCAAGGAATCGCTGATCGTCGCCCGCCTCGCGGGCGGCCCGCTCGAACACACCGGTGTTATGCAAGGCATGAGCGGCAGTCCTGTCTACATCGATGGAAAACTCATCGGCGCCGTCGCCATGGCCTTCCCGTTTTCCAAGGACCCCATCGCCGGCATTCGGCCCATCGAGGACATGTTGCGTTCGTCGCCCGCTGCCGCGCCGGCTTCGCGCAAGCAACTCGCTCTCGCCGAGCGCGACGTCACGCGTTCCATCCCCCGTCCCGAGCTGGCAATGGCTGGCGAGGCGCGCATGATCGACATTGCGACGCCGATTTCCTTCGGCGGATTCACCCGCGGTACGCTCGATGCATTCGCGCCGCAGTTGAAGGCGCTTGGTCTCGAGCCCCGTCAAGGCATCTCGGCCGGGTCGGACGTAGAACCGAAGATGGGTAACCCGGCCGACGTCAAACCTGGCTCGATGATCAGCGTGCAACTCATGGCTGGCGATATGGGCGTTGGCGCCGATGGCACCGTGACCTATGTCGATGGCTCGCGTATCTATGCCTTCGGTCATCGCTTCCTCGATATCGGCGCCACCGCGTTGCCCTTCGCGCGCGCCGAAGTTATCACGTTGCTGCCGAACGTCAACACCTCGTTCAAGCTCTCCACGGCTCACGAATGGATGGGCTCCATCTCGCAAGACCGCAACACGGCCGTTTCGGGCGAACTCGGCGTCCGGCCGCCCATGGTCCCCATGTCGCTTTCGGTTACGCGGTCCTCGAAATCGGTGGAATCGTATCAAGTGCAGATGGTCAATGATCCTCTGCTTTCGCCGCTCCTTCTTCAAATGGCGGTCTTCTCCGTCATCGACCGCACCGAGCGCACGCTGGGCGCCGCGACCTTGCGCGTCACCGGCCAAATGGAATTTCAGAACGCGCCCGCGCCCGTGCGGCTCGATAACCTCTATTCGGCCGACAACGGCGTCGCCGCGCAAGTCTCACTCAACGCGGCCATTCCCGCGGCGTACATCTTGCAGAGCGGCTTCAATTCGCTCAAATTGAAAAAGGTGTCGATTAATATCGACGCGCTCGACGAAAAACGCCAGCTCAATATCGATGGCGTCACGCTCTCGCGGCACGAAGTCCACGCCGGAGACAAGTTAACGCTCAACGTGATGCTCACCGGCGACGATGGCGACGAGACGACGCGCAAAGTGGATTATCAGGTGCCCATCGGCGCGCCGCCGGGGCTGATCTATTTCACGGTCGCCGACGCCAGCGTCGCCAATCTGACAGATTTTCGCCAGATCCTGCAGACCAGCCCGCGCAGCCCGCGCCAATTGATCGACACCGTCAATGAACTGCATCCCAACACCAAAGCCTATGTGCGCGTGTGGCGCGCCGACCAGGCCTTTCAACTGGAAGGGTCCGACCTGCCCGCGCCGCCGCCCTCGGTTGCGCTCGTTCTCGAAGGCTCGGCGGCGAATCTGCAAGGCATCTCGAGTTCGCGCAACTCGAAGATCGCGGGCATGGAAATCGATGGAGGCGGCGCTGTGATCTCCGGCGTCAAAACGGTACAGGTAGAGGTGAAGGAATGACCGCGCGCTTGTATCGATTAGCGTTTTCCCTGGCTGCCGCCACGGCCGCATTCGCTAGCGGAACCACCGCGTGGGAGATGAGCTCCTACGCCGATTTCATTCGCGGCAAGTTCGACGGCATCTCGCTCAGCCGCGATGGCCGCATCACGCTGGGCCCAAAGATCGACCCCGTCTTCACTTCGGATCAGCCGGTGGTGTGGGCGGCGGCCGAGGGACCCGATGGCGCCATTTACGCCGCCACCGGCAATCGCGGCCGCGTATATAAAATCGATCGCGCCGGGAAATCGTCGCTCCTTTGGACCGCGCCCGAGCCCGAAGTCTTCGCCATAGCGGTCGGCAAGGACGGCGCCGTCTACGCGGGAACCTCGCCCGATGGCAAAGTTTACCGCATCGAGAACGGCACGGCATCGGAATATTTCGCGCCGCAAGCGCGCTACATCTGGTCGCTGGCAATGGGGCCAAATGGCGCACTCTATGTAGGCACCGGCGATCAAGGCAAGGTCTTTCGCGTAGATTCCGCCAGTAAAGGCGAGGTCTATTATGAAACCGGCCAGTCGCATATCACGGGATTGGCGGTGGATTCGCAAGGTCGGTTGCTGGCCGGCACGGAACCAAACGGCATCCTCTATCGCATCTCGGCGAAGGACAAGGCGTTCGTGCTCTACGACGCGAACCTGCCGGAAATCCGCGCCATTGTTCCCATGCCGGATGGCACGGTCTATGCCGCGGCGCTGGGCGGATCGGTGGCCAAGCAGACGCAAGCCGCCGCGCAGGCCACGCAGAATAACAACACCGTGACCGCGCCGGGAACGACCATCACGGTTTCCGTGGACGCGGCTTCGTCCAATGCCGCCGAGATCAAACCTCAGGACATCAAGCCGCAGCAACCCGTTCAGGCCGCGCCGCAGGTCACGAGTACCTTTTCCGCTGTGACCGACACCGGCAATGTAGACAAATCGGCCGTGTATCGCATTAATCCGGATAACACCGTGGAAACACTGTGGAGTTCGAAGGAGGAGAACGTCTACGACCTGCTGGCCCTGGAAAAGCAGATCCTGTTTTCCACCGATCAAAATGGACGTATCTACGGCCTCGCGCCCGACCGGCGCGTGACTCTGGTCGCCCAAACCAACGAGAGCGAGACCTTGCGCCTGTTGCCCGCGGACCACTCGATTCTCGCCGCCACCGGCAACATGGGCCGCATCTTCCGCTTGGGTGAAACGGCCGGCCCCAGTGGAACTTACGAGGCTCCGGTGCACGATTCCGGAAGCGCCTCAAAATGGGGTAGCTTGAGCTGGCGCGCTGATCAGCCTGCAGGCGCCAAGATCGTGTTCCGTACCCGATCCGGCAACTCCGCCCGGCCCGATCGCACCTGGAGTGAGTGGTCCGCTCCGCTCACCGATCCGACCGGCTCGCGCATCGTGAGCCCTAACTCGCGCTTCATCCAATGGAAGCTCGAAATGACAGGCGCAGGCGGAACGACGCCGGTGCTGAACAGCGTTGCCCTGGCCTATTTGCCGCAGAACTCGCCGCCCGCGCTGAAGAGCATCAATGTGGTTTCGCAGGCTGTGCCAACCCGCACTCCGGCGACTACATCTTCCTCCTCGGCGTATTCCGTCACGGTGAGCGATAGCGGCGATGCCTCGGCGAACTCCACCGGTACTCCCACCCAGACCCTGCAGCGCGCTTACACGCAGCAGGTCACCATCGCATGGCAAGCCGACGATCCCGATGGCGATCGGCTCATCTACAACGTATACTTCCGCGGCGCCGACGAAATGCAGTGGAAGGTGCTGAAATCCGCGACGCATGACACCTCGCTGACTTTCGATGCCGACGTCTTAGCCGATGGCAAGTATTACTTCCGCGTAGTCGCGTCGGACCGCGAAGTGAACGCACCCACCGCGGCGCGCGAGGCCCTTCTCGATAGCGCACCGGTGATGATCGATAACACGCCGCCCGTAGTGACTGTCGGCGCCACGCGCTACGCCAACGGCGCCGCCCATATCGAGTGGGAAGCGGCGGATGGCGCATCCGGCCTCCGCCGCTGCGAGTATTCGCTCGATGCCGGCGATTGGATCCCCGTGGAAGCCGCCGATGGCGTAATCGATTCCCTGCGCGAGAAGTTCACGCTCGAACTGGCGAACCTCAAGCCCGGCGAGCATCTGATCGCGATTCGCGTCTCGGACAGCGCCAACAACACCGGCGTCGCAAAGGTAGTCTTGAAGTAACCTGGGCGCGCGTGTTGCCGATTTGCGCTCAGGGAACCCAGACTTGGTACACCACGTAACACAGCGCGGTTCCGATCGCCAACGCGATCAAGCCGGAACGCAGCCTCTTGTGCAGAAAGAAAATCAGCACTAGGCCGCTTAGCGATACGAGGCACATCAGGATCGCCGAGACGTCGATAACAACCGCCCAGGCCTTCCCCGTGTCACGGCCCTTGTGTAGGTCGTTTACGACCGCTACCAACCCCAGACGGTTTTCGTTCAGTTCATACTTGCCGCTCCGGCGATCGGCAAACCCGTCGGCCGAATAGCCCGGCCCCTTGAACGAAATCTGCACCTGGTCGTCATCGACTCGGAAATCGCTCAGATCGGCTTTGATACCGTGCCTCGATCGAAACGTTCTGACGATATCGGCCTTGTGTGCCTCAGGCGCTTTCATCCATGAGGCGTCCAGCGATCCCGTATATCGCTTGGGCGGAGCTACGCTACTGAACGCAGACTGATGATTCAGCGTGAGTCCCGTAATTGCAAAGAACAACAGGATGGCGAAACTCACCATCGAAAGATAGAGATGCAGCCAGCGCGACCAGTGCGCCGTGCGCCGCCTCCAAAGCGGCACGTGCGGCTTGTGTACGGGCGGTCTATTTTCCAAGTTTGTGGTAGTCAAAGGACGCTGAAACGACCTCCGTATTCGCTGGGAATGTAACTACTTTGGGCGTTCCCGTCATATCCATTTCCTGCTTCATCAACTGGTAGGTGCCATGTTCGCGCACAACCTCCAGAAAGACGGTGTATTTTCCGTTCTTCACCAGCTTTCCGTCGTTGTCCTTGCCATCCCATTTGAGCGTATATTTGCCTGGAGGACGGGTGGCCGATGAAACCGAACGAAAAATCTCCTTCCCGTCCGCCATGGCGCGCATACGGTCTGAGCGGAACCATGCCTTCATCTCGGTCACCCAGCGATCTTCGTGGTACCAAACCGCCAGAGTTCTCACCTGAAAGTGATCCGCGTCCTCAATCCATGCGCCCACGAACGGCCGCTTCGTCGTTCCGCCAATAGGCGCAAGCTCGAAGTTGATGGTGAGCTCCATATTGGGGTCCCAGGGAGTGCCGGCGGCTACGGCGGGCGCCAAGCCCAAACTTGCAGCCAGCGGGCGGCGGGAAGCAACGGGGCGGGCGGCGGCGATCTGCACCGGCTTATGCGATTCCAGCGCTGCCCATCCACTGCTTTCAATCCGCTGTCCATCCGCTCGCACCAGCAGATAAGCCACGCCAGGCATAGAAGCGGCCAGCTTCGCGCTTTCTTCGGGCGTCAGGACGGAAAACGCGGTTGCCAGCGCGCCTGCGTCGGACGGACGCGGCGCAATCACAGTGGAACTGATGATGTTTTCCGCGGGCATTCCCGTGCGCGGATCGACGATATGCGAATAGTGCCGGCCGTCGATATCGAAACCGCGGCGGTAATCGCCGCTAGTCGCAATCGCGCAGTCATGCATGAGAACCTGCGCGAGGGGCTCCGCATTTTCGGCGTCGTCGCGAGGATCGGCCACATCCACCGGTTCGGTGAGAGCGCCGCGAACCACGATATCGCCGCCCACGTTTACCACTACGGAACGAACGCCTTCTCGCAACGCGGCGTCGGCGGCATGATCCATGATGTAGCTCTTGGTAAAGGAGGCCAGGACGAGCGTGGCGTTGCCGGTATGGGTCGCGGTGTGGCGCGCCGGGTCAAGCGTCCATTGCCTTGCGCCTGCGGTAGCGACGGCTGCATTCAGAGCGTCCTTCGACGGCAGGCGCCGGGTTCGCTCGGCGTCCTTCCAAACGCCGATAATCGCGCCCGCCGATGCGTTCAACGCGCCGTTGGTACGCACGCGCCATTGGTCGTACATACCGAGCACTTCGAACAACTCAGGGGAAACCGCGACGGGCTGATTGTGAGTGCGTGACCAGCGGCTGACCTCGCTATCCGGCGACCATGAGCTCAGAATGCGCGACTGGCGGTCCATCTCGTTAAGGACCACGGCCTCGGCGCGTTCGGCCTGTGCACGCGATGGCGCCGCGACTTTCAGATCGAGCGACGTCCCGAGTACATTCTCATGCCGGAAGGCGAAGATCTGTTCCCGCGCTCCTGTGCTGGACCCGCGGGCGCCCGTCAATGCCAGTGCCAATGCACTGGCGGAAACAATCGATAGAAATCGCATTGTGGTTTATTCCGCTGGAGATTTTAAAAGGGCTTACTGCCCGCGGCCGCCCCGTCCCGGCGCCGGAGTTACTTCGTCGTTGGTGACTTGGCCGTCGCCGTTTTTATCCAGAGTCAACAGAGATTTCGGAGCGGCATCGATTTCGGAGGCGGAAATCTCGCCGTCGCCATTAGTGTCGAGCGCGATCATCGCGAGGTCGAACCGATTGGGCCGTGGAGGAAGCTTCATCTGCCGGCTCGCCTCGGCCAGTGCGACGATCTCTGCCTTGGTCAGGATGCCGTCCTTGTTGGTATCGCCGCGCTCGAAGAGTCCTTGCAAGCGTTCCGGCACTTCGCTCTTTTCCAACTGACCGTTGTGGTTGGCGTCGAACATCATGAGCGATGTCGTCAGGTCGTCGGCGCTCGGTGGCGGCGCTGGGATCTCCACTTCGGCCCCGCCTTCGCCGCGGCCTCGGCCTTCACCCCGGCCGCGGCCATCGCCTCTACCGCCGCGTCCCGGCAACTGGTCCATATGGATGCCGGCTTCGTCGCGCGTGAGCTTGCCGTCGCCGTTCTTGTCGAGCTTCTTGAGTTCCGTTGCCGATGCCGCAATCTCGGCCGCGGAGAGCACGCCGTCCTGGTTCGTGTCGATGGCGTTGAGGATTGGGCTGATCCGGATGTACGATACGGGCGGCTGATCGCTTTGCGCCGAAGCGGCAGCGGCCAGGATCAGAGGCAGAGAGCTGCTCACCAGCAGTTTCGTGAATCCCACGCGATCATGATAGCCGCAACAAGCCGATATTTGCAACTGTTTTGCAAGAGCGTCCCACAGTCGGTCCTTCCGTGGCGAGCTAAGCTTCATCATATGCGCGCCTGAGGCCAGATGACGGGTATGTGACGGATGCCGCTCGCCGTTGCAACTTCGGCTAATGAGTTGCAGATCTTCCAAATTACCGAAGTGCACCGCCGGCATTTAAAATCGGCATAGGATGTTGTAGAGACTTAGGCGACGAGCCCCAACGAGCGCTTCATCCAATGGAAGCTCGAAATGACAGGCCGGGCGAAACGACGCCTGTACTGAGCGGCTTGGCGCTGGCATATTTACTACAGAACTCGCCGCCCCGCGCTCAGAGCGTCCCCGGTCACGGCATCGTCCTCCGCGGCATCTCCCGTTACAGTCAGCGACAGCGGCGATTCCCCGGCGAATTCGACCGGCGCTCCCACGCATGCCCTGCAACGTGCTTACACGGAGTGGGTCCGACATCGCCTGGCAGGCCCACGGTCCGATTGGCGATCGACTCATCTACAACGTCTACTTCCGCGGCGCAGACAGATGCAGTGGAAAGCACTGAAATCCGCGACTCACAAGACCTCGGTCACCTTCGACGCCGACGTGCTGGCCGATGACAAGTATTGCTTCCGCGTGGTCGCGTCGGACCGCGAAACGAACTCGCCATCGGCGGCGCCCGCTATTCAAACGGCGCGGCGCACATTCAGTGCGAGGCGATAGACGGCGCCTCCGGTATCCGCCGCTGCGAGTATTCGCTTGATGCCGGCGATTGGATTCCCGTAGAAGCAGCCGATGGCGTAATCGATTCTCTGCGCGAAAAGTTCGTGCTCGATCCAGCGAACCTGAAACGAGCGAGCGGCCCTGCTTTGCCTGCAGCCGCGAATCGACGCGCGCGGGGGCGAAAACCTTGGGCGTTATTCGCCGGCTAAAACCAGTCACATGATTAGTGCATCTGCTAGATGGCAGATAGGTTCTGTGACAACCGAATGCGTTCAGGGCCATGCTCAAGGGTTATGGTCGGCAGCCCAAGGGTCCCTCCTTGGGGCGTATGTGGGTCTCGCTAGCCTTCTGATCGTTGTCGTTCTGCGGTACGTCAGTTTCAGTCCGTTAGCGCAGCAAAGGGAGGTGCCTATGAAGCAACCACAACGGTTAGCAGTGTTCGCTATCTCGATTCAGGAAACACTCTGGGCTATCGGGACAAGCAGCGTGGCGGGTGCCCTGCCGAGCGCTGAAAACACACGACGTTGCAAATGGGGTTGCAATTTCAGCGCGGAAATCCTATCATGAAACTGTCAGCGTATGAACGGAGCGGCCATTGGCTGCGCGCTGGCCCCGCCGGGAAACCGGTCTCCACCCAAGCGTGGAGATAGCCAAGAGGTCCAATTAGGTAATTCGAAACGGCTCCTCACAAGGGAGCCGTTTCTATTTAGGGGCAGGCTTGATAGGCCGATTATTCAGCACGTTGTACAGGATAACGTAGAACCCGATGGGCGAGGTCATGCGCGGCCGGTTTCCGTGTTCCATATCGCGTGCGTAGGCGCTCTGGATGTACAGATTCACGACGCCTCTTTTTCGGGACGCGCGCGAAGCCGTAAAGAAAACGTCGTACTCCATGCTGTTTCCTTCCTGGTCGATTATCACTATGGAAAAGAAATTGTCATGGCCGGTGTGAAAGCATTTGCGCTGGCCCAGCTCTTCGATGATGGTGGGAAGCTGCTCGGACAGCTCGTAGCGGTGAAAATCAAACTCCCGCGTTTCCCGGTCATCGCTGTAAAGCAGGCCCGCATCGACCTCTTCATCATCCAACAGGCCGCGCGTGAAGCAGTGCAGCGAAAAGATAACGTCAACGGTGTAGACGCGCGCGGGCTTGTCGCCCCTTCGCGGGCTGCTCATACTGGCAGGTGCGGGGATGCAGGTGGCTTAGGTCGTAGCATTTCCCGCCGGATATAAAGGGCTGCCATCGCACGTGCCGGGCTTCGCTTTGTTGCTTCAAGGAACATTCATTAGTAATTCAGTGCGCGGGATTTCTCAAATGGGTTAATGGCCTTCATCATCATCGTCGTTGATGGGTGGCGGCGGAGGCGGAGGCAGAGGAGGGGCAAGAGAAAGAGGAGAGGGAGCAGGACCGGGGACGAAGGCGCGATTGCCAGAGGGAAGTTTCCGCCGCGATTTGGTGGCCGGGAGTGGAGGGCGTCTTATTCTAACCGGCGCGGAGTACTCGCTCGAATTCTTGCTTTTCCACGGTTCTTGAAATCGTCACAGCCTTGGTTTAGCTGTTGAATTCATCGGGCGACTCTCGCTGCTAACCTGACCTTTTTCTCACCGTAGGCGGTGTTTCGACCAAATGGATTGCGGAAGGGAAGCGCGTTTGTGGGTACTAATCCGGCAGGGTGTTTCTCGAACGACCACCCGTGCTCGCCGCGATACAACGCTCCCCACAACGGGCGGCCCAAGTCCCAGATCGCGGTTCTGGAGAGCCTCACAGGTTTTGGGCGGTAAAGACCGCTCATCGTCAGGAACAAGTCATTGCGAGCCTGAGGGTCGCAATGCAGTCTTGAACCACTTAGACTAAAACAAACGACCGCTGAGCAGAGAGCGCTAAAGGCACTGATCACGCAGGTATGCGTGATTTTGGCCGAGAAGGATTTCCCGCAAATCGATCCGAATGGCAGCCGCCGGGCCACCGAGATTCAGCGTCGCGAAGGAAATCGGGTGATTCTGGATAACTACAGATTCCTGAACTCGGTGGTTAATCGCAGGGTGCAGAAACAATCCCGCGGCGTCCTGCCACGGGCGGTCGCGACCCTCCTGAGATCGAACGTACGCATACATCTGGTAGAGGTATCCGCTCTTGAGACTGGCATTATCAAAGCGCCCCAATGTGAGGATTGACGAGAATTTCGTGTCGATCACTACGCGGCGACCTCCATTTGGCGGATCGAGCACAATGTCGGTCACCATGCCTGGAAGAATGCCCGCGAGACCCTCAGATGCCGATGACACCTGCCAGTTGAGTGGGATACTGCCGCGAACCGACCATCCCAGCGGCTCCAACTCGACACGGGCGAAGCCGAGGACAGCCTTTTCAAACAACCGACGTACCCAAACCTCTTCCCGATCCGGTTCGAACAGAGCCGTTAACCCTGAACTTTCGGTTGGGAGCGCCAAATCAAAGGCAAGACGCGCAAGCGCGATCATAAAACGGTCGGATGAGTCATTGCGCCCGATTTGGTCGAGTGCCAAGTCGGCGCGGGATGGTCGCCCGCTACCGACGCCCACATTAGCCAGGCTGGAAGTCAACGTGCGGCAGCGTTGACGCAATTCATCACTTTTGACAACCCGCACCATCAAGTCCATCGCCGCGCGAACCAGCCTGTTGCGCGGAGTGTCACTGGTCAAGTCTTCAAATCGACAGAAGACTTCCCCTCTTGACAGTAGTTGTCGAGCCTCGGTGGTAAGAATGTTGATGCGCCCACGAACGCGCGCAAGAACCATCTCGCGACGGTGGTAACCCCGAGTAAGGTTTCGACGAAGCCTACGCTCAACGGCGTCCGCTAAGAGGCGCGCCACTAAGTCCGGCAGGTCGTCGATATCGTTGTCCACCATCGCATCGAAAGCGCTCTTTACGCGGGTGAGGTCTGAAGCATAGAGCATCAGGAGCCAGAGGTTACGAACCGGGATGCGACCGATCAGGCGCTCGCCGGGGGGCATGGGCGTCGCCGTCACACGAGCCGCGCGAGGAGCTTGGCGCGCGCCGCTTTCGCCGTTTCCGGAGCGTCGTACCAGTATTCATCGAGAAGAGGGCCGATCTCGGTCTCGACCTTCGCCCGAAACCAGGCGCAGCTGTCGCGGATCGTCTCTTCGACGTCGGGTGTTACGTACGAATGTCCGACCCTAAATTGTGATCCCAGCGAAATGGCAGAAGTGATATCTGCATTAAGGATATCGATCCGGGCCTTAATTTCCGTCAGTATTGCGTCATCGATACCTCTGTTAACGCACCAACCCTGCCACGCTGCTCCGAATCTGGGCTCCAGATCGACGAATGCAAAGCGGCGACGCAGGGCGAGGTCAACTATGGCGAGCGATCTATCAGCGATGTTCATCGTGCCGATGATGTAGAGGTTTGCAGGTACATGAACGCGCTCGCCAGGCTCTTTTCGATACGCGAGCTCCATGGCCTCGGAAGGTCGTCGTTTCGTATCCTCCAGGAGGGTGAGCATCTCGCCGAAAATCTGCGCCGGATTGCCGCGGTTGATCTCCTCAATGACAAGTACGAATGGCCGATCCGGTTCACTTGCTGCTGCGTCAATCGCCTCCATTAAGATGCCGTCCACGAGGGCGAGCTTTCCATCTCCACTGGGCCGCCATCCGCGCACAAAATCTTCGTAAGCGAGCGAGGGGTGAAACTGGACTATCCGCAAGCGAGATCGCGTTGTCTCCCTGTCGTTTGAACCAACCAGTACGAACCCGAGGCGTTTGGCCAGCCAAGTCTTGCCTGTGCCGGGCGGACCTTGGAGAACAAGGTTTTTCTTGGACCGCCAGCGTTCGATAATGTCGTTGAGCTCCTCAGCAGCAAGAAAACACCCCTCATTGATGAGGTTGTCGATCCCGTAGGGCGGTTCCTCCTCAATTTCGGAGAGCTCTTCTTCGTCAACATCGGGGAGTTCTACCGCGGCTTCGGCAAGGGTATTGGCCGGTTTCACCCCATATTTTTCGAGCCAATAGGGTTGCGCCAAAAACCAATCGTAGTCCTGCGGCGCGCCCCGGAATGTGAAGTCAACCAAACGCCGCGCATCTTCCCGCTCCAAGTCGGCCTTGACGATTGTTGTCCGATACGTATAGAAGTACCAGTCTCGCGGCGAAGATGGAGGATCCCACGCGACTTTGACGGTCTTTCCATCATTGAGATTCTCAAGGATAGTGCCTGTCGCCTTAATACGCATGCCGGAGGCCGGCTTTCCACGTACGTCAAAAGGCAACTTGTGTTTTCGCACGAAGCTCGCCTTGATCGCAATAGGATCACCCGGCTTCATTTGCCGAACAAGGTCTGTGTCATGTGTGGACGCGCGTCCGTCAGGCTCGGGGTCTCCGTTTTGCCAAATTCCGTCCGAGAGAAAGCGAGGTATTTGATCGTCGGTCTCGTGCCAGATGGCACCCACAAACCAGAACGACTCCCGGTCTTCGTCGCCGTTGTCATCAATCCCTGGAGCCGGAATATCCTCATCGTCAACGGGCGCATTTTGGCGGCTCGAAGCTCGGATGCGGACGCAGAGAGCCTCGGCATCTTCGCGCGTCAGTTGTGTGCCGCGGCCTTCTGGAGTCAAGCCCCAGAGCCCACGCTTCTGCGAACCGATTAGGCCAGCCTTGGCTAGGTAGAATCTTGCCCAGTGGACGTCGTTTTCGAAGATAGACTGTTGCCCTGCCTCTTTACCCTTCCTGATGAACCGCGCCAAATCCTCGGCAGGTACGTCGATTTTCGACCGTATCCACGCCCGGACCGCCGCCGGACGCATCGGAGATGGATCCGACGTACGAAGCGCATCAAGGAGCGGTGCGAAATATTGGGTAAATCGATTACCTTTCTGCTCAAGCATCTTATCGGCCGTTTCTCCGCAGCCTTTCCTTGTCGTGCCACATCGACAGATCCACACCTCCACAACCGACGGTTAATACAGTATCGGCGGCTTTCCTTTAACGACCTTACCAGTTAGTCCGATCAATTTCATGTAGGCGTGTCGAAACCCACATCCCAATTTTGGTGGTGAATCGTCGTTCGCGTCGAGCGGATGGTCGGCCATTGGGAGAATTTCCGCCCCGCGCCACTGTGCGGCGATCGAGGAGGTCTGCGCCCGAGCTGGATCGAAGGTGCCAGAACGATTCGCGAACGCAAGAGGTTTTCCGGACGCTATTTCACTGCAAATGCCTGTGTGTGGTCGTGGGGATTAATGAGGATGATCTTGTCCCAGTTGTGAGGTGGAACGTGTAGAACCTCTTCACTTCCGTAATTGATGTGGTCGATGAGCAGAAGCCACCACTCTGGGTATTTCGTCCTGATGCCGGACATCTTTGCGGTTTTCCCTTCGATGCAGATCCTGAGGTTTCTCTCTAGCTCCGGAATAACCCAGCCACCAGCATCGTCGTCACTGCGCCCGCCCATTACAAAGTAATCATCGTAAGGGCGGCCAGCGGGAAACAGCTGGATCACGAAATTGTCAAAGATCTGAATTGTGGCTGGGTTCTGTATCGGGCTGTCTCGAAACGCCTCGAGATGCCGGCGGATAGCGCCTTCGATCTGTCGCCGTGCCGGCACGGGTCGACTATATCTTATGAATACGTACCAGCTGAAGAGCCCTTTAGAAGGGCCCAAGGAAGGCAGTAACTGCTGGATGTTTTTCCAGACCGGGATGGCGACTTCCTCCAACCCACGCGGCTTCGTGCTAGGCGGCGAAGACGCTTCGTTCTGATTCAAGCGTCTGACCTCAACCGCAATTCTGTCGTCGACGAGGAAATCAGGAGGTTTGCTCATGCCCTCGGGTTCGTAATCAATCTTCTTGAACCCGAGGTGCGCTAGGTATTTGCTGGCCACCGTCTCGGAATCATCCATGTCCGCTCCATTATGACCGTTACAAACTGACGGTTGAACCGCCAATTCGGCATTCTGGGAGCCTAGCGGCGGGATTAGTCCCATAAGTCGTTAGCGCCCTATCGGGAGTGCCGCGGAGGAAAAGCCCCGCAAATAACGGACAAGGTTCGGGCTGCGGCACTTTCGATAGGGGCGACTTGAAGGAAGTGGCAGCCGCGGGTCGCGCTATGGAGCTACTAACGATGTGCTTCTGCAATCAGTGACTTACAGCGACTCAGGCGAATAGGACGAACGCTCTTCCATGCGACTCACAATAACACAGGCCGTGGCCGGAGGCCACTTCGTTCAAGTCGGCTTGCAGCCGGCGAATTGAAACGGGGCGGGAATCGTGCGCCGCGGGACTTTCGCAGCTTAAAATTGGGTCAAACGCCAATAGCCGGCGCATGGATCACACGTTCCATGTAACCTAATTGGAATGGAAAACCGAGTAACGCGTCGCACTTGGCTCCTAGGCGCCGCCGCTGCTGTGCAGATCGACGCTGCCGCGACTACATCCGATCCGCTGGCGTGGAGTTTGCGCGAAGCCGCCGCAGCGCTCGCCAAACGACAGATTTCCTCGGTGGAACTCACAAAGCTGTGCCTGGCGCGCATTGCGGCAATAGACACGCAGCTCAACACGTTCATCACGCTCGGGGCGGATTCGGCGCTTACCCAGGCACGGACTTGCGACCGTCAAAGAACCGCGGGGCGGCCCGCAGGTCTTCTCGCGGGCATTCCGATCGCATTAAAGGACAACATCGACACAGCCGGCGTTCGGACCACAGCGGCAGCTCGCGTTTTCCAGAACCGCGTACCCGCTGAAGATGCCGAAGTGACGCGGAGATTGAAGGCAGCGGGCGCCGTTTTCCTGGGGAAGCTCAATCTGGACGAAATGGCGTTCGCCGGGACCGGAACCACCGGCTGCTTCGGTCCAGCTCACAATCCCTGGAATCTCGACCGGATTACGGGCGGCTCCTCCGCTGGATCGGCAGCCGCGCTATCGGCGGGACTCTGTTTCGGCTCGATCGGCAGTGACGACGGCGGTTCGGTGCGAATTCCCGCGGCGCACTGTGGAGTGGTCGGTTTCAAGACCTCGTACGGGCGGGTCAGCACACGGGGAGTCGTACCGTCCGCTTACTCGATGGACACCATTGGTCCCATAGCGCGCACCGTGGAGGATGCGGCGCTGCTGCTCCAGGTGGTGGCAGGATACGATCCGCTGGATGCGATCACGCGAGACGAGCCGGTGCCGGACTACTCCCGGGCGCTCCAGCTCCCTGTCTCGAGGCTGCGGGTCGGCGTGCCGCGGCAGTACTTCTTCGAGCAACTTCACCAGGATGTCGCCTCGGCCGCGGAGGAAGCCATCCGCCATCTTCGTGGCATGGTGAAGGAAGTTCGCGAGGTGACGCTGCCCAGGCTGCATGCTGCTGAAAACGGTGATTACGACGTGGAGCTGTACCACTATCAGAAGCCGTTCTTCGACGGTTCTCCCGAACTCTATCACCCCTGGTCGCAGCGGCATCTCAATGCTATGAGAAAGGTGGACACCGTGGCGTACATTGAGACGCTGAAGCACATCCGGGAAGTACGCCGCGACATCCGGGCGGTGTTTGAACAGGTCGATGTGATCGTGCTGCCGACCATGCGGGAGCCGGCGCCGCTACTCACGGAAACGATTCACGAGACGCATCGGCGGCCGCCCAGCAATACGTCGGTGTTCAACCATTTCGGCACGCCCGCTATGACGCTGCCTTGCGGTTTTTCAAGGGATGGGCTGCCCATCGGGCTACAGATCGCCGCGGCAGCTTATCACGAGCCTGTTGTCCTAAGCCTGGCCTTCGCCTACCAACAGGCCACGGATTGGCACAAGAGGATTCCGCCTATTCTGAGAGGCAAGGTGTAGCTCGCTCTAGTTAAGTGCTCAACGCCGGTGCGGCTCAAGCTGCACTCGATTTCAGTTCCTCCCGAATGATGCGCCGTAGCGCATCTTCGAACCTTGGCGCCTTCCCATCGAGGTATTCCCGCAATGCCGCGTTGATCAAGGTCTGATAACCGGTCGCGCCTCCGGATTCTTCCGCCATTCGAAAGAAGCGATCCACAATATCCTGATCGAGCCGAATCGTGATTCGCGTCTTGCCCTCGGTCTCAGATTCCGGTGGAAGTACTCTACCTCGCTTCCCCTTGCTGAAGTCGTATCGATCTCTCATTGCTGTGCCTCGTATACCTCGCGCTCGTGGATTTCGGCAGGACGGCTTCCGGCCTTGCCCTATTCGTCCCACTCGAACCCTACAGACCCACTGTGCATACTTTTCGTACATACGTCAAGTCGCGGCAATATTCATATGCTTAATCAGTCCTTCATTTCGAAAGCGAAAGCTCTCCAAAACCCAGTCACAGCACTTCGAAAATCGCTAACCCCCATCCCATCAATCACCTACACCCATCCCTCACCCCGCCTCCTTTTTCCCGCCCGCTACCATGAAATAGGGGAAGAAATTTCACCCGGAACGGATTCTCACTATGATCGCTACCAACGAAACCCAAACCAACGAAACACTTGAGCCAAACGAGCCTGCACCCGCCCGCAAACCCATCAGCGAAGCAAAACTGCTGGCCAACCGCCGGAACGGCGCCCTAAGTCATGGACCTGTGACTCCCGAAGGCCGCCGCCGTTCCAGCTTGAACGCTTACCGGACTGGGCTGAACGGGCAAATCGTCTGCTCCAGTCCCGAAGAGCTCGTGGTGTTTAAGTCCTTCTGTTCGGAGATCCAAACCGAACTCGCCCCTGTGGGCGCCATCGAAAGGTTTTACGCAAAGTCCATTTCGGAGAACATGTACAGGCTCGAGCGGGCTCGCTCATTAGAAATGGGGATGTTTTCAAACGGGCACCGCGATCATGTTGACGAGATGCAATCCGGACATCCCGAAGCCGATACCGCGCTGGCCGCCTCTCGCACCTTCCTGGAACAAGCCCATGAGTTTCACTTGCTCACAGGTTACGAAGTGAAGATCCTGCGGGCACTGGAAAAGCATCAGGCCCACTTGAAGGCCCTCCAGGACCAACGCAAAGCCGCTCACGAGGTAGCCGTCGAGCAGGCCACGCAATTCGTCGAACTGGCTGAAGCGATGGAAGAAACCTACGAGCCCGGTGAAGACTTTGCGCCCGCCTCCGCCCACGGTGGGTTCGTTTTTTCTCAGACCGAAATCGATCGCCTCCGCGTGCGCGCCGCGCACCTTCGCGCCGCCCGGATCTACCATTTTGATGGCAAATTGCCAAATGGCGCGCCCAAGTCGGATGATAAAACCGACCTTCGGGCCGCATAATCGTCTTCCGCGAGGTCAAAATTGATAAGCCAGCCACACCCCACGCCCGACGTGTCCCCGTACGACAGGCCTCCGGCCTGTCGATCCCGACCTCACGGCATTTGGCTCCAAAGCGGCGCAGGCCGCTGGCTTGCACGCTACTCCTGCGGCGCTCAGCCACGGGCGCAAATGGCTCTTCTCACCGGCGAAGAACGCCCGTTTAGCGTTACCATCGAGAGTCGAGCAATGAATCAAAACTTGGGAATCGTATTACTGGCCGCGGCGCTTGCTCAAGCCGCCGTCGCCCAATCCCCTACACCGGCGGCGCCCTCGCCGGAGCAATTAAACGCTGGCAAAGCGCTCTTCCTCGAGAAATGCGCCTTCTGTCACGGGCCCGATACCGCCGGCGGCGAGAGCGGCCCAGACCTGACGCGCTCGACCGTAGTCGCCAACGATATCAACGGCAATCGTATCGCCCCGGTAGTTCACGACGGACGTCCGCAAGCCGGCATGCCGGCATTTACCGTGTCTGAGCAGGAGATGTCGGCGTTGGTCGCCTTCATCCACCATCAGAAGACCGTTCTGGAAAAGAACGGCGGCCGCCGCGGCGTTGACGAAGCCGATCTGCGAACCGGTAACGCCGAGGCCGGCAAGAAATACTTCAACGGGGCCGGGAAATGCGCCTCCTGCCACTCGCCCACGGGCGACCTTGCGGGCATCGCATCGCGATTGAAAGGCCTCAAGCTCGAGCAACGCATGCTCAACCCTGGCAACGCGAGCGCCAAGGTCACGGTGACGCTCCCATCAGGCGAGACCGTTACCGGGCACTTGGCCTACCACGACGAATTCACCGTCGGGCTGAAGGATGCCAACGGCTGGTATCGCTCCTGGCCAACGGATTCCGTCCGGTTCACCATCGACGCGCCGGCCGAGGCGCACGTCGATCTTCTCGGCAAGTATACCGACGACGATATCCATAACTTGATGGCGTATCTCCAGACGCTGCGGTAAGCAATATGAAAGACATCATGAATAAGTGGGCGCTCATACCGAGCCGCGACCGCAAGGGAGCGGTGCTTGCGAAATACGAACCCGTCTCTCCGAAACGGCGTGCTAACTTCGCCGCCACTCGTATCGCCCTCGCCCTCGCGCTCTGCGCCGTTGCGCGTGCGCAGGGAATCAGCCCGGACGCGCTGATACATCCTCCCGCCGACACGTGGCCCGGCTATCACGGCGATTATTCCGGCCGGCGTCACAGTTCTCTCACGCAGATCTCCCCATCGAACGTCGAAGAGTTGGGGCTCTCGTGGATATATCAGACGCGCCCGAGCGGAACCCTGAAAGCTTCGCCCATCCTTGCCGATGGGATTCTCTACTTCACCATCCCCGACAACGTTTGGGCCGTCGATGCGCGCTCCGGCCATGAGATCTGGCACTACGAGTATCCGAAGAACAAAGGCCTGCATATCGGTTCGCGCGGCGTTTCCATGTGGAACGAGTCTATCTTCTTCATGACTCCCGACGCGCACGTGGTATGCCTCAACGCCAAGGACGGCAAGGTTAAGTGGAACGTCGAAGTAGCCGACGTAACCAAGGGCTACTGGAGCAGCATGTCGCCGCTGATCGTGCGAAATCACGTGATCGCCGGCGTCTCGGGCGATTTCGATAATCTCAACGGCATCCTGAAGTCTCTCGATCCCGAGACCGGCAAGACGCAATGGGAGTGGAACAGCACGCCTCCAGCGGGCACGCCCAACGCCCCAACCGGTGGCCAGTCCTGGATGACCGGCACTTACGACCCCGAGCTGAATCTGATCTACTTCGGCACTGGAAATCCCACGCCTGTACTTACCGCCGGCACCCGTCCGGGCGACGATCTCTATACCTGCAGCATCGTCGCGCTCAATCCCGACAACGGGAAATTGGCGTGGGCGTTTCAGCCCTCGCCGCACGACACGCACGATTGGGACGCCGTGGAAACGCCCGTTTTGGTCGATCGCGATTTCCGCGGCCAGCCGCGCAAGATGCTGATGCAATCCTCGCGCAACGGCTACTTCTTCGTGCTCGATCGAACCAACGGTAAGAACCTGCTCACCGTTCCCTTCGGACCCGTCAATTGGGCGGGCGGAATCGATGGCAAGGGCCAGCCGATTCCGAATCCCGAGAAGGAGCCTGCGCCCGATGGCCGCCTCATCGCGCCCGATGAAGGCGGATTGACCAACTACCGCTCACCAAGCTTCGACCAAAAGACAGGTCTGTTCATAGTAAGTGCGCACCCCAGTTACGCCATCTATTTCGCCAAGCCCGCCGATGGCGCTTATGGCTGGGCCGGCGCCGACTATGGCGTCTGGGGCAAGGGTGTGCTGGAGGCCATCGACTATCAGACAGGTAAGATCCGATGGACGCACGAGTTGGGATCCGGTGGATCCGGCGCCGGAGTTCTGACCACGGATTCGGGCTTGATCTTCACGGGCGATGCAACAGGCAACGTGCTGGCACTCGACACCGCGACCGGCAAAGTGTTGTGGCACGCCAACGGCGGTTCGCCGATGCAGAGTTCGCCCATCACTTACGAATTGGATGGCCGTCAGTACATCCTGACGAGCAGCGGCGGCGTGATGACAGCATGGGTGCTGCCGAAGAGCGTGATCGCAAGAGGAACCAGGTGACCCAAGAACTCGCCCCGCTTCTGCGGCGAACCATCGAGAGCGAACTCCCCAACCTTCGGGCGCTGGATTCCGAGCAAGCGTCTGTTCATCCGAAGGGCCCCACGTCCTGGTCGCCCCAAACAGGAACTCGGCCACCTCATCGATTCCGCGGCCAACAATCATATCCGCTTCGTGCGAGCCGCCCTGGAAGCGCAATACCAGGGGCCGAGCTATAAACAAGAGCAATGGGTAAATATCCATGGCTATCGGGAGATGCCCTGGGACTTTCTTGTCACTTTATGGTTTCAGTTCAACACGCTGCTTGCGGCTTTGGTCGAGCGCATCCCACCGGAGAAGTTCGCTGCCTTATGCACAATCGGCGATGGGGAACCCGCTTTCCTCGGGCTTCGTCATTGAGGATTATCTCAAGCACATGCAGCATCACCTGGACCACATTCTGGCGCGCGAGGTGATTACCGCCTATCCCTGAGCAATCCGGTAGGCGGGCAACCTTGGCCCCGTAGCGGATTTTCGCGATATTCAGCCCTTCGTAACAGCATCGAAACGCAAATCGGAGACAATCGATAAGAAATGTTCAAAGTACTTCGCGCTCTTGCGCTCCTGGCCCCAATTGCGTTTCTGCTCGGCCAAACCGGCGCGCCGGATGGTCCCTTTCTTGAAAAGCCCTACCTCCAGCTAGGAAACTCCCCGCAGCCTTCCTCGCCGGAGAGTCTCATGTTGTTGTGGCACACCTCGGTCGAAGCCGGCAATTGGGGTGTTGAGATCAAGACGTCGAAGGATGCATCGTGGCGCGCCATGGATAAGCCGGCTACAACTAGCGTCGCCGCGCCCGGAATTCCGCCGCACCTCGTCTACCGCTCGCTGCTCAAGGGCCTGGTTCCCGGCGAAGACTTCCAATATCGCGTTTTGAAATCGGGAGACGCCGTATTCGTTGCGTCAGGGCGCGCGCGCAAATCGGCTGCGCAGCCGTATCGCGCCGTAGTCTTCGGCGATTGCGCGCAGGGCACGCCAGCGTCCCGAGCCATTGCATACCAGACATCGCTCGCCAAGCCCGATTTCGTTCTCATCCCCGGCGATATCGTCTATAGTTCGGGCCGCATCTCGGAATATCGTGAAAAGTTCTTCCCGGTGTACAATGCCGAAACCGCATCGCCCGATATCGGTGCGCCCCTGCTGCGCTCGATTCCCTTCATCGCGGCGGTCGGCAATCACGATGCAGTGTTGACGAATTTCCAACGATACGCCGACGCGCTTGCCTTCTTTCTGTATTGGGATGAGCCGCTGAACGGCTTTGTCCCTGGACCGAATTCGCATGCGGCCGTGCACAGGCTGACCGGTAACGATGCTGCGCAACCGCCATTTCTTGCGGCCGCGGCGCCGCGCTATCCGCTGATGGCGAATTTCTCGTTCAACTACGGCAACGCCCACTGGCTCGTGATCGATTCCAACACCTACATGGATTGGAACAACCCCGAGTTGCGCGATTGGGTCGCGAAGGATCTCGCGTCGGCGCAGGACGCAACGTGGCGTTTCGTAGCGTTCCATCATCCCGGCTTCAATTCCGCTAAGGAGCACTTCACCGATCAGTGGATGCGTACCCTCGCGCCGGTCTTCGAAGCGGGCAAAGTGGATATCGTGTTCCAGGGACACGTGCATAACTATCAGCGCACCTACCCGTTCACGTTTGTCCCCAAGCCGCAGCCCGATGGCGCCGTGCTTGGTCCCAAAGGCGAAGTGGCCGGCGAGTGGAAGTTCGATAAGAACTTCAAAGACGGCGTGGGGACGAAGCCGCAGGGAGTAATCTACATCACGACGGGGGCCGGCGGCGCCGAGTTATACAGCGTCGCAATGCAGAAGGATCCATCAAGCTGGCAGCCGTTCACGTACAAGTTCATTTCCGAAGAGCATTCGATGAGCGTAGTCGATATCGACGGAAAGACCTTTCGCCTGAAACAGATTTCCGACACAGGCCAAGAAGTCGATTCCTTCCAAATCGCAAAGTAGGACAGGCGTCCCAGCCTGTCCCCGCGCCGAAGGCGCGCGGTTACCAATTCGCCATCGCCGTAATAATAATCGAATTCGCAAAATCGATCAAAAACGCGCCCACAATCGGAACCACCAGAAACGATTGCGGCGCGGGCCCAAACTTCTCCACCAGTTCCTCCATGCAGGCTACCGCATTCGCCGTGATGCCGAGCATGAATCCGCAGAAGCCCGCGCTGGTCACCGCTGCCTCGTAATCCGCGCCCATGCCGCGATAGCAAATTGTCACACACATCAGCCAGCAGAATGCCACTTGCGCGGCCAGCAAAGCCAGCATCGGCAGCGCCAGATGCGCGATCTCCCAAAGCCGCAAATTGATCAGCGCCATCGTGATGAAAAGATAAAGCGCGATGCGTCCCAGCGTATCGATATCCGCCTGCGCGATGCGCGCAAAGCGGAAGCGGTCGTCGAGATTGCGCACCACGGCCGCCACCATCATGGCGCCGATATACGCGGGAAGAATCACTCCCGTCCGCTCTATCGCGAGGCTCAGCAGGTTCCCCAGTCCGACGCACACGCCAATCGCCAGCGCGGCCGTGAGCAGGTTCGAAGCCTCTGTTTCGACCGCTGGGGCCACAGCGGGCGCATACTTGCCATGTTGAATCTTCCGCCGCCGCGCCAGGCTCGCGCCAATGTACGCCCCGATCAGGCCCGCCACCGCGATCCCGAACGTCGCCGAGGCAAGCGCGACGCTGCTCGCGCCCTCCACGCCCAGCCTTTCGAACGTGCTGCCGAACGCCGCGGCGGTCGCGGGTCCGCCGGTCAGCGCCACCGATCCGGTGAGAATGCCGAGGCGCGGATCCACGCCGAGTGCTTTCGCGAGTCCCATGCCGAGCACGTTCTGCAAGAACGCGCCCACGCTCGCAATTGCCAGCAGCTTGATCACTCCCACGCCGCCGCGGCGGATCAGTTCCAGGCGCGCATTCAATCCAATGGTCGTCATGAAGGCGATCATCAAAAGCGTCTGCAGCGAAGTATCCGCCTCGAAGTTCACGATACGTCCGTGCAGCGCGAGTGTCGCCAGCGCGAACGCCATTCCGCCGGCAATGGGGACGGGTATATCGAGGCGATCAAGCACCGGCAGTTTGCGCTTGAGCCATGCGCCCAACGCTACGCCCAGGCAAGCCAGAGCCAAAATCTGCGCGGAATTTAACTTCCAGACAGGCGGCACAACCCAGTATAGTGGGGGACTGGAGCCTCCATGAAACTTCCTTTGCAGGCGCTGCTTTTCGCAGTCTGCGCCTCCAACCTTCTTGCCGATGCCTACCAGCGCCAGCCCTCTATCGACGTGCAGCACTACGTGTTTCGAGTTGAACTGAACGACGCCAACGACGAAGTGGCGGGAGAGACCACGGTCACCGTACGTTTCCTGAAAGACGGCGTGTCGACGTTCTGGCTCGACCTCGCGACGCCCGCCGCCGGCAAGGGCATGACGGTTTCGACAGTGACGGCAGGCAGTGCGCCGGTCGAATTCACCCACCGAGACGACCGCTTGACGCTCACCGTCGCGCCGCCCGCTAAAGTGGGCGAACTGCGCTCGTTCACCGTCAAGTACCGCGGCGTCCCCAACAAGGGATTGCTCTTCCCCAAAAACAAATTCGGCGACCGCTGCATCTTCAGCGTGAACTGGCCCGACCTCGCGCACCAGTGGCTGCCCACCGTGGACCATCCTTCGGACAAGGCCACCAGCGAATTCATCGTCACCGCGCCATCCGAGTATCAGGTGGTTGCGAACGGACTCCTGCAAGAGGAACTCGATCTCGGCGATGGCCGGCGTCGCACGCATTGGAAGCAATCCGTGCCCATCGCCACGTGGCTGAACAATATCGGCGTGGCCGAGTTCGCGTCGCGCCATTTCGCTGCCGCCGCGGGTGTCCCATTGCAATCGTGGAGCTTCCCCAAGGACCGCGAAAACGCCATCGTCACGCTGGAAGAGCCGCTCCGCCAATCCATTGAATTCTTCAACGACCACATCGGCCCGTACGCCTATGAGAAGTTGGCGGGCGTCGAAGCTGCGGGCATGGGCGGCGGCATGGAGCACGCCAGCGAGATCTTCTTCGGCGAGAGAAGCGTCAGCGGCCGCCCCGGCCTTGGCCTGGTGTCGCACGAGACGGCGCACCAATGGTTTGGCGATTCGGTGACGGAAAGCGATTGGGACGATGTCTGGCTGAGCGAAGGCTTCGCAACGTACTTCTCGTCATTGGCCATCGAACACTATCAGGGACGCGACGCGCTGGTCGCGCAATTGAAACGGACGCGCACCGGAATTTTCCAGACCGAGAAGCGGATGCCCGATACAGCCGTGGTGCAGGAGAAGCCGTGGAAAGGCATTCCGAACGGCATCGTATATCAGAAGGGCGGATGGTCGCTGCACATGTTGCGCGGAGAAATCGGCGATGCCGGATTCTGGACCGCCATCCGCGAATACTACCGCCGCTATCGCGATTCGAATGCTAGCACCGCCGATTTCGAACGCACCGTCGAGGAAACTTCTGGCCAGGATTTACGCTGGTTCTTCCAACAGTGGCTGTACCGCGCCGGCTCGCCCGTAGTCGAGGGAGTGTGGCATTACGACTCTGCCGCCAAGAAGGTGCTGCTCGATTTGACGCAAACGGAATCAGGCGCGCCGTATCGGCTGCCGATTGAAGTGGGCATGTCGCTGCCCACTGCACCGGCGCCAAAAATCGAAAAGCTCCAATTCACACAGAAGCAGCAGCATTTCGAAATTGCCGCGGATCAGGAACCGGCGACGGTGGAACTCGATCCTAACGTTTGGCTGTTGATCGACACTAAGCTGACGAAGTTCGTACGATAGGCCTCCGGCCTGTCGATCCCGATAGAACCATGGGTGCCATCGTCAACCCGGGCGCCGTCACATTGAGAACGAGTTGAACCACTTCAAGCGGCATCCTCTACTCTGTAGCCATGAATGTCCGACCGCTTATTACCCTCACGCTCGCCTGTTCCTTTTCGGCATCCGCACAGCTCTTGCCCCGAACGACGCCGGCGTATCGATGGGTCACATTCACCTTACCGTGCGCGACATCGAGGCCAAGGAAAGCTTCTTCAAGCTGCTCGGCGGAACCCCGGTTTCCAATGGCCCTTTGCGGGTGATCAAATTTCCCGGCGTATTGTGATCGCAGTGTCGCTCCGATGCCGAGCGTGAGGGTGAGGACCGCCGTTGCCGTAACGCCCGGCGTTTTCCACAAACGCCGCAGTGCTTCGCGCAAATCACTTCGCACTCGGCCCTCCCATTCCACGGGCGTAGGGCGAGAGTATTTGAGGGAGCTTTCGGTGTCCTGTGCCGTGAGGAAAAGCCCCGGTGCAGCCTTATCGTCCAGTCGAAAAGTTGGAGAACGTCACTCCTTTTATACTGTCCGCCGGCGAAAAGGTTACGTGCTAAACGCGTCGTCAAAATTACCGAGCTGGATCGAGCCGGCGCCTCGTGGCGCCTGCGCATGCATAAAGGGCCGCACCCTCCAGCCCATATCGCGATGTCGGTAGGTGTTACTTGCCGCGGGATTCGTCGGGTCACGTCGCTTCTATCAATAGTGGTGGCGGCGATGGTGGCGTTTATGGCGGTCGTAGAGGTATCCGGCCCCGGCGCCGGCGACGGCTCCGATCCCAGCGCCTTCAGGGCCAGCCGCTAGTCCCCCAATCACAGCGCCTCCCGCCGCGCCGATTGCAACGCGTTTGACGGTCTTCATGCGGCGGTGATGCCGATAATAATGGGCACTCGTATGGTGGCGCGTAGCAGCTATGGCTGCGTTGGGCGCGGTAGTTCCCCAAAACATGCCAACGGAAAGAACAGCGGTTATCAAGCGATTTTTCATATTCATCAACTCCTAGTTGAGTTGGCAACCTGTCTATCGCAATGGTGTAACCAGGGTGAGGAACCAGACGCTCTCATTACAGCGTCGATGGGGAGTTCAACGGGCGGCGTGGATGGGCTTGCTCTTGAGTTCGATGCGCACCTGTTCCAGCGGACCTTGCTGCGGCGCAGGTGACCACTCAATCGCGCCACGGCGTGGTCCAGTCATGGTGACGACTACCGACGGGTCAGCGGCCTGCTCCGAGGCGGGGCATACCTGTCCCGCCGCGCAGGTCACATGAACAATGCGAATTTGGCCGTTTTCGAAACGCACGCTTTGTGAGGACTTCGAGAGATTGGCCGGCTCGGGCGGCAGTCGCACGTCGCGCACCGGGCGGTCGATGGGCTCCGTCCGCAGTTCGATGCGCGCGTATTCGGTGGGAGCGTCTCCGAGGTATTCCACCGTGTGCGTCTCGGGCGCGCCGTGGGCGAAGCGGATGCTCCCTGCCAGCACCGGCTTGCGCACAATGTCGAGGCCCGCTACATTGTCCCCGGTGACGTGGCTGAAGCGGATCGCGCCGCCATCGGTGATGTACACATAGATCGTGGTTGGCGTAGGCGGGTGCTCGTGCACGGGCAGTTTATCGTGCGGCTTGAAGGTGACGAGCGTCGCGCGGGCCCATTCATTCTCGAAGATGAAGTGGTAGTTGCCTGGCGCGACGCGATAGGGATCCTGCGCCGCGCTACGCCAGCCCTCTTCGACCCACTTAGGCGGGTCGGGCTCATACTGAATCGGAATCCCTTTTGTCTGTCCCCAACGATGGATCCAGGAGATTCCGTTTTCGCCTGCAAACCGATCGGGCAACCGATAGGCCGGATCGCGGAGGGCCTGGTCGAGCGAGACGAAGGTGTAGCCGCGCCGCCGGAACATGGCGAGCAGCTCGGGCATCATATCGGCATTCATCTGGCTGGCATGGATCAACAGGATCTGCGAGATCTCGCGACCCAACACTTCCACCGAGCGCCTCTCGAAAAAGGCCACCACCGATTCCATGTATGGGATGTACTCGCGGCGCACGCGGTCCTTGTAGCCGGGGCTGGTGTACTGCGCCGCGAACAGATAGTCGGCCGTGTCGATCGTGACAGGTGCGACGCGATAGCCGTGGCGGTCGAGGAACTGCTCGAGACCGCGCTTGACCTCGGGCGTCGGACCGGTATGAAGGAATGGATGCCGGTAGAACTCAATCTTCCTGCCGCGCTGAGCCAACGCGGCACGCAGGATGCGTTCGCCTTTCAAAATGTCGGTCGTATACTGTTCCAGCGAGACGTCATTGAGGTTGAGGTGAGAGTAGGAGTGATTGCCGAGATCGGCGCCGGCATCCAGCCACAGATCGAGGATCTGGCGCAGGTCCTTAGCGGACAAGCCTCCGCGGCCTTCGTTGACGAAGCCGATTACCGGAATCTTCTGCTCACGGAAGGGACGAAGCAGTTGTTCCGTCATGGCGCGAATAGAGGCGAGGTCGGTCGGTCCGCGATCGCCGCCCCGCGGAAGGTCGTCAATGGTGATCGCAACCCGCCGGTCCGCAGCGGATAGAGTGACGGCGAAAAACAATAGCGCGAGAAGCCTCATCCTGAGAGTGAGACCACTATAACAACCCAACTCAAGGTCCCTAACGCCGCTGAAATCAATACATGGCGGTCTTATTGCAGTGACACCAGCGTGAGAACCTCGCGACACATAATTGCTACAGCGCTTCTCATTGCGGCCTGCGCAACCATGTCGCATTCGGGTGAGCTGGAACGCCATTCCCGCTTACGTGATTACAAACACAACCTGTACGGTAAGCGCACGATAGGAGCAAGCGCGGCGGGCGCGGGCATTAATCAGCTGCGCAACTCGCCGCATGAGTGGGGCCAGGGAGTGGGAGGGTTCGCCAAACGCTTCGGATCCGCCGTCGGTGAGCACGTGCTAAAAGCGACCATCGAATTCGGTGTCAGCACGTGGCATCACGAGGACCTCCACTACCACCCCTCACATCTGCACGGCACACTGCCGCGCGTGAAATACGCCCTGGTAAGCACGTTTGTCGTTCCGCGCACCAACAAGCCAGGCAAGACCGTCGCGCTCGGACGCATTTCCGGCAGCATGGGAGCTGGCCTTATTTCGCGCGCCTGGCAGCCTGCAAGCACCGCCGGACTCGGCGCCGGAATCGCCAGCGGCGGCATTAGCCTCGGCGCTACGGTTGGCCTGAATATGGCGCGTGAGTTTTTGCCGCATGAGCACGGCCACAGACGAAAAATGAGTTCGCGCACTCGGCACGAAAGCATAGCACGGGACACTCGCATCAGCCGGTCCGGATCTTCATAGCGCTACACAATAGCGCCATTGTATTCGCAAAACCTTTCCCGAATCGCCGATTGTGCGACGTCTTACGAACGTCTGTGGCCAGCCCCAACCCTTGAATATATTCCGTCCCTTGAGGGCTGGCGCTCAGTTAAGGTAGTGGTTCAGGGAGGCGGAAATGAAGATTGGCATCATTGGCTCGGGAAACATCGGTGGCACGCTCGCGCGGCGCTTCACCGCACTAGGACACGATGTATCGATTGCGAACTCGAGAGGGCCTGAAACATTAGCCGATTTGCAGCGGGAGACAGGCGCGAAAGCCGTAACAGTGCACGATGCAGCGAGGAGCGGCGATGTCGTCATTGTCACCATCCCTGAAGGGCAAATCCCGAAATTGACGAAAGGGTTGTTCGCCGGCGTCCCGAACGATGTAGTAGTGGTGGACACTGGAAACTACTATCCCCAGCAAAGGGACGGGCGTATTGCGAGTATCGAGGACGGCATGACTGAAAGCCGGTGGATGTCGAATCAGATAGGCCGGCCTGTGATAAAAGCCTTCAACAATATCCACGCCAAGCATTTGCTGGAACTCGGACGGCCCGAGGGAACTCCGCAGCGTATTGCGCTACCGGTGGCGGGGGACGAACGCCGGGCCAAAGATGTAGTGATGCGGCTGGTGAACGAACTTGGATTCGACCCCATTGACGCAGGCGGGCTGGACGAATCCTGGCGGCAACAACCCGGCACGCCCGTCTATGGCACTAATCACGATGCCGCGGGAGTGAAGCGTGGGTTATCGGAGGCCAATCCCAAGCGTCAGCAGGAATGGCGCGCGACGTCCGATAGTCCCGGCAATTATGCTCGGCCAGCCTGAACAGCGTTATTCGTGATTGAGTCGCGCTGAGCGCCCTTCAGTTCTCGGTCGGCGTTTTCTCGACATGATCGACGATCAACACCTGCACGGGTCCTTTTTTTGCCGCCAGTTTTTCAGGCCGAGTTGCTCCTGAAGCGCAACGAACAAGCTCGGGCCGTCAGGGTCCGCGGCGCCAGATGAGGCGCCATCGGGTAGCGCCGGCGCCGCGGTCACGAGCGCACGAGTGGCCGAAGCGGGCCTTCGTTTGGGCGGGTCGTTAGAGCCTTTTAGCCGCGACGGCGAATCGTCACTCTCTGACGGCTGGTCGGGCGCGCCTGCCTTCAGCTTGGAGCCGCCCTTCGCGACTACCAGATCGTACATACTCATTTGCCGGTCGATCCAATGGACCTTGAGGCCAAAGCGCTCCGCAAGCAGATTCTGCAACATGAGATCGAACTGCTCCTTGGTCGTATCCAAGGGCATTTTCGCCTCAATGTTGAACATCACCATGTTGAGGTCGTCCGCCCCGGACAACCGGTAAGGCGGGAGGGCATAGGCCATCGTGATGAGATTGGGGAGGCTGAAGTTCTCGGCAGTAAAGCGCCCGGGGTCTTTGCCGAAAGGAGACCCAGGGATTCCCGTGGCTCTTACCGTTCGTCCCTTGCCATCCGCCGGGGCCGCCGGTTTGACTGAGGCAGCCTCGAAGCTGAGGGTTGGGCTTGCGTTTTGGCCGTAACTCATGCCTTGGACGATAACGAGCGCAGCAAGCGCGGTGATGAAACGCAAGGGGGCTAGTATGACGCAACGCTGGAGACAAGGCGTGCCTGCTGCAATGCGATGCGAGCCCCGTCGAATGTCACACTCGCAGCTGATTATGGAAAGATGGACATATATGAAGCTCGTGAAAGTCGCGGTGGTGCAAGGCGGCGGTATTCTCTTCGATGCTGAAGCGGGAGCGGCGAAAGCAGAACGTTTGGTTGCTGAGACTGCCGGCGCTGACCTCGTAGTCTTTCCTGAAGCCTTTATCGGCGGATACCCAAAAGGGTATGACTTCGGCGCGCGTGTGGGATCGCGGACGCCGGAAGGCCGCAAGACGTTCCGCCGCTATTACGACGGCAGTATCGACGTCCCCGGCCCTGGCAACGGAACGCTTAGGAGAGGCGGCGCGCGCCGCGGGCGCCTGGGTTGTGATCGGCGTAATCGAGCGCGATGGGGGAACGCTGTACTGCACCACTCTCTTTCTAGCTCCTGACGGCCGCCTCGCCGGCAAACATCGCAAGCTGATGCCGACCGCGATGGAGCGTTTGATCTGGGGATTCGGAGACGGCTCGACGCTTCCCGTGGTGGACGCGGATTTCGGCAAGATTGGAGCCGTGATCTGCTGGGAGAATTACATGCCGCTGCTGCGAACTGCGATGTATCGCAAAGGCATCCAATTCTATTGCGCTCCCACGGTCGATGACCGCGAGACGTGGCCCATCACGATGCGGCACATCGCGCTCGAAGGCCGTTGCTTTGTGCTTTCCGCCTGCCAGTACAGCCGTCCCGAAGGCGCTCCGGACTCGGAATGCATTCGCGGAGGAAGCGTCATCGTGAGTCCGATGGGCAAGCTGCTGGCTGGGCCTTGCTACGATGGCGAGTGCATTCTTCGCGCGGAACTGGACGCCGGCGAAATCACGGAAGGCAAGTTCGACCTGGACGTGGTCGGCCACTATGCCCGGCCGGACGTGTTTCGCCTCGAAGTGAATGAGCATAGTCTTTCTTCGCCTAGCCAGCGGTGATAGCCTGAAAGAGGAGGTGCACCATGAGCGAAGGCGCCCCGACTCCACAAATCAACGTTTCCAAGATACCCGGCGGGACAGGCATCGCAGGGGCCTTATTCGCTGTCGGCAGTATGCTGATCTTTCTTTTCGGCGTGCCGAGGATACGTTATTTCTTTATTGCATCGATCGTTTTAGGTTGCGCAATTGCCCTCATCCTGCGCTTCGTTCGCCGTGAGACTCCAGGTAAGCCATGGATTCTTTTGGCCACTCAGAGTGCACCTCGTCCTTCACCCGTGCAGGCTGCACGGGTGAAGGACCGGCCCGAAGATGTTCATCGCAACCTTCAGGCATTAGCCCGCGCGTAATGGCGACTCGTCGTTGCAGTTGAGGCGACGCCTTCCGGCCAGCGCATTTCCCTCTAGAAAATCGTTACTGGTCCCCGCCGTGTGAACCTGTACCCGGCTCAACGAGCAACCTCTTCTGGTAGACTCACCGAAGGAGGCTAACGAGATGCGCGCACTTCTTCTTATGGTGCTGGCATGCCTGGTAGGATTCGCCGCCGGCGACGATTGGGCGAAGGTGAAGGCTCTCAAGACGGGCGCCGAACTTCGCGTATTCAAGAAAGGTTCAACGCAGCCGATCTCTGCGCAGATGGGCGACCTAACGGACGATAACTTGATTGTCATTGTCAAGAAGACAGAGACCGCGATTCCAAAAGACCAGATTGACCGCATCGACGCGCGGCCTCCCGCCGGAAGCCGTGTGACGAAAGAGACGACGACGAAGGACGATGTTGGATCTGACGGGTCACCGAAATCTTCGATGTCCACGAACTACAGCGTAGGCGGGAAGCCGGATTTTGAGATGGTGTACCGGCGGTCCTCTGCGATGCCGAAGAAGTAAAGGTCAACGATGAAACCAAGCCAAGGCTCCCCCGCTGTTCCTCTGCAGCCTGCTTTCAAGTTCGACCTCGCGGCAACCAAGCCAACCATCAGCGAGTACGGCAACACCATTCGCGAAGCCAACCAGAATGACTTTCCCGTTCTCGCTGGAAATGCGGTGGCGCTTTTTACGATTGACATGAAACCCGGCGCGCTCCGCGTGCCGCACTGGCATCCGAACGCCTGGGAGCTAGACTATTGCCTGCAGGGGCAAGCCAGATTTTGGATCACCGGACCGGACAACGATAACAACCAGGTGAAGCAGGTGATCGACCTCACGCCGGGGCAGATCATTTTTATTCCGCAAGGATGGTTCCACGCCATCAAATGTATGGGTGACGCCGATCTGAAGCTGCTGCTTGCCTTCAACAATGGCTTGCCGACGGACATTGGAATCCCGGTTGGCCTGGAGGGACTTGGCAACGACGTGTTTGCCCAGGCGTTCGGCGTCTCGCCTGAAGTGTTCGACAGTTTCAATACCGGCAATAAATTCTTCGCTCCGCCCGTGGGCGTCTCTGGCGCCAATTCGGGCAAGGGCGGGACGTAGACGGATTTTCCGGGAGAGATCGGCCTACTTCGCCGCCGGCTTCGATCCCTCCACGCATTCATAAACTCCTGCTGCCAGTTGGCGGTGCTCGTCCACTCTGCCGCTCGGCCACTCGATCACCAGCCGTTGCGCCCGGTCTCGCTTCCCCAGTCCGAATGTCAACGCCAGCTCCGATTGCGAGAGATAGCTCGATCCGCTCTTTACCATGCGCGATTGAGTACCGTCCGCCGTCGTCAGCCGCGCAATCGCTCCGATGCCGTCGCGATTCGATTTGACGCCGCGGAGCCGCAATTTCAGCGAACGGTTTCCATTGGCCACATCGTTACGATAAAGGTATGCGGGCCCCTGGTTCGTGGTAACCAGCAGGTCCACATCCCCATCGTTATCAAAGTCGCCATAGGCCGCGCCGCGTGCCACCTTCGGCGCCGCAAAGGCTTCGCCCGCCTCGCGCGCTACATCGCGAAACTGGCCGCGGCCGTTATTGAGGAACAAGTGTGGGGCCTGAGCATATGTTGCGTTCGCGCGAATGTTGCGCGCAGTTTCGTCGATATGCCCGTTGGCCGCGAAGAGGTCGAGGTTGCCGTCCAGATCCACATCGAAGAACAGGCATCCGAACCCGAGGCTGTTCTGCGAGGCTTGGCCAATTCCGCAAGCGAGAGCGACGTCCTTGTACACGCCGTTCGGGCCGGGCCGGTACAGCGCAATCATTTCCCCGTCGAAGTTAGTGATGGCGATGGATTGCGTTCCGCTCCGGTCGATATCCGCCGTGTCGATTCCCATGCCGGCGCGCGCCTTGCCGTCTTCACTGAACGCCACCCCCGCACGCACGGCGACGTCCTCGAACGTTCCGTCGCGCCGGTTGCGGTAGAGCTTGTTCGGCTGCGTGTCGTTGGCCACTAAGAGGTCGGGCCACCCATCGCGATCGTAATCCAGCATCGCCACGCCGAGGGACTTCGATGAGGTGTCGAACACTCCGCTGCGCGCCGTCACATCCTCGAAGGCGCCGTCTCCGCGATTCCGAAACAGCCAGCACGTAGCGCCGTGATACGCCTCCGGCGTGCAATAGGATTTTCTCTTGCCGTCAACGCTGCAGAAAACGTCGTGCTCCGGCGCCCACTTTACGTAGTTGCACACGAAAAGATCCAGATGCCCGTCGCGGTCGTAATCGAACCACAGCGCCGACGTGCTGAAACCGCTTCGGCCGCCCAAGCCCGCCTTCTCCGTGACGTCGATGAAATGGCCTTGGGGCGTGTTCTGGAACAGCCGGTTCTGCCCTACTGCCGTCACCAGCAAATCCGGTAACCCGTCGTTGTTGTAATCGCCAACGGCTACGCCCAACCCATACATCTCCACCGCGAGCCCTGCCTGCCGCGTGACATCCGTGAATGTTCCATTGCGGTTGTTGCGGTACAGTTGCAGCGTGCTTCCTTTGCGCCGATGGCCCGGCCAATCCATGGAGTTGATTAGCAGGATATCGAGCCAGCCATCGCCGTCATAATCGAGGAACGCGCAGCCGGCGCCGAGCGTTTCCGGCAGGTACTTGGCGCCGAAAGCGCCGCTGTTGTGTTCGAAGTGGATGCCCGCGCGCGCGGTCGCGTCGTTCAGCGTAAAGCCGATCCCAGCTGCCCGCGCGGGCAGGGCGGCAGCCGCTGCAGTCGCAAGAAAGTCGCGCCGTCTCACGTGATGCTAGCCAATCCGTTGCGTATGGCATACACAACCAGATCCGCGGTGTTATGGATGTCCAAAGTCTGCATCAGGTTGGCGCGATGTACCGCCACGGTATTGGCGCTCACGCGCAGGATCATTGCGATCTCACGATTCGATTTGCCATTTACGATCAGTTGCAGGACTTCCAGTTCGCGTGGCGTCAGTTCGGGGGCCTCCGAAAGCGCAGCTGCCTCGAGTCGGGGATCCATCACCTGTTGGCCGGCGGCAACCTTGCGCACCGCGTCGATCAATTCCAGATCGATCGCATTCTTCAGCAGATAACCGCGCGCGCCTGCGTCCAAGCAGGTGCGCACGTAATTCGGCTGCGCATGCATGCTGAGCATGAGAATTCCGATTGCCGGCGCCGTTTTCAGAATCGTCCGTGCCACCTCGGCCCCGGTCGTTCCGGGTAAGGCGAAATCCATCACGATCACGTCGGGGCTCAGTTCGCGTGCCTTCTCCATGGCCTCCTCTCCGTTGCTGGCCTCGCCTGCGACTTCGATATCGCTTTCGTCTTCCAGCATGCGCCGGAACCCGCGGCGCACGAGGTGATGGTCGTCCACTAGCAGAACTTTAATTCGCCCTTCAGGCATGCGTCTCCTGTAAGGCGACAGGCACTGTCAACCTGACCAGCGCGCCGCCGCCTTTACCGCTCAACAGTTCCAACCGGCCATGAACCAAATCCGCGCGCTCTCGCATGGAAACCAAACCCATGCCCGAACCCGGGCCCGCGCCGTGGAAACCTACGCCGCCATCTTCCACTTCCAGCACGGCGCACTCCGCCGAGTAACGCAGTCTGACCGATGCCCGCGTTGCCTTGGAGTGGCGCGCCACGTTGTTGAGCGCCTCCTGCAGCACGCGGTACACATGAATCGCCACCGTTTGATCCAGCGCGGGCCCATTGTCCGAGAACTCGTATTCCATCTGAATGCCCGTCTGCTTCTCGAATACCGGCAAGTGCTGCCGCAGCGCCGCCTCCAACCCGATTTCTTCAAGCACCGATGGATGAAGCGCCTGCGAGAGCGTGCGGACTTTGTCGAGCGTGGATTGCGCGATCTCCTGCACTTCCTTGAGATCCGCGCGCAGCTGCGAGTCAACCGCGGGGACGCGCCTTCCGGCGCGCTGGAGCATCGCGCCGATGGCCGTAAGGATCTGCCCGAACTCATCGTGCAGTTCCCGCGAGATATAGCGGAACGTATTCTCCTGCATGGCGATCAACTGCTGTGCCAGATCGCTGCGCCGCTCGGATAGCGTAGCCACTTGCTGAAACATACGCCGGTTGTAATGCACCAGGTACAGCCCCGTGCCCAACAGCACCAGCAGGATCGCGGCCAGAAACAGGTACACATTGCGCTCCGCCCGTTCATAGATGCGCTGCGTCTCGGCTGCGGCCTGCTGTTCGCTTTCGTTGTTCTGTACCAGCAGACGCGCCACCGCCGTGCTCAGGGCCTCTTGCCGCGCTTGCAGGGAGATGCGGACGCGCGTGCGCGCTTCCGCCTCATCGGTCTTAGCCAGCGCGAAGATCCGGTCAAGCGCGTCCCAGAACTGAGCTGCCGAGGACGCCAGATATTGTCGCTGCGCCGCGGGAGCTTGGGTTGAGGTAAAGCCCGCCTCGCGCGCGAGGGCGTCTTCCAGATCCACCCGTAGCCGCGCAAACTGGGCCTGCCATGCCGTAAGTGGATACGGCTCGCTCGTATCGAGCATATCGCGCATGGCAAGACTTACCGCGTTTAAATCGTTCTGAATACGTAAAAGCAGCAGCGAATCGACGCGGTTTCGATCGATTGTTTCCGCCTGTAGCCGTCGCAGTCCGCGCAGTTGCGTGATCGTGTAGCCCGCGTAAATGGCCACCGCGGCCAGCGTCACCGCCAGCCCCGCCAACAATCCGAGAGTAGGAGACCGGCCGAGGCGCACTAACTTAGTATTTTGCACCAGTCCCGTACTCGGGCGGCCTCTTCCAACCACCGAACAGCTCTTCCAGCCGCAGCGCCACCGCCAGCGCGACGTCTTCCCGCCACGGATGCGCCGCGATTTGCAAATCGATCGGGAGCCCCTCCGGACTCTCGCCGCAGCGCACCACCGCCGCCGGCCAACCCGTGACGTTGTAAGTCATCGTGTAACTGAACCCGCGAAATGTTTCGTCATCAATTGACGTACCGTGCTTCACCGCGGGGGTCGCGCAGACAGGCGAGAGCACCGCGTCGTAGTTCTGAAGGAACTCGAACATCGCCGCGCGGAAGCCATAGAGTGACTCCCAGTATTTAGCGAATCCTTCGATGCCTGTGCGGTATGCCACCAGTTTGCCGATCCAGCCGTCTAGCAAACGGTGCGTGGCCGTGCTGCCGATCTCCCGCAGATACGCGCGCAGGCCATCGCCTCCATCGGGACCGATCAGTTTCATCTCCAGGTCGTAGCTCTCTTCGATGCGCGGCGGCCTGCACTCCTTTGCGCCCAGAGCCTCCGCGGCACAGCGCACGAGTGCCGCCGTTTCATGCGTCGGCGCAGAGATTCCGTTATCGGCGAACCATGCGATCTTCAGTTCCCCGACATCGATTCTCAGTGGATCTCCAAGCGGCATCGGAACGACCGTGTGATCGAATCCGTCCGGTCCGTTGAGAATCGCCATCATGGCGCAGAGATCCTCGACGCGCCGCGCCATCGGCCCGATCTGCCACAGCGTCTCGATCCAGCCTCCCGCGGCCGGAACGTGTCCAGTACGCGCCAATCGGCCTGACGTCGGCTTAATGGAGGCGATCCCGCAGAAGTGCGCCGGAAGCCGGACGCTCCCGGCCGCGTCGCTGCCCAGTCCGAACGGCGATCCGCACGCTGCGATCAGCGCCGCCTCGCCGCCGCTGGAACCGCCTGAGCTTCGCGACGGATCGTACGGATTATTGGTTCGGCCGTGTATCAAATTGTCGCTCTCGAACGCAAACAGCAGATCCGGCAGATTGGTCCGCGCGATCGGAATCGCCCCAGCCGCCCGCAATCGAGCCACCAATGTGGCGTCGCACGTGGAGTGCGGCGCGTTGCGAAATCCGAGCGTGCCCGCGCTGCAACTCGTTCCCGCAACCTCGATGGAATCCTTAATCGAGAACGGAACCCCATCGAGCGGACCCAGGAGCGCCCCGTCTGCCCGCCGCGCATCCGCCGCCCGCGTGCCCTCGAGCGCCGTCTCCGCCAGCACTTCCACTACCGCATTCAGCCGCGGATTCACCTCCGCGATGCGCTCAAGGTGAGCGTTCACCAATTCAGCAGAAGAGATCTCGCCCTCGCGAATCAACCGGGCCTGTGCCAGCCCCGGAGTACGTCAAGACTTCGTTCATGGTTCCTTGACGGTGAGACGCTGATTGCTTGCCACATTCGTCAGCTTCTGCCGCGCGCCGCTTGGCCATTCGATTTCGATTGCCGATGCCACCGCGTCCTTTCCCAATCCAAAAGTCAGCGCAAGGTCGCTGGCGGAACAGTAACTCGAACCGCTATGCACCGTCTGCCACTGCGTCCCGCCTGCGCTGGTTATGCGCGCCACCGCGCCGATGCCGTCGCGATTGCTCTTCGACCCAACCAGCTTCAATTGCAGCCAGTGATTGCGATTGCCGCCATCGTTGCGGTACAAGATCGCCGGACCGTTGTTCGTGCGCCATCAGCACGTCGAGGTCGCCGTCGCGGTCGAAATCGCCGTACGCGGCGCCGCGCGCCACCAGTGGACGCGTGAATGCATTCACCTGCTCGAACTTTCCATGGCCTGTTGTTGTGCAACAGCAGCGGTAACTCTGCATATTGGATCTTGGGCTGCACGCGCCCGATCTGTTCTTCGATGTGGCCATTGGCCGCGAAAATGTCCGGATAGCCGTCCAGATCGTAATCGAAGAAGAACAGCCCGAAGGTCAGGCTCAACAGGCTGGCGCGGCCCACCGAGGATCGTGGCGCTTCATCCACGAACAGCCCATTGCCCTCGTTGTGATAAAGGCCCAGCATCTGGTTGGAGAAATTGCCGACGATCAGGTGCTGCCGTCCCGGACCGGTCATAGTCGGCCGCATCCACGCCCATGGCGCCGCGCGCCATGCCGTCCTCGCCGAAAGCGACGCCCGCCGTCAGCCCTTCCTCCTTGAACCGGCCGTTTTGCAAGTTGCGGTAGAGCTTGTTCGGCTGGGTATCGTTGGCGACGAATAGGTCGGGCCAGCCGTCGTTGTTGTAGTCGAACACAGCCACGCCCAGCGACTTGCTGGTAGGATCGCCCAGCCCCGCCTTTTCCGTGACATCCTCGAACTTGCCGCCGCCCAGATTGCGATACAGCTTCGATGAAGTGCCCTTGTACGACTCCGGCGTGCAGTACGATTTCGTCGATCCATCCAGCGAGCACCACAGATCGCCCTCCTGCGTCCACTGCACGTAGTTGGCGACGAACAGATCCAGCTTGCCGTCGCGATCGTAATCCAGCCAGGCGGCGCTGGCGCCGAAGGTGGCGTTCGCGATGCCGGCCTCCCGCGTTACATCGCGGAAATGGCCGCCGCCTTCGTTGTGGAACAGATGGTCGCCGCCCAGCGCGGTGATGTAGACATCGTCGCGGCCGTCGTTGTCGTAGTCGCCGATCGTCACGCCCATGCCGTAGATCTCGATGTCCAGGCCGCTGCCCTTGGTGACGTCGGTGAACGTGCCGTTGTGATTGTTGCGATAGAGCGCCGCCGTGGTGTGGCGCCCGTGCGGCGACCAGATCCTTGCCGTTCACCAGCAGAATATCGAGCCAGCCGTCGCCGTCGACATCGAAAAAGGCGCAGCCCGGCCCCATCGTTTCCGGCAGCCACTTCTTGCCCGAGCGCCCGGCGTTGTGCGTGAAATGGATGCCGGCCGCGTCCGTGACGTCGGTGAACCGGACCGTCGCTAGTGTCCGCCGAGCTCGGGCGGATCGGCGCAATGGCCACCGATAGGGCCAGACACATGATCGTGAATCGGCTGCCTCTCATTGTTGTCCTCGGGACTCAATAGCCGCGGCTTGGCCGTCAGCGCTTGTGACGCTTCGTCGGCCTTGAATCGCAGGAACAGCTTCTCCTCGCGCTCGGCCTTTTCCGTCTGCCCCAGCCCACGGTAGCAGAGCATCAGGTTGTAGTGCGCCTGCACATCTTCGGGATCCACATCGAGCGTCTTGAGCAGCGCCGCGACCGCTTCCGGATAGCGGCGCTGCAGAAACAGAATGCGGCCCAGTTGATTGGTGGTCACGCGGTCGCGCGGATATTGCCGGGCTGTCTCCTGCAGGCTTCGAATGGCGCCGTCGTAATCGCCGGCGGCCTTCTGCATCATCGCCAGAAAGAAATATCCGCGAGCCAGTCCGGGGCTCAGCGCCAGCGCCTTCTCGACAAACGGCCGCGCCGCCTCAGTCTCGCCCTCCTGAATCAATGCGCGCGCCACGTTCAGCCATCCATCGGCATAACCTGGCTCCGCCTCGGTGACCCGGTGGAAGGCATACTCCGCGCCCTTCAGGTCGCCTTGCAGCAGCAGCCCGATGCCCCAATCGTTCCACCGCTCCCGATCCTGTTTGCGAATCACCGGCTGCCAGTTCGGCTCGCCCAACTGAATCGTCGACAGTGGCGTGCGCCAGCGTGACGATCGGCAGATCGGGAACCGGCCCGGCGTCGAACGTGTACTCGCGGCTGTCGTGATCCAGACCCGCCGATCCCGGCCTTCGCGACTCCCGCGAACGCCCACTTCGTGTAGTAGTTGGAAAACTTCCGATAGTTCAGCTTGGTTTCGAGCGTCATCGGCCCCACCGCATCCTTCGGAATCGCCACGCGGAAGTGGACCGTGTCCGCCGCGCCCGGCGGGATCAGCCGCACATACAGCACGCTGCGCGCCTGCCAGGCGTTCCGCTTGTTGATCGGGTTGCCATCGCCGTCGAGCTGATACGACCGGTAGAAGTGCGCGCCCGGATCCACCGGGCCGCGGCCGTTGTCTTCCACGTTGCCGCTCCACGCCAGAATACGCCCGCGCGCGTCTCGCGCCTGAAACTCCAGCCACACATCGAAGCCATCCACGGTGCCGGCGGGGAAGAAGTGGCCGATCTTGCGCGTGCGGACCACCGCATCCACTCGTACTGACGTGCCCGGCTGAAAACGAACGCCCGGAGCGTCGATCGGCGCCGCCAGTTTGCCCACTTCGCGCAGCGTCACGGGACCCGATTGCTCCGCCTCCTCGCCAACCGCAAATGTCGACGCTGCCACTGGCGCATCCGCCGCCCGCCGCCGCATCTCGACCTGACCCTTCGCCTCCTCCACCGGGCTCGCCGCGAACAGATCCACCGTAATAAATCCCGATTGCAGAAACTTCTCAGTCGCCTTCAGTTGTTCCTCGTCGTGATTTACCGACGGAATCGCCGTATTCGCGGCGGCAAATCGGTGCGAATGCACTTTCCCGTCGTGATTGCCCGGATCGTGCGATGCCACCAGCGGCATGTGGCAATCCGCGCACGTCAGCGGGCTTTGGCGGGTAGTAAAACGACCGCGCGCCCTGGCCCGAAACTCCGCTGGCCTGCCAGTTATCGTATTCGTTGAAGCCACGCAGCCAGCGATAGTGATTGACCGGCTGATCCAGATGAACCTTGTGGCAGGTGGCGCAATATTCCGCCGAATCCTGCCGCATGAAAGGCTTCATGAAACGTGCGGCGGTGCGGCTCCGGATTCAGGTACGTCAGAAACGCGTCCACCTTGCGCATAGTAAGGGTTATGGCTGGAAGCCATCTTATGCAGCGGCGGATACTCGATGGTGAAATCGCCGTTCCCCATGGTGCCACCCACATGCACGATGGAGTGGCAGGACATGCACCCCAGGCCGTTCTGCGCTTCGGGCGTGTCGACCTGCTCCTTGATCGGGCGGTCGAAGCGCCCATTGAAGAACACGGCGTGGTCGTGGCATCCGGCGCACCACTTGCTGCCCTGCGTGCCGCTGAGTTCCTGCATGTGCAGAATGGTGCTGCGATAGAACTGGTTATTGAACGACGCGAAGTGGTGCATCGAGACTTTCCACTGCTCGTAGATGTCCTTGTGGCACTCGCCGCATAGCTTCGAATCCATGAAGAAATCCGACGGAATAGTCGCCGTTGACGTTGGTGTTGGAGGCAGACGGCCAGAACGGCGATTGCGGTCCGGCGCCTTCCTCCGTCATCGAGACCGGCACGATCTGCGGATTGCGAATGCGCTCCACGGGCGTGCCGAATCGCAGCGCCAAAGCCAGCGCGGCCAGCGCGGCAAGGGCGCCGTCCAACGCGGCATCAGCAGAGCCAGTCCGACCACGGCCAGCGCGATGTGAGTGACCAGAATGGCGCGATGGTCGGTAGTCGCCCCGGCAACCATCAGGTATAAGCCCAGCGCTCCCGCGAGCGCGAGCGGCGCCACTTTGAAATTGCGCCGGTACCGGTAACACAGCCAAGCCACGAGCGCCGCGCCCAGAACAAGATGCAGCACCACATTGGCGATATAGAAGATGGTCGCGGCCGGCGCCGCAGCGACGTATGCCGCGTTCAGCAATGCCGACCAGTATCAGCCAGAACATTAGTTCGACCCCCCCAACGGGCGAATCAGCCGCAGGGCGGGCCGAGTGTTGTATTCTTCGCGATACCGCCGATGTTGCTCGTCATCGGGAAATTGCTCGCCGGCAGGATACGGATAACGGCTCATGGCATGAAACGGCAGCGGCTCCACGCTCGTGGAAAACGCCGTGTTCGGGTCGCGATCCTTGGCCCAGCCATCCACTTTCAGCAGGAAATCGCGGGTCCAGCCCTGCGGCGGCGGCGCCATCGCGCCGGCAAACTCGAGCGGATCTCGTCGCCCGAGCCCATGATCACCAGGCGGTCGTCGACATCGCTGCGAGCAGTTCGCGCACGTCGCCGTAACGCGTGTACAACCCGGACGTCGGATTCCAGAACGAGGTCGGCGAAACGCTGTCGTAGAAAAAGGTGTCGGGCTGCTTGCGCTCGGGATGAATGCGCGCTTCCGAGAATCCGCGGAAATGCAGATCGGCGGAAAGCAGCGGAATATTCTGCGGTTGCACCTTGCGCTCTGAAGCGCCTTCGCTCAGGAAGATCTCGTCCCAATAGACGCACAGATTGGTGACGATGCGCAGCTTGCGGCTCGGACCGATGAGAACTGCCAGTTCCACCGCGATCGTCTTCGGCTTGCCCGCCGGCATGCCCATGTCCGCATTCACGGTCTTCCATTCGCCCGCCGCATCCTGCATCTGGAGGTACGGCATCACCAGGCCGCCCTTCACTTCCTGTGCCGCGGCGCGGAAGGTGCTGCCATCCGGCCAATCCACCCAGCCGTTCAGCAGCAGCACGGCTTGGCCCGCCGGAGCGGCCTTGCCGAAATCCAGCTCGAGCGTGTGCAGTTCCGCCACGCCGAATTCCGAGCGCGTCGAAACTGATCCGGATACTTGCTGGTCTCTCGCCAGCAGACTGCGGCAGCACGTCGTGGCCCTCGTCATCGCGCGCCGACTGCGGATAGATCCGCCGCCTCACGCCGAACAAGCGGAACTCGGGATACGGCGGCCCTTTGAACTTCTCGTTGGTGAAGATCTCGGTGCCCGCCGGATGGTCCACGGCGATGAGTTGGATCTGATCGAGATACGACACCTCGCTCAGTTCCTCGGTGACGCGGATTTCGTACTGCCCGTCCACCGCGGCCAGCGCCGCGCCGGGAATCGACACGTACTCGTCGTGATCCACGGGGAAATAGGTGCCTTCGCCATCGCTCGCGCCCAGCGGAGCCACGCCCAGCACATCGGTGATGAACTGAATTCGTGGCCGTTCCAGGTCCAGATCATGGGGCAGGAGCCGGAAAGCCGCTGCGCCTCCTGATAGATATAGGCATGGTCGGCGGCCTGCTTGACCTCGTTCTGGATCAGCCCGTTGGGCCAGGTGATGCGAACCACGTCCACCGATAGGCGCTGCGCCCACTTCGAACAGCAGCGGCACGCCTGCGTAAATTGCCTGCGGTACAGCGTCCCGGCCTTGATCTTCCACCACAGCATCCTGCGCCAGCTTGAGGCTCTTCACGCCCTCCAGCCGCACGCGGATCCAGTGCGGCGCGACGCGGCTTCGATTGAGCGCCAAATGCGATCTTGCCGTCCGGCGCGATGCGGCGCGATCCATGTCGGCCGTCGTTATCGAAATCGGCCTCCACGCGCGATTCGTCGGGCGGTGCGCCCCGGAACGGCTCCGCCGCGTAATGCCCGCCCAGCTGATCGCGATACAGCACCGGGGCGTGATCGCGATAGAACACCGCCAGGTCGAAAGCCTTGCTGTCCGGGCACGACGCGCAGTCTTCTCCGCGGCCGGTCGCGATGCCCTTTGCAAACGGGAAATCCGCCGTTCGATCCGCGAATCCGGCTGCGCCCTCGTTCCGCATCAGCGCCGGCGATTCGCCCAACAGAATCAGGTCGAGATCGTAATCGTGGTCGTAGTCGATCCACACCGCGCGCTCGAATCGCCGCTGCGGCAGTTTGGCATCGACGCGGCTGAAATGCCCCTTCGAATTCGTCATCAACACCGGGCCTGCGTCCGTCAGCACGGCACAGATCCATGAAGCCGTCGTTATTGAAATCGCCCGCCGCCACCGAGATGACCACGCCCGTCAGTCCCGCCAGCCCGGAATCCGCCACCGGCTCGCGCCCATGCCGGTAGAGTCCGATGCCTGCGGGCGACCACGCCAACAGATCCGTCGCGCCCGTCGCCCGTGGAATCGATCGGCAGCAACCCGCTGGCCGATCCTTCCAACACGCGATCTTCATATGTCGGCGGCGCCGCGCCCGGGCCGGCTGCGGTGTGGCCGCCGCCGGCGGATCGTAGATCTCGGCATAGACGCACCAATCCACGTCCTCCGGGATCGCCGCACCTTCGGCCTGCCTTCTTGAGCCGCTGGAATTCGGCCAGACTCCGCCGCGGCCTTATCGGGCTGCTGCTGTCCTGGCGGTAGAGGTTGTAGAGTTGGAAGCGCGCCGCCGCGAGTTGCGGATCCAGCTTCGCCGCCAGTTCGAACTGCGCTCTGCGCCTCCGCCGTTTGGCCTTCCAGCTTATAAAGCGTTCCCAGTTGGTAATGCGCAATCGGCTCGTCGGGCACGAGCCGGATCATGCGCTCGAACTGCGCCGTCGCCGCATCCGCATCGCCCGGACTTCTTATAATAGATGCCGAGGTTGAACCAGGTATGCGGCAGCTTCGGATCGTGCCGCTGCACTTCCTTGAGTTCGGCTACGCCCTCCGGAATCTTGCCGGCGCGCAGCAACGCCAGGCCGTAATTCAGCTTCTCGCGAACCGAATTGGGCGCAAGATCGAGCGCCTTCTTGAACTCCACAACCGCTTCAGCCTGCGTGGTTGGGTTTTCATAAAAGGCCTTGCCCAAGTTGCGATGTTGGGCCAAAGCCGGTGAAACCGGCGCCTCCGCGGCCCAAACCAGCAGGGCAGCGCACACCCCTACCCCACAGGCTGCGCCGACAATAGTGACGGCCCTCGTCATTCAGACTACCGGGGATTGTACTGAGAAGCGTTGAACGGGCGCAATAGTATAAATCTATGAGGAAAGGCGAAGTGGTTGTTTCCTCTATGCGACACGCCGATGGCGCCGCCGCTAAAGCGTGTTCCGCCGGGAACTGGTAGGCCCCTGCTTAACTCTTGGCCAATAACGGATGAGACCGGTTTTTGCTAATGTTAAGGTGATTCTTGGAGTTGCCCATGGACTACCGCGAGATCGTAACGATTGAGGACGGCAAGCTGGGCGGAAAGCCATGCATCCGGGGCATGCGGATCACAGTCTATGACGTGCTGGACTACCTGGCATCCGGGATGACTGAAGAGGAAATTTTGGAAGACTTTCCGGATCTCACCCGTGAGGACATTCGGGCCTCCTTGGCTTTTGCAGCCGACCGCGAACGTCGCTTGGCCGGCATTCCGGCGTGAAGCTTCTGCTTGATCGGAATCTCTCACCCAGGCTATGTAAAGCGTTGGCGGACTGTTTCCCGGGCAGCATTTCTGGAAGGGTATTCACCGAAGATTCTCTGGATTCAACTCGGCAACTGCTCTACAAAATCCATCGAAGCGCTCCTTGGAAACAGAGTCGCTGAGATCGACGAATTCCTCGCGCATCCGCAGGAATCCATTTTGGCCCTTTCTTAGCTCTAGCCCCCGGAGCGCATCCCCGCCTAACCGTCGTCCCTCCAGCGCGTCTATCGTCCAAAGGTTCCCGTCCTGAAAGGAGCGTGACAGAGTTATGCCTATCGGTACATTTCTCGGCACAACCGCGCAGGATATTCGTTTCGCCTCGCGCCTGCTGCGCCGCCAGGCCGGCGCGACGCTAATCACCGTCCTTACCCTCGGTATCGCCATCGGCGCCAACACTGCCATCTTCAGCATCATGGATGGTCTTCTGCTTCGCGGCTTGCCTGTCGCAGATCCCGAGCATCTCTTGTTGGTGAAATGGAGCGCCCACAAGCGCCCCGGCTATCACAGTACAAGCAGCTACGGCGATTGCGTCACCCGGTTTAGCGACCAGAACCCTTCCGGCTGCTCCTTCTCCTTCCCTTCTATGGGGATCTTCGCGACCACGCCGCCAGCCTTTCTTCCATCGCCGCTTTCGGAGGCAGCCCTCAGCTAAATGTAAGCGGCAATGGCGAGGCCAGCGTCGCCCGGGGCATTCTTGTCTCGGGCAACTATTTTTCGACGCTGGGCGTGCCGGCCGCGCTTGGGCGGCCGCTGCAATCGGGCGATAACGGTCCCGCGGCGCCGCCCGTCGCCGTGCTCAACTATGCGTACTGGCTTCACGATTTCGCCGGGTCGCCGGCCGTTGTCGGCAAGACCGTCGAGCTTAACGGCGTACCCACCATCGTCGTTGGCGTTGCCGCTCGCTCCTTCACCAGCCTCACGCCTGGAAACATATACGACATATTTATCCCGATCTCGATGCGTTCCCGGATCACGTCGCGCTGGAACGCGACGGAGAACGACGCAGGCTCCGCGTGGCTCGCCATGGTCGGCCGCCTCAAGCCCGGCGTGCCAACGGCGCGGGCGCAGGCCGAGGTGGACACAATGCTCCACCGCGCCCTCTCAGCGGGGACGAAGCCGCTCATTAAACCCGGCGATGGCCTCAGCGCAACCCTGACTTCCGCGCAATCCGGGTCTCGCCGGCGCGCGCGGCCGATTCACACAGCCTCTCACCATCATGATGCTCGCTGTGGGCGTAATACTGTTGATTGCCTGCGCCAACATCGGCGGCCTGCAGCTCGCACGCGCCATCTTACGGGAAAAGGAAATGGCGCTCCGCGTCGCATTAGGCGGCGGGCAGGGGCGCATTATGCGCCAACTCCTCACGGAGAGCCTGGTAGTCGCCACTATGGGCGGCATCGTTGGACTTGCTTTTTCTTGGATCGGTGCGCGGGTCATCCTGGCGATGGTTGCCGGCAGCTCTACACGGCCGACCGGTCTGACCGGCGACGTCGATATCCGCGTGCTGCTTTTCACCGCGGGTATTTCTCTTCTGAGCGGCATTCTATTCGGCCTCGCCCCCGCATCGCGCGGCATGCGCATGGATTTGAACCGGTCGCTCAGGGACGGCTCCGGTAATGCCGCCTCGCGTGGGCGTGCGCGTTTCTTCAGCCTCGGCCAGGTTCTTGCGGTGGCGCAGATCGCCCTGTGTGTCGTGACCCTCACGGGCGCCGGCCTGCTCGTCCGCACGTTACAGAATCTTCGCTCTGTCGATCCGGGCTTCGATACCAACAACATCCTGCTGTTCAGCATCAATCCCACGCTGATCGGCTACAAGCCCGCCGCGGTCGATGCGCTCAACCGCGCGCTCCAGGGGCGTCTCGCATCGCTGCCCGGCGTGACCGGCGTCAGCTTTGCCCAGACCGCTCTACTCTCCGGGAGCCTCTCCAGTACGACGTTCGAACTCCCAAACCGCCCAGGTGTTGCGGCCGATTCCAACTGGCTACCTGTTGGAATCGGGTACTTTGACACCTTGCGGGCACCCCTTCTCGCTGGCCGCGATTTCACCTCCGCCGACTATATTGCCGCCGCGGCTTCCATACCGCCTACTCCTGGCGGCCCGCCGCCCGCCAACGCGCCTCCCACGCCGGTAATCGTGAATCAGACTTTTGTGAAGCAATACTTCGCCGCATCCTCGCCTCTCGGGCAGCGCTTCAATTACAAGCGCGATCCGGGCGAGCCCGCAACGTCCGGGTTCGTCGTGGTCGGAGTGGTTCACGATATCAAGTACAACAGCCTGCGTGAAGCAGTTGCCCCGACTACCTATTCTCCAGCCATTGGACGGGGCGTGAGCTTTGCGTTGCGCACCGCCGCAAGCCCGACGGCCCTGATGACCGCCGTGCGCGAGAGCGTGCGCCAGACTGATCCCAATCTACCGATCATCGACATCAGCACGCAGGCGGAGACGATAGATCGTTTGCTCGCTCAGGAGCGCATTATCGCTCAGTTGGCCGGCTTTATTGGGCTTCTCGCTCTTCTGCTTGCCTGTACAGGTCTGTTCGGATTGCTCTCGCACGATGTGGGGGCGCGCTCCCGTGAAATCGGTATCCGGATGGCTCTTGGGGCACGGCGAGCTGACGTTTTGCGCCTGGTTTTGGGAACGGGACTGGTGGTCACAACTTGCGGTCTCGCTCTCGGCGCGGCCGCGGCCTTCGGGGTCACAAGGTATCTCAAGAGCATCCTCTTCGATGTGCAACCGGCGGATCCCATCACCTTCATCGTGGTGGGAGCTTTGCTGCTTTGTGTTGGGCTGCTTGCCTGCTATCTTCCGGCGCGCCGCGCGGCGACGGTTGATCCCCTCAACGCGCTTCGGGCGGAGTAGCTCCAGGTTAGGTCGGAAGATGTGGAGCAGCACTTTGTGGTTGCGGCAGGCTTCTGCCGGCTTCTGCCGGGCGCTAGCGTGTGGTTGCGTAGAGGCAAATGTTGTATTGCGGGAGAAACGTTCTGATTTCTCAGCGTGTCTGCATTGAATAGACGCCTACCAACTCGAGCCTATCGGAGCGCGGGGAAATGGAAGCTAGCATTTAAATGAAAAGGCTCACGCCCGCCTCAACTTAAACCCAGCCATGAAGGCGGTACCAGAGCAGCCCCAGCACCTCGTGCGCCGTGATCTCGTTGCCCCTGATTGCCTTCCAACTCGGGAGTACTTCATCGGAAACTGGATCCCATTCCCGGAAATCGCTCGGGGCGGGGACAACCTCAAACCCTTGCTTCCGAAAGCAGGCGGCAGCGCGAACCATGCTTCGTGCCTCAACCACTAGCGCAATTCGGCCGATGCCATGCTGGCGCAGAATTTGGCCGCCGTAGAGAGCATTTTCGTAGGTGGTATGGGAGCGCTGTTCCATCCAGATCTGAGTCTCGGGTACGCCCGACGCAATCAATAGGTCGCGCATTGCCGGGCCGCCGTCGCCAGATCCGGCCACCGCCAAAACCGGCAGGGGTTTCCAGTGCCGGTAGAGCCAGGCCGCGAAGCGCGTGCGAGTATAAGTGTCGAAGTCGGGTAGAGGAAAGGGGCGCTCATAAGTGGGAGGAGCAACGGAAGAATCCAATACTACAATCGCGTCCGCGCCGGCCGGCGGCAGGGGCCGGACCGGGTACCATGTCTCCAATGGTCTGGAAATGAGCCACTCCACGGGGGGCCAGGAGAACAGGAAAAGTGCAACGAGGGCGACAATCGCGAACCGCCTGCCATTACAATGCTTTAGCCGGATAAGCCCAACCGCGACGCAAAGGAGAAACAGTAGTAGCAGCGGTTGTTGGTAGGTCATGGAATCCCGGGAGTACTCACTAATCTACCATCGGAGAGTTCTGGCCCCGGGGCAAAACGAAGATGCGTCGGAAACAAAATATAGCTTTATTATGGGTACTTATGCCGTCGTGGCCTTATGGCGCGGCGGATCGCAAAGGCGGAGATGTGATGATCACCAGCGCATGGTCTGGGCGACCGAAGCTCTTTTCCTATGGCGGCGCTTTAAGCTTGCGGAGCGTCTCGGGGCTTTTTTGCGGGTTCAGTCATTCAACCGCTGAATCGGAAGAATCCCAACCTTCCCAACGACAGCCCCGAGATCTTCTCGGCGAAGGCTCCTAGCAGGTGCAAATGCTGCTCCTCCTTAACTTTTTAGGCAAAGTGCAATCGGCGAATTTCATTTAGGCGACGCGTTTACGTCAAAGGCGCCGATTACATCTTCGAAATCGTAGAACCCGCCGTAGTTTAAGTATTCATAGGCACCGAGATCGAAATTCGATGCGATCGTCCAGTTCGCTGCCAGCGGCGAGAATGCTGTGGATCTTACGAGTGCGCCGTTGAGGTACAGATTGAGACCGCTGGAACCCCATCCAAGCGTTACATTTAATGTGACGCCGTTCCCGAAAAGCGTCTCCTCCGTGCCTTTTGGCGCCCAGTAGTATTGTGCCGAGCCTGCCGCCTCGTACATGAAATACAGAGTTCCGGCGGACACCTGGGTCATGAAGTAAAAAAGATGGGTTCCGTTACCGTCGCGAACGTCGAATGCATAGCGAGGAGTAGCGGCGATGGTCTGGCGTTGGGCAAAACTGTAGCGCGATTGGAGCGTGAAGGAAACCTGTCCCTGTTTTGTATTGAAAATGTTGCCTATCGAGGTGCCCGTGAACTTGTAATAGGCATTATTAGTATTAGTGCAGCAACTTTGGAAATACACCCCATTGCCGCTTGAAACGAAGTTTATCGAACCCGTTCCATTGACGACTGCCGTTCCAGTGAGGCCGGCCTGGGAGACCTCTGGAGTTACTGTCGAACCGTTCCGTAAGCCGCTAACTTCCGAGGCCTTGCCTTGAAGTTGAAATAGCGACTGCACGGAAGGTGATAACGTAACCGACGCGGTGGCGGTGGAGGAGCCCAGAGAGGCCGTGATTTGGGCGTTCTGGGCGGTGGTCACGGGAGCGGCGGATGCGGCAAAGGAGACCGACGTAGCGCCGCTCGGAACCGTGGCCGATGCGGGCACGGAGAGAGCGGAATTGGCGCTGGCAAGCCGAATCGACGCGCCGCCGACGGGCGCCGCGACCGAGAGAGTGACGGTGCAAGTATCTCCGTTTGCCACTGCCACGCATTGCAAAGCTGATACCGCGAGGGTGGCATCGACGAAGATTCCGCCGCTGCCGGAAATTGTAAGAGAGGCGCCCGTGGGTGAAACTGCTATTGCATTCGGGATCGATACAGAAACGTTCGATGTTGCCGGCGGATCAAATGAAATCGTTGCCGCGACGCCGTTGCCTATGGCGTTTGAATTCAGGCCGCTCGCTAGACAGGTATATGCGGAGGCGGTCCCCGCGCAGTTGATTGACTTGCCTGCCGCGACCAAGGCGGGCCCGGCGATACGGTGAAACCGGTGACGCCGGGTGGATAGGAGAATATCCATTCAAGAGCGCCCGGGGCGCTGCCCGCCGGAGATGCAAGCGATAGCGTGAGCGAACCTGGCGCCCTGAAGAAGCGTTTGCCGACGAGAGAGACAGGGAAGACTGGCCCCTCATTGGCTGAATGAAACAGTATAGACACAATAAACCGGCGGCAGTCTGCAACTTGGTCATAGAAGGAAGCTCCAGAATATCTATTCGGATCCGCTTGGTTTTTCTTTAAGGGAATCTGAAATTCTATTTCAAAGTGCGATTTTCCGTCTTGAGGTGTTGGAAGAACCCTGAAGCAAATCGCTGATCCCTCAGATGTTCCGGTCAGTGCTTTCAAGAAATGAAGCGAAATATCTATGGTCCGATGCTAAATGTAAGAGAGACTGCTTAATTCGAAATTAATTCTAGCATACAAGCCACTGCCTATCCAGTTTAATTAATAAAAAAATTATCTAAATTTTTTTAAAAATAACTATCAATGCATAAATTTTGTCTAATTTCGATATAACCAAACTTGATATGCCGGGGTTAACGTATGTTAGTGGCCCAAGAGTCACTAGTGCTGGCTGTACAACCGGTGCCGGCTAAGAGTCTGAGATCATTAATTGGGCGTGGGTACTTTGGAACGACACTCCAAACGGCAGATAGGCGACGCTGATCTCGTTCGATGTGGAATTGCCAGTGGTGATCAAAGTCGCGTGAAAGGTAGATCGCTCTGAGTTGGACGATGGCTTCAGCCATCTGCTCGGTCCAGCGCATGCCGAAACGCTCCATCCAGTCTTTGATTAGGTTCTTGCACGCGCCTTCGACTGGGCCACTGGCGATCGGCCAGCAGTTGGCGAGATATTCGTAAGCGGCTCATGAACCCCTCTTCCCAATTTTTGCAGCGCGCGGCATAGTGGGCGTATGCCCGAGAGCCGGTGCAGGAACAACCCGCCGCCAGCGCGCGCGATCAGTGGCGAGAGCGCATAGCCGAACACGCGCGCAGCGGGCTTTCGATCAAGCAGTTCTGCAAGGATCGCGGCATCGCCGAGCATTCTTCTACGCTTGGCGCAAGCGGCTGCGAGAGACCGAGCCGGTACGCTTCGCTCTGGTCGATCGCACGGCGAACGCCGCAGGCGCCAGAGTGGAATCTGGAGCTGCTGCTGGTCACCGGCGAGCGCCTGCGCATCGGCGCCGGCGTGGACGCGGCCACGCTGCGCACCGTGATGGAAGCGCTACGCGCATGATCCACCTACCGGCCAGCGTGCGCGTGTATCTCTGCCTGACAGCCTGCGATATGCGCAAGAGCTTCGACAGCCTGCATGCGCTGGTGCGCGATCACCTGGAGTTGGACGCCTACGCCGGCCACCTGTTCGTGTTCGCCAGCCGGCGGCGCGACCGTGTGAAGATCCTGTACTGGGACCGCGACGGCTTCGCGATCTGGAGCAACTAACCGTCTTCACACTACACCTCTTTCTGTTCCAGCGCAGCACGTTGAGGGGTTGGCTGCACACCTGCTGCTCGATCCACCAACCGATCCCATCGGCTGCAATGTTTCAAGGGTATGTCCGCGCCCGGAAGCTCATAGAGTTGCCATCCGTGGTCGTTATAGGAGTGCGCTCTGATGATTCCAAACTTCGCCCACCGGTCCACGGTCTGCTCGTGAATGCCCAGACGATCGGCCATCTCCTTCTTGTTCAGCATTCCTCGCTGACGAAGCCGATCATAGCGCGAACGCAGGCCATAGGTGTGCATGAGATAGGCTACGTGCTTCGCCGAAAAGCGGTCAGCCGCTCGGCCTGGTCGCGCGGATGCTCCCGGGTGAAACCCTCGTTGATTGAGGATGGCGGCGATTTCGGAATAGACATGTTCGTCGAGCAGTTCATCCACCAGTGCCACGATCTCTGGCGGTGTCTTGATCTGCTGCGCAGATGACTTTGGGTTTCTCGTCATGAGCGTCTCGCTCCTGCCACCCTTAAATCGAACGTGGATCTTGGTAATCCCTTCGGCCGGGATCTTGATCAGGGTTGCGTCTTCGATGATGTAGGCGAGGAGACGTTTGCGTTCGCGGTTCGCCGTGGCCGGATCATCCCAGAGCCTGCGGAAATCCGTCGTTAAGGCGGCCAACCGCTGGCGGATCGCATCATCGAGAACGACATCGTCCCGCTGTCGCGCCCGCGTTCGTTCCTCGCGGGCCTCGGCCAGCGCCCGAAGTTTGTCGTTCCATTCCCGCTCCAGGGTGTCGGCAACGAGACGGTTGCCCGGATCGACCAGCTTGAATCGGCGCTGTGCGAGATCCGCTTCGATCTGGGCGCGCTCGACCGCACGGCAGCGTAGCTGATCGGCCTCTTCGTATCGAGCCTCGATCTCGCGTCTGATTTCCAGGGCCAGTTCGATGGCCGCAGGCGTCATCTCCCCGGTCACGAGTGCTCCGATAGCTCGGTCAATGGGCGCGCCCGCGATCGATTGGCAGTTCGGCTCGCCACGAGCCGTGTGTCCCCGATCGCAAACATACCAGGCTTCCTGTTTTCCACGCCGCGCGACATAGCGAACGCGGAAGTGCCTTCCGCACCGCCCGCAGACGGCGCGTCCCTGCAGTAAAGCCGCTCCTTCGCGGGGCGGCGACGCACGCGCCACATTGTAGCCATGGCCGTTGCTTCGAGGATTCTGAGGTTCTCCTGAAATCGCTCCCAACTGATGTAGCCGGGATGGGCCTTCGGAATGCAGGCCAGCCAATCGCTGTCCTCGCGCTTTCGCTGGATCTTCTTCTTGCCGTCGCCGGCCCGCCGGTATTGACGGCGTCCATACGCGTAAGCTCCCGCATATCGTGGATTGTTCAACGTGCGCATCGCCGTCGATGCGGTCAGAGGCCGGAAGACGGTCGCCTCGCCGCGGAGGCGAGATGGAAAGTCAAGCCCTTCGGTCCGAAACACCTTCACGGTCTGACTTGCCGAACCCACGCGGGAAAAGGTCTCAAAGAAATAGGCGATCGTATCCCGGACTTGTGCGTCGGGGTCGAGCACGACGTTGCCGGCTTCGTCGTAGACCAAGCCTGTAGGCAGGGGACAACGATACTCGCCGCGTTGCGCCTTGTTGATGATCCCGCCACGCAATCGGGCTTTGAGGACGTGAAGTTCGGCTTCGCTCATGGTTCCTTTTAGGCCGAGCAGCAGCCGGTCGTTGAAGCTCGCAGGATCGTAGACGCCATCCTCATCGAGGATCAATGTGTCGGCGAGCGCGCAGATCTCCAGCAGACGATGCCAGTCGGCGTTGTTCCGGGCCAGGCGCGAGACCTCGAGCCCCATGACCATGCCAGCGTGTCCCATGCCCACATCGGTGACCAGGCGCTGAAAACCTTCGCGCCAGGCTGCCGATGCGCCCGACTCGCCCTGATCGTTGTCGATGACGATAATCTGATCGTCGCGCCAGCCCAATGCGACGGCACGATTGCGTAATGCGTATTGACGTTTCGTGCTCTCGACGTTCTCGATGACCTGCCGCATGGAGGACTGCCGGATATACAGATACGCGCTTCGCTGAAGATGGTGAGGCTGAACTTTAAGCGATTCATTCATGGGGTTGCTCCGGAAATAGCGGTTGGGATTGCCATGGCTGCAAAGAGATGAATTACGGCTCTGTGTTCCTCCGGCGCCTTCCAGTTCGATGGTCGGGAGCCGGTTGGCCGCTCGAACGTACGCATGGCGGCCACCGCCCGCGCCCATCCCCACATGCCCGTATGAAGAAAGAGCATGAGCCCGGCACGGGCCTCGGGCGGTAACGCATTGCCGAGGGCGGCCGCGCGCAGAGTTTCGTATTGCGTCACAGCGATGGACGGCTCGACCGCATTGTTCTTTGCGTTCGTCATCGCGGTGTTTTTTTTCCAGCGACCGCTCGCTCGATCGTCCTGGGGTGGATCGCCAGGTCGAATTTCTGCCGAACCAGCTTTGCCAGTTCGCGTGCCCGCACGGGCTCGCCCGCAACGAGTTGCTGCTGGACGAATGCCAGTGCCTCGCCCTGCAGCTTATGCGGACCGTGTGGACCGCGCTTTCGGGGCACCAGTCCAGCGAGGCCGCCTTTGTCGAAGCTGGCCTTGGTCTGGTAGTAGGTCGGCCTCGACACGCCGTATTCCTCGGTGGCTTCGGTCACCGACGCATTCTCGACCGAGACGCGGCGGAGCATCTCATACTTGACCTGCACGAGGTCGCGCGGATCGAAGAACTCGTTTTCCTGAAACTTCGGATCGCGCACCTTCCCGGGGCCTGGGTTTAAAGTGCCCTCTTCGAGGAGGGCCTTCGACCTTCGCGGTTTTCGCTTTGATTTTCGCGGGTATAACCTCCTCTGCTATGCGTATTAAATTATGCCGCAATAACCAAATGGCATGCAAGTATTTTTACTAGCTTTTTGATGCGCATTAATACTGCATAAATCGCGCATACATGAGAGACTATGGCTCGACGCATTGCGGCGTAGTTGTATTTACACATGCGGCAAAATCCGCTTTACACTCGATCCGGACGACGACCTCCGCCTGCTGAGCTCTTCCACCAGCTTTGCGAGTTCCAGTAGATCCGCAACGCGGAAAAGCGCGCGATTCCCACCCATGACGATTTCTGGATCAGGAGGAACGAGATCCGTCCATTGCGGCGGGATCGAGCGAACGGTTACATCATCGACACGGAGCAGAAGACGCTTTCCATAGCGGTTGTACCGCTCGCCTACGCACGCGAACTGCCTGCCGCTGAGCGGATGGAACGGATGCGTTACCCGCACAAGACCCGCGGCTGCGATCGCATCACCTGCATTTCGAATGGAGTTACAAGCGGCTGGAGGAAGGTACCTACGCGATGCCGTTCGGCGACTCCGACGGAGAAGCGGCGCGAGATCACCGCGGCCGAATTCGGCGCGCTGCTTTCAGGCATCGATCTGAGCCATGCGAAGCGCAGCGAAAGCGATATGCCCGCCTGATCTCCGAAGCCGCGTAAACATTGGTGATTCCTGCATTTCGGTACTGACGTTTCAGCTCGTTTTCTGTACGCTTTTCGCAGTGCCGATCGATCAGAAACAACTGCCGGACGACGCCAAGCTACATTGCGCCGGATGGTGCTCGATCTGATCGCACAACTGGACGCCGAACAGGCGCGCCGGATTAAGACCGAGAACCTGCTCAGGCAGTTACTCGCAGCCAGAAGCGGACAGCCGCAGCGAACAGATCACCGAAGAACAACTGGCGCTGTTCGAAGCCGAACTGAAAGCTCAGGGAGTGAATGTCGAAGATCTGTCGAAGGGACGGCGGAAATGGCCCCGACGACAAAGATCCGCCGGCATCGGCCGGCAGCAACCGGGCAGAGCCGCGTGGCCGCCAGCCCGTTGCCCGGGCATCTGAAGCGCGAACGCATCGTGCACGATCTGGAGGAGGCCGAGAAGCATTGCGCTGCTGCGATCAGGATCTGCGCGAGTTCGGCGAAGAGACCAGCGAGCGCTATGAATACATTCCGGCGCAGCTGATCGTGATCGAAGATGTCTGCAAAAAGTACTCCTGCGACTGCACGGTAAAGACGGCCGGCAAGCCTTCCCAGCCGATTGAGAAGAGCACGGCGGGTGCGAGCCTGCTGTCGCAGGTGATCGTGGCGAAATACGCTGATCACTTCCGCTGCATCGGCAGGCGAAGATCTTCCGGCGCTTTGGAGTGGATCTGAGTGTCAGACCATGTGCGGCTGGATGGGGCAATGCGCCGGTCTGCTCGACCCGCTTTATCGCGCTGAAAGACTTCGTGCTGTCTTCGAAAGTGGTCGGAACCGACGATACGCCGGTGAAAGTGCTGGACCGGAATCTGCCGCATACGCGAAAAGGACGAATCTGGCCGTATGTCGGAGACCGGGATCATCCGGCGGTGATTTACGATTACACGCCGACGCGGGAACGTGCCGGACCGGAGGAGTTTCTGAAGGATTTCAAAGGGCATCTGCAGGCCGACGCCTATGTCGTTTACGACAGCTTTTTCGCCGACCCGGAGCGCGGGCTGGTGGAGGTCGGCTGCTGGGCGCATGCGCGGCGCCATTTCCATAATGCGCTGGAGAACGACCAGGCGCGCATGGGCGGAGTGCTGGCGATGATCGCGCATCTGTATGGAGTGGAGAAGGCGGCTCGGCAAAAAGGGCTGCGCGGAGAAGCGTTGCGGCTGGCGCGGGAGCAGGACGCCCGGCCCATGCTCATTCAGTTGCATGAGTACCTGCTGATCATCCGCGAGCAGGTGCTGCCGAAGAGCGAGTCGGGACAGGCGATTGCCTATGCGCTGAAGAACTGGACGGCGCTCACGCGCTACTGCGGCGACGGCGATCTCTCCATCGATAACAACGGCACCGAAAGGTCGCTGCGGGGCTTCGCAATCGGACGCAACAACTGGACTTTCTTCGGCAGCGATAACGGCGGCAAGACGGCGGCGGTTCTGCGCAGCTTTGTCACCTCCTGCGAACTGGCGAAGATCGATCCGTTTGCCTGGTTCCGCGATGTCCTCGGACGGATCGCCGACCATCCGGTCAAACGGCTCGAAGAACTGCTGCCGCACCACTGGGCTCCGGCAACCGGGTAATCCAGTTCCATCCATCCCAATATCAGGTAGTTAAGTCCTTATCCGCCAGAGGGGTTCACCGGATGCTTACTGTTGTTCAGCAGTCAGGAAGACAACGCGTGGAGCCGTCCACACGAATCCCAATAACGTGTGAAGACTAAACCGTCTGAGGGTTGGAGCTAAAACTGGAGCCGGAAGCGCCGCGCTTTCCGCTCCGCAGCACGCACAAGGAGAAGGCGGCCGCGGAGAACAAGCCGATTCGGAGAGTGGAACACTTGCCGGTGAACGGCGGCTCTACATCTCGGCAGGCGTTTCCTGCCCCCCAGCCACAGCTTTAGCCTGAGCGGCGATGCAAATGGCGGTCCGATCGGGGTCATCACTTCGCTGGATAGCGATTCTTCGTTCATGTGATTTACGTGGACCGCATTTCGCAGGGCGAATACGGAACGATGGGACAGTTCCCAGATCGGCCTGGGGCTCAGTGTCATTGCCAGCGGAGCTATGTACGAGTGGCGCGTCGCTCGGGACTTATCCGCTTTCGGGGCGCGCTACTTCGCTGAAATCGGTCCTGCTATTTCTGGCCCGCTGCTTTCTGCCTTGCTATCCAGGTCGCTCAAGTAGTGCCTCGCGTCCCGGTCCTCGCAGACCGACTCGAAGAGTTCGCGTGTTGGGCATCAATTGCTGCATCACTCGGACAGTAAATGGTTCGGTATACGCCTTCGGGTCCTGGATGGTGACGTCGATCTGCAGCGTGCCGAAGTTGAGGCGCGTGAAGCGCTCCACCATTTTCCCGCTGCCGGTAAGCGGACTCCCGTTCACATCCAGCCAGACATCGTCACGGAATCCCACGGTGGTCACCACCAAGGTGTCGCCTTCCCACTTGCCCACCGAGTATCCGTACCACCAGGGCGAAAGCTCCGGACCCACCTCCGGCAAAGCCTGGCCATTCGTGAGGATCTGGCGGACGTCATTGTTGGCGTTGTACATGATCACGATCGTCCCTGGGCCTTGCACAATCTTCTTCTCGAAAGGATGTGTGTGGAGTTGCATCAGCCCCAACGGCTTGCAATGGGCGTCGGGGTTGTCCTTGCTATTGTTTGCCTTACGTTCATCCCGCGTCTGCCTGCCCCATTCGGTGAACGGGAGTCCATTCTCAAAGCCTGCACCAAGGTCGCCGAACTGGGCTGCCGGCGGTTCACCGGGAGCACGTGGCGGCGGCGTGGCTTTGCCCTTACCCTTCCCATTTCCGTTGCCCGAAATTGAGGCGCATCGGCTGCCACACACCGGAAAGGTCGGGATGTCCGTCCGGCGCCTTCGGCGCGGGCGCCTTCAAGTCGAGTTCACCGCTCTCGGTTCTTGGCCCCTCGGTGGGGTGTTCCGGCCACTGTGCAGGAAGGAGGTCGCCCCCGCCAGCAGCGCCGCCAAGGCCGCGGACATTATGGAAATGCTGTAGTTGGATTTCATTGCCTTCGGCCCACCCGGCTTTTTTGTTCTTACCATGCATTGGGTATCAATGCTGGGGTGCTTCACATCATACGACGCCGGTGTGCCGAACGGCCTGTGCCTCACCTGCCGCGCGAGCGTTGGGGACAGCCCTGGCTGAAACGTTCCCACGCAGAGGCGCCGCTGCGGGAAATCTCTCCAGCTGCTTCATCCCACCGGTTCCTGGGGGGAGTCTGGAAAGCTTCAGCGCCTGACGATCATGTAAGATTTGGTGATCCTCGGGACCTTGAAATCAGCGTCGACAGAACGGCAAGAAGGGACAACTGAATCATGAGCCGCCTTCCAACGAGCGCAGAAATAATCGACATGGAGAGGTCGCAAGCCGGAACAGACTATACCAACAAGGGATACGACCGGCGGTTCCTGAATCGCATGCAGAAGTGTGGCTATCTGAATTCCACGGATTGCCGTACGTCGGTTCTGGAGCGGCTTCGGCTTCAGTACGACAGCGACGGACTGGTATTGTTTCTTGGCGCGGGAGTGAGCAAGCCGAGTGGTATCCCGGAGTGGCGAGAGCTGATTGACCTGATGCTGAAGACGCTCCGGGTTCGGGCCGGCCCCGGAGAACGCCTCCTCTTTTTCAAGACTGCTGGAGCAGAAAGCAGGTCTTTCGCTCCTGTCTCAATTCGACCTGGTGTCGCACCAGTGCAAGGGGTAGGGACCAGTCCCCGACGGGTTTGTCGACCTTCTTCGCGCGCACCTGTACGGAGCCCCCTAGTTCCAGGAGCTCCGGCGATTGATGAACGCCATCCCGGTGGAGAACGAGAAGAAGAAGCGCTT
>CAVPSN010000011.1:0-760604 GCA_963708385.1 Bryobacterales bacterium | reverse complement strand
ATGGGGTTATTGTACGTCGCACGACCCCAGTGGAAGCGAATTGAATTTTTTTATCGAATATCCTTGCATCGAATGTGAAGACTCTGTTATTCTGAACAAGTCGCCAGTTGAGGATCACACGGTTGGCAAAAGCCAAACGGTTGCGGTGTCAACGACGCTTGCAACGATTGAGCGACTGTGGTATAAAGGTAGGGATCCTCTGTAAGGAATGGTAACAAAACTCCTGTCCGGGCCACCGGATGGGGCGGAATACGGCCTTCCTGTTTGGTTCTTTTTAAAGTTCTCATAAGTTTTTCAGCCGTGATGTGCCGCTGTAATGAGCGCGTTGCGGCTGTACAAGTTTCGAGGCCTGCCAGTCGCTTCCGGTATTACGATGATGTCGGGGAGGTGCGCGCAGATCTTTGACAATCTGGTTGGATGCAGTAAAGAAGAACTTCGTCAGAACTTTGAGTTAAACCGGAGCGATATTCAAACTCACAATATTCAAATGAGAGTTTGATCCCGGCTCAGAATCAACGCTGGCGGCGCGCCTAACACATGCAAGTCGAACGAGAAAGTGGAGCAATCCATGAGTACAGTGGCGTACGGGTGAGTAACACGTGGGTAATCTACCTTTTAGTGGGGAATAACCGCTGGGAAACCGGGCTAATACCGCATAAGCTCGAGAGAGGAAAGCAGCAATGCGCTGAAGGAGGAGTCCGCGGCCGATTAGCTAGTTGGTAGGGTAAAAGCCTACCAAGGCAGAGATCGGTAGCCGGCCTGAGAGGGCACACGGCCACACTGGCACTGAAACACGGGCCAGACTCCTACGGGAGGCAGCAGTGGGGAATCTTGCACAATGGGGGAAACCCTGATGCAGCGACGCCGCGTGAGCGATGAAGCCCTTCGGGGTGTAAAGCTCTTTCGGCAGGGAAGATTATGACGGTACCTGCAGAAGCAGCTGCGGCTAACTACGTGCCAGCAGCCGCGGTAATACGTAGGCAGCAAGCGTTGTTCGGAGTTACTGGGCGTAAAGGGTGTGTAGGCGGTTTTTTAAGTTTGGTGTGAAATCTCCCGGCTCAACTGGGAGGGTGCGCCGAATACTGAGAGGACTAGAGTGCGGGAGAGGAAAGTGGAATTCCTGGTGTAGCGGTGAAATGCGTAGATATCAGGAGGAACACCGGTGGTGTAGACGGCTTTCTGGACCGTAACTGACGCTGAGACACGAAAGCGTGGGTAGCAAACAGGATTAGATACCCTGGTAGTCCACGCCCTAAACGATGCATATTTGGTGTGGGTCATTCATTTGATCCGTGCCGGAGCTAACGCGTTAAATATGCCGCCTGGGGAGTACAGTCGCAAGGCTGAAACTCAAAGGAATTGACGGGGGCCCGCACAAGCGGTGGAGCATGTGGTTCAATTCGACGCAACGCGAAGAACCTTACCTGGGCTCGAACGGCTTGGTCAACGCCGGTGGAAACATCGGCTACCCCGCAAGGGGGTCGAGTCGAGGTGCTGCATGGCTGTCGTCAGCTCGTGTCGTGAGATGTTGGGTTAAGTCCCGCAACGAGCGCAACCCTTGTCCTGTGTTGCCATCATTCAGTTGGGAACTCGCAGGAGACCGCCAGCGATAAGCTGGAGGAAGGTGGGGATGACGTCAAGTCCTCATGGCCTTTATGTCCAGGGCTACACACGTGCTACAATGGACGGTACAAAGCGCTGCTAACCCGCGAGGGGGAGCCAATCGCAAAAAACCGTTCTCAGTTCGGATTGCAGGCTGCAACTCGCCTGCATGAAGCTGGAATCGCTAGTAATGGCAGATCAGCACGCTGCCGTGAATACGTTCCCGGGCCTTGTACACACCGCCCGTCACATCACGAAAGTGGATTGTACTAGAAGTCTGCAGGCTGACCCGCAAGGGAGGCAGCGGCCCAAGGTATGATTCATGATTGGGGTGAAGTCGTAACAAGGTAGCCGTAGGAGAACCTGCGGCTGGATCACCTCCTTTCTAAGAGAGAACGTGGGTGGAGTTCCGAAAGCTAAGTGCGCTTGAGTGTACAGCGTGTGCGAGTAAGCAAACAGCCGTTCCACTCCAAACCGCCATCGGGCTTCGGAAGAGGTTGGTGAGTCCGTTCCGGATCTCCACTTAGAGTTCGATGAAGTTTATCTGAAGTGGTCAGTGGGCTGGTCTCGCTGGTCCCTGCATCCAACTGGCCTCGATTAGATTTCTAGGCGGGTTGAAGAAAGCCGGGCAGTTCAGGGGCTGTAGCTCAGCTGGGAGAGCGCCTGATTTGCATTCAGGAGGTCGCCGGTTCGATCCCGACCAGCTCCACCAGTGTTGGCGATAGACCCAGCATGGGCCTGTAGCTCAGTTGGCTAGAGCGCACCCCTGATAAGGGTGAGGTCGGTGGTTCGATTCTACCCAGGCCCACCATAACACAAGCCGAGAGAAGTCAGATAGTCAGCAGATGAGTTTGACGAGTGTCGATGCTCGTTCGAACTGAATTCTGAGGCAATCGAGATCTTTGACAACTGAATATTTGACGGGCATTATAAATCACAAGTATATGCAGGCATGAGATGGTTGCAAGGAATGTTGACGGATTAGGTAAGCGGAAGCAGAGCGTAAGTAGGAAGCTGCATAGAATGAGCTTTGTGTGTCGAAGTAGATTTTATGGTCAAGCTACTAAGGGCGTGTGTGTGGATGCCTTGGCGCAAGTAGGCGATGAAGGACGTGGTCAGCTGCGATAAGCTTCGGGAAGCCGCTAACAGGCTGTGATCCGGAGATTTCCGAATGGGGAAACCCAACGGGTGTGAACACCCGTTACCGTTCATCTGAATACATAGGGTGACGGAGCAAACCCGGGGAAGTGAACCATCTCAGTACCCGGAGGAAAAGAAAACAACCGTGATTCCGATAGTAGTGGCGAGCGAAATCGGAATAGCCTAAACCAGGCGATTCGAAAGGAGAGCCTGGGGTTGCAGGACCACAATAATCAACTGGGCGCTTCGTGAAAGCGGAGGCTCAGTTGGTTAAAACGAGGGATAGGAAAGTGTTAATCGAACGGTCTGGAAAGGCCGGCCATAGAGCGTGACAGCCGCGTAGGTGAAAATGCAATCCTCCTTCCAGTGGCTCCTAAGTAGCGCGGGGCACGTGGAACCCTGCTTGAATCTGCCGGGACCATCCGGCAAGGCTAAATACTCACTTGCGACCGATAGTGAACCAGTACCGTGAGGGAAAGGTGAAAAGAACCCCTGCGAGGGGAGTGAAATAGTACCTGAAACCACACGCTTACAAGCAGTTGGAGGGCTATGCTCCGCAAGGAGAATGCCTGACATCGTGCCTATTGCATAATGAGCTGGCTAGTTATTCTCAGTGGCAAGGTTAAGCGAAAGCGAGCCGAAGCGAAAGCGAGTCTGAACAGGGCGATGGAGTCGCTGGGAATAGACGCGAAGCGGGATGATCTACCCTTGGCCAGGATGAAGTCCGTGTAACAGCGGATGGAGGTCCGAACCAGTGTTGGTTGAAAACAGCTTGGATGAGCTGAGGGTAGGGGTGAAAGGCTAATCAAATTCCGTGATAGCTCGTTCTCTCCGAAATAGCTTTAGGGCTAGCCTCTCGTGGTCCGTCGCGGTGGTAGAGAACTGATTGGACTAGGGGCCTTCCCAGGTTACCGAATCCAACCAAACTGCGAATGCCGTGAATGTGTAGCGAGGGAGTCAGACAGTGGGGGCTAAGCTTCATTGTCGAAAGGGAAACAGCCCAGACCGTCAACTAAGGTCCCCAAATTCATGCTCAGTGGGAAAGGAAGTCGGGACGCTCAGACAGCCAGGAGGTTGGCTTAGAAGCAGCCATCCTTTAAAGAAAGCGTAACAGCTCACTGGTCGAGCGGCTCGGTGCCGACAATATAACGGGGCTTAAGCATGATACCGAAGTTACGGATTCGTCAGCAATAACGAATGGTAGGAGAGCGTTCTCAACAGCTGTGAAGGTCGTACCGAAAGAAGCGGCTGGAGCGTTGGGAAGTGACTCTGCCAGCATAAGTAGCGAAAAACCAGGTGCGAACCCTGGTCGCCGTAAGTCTAAGGATTCCTGAGAAAGGTTAATCCGCTCAGGGTTAGTCGGAGCCTAACGCGAGGCCGAAAGGCGTAGCGGATGGACAGCAGGTTAATATTCCTGCACTACCTTATCTCGATCAAGACCGATGGGGGGACGCAGACCGTAAGCTCTGGTGCGCAATGGTTTCAAACCAGGGTGAAGGGAGATCCGGAGAGGCAAATCCGCCGGGTCGTCTGCCAGGAAAAGCCTCTAAGGAGAGTTAAGGTATCCGTACCACAAACCGACACAGGTGGACGAGATGAATATTCTAAGGCGCTCGGGTGATGGTATGTTCAGGAACTAGGCACATTAGCTCCGTAACTTCGGGAGAAGGAGTGCCCACCTAAGACGTGGGTCGCAGTGAATAGTCTCAGGCGACTGTTTAACAAAAACACAGGTCTCTGCAAAGTCGAAAACGACGTATAGGGGCTGACGCCTGCCCGGTGCCGGAAGGTTAAAGGGAGAGGTTAGCGCAAGCGAAGCTTTGAACTGAAGCCCCGGTGAACGGCGGCCGTAACTATAACGGTCCTAAGGTAGCGAAATTCCTTGTCGGGTAAGTTCCGACCTGCACGAATGGCGTAACGATCTGAGAACTGTCTTAACATGCCGCCCGGCGAACTTGTGGTCCCGGTGAAGACGCCGGGTGCCCGCCACTAGACGGAAAGACCCCGTGCACCTTTACTATACCCTTTCATGGAACTATGGGGCGATCTGCGCAGGATAGGTGGGAGGCTTTGATTCCGGGTTCTCGGATTCGGAGGAGCCAACGGTGAGATACCACCCTGATCGTTCTGTGGTTCTAACCTACATCCCGTAATCCGGGATGAGGGACAGTGGAAGGCGGGTAGTTTGACTGGGGCGGTCGCCTCCTAAACGGTAACGGAGGCGCGCGAAGCTTGGTTCAGGCGGTTTGGAAATCCGCCGACGAGTGCAAAAGCATAAACCAGGTTAACTGCGAGACCAACAAGTCGAGCAGATACGAAAGTAGGCTTTAGTGATCCGGTGGTTCTGTATGGAAGGGCCATCGCTCAACGGATAAAAGGTACGCCGGGGATAACAGGCTGATCGGAGTCAAGAGTTCACATCGACGCTCCGGTTTGGCACCTCGATGTCGGCTCATCGCATCCTGGGGGTGTAGAAGCTCCCAAGGGTTAGGCTGTTCGCCTATTAAAGCGGTACGTGAGCTGGGTTCAGAACGTCGCGAGACAGTTCGGTCCCTATCTGTGGTGGGCGTAGGAGATTTGAGGGGGCCTGCCCTTAGTACGAGAGGACCGGGGTGGACGAACCTCTTGTGATCCAGTTGTCCCGCCAGGGGCATAGCTGGGTAGCGAAGTTCGGTCAGGATAAACGCTGAATGCATATAAGCGTGAAACCTTCCCCAAGATGAGATCTCCCAAGCGAAAGCTAATAAGAGCACAGGAAGACTACCTGTTTGATAGGACGGATGTGTAAGCGTAGCAATACGTTGAGCTTACCGTTACTAATTGCTCGTTCGGCTTGACCATAAAATTTACTGTCGCACACAAGCAGTATGTTGCGTTACTTGTATCGCAAGTGGCCCGTCAATATTCAATCAAAGGATCCTCGGCAGTCGCCTCGGATATGCGCGCTGCTGGCTGTCAACCGAGTTCTGGGTGACCATAGCGAGAGGGACCCACCCGTTCCCATCCCGAACACGGAAGTTAAGCCTCTCAGCCCCGATGGTACTGCACGCGCAAGTGTGTGGGAGAGTAGGAAGTCGCCCGGTTTAAATCAAAAAGCCCTCCAGCAACGGAGGGCTTTTGTTATTTCAGCCCAATCCGCGCTAACATCATCGCTTGCTTACCATTGAGCGAGCCGTGCAAGTCGTCGAACCGTTCGGCGATCCTTCCGATCAAGCCTCCACCAAGAGCCGCGAGCTCACGCTTCTTCTACTCCGGAATACGCCCGCGCCTTTTTCGCGCCACCAGTTTGCTCCCGGCCATGTCACCTCCAGCGGTCTCGTGATTGCCGCCGATGGCGAGCGGCTGCTTTTGGTCCACCACGCGAAATTGAATCGCTGGCTTTTGCCCGGCGGCCACGTCGAGATGCAAGATAATGAACTATCCGAGACCGCCCGCCGCGAAGTGATCGAAGAGACCGGCGTCCGCCTGCTCGAAGGTCCTTCCTCTCTCGTCGGCATCGACGTTCACGGGATACCGCCCCACAAGAGCAAGCCCTATCACCTGCATCACGACGTGGTCTTTCACTTCCGCGCCGAGGCTGACGATCACCGTCTTTCGCACGAATCGCGCGCCATAGCCTGGACGCATCCGGATCTCTTCGATTTTTACGAGCTGCCGTTGAACGTGCGCTTAGCCTATTGGCGTGTCCTGGACCTATCGGCGCGGGCTATAGTGTAGGAAGTGCAGCGGTGTACCGATTGCATCCGTGAAGGCATTTTGGATCAAGGGAAATGTCATGTCTGCCATGGTTCTGGCAAAAACATCCATCTGAACTCCGATTTGGCGGACTGCGAATACTGCCACGGTTCGGGAGTCTGTCCTAAGTGCCACGGCACTGGATTCGAGAAAGGTTGGGCTATCCAGACTCTTTTCGGTGAGGAGTGATCTTAACTTGGTTTCCGCGGGGTGAATTCGTCTCCCGCCCATGCCAAAATAGTCCCAGCGAATGAAAACCTTCACTATCGCGGTCATCGCCGGCGACGGCGTGGGGACGGAGGTCGTTCCCGAAGCCAAGCGCGTCCTCGAAGCTGTTGGCACGAAACATAACCTGAGCTTCGTGTTCCAGGATTTCGACTGGGGCTCGGACCATTTCTTCCGCTGGGGCCGCATGATGCCCGCCGGCGCTATCGATTTGTTGCAGCCCTGCGACGCCATCCTGCTTGGGGCCGTCGGCCATCCCGATATCCCCGATCACACTACGCTGAACGGGCTGCTTCTGCCCATCCGCCGCGCCTTTGACCTCTACGCCAATGTGCGTCCGGCGTATCTTTACCCAGGCGTCCAATCGCCGCTCGCGAAACCCAAAGGCGGCGATATCGATTTTGTGGTGGTCCGCGAGAATACTGAGGGCGAATACGCCCAAGTCGGCGGCTTCCTTTATCATCAACAGCCCGACGAGGTCGCCATTCAGACCTCCGTCTTCACCCGGCGCGGCATCGAGCGCATCGTGCGCTTCGCTTTCGAACTCGCCGTCAAGCGCAATAAGAAGAAGCGCGTCGCCTCCATCACCAAATCCAACGCGCAGGGATTCAGCATGGTGCTATGGGACCGCGTCTTTCGCGAAGTCGCCGCGCAGTTTCCCGATGTCGAAACCGAGTCGCTGTTGGTTGACGCCGCCGCCATGAACTTCATCCGCCGTCCCGAGAGTTTCGACGTCGTCGTCGGTTCGAATCTCTTTAGCGACATCCTCAGCGACATCTCGGCCATCATCGTTGGGAGTATGGGACTCGCTGCTAGCGCCAATCTCGATCCGCTCGGCCGTTTTCCTTCGATGTTCGAGCCCGTTCATGGTTCCGCGCCCGATATCGCCGGCCGCGGCATCGTCAATCCGATCGCCACTATCCTCAGCGCCGCCATGATGCTCGAGGATCTAGAGATTGCCGCCGGCGCGCGCGAAGTGGAAGCGGCCGTTGCTGCCGTGCTCGCCGACGGCAAGACGCGCACGCCCGATCTCGGCGGCCGAAGCACCACGCACGAAGTGACGGATGCCATCCTTGGCAGGCTCTGAACAGCGGGAAGCCACCGGCCGCCACGCCTTTCTCGTCGCCGCGGGAATTCTGCTCAGCCGACTCTTTGGACTTCTTCGGCAATCGGTCTTTAATCACTATTTTCAGTTGACCGATGCGGCCGACGCGTTCACGCAGGCCTTCAAGATCCCCAACTTCCTGCAAAATCTTTTCGGGGAAGGCGTGCTGTCCGCGTCTTTCATTCCGGTTTATGCTCGCCTGCTGAAGCAGGGCGATGAAGAGGAATCCGGCCGCGTGGCGGGCGCCGTGGGCGCCATCCTCGCGCTTTCGATATCGGTTCTTGTGCTCATCGGGGAACTTGCGGCTCCGCTGCTGACCGATGTCATTGCGATGGGCTTTCACGGTGAGAAGCGGGAACTGACTGTACGCCTGGTTCGGATCCTGTTTCCCGGTGCGGGATTTCTCGTGCTGGGAGCATGGTGTTTGGGAATTCTGAACAGCCATCGTAAGTTCTTCCTCTCATACAGCGCGCCCGTGGTGTGGAGCCTGGCAATGATCGCCACGCTGATCGCATATGGCGGGCGAAGCGATCTGAATTCGCTCGCAGTGATACTCGCCTGGGGGTCGGTTGCGGGCAGCCTCCTGCAATTCGCCGTGCAATTGCCAAATGTGACGCGTCTCGTGAAGCGATTGCGTATTCGGCCCGAGATGCGATCGCCGAACGTGCGCGAGGTGGTGCGAAACTTCATCCCGGTATTCATCAGCCGCGGCGTGGTGCAGATCAGCGCGTTTGTCGATTCCACGCTCGCGGGCTTGCTTGGCACGGGCGCCGCGAGCGGCATCTTCAACGCGCAGATCATATACATGCTTCCGGTGAGCCTTTTCGGAATGTCGATTTCGGCCGCAGAACTTCCCGCCATGTCGAGCGCGGTTGGCAGCGAGGCTGAAATCGGCCGCCTATCTGCGCCGCCGCTTGGATAGCGGGCTGCACCGCATCGCATTCCTGATCGTTCCATCGGCAATGGCCTTTCTTGCGCTCGGCGACGTTATCGCCGGTACGCTGTCCTTCCATCGCTCCGACTCCCAGTATGTTTGGCGAATCCTCGGCGGGTCCGCTATTGGATTGCTCGCGAGCGCCATGGGCCGTCTCTATTCGTCCACTTACTACGCGCTGCGCGATACGCGCACGCCTCTGCGCTTTGCCCTGATTCGCGTGGCGCTCACTACCGCGCTTGGCTACATCTTCGCGCTTCATCTTCCGCGCTGGATCGGCATCGACCCGGTTTGGGGCGTTGCCGGGCTCACCGCGTCGGCGGGCATTGCGGGATGGGTTGAGTTCATTCTGCTTCGCCGTACGCTGAATCGACGCATAGGCGTTACCGGTCTGCAACTGAGCTTCACGAGTAGGTTGTGGATCTGCGCCGCGGCCGCTGCGGCCGCCGGGTGGCTGGTCAAGGCCGCCATCGGATTGGCTAATCCGATTCCGGCTGGCGCGGCCATACTCGCCGCCTACGGCGTGACGTATTTCGCCGCTGCGTGGCTGCTGAGGATTGAGCAGTGCCGCGAGATCTTCCGCCGCTTCATCCGCTGAAACTCATCCTTTGAGATTCTCGAACGCCTCTTCGATCTCGCGCTTGGCCTCCGGCGTGGGCACGCATAATGGCAGGCGCGGCGGGCCGCCGTAATACCCGTTCAAATCCATCGCGTGCTTCAACCCTGGCACGCCATATTTCGACGTCACCAGCGCCGATGCGCGTCCGATGCGATTCTGCCAATCCAATCCGGCGGCCTCTTCGCGCTGCCGGAAGGCTTCCCATATCGCAATCACCGAATACGGCGCCGCGTTGGCGTAGGCGAGAATTGCGCCGGAAGCGCCCATCAGCAGTGACGGCCACAGCGTCGGAGCCGACCCCACCAGCACCTGAAATCCGTGCTTCACCTCGCGCAACATCGCCATCACCTTTTCGAGGTTGCCGGAGCTCTCCTTGATCGCGATCACGTTCGGATGCTCCGAAATAGCCACCACGGCCTCCACCGGAATATCGACGCCCGTTGCCTGCGGCCAGTTGTAAATGATCAGCGGGATCTTCGCCTGGTCAGCGACAGCCCGGTAGTAAAGCGCCTGCGCATCGGCGCGATTGATGAGGTTCTTGTAGTAGTGCGGCGTGCGCACCATTGCCGCTTTGTACCCCAGCTCCGCCGCGCGATTGGTGAGGCTCACCGTCTCGCGCACGCTCTCCACGCCCGTTCCCGCGATCAGCAGTTTCTCGGGCGCGGCGTGCTTCGCGACCAGTTCCCACATTGCGATCTTCTCATCGGTGGTCAGCATCACGCTTTCGCCGGTCGAGCCCATCACTACGTAGCCCGATAACGAGGTTCGGTTCCATTTTTCGACGTTGTGCTGCACCTTCGAAACATAAATGTTGCCTTCATGGTCGAACGGAGTCGTGATGGGTGGGAAAATGCCTGTTAGCTTCATGTTTGCGTAAGACTCCACGATAACAATGTTCTCTCTTGAAATCGAAACCGGCGCCGAAGACCGCGACCTCCTTATCGCCGACCTTTGGGAGCAAGGCTCCTGCGGCATTGTCGAGCCCGAGGGCCACAAGGTGCGGGCCTTCTTCGAGGACTCTGCCGATCGCGTCGCGCTGCTCGCACGCTATCCTGGCGCCGCGATTCGCATCGAAGAAGAGCGCGATTGGGTGCAAGCCGCGCGGGATATGCTGCAGCCGATGGAAGTTGGCCGGCGTTTTTTCCTTGTACCCGAGTGGCGCGACGATCCTTCGCCTCCTGGCCGCTTCCGGATCGCCGTTAATCCAGGCATGGCGTTCGGCACGGGAGTTCACGAGACTACACGGCTTTGCATTGAAGCCCTCGAAGAGTTTCTTCGGCCCGGCATGGCAGTGCTGGACGTCGGCACCGGCTCCGGCATCCTTCGCCAGGCGGCGACGATGCTCGGGGCGGGGAAGACGTACGCTTGCGATACCGACCCGATCGCCGTCGAAATCGCAGGGGACGCGTTCGTGGGCTCGGTGGATGCCGTGCGGTCGGGTTCGATCGATCTCGCAGTTGCCAATATCAGCCCCGAAGCCATCGTCGCCCTCGCGCCGGAGCTCCTGCGCGCGCTTCGGGCCGACGGAATATTGCTCGTCAGCGGCTTCGGGGTTCACGAAATCGACACGATTCGATCCGTGCTTCCAGCGCCGGCTTACGCTCAGGTGAAAGGGGAGTGGGCACTAATTGCAATACCGCATTTGCCTTCTGGTACTTCACGTGCTTGACATATTCAACAAACTAAGTGACAATGGGAATTGGTTGAGCGTTTCCGCCCACTCGCGGGTTATCTGAACTAAGTCGGGTGATCCGGTTCTTTCTCTTAGATGAACTGGCAACCGGAGTTGTTATGTCCGCTGAGTGCAGTAATACAGAGGAAGCTCGCTACACGACTGCTGCCGCTCTTCTAGTTGGCGCTTTCCTGTGGGATCTAGCAGTAATAACAGCGTTAATCCGGCCCATCGATTTTCTCTCTATCTCAGTGGCGATCTTGTGGAATGCCGCTTGTGTTACCGTTGCTTGGTTCTCGTGGAGACGTTCCATGCGATTTTTCGATCTTTCGATAGTTGCGCGCATAAGATCGCCAAGGATGCCGCGTGCCATTTGAGCGCACTCTTGCGCGCTCATTTACCGCAATAGCGGTACGCAATTACGCACCGGTTACTTCGGGAGTTTATGGCTTATCGAATGCGCGCGAATGGATTTATATCGGTGAATCGGATAACATTCAGGCCGCGCTGCTCGCGCATCTGAGCGAACCTGCTAGCGAGCTGATGAGACTCGCGCCCAAAGGCTTTGTGCTGGAAACCTGCGACCGCGCGAGACGTCTGTTCCGCCAGGGTCGTCTGGTCGGCGAGTATCGGCCACTTTGCAACGAGCGTCTCCGGGAGAATGCATGATCGTCAGGCGCGAGTTTCCTATGGAGCGGAACGATCATTCGGGAAGGAACCTAAGCATGCAATTCATTTTGACAGGATTCACGCAAGATACCGCGTTTCGCGTGTTCGAGTTCGATTATGTGGGACCCAGCCAGCCGCGGACTCAGTTTACAGTGCGCGCCGACCTCGACCTGAGTCGCCGTTATGGCATTCGGGTGCAGGAGCTGCCGCTGCTTTGCCGAGCCGTGCTCGAAACTCGCGAGGAATCCGAAGAAACGCGCTCCTTTACCTTCACGGAAGAGAAGATGATCGTTTACATGAAGGATTGCGCCGCCGCGAAGGAACTCGCTGCCCAAAAAAAGAAGCCGGCGCGCAAACCGATGAGCGAGAACCTCGGTGTGGCGTGGCGCGGTTCGCAGCCGCTATAAGGTGTCAACCAATCGCCGCAAGCTAATGATGCCGGGAGGAAACGATGCGCCCGCACGCGGTGTGACGTTTGCCGCTGACTTGACTTACTTCGCCGCTTCAAACCGCTTCAGCTTATTGACGCCATTGAACGCCGCCATCTTGTAGCACTCCGCCAGCGTCGGATAATTGAATACCGTATCCACGAAGTAATCCACCGTGCCCTTCAGAGCTCAGCACCGCCTGGCCGATGTGCAGCAGCTCCGACGCGCCTTCGCCGATGATGTGCACGCCCAGAATCTCGCGCGTTTCGCGGTGGAAGATCAGCTTCAGGCGGCCCGTGGTATCGCCGCGGATCTGGCCGCGCGCCGTCTCGCGATAGTAGGCCACGCCCACCTCGTAAGGCACGTCTTCGTCGGTCAACTGCTCTTCGGTCTTGCCGATGAACGAAATCTCGGGAATGGTGTAGATGCCGTAAGGATAAGTTGCCGGATTGGAGTGGATCTTGAAGTCCGAAGGCATTGGCCGCGGCGAGGCGCCCCTGCTCCATCGAAACCGAAGCCAGGCTGGGAAAGCCGATCACGTCGCCCACCGCGTAGATATTCGGGACCTTGGTGCGGTACTCGGCATCCACCGCGATGCGGCCGCGGTTATCGGCTTCGAGGCCGGCAGCCGCCAGATTCAGTTCGTCCACGTTGCCCTGCCGCCCGACGGCGTAGAGCAGCGCGTCGCCGGAGATCCGCTTGTTGCTCTTCAGGTTCGCCACCACGCCGCCATCGGGCGACTTCTCCACGCTGGCCACTTCTTCGTTCAGCCGCATGGTGACGCGATGGTCGCGCAGGTGGTAGGAGAGCGCTTCCACGATTTCGTTGTCGGCGAATTCGAGCAGGCGCGGGCGCTTCTCCACCAGAATCACGCGCGACGCCCAGAATCGCGAACATGCACGCGTACTCCACGCCGATCACGCCGCCGCCCACCACGATGAGCGTCTTCGGAATCTCCGGCATCTGCAGAATCTGGTCGCTGTTGATGATAGTCGCGCCGTTGATGCGGCACCGTCGGCGAGACCGCCGGCTTGGTGCCGGTGGCGATGATGATGATGGGCGCTTCGAGATCGGCCTGCCGCGCGAGTTCTCCATCCGGACGTGCGTGGCATCGACGAAGCTGGCCTGCGCGTAGAACACTTCCACGCCGTTGCGCGCCAGTTGCGCCTGCGTCACGTCGACTTCGGTCTTGATCACCTGGTTGACCCGGAAGCCCAGGTCCGCCATGGTGATCTTTTCCTTGACGTGATAGTTGATGCCGTAGATGCCCTGATACTGGAAGCCGGAAAGATGCAGCACCGCCTCGCGCATGGTCTTGCTGGGGATGGTGCCGGTGTTGATGCAGGCGCCGCCGACGATTTCGCGCTGCTCGATCACCGCCACGCGGCGGCCGCACTTGGCGCCCTGAATGGCGGCGCGCTGTCCGGCCGGCCCGGAGCCGATCACGATGAGGTCGTAGTTCTGCATTGGGCTCCGAGGATTCACCGCAGAGGCACAGAGACGCGGAGAACACGCAAACCATCGTCTGTCTCAGCGTCTCCGCGTCACTGCGGTGAGTCATCTTACCTTACTTGCCGATTGAACCGGTTTTCGATCTCTTCCCAGTTGACTACGTTCCACCAGGCCGCCGATATAATCGGGCCGGCGGTTCTGATACTTCAGGTAGTAGGCGTGCTCCCAGACGTCGAGGCCCATCACGGGGAACTTGCCTTCCATGACCGGGCTGTCCTGGTTGGCGGTCGAGATGACCTCGATCTTGCCGCCGGCCTTCACCAGCCACGCCCAGCCGGAGCCGAAGCGCGTCGCGGCCGCCGGATTGAACTTCTCCTTGAAGCGTCGAAGCTGCCGAAGGTGGAGTGATGGCCTGCGCGACATTGCCCACCGGCGCTCCGCCGCCGCCCGGCTCCATGATCTTCCAGAACATGGAGTGGTTGATGTGGCCGCCGCCGTTGTTGCGCACGGCGGTGCGGATGTTCTCCGGCACGATGGCGCAGTTATTGGCCAGCAGTTCTTCGATCGGTTTTGCCGGCCAGGTCGGGCGCCGATTCCAGCGCCTTGTTCAGGTTGGTGACGTAGGCGTTGTGGTGTTTGCCGTGGTGGATCTCCATCGTCATCTTGTCGATGTGAGGCTCCAGCGCGTCGGGCGCGTAGGGCAGCGGCGGAAGTGTGAATGGCATATCGAGTCTCCTCTTAGTTGAGTTTTTTCAAGCGCAGCGGCGAGGCGGAACATAGTGGCCTCGTCGAAATGCCGGGTCAAAATCTGCATCCCCACCGGCAGTCCTTCCGCGGTCTTGCCGCACGGCACGCTCATGCACGGGATGCCCGCCAGGCTGCCGGTGATGGTGTAGATGTCGGAGAGGTACATGGCCAGCGGGTCGTCCACCTTTTCGCCGAGCCGGAAAGCCGGGAACGGCGAAACCGGCGCAATCACGGCATCCACCTCTTCGAACGCCTGCGCGAAATCGCGCGCGATCAGCGCGCGCACTTTCTGCGCCTTCAAATAGTATGCGTCATAGTAGCCTGCGCTCAGCACGTAAGTGCCCAGCATGATGCGCCGCTTGCACTCCGCGCCGAAGCCCTCGCCGCGTGTGTTGCGATACATTCCGGCAAGCGTCTCGGAGTTCGGCGAGCGGGAGGTGTAGCGCACGCCGTCGTAGCGCGCCAGGTTGGAACTGGCTTCGGCGGTCGCGATGATGTAATAGCACGCGATGGCGTAGTCGGTGGCCGGCAGGCTGATTTCGCGCACCTCGCAGCCCAGCGCCTGCAGCTGCTCCACGGCGCGCGCGATCAGACGCGCCGGTTTCGCTCGTCAAATCGCGCATTGATACTCGCGCGGCAGTCCGAGCTTCAACCCTTTTACCGGCCGTCGAGCGCGGCGGCGTAATCCGGCACGGGCGCGGCGGCCGAGGTGGAATCGCGCGGATCGCGGCCGGCGATCACACCGAGCAGCGTGGCCGCGTCCTTCACCGAGCGCGCGAACGGGCCGATGTGATCGAGCGAACTGGCGAAAGCCGTCAGGCCGTAGCGCGAGACGCGGCCATAGGTGGGCGTGACGCCCACCACGCCGCAGAACGACGCCGGCTGCCGGACCGATCCGCCGGTATCGGAGCCCAGCGACACCACGGCCGTGCCCTGCGCCACCGCCGCCGCCGAGCCGCCGCTCGATCCGCCCGGCACGCGGTCGGGCGCCACCGGATTGCGCACCGGTCCGAAGGCCGAGTTTTCGTTCGACGATCCCATGGCGAACTCGTCGCAATTGGTCTTGCCGATCATGATACCGCCCGCCTCTTCCAGGCGGATGACAGCCGTGGCGTCGTACGGCGGAATGTAATTGCGCCAGCAGCTTCGAGCCGCAGGTGGTGCGCACGCCCTTGGTGACGATCACGTCCTTCACCGCGACCGGCACGCCGGCCAGCGGCCCGGGATCCTCGCCGCGCGCGAGTTGCTCATCCACGCGCTTGCGCCGCGGCCAGCGCGCGCTCCGGCGAAAAGTGCAGATAGGCGTTGGTCTTCGGATTTTCGGCCTCGGCGAAGCGCAAGGCCTCGGCGGCAAGCTCCGTGGCCGTGAAGCGGCGCGCGCGCAGGCCTTCACCGATGCTATCGATGTGAGGGAGGGAATGTCCAAACCCGCAGGTTAACATGGGCTTGCATACCTTCCTCATGTCAGGCTTGCTGAGCCTTCGACGATTCCAGGTCTGACAGGACACGGCGCGCCCAGCCCGGGAGGTGTGGCGCCGTCCAAAGGACGATGCCGCGTTGCGCTTCCAGGATCTTCTCGTGCCGAAGCTCGGAGTTGTCAAAGAGAACGCTCACATCCGCAATTTGAATCGCCTCAGAAACGTTCCCCATGCTGCGAGCATAGCGGCGGCGGACATCCTCGGGAGGTACGGAGTGACCGCCCTGCGCCACGCGTTCGCGGACGCGTTGGACGGAGCGTTCGGGATCATCGACCGCAACGTAAATCAGATTGATCTCGAACCCTCGCCCTTTGGCCTGCTTCATGAGCGTTAGAACGCCAGCTCCCGCCAATGTGGTTTCGATGGCAAAGTCGATTGCGTTTGCCAGGCATTCGCTTCGCCTTTCAAGAGCTAATCGGCCCGCGGTCAAAGCGACCCCCGCAGGGTCGCCGGGCGCGATTCCCTTAGCGATCGCATCGGGGTCGAAGAGATTATCCTTGCCAGGGAAGGCAAGGGATCGAGTGAGGGTACTCTTGCCACAGCCGTTCGGACCTGCAATTATTGTGAGGACCGGCAAAGGCTACGCCGCCGGTGCCGCTATCTCGCGGATGATTTCGTAGTTCTGTTCGCTTGGCGCGTTGGGAACATAACGAATCTCAAAGCGACGGCCGTCGGGGTGTTCCATTATCTCGAGCTTGGTGTGCGGGTCGCGGTAGAAAACGGGCACTCCATGTGCCAGCGCATCCAAGCGAGCCCGATCGCCGGCGGCCGCCGCTTGCGCGGCGAATTCGTCGCTGAGGATGTCTACCATGTTCCTATGATACTCCGATGCGCCAGGTTAGTTGAGTCGTGCGTCTTGCGCGGCGGATCTGCTTCAAGCTGGTCAGACTATAACCGCTCGCCAGCAAGAGCGTTAACGCCCGCGATCACGCGCCCTGGCTCGCGAGACTGCAGGCCAAGGCGCGCAACGCGTTATCCGGTTGAGCTTACTTCACAATCGGCGCGGCGGCAAAGACATTCACCGTCACAGCCCCTGACGTTCCGGAGCAACCCGCGAAGCCCGAGATGGGGAAGGTGGGATTGTTATTGCACCCCCACCAGTTGCCGTCGGCATTAATTGCGCCGCCGCTCAGGTTCGCGAGCCCGATCCCACTGGTTAGGGTGTTCCGTTGGACGTTGACGGCCCCGGGCCCATTAATAGCCACATCGATCGCTTCCTTGGAAATCGTATTCTGCGCAATGATAGTGCCGGCGATGCTCGATACGCCATAGACATTGATTCCGGCCGTCCCAGGGGTGGTTGCGTCTTCGGTATCGGCGGCATTTCCGCTGATCGTGTTGCCGATGACGATGTTACCGGTCAGAGTCTGTCCCGGAGTATGGCTGTGCATGGTTACGCCCGGCAAGCTATTTCCCGTTAAGACATTATTGATCACAAGATTGTTAAAGCTCGCGGCGCCGGGAACGGATGCAAAGATACCGGCGCCAGCTCCGCCTCCCGCCGCTGAGCCGTTACCCGAAACTTGATTGCCAATCACCGCGTTGTTGTAAACGCCGAGCGGAGTCGTCGATGCCGTAAATGCGGCCGGGGGATGCGAAGCGAGCGTGATACCGCAGGCTGCCAAATTGTTCATGACGACATTTCCGGTGATCACGTTGTCATGCGTGGCGCCGGCATCGTCGCTGACCAGAATGCCCCCCGAGTTGTTCTGCACGGTGTTGTTAGCCACTACCGCGTGAGCGACGCCGTTGAGATGAATCCCTTCGCCGCAGTCCTGGCCTTCGGACGTATCGTACGCAGGTATATTCGGGCATGTAGCGCCCAACGCCGCGGCAACCAGTCCAAGGTTGTTTTTTTGCACGATGTTACCCGAAATGGTGATACCTGAGGCGCTTGTTACAAGAATGCCCTCATAGTTGGCGTTCTGAACCGTGAGTCCGGAAATGAAAACGCCGGACAGCGCCTTATTATCGATGCCGTCCACATAGATACCCACGCCAAGGCCGGTCGCATCGATGATTACCTTGGTCGCATCTGCGCCAATAAGGGATAGCGGCATACCAATCGTGACGCTTTCCTTGTAGGTTCCCGCAGCGACGTTAATGACATCGTTGGGGGAAGCGGCCGCAACAGCGGCGCCAATGGTCTTCATGCAGCCGGATGCCGCGGTGGGGTTTACACAGAACGAGGTGGCCCCCGCAGATCCGCATAACATCAGCCCAGCGCCTATTACCGAAGCGGCGGAAACCCTTGTTCCAGTTGGGAAAGTGAAACGTGTGACAAGGCATTCCAACATCGAGATGGCGTTTATTCTCTTCATTTTTCTCCGATTGAAGTGCGATATTTAACAAATATACTGCAGCGATTGATGGTTCGCGTACAGAATATCATGAAACAGCCTATAAACGTACCTATCTTATGGATGTGAAAAACGAGACAGAGTAATAGGGGATTGGTACTGGCCGCGTGCTGTAAAGGGCGGCGAATTCAACTAATGAATCGTGCGCGTCTTGCGGTTCATGTAATCCATGAGCAAATACTGCCCTAGCGTATAAGGCGTCGTGAAATAAGCCTTGCCCCGGCAAATCTCAGTCACCTTCTGTACGAAGTTGATCAACCCGTAATCGCTCGCCAGCATGAAGGTATTGATAAGGATTCCCTGCTTCTTGCACCGGTTCACTTCTTCCAGTGTCCGGCTGATCACCAGCGGATCGAGCCCGAACGCGTTCTTGTACATGCGCCCGTCTTCGAGCGTGAGACAGCTCGGCTTGCCGTCCGTGATCATCACGATCTGCCGCATGTCTTTGCGTTCCTGCGCAGAGTAGCTTCTGCGCCAGAATCAGCCCGTCGCGCGTATTGGTGTAATACGGGCCCACCTGCACGCGCGCCAGTTGGCTGATCGCCAGCTCCTCGGCGCTATCGTGGAACAGCACGCACCGCAGGCTATCGCCCGGATACTGTGTTCGGATCAGATGCGCCAGCGCCAGGGCCACCTTCTTCGCGGGCGTGAACCGGTCCTCGCCGTAAAGGATCATGCTGTGGCTGCAATCGAGCATCAGCACCGTCGCGCAGGAGCTTTGGTATTCGCACTGATGCACGCGCAGATCGGAATAATCCATATCGATCGGCACCTTGCGCGCCTTCGCGCCGGATGGCGGAAAAGAGCGTCTCGCTGATATCGAGATTCAGCGTGTCGCCGAATTCGTAAGGCTTCGACGATCCGGAGGCCTCGATCCCGGTAGCGAGATCGCGCGTATCATGACGGCCGAAGCTCGATTTTCCCAGCGACCCGAGCAGATCCTTCAGCGTCTTGAAGCCGAGAAAATCGAGCGATTTATCGGTGACTTCGAACTTAACCTTAGCCTCGGACGGCTTGCCGACCCCCGGCGCCGGCGCGTTCGGCTCTCTGGGCTCTTCGATGGTAATCTGTCCCTCGTCCACCATCTTTTGCACCAGGTTTTCGAGCAGCTTGTTCATCTGCTCGGGCGTCATGTTCTGGAGGCGCTCCATCATTTCCTGCATGTTCTGGTCGTCGAAGAAGCTGCCCTGTTCAAGCGCCTGCTGGATGGCCTGCTTCAAATCCTCGAGCGTGTGCTGGTTCCACTCGCTGAATGGCATGTACTGCGAATTGAATCCGCTCTCGAGTAAAAAATCGGCGAGCGCTTTCAGGAGGTCTTCGGCTTCGATGCCGAGGTCTTCGCCGGTGTATTTGGAGTAGTGGATCCACTTCATGGTAGAGGCCTTTTTTCGACGCAGAGACGCAGAGACGCAGAGATAAGCGCGGAGCAAAAACAAGCAAAGTCTTCTCTGCGCTTAACTCTGCGTCCCCGCGTCTCTGCGTCGAAAGTCATTCTCTACCCTAAATGACGCTTCTTAGTTATATTGCCGCCGGAAATTTGGCCGCTCGCCTTTGGCGTTCTCTTCCCGCTCCCGCGGCTCGCGGCGTTGCTTCTCCTCGGCGGCGAAACCGCGCTCTTCGCTGCGGCTGATACGGCGGTGCGCGTGTAATCCTTCGAGTACGAATTCAGCGGCCGATGCGCGTAGCGCGTCCGGTTCGTTGGCGCCCAGGCCGAGATGCTTCAATTTCTCCATAAGTCCCTGGATGCCGCCGAGCTGCTGAACCAGCGCGGCCGAATCCACCGTCTCATCGAGTTTGAGCGTACCGCCCAAATCGAACCACTGCACGATCTGCGAAACGTTCGCGCCTTCGAAGTAACGTGTGTAGACCCGGCCTACAGCGCCGCGGATGATCTCGCGCGCCACGGCATCGCCGCCCTTCAGCTCGCCTTCGTATTCGAGCTCAAGTTTGCCCGTGATCGCGGGGAGGGCGGAGTAGAGATCGAGCACGCGCGGTACAGCCACGGCCTCGCGGTTTCTGAGCGCGCGCCGCTCGGCATTTGACACCACGTTTTCCAGCGCGGAAATCGGCAAGCGTTGCGAGACGCCGGAGCGCTTATCGACGCGCTTATCTTCGCGCGCCAGGAATGCGAGCGTCTCCACTACTTCGCGCATGTAATCGGGCACCCGCACATCAACCGGCGATTCGCGCTCTACCCACGACTCCTGCGCCGTGATGGCAATGCCTTGCTCAATCGCCGCGGGGTAGTGCGTGCGAATCTCCGACTCCGATGCGGTCCTTGAGAGGCGTGACGATCTTGCCGCGCGCCGTGTAATCCTCCGGGTTCGCAGTAAACACGAGCATCACGTCGAGCGGCAGACGCACCGGGTACCCTTTAATCTGCACGTCGCCCTCCTGCATGATGTTGAAAAGGCCCACCTGAATTTTGCCGGCAAGATCGGGCAGTTCGTTCACCGCGAAAATGCCCCGGTTCGCGCGCGGCAGCAGACCGTAGTGGACGGTTAATTCGTCGGAAATATCCTGCCCGCGGCGCGCGGCTTTGATCGGGTCGATATCGCCGATCATGTCGGCGATGGTGACATCCGGCGTCGCAAGCTTCTCTACGTAGCGCTGGTCGCGATGCAGCCAGGCGATTGGCGCGTCTTCCGCGCGTTCCGCAATCAAGTCGCGGCAGCGGCGGCAGATAGGCCGATATGGGTTGTCATGGATCTCGCAGCCTTCGACGTATGGCGTCCATTCGTCGAGCAGCGTGGTTAACAAGCGGATAAGGCGGGTCTTGGCCTGCCCGCGCAGACCGAGCAAAATAAAATTATGGCGGGAAAGTATGGCGTTGACTACCTGCGGAACGACAGTATCTTCATATCCCACGATTCCGGGAAACAGATCTTCGCCGCGTTGGATGCGGCAGATTAAATTGCTGCGCAACTCGTCTTTGACCGAGCGGGCGGCGATTCTCGATTCCGGGAAGGAGCTTTGGCGGAGAGCGCCGAGGCTGCGGGGTAATTCTTGAGTGGCTCTGGGCAAACGAACCCCCTTCAGTCGCGATTGTAGCAGAGAAGCTTTCCAATTCACCTCGGAGACGCTGAGACCGCCGGGAAAAGCGATCTTTCTTTTGGCCTGCGTGCGCGCGCCCTGCGGCATCATCGCATCATGATGTTCGAAGACTTTTGATCGCCGTTTATGCTAATGTTAAAAAACACCTCGCGGCGGCTTTAGCTCAGCCGGTAGAGCGTCGGATTGTGGTTCCGAATGTCGCGGGTTCGAACCCCGCAAGCCGCCCCAACAATTCCTATTGACCGCCCAGCTGCCGTAACAGTTCTTGCGCCTGCCGCCGGACGTTCGGGTCGTCGCTTGTCGCAGCCTGCCGCAAGTGTTGAATCGCGCCTGCGCGGTTTCCGGTAGCGACCAATATTCGCGCCGCATTCAGATGGGCGCGATCGAAATCCGGCTGCAATCGGATGGCTTCCAGAAACTCCTTCAACGCTCCGGCGCCATCGCCGGCGCGCTCCAGCAGGATGCCTCGGAAGTTGTGCGCTTCGCTCGATTTCGGGTCGGCTTTGACGGCCGCGTCGATTTGCACCTGCGCTTCGCCGAACCGCTGCAAGCCGCTGAGAGTCACGGCGAAATTGGTGCGGATCTCCGCATCGTTGGGCTTGAGTTCCACCGCCCGTGCAAAATAAAAAGCTGCCTCCGGCAGCACGCCCCGCGCGGCGAGGAGATGCCCCAGGTTGCCCAGCGCGTCTGGATAGTCCGGATTGATTTGGAGTGCGCGAAGCAATTCCTTCTCCCCACGGTCGAGATCGCCGCCGCTGGCGAGCGCCGCGCCGAGTAAGTTGTGGGCCTCGGTAAACTCGGGGTCGAGCGCAACGGATTTTTCGAACGCGCTCACTGCCTCTGAGTCGTGGCCGGCCGCGGATTGTGCGATCCCCAGTTGATACCACAACAAAGCGTTGTCCGGCACCGTCTTCATAGCGTGCGCCAACAGCGTCAGGGCGCGCGCCGGCTGGCCGCTCCCGGTGAGCGCATCGGCCAGGTTGAGCGCGATCGTGGGCGAATCCGGCCTGTGCCTGGCAGCCTCTTCGAAGGCGCTCACGGCGCTGCTCCGTTTGCCCGCGCCGAGATATGCCTGACCCAGTTCGATGTAAAACTCGGGCCTCGCCGGCTTTTGGGCGGCGATTTCGGCGGCCAGCCGAGGCAGTCCCTGTGCGAGATTGCTCTGCTGCGTCACTTGTGCCACGGCAGCGTAAAGAGCGTTTTCCCCGGTTCGCGGCTCGAGAGCCGGATAATAAGGGACCACTTCGCCGCGATACGTATTGCCATCGATATCCTGGCGTTCCGCGATCGGAGCCAGCAGGTTGCCGGCGGGCGGCCGGCGCTGGATCAGATGATCTGTCATCACGGCGTGAATAACGTCCTGCGTCCTTCGCTTGGGCATGTGGCAGCCAATGCAATCGCTGGCCGGCGTATGCCTGCCTGCCGCCACGGCCTGCCGCAGCGCCGCTGTGTGACACTCGCCGCAGACGCCGTTATAATGCGCGGCCGCCTGCTCGCCGCGCGGGACATCGTGAGGATTGTGGCATGTGGTGCACGTGAGTTTGCCCGCGCTTTGCAGGAAGCACTGCGATTGCCGCAGGCGGTAGGCGGAATTCACAATTTCGAAATCGTTCTTGGATTTGGCCGCCGGCGCCCGATCGAAGAAGATTTCGAAATCGCCCAGCGGATCTCCGGGGCGATAGGAGAATGGCCCGCGGCCATACCGCACAATCGAATGCGGCAGCGGCTGGCTAGTCGTCTGCAAGTGGCATTCCATGCACACATCCATCTGGCGGCCCGGGCTCAGCCGGGCTGGATTTACGATGGCTTTTCGCACTGCCTCCACGGCCGAGCCCGCGGTCTGCGCGGAACGTATGTGATTCGCGCCCGGTCCGTGGCAGCGCTGGCAATCGATCCCTTCGGGTAGCCCGCCAGTGTAGAGGGGCTCGCTTCCCGCTTCGTCGTGCCCGGCGGGAATTTGCGGATAGGCGTTGTGGCAGAACATGCACTCGTATGCGATCGCCCGCGGGGGCAGGGAATACCCACGGTCGTGTCCCGGCCCCATCGCCCACTCGCCGCCGTTCTCCGGGTACCACGCAAGGGGCAACTCCATCAAGGCTCCGCGCGCGGTGCGATGCAGGTAAGTGCGTGCATGGTTGCCGGAGCCCATCACGTAATCGACGCGCGATTCCTGTACATCGATCTCCTTACCGCCGTAGCCGATTCGCCATCGGCGCTGATAAACGGCGCCGTCCCGTTGTAACATCGCGTACCACGTGCCGGATGGCTTGTGAAAAAACGGCTTGCCGCGCGCGTAGTCTTCAACCGGAGGCTTGCCTGGGGGTTGATAGAACGACCGCGCCATGCCCGTCAGTGCATAGGTTTGCGCAATCTTCACGTGGCATGCCGAGCACAGTTTCGAATCGACGTACGAATTGCCAGGCGTCTGGGCGTGTATGAATGAAATTGCGGCCGTGAGGTGAAGCAGCCGTAGATATCGCGCCCAGCGCATGAGCCAGAATAAAACAAAAACCGCCGCCGATGGATGTTTCCCATCGGCGGCGGTCAAAGGGGAGAACCTTAGAAAGTAACGCGGATCAACGTCTGGAGCACCCTGGCATAACCCAGAGCGCCGGGGTTTGTTTGCGTCACCGTGCCGAAGCCCGTAACGTTAAACGCTCCGTTGGCGTTGCGGCCGAGAGCCGTTGCGGTGATCGCCGGGGATCCGGAGACTACTCCGCCAGAGGTCGGATACGAATTGAAATTCAGCGTCGCGTTATATCCGGAGAACTCGGTGTGGTTGAACACGTTGAACGCGTCTATGCGGAATTGGAAGTGCACGCGCTCCTTCACCGAAAATTCCTTCTGGAGAGCCATGTCGAAGTTCAACACGGACGGACCATAAAGGAAGTTGAGCCCCGATTCGAGCCCGATGCTGCCGGGCGAGGGCGCGAAGAAACACGCCGGATTGAGGCGATTGAACGGATCGCTTGAGCCGGTGTAGGGATTGCATCCCGCTACCACGCCGATGCGCGCGCCTTCCGTGTTTGATCCGGTGATGTTCTGGTTGCCGGCTCCGGAGACGCTAAAGCCAGGAGTGAATGGGCTGCCTGTTACCGCCTGTGTGACGCCCGAGAGTTGCCATCTGTCGGTGATCAACCGCGTGAAGGCGTTGCCCACGGGCAGTTTGGGCGTATTGTACACGTAGTTGATTGCGAGCACCTGACGGCGGTCAAAACTGGACGGAGCGTAATAAGCCTCCTTCTGGTATTGGTCGGGGCGCACGAACGCGTTATCGTTGGTTCCCCCACTCTGAGCCGTCGAAAGCGACTTGCTCCAGGTATAAGCCGCTCCGATAAACAGGCCCTTGGTGGCGCGGCGTTGAACCTGTATCTGCAACGCGTTGTAATTCGACGTCGCTTCGCTCTGATAGACGTTGATGCCGCTGTAACCGCGGTAAGGCTTTAGGAAGTTAGCACTTAGACAATTGTTGCCTAGCAAGCTGGTCGGCGCTAGCGTCGGGTCCTGATTCTGCGGCAGGAAACATTGACCGAACGAGTTGTAATCGAGGTTGCGGCTATCCTGTAAATGACGTCCCTGCGAACCCACATACGCCACGTCGAGCGAGGTGTTGCTCGGCAAGCGGAATTGGAATCCCGCCTGATATTGATAGGTGGTAGGCAGCTTTCCCGTCGGGTCCACGGCGTCAACATTGGACGGGCCCAACAGAATGTTGTTCGGATTGATCGAAGAGACCAGATTCTGATTCAACGTGGGCGAAACCGCCTCGGGAGGATTGGTAACCATGTCGAACGTGCGGTTTCCTTGGATGCGGTCATAGTAAATGCCGCTGCCCGCACGGAATACTATGTTCTGCTTTCCGGTCACGTCCCAAGCTATGCCAAATCGCGGACCCCATTGAAGACCGCGATCCTGCATCAGGTACTTGCCGTTGGGACAGTTGGAGGATTGGCAAATTCCATTGAAAGGGTTGCCGCTATTGGGAACTTCCAAACCGATGTCGAACGAAGGCAGATAGGTGTTCGTCGTCGCATCGTACGCCGACCGCTGATTGTTCGCGGGATTGATGGCCGGAGTGTACAAGCGAGGGGCCTGAGAAGCCTGCCACAAACTCGGTATGAAGGTCGACGATTGGCCGCCGGCATCGTACTGGGGCTGATACCACGCGGTGCGCAGTCCGTAGTCGAGAGTTACTCGAGGCGTGACCTTCCACGTATCTTCGAGGAATCCTTCAATATTCCAGTATCGGTACAGACCGTTGATATGATTGGCGGCCTGGTTGAACGTGTTGTAAACGCCGGTCAGGGCATTCGAGAACCCGTAACCGGTGTCATAGGGATTTGAAGGATTGTCGCCGAAATTGTAGCTGCCGTTAAAATTCGAGAACGAAGTCTGGTTCTTGCGGCTGCGCTGCATGTAAATGCCGCCCTTGATGGTGTGCTTTCCCCAGATCTTGGTCAGGTTATCGCTGGTGTCGATCGTGGTGTTGTAATTGATGAACGGCGCATCGCCAGAGCCAAACCCAGGGCTTGCGCTGATGCGCGTGCCGTTGAAAGTGACATTCGGAATATAGTTTTCCTGCACGGCCGAGGGATATAGCACCGGCAGGTTGATGCCGTCGCTCGTGCTCTTGAGCACATTGCCTGACTCGTCGATGAGAATCGAGTTATGGGTGAAGCCCCAACTGAACTCGTTGGTCATCGTGGGGCTGATCGTCGCGGTCATGCCGGCGGCGACGCTGCGGCCGGGAATCGGGTTCGCAATCTGGGTGATCGGTACCGTCAAGCCAAGCACAAACGATCCGTAAGGCGCGACCGTGGGCTGCTGGTTATCGATGAAGTGCCCGAACAGGCGAATCCTGTCGGTGACGTTATAGTCTCCCCGTAAGAGTGTCTCGCGGCGCGGCGCTTCGCCGGGAAGCTGCGACGTGTAATTGAAGTTCGATACCTGAGTCACGTTCGGCAGAGGGAAGATATTCAGCAGCGCTTGCCCGGGCCCGTAGATTCGGTTCGCCGGAACCACCATTCCCGGGAACGGCTGTTGCGTGAGCGGATCGTTGATGAATGTAAGTTTCTGGCCGTTGTTATTGAGACTCTGGCTGAAATCGCCCTTGCGTTCCAGCGCGGTGGGAACCAACACGTTCTTCGGTGTGTTGGGGGATAACTGTCTTTGCCACTCCTGGCTGAAGAAGAAGAATACCTTGTGCCGGTAGCGCTCCAACACGTGCGGTATGTACAGCGGGCCGCCAATGGTGTAGCCGGGATCGTTGTATCGGAAAAGAGGCTTGGCAAGACCGCGGGCATTGTTCAGGAAGGTGTTAGCGTTTAAGCCGTCGTTGCGGTGATACCAATAACCGCTGCCGTGGAACGTATCGCTGCCGCTCTTGGTGATCATGTTGATCTGCCCGCCGACGCTGCGGCCATATTCCGCCTGGTAGCTGCCGGTGAGGATAGAGAACTCGGCGATGGAATCGATGCTGACGGCCACGTTCATGCCGCCGTTGTTGCCCGTATCCACATTGCCGATGCCGTTGATGGAAAGCTGATTCTGTGAAGGGCGCGCCCCGTTCACGGTAAAGTCGTTGGCGCCATTGAAGAGCTGCCGATGGCGTAACTCGTACCAGTGGTGAACTGCACGCCGGGAACAAGCTTCGCCATATCCAGCGGATTGCGGCCGTTGACCTCGATGTTTTCCACCTGTTTGCCGGTGATGGTATTAGACCGTTCGACACTTTCCGTCTGCAAGAGCGCCGCCTGCGCCGTGACTTCTACCGATTCGGTTACCGCGCCGACCTCCAAGGTCATATCGCCTACAGCGAGTTTTTGGTTGGCGTCGAGAGGTATCGCAGTGCGCACCAGCTTCTTGAATCCGGTGGATTCCACCGTGATCGAGTAACTGCCGGGCTGCAAACCGGCCACGGTGAAATCACCAGTACCGGTCGTTTTCACGGCTATCTTAACGCCCTTGGCCGGCTCGGCAACCGTCACTGCGGCGTTTGTTATCGCGGCTCCCTGCGGGTCGATCACCCTGCCGGAGATCGAGCCGTCAATTGTTTGTGCGTAGCCGGCCGCGGCGGCAAGAAGCAGCCACGTGGCCATCATCGTCGTATTGCGCATCAATATAGCTCCTGGTTATTGACCTTGCGTGCCGGGGATTGGCCTGAAGTGGCGCGCGTAAGGGCGGGCGCGTACTGGACGGCGCGTTCCATCAAAAGATGGCGGAATGCTACTCGGCATGCCATAAAGTTGGATTGTCGAACAAAAGACCCTTTATGCGTTTATAATTCGAATTCACGCGATAGTCAAGGAAATTTATCCCTTAAACTGCGCTAAATGCCTCAATATATGGGTGCAAACGCTTACATAGGATGCTGATACCTGCAAGGGCGGCGGGTGGAAAGGCGTATAAGGCGGCCGCGGTCCGTCACTGGAATTGCGCAGGTAATATCAGGCATTGTTCAACGGGCAAACTTATCACTTGTTTCGCGGCAGGAAACATCGTGTCCTCTACCCCCGGATAGCCATATACTAAAGGTCCAGATGACGTTCCGGCCCAGGCCTTTCGAGCCGCTATTCCGCAACCCGCACCTCGAAACCATCGCGGCTCATTTCTGGCCGCGGCCGGATCCCGATCTCGTTTTGCCGCCCGAGCGTCGTTTCGTGCGCACGGAGCCCGAGGTCGAAGTGCTCGTGGAATCGCAGCGGCCGGCCGAACACCTAGGCCATGTGGTTTTGATCCACGGCCTCGAAGGCTCCGGCAAGGCCGGCTATATGCGGAGTATGAGCGCCGCGGCGCTCGCCGCCGGATATGCCGTCCACCGCTTCCACATGCGCAGTTGCGGCGGCACCGAGAGCCGCTGCAACACTCTTTATCACGCCGGCCTCACGAGCGACCTTCTGGCCTTCCTGCGGCAACTCGCCGCGCCGGCATACCTGGTTGGATTCTCCCTGGGGGGCAACGTCGCGCTGAAACTGGCCGGCGAACTGGGCGAATCCGCTGCGGGGCTGATCCACGGCGTCTGCGCCGTGTCTACCGCGCTCGATCTCGCCGCCTGCGCGCGCCGCATCCACCAGCGTGATAACTTCTTTTACGAGCGCCGCTTTGTTCGCAATATGCTGGCCCGCCTGCGCGCCACCGGCCGCTACACGGCGCGCGATCTCGCGGGACTTCATTCCGTAATCGGCATCGACGACCGTATCACCGCGCCTTCGTTCGGCTTCGGCAACGCCGAAAACTACTACCGCACGCAATCGGCGCTCGGATTCCTCGGCGCGATCCGCGTGCCCGTACTGCTGATTCAATCGAAGGACGATAGCTTTGTTCCCTTCGCGGCATTCCAGTCGGAAGCCGTGCGCAGTAATCCCCACATCGACCTCCTTGCCACCGAACACGGCGGCCATGTCGGGTTCATTGCGCGCCGGCTACCCCGCCTCTGGCTGGACGAAACAGTTATACAGTGGATTCTGGCGGTACGGGCTGCTAATGAATTGGGCGCCGGCGCCGTCCAGGTTTTGAACGGCCGGGTTTGATATGAGAAGCCATGCATCTTTCTGGGAAGCCCTCCGGGCGCCTTGCAATCGCTGAGTTCGAGCAAGCTGCGCAGCTTCCTCACGCTGCTCGGCATTATTCTCGCCACCACAACGCTCATCGCGGTGATGTCCGTGATTTCGGGCATGGACGTCTACATCGCGCAGAATGTCTCCAACATGGGCGCCGATGGTTACCGCGTCACCCGCATCGTCATGATGCAGTGGGACCCCAAAAATATCTCGAGATGGAGCGGCGCAACCCGCAGCTCAAACCCGACGAGTACGCCTTTCTCCAGGCCCACGCCACACTCACCAAAGATGTCGGCATGGTTTCCAACCGCTCGGTAAACGTACATAGCGGCAAAGAGGTCGCCGAGGGGGTGACGTTGATGGGCGCCACTCCTAACATCGGCATCATTCTCGATTTCGAACCTGTCGAGGGCCGCTTCCTCACCGAAATCGAAGACAGCCGGCGCATGAACGTCGCCTTCATCGGCAACGACATCAAGACCAAATTCTTCCCCGGCGGCAATCCCATCGGGCAGACGCTATCGCTCGAAGGTTTGCCATTTGAAGTGGTGGGAGTCGCCAAGGCCAAAGGCTCCGTCTTTGGCAATTCGCAGGACAACTTCATTATCGTTCCCGTCAATACGCTGGCCAAGATTTGGGGGACGCACAATGGAATGGATTACTGCGCCACCGCGATCGATCACGATCACCTGGCGCAGGCTCAGGATGAAGCGCGCATGCTGCTGCGCTCCTACCGCCATCTGGGGCCCAAGGACGACGACACGTTTTCCATGCTGACATCGGACGCGCTGGTGAGCTTCTGGAATCAATTGACCGGCGCCATCGCAGCGACGGCCGTGGGCATAGTATCCGTCTTCATGGTGGTCGGCGGAGTGGTCATTATGAACATCATGCTAGCGGTGGTTACCGAGAGGACGCACGAGATCGGCATCCGCAAATCAGTGGGCGCGCGCAGCCGCGATATCCTCAATCAGTTCCTGGTGGAATCGGCGATGCTCGCCGGGATTGGGGGACTCATTGGCGTGTTGGCGGCCTGGCTGGTAGCCGTCGGGGTGCGCAGTTTCACGCCGGTGCCGATGTCGGTACCGGCATCGGCCGTTATTCTGGGCGTCACGCTCTCGGCGGCTGTTGGATTGTTTTTCGGCATCTATCCAGCACAGCGCGCGGCCAAGCTCGATCCTATCGAGGCGCTGCGGGTTGAGAAATGAGAAGCGTGGAAAAATGAGAATCGCGTCTTTCGGTTCCGGCGTAAAACTGGCGCTCGCCACCACGGTAGAGCATAAAATGCGCTCATTCCTCACCGTGCTCGGCGTGATTATCGGCACCGGCGCGGTGATCGGCGTCGGCTCCATCATCGCGGGTCTGGACGGCGCCATCACCGGTTTGCTGCGGAGCTTTGGACCTAACACGGTCATCGTCACCAAGACCACCGCGCTTGGCGGCGCGACGCGCGACGAACGCCGCCGCCAGCCACTAACTCTCGAAGACGCTCGCGCCGTAGCCGAGCGGTGCCCCTCGGTGGAGCACGTGAGCGCCTACCTCTTTCCGCCTAACGGCATCCACAGTGCCCGCTACAAGGGCAACGACGTTTATAACATCCAGATGGCCGGCACCGAGGAGGCCTACGCCTACGGCGGCACCACCATGAAGTACGGCCGCTTCTTTACCGATCAGGAAAGTCAGCACCACATGCCCGTGGTCGTGATCGGTGAAGACACGGCCAAGCAGTTGCTTCCCAACCGCGATCCGGTCGGCCAATGGATCGACGTCGATGAGCACCAGTTGGAGATCGTCGGCGTAATGGACCGCCCCGCGGCCTCGCTGCCCGGTCAGGACGATACGCGCGTACTGCTGCCGTACTTCACCATGCGCAAGATCTTTCCCACCGCGCGCGAACACATGCTGATCGTAATCGCCTACACCGGTCAGATCGACGCCGCTCAGGACGAGACCCGCTCGGCCCTGCGCATCTCGCGCCACGTCCCCTTTAACGGTGGGGACACGTTCAGCATCACCACCGCCGAGCAGATGATCGACCAGTTCCACAGCGTGACGGCGATGGTCGCATTAGTGATGGTGATACTGAGTTCGATCGGCTTGTTAGTGGGCGGAATCGGCGTAATGAACATTATGCTGGTGAGCGTCACCGAGCGCACTCGCGAGATCGGCATCCGCAAGGCCGTGGGCGCGCGCAAGAGCGATATCGTGGTCCAATTTCTGACCGAAGCGGTTGTCCTGACCGGCCTCGGCGGCATGTTAGGACTACTAATCGGCTGGACCATCTCTCGCGCCGCGGCTCTGGTCTTTCCGACGCTGCCAACGGCCGTGCCCTTGTGGGCCGCGGTGTCCGGCGTGGGAGTGTCGGTCGGCGTGGGCCTGTTTTTCGGGATCTGGCCGGCAAACCGGGCGGCTAGACTGGATCCGGTAGACGCGTTGAGGTATGAGTAAGCGTTAGGGCGCCAGAGTGAAGTTGACCCGCGAAGAACTTGCGCAGTCCCGAGTGATCGCCAAGGGCCGTCCGGCGGCTGGTGAGACAGTATGGCGGACCGGCATCGCATTGAACGAAAAAAGAGCAGCCCGGAGTTCGAGAGGAGCGGCGATCAATCGGCAATGACGGTCAAACTACGGCGGAAAAATCCACGCTATCGTGACCTGACGCTCGGCGTGCCCTATGTTGTGATCGGAATCGAGGCCAACGACTATCGCATCCTCAATGATGCCGGCCGTCCGTACTCATATCCCGCCCGTCTTTTCGAGATTGCCGATTCACGCGAACCCAAGGACTGGATCAGTGGCTATGGCGACGATGGGGAGCGATATGCCTATCCGCCGCCTCTAAATGAGCCCGGCTTTTTCGAGGATTTCTTCGAGAATCGCGCTAAGACCGTCAAGACGTTCTGGAATGTTGTGAACGAGCGCTTGGCCACCGTCGGGCGCGTGGCCTAAATCCCACAACTCACAGCATCATCAACAGCAGCGCCTTCTGCGCATGCAGCCGGTTCTCCGCCTGGTCGAATACCACCGACGCCGAGCTCTCCATTACGCCGTCCGTGACTTCCTTCGCCGCGCTTGGCCGGCAGGCAATGCATGAAGATCGCATCGCTTTCCGCCTTCGCCATCAGCTCTTCATCCACTTGGAACGCGCGGAATGCCGACCGTCGCCGCGCCGCCTGGTCCTCCTGCCCCATGCTGGCCCAGACATCGGTATACACCGCATGCGCGCCGCTTCACCGCCGCGCGCCGCATCGTGCACTGACCTCAATCGCCCCGCCCGAAATCGCCGCCAGCCCTTCCGCCTGCGCCACCACTTCCGCGATCGGGCGCGAATCCTTCGGGACATCCGAGCGCTGAAATCCATCCCCAGCCGCGCCGCCGTCAGCATCAACGATTGCGCCACGTTGTTGCCGTCGCCGACGAACGCCAGCTTGCGCCCGCGCAATTCGCCGAATTGCTCGCGCAGCGTCAGCACATCCGCCAGCGCCTGGCACGGATGATACGCGTCGCACAGCGCATTGATCACCGGGACCGACGACCACCGCGCCAACTCCTTCACCGTCGCGTGCGAGAACACGCGCGCCACGATGCCGTTCACCCAGCGGTCCAGATTCCGCGCGACATCCTTCAACGGCTCGCGCACGCCCAGCGGCCCGTCCGACGCCACCGAATCGCCGCCCAGTTGCTTGATCGCCAACTCGAACGTCAGCTTCGTCCGCAGCGACGGCTTCTCGAACAACAGCGCGATCGATTTCCCGCCAAGAGCCTGCGCGAAATCCCCCGGCGCCCGTTTCACCTCCGCCGCGAGCTCGAGCAAATAGAGCAGCTCATCATCCGTTAAGTCGAGATCCGTCAATAGATCCGAGACGCATTCGCTTTAAAGATTTGCGTCGGATTGATGAGAAGACTCGCCACATTGTCTCTCCGATGAATAATTATCCACTCTAATGAATAATCACACATTCGACAGATCCCTGTCAAACCCACCGTGCGACAATAGCCTTTTCCCGCTCATGGCGTCCCGCCCGTCCCAAACGCAAAGAAGCGTCGCGTCCCGATGCGCCCGCTCCACCGGCCATCGCGACGGCGAAAATCTCGCTAAATTTCCTTCCGTTCCTCGATCGCCATAGCCTGACGTTCCTCGTAATCGCCCTCCTCCTCCTCGGCACCATCCGCATCGTATCCACCTATTCCGTTTTCAGCTACACCTTCGATGAGCCCGCCCACATCGCCTGCGGCATGGAATGGCTCGATAAGGGCGTCTACACCTGGGAACCGCAGCACCCGCCGCTGGCCCGCGTCGCCGCTGCGCTCGGCCCCTACCTCATGGGCATCCGCTCGCAAAACACGCCGCGCGCAGGACATCTTCTCAATGACTTTCGAAGGCCTCGGCATCCTCTTCAACGGCGGCCGTTCCGACGAAGCCATGAGCCTCGCGCGCCTCGGCATCCTGCCGTTCTATTGGATCGCCTGCCTCGTCGTCTATTTGTGGGCGCGCCGCTACTCCACGCGCGCCACCGCCGTGATCGCGCTTTTCCTCTTCAGTTTTCTGCCGCCCATCCTCGCCCACGCCGGCCTCGCCACCACCGACATGGCCTGCACCGCGTTTCTCGGCGCTGCCTTCCTCGCCGGCGCCATTTGGATGGAAGAACCCAGCCCGCGCACCGGCGCCATCTTCGGCTCTGCGGCGGTCTCGCCATGATCTCGAAGTTCTCCGTGCTGCCGTATTTCGCCGCCGCCGCCGTCGTCGCCCTCGCCTGGTATTGGTTCGCCGAGCGCCCGAAACTCGATCTCGCCGCCGAAATCCGCCGCCGCATTCCCTCGCTCGCGCTCGCGGCGTCATCGCATTCTTCGTCATCTGGGCGATCTACCGCTTCTCGTTTCGGCAAAGTCTATTTCGCCAACATCAGCCTGCCCGCGCCGGAGCTTTTCGCCGGCATCCGCGACGTCCTGCGGCACAACGCCGAAGGCCACCCCGGCTACCTGCTGGGTACGCCGTCCAAAACCGGCTTCTGGTATTTCTACTTCGTCGATCTCGCCGTCAAAACGCCGCTCGCCCTGCTGGTTCTGTTCTTCCTCGGCGCCACATTCAAAGGACCCGCCGCTCCGCGCCGCGCCTGGCTGCCGCTGGCGTTCGTCATCGGCATCTTCGCTGTGGCCCTGTTCAGCCACATCAACATCGGCATCCGCCACGTGATGCCGCTCTATGCCGGCATGGCCGTTACCGCCGCGGCCGGCGCCGTGCGCTTGCTTGAAGCACGGCCACTCCTACAAGTGGGCCGCCTGGGCGGCGATCGCTGCTCTTCGTCTGGTACGGCGGCGCGTCGCTGCTCAGCCATCCCGATTACCTGCCCTACTTCAACGAACTCGCCGGCTCGCATCCCGAAAACATCGCCGTCGATTCCGACCTCGATTGGGGCCAGGATATGAAGCGCCTCGCCGCCAAGCTCCACGAAGTGGGCGCGCGCGAGGTCTACCTGCTTCCCATGGCGCTCGGTAATCTGCAACAGGCAGTACGGATTCCCGCCGGTGATCGACAACATCGACGCTCAATCCCTCGCCCGGCTGGAACGCCGTGAGTCTCACCGTGCTCAAACAGCGCCGCCTCGGCATGCGCGATCGCTATCCCAATCTGCAGCCGTGGCCCGATCGCATCGCAAGGCTACGAAATGATCGGCAAGTCCACGCGCCTGTATTATTTCCCGTCCGCGGTAGCTCTTGACACGTAAGCTAGACTTGCGGATGGAGGCCCCCATGTCCATTCGTCCGGTCAAACGTCTGATCAAATCCAAGCCCACCATGGAAGGCGCCGGCGTGCACCTGCGGCGCGCATTCGGGTTCGGCAACACCACCGATTTCGACCCCTTCCTGCTGCTCGACGATTTCCGCAACGACGTGCCCGAAGACTATCTCGCCGGCTTCCCCTGGCACCCGCACCGCGGCATCGAGACCATCACCTACGTGCTCGCCGGAACCGTGGAACACGGCGACAGCATGGGCAACCACGGCGCAATCGCTGCCGGCGATGTGCAGTGGATGACCGCCGGCAGCGGCATCATCCATCAGGAAATGCCCAAGGGCGATGCCACCGGCCGCATGCATGGCTTTCAATTGTGGGCGAATTTGCCGGCCTCGCTGAAGATGACTGCGCCGCGTTATCAGGAAGTCAAATCGCCCGGACATTCCCGAAATCACGGACGATGACGGCACTCACGTGCGCGTCGTCTGCGGCAGCTTCTGGAATACAAAAGGCCCGGTGGATGGCATCGCCGCCGAGCCTATTTATCTCGATGTTTCCGTGCCGCCCGGCCGCCGCAAGAAGCTGCCGGTCGAGACCACGCGCCACGCATTTGCATACGTCTTCGGCGGAGGGGGAAAATTCTGCAATGCGTCAGCGGCCGCTGGCCGTCCCCACCGAAAGCGTGGGATGGCTCGATACGACCCCGCCACGTGCAAGCTGATAACCGTTCGCTGATCCTCTTCGACCGTGGCGATGAAGTCGAAGTTCAGGCGGGCGAGGATGGCATCCGGTTCCTGCTCGTTTCCGGAAAGCCGCTCGAAGAACCCGTTGCCTGGTACGGCCCCATCGTCATGAATACGCAGGAGCAGTTACGCCAGGCGTTCCGCGAACTCGATCAGGGAACGTTCTTGAATGCGGGCGCCAAGCCGGGCGAGTAGTGTCTGGCGCTGGCGGTGAAATGGTTTCCGAGCAGCGGGCTCGTCATTTCCGGAATCGGACGGGGAATACCTGCTATACCAACCCCACCCGCTAACTCGCCCGGCTCCGGATTTGCACTACGCTTAAAGAAGTCACATGAACCGCGAAGCGTTACACGAACTGATTGACCGTATTCCTGAAAGCGAGATTGTTGCGGCGCAATGAATGTTGGAACGTCTCGCGGGCGATGCTGCGTTCCGGGCAGCAATGTCCGCGCCGCTCGATGATGAACCCGTAACCGCGGGAGACGTGGAAGCTATCGCCCGCGCCCAGAAAGATCTTAAAGCCGGCATGGCGGTTTCACATGACGAGATTCTCCGCGAATTCGGAATCCGATGAAGTTTGTCTGGCCTGAGCCGGTCCAGGCGGAACTGCGCGGCATCGACCGGGAGAGTGCGATGCGAATATTAATTGCGCTAACGCATTACGGAGAATCCGGTGCAGGGGATATAAAGGCCCTTTCAGGGGAATAGAATGGATACTCCCGGCTTCGCGTCGGGGATTTTCGAGTGGTCTTCCAAATCAGCCCCGACGCGATTGTAATTGTTCGCGTAAGGCATCGATCTGACGTGTATCGATAGGCCGGTCGATGCGCTTCCCAAGGCGCCACCGACAAATGCGCCAGATGGACCACGGCGTGTAGCGGTTCGTCGGGCCAAAATAGCTTGCAAGCCCTAGCCAAAATGGGCGTGGTATGGCTTTCCCGGGCAGTCCCACCTAGCCCGAACAAAACTGGCCCGAAACGCTGCCGGCCCGACTTAGGGAGTCAGGGGCTAGACACAGTGTTCGAGGAAATCTGCCCACCCCTACGCCGCCGGCTGATCCATCGCAAGCGCGGCAGCAAACGTTACCACTGGTTCCGTCATACGAGGGCGCGGACGCAGTCCGAGTTGATGCATGATACCGCCCACATGGTCGGGATCGTAGCGGATACCGAAGCGGTGGTTGATCGCCGAAGCGAAGCGCGCGGTGGTCCACCGGTCGTCGTGGAATCCGGCATTGCGCGCACCCGCCTGGAAGAGTTCCACCACGCCTTGGCGTTGTTCCCGGTTGAGGCGGCTGGGACGGCCCGTGGCGCGCCGTTTGCGCAGCGACTCCACGCCCCTACGATGCAGCGCGCGATGCCAGCGCGATGCGGTAGTCCGGCTCACCCCGAATTTCCGGGCGATTTGAGACTGAGATAGTCCGTCTTGCAGGTCCTGCGCGGCTAGCAGGCGGCCTGCTCTCCATTTCGTCGCGAGTCAGAATGCCTTGTGCGGCTGTTTCCATAATTCGCGCGCGGATGTTTTGAATACCAGAGCGTCTACAGAATAACAGAAAACATTTTCGATTGGAATTGTTTTTTTGCAGATTTTTCGCTAACGCGTCAAACGGAGCGTTTCCCCGCTTTCGCGCCGCGCCGCCGCCCCTGCTGGCGCTATCATTAGGGCCATGTACCGCAAGCTCGCGCTTCTCGCGTTCGCTGCCTCCTGCTGCTCCGCGCAATCGGTCACAGTCCCGTGGGTACAAACGCTCGGCGGCTCGGCCGCCGCATCCGTTGTAGGCATCGCGACCGACGCGCAAGGCAACAGCTACGTGGTTGGAAACACCACATCAACGGATATGGCTGTACGCGCAGCGGCGCAATCGCATCCGGCGGGATCCGGCCTGTTCCGCATCGATGGCGCGGGAAATAACTGGACCAACCTCTATAACTCGGGAGCAGCCTCCGTGAGTTCCGTGGCGGTTTCAGTGCAACACCCACAGTGGACGCTTGCGGCTTCAAACCAAGGCATCGCGCGTACCACCGATGGCGGTTCCACGTGGAGTTTGGCCTTGCACTACACGCAGTCGCCATTGACCGTAGCGTTCGATCCCACTAACGATTCGCTGGCTTACGCGGCCGGTGGCGGGTGGGTATTTTACAGCGCGGATGGAGGCGCCACCTGGGGCGGCGTCGGCTGCGGCTTGTGTGGAAATGCCGTCGATCGTATTTGGGTGGACCCTAACAATCCCCAGGTGCTTTTCTTTGCAGACGGACCTAACCTGCAGCGAAACTCCGCGCAAGGCCGCTCCGGGTGGCAAGGCATTCCCACAACCGCGGGACCAGTTAGTATGGCATTCGATCCATTTACCAAGGGAACGATCTACGCGGCAACGCTGACGGTTCTGCAAGTGAGTAACGACGATGGCTTGACTTGGTCGGCGATGGGACAGCCCGATTCTCCTTATGCGCCGCAATACATCGTTGCCGACCCGTTGCACCAGGGCACGCTTTACGCGACATCCCAGGGCGGCGTCTTCCGCAGCGTGGATAGTGGCGCGGATTGGACCCGCGTCGGATCGGATCTCAATGCGGGTCCGATGGCGGTCGACCCCGCGAGTGGCGCGATGTATTTTTGGATCGGCGGCACGGTCTACAAAACGACCGACGGCCTCGCGACGCGGACGGCGGTGGGGCCGCCATCGCATGAGCAGGCCACTGCGCTGGCGGTCGCCGGATCGAGCCTATATATGGGAGTCTCGCCCACCACCGACGTGTTCGTGACCAAGTTAGATCCCCAAGGCAATACGATTTACTCGACTTACTTCGGCGGCAGTGCTTCGGACACCGCGAGCGGCATAGCGATTGACGCTCTGGGCGCGGCGTACGTCAGTGGCAACACGAACTCTAGCGATTTTCCAGTGACCCCGGCCGCATTCGCGAAGAGTGGCGGTAACTTCGTGTTCAAGCTGAATCCCGGCGGGTCAATGGCGTATTCGACTTACTTCAGCAACGCGCAAACTCAATCGAACGCCGTGGCCGTAGATGGTTCCGGCCATGCCGTGATCGCAGGAACGACCTACGGCGATTTACCCGTAACCCCGGGAGCATGGCAAGGAAAGCTCACCGGCGCAACGCCGCCGGAAATCGACGGCGGACCCGCACCCGCGCCGGCCGTCAACGGATTCGTCGCCGAATTCAGCACGGACGGCGGTTCCTTGGTTTACTCGACCTACTTCGGGGTTCAGAATGTGACGGCCACGGCGCTCGCGCTCGAATCGGACGGCTCGCCGATAGCCGCGGGCGGCGGAACGATATATCAACTGTGCTGCAATGGCAGATCTCTGGTTTACACCGCGAACGTCGCAGGCACGGTGAACGCGCTAGCGGTAGACGCCTCGGGCAATCTATATGCGGCGGGCGGTACGGGCTCGCAACGTTTCGTAGGAACTCCCGGCGCCTTTCAGACCGCTCCGGTCACCGTGCCGCCCTACCCGGGAGCGATGGGCAGCACGGGCGGAGGAAACGCCTTCCTCGCAAAATTCGACTCAGAGCTTCGTCCTATCTCGGCAACGTTGCTGGGTGGCGAGGCGTCCGATCAGGCGCAGGCGGTCGCCCTCGGCGCGAACGGAAACGTGATCTTGGGCGGCCCGACGACGTCGAAATCATTCCCGCTGCGCGGATCGTCGCAAATCTCATTTGCGGCAGCAACGTCATTTCTCTCTGCGTTGACGCCCGATCTCTCGAGTCTTCAATTTTCCACCTATCAAGGCGACTCGCGCAGCTTCGGCATTACCGCCGTGGCGCCGATGCCAGATGGTGGCGCCATCTTCGCCGGCGCCACCGGTTCGTCGAGCCCGACTCCACTATCGCCGGTTGAGGGTCCATTCGTTCCGCAGGCGCTGGTTGCGCGCGCCACGGTAACCGCGCCGGCCGCGTTACGCATCGATTCCGTCAGCAACGCGGCTAGCCATCTCGGCGTAGCGCTCTCGCCGGGCGAGACGTTCATAGTAGACGGCGCGGGATTCGGCAATGACGCAACCATGTCGGTGAACGGCATCGCGCTGCCGCTTATCGCACAATCCGCGACAACGCTGGTTGCGGCGATCCCGCTTTCGTTCAGCTCACTGCTCGCCGCCCAGCCCTACTTGTCTGTAGCGTCGTTCGCGGCTACAATCACGGTGCAATCGGGTGGCGCAAGCGCGTCGATCTTCGCGCCGTTCGCGGCCGCCGCCCCCGGCTTATTCTCCGTCGATGGCAGCGGGCTGGGGCAAGGCTACATCTTGAACGCGGATGGCACGTTGAACTCGCCCTCGAACCCGGCAATGGAAGGCGCGAAGATCACAATTTATGCCACGGGCGTGGGGCCGATGACGTTTTCCGGAGGATTCGCCGTCACTGGCACGCCCGTGGAAGTACTGATTGACGGCTTTCTGGCGCCTGGAATCGCGGCAGTGCTGGGCCCCGTTCCCGGCTTGCTTGGCCAGGTGTATCAGATATCGGTGAAGGTTCCACAGCCCTCCACTTATGGCAACAACTTCCTCAATTTTCACCTGCCGGCGCAATCGGCGCTGACATTCATCGCGAACAGCCTGCCCACCTCTGGTGGAATCGGCAATTGGGCGAGTCAGGCCGGCTTGGGCATTTCAGTCACTCACTGAGTTCGGACGTTTTGAACCTCGCACAGATCCCCCGCACGAAACTGCAAACCCTCGCGAAACCCGATGATCCGGGGAACCAGAGATCGGGCGCGCCAAATTCACTCCGACCGCAGGGCGATCGCCGGATCGATCCTCGACGCTCGCCGCGCCGGCGCATACCCCGCTACGATCACCGCAATCGCCATCGTCACTATCGCCGCCGCAATCGATGACGGATCGTCAGCCTCGATTCCGTACAGAAACGATTTGACGAGCCGCGATGCCGCCCACGCCGCCGGCAACCCGATCGCGAGTCCGATCGCCCCCATGATCGCAACCTGGCGCATCACCATCCATACTACGCGGCCGCGCGGCGCGCCCAGCGCCATCCGAATCCCGATTTCTCCCGTGCGACGCGCCACCGCGTATGACATTGTCCCGTACAAGCCCACACACGCAATCGCCAGCGCCAGAATCGCGAAGCCGGAGCACAATCTGGCGAACAGAATCTCCCGTGTCATAGTCTGCTCGACCATCGTCGCCTGTGTCTTGATGTGCGTCACCGGCACGCGCGCGTCCGCTTGCCGCACGATCTCGCGAACCGCGGCCACCACCGCAAGAGGATCGCCCGCCGTGCGTATCGAGTACGTCATCTCGCCGATCCGCCCGAACGGAAGCTGGTTGAACGGCACAAACGCGATCGCCGGCAGCTCTTCTTTCAGATCGCCGTAGCGAAAATCCCTGGTGACGCCGACAATTTCTAATTCGAGGGGTGGCTTGCCTGCACGCCGCTCAATCGCGATGTGCTCTCCCAACGGCATGCGCCCATCGAAATTCACTTTCACATACTTCTCATTCACTACCGCAACCGCGGACGATCGAGCAAAATCGCGATCGTCAATCTCGCGGCCTGCGATCAGCGGAATCTTCATCGTCGCGAGATACTCCGGTCCGACGGTCAGCACGCGTGTGACTTGGTCAGGCGCCGGCTGTTTCCCAACCGGAGTCACCGGCGTGAACCACGATCCTTCGCCCACCAGCGGCGTCTGCGCCACGCTCGCGCTTCGCACGCCCGGAATCGAGCCGAAGCGCGTCTGCAAGTCCCGATAGAATGAAAAAATTCCCGGCGCCTTGTGACCCGCCTGCGCCGCGTCAAGCTTGAACAACAGCACGTTCTCACGATTGAATCCCAACTGGACCGATTCGAGTTTCGAAAGCGTCCGCACGAACAACCCGGCCGCGAGGACCAGCAGCAACGACAACGCAATCTGCCCGACCACCAGCACATGGCTCAACGTGACTCTTCGCGACCGATCGTTCGCGCTTGACTATAATTGCCGAAAGCGCTCTGGCGATGGGACCAAATAGCTTTTGAGGAGTTTTGCTTTATCCGCTCTAAGGCGGGTGAGGTTGGTAGTGAGCGCAACGCAATCGCCGTCGCTGCTGATGGAGCCTACCTCACCTCTTGGTACCAAGAAGCAACTTAACCGGCCTTATGCCGAGTTCCGGATTATGCCGAGAACTGCCGATAGGTTTGGCGCCGGTGCGGTGGGGCTTGTCTGCTGCAGCCGCGCCAATTTGATCTTCTCGGCATAATTCTGCGAGTGTCTCCTTGCGACCAACCGGGCCGCAGGGAGAAAAAGTGAACGAAACTCAGAATGAGCTACGGCCGCCTTCGGCTGTATCGTCGACCAGACCAATCGAAGAGGTGCTCAAAGACTTCGATCGGCATCTGGAAGGACAACGCGGCTGCACAGCGGGAACGCGCCAACATTACCGACGAGAAGCACGGGCGTTGCTGGTCCGTGTTTTTTCCGATCAACCAATCAACTGGAACAACCTCACGGCCGTGCAGATTGCTGATTTTGTCGGCGGCCGGGCGCAGAAGCTTTCCTTGGTGAGCCGCCAGAACCCAGCAACAGCCACCCGGAGTCTGTTGCGCTTCCTCGCGAGCGAGGGGTTGATTCGGGCAGGATTGGCAGGCGCCGTTCCCCCCATCTGGCGTTCCAAACATGCCACCGTTCCTCGGCACGTGTCTGCGAAAGAGTTGGAGAACATACTGACGCTATGTTCTTCAGAAGGCCCAGTCGCGATGCGCAACCGAGCCATGGTTTTGCTCTCCGCTCGCCTGGGGCTGCGTCCCAGCGAAGTGTTGAAGCTCCGTTTACAGGATCTCGATTGGACCGCTGGCAGCGTGCTCATCCGTGCAGGCAAGACCAGCCGGGAGAGAGTGCTGCCGTTACCCGAGGATGCGGGCGCCGCGCTGGCCAGCTATCTGCGCGAGGCGCGGCCGGTGAGCACCGAACGCGCTGTGTTTCTCAGTTGCGGCCCTGCGCACCCACCGATACGTAGCAATGGGTTCATGGCCAAGCTGGTGAACAGCCTGCTGCGGCAAGCGGGGATCGGCGCTCCGTGCTCCGGCGCCTACGTCCTGCGCCACACGTTGGCCACAACCATGGTGTGCAACGGAGCGAGTTTCAAAGAGGTCGCCGACATCCTTGGGCATGGGTCGCTCACAACCACGGGCATCTACGCCAAACTCGACCTGCCATCCCTCTCGAAGGTCGCTTTACCTTGGCCGGGAGGAGCACGATGAACACGGCTGAGTTGCGGGTGCACATTGACGCTTATTTGAAGCTACGCGGTTCTCTCGGATTGCAGACGGAGATCACAGGATACTACTTGCGGGAACTAACGAATTACGTGGAAGCACAGGAGTTCTCCTGGCCTATCCGCACTCAGACCATATTGGAGTGGATCAGTGCCGCTTCGCCTCACTGCAGTCTTCCCGGACAGAGAACGCGCCTGACCCAAGCGCGATGTTTTCTGAAACATCTTAAAGCCAGTGTTCCAGACACCGAAGTGCCTGGACCGGGCCTATTGCCGCACCAGCCACGGCCGAAGCCCCGTTGCTACTCGGCCGAGGAAATCGCCAAGCTCCAGCAAGCCACCTCTCGGTTGTGGAAGCCAGACTCCTTATCGCAACGGACTCCTTACTTGATCATCGGATTGCTCGCCAGCACGGGGCTCCGCGCGGGCGAAGTGATCGCTCTGACGATCGACGATGTTCGCTTAGGTTCAGATCCGCCCCAACTTTATATCCGTAAGGCGAAGTTCTATAAATCGCGGATCGTGCCTGTCCACTCCAGCACCGCAGACCAGTTGCGTGCGTACTTGCAGGAACGCAACCGGGTCAAGCTACGCCGGCCTTCGAAAGCGTTCTTCCTTACCGGCAGGCGGCTGCCTCTTTCCTACTCGGCACTCCGCCGAATGTTTCGCCAACTGATTCAGTCTGTCGGGATCAAGAATGCCGACGGCAAGCGAGGTCCGTTACTGCATTCGTTCCGGCACGGTTTCGCTGTTCAGCGGCTGCTAGCGTGGTACGCCGACAATCTGGATGTGCGTGCCCTGATACCACATCTGTCCGTCTATCTCGGCCACCTCAGCAAAGAAGAGACCTACTGGTATTTGACGGCCACGCCGGAGTTGTTGACCGCCGCCGGGGAAACTTTTCGGCGTTCCTGCGAGCCCGGAGGTGATTCATGAACAGCGGCACGGGTCTGATCGCGCCGCTGGTGCAGTCCTTCTTTACTGATCATCTGGTCCGCCAACGGCGCGCCAGTCCACAAACTGTGGCAAGCTACCGAGATACATTTCGACTGCTGATCCAGCATCTGAGCCAGACCACCGGCAAGAAGCCGTCTGACCTAACCCTGGACGACCTGCAGGCGAAAGCCATCATGCGGTTCCTCGACGGCATCGAACGAGACCGCGGTAATAGTGTTCAGACCCGGAACGCGCGGCTGGCAGCAATCCGGTCCTTTTTTCGGCTGGTGACTCTCCGTGAACCTGCGCGCCTCGATTTAGCGGCACAAGTACTGGCGATTCCCACCAAACGCGCGGACCGCCGCTTGATCGGCTACCTGACACGACCGGAAATGGATGCCCTTCTCGCCACGCCAAGCACTCAGACATGGATCGGGAAGCGCGACTATGCCCTGTTGTTGACGCTCTATAATACCGGAGCCCGCATCTCAGAAATCCTCACCCTGCGGCAACATCAGCTCGCCTTCGGAGCGACCTCTCTGCTTCACCTCAAGGGCAAGGGCCGCAAGGAACGCAGTGTCCCATTGTGGCCGACTACTTCCCGCACGTTACGGACCTGGGTTGGCGAGTGCGGCGATGGTGGCGACCGCATCTTATTCCCCAGCGCTCGGGGTGGACCGCTGTCCACCGACGGGGCTACCTACATCCTTCAGCAGGCTGTGCGGCGCGCCTTGCCGGCGTGTCCGACGCTGAAAGCTAAGAGGATTTCTCCCCACGTCCTTCGCCACACCACGGCGATGCATCTACTACAATCCGGAGTCGAGATCGCCGTGATTGCTCTTTGGCTCGGTCACGAAAGCCTGGACACCACCCACATGTACATTCAGGCCGATCTCAAGACCAAGGAACAGGCGCTCGGAAAATTGCAGGCGGTCGCGGGCGGTTTCCCGCGCTTCAAGCCAGACGATGCACTTCTGGCGTTCCTGTCGGCGCTCTGATTATGCCGAGGGCGCTCAAGACTCCATGCCCGCCCCGCTGCCGTTCACCCGCGGAACTCGGCATAATCCGGAACTCGGCATAAGGCCGGTTATGCCGAGCTCGGCATAACCGGCCAATCTCTGCCTATTTTTCGGGTGGGTTGAGTTTCCGGGTTTCGGTAAGGATCTTCAGGATGCGATTGGCAAGGCGGTCGAGGAGTCGGCGTGCAGATTTATCGTCGACGTTACGGCGGTACATCTCCAGAACGTGCTGGGCAGCCATCAATGAAGCAATCAGGCTCGACAAGTCTGGGCGCGGCGGGAGACTAGACGAGGTGGTGTGAGAAGGAACCAAGTGCCTGGGATGGGAGAGGGCAAGGTGGAACTCGCGCTGGAGATCTTGCTGGGTGATCTCGATATACTCCAAAGTCATGTGCGGGCTCTTGTGACCGAGGAGTTTTATAATTGCCGCAAAGCTGACGCCTGCGCGCAGCATCTCAGTTCCGTAGGTGTGTCGAAGTTGGTGCGGGACAATGCGGACGGGAATTCCGACCGCTGACACGACTTCCTTCAATGCAGCACGGAGCCTGCGAATCAACGTGTAACGGCCGCGAGGTCGAGGCAGAAGCAGACGACCGGCTTTGGGCGCCGTCGGCGGTCGCAAAGAACAAATGCGTTCGACCAATTGGCAGACCATGGAATCCACGGGTACCCATCGTTCCGTTTTCAGTTTGCCGAGTGGCACATGGATGGCCCACCGATCGGGACCAAGAGGGCGCAAACAGTCGAAGGAAAGATCGACACATTCGCCGATGCGCATGCCGGTGTGACGCAGAAGCAGCAGGGCGTTACTCAGCAGATCATCGCGGCGCCTTAGCTCCTGCTGGATTAATTGATCCTGCTCCGGAGTTAGCGGGCGTGGGAGATGGTGTTCCCTGCGGGGCACGTCGTCACGACCAAGCAGATGAGCGAGAGCCGGGAGTTGCTGGGTCCAGGCGAGTTCTTCCAGCATGCGGCGCAGGTAGATCACATAGTTGGAACGCGTGATCGTGGCCAGTGGCGGATTTTGCGAACGCAACAAAGCCAGCCAAGCGAGGATATGGGGGTCGCGGTGCAGGTGATCGAGAGAACGAACCTCAGGATATTGAGCGGCGAGATAATTCAGAAAATGGCGAGCGGTTCCGCGATAGCTGGTGATGGATGCATCACCCAGCGAAGTGGTAACCGATGCCGCCGCTGGCTGGAAGAACTTTGTCAGAGGGTGGTTGGGAAGCGGAAGAATACGTTTTGGATTCATGATTGCGACGGCGGAGTGTGTCGGGTGAGTTGGGCAACCGCGCGAGCGTATTGCTCCCAGACGTCTTGTGGAGTGAGTTGAAGGTAGATCATGGTGGTTTGAATCTGCGCATGACCCATGAGTTGCATCAGCGCTGGGAGGCTGACGCCTGCCCGGAGCATGTCGGAAGCGAAGGTGTGTCGAAATCGGTGTGGGTTCGCCTTAGTCACGCCGGTGTTTTTCCGATGATGACGAAACAACGAACGCAGGCCGGCTGGTGTCATCCGAACGCCGCGGGAAGGCCCTTTGAGACAGACGAATAAAGCTTGGCCGCAATGAGGAGGCCGTTCCAGGCACAGGTAGTGATCGAGTAGTTTCACGGAATCGTGATCCAGTGGCAGCATACGGATCTTTTTTCCCTTGCCTGGGACCCGGATCTGCGAATCAGGAAACTGGATGTCCTCGCGGTTGAGTGCAAGGACTTCGCATGACCGCAAGCCATGCAGTAACATCAGACCGACGATAGCCAGGTCACGCGAGGTGCGGAAACTGGACCAGAAGCGCGCCACATCATCGACCGACAGTGGCTCAATCAAGCGTTTGGGTGTCTTCACCCGCAACTGCGTCAGTGCGGGGCGTAGCCGTCCATAGCCAAACCGCGATTGCCGCCAGTACCAGTTCTGAAAGCCGGGTGCAAACAGGCGCGGGGCGTCGGGAAACTCACACCGCATGGCACGCTCAGCCGTTCCTACTCGACGGTTGACGCTTTGGGCGGCCGGTGGGGGATTCTGATCGACCTGGAAACGAATGTAGTCGAGGAATGTTGACTCGGTCAGGGCTTGTTTGGTTATGGCGGTGGTCTTATACGTGGCCGCCCACCAGCGAAGGAAATGCAGCAGATCGTGCGCATAACTGCGGAGGGTGGACTCAGCCACGCCACGGACTCGCTCTTGATCCAGATAACGATTGACCCAATCCACTTCCCGGCCGGTCTGCTGGACCACTCGAAACGGGCTGTGGGCATTGCTCAGTCCGCGCTGCTGAGTTACACGGAATCTCACAGGCAAGCCTCCTCCAACAGACGGTGAAACTCTTGAGCAGTGCCACCGCCACCGACGAAGAAGCTATTGGGATCGTAGCCCTCAGGCAGCGAGACTCTGCGAGCGTTGACGCCTTGCTCTCGGAGCCGGCCGGCAAGCGATTGCGCCGCCTGCTGACCACTGCCATTCGGGTCGGCGTCAAAGGCCAGATAGACGGTTCGCGGGCCATCGCAGAGTTGCCGAAACTGACGCGTATTGAGATGAGCTCCCAGCGAGCAGGTGACATTTTGAAATCCGGCTTGCCACACCGCGGCGTAGTCGAACAGCCCTTCGACGAGGATGACTTCCGGATAGGATTGGACTTGCTCCCATAAGTACAAGCCTCCCTTAGCGCCCGGCAAAAACCGGTGAGCCGGCGCCGAATCCGAAAGGCTGCGGCCATAGAGATTGCCCTCCAGTGGGAAGACGATCCGGCGGACATATGCGTCGTAACCGGCCTCAGTTACCAGACCGGTCTGACACAGAGCCGGTAAGGAGTGACCCAACTGTGTCAGCCAACCCCGCAGGCAACCGCCGGGCGCGTAACCTATCCGCATTTCCTCGAGCAGAGCCGCCGAGCGGATTCCGCGTTGATATAGATAAGCAAACGCCTCGTTGTGGCGGTGTAACTGCATGCGATAGAAACGTGTGGCTTCTTGCAACACAGGTTCCACGCCGCGCCATTGGCATAGCAACGCCACGGCCTGCGGGAACTTCACCTGGTGATAGAGTTCAGCAAAGCGAATCACGTCACCGCCGCGGCCACAGCCGTAACAGTAGAAGAGGTTTTTGTTGTCATCCACCAGGAAGCTTGGGTTGTGATCTCCATGCAAAGGGCACAGCCCCATCCATCGTCCACGGCTGAGCGGCCGCGCCGGGCGCCAATCCTGTGCGTGCAAATAGCCCATCAAGGGAATCTGTTCCTTCAAGTCGTCGAGAGCTTCGCGATTCACGGACTTCTTGCCTCGATGGGCAGAATACGGCAGAGTGCGCCCAGATCCCAGGCAACGATGGTGGGCGGTCGAAAAAAGTAGGCGGCAATCGCGCCGGCCTTCAACCAGCAGCGCACGCTGAGCAGGCGCCGATGTGCCCATCGGCGCAGCGTAGACGGATCGGGCAAGCGCGACGAATCTTTGCAGTGTGGCGCTGCTTGCTCGACGGAAAAGCCTGCGGCAATGCTCTCACAGGCCTGTTGCCGGCACTGCAAGCTGAAAGGCGCCGACGGGGCGAGCCAATCGGGCAAGATGGTGAACGTCTTCCGGCACGGATGACAGATTCCGCGCCGCACCCAAATGTGTTCGTGGTGTTCGTCGTGGGCCTGGCGAAACCGCCGTCCATGGCCAATGATCGTGTCGTTGCAGCAGATTGGACAGCGCCGCGGCAGGTGATCAAATGGGATCACCCCGGGTCGATGTTGTCTTTCGCCTCTGGCAGTGCGATAAAGATAATCACGGCTGGCGTGAAGGCCCGCCGCTGACCGTTCTCTGGCAAAGCGTCGATCTGCTGGCTGGGCCTTCACCCTCCGGCAAAGTCAAGTTCGAACGAAAAAAGAATACTGCTTTCCATCGGTGGCCGCCAGCCCCTTATTCTGAATATTGGCCGGTATAAAAGGACTTATGGGGAGTAATCGTTCATGCTGCCGACGGTTTGCCGCATCGCTGCCAAAAAATGTATGGTAGGCAGCCCACGAATCGGGCAGGCCTCTGGTGCACCGTGGAACCTCGCGGTTCACCCAGGGCATGCCAGTCGTGCGGCCGCCGTGGCATCTCGAGTCGTCTAAACGTCTAAACTGGAACCGGAGCAGCAGAAGGACCTTTGACATGGTCACGCAGACCGGGTGCAGTTGGACCGCTAACTTACTAAATCTACCGAATCTTTCTTACTTGCCCCAACGGCGGGCGCGGATTGCCTTATCCAACTCCAGCAAACCGTCGTAAACTGGCTGAAATTGCGTGATTGTCACGAATGGAGCATTAATGGTTCGCGTCATCCCTTTGAGATGAGGATGGGCTTCGGGGTCCCTCTGGCCTTGGAGGGTCGCCAATGCCGTAACAAGCCGGCCGTGTATTGTTGGATCGATGTTCGCCTCGATACGCTCAACAACGATCAAACCGAGAACAGGAATCAGCATATTTCTAAAATGGCTGTGGTAGTCGAATCCATAGGTCTTCTTGACGACATCGTTCTTGCAGTAATTCTGATTAGTCACAACTTTGAGATCCTCTGGCTACAACGAAGCACAATATCATCCATAGACTCCTCAATCCAGCCGCCCAGTTCGAGGACGGAACCAAACGGGCACGGACCGCTCCTGGGTTGCGAGGGGGCGGATTCCGGTGACAGAATAGAGAGGAATTCGCCCCATCAGCAACGAGAGCATCCTAATGAGCAAGGCGTATGGCGAGATGAGTCCAACTGAGCGCATCGCTGATCGAATTGCTAGGAACCTGCGAATCGACCAAAATATCTTTTCCGGATCTGCGGGGCTGAGCCTGGACGGCATCATCGTGCGGCTAAACGCGCGTGAACAGCGGGCCACATATGGAGCAGTTGCGGACTTGGTTGGAGTTCTGCCGCGAGGACTAATGAGCGGATGCCCGAAGGACTTCCCGAGTTCTTGAATCGTCGCAGCCTCGAATGGCCAGAAATCTCGACGGGGTTGGCCGACTGGGTATACCAAGAACCAGATTCACCCTGCGTGCTATCGCCAAATTGTCGAGCAGACTGACAACATAATCGACGATGCGGAGTCTCTGAGAAAATGGCTCAGGGAGGTGACCTAGTCTTTCACCGAGGTCATGATCTGGTGATCGCACGGCGGTCTGGAGGTTTGCTGCCCTCCCAGCTTTTACTCCCCAGAACCCGCTTCCGTCCTCTAACCGTTCGGGCCCGTCAGTTCGCCCGCATAGGATTGACAATCTTCACCCCCGCGAAGTGCCCTTCGTTCTCCGTAACGATCACGCAATCGTTCGCCTCGGCAATCGCGGCAATGATCATGTCGAGTGGGCTTCGTGGCCGACCTTTCGCCGTCCCGTCGGCCATCAACCTCGCCCAAATGAGACTCGCTTTCTCGTCGAACGGAAGGACCCGCCCGGCGAACAACGCCTGTGGGCCTTCAGGGCCGGAAAACCAGCGCTCCAATTCCTTGCGCTTCTTACCAGCGGGCTTCTCGAGAATTCCACGCCGGATTTCAGCGACGGTCATTGAAGAGATAAACAGATCCTCGTCTGCTTGTTCCGCCATCCACGCGACCAGGTTTTCCGATGGCGCCGGTTTGGTGATATTGCCAATGATGTTGGTGTCGAGGAGGCTCTTGCTCACAGATCAACCTTGCGGGCCACCGTGACCGGGCGTTTGAGACCCAGATCGGCGCCGACCAGAGGCGATCGGCGTAATGCGTCGAGAATACCGCCCTTCTTCGGTGCCTCACCCGCAATAGTGCGGCGGATCGCGGCTCGAATCTGCGCCGAGTCAGGGCCATCGCCGGCGAGCCGCGTGGCGACCGAACGGATCAAGTCACGATCACCGTCAAGCCCCAGAACCTCGAACCGAGCCATTCCTTGCTGTTTGAGGCGCTTCCGGTAGTTCTTCATCGCTCGTTTTTGCGGCGTGGATCTCATGGAGCATTCCTCACTCCGTATATCCAGTAATATAACCAGATTGTAGCATTCGAGCCCGATGGCGATTTCCAGGCCGCCCGAGCTCCGCGGATTCTAACCTCACTACCTCGGATTTCTATGGGGCCACTGCAGAAGAATCGAGCCACTCAGCTCCAATGCGCCGCGCGTCTGATCCGATTCGCAAATCTCAGTCACAAGGTTTCAAAAGAATTTTTAAGCCGCTGTCCCTAAAGCACTTAACCCCGCTTTTCGCCCCCTCCGCCCCCCCGGAATTTGGAGGCCCTCCTGCTATTCTGAAGTCAGAAAGGGCTGTCGGCGCCTCGCGCGTCAGGCAGCCCTTTTATTTTTGATACGAACAGGAGAAAACGAAAATGTCTACCCCAGCTCAAATCGCCGCCAATCAGGCGAATTCGAAACTCTCAACGGGTCCCACCAGCGAAGCAGGCCGCCAAATCGTCGCCGCGAACGCAGTCAAACATCAACTCACAGGAAAAGGCGACCCCGCCCTGCCTGGCGAAAAGGAAGCAGTCGCCAAACACGTAGAAGGCTACATCCAGGCCTACGCTCCCGTCGGGGTTCCCGAACGGACTCTGGTCATCAACATCGCCCGAAATTACTGGCGCCTGCAGCGCGCACACGATATGGAAGATGCGCTCTTTACCAAAATCATGCTTGGGCAATCGGACGACGTGCTTGACCCCGTCTCCCTCCTCGCCGATGCCTGGCTCGACCCGAAGCAAGGCATGAAAGCCGTAGCGCTCTACGCCACCCGCATCCAGCGTGCCCTCGAAAAGAACACCGCCGAGTTGAAAGAGTTGCAGGCTCAGCGAAAAGCTGCGTACTCCAAAGCCGAAGCGGAAGCCATCTTACTCACGCAACTCGCCCATGCCAAAGGCCAAACGGCGGACGCCGCCAAAGACTTCCCGCCTCCCGAACTCTGCGGTGGCTTTGTTTATTCCCTGCCAGAAGTCGCCCGCGTCATCGGCCGCATGGCCCGCCTGGAGGAGGCCAAGGCCCGCTTCGCAGCGGCTTCGTAGGACGGGCCTCCGGCCGGTCCACCTAGTTTCCACGTGGTCCTGTTCCAGCAGCAAGGCGCCGACTCCCTCGCCGCAAGGCCTACGGAGCCACGGCCCACGGATCTTTGCCAACCTATCCAAGCTATGCACCCCGCATCCGCCCGAAGTGTGTCAAATGGGGCAGGCCGTCTACGCCTGCCCACGCCATGGCGAGCGAAGCGAGCAGTCCCCGCTCCCCGACCCCTAACCCCCGACTCCGCTCGCGAAGCGAGCAAGCCGCTGTAGACTGGAAGCATGCGGCGCCTGTTCTCCGCAATGCTCTTCTCCGCACTCCTCGCGTCAGCAGCCACTTTGGCAGTAGTTCGGCCGGCGATCAGCGACAGCGATGGCGGCCCTCCGAATCCGGTCAATGCCGGCTACCATCCTGGAGATTCGCTCTACTTCACCTGTCGCATTTCGGGTTACACCAAGGATGACAAAGAGCAAGTACGGCTTGCCTACACCGTGCAATCAGTCGATCCTCACGGCGTCGCCCTCACCGAACCCTACAAGAACAACGTCAACGCCGAAGTCGCGCCGCAAGATAAGGAGTGGCTCCCCAAAGTCGAGACCACCGTCAACCTTCCCACTTTGCTCTTCGCCGGCGAATACAAAATCGTCGTCAAGGTGGATGACCTCATCGCGAAGACGTCGGCCGAACTCTCCGTCCCCGTCCGCGTGCGCGGGCGTGAAGATATTCATCCGGGCGATTCGCTTTCGGTGCAGGCCTTTCGCTTCCTGCGCCACGAAGATGACACGCGCCCCGCGGAACGCGCGGCCTATGTGCCTGGCGATCACCTCTGGGCTAAGTTCGATATTACGGGATTCCGCTATGGCCCGAATAACCGCATCGATGTGACTTATATCACTTCGGTTCTCGGTCCCGATGGAAAAACGCTGTGGACGCAGCGCGAGCCAGTAGGCGAGCAGAGTGAATCGTTCTATCCGCGCGCCTTCGTTCCCGCGACAATGAGTATTGAGTTACAGGCTAAGATCAAACCCGGCGCTTACACGTTGGTGGTGCAGGCCAAAGACGCCATCGGCGATCAGACATGCGAGATCAAGCAGCCCTTCACCATTGAGTAGATAAGCGATCAACGCACGCGCCTCGCTCACCGTCAATCGGCTGTATACTGTTGATAATCGGAAGATGTGGGGCGGCCATTTCGGGCCGCCGCCGGGCTTCTGCCCGGCGCTCCTCGGGACTTAGTAATTTGCTAACGTCAGTCGCGAAGGCGGAGTCCAATCGAGTGCGGAGGTGCAGCGTGATGATGAGACGCTTGCTACTGGCGGCGGCCGCTGTGATCGTTGCCCACGGCGCTTCTGGCGGAGGCGACCCGAATCGCCTCTTCGAAACAAAACTCTCTCCCGAAGAGAAAATCCAGCAGGCGCTCAACCGCCTGACTTTCGGCGCGCGGCCCGGCGATCTAGCGGAAGTCCGCAAGTTGGGCGTCGAAAAGTGGATCGAGCTTCAGTTGCATCCCGAGCGCATCGCGGAGAATCCGGTGCTCGAAGATCAGATCTGAAGCCGCTCGAAACCATTCGCATGGAGTGGCGCCGATATTCTCAAGCAGTATTTCTCCGCAGCGCCCCGGAATGATGATGATCGCGCCGATTCGTGTGAACGAGTTGCTTCCGGGAGAACAATTCCGCAAGGTCTACAACGGCACCGCCGAGGAGCGGCTGGCGGCGATCATGGCGCTTGATCCCGAGAAGCGCAGCAAGTCTTGGCGATGGTCCCCGACAACGTAGTCGAAGGACTACCCGAGCTTCAAGAAGGAGCGGGAACCGCCGCGCAAGAAACGCGCGGAAGAGCAGCGCGAGGAGATGCGCCGTCTGCGGCCGCCCCTGGCCGATCTGCTCGATCCGGCCAGAGACAGATCGCGCTAACGGGTACGCCGGAGCAGCGCGCCGCGCTCTTCGCCTCGCTGGATGCCGACAAACTCGAGAAGGTGGCCGGCGCGCTTCCACCGCATTCATTGGCCGGTCAACCCGACTTGCGCCGTATGGGCTGATGACCCGCGCGCCGCATGCAAGTGGTGATCGGCGATCTGCGCGAGGCCAAGCTCTATCGCGCGATCTATTCCAACCGGCAATTGGAGGAGGTGCTTGCCGATTTCTGGTTCAACCACTTCAACGTGTTGACGGCAAGGGCCAGCCCGATCGCGTCCTTGCTCGCAAGCTATGAGCGCGATGCCATCCGCCCGCATGTCCTGGGCAAGTTCAAGGATCTGCTGCTGGCGGTTGCGCGGCACCCCGCGATGCTCTACTACCTCGATAACTGGGAATCGATGTCGCCGGACGTGTTTCAGATTGGGCCGTTTGCGCCGGGACCGTTCGTAGGCGTGCAGCAGTTGGCGCGGCAAGCTCACGGCCTGAATGAGAATTACGGACGCGAACTTCTGGAGTTGCACACGCTAGGGGTGAACGGCGGCTACACGCAGCAGGACGTCATCGCGGTCGCCCGCTGTTTCACCGGTTGGACCATCCGGCAGCCCAACCAGAACCCCGAGTTCGTCTACGCTGCGTTCATGCACGATACCGGCGAGAAGACCGTGCTCGGCCATAAGATTGCCGCGGGAGGCGGCGAAGCAGGATGGACTGGAGGTGATCGATATTCTGGCGCATCACCCGTCCACGGCGCACTTCATTTCAACCGCACTGGCGCGGCGTTTCGTGGCCGACGATCCGCCGCCCGCGCTGATCGACGCGATGGCGCGCACATTCACCAAGACCGATGGCGATCTGCGCGCAGTGCTGGAAACGATGTTCACTTCGCGGGAATTCTTCTCGCAAGGCGCGTGGCAGGCCAAGATCAAATCGCCGCTTGAGATGGTGGTGAGCGCGGCGCGCGCTCTGGATGCCGATGCCGCTCGACGCGTTCACGCTGGAGCAGGATGTCACCGACATGGGCGAGCCGCTCTATTCAAAGGAAGCCCCGATTGGCTATAAGGATGTCGCCGATGCGTGGCTGAGCACGGCCAACGTGATGGCGCGCATTCGCTTCGCCGATGCGCTGGTAAACGGCACAGCTTCCCGGCGTGAAGGTGGATGGTCTCGCGCTTGCACGGGTAAGAGCCGCGCAGAGATCGCGCGCGAGTTGCTCGGCCGCGACCCTCCGCGCAGACGCATGGCTGGCGATCGAGAAGGGGCCGGAAGGCGCATCCGGCATGTCGGGACCGATCGCAAGCCTTGGTCATCAGTTCGCCGGAATTTCAGAGGAGGTAATCGTTATGCTCACGAGACGAATTTTTCTGCGTGGCTCGGCAATGGTGATGGCCGGCGCCGGCTCGGTTCCTTTCTGGCTCGGACGCGCCGCCGCATCCGCAGGCGGCAGGCGCAAAATCCTGGTTGCGATCTTTCAGCGCGGCGCCGCCGATGGATTGAACGTCGTGGTTCCGTTCGCGGAGAAGCGCTATTACGAACTGCGCCCCACCATCGGCATCACCGCGCCGGGCAAGTCGGGTCAAGGGCAACAGCGCCATCGATCTCGATGGCCGCTTCGGCCTGCATCCCTCGCTGCAGCCCTTGAAAGAGCTGTGGGACCGCCAGATGCTGGCGATCGTCGAAGCCACCGGTTCGCCCGACCCGTCGCGCTCGCACTTCGACGCGCAGGACTACATGGAATCGGGAACGCCGGGAATGAAGCGCGATGGATGGTTGAATCGCGCGCTGCCGCCGGCAACGCCGGATAGCTCTCCGCTTCGCGCAATCGCGTTGAGCGCCACGCTTCCACGCACGCTGCAAGGCGACCGCGAAGCCATCGCCATCAACGACGTGCAGCAATTTCACGCCGCCGAGAATACCGCGTCCATCGTCGAGAGCATGTATGCGAACTCGGCCGACAAGCGGCTGGCGGCCGCCGGAAAGGACGCCTTCGCCGCGATGCAGCATGCTCGACTCGCTCAACCGCACGCCCTACAACCCATCCAACGGCGCGCAGTACGGGCAGGGCGGGGAACTGGGCCGCAGCCTGCAACAAATCGCGCGCCTCATCAAAGCCGATGCCGGCGTAGAAGCGGCGTTCGCCGAGATCGGCGGCTGGGACCATCACCAGAACGAGCCGGGTCAATTGTTCAACGTGCTGCGCCAGTTCGGCGGCGCGCTATCGGCTTTCTGCACCGATATGGGCGATCGCATGGAGGATATTGTCCTGGTGACGATGTCCGAGTTCGGCCGCACCGCGCAGCGAGAACGGCAACAATGGCACCGACCATGGCCATGGCGATGCGATGTTCGTGATGGGCGGCCCGGTGCGCGGAGGAAAGATCTATGGCAAGTGGCCGGGCCTGGAGAAAGAGCAGCTCTACGAGGGCCGAGATCTTGCCGTGACGACGGATTTCCGCGCCGTTCTGAGCGAACTGGTTGCGGGGCAGTTGGGCACGACAGATTTGGCAGAAGTCTTTCCTGGATACCGTGCAGGGCAGCCCTTGGGCTTGCTGAAGAGTTCGTCGATGGCGACCGGGACAAGGAACCTTTAGCCAACCCAGTTAGATATCCGCGTTGTATTCGTTCAAGCTGAGCCTACCAACTGAACCTACCAATTGATCTTAGCCATAAGATTGCCGGTTTTCCTTGACTCCTGTGTCTGTTAATTGTACACAAGAGGAGGTACGTTCATGTCAGACGCCATCGAAACGATAGTCGCGCAGCCGTTATTGAATCGGATTGAGACAGACGATAGCGCGCTGCAAGTCGTTGTCATCGAGATTGTCGGAGCGGAGGACGCGATTGGAACTCCCAATGGCGCCGCGTGCGCACGGGTAGAAGCGCTGGTGAAACAGGCGATCGAGAGCGCCGGGGACCTCACACAACAGCACATCCTCTCGGTATGCGACGACGTACATCCTCAGGTGAAGGCGCGCCTGCAGGGCAAGGTCATCAAGGCCTTGGTGAACCTCGATCAAGAGAAGCCGGTGATTTCCAGCGTGCGGTTGGATGTGGATGATGGGCGATATTTCAACCCGGACAACTTGATTCGTAGCGTGATCTCCGTGCCCATGCTGAGGCGAATCGAGGTCGATGAGAAAAGCCTTCAAAGCGTGATGATCGAAGTGAACGCGAATTACCCATCCGGTCGGCCTGGGGCAAAAGCGCGCGTGATCGAACTCGTCGGAAGCGCGACTCCAGCAGATGGCAGCTCGGGGTTTATCAGTGAGTGGAAGACCGATAAAAGCGAGCAATATGTTTATGCCAAGCTGACCGGGAAAGAGATCCGCGAACTGGTGGAGAACGATCAAGCGGCGCCGCCCACGGAACGCGCGATTTATCATGTCTGGCCGGATTTTAAACTGCGGGCGCAGATCTGGCGATCGGTAGCGACGGTGAAGGCTGACGCGTGCCGGCGCTCCTTCGCGACCACGGGGCGGGGAATCGTGTGGGCGGTTTTTGACTCCGGCATCGATGGGACGCATCCGCACTTCAAGGCGCATTCAAACCTGAAGCTGCCGAACGGTCTGAAACACATGGATTTCACGGGCCCGAAGCTGGTTGAGGTGGCCGAAGATCAGTTGACCGACGATTATGGGCACGGCACGCACGTTGCGGGGATTATCGCCGGCGAGTTGGGCAAGGACCAGAACGGCAATCCGTATCAGGCGATGTCGCTCTCGCGCGAGAAGGATCAGAACGGCAAGATCTCTTATATCGGCCAGCCTGTAACCGCGGCGGTCATGGGGATCGCGCCGGAGTGTACGCTGCTGAGCTACAAGGTGCTTGACGGCAATGGAGAAGGCGATGTCAGTACGCTGATCGCGGCGATCCAGAAGGTTCAGGATTTGAACGGCTACGGGCGCAACATTGTCATCCACGGCGTAAATATGAGCTTGGGCTATGACTTTGACCCGGAGTGGTTCGCGTGCGGGTGCAGTCCCATTTGCGTGGAAGTAGATAGGCTGGTGCGCTCGGGCGTAGCGGTCGTCATTGCCGCGGGTAATACGGGCAAGGGCTTCACGCTGACGATCAACGATCCGGGGAATGCCGAGTTGGCGGTGACAGTCGGCGCCACCCACCGCGATATGCCGCACCGCTATGGCGTATCGTATTTCTCATCGAAAGGGCCGACTGGGGATGGGCGCCAGAAGCCCGATCTCCTGGCCCCGGGAGAGCGAATTATTTCGTGCGGCGCGGGGCCTGACCTACAGACCTACTTGAAGAAGGCGGGACCTCTGAACGCTATCCCAGGGGCTAGCCTAGCTTATTACCTGGAGCGGAGCGGAACCAGCATGGCGGCGCCGCACGTCTCCGGAATTATTGCGGGAATCCTCTCGACGCGCGGGGAGTTTGTGGGCCAGCCGGAAGAGGTCAAGGACGTTCTGATCAAGAACGCGACGGACCTTGGCCGCGAGCGGAGCTTCCAAGGAGGCGGGCTGGTGGATATGATGCGAGCGATGCAGGCGGTGTAGGAAGAATTGAGCGCAGGAGATTAAGACGATGAATTTTCCATACCCTTATGTTCCAGTGCAGTTCACCAAGGACGGAGCGGTCTTTCAGCAATCCGACGTGGACGCGCTGATGGCTGCGGTGGCGGCGGGCCCCAGCGCTCCAAGCGACGTGTTATTCATGTGCCATGGTTGGAATAACAACATGGACGATGCCACCGCTCTCTACGCGGGGTTGGCCGGTTTCATCAAAGCGCAGGTGGATGCGAACCCGGCGCTGGCCGCACGGAAATACGCCATTTGCGGAGTCCTGTGGCCCTCGAAGAAGTTCGAAGATAAGGATTTGATCCCGAGCGGAGCGGCGGCCCTCAATGATGCCGTGACCATCGAACAATTGAAGCAACGGGTTCGCGATCTGAAGTCGTTATATGCGGCGTCGGACTGGCCGGTGGCGGCAGGGCCGGCTCCGGAGGCGTTCGACGAGATTGAAGCGCTGATGGACGATATCGAAGACGATCCGGCAGCGCAGGCGCGAGTGGTGGACCTTCTCCGGCCGTTGCTCCCTCGGGACGCCGCCTCGCCCGATGACGCCTCGCAGCGCTTTTTCGAGACTGGTACCAAGACGCTGCTCACAAATTTGCAGAAGCCGCTGAACCCGCCAGCCATTCCAGCGGGCACGGGAGCGGCGTCGATCGATCCTTTCTCGACGGAACCGGCCAGCGGACTCGGCGGTGCGGCCAGTTTCCGGGACGTGTTGGGCGGAATCAAGTCGGGATTCCTGAACTTTCTGAATTACACCACCTACTACATGATGAAAGCCCGCGCTGGCGATGTCGGCGTGAAAGGAGTAGCGCCGCTAATCCAGAAGTTGCGTGGCAACCGCGCGGACCTGCGCATTCACATGATCGGGCATAGCTTTGGATGCCGGTTGGTCGCGGCGGCGGTCAACGCGTTGCCGGATCAGGAACAGTTCCGGCCGGATACGGTGCTCTTACTTCAAGGGGCGTTTTCACATAACGGATTTGCGCTGGACGATGGCGGAACGGTAGGACGGGGCGCGTTCCGGGATGTTATCGAAAAAAAGAAGGTACGCGGCCCGATCGTCATCACGCACACGCGGAACGACAAAGCCGTCGGCACCGCATACCCAATTGCATCGCGCATCAACGGCGTGGTCGCAGCGGCGCTGGGGGACGCAAATGACATCTTTGGCGGCCTTGGAAGCAACGGCACGCAGACCAAGGACACCACGCCGGAAGGCACAGCGGGAACGCTACTCGCCGTAGGCCAGGCCTATCCGTTCGCAAACGGCGTCAAGGCGAGCACGCCATGTAACTTGCTCGCGGATGAATTTATCAAAGGCCACTCCGACATACAGAAGCCGGAGGTGGCTTATGCATTCACTGTGGCGATCGCCGCGCCGGCGGTAATGGGCGCCGGCTAAGGGAGTAAGCCGCCCCAAGTCTCTGCGCGGTTTTCGAAACGTGGTTGCTCGAAAGGATTGCCGCAAGAATTAAGAGGAGTTCCTCGGTCTTAGGCCGCAAACCGGCAGACGCAAGTTTGCGGGCGTTATTCTGGGCCTGCTTGGTAAAACACACGTGCCTGATTTACCAGCTCGGTTCCTTCTCACATTCCTCCACCGAGGCGCCAATGCCCTTGCGAACCGATTTGAGCATGTCCGGAACAGAGAGAATGTACAGAGTCTCCTGAATGCTGTCCCAATGCTCTTCCCCTACAAGGACGGCATTGGAACGACGGCCCGTGATGAGCAGGGTTTCGCGATCTCTCGCCGATTCATGAGGAGCCGTCCCAGCTTCGTTTGGGCTTCGCTGGCGTTCATGGTCAAAACGTCTTGAGGAACTCGATCAAGGCGCGTTTGTCGGGGTCGCTCAAGCCGGGTTGGCGCACGCCGGGTTTCTCGCCAGGCTCCAGGAAATCCGTTCCGAAGTAATGGCCACGGTTCACGATCATGTCCGGGCACTTACTCAGATCTAGTAGCTTGTCAACCGAGTTGCCCAAGACCTGCGCAGCTTGCGCGTCGGTCGCGTCCTTCGGCAGCTTCCGCAGGTCGCCGCCGAGCGTAACCACGAGGTTTAGAAGTTTCTCCCCATATTGCACGCGCTTCGTCACGTCGGTATCTTCGGAAAGCGGGTTCAAACTTGCCAGCAGACCAACGGGAGTGCCAGCGGGGATTGGGCCGAGTTCGATTCCGCCATTCCCGAAAAGCGACGGCAAGAGATGCTCGCCAACGCCCAGCGTCTTTTGCAAAGCATCGGGAAGATAGCCTGCTGAAACCCGAAGGAAACTGCGGGCGGTGGTGCGGTCGATTGCGCCGGGAATCTTCGCGCCGAGCACGCTATCTTTCTCGCGCTTCTCCGGCCAGAGCATTTGCTCGATAGAGGCCTCGAACGCACGCATCCGCCCGTCCACCGAGGGATCCGGGTCGAACGGTCCAACGGAGTTGTTCAGAAGGAATGGCGCCGACGACCATACGCTCACGAGCGATGGCGGCCGCGTATATCCGCGCCCGCCCGCAGGCATAGTGTAAGTGTGCGCCTCGCCAGTCACCGGGTGATACCAGGTGATCTCGCCGACTGAGGGCAGATCTTTGTAGGAATGCGACGAGAAGTTATCCCAGATATTTCCGCCAAGCGCATTAGTCGCGAGCGGACTACACGCATTGGTGCGCGTCAGGGTTACCGGAACACGAAACTCGGCGGAGAGATAATTGTCTTTGAGGAAATCGTCGGCCATGACGATCGCACGCATCTTGCTCTTGAACTCGTCGGTCTGGGTCCAAGTCCAGTACTTATCCCAGCAGCCGAGATAATCCTTCCCAGCGCAACCGTTGGGGTCCAGGCCAGGAACGTTTTCTGGCAACTTGCTGGAGTGGCAACGGGCGCAGTTCTCCGCGAAAACGACCTTTCCGCGGTTCAAAAGCGCCGTGTCTTTCGTCAGGTATTTATCTCCACCCGGCGCATCTTTCAGATAGTGGGGATTCGTGGACTTCAGGAAGAACTGAGCGGTGCCGAAAGTTTGCGCCTCTGTCGCGACAAAGTACGGCGAGTTCTGCCGCGCCACGCTGATCTCGATCGGCGTAACTGGTTTGCCGCCCACCAGAGCGTTGAAGTGCAGCAGCCACTCCTCGCTGAATGTCCCGATGTTTAGGTATACGCGGTTCAGCGCGCCCATTACGCCTACGGAATCGGAGCCATCTTTCAAAACGCGCGGGGTCCATACCGTATCGGGCGATTGAAAGAGTTGGGCGAGAGGTCCCTCCTTCAGGTAGTCATTGATTTGCTTGTTGTTGCGCTCGCCTCCTTCCAGATTTTCCTTGCCCCAGCGCTTGGCTTCCAGTAGGCGCGGCAAGAGCTGATAGACCGCGTTCATGGTGCGCGGATTGTTGATGTTGTCGGCGGAGATGAGCGACGTATCGAGAGTGCCGGGGCGGTAAGTGTGGAATAACTGCCAGGCAAAGTTGCTTTGATCCTGGTCCCAATAGAAGATGCGGTCCGTCCAGAAGTATTGCGCGCCTACATTCGAGCTCAGGTTCTCCCACTTGGGATGATTGCGGTCGGCGGGCGGGCGAACGGGATTCGGTCCCACATGGCAGAACCCGCATGACATGCCCACACGATACGGTCTGACAAGATCTTTGGAATTGTAGTAAGTGGGATCGGTGTAATATCGCGTGGCATCCCATTTCTTCTGGGCCGCTTCGTCGAAATCCGGATTAGGAAACAGGCGCAAACCCACCACGCCGGTGGCGTAGCCGTAGTAAGAACCCGCCGGAATGTTCTTGCCGCGCGCGCCATATTTCACGCCCGGATACTTCGTCTCATTTTCGAACGGGTCGGGCGGGCAATTGGCGCTGCGCTGGTCTACCCACAAGCCAAACCGGTTGGGATCGGGGCCGGTGGCCTTATCAAAGCACGGCTCATTTACCAGGCCCAGATAATCCCAGCGGTTGTCGCGGTTGTATTTCAGGCTGGGGTGGGACGACAGGGTCTTCACGAAATCCAGCGCGCCCACGCTGGCAAGGGCCATCTTGTCCCAGAGGCGATCGTCTCCCGCAGTCCAGACAATCCAGGTGTTGCGGCCTTTGATCTCGTCCGCAGTGAGTGAGACGCCGCTATCCATGTCGTGGAAGTAGTCTTCGTCGGCAGCTTTGAAATCGCCCGCGTTTAAGCCGGCCAACATGGCTTCGTCCTTTACGTGTCCGATCTTGGGGCTGCGCCACCATGTGAGGAAGACCGTTGCCGCCACGATGACAACCACAACAAAAATGACGACCCCAACGGCAATGAAAATTCGTTTCACGTCTCTTGCTCCTGTCAGGCCGGAATCTTTCCGGCGCGCACGATGTAGCGTAGGGCGCGCAGGCTCGGCAGAAAGAAATATCCGCCGCCGCGCACGGTAATGAATTGCGGCACGCCGGTTAGCCGGCGCGCCGCTTTGCCATCCCGAGGGATGGAGAAATTGCCCGTCACGGGACGGTCTCCGACCGCGGAGCGATTTCCTAAAAGGGGATCGCTCTCGTCGGTTAGGCCATTAAAGGTGGTGCTCATCAACCATGCATTTTGCACGAACTCGAATTGGCGGGCGATGTTGGCGCCAAGGCAAGCGAAATGCAAGCCGCGTGGAGCCTCATCCGCGGGCGCGGGCTTGAGCGCGTCTTCGGGAGACAGTTTCTCGCCATATTCGCGGCCGCGCCGGAGGACGCGGTGGAAGCGGGTGGAGGCGATAAGATCGTCGCGCATCTGTGGCCGCGGGATTCCGAGTATGCATTCCAGCCTGCCGAGCAAATTGGTTGGGTGTCCGAAGAGATCGGCATTTCGTGGATTCGCGCGGCGGATATGGGCGCCGAAAGGACACTGCGTGCCCATCGCGTCCTTGTCGTAAGTGAACGCATTCCGCGGCGTACCGGGCTTCTCGGCGACGCCCGGAATCTGCTGCCCGGTACCCGGAATCAACGGGTCGCCATCCGTCTTCCTGCCCACCATCAAAGCTCCGAGGCGGTAGCGGTCGTCCGCATTCACGCCGGCCTCGCGAGCCAAATATTGCCAAAAACCACGGACATCCTGCTCGAGTTGCCGGATGACGAAGTAACTGCCATTCAGTCCGAGGTCCTTCTTCGCGGTATGATCCTCGGCCGGCAGCAATTGATCCGTTGGATCGTCCGACGTTTCAAGCAGCGGCCGATCCGTAAATTTGCCGTATTCGTTGGGATAACCGAGCAGGAGTTCGCCTAACGCCACCTCATTGACGTACGTAATCGTATCGCTTGCGGCGGCGCGTTGGCGCTTCCAGTCGAATTCCGGCTGGCTGACGCCATCCGTGAATCCAAATGGCTCAACGCCGCCCATATTCGATGTGCCAAGCGTAAGCGCGATTTCGAAAGCCTCATTCCACGGCGCTGTTTGGATTGTCTGTTGCCATTGGTCGAGATCTTTTTCGGCGTATAACATCACCACGAGATCGGTGGCGTTGTCGCCGCTGCCCCAAAGCCATTTCGCCGGGTCGTTCCATCCAATGTCGCCGAGCCGGCGTGAACGGTTTGCATCGCCCGTCATTCCGTCCACATATTCAACCGAGAATCCGGCGACGATCCTTTCGGGCAAGCCCAACTTCCGCAGTCCGGCCGGAGTGAAGGCCACTTGCAATGCAGTTGAGGGTGGGCTTTGGCGGAACTCCGCTGTGGAAATTGGGGCCGAAGCAATCCAGGCCCGGGCCGCCTCGACATTCCATATGCGCAAGAGCAAAAAGCGCGCCTCTGTCAGCTTTCCGTAACCGAATGCGGCAATTCCTTGCACGTCGCGCGTGTCGGGCAATCTCACGTGTCCCTCAAGCATTTCCCTCACAGTAATGTGACATAGGCACGAGCTTCCGTTTCACTGAGCGACGGCTTTTCCACAGCGAGCCGGATAACGCTGTTGCGTTGCAGGTCATAGGCGGTCAGACCGACGTGCGCGTTGTACCACACGTCGGTCGGCAATTCGTGGCGGCGCAGGTAATATTTGAACTTCTGTTCATCCTTGGCGCCTTTCGAGATTAGCCAAGCGGTGCGGGGATAGCCGATTCCATTGCCGAATATCAGGTTCAACCCGATAGACACCTTGTTGATGAAGTCTTCGTTGTAGCTTTCCAGGCTGCCATCGTAATTGCTGGCAAAAAACACGCGAGCGCGGTTGTCCAGATATACCCAGCGAGCAAAGTGGATGGTGTGGATACGGGTGAGGCGGCCCTTGGTGTAGATAATCCGCGCAGTCAGGTTGATGACCCACAGCGCCACCCGAGCGATTAAGCTCCGAAACCAGCCCGGCTTCAGCGTGCCCATGGCACTGAACTGATTCGTAACGTCGTAATCTTCCTGGATGGCCAGGCTCGTCGCCAGTTGTTTGTCCGGAAGCGGCGCAAACTCCGGATCGGACTTCTCCCGCGAACGCAGCATCCAGGCCAGAAGCGCCAAGGGAATGATTGTTATGGGCAACGTCACGATGGCGCCCAAGAGCACCGCAAATAATACGACCCAATCCAATATCGTCCGCAGCGAGTAATCCAACGGGGTAGGATCGGGCGGGGTCAAAGTCAAACGGCCCGCTTTCAGTTCGCCTTGCACAAACCGATGCAGCGATTGGTGGAGCGTGGCAGCCGGACTATCCGCGATATCCGGCGAAGCGTCAAGGTAACTACGCAGAGCGAGGCGTAGACGCTCCTCCTCAATGGTTTGCCGAACCGTTCTTCCGACCCAATTGCAGTAATATGCGGCCGGACGGGTTTCATGGGCAACCACCCACTCGCGCAGGTCGGCGTCTGGAGAAAACCCCTCGCATAGCGAGAAAATCTGCCGCAGGCCAGGCGCCGCAACCTCTAGCAGGAGATTGATAAATGAATCGTAGCTCCCATCGAAATCGCCCAGGAACGCCAGGTAAATGGGCGGATCGGGCCGCTCAACTCCATAGAATTCCGCAGGGTCGCCTATGGTTATATCATCGAGGACCACAAACCTTGCGAAATGAAGGTTGGCAAATCGGCCAAACGGTACCAGGGTGTTTTCCGGATCGGCGATTCCCGGCCCTGAGTTCATCGAGGCAAGAAGCTCGCGTATCGCGCCAACGGAGTTCTGTCGGATCGGAGCGACGATCATGAATGTCGACTGCGGCGTCATTGGGCCTCGCAGTGCATGGCGGAGCGATGCCGCCGTTTACGCGTGGGGCGCGCTGAAGTCGAGACAGAAGTCGATGAGGCGGCTCTTCTCCCAGTAAACTTTCCCCAAATAGAAATTGGGAGCGACCAAACGGATCTCATCCCGAATCCAGTGCGCGACGAGGGACGTCTTGGAGTAGTCGAGCACGATACACTCTTTGCCATCGAGCCAACTATTATCTTTGTAGACTTCGGCTACAATCGCATTCAATCCCAACGGAAGAATCCGATTAGTGAGCACGCCGCGCTTACCGTCGAACGTCTTGCCCTGCCAGGCAAATATGCTGACCAGTTCGGCAATCTCAGGGCTGAACTTAGTCCCTGGAGCGATAATCGCCGTACCCTTCGCCTGTCCATTCGGAATGTCACCCGCCGGGCTGGCTTTGAACAGATCGTCCAATTCTACCTGGCTCATCTTCATCAACTCGGCTGCGTCCATGTGCTCCTCTTGCCGCTATCTTGAAAGTGGAACTTATTATTTCCAAGTTTGGCAGCGAAGTCAATGAATTTCTTAGGGATTCCGGAGATCAATAGGTCAGTCGCGCGAAGACAGAATGACGTCGGCGGCCTTCTCGCCAACCATGTAAATAGCGCTTGCGATAAAGAACCCCGGAATCAGGGGAAATACCGATGCGTCTACAACTCGCAAGCCTCGCACACCATATACCCGGAAAGCGCTATCGAGCACCCCATTTCGTTCCATTGGAGCGATGGCGCACGTACACGATGCGTGGTGGCCCCAGGCATGGCTCCGTACATACTCCCGGAGATCATCGTCGCTTTGCCGCCGCTCTCCGGGAAGTTCCTCTTCGGCAATGTAGCCACACCTCTTCAACTTTGCCGTCAGGCGGCGGACGAACCGGATGCCGTCCACGACCGCTGCTAGATCCTCGTCGCCGCCATCCTGGAAGTAACGGAAGTTAATTAGTGGAGTATCTCGAGGATCGCTCGACCGGAGCGTTACCTCGCCCGCACGGTTGCGCGTATGCGCTTTGAGAACCACCCAAGTGAGATAATTCAGGTCTTCGGCGAAATCGCGCGAGTAATTCGGACGGTACCCGCTAAATCGCGCGAGTAGCGACATGCAAAACTGATCCGGAAGTTGGTCCGCGGCGGGCGAGCGGCGGAAGAGGGTCAGCACCGAACCATTGGAGGCGTAGACGCCAGACTTGCCTTTGCGCCATTCGCGGTATTGCGGGTCCTTTGTGTCGAACGTGGCGCCTTTATACGCGGCCCATGCTTTGAAATTCATGCGGTTCACTATGCCGATTTCGTAGCGGTCTTGCAGGTTTCTGCCGACGCCAGCGAGGTCCGCGCGAACCGGAATTCCGAATCGGTCGAGCGTCTCTCGCGGGCCAATGCCCGACAGCATGAGAAGCTGCGGCGTATTGAAAGCCCCGCCCGCCAAGATCACTTCGCGCGACGCGAAAAGAGTAGCCCGCTCGCCTGGTTCCGCGCTTGGAGCGGCATGAGCCCGGTACAGCTTCTCACCCCGCAGATATTCGACGCCGATGGCTCGATTGTTCTCGTCGAAGAGGACACGCGTAGCCAGGGCGTTCATCATGATCCGCAAGTTTTTGGGACAACGGTTCGCCACATCCAGCACGCGCTCTCTCGAACCGTTGCGCGCATGCCGGCGCGTAGTTAGCGGGAGGTAGCGGATGCCGGTGGAGTTTTCGCGCACGAGGCGCCAATCGTTAGGGTCGAGGCCGCTTTCGAGCAGCCAGTGGAGGCGTTCGTCGAGCTGGCCTTCTTCCCGCAAGATCTCGATTATGGAGCTGACTACCGTAGCGTTGAGCGTGAAATTATCCAGCAGGCCGATCGGAATCGCCTTCTGCGTGGAAAGCCACCCGCTCCAGCCATGGCGCGTCGGATTGATTCCCAACCGCGCCAAAAACCGATAGAACGGACGATGGTCGCAGCGTTCGAGCTTTTCAAAATAGCGCCGCATACGCGCCGCTTGCCAACTTTGATCGCCAGTCGATTCCGCGATGTAATCCCAATCCGCGTTGTGCGGATAGACGAAGATCATTGCGTTATGGGCGGTACATCCACCCAGCGTGCCGGCGCGCGGATAGAGGACGCCCTCCCGCGATGCTACGTAGTTGGGATCTCGCCGCTGCTCGCCATCGTCGTCATAGTGCCGCACGAAGAAGTCCCACTTCATGGCGGAGTTCTCCGACGCAAACGCGTGAAACGCGGGCACGTCATAGTCCGCGGGGAGGCGGTCTTGCCCTTCCACGATGGAATCGCCACCGGAAAGCTCGTGCGGATCGCCGCCGGCTTCGAGCAGTATGACGCTGCGGCCGGCTTCGGCGAGGCGTGCGGCTACCGTTCCACCGCCCGCTCCCGAGCCCACTACGATGTATTCGCAATCCGCTGGCGCGGCAGGCTCTGCATTCATATCAGATCCAGGGTACAGCGAATGGCGCGGGAGCCGTCGTTACTCGAACACCTCGTCCCCGGTTGGCTCGTAAAGCGGCACGCCGTTCATGGTGTGGCGCAGACGCGAGAGCGTATCGTACATCCGCTTGCGGGCGCGGCTTTGATTGCCCAAGGGGCGGTGCTCGGGGATGGAGTGCCACGGATTGTAAGAGAGCGCGCGCGCAAAATCCATCTGCGCCGGGGAATCGAATTTCTGCCTGGGGATGCGCAACGTGGCCACCGGGACGCGAGGCGAAAGCTTTACGGGCCACAACACGCCGTTGTTTTCAAGGGGCATCAAGTGCGGGTCGGTCTGAAGCTGCAGACGAATCTCCAACTCGACATCTTCCTTCGCAAGCGTCGCTGCCATGGCTTGGCGGAGGTAATCGTCCGGCGGGCGAAAAGGGAGACGCGGGATGGGCGTACGCCGTTTCGACTTTGGCCAAACCGAGTATTGCATTGCCTGGCCTTCGCCCAAGAGATACGGAACGCAACTGAAGTAGGGCGCTTCGAGCGGGCTGCTTTGGGTCTTGATCCACAGGCCCTGCATGATGAAATCAAGTACGTGCGATGCGTGGAAATTGAGGAAGTAATAGATCTGCGTGTTCTTCAGGCTTTCGATCTGTAACTGGGCGTTCGCTTTGGTATCCGGCGTGACGAAGGTCGGCGGGGAAACGCCGAACATGTCCTGCGTGAACTTCTCCTCCTCCATCAGCTTGGGCCCGGGCACGCCCATGAGCTTGATGCTGATGCTCATGAAACCGACGTCGTCGATATCGGGCGTAATATAAGGGCCCGGCCCGGAGAAGCGAACCCATGCCTTGTAAGTGCGCGGCTCGCGTATAGATGCCGTGACGCAGTTTCGGTGGCAGATTGTCGTGGACGATAAACTCGGCGCGAACGATGCCGTGGGTCTTGGTATTTCCGCCGCGTTCGAAGCGTCCTGGCTTCCAGAGCAAGCGCATCTGTTTTTCGAAGCTGCTAATGATCGAATCGAGATAGGCCTCTTCATTCGGGAGAGGCTTCTCTTCCGCGATCCGCAACCCTTCGTTTGGCCGGCCTCGATTGATCAGGGCCGTAACCAGGGTTGAAAGCGGGTCGCGCAGCACGGCGTCGAATGCTGGGCGGAAAAACGGATCGAAGCGGCGTTCGAGATGCACCAGCGAATTGGACAGGTTGGCCAGCCAGTTCAGAAACGCGGAGCCGGTATTCGCTTTCGGGATCGGCCGATCCGGGTTAGCAGTCAAAAACCTTCTCCTTTAAGCGGGGCGTTGTTGTGACTAAGCTTCGGGTTATATGGCGGATCGAAAGCGTTCTCTGCGCCCGCGGAGCGCCGGGCAGAAGCCCGGCGGCAGTCCGGAAGGACTGCCCCACACCTTCCGAGCCTCGGACTCAGGCTTCCGATATGATGTTCTAACGTCAATAGTGTTGCTCAGAATATAGGCAAAGGCTCCGCTTGTCAACCAGCCGTTAGGACACTAACGCGGAGTTTTGACGTACCATGCTGTTCAGGTCGAACGCCTCTTTCGAAACAGCGCAATGAACACGGGATTTGTCCAGATTAATGTGCGCCATGTGGGGGTGAGGTCGAAACGGCGGGGCGAGGGGACAACCTTTACATCATCAAGAAAACTCAGGTGGCCGCCGGTTTTCCTACATAGCGTTTGCAGACGCCAGTAGAAATCCACATCCTCTCCCATGAAATATGACGCGTCGTATCCTTTCAGGACATCAAAAGCCGACCGTCGGCAGAACTGAGCTGCGCCCTGGGCCATGTCTAGCCGGCTTCCGAACCAGCGCCACGCTTCCAAGTAAGCCCGCAGCAGTTTGGATGCAGGCGTATGGATGATGTCCGCGCTGCCACCGAAGCAAGCGGGGTCGCTCATGGCCGCCGCGACTTTCTGAAAAAAGTGACGTGGGATGATCGTGTCGGCGTCAACGAACGCCAAAACATCGCCACGCGCGGCGCTTTTTCCGGCGTTTCGAACCCTTGCAATATTGTGAATGGCCTCGTGCACAAGAGTTGCGCCGAATGATCGTGCGACCTCCCCGGTGCGATCAGAGCTGTCATTATCGACTACGATCAGTTCTACTCTGCAACAGCAAACAGAGATGGCATCGCGAAGGCTGGATAGCGTTGCCGGAAGGCATGACTCCTCGTTGAACGCCGGGATTATGACGCTGATCACCATGTCGTGTAAAGCCGTTTGTGATCCAGACATTTGCGATAATCCTCTGTTCAGGCCGGAACGCTATCAGCGTTCCGGACGTTCGATCTACCTTGACCAAATTACCTCAAGTGAAGCAAATCGTCATCGCCACAATCGGCTCGTTAGGAGATCTGCATCCATGTCTGGCGGTCGGCCAGGAACTCTTGCGGCGAGGCTGCAGGGTGACTATTGCGAGCACGCCGTACTACCGCCGGCAAGTGGAAGAGCTTGGGCTCGCGTTTCATCCCATGCGTCCCGACTGGAACCCGACAGAACCTCGATTGATCGCAACTTGTGAAGACCTGAAGAGTGGATTGGAAGTACTGTACAGGAAAATGGTCCTCCCAGAGTTGAAGGGCACCTATGAGGACCTATTGGCCGTAGCGACAAAAGCAGATGTGCTCATAGCGGGAGAATTGGTGTACGCCGCCCCATTAGTCGCGGAAAAGCTGGGCTTGCCGTGGGTATCTTTAATCCTCTCGCCCTTTTCCTTTTTCTCATCCATCGATCCGTCAGTGACACCGAATTTCCCACAATTGTTTCATCTTCGTAAGGCGGGTTCATCTGTGTACGGACTAGCTTTAACGCTGGGCAAGATAGCCACTCGACACTGGTCAAATCCCGTACGCCGCCTTCGCCGCGATGAGGGTTTGCGAGTAGAATGCGACCCGGTCTTTCGAGACAAATTCTCGCCATACCTGGTATTGGCTCTGTTTTCACAGTGGTTTGCGCCGAAGCAATCCGATTGGCCCGTTCATACGTTGCAAACGGGTTTCGTGCCTTTCGTAACGCAGCCAGACGCGGAGGAACTGTCGAAACTCACGAAGTTTCTATCGTCGGGACCGGCACCGGTGGTCTTCACACAGGGATCTGCAGCCGTCCATAACCCACGCGACTTCTATACGCTGAGTTCGATGGCGGCGCGACGTCTCGGATTGCGAGCCGTTTTGCTAGGAAAAAGTCCTTCTTCGGAACCGGATCAAGATGATACTCTCACGTTGCCTTACATGCCCTATTCAGAGATTTTTCCTTACGGCTGCATCAATGTCCATCAAGGCGGGTCAGGAACAGTAGGCGAAGCGCTGAAGGCTGGCCGCCCCATGCTGGTTGTGCCGTATGGTTGGGATCAACCGGACAATGCGGCAAGGCTCGAACGTTTAGGTGTTGGCTTGCATATTCCGCGACACGAATATACCGTAGAGATCGCAGTCGCGGCGCTTAAGACACTATTGGGGGATAGTCGATTTTCGAACCGCAGCGCTCAAATCGGGGCTCGACTTTCGGCAGAGAAGAGCCTTGTTTCTGCGTGCGATGCGATTCAATCGCTTCGGTTAAGTAGGACATGCTGAGGATCGTGAACTCAGCTGCGTTGGGCGCAAGCGGCCGCACGTGATCCTGCGGACAACGACTTGTGACTCTCCACTGTTCTCCAAGGAGATATCGCGTGAGATCAGACTTCGGCCGCAGCGAATGCCTTGCGCAGCGCTTCGGCTGCGGCTTCCGCCGCGTCGTCCGGCGAGAGGCGTCGCACGGCATCATTAAAAGGCTCCGCTCGCACGGGGCCCGCAAAACCGATCTGCTTCAGCGATTGCAGGAACGTCTTACTGTCAATGACGCCGGTTGCCCCTGGCAACTCGCGCTTGCCATCCACCATTTGATCTTTCGCGACGCCAGCCGGCGCATCGTTCAGGTCTACCGACACCACATCTTTTGCACGCAAGGCGAGAATATCCGCGCCAGTGTCCCCCGCGTGATACCAATGCCAGCTATCCAACACCAGTCCGACATTGGCTTGGCCTATCTCCGCGATCAGATCGCGCATTTCGGCCATGGTGTGGATAAACGGGTACCGCTGCGATACCCATGAGGTCTTCGGCGCCACATACTCAATGCCAAAGCGCAAACCAGCGCCATCTAACACGCGCGCGATCTCGCGCAAGCGCGCTACGTGCTGTTTGAAATTTGCCACATACGTTAGATCGTTGCTGCCCGGCCTCACCCAGGTGGTCACGCTGCGGACTTCCGCGCGCGCGAGGCCGCCCGCATACTTTCGAAAGTCCGGCATCCCAGCGGAAAACGTAGCTTGGTCTCGGCGGAATTCCACCGGCAGCCCGGCCATCGCCCAGCCGATCTTTTTGGCTTGCATGTGGCCCAATAGATCGTGCAGTTCACCATCGGAGAGGCCGTTCAGGTACTTCCCATCTGCGTCGATGACATCAAACCCGTGCTTAGCCGCCAGATCGATCGCCTCTGGCTGCGATGCCTGAATACCCAATGCGCCGCAACTCAAATGCATTTGCATCGAATGCCCCGCCGCGCGAGTCTGTGTGGCGAGCGCGGTAATCGCCAGGAAGGATCGTCGAGAGAGATTCACGAACTGTCGTTTACTCCATTCGTCCGCGGAGTTCTTCAACCGTCCCATTGTATGTCCGGAAAGGCACCGTTGTATGGCTGGCCCGGTAATCGTTTAAAGACGCAATGGTATCCTATGTTTCGCGCGGAGGAATTTGCGTGAACTTCAGACCCATCGCTCTCTTAATCCTGCTTTCGTTCACACTACTCGCCCAACGCCGTATCGGTCAGAGCAACATCGCTGTTCCAGTCCCGCCCGATCCGCATGAGTTGGTCACCGGCCAAGTGGCCATTCCCTCCGCAGGAGAGCGCGGCGCCGACATGGAACTGTTGCAGCGCGCGCTTCAAAACAGCCGCCTCATGAATGCGAGCTTGGGACCTTCTCGCATCGACGTCGCGTTCACGGCCTCGGGCGCGGCTGGCGGGCAAGGGCAGTTCTCGCAGACTTGGCTATCGCCACGAGCATGGCGCTGGACCGCGACACTCGGCGCCTCGACGGTTGTGCGCGGCACTACGTCTCAGGGAGCGTACGCCGATAACGCCAGCTCGGTTCCCATGCCGATCCACATGCTGCGGAATGCCATTTTCTCTTCCATGTATGACATCGCAATCGGCACGCAACTCCGTGCCACGGCGGTTACATGGAACGGCAAGCCGGGAATCTGCCTGCTTACCTCCGGCGTGGTTGGAGCGCCAAATTACCAGGGCCGTCTTTGGGAAGAGCTGGAATATTGTTTTGACAGCGGGTCCGGGTTGCTTGTCAGTTCCTCTTTCGCGCCCGGCGTCTTCACCGTCTATAGCTACACGAAAGGCCTGAATCTACGCGGCCATACGTTGCCGGATCATCTCACTATGTACGAAGGCGGCAATGAACTGCTCGACGCCACGCTGCAACTTTCGGACGCCACCGGAACGGACCCTGGCACGCTCGCGCCTGGGCCCGGAATGGTCGCGAGAGCATCCGTTTTGACATCGCCTTCGCGCCAGCCGTTTTCCCTGCTGGCGCCTGCGGGAGTCACTAAAATCAGCCCGGTGATGGTGCATGCGAACGTGGTCGACGGCCGCGTTATCGATGCCCAGGTCTGTGCGGCAGCCGACCCGACTCTGGCTTCGACGGCGTTAGATAGGGTCAAAGCGATGCCCATCGCAGTCGGTGGGCAACAGCAGGTATATCTGACAATCAAGTTCGTTCCGGCGCAGAATTAGGGCTTTCGAAAACAGCTCAGCGGGCCACTTACATCTTCGATTTTGTCGTGCATCGCAAGCGTTCTTTACGTCCGCTGAGCGCCGGGCGAAAGCCCTGCGGCAATCCGGAAGGACTGCCGCACGTCCTCGGGCGAGGGAATCGTCTGTGCCGCAATGCGTCATTGGCTGGCGACTAGCCGTCAGCCCGATGCGTTGTAAGCGCGTTATACTCGCTCCCATGAAACTATTGCCGATCGTAGTGTGCTTCGCCCTGTCCGCTTTCGCGCAGGATTCGCCTCCGCAAACGGGGCGTGGCGGCCGAGGCGGCGGAGGGAACCAGGACCCCATCAACGAGCGCACCTTCGCGCCGCTACGGGCCCGCTCGATTGGCCCCGCCATGATCTCCGGCCGCATTCTTCAGATTGCCGTGTTCCCCGGGAACCCCAGCCACTATATGGTCGCGGTGGCCGCCGGCAATATTTTCATGACGGAAAATAATGGCACCACCTTCACTCCTGTCTTTGAAAATTACGGCTCGTACTCCATCAGTTGGATTACCATCGACCCCAAGAATCCCTCCATCGTCTGGGTGGGCACCGGCGAAAACAACAGTCAGCGCGCCGCGGCATATGGGGACGGCGTCTATAAGAGCGAAGATGGCGGCCGCACCTTCCGCAACGTCGGCCTCAAGACCTCCGAACACATCGGACGCATCGTGATCGACCCACGCGATTCCAACGTCGTCTACGTCGCCGCCCAAGGTCCGCTCTGGAGCAGCGGCGGCGAGCGCGGTCTCTTCAAGACTACCGATGGTGGCAAGACCTGGTCGCAGAGCCTCATCAAGGTCGACGCATACACCGGCTGCACCGACGTCGTCATGGATCCCACGAATCCCGATGTTCTGCTGGCCGCCACTCACCAGCGCCAGCGCAGCTATTTCGGCATGGTGCATGGCGGCCCCGGAAGCGCGTTGTGGCGCACGCTCGACGCCGGCAAAACCTGGACCAAAGTGCAGGGCGGTTTCCCGCAAGGCCAGGGCGAAATCGGTCTGGGCCGCATCGGCCTAAACTACGCTCCGTCTAACCCGAAAATCATTTATTCGCAGGTGGAAGGCAATGGCGTCGGCGGCCTCTATCGTTCCGTGGATGGCGGCATCACTTGGGAGCGCCGCAACTCCGCCGATACGCAGGGCCAGTATTACGCGAAAGTCATCGTCGACCCCGCAAACTCCGATCGCGTCTACATGATGGGCGTCAATATCTCCGTCTCCGACGATGGCGGCCGTACCTCAACCAGTCTCGGAACCCGCAACAAACACGTCGACAATCACGACATTTGGATCGATCCTGCGAACAACAACCACTACATGGTCGGCTGCGACGGCGGTCTCTACGAAAGCTTCGACCGCGCCGCCACGTGGATCTTCAAATCCAATCTGCCCACCGGTCAGTTCTACGACGTCGCCGTCGATGAAGACGTGCCCTTCTATCACGTCTACGGCGGCACGCAGGATAACAACAGCGTCGGCTGCGCCGTTCGCACCAGGAACACGGTTCTCACCAACGCCGATTGTTTCGTCACCAACGGCGGCGATGGCTTCTATTCACGCGTCGATCCCAAAGATCCCAACACCGTCTATGCGGCCAGCCAGAACGCCGGCGTCGTCCGCTTCGACAAGCGAACCGGCGAGCGCGTCTCCATCCAGCCGCGTCCCGCCAAGGGCGATCCCGCCCTCCGCTGGAACTGGGATGCGCCGTTCATGATCAGCCCGCACTCCAACACCCGCATCTACCTCGGTGCGCAGAAGCTCTACCGCAGCGATGATCGCGGCGATTCCTGGATCGCGGTCAGCCCCGACCTTACGCGCCAGTTGGATCGCAACAAGCTCCCTCTTATGGGTAAGGTCTGGCCCATGGATGCCATCCAGAAGAATGTCTCCACCGCGCTCTACGACAACATTTCATCCATGGCGGAGTCGCCCAAAAAAGAGGGCCTGCTCTACGTCGGTACCGACGACGGCCTCGTGCAGGTCACGGAGAACGGCGGCAAGAGCTGGCGCAAGGTCGATAAGCCGGCCGGCGTTCCCGAAAACGCCTACGTGCAGCGCATTGTGGCCTCGCAGCATGACCCCGGCGTTGTGTATGTCGCCTACGAAAACCACCAGAACGGCGATTTCAAACCCTACCTGATCAAAAGCTCCGACATGGGTAACACCTGGGCCAATATCTCCGGCAACCTGCCCGAGCGAGGCGGTGTTTACGCCATCGCCGAAGACCACATCAACAAGAATCTGCTTTTCGCCGGCACCGAATTCGGGCTCTACTTCAGCAACGTCGGCGGTGAGAAGTGGATCAAGCTGAACATCGGCTTGCCCACCATCATGGTCCGGGACCTCACTATCCAAAAGCAGATGGATGACCTGGTGATCGGCACCTTCGGCCGCAGTATCTACGTGCTCGACGATTACAGCCCGCTGCGCGTTGCCACCGCCGAGATGCTGCAAAAGGAAAGCGCGATCTTCCCGGTCCGCAAGGCGCTGGAATTCATACCGTACAGTTCCGGCGGCGATCTGGGAACCAACTATTTCACCGCGCCCAACCCGCCCGCCGGCGCCGCCATCACCTACAACCTGAAAGACGCCATCCGAACCAAAGCGCAGGAGCGGCAACAGCGCGAGCGCCAGGCCGCGCAGCGCGGCGACGCCGTACCCTACCCCGCCACGGAGGAACTCCGCGCAGAATCGTTGGAAGAACCGCCTGCCATCATCCTCACCATTAAGGATTCCAAGGGCAGTGTAGTGCGCCGTCTTAACGAACCCGCTACCGCGGGTATTCATCGCGTCACTTGGGATCTGCGGACGCAAGGTATTGCGCTCGCGCCATCGGTTCCGCTCGGAGGAGGAGCGGGCGGCGGCGGACGCGGCGGACGGGGAGGCGCGGCAGCCGGTGGTGGACGTGGAGGCGCTGGCGGCGGCGGTGGTGGTGGTGAAATCGATCCCGAACAGGAAGGGAATTTCGGCGGACGCGGAGGGGGCGGCGGCGTTTTCGTCCTGCCAGGCAAATACACCGTCGCGCTTGCCAAGCGCGTCAACGGAGTCGTGACCGACCTGCCGGGGGCGGAATCCATCGAAGTCGTCGCTGCCACGCCTTACACAATGGAAGAGCGCGTCTCAATGGTGGAGTTCGAAGACAAAGTGAGCCGTCTGCAGAAAGCGCTCACTGCCACGCAGGAGGCAACCGTCGAAGCCGGCTCGCGCCTCGATTCCATCAAGCGCGCGATCGACGCGACACCCGCCCTTCCTAATCGGCTTCACGAGCAGGTTCTGAACTTGCAGCGTGAGCTCGACGGAATTAACATGGCTCTCTCCGGCGACCGCATCTTGCGCGCGCAACAGGAGGGCGCCCCCGCATCCATCTCGGAGCGCATCCAGGCCGCGGCCGGCGCCACGCGCGGCACCGGTCACCCGACGAAGACCGCGATGGAGCAATATCAGATCGGGTCCGATGAGTTGGCCGTGCAGATCCCGAAAATCAGGAAGCTCATCGATACCGACATCAAGAATCTCGAGAAACAGCTCGATGCCGCGGGCGCGCCGCCAACGCCTGGGCGTCTGCCAGATTGGAAGGGCGGCAAGTAAGGCGGCCTACTCGCGCGCGCCAGTCCGAGCCCTGACGTTCGGCTAATAGGTACGCGGCTCGCAGAGTTGAAGCGGAACTTCTGGCGTAAGTTTGATACCCTAATCGGGATCGGCAAATGCGGTGGTACGCTGGAACGTAAAATTTATGGACAAACAGCTCAAACTCAAACTAACTAAGCGTTTCGAGCGTGACGACGACGACGAGAGCCGCGTGAGGCCCGCATATGTCAACAATATCGACCTCGCGAGAGTCGGTGGGGAGGTCTTTATGGATCTCTGTATTATGCCGATGGACGACTTCGCGCGCGCAAAGGAGAATGAAGACAAAGAGGGTGAACACTCCGTGGAGGTAATCGTTCTTGACCGATACGTATTCGGAATTGAGACTTTCCTTCGCCTCCACGCCGCGGTCGAAACGGTATATAGGGAACTCGCGAAATTAGGAGCCTTGCCCACCAATGCCACGATCCGAACTACGAACACGCCAGAATAGCCGTTTCCACGGATTGCCTCGCCCTGGACCACGGGGATCTGGAGGAAGCGCCTACGTAGCAACCAATAACGTATTGTTCATCGATAAACCAGAGGTTCCGGTCGTCCGCCCAACGGTGGTGTTCCCGCAAGGTATTCCCGTCGTTTACAATGAAAGAAGTTTTATGGATTCACTGCTCCAAGAGATTTCAGAACTCAAATTCGCCGTGTGCGGAATTGAGTCTCATCTTGGAATCGCGCATCAAGCTATCACGTTGCGTCAAGTCCCTGACGATATCGCGCGCGCCGAGATCATTGCCGCATTCCAGCGGGCCGGTGATGAGCCTCTCTATTATGACGACCTCTCCGAGAAACTGTGTATTCCCATTGAGCAGGCGTCACGAATCTGCGAAGCGTTGATAGATGAAGGCTTGATCGGCGAAAAAACTCCTAATGAATGACGGCCGGTATTCTGTTGAGCGGGCACAAAACGCCACGCTGTCTGCTGATAGGGTTCACGGCAAAGCGCGAAAGATCACCCCACGACTTGAGCAATATGAATTTGGAGTTTCCTACTGCACGGGCCGTCTTGAGATGAATGCGTGGTGCGGAGAATCTATTCCATTGGCTCTCATCGGACGTCCCGGCGTGAAGAAAATAGGAAGTCCCATTCGCTACCGCGCAATCGCTGGAGAGAAGATTTCCTACCGCGCAAAAGCGTTTTTTCTCACCAGTTTGACGAAGGGATCGAGCACGCACAAAATCCAAGAATGCCCGCTGGTGGGAGATGTTTTATGCAAAGTGCTTCGCCCGCTTATCGGGCTTCACTAACAAAGAAATGGCGTGCTGCGTTAAGTCTTGGCTTAGCATTCCCCGCCAGCGGACTCCAACGTTCAAGTAAGGTTCCGAAGGAATCTGTCAACGATCAGGGCTGTTCGATTTTTTCTTCAAGGCACTTTTCAGGCACTACCCAGCTCGCCGCTTGCGCCTGCAAGTGATACGATGAGGACCAACTGCAGATGTCTGCGAGCATCAAGAGCGTAGCGTTGGCCGGCTGTTTTGCCGCCCTCCTATTTCAATGGCGGGTCACCGCGCAAGACGACTCATTAGGCCGCAACGCCCAAGCCATTCTCGCGGAATCCTGCTATGGCTGTCACGGGCCCGGACAACAGATGGGCGGCTTACGGCTTGATACCGACGCCCGCAAAGTCATCACGCCCGGTCACGCTGCCAACAGCCTCTTGATTAAGCGAGTCAGTGGCGCTGACGGCTTGGCGCGGATGCCCATGGGCGCGCCCGCTCTATCCGCCGACAAGATTGCTACTCTCGCGAAGTGGATCGACGCGGGTGCTGTTCTACCCGCCCCATCCCGCCACTGGGCTTTTATCCCGCCGATCCGCCCCGCGGTCCCCTCCACGAGCCGCGCGGATTGGGTTCGCAACCCCATCGACGCCTTCCTGCTCGCGCGTCTCGATCGCGAAGGACTTAAGCCCTTGCCCGAAGCCGAACGCGCTACGCTGCTCCGCCGCGCCAGTCTCGATCTCACTGGACTCCCGCCCACTCCGGCCGAGCTCGACGCTTTCCTCGCCGACCGCAGCCCTAACGCGTACGAGAAAGAGGTCGACCGTCTCCTTACATCGCCTCACTATGGCGAGCGATGGGCGCGTGTTTGGCTCGACGCCGCTCGCTATGCCGATTCCAACGGCTACGAAAAAGACGCGCCGCGCTTCGTGTGGTTCTATCGCGATTGGGTCATCAACGCCCTGAATCGCGACATGCCGTACAACCAGTTCGTCGTCGAACAGATCGCCGGCGACCTGCTGCCCAACGCCACCCAGGAGCAGAGAGTCGCCACTGGCTTCCTGCGCAACTCCATGGTCAACGAAGAGGGAGGCATCGATCCCGAGCAGTTCCGCATGGAAGCTATGTACGACCGCATCGACGCCATCGGCAAGGGAATCCTGGGCGTCACCATTCAATGCGCCCAGTGCCACAACCATAAGTACGATCCGCTGACTCAGGAAGAGTATTACCGCATCTTCGCGTTCCTCAACAACACGCACGAATCCGATATCGCGGTCTACACGCCGGCCGAATTGACGAAGCGCGATGAGATCATCCGCCGCACCGCCGAGATCGAAGCCCAAATACAGCGCCGCAATCCCGATTGGCGCGAGCGTATGGCCGCTTGGGAAGATGCTCTGTCTCCGCAGTCCCAATGGCGCACACTCGAACTTACTGTCGACGATATCTCCACCGGCGGCGAGCGCGAGCTGCCCATGAAAGACGGCTCCATGCTGGCCCTTGGCTACGCACCCACCAAGCACACCGTCAAGTTCACCGCCAAGACGGACCTACAGCGCATCACGGCCGTACGTCTCGAACTGCTGATGGATCCCAACCTGCCGAACGGCGGCCCTGGACGATCCATCAAGGGCGCCGGCGCGCTTACCGAGTTCCGCGTCGAAGCGGCCGCACCCGCCACGCCCGAAAAGTTCGCCAAGATCAAGATCGCTAGCGCCACTGCCGATTTCAATCAGCCCGAGACGCCCCTCGAGAAAAAGTTCGACGACAAAAGCGGCGTACACCGGGTCACCGGTCCGGTCCAGTTCGCTATCGACGGACGCGACGACACGGCCTGGGGCATCGATGCGGGCCCCGGCGTTCGCAATCAGCCGCGCAAGGCGGTATTCGATTTTGAAAAGCCCGTCGACGGCGGCGCCGTCCTCAACCTTTACCTGAAACAGGATCACGGCGGCGCCAATTCAGACGACAACGAAAACAACAACCTCGGCCGCATCCGCCTCTCGGTCACCGACGCTCCCGATCCCGTAGCCGATCCGCTTCCCGATTCCGTCCGTGCCATCCTAAAAACCCCGCGCGACCGTCGCACGCCCTCCGATCGACAGACCATCTTCCATTACTGGCGCACCACCATCCCCGCATGGGCCACCGAAAACGACGCCATCGCGCAGTTATGGCGCGAGCATCCCGAGGGATCGCGCCAACTCGTCCTCGCCGAGCGCACCGAAGATCCGCGAGTGACTCACATTCTCAAGCGCGGCGATTTTCTCCAGCCCGATCGCGCCGTCACTCCCGGCGTACCATCGTTTCTCAACGCTTTGCCAGCGGGCGCCACGCCCAACCGGCTCACCTTCGCGCGTTGGCTCGTCGCCCGCGATTCGCCCACTACCGCGCGCTCCATCGTCAACCGCGTATGGCAAGCGTACTTCGGAACAGGCATTGTGGCTACCGTCGAAAATCTCGGCACGCAGGCCGAGGCGCCTTCCAACCAGCAACTACTCGACTGGCTCGCGGTCGAGTTCATGGATTCCGGATGGAGCCTCAAAAAGCTGCAACGCCTGATCGCCACCTCCAGCGCTTACCGTCAGTCGTCCAACGTCACACCGGAGTTGCTCTCCAAAGATCCCGATAATCGCTTGATCGCCCGCGGCCCGCGATATCGCGTCGACGCCGAAGTAGTCCGTGACATCGCGCTTGCTGCCAGCGGTCTGCTGAATAGCGAAATCGGCGGCCGCAGCGTGTATCCGCCCGCGCCCGAGCTCTTGTTTCAACCTCCGGCCAGCTATGCGCCAAAAACCTGGATCGTGGAGCAAGGCCCTGAGCGCTACCGACGGGCGCTCTACACATTCCGTTTCCGGTCCGTGCCGTATCCCGTCTTGCAGGCCTTCGACGCTCCCAACGGTGAAATGTCCTGCGTGCGACGTGCGCGATCCAACACTCCGCTGCAGGCGCTCACGACGCTCAATGAGCCCTTGTTTGTCGAATCCGCCCAAGCCCTGGCCGCGCGTGCGCTCAAGGAAGGCGGTTCCACCGATCGCGACCGCGTCTCCTACGCCTTCCGCCTTTGCACCGCGCGCGTGCCCTCGCCCGTAGAAGCGGATGTCCTCCTGAAGCTTCTCGCCAAGGAAGATAGCCGACTCGCCGAAGGCTGGTTAAGCGCGATCGATGTCGCCGGCTTCAAAACCGACGCCGCCGCGCTGCCTTCCGCGCTACCGCCCAATGCGACGCCGCGCCAACTCGCCGCATGGACGGTCGTCGCCCGCGTGCTCCTCAACCTCGACGAGACCATCACCAAGGAATAGCCATGAACTGTCAGGACCACATCTATCGCGGCATGCATCCACTCGACGTCACACGCCGCTGGTTCTTCCGGCAATGCGGCGTCGGAGTAGGCACGGCGGCACTGATGAGTTTAATGTCTGACTCCGGCTACGCTGCCGACGATCCCCTGGCGCCCAAGGCTCCCCACTTCGCGCCCAAGGCCAAGCATGTCATCTTTCTGTTCATGGCGGGCGCACCCAGCCACCTCGAGCTGTTCGATTACAAACCGCAGCTCGCCAAATTCGATGGCACTCTTCCGCCGCCCGAGTTACTCGCGGGATATCGCGCCGCCTTCATCAATCCCAACTCCAAGCTCCTCGGGCCCAAATTTAAATTCCATCAATACGGCAAGAGCGGCACGGAGATGTCCGAGTTATTGCCATTCCTGGGCGAGATAGTCGACGACGTCGCCATCGTGAAATCGATGGTCACAGACGCTTTCAATCACGCTCCCGGTCAGTTGCTGATGAATACCGGCACGATGCAGTTCGGCCGCCCCAGTATGGGTTCGTGGACGCTTTACGGCCTGGGATCCGAGACCCGAGACCTTCCTGGCTTCGTGGTCTTCAGTTCCGGCGTCAAAGGACCGAGCGGCGGCGATAGTTGTTGGGGCAGCGGCTTCTTACCCACTGTCTATCAAGGCGTCGAATTCCGCACCGGCGGCGACCCCGTGCTCTATCTTTCGAATCCCCGCGGCGTCGATCGCGAACTGCAGCGAGATTCCCTCGACGCTCTGAAGCAGCTCAACCAGATGCGCGTCGATGCCACGGGCGATCCCGAAATATCGACGCGTATCAATTCTTTCGAGATGGCGTTTCGCATGCAGGCGGTCGCGCCAGATCTGATGGACATCGCCAAGGAACCCAAGGAGACGCTCGATCTTTACGGCGCCGAGCCCGGCAAAGCCTCGTTCGCCAATAACTGCTTGCTCGCCCGCCGTCTTGTCGAGAAAGGCGTGCGCTTCGTGCAGCTCTATCACGAGGCGTGGGACCAGCACTCGAATCTAGTCAAGGATTTGCAGAAAAACTGTCTCGCTACCGATCGCGCCGCCGCCGCGCTCATCAAAGATCTCAAGCGCCGTGGCCTGCTCGACGAGACGCTGGTGATCTGGGGCGGGGAATTCGGACGCACCCCTATGGTGCAAGGCGGCAGTGACGGCCGCGACCACCACCCCAACGCCTTCACCATGTGGATGGCCGGCGGCGGCATCAAACCGGGCGCCCGCATCGGCGAAACTGACGACCTCGGTTTCAACGTCACCCGCGACAAGGTCCACGTGCACGACCTGCACGCCACTATGCTCAAGCTGCTGGGCTTCGACCACACTCGCCTCACCTACAAGAATCAAGGCCGCAACTTCCGTCTCACCGACGTCGCGGGCCAGGTTGTGGATCAGCTCATCTCATAGCGATCACTGGGGCTTGGCTGCCTGGCCTGCGGCGTAGCGATGCCACTCGACTCCAAGCGCCCATCGCGGTTGAAAGCCTTTCCATGCTTGATTGCCCGCCGGAGATTTCACGGGAAGCGTCAGATACTCGCGGCGGGATGCGTCCCCTTTGAGGTAGAGGTCCAGAAATGCCGTGATGAAATGCTGATTGATCGCGGAGATTCGATCCTTACGCCAAACGGGCTCGTCGAAGAACTCCCTTGTTGTGAAGTTGCCGAGAGCTTCTGGAGGCGGCGGATTGCCACCCACGTTGTGGCGCGCATTTTCGAAAACCAGCAAGTACCGCTCCGAATTCACCGCGCCCTCAAAGGCTTTGCGGGTTCCTTGTTCGAACCCCGAAACGTCGTCCTGGTCTCCCGCGATGAATAACGATGGGATGCGAATGCCTGCGAGTCCCTGGGCATCCCAGTTATTCTGCGGCGGCTGATTGCCCCATGGCGCGATTGCTACGACGGCTTTTATCTGTTCTCGGCGGGACGACTGGAACTCTTTGTTATCGGCTAGCCAACGATCGAAGTAACCGCCGGGGATTGCACGGGCAGCTCCGCCTTGCCGGCTGTAGCCCGCTCCGGCAGTGGCGAGCGCGCCGTAGCCCCCCATGGAGTAACCCACTAGAGCCACACGAGAAGGATCGACCAGATCGTGGAGAAAGTCGCCCGGATCGCGTGATCGATCCGACAGTGTGTCAATTGTGAAAGTCTGATCCGCGGCCCGATTCAGCAGGGTGCTGGTGAAAGCGCGCTGCTGGCCGAAGACGGAATCCGTATGGTCAATCGCCGCAACCACGTAGCCTTTGGATGCCAGATTCTCGGTAAGCCATGTCATGAATGTTCGAGAGCCCGGATACCCGTGTGAAACGACCACTAGCGGAAAGGCCGTGCCTTTGACCGGTGGCGCATCGCGGAGAGCCTTACCTGTGAAGTGAAAGCTATTAGGAACGCCGGACCGTGGCATCCCTGGCATGGCGCTTTCATAAACAACACGCTCCTCCTTGCCCGCTGGAATGGTGGCCGGGTACCAGATCTCAATGGTGAGAGGCCGATCGTAGACGGGCGCCTTGCCGGAATCTTTGTCGAAGTGAAGAATATCCGGTTGCTGCGGATTGAGAAGCTCAACGGTGCGGACTCCCACCGCCCAATGCCCGCGCGACGCAAGTTCCGGCGCGTCTACGGGCGGTACGCTGTAGTAGGTTGCTGTGTCCTGTTGAGCGAAACCGCAGACGCAGACGAACAGGATGCCGAAGAGTCGCATTTCTCCATGGTGCCACTGAATCAGGCGGCACTGCGAGCGGTGCGAACATTTTATTAGGCGGGCGCACTCCGCGCCGTCGCACTGCCCTTCGCGGCGAGGACCCTCAATTCTTCACTACTATGCGGTCGGTCAGCCGGATATCCCCGCTCGAGCTACCGATCATAACGTCGAACGTCCCCGGCTTCGTCACAAACTTCTTCGCCGCTTCGTCGTAGTATGCAAGGTCCCTTGCTGGCAGGGTAAAGGTGACCTTTCGCTTCTCTTTTGGCTGCAGACTGATCCGTTGGAAGCCACGCAGTTCCTTGATCGGCCGCTTCACAGCCGGCGCCTGCTCATGCACGTAGAGCTGTACGACTTCGTCACCGTGGCGCGATCCTATGTTCTGCACTTCTATAGTCACATTCGCGGTCTGTCCCTCGGATATTTGCTTGGGACCGATTTCGAGTCCGTTGTAACGGAACGCCGTATAACTCAGCCCGTGCCCGAATGCGAATTGCGCTTTACCCGTGAAGTAGAGGTACGTGAATCCCTTGGTGACGTCGTACTCATCCTGGGGTGGAACCTGATCGAGCGAATCGTAGATGGTATAAGGCAGACGTCCGGCTGGATTGTAATCGCCGAAGAGCACGTTCGCCAGAGCCGTTCCAGCCTCCTCGCCCGGATACCACGCCGCCAAGATTGCCGGAATGTTCTGGCTTGCCCACTTCACGGATACCGGACCTCCGCTCATGATCACCGCAATCGTCTTCGGGTTCGCCTTGTAGACCGCCTCCAATAACTGTTCCTGTGAACCGGGAAGATCCAAAGACGTACGGTCGCGACCCTCGGCCTCGACCTTCAGGTTCGTGCCCAGAAAGAGAATCGCGGCATCGGAATTTCGCGCGAGTTCCGCCGCTCGATTGATGTCCTCAGGCTTTGCCTTCTCCACCACGTCGCAGCCGGTAGCGTATTCAACCCTGATGCCCGATCCCAGCTTTGCCCGAATACCCTCCAGCGGGCTCACAATGCGCGGCTTCGCGCCGAAGTAGTTTCCGATTTCGAACTGATCCGCCTGCGGACCGATCACAGCCAGCGTGCGGATCTTCGCGCGATCCAGGGGCAGCATCGAGTTCGCGTTACGCAACAAGACGATCGATTCCTCCGCCGTCTTCAATGCCAGTTGCCGGTGAGCGGAGGACTCAATCACGTCCGCGCCGATCTTCGAATACGGCACATTCTCAGGCGGATCGAAAACGCCCAAACGAAACGCCACCCGCAACACGCGCCGCAGCGCCCGATCGACATCCGATTCCGCGATCAGCCCGCTGCGTACATCCACCGGCAGCGACTGCTCGTAGAAAGCATCATCGAGATCGCACCCGGCTTGGATCGCTTTGGCAACCGCCTCTTCGATCTTGTCCGCAATATGCGAGCCCTGCACGAGGCTGGTGTTCACGCCGCCAAGATCGGACACCACGAATCCGTCGAAGTGCCACAGATCGCGCAGCACGTGCGACAGTAAATAGGGATTGGCGATATTCGGAACGCCGTTGAGCTCGTTGTATGACGCCATCACGGACTGCGCGTGTCCTTCTTGAATCGCGGCTTTCCAATGAGGAAGCCAATATTCCATGAGGACCCGTTCCGGCACGGTTGCCGACAACGCATGCCGATTCGTCTCGACGTTGTTGACGGCGAAATGTTTGACCGTCGCAGCCACTTTGAGATACTTCCCTGTCGATTGCAGCCCTTGTATGTACGCCACAGCCGTTCGCCCGGTGAGAAAAGGATCTTCGCCGAAAGATTCCTGAATTCGCCCCCACCGGGGGTCGCGGCTAATATTGATGACCGGAGACCGATACACCAACCCGTGCTTCGATCGCGGGCCGTCGGCTCCGATGTTGTAGAGCGCTCTGGCTTCGTCAGACATCGAATCGGCGATTGTCTTCACCAGCGCGGGATCCCACGTCGCGGCCATGCCGATCGCCGTTGGGAATAACGTGGTCGGCGTCTTCGACCAGACACCGTGGAGCGTCTGATTCCAGCCACCCCATGCGGGGATGTGAAGCCGGTCGTTACGCGACGAGAGATGGTTCAACTCCGCCGCCTTTTCTTCGAGCGTCATCCGCGAGATGAGATCGGTGATGCGGCCCTCGGTCGGCTGCCCCGGGTCGAGATATGGCGCCGGAGCCTGGGCATCAATCACGCGGGCCGCACCGAGGCACATTAACATTACCAAGATCGTGCTTCGGCTTCGGATCATCTTGCGTCCTTCCTAGAAGTTGAACTTAAGCGCGAGCTGGATGTTGCGCGGCGCGCTGAGCGTGCTCGTCACGACGCCGCCCGACGACGTATCGATATTACTCCCTGGCGGATTGAACGTCGGGCTATTCGTCAAGTTGAAGGCCTCTGCCCGGAACTGAATGCGCAGACGCTCGCCCGCCTGGAATGTCTTGAAGAGCGAGAAATCGAGGTTTTTGAAGCGGTCGGCGCGGAGGATGAACGAGCCCGAATTTCCGTAAGTGTAATTGGCCGGCAGCGTGAAATCGGCCTTGTTGAACCAATTCGAGAGCGTGGGATCCGGAAGCTGACCGGAGCCGATACGGTTCGGAAATTGCCCGCCGATGCCGGTATTTGAGACATCGCGCGAGATGGTCGGCGTGAACGGTACGCCGCTATGCAGGGTCAAGATTCCCTGCACTTGCCATCCACCCAGCGTCGCGTTGGCGAATCCGCCGGCGTTCGCGAGGTATTTCCTTGCCTTTCCGAACGGCAACGAATAACCGGAACTCACTGTCAGGTTCTGCGGAATGTCGAACGAAGCAAGCGCTCTCTGATAGGCGTAATCGCCGCCAGCCGGAGGAGTGTCCTGCGTGAACATATTCTTGGAATAGGTGTACGAAACCAGATACCAGAAGCCGTTCGCCGAGCGGCGCTCATACTTGACCTGGAGCGAATCGTAGAACGAGGAGGCGTCCTGGCCGTTATAGGTGATCGACCCGAAAAGAGGCAGCGGACGCCGCGTCTGAACAGCGCCAGGGCCGGCGGGAGGATCGTTAATCGGGTTGGCCTCGTACAGATTCACGCCCCTATTGCCGACGTAATCGACTTCGAGAATCATATTGCGTCCGAGAGTCTGTTGCACACCGAGATTCCAATGCTGGTCATATCCCATCGGCATGTTTGGCTGGCCGCCCGCCAACGTCGGATTTGTGCCAGAGGCGCCCAGTTGCTGTCCCTGAAAGTAGTTCGCCATGTTGCGTGTCCCGCCCGTATTGAATACGGTCTCAAGGAGCAGATATGGCACCATATTGTGATTTACGCGGTTATTGCTGCTTTCAGGCTCATAGAAGATCCCGTAGCCGCCGCGAATTACTGTGCGGTCACCAAGCGGACGCCAGGCGAACCCAAAGCGCGGCGCAAACTGGCGATAATCGGTGGCGGTGCAGTTCTGCGCGATCCCGGCCTGGGCACATGTCTGAATCAGATTCAAGCCCTGGGGACCGAATTCGGCATAGGCCAACGGCGCGACGGATTGCGCATTCAGATTGACTGCCTGGACAGCAATGGGCTGCGCCGATTGGGGCAGGATTGTGCCCACCTGTCCTTCGAAGCCGCTCAGCCACGGCGAGTACTCATAGCGCAATCCGATGTTGAGCGTCAGGCGGTCGCTGACTTTGAAGTCGTCTTGCACGAAGAAGTGCCAGAAATTCGTATTCGAGCCCCAGGGGTCGCCGGGATAGCCGCGCTGTACGGAATACGGAATGCCCAGAAGGTAATCGGCGAACGCGTCTCCGGTACCCGAAGGGCTCGCGGCATTCTGCGTCATGCTGCCGTTGAACGTCCACGCGCCTTCATAGACGCCGCTATCCGTCAGGCGCGGCATCCAGCGGCGGAATTCGCCCCCGAACTTCAGAATGTGACGGCCCTTGGCCCAAGTCATGCTATCGTTGACGACCCAAAGCCGCAGGTTCTGCGTCTTAGGCCGCTGGTCGAAGGTCGATCCGCTCATTGACGCGTAGCCGCTCCAGGCGAAATCGGGGAACGATCCAGCGTCTCCCGGCCGGTGCCCCGTGTCTTCAAATCCGGCGACGCCGGCCTGTGAGTAGAAGTTCGTTCCCTGTAGGAACGCTTGCAGGTTAAGCGAATTCGGCATGTCGTTGAAGCGAAGCTCGTTGATCAACGTGGGGGTGACATTGCTGATCAAGGCCAGCACGAGGTTGCCGCCGCGGCTGTTCATCGGTGTGAAGCCGAGAGCAGGAAACGCATTGGGGTTACTCTCCTGGTAGTTGATGAAACTCCAGCGGGCGAAAGCGCGGTTCTTATTGTTGATGGTCTGGTCCAAGCGAAGTGTGAACTGGTCCTGATCAAGCGCTTGCGAAGGCGCGAATACGGCGTTCTTGCCCGCATTCGCATTCGGAATGAAGGTTGTGAAAAACTGCGCTTGAGGCGAGATCCGGTTCTGCGGAATGATGTTCTGCGGAAAAGGCGCATGCGTGGTGGGATCGTAAATCGTATTCAATCCAGTAAAGATTCCGTTCTTCTCATTCACGCTGGGCACGATGCTGTTGAACACCTGCCCGATGCGCTGCCGCCAGCCTTCGTAATCCACGAAGAAGAACGTGGAGTGCTTCGGAACCTTTGGCAAGGGTAGCGGCCCGCCAATCCATCCGCCGAATTGATTGCGCTTGGTCGATGGTCGCGAGAGGGCGAAGAACGCCCGGGCATCAAGCTTGTCATTGGTGAAGAAGTCGAAGCCACCGAAGTGAACCTGGCTCGTGCCGCTCTTCGTCGTGGCATTGATCACGCCGCCGGCGTTGCGGAATTCGGCCGTGTATTCGCTTTGCTGCACCTGGAACTCCTGCAGCGCATCGATCGAAATCTGGATCAGTGTACCGCCCTGGTGATGATCGGTGATATCGACGCCATCCATGTAGAAGGAAGTCATCTGGCCCTTTACGCCCGAGATGCCGGTCCCGTTTTCGTTATTTGCGCGGATGGGGATCACGTTGCCTGTGGCCGGCAGCGCGGTCGAGCCCGGCGTCAGACTGGCGAGCTGGTAGAAGCTGCGGCTGTTCAGCGGTAGATCGACGATCTCTTTATTGTTAATCTCTTGTCCGAGCGTGCCCGATTCCGTGCTGAGTAGCGGCGCGACGGCCGCAACTTCAATCTGCGTGGTGACTTCGCCGATGGTGAGCTTGGCATCGACTCTGGCGGACTGGCCGACCACGACTTCGACGTTCTGAACGATCGCCACGCTAAAACCGCTCGCTTTAATTTCGACGCGGTAGTTGCCGGGATCGACCGGGGTCAGCACGAAATCGCCGGAATTGTTGGTGGTCAGGGGAGGGTATTTCCGGTTTTTGTTTACATCCGTAACAGTCACGGTGGCGTTGGGCACGGCGGCGCCGTTCGGATCGAGGACGGTTCCGAGGATGCGGCCTGCTTCGACTTGAGCAAGTGCGGCTGGGGCGGCGAGAACGAGGATAGCGAGAAACCTCACCAGTGTCGCGGTCATGGCGTCACTCCTATTCTGTTGATGAATGGTACAAGCAATTTCGACCGGGTACAAGGGCCCTTCACTAAAACAAATTGGACGCGCCACAGTAGACTTCGATGGTTTACAGTGCCGAAAAGCGCAAGGACGACGTGACTACTAAAGTGCTTTCCACTTTAAAGGCGCTCATTTCCGAAGGTACGCTTGCTCTCGAGCAGTGTCTTCCATGTCAGCCGCTGTGGCCGCGTTCCAACGGCGACGACACGCCAAGTCTGCAACCGGGATCCCGGGGATACAGCTTCGGAACTCCGAGTCAAAAGCCACGGACTAATCGGCGCAGATGCCATCGAGGGGCTGGCTTTTATCTGATCCATCATCCGGATGCTGGAGACCTGATCCCCGTGACCGGCACTGCGAGGAACTTGAGGCGGCGTTAAAGGGCAAAGTCCGGCGAGCGCCGCCGCCGGAGCCGCGCATCGCCCACAATCGCTTATCGTGGCAACCGGGGCTGACGTCTCGAATTGACGCAATAGGTGCGTAACCCTCAAAGCACTCCGTTGGAAGCTTCCTTCGGTTTTTCAGCTACTTACAGGACGTTACGTCATGTTAAACGGGGGTGGTTCACCCCACATTCCACCCGCTTCCACTCTGTTCGGAGGCCAGCGGAGGGCTAAGGTTTGAGGCATGCGACGGATTCTCCTTCTCGCCCTCTTCTGCTCCATCGCTTGCAGCGTGGATGCCCAGACGGTTCCTGATTGCGGCCAGGAAAACGAGCGAGCGTGCAGCCCGGCGGACAAGGAGTTCTGGCAGACGGATTCCCTCGCCTGCGAGTACGACCTGAAGTTAAAAACTCACTTCTTTCACGACGACACCTGCATCAACTCTCAGCGATGGACGCTGGATAAGGATTATTCCTGGGCGGCTTGGGCGCTGAGCGAGCAGCGTTACGATATCGGAGCCAAACTCGGCATCAACTTCATTACTCACCTCGGCACGCACAATTCCTACAGCAACTATCGGCAGGGCTTTGTGAATATTTTGAGCGCCGACCAGTACTATTCGATCACCGATCAGTTGCAATCCGGCGCAAGGCTCATCCGGCTCGATCCCTGGTGGTACTTCAACGAAATGCGGCTATGCCATGCCGAGAGCGTCATAGAGTGCGAAGGGTCGTCTCCCGGGCGCCTGTTCGCCGGCGCTATCCGAGAGATTTCCGTCTGGCTGGATGCCAATCCCGATGACGTCATCATCATCCGCCTTCACGACAGCGACTCGAGCTTGACGGATCACAAAGACTACATCAACGACCCGATCGCCACCTACCTGGGATCCAGGGTCTTCACGCAGTCGATCAAAGACCAAGGCTACCAGGGCCGTTGGCCCAGAATGGAAGAAATGCTTCAAAGCCAATTCCGCGTGATCATCCTCGCGGAAAACGATTATGGCTCCGGCTGGACCTTCCCCTATAACAAGTATGTCATCGAAGACAGGCTGCCGACTCCTCTGCTTGCCGGTTGCTCCGATCCCTCAACCTCCACGGTGGCGACCCGGGCCTTTGACCAGTGGGCGCTGATCAGTGAAGACCGGAGCGGAAGCAATTCCCCCCGAATATCGAATCTGTTCGGCAGCAGTCTGTATCCTCCACTCGATGAGCCGCAGGTCACCCAGGCTTCCAACTGCTCCTTCAGCAATATCGAACTCGATTTCTGGCAAAAATTAGACTGGGCTTATAGCGACGATACGATTCAGTACTCCCGAAGCGGTCCCGATCTGCGCCGCGAGGCCGCCATCTGGAGTTGGCAGGACGGGGATTTCGGCAACCGCGGGCCCGCCCTGCTCGATACTTCGAGCGGACGTTGGCGTTCCGAGGTGGTCACCAACACTCATCAATTGCTGTGTATGAAGCCGGATCCGACGACATTCACGGGCGGCGTGTTGAACTTTGGCAGCCCGGCGAAGGCCACCTGGCGGGTGACCTCGTTTTCCGGGGCCTGGAACCAGAACAACGGCGACCAGGAGTGCGCCGCCGAATTCGGCGCCGGCTTCGGGTTTTCGCCTCCCCGCAATGCGCTGCAAAACCAGCAGGCGTTGGCGGCCGCGCGAGGTTCGACTGCCGTGTGGGTGGCCCATAGCGCCATCCCCATTCCAGAGCCCGCTGTCAGCCCCTCAGCTGTGCGCCTGATCATGCAGCGCGGCGGCACGCTTCCCGATCCCATTACGGTCAACGTGGTTGGCACGATCGCCGCGGTCGGCAATCCGCCGAATACCTTCAGCGCCAAAATCAATAGTGGCGCACAGTACTTCTCTTTTTCGATCCCGAACAACATCCTCCAGCTTACTGGCTCCGCCTTGACGATCTCGGCCACGTCAATCGCCTCCACTCTCGATGTCGGCCTCTATGAGGGCACGATCTACCTCTACGAATCCGACTCGACTCAACGAGGCGGCGTCATTTCCGTCACCCTCGAGGTAGACGAACCCACCACCACTACGATCACAGCTACCCCCTCGTCGATGCTGGAACTCACGCCGGTTGTGATCGCCGCCACGGTTCAGGGCAACCCCCTGCCGGGGTTTCAGGATTCCATCACCGGCACGGTAGTCCTGGAGGAGATTGTCGCCGACCCTGCGACTTCCCTCACCACCGTCCAGGAGTTGGGCCGCGGATTCCTGGCGAGTCCCGACATGAACAGCACCGGACCCGAGAATCAGGTCACGTTCAACCTGACTCTATCGCCCACGACACATTCCCTCATCGCGCGCTATCTCGGCGATTCACATTACAGCGCCAGCGACTCCGCCGTGATCACGCTGTCTCCAATCCCGCTCGTCCGCGTGACGCCCACAGCCGTTTCGTTTTCCATCTCCCCATCTTCCCCAACGGCTGGACCGTGGACGCTCGCGGCCAGCGACACGCTGACTCACGAGCCTGTTTCCGGCACGTGGAGCATCCCCGCCGCCAACCTATCGAACGGCGGACGAATCCCGATCTATCTCGACGTTTCGCCCGCGGGCGCCGCCTCATCCACCGCGACCGTCACGCTCGATTCCAAAGCGTTCAGCGTTCTGAGCCCAGGCGAATACGATCTCGACATCTCCTTCCTGCGTTCCGACAAGAAGCCGGCGCCCGAAAGCAGCCATTTCTCGATGAAGATCCTGGGGTCGCTTTCGGCTTCCGCCTCCGTGGTCACTCTCACCGCCGGGTCGTTCGCGAGTTCTGTCACCGTCAACGGCTCCAGTCCCATGCCTATTACGGTCAACACCAATCAGACGCCATGGCTTTCGGCCGCCGTTGCGTCGAGCCTGACTCCCACCGTCATCGTCTTCAAAGCCGATCCCACTGGCTTGGCGCCCGGCGATTACACTGCAAATGTCACTGTCAGTTCGCCAGTCTCCGGGAATTCCGTTCCCCTCACTGTCACACTGCACCTGTTGGCCGCGACGAGTATCTCCACCAACGTGCCGAATGGGTCGTTGGTTGTCGACAAGCAGCCCTACTCTTCACCCGCCACTTTCCTATGGGAACCGGGATCTCACCACAACGTGCAGGCCGCGGCCGTACAGACGCCCGACGCCGGCAGCCGCTGGCTCTTCCAAAGCTGGAGCGATGGCGGCGCCGCACAGCACGCCGTCATAGTGCCGTCTACTCCCGGCGGCGCGCTCAGCCTGGTGGCGGGCTATGCTGCCGAATACCTGCTGTCCGTCAGCCCTGTGCCGGCGGCGGGAGGTACAGTCACGCCGAGCCCCACCTCTACCGACGGCTTCTACGCGGCGGGCACGCCCGTCTCTCTCAGCGCCCAGCCGGCCGCTGGGTATCAGTTCGTCAGCTTCACAGGCGGGATTACCGGATCGACCAACCCGTCCTCCTTGGTCATGAACGGGTCGCAGTCCGTGGGCGCTGTGTTTTCGTTGGCGCCGCCCAAAACAGTGGACGTCCAGATTGTCACATCGCCGCCGGGGCTTTCGGTCACGGTGGATGGGGTATCGCTGTCAGGCGGGACGAGCTCCCAATGGCAACAGGGTTCCACCCACACCATTAGCGCACCGGCCACGCAAGGCGAAGCTGCGGGCAGCCGATGGGCGTTCACGCAGTGGAGCGACGGAGGCGCCTCAAGCCACTCCGTGACATTGAGCGCCGGGAAGGCTATCGTCCTCACTGTCCTATACCGGAAGCAGGACCAACTCACTGTGGTAGCGCAACCGGCGTCTGGAGGGACAGTTAGCGGGGCGGGGTGGTACGACGAGAATTCCAACGCAACCATCTCCGCGACGGCTGCTCAAGGCTACATCTTCTCCGGATTTTCGGGCCTGCCACAAGCTTCGGTAAACCCGCAGTCCGTGACGGTGAACGCGCCTCTAGTGGCACAGGCGAATTTCGCAGCAGCGCTGCCGAATATTTTCGCCTCGCCGGGGGCGCGCGCCGACACGCCGGACGGCAACCGGTCAGTGGCGATTATGCTGACCAATTCTGGCGGGCCAGCGGTGGGTGCACGGATCGATTCGATTACGGGCATCAGAGTGGTGACCGGCTCGGGCGACGTCCATCCTACGAACATCCTTCCATCGACCGGGTTGACGATCGAATCCGGAGGAAATGCCAATTTCACGACGCTATGGACTTGGCCGGTCACGGCTCAGCGCGTCCAGTTTACGGTGAATTTCTCGACCCAGGCGGGCTATCAGGGGTCGACTGTTTTAACCATGTTCCGTTAGGAGGATCTCTTGCAAACACGAATCTGCTTTCTACTTATCAGCGCGGCGCTTGGTTGCGGCGCCGCGTTCGGTAACACGATCTTCTCGCTCGATCCGGTGGATGGAGAACTCACTGTGGCCGCCGGCGCTTCCGCAGGCTGGGGCTTTGTGGTAGACCCGGATGCGGTGAACTGGATTTCGTTTGCTGGTTCGGCGTTGCAGAACCTCAGTTCGCCGACCGTCGGAAATTATCTCGATTTCATCGGCATGACGGGAGGGCCGGTGAACGCCGTTCTCCCGCCCGGCATGACCCCGTGGGTCCAATCGTTCGATGACGGGTTGGGTACAGGCGCCGGAGAGTTCACGGTGTCTCCTGGCGCGATTCCCGGATCCTCCGAAACTGGCGAAATTGTTGTATTCTACGATGAATTTACGGACGATCCGAACACGTGCGCATCGTGTTATCTGGATTCTCTTACGACTGCCGTACCGTTCCGGATCGACGTGACCGCGGCTGTTCCCGAGCCTGGCTCTGCCGGGCTGTTCCTGGTTGCCGCGCTCAGTATCTTGGCCTGGAGAAAGCGCGGTTCGTTAACGGCTCGGTCGTAAGCGGCAATACCGCGTTGAAATCGGGGCCGTCAATCGGCCAAGGCGGCGGAGAAATCTTTCAGCGCCTGAATTAGTGCATTCACCACTTGAAGAGTGGACGACGGATCGACATTCTCGTCCAAGTTCCTCCCAATCGATGCATAACGAATATTCCAGCACGGAGATTCAGCAGGGGGGAAATACTTTGGACCTCAGACGGACTTCAGGAGCCGAGCGTTCAAACAGAAGCGGCCGTAAGTGTCTGAAACAAGTGGTGGGCCCGTGCAGACTCGAACTGCAGACCTCTACCGTGTCAAGGTAGCGCTCTAACCAACTGAGCTACGGGCCCGAGGCGGGAAACCCAAGTATAGCATCGCCCGGTTCGCCGTGACGACGGCTTCCGCGAGCCTCATTTCTAGTATCGACAAGCCGCGATATCATTCTTGCGTGAGCTTACCAACGAGGACCCTTCCTTTTCTTTTTCTACCCACCTCGGCAGATGTGGCGAACCTGAGCGGTAATTGGGTCATCGCGGCGGATATGGATCTGTGGCGCCGATGGCGGCGCCCATAACCTCACCCTTGTCGGCAGCTTGATCTGATAGTGGAACAGGATCTGGACCACCCGCTTCCGCGCCGCGCACCATTCAACCGGCACCGAGCGATGCTGAAACGACCTCAAGATAACCCGCACATGGACGCCGGTCACTCCACGTGTGCCCAGTCGTACAGGCCTCCCGCCCTGCGGACGAAGCATTACGCCAAGCCTCCAGCGCGAAGCGCGGAGGTCGCGCCAATCCGGCGCCCTAGACGCGTAGTTCGGGAGTTGGGCCGTTGATCTTCTGGAACACGCTCGTCCGCTTCGAGAAAGCGAAGGTTATTCCATGGATTGCGCTGCGGAATGCGTTTGGCGTAGCGCTTCCGCTTGTCCTGGGGGCCGCGATCGGACGCGTGCCCGCTGGTCTCATCGCGGCAATCGGCGCGCTTAACGTTTCCTATTCCGACGGGCCTGAGCCCTATCCCCAGCGCGCCCGGCGCATGCTGGTCTCCACGTGTTGCTGCGCGCTGGCGGTGGCGGCGGGAGGACTGTTAGGCCGCGAGCATCTGCTGCTGATTCTTCTCGCCGGTCTTTCCGCTTTCGTCGCCGGAACGATGGTGGCCGTCACCCAGACCGCCGCGGATATCGGCGTGATGTCGCTTGCAACTTTGATCGTCTTCGCGGCTCAAGCCATGGCGCCCGAGGTTGCGCTGCAATCGGGTCTGCTTGCGTTCGGCGGCGGATTGCTCCAAACCATTCTGGCGATCGCATCGTGGCCGGTATCGCGCTATGCCCCGGAGCGGCGTGCCCTTGCCGCCTTCTACACGTCTCTTGCCCAGGCGGCGGGAACGGGGGCGCAGGCTCTCGCCGCGCCGGATCTCCCGCCTCCCGCCAGCGCCGAAAGCACGCAGGCGCAGAGCGCGGTGAGCGCTCTGGCGGGCGATGGGTCGGTGGAAGCCGAACGCATTGCTGCGCTCCTCAGTCAAGCCGAGCGCATACGGCTCTCAATCTTGACTATCGCGCGGCTTCGCGTACGGCTGGCGCGCGAACCTGACGGCGCGGCGGAGGCTGCGATTCTCGATGACGCGCTCGCCGCTGTCAGCCGGACGATGGCGGAGATCGCGGAGGCCCTGACTCCGGGAGGAACCCCTGCGATGAGCGAGGCGCCATCCGTCGAAACCAGCCGCATCGAAGCGGATGCCGAGAGGCTGCGCGCCTCCGGACGCGCCATGTCGCGCGATGCGCGTTGGCAGCTTGACGCGCTCGCCGGGCAATTGCGCGCCGTGGCCGAGTTGGCCTTCCATGCAACGGCCGCCGGCAGCGCGGCGTTCGCGGCTCTTGAAGCCGCGGCGCCGCGGCGTCTGCGTCTGGGCAACGTGCTCGCCCGTCTTCGCGCCAATCTGAGCCTAGAATCGGCCGCATTTCGCCACGCGTTGCGTCTGGGGGCGTGCGTCGCATTGGGCGAATCGATCAATCGCGTCATCGGCTCGAATCTTCCGGGAGCGCCCCGCGGCTACTGGCTGCCCATGACGGTCGCCATCGTGCTGCGTCCCGATTTCACGGGCACCTTCACCCGCGGCTTCCTGCGCTTGGGCGGTACTCTCGCCGGCCTCATCGCCGCTACCGCCATCGTCCATTTCCTTGCGCCATCGCCCGGGGTCGAGATTCTCCTCATCGCCGCCTTCACCTTTCTGATGCGCTGTTTCGGCCCGGCCAACTATGGAATCTTCGTGGCCGCCCTTACATCGCTCGTCGTTTTCCTGATCGGCATTACGGGCGTTGCGCCCGGCCCGGTGATGGTGGCCCGCGGCGTGAATACTCTCGCGGGCGGAGCGATCGCCTTGCTGGCTTACGGGTTGTGGCCAACCTGGGAGCGCAACCTCATGCCCGAGCGGTTGGCAGATCTCTTCGATGCCTATCGCGCCTACTTCGGAGCGGTATGCGACGCCTATGCCTCGCCCGGTCCGGACGCGCAACCGCGGCTCGATCGCGTGCGTCTGGCGGCGCGGCTTGCCCGATCCAATGCCGAGGCCTCGCTGGCGCGTCTCTTATCGGAACCTGGTGTGAGCGAAGAACGCGTGGCCACGCTTCGCAAACTGCTGGCCAATTCCCACCGTTTCGTGCTGGCCGTGATGGCGCTCGAGGCCGGTTTGATGCGCAGTGCGCCCGCCCCCGTGCGCGAATCGTTCCGCACCTTCTCCCAGGGCGTCGTAACCGCGCTGCAACAACTGGCGGACGCCTTGCGCGACAAGCCTGTGGACCCGGCCGCCATGCCGGATTTACGCGAACTGCACGGCGAGCTGGTGCGAGCGGGCGATTCCCACTTCGGCCGCCACGCGCTGGTCAACGTAGAAACGGACCGCATCGTAAACAGCCTGAACACCCTCTGTGAGCAGGTTCGGCGGGCCGGTCACGTGGCCGTCAACAATTAATCCGGGGGCTCTCCTAACTTTTTTTTGCAATTGCCGTCGAACGGTTGTAGATTACTTAGGTATCGTATGAGCAGACCGTCCGATCTCATTCAGGGCACGCTCGATCTCCTGATCCTGCGCACGCTTTCGCTTGAACCAAAGCATGGCTGGGCAATCGCCAAACGCATCCAACAATCGAGCGGCGAGGTGCTGCAAGTCACGCAGGGCGCGCTCTATCCCGCGCTCCACCGGCTGGAGCAGCAAGGTTGGATCCGCGCCGAATTGGCGCGCCAGCGAGACCGGGCGCGAAGCCAAGTTCTATTCGCTGACTCGTCCGGGTCGCGCCCAGCTCGAAAAGGAGCTAGCCCAATGGGAACGCCTCTCGAGCGCCGTCGGCCAGGTGATCCGCACGGCTTAATTGGGATACGGGTATGAGCTTTCACCGTTGGTGGTTGGTGCTTTGCCAGAGAATCCGCGCTCTCATGCGGCCCGTCGCCGTAGAGCGGGAACTCGACCGCGAACTCCGCTATCACCTGGAACGAGAAGTTCAGGAAAATTTGTCCCACAACATGCAGCCCGGCGCACGCGCGTCGCGCCGCGCTGCGATCCCTCGACGGGGTAACTGCCATTCAGGAGGAATGCCGCGATATGCGCCATGTGAATCTCTTTGAGAATCTGTTCCAGGATCTCCGCTACGCGCTTCGCGCCATGAGCCGAAACCCTGGTTTCACCGCCGTCATTGTGCTGACGCTAACCCTGGCCATCGGCGCAAATAGCGCCATCTTCAGCGTCATCGACGGCGTGCTGATCGCGCCGCTTCCGTATCCCGAACCTGGCCGCCTGGTCCGCGCCTTCTTCACCAGCGCTGCGTTTCCGCGATTTTCGCTGAACCCCTGGGACTTTCATGATTTCCGCGATCGCAACCACGTCTTCGAAGGGCTGGCGGGGTTCTTCCATCGCGATGTCCAACTCTCCGGCGCGGGTGAGCCCGAACTCATTCCCGCCATTCGAATCACCGCCGGATACTTCACCGTCCTCGGCATCAAGCCGGCGCGGGGACGGGAGTTCACGCGGTCAGACGAAGGCGTGGGAAACGGCGCAAGCGTCATTCTAAGCGACCGCCTGTGGCGCCGCCGCTTCGCCGCCGACCCCGCGATACTAGGCAAAACTATCCTGCTGGATAGCGCACCCTATACCGTAGTCGGCGTCATGCCACCCGGCACGCAACACCCCGGCAATACCTATCGGCCGTTGGCTCACGGGGACACCGTCGAGGCGTGGATGCCCTTCACGTTTGACGGTAACCCGAATCAACGTGGCTCACACTTTGTCGATGCGATTGGGCGTTTGAAAGCGGGGGTGACGCCGCAACAGGCGCAGGATGAGATGAGCCGCCTTACCGCGCAGATTCTGAGAGAGCACAACAGCACGGGATGGCATATGATCGTCGTGCCCCTCTACCAGGAGATTGTCGGCAAGTCGCAAAAGCTGCTGCTCGTCCTGCTGGGCGCGGTTGCGGCAGTGCTGCTAATCGCGTGCGTCAATGCGGCCAATTTGATGCTCGCACGATCGACTGCACGGCGCCAGGAGATCGCCGTCCGCGCCGCTATTGGGGCTGGACGGGCGCGTCTACTGCGGCAGTTGCTAACAGAAAGCATGCTCATTGCGCTCGCAGGCGGCGTCGGCGGATCCATCGTCGCGCTGGGCGGCGTGAAACTGCTGGTCGCGCTTCTTCCCGCGGATTTTCCGCGTGCTCACGCCATCCATCTCAACTTGACGGTCTTCGCATTCACCTTCGCGATCGCACTGGCCGCGGGCCTTCTCTTCGGATTTGCCCCCGCGCTTCAAGCGTCGAGCGTGAGTCCCATTCAGGCGATGCGCGACGGCGCGCGTGGGTCCACCGGCGGACGGCGCACGGTGCGCTTGCGGTCGTTGCTGGTGGTCGCCGAGATCGGCATGGCTTCCGCCCTGCTGATCGGCGCCGGCCTCATGCTGCGCAGCTTCGTCAACCTGCTGCGCGCCGACCCCGGATTCCGTCCCGAACACGTGCTCACTGCAAGCGTCGCTCTTCCTTATACGCAATATAAGAAGGGACCCGAGATCGCGCATTTCTACGACCGACTGGCGACCGATCTGGGCGCTCTGCCAGGCGTGCGCGCCGCCGGAGCCGCCACCGATATTCCGTGGACAGGCTATGACGAGAATAACGGCTTTGAGATTGAGGGCCGCGCGCAGAAGCGCGGAGACGAGCCACACGCCCGGTACCATAGCGCCACGCCCGATTACTTCCGGGCGATGGGCATCCCGCTGGTCGCCGGGAGGTTCGCCACGGCGCGCGACACCGCGACGGCTCCCAACGAGCTTGTGATCAACCAGGCCATGGCGCAACGCTACTGGCCCGGCGAAAGCGCGGTTAATAAGCGCATCAACTTCGATTCGCCGCCGAAGTGGACGACGATCATTGGCGTAGTGGGCGATGTGAAGGACACGCCGAACTCCGCCGCCGCCGAGCCTGCTTTCTGGTGGCCGGAATCGCAAGCGCCATTTTCCGCGATGTCGATCGCCGTTCGTTCTAATGGCGACCCCGCTACGCTTCTTGATTCCGTGCGGCGCGAAGTGCGTGCGCTTGACCCGTCTCTCGCGATTTCCGGAGTGCGAACCATGCAACAGGTCGCGGCCGATTCTCTTGCCACCCCGCGCTTCTCTATGGCGCTGATCGGTCTGTTCGCATGCCTTGCGCTGGCATTGGCCGCGATTGGGATGTACGGCGTGATCGCCTACTCAGTGGGGCAACGCGCCCACGAATTTGGCCTTCGCATGGCGCTCGGCGCCAATCCGTGGGATGTGCAGCGGTCTGTACTCGGCGATGGAATCAAACTCGCCGCCGCCGGGGTAGCGCTTGGAGCGGCCTGCGCCCTGTTGCTTTCGAAAGTGGTAAGCAGTTTGTTGTATGAAGTCGGCGCGAGCGACCCAGCCACCTTCGCCGCGGTCGCCATTATCGCCATCGCGGTAGCCTCCATCGCATGTTACGTACCCGCGCGCCGAGCGACGCGCGCCGACCCGATGAGCGCTCTTCGCTGCGATTAACCTTTCTCTCTTGCGCGATACGCGCGAGAATGAAAGTGAGAGTGACGAACGATACAGCCGCGGTTTACGCCGCGCTTCTTTCCGAACGCCGGCAAGACGCCGCCGCGTTCGACCGCAACAATGCGCGATTTGCCTACGCGCGCTTAGCCATCGCGATCTCCGCAGCAGTGGTGGTGTGGCTCGCGCTTTCGCGCGGCTATTCCATTCTGTGGGTTCTGGTTCCGGTGGGCGCGTTCGTAGCGCTGATGATGGCGCACGAGCGCGTGCTGCGGCGAGTGCAGCGTCTGCGCCGCGCAGAAACGTTCTTCGAGCGGGGGCTGGCGCGGCTCAAGGGCGATTGGGAGGGCCGCGGTGAGACGGGGGAGCGCTACCTCGACCCGGCGCATCCATACGCGCAAGACCTCGACTTGTTCGGCAAGGCGTCGCTTTTCGAATTGCTCTCGACCGCGCGCACGCACATCGGCGAAGCTACGTTGGCGAAATGGCTGCTGGGGCCGGAAACTCCGGAGGGAGTTCGTGCACGGCAAGCAGCGGTGGAGGAGTTGCGCACGCGGCTTGACCTGCGTGAGCAATTGGCTGTGCTGGCGGAGGATGCGAGAACCGGCATCGATCCGGTTTCGCTGGCCCAATGGGGTGAAGCGGCGCCGCAACTGGCGAGCCAAGGTCTGCGAGTTTCGGCGTGGGGCTTCCGCATCCTTGGAATTGCAGGCCTGGTCGCAGGCTTCGTTGGTATGATTGCCTCCGCGGGCTTCATGAAGATGGCGCCCTCGGCTGTGGTGTTCGGGCGCGATCTATTCCTTTTGGCGTTGGCGGTGAATGGGATCTTCTATTACCGTAATCGCTCTCTCATGGAGCCGGTGGTGGCCGCGGTGGATGAGGCTGCGCATGAACTGCGCCTCCTCGCCGAAGTGCTGGCGCTCCTCGAAAAGCAGAGCTTCCATGCTCCGTTGCTGGCGCAGTTGCGCGCATCGCTCGATACAGAACACGCGCCGCCTTCCGTGCGCCTGGCGCGGCTGGGACGCGTGATGGATTATCTCGATTCGCGCGAGAACATTTTCGTGAAGCTGCTGGAGCCGTTTGTACTCTGGACGCCCTACTGGGCGGTTCAAGTGGAGGAATGGCGGAAGCACTCGGGACCGGCAGTACGCCGCTGGCTGGAAGCCATGGGAGAGATGGAGGCGCTTTCGTCGATCGCCGGTTACGCATTCGAGCACCCGGCGGACCCGTTCCCAGAGTTTGCGGAAGGGGGTCCGTGCTTCGAGGCGGATGGCGTGGCGCATCCATTAATTCCGGAAGAGCGGGCCGTAGCCAACGATGTCGCGATCGGCGGCGAATTGCGCATCGTGGTGGTAAGCGGCTCGAATATGTCAGGCAAGAGCACGATGCTGAGAACCATCGGGGTGAACACGGTACTGGCGCAGATGGGAGCGCCGGTGCGCGCGCGTCGCATGAAGCTTTCGCCGTTAGCGGTGGGGGCGTCGATTCGCCTCAATGATTCACTGCGTGAGGGCGTGTCGCGGTTCTACGCGGAAATTTTGCGGTTGCGGCAGATTCTCGATCTGACCGCGGGGCCGCTTCCCGTGCTGTTTCTCATCGACGAATTCATGCACGGTACGAACTCGCATGACCGGCGCATCGGAGCCGAGGCGATGGCAAGAGGATTGGTGAAGCGCGGAGCGATCGGCTTGATCACCACGCACGATCTGGCGTTGGCGGGAATCGCCGATGAGTTGGGTCCGAAAGCCGCGAACGTACACTTCGAGGACTCGGTGGAGAACGGCGAAATCCACTTCGATTACCGAATGCGGCCCGGCGTCGTGCGCAAGAGCAATGCCATTGAACTGATGCGCAGCGTAGGGCTAGAGGTCTGACAGGAGACGCCGTGTGACCGGGGATGACATTCGCGAACTCGCGCGTGCCTGTGGATTCGAACTTGCGGGCGTCACGCGTGCGGCCCCGGCGCCGGATTTCGTACGCTACACCGATTGGGTTGCGGCGGGATTCGCGGGCGAAATGGGTTATCTGCGCGATCACCGTGCCGCGCTCCGCGACGATGCGAGGAAGTTGCTGCCGGCCGCGCGATCCATGATCTGCGTGGGGAAGGTTTACAACACGGCGTTTCCCTATTCCGCCCGATTCGACGAACCCGAGCGGGCGTGGATTGCGCGGTATGCATGGGGCGACGACTATCACGATGTGGTGCGGAGTGGTTTGGAGCGGCTGGATGAGATGTTGCGCGCACGCGCGGCCATTCCTTACGAATCGCGCATCTGTGTGGACACGGCCCCGCTGCTGGAGCGATCGTACGCGCGTGCCGCGGGGCTCGGGTGGATCGGGAAGAACACCTGCCTGATCAATCAGCGCGAGGGATCGTGGTTCTTTCTGGGTGAGTTGCTGACTTCGCTGGATATCGAGCCGGATTCGCCGCCGCAGGACCGTTGCGGAACCTGCACGCGCTGCATCGATGCGTGCCCTACGTCGGCGATCGTCCCTACGGGCGACAGCTTTGCGCTCGATTCGCGCCGCTGCATATCCTACTTCACCATCGAACTGCGCTCGGCGATTCCAGAGGAGTGGCGCGACGCTATTGGCAAGCATGTCTTCGGCTGCGACATCTGCCAGGATGTCTGCCCATGGAATCGCCGCGCAGCGGTAACGGAAGATACGGAGTATGCGCCGCGCGAATTCGCGCCGCGCCTGGAAAAGCTGGCGTCGCTTTCGGAACAGGAGTTCCGCGCGATGTTTCGTGGCTCACCCGTGACGCGTGCGCGATACGCCGGGTTTCTGCGCAACGTTGCGGTGGCGATGGGGTCACTCGGCCGCGCCGAGTTTCGCGAGCCGCTTGAGCAGCTTGCGCAATCGGAAAACGCGCTGGTCGCGGAGCACGCGTGCTGGGCGCTGGCACAGCTCATGCAGCCGGTATAATACGCCAAGGAGATCAAACTTGAGAGTTGGCGTATTCACACCGTTGCTGTCGCAGCTTCCGCTCGAAGACGTCCTAAAGAAGCTGAAGACCTTGCAGATCGATACCGTGGAGCTGGGCACGGGCAATTATCCAGGCGACCCGCACTGCAAGCTCTCGATGCTGGAGAACAACACCGAGCTGATAGAGTTCAAGAAAAAGCTGGACGATCATGGATTCTGCATCAGCGCGCTGAGCTGCCACGGGAATCCGCTGCATCCGAATGCGGAGCATGCCAAACACGACGCGGAAGTGAGCCGTAAAACCGTTTTGCTGGCTGAGAAGCTAGGCGTGCCGGTAGTGATCGATTTCAGCGGATGCCCGGGCGATTCGCCGGGTTCGAAGTGGCCAAACTGGGTGACGTGTCCGTGGCCGCCCGATTATCTCGAAATCCTCAAATGGCAATGGGACGAAGTGGTTGCGCCGTATTGGTCGAAGCACGGCAAGTTCGCGGCCGATCATGGCGTAAAGATCGCCATCGAGATGCATCCGGGGTTCGTGGCGTACAGCCCGGAGACCATGCTCAAGCTGCGCGCGATCGGGGGCCCATCGGTAGGATGCAATTACGACCCGAGCCATATGTTCTGGCAGGGCATCGACCCAATCGCCGCGATTCGCGTGCTGGGCGACGCGATTTTCCATGTGCATGCCAAGGACACTCAGATTTACGACCGCAACCTGCCGCATGACGGGCGTGCTCGATACCAAGAGCTACACCGATGAGCGCAACCGCGCCTGGATCTTCCGCACCTGCGGCTACGGCCACGGCGAAGACTGGTGGCGCGAATTCGTCTCGACGCTACGCATGTTCGGGTATGACTACGTGCTGTCGATCGAGCACGAGGATAGTCTGATGTCGCCCGAAGAAGGGCTTACCAAAGCAGCGGCATTCCTGAATGGGATTGTCGTGCGCCAGGCCCCGGCGGCGGCATGGTGGGTGTAAGGGGAGCCCGCTTGGTTATTTAATCGAGATGTAGAGCGTCTGCGGTCCGGCTACGCCACCGAGCGTGAAACTAAACGGGAGCGCGCCCGTAGCCGTCACCTTCGGAACGACAATGTTGAACTGATATAGGCCGATGGCGCCGGGCGCCAATCCGGCATACAGAACCGTCGCCGGCATTGCGCCGATTTTTGCCGTAAACGGCAAGTCCAATGAGTTGTTGCCCTGAACGATTTGCCCGGCCGGATTGTTCGGCGTAACAGAGCCGAATCCGATTCCGTACAACGTGATGGTGTCTCCCACCGTCGCCGGACGGGAAGGAACGCCGGGAATCGCGCCTGAAGGAAGAACATAGGTCGCGCCATCCGAGAACAGCGCGACCGCGTACTGGATTGAGTTGAAGCTGAATGAAGGGGGCGCGAGCAGGCGGGGCAGTACTCCGTTCACAGTAATCGTGTAGTTGGCGGTTTTGCCGTAAGTTGTGGTGACGACCAGTTGTTGCGCGCCGGACCCGATGTTCGTGGGAACTTGGGCGTTGACTTGGCCGGCGCTTATGTAACTGATGAAAGCAGGCTGTCCTCCAATCGTTACCGAGGTTCCGTCGAGCGAGGTGGGCGCAGTTATATCGGAAAAATCGGCGCCAGTCCAGGTGCGCGAGTCGGGTGCAAGGTAAGATCCATGGATCTCGACCCAGGACCCCAGAGCCAATTGTGCGGCTGTCCCGAACGCGCTGGCATTCACTACGCCGTTGACCTCAAAAGAAGGCCCTGGATAAATCGGGGTGCCTGTCGGCGTCAACATCCGAACGCTCATGTAGTCTGCGACGTACACCTTCGCGTCAGTGCCCAAAGCTACCTCACAAGCGCAAGCAAGTCCGGCGTTAGTTGCCAGACCGTTGTCGCCGGTTGAAGGATTACCGCCGTTCCCGGCGATAGTGCTGATCTGTCCATCCGATGTAACTACGCGAATGCGGCCGTTAGCCTTGTCGGCAATATAGATTTCACCGCTTGCATCAAGCGCGAGGCCCTCAGGGAAGTAGATGCCGCCGGATATCCCTTGTGGGTTGCCGCCGATTGCCGTGAGGGTAGCAACCCCTCCATCTCCTGCGTAAGCACTCGTTCCGTTTCCTGCGACCGTGGATATGGTTCCGGATGCCACCAGGCGGATACGCGCATGTCCGGAATCGGCGATAAACAGGTTTCCTTGCGCGTCAACCGCGATGCCGACTGGCAATGAGAGCGCCGCGCTGGTAGCCGGCCCTCCGTCGCCTAAAGCGCTGGAAGCCAATCCATTGCCCGCAACGGTTGTAATCGTGCCATCCAGCGATACCTTTCGAATGCGATTGTGGCCGGTATCGGCAATGTACAAGTTGCCGCTCGGGTCCAGAGCGATACTCGCCGGATGGCTGAGTGTAGCGCTGGTCGCCGGTCCGCCGTCACCCAGAGTGCCGTTGGTCGAGCCAGGACCTGCGACGGTCGCGATCGCGCCCGATGTCGAAACTTTGCGAATTCGATTGTTGCCTGTGTCGGCAATATAGACGCTTCCCGCCGAATCTACCGCGACTCCGCTGGGAAAGGAAAGGTTGGCGCTCGTCGCTGAACCTCCGTCTCCAACCAGGCCGCCAGACGCCACTGCCCCGCCTGCAAGAGTTGTAATTGACCCGCCCGGCGAGACTTTCTGAACCAGGCCGTTCCAATCTGCGACATAAACATTTCCGGACGGATCAGACGCCATGCCGACGGGCTGAACGCTTGCGGCGAAGCCAGGCATCGTCGTGATCGTGTACCCTGGCACTTGTGCCAATAAGCAAGGTAGGGCTGCCAACCAAGTTATAGCCGCAAGTTGCCGCATACTCACGCTCACCTTTGCCGGCATATTTTTCCCGTACCGACCAAGCCTATTCCTCAATCTTGACAACCCTGCCCCCAGCGAAGGTGACGACCACCTTCGAAAAGACATAGATCCTATTCGTTCCGCTATCGAAGACATCCTGCGGCTTTTCGCCGACAAGCGCGAGCACTTCTTGGACAGTCTCGCCCTGGGTCAAGCGGGGTTCGGACGCAGATCGGTCTGCCGGATCCTGTCCACTAGGCGTCTGGCTCAGCGTTTCCTGAAGCGCCTTCTGCGCTTCCTTGTTCTGTGCACTCAATTGATCGGCAATGCCCGGGTCGAGCGGGGGCGCTATCTCGGCATAAAGCGACTTCACAGGTGGCTGGGCCGCCTCCTGCGGCGCGGGTGGAACGCCATTTCGGCCTTGCTCGCTCTGTAGCTTCTCCAAGCCTTCGTCGATAGTTTCGCGCATGTGATTTTGCATTTCCTGCAAATCCGCGACGCTCACAGAGACTACACTTCCTCGGGAGCAGTCGTCTCCCTTGCTGGCAAGTACCGCGAGATGAATCGCGGAAAGATCGGAATGCGCTCCGAGCATCAAGCCGAGCACGTCTCCCTCGGTAATTGAGCATTCCCCGCCGCTCGATTGAACAAACAGCGGCGATGAAACGACGAATGCATGGGACGTGTTGTCCGTTAACATCCGCTCGATTCCGCTCGATCCTGGATCCGGATCAGCCTGAGCTACCGTCGATGCCTCGTGATTTTCCAGAGAGATTTGACGATTAACCTCGTCGGCGATCTGTTGCTTCACTTCCGGCGTCAACGGCGAGTAAGTGAGTTGAGTGTTTGCCAACTCGGCTGCGCGCTCCAGATAGGCCGCTTGCAGCGTTTCCGCCATCATATAATCCGTCAACCAGAGCGATGGACCTGCATATGCCGGGTATGGCGTAAAGTAACCGGCATAGTATCCATACCATGGGTCTGCGGCCCAACCCCATGGATATGCCGCCGGTACGCCCCATGGCGTATAGGCCCATCCGTAAAAGCCAGGCGAGTAGTAATAAGCCGGCGCATAGACGGCGACCGCTACCGCGCCAAGCGTATAGGGCCGATAGACGCGGCTGTACGCGACGCCGTTCACATAGTAAGTGCGCTGTACGAATGGCGCGCCACGATAAACGTAATTGCGCTGAATATAGCCGTTGTCGTAGCGGTTGGATACGGCGATCGAGCGATCGGCGCGTTCCCTGACGATTGTTCGCGAACGCCCAGGCCCGTAGTGGATATCCATTCCGTGAGCGCGCACCGTGCCGATTCTGCCGCTGGCAGCGCGGTGAATCTCGCCGCCATTAAGGAACTGTCTAGAAATAAGCTAGTCAGCAAGATGGGTAGCGGGGTTCGATTTCGTAGTTCCAGTCACCGTGAAACTTGTCGCGGCGGATTTTCACCTGGGCAAGGTCCGCGTCCGATATTTTGATCCCAGACTGATAGGTTTCGGTATTCAATTCAGCATGAACCTTGAGACCCGTTTTGGTGGTCGTTGCCGCAATCAGATTTACGATGGTCTGGAAGCTGCGGAGGGGCTTTCCCCTCCAGTTTTGGGTGATGTAAGAGAATAGCCGATGTTCAATCTTGTTCCACTTGCTGGTTCCCGGCGGGAAGTGACACACTGCGATGCGCAGCCCGGTTTCGTCAGCTAGCTTCTGTAGTTCGATTTTCCAGAGCCGCAAGCGCGAACCGTTGCTGCCGCCAGCATCGGCGGTAATCAGCAGACGAGTGGCTTTCGGATAGGCGGGACGTCCCATAGTCCGCCACCAGCGACGGATCGTCTCCACGGCGAACTCGGCGGTATCGCGATCCATTCCTACACTTACCCAGCCGCTGTTGTGGCCCAAGTCGTATATTCCGTAAGGCGTAGCGCGGCCTAATTCGGGATCGACAAAGTCATGGACCCGCACCGTCTCCGGCTGGCCTTTGGGCCGCAGTTCGCGCCCGCCATTCTTGAAGTTGCCCACCAACTCTTTCTTTTTGGTGTCCACCGAAATCACCGGCTGGCGGCGGCCCAAACTCCACTTCACTTTGCCGTTCAGATGCTCAAACTGAGCATTGCGGTCAGGGTGATCCGAGCCTTCCTTCGTCTTCCGGTTGGCCTGCAAGCTGTAGCCCAGTTCATGCAGCAGATCGGCGACAACCTGATGGCTGATCTGATGCTTCATCCGCTTCAACTCCTCCGTCAACTGCCGCACGCTTTTACAGGTCCATTGCAGGGCCGCTTGCAAGAATCCGCGCCGCGATACATGTCGTCATCTCATCCTCAGCCAAATGCTGAGGATACCGGGTATGCTTGAGCGGACGTGGCGAAGGCGGACGGAACCCGACCGGACGCACTCCGGGCCGATACATCAGCGGATGCGGGCGCGGAAGGGACTGAACGGCAGACATGATACGATTTTGACGGAATGACGAACGAACAGGTTTTAGAACTTTGCCGGATGGCGTTCCCGGTTGAGGATGCCTCTCTGTACGGAACGCCAACTCTTGGCGACGGGAAGTGGCTTATAGGGCTAAAGCGAGAACACGATTACATGCCGCTTCAGTTGGATTTCCCGGACTGCAACATTAGTACCAACGCAGAGCAATACGCGGCCCTCAAGGAACTAAAACAGAGAATTCGCGGCGTCCTGCTTGCGTCAATGTAAGGTTTCACCAAACTGACCCACTACCCAATTTACGGATCAGAGTCCTCGCGGGTATTGTTGGCCGATTGCCTGGCGACCTGGAAATTCCAACCAGCTATGACCAGTGGGCGGCGAGTCGAAGCGATAGGCCGAGTGCGCTTCATAAAGGGAAATGGTGATGACGCTACGCGTCACCCGTTATTTGAAGATCCAGCGACTCGGTAACAGACTGGGCGTCAGCGACGGCTTATCCCACTAACTCCAAAAACCGTTCCACCGCGTCAATCCCGCGATAGAAATTCGGCAAGTGAAACTTCTCGTTGGGCGCGTGCAGATTGTCGTCCGGCAATCCGAAACCCATCATCACGCTGGGAATTCCGAGATAGGCGTCGAACACGCCGACAATCGGAATCGATCCGCCGGAGCGAATATACACCGTCTCCTTGCCGAAGATCTGTTTCATGGCTTCGGCAGCCGCGTGTATGAACCGGTTGTCCGGATTCGTCAGCGAAGGCGCGCCTGTGTGCAGCACCTTCAGTTCCGCCGTCACTCCGCGCGGACATGCGGCTTTCACGGCTTCGCGTAACTGCTCGGCGGCTTCATCGGTCCGCTGATCGGCTACCAGGCGCATGCTGATCTTGGCGACGGCGCGCGCGGGAATCACCGTCTTCGCGCCTTCGCCGGTGAATCCGCCGCGGATGCCGTGGACCTCGAGCGTCGGCCGCGCCCACAACCGCTCGAACAGCGGCACGCCGGCTTCGCCCACCAGTTCGCGCGCGCCCATCTCCTTTTCCGTGTACTCCTTTTCGTCGAACGGCAGGCGCGCCCAGGCCTCGCGCTCCTTCGGCGAGGGCGGCACAATGCGATCGTAGAAGCCGGGAATGCGGATGCGGCCATCGCGGTCCTTGAGCGCGCAGACGATCTCGGCGATGGCTTGCAACGGGTTGGGCGCGGCGCCGCCGTAGACGCCTGAATGCAGATCGTGATCGGCGCCCTGCACGAGCAGTTCGCAGTAAACCATGCCGCGCAGTCCCACACAGATAGTGGGCAATTCCGGCGCGAACATCTCGGTGTCGCAGATGACCGCCGCATCAGCCGAGAGCCGCGACGGACGCGATTTCACATACTGCTCGATGTGCTCGCCGCCTGTCTCCTCTTCGCCTTCGATCAGAAACTTCACATTGACGGGCAGCTTGCCGTCGCGGCGTAGCAGGCGCTCGCACGGCTTTGATCTGCAGGTAGACCTGGCCCTTGTCGTCCGCGGCGCCGCGAGCGAAGATATCGCCGCCGCGGACTTCCGGTTCGAAAGGCGGCGATTTCCATTCGTCGAGCGGATCGGGCGGCTGTACGTCGTAGTGGCCATAGAAGAGAATCGTCGGCTTGCCCGGCGCGCCCAGCCATTCGGCATAGACCAGCGGATTGCCAGCGCCCTCGATCAACTCGGCGGCCAGTCCCGCGGATTGCAATTCGCCGCGCACGAACTCGGCGGCGCGGCGGATGTCGGGCTTGTGTTCGGAAAGCGCGCTGATGCTAGGGATACGAAGGAACGTCTTCAGCCCTTCAAGCATTTGTGCGGGGTCGGTCGCGGGCATGTAGATAGGGTAGCAGTCATAACTTGCCAATAGCCGATAGGTACGCGTTTGCTACGTTCGAGCCTTATTAGAGCCAAGTATCATCGTAAGGGGATCAATTGGGAAAGCGAATCCTGCTGACGACCACCGGATCGCTGGGAGATCTGCATCCGTTTTTGGCTATCGGGCTCGGGCTTCAGGCCCGCGGGCATATCGTTACGATCGCGACCAGTGACCTATACCGCACGAAGGTGGAACATACAGGCTTCCGCTTTGCTCCCATGGGTCCGCATTTCGAGTCTTTCTCTCACGAATTCATGCGGGAAGTGATGCACGCCAGGCATGGCCCCGAACGATTGATCCGCCGGATACTTTACGCTTGCACGCCGGCTGCTTATGCGGAAGTAATGGAGGCCTTGCGTTACGCCGATGCAATAGTTACACATCCAATTACTTTCGCTGCGCAAATCGCCGCTGAAAAGAGCGGCCTGCCGTGGATTTCTACGGTGACTGCACCGATCGTATTCTTCTCTAAATATGACCCGCCGGTGCTGGCGCCGATGCCATTGCTCGGGAAATTACGTCGGCTCGGCCCGGGTGTAAATGGGTTGCTGCGCAGCCTGGTGCGTCTCAAAACCGGATCGTGGAAGAGACCTATTGAGGAGTTTCGCGTGAGTCTGGCATTGCCATCAGGCAGAGATCCAGTCTTTGAAGGCCAGCACTCTCCGCGTCGCATCCTGGCGATGTTTTCGGCAGTGATGGCCGAGCCACAGCCGGACTGGCCACCACAGACACGGATAATCGGATTTCCATTCTACGACCAGACCGAGCATGGGCAGCGACTGGATCCGGAGTTTGATCGATTCTTGGATGCCGGTCCTCCAGCGGTGGTCTTCACTTTGGGTTCGGCGGCAGTGCTCGCAGCCGGGAACTTTTACCAGGACAGCCTCGCCGCGGTGAAACGATTGGGTTGTCGGGCCGTGCTGTTGACGGGCGCCAATACCGTTGATGGTCCGCTCCCTCCGGACACATTGGTCATCCCTTATGCGCCTTACTCCAAAATCCTGCCTCGCGCGGCCTGTGTCGTCCATCAGGGTGGCATTGGCACCTGCGGCCAGACGCTTTTGGCGGGCCGCCCGATGCTGGTGATGCCGTTCGCCTTCGATCAACAAGATAATGCGGCGCGGCTGCAACGGCTAGGCGTTGCAAGAACCATTCGACGCAATCGTTACAGCGCGAATTCGGCGGCGGCTGAGTTGGAGTGCTTGTTGAAGGATGTGCGGTATGCGAAGCGCGCCGAGGAGTTGCGTCGCCGCGTGGCGCAGGAAGATGCCGTTACAGCGGCTTGCGATGCTGTAGAAGAGTGTTTGGCGTGATTCTGGACGCGAAATTCCCCGGTGCTGGGATTGAGTCTTGCCGCCGCGACTGCAACGAACGGTGCCCCCCGAGCGACCCTGAGCCGTTGCTTAACGTGACGCCGCTTGGCAAGGTCTGTCAGCAATACCTGGATTGGGTCCCCCAACGCCTTCTTGCCGGCATTCCGGACCGTCATGGTGCCAGTCCAGATGCCCGTAATGGGCTCTGCAGACCTGGGTTCGGCGACAATTAGATTGTCGCCTATTACCGAATTCGCCTGTTCGTCGTTTCAAATCGCCGCTTCCTTAGCGTCCGAGCAGCCCTGGACGTTCCAGGCTTGTGCCCGGAACGCGTAGTGAAACCGAATAGCGCGTTGGCTGGGCATGGGGTTAAACGGTACGCTACCGCACCGCAGACGCGTCTGAATTGCCGCTATTCTCTGGGTCTGCCGTAAAGATCACATAGTAAGTGATGTAATTACCCGAGACAGGCTCAAACCTGTGCTGAGCATTACGGCTGCAAAACTGTAAGATCTTGTCTGACTATAAGTGGCATGCCACGATTGTTTCCAGGGACGGAGAGGATAACCTGCCCTCGGGGGAGAAAACATCTAAGTGAAAAACGTGAGGGTACGCCTCGCAGTTTGCCTTCTTGCTCTTTGCGCCGTAGTACTGGTGATTAGCAACCACCTGAACCGTAACCGTCCCGCTGTCCCGAATCACCGTTTAGAGGGGATCGATCGAAAGGGCGACGTTGCGCAGATCAAAGCCGATTTCTCGCATGGCGCCGGCCGGAGCGCTAGGCACGGCGCCGCAATCCCAAAACACGACGTGACTCCGCTGTTCTTTCGTGAGCCCGAGACCTGGTTTGCGGACAATACGGGGTGGATGAATCCCGGCAACCAACTTTGGCAGGACTTCTACATCGGCCCGCGCATTGCGGACAAGGCAACCATAGGCGGCGCCCTGGACAACTTCGGCATCGACGGCAATTCCGGGACCATGCCGTCCATCGATTGGGCAGGGAATATTCTTCCCGTCACCGGCGGTAACTCCGGACAAAATCCATTCGGCGGAAGTTATCCCGGTATACTGTCCGCAAATGGTTCCAGCGGCGCCTATGCTGCGCCTCAGACGAATTCAGCTGCCAACGGCACTTCCGTAACTGCAAATCCGCCCGCAACGGCTAACTCCGCGGGAGCGGCCGATGCGCCCTCGGCAACGACAAGTCTCTACGAATCGAACACAGCCGACGGCAATGGGGAATTGGTGCGGTCGGCGAACCGGATGGAAGCTTCGCTTACCAATGGTGGGAATGGTCTTCTTTCCACCGCCGCAATGGATGCGGTCACCAACAGCTATCAGGCCGCGGGTGGTATGTTGCTGGCGCAGGCAAGTCCCGGCAAATTCAATTCGGGTGAAACCGGGCGGCAGGATTTGGAAAACAGGACCGTTGGCAGAACGGATCGCCTTTCCTCCAAACCCACTCCCGTCGTGTGGATTTCCAATCTTAATGGCCATACCGCGCAGACTCCGGTGGATTCCGGCCACCAAGGGCCGGCGAATCCAACTATTGACCAGGGTTGGGCTCCGGATCAGGGCTGGATTCCCGGTGGCGGATCAGATGTGGCGACAGCCGGCGATCCGTGGGTCGACCAGAGCAAAACCAGCGTTCCGTGGTGGCAGAATCTTCCGATTGATAATCCAGCGCCCCATTCTTCGACCGATCCCGTGGCCCAATCTACTCCGTCAAGCCAATCTAGTCCTGATCCGACTCCCCAGTCTGCGCTTAATCCGGTACCGGAACCTTCGCAGATCGTTCTAATGGCGACCGTAATCGCGTTGGCGGCATTGGGGGCGAAGCGATCCGCCGCCAAACGCCGTATCGTGGCGAGCCTAGGCGGTTGGGGATCGTAAAGTAACCGTAGGACTTACCGGTTGGCCTTCGTTCCATCAAGCCAAAATGCCGCGCGCTCGAACCGCCCGTTCGGGAGAGGTGCCAACGCGGGGATAACTGCGTTGTGAATTAGAGTGATTCTCCTAATTGCATCGTAGTACTCGGATGTACTGGTGCTCCTGGGAGCATTACTACCTTAGAACTATAGGACCTTGTCCCGCTGTAAGTTGCATGGCACGATTGTGCAGGAAGGCGATAACAGGCTGACCTCGGGGGGTTAAATCATAGTGAAGTACAAAAGCGCTCGGCTCGCACTATGCGTTCTCGGGCTATGTACGGCCGGCTTTGCCGATAACATGCAGTGGTCCAGCGCCGGCGATAACGTTTGGCAGGGCTTCTATGTAAGTCCGTACACGGCGAAAGACGCGAACACAGGCGCACTCATTAGCATCTTCTGTATCGACTACAATCACGAGATCGCCCCGCCCATGGATTGGCAGGCGAATATCGTGCCATTCAGCTCTAGTAACTTCAGTCAATACCAATTCGGCGGCACTTATCCTAATATCCTGCCCGGAGATACTTCGAATCCGGCCAACTTTGCATTTCAGACGAATACCGCTGTCAGTAACGGCGCGTCCGTAACGGCGAACCTTTCCACATCGAACGGGTTGAATCGCTATTTGGAATTGGCCTGGTTGGCGACGCAGATGGAAGGCGCGCTGACCGATGGACAAAACGGCCTTCTCTCCACCGCTGCTATGAATGCCGTCATCGACATCTATCAGGTTGCGGACTGGTTGGTGTTTGCGGATTCCGGGCCCAGCGAATTTACCTCGAGCGAAACCCACCTACAGGATTTGCAAGGTCGGATTGCCGCCACGGGTGGCAATTTTGCTTTCAATTCGACGCTCGGCTTATGGGGATCCAGCTCCTCTGGATATAACTTTCAGTTCGCGGTGGATTCAGCGCTCAACTCGGCGGAGAATGCGGTTGTGAACCAGGGTTGGACGCCTGGCCTCGGATGGTCGGTGGTGACCGCCGACAAGACTTGGGATGCACAGAACGAGAACGGTGTGCCTTTGCAGGAGTTTCTGACTTACACTCCACCGTCCCAAACCGGTCTTAATCCGGTGCCCGAACCTTCGCAGATTGTTCTCATGTTGACGGTAATCGCCTTGGTCGGTTTGCTGGTCAAGCGATCCGCCGCCAAGCGCCGTCTAGCCGCCCGCCAATAGGGCGGCGGCAGGTTAGCCGGCGAGCCACTGACGCGCTAACGCCTCCGCGTCGCTGGATTGAAGATTCACCATTTGCCGGCCAATCTCGGCGGCGTTCAAAGAGAATACCGCCACGATCCCTTCGGGGGTGGGAGTCAGTTCCATGCGCTTGGCCGCGGCATCGAGCCGCAGGTTTTCGCCGATCCAGCTGAATTGAACCAGCACTCGCTGCTCGCGTCCGATGGTTCGGCACTGAGTCAATAGCTGAGAAGTGAATGCTGAATTCTTCAGCGCTTCGGCATACGGAGCACGCAGCAGCGCCGAGCCTCTCTCCGCCTCGCGACGCTCTCGATCGCGCTTCACCTTCTCCGGGTTCTTTTCCTCCTGGTTCTCCAGGGCTTTGAGGTTGTTTTCTAAATTATCGAGGAAGCTCATGGGTTGTCCCGGACCGCCGCCGGCGTTGCATGACGATTTCGATGGCGCAATGCATAAACCCATTATTGCGCTGGAATCCTGACCATCTACTCCGCCCGTCTTCAAGCGCCATGCCCTACAATTAGAATTAGTCCACTTCCACGAAGGATTCTCCGTGACAGGTCACGAAATCCGACAGCGCTTTCTCGACTTCTTCGCCGAACGCGGCCACCGCATCGTGCGCAGCTCTTCGCTGGTCCCGGCCAACGACCCCACGCTGCTGTTCACCAACGCCGGCATGAACCAGTTCAAGGACGTCTTCCTGGGCCTGGAGAAGCGCGACTACACGCGCGCCACCACCTCGCAGAAATGCGTGCGCGCCGGCGGCAAGCACAACGACCTCGAAAACGTCGGCTACACGCGCCGCCACCACACCTTCTTCGAGATGCTGGGCAATTTCTCCTTCGGCGACTACTTCAAAGCCGACGCCATCGAGTTCGCCTGGGACCTGATCACCAAGGATTACGGCCTGCCCAAAGACAAGCTCTACGTCACCGTCTTCCGCGAAGACGACGAAGCCGAAGAGCTCTGGCAGAAGGTGGCCGGCGTTCCCAAGAGCCGCATCTTCCGCCTCGACGAAAAGGACAATTTCTGGCAGATGGGCGAGACCGGCCCGTGCGGGCCGTGCTCGGAGATCCATTACGATCTGGGTCCCGAAGCCGCCGAGCCGGGCCGCGAGCACGAAGCAGTTTCCCGACGATGCCGGCGGCCGCTTCGTCGAAATCTGGAACCTCGTCTTCATGCAGTTCGACCGCGATGCCTGCGGCAAGCTGACGCCGCTGCCGCGGCCGTCGATCGATACCGGCATGGGCCTCGAGCGCGTCGCCGCCGTCCTGCAGGGCAAGCTCTCGAACTACGAAACCGACCTGATCCTCCCCATCATCGAGCGCGCCGCCGAGCTCTTCGGAATGCGCTTACGGCGCCGATGCCCGCGTCGATACCGCGCTGCGCATCGCCGCCGATCACGCGCGCGCCACCGCGTTTCTGATCCACGATGGCGTGCTGCCCTCCAACGAAGGCCGCGGCTACGTGCTGCGCAAGATCATGCGCCGCGCCATGCGCAACGTGCGCCTGATCGGCGTGGAGGATCCGTTCCTTTACAAGCTCACCGGCTTCGTCGCCGAGCTGATGCAGCGACGCCTATCCGGAAATGATGGAGAGCGTGCAGCGCGTGGCGCGCGTCGTGAAGGACGAAGAGCATCGCTACGCCACCACCTTCCTGGTCGCGGAGAAGGTGTTCAACGACGAGATCAAGAGCCTGCAGGGCAAGGCCATCCCCGGCGCGGTCTCCTTCAAGCTCTACGACACCTACGGCCTCGCGCTCGACGAGCAGGAAGACATGGCGCGCGAGCACGGCCTGGCGCATCGATCGCGACGGCTTCGATCGCGAAATGGAGCAGCAGCGCGAGCGCGCCCGCGCCAGTTGGAAGGGCGCGGAAAAGGGCGTCGTGGCTCCGGCCTATCAGAAGCTGCTGGAGCAGGGCCGCACGAAGTTCCTGGGCTATAGCGAACTCGAAGCCACGTCGCGCGTCATCGGGCTGATTGATCGAAAAGCAGCCCGTGGATTCCGTTCCCGGCCGGCGCGCAGCGCCGAACTGGTCTTCGACCAGACGCCGTTCTACGCCGAAACCGGCGGCCAGGTAGGCGATCACGGCGCGCTCTATTCGCGCGTCAGGCGAAAAGGTCGCCGACGTCGAAGACGTCTTCCCCGGCGTTCCCGGACTCTACCGTCCATCGCATCGTCAGCGCATGCGCCCATCGCACGTCGGCGATACACTGCGCGCGGAAGTCGCCGCTCCGCTGCGCGACGCCACGCGGCGCAACCACACCGCCACGCACCTGCTGCACGCTTCGCTGCGCCAGGTGCTCGGCACGCACGTCAAGCAGGCCGGCAGCGTGGTGGAACCCGGCCGGCTGCGCTTCGATTTCACCCACTACGCCGCCATGGATCGCGCCGAAATCGAAGAAGTCGAGCGCCTGATGAACGAGCAGATCCTGAAGAACACCGCGGTGGAGACCAACGTCATGCCGCTCGACCAGGCCATTCACCACCGGCGCCATGGCGCTGTTCGGCGAAAAATATGGCGACCAGGTGCGCGTAGTTAACGTGCCGGGCTTCAGCCGCGAACTGTGCGGCGGCACGCACGTGCGCCGCACCGGCGATATCGGCGTCTGCAAGATCGTCTACGAAGGCAGCATCTCCGCCGGCGTGCGGCGCATCGAAGCCATCACCGGCGAAGGCGCGCTGCGGCAGTATCAGGAATCGGCGGATGCCTCAAGCGCATCGCGGACCTGCTCAAGGCGGGCGAGCCCGAACTGGTCGAGCATGTGGAGAAGCTGCTGGCCACCGAGCGCGCGCAATCGCAGGCAAGTGGATCAGCTCAAGAGCAAGCTGGCGCAATCGGCCGCCGGTGCGCTCGAATCGCAGGCGCAGCGCGTCAATGGCGCGACCGTGCTCGCCGCTCGTATCGACGGCATGGACCGCGCAGCAAATGCGCGAACTGGCCGATTCGCTCCGCAACAAGTGGAAGAGCGCCGTAGTGGTGCTGGCGTCGGCTGGCGGCGATGGAGTTTCGATCGTCGCCGCGGTCACCAAGGATCTCACGGCCAAAGTGCACGCCGGCAAACTGGCGGGCGCCGTGGCGCAGGCGGTGGGCGGCAAAGGCGGCGGCCGGCCCGATATGGCGGAGGGCGGCGGCAAAGACGCTTCGGCGCTTGAATGCCGCGCTGCCGAGGTGTACCGCGAGGTCGAGAGCAAGCTGTGATTGAATCGCCCGACGACTCATTCGACGCCCTCGTAGTCGGCGCCGGTCCGACGGGCCTCGCCTGCGGAATCGAACTGAAGCAGCGCGGAGTGAACACATTGTTGGTGGAGAAAGGGTGCGTGGTCAACTCGATTTACAACTACCCCACCAACATGTCGTTCTTCACCACGCCGGAGCTGCTGGAAATCGGCAACATCCCGATGACCAGCCTCAACGAAAAGCCCAACCGGCACGAGGCGCTGAAATATTATCGTCGCGTGGCCGACCACTACAAACTCCAGATTCGCCATTACGAGCGCGTGAACCGATCGAGGGCAAAGATGACGATTTTCGGGTATTTACTACAGACCGGCTAGGTTGTAACCACACTTATCGGGCGCGCAAGATCGTGCTTGCGACGGGATATTATGACGTTCCCAATATGTTGAATGTCCCCGGCGAGGAGCTCGATAAGGTCATGCATTATTACAAAGAACCCCATCCGTACTACAACCATGACGTAATTGTTGTCGGCGCCAAAAACTCCGCTGCCATTGCGGCGCTGGAGTTATTCTGGACCGGAGCGCGCGTCACACTGATTCATCGCGGCCCCGGCATCCACAATAACGTGAAGTATTGGATCAAACCCAACATCGAAAACCGCATCAAAAGCGGCGAGATCAAGGCGTTTTTTAATTCGCGCGTGGTCGAGATACTGAAGGATTCGGTTCGCGTCGCAACGCCGGAAGTGAAATTATATTAAGGAATGATTTCGTTTTTGCGCTCATCGGGTACCGCCCCGATCTGGAATTTCTCGCCGAGACGGGAATCACGCTGGAGTCTAGTACTCTTCGACCCCGCACCGATCCGCAAACTTTGGAAAGCGAGCGCGCGGGAGTTTACCTGGCTGGAGTCATTGTCGCCGGCATGCACACGAACGAGATATTTATTGAAAATGGACGGTTTCATGGCAAAGCTATCGCAGAATCCATAGCTTCGAAACTAGTCTGATTTGTTCTGGGACACACGCACCCGAAGAGGTGTGTAGTGGGTAAATGTGCAACCGGCGCCTTGCGTGCAGTATCTAATCCACAAGAAAGGGTACAACCGCAATGCTTCAGTCTATTCTGAATTCGTTCTTTGGCTGCGCCCACCAACGCACCACTTTCCCTCTAACACCTTCGCGCAAGAGCGCGGGAACTTCGGCCTCCACTCCCCGGAGCGGCGCTTATGTCGTCTGCCTGGACTGTGGCAAGGAGTTCGCTTACGATTGGAGCGAAATGCGCGTCGGTGCAGCCGTCCAACCACTGGCCGTAGGAACCACCGCGGGGGCTACTGCTTCGATCAATTAGATACGCTAAGGCCACCTTGTAACTCGTCGGGTTACGTAGGATAGGCCTTCGGCGCGTCCCGCGCAGAAGCGCGCTAGCGGGCTGGACGTCCCTTAAGGTGTAATGCTCCCGAGGATCGCTGCGCGGCGCGCCCCGGTGGCTGACGGTAAATTTGACGGATGCCGCAGCCAGGTGGCGTGCGCGAGAACGGCAAATGCAATCGCCTCTTTGGCGTCCGCATTTACGCCATGTTCGCTCGAAGTCGAAAGCGCGACGTTTGGCAAGTAGGCGGAAAGATGCGCCATGATCTGCGGGTTGTGAACGCCGCCGCCGGAGACGATGAGGTCGGTTGTTCGCGTTTGATGTTCGCGCACCGCCAGCGCAATCGTGCGCGCGGTGAAAGCCGTCGCCGTGGCGATCAAATCGGGCATGGAAAGGTTCGAGCGCTTCATCCGCTCCACGAATTCCACGCCATATTGCTCGCGGCCCGCGCTCTTGGGCGGAAGGCGGCGATAATAGGGGTCCTTCAGTAAGCTATCGAGTAGCTCGATGCTCGGTTTGCCCGATGCAGCGATTTTGCCGCCGCGGTCGCAACGCAATTTACCGTGAGAGGACTCCGCCGCCAGGGCATCGATGACCATATTCCCGGGACCCGTGTCGAACGCGATCACCTGTTCTGGCATTGCGCGCGGCGGAATTACAGTGATGTTGGCGATGCCGCCAATGTTGAGCGTGATGCGTGTGCGCGAAACGTGGCGAAAGAGAAGATAATCCACAAAGGGGACTAGCGGCGCCCCTTGACCGTCGGCGGCGATGTCGCGCGCGCGGAAGTTGGAGACCACCGGGACGCCCGTGCGCTCCGCGATAACCGCGGCTTCGCCCAACTGCAGGGTGTGCCGACCGCCCTCATGGTAGACCGTCTGCCCATGGCATCCGATCAATTCCACCGAGCCGAAGCTCGCAATGGCGCGCAAAGCCGCCTTTGCGTACAGTTTCCCTAGATCGAAATTCAGTTGCGAGATGGCATGCGCGCCGCCGGATTCCATGCAGGCAAGTAAGCGCTCGCGCATTCGCGCGGGATAGGGCGACGCTTGGAACCCAATGGTTTCGATGCGCCGTCCTCGGATTTCGACAATAGCCACATCGATGCCATCGAGCGATGTACCGCTCATGATGCCGGCGACTCTCATTGGCTCCTAAGCTCCTTCTGCAACTCGGCCAGCAACTGCAACGCTTCGATGGGCCGCAACTCATCCAGCTTGAGCGCCCGGATGCGTTCCGCGATGCCGTGTCCCACCGGCTCAAACAACTGGATCTGCACCGGACCGGCGTCGTGTGCTTGCAGCGGCTTGACTTCCTCGGCCACAGCGCCTTCGTGCATCTTGAGCACCTCTCGTGCACGCTCGATTACGCTTAGCGGCAGGCCTGCAAGCCGCGCGACCTCGATGCCATAACTGCGGTCGGCGCGGCCAGGTTCCACTTTTCGCAAGAACACGATATGGTCGCCCGATTCCTTCACCGAAACTCGCAGGTTGCGTACACCCGCGAGTTCCGTCAGCTCGTGATAGTGAGTAGCGAAGAGCGTCTTGGCGTGCGTCCGCGATTGGATATGCTCAACAACTGCCCACGCCAAAGCGAGCCCATCGTAAGTCGCCGTGCCGCGGCCGATTTCGTCGAGCACGATGAAGCTGCGCGACGTAGCCGTGTTGAGAATTACGGCGGTCTCGGTCATCTCCACCATGAAAGTAGAACGGCCGCGCGCCAGATTGTCGGAGGCGCCGATGCGCGTAAAGATGCGGTCGATCAAAGGCAGACGGGCCGATTCGGCCGGCACAAATGACCCCATCTGCGCCAGAATCGCGATTAGCGCGGCTTGTCTTAGGTAGGTGGATTTGCCGCCCATGTTGGGTCCGGTGATCAGTGCGATGAGATCGTCGCCATCATTGAGATAGAGGTCGTTAGGAATGAAACGGCCGGCTTCTTGATCCGAGAGGCTCTCGATCACCGGATGGCGTCCAGCCATGATTCGCATTTCACCGTCATCGGAAAAAGCTGGACGGCGATACCGATTCTCCGCCGCCACCTGCGCCAGCGCGGCAGTAAGATCGAGCTCCGCCACCGCGCCCGCAGTGGCGCGGATGCGCTGCGCCTGCGCGGCGACCCTCTGCCGCACAGCGACGAACAGCTCTTTCTCCAGAGTCAAAATCTTGTCTTCGGCATCGAGCACCTTGCGCTCGTAATCCTTCAACTCGGGTGTGGTGAATCGCTCCGCGTTGGCCAGCGTCTGCTTGCGCTCGTAATCCGCGGGCGCCAGATGTTGATTGGCGCGGGTGATTTCGATGTAGTATCCGAAGACGTTGTTGAAGCGCACCTTGAGCGATTGAATGCCCGTGCGCTGCCGCTCGCGGACCTCAATCTGCACGATGTACTGCTTGCCGTTCTGGCTGAGATCTCGCAGTTCGTCGAGATCGGCGTTGAAGCCGGCCCGAATTGTGCCGCCATCAGCGAGGTTCAACGGCGGCTCGTCGGAGATCGATTCCAGAATTAAACCCGCGACATCCGGCAGTTCGTCGAGCCGCTCGTGCAGAGTGCGTAGCCGCTGCGCTTGCTGCGTGTCAAAGCACCGCTTCAGCGCCGGAATCTTTTCGAGCGATCGGCCTAGCGCCAGCACGTCGCGCGGCCCGGCCGTACCCAGCGTAACCTTCGCGAGCAGGCGTTCTAAGTCGAGAATGCCGGCCAGTTCTTTGCGCAGTTCGGCGCGCAGAATGGTTTGCTGCAGCAGCTCTCCCAATGCGTCGAGGCGTTGCTCAATTTCGGCGCGGTCCATGGAAGGCCGCAGCAATCGCTGGCGCAAGAGGCGGCCGCCCATGCCTGTCTGCGTTTGGTCAAGCACGTTCAACAACGTCGCCTGCGTTTGGCCCGCGTCGGCGGCGAAGACGGGTTCGATCAATTCCAAATTGCGCACCGTAACTGCGTCGAGCACCATGGAATCGGCGCGATTGTAAAATGCCGGCCGGTCGAGATGGTCGAGCGAAGCGCGCTGCGTTTCGCGCAGATAGTGAAGAATCGCTCCCGCCGCGCCCACCGCCGCTTGCCGGTTCGCCAGGCCGCAGCCATCGAGTGAGAGCAGCTTGAAGTGGTCGCGCAGGGCTCGATCGGCGTAGTCCGGCGTGAACACCCACTCCTCGACCTCCGTGCGCACAAAGCGCGGCACTGAGCGGTCTTCCGGCGAGACCAGGGGCAAATCTCCCGGGAAGAGCACTTCGCGCGCGCCCAAATGCTCGATTGCGCCAGCGACTTCAGACGGCTCGAGTTCAGTGACGCGAAACTCGCCGGTCGAGACGTCCACGTGCGCGAGTCCGGCGCGGCCATCCACCCGCGCAACGGCCGCAAGATAGTTGTTCTCACGCGGACGCGTGAGGTTCGCGTCAATCGCCGTGCCGGGCGTGAGCACGCGCGTGACCTCGCGCTTCACCAGCTTCTTGGTTAACTTCGGATCCTCCATCTGTTCGCAGATGGCGACGCGGTAGCCTCGCTGGAGCAGGCGCGAGATGTAGCCCTCGGCGGCATGGTAGGGCACGCCGCACATGGGAATCGCGCCCTTTTCCTTGCTGCGCGAAGTCAGCGTAATCTCAAGCTCGCGCGCGGCGGTCACGGCGTCATCGAAAAACAGTTCGTAGAAATCGCCGAGACGAAAGAGCAGCAGAGTTCCCGGAAACTGTTGCTTTACGCTGTGATACTGCCGCATCAGCGGCGTGGAGGCATCAGCCATGAGCGCGGTTTCGCCCTTCGCTCACGCGTAGATTCCCCTCAGTTTGATGGCCGCGGCCACGCGATCGAGCGCCACCATGTAAGCGGCGGTGCGGTTGTGAACGTGGTGCTGGTCGGCGTATCCGACGATGGCGTCGAAGCTCTCCACCATGATCTGTTCCAATTGCTCGTTGACGGCCTTTTCGGTCCAGAAGAATCCCTGCCGGTCCTGCACCCACTCAAAGTACGAAACGGTGACGCCGCCGGCGTTGGCCAGGATATCGGGAATTACAAAGATGCCCTTGTCCTCGAGAATTTGATCGGCCAACGGAGTGGTGGGTCCATTAGCGCCTTCACAGAGGATCCTGCAACGCAGGCGATCGGCGTTGGCGGACGTGACAACGTTTTCCGTTGCCGCGGGTATCAGCACCTCGCAGGGCAGAAACATCGCCTCGGCCTTGTCCATGTCTTCGCCGCCGTTGAACCCGGTGATGGAGCCGGTCTCTTTGCGATGCTTCTGCAGCGCTGCGATATCGAGGCCATTGGGATTGTAGACAGCGCCATCGTATTCGACGATGCAGACAATCTTGAACCCAATAGCCTTCATCAGCTTGGCCGCCATGCCGCCCACGTTTCCGAAGCCTTGAATCACCACGCGCGAGCTTTCCGGCGCGAGGCCCAGCCTCTTCAGCGCCTGGAGCGTGACGATCATGCATCCACGGCCGGTAGCTTCGGGACGTCCACGCGACCCGCCCAATGCCTCCGGCTTACCCGTGACGACGGCGGTGACAGTCTGGCGCTGATGCATGGAGTACGTGTCCATGATCCAGGCCATGATCTGCGCGTTGGTGTTCACATCGGGAGCTGGCACATCACGTTCGGGCCCGATGAAATCGATGATCTCGGCCGTGTAGCGTCGCGTCAGCTTTTCGAGTTCCGCGTCGGAGAGCACGTGTGGGTCGACGATCACGCCACCCTTGCCGCCGCCGAACGGTATGTTGACCACGGCGCATTTCCACGTCATCCACGAGGCCAGGGCGCGGACTTCGTCCAGAGTCACGTCGGGCGCGAAACGGATGCCGCCCTTGGCGGGTCCGCGAGCCACCGAATGCTGTACGCGATACCCGGTGAAGACCTCGATCCGGCCGTCGTCGAGTTGCACCGGAATGTGCACGGTGATCTCTCTGGCCGGCGAGCGCAGCACTTTGCACATGCCGTCATCCAGCTTGAGACGTGAAGCGGCTTCATCGAAACGAGCCGCGGCGGCAAGCCAGGGATTCTTTTCGTTGTCGAGCGATATGGAAACAGGCGTAGCGAACGTGGCCACTCAGTAGGCCTCCCGCTTCATTATAGGGGCTGATGATGCCTCCGGCCCAAATCCGCGCACAATACCCGCCGCGCGCAAACGGATCGACGCGCATCGGGCGCGCCCCGCTTTTACTTGACCGACTATTCCTGTTTGGCTACTGTAGGCTTGAAATGGCCAACGTACTCGCAGTTGCCGGACCGAATTCGAAATATAAGCTGCCGGACGCTACGCCCGCTGGATTCTGGGCCGGTTTGTGGCATGGAATGATCGCTCCGTTGCTCTTTTGGATTAGTCTGTTCGCGCCCGGCGTTAGGATATACGAAACCAACAATAAGGGGCGGCGATACGATTTCGGGTTCCTTATCGGCGTCGGAGCCTGGGCATCGCATCACGAAGCAAGTAGGGCAATGCACAACACCTATAACTAAAGAGCACGGTTAGCGCCGGGCCGAAGGATCGCCGGTGGGCGGCGGCGCGTAGTCATCCTTCGCCGGCGGTCCGAGCAGTTCCGTCAGGATGGGCTTCAGCGCGTCCGCCCAAACCTGATATCCGCCAATCGCGGGATGGAGTTTGTCGGTGTTCATCATGTCTTCGCGCAGCTTCCCGTCGCCGTCCGCCAGTTGGCCGTTGATGTCCAAGTAGCGGATCTTCCGGCCATCCGCCATCTTCGCAAGGTTGGCATTGATAGCATCGATCTCCGGCATCACGTCCATGTTGTCGTTACGCGGGAAAATTCCCGTAAGGATGATCGTTGCGTTAGGGGCCTTCGACTGCATCACCCGCACCACTGCCGCAAGGCCCTTCGTCACATCGTTCACAGCCGCGTCGATTCCATTCGCAGGCGCCCTGTTTCCCACGTTATTCGTGCCGGCAAGCAGCACGATCACTTTCGGGTTGATGCCATCCAACTCACCGTTCTCAAGGCGCCAAAGAACATTTTCGACACGGTCCGCGCCCCAGCCAAAATCGGCTGCGTTCCAACCGAAGAAATTCTTCTTCCAGTTTTCCAGCAACTGCGGATAGTCGGTCGCTCCCCACCGCCGTGTGATGGAATCGCCTTCGAAATAGATATCGATATCGACCCGCTTTGGTTTTGGCGAGGAGTTGCTGATGCGCGAATCGCGAGTTCGGATCGGTGCGTGGCGCCGCCCGGTTCGCCTGCCCCCACAGCGATGCAACCGCCGCGAGGGCAAGCAGCAGGCTTTTCATCGATGGCTCTCGGCGACGTCGCGATGCAGGAACTTATCCGCCCACGGGATGAAATACTTCCAGTTGGGCGCATCGGTGTGGCCGCCATCGTGCTGCCGCCAGGCAAGCTGGCCGTCTAACAATGCCCACGTTCACGGCAGGCATTTTTTCCGTATGGTAGTCTGCGGACACTCCGAGGTCTTTCGCGCCCAGCAGGCGGAAAACGGGCTGCGCAGCCACCGCCGCCATATAGCTGCCTTGATGATCGAGCCACTTAGCGTCGCCTTTTTCCGGCACGCCATAGCTCACGAAGGTAAGACGGGGCGCGCAAAGCGCGATCAGCTCGTGCGCATCCACCGGCAAGTCGCCAGCGTTCTTGCTTCCGAAGCTTGCGTCGGACGCGCCGTACTTCAGGAAGTTGCCGGCCATCCAGTGGTATTCGCCGGTCCCGGTCAGATTCTCCACCGCCTCGCCCCAATTGCGGCGATGAAGCTTGGCGCCGCCTTCGCCGGACGAGCCGATCAGCACTACGGCGAACCGCGTATCGAATGCCATAGTCACCAGCGCGGCTTTGCCATAGCGAGACACGCCTTCGATGCCAACCTGCTTCGCATTCACGGCGCTGTCGGTTTCGAGATAATCCAAGCCGCGAGAAGCGCCCCAACCCCAGGCGCGCAGAGCGCCCCAATCGTCTGGCTTGCGAGGCTGGCCTTTGTTCACCAGTCCGATGACGCCCTTGGTGAGACCCGCGCCGTTGTCGGCCTGGATGCTGTTCGGATTGATAGTGACGACCCCCCAACCGTCGGCGATGAGTTGTTCGAGCGCCGGAGGGTCGGCATTCGCAGGAGGCGCTGGCGGGGGCCCGCCTCGCCCGGGCCCGCCGCGTCCCGGAAACACAGGCGCGGGAAACGCTACTTCCGGAATGGTCCGTCCGCCGAACATCATCATCACGGGGACAGGCTCCTTCCGCGTCTGCGGGAACCACCAGCGTCATCTGAATGTCGACGTGAATATCGGGGTCGGAGGCATTATCCACGTGCCCAAGAAGTTGTTTGCCCATGACCGCATGCGAACCCACTTGACCGTCCGCCGTCTTCGCGACTTCCCAAGTCACTTTCGGCGCGTTCTTCGGAACGCGGCCCAGCACCTCCGCGCTCGAAGTCTTCGACAATCTCCGGCCGCCGCTGATTCCACCATATGGCGGCCGTAGTGACCTTCTTCCCGTTCTTCAACGTAAGTGCGTCGGGCAGGTTCGGGTACGGATTCGCCGTGGCCTCGTCGTAGTTGGCATGATTGGGAGCTTTTTCATCGCCGCTTGGGCCGGGGCGCAGGGACTTGATGTGCAGTTGATCCATCATATTTTGATGGTCCTGCTGGGCCGTCCAATCCCTCGTATCGATGGCGCTCTGCGCGTATAATCCCCCCGCAAAAGCCGACGCTAAAACCAACGCGAAGCCAAACACTGGCCGCGCGCCTTTTCGTCTTTGCATGAACAATAGGAGATCACATTAAGTTCACGCCCGCAACAAAGCGATGGACGAAGCTTATCGGCCTTCGGTTCTCAACTCGTTATCTACCGAAAACACGCCTGACACGCCGTTAGCGCGAAGGCCTGCGAGGTTCTTATCGGCTTCGCTCGCTACGACGCCTACCAGTGTCACCTTGCCGTTATTCACGATGATATGAATCGGCGGCACAGCCTGGATTGCGTATCGGTTGAGCGAGGGCTCGCTGTAAATTGCGCGATATTCCGCGCGGCGGATCTGCTCATCCATCGGCGAAAGGGGAAGGACTTCGATCCTGTTATCGATGCGCGTCACGCCTTCGATTCCTTTGACCGCGTTTCCGGCGTCGCTCTTTAGCGTGGGGTTGGTTACCTGGCCGTACAAAGTCACCACGCCGCTGCTCACGCTATAGGCGAGGTTATCGAAGACGCCGTAATACGGCAACATAACCAGTTCATGCCGGACTTCGCGAGTGACGCGGTCCTGCGATTGGCTGCTTTGCAGAGCGTTGATTCCAGCGGGCGGAGAGTTCTTCTGGGCGATTGCCGGAAGAACGATTAGAACAGCGCTCATGGTTAACGTGCGGAAGATTCGGGTATACATAGTTGCTCCTTGTGAACACGAACAGCACGAAGGCTGCCGCGCACGAAGGAGACTGCACATAAAATGTACGGATACGCTCGTCGTACGCCGCGCGGGGGCAGTGAACCATTACCGGCCGGCTGTCGACAAAGCCATACGTACGGCGACGCGCATTGCTTGTTTCATGCTATGCGGGTCGGCTTCATTCTTGCCTGCGATGTCGAAGGCCGTGCCGTGATCCACGGAGGTGCGGATGATGGGAAGGCCCAGGGAAATGTTGACGGTTCCTTCGAAATCGATCAGCTTCATGGGGATGTGACCCTGATCGTGATACATCGCGATGACCAGATCATACGCTCCCCTCGAAGCCTGCAGGAAGATCGTATCGCCCGCGTGCGGGCCGCTGCACAGGATGCCCTTGCCCCGCGCCGCCTCGATGGCAGGCGAGATGAACAGTTGATCTTCGACGCCGAACAGGCCGTGTTCACCGGCGTGGGGATTCAGACCGCAGACAGCGACGCGCGGCCGCTCGAATCCAAGACGCTTCATGGCTTGATCGCCTAACTCGATGGTGCGCAGAATGCGCGACATGCTCAGATCGCATGCGTTTCGCAGCGGCACGTGCGTAGTTACATGCACTGCCGCGAGCCGTTCGCTGAACAGCAACATGCGGGAATCGGCCGCGCCGCACAGTTGGGCAATATACTCGGTATGGCCGGAAAACGGGCGGCCGGAAAGTGTGACCGCCTCTTTGTTGAGAGGCGCCGTAACCATGGCGTCGGCCACGCCTCCCAAGCACATCTCCGTGGCGATGCGGACATACTCCACGGCTGCGGCGCCGCAGCGGGCATCCAGCCGCCCGAACGTGAAGTCGTCAAAGTCAGCGAGGGCTCTAATATCTCGAAGCTCCGCCGATTGGAGCGCGATCCCCACCGCCGTGGCCGCACCCTCCAGAACGCGGGCATCGCCAACGACGATCCAGTGGGCGAGTGGCGCGAGTTGCGGATCGGCGAGAGCCTTGATAACGACTTCTGGGCCGATCCCCGCCGGATCGCCGATGGTCATCGCAACGACCGGCAAATTGCCGGCGAGTTTGGTCATGAGAAATATTCCGCTACTTGAATTAAAGCATCTGAGGCGCCGAAGCCGCCGGATTTGGTGACAATCGAAACTCCGTCGAACGCGCCGCCCCGAATTGCGCCATAGGGGATTCCGGGCAGGATTTCGTCCATCAGGTCGATGTGCTCCACGCCGGCCGCCCGGCAAAAGAGCGACGCCGTATCGCCGCCAGAGAGCGCAACCGCGGAGATCCGTTCATGTGGCAGCAATGCCTTTAATTGTTCTTCAGCGATGCCACGCGGAATCCGCAACACGACGTGAAGGCCTTGGCGTAACTCGTTATCGATAGCATTTCTGGTTGTCTGTTCCGCATGAACTATGGGCACTTGCATTCGACTTAACAGGGCCATCTCTTGGGCGACGGTTACCGGGTGATTCGATCCGAGGCAAAACAGCAGCGGCCCCGTAGCCACCGGTCGAAGATGAGATTGGGTACCTGGACATAGCGTGCGCGCCAGCGCTGCGGCCAAACCTGCCGACCCGGCCCACAAGATACGGAGGCCGGTCGCCAGACCCGCGGCAGCGATCCGATCCAGATCTTCATCGCAAATAGCATCGAGGACAAGAACTCGCGCGCCGGAAGAGATCGCCCCTCCGGCCTCTTCGCACCGCGCATGGGCGCACTGCTCTATCCCTTGCTCACGAAGATACGCAGTAACGTCGACCGTCGAAAAGCTGGCATCGCCGGTGACGCGGAGATGTCCTGCGCTCACGATCCGGCCCATGGCGGGAAACGCGGGGCAGACGACCGCGGCATCGCAATCGAAGGCATCGAGAGCACCCGCGATTTCCACCCCCGCATGACCGCGCAGGGTGGAATCGATTTTCTTGAAAAGGATCCACGGCGATATTGCCGGCAGCCTCGCCGCCACTTCGGAGATCAGACTTCCGGCAGCGGCGGAATCGACATTCCGGCTTTCCGTACTGATGGCGACAACGCTCGCGCCATCGAATCCGGCGTTATCGGCGAGGGATACGGTAGTCCGGTGGCCGCGCATAGCAAAGCAGACCGAGGCGTCACACGCGCCTGTCAGATCGTCCGCGATGAGAAGACACTCGATGCCGCGATACCTCGTTGCGATTATACGGGGGTCGCCCGCTCGCTCGCGCGTCCCCGGGATAAACTGAGCAGAGAAAGCGCGACACGTACGATCGAGGGACCGAATGAACATAGATCTGAAACCCGAACAGCAACGCGTGATTGATCTGGCCGTCCGATCTGGCGCCGATCAGAATGCCGGCGAAGTCCTCGATCAGGCTTTCGAGATCATCCGTGAGCAGTTTGACCTGGAGGATTGGATGCTCGAGCAGCGCGATTCTGTCGCCGCGCATATTGAAAAAGGCTTCATGCAGGCGGAGCGGGGCGAATTAATGGACGGCGACGTTGCGCTCGAGATGCTGCGGAAGCGGCGCGCTGAGTCGCGCCAGATCGAGCGCATGGTTATGAGAGGGATTGGCGCGCGGATTGTTCCCCGGATTTTGGCAATCCGGTTTTTGGCAAACCGGTGCAGGTCTTGGAGATTTACAATGAATCTGGCTCTTCCATGACCAGACGTAAACTTCTCGCGTTCAGCGCGGCCGCCCCTTGGCCGCGGCTGCCTTCCCCGCCTTCGCCGTCAAACCCGGAATCGACCTCTTCAGCCTTCGTTCGCAAAACTGGACGCCCTTCCAGAATTTGGATTACTGCGCGGCGCATGGCGCCAAGGTGGTCCACTTTTCCGAGGTCCGCTTCATCGGCGGTCTCGATCCCGCGAACCTCCGCGCGGTGCGCCAATATGCCGAAAAGCTGAACATCGAAGTCGAGATCGGGATGAAATCGATCTGCCCCACTTCGAAGATGTTCGAACCGAAAGACGGAACGGCGGAAGAGCAGCTCACGCACATGATCGCCTCCGCGAAGATCGTTGGTTCTCGCATCGTCCGCTGCGTGCTGGGCAGCTCTGACGACCGGCATCCTGGGCCCATCGAACGCCATATTGAAAGCACCGTCGGCGTCCTCCGCAAGATTCGGCCGCAAGCTGTCGACGCCAACATCAAGATCGCCATCGAGAACCATGCGGGCGACATGCAGGCGCGCGAGTTGAAAACGCTGGTCGAGGAAGCGGGGCGCGATTTTGTCGGCGTGTGTCTCGATTCCGGCAATCCGCTGTGGACCCTCGAAGACCCGCACCTCACCTTGCAGACGCTGTATCCTTACGTGCTGACCAGCCATGTTCGCGACAGCGCGGTCTGGCTGGTTCCGGAAGGCGCTGCGGTCGCGTGGGTGCGGATGGGTGAAGGCAACGTCGATATCGAGGGCTACGTGCGTAAGTACGCCGAGCTTTGTCCCGGCCGCGCCCTCTCCATGGAATGCATCGTCACCGGGCCGCGTGTCTTCCCTTATCACGATGCCGGCTTCTGGGACGCCTACCGCAACGATCCCGCATGGGAGTTCGAACGCTTTCTCGAAATCGCCGGACGCGGCAAGCCTCGTCCCGCGCCGCCGCGCGCCGCAAACTCTGAGGCCGCGCGGCAGAAGGAACGCGAGGATTTGGAAGCGAGTATCGAGTACACACGGAAGTTATTGTAAAGGAGCATATGCGATGAATCGCCGTCAATTTATACAGACCAGCGCCGGTCTTAGCTTATCCGCCGCCGCTCTTGCCGAACAGGCAGCCGACGGGAAAACCAAGCGAGTAGGCCTCATCGGCACCGGCTGGTATGGCAAGACCGATCTCCTCCGGCTGATCCAAGTCTCGCCCGTGGAGGTGGTCTCGCTCTGCGATGTGGATAAGCACATGCTCTCCGACGCCGCCGATTTGGTTGCCTCGCGGCAGGCCTCGAAGCGCAAGCCGCGCACCTATTCCGATTACCGCAAGATGCTCGCGGAGAAAGATCTCGATATCGTGCTGGTCGGCACGCCCGACCATTGGCACGCGCTGCCATGATCGCGGCGGTCCAGGCCGGCGCCGACGTTTATTGCCAGAAGCCGATCAGCGTGGATGTCATCGAGGGTCAGGCCATGCTGGCCGCCGCGCGGAAGCACGAGCGCGTCGTGCAGGTGGGCACGCAGCGCCGCAGCACGCCGCATCTAGTCGATGCGCGCGACAAGATCGTCCAAGCCGGCAAGCTCGGCAAAGTTGGCGCCGTCGAGATTTGCTGCTATTACCACATGCGAGCGGACAGCAACCCGCCCGATACCGCGCCGCCCGATTATCTCGATTACGAGATGTGGACCGGCCCCGCTCCGATGCGGCCCTACAATGCGCTGGTTCATCCCAGAAGCTGGCGGGCGTTCATGGAGTACGGCAACGGCATCATGGGCGACATGTGCATCCACATGTTCGACATGACTCGCTGGATGCTCGATCTGGGCTGGCCGAAGCGCGTCAGTTCCTCGGGCGGCATTCTGGTGCAGAAGAACAGCAAGGCCAACATCACCGACACGCAGACCGCCACGTTCGATTACGACGACCTGAAGATCGTGTGGCAGCACCGCACGTGGGGCGAGGCGCCGGACCCGAAGTATCCCTGGTCCGCGACTTTATACGGCGATAAGGGTACGCTCAAAGCCGATGTATACGGCTATGACTTCACGCCCACGAGTAAGAGTGAAAAGCCGATCCATCAGGACGTGACCTACGAATTGGAACAGTATCCCGAAGACAAGACCGAGAAGGACCTGGAAAAGCAGTGTGCTCCCGCCATCCGGCATCATATGAAGGATTTTCTGGCGGCCATCGCATCACGCGGCAAACCAGTCGCCGATATCGAGCAAGGTTATATCTCGACCAGCAGTTGCATCCTGGCGAATCTCTCGATGAAACTCGGCCGCACTCTGGCTTGGGACCCCAAGACGCAGCGCGTGATCGGAGACGCCGAGGCCAACCGCCTGTTGGCGCGATCGTATCGAAGTCCGTGGGTGCATCCCACGGTGGAGTCGGTGTAGGGCATTCATGAAGACACTCCTTGTACTGGGAAGCGCGATGTTACTTGCGGCGGCGGTGCTGTGTCTCGAAGCTGAGCAAACGGCTCCCCAAGGGGGCAAAAGCGGATGGGTCAGCATGTTCGACGGCAAGACTCTCGAGGGCTGGAAGGCCAATGAGAATCCGGATAGTTGGAAGGTGGTGGATGGCGCAATCACCGGCAACGGCCCGCAGAGTCATCTGTTTTGGATGACACAGGAATGCGACGACTGCGAATTCCGCGCTGAGGTGAAGCTCAATCACAGCGGCAACTCGGGCATGTACGTCCGCGCCGCTTTTGGGCCGGGATTCCCGAAGGGTTATGAGTCACAGGTTGAGAACACGTCGCCAGATCCGCAAAAGACCGGTAGCCTGTACGGATTTTCGAAAGTGCTCGAACAACTGATTCCCGACGACGCCTGGTATACGCAGCAAGTGATCGCCCAGGGCAACCACATCGTCGTCATGGTGAATGACAAGGTGGTGACGGACTATATCGACCACAAAAACACCTACACCAAGGGATACCTTGTGCTGCAGCAGCACAACGACGGGAGCATAGTGCAGTACAGAAATCTGATGATGAGGCCGCTCAAACCGTGATCGAGGATTACTCATGCCTGAACTCGACCGCCGCACGTTCCTCGGCGCTTCGGCCCTTGCGCTTGCCAGCGGCATAGCTGAAGCAGCCGATCCTCCCGAATGGTTCGATCATCCGATGCGATGGGCGCAACTTACCCTGGTGGAGGACGACCCCGGACAGTTCGACGTCAACTTCTGGCTCGATTACTTCCGCCGGACGCACTCCGATGCCGCGTGCTTGAGCGCCGGCGGCTGCGTGGCGTTCTACCCGACGCAGGTTCCGCTGCATTACCGCTCGCAGTGGCTCGGCGACCGCGACCCGTTCGGCGATTTGACGGCCGGTTGCCGCAAGCTGGGAATGGTAGTGATCGCGCGAACCGATCCGCATGCCGCCCATCCGGCGATGTACCAGGCGCACCCGGATTGGATCGCGGTGGATGCGGCGGGCAATCCGCGCCGCCACGGGTCTATGCCCGGGTGGTGGCTCACCTGCGCGCTAGGCCCATATAATTTCGAGTTCATGACGCAGGTGACGAAGGAGATCGTCGAGCGATACAAAGTGGACGGCATATTCAGCAATCGCTGGAGCGGCAGCGGCATGTGCTACTGCGAGCACTGCCGCGCGAATTTCAAAGCCGCGTCGGGCCTCGATCTGCCGCGCATCGAACGACCCTCGCGATCCTGCACGGATGGCGCACACGGACTGGCGGCAGCAGCGTCTATTCGAGTTATGGCAGTTGTGGGATGGCGAGATCCGCAAGATCAACCCGGCGGCGCGCTACATTCCCAACACGGGCGGCGGCGCGCTGAGCGATCTCGACATGAAGACGATTGGCGCGCGCGCGCCGATTCTGTTCGCGGATCGCCAGGCGCGCAGCGGCCTTGCACCGCTTTGGGCGGCGGGCAAGAATGCGAAGGAGTACCGCGCAACCATGGGCCGCAAGCCCATCGGCGGGATCTTCAGCGTGGGAGTGGAGGAGGCGTACCGCTGGAAGGATTCGGTGCAAAGCGATTCCGAAATCCGCATGTGGGTGCTCGATGGCGTCGCCAACGGCCTGAGGCCATGGTTCACGAAGTTCGCCGGAACACTGCGCGACCGCCGCTGGCTGCCGGTCGTGGAGAAGGTCTATGACTGGCACTTCCGCAACGAACGCTATCTGCGTAACGAAGAGGCACTGGCGCGCGTAGCGATGGTCTACTCGCAGCAGACTGCGCGCTTTTACGGCGGGGCGCAGGCGCGGCAACGGGTGGAAGACCACGCGCTGGGTTACTATCATGCTCTGATCGAGGCGCGGATTCCTTTTGAGATGGCTCACGATGGGCTGCTCGATGCGGAGCATATCGGCCGCTTCAAGGTGTTGATCCTGCCGAATATCGCGGCTCTTTCGGAAGGCCAATGCCGCCAGCTTCGCGAGTACGTCGAACGCGGAGGCGCGATCATTGCCACCCATGAGACCTCGCTCTATGACGAGCGGGGCGCGCGGCGCGCCGATTTCGGACTGGCGGATCTGTTTGGCGCGTCGTTCGATGGCGGCCCGGACGGACATGGCGGCATAGACGCCCGCATGCAGAATTCCTACTTGCGGCTGGAGGGCAACGCTGGCCATCGCCACCCGATTCTCGCCGGGTTGGACGATGCCGATCGAATCATCAACGGCGTTTCGCGCGTCCACACGCGGACGGTTGCGCCCTATGCGAATCCGCCGCTCACGCTGATTCCTTCGTATCCGGACTTGCCGATGGAGGAAGTGTTTCCACGCACGCCTAAGACCGATATCCCCGAAGTGTTCGCGAGAGAAGTGGGCAAGGGCCGCGTCATCTATTTTCCGTGGGACATCGACCGCACATTCTGGGAGGTGCTGTCGCCCGATCACGGAAAGCTGCTGCGCAATGCTGTCGAGTGGGCTCTGAACGAACCGCCCGTGGTGACTGTGACCGGTCCAGGAACGCTGGATGTGACGGTGTGGCGGCAGAAGGGTTCGATGACTATACATCTGGTGAATCTGACGAATCCGATGATGATGAAAGGGCCTCTGCGCGAGTTGATTCCCGCGCCCGCGCAAAAGGTGAGCGTAAGGCTGCCCGGAGGTTCGCGCGCGCGAAGGGTGCAGTTGCTGAGCAGCGGGCAGTCGCCGCGCTTTCAGGAAGCGAACGGCGCGCTGACGTTGACAGTGCCTTCCGTGCTCGATCTGGAAGTAGTGGCGATCGATCTGTAGACAAACGAAGTATCTACCACCGATCGGTGGTGTTAATCTGGCACGTGGAGGATTGCATGATAGTTGGCGTTCCAAAAGAGGTGAAGGATCACGAGTCGCGCGTCGGTTTGGTGCCCGGCGGGGTCGTCGCGTTGCGCGAGGCGGGGCACGAAGTCTTGGTGGAAACGCATGCTGGCGTCGGGAGCTCGATCCCGAACGGGGACTACGTCCGCGCCGGCGCGACGATTCTCGATTCCGCGGCCGATGTTTGGGGACGCGCCGATCTTGTCGTCAAGGTGAAGGAGCCGCAGCCCTCCGAGTACGCGCACTTCCGGCCAGGACTCATCCTTTTTACGTACCTGCACCTCGCGCCGCTTCCAGAGCTTACGGGGAAGCTGCTCGAAACCAAAGTCAGCGGCGTTGCGTATGAAACCATTCTCGAAACCAATGGCACGCTGCCGCTGCTCACTCCGATGAGCGAAGTTGCGGGGCGCATGTCGATCCAGGTGGGCGCGCAGTATCTTGAAAAGCCCAACGGCGGACGCGGAATCCTGCTCGGCGGCGTCCCCGGGGTCGCGCCCGCGAACGTGGTCATTTTGGGCGGCGGAATCGTGGGTACGAATGCCGCCAAGATGGCGCTCGGGCTCGGAGCACACGTCACTATAATTGACCGCAGCCTCAACCGCCTGCGCGAACTCGACGACATCTTTAACGGGCAGATTGTAACTCTCGCGTCGAACCCGCTCACCATCAGTGAAACTCTCAAGACCGCCGATCTTGCCGTGGGTGCAGTGCTCATCCCCGGCGCCTCGGCCCCGAAACTGGTTCGCAAGGAGACGATCTCCACCATGAAGCCCGGCGCTGTAGTGGTGGATGTCGCGATCGATCAGGGCGGCTGCTTCGAAACCGCGCACGCCACCACTCATACAGAGCCCATCTATTTCGTGGATGGCGTGCTGCACTATTGCGTCTCTAATATGCCGGCCGCGGTGCCGCATACTTCGACCCTCGCGCTAACCAACGCCACGTTCCCTTACCTGCTGGAACTCGCCAACAACGGCTTGGAAGGCGCGTGTGAGAAGCACGCCGCCATCCGTAGCGGCGTCAATACATTCGATGGATTCGTCACGCACCAGGGCGTGGCCGAATCGCAAGGCCGCGAATTTCGCGAGGTGGTCGAATGCCGGAAACTGCGCCGGGCTTAGAATCAATCGCGATCCTACAGCAAAGTATTCTTGAGGGATTCGCGCCGCCGTCCGCCTGCGCTGATATTGACTTAATGATCTTCCAGCCAATTAGTCTAAAGCGGGTCGGGCCACGTGTCAATCGCACGTGTCAACCGCTCGCTTGCGGGCTCGCTTTGTGGGATCGGGGATAGGGAAGGCTCGCTTCGCTCACTCGAGGGCTGCCCGATGAGGCACGTTAGGCTTCCGCGTTTTTAGGATTGGAGGGAAATCGGGCGTGCGGCCGCCGGCTTCGGCGTGCTAGGTAAGCAGAATCTTCTTCAGCTTGGGTGTGCGCAGGCTGCGTTTAGCTTGCAGGGTTTAGAACTACGCGGTGTTCTTTTCGACGGCGTGCTGAAGGCGGTCGGAATTGACGGTTCTCTGATGGACAGGGATATCGTCCGGGATGTAAATTTTTGCGATAACGTGGCCGGCAACGCCATTAATCTTTCGCAAAGGTCCATACTCTCTCTACTGTGGAGCGGAGGCGCCTTTTAGCAGACCGGCAACGCTGTTCGCCAGATCCTTATTGTCCACCACATAGAACAGCCCCCCGCGTCCATTCTGGCTGCTCTTGCAGTTCGGCCCATCGAGCGTTCCCTGCTGATTCATATCGCCGAAAATCGCATAGAGATGGCCCTGCGTGGTGACGCCGATCTTCGCATGATTTCCGTTCTTTTTTGGAACTCCCTCCAACCCAATCGACGTTCCATTCCACGTTCCTGTCGTCGCGATTTCCACTGCCCCCGGTTTCTTGAGGCTCGGATCCCAGCATTTGATGGGCGTGCTTGCTGTGGTGGTGGGAATCTCCGGGCTTGCAAACCAGGTCGCTGCCCTCAGCGATTGCCCGCCCAGTAGGGAGGAGACTAACTGCCACGTCGGCACCAGCAGCTTGGACGGTTTCGAGATCAACTGGACGCCCGTCGATAACTTGGTTATCGTCGCGGCCGTGCTGGTGGAGACCTTTGCGCCGAGACCTTTGACCAGGGCCTGAACGTCCGCCGGACCGCCGTTGTTGACAATTTCCGAGTTCGACGGGTCCGTCACCACGCTCGCGTTTGCCAAGCCTTTCAGGATTGCGACCACGTCGCCCTTGTTGAGCTTGAGAGCGAAGAAGTGCTGACTGACCAGAACGTCATCGTCTGCGATGCATCCCAGTGTGTTTCCATCCCCATCGCGAGGGTGGCCCGCGCTTCCAGAGCCCGGCCAGGAGGGCGTGGAGACCTGCATCACGAAACCATTCCCATTGGCATCCCAAGCCATCATTCCCTTGGAGTGTCCCCAAGGCGCGCCTAGCGTTGCTACGGGGGATCCGTCAAATTGATCGTTCCAGAGCACGTAAAAGTAGTGCCCGGTGTACACCTGGTTGAACGTCGCACCGATGGGATCGCTCGTCGTGTCACCGGCACATCCGGCGCCTTTCGCCAGCTGGGCATTCTCGCTACTTGCGACGGCGAACTGCTGGCCGAAGCCCGATTTATACGTCTGGACAGAGCCCCCGAAGAGACATGCTCGCTGCACCGCGCCGCATCCGTTAAAAGTAGCGGTATTGAACTTGAAGACGAACCACCAGTCGACAGGCTGCCCGCTCCTCAATAGTGGGACCGGCGCCTTGGATTGCGGCCATGCTGCTGGAGACGCCCATATGGCAATCGTGAACAACAGCAGCAAGATTCGCTTTTGCTTCATTTCTTTCTCCTCTTTCACCACATGCCGCGGCACGCGGCTCGTAAGATTGTCATCTGACAGTGTGAATTGGCAGTGCGAAACGCCTTCATATGGTTAAGCGTTTCCCGACGGAAAAATGGGACAAAATCTTTGGGGGCCAGGCAGTTGGCGGAGATTTAGGCCCTCAGTCCAGTTGCGCAGCCGGATTAGAATTGCCGTCCAATCAGGCGCTTCTGCGCAGTGGCCGGGAGCGCGGCGAGCCGAGGTCTCCTCAGCAGAGAATCGAGACTTGGGGTGCTCCGCGAACAGCCCGTATTGATACCGAACATGGCCGTAATGGCCACGTTTCCGCCGTTGCGCGTGAAATTCAGGGCGGCCGAGATGCAGGTGGTTGCGGTAATCGCGATGTGCGCGGTGACGTCGATGGATACGTTGCCGCCGGTCGATACCGCTACCTTCCATGACACGTCTGTGTTCCCCACCACGATATCGCCGTTAAAGCCCACCGAATCGGTGGTGACGTTGTTGGCCACGGTGCGCGTGTAGGTGAATCCGACCTGGAGCTTCACTCCGGCGATGACGCCGCGATAAAAACCGCCGATCTGGATGGTCTGCGAGCCATCGCTACGCTGAACGGTGAGATGGAGATTGCCCTCACCCGCAGTCTCGGTTTTGATATCCGCGGCAATTGAGAATGTGGTGCTCTTAATTCCGGCATCGTCTTGCGAATCGAGAACATAAGTCAGCGCAAAGTTGGAGTGAACAAGGATGGTACCCGCCAATTCCAAACGCGAGGACTGTGTTCCCTTGTTAGCCGTGTACACCAGCACATTTTTGGTGGAATCGACGGTCAAGCCGGGCGGCAGCAAGATGGTTCCGATGACCGGCGTTCCATCGGCGGCCGGCGGCTTGTCATACAGGAAGTCCACGTCGATTCCCGAACCGTTCTGCTGCCATTTGCCGGTGAAGTTCAGGGTATAGTGCCGGCTCTTGCCCGCTTTGGTGAAGAAGATATAGGAGAACTCGCTGCGGTCTGTATCGTTCAGAATGCCATCGATGGGAGACGCCACCGCGCCCGCGGTAAAGATCAGATTCATGCCGGAGTCCACGCTCCAATCGCCGTGAACGCCGAAGGAGAAATCGCCGTTGCCATCAGGGGCTATGTTCAAGACCGCGTGATCGAGCGAGAGATCGGGACGAACTTTATCCTTTCCGTGAAAGTTAAACTTGACCACTCCGGATTGGCGCAGTTCGAACTGGTTGTTTGCGTTGAATCCCCAGTCCACGGGAACACTGGAGGCAGCGCCGGCCGTACGGGAAATGCCGATGGTGTTATCGGAGTTGACAGTCCAGGTTCCGATCTGAGTTCCACTCTGAGAAACATTGCCGGCGATGTCGAAATCGAAAGTATCGGTCCCGGTGCTCAATTGAAAATCCGCCATAATAAGTCTCCTTTTCTCTAAACTGCTGATTCTCTAAAAACCGTACTTGCTCACGCCGATGTAGAACCGGCCGTGTCCGCCGCCGTTGGGGCCGCCTCCCAACCCGTAAGCCCAATCGAGTTTGAGCGCGATCGGCCCTTGCAAGAAACGCAATCCAATGCCAGGTCCGGCGCGCAGCCCAGTTGCAGCCGGGGGAAACGCCATGCCTCCGAAAACCGGCAGACTCGTGTCATAGATTCCGCCGAAATCCACGAATGCCGCCAGCCGGACGTTCTTGCGCAAGAACTCGCGAACGCTATCGCCGTCCCTCGGCGTGACGGTTGTAGGAACCGGCGCCCAGAATTCCGTCTGAACGGCCCAAAGTTTTCGTCCCAAAGCCGCGTCCTGGCGAAAACCTCGCACGGTATCGGCGCCACCGAGCGACGGAAGCAGAAAGATTGGAGTTTGACGGCTGGTAGCGGCCATGCTGCCCGCCACGTCGAGCGACAGAATGTTGCTGTCGGAAAGCCGCTGATGCCAGGAACCAAGCACCTGAAACTCGTGCCAGGCGGGTGCCACGGCCGCCAAGCCCAGACCATATTTGAAATGCGGCTCCAGTTGAAACCGTCTTGGAAAAAACGATGCTTCGCTTGCGTAGCCCAACAGCAGCCCGGTGTCGATGGTGGTCACATGGGCTTCGCCGAGACTTTCATTCGATCCGGAGCGGTCAAGGGCTACACTCTCGTGGAGGCCGTCGAGAGTTGCGCGCAACAGGTAACCATGCCACTCACGGAAGAAATCGAACTCCATGTGTGCCGATCCGCCGTTGGTTCGCTGATCCACCTGCTGCTCGGCGAGTAGACGCTTGGATGCAACGTCTGACTCAGCGGTGGCGGTAAAGGACAAGCGGTGGCGCCCGAGCGCGTCAAAGAGCAGAAAGTCGTTATCGATGCTCAGCGTTCCAACCGGATGCGTGGTGTCCACGCCTCCTTGGAGCGAGATGCTACTGTTCGACGACAGCAGGTGAAGCCGTGAGATCCGCGCCGCCCCCAGCACACGGACGCCTTGACCGGGCCGGTATTGCAGTCCCACGGCGGGCTCCACGTTTGGAAGAATCGGCTTCGCAGAGTTCGTCGTCTGCAGCGGAGCGGTGGAGGGAATCAGCGTCCTTACCGAATCGGGGCGAGTGGGCGTGGAGGACGCGGGCGCCGGCGTGCTCCCCTGGGGTGGCGGCGGAGATTGCGACGTGATTACGTAATCGACGAACGGATTCACTTCCGCCTCATTGCCGCTGTCCTGCGTCACAGTGAGCACGTATCCCAGTGACTGCAGGTTCGCCTGTTTGTCGCCGAGGGCGAGGGTATCGAGATCGGGCAGGTCAGAATCGGAGGCCGCTCCACTGACCGTCGCGATGGAGAGCGTTGGGCCGATGGATACTACCTTTCCTTCTGCCGGTGGAGGCGGCCAGACGACTTGCGATGCTGTGAAATTGAGAAAGTATTCGGTTGGCAGGAGGCTGTAGACTATCTTTTCAATTTCCAGGTTCAGTTTTTTGAGCATTGCCACACGGCTATCCGCCTCGGTAGCCGCCTGCAACTCGCTAGCGAAGGACTCCGGAAAGAGAATGGTTCTGACCTTGGCCGATTCGAGGATATGGATGGACCGGGGTTTCTTAATTGCTGGAGATACGATGATTGCCGGTTGAAGACTGATATCCGCGTACACATTCTGAAAATGAGTCCGGAGCGGTTCTTGCAGCCAAAAGCCCGACGAATCGTGGACCGTCGCGGCAAGGTAGCGGACGACATCATCCCTGGTCAGGAGCGTCTTGCGTGGCTGCGGTTGCGGCAGGAATTGAATGTCCAGGGCCTTGGCGTCACCGGCCAGAACCGCCGGGTCCACGCGGTCGTCGACACTGAAGCAGGCCACGGCGGCGCCAGAATCAGGGCTGAAGTCGGTGTGAAACATGGGCGTCTGGGAATCGAGACCGAGGTTTGGCAGGTGCTGCAACTGCTTTTCGACTGTCGTGCCGAAATCCAACCCTGGATTCACGGTGGGAATCCAAGCGTCGAAAGCTGTGATCATGTCGCTGGTGCTCCCGGTCAGCGAGCGGACCTTCGCGGTTTGAGTGGAAAACTGACCGTTTTGGTCCAAGACCTTCTGGGCATCGGTGAGAAAGTATCGATATAACGGGTCCATCTTCGCGAGCACGGGATCGAGCCCATTGAGGAGGCTGGCGGCGAGCGCTGCTTTCGCCGTATCGTCAAGGCCCGACGCTGGAAAGTCTTTCGACGGCTTAAACTGCGGGGTGCGGGCCGTGGGTGTGGAGACATTATCCGGTTCTCGAACGGCGACTAGTTTTCCATTGTTCAAGGCCAATTCCACCTGGAATCGGCTCTTGCCGGCGCCGGACTCGTCCGTATTGACCCTGCATTGGGCCCAGAGAGAAGGGCTGAAAATCAACAGGGGTAAGAGGTAACGCACAGCCAACCGGGCGCCAAGATAAGGGCAGGGAAGCGGTGAGATGCGTAACTTATCGAAGTAAATCGCCAAAATCGTCGAGACGCGCCGGACTTGCCTATCAAATCGAGACAAACACCGAATTTCATCGATTAGAGATCTAATCATGCCGTTGTCTCGCGGGAAATTCGCGAAGGAAGTAAAACCGAGAGCGGTTCCGACTGGAAACGGCTTCGCAGGTCGCCGGGTGGCGCGAGCCGTCGAAGTCAGTTCGGTCTCCTGCATCGCCGGCGAAAGGAATTTCGCCCGTGCATTGCCTCTAGACTAAGCGGCACTGCCCCAGTAGATGGAGTATACCGATCAAGACCCATCCAGAGGAAATTATCGTTTGGTCATTGCGACGGCTGGCTGGACCTGGTTGGCATTGAAGCGGCCCTGCTGACGCGTCGCGCCTTGGCCCGCGGATAAGGCTTGCAGGTTGAGAATGGGCCTGAGACACTTGGAGTTCGATGCAAGCTCTTGAGCGAACGATCGAGGCAACTACTCACGGGCGCTACCTGGTTGCATCCGAGGACGCGGCGCCTCCGGGCGTGGTGATCATCGGCTTTCATGGATACGGCGAAAACGCCGACACCCAGATGGCGCGCCTTCTATCGATCTCCGGCTGCGCGCGTTGTCTTCTAATCTCGATTCAAGGATTGCATCGGTTTTACAGGGGAAACGGCAACGAAGTTGTAGCAAGCTGGATGACCAGGCAAAGCCGTATATTTGCCATAGCTGACAATATTTCGTACGTCGGGAGAGTAATCGAGTCTGTTCTAGGCGAACGCAAAAAGAAGCCGCCGCTGTTGTTCGCCGGGTTTTCGCAAGGCGTCTCGATGGCTTTTCGCGCCGCAGTCGCCTCGACGATCCTGCCGGTCGCGGTGGTCGGCGTAGGTGGCGACGTGCCACCGGAAATACAGCCCGAGATGCTCAAACATCTATCGGGCGCCATGCTCTGCCGTGGCTCGAGCGATTCGTACTACAGCAACGGAAAGTTGCGCGAGGATGAAGCGCGCTTGGCCGGCGCTGGAGTCAACGCGCGCGTGCTGGAGTACGAGGGCGGACACGTGTGGCCGCGCGAACTGGATGGAATCCTGCCGGGCTTTATCCGCGACTGCTTTCCCGATTCAACTGCGGATTGAGTCAGATGAGCGTGAAGACGCCTCTTCCGTGCCGTCCTATCCCCGCGCAATTTCAGACGGAAGGAACAGCACCCACCTGTTCCGGCCGTCGGGAGTCGATGGCGAGAGCGACACAGGGCGTATTGATAAGTTCTTCCCTCCTCTGAAAGAGGCTTATTGAAAAACGGACTGGCTCCAGCGGCCAATGACGCGTCAAAATCTACCTATGCCACGAAAAGTCATCCTGGGGTTCGGAATCAGCCTCGACGGCTACATTGCGCGACGAAACGGCGCTATGGATTATCTGGTTATAGAGAAAGAAGGAGAAGCGCTGATGGCAGACTTCTTCGCCAAGATCGACACAACTATCATGGGACGGAAGACCGCGGTAGGCTGGGTGAAAATGCGCAACAGGGGCGAGATTCCCGACACTCCGGGAATGGCCAACTATGTAGTCTCCCGTCGGTGGAAGTCGGGCAAACGCGACGGATTCGAAGTGGTGAGCGGATCTCTGACAGCCTTCGTGAAAAAGCTAAAACGCCGGCCCGGGAAAGACATTTATCTGGGCGGCGGGGGCGAGTTGACCCGCAGTTTCCTGCAAGATGATTTGGTGGACGAACTCTTCATCGGCATCGGCCCCGTACTGTTGGGCGATGGCATCCCCGGCTTTCCGGGCAGGTTCCCGCAGCGCGACTTTGAGCTGACGGAATGCAAGTCATACTCGAATGGAACGGTGGGACTGCGCTACGAGCGGATGCGGACTAAGACAAGCCGATAATCGGCCCGTGTACCTGAGTCATTGTACTCAGGGGATTCCCTCACTACCTGGTAACCAGATAGATATCAAAAGATGGCCGCGTCTATAAGTTTTTCAGAGTATATTGTTAGGGGCCATTTTCTAAACCTTTTATAACAGAGGCTACTTATGCAATTTACGCGCAGGAACGTGTGGGATCTCGGCGGCGACTGGGCGGACCCGATTTTGTGGTACGCGCGCGGCGTCGCGGCGATGAAGGCGCGGGCGCTTGCCGAGCCTACAGCCTGGCGGTTTTACGGCGGGATCCACGGCTTCGACCGAGGACTTTGGCAACAGCTCGGTTATTTCAAGTCTTCCGACAAGATGCCGTCCGCAGCCGACCAAAAGAGCTTCTGGAAGCAGTGTCAGCACGGTAGCTGGTATTTCCTGCCCTGGCATCGTGGCTACCTGCTCGCCTTCGAGGCGAATATCCGCGCGGCGGTTACCAAACTGGGAGGGCCTTCGGACTGGGCGCTGCCTTATTGGAATTATTTCAAGGCCGACGAGCAGAACTTGCCGCCCGCCTTCGGCTCTCCGAATTGGCCCGATGGAACAGGGAACAATCCTCTCTTCGTACCGCAGCGTTACGGCCCGAATAACGACGGAAACGTTTTCATACCGCTCGACCAAGTGAACCTCGACGCCATGGCCAATCCCGATTTCACCGGGGTGGCAAGCGGAGGCGACCCCGGATTCGGTGGAATCGACACGGGATTCTCGCATGGCGGACAGACGCACGGAGCCGTCGAATCGCAGCCGCACGACATGATTCACGTTCTGATCGGCGGCGGAGATCCGAACAATCCTCAACTGCCGGGTTTAATGTCCGATCCAGACACCGCCGGGCTCGATCCGATCTTCTATTTGCATCACGCTAATATCGATCGTTTGTGGCAGGTCTGGCGCCAAAATCCGCCCATCGATCCAGCGGAAGCCAACTGGCTAAAGGGTCCGGCCAACACCGGTGGGCGCATCTTCTCCATGCCAATGCCGGACGGCACAGCATGGAATTACATACCCAGCGACATGGTGGATCTCGCTAAACTGGGATATACCTATGACGACCTATCGCCTGCCATAGCTGCGCCGGAGCCGGCGTCAAGGGCGCTGGCGTTGGGAGCGAGTCTCGGGGCGGCGATGAAGGGGGCAGGCTTGGCCAGAGGGAAGAATGTCGAACTGCTCGGCGCGAACGAAGAGCCTCTGCAAATCACGGGCGGCGGAACTCGCACCTCCGTGCAACTGGACGCCGGCGTGCGCCGCAAGGTGGCCGCCAGCCTCTCTGTAACCGACGAGACGCCCGAGCCCGACCGGGTTTATCTGAACCTGGAAAATGTCCGCGGACTCGCCGATGCGACCGCGTTCAAGGTGTATATCGGATTGCCGGAAAACGCAAAGCCCGCCGACCATCCGGAGAACCTTTGCGGCACGGTTGCGTTGTTCGGCGTCCGAAAGGCGAGCATTGCAGATGAGGAACATGCGGGTCAAGGCCTAAACTTCGTTTTGGACATCACCAGCGTTGTCGACTCGCTCCACATGAAGAACGCGCTTGACACCGATTCGCTGGACGTGCGCATTGTGCCGGTGAGGCCGGTTCCTGACGAGGCGCAGATTACAATCGGGCGTATCAGCATTTTCCGCCAAGGCCGCTGACCTCGGGTTCGCCGATGACGCCAGCCGCTCGCGAGCGCTCGCAAGTCCGCGCGCCAGTGCTTTTCGTCAGCGCCGCTGCGTGGACACTGCTGGTGCTCGAGCCCGGATCGATGGGGATGCATGCCCACCACACGACGATGCAGGATGCATCGCTCGACATGATGCTCGCTAGCAACCCGCCGTCTTCGCTCGCCCTTGGCTGGGCGCTCATGTTGGCGGCGATGATGGCCCCGCTTCTGATTGCGCCGGTGCGCCATGTCCGCGACCGCAGCTTCGCCCGCCGCCGCGCACGCTCCATCGGGCTGTTCGTGGCGGGGTATGCCGCAATATGGATGGCGGCCGGCGTCTTGCTAATGTCGCTAGCGATGGCGGTTCGACTTTATTCTCCCGAATCGTTCATGCCACTGGGGATTGCGGCTATCGTCGCGCTCGTCTGGCAAATTTCACCGCTTAAACAACGCTGTCTCAACCGCGGCCACGCGCACCCGCAACTAGCGGCCTTCGGCTGGGCGGCCGATATCGGCGCTTTTCGTTTCGGGTTGACGCACGGGGTCTGGTGCGCCGGTTCCTGCTGGACTTTTATGCTGCTACCCCTGCTAGTTACGCCGTGGCATATGGCCGCCATGGCCGCCGTGACGCTTTGGCTGGCTGCCGAACGCCTCGAACCGCCGGCATTTCCGCGCTGGGGTTTGCGCGTCCCTCTGAAAGCCGTGCGTATAGCGGTGGCGCAGGCACGGTTTCGGCTGCCGATAAGTTAAGGGGGCTTACGGAAACGATGAAACTTGGCATCCCGGTCTATGATGGCGTCAACCTGCTCGATGTGGCGGGTCCTTATGAGATGTTCAACTGGGTCAATCCGGCGAAGGGACTGGAAACCGTAATCGTTTCCGAGGCCGGATCTTCCGTGAAAACCATGAACGGCGTCCGTTTCGAGGTGCAGGCGAGCTTCGCCGCGACGCCCGCGCTGGATGTGCTCTGGGTTCCGGGCGGCGACCCAAAGGTGTTGGGCGAAATCATGTCCGACGGAGACTCCTCCTATCTTGTCTATCTGCGGCAGGTGGCGGCGAAGGCGAAATGGGTTTGCTCGGTATGCGAAGGTGCATTACTCCTGGCCCGCGCTGGCCTACTCGATGGCCACAAGGCTACTAGCCCATTGGGCATTTGTGAATTGCCTCTAAAGCTTCCCCGGAATAGAGGTCTACACCGCCCATAAGCGATTCATCGAATCGGGCAACCGTCTGACCGGCGGCGGCATATCCTCGGGGCTCGACGAGGCACTGAAGCTGATCATGCTCCTGTTCGACCAGGAGACGGCCGAGGAGGTGCAAAGGTCGACGCAATATTTCCCGGAGCCGCCGGTCTCAAGCTCTATCCCAGCCGCGCCCGCATGCCCGGTGAAATGGTGACGCGGCGCAATAAGCGCTTGAGGCCGCTGGTACAATCGTGGCTTCGTGTGGCGATGGATACACAGCGGTGGCGCATTCGAAGCCCTTTCGATCTGGTTTGGCGCGGGATTTACCATCGCGCTGTGCATCGCTTCAGGTAGCATCTGTTTCGGGAAAGTTCTCAAGCATTGGCCTGAGCGGTTCGTTACCGGCGCGGCGCTGCTCAACCTGGCGGTCTTCTTTCTTTGTTGTATCGGCCTTGCGTATCCGGCAGTGTTTGCTGTGCTGGGAAGCGCTATCCTCTACTTCTGGTTAAAGGATGAGCGGTTGCGCCGACCTTCGCTGCGTATATCGAATTACCTTTTGGCGGCGGTATTTGCAGCGTATTTTATCCTGTACTTCTTTAATGCCATGGCGCCGGAGGCCAGCCCGGATGGGTCAACCTATCATTTGGGGCTGGTTGGGCGCTATCTTCGCGAACATGGGTTCCACACGATCACGTGGAATATTTATGCCAGCTTTTCGGAAGGCGTCGAGATGCTATTCCTCGTCGCCTTCGCTTTTGGAAAGCACTCGGCGGCGGCGATGGTCCACTTCGCGTTCCTGGTGGCATTGGCTTGGCAAATGGTTCTCTACGCACGCCGTTCGGGTTTTCCGCCGCTTGGAATCTGCGCGGCGGTTCTTATATTCGCATCGCCTTTGGTGGGCAAAGACGCGACCAGCGCATATAATGATGCGGGCCTGGCATGCGTGGCCTTCACGCTGTTTTCACTGCTTCAGGCATGGGATGAGGAACACTCTGCGAAGCTGCTGATTCCGATAGGGTTGGTCGCCGGATTTGCGTACGCAATCAAGTATACGGGAGGCGTTGCAATCGTCTACGCCATCGCGTTCGTTGCTTGGAAGACCCGGCGGAGCGGGGAAGTGCGACCAGCTCTTAAAGTAACCTTCGCTGCCGTTTTGATAATTACGCCATGGTTGGCGAAGAACTGGCTGTGGGTGCATAACCCTTTATCGCCATTCTTCAATCATTTGTTTCCTAATGCATTCGTAACAACATGGTTCGAAAACGATTACAGGAAATATCTGTCGCTTTACGGCTTGACCAGCCGCTGGCAGATTCCGTGGGCGGTAGCAGTCAAAGGGCAACTCGTGGGCGTGCTGGGCCCTGTCTTTCTGCTAGCGCCGATCGCACTGCTGGCTTTGCGGCGACCCGAGGGACGGCAGTTGCTTCTAGCGGCTGCCGTTTTCGGTTCGACCTATTTTGAAAATATCGGAGCGCGGTTCTTGATCCCGGCGCTGCCGTTCGTGGCGATGGCGATGATGCTGGGGCTTGCCAATCGGGCGCTCGCAACGGCGCTTGCTCTGATCCATGCGGTAATATCGTGGCCGGCGCTCATTCCGCGATACGCGCTGCCGGGTTCGTGGTCGCTTTACGAATTTCCTTATCGCTACGCGATGCGGTTTCGTCCAGCCGAGGAATATCTAAGGAGCCACCTCCCAGACTACGATGTTGACGGCCTGATCGACCGCGTCACCGAACCGGGCGCAACCGTATTTACCTATCGCGCGATTCCGGAGGCCTACACTTCGCGGCGGCTGCTGGTAGAGTACGAATCGGCATCCAATCATATCGACTCACTGATTCTCTCGACCGGATTCCTGCGCGACTGGCATCCCACCTGGCGGGCCGGATTTTCGTTCCCGCACCAATCTCTTCGCGGATTCCGGCTGGTGCAGACGAGGGCGGGGCAGGGGCAGTGGCGCATCCATGAGTTGCGGGCATTCAACGGCGGCGCGCAACTACCGCGGGCAGCGTGGGCGGTTACGGCACATCCTTTTCCATGGGGTATCGAGAGCGCGGTGGACAGCAACCCGGTCACCTTCTGGGAGTGCGGAGATCCGCTAAGCAAGGGCAGCTATGTGGAGGCGCGGTTTGCGTTCGTAGAAGACGCTGATTCGGTACTGCTGGAGACCTCGCCGAATCAACCCGAACTGCGCCTCGAATTAGACGGCGAAACGGCATCCGGCGAGTGGAAGCACCTGAGTGCGAACCCCGACATCTTCACGGCAAATGTTCCGGACCTGCGCCGCGCAGCGGTGGAGGAATTAAAGCGCCGCGGGATCGACTACATCTTACTGTTCGAGAGCGACGAACTCTCGAAGGCGGTGCGCGACGGGGGCGAAGCGGCGGGGATGGAAGAGGTTGGGCAATCCAGCGGAGCGAGGTTGTATCGACTGCGATGAAATACTTTCTGGGAGTTGATGGCGGGCAATCCGGCACCACCGCGCTAATTGGCGATGAGAGCGGGCGGATTCTAGGAATGGGCGAGGCGGGCCCGTGCAATCACGCGGGGGCGGCGGAAGGCCGCGCCAAGCTGGAGCGCGCGGTGACCGCCAGCGTGGCGGCGGCATGCGCGGCGGCGAAGTTGGATGCGGAGAGCATTCGGTTTGCGGCAGCGTGCTTTGGCATGAGCGGCGGTCCGGACGATAAGCGGGAGATTCTCGCTGGCATATTGCGCGCGGACCGGCTGATTGTAACGACGGATGCGGAAATTGCATTGGCAGGCGCAACCGAAAGCGGGCGGGGTATTATCGTGATCGCGGGTACCGGGTCGATCGCTTACGGGCGAAACGATGAGGGACGGGCAGCGCGCGCCGGCGGATGGGGTTACGTGTTTGGCGACGAGGGGGGCGCATTCGATATCGTGCGCCAGGCCTTACGGGCAGCGTTGCGGATGGAAGAGGGGTGGGGCCCCGCAACGTCGTTACGCGAGGCGCTGATCGAGGCAACTGGCGCGGCGGATGCGAATGAGGCGCTACACCGGTTGTATACGCCGGAATGGCCGCGGTCGCGTACCGCAGCGCTCGCGCCGTTGGTGGATGAAGCGGCGGACAACGGCGACACTTTGGCGCTGCAGATTATGAACGATGCCGCCGTGCAATTGGCGACGCTTGCCGGTTCGGTCCGAGGACAGCTTTGGCCGCGACGCGCGGAAGTGGATGTGGCGTTTGTTGGGGGCGTTTTTGAGAGCCGAAGACTGCTGGAGCGATTTCGTCTGCTGGTGGAACTCGAGCAGGGCGTGCGGTGTGTAGCGCCCTTTAGGGTGCCAGCGGAAGGCGCGTTGTGGGAGGCGGTACAGAGCGGATGATTGCGGCAACGCAAGCGACTGAGGGCCTGGATCTTAACTTCCGATAAGGTATATTATGTAAACTTTAGTGGGGCCGATCTCCCGCTAGGAGCCATTTCGCTTTGGAAGTCCCTCGATGATACAATGTAGCTATTAGGCTACACACCAACATGGCTCTCAATATACGGAATCCGGAAGCGCAGAAGCTGGCGGCAGAATTGGCCAGAACAACCGGTGAAAGTAAAACTGAAGCAGTGACGAAGGCCCTCCGGGATCGGCTCGTTCGGATCCGGCGGGAACGTGTACAGCGGGGTCTCGCCGATGAATTAGAGGAAATTGCGGAACACTGCGCAAGTTTACCCGTGCTCGATGGCAGGCGTGCGGAAGAGATTCTTGGCTACGATGAGAGCGGTTTGCCACGGTGATGGTAATCGATACCTCCGCACTCGTTGCGATCCTGCTGGGAGAACCGGAGCGCCGCAGTCTCATAAACGCAATTGAAGCAGCGGACTCGACTCGAATGTCCGTCGCGAATCTTGTTGAGACCTCGATTGTCATTGAGTCAAGATATGGCGCGGAAGGCTTGCGTGATCTCGACCGATTCATCTCGCGAGCTAGTATCGAGGTGATTCCGGTCGATGGAGAACAAGGATATCTTGCCCGCTCAGCTTTCAGCCGGTTCGGTAAGGGACGTCATCGAGCAAGCCTCAACTATGGCGATTGCTTCTCGTATGCCGCCGCCGTCAGCCTGGGTGAGCCATTGCTCTGCAAGGGGAATGATTTCATTCACACTGATGTATTGATCGTCGACACGCTGCGGAGTGAATAATCAACGCCCGGGGAGATCTGAAGACCAAAAAAGGGCCCGGTCCCCGCTGAAAAGGACCGGGCCTAAGGGAAGAAACTAACTGACGACAAACTCGAGAGACTAACTCCTACCGGCGATGGCCTCCGCCGCCCGAATGCCCGCCGCCACCCGATGGCCGTCCACCGCCACCGCCGCCGCCGGAACGCGGCGCGCTGTAGCTAGGAGCGGATTGTCTGGGCGCACTGTAACTCGGTGAGGATTGCCTTGGCGCGCTATAACTCGGAGACTGGCGCGGCGAATTGTATCCGGGATTGGACGGCCGATCGTGTACGACCGGCGGCGAAATCCGCATCGATTCCGGACGCGCCTCCGGCCCGTTCGATCGCGGCTGACCGGCATAACCTTCACCACGCGGCGCGCCGCCTACCGAACTTCTGCCCCCCGTGCTCGGCTCGCCAAACCCACGCCACGCGCCCCCGCCACGTGGAGCCTGAGCGGGGCCCTGCGAACCTCCCGATGGCCGGGTGTTCTGCATTGCCGGGCTTTGACGCCCACCCCATTGTCCGCCGGGTTGTGACGCTCCCGCGCCTAAGCTGCGTCCACCGCTCGCGCCGCTCTGTTCAGGACGCGCGGCCTGGCCACCGAAATGTTCGCCACCCGAGTTTCCACCCATAGCGCGAGCGCCCACGGCTGATTCGCCACGGAACGATTGCGTCACTGCCATATGCTGCGCCGCAACTGGCTGCTGGTGCGAGAAGAAATGCGATGCTCCAGCCGAGCCCGGTCTAAACGCCGTTCCGCCCGCTCCATAATGAAGGTTCGCGGCACTGGGACCGATCGGCATTTGGCCGCGCACCAGACCTGCCGTGCGGATCTGCTCGCCGGTCGCGTGGCCGATCGCGCCAAACTGGCCGCCCCGGAAGTTCGCCGCCGTGACGCCCGATACGCCGTTCAAGGCCCGCGCATTGCGGAAGGAATTCAACACGTTAACGTTGGCCACGCTCACCCGGCCGGCGAAACCCGCTCCGTAGAACCCTCGGCCCCACCAAGGATGAAACACTTCATAGGGCGCGAGCGGAACCCATCCGACGTTGCTGAATCCGAATCCAAACCCGAGTCCTCCGCCGTAGCCGAAGAACGCCACCAAACCCGGCGACCAATAATGCCGCACGCCAATGACGCCCGGATACCAGAGCCATCCATAACCCGCGCGGTTAAACCAGCGCCCGTAGTGGAAAGGCGCCCAACCCCAGGAAGCACAATCTACCCAAGTCCATCCGTACCAGTCTTCCCAAACCCAGCGTCCGCAGCTATACGGCGCCCAACCCGGTGCGACCGTGGGCTGCCAAACGTTTCCGTAATCCGGCGTGTTGACCCAATTTCCTTGTCCTTGCATGTCCTCGACGCCGTAAACGCCTGGCGGGACATTTTGATAAGCCGTGGCTGCCTGCATCAGGGTTTGATCGCGCGAATCGTTCCAGCGATCCCAATCGTCGACGCCAATAGCTCCCTGCATCTGAAATTCGGGATCGGCGCTCGTCCCACGGGCCTGCATCGTCTGGCCTTGGCTGACCCACTGCGAACCCTTGGGAGTAAACACCTCCACGTCGCCTGAACGAACGGTCAACTGAGTCTCGCCAGTATCAGCCACGCTGATACGATAAATACCAAGTTTCGATGGTCTTACGGAAATACTCGGAGTATCCACTTCAATATTGGCACTGGAAGGCCTTAAAACGCGAAAGGTTACAGTTCCCTTCCCTAGTTCCATCTGGAAACGCTCGGCTTCGAGCGTAGTCAGGTGGATCTGGGCGTTGCCGCCGATGCGAATCAGATTGCTGGAATCGAATTGAACTTCGGCCCGCGAATTCGGCGCAGTTGCGATGCTGTCATCGGACATGAGCGGCGCATTGATGACGCCAGGGACCCACTCGCCCGCATCGCCTCGTTTAACCGAAACCTGTCCCTCGATGACGCTGATACGGGCAACTCCGCGCTGCATGTCATCGGCATCCTGCGCAAACGCCGGAATGGCGAGGTTGGCGGCAAACAAGGCTCCGGCAGCCCATATGGCCGCTCTGGCTGCGATTTGAATCCGATTTCTGTGCATCACGGGGTCTCCGACTACGGCCCACCAGAGTGCACGGACAAGGCCAAATGCCAAGTTATTTGCTTACAGTAACTTAGGGGTATTCGAAATCGCTTGCGCTGGTTGAAAACCACCATGGTGGTTGCGATTCAGCAGCTTTACTTGTCTATCAACTTCAGAATCATGCCGTTATCCGTCGCCATCCAGCGATGTTGCGCGTCAGGGCCGGCGAGCATCGGACGGATGGCGGAGGCGCGATAGTCCACCGGCATCCGTTCCCACGTCTTATAATCCTTGCTCGTCAGCACGACGACCTTCCCGGGAATGATGTCGCGGAGGCGTCCTGGCTCTTCGATACCCGAGAGGAACGCCGTGCCGTCGCTGTCGAGCCAAATATCGGTGATGTTGATCTTCGGATCCTTATATACACGCGTACTGACGCTGCTGCGCCAGTCGATCATATATACTTCGCTCGGAATCTGGGAAAGCTCGGAATATTCGATTAGTCCGATTCCCTTCCCGTCCGGATTCAAGCGAAAGCGCGCGGTCTGTCCCAAAAGCGACGCCGATTTGCTGCGCCAAGTTTCGCCACCATCGAGCGTTATCAGGGAGTAGGTGAGGTGCGGGATATCGCGCATGCGAAGAGTGGCCGCAGGGTCGAGCCAATCTGGAAATTCGGGCGCAAAGCGCCGCGGCGGATCATTGGTACCCGTAACCAATCCGATCTTGGGGGTGGCGAAGGCAACCCAGACGTAAGCGCTGTAATGGGGATCGCCCGGCTGGTCAGCGGCCTGTTTCACCGGCGCCCAAGTCTGCGCACCGTCGTGGGTTTGCAGCACAACTTTCTTGAGGCCGACGGCGTAACCATCCTTTTCAGAGGTGAAACAGACACGAAGGATATCGCCCGGAATCTTGGGCATTTTTGTCCAATTGCGCCCGGCTTCCGTGGTTCGCCAGAGACCTTTCGTGGTGACCATCCATCCGAGACTGTCGTCAAGGAAGAAAAGTGAAATAGGCGTCTCTTTGAGGGGCGAAAGCGCCCAATGATCGCCGCCATCGGCGGTTATCAACTGCGTCGGATCTTCACGCTTGCCTTCGGTAACGTAGCCTACAGCGATACCATATTTCGCTGATGGAAAGACGAAATCGTTGATGGTGAGCGAGGTCTTTTCCTGGTCATAAAAATATTTCATCCGCCAGCGCGGCGATGGATCCGGCTGCTGAGAGAAAAGAAGCGTAGCGAGGAAGAGCGCAAGTAGTGCGGAAACGGGGCGCATCCACCCTATTGTTTCACTAAAACCGCTCGATGGAACTGGATGCACCTTCGAGGCGGCGCATCCAGGGCATCCGTTTTCTATTTAGAGTGCTTATCGCGATCCTGCCGCTGCGGTTCCTGATGAGCGGCCGGGGCCGGCCTCCCTTGCGGGGCCGCCGGTCTTGCAGGTGCAGCCATATGCTGCGGCTGCCGAGCTTGTGGAGGCCCCTGCCTCACGCCCTGAGCCTGCGGTCTCGGCTCCGGCGTTCGGGGTTCGGGCATGCGGCGGTCGGCAGAATGTTCCTGGCCCCGAGGGGCGGGATTCATTTGGGGCCGGCCGGCGGGAGAACGAAATGGCGAGGGTCTTTGCTCTGGCATCGATGGTCTTGCTGCTACCGTCGGCCGGTAGGGTTCGACCGCCGGCCGCCCACCGCGCTGCGCTTCCCTGACGGCAGCCGGATTCTGCCTAACCGGCGGAATGCGTTGCCCGGCCTGACTCGGCTGCGGCTTAGTGTTCACCGGCGGCGCTCCACCCCGCGCTTCAAAGCCGCCTCGCGGTTCAGACCTTCCGTTTCCGGCCGGAGCCTCCTTGCGTGGGACTTGGCCCTCCTCCGCGCGCCGTTCCCCTGGAGCGGCAGCCGCGGGCGCCGACACTGGACGGGCTGCAGCTACGTTCGGACGACCGTGATTTACCGCGGCGAACTGCTCCCGGTTCGCCGCGGCCTCGCGCTGATATTGAACCTGCTCCGGCGCGGGTCCCATTCGACGCGCACGCATCGCCATCGCTTCGGAGCCATTGGGTCTGAGATTAACTCCGCCATTGCCTCCGTTGTAACTGATCCGGTTGACCGGAGTGAAGTTGGTGACCCGCCGATCATAGACATTGCGAACCACCGTGGTATTCACGTTCATCACGCTGCGGTTATAGTTGAACACGTCGCCATGCCAATATCCGCCGTAGAAGCCCCGGCCTGTATAACCAAAGCCGTAATCTATTCCGCCGTAGAACCCAACGTATGGTCCCCAGTAACCTGCATGCCAGATATAGACTCCCCCGGAATAACCCCACCACGGAGGCGTCCAGAGCGCGCCGGCGTATGGCGCCGACACCCAAGTTCCCGGCGTCCAATAATATCCGGCATTAGAATAGACCCAATAACCAGGAGTCCACATGTAATTTTCTCCTGGGCATGGAGGCTGGTTGTATTCCGGCAAGGGCGGTGGAGGCGCGGGCGCCTGACTTAACTGAGCTGCTTGATATCCGCTGTTTTGGACTGGCGCCTCACTCGCCGCCACGGGCTCCGTTGGGCCAGAAGGGGCCATATTGGCAGCCGCCGGGTCGGGACCCTGCGCCCGGTTACAGCCGGCGAGTCCGAGCGCAAGCGCCGCAGACAGGCCAATGAATCCTACAGTTGGCATCTTCATTGCCTAAAGCCTCCTATGTTGGAGGTAAGCATTCTCCTGGCCAGAAATTCAGCGTGAGAGCCCGGATACCGTCCTCTTTCGAACGTGATTCAACCCTCGGATGAAGAAATGGGCGCCTCTGGTAAGATGCCGAGTCCGGCGTAAATTGGCCGGAGCACGCGCCGCAAAGCAGGCAATCGCGAGGCGAACCACAATGCGCCGCAGAGGCACGCCGCACCGCCAATCATTATGGTTCGCGGAGCGCCAATCCTGGCCGCGAGCGCGCCGGCCGCCAGGCTGCCAAACGGTGCGATGCCCTGAAACGCCATCGAATAATAAGCCATGACGCGTCCGCGCTTGTCGTCCGCGACGATGGTCTGCAGAATCGTGTTGCTCGACGCGAGGTGACGCATCATGCCGAATCCCGCCAAGGCGACCACGGTGAGCGAAAGCCAAAGTGTCTGCGAGAGTCCAAGCCCTATCAACCCAGCGCCGAAGAAGCTTCCCGACCATACAATTACGCGGCCGAGCCCCAGGACGCTACGTCGCATAGCGAGCGATATCGCTGCCGCCAGAGCGCCTACGCCCGCCGCGGCCATCAGGAATCCCAGCGTGTGCGCGCCTCCGCCGAGAATCGAGGACGCGAAGATGGGCATCAGCACCGTGTAAGGCATCCCCACCAGGCTCACGAGAATGAGGTAGAGCAGGACAGAGCGGATGGGCGCCGATTCGGCAACATACTGCCATCCCTCGCGCAACTCGGCCGCAACCGTTCTCCGCGCGGTCTGCGACGGCGAAGGCGCGACACGCATCGCCAACAATGACGCAATAACCGCGATGTAGCTGAAGCCATCGATAAGGAAGCAGTAGCCCTCGCCTACGGCCGCAATCAGCATGCCCGCCACGGCCGGACCGATGAGCCGCGCGCCGTTCACCATCGACGAGTTCAGAGCGATTGCGTTGCCGAGATCTTCCCTGCGTTCGATCATCTGCACGACGAATGATTGCCGCGCCGGCATATCGAAGGCATTGATGGCGCCTTGCACCAAGGCGAGCGCGATGATCTCCCAAACGGTGATGATGCTGCTCAGCGCCAGCGCCGCCAGTGCGAACGATTGCAGCATGGAGAGCGCCTGAGTGATCACCAGCGTGCGATGGCGATTCCAGCGATCCACCCACACGCCCGAGAACGGCGTGAGAAAGAGGATGGGGATCTGGCTGGCGAAGCTGGACAGGCCCAGCAGAAACGGCGAGTGGGTCAGACGATAGACCAGCCAGCTGGTGGCAACCCGGGTCATCCACGTGCCGATTAAGGATACCGTTTGGCCTTCGAAGAACAGGCGATAGTTACGCGAACCGAGCGCCCGCATAAGCAGGCTTAGGCGCGAGACGTTGGGCTGGTTTTGTCCGCTCACGCGCGCACGGGCGGTTTCATGGGATCGATCGGCTGGAAGTGTGCGCGCGATGTCTCACCGCCCGCGCAGCGGGCTACTCGAAGGTCCCGGCGCGATGAGAGAACTGCGTCCTCGATATCTTTTCCGCTGCTCACTGTTTCAGGTTACCTTGGCTTGTCGAAGGATCCACGAAAGTAGAAAGCGCGCAGCGTGAGAATCTTCACGGGCCTCCCGGTGGGACGTAGGATTTGAGCCTGGCACTCAGTTCGCATTGTTCAAGCCACCCGGGGAGTGCGCACGTCTCAAATCTTCATCCTCGCCTCGCTGATTCCGCCAGGCGGCAGGCTGTTGACCGCCTGAGGACGTCGATGATGAGACGGAGTGCTACCGTACGTGCGCAAAGTTCGTCAGAATACGGGTATGAGAGAGCTGAAACAGGCCCTGCGCATTTTGCGGAAGTCCCCTGGTTTTACCGCTGTTCTGTTGCTGACACTGGCTCTGGGCATCGGCGCGAATACCGCCGTCTTCAGCATCATCGACGGCGTTTTGCTGCGGCCCTTGCCATATCGAAATCCAGGCCGGCTGGTCGATATCCTCGACACGAGCTTGCGCGAGTCGTCGCTGGCCAAGATCTTTGCGAGCTATAACGATTTTGACGAGTTCTCTCATCATGCCCACTCGATTGACGGAATTGCGGCCGCCACATGGGCGGGCAGGCCGTCGGCAATCCTAACGGGCCGCGGTCCGGCGAAGGATTACTTAACCATACCGGTGACAGACGGTTTCTTCGATACGCTGGGCATTCCCGCAAAACTAGGGCGCACCTTCAAATCAGCGGATCTTCGAGGCGGGTGCGCTGTCGTTCTGAGCGATGGGTTCTGGCGTGGCCCGCTGCGGCAGGATCCTCGAATCGTTGGACAATCGCTTGCCCTGGACGATCATCCTTGCACAGTTCTGGGCGTAATGCCTGCGAACTTCGGTTTCTATCCGCCGGAAACTCAAATCTGGTCTCTACTGCTTCCGAACGATCCCAGGCTAAAGAGCTTTTTCGGCGTGTTCATGGTTGCGCGGCTCCGGCCTGGAGTGACAGTTGCGCAAGCCCGAACGGAACTGACGGCGCTGCATCGTGCGTTGCACATAAACGACATCAATGGAGAGCATGATTTCGTGCCGCTGGTGAGCAATCTACAGGATCAATTCAATTGGCTGGCGGGACGAACGTTAAGCGCCACGCTCGCGATCGTATTCGCCGCGGTGGTGCTTGTGCTTGCAATTGCTTTTTTCAATGTGACCCACCTCTTAATGATGAAATCTCTCAGGCGCACACGCGAGTTCGCTACTCGAATCGCGCTGGGTTCGAGCTTGAGGTGCTTGCTCCGTATTCTCCTTACTGAGAGCGCGGTTTTGACTCTTGCCGGAGGCGCACTAGGACTGCTTCTTGCCGAAGGCGCCATTTTCTACTTCAACCATGTCCAACCGATTGAGCTTCCAGTTGGAGCAACCATCTCGCTGAACTTTCCGGCGCTGCTATTTACCGGATCCATTTCGGCGGTTGCAGTTCTATTCTTCGGAGCCATCCCGGCATGGATGGCTGCAAAAACGGACGTCTACATTGGGCTGCGATACAACGGCCAGATTTTGACCAAGAACTCGCAACGCTGGTCAAGGGCGCTGGTCGCAGCCGAAACCGCACTTTCCGTTATTTTGCTGACGGGAGCATGCCTGCTGATGCGAAGCGTGTTGAATTTTGGAGCGGCTCCGCTCGGTTTCGCAACCTCGGGCGTTACGGTCGCGAACGGAATATTGCCGCAAAAAGAGTTCCCAGACAGGTCGAGCAGAGCCGCGTTTTATGTGGAACTGCGAGGCCGAATCGACGCGACACCAGAGCTGAAGATGGCCACGATCGCTTCGAACCTTGCGCCCTACGGCCAAGGATTATCGACACTCGAGGTGCGCGGAAGAGAGATCCCGCAAGATCAGCGGCCACACAACGTTGGAGAGGCATCGGTGGATGCGGATTACTTCGATGTCTTGAAAATCCCTTTGCAACGGGGTCGCGCGTTTGACCGGCATGATTCGCCAGAATCCGAAAGGGTTGCGATCGTAAACCAAGCCCTGGCTCAGGCGTACTTTCCAGACAACAATCCCTTGGGACGCAAGATTCGAATCGAGGACAACCACGATTGGCTCACCATTATTGGCGTCTCAGGTAACGAACTGAGGCCGGAGGTATTCCACGAGATGAGCTGGACCGCGCGGCCAACGGTCTATATGCCGATCAGCCAAAGCGCGCCCGATGCATTCTCCATCGCGGTGCGATCGCCGGATAGCCCGGCGGTTGTTTCTCGCGCCATCGAAGGCTCTTTGACATCGATCGATTCTCACGTTGCAACGAGCAACGCTGAAACGATGAACCAGCGGCTCGAACGCTATCAGAGATATCCGCGGTTCCGCGCGATTGTTCTGGGCGGGTTCGCGCTGATCGCGCTGCTGCTCGCTGCCGTAGGTTTGTACGGCGTACTTGGCCAATTCGTCGTCCACCGAACCCATGAGATCGGCGTCCGAATAGCGGTCGGCGCGGATGCATACAGGATTGCGCGGTTTGTCATGTGGAATGGGAGCCTCCCGGTGCTTGTTGGCTTGGGCGTCGGAATCGCCGGCTCGCTTGCGGTAACCCGATACCTCTCCAGTTTGCTCTATGGCGTTGCGCCAAACGATCCGGCTACGCAGTTTACGGTGGTGGCAACGATCATTGCAGCGGCCCTGGCGGCAATGGCCTTTCCAACCAGACGCGCATTGCGTGTGGATCCACTGGTGGCGCTCCGGACAGAGTGATGCATTTTCCCATTTTCGGCTTGGGTGGCGCATCGGCCAGAGGATTGCACGCAATCCACAAGGATTCCAGCTAAGGCGAGGAGGATGGCAGTCATGAGCGGTCACGCGAGATTGGATACGGTTTGTCCGAATAACCATAACCTGACGCTTACGTTTACACAGGAAGAATTCGAGAGCGAGCTGAGGTCGGACACCTTGGTCTTGCATTGCAATACGTGCGAAGCAAACTGGACGCCGACGCGTGAGGAGATCGCGAATGTAAGAAAACAGTTTGCCGAGGCGTGAGCCGGTACGGAGCCGGCGCGATGCTCACCGCCGGATGGCGCCAGACGCCACGCCGGACCCTAATCCAGTTGAGAGATCATTTTTTCGACGAGGCGGTCGGCCTCGTCGGGAGCCGCGCGGAGCGTTGCAAGTTGCCGGTAGTGCGGATTCAAGCACGAAAGTGTCTGATTGACGTAAACGGTCTGGTGTGTGTAGAGCGCGACTTGCACGGCGGTCGCGGGAAGCGTCGCCCGATGATACTGACAAATTCCACAGAGAGCAGGCTTTCTTTCGAGTAAAGCCTCCAGGCCCACCTCATAGGCAAGGAGCTTGGTGAGATTGTCCTCGTTGCCGAATTCCCAAAGCATATCGCCACTCGCCCATAAGCCGGCAAAGCCATCGGCCTGTGCCTCTTCCAGCGCATTCGCAAGTTTGGCAATCATTTGATCCACATCGAACTCGCCATCTACGAGGTGGTCTTGTTCCGAGGAGAGAATCAGCGCGCCACGGGCGACCTCATGGACGACATCAAGGGCTGAGGCGGCGAGAGAAGATCGGAGTCCCGCGACCATCGCAGGACTATTTAAATAAAGGCAACGATAATTTGCGTGAAGGCGCTCGATGACCGCCCGGGTCATCTCGGGCAGGTACACCGAGGGCGTGCCGTCGTAGACCACGCACCTATGTCTCGAGAATGGCTCCATGACCAATGTTGTGAGAGACGGGAACTCTATTCTAACGGATCGCGTAGGTCCCTGGCGGATTAACGCTGGCTGAGTTCTCCCGCACCGACTTTTTGATTGAAGTCCGCCGACTTGTTTCGCGGCACGCTCAAGGATTGCCACCGGCCGCCTGCGAAATGCTTGGCGAGTAGTACGATCTGGCCGATGTGATTCGTATAATGCGCCGACTGCCGGTTGATGGCCTGCATCACGGAGTGCGCTTCTCCGCGGATCGTGACGGTACGGCCGAGGTCGGCGTCCGAAAGCGGCTCCAGGGCGGCGAAGACGCGCGCCCAGCCCTCTTCCCATGTTTGCAGCAAGGCCGCGCGGGTGGCGGGTGGCTCGACGAATTCAGAGTCTCGGTTGCGATCGGGCTTCTCACCATCGCTCGTCAGGAAATCGGTCCATCGCGAGCGCATGTTGCCGGCCATGTGCTTCACCACCACCGCGATCGAATTCGCCTCGCCATCGAGGGCTTCGTAAAGCTGGTTGTCGGTGACTTGATCCATGGCGCGTTCGGCCATTTTCTTGTAATAGCGCAGCAGATCGATGGAATCCTCCACGTAAGAGGTTGTGAATTTCAACGCCATGCTTTCAGCATAATCGGAATTGCTATGCTCAAAATTCCATGAAGAAATTGCTGGCGCTGAACCGCGGCGAAATCGCCATTCGAATTCTTCGGGCCGCCAACGAACTGGGGCTGCGCACGGTCGCCATATATTCGCAAGAGGACCGCCTGGCTCTCCATCGCTTCAAAGCCGACGAAGCTTATGAGGTGGGAACCGGCAAAGGACCGGTGGAAGCGTATCTCGACGTGGAGGGCATTGTGGCCCTGGCGCGCGAGAAGGAAGTGGATGCCATTCATCCGGGATATGGTTTCCTTTCCGAAAATCCCGAACTGGCGCGAGCCTGCGAACACGCGGGTATCCTCTTTATTGGGCCCAGTCCGCGCTTGCTCGATCTTCTCGGCGACAAGAGGGCGGCGCGGCGATTGGCGCGGGAGGCCGGTGTCCCCGTAGTTCCTGGATCGGAAGCGCCGGTCTCAAGTGCGAAACAGGCGGAAAAGCTCGCGAAAGAGATCGGCTTCCCACTAATCGTCAAAGCCGCGTTCGGCGGCGGCGGTCGCGGCATGCGCGTGGTGGAGAAGGCAGCCGACTTCGCTGGACGGCTCGATGAGGCGCGACGCGAGGCGAAGGCGGCGTTCGGCAACGACGCGGTGTTTCTGGAGCGCTTCGTTCGGCGCGCCAAACACATTGAAGTGCAGATATTGGGCGACGAGCACGGCAACATACTGCATCTCTACGAGCGCGATTGTTCGGTGCAGCGGCGGCATCAAAAGGTGGTGGAGGTGGCGCCCTCGGTGGGGCTGGATCCGGCGATTCGCGCTGCGTTGGCAGATGCCGCGGTGCGCGTGGCGCGCGCGGCGGGTTATTACAATGCGGGCACGGTGGAGTTCTTAGTGGACGCCGATTCGGGCGACTGGCGCTTCATCGAGGTGAACCCACGCATTCAAGTGGAACATACCGTGACCGAAATGGTCACGGGCGTTGACATTGTGCGCTGCCAGATTCAGATCGCGCAGGGACTCCAGTTGCACGGTCCCGAGATCAATCTGCCGCGGCAAGAGGAGATTCCGCTCTACGGTTATGCGCTGCAATGCCGCATCACGACGGAGGACCCCGCGAACCACTTCGTTCCCGACTACGGCAAGCTCTCCACCTACCGCTCGCCGGCGGGGTTTGGAATCCGGCTCGATGGCGGGTCGGCTTACAGCGGCGCCGTGATTACGCCGTATTACGATTCGCTGCTGGTCAAGACCACGGCATGGGGCCGCGAATTCCCGCACGCATGCCAACGCATGGATCGCAGCCTGCGCGAGTTTCGCGTGCGCGGCGTAAAGACGAACATTCCGTTTCTCGAAAACGTCGTAAACCACGCGGATTTTCAGGCTGGACGCGTGACTACGCGTTGGCTGGAGGAGACGCCCGCTCTGTTCCGATTCACGGCGCGGCGTGACCGGGCCACGAAGCTGCTCACGTATCTGGCGGACGTCATCGTTAACGGGAATCCATCGGTAGCAGGCAAGCCGGCGCCGGCGCGGATGCGGACGCCGCCCGTTCCGCCGCGCGAAACAGGCGCGCCGCCGGATGGGACGAAGCAGCTTCTCGATGCGCTAGGCGCCGAAGGGTTCGCGCGGTGGACCCTCGATCAAAAGCGCCTGCTGCTCACCGATACCACCTTTCGCGACGCGCATCAATCGCTGCTGGCTACGCGCGTGCGCAGCTACGATATGCTGGCGATCGCGAACTTCGTATCGCATCGTCTCTACAATCTCTTCAGCTTGGAGATGTGGGGCGGGGCCACGTTCGATGTGGCGATGCGCTTCCTGCATGAAGATCCTTTCGCGCGGTTGCGCCGGCTGCGCCAAGCGATTCCCAACATCTGTTTCCAAATGCTGCTGCGCGCGTCGAACGCGGTGGGGTATACCGCCTATCCGGATAATGTGGTGGCTGAGTTCATCGAAGAGGCCGCGGGACAAGGGATGGATATCTTCCGCATCTTCGATTCGCTCAACTGGCTTCCCAACATGAAAGCGTCAATGGAAGCGGTGCGGCGAACGAAATCCGTTTGCGAGGCGGCGGTCTGCTACACGGGCGACATCCTCGATTCGAGGCGCGATAAATACTCGCTGACTTACTACGTCCGCATGGCGAAGGAACTCGAGCGGATGGGCGCTCACATGCTTGCGATCAAGGATATGGCCGGGCTATGCCGTCCGTATGCGGCGGAGAAACTGGTGAGGACGTTACGGCAGGAGATCGGCATCCCGATTCACTTCCACACGCACGATACCAGCGGCATTAATGCAGCGTCCGTATTGAAAGCGGCGGAAGCGGGCGTGAATATCGCCGATGGCGCTATCGCTTCGATGAGCGGGCAGACAAGCCAGCCGAACCTGAATTCGATTGTGGCGGCGCTCGAACATACCAGGCGAGCGACAGCGGCCGATCTGAATGCGCTCAACCAGTGCTCGGATTACTGGGAGGTTGTGCGCGAATTTTACGCTCCGTTCGACACAGGTCCCAAGAGCGGAACGGCCGAAGTTTATCTGCACGAGATGCCGGGCGGGCAATACACCAATCTAAAAGAGCAGGCGGAGGCGATGGGATTGGGCGCGCGATGGCAGCAGATTGCGCGCACTTATGCCGAGGTAAACCTGGCCTTCGGCGATATTGTCAAAGTGACGCCATCGAGCAAGGTGGTGGGCGACATGGCCATCTTCCTGGTGAACCACAACATGACCATGGCGCAGTTCGAGGCGCTGTCCGCCGGATCACAACCTGACGCTTCCGAGTTCGGTGATCGATATGTTCATGGGGTCGCTGGGCGAGCCCGATGGCGGATGGCCCAAGCGTCTGCAGAAGCTCATTCTGCGCGGGCGAAAGCCGAATCGCGGCCGGCCGGGCGCGCAGCTTCCGAAGGTGGATCTGGAAGAGACCGCGGCTGCGGTAGAGAAGAAGATCGGCCGCCGGCCCTCGCGCGACGAAACGCTCAGCTACCTGATGTATCCCGAAGTGTTCATCAAGTTCGCGCGCAACCGGCAGAATTGGGGCGATGTAGACGCGCTGCCCACGCCGCAGTTCTATTACGGCATGGAGCGAGGCGCCGATATCACAGTGGAGCTGGAGCCCGGAAAGACGCTGGCGATCAAATTCCAGACAGTGGGCGATCCGCATCCGGATGGCACACGCACGGTTTTTTTTGAACTAAACGGGCAGCCCCGCGAGGTGAGCATTCGCGACCGCGCGCTGGAAGTGAAGCACCCTACGCGGGTGAAGGCGGACCCGGCTAAGCCCGGAGAGATCGGTGCGCCGATTCCGGGCGTGGTCTCCGCCGTCACCGTAGAGCTGAATCAACGGCTCAAGAAGGGCGAGCCGCTACTGGTGATGGAAGCGATGAAGATGCAGAGTACGGTCTATGCGCCCGTGGCAGGCACGGTGAAGCAATTATTGGTTCAGCCCGGGCAGCACGTGGAAGCGAAGGATCTGTTGATGACGATTGAGTAATCGGGCGCTCCTGGCCCAAGGCAAGCAAGGAAGGAAGCTCTTCGATACCATGTAGTCGTATGCAATCTGGTTGTAGTGCGTCTGGGTTCGGACATATCTTCGTTCCGGACGGCTGCCCTAACAACATTTCGCCCGGACCGAATTTGAGCTATTAAGGAGAGCATTAGACTTACGCGTTTTCTGCATTGCAAGCGCTAAACATCATTTGCCGAAGGGCGTGCTGGTGTTGTGAGGGTGTCAGACGACGTAGTCTGAGGCCTCACGACGAGGTGAAGTTGTGAATAGAAAGAGAACGTCGATTATACGGCTAGTAGCAGTGACTGCTCTTCTGGCCGTTGCCCACGGGCAGAATGAGTCAAATGCTGTCCGTCCAGCCTTCGAGGTCGCCAGCATCAAGCCGGGCGATCCTCACGGACTCATGCGCGTAACAGCATCTGGGACGCGATTCTCCGACCGAAATACCTACCTGACATCCCTGATTCAGTATGCATATCACCTACAACTCTGGCAGATTCCAAACCGACCGGGCTGGTTCGACAGCGACCGGTTTGTCATCGAGGCGATAAAGCCGGCTGGTTCCAAAATCGGCCTAACCCGATTTCAAGACGAGGAACTGAAATCGATGGTGCGGACGCTTTTAGAAGATCGATTCAAGTTGGTGCTTCATAGGGAATCGAAAGAAGGCGTTGTCTATGCGCTCGTGGTAGCGAAGAGCGGCGCGAAGTTGAGGGAAGCTGCGGACACGCCCGATGCGAACGAGTTTATAGGCGCTTCAGTAGCTCGCGGTACCCAAGGCCTCACTTTGGAGGGCAAGAGCGCCACAGCGTCCGATATTGCATTCGCACTTTCAGGTATCCTGGAGCGGCCAGTCCTAGATGAGACCTCGCTCAAGGGTCATTACGATTTCACGATGGAGTACTCGGGCGGCATGGAGACGGACGGACCCTCAATTTTCGCATCCCTGCAACAGCAGCTCGGGCTGAGGCTGGAAGCGAGGAAGGGTCCAGTGACCGTGGTTGTCATTGAGCACGCCGAGAAGCCTTCATATAACTAGCTTCAGCTAGTCGATGATGATCGACTTGACGAGAATCTTGTGACTATCTCCCGCGCGCTGTCCGGTTACAGATGCAGTTACTTGGGAGGGCAGTGAAGTATTGGAAGCCGCGCTACTATCGGCGCGATGCTTGATGGCTGCGGCGGCCTTTTGATTGCCTCTCCAATCAAATAGAAATGCTTCTCCGGCCACTACCAAGCCGAACGCCGTAGTGTTGGTCCCGGGATCGCAGGCTTGAGCGCCTACGTTTTTGTGGGTGCAGTCGGCGTCCACCAACCGTCCGCTCCATTCGTCGGCGGCAAGCGCCGAGATGGTGAAAGTTAATACAGCTAGCGGAATTAGGGCAATACGAAACATATTTCTCTCCGTTCATCTAACGCGAACGCAAAAATAGAGAAGCATTATCGGGGCCGTTGCGGCTCAACGCACCCTCAATTTGGCGGCTGGGGGTTACTGACGCCCGGTGGGGGTTTCGCCGGTCACAATTGGCGAGGCGGAGGTATCCCCAGGCGTATTACGTCTCATCCTGGCGAGCGCAGCGTTCTCGAACTCGAAGTGGTCGGCCAGTAGATCCCGCGCGGAAAAACATGGCTTCGAGACGCCTTCTCGCGAGTGGTCGCGCGTTTCACTCAAGACGTGATACAACTCGTGCGCAGCCAGCCGCGCCATCGCGCGCCCATACAGCCAGGGACGACGTTGAGCAGGCTCCGCGGCAATAGTTCGCCCGAGCACGCGATTCAAGGTATCGCAATGCAGCGTACTGAACGGTAGAACCTGCCCGTCGGAAACCGGCGTCGATGCGAGGCTCTCGATTCCCAAATCCTCGCTCGCCCATTCAGCAGGGGCCTTCGTCGCCGAGCAATTGCCTGTGAGATCGAGCACCATCAGTTGCCCATTCCTCACATCGGGAATCGCCGCGGAAGCATTCAGCCATTCGAGCCGATAGCCGGCCGTTTGCATCATGTCGGACAGCTCGCGCTTCATGTAGGATACAGCCGCGACGTCCGCTGTGCCGCTTTTAAATAGATGGTGATTGCGCCAACCGGCGGCAAATCGCTCGCCGCGGCGGACATCGAGATGAGGGCAAACACTGCCAGTGATCGCGCAAACATGGCGCCAACTCATAGGCATTATAACGGAAGATCGACGTAACGCTCGACCCTGCGTTTACCGACCTTACGATAGATGACGTATGGATCGGAAAATTTCCGTTTGCCGCGGAAGAGGATAAAACGTATACTCTTTTGTACAGATTGGGAAGGTTACGGAACGCCGCAGCACTCACGGTTTGAAACGCCAGACATTCTGCTCGCGCAGATTCGAAAGCCACACCGATCCATGCGCCGCGCGCACCGAATCGCCGCCCGCGCCTACCCATTGCCGTACTACCTGGTTCGTCGCGGGGTCGATTTCGGTCAAGGGAATTTGAGGAATGGTGGCCCAGACGCGGCCTTCGCCGAATGCCAATTCGCCGCCTGATCCCGTAATGCCGGCCTGAATTGTCGCCACTACTTTGCCCGTTTTCGCATCTACGCGCGTGATCGTTCCATCGCCCTGATTCAAGGTCCACGCCGAACCCGCGCCCGTCGTCAGGAAGCGAGGTCTTGATCCCACCTCGGTAGAAGCCGTCACCGTGCCGCTCTTCGGATCGACTCGTGTCAGCATGTTCGTCTCCGGCGTGGTAACCCAGACCGCGCCTTCGCCATAAGTCACTCCGGCCGAATTCGCCGGCACTGTAACTTCGGCTGTCACCTTGTTTTCTGAGGGATCGATCTTCGATAGCACGCCTTTGGCATCGGTCACGATCCACACTCCTTCGGGCGATGCCGCGATTCCGGCCTCGCTTGCCGCCGGGCCTATTGCGATTGTCGCCACGACCGTGTTCGTCTTCATGTCGACCCGCGAGATCGTCTTATCGCCGCAATTGGGAACCCACACGCTTCCGAATCCCGCCGCCAGTCCGGAGCACGGCCGCTTCCCTACCGTAACCGCCGCGGCTACCGTGTTCGTCTTGACGTCCAGCCGGTGTACCGAGTTTTTCGGGCCGTTCGACACCCAAATCGCATCGTCCGTCACCACCTGCCAATCTGGCGTGCCCTCGACCGGGAACACCGCATCGGGATGGATCTCCGTCATTTCGCGTTTCACCCCGGGTGTCGAGACACCGGGCGGAGGCGGCCGCCGCGGACGCGCTTTCTTCGTGTTGTCGGCCGAAGCTCCGGTCTGTTGGGGAGGATCCTGCGCCCATATCATCCACGCGCATCCGACGAGCGCTATCGCTGAAAAGAGAGATTTCATAACCGTCTTCCCTGCCCTATTCCGCCAGCGTCGCGGCTACTCGCCGCGGATCGATCCGCCACAACGTGCCTTCCTTCAGATTGCTCAGCCAAATCGCGTTGAACGCGAACTGAATCGCGCCCCCGCCCGCGCCCCAAAATTGTTGCACCACTTTCTCACTGACCACGTCGATCTTCGTCAACGGAAATCCATCCAGCGTGACCCAGACAGCGCCGCCGCCGAACGCGATGCCGCCTCCCGCCGAACCTGCGACCTCGAGCTCGATGGTCTTCGTGACCTTGTTCGTCTTCGGATCGATGCGCTCGATTTTGCCGTCCTTCAGACATAGCGCCCACAGCGAGTTTTCTCCGAACACCACCGCGCGCGGATTTGCCGAGAGATCGACATGCTTCTCTACAACGGCAGTCTCCGGATTCACACGGTATAGGCGGTCCTCAACCGGACACAGCGCCCACAGCGCCGCCTCGGCGAACGTAAGCGACGTGCACTTACTCTGAAAACGTAACTGCGCCACGATCTTGTTGTTCTCCGGATCAATGCGCGCGAGCGTCGAGCGATCATCCGTGAATGCCCACAAGCTGTCCGCTGTCACCGCGACCGCCGGCTGAGCGGTTCCCGCGCCGCCCGCAACCTGCGCCGTGGATTTCCATGTTTTCGCATCCAGCCGGGCGATTGCACCGGCAGCGCAGTCGGGCGCCCACAGGCTATCGAATCCAATGACGGCGCCGCCGCACGGCTTCGCCACGGCCATCACCGGTTCGGCAGCCTTGTTGCTGCGCGAATCGATCTTCACCAATCCGCCTTGCGCCGACGGCACGATCAAGGCATCCGTCGCCGCCATCCACGCGGGCGCTATAGGTAGTTCCACTTCGGGCTTTAGTAGTGCGAATGGGATCCGGACGCCCGGTGTCTTGATGCCCTCTTTCGGCGTTGCCGGCGCTGGCTTAGCTCCGTGGACGGGCTTCGGCGCACCGCTGGACCTCGCCGGCGTTTGAGCCGCCAAAGGAATCGCCATCACTATATACACCGCGATCGCAACGCGCATTCGATTAGTTCCTTGAAGATCAGGATAAAAGGATCGCCGGACAGGGGAAACCACCGCGACGGGACGGAGGCCGCATGGCCTTGATTTCGATCAGTATACACTAAATCCCTCGGGCTCGAATTGAACCAGGGAGCGCCATGCGGCTTGTCTCCGGGTCGATGACTGAACCGCGCTTCCGCGCTGTTGTGTCGTCGCTCTTCGCGCTGCCTTGAACCAAACGGCGCGACCCGCGGCTCAGTCTTCGCGCTCACCCTTGGACAAGGCGCGAAACTCACCGCCATCGGAATTTCCATCCGATTGGCGTCCGCCGTCTTATCTTACTGTGCAGATCGTCAACACCGACCCAATGGATTCGCGCGATGCGAGCGAGCATTGCGACAGGCGTTCGGCCGTCTAGTTACGCTGCTGACTCTGGGCGGCACCGGGTGCTTTCGGCGCCAGGTTTGGCGGAAAAGCGTGGTCCAACACAGACCACATGAAATCCGCGCCCAAGCGGGCCTGGTTATGGCAGTTCATGCAGCCTAGCTGCGGGCGATCCTGGTCGAACGTCTCCATGGTGACATTGGCGAACGCCGAACCCGCGGCAGATCCAAGACCCGGAAAGGTGTGCGAGGCATCGCCGTTGAGACTGGCTGGAACCGGTATCGCTTGCTCTCCCGTTACGCGCGGCCACTGGGTCATCACCAGTTGGTAGTTCTCCCATACTGTTCCCTTCAACCGGCGCTCATACATTAGGTTTGTGTAAGCAGTCTTCGGATTGATAGGAGAGACCGGGGAACGAGTCACATTGAAAGATGTCACTGGTTCTTTGGCGAGCGGCGCCAGGAGCAACGGATTCTCCGGCGGCGCGGGATCCTTGCTTCCGTTGTTCAATGCGAATCCGCCGGGAGCGCCGGCGCGCGCGGGAGGGACCATGTCGACCTGCTCGAACGTGGACCAGATCCATTGCGGCCTACTGGGCGTCTTTTGCACGATGTGCAGGCCCACCAGCCCCATGGTCACAACCGAACACTTGCTCGTGCCGGCCTCGCGCAACATGACAGGACGGACATAGTAACGGATCTTTTCCGACTCTGTGAAGCCAGTCACGTCCAGCCATGCTGCCTTGAGGACAATCGAGCCATCCGGAAAACGCAGTACGGGCTCGGCCGGCTTTGGACTGGGAATAGGCGGCAGCGAACTGCGGAGGTACAGTTTCTTCGACACGATATAGTCGTAAGCAATCTGGTTGTAGAGCGTCTGGGTTCGGACATATCTGCCATTGCGGGCGGCCAGCGGCCCTAGCATTTCGCCGGGACCGAATTGAGCTAGTTCGTCAAGCCCCGAGAACGATGCGATGACCTCATCGCCCCAGCCCGTTTTTGAGGCGCAAGCGTTTTGCTCCGCCGAGTCATATGCGTTGAAACTCGGGGTGGGCGACGATCCATCATTGTGGAAGACCTCCCAGAGCGATTTGTAGGTCTCGAAGGTTCGCGGACCTGGTCCGTCCAACTTCTTTGCAGAGTCCGGCGCGCCGCGGCGTCCTTCCGCGGCGGGCCAGACCAGAGCGACGAGGGCGCGCCAGGAATAGTCGTCAAAATAGTCGGTGGCAACATCGGTGAAGTTTGGCGGGATGCAGACGTCACCGGGCATCTCGCTCGACGAGACATTGGCGATGGGTTCGCGCGCGCAACCGCCAGGCGCCGGGCCTGGCGCGGAGACGCACGCGGCACAAACGAGCAATCCGACGAGTAACCTCGGAAACGTAAGGCTTCCCAACATCCTCAAAATCAGCATATAATACGGCTGCGGTTAATAGATGTTGTCTCGTCGGGATATCGGGAAAATCGCCCTCGTAGGCTTGCCCGCCATGCTGCGCGCGAGTGGCAGTTCTGTGCGCGTCGGCGCGTCAACCGAGAGCTTTCACGAGTTTGCGCGCAAGCCGGGGCGGGATAATGTCGATGACGTCATCGCGGCGCTACGCGCGGCCGGCGTAACCGAGATCGATCTGGCCTCGGTGAATACCGAAGCGCCGAGCCCCGATACCGGCCTGCCGCCGCCTCCACCTCCGGGGCCATACGGTGGTCCTCCGGTGGGATTCACGCCGGCCGAACTGGCGGCGCGAGAGCGGGCGCTGCGGGACAATTTGCGGAAGTGGCGCCTGGCGACGCCAGCCTCACATTACGCAGAATTGAAGAACAGGTTCCAGGCAGCCGGCATCGCGGTTTATGCCATGTCGTTCCAGCATGACGATGCCTTCACGGACGATGAGATCGAAGCGACCTTCGCGCACGCGAAGGCGCTGGGCGTCGAAGTGATTTCGTCACGAGCTACGTCGCCGATGGCGAAACGGCTGGTCCCACTTGCCGAAAGTCACGCGATGACGGTCGCCTTCCGCAACGGGCGTGAAACCGCGGCCCAGATTTCCGCGATCGCTGGGCTTTCGCCGCGGTTCCGTGTGAATCTCGACATTGGAAACTTCACGGCCGCCAACCAGGAATCGGTGGCTTTCATTCAGGAGAATCACGAGAAGATTACGCATGTGATCGTGAAGGATCGAACCCGGAACGACGGTGGCAACGAGCCATTTGGATCTGGCGACACGCCGATTCAGGCGGTGCTCGCGTTGCTCCGCGACAAGCAGTATGGAATTCGGGCGTATGTGGATTATGAGTATGTGGGTCTAGGCACGCCCCAGGAAGAGGTTCGCAAATGTCTGGCGTACGTCAAGGCGGCGTTAGTTTAGCGCCCGGCGGTCCGAAGGGGAGAATGATGAACGCGGATAGCACAAGCCATCAACAACGGCGCGATTTCCTGAAGAGGATGTTTGCGTGCGGCGGCGCTACGCTGATTGCTGGCTCACTCGGCGAAGCATTGGCACAGACTGCGCCGGATTGGACGAAACAGATCGGCCTGGAATTGTTTACGGTGCGCGACGCCATGCAGACCGACTTTGAAGGGGTGCTGGCGAAGATCGCCTCCTTCGGATACAAAGAGGTTGAACCCGCCAGCGGCTACAACAACATGTCGCCGAAGGAATTTCGCGCCATGCTCGACCGTTATGGGCTCAGCATGCCCAGCACGCACTCGGGATTGCCCGCCGGAGACACGATTGAAGCGCGTCTCGAGGGTGGCCAGGTGATGGGCCTCCAGTATGTTGAAAATCTCGGCGGTGGTGGTGGTGGCGGCGGACGCGGCCCGGCGGGAACGCCGGGTGGTGCACCGCCCGCCGGGCGGGGCGCTGCGGTGGCCGGGCGCGGGCCAGGCGGATCCGGTCGCGGCGCGGGCCAGAGCGTGGAGACTGCGAAGCGGCAGGCCCAGACGCTGAACGAAAACGGCAAAGTCGCGCAGAAGTTCGGCATGAAGATGATCGTCCACAACCACACGCAGGAGTTCGCTCCCCTGGCCGATAAGCCGGAGATGCGTGCTTACGATATTCTTCTGGCCGAGACGGATCCGGCTCTCGTCGTGATGCAGTTGGATATCGGATGGGCTTCGGTGGCGGGGCAGGACATTCTCGCAATGTTCAAGAAGAATCCCGGCCGTTTCGAGTGCTGGCACGTGAAAGACGCCAAAGGCATCAAGGCGATGTCGCCCTCATTGACGCAAGGGCAGCGGCAGCAAACCGCGGACTTGGTGCCAGTGGGACAGGGCGAGGTGGATTACAAATCCATATTCGCTGCGGCTTCGGTGGCGGGCATGAAGCATTTCTGCATCGAGCAGGACAACGCGTCGCAGTGGGGCGATTCGGTGGCCGCGGCTCGTGTCAGCTTTAACGGTCTGGTGCGGGCTCTTTCGTAGTTACCACGCCTGGTATCGCCGGGAGTCCACGCTAGAATGAAAACCAGGAGCGCCAATGCGGCTTCGGTCAATCCTCCTTCTCTCCCTTTCCCTCGGGGCCCCCGTTCTCATAGCTCAATCCAACCTCGGCTCGGTTGAAGGTAAAGTGGTCAACTCCGTCACTGGCGAGTTGATCAAGAAGGCCGTCGTCACCATAAACAGTCGAACGAACCAGTATGTATACTTCACGACCACCGACCAATCGGGCAAATTCCACATCGATAACGTGCAGCCCGAAAAGTACGTGGCTTCCGCAGACGCCGAGGGTTACGCCAACTCACGCGCCGTGAGCGATCTTAAGCTGTTCACGGTAAGCGCCGGACCCCTTTCCGGCGTGGAGGTCCCAGTCGCCCCGTTGAGTGTCATTACCGGCAAGGTGGTGGATGAAGACGGCGAACCGCTCGACGGTGTCAATATCATGGCGCTGCGGAATGGTTACAATGCCGGCGCCAAGACGCTGCAACAGGTGTCAGCGGCTCAGACCGACGACCGCGGCATTTACCGCATGTTCGATTTGCAGCCGGGCAGATACTATCTCTCCGCGCAGGCGCAGCGTCAATTCCGGATGCTTGCCCCGCAGAACGTCGAACGCACCCACAGCACGATCCCCGAGGAGGCCTACGGAGTGGTGATTTATCCCGGCGTGGCCGAGGTATCGCAGGCCACTGCGCACGAACTCAAACCCGGAGCTGACTGGACGGGCGCCGATTTCAAACTGCACAAGCGGCCTGCTTATCATATTCGCGGACGGGTGAGCGGGGTTCTCGCGGCGGGCGGGCGCGGCAATGTGCAGGCAGAGCCGTGCAATCCCGACCCGATGCCATGGGCCGGCGGATTGCAAAACACGGTGGGACGCCAGGACGGTTCGTTCGACCTCGTGGGCGCCGTTTCCGGAACTTACTGCCTGATCGTGCGGGAGCCCGGCCGCGGCGGGGTCGCCATGACGCAGCCCGTCACAGTAACCAATGCCGATGTGAACGATGTTGCACTGAACCCGCCGGCTTCGTTCAGCGTCAAAGGCATGATAACGATAGACGGTACGCCGCCCGCGAATATGCCGACCCTCGGGGTCGCGTTGCGGACTTCCGACGGATATCAGGAACGAAACACCCAGGCGACCGCCGGAACCGCCTTTCAGATCGATTACGTTTTTCCAGGGAAACATACCATCGTTCTACCTTCGATGCCGCAGATTTACGTCAAGTCGGTACTCTATGGAAGCCAGGATGTTTCGAGCGGGGTCATTCCCGATGTCGAGCCGGGCGGTTCACTCGCTATCACGGTGGGAACGGACCCGGGGGAGATCGATGGCACAGTGCAGGCGGGATCCTTGGAACCGGGCACGCCGGTTTTAGTCGTGGCGATACCAGACGATGCCCACGCGCAGCGTACCGACCTGATGCGAGTGACTAACGGCCCGGCAGAAGGGACGTTCACTTTGCAGGGCCTCGCGCCTGGAGATTACAAAGTGTTTGCGCTCGCGACACAGGATTATGAGGATATCCACAATCGCGAGTTGCTGAAGTTACTCGACGGAAATGCAGCGGCGGTGACGGTCCACGCCAGCGGTCATGAGCAGGCGTCCGTTTTACCGGCGCCAGCAAGCGAGATCGAGCGCGTGAAGGAGAAGCTGCAATGACGCGCGGAGGCTTGCTCTTGTTTGCCACGGCCCTGGCCGTTTCCGCGCAATCGGGCGGCGTGATCTCGGGGCGAGTCACCAGTACGGCGCACGGCGATCCGGTGGCCGGCGCAACCGTCACGTTACGCGGTCTGGACGACGGTCCCGCGCAAACCTACATCACCGAGACCGCGGCGGACGGGCGATTTTCCATCGCGAATATGGTCCCCGGGACTTACGAGCCGCGCCCCTCGAAGACGGGATATGAGCAGCGCACGCCGGACCATTTTGCAACGGCGAAGGATTTTCCACCTGTGACGGTGGAGGCGGGCAAGGCCACGGCGCCGATCGAGTTGCACCTCATTCCCGACGGCGTTGTCGCCGGGAGGGTGGTGGATAGCGATGGCGACCCCGTGCGGCACGCCCAAGTCGAAGCGCAGCAGTATGGCTACGTGAGCGGCAAGAAACAACTGCGGACGCTTCGCGGTGCGCAGACTGACGATCGCGGCGAATATCGGTTGTTTCATCTGCCTCCGGGCAAATACTGGTTGCACGTTCAGCCCAGTTCACGACGGAATCAACCCCAGTTTCAACCGCGGCTGCGGCAGTTGGCGGGGAGCGCCCAAATGCAAAATGTACCGCCGCCAACTGGCCTCGCGGCGGCCTATTATCCTGGATCGCCGGATGTGACCCACGCGACCGAACTGCAAGTGGCGCCTGGCGCCGAGCTAGATGGCATCGATGTGCGCGTAACTCCTGAGCGCCTGTATGCCATCCGAGGACGCGTTACGGGGGATGGTAACAAAGGGAATTTTTCCGTGTTCGCCCAAAGCCTCTCTCCGCCCGAAGGCCGCCCCAATGGGTTTCCGATGCGCATTGAGAACGACCAATATGAGCTCTCGGGCATCCCGCCGGGTAAGTATGCCGTGATTGGCCAGCAGTTTTCTAATCAACAGCAACCCGGTCCGCCGGTGATTGACATGCCGCGGCAGTACGCACGCCAGATGGTCGAGATAGTGGATCGCGACGTCGATAATATCGATCTCACCTTCGAACCGGGCGCACTCATCAAAGGCGTCATCAAAGGCGAGGGTTCGGCGTCAGCGAAAGACGCGGTCAACATCAATCTGACGCCCGCCGATTCGGGCCTTATGACGTTCGGCATGATGTTCGGCGGCGGGGCTCGCGTGGGGACCGATGGAACGTTCACGCTGCAGACGGCGCCGGGAGTCTACAACGTGCGGGTAAACGGGCGCCAAGTCTACTTGAAGACGGTGCTGATCGGCAAGCAGGCCGCTCCCGACCGCAAGATCGATACAGCGCGTCTCTCGGGCGATTTGACGCTCGTGGTGAGCAACGATTACGGCAAGGTGGAAGGAACGGTGGTGGACGAGGCCGGCAAACCGGTTTTCAATGCCAACGTGACCCTGATTCCGGATCAGCGCCAGGACGATTTGCAGGAGCGGTTCCGGAGCGCCTTGACCAAGGCGGATGGCAAGTTCAGCGTGGCGGCGGTCCAACCCGGCGAGTATCGGGCATACGCGTGGCTAGGCGTCGAGCAGGGCGCACCACAGGATGCGGAGTTCCGCAAGCCGTTTGAGGATCGCGCCGTGGTGGTGAAAGTCGAGCCCAACGGGAAACAGACTGTCGATCTGAAGGTCATTCAGCCAGCGCAATAGGCTGATGGCGCGTCCCCTAAACGCCCCAGTCCTTAAAGATGATACATTCGAAAACTATGAGGTTTCGAAGCATCATCGCTCTTTTCGCCTTGGCCGCCGGAGTCGGCCTGGCGCAGCCCAAGCCTGTTCCCGACGAAGAATTCGCAAAATTGGTAAAGGAATGGACCACGCGGCCGGAGTTCATGACGCCGGTGGTGGACCATCTGCCGAAAGTCGCCGGCATCCCCAGTCCGAAGGACGTGCTGGGCTATTACATCGGCGCGCCCAAGAAGCTTACCAATACCGAAGGGCTGGCGAAGTATTACCGCGCGCTGGCCGCGGCCACGCCGCGCGTGAAGGTGTTCGAAGCCGGAAAGACGGACGAGGGACGGGAGTGCCTGGTGGCGGCGGTCGCCGACGAAGAGACCATGCGCCATCTCGATACGTACAAGCAATACCTGGCGAAGCTGGCCGATCCGCGCGGCTTGAGCGACGCGGAGGCGAAGCGCATCATCGGACAGGCGAAGCCGATCTATATCTTCTCGGTTGGCCTACACTCCGCCGAGACCGAGTCCGCCCGAGATGCTGATGGAACTGGCCTACCGTCTGGCGGCGGAAGACTCCCCGCTGTTCGAAGGCATCCGCAAGAACGTGATCGTGATGACTTTCGCGGCTGAGCGAGCCGGATGGGCGCGACCGCTATGTCGACTGGTATTACAAGTACAAGATCTCGGAAGAGACCGAGAGCCGATAACATGGGCGGCCCGCCTTACTGGGGCAAATACATCTATCACGATAACAACCGCGACATCAATTACTCGCAAGTGACGATGCACAACTGGCTGAAGTTCTACCTGGAATGGCATCCGCCGATCATGCACGACCTGCACGAATCGGAGCCGTTCCTCTACACCTTCAGCGGGCAGCCGCCGCAGAATCCGACGCTCGACCCGATTCTCTATGCCGAGATGCCGTGGTTCAGCGAATACGAGTTGACCAAGATGATCGCCTGGGGCATGCCGGGTGTTTGGACGCACGCGTTCGTCGATATGTGGTCGCCGGGATATCTGGGCTTCATGTCGTCGAACCATAACGGCATGCTGCGCATGTACGAAATCATGGGCAACGGCGGCGCGAACACGATGCGCCGCAACGTGGCCGGCGGCGGCCGTGGAGCGGCGGAGGCGGCGGCGGTGGTGAAGCAGGCGGGGCGGCGGCCGGCGGCGAGGCCACGGCGGCGGCGGCTCCAGGCGCGGGTCCAGCGGCAGCGGCGGGTGGCCGAGGAGGCCGTGGCGGCGGGCGCGGTGGAATGACTTCGCGCGAATGGTATCGGCCAGTGCCGCCCTATCCGACTGTGGAGTGGTCGATGCGCAACAACATCAACTATACGGAATCGGCGGTGCTTGCGGCGCTGGAACTCACCGCGAAATTCCCGCAAACGATTTTGGAGAACTTCTACCTCAAGAGCCTGCAATTCGATTGAATCGGGCAAGACGGAGGCGCCGTACGGATACGTGCTGCCGGCGGGACAACACGATATGACGCGTGTAGCGTTCATCGTCAACGTTCTGCGCATGCAGGGGATCGAAGTGGGGCGTTCAACCGGCGAAGTGAAGCTGAACGAAGGCACGTTCCCGGCGGGATCGCTGATTGTGAAGCGCAATCAGCCGTACGGGCGTCTGGCGAAGATTCTGCTCGAAAAGCAGAACTACCCCGACCCCGCGCTTGAACACTTACGACGATGCGGCCTGGACTATGGGACTGATGAGTCATGCTGAGGTGAAGGAGATCGCCGATAAACGCGTGCTCGATGTGCCGGTGCAGCCGGTTGGGGATAAGTTGGTAATTAATGGCGAAGTAAAGGGCTCGGGGCCAGTTACCGCGGTCCTGCACAACGGATCTAACTCGATCGTTACACTGCGATACCGGTTGAAGGATCTGAAGTTCGAGGCGACCGAGCAGCCGTCGAAATCCGGCGACACGGTGATTCCGGCGGGTTCCCTGATTGTGGCTTCGAGCCCGCGAGTAAAGAGCGAAATCGAGAAGCTGGGCTTGGAAGCCATTGCAATGGCGGCGGCGCCGGAGGGGCCGCGCCACGAACTCGATTTACCGCGGCTGGCGCTCTACAGCACATGGAGCAGCACGCAGGATGCGGGATGGGTGCGGTATGCGCTCGATCATTTCGAAGTGCCGTATGACTTGATCTATAAGGATCAGGTGAAGCAGGGTAACTTGCACAGCCGTTACGACGTGGTCGTGATTCCGACGGCAGGGCGCGGAAGCGGCAAGTCGCTGGTGTTCGAAAGCGAACCGAAAGCGAAGCCCCTGGCCTATGTGAAATCGGCCGATTTCAAGACGCTCGGCATGTATGGCGAAACGCAGGATACGGCGGGCGGAATGGGCCTGCAGGGCGTAGGCGAATTCGATAAGTTCGTCAACGACGGCGGCGTGCTGATCACGATGGGAGCATCGAGCTTCTTCCCCGCCGACTTTGCTTTGACGCATCTTGTGGATGCGACTCGCACTTCGGCGCAGTTCTATGCGCCGGGACCGATCGTGCAGATGAACATCTCGCGGCCGACGCATCCCATTTTCTACGGGTACACGGAACGCACGGTGCCGGTGCGATGGGCGGGCGGTCCGTTACTGAGCGTGGGCGGCGCGGGACGCGGCTGGGTGCTGGCGAATTTCCCAGGCGGCGACGAATCGGTGCTGAGCGGCTTGATGCGGGGCGCGAACGAGATTCGCGGAAGGGCGGCGGTCATCGACGCGCCGCAGGGGAAAGGGCATGTAGTGCTGTTCTCAACGAACCCGGCGTATCGTTGGCAGAATCTGGGCGAGTTCAACATGCTGGCGAATGCGATTCTGAACTTCAATGACTATCCGGCGCCGCCGGTGATGCCGGCGGGGGGACGCGGAGGGCGGGGCGGACAGTAGGGTTTTGATAACCGGCAGGCGCTCTGTGCTTAGGACGGCGGCGTCCATACGACAGATTCGCTGGTGTTATTAAACTCAAGATGCAAATGCGGTATACGGTCATCCTTGAGCGCGAAAAAGACGGCGGATATGTTGCCACGGTTCCGGCATTCCAGGGTGCGTATCCCAAGGTGACACTCGGGAGGAAGTCATGAGGAACGTCCGCCAAGCGGCGGATGTTTACATCGAAGACTGCATCGCCGCTGGCGACCCTGTGCCTAATGAAGCAGCATCCGTTAGTGAAGGTACCAACCGACATTTCCGGCCAGGAGCCGTTGAACGTACTTCTGCGTGTCGGATTTGTACTGAATCGCCAAGGAGGGAGTCACATCGTACTTCGGCGTGGCGCCCGTACGCAAGCATGGTCGTGCCCGATCACAAGCGAATCCCTCCAGGAACCTCTGCGCCAAATATTGAACGAAGCAGGCCCTTTCGTTGGGGCAACTGCTAGAACTACGCTGAGTCTTGCGAACCTTACGCTAAAATCGGGTTTCAGATGAGCACGTTTCGCATCGCGCTCGCCAACCTGCCGTTCCCGGCTACGCCAGAGCAATCGGTCACATTGGCCGAAGCCGCGATCGCCCAAGCTTCCACCCAGGGCGCGGGCATCATCTGCTTTCCGGAATGCTTCGTCCCCGGCTATCGGGGGATGGGGAAGTCGATTCCGGCCCCGGATCGTGAGTTCCTTGAACGTGCTTTCTCGACCGTAGCAGAAGCTGCCGCGAAGGCGGGTGTCGCAGTGGTTCTTGGCACCGAGCGACTTGTTGATGAGGCCCTGTTCATTGCGGCGCTAGTTGTCAACCGGGACGGAACGATCGCGGGATTCCAAGATAAAGTCCAGATCGATCCCTCGGAGGAGGGCATCTATTCGGCCGGTTCCAGTCGACAGGTTTTTCGAGCTGGGCCACTTACCTTTGGCGTCGCGATCTGTCATGAGGGCTGGCGCTATCCGGAGACGGTGCGTTGGGCCGCGCGACGCGGGGCGCACGTTGTGTTCCAGCCTCACTTCCACGAGGCTGAGCCGGGGAGTTACCGGCCATCGAGCTTCGCCGACCCGGCGAATACGTTCCATGAGAAGGCGGCGCTGTGCCGGGCCGCCGAGAACACCTGTTATTTCGCAAGCGTGAACTGCGCAAGCGAGGGGTCGCCGACCACTTCGGCGGTAGTTCGGCCCGACGGGACGCTACTCTGTTACCAGCCTTACGGGAAGGCGGGGTTGTTGATCGCGGATATTGAACTTGCGGCGGCCACGAGGTTGTTGGCGTTGCGCTGTAAAGATTGACTCACCGGAGGGGTATCCGGTCAAAACCTGGGACCCGTCAAACATCTTCGTAACCTTTTGACGGCCCAGGAGTATTCCATTACGAAAGCGAGCGACGTGGAGGACGAGCAGATCATGCAGGCGGTGCAAAATGGCGACGTAGGCAAGCTCGAAGCGCTATTCGACCGGCACCATCGCGGGTTATATCATTATTTTCTTCATCTTACGTCGAACGTCGCGGCTAGCGAGGATCTGGTGCAGGAGGTTTTCTTCCGCATCTTGAAGTACCGCCATACCTATCAGCCGGGCACGGCCGTCCGACCCTGGATGTACCAGATCGGGCGCAACGCGCTGGCAGATCAGGCGGGGCGAAATAAGGGACAGGTGGCGCTGGCGGACACCGCGGCCGAGATTCGCAGTTCGGAAGCGCCGCCCGACCGGCAGGCGCAGACCAAGGAGGAGACCGCACTGCTCAAACGCGCTCTTTCCGCCATGCCGCAAGAGAAACGTGAAGTGATTGTCATGAGCCGGTTTTTGGAGTTGAAGCACGACGAAATTGCCCATGTATTAAACGTGGAAGTGGGCACAGTCAAGGTGCGGGTACACCGCGCGCTGCGGGAATTGGGCGACCGGTTCTTCGCGCTGCGGGGAGAGCGGGCGTCATCATGACCTGCGAACGGGTTCGAGAGCAGATTCCGGAATGCCTGGCAGGCAGACTGGAAAAAGCGGCGCGAGAGAGCCTGGTGGAACATCTGGAGACCTGCTCGGCGTGCCGCAATGAGTTGGCGGAATTGGGAATCGTCTGGAGGGGTTTGGAAGGTATGTCCGCACCGGAACCGGACCGCGCCATGCGGACGCGGTTCATGGAAATGCTGAGCGCTTATCAGGCCGGTCTGGAACAGGCGCCGGCGAAACGGCCTGCACTCGGGGCGCGGGAAGAGACACGGCGCAGCCGGTGGTTCGCGTGGTGGCCATCGAATCCAGCATGGCAGTTAGCGATCGCGGCGGCGCTGTTGATCGTTGGGGTTGCGGCTGGGCGTTATGAGTTTGGCGCTCAGCGTGAGATCTCGCCCGACATGGCTCAACTCAAGGGACAGGTGGAAGGGTTGCGCCAATTGGTAGCGCTTTCGCTGATGCAGGAGCAATCGCCCAGCGACCGTTTGCGCGGCGTAAGCTTCAGCTCGCAGATGGTGCGTCCGGATGCGCAGGTGGAGCAGGCGCTGCTGCGCGCGGTGAATCACGATCCGAACGTGAACGTTCGGCTTTCGGCCGTGGACGCTCTGCAAACGGGCGGCTATGCGCGCGATCCCGATGTGCGGCGAGCGCTGGCGGATACGGTGATGGTGCAGGATTCGGCGCTGGTGCAGGTGGCAATCATCGATTTGCTGGTGGAGACCAGCGACCACGGTTCGGCGCGGGATTGCGCAACATGCTGGGCAAGGTCGCGCAGGATGGACAGATGGACGAGGTGGTGCGGCAGCGGGCAACGCTGGCGGTACATAAATTGGGGGTGACGCAGTGAATCGCATGTTGAAACAGCTTGCAATCGTGACGCTTGGCCTTGCTCCGGTTCTGGCGCTCGCCTCGCATTCCGACGACTGGCGCGATTGGCCTTACAGCGACAAGGAAACGATCCAGAAAACGTTCGACCTCTCGCATTCTTCCGAGGCCAAGCGGCTGCTGGTAGACAATGAACGCGGCTACATTCACGTCAACGGCTATAACGGCTCGGAGATCCGGGTAACGATTCACAAGGAAGTGCGCGGGCGGACGCAATCGGCCCTGGACGAGGGCAAGCGCGAGGCGCGGCTCGATATCTCGCAGCAAGGCAACTATGTGCGGTTCTACGACGACGGACCGTGGCGCCATCGCGACCGGGGCGACGATTACTACGGATACCGCGCAAATTACGACTATGACGTGGAAGTTCCCTCCGGAACTGAGCTGAACATCAAAGGGTTCAACGACAAGATCGAGGTAAAGGGGACGGACGGACCCTTTGATATTCACGGATTCAACGGCGGTATCGATATGCAGGATATTAGCGGAGCGGGCACGGTACAGACTTTCAATGGCGGAATGAAGGTGGCGTTCCGCAGGAATCCGGAGCACGACAGCACGTTCAAGACGTTCAATGGCAGCATCGACGCTTACTTCCGACCGGACTTCAACGCCGATCTGCATTTCAAGACGTTCCACGGCGGAGTGTTTTCGGATTTCGACGTGGCGCCGATGCCGGCGACCGTCGCCGCGGGTCAGAACTTGAACGCGAAATTTGTCTACCGGTCGAACGGCGGCGGATCGGCGCGCGTAGGCAAGGGCGGACCGGCGCTTCACTTTGAGGGGTTCAACGGAAGCATCCGACTGCATACGAAGGGTAACTAGAGGACAAGACAATGAAACGGATCTTCGCCCCTACGGGCATAGCATTGGTTGTGTGCGCGCTCGCTTTCGCGCAGGACGATGGGCGCATCGTGGTGCCCTCCCGCAACAGTACGCGGCCAAGAGTGGTCGACGTTGCGACGACCAACGGATCGATCACGGTGAGAGTCTCCGAAGGGAAGGATGTGGTGGTTGAATCGGGCAGCATCCGATCTCGCCGCGACATGCAGGCCCCTCCCGGAATGCATCGACTCGATGTTCCCAATCGCGGACTTGAGGTGCAAGAGCAGGACAACACGATCACGGTGCGCGACCATTCCCCAGGTGGCGGGGACAGTATCACGATCACGGTTCCGGTGGATACGTCGCTGCATCTGCGATCGAGCAACGGCTCGATCTATGTGGATGGCGTTCATGGCGAAGTGGACGCCGAGGCGCACAACGGCGGGATGAAAATCCTTAACGTCTCGGGGTCAGTGCTGGCGAACACGCATAACGCAACAGTGATCGTGACGATGGATCGCGTTGACCCCGGTAAGCCTTCGGCCTTCAGCACATTGAACGGTTCGATTGATGTGACGCTTCCGGCGGATCTGAAGGCGACGTTGAAAATGACGACCGACAACGGATCGATCTATAGCGACTTCGATGTCAATGTTAGCGCCGGGCGCGCCGTAACGCAGCCTAACAATACATCGGATGGGAGATATCGCGTGAGGTTCGACCGCACCATTCAGGGGGCGATCAACGGCGGCGGCGGAGCTGATCTGACGTTTCGTTCGGCTAATGGGTCGATCACGATTCGGAAGAAGAAGTGACGTAGCACGGCGCCTGCGCCTTCGGCGCACCGACAGGCCGGGAGGCCTATCTTACGGGGCCTAGCGGACGATGTAGCCTTTGCGGGCAAGGACTGCGGCATCCGGGTACCGCTTCCTTGCGGAGGGCGAGAGATCTACGGCGACTTTACGGATCTGACCTGGTTTTCCCGGGGGCATCGGATAGTAGAGTGTGTAACGCTTGCGCATGCGAATGAGCATGTCGCGGAACGCGGGACCCGGGGGTTCGGCCTTCACCACTTCGCCGCCGGTTTCCCCGGCTACTTTCTCCACGTAGTCATCGCCACTTACGGTTAGAGCGAATGGCGCCACACCACGGTCCGCGGGAATGATGAGGCCGCTGAGGACGGCGTCGGCGTCCCAGAGATCGCGCGTAGGCACCTTGGGACTGGTGGAACCGTAGCCTTCGTCATCCGTGAAGATCAGGACGGCGCGGCGGCGATGCGCGGCCGGCTGATGCAACAGGTATTTCGCGGCCTGATCGACGGCGCTCAGGATGTACGTGCCGCCGGCGAAGCGAGTCTCGCGGATGCGCTGCACGATCCGGGTGCCGAGGGAATCGAGATCGGCGGTGAACGGCGCTTCCGTCCAGACGCCCGTGTTAAACGACATCACCGCGACGCGATCGCCCTGGCGAAGTTCCGACATGGCGAGGCGCGCGGACGAAGCCACCTTCTGGATGCTGGGACCCATGCTTTCGCTGATGTCGAAGAGCAGAATGATATCGAGGGGCTCCTCTTCCTGCGAAAAATAGCGGACGCGCTGCGGCTGGCCGTTGTCGAGGACGACGAAATCTTCGCGACTGAGGCCATCGACAACGCCGGATTTGCCGGCGACTTCGGCATCGACTTTGACAAGAGAGATTTCGGTGCGGAAGACTGGGTCCTCCTGGGCATACGCGGGCTTGACGGCTAGCAACGCTAGTAGTAGCCAGGAGGGCGACATGTTTCAATGATACAGAGATGCCTCCGTAGAGCGCCTGCGCCTTCGGCGCATCGACAGGCCAGGAGGCCTATCGTACTAACTTATGATTATTGCGGATCTTGAGGAAATTGCCGGGAGGACGTATCCCGCGAGACGGCGCACGCAGAACCTGGTGGGTGGCGCGAGCCCGATTCAGGCCTCGAATTTTTCGATGGGAAACGTTACGCTGGACCCGAACGGCGGGCAGGTGCCCTGGCATAACCAGGAACAGGAAGAGATTTACTTCATCGTCGAAGGTACGGCGGAGATGTGCTTGGGCGAGGAGCGGGCCGTAGTGCACTCCGGACAGGCTGTCTACATTCCTTCAGGAGTGTTTCATCAATTGACCAATATCGGCGAAACGCCCTGCCGTATGCTCTATTGCTATGGACCGGCGGGGGATGTAGCCCATTGGAGGCAGGAATTGGACGGCACGCTGCCGAAGGCGGGCATCGATGTTCCGGCTCTGCCTGAAGGGGCGCGGCCCCAGTGCACGGAGAAGCCGGCGGTGAAAGCTCAATGACTCACGAAATCGGCATCGTCATGAACGGCGTCACGGGGCGAATGGGTTTGAATCAGCATCTACGCCGGTCGATCCACGCGATTATGAAGCAGGGCGGCGTGCAGACGGCGGATGGCGACACCATCATGCCCAAGCCGCTGCTGACAGGACGCAACCGGGCGAAGCTGGAAGCCATATCGAAGGAATTCGACGGTATCCCGTTCACTACCGATCTCGAAGGCGCGCTGAAGGATACGGCGTACTCGGTTTACTTCGATGCGCAGACCACGGAGCGGCGGGCCGATGCGGTGCTGAAGGCTATCGCGGCGGGAAAGAACATTTACTGTGAGAAGCCGACGGCGGTGAGCGTTGCCGAGGCGATGAGTCTTTATCACGCGGCTACGAAGGCTGGCGTGAAACACGGCGTGGTGCAGGACAAGTTATGGCTGCCCGGACTGTTGAAACTTAAATCGTTGCGCGAGCAAGGCTTCTTCGGCCAGATTCTTTCGGTGCGCGGTGAATTCGGCTACTGGGTGTTCGAGGGCGACGTGATTCCGGGGCAGCGGCCGTCGTGGAACTATCGCAAAGAAGACGGCGGCGGCATCATCATCGATATGCTGTGCCATTGGCGCTACGTGCTGGACAACGTCTTCGGTGCGGTGCGCGCGGTTTCGTGTTTGGGCGCAACCCACCTTGCTAAACGGTGGGACGAAGCCGGAAAACCCTACGACTGCACGGCGGACGATTCTGCTTACGCGACGTTCGAATTAGAAGGCGGGATTGTGGCGCACTTCAACTCAAGCTGGTGCGTACGTGTGCGGAGGGACGATCTGCTAACGATCCAGGTGGATGGGACGAAGGGATCGGCGATAGCGGGATTGCGGCACTGCTGGATGCAGCCGTATGGCGGGACGCCGCGTCCGACGTGGAATCCGGATATAGATAGTCCCTTCAACTTTTTCGAACAGTGGCAGAAGATGCCGGAGCAGATGCCTATGGACAACGCGTTCAAACGGCAATGGGAGCTATACCTGACTTACCTGGTGAAGGGCGGAGCTTTTCCATGGGACTTGAAGGCGGGGGCCAAGGGTGTGCAGCTAGCGGAACTGGGGATTGAGTCCTGGAAGAAGCGGGCTTGGGTGGAAGTGCCGGCTCTTTAGCTGCAGACCTCTTCAGCTTGCGGTTTCCGTGGCGCGCGCAAGCCGTGCCACCACACACCTTGCCCGGATGACAGAGCTTTTCTGGATCGGGCGGTGTGACTGGCGATCTACGATTCGTAGCCGTCTCAGTACCGCTTAACGCCTGAACGAAGGCCTATTCACCTAGCTCTCCAGTGTGTCCCGAGTGTTACAGAATCTGCCGTCACAACTTAGTGTGTCCCTCAATTCACCTTATCTCCGCTTTACTAATTGAGGCACAGGAAATAGCGGGTGCCGCTGAACCGTCGCGAGGTTCTCACCGAGCCTTTAGGTTTAAGCGACGCCTCGGCGTTGACGCTCGATGGCACTGTGGATCGAGAGGAAAAGACGATGAACGTACGCACTGTAAGCTTGATTACTGGGTTGGTGACCGGCCTATCCCTGGCGCCTTGCGCGCTGGCGTTTGACGGCTGTGCTAACTCCTATCTGAATGGCAACTATGCGCTGCAGTTTACCGGCGTTTCGGCGCCGGGAGTGGCGAGCGGCATAGGCGGAGTCGCGGTTCCCGCCAGCCTGGCGACCTCGTTCCAGCAAGACACATCCAAAGGAAGTAGCGTCGTGGCGCCCGTCGCCGGAGCCGCGCGGCTGATTCTCGATGACAACGGAAACATCTCCGGTTACTCAGCCGAAAACATGGCCGGCAATTGGATTCAGGGAAATATAACCGGCACTTATGTAGTGAACACAGATTGTACGTTCTCTTTCGCGATTGCCGATGCTGGCGGCCACACCGAGAATTTCAGCGGCGTCTTGACGGGCCAGAGCAGCACCGCCATGGTATTGCAGACCGACCCTGGCACCGGCGTTTCCGGCACGTTGAAGAGCGCGCGCAGTCTGTGCCAAACGTCCGACATCTCCGGTTCCTTCGGTCTTCAATACTCCGGAACGTCGCTCCCGACTAATTCTGCCTATAGCTCTGTCGGCGTGGTTACGCTCGACGGGCAAGGGAATCTTACGGCTGCGGAGACGCGATTCAGCGGCGGAACTTCGTCACAAGCTCAGTCCAGTGGCACGATCATAGTCAATTCGGATTGCAGCTTTACTATGGCGCTGTCCCCCATATCCGGTTCTGGTGCAACAATGAACTTCTTCGGAATTGCAAGCGCGGATAACAAGCAGTTACTCATTGTCCAATCCGACGCGGCAACCGCCGTCACGGGCACGATGAGCTCGCAGTAGCGCTCGCCCTTTCGCAATTTGCGGGGAACGGCTGAGCCGTTGGATATGCGGCTCAGCTTTTTTCATTTACTGGGCTTCGTTACAAGCAACCGGCTCTTAAGCCTCTTCAGCGCGCTATAGCAGCTTTCTCGGCATCAAAAGAATTGAAGTATAATCATATCTTATTCACGATATGAGTTCCCAATCGCCCGGGGAGACCACCGGGTTCCTCGGCGAGGTCCGGAATGGAAAGCCCGCCGCTCAATTGAAGGACCCTACCGCCGCGGCGCGCGCCGGGCTGGATGTCCAGCTCAATCTAGCTTTCTTTGGCTTTCGGCCTAATGAATCGAGGCCTCTGCCAGCGGCTGCAGGGCGCTCGGGTGGACAGCCGAACCGTCAGAGCCGTCTCGCCCGTTGGGATTGCGAAGGCTAATTTGTCCATTTCACTGCAGAACTCCGAGAATCCGACTGTACGCCTGCGGACGAGCCAGGCACGCCCTCAGGCGCGGGTCTATACCAGTTGGGAGTCCCTTCCGCCCCTTTACCAGCAGCTTTTCGAGAAAGAGGGCTCTCGCGATTTTTTTCTCACGCGCGGATGGTTTGAGCATTTTTCGCGCACTGCGCTCGATCCAGAATGCAAGCTGCGAATTTATGGTCTGGAACGCCCCGGTAACTCCGAGCCTGCCGGCGCATTTGTGGCATGCAGTCGCCCGCGCGACAAAGAGAGCGGTTCACTGCGCAGGCTGACGGCGCTGACGAATTACTATAGCTGCTTCTTCTCGCCACATTTTGCCCAAACGGGCGCCGGCGCGAAAGAGATGCTGCGCGCGCTGGCGCTGGCCTTCCGAGCGGATCGGCCGGGTTGGGACGCCATCGACATCCATCCGCTTGCGGTGGATGGTGAGAATTTTTCGGCCTTGATAGATGAGCTGCGAGCCGCGGGATTCGTGGTTCAGAGCTACTTCTGCTTCGGCAACTGGTACCTGGCGGTGAACGGCCGGAGCTTTGCGCAATACTGCGAGAGCCTGCCCTCGGTTCTGCGCAATACGCTGCAGCGGAAGCGTAAGAAGCTGGAAAAATCGGGCCGCGCCACCATCGAAATCCTCACCGGCGGCGATGGACTCGAGGCAGCGATTGAGGCGTACACCAAAGTCTATCTCTCCAGTTGGAAGCAGCCGGAGCCGTACGCCGAGTTTATCCCCGGTCTGATCCGCCTGTGCGCCGACCAGGGAGTACTACGCCTGGGTGTGGCGCATGTGGACGGCCAACCGGCCGCCGCCCAGCTTTGGATCGTACATAATGGCGCGGCCCTCATCTATAAGCTTGCCTATGACGAACAGTACTCCGATCTTTCCGTTGGAACCATCCTCACCGCCAATCTGATGCAGCACGTTCTCGATATCGACAAAGTGGATGTGGTCGATTACCTGTCCGGTGACGATGCCTACAAGAAAGATTGGATGTCGGACCGGCGCGAACGATGGGGCATCCTGGCGATGAATCCGCGGACTGTTGGCGGCGCCATGGCCATTGCCCGCCATATCGGCGGACGCTATTTAAAGCGCGCGGCTCAATGGATCGCGAGCCGGCGCCGGTCCGTTGGAAACCCAGCCACAATCCCCCCTACGGAATGAGGTCTCTCCCAGCAGATGGGGCCCGGCGGCACGTCAGTACCAATTGACGATTGAAAGCGAAGCTTACTCGCTTCAATTTCTACTTATCAGCAATATCGCCACTTAGTCCAACATATCTTCCTTTACCAACTGAGGCGCGGAAAATGGAGAATGTCATTGATCTGAGTGACAACGGGCGCTTGCAGTTTACCGGCGTTCCGGCGCCGGTAGCCGTGAGCCATAGACGGTTCGTTTCTGCAACTTGTCCAGAGTTAGGGGAAATTGAGGGATGACCAAGGTCCTGGGAGATGCTGTAAGAAGGTTCCGCTCTCAACGTCCCGGCGCTGGCGGGCGAATTTTCCTTGTTGCCGCAAATCGAACGCCTGTCAACGCCAAGTAGAAATGTCCTAAACTCCGCCAAGTAGAAATGTCCGGTTTGGCAGTGAGTTTCGAGAGGTGTGGTTTAGAGTGTGAATGATTCTCTGGGACGTCGCGGTTCTGGGGAAGATTCAAAGCCGATGCGACGGAGTTGGCTCCGAAGTAAACGGCGGCAAACCCTCGGTTAACCGGGCCCTGCGGGGTACCCTCCGGGGGTTTTGCTTTTGTAGGCAAGCTTACTTTGGTGAGACTCCCGAGCAGAGGCTTTGAATAAAATAAACGCGACGTTGGACGGGCCGCTTTTGCCCGGCCTACCGAATTGGTTTTAAGCTGCGGAGCTTGGCGGCGGCTTCGAGAGCAGACAGAGCGGTTTTCTCCGGACTGGTCAGGTGGAAGTTCTCCATCCATCGACTTTTGGCGCGCGGTGCGGCGGGTTTGCGTGCACGCGCGAGCTTGGGCTTTGGCACTCTGGGACGCGGCTCGCAAGCGGTGACCGTTACGTAGCGGTTGCCGAAGCGCACCGCCATGGAGGCGTCGAGCCGCATCTCGATGCGGACAGCGGCCCCCCGCAGGCCCGCACGAACGTCGCTGCGGGCTATTCGGTAGGTCTGCGTATCGAACTGAATCGTGTACCCATCGCTGACTTGTCGGTTTTCCACATAGCTCAGCGAAGCAGCCAGTGAGTGCTCCTTGCCTAACGCCCGATGGGCGTCGTCGCTGCTGGCCGGAACGACGGCAATCGTTCTGTTCCACCATACGATAAACTCCTCTTCCAAATAGGCGTTGGCGTGTTCCAGGCTCTTTGCCCCAGCCACCCTCAGACCTTTCACCAGACGGTCCTGCGCCGTCTGGAAACTGCGTTCCACTCGACCCTTGGCCTGCGGCGAGTGCGCCCCGATCCACACGATGTCCAGTTCCCGAAGCGCCCGTCCGATCTGGGTCGGCGGTAAAGGTTCGCGCTCGTCTCGCGGTAACGCGGTGGCATACCGCGCCGTTTTCGGAGCCGTTTGAAACAAACCCGCCTTGTCGGTGTAATAGCTGACTGGCCGGCCATGCCGTTCCACGTAGCTCCACACCAGCCGCATGTTTTCCGCTGTCGAATCGTGCAATACGAATCGCGCATGGAGCCGGCTGGACGCGTCGTCGATCATGCGGATCAGGTAGAGCTTCGGACCGCGATCCTCCAGCCAGGCATGCTCGCTGGTATCCCACTGCACCAACTCGCCCACCGTGACCGGCGCGGTCTCCACTGATGGATCGTGTCGACCCGCTGCCGGCTGGCACGCCACAGCTTGCCTTCGATCATCCAGCCCCGCACCGTCTCGCGACCGGCATGTATGTCGTGGTTGCTGGCCAGGTACTCTGCCGCCAGCGTGGGACCGAAGCCGCGATAGACTTTGCGGCCCAGTATCTCCACCGCTTTTTGCTTGGTCTTCTCGTCCAGCTTGCGGTTGGACGGCCGCCCGCGCAGGGCATGTACTAACGCCTTGTCCCCCTTGCCCTTTAGCCGCTTCAACAGCCGGCGCACATGCCGCTCGCTCTGGCCGATCTCCTCGGCGGCCTGTCGTTGCGTGATCAGGCCCTTCTTTGCTTTTTTCAATGCGACCAGCCGGTCGCGGTCCCTTTGCGTCATGAGAAATGTTCCTGAATCCACCCCTCCAGCCTGGACCCGTCAATAGGACATTTCTACTTGGCACGATTAGGACATTATCATTTGGCGCTGACACGCAAATCGAACGCCTTCCTCTCAACGGAAGGAGTGCAGTATAATTATCCGTTATCTAAAGATATGAGCGCCCAACCGCCCGGGGAGATCACCGAGTTGCTCGCCGAAGTCCGGGATGGAAAGCCCGCCGCTCAATCACGCCTGGCCGAGTTGGTTTACGGCGAATTGCACAAAATCGCGTCCTGCTACATGCGTAGGGAACGGCCGGATCACAGTTTGCAGGCTACGGTGCTGGTAGACGACGCCTATTTGCATTTGGTCAACCAGGAAGAGAGAAACTGGGAAAACCGTTCGCATTTTTTTGCCGTAGCCGCGCAGGTCATGCGGCGCATCCTGATAGACCATGCGCGGAGCCGGAAGGCGGCCAAGCGTGGCGGGGGCATCGCGGATATCGATCTGGATGACGCGCTAGTTATCGCCGAAGACAAATTCGAAGAGTTGATTGCGGTCGATTTGGCCCTCACGCGTTTGGCGGAATGGGATGCTCGTTTGGCCCGCATTGTGGAAATGCGGTTCTTCGCCGGGTTGACGGAGGAAGAGATCGCGGAGGCGCTGGGCATATCGCCGCGTACTGTGAAACGGGATTGGAAGGTGGCAAAGGCCTGGTTGCATGGGGAGCTCTCCGGGATCGCGACAGATGACCTCAGCCCAGTGGCAAAGGGTTAAGGAAGTCACTGCCGACGCGCTGGAGCTCGAAGTAGCTCATCGCGCCGGATTTGTCGTAGGCGCGTGCGGCGATGATACGCAAGTTCATCGCGAAGTTCTCAGGCTGCTGTCGGAAGCGGAAAAATCGAGCGACAATTTTCTATCCAATCCGCCCATCCGCCTTCGTCGATTCTTGAAACCGCGCGGACCGGCCATGCCATACTTTTCCCCGGGCCAAGTGGTCGCCGATCGGTTCGAGATCCTGCAATTCCTCAACCGTGGCGGCATGGGCGAGGTCTATTCGGCGATGGATCTCGAGTTGCGAGAAAAGGTGGCGCTCAAGACCATCCACCCGTCGATCGCCTCTTCGCCGGACGCTATCGACCGCTTCAAACAGGAGGTGCGGCACACTCGCCGGATCACCCATCCCAACGTCTGCCGGGTCTATGACCTTTTCAGCCATGAGCCGCGTTCCAGCGACCCGGCATGGTTTCTGACCATGGAGCTTCTGGAGGGGCAGACTCTGGCGGAGCGCATCGCTACCGGTGGTCCCATGCCGATGAAACGGGCCCTTCCCCTCATTAAGGACATGGTGGCTGCGCTATCGGCCGCGCATGAGATGGGAATCGTCCATCGCGATTTCAAACCGAACAACGTGATGCTCGTGGCATCCACGCCGGAAACGGAACGCGCCAAGGTTACGGATTTCGGTCTCGCGGCCAATGTCGATTCCCAATCCAGGGACACAGCGGGAACCCCAGCCTACATCGCGCCCGAACAGGCCGCGGCCGGAGCGGCGGGGCCTGCGGCGGACCAGTTTTCACTGGGCCTTGTGATATGCGAAATGCTCACCGGCAAGTGCCTCGTTATGAACCGGGCATCGCCGGTAGAAGCCAAGGAACAGTTGGAGTCGTGGCTCGCCCTCCAGCCACGCACGCTTCTAAACTCGCACGCGCGGTCGACCGTCGCGCGCTGTCTCGCGTTCGAACCGAAGAAACGCTTCGCGAAAGTGCGCGATGTCATTGCGTCACTCGATGGAAGCAAGGAGAGACGGCGGGCGAAGTTTTTTGGGTGGACAGCGGTCGCCGCCGCCGCTTTCGCTGCGGCGATGGCCGTTGTAGCCAGCGAGGACTGGGGCGACCGCGTCAGCAATGCACGGCGGCTGACTTCGGAGACGGATTATTCCAGCTCACCCAGTTTGTCGGGCGATGGAAGATGGGTCGCCTATTCGTCGAATCGTGGCGAGGCAGGAAATCCGGATATCTGGTTGGACTCGGTTGGTGGTGGCGGTGCCCGCCGCCTCACTACCAATCAGGCCCCGGACACCGATCCCGCAATCGCACCCGACGGCAAATCGGTAGCATTTCGCTCCGAACGCGAAGGAGGGGGCATCTATATAGTCGGCGCCGATGGGTCCGGGGAGCATTTGCTCGTGGCCCGCGGGCGCAATCCGGTTTTCTCGCCCGATGGCCGCCGCCTCGCCTACTGGATTGGAGAGCGGGACGATTCAGTCCCTTCCGGACAGTTATATGTAATCTCGCTGCCGGCAGGCCAGCCTCGACGGCTTGTCGCAGATTTCCTGGTAGCGCGGTATCCGGCTTGGAGCCCCGACGGCGAGTCTCTTGTCTTTGAGGGATGCCGCGCCACCACCGAGTTCTTTCCCGGCTGCAATGAGTTCTGGATCTCGCGCGCGAACGGCGGCGCTGTCGTCAACACGGGAACGCTGGCCGCGCTCCAAGCGCAAAACCTCCTGTTGTTTCTGTTCTCGCATCAGAAGGCTTGGCGTGACGGGCACATTGTCTTCGGCGCCAGGCGGGGAACAAATGATGCTCTTTGGGAGGTGCCAGTCTCCGCGAAAGACATGCGGGTGAGCGGAAGGCCGCGCCAGGTTACTCTCGGGGAGGCCAGAGAGCTCGAGCCCTCTCTAGCGCCATCCGGTGCGGCCGCCTTGGGGCGCTTTTCGGGGGCGCTGCACGTCTGGCGTATCGCGCTCGGCCCATCCGGCGAAGTTGCGCGTGCAACTAAAATAACGGACGCCCCTCTTGGAGAATGTTGTCCGGCAGCAACGCGCGACGGGCGGTCGCTGTTCTTTACCAGACGACTCCAGGGAGTGAAGGATCTCTTTCGAAAGGACCTGATAACCGGAAACGAATCGCTGGTCCTGGCTTCCCCGGAAGAGAAGTCCTGGCCCGTTCCGAACGAAGATGGAACCCGGATTGCCTTCGAATCGCGCCGGGGAAATGAATTCTCTATCGAGCTGATTGATCGGAACAGCCCGGCGCGGACGCTGTGTGTAGGCTGCTCCCATCCCACAAGCTGGTTCGGAGGCGATGCTATCTTCCACACCTCGCCAAGAGGTGAGATCGCGTTACTCGATATCAATACCGGCTTGTCGCGAGCGGTGCTCTCGGCGCCCGACGGCATAACATTGGGTGAAGCCGATTGGAGCCCGGACACCGGTTACCTGCTATTTACCGCCAGCTCGAATGGAACAAATAAGCAGGTATATGCGGTTCGTTTTCCGCAGGCCACAGGATCGCCGCACGGCCCCAGGATGCGATTGACGCCTGAACTCCAAGATGTGGAGAAACCGCGCTGGTCGCAGGACGGCGCAAGGTTTTACTATCTGTCCAACAAGGACGGTTATCTTTGCGTGTGGGGCAATCGATTCCGCCCAGACCGAGCAGGACCCTTTGAGGAATCTTTCCCTGTGATGCATTATCACGATTTCCCCCGCTTCTCACCCAACAGCGCCGGTCCCCTCTCGCGAGGCTTTTCCGTTGCTAGGGGGTCGATCTTCATCAACGTCGGAGAAGAAATGGAAACTATATGGGTAGGTAGGCTAGGACCCCCGTCCCTAACATCCGTCTTTGATCGCTTTCTTTTTCGCTAACACGATATTTTCTTGCATTTACATGCCACGTGTATTAGGATTTGAGTGAAATCATGACAATTACATCCGAAGACGCCGTGAACAGCATGATCTCTGATGAGATCGAGAGTGAGTTCGCAACTGACGCGATAGCTTCAGGCCGCACGATCGTGGTTCCGGTTGACGATGAAAATGCCACTCCCAAGCAACCGGGTTCACCGGATGAAGGCGACACTCCCTGCGACGAGCCGAGCGATGCTCCGCCATCGGAAGAGCCGGGCACAGACGAGCCTGACTCCGACAGAGAATAAATAGTCCGCGAGCCGCCCACGCCATGAAATCAGCGCCGGGCATATTGCGCTCCGGTTTGCTCGAATGAGACTGAGTCTAGTCACCGCAGCAATTGCCACTGACTTCGAGGATGCCGGCGAAGGAGCGAATCAGCAAAAGCGCGGGTTTAGCGCTTCGCCCCAGTTGGGTATCTTGAGCCTGGCTGGCGTCTTGGAGCAGATCGGTCCCCCTCCCAGCATTGTCAACCTCGATCAGTTATATTATCGGTACCTAGCTGAATGTGGCTCGCGTGGTTTGCAGGATTTCCCTCAGTGGGTTGCTCCGTTGATCGCTTCCACCGACGCGGAAATCTACGGCTTCAGTTCCATCTGCAGTAGTTATCCTCTCACCATTCGTATTGCTGAATGCCTCAAGCGCGAGAACCCAAGCTGCACGATTCTTTTCGGCGGACCACAAGCTTCTGTCGTCGATCTACCGACGCTGGCCGCCTTCCCTTTCGTGGATTTCATCCTGCGCGGCGAGGCCGAACGATCTTTGCCGCTGTTCTTGGAGGAGTGGAGCGGAAAACGACGCTTCGCAACAGTTCCCGGACTGAGTTACCGTTCTTCTTTTGGACCGGTGCGTAACACGGACGCCCCGGTAATCGATGACCTCGATTCCCTGCCCCTGCCGGCGTATCATCTAACCGGCGATTTAGAAGGCGCTCCCTATGCCCCGTTGGAGTTAGGGCGCGGCTGTCCCTTTTCGTGCACCTTCTGCTCCACGAACGATTTTTTCCGCCGGAAGTTCCGCCTCAAATCCCCGCAGCACATGCTGGCCGAGATGCGGGCGATCCGTTCAACCTATGGCATCCGCATATTCGAGCTTACCCATGACATGTTTACCGTGGATCGGCGGCGGGTGGTCGCGTTTTGCCGCCACTTACTGGAATCGGAAGAAAGGTTCGGATGGGCGTGCAGCGCGCGTACCGATTGCGTCGACGATGAGTTACTCGAATTGATGGCCGCCGCCGGCTGTACCGGGATATTTTTCGGCGTAGAGACCGGGTCGAAGCGCATGCAAAGAATTATCGATAAGGACCTCGATCCCGACTACGCCAAGGTCATGATTGAGACGGCCGAACGCCTGGGCATCGAAACGACGGTATCTCTCATCATGGGCTACCCGGAGGAGAACCTGGACGACCTGCGCGATACAACTGCGATGTACATGCACTCCATGCGTCATCCAGGATCCTCTCCGCAATTGAATCTGCTCGCGCCGCTGGCAGGTACGCCCATCTATTCCCGACATAAGGAGCAGATGGTTTTGGAGGATCTTGGATCGGCGATGTCTCATCAGGGGCGGACTCAAAACGAGGCCGACCGCGAACTCATCCGCCGCTATCCGCACATCTTTCCGAATTTTTACTTGCTGCCCGCGCCCGGCCTCGATCGCGCATTTTGCATCGAACTGCGCGAGTTCCTGCGCTTTGGCGAAGTGCGCCTGCGTTGGCTCCTGACGGCGCTTCACCAGAGTGGTTCGGGAATCCTCGACGTCTTTTCCCAATGGCGTGAGCGCCGCATTCGACTGCATCCCGATCTAAGGGGCGGGGACCTCCGCCACTACTACATGCACCGGCTTTTCGCGGACGAGTTTGTCGGCTTTGTTCGGTATCGGTTACCGCATCTCCAGAACCCCGCAGTGGCGGCTCTCGTGAACTGGTATGAGACATTTATCGAACAGGAGGCGCGCGACTCCCAGCTTCCGCGCGAGCATCCGCCTGCTTCGGGCGCGCCATTCCCCGGCGACATCCCGGTGCGATTGCCTCACATCCATGTCCTGGAACTCGAGTGGGACATTCAAAGCGTGATCGATTCCGTCAAGCGCGCAGCAGCGCCGCGGCACTCCCGAACCCGCAAGTCTTACCGAACGGCCGAAACCAAACTCGGCGCCAGCCGCTTGATCGAGATCACTCCGCTGGTAGCTCGAGGCTTGCAAATCTGTGACGGCGAACACACCGTGGAGCAGTTCATCGCCGGCATTTCCGAGTGTTTTGAGGGATCGCATGAATTGCGCCGAAGGGCAGCCGCGTGCCTACTGGACGGAATTCGGAAAAAGGGATTCATTGAAATCTACAGAGACCCGTCTCTAGGCGATACGAGCGTTACCGAATATGGCTTGACCGGCTTAATCGCGCGCGAACAGAACGAGCTCGCAGCCCAGGCGCAATAGCTGCGCCGCAGGTCGTGTGGTCGCGATTCCCTGGCCCGCGGGTATATTCTGATGACATGCCTATGATGACCAGGCGAAGCGCTTTAGCGATGGCCGCAGCGCTCCCACTAGCCCGCGGCCTGACAGCCGCGGCCGAGGCCAAAAAGCAGATCAAGATCACGGGGCTCGAGACTGACCTGCTGCGCGTTCCGGCCGCTCCCTATAGCGACGCGATCCACGACTTCGGTGGCGATGGCGGCGGGGTGGTTCTGCGCCTCAAGACTGACGCCGGCATCACCGGCTGGGGCTTACAGCAGCTTCGGCATGATCGCCGGCGGACCACGCGTGGTGCAGACCATCCTCGAACACGAAATCAAGCCTGTGCTGCTGGGCCAGGACCCGGCCTTCCCCAAGAGGATCCGCGCCGATCTGTGGCGCGCCCTGGAGTATCAGGGGGTGCAGGGCGTCACTCAGTTCGGCATGTCGGCGGTGGATATCGCGGTTTGGGACGTCTTGGGCAAAGCCGCCGGAATGCCGGTCTATAAGATGCTCGGCGCCGTGCGCGACCGCATGCCAGCGTATGCCATGTGCGGCTGGTATCGAGAGGACGACAAAGACCACTCCCAATACAAGCGAACCATAAACGAAACGATGGAAGCCGGCTATCGCGCCTTCAAAGTGAAAGTAGGCAAGTTCGACCTGGATGACGACGTGGAGCGCATCGAAGTCGGCTTCAAGACGGCCGGCAAAGGGGTCCGCATCATGGTGGATGCCAACCAGGCCTTCAATCGCGCCGAGGCTTTGCGGCGCGGGCGCGCGTATCAGCAACTGGGCTGCTTCTGGTACGAGGAACCCATCGTGCCCTACGATCACGAAGGATACGCCGAACTCGCCGCGGCGCTCGACATGCGCATTGCGTGCGGCGAGAACGAGTACAACAAACATGCCTTCATGGATCTGTTGCTGAAGAAGGGCGCGGATGTGGTGCAGCCGGACAACCGCCGCGCGGGCGGCCCGACCGAGTGGATGGAGATCGCCGCCATCGCGGACGGATTCGGCGTCGAACTGGCCAGCCACGGCGGAGGCCCGGTCAATATGAACGTCCTCTGCGCGATTCCCAACGCGATCTACATGGAGTCGGGTGGAACCGACAAAATCGTGAACGGAGAAGTATTGGCGCCGGAAGCACCGGGCATGAGCAGCGAACCCGCGTCCGATTTCATCGCCAAACATAAAGTGGCCTAATTGATTATGGAAGCTCCTACGTTCATTCCCCCGACAAAAACCGTGGAAGCCATGACTCGCGATCTGCGATTTCATCCCTCCACCACGGTCGACCCGCGACGGCTGTCCCGCGAGCAAATCGAGTTTTTCAATCGCGAGGGATATCTGGCTCCGATTCCACTCTTCGGCCAAGAAGAGATCGCCGATATTCGCAGTTACTTCGGCGATGTATTGGCGCGCACTTTAGCGGCAGGAGGCAGCAGCTACTCGATCGCCACCGCACACCTGAGCCATGGGCGCGTCTACGACTTATTGACAGACGCGCGGATTGTTTCCTATGCGAAGGACTTGCTTGGAGAGAATGTGATCGGATGGGGTTCGCACTTCTTTTGCAAGATGCCTGGCGACGGCAAACGGGTGTCTTGGCATCAGGATGCCAGTTACTGGCCGCTCACGCCTTCCAAGGCTGTAACCGTCTGGCTGGCGATTGACGACGCTGATGTCGAAAACGCCTGCATGCGATTCATTCCCGGCTCGCATTGGTTCGGCCATCTGACTTACACGCTTAGGGAAGACGACGACGCCAACGTGCTCAACCAGACCGTGGAGGGCGTTGAGCAACTGCAGGCCCCGGTTGACGACGAACTCAAGGCGGGCGAGATCTCCATTCATAGCGATCTGCTAGTACACGGGTCGGAGGCTAATGCGTCGCGCAGACGGCGCTGCGGTCTCACACTGCGATATTGCCCGGCCGACGTTCGGGCGGAGCTAGGATGGAACGCGAAGGGTGTGGTTGTCAGCGGGAGCGATCCCTCGAGCCATTGGGCCAACCCGCCGCGGCCGGAGACAGACTGAAAAGCGCGCCGCTATCGCACGTCAATTGGATATGTCGAAGCGGCAATGCCGCCCTTGACTGCTTCTCCTACTACGGCGCGCAGTTTGTAGACTCCAGGGGGCATTCGAAGGGTAAGTTCCGCATTGACGCCCTCTTTGACCAGACGGTCGTACGTCTCCGGCTTCAGAGTGAGGTCCATTTTGCCTTCCTTCGCCGTGGCCATCTTCCCCTGCGCATCGAAGAACGCAGCCACAAACGAGATCTGCTGGTTCACCCGATCGTTATGTTTCGCGAATCCGAGTTTGGAGATATCTACGTGTACAATCACTCGGACCGCTCTCTCGCTCTCGGAGACCTTTTCCATTCGAAGTGATACGCCCGCTGCGACGCCCGCCAGTGAGTCCGCGCCCATGACTTCTTTGTCGAGACTCTCCCTCAGTTTCTGCGAACCTGCTTCTTCCGGCGCGAAATACCCCGGCCGCGCTTCCACTGAAGATGACCCCGCATGCGATAGCTTAACCTGTAGCTTGTGATAGTCGCCGTCAGCCAGGACGCCATCCGGGCTGAAACTCATCCGGTAAGTGACTTCGGGCGCGACGCTGGTCTCGCGAAAACCGGCGTTCAGATCGTTATTGTTGTGAAACAGCACGCCGCCGGTGCCTTGCGACAGGTTCGCCATCGCCTCATCCATCACCATGGGCCGCTCCGAGACCTCTGCGGCCTCAGCCTTGCCCCACGCCTGGTAGCCCGGCATGAGTGTATAGAGCGCCTTTTGCGGCGCGGGGTCATCGTCAAATCTCTCGCCTGGGGCCTGCTCGTTGTAGAGGCCTTTCGTCACTAACGCGTTGATCACCACTCCCGCGTGAACGGCTTGATCGATGATTCGGTTCTCTTGGGGTTCCAGCGTTCCGGCGGCGAACCCGGACGATGCCATCAGGAGCACACGCGCTCCCTGCTTACCGCCGAGATAATTCACTACACGCGATACAGATGCGAGGGTCTCCGTGGAAGACTCTTTCACGCGGCGCCAAATCTCTTCGGATTGAGTCATCACCTGATTGGCGCTCGATAGGCATTGGCTCTTGGCGGCAGCTACCATCACAAGCCGCAGCGTTTCCCGATCGTGTTCCTGGGCAATCCGGTAGGCTTGGTAGGGGTTGATCCCGGAACAGACCTTTTCCGAAAACCGCGGATGGGCTTTCAACTCCGCGATCGTCTGTAAGAGCTTCGCGGCATCTGAGCTGAAATCTAAAGTCTCGGTTCCGGAAGCGGTGAAGATACCGATCTGCGTCCCGGGCTGCAGAGAGCTTTTCACGAATCGGCTCGCAGCAGCTTGCGCCCGTTGGAGATCGCCGGCCTCCTTGCCGTAAGTTGCATTCACATCGTCGAAGAACATGGCGAGGAATCGCGTCGGGACCGGCGTGCCAGAGGCCGCGGGCGTTCCCGTCACCGCTGCGTTTTCCGGCGCTGCTGCCGCGGATCTTGGCTCGGGTACTTCCGAGCCGGCGCGGTTCTCCGAAAATGCCGCAATTTTCCGTTCTTTTCCGTCATCGTAGATTCGGAAATCGTCCCGTTTCAGACCCGGAATCGCCCGGCCATGTCCGTCGCGAACCGCCACGCCGACATCTACCAGCTTGGCCTCGGCTCGAAATGTGTAAGGCGCCTGGGCCACGTAGGGCTGGCTGCTGACCCGAATTTCGTCGGATGTGGCCGGTTGCTGCGCAGGGAGCGACGCACACAGTAATACCACCGCGGCCGGCACAAGGGCCGACCTCAAGCTTCGCGCCATCTTTCCTCCGTTTCGCGATGCGGCTCTCGAGGAATATTATAGATGAGTGCTTTTTTCGGGATCCTCCTGGTGACCCAGGACGGGGCGGACGACACGAAATTTGCGTTTCAAAGTGGAGGCCGACGATTTGAAGGTTAGAATCGCCGGCCTATAGGAGAGAGAACTTACAACATACTACCCGGCGGCGGACACCGTCGCCGGGGCGCCGTTTGGCGAGCATTTACATCTTTCCGAAGAGGAAGTTGATGCCGGCCGAGTAGCGGAAATTATTGAGTTTGGAAGTCGTCGTTCCCGTCAGGAGGCCCGGCACACGCGTCTGGTAGTAATCCAAGCCGACCGGGCGAAAGGCAACGTGCTTGTTGAGTTTGATGTCAAGACCGCCTCCAGCCATCATGGCGAACCCGGTATTCGAAGCAACTAAGCGAGCCGTGACCGGCCCGTTGGGCTGAAGAATGCCGCCCGGGGGACCGGGATTGATAACCGGCACCGTTATGTCGATCGGTACGCTGGTGGTCGCATAAGCGCCGCCGAATAACGCTTGAACGAACGGTTGGAACCGCGAATCATGGTGGCGCCATGTAAAACGCGGGCCCGCCACGAAGTTGACTACCGTAGTATCGAAGTTAAAACCCTGGAGGGTCCCTTTGTTTACGGCGCCAAGGTCAACCACAACGCCGAGATATTTGTTCACATTGTAAGCAAACTGACCATCGCCGCCATTCGCATTGAAGGAAGGCACGATACCGGAGTTCGTGTTAAAGCGAACAAAATTGTAACCCAGGAAAGCTTCCGCCGCGGGGAAATCTGTAGCCGCGCCCACCATAACAAAAGATGGGACTGCGGCAATTATCGCAATGATTTTTCTCATTCTTAGACGTTTCTCCTTTAAAGCGATTTTGAGAGCAAGCCCTCAGCCTTATGGCACAAATCGTAAGGTCTTCGACCCCTTTCTCTAAGAAGGTCCGATTGCTCCTAGCCCAGAGCTGCGTTATTTTTTGGCGGAGATTTCACTGACTCGCCTGGCGCCAGTGAAGATGCGGATTAGAGCGACTTATTAAATTTTGCCAAGGAGTCGGTCTATGCTAAAAGGAACGACGAACGAAAACCTGATTCTTCTTTCGCCGGAGGAACTCGTTCGTGGATTCGGCTCCGCGGATTGTCGATACGAAGCTCGGGCCGTGCTAAATACGGTGATGCCTTAAGCAGCCGTCTTGCCGCCCACGCCGTAGAATGAAGCGATGATAGTTTCGAACAGCCCCCCGGGCAGGATTCGCTTGAGCACAGCCGACAGGCGCTGTAAGAAATGGCCGCAGGTGTATCGCGGGCCGTTGGCCTTGCCTTCGACAATTCGGCAAATCAAATTGGCGATCGACTCAGGCGGAACGCCCTTTTTTTCCTCGTCTTCCACCATCCCCATGCATTTTGAAAATGCGGCGGCATAGGCTGAGGAAGAACCTGCGGCGGCGGCGCGAACCCGGCTTCCTGTAAATCCGGTCTTGACATCGCCGGGTTCCACTAGAACCACTCGGATTCCGAACTGGCCCACTTCGTGACGCAGGCTTTCTGTAAACCCTTCTAGGGCGAACTTACTGGCGGAATAGAAGCTTTGATAGGGAAGCCCGAATAGTCCGCCGAGAGAGCTCACGTTCACGATGACGCCCGAGCGTCGTTGGCGCATCGCAGGCAGAACAGCCCGGGCGACCCGAAACGCGCCCATGAAGTTTACATCCATTTGGCGAATGGCTTCCTCGGAATTGGTGTCTTCCACGGCGCCGGCGAGACCGCAACCGGCATTGTTGACTACCGCGTCGATAGCGCCAGCTTCCGCCATGACATGGGCGACGGCGCGTTCCACCGATTCATCGTCGCGTACATCCATTTGAAGACCGCGATAAGCCTTCGGTCGGAAGTCGGCATTCCGGCTCGTGCCATAGACAACGAAACCGCGCTGCACCAACATTTCGGCGCAAGCCGCTCCGATACCCGAAGACGCTCCAGTAACCAATACGACCTTTGCCGGCATACTCCCTCCATTTATCCATTGAAACCGATCAGTGTACCAGTTTCCCGGTGTTACACTGGCTCAATTCCTATGGTTACGTCCAATGGATCGCCGAAGACCCGTTCGATTTTCTTCTACTTCGGGGCCTTGACGCTGCTGGTTTACCTGGTAGCGCCCGAATATCTGCTCGATATACCGACGTCGTACATGCTGAAGAACCGCTTGCACGCGACGCGCCCCGCAGGTCTCCCTGTTTCGGCTGCTGACCGGCATTCCGATGTACGTGGCGTTCCTGTTCGGCCTGATGCGAGATTCGTGGAGCCCGTTTGGACGGCGCGACCGCGGCTTTTTCCTTCTCTTCGCTCCGCTCACGGCTGGCGTATTCGTCTGGATGGGCATGTCCAGTCTCTCCTACGATGTTCTACTTATCGGCATGATACTGGCCATGACGTCGTTCCGCTTCATCCTGGCGGCATATCAGGGCTTGATCGCATCTAGTCGGCCAGGAGGACGCTCATGTCCGGCCGCTTGAGCACGCTGGGGAGTATCTTTTACCAGGTTGCGCTCATCATGGCGGCCTTCGCTTCCGGAGTAATCAGCGAAAACCTGTCGCCCCGTCAGACGTTTTTCCTGATGGCAGCCCTGGCTTCGTCGATCGGCGTATTCGGTTTGTGGAGGCCGCGCTCCGTTCTAGGCCACACTTACGATCGGCCGCTAGCCCGGCGCACGGACCTCAAGGGCGACGTACGGCGGCTGCTGAAACACCGCGCGATTTACCCGGCCGTATTAATCAGCTTTCTATGGTGGTTCAATCCCGGTCTCTATACGCCCGTGCAGTTTTTCCTTACCAATCAATTGCACGCGTCCGATGCCGCCTATTCGAATTTTCTGGGCATCTTCGCGATCTCGTTCATCCCCACCTATCTGCTCTATGGTTTTCTCTGCACGAAAATACCGCCCAATAGACTGCTCTGGTGGGGAACCATCATCGCGATACCGCAGATGGTTCCGCTGGCGTTCGTCCACTCAGGCGATCTCGCGCTCCTATTAGCAGTGCCCATGGGATTGATGGGGGGCCTGGCAAACGCCGCGTATTTCGATCTCGCCATGCGGTCCTGTCCCGCCGGTTTACAGGGAACCTTGATGATGCTGGTATCGGCCGGGATCATGCTCGCCGCGCGCGGCAGCGACCTGCTGGGCGCGAAGCTTTACGCCAGCAGCCCCACGCACGGATTCCTTTACTGCGTCGTCGCCACGACGGCCGTGTATGTGCTCATCCTGCCGGTAATTCCATTTATCCCGAAGGAGTTAATCGCGACCACGGATGGCGAACGAAATCCCGCAATCGAGGCCGAAGCCGTGGCCGCGGCCAAGATTGGCGGCGCGGCCGGAGCCTCATGAGCTGGCGATGAAGACAATATAGCCGTCGAAGGTTCCGAGGCTGCGCGGACAGCCTCTCTGCTTTACCGCGCGGCGATAGTGACGTTGGACTGGCTGCTCAACCCCGCAAGTGCCTACAAGGATTGCGACCGGCACTGCGCTCCCGGTTTTGAGACCGTCGGAAAGCGGCACAAGATCTACCAGCCCTAAGTCATTCTGTCGCCGCTCAGTTCGGCTGATCGGATGTTTACCGGGCTGGCTGTTTACGTTTAACGTACCACGTAAAACTCCGGTACGATGGATGAATGATCCAGGGCTTCCAGCGCAGGAAGACCGAGCGGCTCTTCGAGCGCGAACGAGTGAAGGAATTTGCCAGCATCGCTGAAGTGGCACTGCGACGACTGGTTGCTCTAGATGGCGCCCAGGCTCTCTCCGATCTCCTGATTCCGCCGAGCAACCGGCTGGAGGCGTTGAGCGGCGACCGGAAGGGCCAGCACAGCATCCGCATCAACGATCAATACCGCATCTGCTTCACGTGGAGGAACGGCAATGCAGAAGACGTCGAAATCACGAAACATTACCGATAGGCTGCCGCCGGTTCATCCCGGCGAGCTTCTCAAGGAGACCCTCGAAGATCTGGGCATCAGCATGAACCGGCTCGCCAAGGAGATTCACGTCCCTGCGAACAGGATTAGCTCGATCATCGCCGGACAACGCGGAATAACCGGAGAGACGGCCCTGCGGCTGGCACGATATTTCGAGACCACGCCCGAATACTGGCTGAATATGCAAGCCCGATACGACTTGGAAACCGCACGCGATCGGTGGGGGGATCGCGTCAAGTCCGAGGTCCGGCCCCGCCACGCGGCGTAATCGTGCGCGAGATCATGAGCGAACTCTCCATCATCGAGGTGTGTCCGTTCGCTCGCGGACGTCATCTTTTGCGCGGGTAGAACCGCCGAGGCGATCCGTGTCCTGGCCAAAGCAAACAGCGGATCGGTTTCACGCTGACTTGGCCGGAATTCACCTTCGTGCGAGCCGATCCACGCGTGAAGGCTCTGCGCAAGAAGGTCGGTTTGCCGGAGTAGCATCGGGCCAACGGAGTTAGCGCTTGTCGAACGCCACCACCATCTGCAACAGCACGTTGGCGCCGTTCTCGATATCCTGCGGACGAGAGAACTCTTTGGGTGCGTGACTGATTCCACCGATGCTTGGGATAAAAATCATGCCAACGGGTCCGATGCGCGCAATCTCCTGCGCATCGTGTCCCGCGCCGCTGGGCATCGATCTGGTGGAAAAGCCGAGCGAGCGGGCCGTCTCGTCGATCAGCTTTCTCATTTCGGCGTCGGTTAGAGAGGGGTGAACGATGACTGGCTCGGAGAAGCTGAAACGGGTTTGGTTGAGCTTGCCCAACGCTTCCGCTTCTCTTTGAATGCGATGAAATAGACCGACGAACTTTTCTTCGCTGAGATCGCGAACCTCGAGGCCAAGCACGACCTTTCCAGGGATCACGTTATACGCGCCGGGCTCCGCCTTGAGCCACCCTACGGTGCCGACTTGCGCGCCAGGCACGCTGATCACCACCTGATTCACCTTCTCGATAAAGCGGGCGGCGGAGAGCATCGCGTCATGGCGCTGATCCATAGGCGTCGCGCCGGCATGGTTGGCGAAGCCTTCGACGGTCACTTCGGAATGGAGAATCCCTACGATTCCTTCAACGACGCCGATATCGATTTTTTCCCGCTCCAATCTCCCGCCCTGTTCGATGTGAAATTCGAAGTAGCCAGCGATACTGCCTGGTGGCCGGCGAGCGGCTTCGATGCGATCGGGATTGCCGCCGAGCAGGCGGATGCCTTGGCGAATGGTCTTCCCGCTCGGCGAAACAAGATCGAGTTGAAAGGGTGTAAGCCCTTCGCCCAATGCCTGGCTGCCGATCGTGCCGCCTTCCTCATTCTGAAAGAGGATGACCTCGAGCGGATGGCGCAAAGCGATCTGTCTTTCCTTTAATACCTGCGCGATTTCGATTGCCGAAAGAGAGCCGACGTCGCCATCGTAATTGCCTCCCATGGGAACGGAATCGATGTGAGAGCCGAGTAGCAGCGGCTTGAGCGTTGGGTTGCTGCCGGGGCGGGCGCCGACAATGTTACCGGCGTCGTCGATATGGATCGTGAGACCGGCGTCCTTCATGAGAGCGATCGCGTATGCCCGACCCTGCAGGTCGGCTTCGGTGTACGCGACGCGACTCACGCCGCCTTGAGGGTTGGCTCCGAACTTGGAAAGTGCGCTGATGTGGTCGTTGATGCGCCGGGCATTCACGCGCACGGAAGTTGGCGATTGAGCGGATGCCGCGAGGCACAGCGCAACACAAAGGGAGCAAAAGGCGCCAGACGAGTTGAGCATACTCATGAGCGCCAGTTGATGCCAACGTTCATCTTCTTCTTCGCGTATTCCAGGCTGCGTTCGAGATCGATGCGCTGCTGCTCCTTCAGCGCCTCAGTCATGATGGCAGGCGGCTTTGCCGCCGCGCCCGGTAGGTCTTCGATCACCATGCCGCCCATATAGGGGTGCCCGCTCTTCGCTAGCGCAACGAACCGCGCGAACTCGGCAGCATTGGCTTTCGGAAACGCCTTCCAGAAATCGGGCTCGAGATAGGGAATCACGCGCGGCGGCCGCCCGGTGATCACTTCAAGCTGCATCGAAGACTTCGGACAAAGCTCGCGGAAGCGTTGGGTAAAGCGCACGAAATCGACGTTGCCGTCACCCAGCACTACCCACTGGCCGGCGGCTCCGCGCGGAATTTCGAACAAAACGGAATCGCGGATATGCGTGGTTACAACATACGGCGCAAGCGTTTCCAGCGTGACGAACGGATCTTCCACCACCCACAACGGATTCCCCGTATCGAGATTCGAACCCACAAAATCCTTGCCGGCCTCTTCGATGAGCATCTTGGTTTCGCGCGCCTGCATATCGCCATCGTGATTCTCAATCGCGATCTTGATATTCAGATCGAGCGCTTCCTGCCTCACCGATTTCAATACGGCGACGGTGTTCTCTATATGCGCTTCCAGCGGCAGCGCGCCGGTTCGGTCCGCGCTCGACCCCATGAAGCAACGCATCGCCTTCGCCCCGACGCCGCGCGCAACCTTCAACCCTTCCAACACCCGCTCGCGCGCCGGCGGACCGTCCTTGCTGAACGAATGGCTAGTGGGGCAGATGCATCCCATGCCGCCATCGATCACCATGTTGTAGCGCGCGGCCTGGTCCTTGATCTTCGCGAGATAGGCTGGGTCGGTGCTTTCGTAATCGCCAAGGCTCGAGATCTGCAAAGTGTCGAGCTTGAGCGAGCCGGCAAAATCCACCAGTTGCGGCGCCTTCCATTTGAAAGCGCGCAGCGAGTAGGTATCGAAACCGAGCTTGATCGGAGCCTCCTCGGCCGCAAAGGCCGGCAGCGCAGCCACCGCAGGTAAGGTCTTGAGGAAGGAACGGCGATCCATGAGAGTTACTGTATCGCCATTTTGGCGGTCGGAAGTGAGCTGAAGTACAATGTCCAAGACCCCATGCGTTCGAAAACATTTGCCACTTGCATCGCGACTCTCTCGTTGCTGACACCCGCCATTGCCCAGACCCCAGCCGCCGACCCGGCCCAAGCTGCCGAGAACGATCCCATCAAGACGCTCGTCGGCCGGCTCGACCTGCAACGCTACAAAGCAACCATCCGCGGCCTGACCAAATTCGGCGACCGCCGCCAGGGCACCGACCGCAACCGCAACGCCGTCGATTGGATTGAGGCCCAGCTCAAGAGCTACGGTTGCACCAACACCGAGCGCATTCACTACACCTACACGCCGCCGGCAGGGCGAGGCGGCAGAGGCGGGGCCGGACGTGGCGCAGATGGGGCGGCCGATTTCGCCGCCGGAGGCGATGCAACCGCGGCGGCAGGAGCGGGACGCCGAGGCGATACTGCCGCGGGAGCCGGAACCGGACGCGGCGGCGGGGCCGGCCGTGGCGCCGGCAGAGGGGGAAGAGGCGCGCCGGGCGGGGCCAAGATACGCGGCGAGCGCGCGCCCACGGGAGTCAATAACGATCCCGATTTGCAGCCCGACACGCGCCTGCGCGAACTCAATGCGCAACCCTCGACGCCGGGACCGCGCGAAGAGGTCTACTGCACCAAGGTCGGCGCAACCCATCCGGAAGAGATGTACATCATCGGCGGGCACATGGATGGCATCGGGTTCGGCGAAGCCGCCAACGACGATGGATCCGGCACGGCGCTGGTCATGGAGATCGCGCGCGTTATGAGCGGCGCGGATGTTGTCACGGACCGCTCCATCCGCTTTGCGCTTTGGAATAACGAAGAGACCGGCACGAACGGGGCGCGCGCCTATGCGGAACAGCGCAAGGATCTGCAGGGTAAGGAAGATCCTCCCGGATCCGGCAAGTATCCCGAGCCGAAGTGGCTGGGCATGATCCAGCACGACATGATGATGTTCGACCACGGCATGCCGAATAAGGATGGCACGGTGAGCGAACATCAGCGGCCGGAAGCCGACGTCAACATCGAGTTCCAGCAGACGTCGAAATTCGCGGAGCAGGCAGCCAAACTCGCCTGGGTATTTCATGGCGCGAACGAAAAATACGCCACGGATTATCCGGCGTCGGTTGGCAACCACATGACCAATACGGACTCCGGGCCATTCATGGATCTGACGCCATCACTCAGCCTGCGCGAACTCGAGCGCGGCTCGCAAATCGGCGCCGGGTGGGATCCGACCCACCATCAGCCCATAGACGTGTACTCGCATTTCTCGGACGGCGATTTCCGGCTGGGGCTGAATGCTACGCAGACTACGCTGGGCGCTGTCGCGCAGTTAACCGGGGCGAAGTTAAAGTAGAGCGCATCACTTTCGCAGATTTTTAACGTGGCTTGCGTCCATGGACGCCGTGAGGTGATATGCCTCTTCGACATCAACGCTGATGGTTGCCGTGTGAGCGGCAGCGAGGGGATCGGCTGAATCCACGGTAACCGTGATTGCGCGTTCGTCGCCGGCGGGAAGCACGCGCGCTCGCCCCGTGAAGCTGGCCCATTTGGCGGTGGTCTGCAAGAGACCGATCCAGGCCGCCTCGATTCGTCGTCCCGGTTCGCGGATCATTCAGGCGAAAGGAGCCGGTTGCGCGGCGCGCGCCGGCGTCCTGTCTCACATCGAGCGCAATCCGGACCTTGGCGTTCGCCGCCATAGCGTCGCCTGCCAGCGAAACACGATGCGCGGCATTCACGCTCATCGGACGCGCCGGCATGTGTGCCGAGCGCAGAATCGACCGGCCCGCCCGTTTTCCCGTGGGCTTGCCGTCGCGAAGCGCGAGCTGGCCGTTGACGAAGACGTATCGGACGCCTTCAGACGGCAGCGTGGGATTCTCATAGGTGGCGTGGTCGATCACCGTATTCGGATCGAAAACCGTGACGTCGGCTGCCATCCCCGGCGCCAGAAATCCGCGATCCACGATTCCCACCGTGCTTGCCGGAAGCCCGCTCATCTTGCGCACCGCGTCTTCCCACGAGAGGGCGTGCGTCTCGCGGACGTAATGGCCCAGAACGCGAGGGAACGCCCCGTAGAAGCGCGGGTGAATCCCGGTTTCAAGCGTTGCCCCGCAATCGCAGGCGATGGCGGTCGAGGGATGCTGCAGGATCTTGACCAGGTCGTCTTCCCGTCCGAAACGAAGAATGGCGGAGGTATTTCCCTGCTCGAGGATTTGAATGATAGTCTCACCGGCGGAAGAGTGCCGGTCGCGCATGATGTCCACGAGCTGCTGCTTCGTTTGGGGGAGATAAACTCCCTCCGCGCCGTTGAAGCGCGCGTTGAGGGCCTCCTCGATTTCCTTGGCAATACGCGCACGTAGCGCGGGATCCTTAAACCGTTTGAGCGTCTCCGGCCGGCCGCCATCCTGCGCCCAAGCCGGGACCGTCAAGGCGCCAAGTCCGGTTTGTCCCGCCAGGTACGGATAAGCATCGGCGGGGGTGTAATGTCCGGCAGCGTCAGCCTGTCTCATCATCGAGATTACTTCGGCGGCGCTGCCCTGCTCGTGTCCCTGAATCTTCATGTGCGTGATCTCAGGCGCCAGGCCCGCATCGATTCCAATCTTGATCGTCTCGGCGATACCGGCGCGCGAGCTGAAGTTGCTTTCGGGCGTCAACCGCTCATGGTTGGGGAAGATGGTCCGCCAAGGCGCCGCAACCGCGACCACTCGGACGACTTCGTCGGTGTGCGCGAAGTATCCTGGTTTGTAATCGAGGCCCGCCGATACGCCCCACGCGCCCTGTTGGAGGTTGCGTTCGACAATCGCGCGCATTTGCGTGACTTCTTCCGCGCTTGGGCGGCGATTCGGCCTGCCCCACGACGGAGGCCCAAACACTGTTGAATCCGATATAGGCGCCGATGTTGACAGCGAGCCCGGCGGAAGCCGAGCGTGAGAGCTGTTGCACGATGTCGATTCCCCCTCCGCCATCGGGATTGAGGATCTCGGTGGTGACACCCTGCGTGAGCATGTTTTCCGCGGTCGGCAGAGCCGCCGGCGCGGCGTGGCTGTGAATGTTGATGAAACCGGGGGCGACGAAAAGTCCCGTGACGTCGAGGTCCAGCACACCTTGGCTCCCGGAGAGATCGCCAATTTCGGCGATATATCCATTCCTTATGCCCAAGTCGGCTTGATAGGACTTGAGGCTGGAGCCGTCGAAAATCGTCCCGTGACGCACGATCGCGTCGTACGAGATCTTCTTTGCGGGCTGTCCCGTTATCGCGAGGGCAACCAGTAAGAATGCAAGCGCGGGACGGATGGCTCGCGCCCAGCGAGCTTGGCGGCGACACAAGCGGACGATTTGGGAAAGCCGCGGCGAATCGTCCCTCATATTGGAACGGCGTCTCGCAGAATATGCTGCCGCACCTGTTCTCGCAGGCCGCGGGCCGAGACGACATCCACCTTCTGCTCCAGCAGAGCCTCCAGAGCTCGTTGTAACCGTCCCAAATCCAGCAGGCTCCGCCCTTGGTCGAGATCGACCAGGAAATCGATATCGCTTTGGGAATCGTTTTCGCCGCGTGCAACCGATCCAAACGCACGCACGTTGCGCGCGCCGCTACGCTCGGCCAGACTCAGGATTTGAGCGCGCCTGACGGTTCTAAGCTCTGCCAGCGTCATGCTTCATTATCACCTATGAGGTGGTAACTGGCGTTAAGCAATGAAGAGTGCGCGCAAGCCCGCCGGCGCTGCCTTGAAGGCGCCTACGCCAGATCTACTTCGATCTTTTTCGCCGCCGCGTCCGGCTTCACAATCCGGAAGCTACGCACCTGCTCCGCGCGCGCGCCGATTCCGTCTTCGATCCGCGCCTTCACGACCTGTCCAACCTTGGTGGCTTCCTGCGGATGGTCGATGCGCTTGTCCGCGGCGATATCGCCCACGTGGACCATGCCATCCACGCCCTCTGCGATCTGCACGAAGGCGCCGAATTTCGCCCACTAAGTGGCGGAGCCCAAGAGGCTCCTAGACCCTAGGAAGGCCACACCCGAAAGGCTGTCAATTTTCTTTTGGCTTCTCCGCGTGGAGGATGTTGATAACATCAACCATCCCTTTTGTCTCTTGGAGTCTGAGCCCTAACTGGCGCTTTAAGGTGTCCATAGTGTTGCCTGGACTTAGCGCATAAGTAGCTCCAGCGCTCTGGTTAAGCAGCCAATGAATATCGTAGCGGCCAGTAAGTCCAGTGTGGTCTACAACATGCGCTTGAAGTTCCCAAAACGGCAAGCTGAACAGCAACTGCCCTATCGTAACGGCTTTTCCGCTGATCACCATATCCCCTTCTTTGGTTGCCTCAAATATAACTGGTCGGAATTCAGTGTCAGCCTCATTGTGCTCCTGCATTTTTAACCCGCCGGGATCGACGGTCAAGACGTACAGCGTTTCAAATTTCTGCTCCGTCTGAATCTGGAGCTTAAATCTTTCTGTCAGTAGACTCTTAAGCATCGCCGTCATCTTAGTCTCGCCAAAAGGCTGGTCGCATTTTGCGTCCACGACCCACCATGTATTAGTGATCCAGTCAGCGGCCTCTTTGTCTTTGATCACAAAAGCGTTGAACGGGACGTTATACACCGTTCTGATAAGCAGCCCAAGCTTCATTGTGACTCTTACTTCGCGGTTACCTGGAAGTCGTTCATAGTGGGGCACCGCCAGCGCAGCAACTTTGATTTCATGTACAGCAGCAACATCAAAGCTCTGCGCGCGCGCCATAGATGCCAGAAGTGTCACACTTGCAAGCAGCCTCATCGTAGTTCCTCCAGTAGTGAATTCGCGTTGCCGCGTGCTTTTAGAGATCCGATCCATACTTTCTCCACACAGCTGTCCCTATCGAGTAACATAACGGTAGGCGTAGCTTCAACCGGGAACTTAGCGGCTATACGCAACGTTCCTGGAAGTTTATTATCCACCATCCATCGCTGCATGGCCTCTCCATAGTCCGGCGTAGATCCTGGAGGCAGTAGAACCACAACCGAGACGCTACCGTCCAGGACTTTTCTAGTAGCGGCCAAGGTTTGATAAATAGGCATGTCCATTTCGCAATTCTCGCAGCCTTTTTGGAGAGCGAGAACCAACGTCTTGTCTCCCGCCGGCCGATCAGGAACGGGAATACGTTGTCCAACCTTTACCATGTGTGGCGGCCTGGGCGCACTTAGCCGCGTGGCGACTGTCATGGCAAGCGTCGCGGCGCACGTCACCAATATCAACGCGTTGACTACAGTTTCTTTTGTCATAATCTCTCTTAAACACAGGGGTGCCAAGCTGGCACCCCTTAACGTGTGATTTAACGGTTTTGACAGTTTAACTGGCGCAAGCCAAATCGCTTGGGCCGACTGTGCTGCCAGTAGCGCACCAGCACCAATACGGGCCGCACTCGCCATTCTCGCAGTACGCGCAAAATCCAATCCACCAGCCTTGCTGCTGACAGTTGGCGTTACAACTCCCCTGACTTTGGCCCGCAATAGCAGGAGTCGTCGGCATCAAGGCCGCAGACGCGAGCATTAGCGCGAGCGCAAACAGTTTGATCGTCAAGTGTTTCACGTTTGCTACTCTTTCTCTTTCGCTATAAGCTACATAGGAAAGCGGGTTCCTGGTATTCATTGGCCCAATAAATTCTCTGCACCGACGTTTCCTACCGTCGTGATCAAATCGGCGTCACTCTTGCGCGCTAGGCTAGGCTTTTGCACTTTTGGAGACCTCGCCAAACCCTGTATTGACGGGCATTACGGAGCCACCAGCGAATTTTAGCGGCTTTCCGTGCAAACCAGGGTCGTCAAAATTGGAGATGGCTGCAACAATGTTATGTAACGTTATACACGCCTTTTGCGGGCTGGGGCCGATCTCGCTTCCCTTCGCTGGTCCTCCAGTGTGGCGCGGTGGGTGACTCAAAAGTGCAAAACTCTAGCCTAGAGTCCGACGGCCGACTTCATACGAAGCAGCCACGCCTTCTGGATAGGCCTCTTTATTGGCTTCTTATAGCGCTCGTAAAGCGGGTCTCTGGACTCAAGACTGCGTTTCAGACATCGCTGATACTCCACTGCCGCCAACGCTTTTTCTTTGCTGCCGTACTTGAATTCGAGCCGTCCCAGTTGCGCCGCGGCCGGGGCCTTTTCGACATAGTCGCCAGGAATAGAAAATATGGCTCTCCGCAGGAATTCGTGAAAGTCATTCAAATATCGATGATTCAGTGAGATGGCGTTTTTGGGTACACTCGGCAGTTGACACATAAAGAATGGACAGCGATTCTTGCGTGGCCGGGGTACCGGGTGTATCGGCACGAACTGGACGAAGAGGCGAAGACACTGAGACTGTGGGTGCGGCGCAAGCCTGTTCACAGGGGTTTTGAGTGCCGCGGATGTGGTCGGCGCCTGCACCAGGTGCACGATGTGCGGGAGCGGGAGATCCGGGATTTGCCCTGGAGTGTGTATCGCGCGACGGTGATTGTGGAGGTGCATCGCTTGCGATGCCCGGAATGCGGGGTCCTGGTGGAAAAGATCGAGCAACTGCCGTCCAAGGCGCCGTTCAGCAAGCGATTCGAAGAGATCGTGGGGGAAGCCTGTGAGAGCGCGGCCGCCAGCCAGGTGGCACGTCGTTTCCACTTGCCGGAGACCACCGTGCGGGCGATCGACCTGCGCTACCTGGAGCGGTGGGACCAGCGACGCCGCAAGCCACCGCTGCGACAGATGGGCGTGGACGAGATTTACCGGGGGAAAAACGATAAATTTCTGACGGTAGTGAGTAATCTGGAGACCGGCGAGCCGTTGTGGTTTGGGAAGGAACGGAAGAAGGAGACGCTGGACGAGTTCTTCCGTACGCAGTTAAAGAGCGGGCAGCGGAAACGCATCGAGGCGGCCTGTGTGGACATGTGGGAACCGTTCCGGCTCAGTCTTAAGGAGTGGGCACCCGAGTGTCGCATCGTCTATGACAAGTTCCACATCATGCAGCATGCCAATGACGCGGTTGACGAGGTTCGGCGGGCAGAGTTCTTCCGCAAGGGGCGGAAGATGCGCGGACTCATCAAAGGGAAGAAGTGGTTGCTGTTGAGCCGGTGGAAGAACCTGGCCTAGAATCAACGCGGCGTGCTGAATCGGCTCTTCCAGCTGAACCGGCGAGTGTTCAAAGCCTACATGCTCAAAGAAAGCCTGGAAAGCTCTGGGATTACCGCTATGAGGGCGCCATGGTCAACTACCTGCAGAAGTGGATGGATCAACTGCGATGGCAGCGCCTGCCCTCCTTTCAGAAGCTCGCCGCGATGTTGCTCAAGCACCTCGATGGGATTCTGAACTACTGCCGGACCACGGTTCGCTTCGGCGTCGTGGAAGCCATCAACGGCAACATCCGCATGCTGATCAACCGCGGCCGCGGCTATAAGAACATGCGCTATCTACTATTGAAAGCGAAGCGCATGGCCGTTACCAACACCGAATACGTCGCTTTTCAGAACGTCACGAAAGCCGCGTAGAATGCCACTTGCTTACGAATTCCTGCGGAGAGCCGAAAATATATCGTCGGCTGGCTCGCCTACGACAACCGAAGTCGGTAACTACTCTTTCCAGTAACAGCGCCGGTCTTTCCGTCCTTCCAGACGACAGCCTGCTGAAGCTGTTGGCAGCCATAATCCGGCGCAGCCCACGTTGTCCATTCCCGCTCTGCGTTAGACTTCGAAACCTGCACGACCCGAACGCCAAATAACACCCCCGTCCCAACAATCTGGTTGACGCCACCCGCGCACTGTCGCGCCTGCCGCTGATTCATCGCGGCGCGGCCGGCATCGCCGCCATATGGCATGTAATACGTGGTCTTCGTCTTTATAGGGTCGAAGACATCAATGCGTCGGCCATCCGCCAACTGCAGGAGGCGGTAATGGTATCCCGGCACGTTCGGATAGGCCGATTCGTCGCGTTCCAGCAGAGCAATCCCGCGCTGGCGCGAGACGGCCGACAGGCGGGACGTCGTTCGCACTGTACCGCCATTTGAATACGACTCGAGGGTGACGGACTGCACAACCGTAATCCCCTGAGGCAGCGCAACTTGAGCGTAAATGCGCTCCGCTAGTAATGCAACCACGAGAAACGCGATCGCCGTGGTACTCACGATCGCGATCATCCTAATTATTTTCATTAGTCATCTCCCTTCAATATACATTCCAGTATAGACAACTTGCGTAGGAACCCTTGTCACACCAGTCCTGGTAAGCGTCTGAGGGCGAGTACCAAGACGCGCATTCGTAGCCTACGGTGTTGCTCCAATCCGTGACCCAACATGTCGCACTTCCACCATTGATAGTGCAGCTTCTCTGGGCATAGTTTCCAGTAGACGCGTATCCTAAGTCTTGCAACAGTTGGGATCCGGCGGATTTTCACAACCTACGCCCTGCGCCTTCAAAACGCAAAAGGAACACACCGCGAGTAGCAGTCCAAGGAGAAGTTGGTGTCTCATAGCGGAACAATACGCCTGTTAATCGGCGTAGTCAATGAGGTAGAAACCCGCGGTCGAGTGCCTTCGGCTACGCCAAATCGACTTAGACCTTCGTCTGGGGCGGAATGCAGGTTGGGTCAGCGTTGGCACCGACCATGACACGTCCGCCTTCGCAGTCGAGAGCATACGGCGATGGTGGAACATGATGGGACGGGAGGCGTACCCGGCTGCACGTCAGCTCTTGATTACCGCAGACAGCTGAGGCAGCAACGGGTCGCGAGTGCGGTTGTGGAAACTGGAGTTGCAGAAACTGGCCGATGAAACCGGCCTGGATATAACAGTCTGCCACTTCCCGCCGGGAACCAGCAAATGGAACAAGATCGAGCATCGTCTGTTCTCCTTCATCACGAAGAACTGGCGCGGTAAACCGCTGGTGAGCCATGAAGTCATCGTCAACCTGATCGCTGCCACCACCACCAGAACCGGCCTTCGCGTTCAAAGCCAACTGGATACCGGCAAGTACCCGAAGGGGATCAAGGTAAGCAAGCCAGAATTTGCCGCTATCCAAATGCGCCCCGACAAGTTCCACGGCGAATGGAACTACACCATCACGCCTCGCTCATAATGCTACGGTTATTTCTTTACAGTTGCTTAGCAACGAAGAGTGTGGAGGATGGATCGAAGCCGGGTAAGACCGGCGGTGCCTTGAACGCGGGCTTTTACGCCAGATCGACTTCGATCTTCTTCGCCGCCGCGTCCAGCTTCACAATCCGGAAGCTCCGCACCTGACCCGCGCGCGCCGCTTCCGTCTTCGCGCCGCCGCCTTCGCCGCTCTTCCATTTCGCTGCCAGCATAGACGTCATTGACGAGAGATCCGCCCTGGACGAATTAGACTCTTCCTCCACAGCCGGCCCAGCGCCGATCCGGCACGTAGCGTACACGCCCTCGCCGAGTTCCACCTTTGCGCGCGTCGCGGAAACTTCGCTCATGCGTCCCGTGACCACTTCGCCTTCCTTGTGCTCCGCGATGTATTCATCGAGGCTGGTGGGAATGAGCTGCTTCATGCCCAGGCGCATGCGGCGCTTTTCGGGATCGATTTCGAGCACCTGCGCCTTCACCATTTGCCCGACCTTGATCGCTTCCTGCGGATGATTGATGCGCTTGTCGGCGGCGATATCGCCTACGTGAATCATGCCGTCCACGCCCTCCGCGATCTGCACGAAGGCGCCGAATTTCTCGATCTTTGCCACCGGCGCTTCCACCACCGAACCCACCGGGTATTTCTGCGCGGCATCCGCCCATGGATCGCCCAGCGCCTGCTTCAGTCCGAGCGAAATACGCCGGTCCGCCTGGTTCACGCCGAGGATCACCACTTCCACTTGTTCGCCCGGCTTCACCACATCCGCCGGCCGCCGCGCCTTCTTCGACCACGACATCTCGGAGAGGTGAATCAACCCTTCGACGCCCTTTTCCAGTTCGACGAACGCGCCGAAATCGGTCACGCGCGTAACCGCTGCCATGTACCCGCTCGCCCACTTTGTACTTCTCTGCAACCAGATCCCAGGGGTGCGGCAGTAGCTGCTTCATCCCAAGCGAAATGCGCTTCTTGGCGGCATCCACTTTCAGCACGCGCGCTTCCACCGAATCGCCCACTTTGAGCACGTCGGACGGCTTGTTCACGCGCGACCATGAAATGTCGGCCACGTGCAGCAGCCCGTCCACTCCGCCGATATCCACGAACGCGCCGAAATCCGTCAGGCTGCGCACCGTGCCGTGCACGCGTCTCACCCTCTTTGATTTCGGAATAGCGCTTTTCCTTGCTCGCGCGCTCTTCCTCTTCCACCACCACGCGGCGATCCACCACTACGTCCTCGTCCGCCACATCCAGCTTGATGATGCGGCAGCGGATCTCCTGGCCGACCAGCTTTTCCATTTCGGCCGCGTCTCGCGCGCCGCTGCGCGAGGCCGGCATGAAGGCGCGTACGCCCACGTCCACGCTCAATCCGCCCTTTACCACCGCCGTGACCGTGCCTGCGATCACCGCCTTGTCGGCGAAGGCCTTCTCGAAGCGAAGACCAATCCTTCGGCCGCTCCACGTGGATGCGCGAGAGTTCGTAGTATCCGTCCTCGCCGCGTCCCTTGATCGAAACCGGCAGTTTGTCGCCAGGCTTGACGGGTTCGCCAGCCTTCACAAATTCGGCCAGCGGAATGACTCCTTCGATCTTGTAGCCGATATCGACGAAAACGGACTCGGCAGTTACCGATATGACGGTGCCTTCCAGGCCTTTCTCGCCCGTTTCGGGCTTGTGGGTATGCGACTGCTCGTATTGGGAAAGTATGTCGCCGAAAGATTCGTCCGATGTTGGCGAATCGGGACCGGGAATACGGTCCTGATCCAGGGAACTTGGGTTGGGCATGAGACTGTGTTTCTTATTGTGGCATAATCCCGACTGGGATATCGACCGTTGCCCACGTTTCCGCCTCCCCGTTACATCCGGCCGCAGGACTTTCTTTGGATCGCCCTCTTTGCCGCGCTCATCTATAACAGCCAGACGCGATACGCCCCCGAGGTCACCATGCTTGTCGCCCTTGCCGTGGTGCAGGTGGTGGAATCGAAAATCCTCGCGCTCAATTCCACGCGCGGGCGCATCTTTTGGGTAGCGCTTAAGCTCCTGCTGGCCTACGTGCTGATCGGCTATACAGGCACTGTCAGCAGCCCTTATTGGTTGATGCTGATGCTGCCGGTGCTTTCCGCAGCCGTCGCTTTGGGCGTGGCCGGCACGCTGATAGTCTCCATCGTGGCCGCCGGATCCTACCTTTCCTACCTGTTGCTCATCGATTGGTCGACTGAAAATGCTGGATCCCGACGATGTAAGCACCCTCGTATTGCGCAGCGTTTTCCTCGCCATGGTGGGGGTCCTTGCCAACACACTCGCCGAAGATCTGCGTCTCCAGACCCAAAACTCGCGCCGTGCCGCCGAGCAACTCTCCGCTGCCAATTATCAGTTGCAGCAGGCGGAAGATGCCGTGCGACGCTCGGACCGCCTGGCCGCGCTGGGCCAACTCTCCGCGGGTCTCGCCCATGAGCTGCGCAACCCGCTCGGCACCATTCGCGGATCGGCCGAGATGCTCGGCCGCGCCGTCAGCGCCGAAAACGAAGTTGCGCGTGAAGTCGCCGGCTTCATCTCAGGCGAAGTCGATCGCGCCAATTCGCTGATCACGCGCTTCCTGCATTTCGCGCGCCCGCTCGAGTTGCGCGCCGATACCGCCGATCTCGCGCAAACCATCGACCGCGCCATCGCCAACGTGGAACGCGAAGTCCCTGGAATCTCGTTCTACAAGAACTACGCTCCTGAGATTCCTCCTTTCCGCTTCGACGCCGAACTGATGGAGCGCGTGCTCTACAACCTGATCCTCAATGCCGCGCAGGCAAGCGCCGCGGGCGGAACTGTGACCGTAAAGACGCGCGCGGCCGATGGCACGGCGGAGATCTCCGTAATCGACCGTGGTTCAGGCATCGACTCCGCACATTTGAACACGATCTTCAATCCCTTCTTCACGACGAAGCCTGAGGGCGTTGGATTGGGCCTCGCCATCGTCGCGAAGATCGTAGACGAACACGGCGGCAAGATCACGGTGGAGAGCGAAACCGGGCGCGGCAGCGTCTTCCGCGTTCATGTCCCGATGGCCTGAGGAAGCTCGCCGCTCTCTCTCGTAGGGCTGGCGCCACGGCTCGGCGGGACATCGAAACTCAAGGTCGATTGGCCAAAAACTCTGGACAGGCCTAGTAAACCGCGCTGTTTTATTCCAACGCTTACCGGCTGCGGAGCCGGATGCTTTCCCATCCGAAATCGGCGATCCAGCCGCCGTCTACGCGCAGTGTTTCTCCATTAATGAATCCGCTCATCTTTGGATCGGCTAGAAACGCGATAGCCTGCGCGATATCGTCCACGGACGCGAAGCGGCCCATGGGAACGCGATTGGTGATGTCTTCGTCAGTGTAGCCGGCACGAACCTGATCTGCCGCGTCCATAGCCGTTTTCACCCAGCCTGGACATACCGCGTTCGAACGTACGCCGTGGCCGCCCCATTCGGCGGCGAGCGTTTGCGTGAAACCGATAAGGCCGTGCTTGCTGGTGTTGTATGCGGCACGTTGCGCGAGACCTAAGAGTCCAGCGATGGAAGCAATATTGATGATCGACCCCGATTTTTGTTTCAGCATCGTAGGTCCGAACGCGCGGCACATGAGGAACGGCCCGTTGAGATTGACCTCTTGCACGCGCCGCCACTCGGCGAGTTCGACTTTCTCGGTCGGCTTGATGAAGCTCACGCCGGCGTTATTCACCAGCACATCGATGCGACCGAAGCGGGCGAGCACGACCTCAGCGATACGGGCGACGGCAGCCTCGTCGGAGACGTCGCCGAGTGTTTCGATGGCGTCGGCGCCGAGCGTGCTGACGGAAGCGAGCGCGTCGGCGGCGGAGTTCACGTCGTTGAGAGCGAGAGAGTAACCTTTTTCGGCGAGAATCTCGGCGGCGCGGCGGCCGATTCCCTGCGCGGCGCCGGTGATCACGGCAACGGGGACGTTAGTAGGCATCCTTATAGATTAGGATGAAACGTCCGCCGCCCGGATGAAGCGCTTGTCGGCGGTGACCATGGGAACCGCGTACGAGGTAGCCAGTGCCGTAGCCTGCACCGTTGTACTCCAAGGCGATCGAGAGTGCATCGTATCGAAGAATTAAGCCATCCTACTGGCCTCAATCCAACGGACATAATCGTCGGGCGAAAGGATTACCACTCGTAAGAAGTAACACGGGTTTTTTGCCGGTATAACCTGCAGGTACTGGGTCAAAATACGACAAAGCAGCTCCGCCAGCTCGTGCTACGATGGCGATGGAGCGTTCCTGCGGAGCAGGCTTTGGTCTTCCTATTTTGATCCAACATCTATCAAAATAGGGGGTCCTACTCGATTTGGCGCTGGTGTGCAAGCTCCTGGCGGCGTGCCGCAAGGGAGAAGCCTGAAGGCGCTCGGGGGACTTCCGGCCCGTTTACATAACGAGGGTCAATAACGGGGGCCGAGGCGGCCGAGTGGTGCGCTCCAATTACTTAAGCGGGTAGCCGCGTACAAGCTGGAACGTGCGCGACCATCGTGTCTTAGTAAAGAAGTGAGTGATCACATCGATGATGTGTTCGATGCCGATATTGCCGTTCGTCAGATCGGCCGTGGGCGCCTCGAATGACCAATAGATGATCACAGGCGTGCCTTCGATATTTTCGCGTGGCACGAAACCCCAATAGCGGCTGTCGGAAGAATCGTCGCGGTTGTCGCCCATCGCGAAAATGTAGTTCGGCGGCACAACTACTTCGCCGTTGACCACATGGTTTTCCAGCATGTCCATTGCGCTTGGTGGAAGTGGCGAATTCGGAGGGCCCGACGGAAAGTAATCGCGATACGTGTCCACATAGCTGATGTGCTTGGTGTAAGGCTCGTCTACCGGGTGTCCGTTAAGAATGACTTTCTTGTTGTCGAGCCGGATGTGGTCGCCAGGGACGCCGATCGCACGTTTTACGTAGTCCTCTTTAATATTGAGCGGATAGCGAAATACGATAATGTCGCCACGGCGCACGTCGCGATAAGGCAGAATCGCGCTCGAGACTTTTCCGGCCGGCGCGTAGACCAGCTTATCCACCAGCACATGATCGCCGATGAGCAGCGTATCCTCCATCGAAGCACTAGGAATGACGAACGCCTGCACCAGCGTAGTGGTGGCGAAGAGCAACAGGATGATCGTGACCGTCCACTCGGCAACGAATCCGCGCTTGACCTCGCGCGTGATTTCCGTGTAGCGGCTCCATAGGCCGCGCTGCTCGGTCTTCTCGGTTGTCTCCACAGCAGCCATTGTAGCGAATGGCGCCGAATGATTCACCGCAAGGGCGGGTGCTTGACCATTTTGGGGAATGGCCGGTTTAGAGGGAAGGCGGCCATGCAACTCAATTTAAGATCTGGCGCAAATAAAACAAAAGAGTTACATCATGCTTTATGAAAGGGACAACTGCTCCGGCGCGGTAGGATTTGGCCAGGCGCCGAGATGCACCTAAAGAAGCGCGCCAACAGCATGCGCGTTCCATTGGTGACATGGGGCATCAGGGCGATATTCGTATTCGAGCAGCGCGGCGGTCCGATGGGGGCGTCGTTGCGAGGGCTCAGCTGCACGGCCGAGGAACTTCTTCGGCGCAGGTGACGCGGACTTTCGAACAAATGTAACCGCGTCCGAGCTCATGGTCGTGCAGGCAAATTAATCAGGACCACAGAAGCGTTTTCGTGTGTTCTGGCAAAGACGATCTGCTTTCCGTCGGGCGTTATCGAAAGTGGGCGTCGCGGAGAGGTCTGAGAACCGCGTCAAGCGTCGCGTGTTCATCGTTGCCAGATCTAACAGCCAAAAGTCCTCCAACCGGCCTGTTTCGGTTCCCTGCATATACACTAATCCGCGTCCGTCCGGCAGAAAACACAACCGCTCCCCATCGCGGTCCGTGCGGATCGCCGGAATGTTCGGGTGTTTCCCTGATGCGGTTGGCCCGAAAGAAAGCCGGCGGCGGAAATCTTTACGCCAGAACATACATTCTTCTTGTCCGCGAAAAATTCCAATGGTAGAGTAACTGACGCCACACCATACCCCTCTAAATTCAACCAAGGGCGCACCTATCGCGCAGAATCGAGAGCGTCGATGCAACTCAAAGATGACTTTGTTTTTGAGCCACTACCGGCTATAGAGAAGCCGATCCATTTTCCCTTTCCGAAGATACCTAACCCACTCGGTCCTCTGGCCGCGCTGGTGGGAACTTGGGGCGGAAAAGGCTTCAATGTTATCTGGCGTCCAAACCATACGCCGGGACAGGACCGTTTCCTGGAATTGAACCTCACGAACGATGGGATCCAGTTTGAAGCCATCAGCGGCGCGATTCCGAATCGCGGACTGCTGCAGCCGGATATCAACATGTTCGGCATCACTTACCTGCAGCAGATTTCAGATGCGAATCTAAATGCCGGTCTTCACATCGAGCCCGGTATCTGGGCCGTGGTTCCCGCGACGACGAACCCGGCGGAAGTACCGACGGTGGTTCGCATGGCGTCGATTCCACATGGCACGACGATACTCGCGCAAGGCACGTCGTCGACGGCAGCCGGACCGCCGGTGATTCCGAATGACAACATTCTTCCGTTTACGATCGGTCATCCCACGGCCACGTTCAATTTTCCGGAACAAACTCTCACGACACCGTCCGCTTTTCGCTCGCCGCCCGCTCAAATTGTAGGCATTACGCAGACCATGGTGAACAATCCGAATTCCGTGCTTCAGGCGGCGATTTCGGGACAGACGATTCTCTCCACGACGACGCTGAAGGTGGACACAAAGCCGACGAGCCCGGTCACGGGCGGCGGCACCAGCAACACGGCATTTCTGGCTGGTAGCGCGGGCGGCCCGAATGCGGTATCGGTTGAGGTATCGGCGACTTTTTGGATCGAAACCGTGAAGGGTACTCCGAACTTTCTGCAGCTGCAATATTCGCAACTGGTCTTGCTCAACTTCAACGGGCTAAGCTGGCCACACGTTACGGTAGCGACGCTGAAGCTGAACGTACCGGTGATCGTGCCGCCGTGGAAGGTCGATCCCTCGGAGAAAATGATCGAACAACTAAGGCCAGCGCGGGTGAATCCCGGCGACCCGGTTGAGAACTTCACTGCCGTGGAGACGGAAATAACAAAAAGTCAGGAGTAATTAAGCCTGTGAAAGCGTGGAGTTTAGACGTCGAAGGATGACCTCGGCGACAAACTCCACGCCGCCTGGGTGAGCCGCCGAGGTTAACGCACGGTGACATCGAGAAGCGTCGTCCAATACTGAACGGATTGAAGCGTAAAGCCAATCAGAATCAGACTTACGCCATAGACCCCCATGCGGCGTTCGGGCAAGTGATCGACTTTCCATTCGATGAAGGGCGTACACGGGCCGATTGTCGCTGTGACTATGCCGATGGCAAGACCGGTTTTCAAGCCAACGGCAATCGCTTGCTCCGCGTGCTGCGCCACCAGACTGCTGACGTAGCCAGAGACCGTGTAGCCGACGGTGCGATTGAGCGCCGCCAACACAAGAAAGCGACTGATTCGGGGGCGAGTAGCGGGTTTATAATCGACGCTCGGGCGAATGCCGAGCCGATAGGCGATCGCCTGCCCTGCCGCGCTGAGCACGCCAAAAGTGACGCCGAAAGGGGCGCCGAACAAGTAGGAGCCGCCCAAGGCAAACCCGGCGGCGCGGATCGAGCTCATTGCGGTATCCACCCAGAATCCGGATGCCGGCGCATTGCGTGAGGCGCGCGAATACTCCCAGCCGAGAGTGATGCCGTGCGACAGACCGGCGGCAAGTCCGAAGACCGGTCCCAGGAAAAGACCGTAACCGGTTCCGAAAAGTGCTCCGTAGGTAACGACGCGAGTAAGCGTGCGAAGAGGTCCGTGTTCGCCGCCAAGCAGGTCATACGCAAGATAGAGCGCTCCAAGCACGTCGAGCGAGCTGCCGACGATGCTGATCAGAGCCAGCGTGTGCTTATCGAGACCGAAGGCGAACGTCATGAATTGAGCGTCACGAATTGGCCGTTGCCAAGCACGAGAAACGAATCGCCCGCGGCGGCCTCGCGAAGCCGCCGCTGCGGCGTATCGATGCCATCATCTCCCAATTGGAAAGTCCCGTGGTGAATCGCGATGCTGGTCTGGGCGGAGAGAATTTCGTGAGCGCGAACCGCCTCCTCGGGCGCCATATGGACCGGATACATGAACCAGCGCGGCTCATAGGCTCCAATGGGCAACAGCGCAAGACGCGGGGGGCCGAAGCGCTCGCGGATTTGCGCGAAGTGGACGCCGAAGCCCGTATCACCCGCGAAGTAGACTATGCCGGCGGCGGTTTCAATCACATAGCCACACCATAAGGTGCGATTGCGGTCGAAAAGCCCGCGCGCCGAAAAATGCATGGCGGCGACGCAGTGGATGGTGGTTCGCGCAATGGGAAGCGAATCGGCCCAATCGAGTTCGTGCACGGGACCGATGCCCTGCGATCGCAGCAGACGGCCTACGCCGAGCGGGACGATGAATTGGGATTCGCCTCGGACGCCGAGCCGGCGGAGGGTAGCGAGATCCAGATGATCGTAGTGGTTGTGACTCAGGAGCACGAGATCGATGTGGGGGAGATCTTCGAAGAGCACCCCCGGCTCGCGACGGCGGCGCGGCCCGATCCAGGTGAAGGGACTCGTCCGTTGCGACCAGACGGGGTCGGTCAGAATGTGAAGATCGTTTTGCTGGAGCAAGACAGTGGAGTGGTTGACGAGCGTAACATGTAGCGCGCCGGCCTCTACGGAGTCGGGCGGTTTGGAAGCCACGACATCGGCAACGAAGGGGGCGGAGTGTTCCGCGCGGCTGCTAAGTTTCCAACGGAGGGCGTCGAGAAAGCCGCGCGCTTGGGGCGCGTCGGGATTGAAGAAGCGCTTGCCGTCAAAGTGCGAAATGGAAATCTCCCGGCGCCGAAACCGTGTGGCGAACGTCCGGAATCATTGGGCCAACCTCTCATTTACCATAAAACCTGGCAGGCAACCCGGCTCGTTCACGTGATATACTCCCCCGTGAACAACCGTTAACCGGAAGTCTCATACAGAGGTTTTATGCCCATCTCGACCCGTCTTCTCCTTACTTCAATCGCGGCAGGCGTTTTGCTTTCCACGCCGCTCGCTTCCGCGCCACCCAAGGTCCCCCCCACTTATCAACAATTCCTCAGTCCGGCATCTCCGCAAGAGCTGGTCTCCGCGCGAAAGGCCGATAAGATCGCATGGGTCGACTACGCCGAGGGCAAGCGAAACGCTTATGCCGCGGCGGCGCCCTTGTTCACGCCCGTCAAGCTGTCGAACTTCACGAAAGACGACGGCATCATGATGTCGAGCAGGTAAAGATTTCGGACGACGGCAGCACAGTGGTATTCCTGCGCGGCGAGGCGCCGAACCGCGAGGGCTGGTCGCCCAACCCTTCGGCCGATCCCAACGGGCCGGAGCATGCCATCTGGGCGGCGCGAACCAACGCGCCCGGCGGCGCGTGGCGGGTGGTGGATGCCACCAATCCGGAACTCGCACCGGATGGCAGCTCGATCCTGTTCGTCAAAGACGGACAGATCTATCGCGCGAAGCTCTCGCCGGTGAAGCCGGCCAGCGAGATGGATCGCGGCGAGAAGGCGTTCATCACCGAGTGGGGCGTGCAGAGCGAGCCCGAAGTATTCGCCGGACGGCAGCAAGATCGCGTTCGTCAGTACGCGCACCGATCACAGCTTCATCGTGGTGTACGACATTGCGACGCGAACCGTGAAGTACATGTCGCCGAGCGTCGACTTCGACACCGCGCCGATGTGGCTGCCCGACAGCAAGCACCTGATCTTCATGCGGCGGCCGGGCTTGCCGTTTGGACAGCAGACGCAGCAGGGCGGGGGCGGAATCGGTCTGCCGCCCGGACCTGCCGCGCAAGCAGCCACCGCAGCGGCGGCCGGACGGGGTGGGCGTAACGGCGGCGGCGGGCGAGGTGGCCGGGGAGGCGCGGCTCAAGGCTCTGCCGCGCCAGACTGCAGTTCCCGCTCAAGGCGCGGCGCCTGCGGTTGTCAACAACTCTCCGGGCATGATGCGCGCCACCTTTAAAGGCGGCTACACGCTCTCCTTTTATAAAGCCGACGTCACCACAGGCGAGCGCAGGAGACCTGGCACAACCAGCCCAACGACACCATCGCGGCCAACATTGGGAACGCGCACCTGGCGGGCGATCTGGTTATCTTCCAGTTCGCCGTAGGCGGCGGACGAGGCGGCAGAGGACGAGGCGCGGCGCCGATACCGGCTGCCGGAACGCCTGCCTGCCCCGGCAACGCCGGCAGCGCCGGTGGACGAATGGGATCGCTACTACTCGCTTAACGTCACGGATCCGTCGGCTCGCCCGGTGCTGCTCACGACGACCGACGGACTGATCGAAAATCAGACATCGATCGCCTTCTCAGCCGATGAGCAAGACGTTCTTCTACTGCACCAACGCCAAGGACATCGAGCGGCGCCACATCTGGGCGGTGCCGGTTACCGGCGGAACGCCGGTACAGATCACCACGGGCGATGGCGTCGAAACATCGCCATCGCCGCTCGCGTCCGGCAAGTACATGGCGACGCTGAGCGCCAATTGGAACATGCCGCAATCGGTGGGCATATGGAAGATGGCGGCGGAAGGCCAGTCTCCGCGGCCGCGCCGCAGAAGATCGTCTTCCCGACGATCGATGCCAGGCTTTCCGACGGATGCGCACGTGAAGCCGGAGATCGTGATCACGCAAGGCCGCCGACGGGCTCGAGATCCACAATCAACTATTCCTGCCGAAGGATTTGAAACCCGGCGAGCGGCGCCCCGCCATCGTGTTCGTGCACGGCGGACCCGCAGCGGCAGATGATGCCGGCATATCACTACATGCAGTTCTATCACTGGGCATACGGCATCAATGAGTGGCTCGCTAACCAAGGCTACGTCGTGATGTCGATTAACTACCGTCTCGGCATCGGCTACGGCCGCTCGTTCCGCAACGCGCCGAATGGCGGCGCCCAAGGCAACAGCGAGTATCAGGATGTGCGTCGCGGGCGGCAAGTATCTGCAGACCCGGGCGGATGTCGATCCGAACCGCGTCGGGATCTGGGGGCTGTCCTACGGCGGCCTGCTGACCTCGCAGGCTCTGGCGCGCAACTCGGACATATTTAAAGCCGGCGTCGATCTGGCGGGCGTACACCTATAGGGCAGTTCGCTCGATCCCGCATCGGTCTCGTTCAAGTCTTCGACGATCGGCGCGATCGATGGCTGGAAGTCGCCCGTGCTGCTCATCCAGGGCGACGACGACCGCAATGTGGCTTTCCAGCAGATGACCGGTCTGGTGCAACTGCTGCGCCAGCGCGATGTCTACTACGAGCTCATCGTATTCCCGGACGACGTGCACGAATCGCTGCTGCATAGCCGTTGGATGTACACGCTCGGCCGCATGGAGACGTTCCTGCACAAGTTCCTGTGGGAGTCATCGCTGAAAGCAAGCAATTAGTCGAATCGATAGTTCAGTATTTGGCTGGGCAGGCAATTCCCTGCCCAGTCCGCGCCTCTGTCGCATGAGCTGGCCGCCAGAACGCAGAGGACTCCTGACAGAGGCTAACACGCGCTTCCGGCTCTGCCACAACGTGATCGCTCCCCAATCCGAGAAAGGCGCACGCGCTAAGCGTTAGCATCCCGTTTCGACCTGCCCGCCATGCGAAAAGCGATCAGTCCAAGCACGACGCCGAGGAGTACACCAATCGCCATCATCATCGGCCGATTCGGCGGTCTCGGCCGATGTGGCAAAGTGGGGGGATCCAACACTTCCATCAGCCCCGCGCGGGCTTCGAAGTTCTTGTCGATTAATTGCGACACCAATAACCCGGTAACCTGATTTGCCTGTGCCGGACTGCTCCCAAGGAACGAGATCTTGAACGCGGTGGGATGGATGCCAGTGACGAGCGTTACGTAAATGTGAGCGCGCATATCTCGAATAATGTCCTCGATCGGTCGCTGCGCACGATCCGCCGGATAGAGGCCGTAGGCTGTAATGATCGTCGACAGAGTGTTACGGCTCAACACCTCCTGTAGCATCGCGCCCAGCCGCTCGCGCGCCACTGAATCGTCTACATTGAACCGCATCACCGCGCTCGAGACGTATACCTTTGGCGCCCGCCAACTCACCAGCCCCGCAATCGCCGCCCCGATCACAGCGCACGCCGCGACGAACTTCCAAATGCTCCACGATCTTATTTGCATCGCCAACGCTCCTTTTAAGACGTCCGCAATCGCCACCCATCCCGAGTCCGATTCCTCCAGCAGCGCGCAGAACTCAGTCCCATAGCGCCGCCGCCACCGGGCAGGATAAAGCCGCGCGGCCCACTCTAGCGCGCGCCGGCTCATGCGTGTTTGAGCCTCCGCTGCGCGGCCTTCAACACCTGGTCGAGATTGCTCACCTGCTCTTCGAGATGCTTGCGGCCGAGCGCGGTGATGGTGTAGGGTTGCCGCCGGTCGTCAGACGCAACCGCTCGGATCCATCCGCGCTCATCCATGCGCGTGATCGCGCCGTATAGCGTCCCCGGACCCAATCGGACGCCCGCGAAACGCTCGATATCCTCCATCATGGCGTAGCCGTGCTTATCGCCATCCGCCAGACTGGCCAGTACAAGCAGCGTAGGGTCGGTCATCGTTTATCTCCGGATCAATTCTCAGTGGGCCTTTCGACTCGATCGATGACCAGAATTTCTACCGGTCCGCGCTCCGATTCGAGCTTCAGCCCGAGCCGCTCCTGTAACACCGTAAACAGGGACGGCGCCGCGTTCTCCACCGGCGGTGGTGGCGCGCCATCGCCCATCGGCGGAGCGCCTTGCGCCATTTCGGGCAGGTACTCGATCTTGGCGTCGAACGTTCCAGTGAAGCCGGTCTTATCGACGATTGTGCGGCCGGTTGTGTTGCTCAGCCACCGGATGAAATCGGCCATTGAAATCCCCATCGCGTCCAGCACCGAGTTCGGGCCGTTTCTTGACCCGCGGATATTGCCGCAAAACCGAATCGGCGGCTGGCCGGCCGCGGGCGGCGCCGGGCGATTCTTTTCGTCGTACTGGACGCAATCGGCGAGCGGCAACCTACCGCTCTTCGCCACTGTCAACGCGTAGATCGGCATGTCCTTGGTCTCCCGATGAAAGCGCAATTGGAATCGATCTTCGAGCAGAACCTGCAGCATCAGCATCATTCTGGCGAACCGCTCCTTCGGCGTCCCTTCACCGGACTCCTTCGCCGTGATCGTATAGCCATCCGAATTGATCCACGACGGGCCTCCGGAAATCTGGAACCCCTTCACCCCATAGGCCTGCGACATCAGCATTTTGAACGGCGTATTCTCGGTGTTGAACATCCCAGGTCCGCGGCTGCCGAACATGCTGTTCGGGCCGCCCCCGCTGGGTTTGATCGACGCCACCTCGAATTGCGGGCGCGTATCCTGCGCGCTCAAAATCCCGGCCACCGTCACAAGAACCATCGCTCGCAAGAATCGTCCACTCATGCCCTTATTACGCCTCACGGAATATCGTACGCCGTAGCAAGCGGGCTGTCAAGGGCGCCCGATTAAGGTTACGCTTAATCCTATGTCGCCAACCGGAATCCCGCGGTTTCTGCCGATCGCATTGCTAGCGCTGCCATTCGGGTTGCTGGCACAGCCCACCACCCAACTGCCATACTCCCCGAGTCTCGACCTGACGTCGATGGACCGCAGCGTCAACCCCTGTGTCGATTTCTACAAATATTCCTGTGGCGGGTGGTCGAAGAAGAACCCGATGCCGGCCGACCAGGGGTCCTGGGACGTATACGCCAAGCTGACTCTCGATAACGAGCGGTTCCTCTGGGGCATCCTCGATGAAGCCGCCAAGACCTCCCCCGATCGCACACCCGCACAGCGCAAGATCGGCGACTATTTCCATGCCTGCATGGACGAAGCGGCGTCTGAGAGGGCGGGGCTGCAACCCATCCAATCGCGGCTGGATGCCATCGCTGCTATTAGGACTCTGGCCGATCTGTCACGCGTCGTATCGAATCAGCACGCTGATGGCAGCGTCGACAGCGCGTTGTTCGGCATCGGTTCCGACCAGGATTTCGCCGATTCGCAGAGCGTCATCGCCTTCGCCGTGCGCGGCGCCCTGGGTCTGCCCGACCGCGACTATTACACCAAAACCGACAAGAAGTCGGTGGAGATTCGCGACCGCTACGTCGCCCACATGACGCAGGTCTTCGGGCTGCTCGGCGGCACACCCGCGGAATCCGCCGCGGCCGCCAAAGACGTGATGACCATCGAAACTGAACTGGCGAACTCTATGCTCACGCGCGTCGAGCTGCGCGACCCGCACAAAGTGTTCCACAAGATGACTCGCGCGGAATTCGAAGCGCTAGCGCCGGCGCTCGATTGGAAGTACTACTTCACCGCGTCAAAACTGGATGGAGTGAAGGTCGTCAATGTCACCGAGCCGGCATACTACAAGAAATTGCAAGAGCTACTCGGAACGCATCCTATTGCGCAGTGGCGCGAGTTCCTGCGCTGGAACCTGATTCGAGACGCTTCGCCTTATCTCTCGTCGAAGTTCGCCGATCCCCAATTCGATTTCTACGGCCGGTATCTGCGCGGCATTCCTCAGCAGCGGCCGCGCTGGCGGCGGTGCGTAGCCTGGGTCGATCGCGATTTGGGAGAGGCGCTAGGCCAGGTGTTTGTGGCGAAGACCTTCACGCCGGACACAAAGGACCGGACGCTAACGATGACGAAAGAGATCGAGGTGGCGATGGAGCGCGATCTCCAAACGCTCCCCTGGATGGGCGATGACACGCGGAAACAAGCGTTGGCGAAGCTCCACGCCATCGTCAACAAGGTCGGCTATCCCGATAGGTGGCGCGACTATAGCGCCCTGTCGATTAAGCCGGACGATTTCGCTGGCAACGTGATTCGCGCTTCTGAGTTTGAGGATCGACGCCAACTGAACAAAATCGGCAAACCGCTCGATCGCGGCGAGTGGGGTATGACGCCGCCCACGGTGAACGCGTACTACAGCGCCCAGATGAACGACATCAACTTTCCCGCCGGCGTGTTACAGCCGCCGCTGTTCGATCCAAAGATGGACGACGCGCCGAATTATGGCAACACCGGAGCCACCATCGGTCACGAATTGACGCACGGCTTCGACGATGAAGGCCGTCAATTCGACGCGCTGGGCAACTTGAAAGATTGGTGGACAGAGAAGGATGGAGCAGAGTTTGATCGCCGCGCAAAGTGCGTTGTGGATCAATATTCGAGCTACATCGCGGTCGATGACATCCATATCAACGGCAAGCTGACCAACGGCGAGGACATCGCGGATCTCGGCGGCACGTTGCTCGCTTATTACGCATGGAAGCATGCCACCGAAGGCCAGGATCTGAAACCGGCTGAGGGCCTCACGCCCGATCAGCGTTTCTTCGTGGGAATGGCGCAGTGGGCTTGCGGCGAGGTGCGTCCCGAGTTGAAGCGCGAGCGGGCGCTGACCGACCCGCATTCGCCGCTCGAGTATCGCGTCAACGGCGTCGTCTCGAACATACCCGAGTTCCAAAGGGCGTTCAGTTGCACCGCCAGTCAACCCATGGTGCGCGAGAACGCGTGCCGGGTCTGGTAGCAGACTATGATCCTCGGCGAAAAGAAGCTCACCATAGAAGATGTAGCCCGCGTAGCTCGCGGCAGCGAGCCGGTGACAATTTCACGCGCGGCGCGCGCGCGTATTGTGGCGGGACGCGTGCGGTTGCAAGAGCTGCTCACGCGTGGCGAGCGCATTTATGGGGTCAACACAGGCATCGGCGGCAACATGGGCATCTCGCTCGCGCCCGATCAGATGGAGCTGCTGCAGCATAATCTGATGCACGAACTCGGCTGCGCAACGGGAACGCCGCTGCCCGGCGACACGGTCCGCGCCGCCACGCTGCTGCGCATTGCCACCTTTCTTACGGGCGCATCTGCCGTAAGGCCGGAGCTGGTTGACGCTTTGGCGGAATTACTCAACTATGGCGTGACGCCCGTAGTTCCGCGCTACGGATCGGTTGGCGCGAGCGGCGACTTGATGCCCTCGGCCTACATCGCGCGCGTCCTTCTTGGAGAAGGCGAGGCCGAATTCCAAGGACGCCGCATGCCCGCCTCGGAAGCGCTGGCAGCAGCCCAGATCGCGCCGATTCGTTTCGCGCCCAAGGAGGGACTCGCGCTCATCAACGGCACCACCGTCATGACCGCCGTCGCCGCGCTCCTATGGCTCGACGCATTCCGCGTGCTCCGCGCCCTGCTTGGCGCCATCGCTCTCGCCATCGAAGCCTTGCAAGCGCCCGAACTGCCGTTCGCCGCCTGGGTACACGAACAGAAGGGGCATCCGGGACAGATCGCAGTGGCCGCCTATCTGCGAGAGATGCTTGAAGATTCGCTCTACACCCGCGCCTCCGGCGGACAAGCCTGCTACTCGCTGCGCTGCGTTCCGCAAGGCCTCGGGCAGGTGTGGGAAGCCCTTGAAGATTCGCGCGCCACCATCGAGCGCGAAATCAATTCCGCCAACGACAATCCGCTGATCGACCCCGACAGCGGCGAACTCTATAAAGCCGGCAACTTCTATGGCGGCCACATCGCGCGCCTGCTCGATACCTGGAAGCTCGATTTCGCCGCCATGGCCAATTGGGGCAATTCGCTGATGGCTGTACTGGTGGATGATCGCTTTAGCGGCGGTTTGCCTGCGAACCTCACTCCCGAACCGGGCGTCAATTCGGGATACAAAGGAGTGCAACTCAGCATCACCAGTCTCGCCTGCGCCGTGCGCCAGATGGCTGGCCCAAGCTCGATCCATTCGCTGCCGACCGAGCAATACAACCAGGACGTAGTCAGCCTCGGCATGCACGCCGCTGTCACCGCGATGGATTCGCTCGATTGCGTCCGCAACCTGACCGCGATGCTGCTGATGGCCGGCGCGCAAGCTGTCGATCTACGCGGCGGCCCCGGTGCGCTCGGCCGCGGCTCGCGCGAAATCTATCACGCAGTGCGCGAGATTGCGGCGTTCGAAGATCGTGACCGTCCCAAAGAGCGTGAAATCGCCGCACTCGCCGCCAAGCTCCCAGGGTAGAAGCTTTCGGAAACTGTAACGGGCGTTGCCGCTGACGTTGCGGCCCGTTCCGGATCTTGTCGCCAGGGCTCCTCACGGGTTCTTCGGATGGAACGCGATCACGTCCGCGCTCAGTGAGCTTCCTCCCAGGTTTCGACCATGGAGCAGAACGTCGAATTCCCCGCTCCGTCCGCCGGATCGGGCTTTCTCGAGCCATGGCGAAAGCCGGGCGTCGTCCAGCACGAAATTGACTGCGGCTTCCGTCCCGGCCAGGCTCATTCCAGCCACCACGAGCGCGAATCCCGGGCCTTCCCGCCTCCTGTGATACGTAACGATTGCGTAGATCTCCCGTCGGATTTCCTCCGGCGACCGAGTGATTTCACGCTGCTCGCCGGCCTGCGGGCTCAGGTTGATAACGCTCAGCGACGACGTGCGCTCATCGTCTTCTATGCGAAACGTGGCGTCGCTTTCAAAAAGGCCTACCCATGGATTGCTGTGACGCGCACCCAAAAGAATGACGCTGCCACTCTTCAGTTCTTCGGGCCTGACGTCTCGGGCATAGCGGATTCGGGGCGCCTGCCGCGCAGCCTCGGGGCGGCGCGCAAGACCGGCGGCGAATTCGAGATCGGCGATCGAAGTGTAGCGGCGGTTGGACAGATTCGACACCATGGCGGGGTCGAACGCGCTCAGCGCTGCCAGTCGCGTTCGGTAATCGCCAGCAATATAATCCTGCAGCGATATCTCCACGCGCGTCAGGTTTTGCAGCATCACCAACCCGCTGTCGGCCGGGATCAGCAAGACGGGACGTTCTCCGCCCAGCAGTGAAGTCCAAAACCGCGAAACAAGAGATTCGGACCAGTACATGTCCGCCGCCACTCCCACCACTACAGCGGCGATACCCGCAACAATCGCCAAAGTCAGGCGGCGACGCCGCGCGCTCCTGGCGCTGGGCCGAGGCGATGTGTCTGCTGGCATCTCGGCGGCGGCGGTTTCGATGACCTCAAATGCCGGCGCATAGGCGCCTTTGGGCAGCGAGATTCGAACCGGATCGGACGACCCGCCGTTCTGGTAATAAGCCTGAAGCCGAGACCGCAAGCGTCGCGCTTCCACTCGCACAATCGGGTCCGTCTTCGGGTCGTAAGAAGGCCCTCGCTTGAAAACCGCAACACCGACGACGCTTTCCTTTAACAGATCGGCGCCGCCGGACAGACTGGCAACGCCTGGCAGGCCATTCTCCACGATGTAGCGAAGAAACCGGGAGAGCTGCGCAGATGTCACGAACTCGTCGCTGGCCAGCACTCTTTCGAGGCTGGTGCGGATCTGTTCGGAGGTAAATTCGGCTGTCATGGTTTCGTCATGCTTCTGTCATGCAAGCTATTGAATCCAGGACACTTTCTAACGATTTTACCCCACTATTTACCCCCACGCAATGCGGCGATTTCCTCCCCCGCAAGCGCCTCATTCCTGACAGCTACGAGCTTGCCGCCGAGGTGGGACACCTCAACTTACTTCCCCCGAATCGCCGGCAGCCCCTAACCTCCAGATTGTCCCAAGGAGGTATTGACATCTATGACTCTGAAACAAACAGAGCGAGTTTTCGGACTCATTGCGCTGCTCACCGCCGGTCTCCTGCACGCGCAGTCGAACGCAACCGACGCTGCCATCGAAGGCTATATAAAGGACGCCTCGGGCGGATCGGTCGCAGGCGCCAAAATCACAGTGCAGGACGTCGGGACGAAGTTCGTCAGCGGGACCAAGTCGAATACGGAAGGCTACTATCGTTTTCCGCTGCTTCGAGTCGGAACCTACGGACTCGACATCTCGGCACAGGGCTTTAGGGAATTCACTGAATCCGGTATTGTGCTCGAAGTCGGCAAGAACGTCCGGCTGGATGCCAAGCTCGAAGTGGGCGATCTATCCGAGAAAGTCACCGTGACCGCCGACCTCGCTCTCGACCTCGCGGATACCGGAACCGCCGCGACCGGCGACATTCTGACCCACAAAGAAGTTGAGGATTTGCCCGTCCTTTCGCGCAACATTTACAACTACCACCTGCTTTCGCCTGGCGTCCAGGGACTGACCAGCGCCACTTTCGGTACAACCCAGTTCACCTTCGGCGGCAATGAGCGCTCATCCTGGAGTCTCGACGGTCTCGACAACACACAGCGCGGCGGCAACCGGCAGATCCGCATGGTCATCACCACACCGGAAGCGGTCGAGGAGATGCAGGTACTGGCCAATGGTTACTCTGCCGAGTTCGGGCGCGCGGCGGGCGGCCAGGTGAATGTGGTGCTGAAATCCGGCGCCAACAGCCTTCACGGTTCGGGACTCTTTTACTATCGCGCCAAAGACATGCAGGCGCGCCCGTCGCTGGCGGCGGTGAACCCGGACCGCACCTGGAACGACGCCGCATTTACCCTCGGCGGACCGATCAAGAGAGACCGGGTCTTCTTCTTCGGGCAGTTTGAAAACAATCCGTATACACTACCGAACCCGGTCACGATCACTCCGGCCAACGCGGCCGCGCTGAATCTCCCGGCGCATGATATCGGCAACGCACCCTTCGGCGAGACGTATCGCACTATTGTGGCCAAGGTGGATTTCCGGCTGAACGATCGCAACACCGGTTACGTGCGTTACAACCGCTTCACCAACCATCAGCCCGGCAATGCCAGTGGCCTCACGATAACCGACCGCGGCAACAACTTCAACGACCACATGAACGGCGGCGGCGTGCAGCTAGCGACGGTGATCTCGAGCGAGCTTCTGAACGAGGTGCGCGGCGGCGTAATTCGCCGGACGCAGGCCAACGCCCCGATCGGGCCACCGGTTCCCGATGGGTCGTACATCAATATTACCGGAGTCGCGAACATCGGTTTCGATCCGCTGGCCGCCACACAGACTACCGAGCAGAGCGATCAGCTGTTGGACAACCTCACCTGGACGCACGGCAGAAACACCGTAAAGGCCGGAGTGGATTATCAGCACACAGAGTTCAACATTTTCAAGGCGGAGAACCGCTCCTTCACGTTCGGCGGCCTGGCGGCGCTGAACGGACGGCCCGCGGTGAGCGCGCTGAATCAGTACCTCAACACGCTGCAGGGTCTGACCGATCCGGCGACCGGCCTGCCTTATACCTATACCTTGGTTCAATGGGACGGCGGCAATCCCAACCTGAACATCGGCTTCAACTTCCTCAACGCTTTCGTACAAGACGAGTTCCGGCTGAGCCCAGCCATTACGTTGAACTTCGGCCTGCGTTACGAGGCGATTCTGTTCCCCGAACTGGACCCCAACGCGCCCTATCCGCTCTCCCGGCGGATCAATAACGACCTCAAGGATTTTGCGCCCCGCGTTGCCCTCAACTGGCGCATAACCAATGACGGCAAGACCGTTCTGCGCGCGGCGTACGGCCTGTTCTACGACGTGCCGCCGCTCTCGATCTTCTACACGGCGGCGCAGGTGAACGGAGACCGGTTTCTGAGCTATCAGATCGCGGGCGGCGCTCCGGGCGCTCCAGTGTTTCCGAACATCCCTTCGGCGGGGCTGTCGAGCCAGATTGTCGCCCCATCGATTAACGCCTTCGCCCCCGGATACCGCAACACCTATCAAGGTCAGGCGAACCTGCAGATCCAGAGAGAACTGGGTTGGCACACGGTTATGACAGTAGGCTACAACCTGGCGGAGGAGCGGCATGGCATCTACTCGGAAAACATCAATCTGGGCGCCCCCACGGGAACGCTGGCGGATGGCCGTCCGATCTATGGCGGCCTGAGGCCGAATCCGGCTTTCAACCAGATCAATCTGATCGAATCGGGCGGCAACACGAGCTACAACGGGATGTTCGTCAACCTCAAAAAGAGCCTGAGCCAGGGGCTGCTGGTGAATGTCACGTGGACCTGGTCTCACGCACTGGCCAACACGCTGGGTGAAGGCGGATCGCCTGAAGATCCGAGCAACCTACAGCGCGATTACGGCAACGCCGACGACAACGTTGGGCAGTACCTTGTGGGCCAGGCGCTCTACGAGCCGCACTTTAAATCGCGGCAACTGCATTTCATTAATGGCTTCGAACTCTCTTCGACCATGTTCTATAACAGCGGATACCCGATCAACATAACCAGTGGCATCGACCTGAATAAAGACGGCAACCTCAACGACCGGCCTTTGTTCACAGGCCGCAACAGCGTCACTGGACCTTCGATCCTGCAGGTGGACGCTCGGCTACAGCGGATGTTTTTGGTGCGCGAGAGGCTCCGTCTGATCGCTTCGTTCGAAGCCGAAAATCTGCTGAATTCAACCAACGCAAACTGCAGCACATCGGGCGGTTGTACGGGCGCGGTGGTGAGCACGGCGGGCGCGCTCGATTTCAGCCGCGTAACCAGCGCGCGCACCGCGCGCAACGTACAATTCGGGATTAAGGTGACATTTTGAGACACCATCCGATCGGCAAAATTACCGCCCTCTGCGCATTGGCGATGGCCACCGGCGCGTGGGGCGTACGCGGCCACCAGACCGCCAACCGGGCCGCGGTGAAATCGATTCCCTCCGATGGTCCCGTGTTCCTGAAAGACTACGAAGACTGGATCGCAAAGACCGGGCCCGTGCCCGATTCCTGGCGCGGCAATTCGGAACCGTATTCGAAGATTTTCGAAGACCCCAACCATGGCTGGTTCAAAGAGCAGTTCGCGTTCATGCGGGAGATTCCGCGCTCACGCTATGAATTCGCACTGCGGCTCTACGACGAGTATCTGAGGATCAAGGACAAAGACCCCGAGCGCGCGGCTCTCACCAACATTCGCTGGACGGGGACGTTGCCTTACGCCGCGATGGAGAACTACGACCGGATGAAAGCCGCCATGCGGTTCTATCGCCGGGTACTGGATGCGGGACCGCCCGAAGACGCTAAGTATCTGGCGCAGGACATCGCGTTCTACATGGGCTGGCTGGGCCACTACGCAGCCGACGGCGCGCAGCCTTTGCATGACACCATCCATCACGATGGCTGGCTGGGCGCGAATCCGAAAGGCTACACGACCGACCCGCGCGTCCACGGACGATTCGAGACGCAGTTCGTGGATCTCATTCAACTTACAGATACCGCGCTGATTCCCTTGATGGAGAGGCCGAAGCTGCTGAGCGATCCCTTTGCGGCGATCCTGGCGCATCTCGACGATGCCTCCACTCACGTGGAAGAGGTCTATATTCTCGATAAGGCAGGAGCGCTCGCAAATGAGGCCAGCGAGCCGGCGGCGAAGTTGGTGAAAGGCCAGTTAGCGCAGGCTGCGACCCTGCTACGCGACTTAACCTACACGGCCTGGGTGGAAAGCGCGAAGCCTGTCTCGCCGGGGGGCGCGGATTCCAGTCCCATAAGCCGCACCAACCCGCGCTATAACCCCGAGACCGGCAGCGCTCCGCCCGGCCCGGCCGTTAAGCGAGGCGGCCGGTGAGATCGTTCGCAGCGCTGCTGATCGCCTCCGGGGCGCTGGCCTGCCCTGCATCAAAGGCCCAGCCCGCGCCCGTCCCGCTCAAGCTGACGGCGCCAGTTCAGGACAAGAACTTCTATCTGCTCTCGATGCTCGAACGTACCCCCGCCGTAAGCGATGCCGTGAAGACCAATCCGGCGCTGGCTCGCATGGCAGCCGAGCGGCTGACCGCGCTCGATACGGCCTCGAACACGTGCGCGCTCGATCTCGACTGCTACGCGGCGGCGTTCGAGTGGAGCGATGCGCAAGCGTCCGAAGCAGGCCACGCGCTGGGCGCGCTGTACCGAAGCTCTCCGGCGATGCGAGCTCTGGCAGATGGCCAATTAAGGTCGAGCGGCATGTATGTTCGGTATGCAGAAGCGAATGGCGATGCGCTTCTCGAACAGGCCTGGACGGACTGCGTTCGCGGCATGAACCACATGATCGACGTCTATGAGGTCGGAAAGGCGCCCCGTTATCCTGCGATCGATTCGATGACGTATGACGTCAAAACCGATGCATATAAGCGCATCATTCAGAATCTGGCGGCGGTGATGAAAGAAGACCGCGCGAGCATGAAATTCTTCTTCTCGCCTGCGCTGCGATTCGCTCTTGAAGCGATGGGGCTGAATCATCGCGACGAGGCGGGGCGCTACGAACCGATGGAATCGGGCGAGAATGCCACCGCATTCGCGCAGGCGAAACGGACGGACTGGAGCAAGTATCCGTACACGGCGATCGTGGTGCCCGGAGCGGGCAACGACCGTCCAGGCGTGCGTCTTTCCGCCGCCGGGAAACTCCGCGATGAGATTGCGGCGAAGCGCTTTCGCGATGGTAAAGCGCCGTTCGTAATCGTGTCCGGTGGCCACGTACACCCTTCACAAACCGAGTATGCGGAAGCCATCGAGATGAAGCGGGACCTGATGACGCGGTTCGCGATACCGGCCTCGGCGATCATCGTGGACCCTCATGCCCGGCACACGACAACGAACATGCGCAACGCGGCGCGGCTCATGTACCGCTACGGCTTCCCGTTCGAAAAGAAGGCGCTGGTCTCGACCGACTCTTCACAGAGCGCTTATATTGAGGATAAGCAGTTCGAGAAGCGGTGCCTGGACGAGCTGGGTTATGTGCCTTACCGGCTGCTCGGGCGGACGTCGGCTTTCGATCTTGAGTTTGTTCCGTTAGTCGCATCTCTGCAGGCCGATCCTATGGATCCGTTGGATCCGTAGGGAGGGGCGAATCGGCGGGCGGTGCGGAGGCATCTCCGCAGACCCTCCGCTTGCTATTGGAACGTATCACTGACCCGGGCTAGTGCAGCTTCGCAAGGGCAGAGCGAAACGATCGTCCCGCAGGTTCTCTGCTCAGACATCGCTTGGCCGCACCTCGCGGCGTCAGTCGCCGGGCGCCGCGAGTACACGCGCTTAGGCACTGTTCGTTAATAACCGTTCCACCGATCCGGATGATTCTTTGTGGGGCCAAGGCTTCTGTCTTGCCGCCGGGCTTCTGCCCGGCGTTCCCGAGTGAGGCAATAGCCTCATCAACTGGCACTGTTATTTCCCAGCGAGTCCTTAGTCCGACGCAGCCATTTCCCTCCCCCAACAAATTGCCCGCAGGCTTGCGGCGCCGCGTGCTGCAATTCCATAAGGGGCTTCCGTATCATAATGACGTGACCATTGAGGAGCTTCTCGTCCAATATGAAGACAAACTGCAGAAACTGCAAGCCGGGCTTTTGCACACCCGTTCTGGCAACACCGTCGCGGTAGTTGTTTTCGTGGCGAGCACGGCTCTCTTTATCATCCTTGGCGTGTTCGCGATGCGCCAGCAGCTGTCCTTTCTGTGCATATCTCTGCCTCTTCCATTAGCAGCCGCATCAACTCAGCGAATTCGACGGTACCGGCATTCACGAAATCGAATGTTCCGCTTGCAGGGTGTTTATGGCCGGGCCGTGCAGCGTCTGAAAAATAACTGGGCGCGAAATGGGATTGATGGTCGTGAGTTCTGCCGATCTGCTCATGCTTACGCGAGGGACCTGAATATATTCGGCGAGGGCTCTCTCTTTGAGCTGCTTTGTACTGTGCGTACAGCGATCGGCCAACGGGGATTGGCGGAGTATCTGCTACGAACTCCCGCGCTTGAAGAAACGCTTTTGCGTCAGGAGGCAATCCGTGAGCTTACAGACCGGACAGACCTTCGAGAAGGTGTAGCGCTTCTCGGCGAGTTCGAGTTTCTTCAATCAAAGCGCGAGACATTCGAGGAATGGTTGCGTTCGCCTCCCCTCTCAGTGAGCAAACCCTTGCGGATACTGGCCCTGATAAACTCGACAACCCTTGCCTCCATGGTTCTAATCGGCTTCGCGACGAGCCTGGTCCAATGGAGTACGCTGATCATGTGGATGGTTCCCATCCTCGCGTTTCAGTCGATTATTGGACTCTTGTTCCATGACCGCGTTATTCGAATGCTCGGTTGCGTTCAACCGCTCTCCGGCGAAGTCCAGGTCCTGAGGCACGGATTGCAATTGCTCGAGGCCCAGCAGTTTCGCTCCGTCAAGTTATTCGACTTGGCGGAGCGGGTGCGGAACAGTTCGCGAGCCGTCCGGAAATTGGAGCGGCTGCTGAACGCTCTCGGTGAGAGAAACAAACCGTGGTTCTACGGTCCCTCTCTTTTTCTGCTCTTCGGCACACAAGTTTGCATGGCAATCGAGACCTGGCGAAACAAACACGGGGGTGCACTTCGCGTTTGGCTCGACGTTTGGGCGGAATTCGAGGCCCTGAATGCGTTGGCGACCTACGCTTATGAGAACCCAACCAATACCTTTCCCGAGTTCACAAGAGATGGAGCGAGATTCGAAGCAGAGGATCTTGGGAACCCGCTCCTCTCGCGGCATGCCTGCATTCGCAACGACATCCAACTGAACGACCGCCTGCGATTCTATATCCTCAGCGGCTCCAACATGTCCGGCAAAAGTACACTCCTACGCGCTATTGGGCTGAATGCGGTGCTTGCCTTTGCCGGGGCCCCGGTGCGCGCGAAATCCCTTCGGTTGGCGCCGCTCTCGGTTTGGGCATCGATGTCGGTCGTCGATTCGTTGTTGGACGGAAAATCAAAGTTTTTGGCTGAAATTGACCGATTGCGTCAAACCCTTAAAGCGGCTGAGACAGGCGAGACAGTTCTCTTTCTCGTGGATGAGATCTTCAGCGGAACGAATTCTCCCGACCGCCGTATCGCCGCAGAAGCGGTGGTTCGAACTCTCGTAAGCCGTGGAGCAATCGGCGCGTTATCCACGCACGACATCGCGTTGACCGAAATCGCGGCAAAGGCGGAACTCCGAGGAAGGAACGTGCACATGGGCTCCAGGGGCGGCGGAGATCCGATGGATTTCGACTATCGTCTGAAGCAAGGAGTAACAGACGAAAGTAACGCATTGGCGATCGCCAGAATGGCCGGGGTCCCGGTCTAGCGATGGCGCCCGACTCCCAGATTGCCCACTACAAGCTAACCGATGGCGCTGTAAAACTGCTGGATTTCGGACTGGCCGATGTCATCGGCGAGAATGCCTCCGGCGAAGCGAACAGCACCACCATATCGCCGACTCAATTTCGTTTTTCGCCCAATGGGAATTCCTGGCGTACACGTCGCTCGAATCCGGAAGCGCACAGGTATTCGTGGCATCCCCCTCCTTCTACAAAAAACGCCAGATCTCTGTCAATGGCGGCCAGATTACGGTGGAATTTAATTCGGGGGCAGAGCTGAAACATCCTGACGCCACCGCACATCCCCATCAGGAGCGAGCTTTCAGAACACGCAAAGCTACCTTACCCAGCACCCGGCTCACGGGTCCATCGAGGAACGTCCAAGTCAACGCGTTGAGTAGCGCCGGCGGCCGATATTCGGGATTGCGCTCCTGGCGCGCCGCGATCATCTCCGACAGCACCTGCTTCGGACTCTCGCGAAACGCATCGAGCATCGCTGTCTGATGCACGCACGATATCGTGCAGTAAGGCGCGCATGCCTTCTCGCGCGCAGCCTCCCGCTGTAGATCGTCCGCGGTGTAGTGCTCCAGCGGCATCGCCGGATGGCCGCGCTGTTGCGAGCAGTAATGAACCAAGCCATCCTCGCAGATATAGAGGAAACGGCCGCCCGCGCGGCAGTGCCAATGATTCGCCCGGCCTTCCGAGATGTTCCTCTGAAAACGGTCGTACTGCGCGAACGAGAACATCTTTTGATCGGGCTGCAGCAAATCACGATAGATGGCCAGATGGTCCGGGGCCAGCGGCTGTAGTTGGCCATCGCCATCGTGGAGAATGCCCACCGTGCTGCCGAGACCCAGTTCCCGCGCCCGCAGCGCGATGGTGCGCGCGTCCTGTGGACTCCGCACCGGGCTTCCCAAAACCGAATTCACCGTGACTGCGAACTCCGCGTTTTCGCTCAGCCATCCCAGTTTCCGGTCCAGCACCTTCAGGCTTTTCTTGGAGGTCTCGTCGGGATTGATGTTGTCGATACTAATCTGCAGATAATCCAGGCCAGCGCGATTCATCCGGCGGATGCCCTCCACGGTCAGCAGGTAGCCGTTAGTGATGAGCGTAGCGATGGCGCCGCGGCGCCGGATGCGGCGGATGATCTCATCCAGATCCGGGTGCAGCAAAGGCTCGCCGCCGCTGATGGTGATGATAGTTGTGCCGAGATCGGCCAGCAGGTCGATGCGCCGCAGCATCTCCGCCAGAGGCACTGGAGCGGATGCGGCGTCGAATTCATTGCAGTAAGCGCATGCCAGGTTGCAGCGGCGGATAGGAACGATCTGCGCCAGGATCGGGTGATGCTTCGAAGCCATCGCGCGTGCGAACATGCGCGACTCGCGCAACCGGCGGTCGATAGAGCGCGCACACCGCCGCAGTGAGCGGCTGAACCCAGGCCAGCGCTGCATCTCTCCTTCAGTGTATGCCGAATACTGGACCGCAAGCCTATCGATTAGTCAGCAACGCTCGGACGCCTCATTCGAGCGGCGCGCTTTCGCCACAACAACAGCAATCCCCCGATCTCGAACAGTACAAGTACGAACGCGCTTGGTTCGGGCACGTCCGCAGCAAGCGTGACAGTGGCCCGCAGATTGTCGGCGACGATCTCCGTCCCAAAGGGATCCCCGAGGAAGGCATCGTAGCCTCGCTCGAAGCCATGCGTAGTTCCTTCCGCGGTTAGCGTATAGACATAGGCCAACGTGTCGCCGGTGTGGAGGACGCCAAGATTAACGTCGGTAGATACGGAATCGATATTAAACGCCCCCACGAAGTTAGGCCTCAGTGTGTCGAACAGTGGGCCGTCCGTTCCGAGCAAGTCCAAGTCGGCGAAATTCAAAAACGTACCCGTACCATCGGGAATTTGAGTTTCGAATTCGCGCAAGCCGAATTCGAAACTGCCTCCTTTCGAAAACGTGCCATCGGCGTGAGTAATCACTGTGTCTACGTTGGCTCTGGCCTCGGCCGTTTCGGTGAAACTAGGATTGTCACGATTCGGCGGCACGCCTAATAACTGCACCTGGAGCGCCGGTATGTGCAAGTGCAGACTAATATCCACCGTGGGGATTCCATTATAGACAAAGGTCTGTGTCCAGAGAGACTGCGCGACCAGTTGTCGCGTTGCGTTCTGGTCTAAATCACTCGGCAGCCCGAAGATCAACTGGCTAGCGCCAACCCCGCCGTTGCCATCCGATTCCGCAAGTGAGGATGCGAATGCTCCGGCGATGTTTGCCGAGCGGCCCGAACCGTTGACGCCTGTGTCTGAAATGTGCAGAAGTTCGGCGCTCTGGTTCGGATCGGGCGCGGCCCCAAATATAGGCTTGGAGTTCTGAAACACCGTGCCTTCCGGCAGGATCGCCTCGCTCACATTGGCAGAGAGATCGATCAGACTGCCAACCACGCCGAACTGGTCGGCCCATGAGGTTCTAAGGGAAACTACTGAAGTGAGAGCCGCCGTCAGAGTAATGAACGCGTTACGATTGATCATCACTGTTTTACTCGCAGCCCATATTATTAACTTCGGCGAGATTACTTAGAAGAGTACCTTTCGGATACTCTCGTGTGCTAAGAGACACAACCTGTGCTCATTGATACGAAGATGGCTTGAAGGAAGAATCAGCCTGGAACGAAGGTAACTCCCCATCCAATGTAACTGCCTGGATAGGACCAGGGGGCGCTTGTATGATCTGCGCCGGTGGATCGAGGCATTTCCCGATGAGGTAGAAACCTGTCCCTGACGCGTCCATCACGATGTATACTGCCTGCACCGATGCCTCACGTTTTTGTTTCGTATTGCCATTCCGATCCCGATGCCGATTTTGCGCATATCCTGGATGCCGAGGTCCGGAAAGCCGGCTTCACAACCTGGCGCGACCTCAACCTCAACGCGGGTGAGAACTGGCGGGAAGGAATCGATGACGGGATTAAGGATGCCATGGCAGTGATCGTCATCATGTCGCCCAACTCCCGGGTTTCTCCCTATGTGAACTTCGAATGGGCTTTTGCCATGGGCTGTGGCGTGCCAGTAGTCCCAGTTCTTTTCAAGCTTTCGGCCGCGGATCTTCATCCCCGCCTGAGCAGCGTCCAATGGCGGGATTTCAGCAACAACCTCTCGCTGCCGTGGGAAACGCTCGCCCAGGATCTGCGTGTCATAGCCGATGCCGAACGTGAATTCACGGTTCGCGTTCCGCGCGATGCGCCCCCTGTTATGCGCGAGGCGGCTGCGGCGCTCGACAGTATGGAGCGCGACCGCAGGCGCGCCGCCATAGCCAGCCTGGGGCAGATGGATCATCCCGTCGCCATCGAGCTATTGGCCCAGGCTCTCCACCACCCCATCCAGGAGGTCCGGTTCGGCGCCGCCGCGGAATTAGGAGAGAAGCACCACGATCTCCGTGCCTTGCCGACTCTGCTCGAAGCCCTCCAGTGCGGTGACGAAGCAGTCAAGCCATGGATGATTTCTCGCATCGGCCACGCGGCCGTCCCGGCGCTGATCGAAGCGTTAAAGAAACGGCAGCTTGAGCGCTCTGACGTTATCCTCGACATCTTGGGCGAGATAGGAGGCATCGAGGCGGTCCAGGCGCTGACTGAGTATTTGCGCGACCCGGATCCGGCAATGCGTCGCAGCGCGGCGTTTGCCCTGAGTGCCGCCCAGGACCCAAGCGCGTTCCCGGCGCTTCGCGAAGCGAAGTCCGATCCGGATGTGGAGGTGCGCCGCGGCGTAGCTTCAGCAATCGCGAAATGCGGCGGCGCCGGTGCCGTCGAAGATCTGCTGGCCCTGCTGCATGATTCCGAAGGTGACGTCCGCCATCAGGCAGTTTGCGGGCTGGATGATATTTGCGCATTGAAACCCGTCCCGGCAGCGCTGGAGCCGGCCATCCCTCGCGTGATCGATGCCTTGATCGGGGCGCTCGTCGACCAGAATGCACAGGTATCTATGTACGCGGGTAGAGTTCTCCAACATCTTGCCGATCCGCGTGCCGTTCCTGGGCTTGTCGCCGTGTTAGGCGGCGAGGGCCCTCCTATTCGGGTTGCGTGGGATGTGCTCGAAGCGTTTGGCAAGGCCGCGATACCGGCGCTGCGGGAGGCCACAAAAGATCCGAATCAGAGGCTGCGGCTCAGGGCAATCAAATTCGTATCCCGGTTTGGCGACGATACGGATGCCTCATTGGTCGCGGAGGCGCTGCGGGATACAAATCCCGACGTCCGGCTTCTTGCTATCGAGGCGATCGGCTATGGCCTTCAACAGTCGCCGTTGATCCTCGAAGCTCTCATCGAGCGGTTACACGATCCGGAGGAAGACATCTGCATAGCGGCGATTGTGGCTTTAGGAAAAAGCGGCAAAGTGAGCGCGGCGCCGCATCTCATCGAATGCCTGAAGATTGAGGCGCTAGCGCCATCCGCGGCTAAAGCCCTGGAAGCGTTCGACATGCGCGAGGTTCGGACGGCCTTAAAAGCGTGGAACAGGAATAAAAAGGAATAGAGGAGAACACATTGGATTGGAAAGATAAGCTGAAAGATGGCGGACAGGAGAAAATGGACGAGAAGGCCCACGCGGCCATCGAAGAGCACTGGCCGAAGGTGCAGCAACTCTTTCAGGAGAAAGTGGGACCTGCCGTGCTTGCCGCCGCGCAGGACGACCATACCATGGAGACGCTGTTCAAAGTGGTGTATGCCGCGCTGCCCTTCCCCGTTCACTGCGTGGTGAAGAACCGGTATTCGTGACCTTCTGCTTCAGTCACCGCGAACGGTTGCCGCCATCGTCCACCGCGGGGACTGCTTAAGAAGGCGTCAGGTTCAATCGACGCAGACGCTCTGCGTCTGCCTTACAAAAAGACAGTTAATATCGATTCTGTGCCCACCCGCGCCGCCCAGCGGCAGCCTCCTGTTCTCGGAATCTACCTCGTTCTCCTCGCGTGCACGCTCGCCGTCTACCTACAAACCGGCCGCTTCGATTTTGTCAACTTCGACGACCCTGATTACACCGGCCGCGCTCTCACCTTCCCGAATTTTCTCTGGGCTCTAACCGCGCACGACGCCGCCAACTGGTTCCCCGTCACCCGCCTCACCCATCTTCTCGATTTCACGCTATTCGGCGCACAAGCCGGCCCGCCGCATCTCATCAATGTCTTTTTGCACGCCGCCGCCGCAATCCTGCTCTTCGCCTTCCTCTACCGCGCGACGGAAGCGCGCTGGCGCAGCGCCTTCGTAGCGTTCCTCTTCGCGCTGCATCCTCTCCACGTGGAATCGGTGGCTTGGATCGCCGAACGCAAAGACGTGGTCAGCGCACTCTTCGGATTTCTCTCGCTTTGGGCTTACGTGAGCGGCCGGCGCGCGCTCTCGCTGGTGGCGTTCGCGTTGGGTCTGATGTCGAAGCCGATGCTGGTCTCGCTGCCGCTGTTGCTGCTCTTGCTGAACTATTGGCCGCTCCGCAGGCGGTGGAATCGCGACACCATTCCATTTTTCGCGTTGTCCGCGGCCACCGCAGCCATCGCCTGGTTCGCCCAGCAATCGAGCGGGGCCATACGCACCATGGAGTCGTTCCCGCTTGGTCTGCGTATTGAAAACGCGCTGCTCTCTTACATCGTCTACATCGCAAAAATGTTTTGGCCTGTCGATCTTGCGGTGTTCTATCCGTATCCGCACGCTATCCCCGAATGGCAAGCGGCGTTGGCTCTCGTCGCCCTGGCGTCGATCACAATCCTGGCCTGGCGCGCGCGGAGCAGGTTTCCCTATCTCATCGTGGGGTGGCTTTGGTTTCTCGTCACGCTGCTTCCCGTAATCGGCATCGTGCAGGTGGGCGCACAGGCGCGCGCCGATCGGTACATGTACATCCCCATGGTAGGTCTCGCCATCATGCTGGCCTGGGGCGCAGCCGATCTGGCGCCCCGCTCCAAACCGCTCCTCGCGGCGGCCGCGGCCGCATCGCTCGGCGCCTGCGCCATCGTCACATGGAATCAGCTCTCCTTCTGGCAAAATAGCGAGACCTTATTCCAACATGCGCTCGATGTCACTCCCGCTAACTACCTCGCCGAGCACAACCTGGGCAGTTATCTGCTGGAGAAGCCCGGCCGTCTCCCCGATTCCATCACGCATCTCCGCGCCGCCCTGCAATTGCGTCCCGACTATCCCGAAGCGATGACCGATCTCGCCAGCGCCCTCGCCCAATCGCCTGGCGCCCTTTCGCAGGCAATCTCTCTCTACGAAGCCGCGGCGCGTATTCTGCCGGATTCCTCCATCGTCCGCGGCAATCTGGCCCAAGCACACTACGATCTCGGCATGTCGCTCGTCAAGCAAGGTCTGGCCGCCGATTCCATCCCGCAGTTCGAAGCCGCGCTCCGTCTTCACCCCGATAACCCGGAAGCCCACAACAACCTCGCCATCGCGCTGGCCCAAACCGGCAAGGCCGCGGAGGCGGAACACCATTTCCGCGAAGCCCTGCGCCTCAAACCGGACTACACCGACGCGCACCTGAACCTCGGCATTACCCTCGCCAACAGCGGCAGAACCGCCGAAGCGATCACCGAACTCGAAGCCGCCAACCGGCTTCAACCCGACCCTGAGATTCAGAAAGATATCGAGCGACTCCGCCACTAACCCAGGCCCAGGGCTGGGCGAACTTCTGCTAACCGAAATCATAGTAGGACGTCTACCCCGTGTGTCTTGATTCCGGGTAGAATGTCTGCTGTCCTATGGCGAACGAATCCTCCGATCGAATCCAATTGCTCCAAGGCACGCTGGATATGTTGATCCTGCGCACGTTGCTGTTTGGGCCCGCTCATGGGCATCAGATCGCGAAACACATCCATCGGACAACCGATGATCTCCTGCAAGTGGAGCACGGCTCGCTCTATCCGGCGCTACATCGTCTCGAGCGCAAAGGGTGGGTTGCCGCCAAATGGGAATTGGCAGGCAAGGACCTGAAGCGGGAGTTCAAGTACTACCGTCTCACCGCCGCCGGCAGAAAGCAGCTCGTTGCTGAGGAATCGAAATGGAAGAAGCTGACCGGCGCCGTCGCCCGGATTATGTGGCCGGCCGGGGAGAGCTGAGATGACATGGTGGCGGCGTAAGGGACGCGAGTGGGACCTGGATCGCGAGATTCGCGCCGACCTGGCATTGGAGGCTGAGGAGCAGGGCGAGAATGGCCTATCGTCGGAAGCGGCCTACGACGCCGCTCGGCGAGCCTTTGGCAACGTGACTAGCGTGAAGGAGGAGGTGCGTTTTATGTGGGGCTGGACGCTTTTGGAGACCGTCTTTCAGGAACTGCGCTATGCCGGGCGAACTCTGGGAAGGAATCCCGGCTTCGCTACTACGGCGATTTTGACGCTCGCATTGGGCATCGGCGCCAGTACGGCAGTCTTCACGGTTGTGGATTCGGTCCTTCTGAAACCGCTGGCCTATCACGATGCTGGCCGCCTGGTGGCTTGCTGGGAGCGCGTCCGGTCTCTGAAGGACGATGCCGTCGGCCCCAATCCTCGGCACGTGGAGGTCTGGCGCCAGCGCGCCACGGCGTTCAGCGGACTGACCTACCTACGGCACATTGCCGTGGGATTGACGATGGGCGCGGAACATCCGCGCCAGACCAGCGCAGTCACCGCCATTCCGAATTTCTTCGACGTCCTTCAGGTGCATGCGCTGCTGGGCCGCACGTTTGTCCCGGGGGATGGCATACAGGGCCACGATGATGTCGCCGTTTTGACTTACGGGCTATGGCAGGACCTGTTTCACGGCGATCCCGGCGTGATCGGCGCTACCGTTCGCCTCGGCGACGTTCCGCGCCGCGTGGTGGGCGTGTTGCCCGCTGACTTCCACTTCCCCAGTGGGACCGTGTTGCGTTCTTTCCGGCGCGGAGGCCAGACCGTGAGCCCAGCGCCTGACCCGGCAATCTTTTTCCCCGTAGCGCTAGACCTGATGCAATTCACGTGGAGTGGAAACTACGGCAACTGGGTCACGCTGGGGCGTCTCAATCCGGGCGTCGCCGTCGCGCAGGCCTCGACACAACTCAACACGATTCAAGCGCAGATCCTCGCGGATCCGGCGTACCGCGGCGATCGCCGTCCCGGCGCATTGGGAGCCTGGGTACAGCCGATGCAGGAAGCTGTCGTGGGTGATTCCCGCACTGCCCTCTGGCTCCTGATGGGCTCCGTGCTCGGGCTGATGCTGATAGCCTGCTTGAATCTGGCCAACGCGCAACTCGGACGTGCGCTCGCGCGCAACCGCGAGTACGCCGTGCGTACAGCTCTGGGCGCCGCCAAATGGCGGTTGGCGTGGAATGCGCTTGCCGAAAACTTGCTTCTGGCGGCCGTTGGCGGCGCTACCGGCATTCTGCTCGCAAAGGCAGTCCTGGGTCTGTTCCTGCGCGATACGCCCGTCGGTCTGCCGCGACTCTCCGAAGTCCAACTGAATCTCAGCGTGCTGCTATTTTCCGTCCTACTCACTTGTGGCGCAAGCCTTCTCTCCGGCCTGCTGCCCGCGCTTCGGCTCTTTACCTCTCATCCGCACTCTTCGCTGCAGCAATCGGGCAGTCGCTCGCTCGGAAGCCGGCACGGGAACCGGCTGCGCCGCTGGCTGATCGGGTTGCAAGTTGCCGGCTGCACTGCGCTTCTGCTCGTTACCGGCTTGTTCTCTAAGAGCCTGCTCCATCTGCTCGGTCAAGAAAAGGGCTTCGATACCAGCCAGGTGGCTGTTGCGGAAGTGCGGCTTACCCAGCAGACTTATGGCAAGGACCAAAGCCGGGTCAATTTCGATGACGGGGTTCTCGCCAACCTGCGCGCCATCCCCGGTGTTCAATCGGCCGCGCTGATGAGCGCCATGCCGTTAGATGGCGAATCGTGGATCGAACCGGTCCAGCGCATGGACATGCCCAACCTGGAGACCCCGCTGATCAACCTGCGCTGGGTGGGCCCGGGCTACTTCGAAACCACCCGTCAGCGGCTATTGGCCGGCCGTTTCTTCGAAGAACGTGACCGCAATTTGACCAACGCGGTGCTATCCGAAGGCGAGGCAAAAGCGCTGTGGGGAAACGATAACCCGATCGGCGGCAAAGTTCAGATCGAAGGCCGCATCTTTACCGTGATTGGAATAGTGGCCGATTCGCGCAATACGTCACTCAAGACGCCTCCCGCTCGCATGGCATACGTCCACTACCGCGACCGTCCGCCATTTCCCACTTACTTTCTGATTCGCGCGGCGAACGCCGGCGCACTGGGCGCGATCATGCGGCAGGCGATCTGGAAGTATGATCCGGATGTAACCATCGCCCGCGTCAAAACCCTTGACGCCCAACTGACCGATTCGCTGGCCCCGGAGCGCTTCGAGACCCTGGTGCTGCTCTCGTTCGGAGCCAGCGCTTTGCTTCTCGCTATGCTCGGTATCTACGGCGTTCTGAGCTATTCCGTAGTCACGCGCAAACAGGAAATCGGCGTGCGCATGGCTCTCGGATCCACTCGTGCCAGGATCTATAAGTTAACCTTCGCAGAAGCGGGAACGCCGGTGTTTGTCGGAGTTATCACGGGGCTGGGCGCCAGCCTGCTTGCCAGCCGCGCCATACAAAGTCTGCTCTATGAAACGCAGGCCGTCGATCCGCTGGTCATCCTGATTGTGACGAGCCTATTCCTACTTTCGGCAGCGGCCGCCGCATTCCTACCCGCTCGGCGTGCCGCCTCCGTCGATCCAATGCAAGCCCTGCGGTCGGAATAAGCGCTGTAGTATCGGGCTCTTGATCTACGAATATCGCTGCCACCATCGCGGCAATCAATTTGATGAGTTAGTCCGCCGCGATGCTGCCGAACCTGAGTGCCCCTCCTGCACCCTTTCGATGTAAGCGCCGACGATGCGTGCCATCTGTTCGAGGAACGTCCGGTCCCGATCGGCGAAGGCCGCGGGTTGGTGGCTGTCGATATCGATCTCTCCCACCACCCGGCCGGACGCATAGATAGGAACGACAATCTCGGATTTGGTGCTGATCGAACACGAGAGGTAACGCGGATCTGCGTTCACATCGTCAACGACAACGGTCTCACCCGATTCCACCGCCGCGCCGCAAATCCCTTGGGAAACGGGAATGCGGACATGCGGCGTCGGTGCGCCGTCAAAAGGACCTAGAACGAGCGTCTTTGGGTCGTCAGGGTCCAGCATATAAAAGCCGGTCCAGTCGTAATACGGCAGACGTTCGCCGATCGCGCGGACGATCTTCTCCTGTAGAGACTCGAGCGAGGAGGCAACAGCTGCCTCCTTCATGGCGTATTCAATGAGTGCCGGCATTTCACCTGGCAGTGTGTCTTGGGAATCCATATCCTTAGTGTCCGGAATAATCGAGATAGAACTTAGCCGAAGGTGAACGAAAATGCCTGAACTCCAGGGTCCAGGAGCTGAATTTCAAACGTGTGGTCATCCGTCGAGTTCTTTTGGCGAATCAGTTGGTATAGGCGGTGTTCCACAACCGTGCCATTTCCCTTCGCGTCGGTGTCAATGCCATGGTTCTCTCCCGGCGCCTTGCCATCAATCTTTACGCGAAATCGAATCGGCTTTCCGTCCTTAGTCGGGCCCATCACGAGATGGACATCGCGCGCATGGAAGCGGAAAACGATCGCTCCTGGCAGAGAATTGAGCGTCGCCACTTGCGCCTGGTCGGTCCAGTTGCCGGAAAGCCCCCATTGGTTGAGCTCCAGATGCGGCGGGACCGTGTACGTATGGGCGGCGTCCTTGACGAAGCCGCCCGGCGAGAGGAAGCTGTCACCGCGATCGTAGCCGACGTACGTTTCTGGCGATTGAACATCGCTATCGGGCGGAGCCTCCGTGCCGGCGCCTGAAACCTGTGTGTCGCCGTTAAAGGTCAGCTTCGGGTTGTTCTCTGTCAAAAGCTCCTGAATGTGCGTTTCGGTTTCGTTGTACTTGCCTTCCCCGAAGTGATGGTATCGAATGCGTCCAGTCGCATCCACAAGATAGTCCGCGGGCCAGTATTGATTGTTGAACGCCTTCCAGATCGCATAATCGTTGTCCAGGGGTACGGGATATGTAATCTGCAATTCCTTGATGGCTCGCCTCACGTTATCCGGATCTTTTTCGAACGCGAATTCGGGAGTATGCACGCCGAGCACGATGAAGCCCGCGCCTTTGTAGCGCACCGCCCATGCGCGGATGTAGGGCAGAGTTCTCAAACAATTGATGCAGGAATAGGTCCAGAAGTCTACCAGCACGATATGCCCTTTGAGCTGGTCTCGATTCAGAGGCGCCGAGTTCAGCCATTGGACCGCGCCGGAGAGATCCGGCAATGTTTGCGGACCGGCTCCTTTACCGGCCGTGTTAGAAGACATCATCATCATGCCGGGAGCGTCGTTCTGCGCAGTCTCCTGCTTCGGATGCAGACGGTCCACCAGCGATTGTTCCGCGCCCGACGTGCTGCTCAAAGATAGCTGCGTGAGCACGCCGCGATCCAGGCCCAGCGCGATGGCGGCGACGCCAGCCAATACGGCCGCTCCCAAAACACGGCGAATCCAGACTTCCGCGCCGAGCGCTCGCTTGAGCGCGTTAAATACGCTCCCGCCCGCGAGAAGCGCCACTGTGAGAGACGCTGCGGCTCCGGCTGCATAGGCCAGCAGCAGAAACGCCGTGTGCGCGCTTGCGCCTTCCACCGCCGCGCCAGTCAGGATGAGGCCGAGGATCGGGCCGGCGCACGGAGCCCACAGCAGGCCGGTGGCAACCCCCAGCAAAAGCGATTGAGAGACGCCAGGCTGGCCGCCGGTTTGTCCTGGCGTCAGGCGGCTGCCCAACCGGACGAAAGGACGCATCAGCCGGTCCGCAAATCCTTCCCAAATCAGCGTGAGGCCAAGAATCGCGAGCAAGATCATCGCGGCGATTCGCCCGTACTGATTGGCGCGCACGATCCACCCGCCGCCCACTGTGGCTACTGCGGCCAGCGCGGCGAAAGTGATCGCCATGCCCGCGAGAAGTGGAAGTCCGGTTCTCCGGAACGGCTGATCCGCCCTTGAAAAAACAAATGGCAGAACCGGCAGGATGCAGGGACTAAGGATAGTGAGCATGCCGCCCAGGAACGCAAGAATCAGAAGTGCCATGGTTGTGGTGTCGTCCGGCGCATGTCATTCATGCGCGACAATGTCAAGTATACATGTCATGAAAGTGATATATGCCTGCCGTCAAAGTGGTATGTTGAGATTCGGGAGGCTCCCATGACCGGTTCCAGGATAGCTCCATTGCGAATTGCAACGGTCGGCATTGTTGCCGCGATTGCAGGTTCCATGCTTTGTAGCGCCGCCACGTTGCCGAGTCCCGCCGTCGACGAGACGCGCACCGATAAGAAAGCGGAAATGGCCGTTTTCGCCGGAGGATGTTTCTGGGGCATTCAAGCCGTTTTCGATGCCACCAAAGGGGTAGTGAGCGCCATTTCCGGCTACTCGGGGGGCGGCAAGAACACCGCCCACTACGAAATGGTAAGCACTGACACCACAGGTCACGCGGAATCGGTTCAAGTCACCTTTGATCCCTCTCAAATTTCCTTCGGCCAGTTGTTACAGATTTATTTCTCCGTGCATGATCCCACGCAGTTGAATCGTCAAGACCCTGACGAGGGCACGCAGTATCGCTCCGAGATTTTTTATTCGACGGACGAGCAAAAACGCGTCGCGGAAGCATACGTTGCACAGTTGACTGGCGCTCACGCGTTCCGCAAACGCATTGTGACGAAGATCGCTCCGCTTCAGGCGTTCTATCGCGCCGAAGACTACCATCAGGACTACGTCCTTCACTGCCGGCAGAATTTGCCGGTCTGCGCCAACAAGCCCTATGTCGACCACTTTGACATACCGAAGCTGATGAGCTTCCGGCAGGAATTTCCCCAGTTCGTGAAAGGAGGCAAATAGTGATTATTCGAGATTCATCCAATCCCCGCAGGCAGTTTCTGAAATTACTTGGCGCCGGGATCCCGGCGGCGTTCGCGTTCCGCGCTCTGTCCGCCGCCAGCACCGGGAAGAAGACGGTTCGCATTGTCCAATTCGACGCTGCGGGAATCCGCACCGGCGTAGTCGAGATGGACAAGGTCGAGAAGCCGCTGGCGGAATGGAAGAAACAACTGACTCCGGAACAATTCCAGATCGCCCGGCAAGCAGGTACCGAGCGTGCCGGCAGCGGCAAGTATGCCTACAATCACGAGGACGGACTGTACCATTGCATTTGCTGTGATACAGTGCTCTTCGATTCGAAAACGAAATTCGAATCCGGCACAGGTTGGCCGAGCTTCTATCAGCCGATCGCGAAAGAAAATGTTCACACGAAGAGCGATCTGTCGTTAGGTATGGAGCGCGATGAGGTTCTGTGCTCGCGGTGCGACGCGCACCTCGGACATGTGTTCGACGACGGTCCTCCGCCGACTCATCTGCGCTACTGCATGAATTCCGCATCGTTGAATTTTGTTGCCCGCAAAAAGACTTAAGGTTGTTCCTTCACGAGAATGCCGGAAGCGGACGAGTCCATTCCCCATCTCTTCGACGCGCTGGATCGGACAACCTGTCAATTCGGGGCGTTCCATGCTCAAACCCTCCATGTGGCCAATCGCCTGGCAATTGCATTTTGGAAGATAGGCGACATCCCCAGGCCATTGGTCTCTTAGAGCAGGCAATTGAAACAATTGCCTGCTCCGGGCCCGATTACCCGGTTCGGTCGGATCTGCTTTGCACGCTTGCCGGAATCATGCTCGAACAGGCGCGTTGGGACCGTGCCGCGATACTCTATCGTCAAGTGCTTGAGTCCTCCATCCGGCGCCTCGTATCGCAACACCCGAGTTCCTTGACTGCGAAAGGCGATTTGGCGCTTGTTCTATTTGAAATTAGGAGAAGCAAACGAAGCCTGCAAGCTTGAACGGGAGGCTTCGGAGAGCGCAAGGGATCATCTCGGTAAAACGCACCCCGTAACCCGTGTGCTGTCGTGGAACCGGGCCCTGCGTCTCGAGAACAACGGCGATGGAAACGCTGCCCGGACAAGCTTGATAGATGATCTCGCTTGGCTGCTGACCGCGGAGGACGCCAACCTCGAGATCGATCACCGCGTGGTGAAGGCGATGCTCGCCCAGCGGTGGGACTGGCGATTCGCCGCTGTCTGTTGAGCGACCTGCTCAAGAAAAGTCATTTCACCCAGAACGATAAATTCGTATCCCGCACCGTAGTCGTACCCACAGACAGCGAAAATACTACCTGGAGGGCGCTCGCGGGATGCGGGTTGGCCGGGGCAAGCAACTGAACTTGCGTGACGCCGGAAATCGAACCGGACGCCGGGCTTGCTGAGACGACGCTCGGCGCCGGGTAACAGAATGTGCCGTCGCAATAAGGCGTCACCGTCACCGATACGTTCAGCGGAGCCGCGGGACTCTGATTGACTAAGCCGGTGGTGGGCGGAGGAGTGGTGACACCGAGGCCGTCGACGAAGATGGTGACTCCCGACCCCGCGGCCGCCGGATTGGTTTGGGAATTGACCATTCCGTCCGCGTTAAGCGCCAATGGAAAACTCTGGTTGACGATTGACGGCCGCGCGAGAAACCCGACCGGATTGCTTTCCGCTACCTTGAGCGTTCTTGAGTCGGAGACGCTGTTCCCATTGATGTCGGAGTAAGTCACCGTCAAGTTCGCTTGAGAACTACCTGCGATCTCATATGGCGCCTGGAAGTTGACTTGCTGCTCCGAGACGTAGAGTAGCGGGGCGGGACTTTGGTTGGCTACCACGCCAAGCCCTTGTGAGGTCACGGGAAACAGCCCATTTACGGGGCTTATTGGGATCGCCGACGGATTGTTATCGAAGTACTGGTTGTTCCCGAAGTAGAGGAAACGCCCGAACATTGCCAGAAGCTCCCCTGGGGCGATCGCCGGTACGGGACTAAGGTCGGCTGCGTCAAGCACACAAGCGATCGGAGTAGCCGCGGAAGGGTCAAAGCGCAGCAGGTCGCTGCTTGAGACCAACAGCAGCGTCCCGGTTGTGGAATCGTATGCCACCGGCGTTCCGGGCGGCGTGCGAGTTGGCGAAATGGCCGATCCATCCAGCGTCATGCGAGTCACGAAGCCGGCCGGGAGGCACTGAGACGGCACCGCGCCATCGAACCCGGGCAAATCCGCGGAACCGGCCTGGCCGCCAAGATATATCCCCGCGCTGGTCAGGGCGGCGAAACTGACATTGTCGGTCTTGCTGCCGCTGAAAAACGTCGAAAAGACCAACCCTGACCCATCGGCCTTTACGACCGTCACATAGCCGCTAGGAGAGGTGACTTCCATGGGGATCGGCGGCCCGCAGGTCAACACAGTCTTGCTCGCGGCCGTGTAGTTTGGCTGGTAAGAATCCGGCGTGGTTGGGTAGCCGGGCGCAGCAGTTGCGCCGGCGATCAAGACGTTGCCTTGGGCGTCAAGCGCAATGTATGCGGGCACGGCGCCGAATTTTGCCGTGACATAAGTCAGGAAACGGGTTCGGCTCAAGTCGGGAGTGAGGCTTGCCACGAATTGGTCGCCGCCGCAGGGAAAGTTCAAAAACGGGCAGCCACAGAAAGAAGTGGTCGGCTTCCCTTGGTACGCTCCCGGCGTGGCCGCCGGTTCGGTTGAAGCAGGCGGGACTCCGGCGACATAAATGTTGTCCTGCGCGTCGGCCGTCACTATCCCGCCCACGCCTTGAGGCCCGGCAATAACTTGAGTTCCGTCCGCGCTCACCTTGAAGAGGAAAAGCGTCACCACCGTGGTGGAGGGAGCGCCCGTGGTTAGTTGCCCCGACACCACCAACTCTCCCTTGCTATTCACGACAATGGAGCGCGGCGCCGTCTGCGCATTGCCGCCGATCAACGTGGAGTAGACGGTATTCCCCTTTGCGTCCAGCTTTGCCGCGAAGGCAGTCCCCCCAGTTGATTGCGCGGCCCCAGCGCTGAGCGGAAAATCACCGGCCATAGTGGTTCCCGCGATGTACGCCGCCCCGGTGGAATCGATATCCAGAGCGGTGGCGGCACTGGCGCTGGAGCCGCTGCCCCCGAGACTGGCTGTGTAGAAGGTGGTCGCGCCATCCGGACTCAGCTTGGCGACGTACACCGCGCCCGAACCCGCGCCGGTTGTGGTCTGACCCGCGAGATAAATATTTCCCGAAGCATCCACCTTAGAGGCGTTGATCTGCACGCCAGGCAAGTGCGCGATTATGCTGGTTGGACCGGAAGCCGCGCCAATGCCTGGAAGCGCCAATAGTATGGCCAGCACCACGTGCCTCATTCTCCCAGTATAGAGTTCGTAGGACAGGCCTCCGGCCTGTCCCCGCGCCGAAGGCGCGCGCTGTCCGCATTGCCGCAGCGCAAATTCGCTAAACTGGATTCATGCCGATCTACGAATATCGCTGCCAGGATTGCGGTAATCAGTTCGAAAAGTTAGTCCGCCGCGACGTCCAACCGGAATGTCCCTCCTGCGGCCACAGCAATCTGGCGCAGGTGCTCTCCACATTCGCCGCGCACGCCGGCGGGGGCTCGAAATCCGCGGAGATGCCTGTCTGCCCTAGCGGGCGCTGCTCCAATCCCGGCATGTGCGGAATGAATTGAGCGCCTACTGGGCGCCAAGCATGTTTTGCACGAACGCCTGCTCGATGGGCCAGTAGCCAAGCACGCGCGGGCCTTTATTTTCGAAAGTGCCCGACGAGAGTACGCCGCTCCAATCGGCCGGATTTGCATGCTGGCCGGCGTGCGCGATTACGCTGCGCAATACCTCGGTCACTTTCGTCAACTCGGCCGTGGTGACTAGCGCGTCCTGATCGCTCTTGCAAAGCACGTTGAGCCGGGCGGCGATGTGGCCGTCTTCGGGCGCGAATCCCAGCGTAACATTTCTCGCCTCATTTACGCTTCGCGCAAAAAGCACCGTGCCTTCGGGCAATTGGCCCGGCGATTTCAAGATCGCAGGCGGCAAATACATCCAGACCGCCGCATCCGGCGTCGGAAGATTCACCGCGCCGATCGGCGCTTCCGACGATTGCATCAGCAGCGCGGCATCGTCCTCGGGAGACACAGCCAGCGCCATTAAGTGCGTCTGCACGGAAATGAAAGAGATGTGCCGATCCGGCGAGCTTCCAGGCATCCGGCAGAGTGAGTTATAGCATTGGCCGCCGTGCTGGATGGCGTACGCGCGCAACGCCTTCCAATCGAAGCGACCCTTCGCCAAAATGAACTTGCCGTACGGACCGAACGCGGCCACTGCATAGTCCAGATCTTGCGTGTAGTTGAATTGCGTTTCCTCGACGAATTTCTCGTAGTCCGGCTCCCGCCCCATCTTTGACGTGTCGAGAAACCGCAGCACGCCCGCGTGGCGAAGCGACGCAAAATCGATCGCCAGCACCAGCGAATCCTTCGCCGGCAGTCGCTTTAGCAGCGCGGCCGGGGTAAGGGGACGAGAGCGGTAGAAGATTACCGCGAAGAGCGCGCCGCCGCACAGCACGATCATCGCAACCACCAGCATCCAAGCTCGGAGTTTTGCGCTCACCAATCGATTGTCACACGCTTCACGCCACGGCGGCTTCGGTCACGCGCGATTCGCGCCACAACTCGATATAAGGCCGCAACTCGCGCATCGTCTCACGGAACCCCTCCAGCGTCAGCGATTGCGCGCCGTCGCTCACCGCTTTCTCCGGGCACGGGTGAACTTCCACAATTAACCCATCCGCCCCGATCGCCACGGCCGCCCGCGCGAGGGCGGGCACCAGGCTACGCTTTCCCGTAGCATGGCTCGGATCGAGAATCACCGGCAGATGCGTCAGCTCATTCAGGACCGGGACCGCCGCGATGTCGCACGTATTGCGCGTCGCCGTTTCGAAAGTACGAATGCCCCGTTCGCACAAAATCACGTTTGGATTACCGTGCGCGACGATGTACTCCGCCGACATCAGCAGCTCTTTGATGGTGGAACTCATCCCCCGCTTCAAGAGGACCGGCCGCCCACACCCGCCCAGCGATTTGAGCAGCGCGAAGTTCTGCATGTTGCGCGCGCCCACCTGCATGCAATCGGTGTATTCCGCGATCAGATCTACGTCGCGGTCGCTCATCACTTCCGTTACGATCGCAAGCCCGGTCGCCTCGCGCGCTTTCCGCAGCAACTTCAGCCCGTCTTCCTCCATGCCCTGGAAATCGTAAGGCGACGTGCGCGGCTTGAACGCTCCTCCACGCAGCACCTTCGCACCGGCCGCGGCCACTCCTTCGGCCGTCTCCATAATCTGCCGTTCGCTTTCCACCGAACATGGTCCGGCCATCACGATGAAGTCATCGCCGCCGATCTCAATGCCGTTCACGCGGATGACGGAGCGCTCCTTCTTGAACTCTTTGCTGACAAACTTGTACGGCGCCGAAATACGCACCGCGCTCTCGACTCCCGGCGTTGCCTCGAGCGATTCCAAACAGGCGGTGACATCTCCCATCCCGACTACGCCGATGACCACGCGCTCCTCGCCTTCGATGGAATGGACGCGATAACCGAAATCTCTAATCCGCTCGCAAACGTGGTCGATTTCGGCGCGGGAAGCGTGTGGGCGCATGGAGATAATCATGCTTCCAATATACACCTTGAATGGCCTCCCTGTAAACCAACCCTTGCATTTTCAGCAGTTAGACAACCACAAGCAAGAGGTGTATCTAGTGCTGAACTTTAACACTTCTTTACCAGCGCTGCGTGCCCCTTTTACTTATGAGAAGCGTCTCCACGAGTATGAACCTCATCGTTCGACCGCATAGCCGCCGCGGGCTCCTGCGCAGCCTCACGGTCACGGCCGCCGCCTTTTCCGCCAAGGGCGCTTTCGCCGAAGCGCTCACGCCCACTGCGCGGCTCACGGAGGGACCCTACTATCCCGATAGGATGCCGCTCGACACCGATAACGATCTGTTGATCGTCAACGATGCCATCACCCCCGCCGTGGGCGAGATCACGCATCTTTCGGGACGAGTGCTGAGCGGTACAGGCGAACCGGTCAGCAACGCGTTTGTAGAGATTTGGCAGGTGGACAGCCGTGCTTCGTACATCCATTCACGCGGCCGCAATCCCGCCGGGTACGACTCCAACTTTCAGGGCTATGGCAGATTCCTCACCGGCATCGATGGCCGATACTATTTCCGAACGATCAAGCCCGTTCCTTATGTGCTGGGAGGAATGGGACGCGCGCCGCATATCCACGTCGCGATTAGCAAGAACGGGCATCGCCTGCTGACGACGCAAGTGCTCATCCGGGGACATGAAGCAAATCTGCGCGACGGAGTCTACCGCGAGATTCGCGACGAACGCGCCCGCGAAACGGTGCTGACGGATTTCAAGCCGATCCCAGGCTCGAAACTGGGTGAGTTGGCAGCGAATTTCGACGTGATCTTCAACCGGACGGTGCAAGAAGGCGACGACGGCAAACTGACCGGCGGCATCGGGAAATCCGAAGGCGGCGGACCTGGCGGTCCCGGTGGACGCGGACCGGGCTTCGGGCCGCCGCCTTTCCGAAAGCGGTAGTCTGGTTGAATGCGAATTGTCCTTGGCCTTGCGCTCCTCGCGTCCACCGCTTTCGCTCAATCGTTCGACGTCGCATCCGTCAAGGCGAGCCCGCGCACCGTAGGCAAAGATTACCGCGGCTCAGTCGTTCTCGGGCCGAACCGCGTTAGCTCGAGGAATGTGAGCCTCAAGGGCCTCATCGTCGAGGCGTACCACGTACAGCCGTTCCAAGTTACCGGGGGACCGGGCTGGCTCGACTTAGACGAGTTCGACCTCGACGCGCGCCCAGGCGCCACGGCAACGAAACATCAATTACGCTCCATGCTCGTCGCGCTCTTGGCCGAGCGATTCCATCTGGAGTTGCATAGGGACACCAAAGAAATGCGCGTCTATGCGCTCTCGGTCGACAAAGGCGGTCCGAAGTTGCATCCAGCTATGGGGGAGCTCCGCCCAACCACCGGCCCGCAGAACTTCCACGGGGACATGCGCCAGCTCGCCAATCTGATCTCGATCGGACTCAGCATCCCGACCGTGGACGACCCGACACGCCCGGCAATCGCGAGCGGCGCTCCCGTGCCAGTGGTGGACAAGACCGGCCTCGACGGCAATTACGATATCAGCGTAAATCTGCGGCCGGATGACACGGCCGGAGATAGCTACACACGCTGGCAGCGCGCTTTGCGGGACAAACTCGGCCTGAAGCTGGAGACACAAGGAGCGCAGGTTGAAGTGCTGGTAATCGATCGCGCCGAGAGAATACCTACGGCGAATTGACCATGCGAATACTACGTGCGCTGCTTCTTGCCTTCCCTGCCCTGCTAGCCGCGGACGAACGCGGCGCCCTGATTCTCCATTTCCTGCAGCTTCCCGTTGGCGAAGAGACATATCAATTGACCTCGGAAGCCGATGGATCGCTCGTGCTGCACGCTTCTTTCGAGTACACCGAGCGCGGATCTCGGGTACCGCTTTCTGCCACGCTTCTTATGAAGCCCGATTTCACGCCGCTTCAGTTCGAGGCGAAGGGTAAGAGTTACCGGCCGTTCAGCGTCGATGCGGCGGTGGACGTTAACGCCGATGGCCACACGGCTACAGTGCGCGAGGGCGGAAAGACACGGCAGACCACGCTTCCCACGAGCTACTTCACCATCGATGGCTACGCGCCGTTCTCCGTGCAGATGATGATGCTGCGCTACTGGGCCAGCCACGGCAAGCCCGCACGGCTACCGCAGTTACCGGCAGAGGTTCCGGGCACAGAAGCGATGATTGAGGTCACGGGACAGGAGACGATCCAGGTAGCCGGACAGGCCGTGCGTCTCACTCGCTATTCCGTAGGTAACGTAGTCTGGGGCCGCGAGACCATCTGGCTGAATGATCGCGGGGAACTCGCGGGCGGGGTGAGCTATGCCGGAGGCCTACCGCTGGAGGCCATTCGCAGCGAGTATCGCGACGCATTTCCGCAATTGATTCGCAGCGCTGTAGCCGATCGCATGAAGGAACTCGCGGCCGAAAATACGCGGATGCAGCCGCTGGTGCAGGGCGCGTTTGCGATCGAGGGCGCGACCCTCATCGATGGAACCGGCGCCCCGCCTGTTCCCGATGCGGTGGTAGTTGTGCGCGATGGTAAGATCACCGCCGCTGGGTCGCGGGCGCAGGTTGCAGTACCCAAAGGGATGCAGATCGTCGATGGGCGCGGCGCGACACTGCTACCCGGTTTGTGGGAGATGCACGCCCATTTCGCGCAGGTGGAATGGGGTCCGGCGTATCTCGCCGCCGGAGTGACTTCGGCGCGCGATTGCGGAGGCGAATTCGAATTCATTACGGCAGTTCGAGACCTGATCGAGAGCGGACGCGGCCTCGGTCCGCGCCTCGTGCTCGCAGGTCTCGTAGATCGCAGTGGAACCGGCACGTTCGGCGTGAACTGGGCCGATACGCCGGAACAGGGGCGTGCGCAGGTAGCACGATACAAAGCTGCCGGGTTCGCGCAGATGAAGATCTACAGCCGCATCAAGCCGGATGTACTGGCGGCCGTCGCAGCGGAAGCGCACAGGCAGGGGATGACCGTCACCGGCCACGTGCCCGAGGGCATGACGGCGATCCAGGGAGTGGAAGCCGGCATGGATCAGATCAACCATTTCGGCCCGGTGTACCAAGAGGTGCGCCGCGCGGGCGATGGGCGCGAGCGGGTGATTCAGTTTTTCAAGGACCACCACACCGTGGTCGATCCGACAATGGCGTGGGGCGAGTTGCTGGGGCGTCCGATGAATGTCGATATCGCGAGCTTCGAGCCCGGCTTCGCCAAGGCGCCGTGGACGTTGACTTCGGTGATCGGCACGGCCGGAAGCCCGGCGACGAATGCGCCGCCATCCGGACGGCTGAACGATCAGTTCGCGGTGCTGCGCGCGCTCTACGCCGCCGGGATTCCCATCGTGGCCGGTACCGATAAGGCCGTGCCGGGCCACAGCCTCCATCGCGAGCTCGAGCTTTACGTACAGGCGGGTCTCACGCCGATGCAAGTGATTCAACTTGCCACCAGCGGGGCGGCGAAAGTGATGCGGATGGACGGCGAAGTGGGCACGGTGGAGGCGGGCAAGCGCGCCGATCTGATTTTGGTGCAAGGCAATCCGCTGGAGCGGTTTTCGGATCTGCGAAAGGTTAAACGCGTAGTGACGAAGGGGCGCATGTACGATCCGTCTGAGTTGTGGAAGAGCGTAGGGTTTGCGCCCGCCTACTAAGCGATTGACAGCCGCCGCGCAATCCGATACGTTTTGAATGCTCTCCTGTGAAAGGGATATCCATGAGTCTCAGTAGACGCGACTTCGGTAAAGTGGCGCTGGCGGCCCTGCCCGCTTCCCGGCTTCTGGCGAAGACGGATTCCAAATTCGGTGGCATACAGATCGGCATCAATGCGCCCTACACCTTCCATGGCGCATACAATAGCGGCGATGAATGTCTCGGCGCGATGATCAAGCTCAATCTCAGTTCGGTGGAACTGCGCGCGCAGCCTATCGAGCAGTTCATGGGAGCGCCTGCCAACTTAGTGGCATATCCGGCGGTCCGCCCACCAGCGCAGCCCAAGAGCGATGGAGCTCCGAAAGCCGAGAAGGGCGTCCGTCAGCCGCCCACTCCCGAACAGATCGCGGCGCGCAAGGCCAATGCCGAAGTGCTGCGCAAGTGGCGCCTGGGTGCATCCATGGATAGCGTCCGCGCCTTCCGAAAGAAGTACGAGGACGCGGGCGTGAAGATCCAGATCGTAAAGGTGGACGCCATCGATACCTTTACCGACGAAGAGATCGACTACATGTTCGGGCTTGCCAAGACCGCGGGCGCGCACGCCATCTCCTGTGAGATTCCGCTGAGCCACACCAAGCGGCTGGGCGAGTTCGGCGAAAAGCATAAGATGATGATCGGCTATCACGGCCACACCGACATCACGAGCCCCGAGGCTTTCGGACGGCCCGAGAGCTGGGAGACGGCGATGACCTATTCGAAATACAACGGCATCAACCTGGATATCGGCCATTTCACCGCGGGCAACTCCACTTCGCCGATCCCTTTCCTGACCAAGTACCATGACAGGGTTACGCACATTCACCTGAAGGACAAGAAGATGCATAACGGCCCCAACGTGCCGTGGGGTGAGGGAGACACGCCCATAGTGGAAACGCTGCGGTTGATGCAGAAAGAGAAGTGGCCATTCCCCGGCGTCATCGAGATGGAACACCCAACTCCACCGGGCTCGGATCTGATGACAGAACTTACTAAGTGCGTTGCGTACTGCAAGAACGCGCTGACATAGAGACTCCGGTATGTCGAAGACGACCGACGCTCCTTCGCTAGATCGCCGTGACTTTATGATGCGGTACGCCGGACTGGCGGCGGCGGTCGCAATTCCCACGATTGGCGCCGCCGCTCCAGCGCGCGTTACACGCGACCCCGGAGTGAAGCTCAAACTCGGCTTGAACGCTTACTCCTTCGATAAAGCCCTGCGCGACGGCAGCATGACGCTGGCGGACGCGGTTCACTTCTGCGCACAACACAACGTGGACGCGCTGGACGCCACCGGATATTACTTCCCGGGCTACCCCAAAGCTCCGCCCGACGACCACATCTACGAACTAAAACGAACCGCCTTCGTGAACGGCGTAGCGATCAGCGGCACGGGTGTCCGCAACGACTTCGCCGTGGACGACGCGGCCGCGCGGCACAACGACGTGCAGATGGTGAAGGACTGGATCGTGGTGGCGAGCAAGCTTGGCGCTCCGGTAATTCGCGTCTTTTCCGGCAGAGAACGGCCGGCAGGACATAGCTTCGATGAAGCGATGGCGTGGATGACCGCCGACTTCAAAGAGTGCGCCGCGTTCGGCAAAGAGCACGGGGTGGTGGTAGCTCTCCAGCAGCACAACGACTTTCTCAAGACAGCCGCCGAGACCATTCGCGTGATCGACGCGGTGGATTCGGATTGGTTCGGGTGCATTCTGGATATCGGCAGCCCGCGCTCGGGCGATCCGTACGCCGAAATCGAGAAGCTCGTTCCCTACGCCGTGTCATGGCAGATCAAGGAGAACGTTGGGCGCGACGGCAAAGACGAGCCGACCGATTTGGCGAAGATCAAGGCGATCATCGACCGCTCCGGGTATCGCGGGTACGTGCCCTTTGAAGCGCTGGGCGGGGGCGACCCGCGCCTGAAGGTTGCGGCCTTCCTGGACAAGATCCGACACGCGTTCGGGTTAGCCTAGCGCCCATCGTCACTCCGGCCGTGCCGTGCGTGGCGCAGCCCTTCCGGACTGCGCACCGCCGGCAAGATCCGGAACGGACGCGAGCACCGGCGCGGGGCAGACATAAACGCCTGCCCCGCCTCGGCCCACTATGCACGGAAGAGCAAATTTTCCTATATAAGCTGTCAAAGATCCGTGGGCCGGGGCTCCGAACACCTTGCGGGCGAGGGATAGCGGCGCCGTGCTACTTAGAAGGTAATATGCACCGCGAACTGCATCGTCCGCGGCCCGCCCAGCGTGTGCTGGATTAGTCCGAACGTTGCGGGAGGCGTCCGTACCGACGGCACGCCACCGGTCACACTGTACTGGCTGATGTTATTGACGGGTGCGTCAAAGCTCGGGTGATTGAAGACGTTGAGAGCGTCCGCCTGGAACTTCAGGACAACGCGCTCCCGGATGGTGGTTACCTTCACCGCCGAAATGTCGAAGCGTTCCTGGAACGGTCCGCGGAAGATATTGCGGCCAGTGGCGCCGAAACTCGTTTCTAAGTTATCGCCGACCGGGACGCCCATCGTGCCGGCGGGAATCTGCGGAACGTAGAAATCGGCTGAGTTCAACAAGGGCTTGTTGGGATCGATGCCGGTGGTGCCCTGCAGTTCCACCTGCTTCACGGTGACGCCAGGCTTGATCGGCATCACAGGGTCGAGGATCTCGACGAAGTTGGCGTAATAAATGCCGCCCACCGCGCCCGAGTAATCGTAGCCATCGTAAGGCTGGCCGCTTTGCAAAACGGTGATGCCGTTGAGCGCCCATCCATTGATCGACCTTGCCCAACGCCGAGGTTTGGCGAGCGGCGTTCGGCAGGTCGTAGTGATATTGGAAGGTCCATACGTGCGTGCGGTCATAGCTCGAGGTGCCGTATGAGTTATGCAGGTTGAACGGATCGTTGCCGTTGAAGAACAGCCCAAGCCCGCTCTGCATATCGAGCGTGTGCGACCACGTGTACGAGCCAGTGAATTGCAGGCCCTGGCTCAGCCGCTTGCGCACGCCAATCTGCAGGGCGTTATAGTTCGATACGCCCTCGGCCTTGTAAAACGCGGAGTTGTTGTTGAAGCCGAGATAAGGGCACGCGCAGGTCGGTGTTGCCACCGTCGTAAGTCTTTCAGGTTCTCGCTGAGGGAATCACGTTGAATCCGTACGAGGTAGTTTCGCCGTTGATTGGATTGGAGGCGGTGGCGATGTTGGGCTGGTTGAACGGAATCGGCAGCACTTCATGCTGCCCGTGGTTGCCCACGTAGCCGACGCTGATCTGCATGCTGTTGACCGGCTGCCACTGTACGTCGAAACTCCAGTTTTCGGTGTAAGGCAGAACGTTCGCCGGGTCGTATCCGGCTGAAGGTGTAAGTGGTCGCGCCTTTGGATGACCGCCGCTTTGTTCGGCACGAGGCCGGCGAACAGAGTCTGGTTGGTGACATCCGGCGGAACGGTTGCGCCGAGGAACGGCTGCGACGAGCGTTCCTTGCGATGTGCCGCTGACCTTCTGCACGAAGGGCGCGGCCACGGTGACGCCGAACGGTCCATTGACGCCGGCGCCGGCGCTGGGAGAGAGCTCGGAGAAATATTCGCCGCGGTCGTAGAAGATGCCGTATCCCGCGCGGACTACGACGTTCTTCAGCATCGGTGGGCTCCACACGATGCCGATGCGCGGTCCGATACCCCATTGCCGGCCGTTCAGCGTGGAATCGTTCACGCCGCTGGTTCCGATGGTGGGATTGTTGCCGGCCACCACCAGGCCGGTATTGGTAATAGTGTCCGTGGCCGAGTTGTATTGGTAGGCGTCAGGATGGAAGTTCGCGAGGCGGCCGTACTTTTCGGTCAGCGGCCCATCGTAATCGTAGCGCACACCCAGATTCAAAGTAGGTTGGGAAGCACGCGGATGTTGTCCTGCAAGATACGCGCCGACCTGGTTCAGGCGGAAGTAACGGTTTGTCTGGCCGAGAAAGACGTTGGTGCCCGTCGCCGTTGATATTGCCGCGTGAGCAGCGCGGTCAGCGTGGGAAACGCCACGCGTCGGCGTGTTGTTCGTGTTGTTGACGATGTTGAGCTGGAAGTATTCGTAGTTGAGGCCGGCGGTGATGGTGTGACGGCCCTTGAGCCAGTTCAAGGTGGTCGAACCCGACGCCATGTTCTGATAGAACCCGGTATTGGCGAAGTTACCGCTGGGTCCCACGCTGAAGCCTCTTCGCGAAGGAGTTACACGGCAGTGCGGGCGTGGCGGCGCCGCAAGTGAAGGAGGTGACGCTCAGCGCCGGAAACTGGTTCGTCCCGAAGGCATTGATTCCGAGATCGCTGGCGGAGATTTCCTGGCTGGTGGCGGAGTAATTGTACTGGCGATTGATGCCGCCGCGCTGTTCCCAAGTCAAGGTCGGACCCAGGATGACTGTGTTATCCAGTGAGCCGGTCTGCGTGCCCGCGCTTAACCGCCTTGGGAAAGCCGAGCGTGGAGCCGCCGCCGAATGGCGCACTCGAAGGAGCGGTCTGATAGATGTATTTTTGCGACAGGCGGTCCCTGCTGTTGATCAGATAATCGAGATCGAGCACCGCCTGCCGGGCCGTGAAACTCGCGGGCGCCTGCAGATATACGTCATATCCAACCTGAGCGGCGGTGGCTACGTTGGTGATCTGCGGCGTGGGAATCAGGTACTGGCCGCCCACCTTGGCCTGAAAAAGCGCCAACGCCGCGGGATTGATCTGGCTGGGGGTGATGGTCGTGCCGAAATCCGCCTGCAGCATGTTCACCAGACCCTGCGGGCTGCGATCGTCGGTCAGATGCAGCGGAACCGTGGCCGTCTTGCTTCCGTTCAACGCATCGAGATCTTCGAATGTTCTGATAGGCGGCGAAGAAGAAGAGCTTGTTCTTGAGGATGGGGCCACCGAGGGTGGCGCCGGGCCGGTTGTAGTGCAGCGCCGAAACCTTGTCGTGCGCGGAGATGGCGGTGCTGGCGTTGCGGAAAAATTCGGCGGCGTTGAACATCGTGTTCTGGAGGTATTCGTAAACCCCGCCGTGGAGCTGATTGGTGCCCGAGCGCGTAGTGGCTTCGATATGCGCGCCCGATTTCGAGCCCTGCGAGGCGTCATACATGGCGGCGTTCACGCGCAGCTCTTGCAGCGTTTCGGCCGGAGGAGTGGCCAAGCCTTGCCCGACCGAATCGTAGGCCGAGGTATTCGTTTGCGTATCGCCGCCCGCGGCGCTGGTCTGGCCCGTGTTGAGCGTGTAGCGGGAGGATTCCACCTGGCTGGTGGATTTTCCGTTGAAGACGTTATCCGCGGTCACGCCATTTATGGAGAAGCTGTTGCTGCTGTCGCGCTGTCCGTTAGCCCAGATGGCTTGGTTGCCGAAGCCGGCGTTCGAACCCGATGTGCTCATGAAATCCGCGCTCAATCCGGGGCTCAAGATGGCAAGCTGGGTAAAACTGCCCGTGCCAAGCGGCGTGTTATTGATTGCCTGCGAATCGAGGACATAACCGCTAGTGGTGTCGGTGGCATTCAGCAAGGGCGTTGAAGTCACTTCGACCGAGGTCGCCACCGTGCCGATTTCGAGGCGTCCATTGACGGTGGTGGTTCTGTTGCCCTGAACAATGATCGCCGTGTGCGCTTCGGTTTTGAAGCCGTCCTTGGAAAAGCTGACGCTGTAGTTTCCAACGGGAAGGTTGAGCATCTCATACGTGCCGTTGTTCGAAGCGGTGGTTTTCACTTTCAAGTTGGTATCGATATCCCTGACGTCCACGGCCGCTCCGGGAACCGCGGACCCGGTGGCATCGGTCACCGTTCCGGCGATTCCGCCCAAGGTTTGCTGGGCGCTAAGAATCAACGGGAAAGCGGCAAGGAGAAGCGTGGGCAGAGCAGTGGCTTTGCGAATCATTCGGGCTGAACCTTCCTGTTTGGAGTGACTATGGAATGGATATCAAGCTTGCGGTTTCAATTTGATGACGTTTCGGTTGCGGAATCGCGTTTAACAAGCGTGGCGGCGGCCAAGAGCTTTCGCCGCCTCTTCTCCCCTGCTACATTGAAATAATGGGGTTTCGAATCGGCGTCAGCTACCGCCCGCGCGGCGATCAGGAGAATGCAATTGCCGAACTCACGCGAGGAGTGCGGGATGGCGAGCAACACCAGGTTCTGCTGGGCGTGACCGGCTCCGGCAAGACGTTTACCATGGCGAAGGTGATCGAAAACATCGGCCGCCCGGCGCTGGTGCTGGCGCACAACAAGACGCTCGCAGCGCAGCTCTATCACGAGTTCAAGACTTTCTTTCCGGACAATGCCGTCGAGTACTTCGTCAGTTATTACGATTACTACCAGCCGGAGGCCTACATTCCCTCGGGCGATGTGTACATCGAAAAAGAAGCCACGATCAACGACGAGCTGGACAAGCTGCGCCTCTCCGCGACGAAGATCGCTGTTTGAGCGCCGCGATTGCGTGATTGTGGCGAGCGTGAGCTGCATCTACGGACTCGGCTCGCCCGAAGCATATTACGGCATGCTGCTGATGCTCGAGAAGGGCCAGAAGATTTCGCGCAACCAGATTCTCTCGAAGCTGGTGGAGATTCTCTACGACCGCAACGACGGCGATTTCCGGCGCGGAACTTTTCGCGTGCGCGGCGACGTGATCGAGATCTATCCCACTTACGACGACCTTGCCTATCGCATCGAACTGTGGGGCGACGAAGTGGAAAGCCTGTCGCAGATCGACCCGCTGCTGGGCACAGGTGAAGCAGACCTATGTGCGGCTGCCGATCTATCCGAAGACGCACTACGTGATGTCGGAAGAGACCAAGGAGACGGCGCGCGACAGCATCCGCAACGAGCTGGAATGGTGGCACAAGGAGCTGGAAAAGCAGGGCAAGGCCGATCGAAGCGCAACGGCTGTATCAGCGCACGATGTTCGATCTCGAAATGATCAAGGAGATCGGCTACTGCCACGGCATCGAAAATTATTCGCGGCATTTTTCCGGACGTTTGCCGGGCGAAGCGCCGCCGACGCTGCTCGACTACCTGCCGAGCGACGCGCTGATCTTTATCGACGAAAGCCACCAGACGGTTCCGCAGCTCCACGGCATGTATCACGGCGACCGGTCGCGCAAGGAAGTGCTGGTGGAGCACGGATTCCGACTGCCCAGCGCGCTGGATAACCGGCCTCTGACGTTCGAAGAGTTCGAGCATCGCGTGAATCAGGTGGTGTATGTTTCGGCGACGCCGGGGCCGTATGAACTGACGAAGGCGGCGGGCGTGGTGGTGGAGCAGATTATCCGGCCGACCGGCTTAATCGATCCGCCGGTGGAGATTCGGCCGATGAAGGGCCAGGTGGACGACTTGCTCGACGAGATCCGCAAGCGCGCTGGCGAACAATCAGCGCGTGCTGGTGACGACGCTGACCAAGCGGATGGCCGAGGATCTTTCGGAGTATTACGCCGAAGTGGGCGTGAAGTGCAACTATCTGCATTCGCGAGGTCAGCACGCTCGACCGCATCAAGATCCTGCGCGATCTGCGGCGCGGCGAGTATGATGTGCTGATCGGAATCAATCTGCTGCGCGAGGGCCTGGACTTGCCGGAAGTTTCGCTGGTGGCGATTCTGGATGCGGACAAAGAAGGCTTCCTGCGTTCGTCGGGCTCGCTGATTCAGACCATTGGCCGCGCGGCGCGGCACGTGGATGGCCGCGCGATTCTCTACGCCGACGTGATGACCGACAGCATGAAGCGCGCGCTCGACGAGACCGGACGGCGGCGGCGAATCCAGATCGATTACAACGAGCGAACAACATCACGCCGCAATCGATCGTCAAGCCGATCGACATGAGTCTGGTGGCGATGGCGGAGGGCGACTACGTGACGGTGCCGTTGGAATCGGATGAGGAAGTAGAGGATCTGACGCCCGAGCAACGCATCCGCTTCATCGGCGAGTTGGAGGAGCGGATGCGCGAGGCCGCGCGCAAGTTCGAGTTCGAAAAGGCGGCACAGTTGCGGGACCGGGTGAAGGCGCTGAAGTCGGTGGGGTAGGCGCAGAAATGCCTACCGCACCTTGGTAATGTTCCCCGCTGCCGTGCGGGGGAATATTCAGTTGTCACAGAACAGCGCGGCGATTCATTTCACCGCTGAGGCGCAGAGATAAGACATCGCCGCTTGAGTTTATACACTCTGGGCTTCGCGATGACGACTTGCGATTCAATTGAGGCCCCGGAACCGCTAAATTCGCGGTCCGAACCAGGAATTCGCCGGCCGGCGCCACTTATGCGGCGATTTTCGACGGCTTGCGAGGGTCCTGGAACTTCTTTCGGGCCTCGCGGAGGGCGCGGCGGCGCGTCACGAGGCGAATGACGTCGGGACCTGAAAAATCAAATCGGGTGAGCAAGACGAATTGCGACGGATTGGCCTCTTCTCCTTTGCTTTCCGCGAGTTGGCAGAGCAGGTCGGCCTCTTCGAGGAGTTGTTCCAGTGAGGTCTTGCGATCCGCCTGGAGGATGCGGATCTCCGCCATGTTCTTTTCGAAGCGGCGCTGGATTCGACTCTCGTAGAGTCCGAGGAGTTGCAGGTTGCCGCCTTTGGAAACCCAGACTCTGCCTTGCGCCAGGGCGGTGTCCACTTCCGCGTTTCCGGAAGTGACTTCGTCGGGCTGCGTGATTCCGTCGGCAAAAATACTCGACTCCAGACATGCCGCATGGTTAAGTCTCCACCGGTCGTTGGCCACGGCTTGGACTAAGTCTACTTCGACGGGGCCTCTGGGCGCGAAGGATTGGTGATAGCCCTGGCAGTGCTTCTCGTAGGCGACGCGGTCGGCGTCGGTTAATAGGATGATTTGGCCGGTGAGGCCGTGACGGTATGCTGAGAGGGCGCGGCGGTCGCGCGGTTTCTGGGCCCAGGGAGCTGGGGCTTCGGTAATTTGTGTTTCGTTCGTTTGAGATATCAAGTGTCGCCTCCGACTCAATGTTAGCGGGCGGGGTTCGAGGGAACCGGACGGCGGAATGCTGAAAATGCTTGTAAGTGGTTGTGGGGATTAGGTTGAGTTTTTTTGCAAGTCTTGTGAATGGCAATTGGCGGCGCTACGCTTCGCCACTTACGGGGATGAAAACGGGCGCCAATTGCGCGATTCTGGTTCCGTCTGTCGGAACGATATAGGCCGGTCACGGTCTGGCGCTATAGATAGCCCGTTTGTGAATGTGGCCGGGACGCGCTTTGGGAATTTACGATTGAGGCTCCTGCCGCAAGGCGGGAAGCCCGCCAGGGAAAGTCCGATTTTCTTCCAGCGTCCCTCGTCTCCGGCGGCAGGGAGGACTTTATGCCGAACGTAGTGTATCGCCGTTGCTGTGGGATGGATATCCACAAAGACACGATTGTAGTTTGCGTTTTGATGGCCGACGGGAACGAGGGGATTCCAATCCGCAAGACTTACAAGACCTTTCGCAACGATCTCATCCGCATGCGGATCTGGCTGAAACAATTGAAAGTGACCGAGATCGCGATGGAGTCGACGGGCGTTTATTGGCGTCCGGTGTGGAACGTCTTAGAAGATCATGGCTTCCGGCTGCTGTTAGTGAATCCGGCGCAGGTGAAGGCGTTGCAAGGCCGCAAAAGCGACGGGCGCGATGCCAAGCGGATCACCGAGTATTTGCAAGATGGGCGTCTGGATCCGAGCTTCGTGCCGCCGCAGGAGATCCGGGAACTGCGGCATTTACTGCGTCACCGTCTCAATTTGCTGCAGCAGCGGGGCGAGTCGCACAACCAGATTCGCGATCTGTTCGAGACTGCCAATATCAAGCTGTCCTCGGTGGCGAGCAACTTACTAGGGTTGACGGGGCGCTGCATCATCGAGGCAATGATTGCGGGTGAGGACTCGCCCGAGTTGCTGGCCTGGAAGGTGAAGGGCAAGCTGCGCAAGAGAGAGAAGGAGGTGAAGGAATCGCTCAAGGGTTGCTTCAGCGAGTTCCACCGCATGCCGCTCAAAACGAATTATGCGCTGTATCAATTTCTCACCCGGCAGGTGGAGGAATTGGAGGCGGAGATCGCGCGGCGGATGCAGCCGTATGCGGATCGGGTAGACGCATTGGCCACGATTCCGGGAGTGGAGAAGATCGCGGCATGGCATCTGATTGCGGAGTTGGGGGCCGACATGTCGGTGTTCCCGGATGCCGATCACTGCGCTAGTTGGGCGGGGGTGAGCCCTGGAAGTTGCGAAAGCGCAGGCAAGCAACTGAGCGGGCGCACCAAGAAGGGCAATAAATACCTGCGGCGCATCCTGACGCAATCGGCGTGGGCGGCTTCACATTGTAAGCGGGGATACCTGCGTGCATTCTTCCACCGAGTCAAAGCCAGACGCGGGTGGGGTCGCGCTGTAATTGCTGTCGCACATAAGATCGTGGTGATCGCCTATTGCATTCTCAAGACCGGGACGCCGTATCAAGATCTGGGGGACGATTACTTCGACAAACTACACCCGGAGCGTACAGCCAAGCGGCTGGTTCGACGACTGGAGCGCCTGGGCCTGACAGTTTGCGTAACACCATCGGCAGACCTAACCCCCGGCCTTTCATAGAACTAGCGGTCAAAGTTTTCTAGGGACCGCAGGCAATCACATTCTCTTCGACGGTAGGGATGATCGGGTTTCGTGGAGCGAGTACCTTTTCGGCGAGGAACTGGGACATGAATTTGGAACGTAGGACGTTGTTAAGGCCATCGATGCTCTCACCAAGCTTCGTCTCGACGTATTCTCGAAACTGATCCATAAACAAAGGATGGTGTGTCTCGTTGGTCACAGTAACGTTCTCTTTGACGGAACGGCGCGCTGTCCCGCGCGTTAAAGCCAATCTTAGCAGTTTCAACACCTTGCCGATCAACTTTGCGACATCCGAACCTTCCAAGATCAGCTCTTGGGACGCTGCGCCGTATCCTTGAGATCCTTTGGCCAGACGCATCGTCTCCTCATCGGAGAACATCAGGTCCACGTTGCGTGCAAGGCCTCTTGCGCCTGTTGTTCGCTTTGAAGTTCGTGCCGGGCGCTGCGGCGAATGCGTCGCCCAAGTTGCTTCTCCCGAATATGTCGGAGGCCGCTGCCGGCTTGCGCCGCTTATGGGCGAGCGCTTTATCATCGTTTTCCTTTGGTCTACGTGTTCAAGGCGAGCAGACGCGGCACGCTGCCGTCTCGTCGCGGACTCTGGTAGCGTGACCGGTCATGTCCAGTTCGCTACACCCATTTCACCAGCTCCATTCTCGTGTTTTCGCATAGCTCCCTATAAACGCGCCGTGCCCTTCGACCTTCGAACACGATATGGCTTTCCCGCTAAGCTGGGATCATGTCGAGGCTGCTGGAGAAGGCGCTAGAGCGAATCGGCACTCTCCCCGAGGACGAGTAGGATGCGATCGCCTGGAAAGCGCGCTTCACCGAGAAGCGGGATGTCATCCGTCGGATGGCCCGTGAAGCCCTTGAGGAAGACGCGAAGTGTGAGACGCTGCAGTTGAGCGATCTGCTCTGATGCAGTCCCGGGCCACCCGGAATTTCTGGCGTTTGTTTCATGATCTGCCGCCTGATAACCAACGCGAAGCGTGTGATCCGATCGGAATTGCAGTCGCAGTAGATTAGGCGTAGAATTGCGCCCTCCACCCGCCAGGAGCTTAAATTGGAAGGATGCCCCGCCTACTTGACGAAATTTACCGCCTGCAACGCGATCTGACCGAGATTGACAAGGATGAGCGGTCGCTCTTGAAGATGTTTGCGAACCTACTCGAGAGCCACTATGGCATACCTGAACCGCGAAACCGGCTCACGTTTGAGGAGTACGAAAAAGTCCCCGGACGATGGGAGCTTATGGATGGCATGCTCCAAGACTATTGAGAGACCTTAGAAAGAAGGTCCTATCCGCGCCTAGCGCTCGACAGGGCGGCAAGCTGTCTGCCCCGTCGGGATCGCCAACTCGGAGGAGGCGGCTATCCAGGGTCTGCGAGTCGAGGCCATCGCGCCGCCGCACTCTCCTTGACGGGAAAGGAGAGAGCGTGCTACTCTCCTTTCCCAGATAGGAGAGAGCCTTTGACGAAACCGGTTGAACTCCCGCAGGGCACGCTCGAGATGCTCATCCTCAAGGCGATCTCGCTCGGTCCGCTGCATGGCTACGGCATCCTGCTGCGCATCCAGCAGATCTCCGGCGAGCGCCTCGAAATCCTGCAGGGCTCCTTCTACACCGCCATCTATCGTCTGGAGCGCCGGGGCTGGATCAAAGGCGAGTGGGGTGAGTCGGAGAACAATCGCCGCGCCCGCTTTTACTCGCTCACCGCTGCCGGCACGCGTCAGCTCAAGGCCGAGACCGCCAAATGGACCGACATGGCCGCTGTCGTCGCCGGCATTCTCGGCAAGAAGGCGGACGAGATATGAGTCTCCTCGCCGCAATTCGCAAGCTCTGGCGCTCCATCGCGCCACGCACCCACAGCGACGTCGAAGAAGAGTTTCGTTCTACCCTCGACGCCTACCAGGAAGATTTAATCCGCCAGGGCCTCCCCGAAGAAGAAGCCCGCCGCAAAGCCCGCATCGATCTCGGCCAGCCCGCCGCCCAAAACGAAACTTACCGCGACGCCATCGGCCTCCGCCTCTTCGATGAGTTAGGCGGAGACATTCGCTACGGCCTCCGCGCCCTGCGCCGCAACCCTGGCTTCGCCGCCGTCGCCGTGCTCTCGCTCGCGCTCGGCATCGGCGCCACCACGGCGATGTTCTCGCTCATCTACGCCGTCCTGCTGCACCCGTTTCCCTACGCCGGCGCCGACCGCATCGTGAACCCAGTCCTCATCGACAGGCAACATCCTGACGAGTTTAGCTGGTTTACCCTCAGCAAGGCACAGTTTGATGACCTGCGCCTTGCAGCGCCAGTCGATTCGGCGCTTGGCTTCAACAACTCGCACATGGAGATCACCGGCGGCGGACTGCCCGAAGACATCTCGGGCGTCTACCTCACGGAGAATGCCGGGACTTTCTTTGGCGTGCGCCCGCTTCTCGGCCGCAACATCGAGCCATCCGATGCAGAGAACGGCGGCCACTCCGTCGTTGTTCTCAACTACCGCTTCTGGCAGCGCCACTTCGGCGGCGATCCCCACGTCATCGGGCGAACGCTGGAAATCGATCACGCCCCCTACGCCATCGTCGGGATCATGCCGCGCAGCTTCGCATTCAATAACACCAGCGGCGTCGGCGATGTCTACCTGCCGGGCAGTCTAATGCGGGATATTTCCAACGTTCCCTCCGTGGAATATTTGCCGTGGATCAAGCTCCGGCCCCATGTCACACTTGCCGCCGCCAACGCTGCGCTCGAGCCCATCGTGCGCCAGTTTGCGAAAGAGAATCCCGAGCGTTTCCCGATCGCTGGCGTCTCGCGCTCGCAGCCCATCATTGGCCTTTCCAAGCAGGAAACCGGCCACACCCTGACGCTACTTCTCGCAGGCGTTGTGCTCCTGCTGATCATCGGCTGCGCCAACTGCTCCATCCTTCTGCTGGCCCGGGGCCGCACGCGCCAGCATGAGCTCGCCATCCGCAGCGCGATCGGCGCCAGTCGCTGGCGCATCGTCCGCCAGTTGCTCGTCGAAGCCGTCGTCATCTCCTGCACTGGCGCCGTCCTTGGCGTTGCTGCGTCGTACTGGCTTGCAAAGCTTCCCTTGCTGCTTTCTCCGGATTCCTTTCCCGCCGAATCCGTCATTCGCATCAACGCTCCCATCCTCGCGTTCTCTGTCGCGCTCGCGCTGCTCTGCGGCATCCTCTTCGGTCTTGTTCCCGCATTGCGTCTCTCGCGTCACGATTCCGCGCGTATGCTCCCCGGCAGGAGGCGTCGCCGCTGCTCACGCAAGGCATCGCTGGAGCGTTCTCATCGCCGCGCAAGTCGCGCTCACGCTGCTTCTCATGGCCACCGCGGGCACCGCCACCCGCAGCTTTCTCCAACTGATGCAGATGCCGCTTGGATACGACCCGGCAAATGTGATGAAGCTCGACATCAGGCTGCACGTCCACGACCCAGGCGAGTGGAGCCGCATTCAGTCGCGAGAGGCGCGCACCGCTTACATCGAGCAACTGCGGGAAAAGGTCGCATCCGTCCCCGGTGTCTCCACGGTCGCTGTCGCCACCGCCGGCGCCACGCCGCCCTATCCTGACGCTAAGAGCTCCTTCACCATCGACGGAACCGGCGATGGTGAGCAGCCGCAGGCCCGGGTGATGCTGGTCGACCAGCGATATTTCGCTGCGCTCCGCATTCCTCTGCTTCAGGGCCGCGTCTGGAATACGGATGAAAATGCTCGCGGAGACTTCATCGCGGTTGTCAATCGCGCTTTCGCAACGCGCTATCTCTCCTCGTCCGACGCCCTGAAGCGGCAACTGCGCATTCCAGCTTTTATTCGGGGTCGCTACGTGGCCACCTCTGCTCAAAGCACTGCCTGGCGTCAGATCATCGGCGTCGTCGGCGATGCGCGTAACGATGGAGTCGATCGCCCCGTCGTCCCCGCTATCTACGTTCCGTACACAACCGTGATGTCCCCCTACTTTCAGTTTTTCGTCCGCACCCAGGGCGATCCGCTCGCCAGCCTGCACTCCATCCGCGCCGCCATCGCATCCGTCGCTTCCGACCAGCAGATCTCCAACGACGTCCTTCACCCTCAACGAAGCCCTCGAGCGCGACGAACAATACCGCCGCCAGCGGCTCTTCTCCATATTGTTTGGCGTCTTCTCCGCCATGGCGCTCGCGCTCGCGCTGGTCGGCATCTTCAGCGTCGTCGCTTACAGCGTCGCGCAGCGGACTACGGAGTTCGGCGTCCGCCTGGCGCTCGGCGCGCCGCGAGCGCACGTCCTGTGGGTCGCCGCGCGCATCGCGCTGGTCAGCGCGGCCGCGGGCATTGTCATCGGTCTTGCCGTTGACAGCTTTCTCGGCGCCGTCCTCGCCCACTGGATGCAAAGCGCCTTTGCCGCAGGCAGTCTGTTCGCAGCCGCCGCGCTACTGGCTTTCAGCGCACTCCTCGCCTGCCTGTTGCCCGCCCGCCACGCCATCTCGGTATCGCCGGCCGAAGCCCTTCGCAATGAATAAGCGGGTCCCAATTAAGCGAAGCGCGGGCGACTGTGTCGTGGTCACTTGCATCTGAAAAGTAATCGCCGATGGTTCGCGCAACCTCTTCCGGCGCCTGCTTGTCAATGCCGAAGTGGTTGAGCCGCGGAAAGATCTTGGTTTGAGAGTGAGGAAGAATCGAAGCAAGCTGTTCGATGGCCAAACGGACCCAACCGAGCCCGCTCTTCCCCCCGTGTAGGAGCAGAACGCCGGCTGAGATTTCGCGATAGTTTCGATAGCTGGAGTCAAGACGCGCGATCTCCCGGTGCTCGCGTAGATTTTCGGCTAACTGGCCCAGCATAAGTTGCCGCTCTTTGGGACTTAAATAGAGCGGAAGGAGCAGCTTCATCAGCCATACAGGAAAATTTCGGGTACGGTCGGGACCGGTCGCCAGCGAGAATTCCACGAAAGCATCGTAGTATTGCTTGCGAGCGAGCTTCTCCTCGTAGCCGCGCATCCAGCTCATCGGAATCGAGTGAGCTATCGATACCCCTGGTTCGTACACCGCGATCTTGTCGAGCGCTGGGTTCCGGCGGGCTGCTTCCAGGGCGATCAGGCCGCCGAAACTGTGACCTACCAAGAACGACGCGCCGGTCTCATGGCATAACGCGAGCACGTCGTCCACTTCCTTGTCGATGCTATAGGCATCGCCCTGAGGACTGCTGGGCCCTCTGCCTCGGCGTTCCATGATATGAACGGAGAAATGGTTAGCCAAACAGGACGCAAACGCGGTATAGCCGGACGCCACTGAGAGCGCTCCGGGAATGACTACGACCGAAGGTCCCGAGCCCAGAGAAATGTAACCGATGGCCGCGCCGTCCCTGGAGAGCACAGTCGACGTGTGGCCGTTGCGAGTGTTCGATTGAGTCTTGGTCATGATTTTTCCTCCTTCATCCCGGTGGAGAGAGCCTGTTGCAGTTGTTCCGTCATTTGCTGGTATTGTTCGGCGTCTACCCCCGCCGACGCCATAAGTTCGGCAAAGCGGGAATCCAGCATGCGCGTACCCGCTTTTACGAGCGCGCTTCCCGCCCGGGTGATGGTCACCAGCCGCTTTCGTCCATGCTCCGGGCTCGGCGCGGCGGTGAGATAACCGCACTTCTCGAGTTCGGCGAGCATGGTGCTGACCGCAGGATCGCTATATCCGAGCGCTGTAGCCAACTCGTGTTGTGTGACCGTGCCGTGATGCTTCAATACCAACAGAAAGAGGGCCCGTTTGTATGAAATGTTGAGACGCTTCCGCAGCAGGCCGTCGGCGGCCCGATCCAGATCGAACACGAATTTGTGCAATGCATAGGCGGGAGAACGGTACGGCATATATTAAGATCCTAATATTAAGATATTAACATATTTCTTGCTATTCCGACTGGAAGCCCGTACCGCTTAGCTTGGGCAACGCCGTAAAGCGCAATTTCATTCACAGCGGATATGCCGTTCACGGGCTCCGCAGGATGAAATCCCGCAACGGAGGCCACGCGGTGTAGAATTAATTCGCCTATCGAGCGCTATATCGATGCAGATGCTTTTCGGCAGGAGGAACTCACGGCTATGACTCGACGAGGATTTCTCGGATCGTTCCCTGGGGTAGCGGCGGCAACATCCATGGCGGCTCAGCAGAGCAGCAGTCTGCCGCCCGCTGAAAAGCGGACAGGGCATGGATCCATCAAAATTACCGATCTCAGGTGCGCAATCATCGGGCGGAATCCGGTAGTGCGTATCGTCACGGATCAAGGCATCTCAGGATACGGTCAAGCCGAGTCCGCGAAGGCATATCTCAAGCCGATGGTGCTCTTCTATAAAGACTATATTCTGGGCGAAGACCCGACAGATGTAGAGCGGGTGCTGCTGAAGATCCGGCGGCTCGGCGCTTTCAAGCCCTGGGGTTCAGCGGTGAGCGCGATCGAGATCGCTCTCTGGGACATCGCGGGGCAGGTGGCGGGAGTGCCGGTTTATAAACTGCTGGGCGGGAAGATCCGCGACCGCGTGCGTGCCTACAACGGAGCCGTCCGCTTCCCCATGACCGGCCAAACGCCGCAAGACTACGCCGAGAACATGCTCAAGATGAAGGAGGCCAAAGAGGGTTTCACGCTGATCAAACAGGCAGTCGGCTTCCACAATCCGGCGATGATGCGCGCCATGACCAACGGGTGGTACGACGAACCGCGGACGGGAGCGCCTCACGCTGATCGCGGCCTGATGACGGAACGCGGCCTCAAAGAGGTCATCGCCTGCGTCGAAGCGATGAAGAAGGTCCTTGGGCGATGAAATCGGGCTTGCGCTCGATTGCGGGCCAGGCTGGACGGTGAAGGATGCGATTACGTTTGCGCGAGCCCTCGAACCGCTTCACATCGCGTGGATCGAAGACATCATCACAGGCGACTACTCGCCGTACCCAAACGCCGAGCTTTTTCGGGAAGTTACGCAGAGTACTTCGGTCCCGATTCATACCGGAGAAGAGATTTACCTGCGGGAAAACTTCAAGGAGCTCATCGAGAAACAGGCTGTCAACGTGATCGGTCCGGACCCGGAAGATGTCGGCGGGATATCGGAATTGAAGTGGATCGCGGAATACGCCGATATTCACGGCATCCTGGTCGCTCCGCATGGGGTTTTCGACGGGCTTATCGGACTTGCCGCACACGTTCAAATGGCGGCCGCCTTGCCGCAAAATTATATCGCTTTCGAGTATCCGATCGGACAGCCCGAGTGGTGGTATGACATCGTGGACGGGTTGCCGGACCCGATCATGAAGGGCGGCTTCATCGACGTTTGGGACCGGCCGGGTCTCGGAGTCACGTTCCATGTCCAGGCGGCTAAAGCCCGCCTGTCGGATGAGGATCGTCACTTTTTCGACTGAGATGAGGCTCTCAACCGCGTTAGCGCGAAGCCGTTGAGTGTAACTACACAAGTAGCTACACTACGGGATTGAGATACGAGTGGAACGAAGCGAAGAATTGCAGCAACTTCGCTAAACATGGGCTGGATTTTGCGGACGCCGAACAAGCGTTCGCCGTCCGTGCGTCACCTTCGCATATAGGCGTTTCGATTATGGGGAACTATTCGGTTCTGCCGCGAGATTGACACACTTATTCCTGATAGATTCGTAATGCGGAGTCCTTTTGTTATGCGGGCTCCGCGGCCCACGCAAGATTCCCCCGAAATACAGTCGCTGCGTCCGGTGCGGTACACGATCAGAGAGTTGCCCGCCAGATTTCCATTGACTGTGCACCCAAATGGTACTAGCTTTTTTAAAGCTTGAGAATTCGTCCTTAAGGAGGTTCGTGATGAATATGTCCGCCAACCCGCGTAGATCTCGGCGATCAAGATCAATCGGACTTGCTGCAGCGCTAATCGTACTGTCGCCGATCCCTTGTATCAGATCTCAGGCGAGACCGTCGAGCCCACCGCGATTCGAAGTGGCTTCGATCAAAGCCTGCAAGCCTGATGAAGTCGTGCCGGGAGGAACGGCCGGTGGCGGACAGGGCAAGAGCGGCGACGTAGGGCCGGTCATCCAGTCTCCGGGGCGACTGAGTCTTAGATGTCAAACAACTGAGAACCTCATAGAAATGGCGTATGTTAGCTTCGCCGATGGCCAAAACAAATCCATGCTCCATAGGCAGGCTCAGATCGAGAAAGGGGCTCGATGGATCGGTTCCGATCGCTATGTGATCACCGCGAAGGCAGTAGACGCTACTCCTGAATCGATGATGCGCGGACCGATGCTACAAGCGCTTCTCGAAGACCGGTTCAAGTTGAAGATCCATCGCGAGACGCGGGAAGGTTCCGTTTACGACTTGACTACAACCGGGATACGGATGCGCCCTACCTCCGAGGGCAGTTGTGAGCCGCGTAATCCTATGCAATACGCGCAGGCGCCTCCACTGCCTGGTGAGAAGCCTTGGTGTTCGACGTTCAAGTACGTATCGAGCAGGAGCACCATGACCGGAATACTTGATGGAATCGGGATTTCCATCCCGGAACTTTGCGCGCGCCTTCCAGTAGATCGTCCCATCGTCGATAAGACTGGCCTTACTGGAATGTTTGATTTTCATTTGGAGTATTTGCGGGACGGCGGCCCGCCGCCAAGCGACTCGGATACGTCGAACGCCGCTCCATCTGTATTCGTCGCCATTCGATCCCTCGGCTTGAAACTTACACCTGCAAGGGGACCCATAGATGTTTGGATTATCGATCATGTGGCGAAGCCGTCCGACAATTAGACTTGTTCGTTTAGAAAACTCGAAGCAGGTCTTTTCAATACTGGTTAACTAAGCGCGTGCTTTTTATGGAGAGGAACGGCCAATTACTCTGGGCATGCTCGCCGGCAGCGTAGTCATCATTGCCCACGCGCCACGCGGCGACGATACCACGCGGATTATATCCATGAGAAAGGCAAATCGACGTGAGCAAAAAATCTATCAAGGGCGACTTGGCCAGGGTTGACCGCATTAAGGATGCGGAGATCGACTATTCGGACATTCCCCCGCTCGACAAGTCTTTCTTCACGAAGGCGACAGAAGCATGGCCGCCAGTCAAAGAGCAATTGACAATCCGCCTGGACGCAGACGTGCTGAATTGGCTTCGGGCCAACGGCAGAGGTTATCAAACGCCGATCAATCGTATTCTTCGGGCTGCGATGGAGAGTACGCCGCCGCGCCGGCTGCGGTCCAGGCGAGCGCCGGAGACGAACTCCCGGTCGCGCGGCGTATTGAAGCCAGCGTAACGTTTTGCAAATCGTTTCGGGAACTCTTGTCTACACCGTATCCGCTAGCGGCCGTCAGAATCGCGCCACCCCAGCGATCAGCGCCGAAACACAGGCGCTGTAGACCCTTTGTCCACGTGAGCAGGGTTATCATCTTTCGTAAACTTCACGACGATGAGCAATGCGCGTAACGCTCACAAGCTTCGCCGCGTCGTCGATAATGTATACCACCCGCCAGTCACCGACCCGGACGCGCCACTGATCCTTGTAGCCCTTGAGCTTTTTACATCCTACGGGCCGTGGTGCATCACCCAAGGTTTCGATTTTCTTGACGATGCGTGCCAGCACGTTGTCCGATAGAGCTTCGAGTTCTCTCCGTGCGGGCGGCTTTACCTCAACCGAGTACTTACCCACGGATCCGGCCGCGCTTTACGAGGTCCGCTTTGATCTTTTCAATCGGTATCCCCTTTTCGTTGCGACGGGACTCCGAAACCAGTCCGTCCCAAAAATCCTCTAGTCTCGCCCCGTATTTTTTCAGGTCGATTTGAACGGCCACCTTATGGCCCTTCTCGTCGGTCACGAATCGGATTCCGGTCATGAGCCGTCGCTCCTTGTGCAGCGGGTGTCGTTTTCACTCTAGCAGCGGGTCATCCGCCGGTCAACGCGAGTCGCCAGACAAAACCTCCTTTGCGTTGGCCCGAGACAACGCTTCCCTGCCCTACCTGTTATGAGGTTGGCCAAGTTAAAAAAACTTGTAATAAGGCTGGGCTTTCGCCTCACGCTGGATCATGAGCCCCAACTCGCGGGCGTGATAGTCACCCCACATGGACGACTCGCCGCTGGCGATTTTCCTGTCCGGGCTGCTTGTGATCCCAGCCGTTGGGCTGGTGATAGATGGAGTGGAGAATCAGACCCTGATGAGCGGGATCGGTTGAGAGGTAAGGTTCGGCGAAGAGATGCCGGGCGATGGTGAGGGCGGCTTTCCGGTATCGGCCGCCTTCGCTTTGACGGCCGGCGCCGTGAAGATAATTGCCATAGCGGAGAAGGCCCTGCGCGGCGATGGCGGCGGCGGAGCTATCGACGGGTTCGTATTCGTTGAAAGGGTCGGACGGACGCGATGCCCAATCACCAAGCCGGTGGAGGTTCGGGGCGCCGGTGTCCCAGTACGGGATGCCGTCCGTGGGAGTATGTTCGAGCCAGAAAGAGGCCACGGCGGAGACCACCTCTTCGAATGCCTGCAGCAGTTCGCGTTTTCCGCCATAGGCGGCGAGAGCGGAATCGGATTGAGCGTTCAGGAACTCGAGCTGTTCGGCATAGCCGCAGAGGATCCATGCCTGGCCGCGGGTCCAAGTGGTGAAGGGGGAATAGCCCTGCTGCGTCGAAGGACAGCGGTAGGCGCGGTTGTTGAGATTGAAGATGGATTCGTGGACCACGCGTCCGCGGATATCGAAGGAATCGCGGCCGGTTCCATAGTAGACGTTATAGCGGGCGGTGGCGGCGGCGTGCTGGAGGGAGCGGGGAGGAGATCGATGGATTCATCGCCTTCGCCCATCAGTCGGTGCCCTAGCTGATGCGCGACGACGAGGGCGCGCATGGAACGGATGGTATCGCTGAAGAGTGAGTGCGGACCGTTGAAGGAGTAAACGTAGCCAAGATCCGGAGTGAGCTGGGTCCAGCGCGCGGCTTGGATGGCGCCGGAAGCTTTGAGGGCGAGTTCGTAGAAGCGCAGCTCCCAGTCGTTGGCTGGGATGCGGCCTTCCAGCATCAGGCGGCGAAGGTTGCCGTAGGTGCTGACGTTATTGAAGCCGTGGTCGTGCACGCCGGTGTGAGAGACGTGGAGAGCCATGAGGTCGATCACTTTGACGCGGGCTGAATTCAGGAATTCGGCGTCGCCAGTGGCATCGAACTGGAGGATGGCGGAGCCGAATTGGAAGCCTTGGGTCCACTCGGTCCAGCCGCGGGACGCGTATTTGCCGCCGACGGTGAAGACAGGCGATCCGTTGGCGGGCTGCCAGGTTTGTTCGATGTCGCGGACTTTAGCGGCGGAGAGTCCGTAAAGCTTTTCGACGGCGGGCAGGAGAGAGGCTGCGGTAAGGGAGGAATCGATTTTGAGCATGAGTTAGAGCCTTCGCAGATGGAATCCGCCATCGATGGGGATCACGGCGCCGGTGGAGAACGGGAAATAGTCCTTGAGGATGGCCTCGACGGCTAACCCGACGTCTTGCGGCGCACCCCAACGCATCTGTGGAACCAGTCCGTGGGCGATGAGTTCATCGTACTTCCCTTTGACTCCGGCGGTCATGTCGGTTTCCATAATGCCGGGGCGGAGTTCGAAGACCTGGACGCCATGGGCAGCAAGGCGGGTGGACCAGAGTTGGGCGGACATAGCGAGCCCGGCCTTGGCGATGCAGTATTCGCCGCGATTGACGGAAGCGGTGTCGGCTGAGATGGATGTGATGAAGATGAGCTTGTAGGGCCGGGCGGGCGATGGGTTAGCAAGCCAATAGCGCGCGGCGAGCTGGGAGAGAAAGTGAGGGCCCTTGAGGTTGACGGAGAGGAGGCGGTCGAAGCTTTCTTCGGCAGTTCCGGTGAGGTCGGCGCGGACGGTGGGGGCGATGCCGGCGTTATTGATTAGGGCGTCGAGGCGTCCGAAGGTTTTGAGGGTGCGATCGAAAATGGCAGCGCGATCGGCGGAGATGGCGATGTCGCCGGGGATGGGGACGAATTGCTGATGGGGATGGATGGCTTGAGATTGACAGAGGGCGACGGTTTCGAGGGCGGCGTCGCGGTTGGTCGAGTAATGTATGGCGACGTGAAAGCCGGAGCGGGCGCAGGCTTGGGCGATGCCGCGTCCAAGTCCGCGGCTGGCGCCGGTGACTAGAACGGCGGGTGTGGGGTCCATCGGGGCATTGTAAGGCATGGCGCCGCACGAGGGAAAGACGGATGTTCCGCCGAGGAGGATGGCGAACCGCTACTGGGAAGCCGCGGTGATCTGCATTTCCTTCTTATTGCGTACCACCGTTAGTTGATAGCTGGGTTTCTGGCTGGCAACGCGCAGTGCGCCGGTCAATTCGCGCATGGAGCCGACGCGCGTCTCGTCCACTTTGACGATGACGTCTCCAGCTTTGACGCCTGCACGAGCGGCGGGCGAGCCACTGGCGACCATTTTGACGAGCAAGCCATCCTTCACGCCGAAGAACTCAGCGAACTGTTGCTCATCGCCCAGCGGTTCACATTCCACGCCTAAGACGGGACTCTGTACGAGGGTTGGAAAGGGCGGCATCGGCGGCATGGCGATGACTGCGGGCCAATTTACCCCTGGAGGAGGAAGCTCGCTCCAGACGCCTCGGCCGTAGGGATCGTCCACGGATATCTCGCGGCGGCTTTCGATGTTCACGGTTGCGGCTTGCATGGCTCCGTTGCGCCAGACTTCTACCTTGACAGGGCGGCCAGGGGTGCTCTCGCGCACCAGACGCTGCAACTGTTCCTGCCCTTGGACATGCTGCCCGTCGAATTCCAGGATTACGTCGTTCACTTTCAGCCCAGCTTTTTCTGCGGGACCGCCGGGAGCGAGTTGCGTGATCTCGGCGCCGCGCTCCTCCTTCATCTTTAGGACCTTGGCGCGGGCGGAATCGACCGTCATGATGCCAACGCCCATATAGGAAACGTTCTGCGCTGCCGAACCGGCGGAATGAGCCCGCGGCGGCTGAGGCGCTTGCTGCGCAAAGATTGCCGAAAGAGCGAACGCCATTACGACGATGGTTTTCATAAAAGCACTCATCATTGTCGTTTAATAAAAATCGTCCCGCCCGTGCCGTTGATCTGCAGGAGCGGACCGCCGCCATTGACGGCGCCTTCGGCTACCAGCGCGGCGCCGCGGAAACGCGTCTGCACCTGGCGGTAATCGGAAACGATGCGGCGCAGGTTATCGGTCATCGCGTTCACCGCGCGAATGTTCACGCCTACATTGGACGGAATCATTACCGTGATGTCACCATTTCCCGTGGCGAGGAACGAATCGGCAAGACGCCCGTTCAGCATGCTCGCGAAGATGCTGCCCGCCGAAGTGGAAACGCGCATGGCGCCTGCGATATTGCTGACGCGGATGCCGCCGCTGTGAGATTCGCAGTGCACGCCCGCCGCCGCGCCGACCTGAACCGGTCCCGCAAGATTACGCGCGGTGACGATGCCCGTCGCCTTATCGACTACGATTTCGCCGCCGCCCGTGGCCGCGTCCACCGGTCCGTTGGCCGAGCCGATATGCACGGTGCCCGCGCGAGTCTGCGCATTCACGGCGCCGCCGGCCTGCAACGCTTCGATATCGCCGCCATCGGTGGTCAGCGTCGCTATGCCGCCTACGTTCTTCACTGAGATATGTCCGCCGCGCGTATCGCAGCGCAAGGCGCCATCGACTTCGCCGACGTGAATATCGCCGCCGCCGGTGATGAGACTGCAGTTGCCGCGAATGCGGTCGCAGGAGAGTTCGCCGGCGCCAGTGTTCACCTCGATTGGGCCATCCACGCCTTTTGCATCCACCGCGCCGTTGGTGGTGGCGACGGCCAGTGCGGCGAGCTTCGGGGCGCGAATAACGACCGTGGATAGCGCGGGGCCGCCCGGCGTAGTTAACACCGCCCAATCGCCGTTGGTTTCCAAGCGGATTGGCTGGCGGTTCACGGCCATCTGCGCGCTTGTCTGCGAAGGCGTCATTACGCTGACCGTGATGGTGTAGGAAATTTCGCGGCCCGAACCGGCTGTGACAGTCACCGGACCGTGACCGGCTATGCGCAGCCGCGGGGCGGCCGGAAGAGAACCGGAATAAACCCGCACCCACGAATTGCCTACGCGCTTCCACTGCGACTGACCGATGCCCGAGGGCGGAAGGAGCACGAGGGCGATGGTCAGGGCAGCTCCAAGACCGTGTTGAAGCACGCGGGGGCGGAACCGCCCCCCTGCGGTCACGGCTCGGAAAGCCGCGGCCCGGAAGGTATCGACGGCAGTTCGGATGGTATCCACTGGCGCCGCGAGCTCCTTAGAATGTCCCGATGGACGCATTCATTTCCTTCAACGCCTTTTCCACCTTCAGGCGTACGTATCCGTTATCTTCGTGCTGCATCACAGTCTGCAGCGTCCCCACTAGAGAATCGTCGCGATGGGCCACCAGCAGATCCGCCACCTGCATGCGCATCCTGGCGTTATCGTCCGTTAGCAGGACCTGCGCCAGCACACGGCGCACCTGCGGATCTCCAGCGAGTGGCTTCAGCCCTTCGAGGGCCTTTAAACGCACGCCAGGATTCGCGTCATGAGCCACAGCGTTCAACAAGGCATCGCGTACTTCGCTCGAATCGGAATGACTCTTGAGCACATCCACCGATTCGCCACGTACCGCCGAATCCTGCTCCCGCGCAGCGATGAGCAGCAGGCGCTGGATCGCTTGATCGTCCATGCGGCCTTCCACCACCCGCCGCCGCGTTTCGTCGAAGGCGATCTGCACCTGGCCGCCGCTATTGGGCTGGACAGAACGCACTGTGGAGAATACGTCGTCGCCCGCAAGAGATGCGGTGTTCAAGCCACGGTGCAAACTAAGACCGGGCAGTACGCCGGGCGTGACCTTGGCGGCCATGAAACCGAGGGCGACGAGGGCCGTTGCGCCGAGCGGCTGCCGGAGGCGGCCGAGACCCGCGAAACTCGATGCCATCGCTTCCAGGAAGAGGGTCCATGGGCCCTTGTGCAGAGCGGCCGAGCGCGGCGCCCCGCCCGCGACCGCCGCCATTAGGTCGGCCCGGCAATCTTCGAGCAGTAAGGGGGAGACCTGGCGTGCCCGCTGGTCGAGCGCGCCCGCGATCTTGCGTTGTTTTTCAAGCTCAGTGGCGCAAGCGGAACAGCCGGCGAGGTGGGTTTCGAGAACGTCTTCCTCGGCGGGCGCGAGCTCTCCGTAATAATAAAGTGAAATCAGATCCGAAGCCGAATCGCACGTCATACGAATTCTCCCAATACCGATCGCATCTTTTGTGTAGCGCGAAACAAGCAGTTTTTGGCCGCCTCTTCGCTGGTCCCGAGCACCTCTCCGATATTCCGGAGCCGAAGACCCTGATAATGCCGTAACTCGAATACCATCCGTTCTCTGGGAGTTAAATCATCCAGCGCACCTTCAATTTTCTCCCGTAACTCACTGTTCCACATGCTTCTTTCCGGATTAGCATCGGCCGCATCTTCTTCGAACCCATCCATCCGGTCCACCGGGCCATCGGCAGTTTCCACCACCGAGGGTTCCTCCTTGCGCACTTTGCGGCGCCGCAACTGATCGAGACAGATATTGGTCACGATCCGGTAGAGCCACGTATGGAAGCTGCAATCGAAGCGGAAAGTATGCAGGTTGCGGTAAACACGTAGAAACGCCTCTTGATACACGTCGCGCGCATCTTCGGGCGAACGCAAAAGGTTCATCGCCAGCCGCAGGACGCTCTGGTCGTAGGTACGCACCAACTGCTCAAACGCGTCCTGATCGCCGCGTTGGGCGGCCCTAATTAGCGAATCGACCTGTGGACTCAATCGAGCGCCTACGGCTCCGGCGGCGTTCTGCCCCATAACTCCCGCAATACCGATATTTATGCCTACCGCTGCTCCACTCACCTGCCTGCTAAGTTGGACGCGGTTGTAGCGTTTTGGTCACGCTGTGCCGTCCGAAATCGGACAGTACGTATTTTAACGCGGTGCGGCTGCGTCCGGGTTTTGAAGACGTGACGCCTTTTGCTGGTCCTTCGCGTGCCAATTAGGGCGGCATGCTAAGAATCCAACCGCTCCTCGTTCTGATCGCAATTACGGCGGGCGGCCGGCCTCTCGCAAACCGTCTCAGTCGGCGTGATGGGCGGCGTGCCGCTCCTCTATGGCGTTCCATCCACGCCCGATACTCTTATATAGGCTGCCGATCAATCCCGTCCCTACACCATCGGCCCCTCAATTGAATTTGGCTTGCCCCACAGTTTTGCCGTCGAACTGGACGGCGTCACTGCGTTCCCCACATACGTCAACTCTTCTGATCGCGGGCGCGGCAACGCGTGGGAATTTCCCCTACTCGGCAAGTATTACTTCCGCGGCCGCGAACGTTGGCAACCGTTCGTCGGCGCGGAAATGGCCATGCGATGGCTCACACGGACACATCAGGGCAACGAAACCGGCCTCTTCGGCTCGTCGTATGTCATCCACCAGTCCGACCAGCAATTCATCGCGGGCGAAACCGCCGCCGCCGGCATTCGCTTCCGTTCCGGCCGTATCAAGTGGCTGCCGCAGTTCCGGTATACGCGCTGGAACGCCCCTGGCATGCTGACGCAAGCGAACGAAGCGGATATTCTCTTAGGAATTGAGTTCTGAAGCCTGGCCAAGGCGAATCCCGTCGGCGGTGTATGGAGGCAACCTCGCCGAAGAGGGTCCGTTCAGCCATTTCCGTGTATGACTCAAGAGCAATTCGTCATCTCCTATTGATCCTCGGGTTATATGGGTGACGCCGATATCTTCGATTTTTTTGTCGATCGCAGCGTTCTCCGCGCCCGGCGGCAGGCCGGAAGGCCTGCCCCACATCTTTTGGTGGCTGCTCAAAGCCCGAAGGCCGTCAGCACTGCATTCGCGCCAGTTCCTGAAGCGATCACCAGCAACTGGCGGCCATCCTTGGTGCGATAAGTCATTGGCGTCGCGGTGGAGCGGCGGCCCAGCGCATAGCTCCAAAGTTCGGACCCGTTGGCTGCGTCCATAGCGTGAAAAGTGAAATCGCCGCCGCCTACGAAGATCACTCCGCCTTTAGTGACGATACAGCCTGGCGCGCCCTCGGCGCCGAAGCGCTCGGGAAGCGTTAGGCCACTCAATGCCGCGTTGTTTCGCAGACGGGCGTTGTCGCCCAGCGGAACTTGCCAGACTATCGCGCCTTTGTTCAAATCGATCGCGGTCAGGTGGCCGTAGGGCGGCTTCAGTAGGGGGAGTCCGTTGTGGAACGTGGCTGGACTTCCGCCGCTCGCGCCGGCATATTCGGCATCCACCTCAGAGGTCTGCGCGGGCTTCACGATCTTGGCGATAAAGGCCTGATTGGTGGATTTGACATAAATGATTCCCGTCGCTGGATCGATGGCGCCGCCGCCCCAGTTGGCGCCACCGATGGTTCCGGGACGCATCACCGTGCCTTCGAGACTCGGCGGCGTGAAGATCGGACCAATACGATATTTCTTCAGCGCAGCCTGGGCCTCGGCTTTCAGTTCGGGCGTGAGGTCAAAGGCGTCGTCGAGGGTGACGCCCTGGCGTTCGAACGCTGGCGGCTTGGTGGGAACAGGCTGTGTGAGCGACGCCTTTTCGCCCGGTACATCGCTCGCCGGAACGGGGCGTTCTTCGATGGGCCAGACCGGTTTGCCGGTGACGCGATCGAAGACAAAGGCCCAGCCAGTCTTGGTGAGCTGGACGACGGCATCGATCTTGCGGCCGTCCACGTGAATGGTCACAAGCTCGGGCGGCGACGGAAGGTCGTAATCCCAGAGGCCGTGATGGATGATCTGGTAGTGCCACTTGCGCTTGCCAGTGGCGGCGTCGAGACAGACCAGCGATTCGGCGAAGAGGTTGGCGCCCAGGCGCCTACCGCCGTAAAAATCGTTGCTTGGCGTGCTCACCGGCAGGTACACGAGGCCGCGCGCTTCATCCAGCGTGATGGGCGCCCAGACGTTGGTGTGGCCGGTATAGCTGGCGGAATCGCCTCCCCAGGTATCGGCGCCGAATTCGCCTTTCATGGGCACGGTGTGGAACGTCCAAACCAGCTTGCCGGTGCGGGCGGAGAAGGCGCGGACGTCACCGGGCGGGTCCTGTTTGTACGCCAGGCGGTCGCCGACCCCATTGCCGGCGATGATCAGGTCCTTGTAGACGACGACCGGCGACGTGTTGGTGTACCGCTTGGGATCGGTCAGCCAGCGGAGACCCGCGACCAGATTGACCACGCCGTTATCGCCGAATTGCGCCACGGGCTTGCCGGTCTGCGCATCCAGTTCGATGAGTTTGGCGCGGCTGTTGATGACGATGCGCAATTTGCCGCCATCGCGCCACGCGCCGACGCCGCGATGGACGAAGCCGGTTCCGTTGGGCGGCTGACCATCGGCGTAAGCTTTCGGATCGTAGGACCAGAGTTCGCTGCCGGTGCCGGCATCTAGCGCGACGACGCGGTTGTATGGCGTGCTGAGGTAGAGAACGCCATTGATCATCAGCGGCGTAGCTTCGAAGTTGCCAGGAGTAGTTTTAAACTCTGGGTAAGGAGCTTCGCCGGTCTTCCATTCCCATGCGACCTTGAGCTTCGCCACGTTGACGCGGTTGATCTGGTCGAGCGCCGAATAGCGCGAGCCTGCCTGATCGCCACCATAATAGGGCCAATCCTGTGCGAAGGCGGTGGTGCAGAGTAGGGCTAGCGCAAGATAGCGGGACATTGGCTGGAGTATACCGCGGCGAACCCCAATACTGGTCACTTTAGGTTCGACCGCGGGCTGTTTAAGGATGCCGCGACTGCCGAAGCCGCCGATCGCATTGGAAACTTGAGGTTTTCGTGTGATAAACTCGCGGCGAGTTAACCATGATGCCAAATCTTTTCAGCGCCGTCGCTATTGCTGTGGCGTTTGCTTCCACTCTGGCCGCGCAGTCAAAACCGACCTTCTCAGAGAGCTTCGAGTCGGGCAAACTCGACCCCGCGATTTGGGACGTTCGGACTATGGGCGCGGCGACAGTCGCGGTTGAGCCGGTCGAAGGAGCTCACGGTAAATATGCGCTGCACGCTCATTATCCCGAAATGACGCGCGGCGCCTACGCGATGGCCGTAGCCATGCATCTGCCCGATTCGCTGAAGACGCACGTTTTCGGCCGGGCATATATGAAGATTACTGGAACGATACCCCCGAGCCACAATCCATTGATCATTACTGGCGAACCGGGTTGGCAACTCTCGAAATTCTATGAAATCGGCCTTTCGCGCGGCTTCTGGATGCCATCTTTCCAGGAAAACAAATCAGCCGCAGGTCAGGGAAGGGGCGAGATTACATACCGCTCTGAAGTGCCTCCTCCCTCCGACAAGTGGTTTCTTCTCGAGTGGGAAATTAACGACGATCCAGCGAGTATGACTCTTTGGGTGGATGGGGAACCTGTTCCCAACAAAATGGGAACGGAAACCGTTGATACGGTGACCTACAAGTGGCCAAAGGACTCAACAACCAATTCCAACCTGGTCGGCGGCTTCAAGGAATTTGGATTCGGCGTGCGTGCCTGGCAAAATCCGATGACAGGCTTCGATGTTTATTACGACGACATCGCTCTCGGAACATCCCGGATCGGAAATAAGTAGCTGCCCTCATCGGCTCGAATTCGGGCGGACGTCTGAATCACTTACCACGAGCCGACTCCACGACTAACTACCGGGCAAACAGTGGCTCCTTTCGTTGGGCCAGCACGTACACTGCGACGAGGGCGGCGCTGAACCCCGCCGCAGCGCCCACGAAAACTGTGGCGACTAAATTCGATGGCGGCGCATCAAACTTGCATGGAATTTCGACAATTAGGGAAAAGCGGACTAAAAGTGCCGGCGCTTTGCCTGGGCACGGGAACATTCGGCGGGGGGAACGAATTCTTCCGGGCGTGGGGCGAGACCGATGTGAAAGAAGCGACGCGTCTGGTCGAAGTGTGTCTGGAAGCGGGCGTCAATTTCTTCGATACCGCGAATGTATACTCGCAGGGACTTGCCGAGGAAATCCTCGGGGAGGCGATTCGACAGGTTCCGCGCGAGACGATCCTCATCTCCACCAAGGCAACATTTCCCTTTGGCGATGGCCCAAACAACATGGGCTCATCGAGACATCATTTGGTCCGGCAGATCGAGGGGAGCTTGAGGCGGCTGAAGACGGATTACATCGACGTTTATCACATGCATGGGTTCGACGCGCTGACGCCTCCGGAGGAGACGCTCTCCACCTTGGACGAGGCGGTGCGGCAAGGCAAGGTGCGCTATATCGCGGCGTCGAATTTCTCAGGCTGGCACCTGCAGAAATCGCTGGCGGTCAGCGCCGAATATGGATGGGCAAGGTATGTGGGCCATCAAGTCTATTATTCTTTGGTGGGCCGCGACTACGAGTGGGAGTTGATGCCGCAGGCGCTGTCGGAAGGCATCGGCGCTTTGGTTTGGAGCCCGCTCGGTTGGGGCCGCCTCACGGGAAAGATTCGCCGCGGTCAGCCTCTACCGGAGCGCAGTCGTCTGCACAAGACAGCGGAACAAGGGCCCCCTGTGCCGGACGAGTGTCTTTACAGGGTGGTGGACGCGCTCGAGTCGCTTTCCGCGGAAACCGGACACAGCGTGCCACAACTGGCTCTGAACTGGGTGCTGCGAAAGCCTACGATCTCCAGCGTGATCATCGGCGCACGCAATGAACAGCAGTTGCGCGATAATCTGGCTGCGGCGAATTTTGTACTTACAGCCGAACAGGTAGCGCGGCTGGATGAAGCAAGTCAGCCATCGATACCATATCCTTATTGGCATCAGCGGCAGTTCCAAGATCTCAACCCTCTGGCGCCTCCATATCGCCCCTGACAAACGGCCCAGGGTAGATCGGCGGTGGGCACGTGGGTCATGTCGTAATCACTGGCGGCGCCGGTGCGCTAGCCTGAATCATGCCAGATGCTGTACGTTTTTCGCTCATTGGCCTCAGCCTCACGTTCCTCGTCTTCGGCATGTACCACCGCATTCGCGCCGCACAGTCGGGCGATAAGCTGGATCGCACAAAGGAGGGCTGGCCCACTCTTATTGGCGTGAGGCTGGCAGGCTTGGCAACTTTTGGATCGTACGCGGCGTGGCTCTGGAACCCGCTCTGGTTCTCATGGGCGGCGTTTCCCACGCCCGACTGGGTGCGGTGGATTGGTGTGAGCGGATTCGCTTTCAGCATCACATGGCTGATATGGATGTTCATCTCACTCGGGCCCAATCTCACCGACACAGTAGTGACCCGCCCGAACGCGAAGTTCGTCGATTGCGGCCCGTACCGTTATGTGAGGAACCCGATGTACTCGGGGATTCTCATGATTGGTCCAAGCCTCGGCCTCGCTCTCGGGACCTGGCTATTGCCGCTTGCCGCTACCCTAATGTTCGCGATCCTCGCGCGACGCACGCGCAAAGAGGAGATGTATCTGATCGCGTGCTTCGGAGATCGATACCGCACTTACATGACCCGGGTCGGCCGCTTCTTCCCTCGTCTCACCTGACTGGGAAATGCCCTGCGAGAAGTTCTGGAAGTGGCGGTTCGAAGAGCCGTGCACTGGTTCTCAGGCGACCCCAGGATTCTTACCGGTGCTTGAATACTTGACTGAGTGGGCCACAAAATCCTCCGCCGCGCGGCTGAAGTAATCAGGCGGTCTGGCCAGTTATCTTGCGCTTAATGGACTCGTTCAGTGTATGTCTTCCGCCGAGCCTCGCTCATGGAGTTCGGCTCGGTGAGGCCAAGAGCTCGCATGGTCGCGGGCTGTCTTTGCCGTGATATCAAACCGGTCCGTCTTGAGCCATTTGGGGCCTCCCGAAAGCCGAAGATCCCGAATGTCATAGGCAAACGTGATCAGGTAGCGAACTGGAGTGTTGGTGGCATTTAGTCCTTCGCCCCCGGTGGTCTGAATCGGCGCCCGAAGCCTCACGAAAAAGAGCGAAATCCTTCGGTTCCGTGGTGGTTTTAATTTGTTCACGCCTTCCGAGAGAGCGGTACTCAGGCAAACCGTAATTCCCAGTCAGTTGCCCGACGGGGTCTTTTCGAGATGATCCACCACCAGGATCTTAACCGACACCTTTTGCTTCTCCAGCTTGAGGCCGAGTTCGGTTTGGAGCGCGCTGAATATATCCGGGAGCGGCTCGGCGGCGGACGCGTCGGCGGAGGGTGGAGGCGGCTGCACTAGTGCGGTCGCGCCGTGGGGGCCGCCGGCATGGCCGGCGTAGGTCACGCTGATGCCGTAGGTTCCGTTCAGAGCCGTGCGGTCTTCCACGGCGGTATCCAAGAGGTTGCCGAGGCGGTTCGCCAGTTCCGCCATGGTGGCGCGACCAAACAGACGCGCGCGCTCATTCTCCCCGATCATGTTTCCGAGTCCCCGCATATGTGCGGGGGGCACGGGGAATCCATCGGCGCCGGTTCGGCCAGGGGTCGGGCCCACGGGCTCGTTATCCGGCTGCGCCTCTTTGACTTTCGGCCCGCCTCTTGCGACTTTCAGCGCATACCCAGTAATCTCTTTCGTTTCTACGTGCGTCTTGAGCGCGAAGCGGTCGACGAGCAGGCTCCGCAGCATTTGCAGGAATTGCTCTTTCGTGGCGCCGGCGGGCATCGTGGCATCGACCGCGACGACATCGGTGTCGGCCCAAGCGGGCGCCTTAATCTCGAAGTACCCTACGTATGCGCGTTTGAGCAGACCAGTGAGCGAGACCAGCGGGTAGTGGATGCGCCCGGGGTCATTCGTCCCCGGGCCGCCCGTGCTGCGATAACGGGAGAAGTCGGATCCCTCCGCCGACATCATGCCTGTGCCAACCACGGTGAGGCCCGGCGGAGGCGTCGCCGGTTTTACCGATGCCGCGTCGAAGCTGAGCCGGTTTTGATCGGCGCTCGATTGCGCTTGCAGCGGGGACGCATGCAGGATGCCGATTGCGATCGGCGCTACGACCGCCAGGCCGCCGGCAACCGTCAGGATGGCCTTGCGGGTGAAATCGAGCCGCGGCGTTACGCGGTTCCTCATGATGGATTCGATTCGCTTGTTCAGATCGGCGCCCGTCGCGCCTGAGAGACACGCGAGCGGTGATTGGACATAAAGCTTACACACGTTGAGGATGCCCTCGGCATAGACTCGCGGCTCGTTGCCGAGACTCAATACCTCCTGGTCGCAAGCCAGTTCGCGCTCTTCCACCATTCGCCTTCCCAGCCACCAAACGAGAGGATGAAACCAGAAGAGCGTTTCGACGAACATTTGCATGGCGGCCACGAGATTGTCGTGACGCCGAACGTGGCAAAGTTCATGCGCGATCACTGCTCTCAACTGCGCGGGCGTCAGTTCGCCGCGGATGCCGTCAGGCAGCAGCAGTACCGGCCGCCATACGCCGAAAACGCCCGGCTCCAACAGCGCCGGAGAGGATATGGCACGGATGGGCGCATCCACACGGACCGGCGAGCCTGTGCGAACGGCGGTCCGGATGCGCCGCCAACGGAGGCGCCACGAACACGCGACGGCGAGGAATCCGCAGGCCCAGATGGACCACGCCAGCGTGGGAACCATGCCGGCGGCGGGTACGGCTGGCACGATCGCCGCGCGCGAAGCCAGCGCCACGGGCCGACTGATTTCACCCAATACAACGGCTAGGTCCGACTGCGTTCTCTGTGGAGCGGTTCGCCAATGGATTTGGCCGCCCAGTGAGATGAGCATGGAGAACGGGACCAGGAACTTCCAGGAAGCCGCCAGCCACACCCAGTGCCGCACGCGCGCTCGATTGTTCCGCAGCGCCAGCGTGAGCAAGCCGGCAACCGCGGCGAACCAGGTGGATTGCCAAAGATGATTGGCGATGGATGACAGGAATTCCGGACTCACTTCTTCTTCTCCTCTCGCGCGAGTTTCAGCAGCGTCTTCTCGGCGTCGCGCACATCTTCGACAGTCAGGCTGCCGGATTCAATCAAATGGGCCATGATCGGCCGGCTCCGCCCGCCGAACAGGCTCAGAAGTTCGTCAACAAGCCTGCGTTGCGCGCCTTCGCGGGATACGGCCGCTTCGAAGATGAAGGCGGTGGCGATCTTCTTGACGCGCCGAACGGCGCCTTTGACTTCGAGCCGGTAAACCATCGTCTGCACCGTCGTGTAGGCGAGCCGTTTCGGCGCCGGCAGTGATTCGTGAATCTCCCGGATCGAGCACGGCCCCAGGCGCCAGAGGGCCTCCATGATCTGAAGTTCGGGCTTGGTTAATTTTGGAAGCGCCATAAATAGCTGACCACGTATGTCCGCTACTCTACTACGCACGTGGTTATTTTGCAAGGGTTCGAAACCGGGGGGAGAGATTTTCTTGGGCAGGCGGTGTCTGGCAACCACGGTCTGCCCTCCGCTGCGGAACGAGTACGCGCGAAGTGTATTCTGGCGCGCGTCTCTTATCCGCAGCCTCTCGCGCGACTCGCGACAAGACTCTTTGAGAAATGCGGCTCGAGTAGTGGGCGCTAAAATCGCGCGGTGAACTGAGGGCAATGGGACAGCCCGCCCCAATTGCTGTGTCACGGCAACCCGCCGGAGCCGGCACCCCACCATTTAAACCATTTTGTTACAATAAGTTCAGTTGGCATATCAACTGCTTTTCCACACGCCGTGAAGCGCCCCTTCGCATTTCTGTTTGTCATTGGCCTGGTAAGTTCCGCGCTCCAGTGCGCCACTCTGGAGCGCCTTGCCATGACCGATATCATCGGGAAGTCAACTGCAATCGTGCGCGCCCGGGTGACCGGTTCTTCGGTAGCAAAGATCGGGCCGGTGATTTACACGCACTACCAGTTGCAGGTGAGCGAACAGTATAAGGGACCGGCGGAATCCTCGGTGGATCTCGCATTTTCGGGCGGCGTTTCGGGCGGTATTCAGCAGGTTTATTCCGGCGTTCCGCAACTGCGCGCGGGCGAAGAGTATGTCTTCTTCTTGTGGACGGGAAAATCAGGCGTCACGCAAGTCATCGGACTAACGCAGGGCCTTTTTGCCATCTCCGCCGTTGGCGCAAAGAATCCGACGCTCATACGCGCCGCGTCGCACGAGACGATGATCGAACGCGGCACCGGGCGCCACGTGCAGGATCAAACGCTGACTATGACGCTCAGCGCGCTCAAATCGAAGATCTCCGCCGCGCTCGGCCCGCAGGGGACCCGCTAGTGCTTCGATCCCGCGCCTTGCTAAGGTTTTTCGTTTTCGCGGCGTCGGCCGCGATGTTGGGAGTTCCCGCTCACGCTTATTACCATTACATTTATTATCAGAGCCGCTTTGCTCCATTCACGCCCATACGCGCTCAATTCAACCTCGCGGCTCTTCCCAACAACACGGTAACGTTCTTTGTGAGCGATTCCGGCCCGTCGTCTTACTATCCCAACGATAGTTTCGGTTCGGTGTTGGGCGAGGTCAAACAGGCGCTGGCTGTATGGAACTCAGTCAACGGGTCGAATCTTCGGGTGGCATTCGGGGGCACGGAATCGTCCTCGCAGCCGGCAGCAAATACGCCAGGCGCGGATGTGGTTTTCCAGGAGCTTGCTCCAGGGCTGCTCGGCCTGGGGACGCCGAATCTGCCGGTGAACCCGACAGTCGTCAACGGGCCTAATGGCCTATTTGTACCGATTTCGCGCTCTACCGTTGTTCTGACGAGTAACACGGATTACACAGACTACGGACCGTTTCAAAGCTATCTCGAAAGCTACTTCACAACTGTGGTGCATGAAATTGGGCACGCGCTCGGCTTGCAACATACCTGGACCGGCGCGGCGATGTCGCAGGATGTCATTCGCAATACTTCGCGCGCACGGCCCATCGATGTAGACGATGAAGCCGCGCTCTTGGTCCTGTACGGCGCTCCGAACTGGAACGCGGCTTACGGGACGATTTCGGGCAGCGTGACATTTACGAACAACGGCGGCGCGGCGAATCTGGCCTCGGTGGTGGCGATTTCGCCGACGGGCCCGGCCATCAGTACGCTGACCAATCCCGATGGAACTTACCAGATTCAGGGAGTGCCTCCCGGCGCGTATCAGGTTTATGTTCATCCCCTGCCGCCCGATGCGGCGCCGGCAAATGGGACCGGATTGGTGCTGCCGGCGGATTTCACTGGAAGGACCTTCCCCGCCACCGGCGTTTTCGCGGCGCAATTCTACCCGGGCACCACGAATCCCGGAGCCGCAGCGGCGGTCAACGTAACCGCTGGGGCGACCACGGGCAACCAGAACTTTTTCGTGGTGAGTAAGGCGGCAGTTCCGATGTATGACATGCTCACGTTCAGTTACTTCGGACAGACGGCCGTCACTCCCGCTTACGCGAATGTCACTTCCGGGGCTTTCCAGATATTCGTCGAGCCCGATACGCCGCCCGCTTCCACGCCTTCGTACATTAACCTGATCGGCGTCGGCAATGCGTCGAACGTCAGCGCGGCCGGGGTCAACGGCTGGTTCCTGACGTTCAACGTGCCGCAAGGTCAGCAGGCTGCCGGTCCACGGCACTTGGTGTTTAACTTTGGCAACGATATGTATGTGCTGCCGGATGCAGTGAATTTCACTTTGAAAGCCCCGCCCAGCATCGCTTTCACCGCGCAAAATTCCGACGGCACAGTCACTATTCAAGGAAGCAATTTCGGCCCCGATAGCAGCGTGTTCTTCGACGGGTTGCAAGCCCCGAGCACGTTGAATAACGGCGCGCTCACGGCAACGCCGCCGGCCGGAAACAGCGGCCAAATCTCTGTGCTGACCGTCTTCAACAGCGATGCACAGAATTCGATGCTGTTGCAGGCGTCTCCGCAAGGATACGCGTATCCCTCGCTTCCTCAGCCGCAGATTCAGTCGGTGACGCCGCAGTCGCTGACGGCGGGGATTAGCTCACTGGTGACGATCAACGGCGTAAACACCAACTTCGCCGCCGGCCAGGTGAGCGTGGGCTTTGGAACAAACGACGTGCTGGTGAACAATGTATGGGTGGTGAGTCCCACCCAAATTCTCGCCAACGTCACGGTATCGCCCAATGCGGCGCTGGGGAATTCCGAGTTGAGCGTGATTTGCGGATTTCAAGTGATGACGCAGCCGTTCGCCTTCCAGATCCAGCAGGCTAACCCCGCGCTGCCCGAAATCGCGTGGCCGGCGGTGAATGCGAGTACGGGCGGTGCGGTAAATCCGGGATCCTACGCCTCTATCTTCCCGGCGAACGGCACGCAGTTTCCGGGCAACCTGCAACTTACGTTAAATGGGTCGGCAGTGGCGATTCAGTACAGCTCACCCACGCAGATCAATTTCTTCGTGCCTCCGGGAACGCCGCTGGGGCCCGCAATTCTCACCACGTCGACCGGCGGCAATAGCGTCAGTCTTGTGGTGGAGATCGATAGTCCTTCGGCGCTTACGCAACCACAAATAGAGCAGTGAGGACTACCCGAATAAAGCGTAGAATCCTGGGCAACTGAAAGTCGCATTGCGGCTCAAGCCTCCCGAACCGTCCCCGGCGCACAGCCGGCCCAAGGCTTGGTGTGCGCGGTGATCTTGAACGGCTTGCGGCAATAGCCTGTTGGCCCCAGAATCACGCGGTACAACGCCGGTCCTCCCGTCGGACCAGGCTGGCGATTCGACTCCAGAGCATCGATACCGGCGATGTAGTCGGCCTGTGCGACCGCGCCCTATCTGGCGTTGATGACCTACACCCTTGTCCGCCTCCGTGCGGCGGTCCAAATGCGCGTTGCCGATTGCTTTTCCCACAAAGGCCGCTACGGGTAACGCGCCCGAAAGGAATGGCAGAGTTACCGAAGTCCCCTGCGACCACAACCTGAGAGCGTATCTGGACGACTACATTCGACTATATCCGGCTATATCCGTGGCGCTGGACTGGTCAGGCAGAAATCGGTACCATAGTTCCGAAGCGCAGCAAGCCGAACCAAGCGCTGAGTACCCACGCCATGAACCGCTTTGACGTCTACCAGATGATCCGGCGGCGGGCGAGGGCCGGCGATACAGATGGTTCCATCGGCTGCCGTACCTTCCGGGCAACCAGGATTACGGCCTACCTTACCAATGGCGGTAAGCTAGAGGTCGCCCAACGCTTGGCTGGGCGCGCCATTGCCAAGAGTACGGGGCTTTACGACCGCCGGAGCGATGCTGTTTTCAGCCGATGAGGTGGAAAGGATCGCGATCTAATGTCATCCGCCAATCTGAAACTCTTCCACGACGATGCCGTGAACGGCCTCCGACCGATGCAGGCCATCTCGTGGTCAGGCGCGGGCAAGAGAGAGTTTCGCCGGGGAGACGCCTACGACCTCATCGGCGAAGTGGCGCCACACAGCGTCGACCTGATCATTACCAGTCCTCCGTACTGGGGGCAGCGGAGCTATGGCCAGGAACACGACTGGCAAATTCACGAGTTGTGGCAGAAGGCCGGACACGACCGGCACGAATGTCCCCCGTATCAGTGGTATCGCGAACATGGCGGCGTTCTCGGCCTGGAACCTTTTCCCGAGTGGTACGTGTTTCACTTGAGCGAGATTCTGGATGCCGGCCGTGCCTGTCTTCGCGACTCGGGCAGCATGTGGATCAATGTCGGTGATACGTACTTCGCTCGCTGGGCCAGTATTCGCGAAAACGGCCGCCAAGGTCTGGGCGACCACCCGCGCGAGCGGCGGAGGACACCGATGGGTGGATACCTCCAGGAAAAACAGATGCTTCTGATTCCAGCCAGATTCGCCATCCGGATGCAGGAACTGCGCTGGATTCTCCGCAACGACCTGATTTGGTATAAACCCAATGTTCCGCCAAGACCCGAACGAGATCGCCTGAAGCTGACGCATGAGCATTTTTTCCATTTCGTGAAACGACCGAAGATCGGCCGTGCCAAGTATTACTACGACCAGACGGTTGCCGAAAAAGGCGGTCACGACGTCGTTACCCACAACGTCAGGCCCGGAGAAAACGGCCACACCGCTACCTTTCCTGAGGATCTGATCGCACCCCGAATCCTCAGCTCGTGCCCACCTCGGGGGTGTGTTCTCGATCCATTCTGCGGAACTGGCCGCGCCCTTTCGGTCGCAGTTCGCACGGGCCGCGATGCCATTGGATTCGACGTGGAGGAATCCTATCTCGCCTGATTCCACGAAGAAACGCGCTATTGGCGAAGCACCCGAAGAAAGCGTGAGCTTCGTCAGTGAGTGGTTCGGATATCGGGTCTACCCGACCGTTACAAGCGGTGCCGCCGCTTTGGATACACAGCGAACGAAGACCTGCCCATTTCTCACAGACGTTATCGGTGACCGCACGGTCTGCATCAAGAGCGCAGCTTCCAGCGGCATCTGCACCATCAGCAGCAAAAGCAACGGGCCGCGTCAGGATTGGCTGGTGTGCCCGCTACGAGCCTTCCGCCCTTTGCTGCTCGATACGTCGGCCACGTTGCTGTTCGGCGGAGACGGAAGCCGTCCGGCCCGTATACTGCCTGCTCCCACCCTCGTGAAGCCACAGGTTCGCGAAATGGTGACATCCACGCTGAATGCCGGCGGCGATTGCATCGTGTACCTGCAAAACAAACTCGGAGGTGAAATCTCGCTCTCCCGCACCGAGCGGTCTCCCGAATTATCGTTCGACGTGACGATGGTGGACTTGGTTCTCACGGATGGGCTTCCAACAGTGAAGCGGTTTGGCATTCTGGAAATCCAAACGATGGACTTTCATGGATCGTATCGGGCCGCGGTAAAGAATCTCGAAGATGCGCTGCGCCTACATGGTGACGGATTTCACGCCACGCTGCAGAAAAACCAGCAGTGGCTTCGCGACGGAATCGAAGGACCGAACATCGCCAACGTCTTCAAGCGGACGTTCTACCAAATGATGTTGAAGTTCCGGATCGGTGCTTCGTATGTCTGCTCGGGATGCATTCTCGCGCTGCCGGTATCGGTATGGGAAAGCTGGCAACGGCACCTCGGAAGGCCCGATCTCACTCCCGACGAAGCTGGCGTATGCACCTTGCGGGCACCCGACGAATCCGCGGCGTCAGAACGGCCGAAGAACTGGATCATTGTTTTCGATATCGATCCCAAGGCCGACGACGGCCCCAGCGCTCTGATTGTCAATAAACTCATCGCGACCAGTTCACAGGCTTTATCCCATTACGCCTTCGAAGTGGCTCCGTCTACCGCAATTGCGGACGGCGGACCCGTGTCCTCCATCGCCGCGCAGATCCGAATTCGGCTCTCCCAATACTGGCCGGACTTGGCCGCGGGCTTGGTGACAAAGCGGTTGTCTCGGCGGAAGTCCCGCTCTTGAAACAACCCGCTATTGCAGCTTCACCGAGACGTCGTTGGCGGCCACGCCATCGAACGTCAATGTCACTGTGATGACGCCGCTGGGCAGGCTTGCCGGCAGCGGCCCGATATTCACTTGATCGAGGCCGGCAAACTGGCCTTGCGCAACCGCTCCTAGCACAGGAACATTCTGACCGTTGGCGGTCGCAGTCACTGTCTTCGAGTAATGCCGGAAACCAGTCCCATAAAGCAGCAGATAGAGATCCTCTCCAGCGACGCGCGGGATGGTTGTGTAGTCGTTCGTCTGGGAATTGAAAGTGTAGTCCAGAATGTCCGGCGCCGATCCCGATTGCGAGTGCCGCAGATAGAACCCATTGAGAATGTTGAAAAACGGAGCCATGAAGATGCCGGGAGAGATTGCCGCGGCGCTTGCCCTGCCGGTCAGGTTCGAGGACCCGCTCCGCGCCACCGTGATCGTGATCGCGCCGTTAGCAGTCCCCGCCGGAGTCAGGAAGTTGATCTGCGAAGGACCCGCATAGAACAACTGCGCCGGACGCGCGGTCCCCTGGCTATCCGTGACAGTCACGGATGCGCCGCCGAGCGTGGTCACCGGAGCGCCAGTGTATGTCGCCGTCTGCGGCGCAAGATTTACACCGTACAGTTCGCCGATCGCGTCGGCAGCCAGCACCCCCTCTTTGGCGCTGGCGGCGTTGAAGGTCCGGAACCCGATCTCCGTGAGCGTGCCGGAGAAATTCGAGGTCGCATTCTGCCCGGGAAAGCCGGAATCGGTGAGGCTGACGGTGAATGAGTAACTCCCGGCAGCGGTAGGCGTGCCGGTGATGGTCGCGGTCTGGGAGAAATTGCCGCTCGAGGTGAAGGCCAACCCCGCCGGCAGACTGCCGGAACCGATCCCCCACTTATAGCCCGGATAACCGCCGGTTGCGGTGCACATAGTGTAATATCCCAGGCCAACCGAGGATGGTCCGGCGGATGGAGCACAGGCGAGGGTCAGAGGCTGCGTCAGGGTTCCAGAGATGGTGAGGCCGTTGCTCAATTGCGGAACGCTGCTGTCGACTACCGAGAAGGTGACTCCATACGAGTCGCTCGCGGTGGTCGGCGTTCCGCTCCAGTGGGCCGTTGCGCCGTTGGAAGAGAAGCTCATTCCGGGCACGGATCCGGATCCCACAAAAAGCCACGCGTACGGCGCCGTCCCTCCCGCGATCGTGCAATCGACGGTGTAGGGCACGCCGACGATGGCGGGGCCGTAGGTGGGCGTGCAGGAGATGACGATGCCTTTACTGACCGTGCCCGAGAACTGCTGACTCACGGAGTTAGGCGGCGTCGCGCTGTCAGTCACGGTGAGAGTGAACTTGTAGTTTCCCACGGCTGGAATGCCGGAGATGGTTGACGTGGTCGCCGTCGAAGAAGTGAGAGTCATCCCGGCGGGAAGAGCGCCGCTGGTAACCGACCACTGATATGGCGGGATACCACCCAAGGCTGCGCAACCGCCGTTGTAAGCAACCCCGGTGCTCGCCGGCGCGAACGTGCAGCTTATTGAGAGGGCCGCAGCCACAAGGCCGGAAAAGTTAGCGCTGGCTGTCTGGCCGCCGTTGTCGGTGGCGACCACCGAGAAGTTGTACGCGCCGGTGGAAGGTCTTCCGGTGACTGTCGTTGACGCGCCGGAAGCCGCGCCGAGCGACAGACCGCCGGGGATAACGCCCGTAAGCTTCCACGCGATGGGGGAAGCGCCGCCGGTAGCCGTGCAGGTGGTGGAATACGAGACATTGGCTGCAACCGGTCCCGTGGAAGGTGTACACGCCACCGAAAGCGTAGCCGCCACCGTACCCTGGATTTGCTGCGAAGCCGTCTGTGGCGGAGTCCCGCTGTCGCTGGCGGTTACGATGAACTGATATGCCCCGCTCGTCGCTGGAGTACCTGAGATCGTTACGGTGGCGTTGTTCGTGTTGCTCAACGAAATGCCAGCCGGCAGATTGCCAGAGCTGATTGCCCATTTGTAGGGCGCGGTCCCGCCACTCGCCGTACAGGTCCCCGAATAGGCGACGCCCACCGGGCCCGGTCCGGCCGAAAGATTGCACGTCACTGTCAATAAGTTGGTGACCGCGCCCTGGATCTGCTGTGAAGCCGTCTGCGGCGGAGTGCTGCTGTCCGTGGCGCTTATGGCGAACTGATATGCCCCGGCCGCCGACGGAGTACCTGAGATCGTTACCGTCTGGGAGTTCGTATTGCTCAACGAAATGCCGGCCGGCAGACTGCCGGCGCTGATCGCCCATTTATAGGGAGCCGTCCCGCCAGTAGCCGTACATGTCCCCGCGTAGACAACTCCAACCGGCTCTGGTCCGGATAGATTGCATGTCACTGTCAATGCGTTAGTGACTGCGCCTTGAAACTGCTGCGAAGCCGTCTGCGGCGGAGTGCCGCTGTCGGTGGCGTTTATCGTGAATTGATACGCCCCGCTCGCCGAGGGCGTCCCCGCGATCGTTACGGTTTGGGTGTTCGTATTGCTCAACGAAATACCCGGCGGCAAGCTCCCGCTACCGACCGTCCATTTGTAAGGCGCCGTCCCGCCGCTCGCGCTGCACGTCGCCGAATAAGACACGCCGGGACTCGTAGGACCTGCGGACGAACTGCATGCGATTGTCAGTTGCGTCGGCGGGTTGAGAATGGTCCCCGTGAAGCGCTGGCCTACGGAGCGTTGCAACGAGTCCGTCACGGTCACGGTGTAATCGTAGTTGCCGCTGACGGTGGGCGTTCCCGTCACCGAAACGCTGACGCCAGTGGGGGCGCTAAGCGCGAGGCCACTGGGCAGCGTTCCCGTGCCGATCGACCACTGGTACGGCGTCGCGCCGCCTGACGCGGTGCAGTTCGAAACATACGGCGTCCCCGCTGTCTGCGGGCCCGCCGCGGGTAAGCACGACACGGAGGGCGCGGGGGGCAGCGTGGCAATCGCGGGGTAGCGTTGAATGTTGCCGCCCTTCGTCACCAGCCACAGGACGTTGTTCATGTCAGCGGCGATCTCCACCGCGGTCAGACCGGTTATGGGCACGAACTGCGCTCCGTCGAACTTCGCCACGGTGCAGCCGTTGCCGTCACAAGAGCTTGTGCTTACAATGTACACCGCGCCATCGGCCGAGGCCGCGATCGCGCTGGCGCTGCCGGGAAGAATGTCGAATCCGGTGTTGAGGGCGGCCGATTGCGCGCGCCGAATGAGGCCTGACTGCTCCACTACCCAAAGCTTGCCGTTGTTGTCGGCCGCCACCCTCACTCCCGGAACCGGCATTGGGCTGAAAGTGGCTCCGTTATACTGATACGCAAACGAGTCCGTTTTGACGATGTAAAGCGATGCGTTTCCACCGGCCGCGACGTCAACCGTTGAATCCGCAATTTGGTCCGAGGTCTGGCTGTCGGCCGACTCGTAGCGGAAGAGGCCGCCGTTCAGGTTAAGGAGCAGTAGGCGGCCAGCCGAATCCACCGCCATCCGGCTCCCGCTGCCGGCGATTTGCTGAAAGACTGCGCCATCGTATTTGTATGGCGGACATCCGTTGGCATCGCAGCCAGTGGTCCCGGTAATGTACAACGCTCCGTTCGCGCCGACGGCAATGGTCCTCGCCGAGCCCGAAAGTTGGGTCACCAGCGCGGCCTGTACCGTACCGCTGAAGCTCTGCGAGGCGGTCTTGCCGCTGCTGTCGGTTACGGTAATTGTGAACGAGTAAGGGCTAAGGGCGGCAGGCATGCCGGCGATATTTATCTGGGCGCCCGTGTTGGCGCTCAAGGAGAACCCAGGCGGCAGCGTACCCTGCGTGATCGCCCATTGGAAGGGCGCCGTCCCGCCGCTCGCCTGACAGCCAACGGAGTAGGCATCCAATAATCGCATGCCCGGATCGGGATCGCACGCCAAAGTAACGTTCGAAGGAACCGCGGTCGTGACCGTGAGCATAACGTTTAGCGCCAGCGGCAGGGGCGTATCGGGGGAGCGGACGTTCACCGTGCTCTTATAAGTGCCAGCCGTCAATCCGGTCGGATCCACCGACACCGTCAGAGTGTTCGGCGCGAGACCCGTGGCCGGCGTCACTGTCACCCATTTCTCTGCCGGTAACTCGATCACAAAATTCGCCAATGCCGGTGCGTTACCCGAGCTGGCCGAGAGCCCGATCTGTTGCGAGGGCGGCGCCACTCCGCCGATCTGGAAATTGAAATTGCCGAGCGCGCCGGCGCTGAGTTGGATGGCTTGCTGCGCCACGCATGCGCCATTTGCCGTGGTGGCACTGAAGGAACCCGAATTATCGGCGTAGTTGGCGTCGTTCACGATGAGAAACAACCGGGCGCCGCCGCCGCCGATATTCGGAACAGTTGCCGAAAACAGCGACCCCACCAGAAACGGCGTACCGTTTGCCGGCGGGCTGGCCGCTCCCATGGCCCCGAAGACTCCGAGCAGCGCGCCCGCCGGGAATCCGTTGAGCGTTTTCTTTCCGCCTACCACAGGCGGTCCCGCGGGAGCGAGCCCCGAAAAATACGCGAACGCATTCGTCCCCGCACTGGGCGGCCTGGTAATCACTCCGTTGGCTTCGGTGGTGTATGGGTCGTCCTGCGCGAGTGAGACTTGACCCGTCGCGCCGATAGTCAGCGCTACGCCGGCCTGGAAATCTCCGGCCACCGCGGGCGTCGAGGAGTTGGCGGCAACCCCGAAGACGGGGCATGGCGTGGCGGCGTTGACGTGGAGACTAAAACTCCCGATCCCCTTCACGCCAGCTGAATCGGTCACGGATATGCTGAAGGAGTAATCTCCCGCGGTTTGCGGGGTTCCGCTCAACGCATTGCCACTGAGCGCGAGGCCGGGAGGCAGGGTTCCGCCCGTGACCGCAAAGGTATAGGGAGCGGCGCCTCCGCTCACCGCCAGCGTCTGGTTGTATAGCGCTCCAACGGACCCATTCTGCATTATCGCGGTGCTGGTAAACCCCGGACCACAGGAGGACTGAAATGACGCCAGGCTGGAGGAATTGGCCGCGTCGGCGAAGCGGGAGATTGTCAGATCAGGCGACGCCACTGAGCCGCTGGCAGCGGTAAATGCGCCGCCGGAGGGCGTGGGCGCGAAACCGAGACTCACGTTCACCGTTCCCCCAGCCAAGCCCGCGCTCCCGCCAGTATAGGAAGCGTACACGGCGAACCGCATCGTCTCTAACGCGCTGGGGTTGGCGTTTACAACTTCCCAGACCGCCGTGCCACTGCCGTTCGGCGCCACCAGTATTTCGGAAACGCCCACCGTGCCAACTTGAGCGGTTTGAAAGAGGGAGGGGAAAAGAGCGAGATTACCGCCGCCGTCGTTAACCGTTTCGTGATCGATCAGTTGGGCGAAACCCGCGTTGCCCTGGTTCCCGCTCTTTCCCCCAACTACAGCGGGACTGGGAGTTGCCACGCCAGGATTCACTACGTTGGTGGTTGAGACGAACAACCGCATCCCCGGTGGAACGTTGCTGAAGGTCGCCTTCAACCGCGTTCCGTAATCCGCGAGACCCGCGGCCACGGAGTTATTGATGGGAACTACCAAACCCGACTCAGAATTGTAGACGGTTCCCGGAACATTCTGCTGCGCGCCGACCGATTGGCCGGCGTATTGCGTGTTGTCCTGGGCATCCACACGAGTCTTAAATGCGTTGCCAAAGAGTTCGGTAAACGTCATCGTACCGATTGGAGTGAGCGTCTGGGTGACACACGGGCTGAGCGTGGCCGGGCTGGCCGCCGAGGCCGCAAGACCGGCGGCCACCGTCGCCGCGGAGACCATGGATGAATCGAGCTGAATAGAGTTGTCGGAGAAATTGATGACGAACTCCACCGAAACGCCAGGGCCCAAACTGTTCGAATCCACCCGCAAATTCGTGATGCGGTAACGATGCGTCAGGCCGTCCAGAGCATTCAGCATAGGAATGCCAGAGAATGTGACGAAGTTCCCGTTCACGGAGCCCTGAAATACGTTGGCGCCGTTCACGGTCGCATTCTGACCCTGAGGCGTATCGGTGGGGACGGGTTTGCCCCCAACCGAGGAAGCGTACTCCACACAGCCGCCCAAGGGAGTAGGACAGAGATTGAATGGGGCTGAAGCACCGAACGGAGAGCCACCCTGCGGCGCTGTCGACGGCTCGTCCAGCAACAGAAGCACTTCAGATCCTTGCTGCCCCGCGGCAGAGATCAGCCTGCTCGTAATCGATTTTTGCGTGAAGAGCTGAAGGTTCATCCGCGGCAGTGGACTCCCGAGATTCACTGGCGTTCCTCCGGTGCAGGTGATGAGCACATCGCTCACCCGCTCGGTGAAGCCCTCCGCGCGCACCGCTGATGGCGACGGCACCGAAAGCGTACACGAGACAGCCGCCCCCAATGGACCCGCGGCTATCAGGCAAAAGAGAATCGTAAACCCGGATCGTAGCCCTATCATCGTCTGTTCCTCCCTTACGACTTAGCGCCAGTCAGAAACAATCCCGCCAATCAGTCTAATGCAAATAGTATGAATCTGCACAAGTTTCTGGGCAGGTCATGTTTTTTCCTCTGACTAACTCGGGTGAGTAAGGCGAGTCAGGTCGGAACGCCACGGCGAGGATTCGTTTGTCACCAGCGCGCGGATCTGGCCGGGTTTGACGGGAATCGGCAGGCGAAGCCAATCGGCGAGGTACGCCAGGGGTAACGCGAGTCCGATGGGCACCGGCAGAAACAGCGTAAGTTTGCCTTCGCGCACGCCGCTGACGAATTGCCGGTAGGTTGGCATTGGCTCGTAGAAAAGATTGAAGGCTCCGGTCCGTTCTTCTTCGAGCACGAGCGTCGCGGCTGTCAGGAAATCGGCGATCGAGATCACCGCTACCGGCTGCGTGCCGTTTCCCAACATTGGAACCATAGGAGTTCGAAGGAGAGCCGCGCGCTGACGCGCATACAGGCCGCCGGCCCCAGTTACCAATCCCGGCCGCAATACGGTGTAGCCTCTATCGAGGAAGAGGCTCTCGATTTCGTGCTTGGTGCGCCCGTACTCCGCAGGCGCGTCGGCGCGCGCGGCGTGGGAGCTGAGGAAGATCTGATGCCGAACGCCGAGCGCGGCGGCGGTTTCCATCCAGGCTTTGGTTCCCACGACGTTGCGCTCGTGCGCGCCCGGTGTGAAATCGTGAGCGCAGTGGATGATGGCGTCCTGGCGCTCGAAGACTGTAGAATCGAAGGGCCCACCGAGTTCCATCGTTCGTCGTGTGGAGCCTGTGACTTCGTGGCCGCGACCGCGCAGATGTCCAGCAAGGGCGCCGCCAAGAAATCCGCCGATCCCTGTGATGAAGATTCTCATGGCCGCTCCAAGGCGCGCGCGCGGCCGATGCGCAAGGCGTTGGCCATGATGGTGAACGTAAGGTTCTTCGCGGGCAGGCGGGAGAAGCAGGCCCCGTCCACGATGTAAACGCGCCGCGTGCCGAACAGAAGGCCGCTGGAATCGGTTTGATAGGGCGCGGCGGTCGCGCGCATCGGCAGTGTGCCGGCATAGTGCAGGCCGGCGCCGCTTCCGGGCCTCTGAATTAATGCCGCGTGCGTCACATAGCCCATCTTACGCAGCAGTCGGATCAAACGGCGCTCGACGGCGTGCGGCGGCTCGGACGCGAATTCGACCTCGAGTTCGCCCGAAGGCCGCAGACGCAAATAGCTCGATGCGCTGGCGTGGCCAGGATAGAAGAGCATGAGCAGGCCCATAGCGGGCGCGAGGTATTTGGTCCACGCGAGATTCGCGCGGAATGAGAGGGGCAAGCCGAAGACGATGTCCGAACGCAGCGGGCCGGTGGTTCCGTAAAGCGAGCCTTGCAGCGGCTCATTCCACTCGTCGTCTTCGGCGATGAGGTTGAGTTGCGCGAGCGAGGTGTCCTCGGTGGCAAGCGCGGAGCCAACGCGTGAGAGTTGGAAGAACGGGATGCACGCCATCGGGTTATCGAGCACCGGTAGCCGGGTTTCGTAATCGTGGTCCGATTCCAAGACAATGCGCGCGGTGTTCAGCGCTCCGGCGCCAAGCAAGAGATGACGCGCGCGGTGTATCTCTTGGGCGCCGGTGGCGAGGTTGCGCGCGTGGACTTCGACGCCGTCTTCGGTCTCGCGATAGTGAGTCACTAACTGGCCGGCGCGGTAATCGATCTCGCCGGCGCGAATCATCTCGTCAACGGTGTAGGCCGGCGTGTAGATCGCGGGATCGTGCGGGCGGAAGAATTCGAGATTGCCGTACTCGTAGGCGGCGCGTCCGTTGTGCGGCTGCGTGAGCACTGCCAAACGTGGGCGGCCGAGGGTGACTCGTTCGCGATGGAAAAGGGGACGTTTCGACTGGTAGCGTCGCATCATGCCGTTGAAGAAGGCCGAGAGGCGCAAGGGCGGCTGCAGCGCGTCATCGGGCTCAAAGTATGGCGCCAGATCGTCATTGGCGCCGCTGATGCCGATGTGAGCAGTCAGCTCGTCGTAGAACGGGCGGAGAGCTGCGGCGGTGATGGGGAAACCGGTGAGATCGCGTTCGGTGAATCGATAGACGCCCGCGCCCCATGCGTTGGCCAGGCCGCCTTTGGCGAGGCCGATCGCGCCTTCGAAGCTGCCGCTGATTGGGCAGACACTGGGCCAGTCGCGCGCGATGTATGACATGTAGGGCGACTTGAGCTTGAGGCTGACAGGCGGGTTCGCCAGATTGTGGAGACTCTCGAAGCGCTCGCCTATGAGGTGAGGAAAGAGATCGTCGTGGCGTTTGCGGAGATCGTAGAGGTTGCCGCTGAGTTCTGGACATGGCGGGGCATCGCCGCCGGCGTCGAGCATCAAGATGGAGCGGCCACGCGCGCCATATGCGGCGAAGGCGGCTCCGGGGCCGGAGCCGACTACGATGAGGTCAAAGCAATCCATGGCGCCGGATCAGGTACTCGCCCTTGCATCGCTTCCAGGCGGCGGCGAGGGTCGCGGCGGCGAGTCTGGCCCAGGCGCGGGGGCGCGACGTTTCAAGATTGACGAATTGGTTGAGGTACGGCGCACGAGACTCTGCTAAGTAGGATACGACTTGGAGCTTGCGGGTTAGTTGGCGGCCGGCGTCGTGGCGGCGTAGGGCGAACTCGATGGCTTCGGCGTCGAGGCGGTGGTTTACGATGCGGGTGATCGCGGGTGAGGGAGTGTCGTCGGGGAATAAGTTGCGGTGGGCGGATTGGTATCGTTCGACGGTGAGGGCATCCGGGGTGCGGTGGAAGAGGCAGGCGTGGAAATGGCGGGCTTCTTCGGCTAGCGGCTGCGCGCTTCGGGCGCTCGACAGGCCAGGAGGCCTATCGTACTTTCTCACCGTGAGGCGCCAGTGGATTGCGAAGGCGCCGTCTAACGGTTTGACGGCGGCGTCTAGGGTTCGAGATATCGGGGCGAGACTTCGTGGGATGAGGCTGCGCAGGTTTACTCCTCCCGAGAGGAGATAGGAGAACCAGGGGAGATAGCTCCATCGCTCCAGCGTGAGCTGGGGCGCGATCTCACGAAGACGATCGCGGTCGCGGAAGAACACCATCCACGAGAGCGCCTGGTTGGAATCGAGCATGGTGTGTCCTGCGGGAAAGCTCCATTCGGTGGCGCGGTCATTATATGGCTCGGGGTGGAAAACGGAAAAGAAGAAGCGGGCGAATGGCGTGTGCGTTTCGTCCACCATCGAGACCACACCGCCGGGGACCAGCACGCGTTCGGCTTCGCGCAGGAAGCTGGCAACGTCGGGAATATGGTGGAACACGTGCGTGAGCAGCAAGGCGCGGACCGATCCGTCGCGGAAGGGGAGGCAGCGGCCGTCGAGGGCGAGATCGACGTTGCCCGGCGTGACATCGGAGGCGATAATCTCCGGACGGAGTTCGCGCAGGTAGCTCAACCCGCTCCCGATTTCGACTGCCGGATACGCGCGGTACTCCGGCGGCACGCTGTCGGCATCCTCGAGGAGCATGCGGTACCAGAGATCGTAACAGCGCTTGACGGCGGGCTTGGAATCGATCATGGCGCGCTGGGCGGCGAACCACTCGGGTGATCCCATCGCAAGCGATTTCAGGTCAGGGTGTTGCAGAATGCCGTTCATCGCGGCAGGTCGGCGGCGGGCGCGGCGGCGGTCTCAGGCACGGTGGCTTCCTGCAACTCGGGATCTTTGCCGCCGGTGAAGATGATGTCGCGCTGCACGAGGAAATTGGCCAGGAAGAGAATGCCTTCGGCGAGCAGTTTGGATTTCAGCACGCCCATCCCGAAGCGCGAGGTGAAGAGCACGATCATGCCGTAGGAGATGGTTCCCGAGATGGCGACCAGCGCCGTGTACTGCGCCAGTTCGCGCATCACCCTGCCGCGCGAATTAAACACCATGCGCTTGACGGTGGCGAAGTTGAACGTCATCGCGCCGAGGCGACCTACGATTTGGCTGGTGGCCTTGCTCCCCGTGTAAGCGTAGACAGCGCTGAAGAGCAGGTTATCCAGCACCGCGGTAAACATCGAGATCATGGCGAAGCGCAGCAGCACGAAATAGATGCGCATCGAATCGAGCAGCGGATTGAAGTGCGACGACGCGTTGCCATCGAGATAGATGGTGCGGATGGGCAGTTCCAGAATGCGCAGCCGGCGGTTCCGGCTGAGGAGGAGCATGTCCAGCTCAAATTCGTAACCCTGCGATGGAGTCTTCAGCAGATCGGGCAGCAGGTGCGCGGGGATGACGCGCAGGCCGGTCTGCGTATCGGACAGCTTCTGCCCGGCGACGATGCGAAGCACGATCTTGGTAGCGTTGTTCCCCAGCTTGCTGCGCAGCGGGACGTCTTCGGCGAACACGCGCGAGCCGAGCACCAGCGCTCCGGGATTCGCGCAGGCCATTTGCGCCACGGCGACGATGTCGTCCGGCGCGTGCTGCCCATCGGCATCGGCGGTGACGACCACCGGAACATCGGGGAACTCGCAGAGGATAGCGTTGATGCCGCTCTTGAGCGCCGCGCCCTTGCCGAGATTGATGGCGTGGCGGACAACGCGAACCTGCGGGTGCGCCGCGGCTTCGTCGAAGCGCGCGCGAAACCAGACGCCGCTACCGTCATCGACCACGAAGATGCGCTCGACGCCGAGGCGAACGAGGTCGGAGACGAGGCCGGGGAAATCCGGGCCCGGTTTGTAAGCGGGGATGAGCACCACGAAGTCCGTGTGCGCCATGCAAGGGGTAGTCTAACACCTGAGGGGTGGGACGGACTGTGTGGTTAGTAACGGCGTGGGTACCGGCGCACCCGAGAGTCGGGCGGGAGCCCTAACGGCGAGCCTGCGTGTTGAAGGCATCGACAATCCCTTCGGCCTGTGCCTGAGTGAAGCCGGCGTCGATAAACAGGAAGCGCGAGCCGCCCGGAATCTTGGGCGCCGATACCAGGCGTCCATTCAATACGATGCCGACGCGGCCGCCGATGTTCTTCATCGTGACTTGTAACTCGCGCATCGCGGCGTCCGAATGAAAGACGAGGAATACCACGGGGTGTCCGGCGGCGGTGTGATGGACCTCGGCCGATTCTACGTCGCGGGTGGCGAGGAACGGCGTCCGATCGAGACAGATGGAGCCGGCGCCGTCCGGATCTTTCATCGGCCGGCCCGCGGTGTGACTCGTGCATGGAGCAACCAGGCGGACTTCCAGTGTGACGCGGGCGTCAGCGATTAAGGCCAATAACAGCAAGGCTTTCATGACGTCACCATTCCTTCCAGAACAGTTCGGCGTCGCTGCGGCGCACGTAGTTGGCGTCTAGCGCGGCAGGGTCGCCGGCTTCGGCCGGCGCGAGGCGCGCTACGGCCGCGGCCAGTTCGCGCGGCGTCCGGACGATCGGCACACCCTCGGCGGCGTAATCCGGGGAGAGAATTTCGATGCCCGATTCAGGAAGCGCCGCGAGCCAACTCTCGAACTTGCCTACCGTTTCTTGCTGCACCAAGACGCCAGCGGCGTCGTAGATCGCGGCATAGACTTCACCGCGGCGGGCATCGAGAACGGGCGCGCGAAGCGGGGCGGTCCCAAAAGACGCGATGGCGCGCAAGTTAGAGATGCCCGCCGCCGGCTTTCCCATCGCTTCGGCAAGCCCCTTGATGGAGGCCAGGCCCACGCGCACGCCGGTGAACGAGCCCGGGCCCGATGCCGCGGCGAACACGTCGATCTCTCTCAACCCAATTGCATAACGTCGCAGTATCGCCTCGAGATGACCATAAATCGCGTGGGCGAAGCCATCGGGCGAATGGATCGCCAACTCCTCGATGGTCTCCGCGCCGCGGACGAGCGCGATGCTGCCATGTTCCTGCGTGGTATCGAGCGCGAGTATGAGCGGAGTCACTGGTTAAGCTGAGACGCTTTCGTGACAAGGTAGACTTTGCCGTTCGCATTCATACCGTAGACTCGCATCAACAGCAGCGCGGGGTAATTCGTGGCGAGCCGCCTGCTGGGCTGGAAGGTCCCTTGCGCGCCGGTTGCGAGGATGCGGGATCCCTGACGATCGGCCGTAACTTCGCCGGTCCAGAGATACATCATGGTGCGTGTGGCGCGGGTTTCGCGCTTCAACTTGATGCTGTAGGGCGAGGCCTTCGATAGCGAAAGATCGCCGGTGGGCTGGTCGATATCGAAAGGCGTCTTCTCCGGGTTGGCCTCGATCTCCTGCAGGACAATGTCGCGCGATTCGAATTTGTACGAGCGGTTCATGCTCTGCAGCGTACCTTCGCGAACGAGATGCAGTACCCAATCGTGCGAATTGTCGGGCGGAGCGGCGGTGAAATGGTCGCCGGAAAACTTCTTGCGGATGGTCGCGCCATCGGCGGGATTGATCCAGAGCGCGTCGTAGCCGTGCTTCTCCACGCGGAGTTCGAGCGCGGAGGGCTTCTCGATGTAGACCAGATACTCCGTGTCTTCGAGCGCAACGGCGCGTCCGCCATCGACATCGAAATACGGCTCGAGTTCCCAGTGGCGCGTTGAGGAGAGGATGTCGAACCACACGCTCATCGCCTTTACGTCTTCAGGCGCCGAGGCGGCGAGCGCGGGGTACTGGCCGTCCATGGTTGAATTCCACAGGTTATGGCGAAGCGTGGTTGCGTCCGCGCCGCCGATAGCCTGATTGACGAAGGGAACGGCGTAGAGTTGATGTTCGATCGCGCCGACGTTGCTGTCGTTATTTCCATAGGCGACGAAATCCATCCAGCCGTCGTCGAGAAATGGCGACGACGTGATGTGCGCGCCCGTGGTGCGCGGATGGTGGTAGCCGTCGAATTGTTTGAGCGCTCCGCCGATCTCTTTGAGCAATGCACGTGCGTCGGGATAATCCTCGAATGCGTCCAGGGCCTGCCAAGTCACGTTCATGGCAGCGTAGCGGGCCACCACGTAGCGTACGAAGCGGCGGCGCTGATCGGCCTGCGGAAACGACTTCGTCAAAGCGCCATCGCCGCCGGCCAGGACCAGATCCACGGTAATGCCCTTTTGGTTCAGATAGCTCACGCGCTCGTCAAGGCGGCGGAAGTAATCGAGCTTGGGGGCATCCGGGGCGGAGTAAGCGAACTCGGCTCCCGCGGAGGCGATCCACCCAGAGAGATGGTTGAACTTTTGCGCGGCGCGCTCATCGGCCAAGGCGTGAAACTGTGCGTCGTCCATCGTGGCGAAGCGGGGCGCGGCTGCGCCCATCCAGAGGTGCGGGCGCAGGAGGTCCGGCTGCTGCTTCTGATGCTCGGTGTAGGACCAGTGGTGTACGTTGGCGGCAACGACGAAGCCGGCGGAATCGGAATCGGTGGCGGTGAGAGTGCCGGTCTTGTCGTTCAGATCGGCGACGTTGCTGATGACGTGAAAATCCCACTGGCCGGGCTCGGTTGCGGCGAAGCGAATGACCATGCGGCGGCCGCCGTCCCAAAAGGCGGGAAGCTCGGTGGTGCGGTGGCGGGGCGAGCGCAGTTCCGCACGCAGTTCGACGGTCTTGTACGGATCGGGATGCGCGGCGGCCGCTTGGTCGCTCAGTTCGAAGACCAGCTCACACGGCGTATAGATAGGCGTGTTGTTACACGTTGTCGAAGTCTGCGCGCCGGCGGCTTGCGCAAGCGCGGCGAGCATCAAGAAGCGGAAACGCACTCATTCACTATCTTACCTGTGCGGGCGTACGCGAGCGTCTGACCCATCCCACGACCGAGATGACGCTGCCGACGACACAGACTGCGATGAGTCCGATCAGCACCCCCTGCACCGCGCCGCTCTGCGCCCATTCCAGGATGCGGCGGCCGAAGACGAGGGCAAGCGCGCCAATGGCAGTGAATCGCACCATGCGCGCGGCGCCGGTGATAGCGAGCATTTTGTTTCGGGGATATTGGAGGGCCGCGGCGGCCATTATAAAGGGCGTGAAGGGAAACGGCGGCGGCGCGATAGATGCCACGATCAGGGCCCATGCGGCGTTGCGCTCCACCTTTCCCTTGATGTAGCCGATGCGCCGCGCGGACAGGTGATTTGCGAGGCCGTGTTCGCCGGCTGGACGAAGGACGATATCTACCAAGAGGCACCCCAGTATGCTTCCGATGGTTGACATCGCAGCGTAATAAAACATTCGAGGAATGCTGCGATAGTGCGCGGTGAAGGCGACCACCAGAAGGTCGTTGCCAAGGGGGGCGAAAAGAAAAGACGAATCGAAGATGCCGAGCAGCAGAAGTCCCGGGCCGCCAAGATGCCAGAAGAGCCGGAAGAACGCCTGCGCGAGATTGTGCATCCGCGATGTTTGGTACAGTTGAACGGCCAACATGCGCAAACGCACGGTGGGCGGGCATTAGCGGTGCTTGCTTAGGGTTTATCCGTCAGCGGCCGGCCAATCTCCCAGTGGTGGCCATAAGGGTCCTTCACGCGTCCAACTCTCCAACCGTGTCCTTCGGTTACAGGATAAACCTCAGTCGCGCCCGCGTTCAGTGCCTGCGCGAAGACGGCGTCGGGGTCGGCGACCGTCAGGATGATTCGAACGGAGGAACCGCTTAGGGTTTCGGGGCTGAAGTTGCCATGCCCCGGCGATTCGTCGCTCAACCAAAACTCGGCGCCATCCACGGAGAGTCTGGCGACAACGCCGCCGCCCGCCTCGAGACGATAGACTTCCTCTGCGCCGAATGCCAGCTTGTAGAATTCCACGGCTTGCGCGCTCTTTCGAACTGATAGCCATGGAGCAATCGAGTTTTTAGATGCCATATGAAACTCCTCCCGCACTCATCCTCACGGCACTGTCCAGGTTACTACGCACGATCGGGCTCACTATATCGCTTGACATTATACCGATGCGCGTTATACTCGACCTCATGAGCGAGCATAGCGATCGTCAGCCGGCCGACCTGATTCCGCTGTCTCCGCAGGTCTTTCACATTCTCGTCGCGCTCGCGGGCGGCGATCTGCATGGCTACGCGATCATGCAGGAGGTCGCAGCGCGATCGGGCGGCAAACTGCGACTGAGCCCAGGCACTCTTTACGGCTCCATCAAGCGACTGCTGGAGCAGGGAGCGATCGCCGAACTGAGCGATCGCGAGCGGCCAGCGGGTCCCGGGGAAGACGAGCGCCGCAGATACTATCGCCTGACGCACTTCGGCCGCGGCCTGGCCAAAGCCGAAGCCGCGCGGCTGGCGGAGAGTTTAGAGCAGGCGAGAGTTTATGGATTGGCGCCTGAATTACCGTAGTTTCTATCGCGCTCTTCTCCTTGCCTACCCGGCCGAATTCCGCGAGGAATATGGCGACGAGATGGATCGCCTGGTCTCCGAGCGCATGACCGGCGAACCGCCTTTGCGGCTCTGGCTCGCGCTATGGGCGGATGTTTTCCGCAACGCGCCACGGGAGCACCTGCATATCCTGGCGCGCGACCTGCGCCATGGCCTCCGCTTCTTCGCGCGAGCACCCGGGTTTACGGCGACTGCGCTGCTGGCGCTCGCTCTCGGTATCGGCGCGGCGGTCACCATCTTCACTCTGATCGATTGTGTCCTGCTTCGGTCGCTTCCCTATGGCGACCCAGGGCGGTTGGCTTACATGTGGACTCCCCTCCCGCGCTACGCATCGCTGCCACGCGAAATGAGTCCGAGCTTCGCGGATGTGCTGGCATGGCGCGCGCAAAGCCGGTCGTTCGCCGCGATCACCGCGTTTGAGCGGCGCACGCTTACGTGGAATACCGGAGGAGAATCGGTGCGGATCGGCGGCGCGCTGGTGCAGGGGAATTTCTTTGAGCTTCTACAGGCCATTCCGGTGGCCGGTCGCGCTATCGACGCCAATGACGACCATCCCGGCGCAGAGCGCGTCGCCGTCATCGCTTATGGCCTCTGGAGCGCGCAATTCAATCGCGATCCCGGCGCCTTGGGAAAAACCATGCAACTCGGCGGGCGCCCCTATCGCATCATCGGCGTGATGCCCCCCGAGTTCGTATTCCCGCATCAGAACGATTTCCCGGACGCGCCGGTGCGCACCGATGTCTGGGTTCCGGCGGCGCTCACTCCAGAGCAGCAATCCAACCGCTTGTTCGACTCCGACGCGGCGGTCGGCCGGCTTCGTCCCGGCGTTACCCTGGCACGAGCTCAAGCGGAAATGTCGGCTATCGAAAAGGCGCTCGATCCTCTGAATCCTCCGGATATGCAGGGCAAGGAATCGTTCCTGGCGCCATTTATCGAAACGGCGGTTGGGCCTGTCCGCCCGCTGATGCGTCTGCTGGCAGGCGCCGTGATTCTGGTGCTGTTGATTGCATGCGGGAATGTGGCCAATCTCTTGATGGCGCGGGCCGCCACGCGGGAGCACGAAATGGGCGTACGAACCGCGTTGGGCGCTCCGCGATCGAGGCTGGTACGCCAAATTCTGACGGAGTCGTTGTTCCTCTCGAGCATGGGGGGCGCGTTGGGCGCCGCATTGTCTATAGTCGCCGTTCGCGTATTGGCGAAGCTGAATCCGGGCGATATTCCGCGCTTCGAAGAGATGTCGGTGGATTGGCGCGTACTGCTTTTCGCCCTGCTGATTTCGATCATTACGGGAATTGTGTTCGGCGCCTTCCCTGCCCTGGCCGCATCCCGCTCAAGCGTGATGCATTTGCTGCGCGAGGGCGGAGGGCGCGGCATCGCCGGCGGGTCCTCTCGCGTGCGGTATGGGCTGGTGGTAGCCGATGTGGCGCTCGCTGTGGTGCTCTTGGGCGGCGCGTCCCTGTTCATTCGCAGCTACCTCTACGTGCAAGGCCAAGACAAGGGGTTCGCTCCGTCCACCCTGACCATGAGACTGATCGCCAACGTCCAGTCTTCCGTGCCTGAACAACAACTCGCGGCGTGGAGCCGCGACGCCATGGAACGCATCGCCGCCACTCCAGGCGTGGTGGCGGCGGGCGCTACCAACGCCTTGCCGCTAAGCAATCATGAGAGCATTTCCACGTTCCGGGTGGAGGGCTACTTAAACCGTCCAAACCAGATGGTGGACGTTCGTACCACCGCGGGCGATTACTTCAGGGCAATGCAAGCGCCCCTTATCGCTGGACGCTATCTTACTTCGGCCGATATTCCCTCGCAGCCAACCAGGGTTCCTCCAGCGGTGGTGGTGAGCGAAAGCTTCGCCAGGGAGTACTTCCGAGGCCGTAATGCCATCGGCGGACGTCTGCAGCGCGGCGCGCCCTCGACGTTGTGGTCCACTATTGTCGGCGTGGTCGCGGACGTCCACCATTCGGGCCTCGAGATGCCTCCTCGGCCGACGGTCTACGAAGCGGGCTGGTCGGTTCAATCGCTCGCGATTCGGACCGCCTTGCCGCCCGAGTCGATGGTTGCCTCGGTGCGCCGTGCGGTCCGCGCCGTCAACGCTCCCTTCGTGCTGGCGGACATCGAGACCATGCGCCAGCGCACCACCGAAGTCACGGCGCGACGCCGGTTTCAAACGGTGCTGCTGGCGGTCTTCGCGGGGATCGCCATGCTTCTGGGTTTGGTCGGGCTCTATGGATTGCTCTCTTACTCGGTGCGGCAACGGACGGCGGAGATTGGCGTGCGAATGGCGCTGGGGGCCGGGCGCTCGCAGGTGGTCGGAATGGTGCTCGAGCATGGATTGAAGCTCGCCGCCGCTGGACTTGTCATTGGATTACTGGCTGCGGGCGCCGTCGCCAAATGGAGCGCCAGCTTGCTTTACGGCGTTCGCGCTTGGGATCCGGTGACGTTCCTGACGGTTCCGATTCTCATGATGGCGGCGGCCGCGATTGCGTGCATTCTACCGGCGTGGAAGGCATCGCGCGTGGACCCGGTCCGTTCGCTGCGGCATCAGTGAGACGACACGCGGGCGAGGATGGCTTCGGCGGCCTGTTTTCCGGAGCGGATGCAATCGGGGATGCCGATGCCGTTGTACGCGTTGCCGATGAGTTGCAGGCCGGGCGCTTGCGCGGCGAGCGATTGGATTTCGGCGACGCGCGCAGCATGTCCCACATCGTACTGCGCCATAGAACGCGGCCATCGGAACACGCGGTGAAAGAGCGGTTCGGTTCGGAGGCCGGTGAGATTGCACAGTTCGCGATGGATGGCGATGGGATCGGGATCGTCCTCGCCGCTCAGGAAGCAACGCGCAAGAGTCTTCCCCGCAGGGGCGCGGTGATCGAACTTGGCGCCGAGCCAGGTGCAAGCTACGATCCGGCGGCGCTCCTTGCGAGGGACCAGGAACCCGAAACCGGGCATGGGCGGCGGGGCATCGTAGGCAAATGCGACGACGATGGATGAACTGTAGTCGATTCCGGAGAGCAGTTCGGAGAGGCGGCCGTTAAGCAGACGCGCGGCGTTGTGCGCCTCGCAGGCGACGACGACGTTAGCGGCGTCGATCCACTCACCGTTGGCGCAAACGCGAAAACCGGAGGGCGTGGGCTGGATGGTTTCCGCAGACGCCTGGCGCAGTTCGGCTTTGCCACGCAAGGAGGCTACGAGTGCATCCACCATTTGGCCCAGGCCGCCCTTGAGTGTCTTGAACAATGCGCCGCCGCCGGATTTGGGACGGCTGGCGAGCACGCCGCGAGTGAGGCTGCCGTAGCGATCGGCGAGATCGGCGAAACGGGGAAGAACGCTCTGAATGCTGAGGTTGCGCGGATCGCCGCCATAGACGCCGGAAAGCAGGGGTTCGGCGAGGTAGTCGACGGTCTCGGCGCCGTAGTGGTCCTCGATGAATTCGGCGATGGAGCGATCGGGCTGTTTGGGTCCGGGACGACGAAAAAATTCAAGGCCCATGCGGATCTTGGTGGACCAACCGAGCAGTGGCGAGAGGGCCATCGGCAGGATCTTGGTGGGAACCACCATCATGAGACCATCGGGCATCTGAACCATGCGGCCGTGTTTGCGGATGAAGGTCTTGCGGAGACGGTCGTTTGAGGAGATGATGTCGCTTTCGAGGCCAAGCTCTCGAAGCAGGGCGAGGGCTTCGGGTTTGGCGGCGAGAAAGCTATCGGGGCCGGCGTCGATGATGAAGTCGCCGACCCGGATGGTTTCGATGACGCCGCCGGGGCGAGGGCGGGGATCGAGGACGATCGAGGGAGCGCCCTTTTGCAGCAAATAGTACGCGGCGGAGAGGCCGGATATGCCGGCCCCTATAATGACGGTGGGGGCTAACTCCCGCATTCGGACGAGAGCGCAGACCAGGAGGTCCGCGCCACTTACTGCTTTCCGGTCTTGCTCAGCTTGCGGAAGTACTCCTCGACGGCGCTTCCGTAGCCTTGCGGCGTAGGCTCGCTGCCAGGGCTGCGAATGGTGGCATCGCCGCCGTTCAGTTCCATTTTACGGCGCAGTTCCATCTCAGCCTGTTGGATATTGCCGAGCGCGGCATTGATGCGCTCGCTCAACAGCGGATCGTTGTTCAGCGCGTAGGGATCGAACTGTCGCAGATCGCGAATGGTGTTGTTGAGGTCGCGCTGCGCGTTCGGATCGCCGCGATATTGCTGCTGGAGTCGGTTCAGGCTGTCGAGGGCGTTGCGATAGGACTGCTGGATATCCTGGTCGCGCACAGGGCCGCCGCCGTTGTAATTCGGACCACCCTGCGGGCTCCATTGGTCGCCGCCATTTACTCCGCCGTTGTTGTTGCCGCCGGCGTTCTGTTGGCCGCGCTGTCCCTGCTGTCCTTGTTGGCCTTGTTGGCCTTGTTGCCCTTGCTGGCCCTGCTGACCGCCTTGTTGTCCCTGCTGACCGGCCTGCTGTCCCTGTTGTCCTTGCTGTCCTTGTTGTCCCTGTTTACCTTGTTGCTGGCCGTTCTGCTGCTGGCCTTGCTGTCCATCGCGGGAGAGCGGTTGACCCTGGCGCTGCTGGTTTTGGCCCTGCTGGTTCTGGCCCTGGCCGTTTTGCCCGCGTAGCTGGGCGGCGCGCGCCTCCACCTGCTGGCGCAATTGCTGGACGTTGTTCAGAGCATCCTGCAAGGCTTTATCACCCTGCGCACCCTTCTGCTGATCGCCGCCCTGTCCCATTTCCTTGCGGATCTGATCCATGCGGTCGCGCAGTTCGTTTAGACCGGCGGTGATCTGCGATTCGGACATGGCGGCGTATTCGCCCATGCCGCGGCGGATCCAATCGGCGTTGCGCTGCATATCGCGCGGGATCTCGGCCTGCTCGAGTTCGCCGAGCGTCTGGCGCAACTTGTTGGAGGTCTGGCGCTGCGTCGCCATGAGATCGCGCACGGCGTTCTGCATGCCTTGTTCGAGCTTCTTGACTTGGTCCACTTGCGCCTGGTGCTGATCGGCAAGCTGGCCGGCCTGCTCACGCGTCATGTTGCCCTGGGTCTGGTTGTAGGCGCGGCGCATCTCGCCTTCGAACTGCTGCTGTTTGCGCGCCATCTCATCGGCCTGCCGCGCGAGTTGTTCCACCTGATTGGAAGACTGCTGGTTGCGCAGGCCGGAGAGCATCTGCGTAGCTTCATTCAAGCGGTCAGCCGCGCGCTTGGCCTCGGCTCGCTCTGCAGTTGCCCTGCTGCTGGGCATTGCGCATATCCTGCTCGGCTTGCGCAAGGGTATCGAGAGCTTTCTTCAACTGCTCGGCGCTGGCGCCCCGCAAACGTTGATCCTGCTGTTGCTGCTGCCGGCCCTGTTGGTTTTGCTGATTCTGCTGACCCTGCTGACCACGTTGGGACATCTGGTTCAACTGTTGCTGCATCTGCTGGTCGGCGGATTGCCCCTGCTGACCTTGTTGGCCCTGCTGCCCCTGTTGACCGCTCTGCTGGCCGGTTGACTCTGCTGACCCTGCTGGCCTTGTTGCCCCTGTTGCCCTTGCTGACCCTGTTGGCCCTGCTGCTGGCCCTGTTGACCGTTGCGGCTCAGCTGGCTCTGCTGCTGCCGTTGGTTCAACTGCTCAAGCTGCTGCGCAACTTGCTCGGCTTCGCGGCGCAGCATCTCCTGCTGCCAGCGCTGCTGCGGAGTCTGCTGCGGATTTTTCTTCTGCTGCTCGGCCAGTTCCTGCTGCCGCTTGGCGAGTTGCTCCAGCTTCTGCAGCGCCTCGTCGATCTCCTGCTGCTGCTGTGTCGGCCGATTGCCCGATTGCTGCGCTCTCGTACTGATTCTTCTCGGTGTCGAGTTCGAGATCGAACAGGCCTTCGAGATCGCGCGTGGCGCCGCCCGCCGCCACCGCCTCCGCCGCCTCCGCCCTGCTGGCCGAACGCCACCTGGATATCGCGGAACGTAGCTTCGGCGCGCAGCAGGTACTGCAGCGCCTTCTGCTCGGGCGCAAGCGCATCCTGCCACTTGCGCGGCCTTCAGCTTGTCGGCGGCCGGGCCCATGGCCGCCACGGCCTGCTCCATATCGTCGACGAAGCTCTTGAAGGAATCGCCGGCTTCATCCAACTGGCGCGGCTCTTCATGCGCTCGGCGAGCGACTTCGCCTGGTCGCGCAGCTTGGACTGCACGCCGGAAAGGAACGCGGCGTTCTCCGCGTCGGTGCCGCGCGCGCCGGTGCCCTTCAGCTGGTTCCAGGTGGCGGTGATGATCTCCTTCTGGCGCTGCGAGATCTGATTCTGCTGGTTGCCGTCATCCCCGCCGCCTCCGCCGCCGCCGCCCCGCCCCTGCTGCGATTGCGTGTAGTTGCGCTCGAACGGCTGCGCTTCGATGAAGAACATGTCGGTCTTGGAGATGGTGCGCGCGTCCTTGGCCGTGGCGTACAGGCTCACCACATCGCCCGGCTCCACCTTGAAATCTTCGAGCGAGATGATGGTGCTGCCGGTCGATTCCTTGGCGCCCTTGCCTGGCAGCAGCGAGCACGGTCTTTTCGGCGCCGCCGTTCACGGAGTAGTGCAGCTCGACGTTCTTGAGGCCGAAATCGTCCTTGGCCTCCACCGCGACGGTGACTTCTTCGATCGGGGCTGGCGCGGAAATCGCGGCCGGGACGCGTGATCTTCACTTCGGGCGCATTGTCCTTCATCGCCTCGATGAAGTAATCCTCGCTCAGGCGAACGTCGTCGCCGCCTTCGATGGCGGCGACGTGATACATGCCGTCCTTCTGGATCGGCACCTTCGCCATGAGCGTGTCGTTCGCGCCCTTGCGCAAGCGTCATCTTCGTGCCATCGTCCAGCACGATCGCGCCGTTCGCGAGCGGCCTGTCGGTCGTGACGGCAACTTCGGCGGTGGTGCCTTCCACCGCGCGCAGATCGCCGCCCGGATCTTCGACCGCATCCTTCAGGCCGAGCCAGGAGGGATAGTGATACGTCACCGCGACCTTCTTCACGCCGGGAAGATCGACCACGTTCAGCTTGTAGGTTTGGCGAACTGCACGCCGCCGGCTTCGACGTAATATTCGAGCGTTCCGGCACGCCGGCGATCAGGAACTGATAGGCGCTGCCGCCCGGTTCCGTGCGCATCTCCGCCTGCTTCCCACTTCGAGGCGCTGGCGTACTTGGCGAAGAACTGCACCTTGGGCGCAGTGAAGCCGAGAAGGTGCGCGGTGATCACCTGGTCGGCGCGTTTGCGGACGGTCTTGTTGCCGGGGTCGACCGAGATGGCGTAAAAGGGCTTGGTGACGCCCTTGGGCATGCCGCCCCACAGAAGCGACGTGCCGTAGCCCAGGAAGCCGGGGCCGGAGGTGCCAGCCAGAGCAGCACCGATGGCGATACCACGGCGGCCGAGGAGAAGCCGAAGATCGCGCGCGTTCTTGGCGACCGCTGCGGCTCGGCCTGCTGGGCCACCTGCAAGGGTATCGGCAGCCAGCAGTTGCAGGAACGGATCGCTGGGGTTGTCTCCGAACGTTCGGTGAAGGTGAGCAGGCGCTCCTCGAACTGCGGATAGCGTTGCTTCGGCTTCGCGCGCGGCGCGGCGGCGGTTCAGGCGGATCACGGGTACGATGAGCGCGGCGGCGATGGCGAAGGCCAGGCCGAGAAACAGGAACACGCGCGCGCCCATCACGCTGCCGGCGAGAAGGCGAACTGGTTGGCCGACCAGCACGGCCACTACGGTGAGCGCCAGCGCCGCCGCGGCGGTTACCGCCGCGCCGCGGGTCAGCGCCAGCAAACGCAACCGGCGCTCGATGGCGCCCAGATACTCGGACAAGCGATCCAAAGGTTTCATGCCGCCTCTTTGTCCACCGAAAGATGTTGATTTCCCAACAACGACTCGGCAACCGCCAGCGCCAACACGGCCAGCATTACGTACCACCAGAGCGAAAGCGGCTTCTGCGTCGTCGTCTGCGCCGTTCTCCCCGTTCGCAGTCCCGTTGGCTGTATTCTGCCACAATGTCAAGGTCTCCGGGGGAGCGGGCGTGAGGTCGCGCTCATGCCGGTCGGCATTCACCGCCACCAGTTCGTTGCGGCCGTTGGGCCGGCGGATATCGTAGAAACCCGCCATGGTGAACTGGATTTCTGCGCCTTGGTGGCCTCGTCCAGACGAAAGACGCGCGTCGCCCTTGGGATCGACCACATCCACCGCCGCGCCCTTCTCCTTGGCATCGCGCAGTTCGTCGAAGGAGCCCACCAGCACTGCCGGCGGACCGGCATCCAGCGGCCCAGGTAGCGCGCCGTCTGCTCGATGAACGGCACGAAGGAAGTGTGCAGCGGAAAATCGTTGGCGATGTTGTCGAAGGTGGAGGCGAAGACCAGCACGTGGCCTTCGCCCGATCTGCTGGTCGAGCAGCAGCGGCGTCTGGTCGGTGAGCCGCGCCGACCACGCGCGCCTTGCCCGGGTCCACCTGGATCGCCTGGTAGAACTTCACGTCTCCCAGTCGGTCGTCCTTCAGAATCGAAGGATGCGACGGGTCGAGCCAGGCAGCCGTCTGGAAGCGCTCGCCCTCGCGGCCGGAGTAGCGCGCTTCCTGCGATGGCGTCGTCCGGACACCGGCACCTTGCGTTCGCCACCGAGTTGTGGCCGAGCGCGATCAGCACGGCGCCGCCGCCGCGCACATAATCGCGCAAGCGCGTTTTCGAAACTCGCCGGGCACGAGCGCCGATATCGGAGAGCACCACGAAGGCGTACTTCGACGGGCTCACGTTGGCGGTCTGTCGACCGTCACCGGCTGCGATCTCGAAGGCCGATCTGGCCGGAGGCTTCGAGCGCCGCCCTGAAATAGAGCAGGCCGCGGCTGTTCGCCGGCTTCGTGCACGAACAGCGCGTGGCGCGGGATCGGCGCGCTCGACGGAGAAATAGAAGACGTCGTCGGCCGGCAAGCTGAGTCGGCCGAATCGATCCTGACTTCGCCCTTGTTGCGGCCGTAGGGAACATCGAGCGAGAGGAATTCCACGGTGGCGCGGCCGTTCTCGGGCACTTCCACGCTGCTTGGTTTCGACCACGCGGCCGTTCAGCGACGAGCGAAACGCTGGCGCGTGGCTTTGCGTGTGCCGATAGCCGGCGACGGTGGCGAGCACGCGCTGCCTTCTTGCCGTCGTAGACGCGGCGCGGCGCGACCACGTTCTCCACCGTGAAGTTGGGAGTCTCTTTGGCGACGATGCGCGTGCGGCTTCGAGCTTGACATCGGCGTTCAGGCGCAGATCGTTGAAATTGGCCGGCATGCCGGTCTGCTGCATGTCCGAGATAGAGTTCGCACGTCGAGCGGCAGTTTGAGCGACTGCGCGATGGAGCGCAGCGGAGCGCGACAGTTCGGCGAAGGAGGTGCGGGCGTCGGAAGGCTCGATGGCGTCGATGGCGGCGTTGCAGCGGATGTGTGATCGTCGGTGACTTCGCTCATCACCTGGACGCGCGCGCCGAATGCCAGCACCTGCGCGCGCTCGTCCGGCACGCAATCCGCCGATCGGACCGATTTCGCCTGCTGCTTGGCCTGGTCGAGGCGGTTGCCGGCGCGCATGCTGAGCGAGTTGTCGATGGCGAGCACGGTGACTTCGCCGTGTGCGTGGAACGGCAGCGACTTGCTGCTCGACGTAAGGATGCGCGAAGGCCAGCACGATCAGGAGCACCAGCAGGGCGCGCGCAGAGCGAACAGCAGCAGGTAGCGCAGGCGGCGGTGCTTGATGGAGCTCTGCGTGCGCTGCTCGAAGAACATCAGCGAGCTGAACGGCAGCGGCGTGGTCTTGTGCTTGCGCAGCAGGTGCAGCCAGACCGGCAGCCCAACGGCCAGAGCGCCGGCGGCCAGAAACCAGGGCGTAAGAAATCCCATCTATAGCATCCTCCTTGCGCATTGCCAGATATTCGCGCAGGCCTTCGTCGAGCGGCCGGCCGGTATCCATCAGAAAGTAATCCAGGCCGGCGACGCGCGCCTTCGATTCGAGCCCGTCGATGTGCGCGTCGATCTGCTGCCGTATTCGTTCCGCGCGTATTCGGGCGAGACTTCGAGCGACTGCGGCGGCGTCTTCCATGTCGACCAGCAGCACGGGCTCGCGGAACTTCGGCTTGATCTCCTGCGGATCGAGCACGTGAAACAGGATCACCTCATTGCCGCGGTAGCGCAGCGGCTCGACGGTCTTGATGATGACGTCTCGGGCTCCTCGTAAAAATCCGACAGCACGACCACGATGCCGCGCCGGTGCAGGAAATTCTGGAAATGGACGAACGGCTTGGCGAAATCGGTGCGACGCCCGTCCCGGCTTCGGCCTTCTCGATGGCGTGCAGCAGACGGAAAAGCTGGCCCTGGCGCGTGGAAGGCGCGACGTAATTCTTGACGTCCTCATCGAAGATGATCAGCCCGGCGGCATCGCGCTGGTGGTTGGCCATGTAGCAGAGCGACGCCGCCACGAAGCGCGCGTAGTCCAGCTTGGTGACGCTGTGCGGAGCCGTAGCCCATGGAGGCGGAGTATCGAGCAGGATCAGCAGCTGCGTATTGGTCTCGCCGCGATAGCGCTTGAGGAAGCAGCGTCGGTGCGGGCGAAGACGTTCCAATCGACGTGGCGCAGGTCGTCGCCCTCGGCGTAAGCGCGGTACTCGGCGAACTCCTGGGAGAAGCCGAAATCGGGCGAGCGGTGCAGGCCCGCGACGAAGCCATCGACCACAGTCTTGGCGACGAGGTCGAGGCCGGAGATGGAGGCGAGAGTGGCGGGATCTAGGAAGCGTTGGAGCATTAGGGTCGGCCAGTTCCTATTCACCGCAGAGACGCCGAGACGCTGAGGCGCAGAGATCAGCGGCACGTCCGCATAGTCATTCACGATTCGCTTTAGGCCATTCTTTCAGGACCGGCACATTGAAATTGATCAGGAGGCCGACTTTCTTTCCGGACGCTCGCAGGTAGGTCAACAGTTGCGCCGGAATGGATCGGCGCAGAGTCGTTCGACCGATTTGAGTTCGACGATCACAGCGTCTTCTACGACCAGGTCCATTCGGTAGCCGCAATCCAGTTTGAGTCCCTTGTACAGCAACCGGCAAATGACACCTGCCGCTGAAATGGCAGCCCGAGCTTGGCTCAACTCGTAGCAGAGACACTCTTCGTACGCAGACTCCAGCAGCCCCGGGCCCAGATGCCGATGAACCTCGATGGCGCGCATCCCGAATGATCTGCGTCTCCGTGATCTCGTTGATTCGTTTTCACGCTCTGCGTTTTTCTCTGCGTCTCTGCGTCTCTGCGGTGAAGAAGCACTCCCTAATCCCGAGGCGCCGGCTTCCACTCCAGGATCCTCTTCAAGATGTCGTCCTGCCTCAGCCGGTCGCGATCTCCGCGTGGAAGTTCAGCAGGATGCGGTGGCGCAGCACCGGAATGTACAGCGCGCGGACGTCTTCGTAGGTCACGTGATAGCGGCCCTTCATCAGCGCCCTCGCCTTTGCGCGCCAGCACCAGGAACTGCGCGGCGCGCACGCTGGCGCCGTAGTTCACGTACTTCTTCGACGAAGTCGGGGGCGCTTTCGTCACTCGGACGCGTGAGCGCGCACCAGGTCGATGGCGTAGCGCGCCACGCTCTCGCCGATCGGCACCATGCGGACCAGCTGCTGGAAATCCAGAATCTCCTGGGCGTTGGTCACCGGGTCGGCGCTGCGCGACCGTGGTCACCGTGGTCAGGTCGACCACCTTCAGCTCTTCGTCGGCGGTCAGGTAGTCGAGCACCGTGTTGAACAGGAAGCGGTCGAGCTGCGCTTCGGGCAGCGGATAGGTGCCTTCGAGTTCGATCGGGTTCTGCGTGGCCAGCACGAAGAACGGCGCGGGCAGCTTGTAGTATGTTGCCGCGCACGGTGCAGGAGCGCTCCTGCATGGCTTCGAGCAGCGCGCTCTGCGTCTTGGGCGGCGTGCGGTTGATTTCGTCGGCCAGCAGGATGTTGGCGAAGATCGGGCCCTGCACGAAGGTCCAGGTGCGGCGGCCGGTGGTGGGATCTTCTTCGATGATGTCGGTGCCGGTGATGTCGCTCGGCATCAGGTCGGGCGTGAACTGGATGCGCTTGAAGACCAGGCCCAGCGTCTGCGCCATGGTGCGCACCAGCAGCGTCTTGGCGGTGCCGGGCAGGCCGGTGATCAGGCAGTGGCCGCCGACGAACAGCGCGATCATCACCTGCTCCAGCACCTCCTCCTGGCCGACGATCACGCGGCGCACCTGCGTCACGATCTCGGACTGCACCTGGCGGAAGCGCTCGATGCGCGACTTCAGAACTTCGGGCTCCAACTGCGTGCGTCACGGTAGTTGACATGTTTAGTCCATTCTATTTCTTGATGACCGTCTGCGGAGTTCATCGCGCTCAATTCCAGCAAGCAGCTTCTGGGCGGGCCGGAACCCGGGCGCGGCTTCGAGCGCGGCCAGCAATTCGTCCTTCGCCTTGCTCGTTCTGGTGATCCAGCGTGATAGGCGCGCGCCAGATCGTAATGCGCCTGCGCGGGATCGAGGGGCTTGTCGCGCCAGCTACGGCCGTGAATTCGCGGATCGCGCCTTTCGGCGTTGTCCTGCGCCAGCCACAAGCTCGCCCAGCTGCTGGTGCAGCGTCGTCGTCCATCGGATAGATGTAGTTCAGCCGGTCCAGTACGGCGGCGGCTTCCTTCTTGCTGGCCCGCTTCGTCGAGTATCTTGGCGAGCATCTTGAGCGATTCCGGATTGCGGCCGCCGATCTTTGCGTAGCGCTCGAGCTCGGCGATGGCCGCCGGCTTGTTGCCCTTGGTCGAGGTAGGCGTCGGCCAGGAATTCGTAGACGCTGCCGGTCTTCGACATAGTCGGGATACAGGTCGCGGATCGCCGTGCCTTGCTTGATGACGCCGTCGTCATCCTTCGCCTTCGCGACAGTTCGACCAACTCTTCATGCCCTTTTTCCATTCGTCGAAGTGGTCCACGACGTTCTTGGTCTGCGGCTTCGACGTAGGCCAGGAACTGCTTGTCGAACTCCTCGGGCTCGATTTTCAGTTCCTTGCGGATCACGGCGGCGGTGTCGTCGCCGTCGCCGAAATCGTGCATCATGGCGAGCAGCGTGTCCCAGCCCCACTTCTCGGTGATGTAATCGACAGATTCGCCGGCCTGGAAATAGCTGACGATCACCTGCGCGGATACGTTGGGATGGATGAAGCCGCGGTCGAGCTCGGCGACCGGCAGCAGCTTCTTGTTCCTTGATGGCGTTGATCACGTCGGGGCCCAGCCGGTCGCCCCACTCGGGCGAGACGGCGGTCTCTTCGTGCACCGCCATGCCTTCGGTGAACCAGCGCGGCACGCGATGGTCGGTCATCGGTGAGCATGATAGACGTGGCTCATCTCGTGCCACAGCGTGGAGGCCCAATGAAAGCTGCCGGGCTTGCGGCCCGACGGGCTGTCCATCGCGACCGCGTAGCCGAACGTCACGCCCAGCGCGCCAAGCCGGGCATGCCCATGGTGCGCACCGCGAAATCTTCGTGGTCGGGATAGACCTCCACCTGCACGGGCTGGTCGAGCTTGATCTTGTACTTCTTCTCGTAGGTGGCGATGGCCCGCTTCATCTCCGCTTCGAAATAGGGGCGCAGCAGCTCCGCTTCCTTCTTGTGAAGCTTCAGGATGGTGTTGTCGCGTCTTGAAGGTGACGAAGTTCTTGTAGCTGTCCATCAGGTGCAGCGAGTTGTTGGTGGCGTGTCCTGGTAGCCGTTGTTGTAGCAGATCTCGAGTTCGCTTGTAGGCCTCGTCCGTCCTGGCCCAGGCGCATCAGGTTGATGCCCACTGCGAACGCGCGCGTGTAAAGATGCGGGTCGAGCGCGATCGCCTTGCGGTAGTACTCGATGCCTTCCTCGTAGCGGCGGTTGAGCACGAAGAAGTGGCCGGCGATTTCGTAGCCGCGCGCATCGTGCGGATCCCACGGCGTTTCCTTCTTTCCGCCAGCCAGTCGATGGTGGCCAGAATGGCCTTGCGCCTGCACCGCATTCGGGTCGATCGCGAGCGCCTTGTTGGCTTCGTCGGCGGCGCGCTTGATCGTTGTTGTCTTCGAGCGCCAGCGCGCCAGCAGCTCCTGGGCTTCCACCAGCTTGGGATCGGCCTCCAGCGCCTTGCGCGGCCAGCTGGCGGCGCGTCGCCTCGAAGTTGTCGGCGCGCGACCAGCGCCAGCCCGAGCAGCGCGCCGGCGTGGTCCTGCTTGATCTTGAGCGCTTCCTGAACAGGCCGTGCGCGTCGTCGGCCTGGCCGTGGTCGAGGAACAGGCGGCCCCAGCGCACCGTTATCGGGTTCTTCGGGATTCTTGGCGACCAACTGTTTGAAAGACTTCGTTGGCGTCCTTGATAGCGGCGCGCCTTCCACAGGGTCTTCGGCCTGCTGCAAGGTCTGCGCGGACAGACGCGCGACAGGTCAGAACAGCAGGCGCAGCGCCGAGCGCGCAAAGCCGGTCATAGGAGCTGCTTCACTTGTCGATGGCCTCCTGCATCTTGGCCAGCTCGCAGCAGGAGTTGCGTGCAGCTGCTTCTTGTACTGCGCCTCGGGCAGCGCGGCCTTGTCGTACTTCAACTTGTCGATGGCCTGCTTCGATCTGCTCCTTCTGGTCGAGCAGGCGCGCTTCGTCGCGGGATCGCTTGGCGGCGGCGGCATTGGCGCCCAGGCGCACCACGGTGAAAGATGCCGCCAGCTTGCCCTCGCCGTTCTCGGCCGACGGGATTCGCTCGCCTTCGCCCTTGCCGGTGTCTTCGAGCACCGCGTGCTCGGTGGCCAGGCGCTTCTGCGTTTCGAAGAATTCGGTGGTCTTCTGCTGCGCGTACTGGAACGCTTCGAGCGCGGAGACGGTTTCGTTCTTGTCGGTATCGGCCGCGGGATCGCGCAGCGCCTCGGCCCAGTAGCGCGCGAAGACGGTGGCGTTCTTTTCGGTGCCGGTCTTGGTGGCGGTAGATGACGATGCGGTTCGGCTTGCGCAGGAACTCGATCGAGCCGCCGCTGGAGCTGGTCATATTGACGACCAGCTGGCGCGCGGCCGGGACGCTGATCCAGCAGCGTGGCCAGTTCGGCGCCGCGTGATGTCGGGGCCGGGCAGATTGAACTTGTATTCCACGCCGTCGTAGGTGCCGTGGCCGATCAGCATCAGCACCAGGGCATCGGTCGGCTTCGCCTGCTTGGCGATGTTCGCCGAAGCGCGCGCGGACCTGCTCGCGGTGGGCGCGACCATGGTGATCGACGTTGGCGTCGCCGCCGGCCTTCTTGAGGCTGGTCGATATCCTCGGCCCACATCTTGAAGCGCTGCTCGTAATCGGGCTCGCCGCCGAGGCCGGAGATGGTGACGTAAAACGTGGTGGCGTGGACGCGGAGACGAGCGCGGCCAGAGCCGAGACGCGAGCCCGAGCAAACGCAGAACCAGCGAGCGCGACTTCATACGTACTGCCCCATCTTCCGGCGCAACGCACCGCTTCATACCACCCCCATTTCGCCGCAGAGCCATCGCGGCGCGGATGCCCAGGGCCAGCAGGAACACGATCGGCATGTCCCAAAGGTCGCGGGTCTCGCGCGTGGTGATGCCGGCTTCGGAATACGAAATCTCATTCGCCAGCTTGGACGCTTGCATCGGGCGTGTAGTACCGCCCGCCGGTCTGCTCGCGAGAGTTTCTCCAGCAGTTCGCGGTTCTGCGAGGTGTGGAAATTTTCCGCCACGCCGTCCTCGCGGCGGAAGGTCAGCACGTCGTGGCCCATCTCTTCCGGTATCGCGGCCGGCGATGATCTCGGCCACGTACGAGCCCGGCTTCTCCGCCGTCCATTCGCCGCTGTAGACGCCTTCTTCGAGCGGCAGCGGGCGGCAAGTTCCATCGTGGCGCTAGTGCCGTCCGGGCTCAGGAAGCGCGCCTGCACTTTGGCGTTCGTCACCGGCTTGTACTCTTTGTCGCGCACTTCCACGCGGATCGGCACGCGGGTCTCGTCCGCCAGCACCGGTCGTCGGCGTGGAGGCGGCCACCTGGCCCGGCGTATCGGTCACCAGGTAGCGGAACATCTGCTGCCAGAAGGTGGCATGCGTCTTGTCGGCGTGATCGCAGCCACATCTGCCAGCGCCAGCTGCCGTCGGTGGCGAACACCGCCGTGCGGCCGCGGCCGATAGTTCTCGGTGACCAGCAGCGGCATGGCGCGCTTGCCGGCTGGTATCACGTTCGAGCAGCGTCGATGGCGCCGGGTTTGGCCTCGCCCACTTCCTGATAATTGGCCATCTGCGGCATCTTCTTCCAGCGTTCGGCATTGCGCGCCGGGTCATCGTCCAGGCGGCAGATCATGCTCTGCGCGCCTTCCGTCGTCAGCTCCAACGCGGCGAAAAATCGCGATGGAACGTGCCGCGCGTGGCGGGCAGCTTCGCCGGAACCAGATCGGCCAGCGGCGAGTTCGGCATAGCCGCCGTCGCGAAAGCGTAGCCCGGCCGCCGATGAACAGCAGGCCGCCGCCGCGCCGGTCGACGAAATCGCGGATCAACTGCTGCTGCGCGGGCGTGAAATAGTTCGCCTCCACGCCGCCGATGATCAGGCCCTGGTAAGCTGAACAGCTCCTCGGCCTTGGCCGGGAAACCGTCCTCCAGACTCTTTTCGCGGTGGATGCCCTGATCGCGTAAGGATCTTGTTCTGCGTGGTGCGCAGCATGCTGGCGAGCTCGATGTCGTTGGGTAATCGTCCAGCGCGCGGCGGATGAACTTGTACTCCCAGCGCGGCTCGCCCTCGATATACAGGATGCGCGGCTTGCGCGTCTTCCACGTTGACCAGTCGGGTGACCGTGTTGTTCTGCGGATTCTCTTCGCCGGCGACGGGCTCCACGCCGATTTCGAGCGTCTTGGGTCCGCTTCTCGCCGCAGTTGAAAACCAGGTTTCCGTCTGCAGACTGCCGTCGCTCTTTGAGCGTCACGTCCTGCGAGGCGAGCACCTTGCCGCCCTCGCGCACGCTGAGCTTGCGCCTTTGCTGCCGGAGAGGCCATAGCTCTGCAGAGTCACCTGCGCGGTCAGACGCGGATTTCGGCAGGGCGCGCGCCGGGACCACGGCATCCTCCACTTCGACGTCCTTGTTCGGGATGTTCGCGCCCGAAGCCGACGGTGTGGACCGGGATGCGCTGGCGCCGGATGGCGGCGATGGTCTGCGAGATCGATGCCGCCGGAATTATCCGCGCCGTCGCTCAGCAGCACGATCGCGCCGAGCGGCAGCGACGAGGATTCCGCCAGCACGCGCTCCAGCGTGTCGCCGATGCGCGATGCCGGGCCGGCGGCGTTGAGCTGATCGGCGCTTCTGGATGCGCTCCGGCTCCTTGCCGAATTTGTAAAGGCGCACCTGGAATTTCTCGCCGAATCCCTTGAGCAGGCCGCTGTTGAGCGCCTTCTTGGCCGCCGCCTCGCGCGTTCCGCAGGAATCGGCGATCGACATGCTCCGCGAATCGTCCACCAGCACCGCCACCACGTTCTGTTGGGGGCGCAGCGTGGCGACGCTCAGCGCGGGATGCCACAGCAGGAACAGGATAAGGCGACCATGCCGGTTTCGAGCAGCCAGATGGCCAGCGGACGCACGCCGGAGAGCATGCCGTGATTGCGGCGCACGTGCCAGAAAAGCGCAACGCCGGCAACGATAATGGCGAGAGCGAGCACCCAGAGCGGCCACGGCGTCAGGAGGACGAACTGGCCCTTATGAAAGATGCTGGCCGGATATTTGAACAGAAATTCGAACATGGAAGTGCGCTCAGGAGCCGACTGCGATGAATGTGTAGACGCGCAAGGATAGGATGGGAGTTACAAGCATTCCCGCTAGCGCGGAACGGTGCAATGGCTGCCGCATTCGGCGAATTGGCCTCGTATGCCGTCAGGATAGCATGGCGGGTCGCCGCAGCTTTGCGGTCCGTGACGCCGGGAGGCTGCTAATCTGTTGATTAATGGCAAAGTTCCCATGGATCGCCGCGGCCGCGACGGCGATCCTGCTGACGGCCCAGCAACGGCCGGACATAACTGGAGACGTAGCAAAATCAGGCCAACATCTTCCCGTCCTCGCCGTCCCCGATTTTCGCGGCGCCGGCGATTCCCAGCCGTTCACCGCTGCGTTCAACCAAACGCTCTGGTCCGATCTGGACGGCTCCGGCCTGGTGAAACTCGCGCCGAAGACGATGTACCCTACCGTAGTTCCACAGCAGCCCTCCGATCTGTTGGATCCGCGCCCCGATGTCCAGAAAGGCGGCGGCCGGCTCATGTCCGATTGGTCGAATCCGCCCGCGCAGGCAAACTACCTGTCGTTTGGCTATACCGCAGCCAAGGAAGGCCTGTTCGTTGCCTTCGGATATTTCTACGATCTCACGCAGCCAACTTTGAAGGCCGCCAAAGTCATTGGCGATCTGTACACCGGTCCCTTGAATGAAGATGGCGCGCGCAAAGCCGCGCACGAGTTCGCCGCCGAGATCCTCAAACGCTTCGGCGGGACATCGCTCTTTGGCACACACATCTATTTCTCTTCGACGCGGACCGGCCACAAAGAGATTTGGGCGATGGATTTCGATGGCTCGAACCAGCACCAGGTGACACATTTCAACTTCATCGCCATATCGCCCGCCGTTTCGCCCGACGGCTCGCGCCTCATGTGTACAGCTTATGCCGGCGACGACAAACCGGCGCGCATCTTTCTCTATTCCACGGACCCGCTGCGGCGGCTCGACTTCGTCAATCCGGCAGGCACAACCTACAGCGCTCATAGTTCTTTCACTCCCGACGGCAAACAGACGTTGTACGACGGAGCCACCGGCGACGCTTACCGCATCTACATGGCGGGGCTTGATGGCTCGCACGCGCGCGTCATCCGCTCGTCGCAAGACATGGAAGTTCAACCGGTGATGAATCCGAAAAACCCGAACATGATCGCGTTCACTTCCGGCCGCAGCGGGACGCCGCAGATCTACACAATGGATGCCGACGGCGGTTCCCTTACGCGCGTAACGAACGGCATCGGCGAAGCCTACAATCCCGCATGGCAACCCGATGGCGCGCATATCGCTTTCGCATGGACACAAGGATACGCGCCGGGCAACCTGAACATTTTTATTATCGATGTGGCGGGGGGCAACTACGTTCAGTTGACGCACGGAGAGGGCAAGAACGAGAATCCAACCTGGGCGCCGGATGGCGTGCACCTCGCCTTCAGTTCCACACGCAGCGGCGGCCGCGAACAGATCTGGACCATGCGCGCGGATGGGTCGGACCCCAAGCAACTCACCACCGAAGGCGCGAACAGTAATCCGGCCTGGGGCAAGTAGCGCTCTGCAATACCGGCGTGGCATCGGCCGCCGTTTTTTCGATACCCAGTACGCGGCGAGACGGAGCTTCCATAACCAATTACGTACTGATACCAATTTGGGCCAGCGCACCCGCGGCTCTTGGATGCGTGACCCTCACCGTCACTACGGCCTGTCTTTATAAGTACGGATAAGTGAGTTAGATCACTAAGGTGGTACTAGCGGTATGACCAATTGGTGCAAGCGGACTAGTAACAAACGTTATGGCTGTAAAATGTTTTACGTTGAGAGCGTGAATTCCGTCTCAGGTAGTCCCACGGGTATTACCGTACTACGGGTCTAGACCTCCCAGAGTACGTTCCCATGCAGACTTTACCGCTCACTTTCCTTTAACCTGTAATCAGCCGACGCAGAAATGCGTCCCTCATTCCAGCTGATTTAGCGGGGATGATCGCAACGTGTAAGGTTGCGCACAACGAATGTTGGGTGATGGCTTGAGACCTACGTACAAATACAGCTATGCTGTGACTCTCCCCCGATCCGGTTCCAAATTATGCCGGCGAAAAAAAGCTTGAAAGAAGATAGAAAATTCCGGCTGCTGTTTCAGGATCATCCTCAGCCGATGTGGCTGTTCGATGCCCAGAGCAGGAAACTGATCGAAGCGAATGAAGCCGCCGTGAAGCTCTACGGCTATACGGCGGACGAAATGCGTTCGATGCCTATGGAAGAATTTCAGGCGACGGGCGATCTGGAGCGTTTTCTTTCCCAACCGCATGAGTTTCCGAAAACGGCGCCGGAGATTTGGCGGCATCGCACCAAATCGGGAAGGGCGATCGACGTCGAAATCGCCGTGCACGACATTGACTATCGCGGCAAATCCGTTCAACTGGCCGTGGTCATGGACGTAACGGGACGCCGCGATCTGGAGGAGCAGCTTCGCCAGGCGCAGAAGATGGAAGCTGTAGGAATGCTGGCCGGCGGCGTGGCGCACGATTTCAATAATCTGCTGACCATCATCACCGGCTATAGCCAGTTGATTCTGAATAACCTCCCGAAAAACGATCCGAACCGGCATTCGGCCGAGCAGATCATGAAGGCGGGCGATCGCGCGGCCGCGCTCACCAATCAGCTTCTGGCATTCAGCCGCCGCCAGGTGATGCAGCCCAAGGTACTCGATCTCAACAACGTTGTGAACGGGCTTGAGCGCGATGCTGCGGCGTCTGATCGGCGAAGACATCGACCTGCGGCTTACGCTGCGCGACGATCTTGGCCGCGTGAATGCCGACCCGGGACAGATCGAACAGGTGCTGATGAACCTGGTGGTGAATGCACGCGACGCGATGCCGAAGGGCGGCGCTCTGACCATCGAGACCGCGAACGTGATGCTGGACGAGCACTTACGCCGGCCGCCACATCGCGGTCAAGCCCGGTCCGTACGTGCTGCTAGCTGTGAGCGACACCGGCACGGGCATGGACGAAGCCACCAAGAGCCGCCTGTTCGAGCCGTTCTTCACGACGAAGGAGCCGGGCAAGGGAACGGGGCTTGGGCTTTCCACGGTGTTCGGCATCGTGAAGCAGAGCGGCGGCAGCGTGGAAGTTTACAGCGAAGCAGGGCCGCGGCTCTTCGGTAAAAGTTTATCTGCCGCGCATCGATCAGCGTGGCGCCGGAAGAGCGCGAAGTACGCGCCAAGCGCGCGCCGAAAGGTACGGAAACCATCCTGCTGGTGGAAGACGACGAGATGGTGCGCACGCTGGTGCGCGAGACGCTTGGAGCGCGAGGGCTACAAGGTGCTCGAATCGGCCGACCCGATGGAGGCGCAGCGCATGTCGCCGAAAACTTCCGCGGGAAGATCCAACTTCTGATCACCGATGTGGTGATGCCGAAATCAGCGGCAAGGAACTGGCGCGCAGACTTGACGGCAGAGCGGCCCGATATGAAAGTGCTCTACATGTCCGGCTACACCGATAGCGCTATCGTGAACAGCGGCATTCTGCACAAAGAGGTGTCATTTCTGCAGAAGCCATTCACGCCGGCCGGATCTACTCAACAAAGTGCGCGAGGTCCTTGAGGCAGACCGGCAGTACCGGCAGCGAAGAAAACTCGCGGCGCCGGACGAATGAAAGCCCGCCGGCGCCGCATCGTTCAATACGCGGTAACCTGTTACACTGTGGTGCATCTACCCCACTGATGGAGCGTTCCATGCCTGCTCTTCGTGTGGCCTCCGCCGGCTTAGCTCTAGCTTTCCGCTTGCCGTTCCTTTCTGTTGGCGCAGCGGCGGCCCAAGTGATGCCGCCTGTCGGGTATCCCGGTGATATCCGGGGTACCCTCGCTATCCCACCGGGGCGCATCCCGATTCCCTCGCGCGGCAAACGCAGCCCAACAGCGCTACCAAGGGCGCAGCCCATGCCGAACTTTCGCGGCAAGCTGAAGAGATGGACGGAAGACCATCACGCTGGCGCTGGACGACGACCGTATTCTGGATTTCCGCCGCACGGGCTCTACCAAGTTCTACAAGGGCGGCAACGAAATGAAGGACCCGAAATTCAATCCGGGCGACCAGCTCTCGATCGAAGGGCCGGAGGATAACGCCGGCTATATGACGGCGGTCAATGTGTATTGGGAAAAGGCCGCCGGGCGAGTACTACCGCTTCGGCCGCGAAGGATTCCAAGGACAAGGTTCCGGACGCTTGGGCGGACACGCCCGCGACGCAGTCGAAATCCACGCAAGCCGCGCCGCCGCCGGCAAGAGCCGACGCGACGATCCCAGGCCCGCCGACGCTGCAAGCGCGGCAGCGCGGCCGATCCTCGCGCGAGAAGTCGGCGCCGGTCCCGCTGCCCCGCTCCCGGCTGCGGCTCCGCCCGGCCGGAGCCGCGCCCCGCTTGCGGACAATGGCGCGCCGCCCGAACGCCCACTCGCATCCCGACCATGGCGCCCGGGCGAGGATGAACCGCCGGTGGAACCGCCCTCGTTCGGTGGGGCCATTCCGAAGCAGCGCGGCGACGATCTGATCCGCAAGGCCGCCGACACGGCGCTCGACTTCACCGCAAAACTGCCCAATTATGTTTGCCAGGAACTGATGTCGCGCTACGAGAGCACCACCGCGCCCGGCGAATTGGCATGCGCTCGATGTGGTCGGCATGGAAGTGGTCTATCAGGACGGCAAAGAAGACTACCGCAAGCTCACGCTGAACGGGCGGCCGGCCAACAAGAAAATCGAAGAACTGGGCGGCGCATGGTCCACGGGCGAATTCGGCACGGTGCTGATCGATCTTTTCGCGCCGCAAACCGCCGCCGATTTCCATTACCAGCGCGATTCGCGCATGGCGGGCGTCCTGACCAAGCAATACGACTTCAACGTGACGCACGCCAACTCGCATTGGACCATCCATATGGGGTCGCAGCAATACGATCCGGCGTATAAAGGCATCGGTGTGGATCGACCCGAAAACGCGCGCGCGTGATGCGCATTGAGATGCAGGCTTACGGCTTCCCGACGGATTTCGAAAGCGACGACGTCGAATCCGCCACGGACTACGAGTATGTCCGGCTGGGCGATGCGACAGCAGTATCTATTGCCGGTGCACGCGGAGACGTTGAGCTGCCAGCGCGGCACGCCGTACTGCAGCCGCAACACGATCGATTTCCGGAACTACAAAAAGTATACGGGCGAATCGACCATCACCTTCGGCGACGGCAAGCAGCAGTAGATCGGGCGCGCGCCTTTCGGCGCGTCGACAGGCCAGAGACCTATCGCACTAATTCAAGACGAACGCAAACAGTTGATCGCCGCCGGTTGCCAGCACGTACTGGTGTCCATCGAGCATAAAGGTTTCGGGAGCGTTGCCTGCCGCGCCGATGTGCGCGTGCCATAGCGGCTTGCCACTGGCCGGATCCCACGCGACTAGATTATCGCCATCGCCGCCGAAGAGCAGCCTTCCGGCAGTCGTGAGAAACCCGCCCGTGCCGCCAATTTCGTGCCGCCAGGCTACCTTGCCGGTCTTGTAATCGATGGCGTCGATAAACGATCCGTAATTCAAGCCGCCGCCGTTCATCGTTCCTCCCAGGCCCATCGAACCACGCGGGTCGGGATCGATGAGATAGCTGAGACGCAGCGAGTTAGTCTCATGCACATAGAAGAGGCCGGTGTCGGGAGAGAAGGACGCCGGCGGGTAGTTAGTCACATCGCCGTTGACTAGAGCCCCTCCAATGGTGGCGTCTTTGTTCGGGTTACGCTTCGGGCGGCCCTGCGCGTCGAGTCCCTCCGCCCAGTTATTCACCAGACCCATCTTGCCGGTGACAAGGTGCTCGCCGGTCACGCGATCGAGCGTGAAGAAGTAGCCGTTGCGCTGTCGCTGTCAACGCCATTTTTCTCATCTGTCCATTGAACGGCGCGTCGATCAGGATGGGCGTCTCCGTAGCATCCCAATCGTGCGTGTCATGGGGCGAGGTTTGATAAGCCCAGGCGATCTTTCCGGTGTCCACATTCACCGCAACAATGGAGCAGGTATACAGATTGTCGCCTTCGCCGCGCCCGGTGGTATAGGCCGGCGTCGGATTGCCGGTGCCGAAAATGTAGAGGTGGGTTTCGGGATCGTACGCGCCCGGAATCCACGCCTGTCCGCCGCCGTGTTGCGCGGCGTCGAGGGTGGCCCAGGTGTCGAGTCCCTTATCGCCCGCTTTCATCGGCACGGTGTAAGCGATCCATTGCCGGGTCCCGGTTTCCGGATCGAACGATTGCAGGAAGCCCGGCGCGTCCATGTCATTGCCGGTACCCGCGAGAATGTGGTTTCCGACCACAATGGGTGCAACCGAGGAGAAGTACTGCTGATCGAAACTGGAGATCTCCTTCTTCCATTTCTCGTGACCGGTTTTTGCGTCAAGACAGATCAGGTAATCGTCGTGGACTTCGAGATAGAGGTTGTCATGCCACATGCCCATGCCGCGATTGCCGGTGTGCGTGCCACCGCGCGTCTTCCAGTAGTAGTGCCAGAGAATGGTCCCGTCGCGCGCATCGACGGCCCACGCGTTATCCGGCGCGGACATATAGAGGATGCCATCCACCATCAGAATGCCGCCACCCATCCGCGGCGCGCCGCCGCCATTCAAGTCGCCTTTGCCGAGCCCTCCCACAATAATGGGAGCGGCCGGCGCCGCCCCCGCGGCCTCCGGCTGCTCCGCCACCGCCGCCGGGAGATGTTCCGCCCGGTCCCGAACCGGCGGTGAAACGCGTCACCCACGCGAGGCTCAGATTCTTGACCGTCGATTGATCGATGAGCTTCAGCGAGCTATAGCGCTTAGCCGAATAATCGCCGGCATAGATCGGCCACTGGTCTCCCAACGGCTTGAGAATATCGGAAGGATCCAGGCCGCCCTGCGCGCACAAGGGCGCGGCCGCGGCGAGAATAGACGCGATCTGTAGAAACGGTTTCATGAATACCTCTCGAATGATTACTTGATCGTTGCCAGATAAGCCGTCACGTCGTGCATGTCCTTGTCGCCAAGCGTGAGCGCGAGTTTCTTATGTGCTTCGTTCGGATCGTGCACCACCACATCCGGAACGCCGTTATTTCGCGTGAACGAGCGGCGCGTTCCGTCGGCAAGAGTCAGTGTCACGATGAAATCGTCTTTGTGCACCAGCGTGCCCTCGAACTTCTGACCACTGGCGAGCGTCACCACAGCGGATTCTCCCCTGCCGCCACCGCCGCCCCTGCGCCCTCCACCGCCGCCGCCTCCACTTCCAGAGACCCAGGTGTTCTGCAGATCTCTAGGATCTTCGAACCGGGACGCGATAGCCTTGAGATCGCCGTCGATTGAATGGCAGGAGGCGCAACTGGTCTTGAAATAGGCGGCGCCCGCGGTTGCATTGCCTACTAACGGGTTGATCGCGGCCGGGTCGGGCGTTCCCGGCGGGCGCGCCTGCCGGCCAACCTGCGCGAGCACGCTATGGATATACTCCGCTATGGCGACGGAATCGGAATCGCTGAGGTTAAAGGCCGGCATGCCTTTATCCTGGCGCGCGCCGTGAATGATCGGCGAGAGGAGTTCGCCGTGCTGATCGCTGAGCGCAACCAGCGAGCGCAGCAGGCTCGGGCCGCCCTGATCTCCGCCGCGCAGATCGCCTCCATGGCATGCCGAGCAGTTGACGCCATAAACGGCTCTACCGCGCGCAATCACATCGGGCGCGGCAAGCTGTCGCGTCTGCTGCGGAAATCCGGGGCCTCCGCCGCCCCGCCCCGCGCGGCCGCCGCGGCCACCTTGTTGTGCCGCGCCCTGAGGAGGATCCTGCGCCAGCGCCATGGAACCCACCAGACCGCCGGCCAGCGCCGCGATTATGATCGATCGTTTCGTCATCTTGTCTCCGGGCTAATCTTGCGTTCCAACCAATCTACGCCAACGTCCCGCCTAGGGCAAGTTGCGGGTCCGAATTCCAATCGATCGACTCGGCCTCGCCATCGGGTCCTTGACCATTGCAAGTGGGCTCGTTCCCCGAGGGCAAACCTGGAACTGAAAGATATTGGTGCAGGCGTACAATATTTTCAAGAACACCGAGGGCAGTGCCTTGAATTCGATCCAGTTGAACATCGTCACCGGGGCAGTGAGGAATCCGGCGCAAATAGGGATGCCAGCGCAGGAAAAGTACAAATTTCCGCTCGACGATCGAACTGGAATACCGTATCCAGGAAGGTTCGACCGTCATGGCTGAAATGGCGAAGTGCGTCCAGTATTGCAAAGACGCGCTTGCTTGAGACTACGCCGCCCGCTTCGGCGCCGGCGCGGTCTTGATACGGAGGCCGACATCGAGCCCGGCATCGGTAAGCATGTTGACCAACGTATCGATGGAAAAGCGGCCTATCTTGCCCCGATTCAGATCGGAAATGCGAGGCTGCGTAACTTTCAGGCGTTTAGCGGCTTGGGCTTGAGTAAAGTTGTTCTTCTCGATAAACGTTGGCAGCGCGAGCATGAGCTCGCTACGAAGGCTGAGGTTGCGGGCTTCGGCCGTCGAGAATCCCAGATCTGCAAAAACGTTGCCGCTACTTTTTGTGACCTTCATCGTTCCGCCTCTCACGCAGCGCCTTGTATCTCCGTCTCCCAAGTTCAAGATCCAACCGGCTGGTTTTTCCCGGGCATCGGCCGAAAGTCCGAAGGTTCCGAGCCACGCTGAATCAATTACAACTCATAGCCGGCCTCGGAGCGCACATCACTAGAGTACTTTCTCAATGTAGCGAAGACTCTACAGCGCTTTTTCCACCGCGGCCTTCAGATCGCTTTCGCTCAGCGACTGATTGAAGCGCTGCACCAGCTTGCCCGATTTGTCGAAAACCAGCGTGACCGGATAGTTTTCGAGGGTATATTGCTGCGCTAGCGCGGGCGTGCCCGTGCCCACGGCGTAATCCATCGGGTGTTTCTTGAGGAACGCGGGCACGATCGACGCGTCGTCGTCCATCGAAACGCCGACTACCAACACACCCTTGGGGCCGAACTGGCGATTGATGGCGTTGAAGCTGGGGATTTCCTGAATACACGGCACGCAGTAAGTGGCCCAGAAATTTACCACGGTCACTTTTCCGCTGGGATCGATTGTGCCTCCGCCGATCTTGGCGATTTGCGGCAACGCGTCCGATGCGACAGCCGATGCGGGAGGCGGCGCATCGCCCTTTCGCAGGAATGCCGCGAACTGCTCGGGGTCGCGCGTGAGCCCCGGGAAACTCGCGACCACGGTCTCGTCGGGCGCGAGGATCGCGTAATATGGCTCGGCGACGGTGTTGAATTTCGATAGCTCGAGCTTCTGGTTGGCTTCCGATGTGGCATCGCCCGCATCGGCGTAAAGCTCCACCAGCACGAACTTCTGCATCGCCGCTTCGATTTCGGGCCGCGTGAACATGTTGGCCTTCATCCAGTGGCAGTTGGTGCAGGCGTAGCCGGTGAAGTTGACGAAGACCAGCTTCCCTTCCCTGCGCGCGCGGTCGAGCGCTTCGCGATACTGGTTCTGCATCCATTGCAGGTTGCCGCCGTTGAGCGGCACATAGGCGTCGAGCTCGCCCAGTTTCCCGCCGCCCATGCCCGGCGCGAGGCTGATGGCGAACGCCACGAAGGCCATGCCGCACAGCAGGCGGCCGAGGCCCATGCGGTCGTCGGGCTTCACGCCTTCGAGGCGCAGGAAGCCGAGCAGGTAAAGCCCGGCCGATGCGAAAAGCACGATCCACATGGCGAGGAAGCGCTCGCGGGTAAGGATGTCCCAACGCAGCACCTGATCGACGCTCGCCAGATACTTCAAGCTCCAGGCCAGAATCACGAAGCCCATCACCACCTTCACGCGCGAAAGCCAACCGCCGCTCCTCGGCATGCGCTTCAAATACGCCGGGAAGAGCGCCAGCAGGAAGAACGGCAGCGCCAGGCCGGTGGCGAACACCACCATGCCGAGAAATGGCCGCAGCGATCCCCCCGAAATCGACCCCGCCAGCAGCGCGCCCATGAACGGCCCCACGCACGCGAACGATGCGAGCGCAAACGTCAGACCCATGAGCAGAGTGCCGATCAGTCCGCCCTTTTCCGACGACTGATTGAGCTTGGTCAGAAGGGACGATGGAATCGTGATCTCGAACGCGCCCAGTAAGCTCAATCCGAACACGATGAACAGCAGCGCGATGAAACCGTTGACCCAAGGGCTTTGTCCCAGCGCGACGACTGCCTACCGGCCCCAGCGCGGCCGTGACGAGTAGTCCGATTCCCGAGAACAACACGATGATGCCGAGGCAGAATATCACCGCCTGCCTCAGGCTTCCCTGCTTGTTCACGAAGTAGGACATCGTGATCGGGATCATCGGAAACACGCACGGCGTGAAGATCGACGCCAGGCCAAAGCCGAAGGCGAGCGCGAGAAAGCCGGGCCATCCTTCGGCCGATGCCGCATCCGTTGGACTCGCGGCGCGCGGCTTTACTTCCAAAAATCCCGGAGGGATGGCGGGCGCGGCTGCCGCCGCGGAGGGACTAATTGCGAGAGCGAACACGCCGGTCCAATGGGCAGGGTCGCACTCCGAGGCGTTGCAGGTTTCGTACTTGACGTTGAGCGTGTATTGCGCTTCGCCGGCGGGCGCGTCCTTCTTGAGTTGCAGGTCCAGCAGAAAGACCGCCTCGCCTTCGTAGGTCTCGGTCTCGGAGCCGAAGTTGGCGTCGTAGGCTTTCTTGGGGGGCGCCTGGAACGTGCGGAATTTTTCAACGGTGGCGTTGGGCGCGAGTTGAAAAGAGATCGGAATGCCGGCGGGAGAAGATCCCGAATAGATGTGCCAGCCGGGGTCGACCTTTGCGGTAATGCGGAGGAGAGCCTTGCCGCCGGGCGCAGCGGGATTGGGTTGGACGTCTAGCGAGTAGGCAACGTGCTGGGCTTGAGCGTGAACAGGAGTCGAGAGGCCAAGCATCATGGCCACGGATGCACACAGATGCACACAGATCGGAAATTTCGCGTTCCATCCGTGTGCATCTGTGTGCATCCGTGGCTGCAAGGTTAGCTTCCCGCTTCCCGCACTTTGCCGCGGAGTTCCTCTTCGATCCGCTGGTTGATATCGCCATCGCAGAACTCCTTAGCCACGCGGATGGCGTTCTTTATGGCGTTGGCGTTGGAGCGGCCGTGGCAGATGATGCAGACGCCGCGCACGCCCAGCAGCGGTGCGCCGCCGTATTCGGAATAATCCATGCGCTTCTTGAAAGTGCTGAAGGCCGTCTTGGAAATCACGTAGCCGATCTTGCCCGCAATGGTGGCTTCGAGCGATTCGCGCAGCAGGTGCTTCACCATGTCCGCCACGCCCTCGCTGACCTTGAGCACCACGTTGCCGATGAAGCCATCGCATACGATTACGTCCACCTTGCCCGAATAGATATCGCGGCCTTCCACATTTCCGATGAAATTGAGGTTCAGGCCCTTCAATAACTGAGACGTGGACCGGGTGATATCGTTGCCCTTGTGGGCCTCTTCACCGATGGAGAGCACGCCGACGCGCGGCTTGGGCCGGCCCAGAATGATGCGCGAATAGATTTCGCCCATCACGGCGAACTGCGCCAGCATATCGGGCGTGCAATCGACGTTGGCGCCGACATCGACCACCACCACGGGCGATCCCTTCACGACGGTGGGCAGGGGCATTGCGAGCGCGGGCCGGTCCACGCCCGGGGACGACGCCCTGCACCATCTTGGCGGTAGCCATCACGGCGCCGGTGTTGCCGGCCGACACGAATCCCTGAGCGACGCCGTCGCGCACCAGACGCGCGGCGACCCGCATGGAGCTATCCCGCTTGGTCCGCACGGCGCGCGCCGCATGGTCTTCCATGGTGATGCGCTCACGCGCGTCCACAATCTCGATGGGAAGCTGCGCGATGTCGTGATGCTGAGCTAGTTCCTTGCGGACCACCTCCTGCTGGCCCACCAGAATGACTTTGACGCCCAAATCCCTGGCGGCGGCAACCGCCCCTTCGACTTCGGATTTGGGGGCGTGGTCGCCGCCCATTGCATCCACCGCAATGGTCAGCATCGCGGAGCCGGGCTACTCCTGCGCGACTTCGACTACTTCGCGGCCCTTGTACTGGCCGCAGTGGGGGCAGACGCGATGCGGCTGCTTGGGCTCGTGGCAGTTGGGGCACTCCGAAAGCCCGGGCGACTTCAGCGCATCGTGCGCGCGGCGGCTGCTGGTCCGCCGTTGGGAATGGCGACGTTTGGGATTTGGCATGGGTTCAACCTCTAAAAAGAAGCTTTTATTCTAACATGTTGGCTGCGCAGGCTTCCGAGATTGGCGCGACATTGCTACCGGCCGCCTCGCTCCGGGAACTCACGCGGCTAGGCGGGTTTGGCGTCGCTACTCGACTTCGATTCGCTCTTCGTCTCGGTCTTTGGAGCGGGACTCGATTCCGATTTCGACTCGGACTTGGATTCACTCTTGCCATCCCCTTTGGCGTCCGATTTCTTCTCGGCATTGCCATTCTCAGGGGATTTCCCTCCGCCGCACTTGGCGTAATCGGTGACATACCAACCCGTGCCCTTGAATTGGAATGCGGGCACGGAGAGCACACGCTCCGCCTCTCCTCCGCATTCTTCGTGTATTTTCAAAGGCTCGTCGGAAAATTTCTGGCGGACTTCAAAGTGCTTTCCACAGCTCTTGCAGGCGTATTCGTAAAGCGGCATAGCTCCTGAATTCGAAAACTTCTGTTTATATTATCGCAAATGACAACGCAAAACGCGGCTTAACTAACCACCCGCCGCGGTGTTCGTCTGAATAGGTAGAAGCGATGCGTCGAATCTATACCATCGGAATCATGGCGGCGGGGCTGATCTTTGCGGTTCTGCACACGCCGCCGACCCGCATTCTAAATTCGGCTCGCAATGTGGGCTTCTACTTCCGCGATCTGAAGCGGGCAGGTGTCTCGGGTAATCCCCTGGAGCGCCTGGTTTACAGCTTGGCGCTGGCTAAGACCGCTCCGCCACCGTAGCCCTCTACTTTTTTTTACGTACTGGCGTCGCTGCGGCGCAAGGCGATAGCTTTAAATCCTGCACCTTTTCTTTTTCCGCGGTCATGGTCAGCATGAAAGGCGCGGGCGCGAAAGTGTCGGCCACGGCGACAAACTTGATGTTCGACCCGATCTCCGGTTTGCCGCTCAGTGGGGCTCAAACTTCAATGTAATCTCAGTGGTCTTCGCGGCATTATCCGGCGAAGGAACGTAGAGGATCAGTTCCTTGGGCCGGCAAGCGGGCTTGGCATCGGCGATCATGCCCAGCAGCGGGGGAAGTTCGGCTCCTTTCATGCCGTCGAAGAACGGCGGCGCCTTGCGAGGTCAGATTCGTCTTGATATTCGTCCACGTGGCTATCTCGGGATTGGCCTCGGAGAACTCGTCGGCCAACTTGATTTTCCGCTCGTCGTCGGTTTCGATTTTGAAATCGGCGGGCGGAATCGGCGTCGCCTTCGCCTGTTCCATCAACTGATCCAATCCCTCTTCGCCCCCGTGCAAGGTCGCATACGTCTTTTTCACCGACGCGATGAATTTCGGCCCATCGGTCGTTTTGCCTTGCGTCGGATCTACCGCCGCCGTGCGCGCAAATTCGTACATCGCCAGGAAGGGCTTCTGCTCGCAGTTGTAGGCGCTGGCCAAGTGGTGCGAAATCCAAGAGTTGTCCGGGTAAGTCATCAGTGCTTTGGAGAACGCGGCATCGGCGGCCGCGCAATCCTTTTTTGCCTCGGCTTTAGTACCGGGTATCACGGCCTCGGTTAGAAGGTAGCCTTTGGCCATGGCCACCATTTGTTGCTGGGTCTGGGCGAACGTTTGCGCCGTCTGTCCGGCCGGCATATTGGCGGGAACAAAATATGTGGGAGCGTAGTCCAGAAGCTTATGCGCCGCCTTGTCTCCGGTCGCAATCTGTTCCGGGGTCGCGTCTTTTTGAATCAACTGCGCCGCCGCGCTGGTGACGATGAAGTACGCGCCGACAACGTTGCCAGGCTGCCCTTGAACATCGATGGCAGGTCGCGATCGATGAACTCGTTGCCAAAAGTAAGCGCCTTGTCCAGCTGTTGGTTACCAGGTAGCCCTGCAGAATATAAAAATCCCGGTCGTCCTTGAACTCGGATTCGGGAAACTTTTGCTTCCACGCCTCGAGAGCCGGAACTGCCTTGGCCCAATTCTGTCCCGCAACCGCCTGCGTGGCGGGCTCGTACAGTTCGCGCTCCCCGTCCTTGAGCTTCTTTTCCTGAGCGCTGGCGAAGCTCGCCATCACCGTTAACGTTACCGCGGCTGCTAGCGCGCAGCCGATCCATCGAGAAAGTCTTCGCATCTTAGGCCTCCACTGGGTTTCCAGTTGTGAATGAGCGCCCCGCGGGATTCGAATCTTCCGACGGGCATTTGCGGAGTATAGCGGATGATGCAACACGGTGCAACCGCGTTCAGAAAGGCAAAAAAGCCCGATGCGCCGCAGGAGCGCACCGGGCTTGGATAGGCTTGAGAGGAACGGATTCGGCCGCTACTTTTTCTTGGTGACGCCTTTTCTGGCCGGGGCAGCCGCGCAGGGCGTGACCTTCAAGTCTTTGATGTCCTTCTTGTCGATGGTCATCGTCAGCATGAAGGGTCCTTCGTGAACGCTTCCGCGACGCCTCGAATGTCACGCGGCCCGCTTCCGCCTTGCCAGGAAGCGCGGAAGCGGCGCCGGCATCGTTAACCAGCTTGAGCGTTATCTCGGCGGTTGGCGCGCCGGTGGCATCGGGAAGTGGTACGGCCACTTTCAGTTCTTTGGCGCGGCAAGCGCTTTCGAGTACTGTCCCCGTGAGTTCAGGGACCTCGGCGCCCTTCATGCCGCTATCGAAATACTGCTGGCCTTGATCGGACGTCAGCGTAGCCTTGAGTTTCATCCAGAGCGCGATATCGGGATGGCTCGTCTCGAATTCCTTCTGCTTTGCCTCGGCGATTTCCTGCGCCGTCGGCACATGGAAGCCAGCCGGCGGCGACGCCCCCGCTTTAGCTTGCTGTTCAATCTGATCCAGCCCGTCTTCGGCGCCATGCAGGTTGCGATAGTAGGTTTTGACGAAATTGGTGATCGTCGTACCGTTGGCCGTTCCCTCGAGCGTCGGATCGATGCCCGACCGCGCGTGCGAACTGCCAGATCGCTTGATCGTGCTTGTTCTGGGCGCGCAACGCTACGCCGAGGTTATAAGCGATCATTGCTTTATTCGGGTAATCGCCCATCGCCTTAGTCCACGCGGCCTCGGCCGCCGGCCAATCGCGCTTCGTCTGAGCCTCCATCGCGGGAAGGATTGCGGCGCGATAGAGCATGGCGTTGGAAGCGTCGTCCAACTGCTTTTTCGCGGTCGCCCAGGCTGCAGGGGCGACGTCCGAAGGCGCGCGTTTATAGTCCAGAATCTTGTGCGCTGCCTCTACGCCGATGGCCAGTTGCTCGGGCGTCGGATTTTGCAGGCTGGAGGCCGCGGTTACGGCGCCGAAATATACTGGGATCACTTGTTTCGGTCCCTGCGCTGGATCGGGGAACATGGCGTCGAGATCCTTGCTCATTAGTTCCTTCGCTTTGTCCAGCAGTTTGCCCCAGTCCTTAGCCATCTGGTACGCCTGGATGTACATCACTTCGCGGTCGTCTTTGAATGCCGAATCGGGATTATGCTGCTTCCACGCGTCCAGATCCGTAACGGCCTTGGCTCCGTTGTTCTGGAGAAGATCCTTCTTCACGGCGTCAAAGAGATCGAACTCAGCCTGATCCTTAACCGCTTTCTGCGGAGGGGCCGCAGCCGTGCCCTGCGCCCAACAAGTTGTCGAGGCCATCGTCAAAACGGCCAATGCGGCCGCGCCGCCTATCCATTGAGAAAACTTCTGCACCTGCGCCTCCTGCCTCTCTTAAGTTTAAAGTGACGATGATTCCGCCGGACTGCGCGTGTTCACAGCCGGCTTCGGGGCTTGCACAACCCCTTAGATTCGACACCGAACCGGCACATCGGGTTCCGGCTACGAATATATCAGATGATGATATCGTAAAGTCACCTCGCCGCGATGCATTCCCTCGATCTTGCGGTAATTCTCGCTTATCTCGCCGGCATTACGTGGTTTGGCGCGCGTTTTCGCTCCGGCCAGAGATCCCTGCGCGATTATTTTCTCGGCGGACGCACCGCGCCCTGGTGGGCGATCGCCCTTTCCATCGTCTCCGCCGAAACCAGCACCCTCACCATTGTCGGAACGCCGGCCCTGGCTTTCAACGGCAACCTGGGATTCCTCCAAATCGTGCTCGGATACCTGATGGCCCGCATTGCGATTTCGCTTCTTTTTTTGCCCCAGTACTTTCGCGGCGAGATGTTCACGGCGTATGAGCTGATGCGGCGCAGGTTCGGCGAGCGCATCCGCAAACTCACTGCCTCTATCTTTTTAGTGACGCGCGCGCTGGCCGAGGGCGTGCGCGTGTTCGCCATCTCGCTCGTGATCTCGATCGTGCTCGGCACCGGCCAGAACGCATCCATCGCGCTGATCGTAATCCTCACGCTTTTTTACACATTTGAAGGCGGCATGACCGCCGTGATCTGGACCGACGTCGTGCAGATGAGCCTCTACGTAGTCGGCGCCGTGCTCAGCTTTTTCGTCATCCTGGACAAGATTCCAGGCGGCTGGACGCACGTGGCAGCCGTTGCCGGCGCGGCGCATAAGTTCGAGATCTTCGATTTCCGCTTCGCCTTCAACATGGCTTTCTTCTCGCGCACCTACAGCTTCTGGGCGGGCGTCGCGGGCGGTTGTTTCCTCACCACCGCTACGCACGGCACCGATCAGCTCATGGTCCAGCGCCTCCTGAGCGCGCGCGATGAAAGGCAAAGCCGCACGGCGCTATTCGCCAGTTGGGCGGTCATCCTCATTCAGTTCACGCTGTTCCTGCTGATCGGCGTGCTGCTATTCGTTTACTATGGCGATGCTCATCTTGCGCCGCCCACGCAAACCGACCGCCTCTACCCTGAGTTCATCTGGCACAACCTGCCGCCGGGGCTGGCGGGGCTGTTGATCGCGGCGATTCTCGCCGCCGCCATGGCAAACCTCAGCGCGGCGCTGAATTCGTTGTCCTCCACCGTGGTCGTGGATTTTTTCCACGCTAGCTCTTTGCGGCTGGCGCGGCGCGCGACGGTGGCATGGGGCGCCGTACTGCTGGTGATCGCAATCGGCGCGAGCGGGTCGAAATCGGTGCTGGAAGCGGGGCTCACTATTGGGTCGATTCCCGCCGGCGCGCTGCTCGGAGTGTTCCTGCTGGGCGTGCTGACAAAGAAGCCAGGCGAATGGGCTGCGATGGCGGGCGTGGCGGCGGGCCTCGCCGCGATCCTATACGTTCGATTCGCGACGCCGATCGCGTGGACGTGGTACGTTCTCATCGGAACGGTCGTCACATTCGGAGTGGGTATCGTTGCGCATCTGGGCGAGGGAAAAACTGGTTTGACGCAGAGTCGCAGAGACGCGGAGTAAAACACTGTTTAGGCTTTCTCTGCGACTCTGCGTCAAATGCGCTCGGCCAGCTTGGAGATAGATGGAGCTCAAACGCGACTTAGGAACAGGCGCGGCCATATCGATCGTCATCGGCACCGTAATCGGAAGCGGGATTTTCCTGGTGCCGCACGAAATGATTGCGCGGGTCAACACGCCGGCGATGGTGTTCTTCGTTTTCGTTTTCGGTGGGCTGCTTTCTTTGGCGGGAGCTCTCAGCTATGCGGAACTCGCCGCGGCGCTGCCCGAAGCCGGCGGTGAATATGCTTATCTGCGCGAGGCCTACGGACCCTTGTGGGGGTTTCTTTATAGTTGGACGCAGATGTGGGTGGCAAAGAGCGGTTCTATCGCAACTCTTGCCACGGGTTTTTTTGTTTACTTAGCTAATTTTTTTCCACTCTTAGGAAAGGTTTTGTGGAAAATACCCCTCCCCTTCGTGCCTTCCGGCGGGCTCGAGCTCCAGTACGGACAGGTCTTCGCCATCCTCCTGATCTTGGGCCTCGGCGGCCTCAACTACTTCGGAGTGAAGATCGGCGGCAACGTACAAACCGCCATCACCATTATTAAGGTCTTGCTTTTCTGCGCCATTATTTTTGTGGGGTTGACGTTAGGGAAAGCGCACGAGCCGGTGGCGCCTTCGCTTCTCCCCTTGACCACCGCCGGTTTCTTCGCCGCGCTTGTCGCTGCACTGTGGGCCTACGACGGGTGGAACAACGTCAGCATGGTGGCTTCGGAAGTTCGCGATCCGCAGCGCAACTTGCCGCTGGCGTTAATCGGCGGAACTGTAGCGGTAATGGCGATTTATTTATTCGCAAATTGGGCATATTTCCATGTGTTAACCGCGCAGCAGGTAGCCGACAATCCACGCGTCGCCGCGGAGATGTTGCGGCGCATCGTGGGGGATTGGGGAGCGAATGCGGTTTCAGTGGCGGCAATGATCAGTATTTTCGCTGCGCTTAACGGCTCCATTCTTACCGGCTCGCGAGTTCCTTACGCAGCGGCGCGCGACGGGCTTTTCTTCCGCGCAGTGGCTTGGGTTCATCCCCAATTTCGCACCCCGGGCATATCCATCCTGGCTTTGACCCTATGGGCTTCGGTGCTGATTGTGCTTTCCGGTGGCTATAAGGAGCTATTCACGTATGTGATCTTCGCCAGTTGGATCCTCTATGGAATGGCGACGGCGGCAGTGATCGTTTTGCGAAGAAAGCGTCCGGATCTTCCCCGACCCTATCGAACGTTAGGCTATCCGTTTGTACCCTTGTTATTTGTTTTGGTGGCTGCTTTATTAGTGATATCTACGCTGGCGGATTCGCCGAAGGAATCGCTGAAGGGCCTCTTTATCGTTGTTGCGGGCATACCCTTTTACTACTACTGGAAAAACAGATCCAGATAGCTAGGCTGGACGTAGTGGCCTAGTCCTATTAGACCTGGCTCCAGCCTGTTGGCGCCAGCGCCAGAAGGACGGTACGTATAACTTTCGTACTGATTGTTATGCGAGGTACGTAGGTAACGCGCGATTTTGTCGAATCGATGAATAGTTACTTGAATTACAGTGCAATTCGAGCGAAAATTGGAAATATATGGGGGAATCTTAAAAAGATTCCTGATTTTACTGCTGTAACGCAGGGCACCGGGAGAGCATCATGGACGTCACGAAAATTTTGGCAGAACTACGGTCGGAACGCGCTCAATTGGAAGAGGCGATCCTCAGTTTGGAGCGTCTGGCGCGCGGCCGGGGAAAGCGCCGTGGCCGTCCACCAGCGTGGCTTGCAACGGAACCGTCGGAAACCGGCAGTGCGTCCGCAGCGGCCGTTGCCCCGAAGCGGCGCGGACGTCCTCCCGGCAGCAAGAACAAGACGGCTGCCATGGGCGCTACCAGCGCTGCCTAGCGTTCTGCGACTTCTGCTTAATGTGGCGCGAGCGTTGTCAACCGCCACGTGAGCGCACCCTACCGATCGATCGCCTGCGTCAATGGCGCGAGGGTGTATAGTTTCTCAAACGCCTCTGCCGTTCGCGGCCGGTCGCCGCGGGTATTAGTACTTCGAAGACGGTTCCCTTCCCCGGCGCTGATTCGATCCGGATGGCCCCGTGATGTCCACGCACAATTCCTAACGCCGCAGCCAGCCCCAGGCCCCGGCCGGTGAATTTAGTAGTGAAGAACGGATCGAAGATCCGCTGGCGTACGGACTCTTCCATGCCGCAGCCATCGTCGGCAACCCGCACTATAATGTAATCGCCAGGGCCAATCCCATTGAGAGCGAACTCGATGTTTGCGAGATAGACTTCATCCACCGGTTGAAAGAAGGTGGACACGTTAACCGTCCCCTCGCGATCTTCGCCGATTGCCTCCGCGCCATTAATTACCAGGTTCATCACCAGTTGGCGGATCTGCGTCTGGTCCACTTCCGCGCATGGCAGATCATCCGCCAGGTCCAGCCGCACATCTACCTTCTTCGGAATTGAACTCTGAATCAGCGTTCGAATCTCGCGCACCAATTTTGAAAGATCGACGGGCTCCACGAAGTAGCGGCCCTTACCGGAGTAGGCCAGGAGCTGACGGGTAAGATCGGCGGCTCGTTCGCTTGCCATCACCACATTTTCGAGCAGCGGGCGGAGTTCATTGCGTTCCGGCACAATCTCCAGCATGAGGCTCGCATTACCTAGAATTCCCGTCAGTAGATTATTAAAATCGTGCGCGACGCCTCCGGCTAACAGTCCGATGCTTTCGAGTTTCTGCGCCTCTCTCAGGGACTCTCCGGATCGCTTCTGGTCGTCGATATCGGTGCAGGTGCCGAACCACTTGGCGATGCCCCCATCCGGATTCCGCACCGGAATGGCGCGACACAGGTGCCATCGGTAAGCGCCATCGGATGCGCGGCGGAAGCGGCATTCGATTTCGTAGCCCTCACCCGATTGCACGGCGCCGCGCCAGCGGGTCAACGTGGCTTCGGCGTCTTCCTCGTGCAAAACGTACTTCCAGGCATCGCGTTCAAAACTGGCGCTTTCGTTAAGACCGGAGTATTCGAACCAGCGGCGATTGTAATAATCGAAGCTCCCTTCCGCATCGGCGGTCCAGACAATTTGCGGAATCGCCTCCGCCAAGGACCTGTAACGGCGCTCGCCGGCTTCGGCCTCCGCCCTGGCGGCCTGTTCGCGAATCAATTCGGCGCGCTCGCTCTCGGCGCGCTGCCGCAGACGAATCTTTTCCATCGATTCGCGGATCGCAATGGGCAACCGGTGCAGGTGGTCTTTCAGAATGTAATCGGCAAGCCCGCTCTTCATGCCGTCCGTGGCAACTTCCTCGCTGCCGGTATCGGTCACCATGATCACTGGCGTTTCCGGATACATCCCCTTGATCTGCTCGAGCACGCGAAGACCGTCATTCCAATGCAGGCGATAATCGGTGAGCGCCAGGTCCGGCGCCCCTTCCTTCAACTTCGCATCCAGCATCGATTGCCGGATGATTTCGACGATCTCGGCATCCGGATATGCCTTGCGCGCTTTTGCGCTCACCAACTCTCGATGATCCGGATTGTCGTCGATTACCAGGATCTTCATTGCGCGCCTCCCGCCGCCAGCTCGATCCAAAACGTACTGCCCTTACCCGGCGCGGATACGACGCCGGATTGACCGCCGATAATCTCGATCACCTTGCGCGTAGCGGAAAGGCCCAAACCTAAGCCCGGGTAATCCTCCTCGCCATGTAATCGCACGAACGGCGTAAAAATCTTCTGCTGATCCTCTTCGCGCAAGCCGATTCCGTTATCGCGGAATTGCAAGTGCACCTTGCCGCCGCCGCGCAGCGCGGAGATTTCGAGATGCGGCGCGATGCCCTTCTCTACGTACTTGATGGCGTTCGAGATCAAGTTGCAGATAGCAATCTTCAGCAGGCTCGGATCCGCCTCGGCCAGGCCCAGTTCGCCACGTTTCTGAACCTGGGCGCCGCACGTTTCGATTTCCCGCTTCATCTCCTTGACACAGGTCTCGACGGCCAAATCCAGATCCACCGTCTTCATCTTTACGGCTTTACGGCCGATGCGGGAAAAAGCCACCAGCGATTCAATCAGCTCCCACATTTGGCGCACCGCCGCCTGAATGCGGTCCAGATGCCGGCGGCCATCGGCGTTCAACAGTTCGCGCTGATCTTCCGCCATTGCTTCGGCGAAGCCCGAAACCGTCCGCAACGGCGCGCGAAGATCGTGCGTCATCGCATGGATGAACGCCTCTAAATCGTCCTTTCGCAAGCGGAGTTCCAACGACAATCGGCGCGCGCGCAGCAGCATTTCAATGCGCGCGAACAGCTCCACTTTTTCCACCGGCGTCAGTACGATTTCATCGGCCAGGCTGGCGAGCGGCCCGGTATAAATTCCGGCGTTTTGCCGCGCGGTGACAAGGAGAACGGGAAAAAATACCGGATCTTCCGCTCGTTTCCGCTCACGCAGAAATTCCGCGTGCGCGTTGACCGAGGCGGCGTCGATGATCGCGAGATCGGCGTCCTCAAAGGGAACCCCAATAACGTCGTGGCGCGGCGCAAGCAGTTCGCGCACCATGCGCGCATTGGCCGCATTATCGAGCAGAGTGAGGACGCGGCTCAAGTTAGCCTCTCGCCTCTCTGGCGTCATTTCTCCACGCCAACTCGTGCCCGGTCCACTCCGGAACCCCGCTCAGGATTCCACGAAGGCCGTGCAATGGCTCGCCGATCTCAATGCCGTGCGCGGTGATGCGAATTTCGCGGAAGGTCTTTTCGAAATCGCTTATGCGCTTCTTGAGGACGCCGAGCGCCTTCGCCAATTCACCGCGCAATTCCAGGTACCGCAGAAATATGATGTTGTCGGCCATGTAGCTGACGCCAACATCCGTCACACGAAAATCGCCAGTGATGGTCTCCACTTCATTGATCAGGAGCACGGCGACGCCCATGTTTTGCAGATACTTGGCGAGAGCGTGCAGATGCATTACCAGGTCCTGATCGCGCACCGAGAGCCGGTAGCCGGAAACGCTGTCGATCATGACAACGCGCGTGTGCCGCTTCTCCACTTCGTCTCGAACCATGAGAGCGAACTCATCGGCGGTGAAACGTAGCGGCTCTATTTGCACCAGCGACAATGTGCCATCGGAGATGGGGCCCTCCACCTCAATGCCTATGGCGCTGCAACGGCGGCGGAGCGAAAGGCCCTGCTCCTCGAACACATAGACCGCGGCGCGTTCACCGCGCGCAGCGGCGGTGGTTATGAATTGCATGCCCAGGGTGGTCTTGCCAACTCCACTGGGCCCCGTGAGAATGCTGATAGTGCCGCGCTCCAAGCCCCCGTGAAGCATGGAATCGAGTTGCGGTACGCCAAAGGGGATCACATGTGGCTCGAAGGAGATGGAAAAATCCTCCGGGAGCAACCGTGGAAAAACTTCCATGCCCCGATTGGAAAGGCGAAGAGTATGGTAGCCGGGCCGGAAATCCGAACCGCGGAGCTTAGACACGATGAGACGGCGCTGCGCGGCATGCGATTCGAGCGTGATGACTCCATCGGCGAGGAACTGCAGATCCGCATCCGGCCCTTCATCGGATTCCGAGGTAAACATCACGGTGCAGCCCATCTCCGAAAGAAAGCGCAGAAAAGCCAGCGCCTCTTTGCGGAATTGAAAGGCGTTCGGGCTCAAGTGCCGCAGTTGGGTCATGCCATCGATGAAGACACGGCAGGGTTTAAGCGCGTTCACCTCATCGCGAATGCGGCGCGCGATGGGCGCACGCTCCACGTCGGAAGGCGGAAAAATGTCGTAGTCCTGGGATTCCGCAAAGTAGTTAGAATTGGGGCTCAGGTCGAGGAAATAGAGGCGCTCCATCGCAAACCCAAGCAGCGAACCGTTACGCGACAATTCCGCCTTGCTTTCTCCGAAGGTCAAGAATAAGCAATTCTGACCCTGTGCGGCTCCGCAGTCGAGGAAATGCAGACCTAAAATCGTCTTTCCGGAACCCGGGCCGCCTCGAACCATGTAGGAGCGTTGGGCGATCAACCCGCCAAGAAGAATTTCGTCGAGACCGGATACCCCGGTGGAAGTGCGCTTGAGTGTCTCCGTCATGGGTAAACTCCCATAAGATATTGTTTTTAGCGAGGCGGCCGTTATCCACCTTTGCGTGAGATTTGCCACTGTTTGGAATCTTACGATTGAGGATCTGGCAAGCCGGAGTTCTAGTATTCTTAGTAGTATGGTTCTAAGAAATGGGGTCTATGGATACGGGCGGTTTTCAAATTAACTGGCTGAAACTGGACGCATTTCGGTTAGACTGAAAATAGATGCCCCGTTTGCCACAATCGCTTCCCGCACGTAGGGCAATTGGTTCCTTAAATCTAGCCCGCGTGTTACTGGCACACGGCGACCTTGCACCGCGCCTTGCCCTGCAAACCATTCTGCAGGCAGGGGGATATCGAGTGGACGTGGCTGCCACTCCAGCCGAAGCTTTGGCCAAACTGGACGAGCACCAGTACGAGTTGGTGCTCAGCGATGGTCAATTCGGTTCCAGCGAGGAGGGCCGAAGCGTTTTGGCCTACGCTCGTGTGAAATCGTATCAGCCTGCGACTGCCCTTATCACCTCCACCGATGCCGAGCTTTTACGCCATCATCGGCGAGGACGGCAAAACCTCTCCGTCTACACCGAGAACCTACCGGCTTTTCTGACCAAGGTTGCCGAACTGATCGGCCTTCGGGCGATCCGCCGGTGCCGGCCCTTGCGGCACGCGGTTTAAGAACCGGTTCATCTCCGGGACCGAAGCCATCCTAGCTCGACCGTTAGTCTGCTAACATATCTGTCATTCCCTTGTAAGGAGTTTCATATGAAGCAAAGAGTACCGGCCTTTCTTTTGGCCTTGGTCACCGCATCCGTATTGATTGCGCAAGATGAACCGGCGCAGACTGGCGCAGGCGCTGGCGGCGGGCGTGGTGGCGGCGGAGGAGCCGCATTGGGCGTTCCCAATCCTCAACCTTTCGACCGCGTGATTAACAAGGACGCGAAATCCAAAAAAGGCATGTTCACCGTCTATCAGGTGGGCGAGCGGTACTTTTACGAAATCCCCAAGAAGGAACTCGGCAAGCAGTACCTTTGGAATACGCAGATCGCCAAAACAACAGTCGGCGCCGGTTATGGCGGCGGCGAGGTCACGAACAAAGTGGTCGAGTGGGAGATGCGCAACAATCGCGTCTACCTGCGTGACGTCGATTTCAGCATCCACGCCGATCCGGATTCGCCCATTGCCGCCGCCGTGAACAACGCCAACAACGACACCATCGTAATGGCGTTCAACGTCGCGGCCTTCCACGATGGCGACCCGGTGATCGATGTGAGCCGTCTGTATAACACGGATGTGCCCGAGTTCAGCGCGCGCCAGCACATCGGCGCTTCGGCGTTCGACGCATCTAGGTCGTTCATCGATCACATTACGCCCTACCCGGATAACATTGAAGCGGAAGCGACAGCCACTTACACAAATGCGGCGTCCGGACGCGGCGGCGCCGCGGGCGGTGGACGCGGCGGCGGCCTGGGAGGCGGCTCGATGCGCGGAACCAGCGCCACCCTCGTGCTGCATCACAGCATGGTGCGCCTGCCGGAAAAGCCCATGATGCCGCGCCTGTTTGACGAGCGCGTCGGCTACTTCACCACCCGCCAGCAGGACTACACGGCGGATGAATACCGCGTGCGCAACGTGCAGTACATCGCGCGCTGGCGCCTGGAAAAGAAGGACCCCAACGCCGCCGTCTCCGACCCCGTGAAACCCATCGTTTATTACATCGATTCGGCCACGCCGAAGAAGTGGGCGCCCTGGCTGAAGAAGGGCATTGAAGATTGGAACGAAGCTTTCGCGGCCGCCGGATTCAGCCACGCGATCATCGGGAAGTTCGCGCCCACGCCCGCAGGAAGACCCCGATTTCAGCCCCGAAGACGTCCGCTACTCGGTGATTCGTTGGCTGCCTTCTACCACCGAAAACGCGAGCGGCCCGCACATTTCGGACCCGCGCACGGGCGAGATTCTCAACGCGGACATTCAGTTCTATCACAACGTGATGAACCTTGCGCGCGACTGGTACTTCGTGCAGGTGGGGCCGCTCGATCCGCGGGCGCAGAAACTGCCCCTGCCCGACGATCTGATGGGCCGCCTGTTGGAATACGTGGTGTGCCATGAAGTAGGCCACACGCTCGGCTTCCAGCACAACATGAAGGCCAGCTCGATGTACCCGGCGGACAAAATCCGCGATAAGGACTGGGTCCACAAGATGGGCCACACGCCCAGCATCATGGATTACTCGCGCTTCAACTATGTGGCCCAGCCCGAGGATGGAATCGCGGCGGAAGATCTGATTCCGCGCATCGGTCCGTACGATATCTGGGCAACGAAGTGGGGCTATACGCAGCTCCCCGGCGTGAACACGCCGCGCGACGAGAAGCCGACCTTGGATAAATGGGCGCGCGAGCAGGACAACACCCCGTGGTATCGCTTCTCGACGCCTGGTTCGCAAGGCTCCGACCCCGGTGACGAGACCGAGGCCGTAGGCGATGCCGACGCCACGAAATCGACCGCGATGGGCATGAAGAATCTCCAGCGCGTAGCCAAAATGATCATGCCGGCCACCGCCTGGAAAGAAGGCGAGACCTACGAGGACCTTTCCGAGATTTACGGACGCATGCTGAGCCAGTGGCAGTTGGAAATGAACCACGTGGCCCAGGTTGTAGGCGGACTGAATAGCCAGGAGAAGGTGGTTGGGCAGGAAGGCCGCGTCTTTACCCTGGTTCCCAAATTGAAGCAGGAAGAGGCCGTAAAGTTCCTGGTGGATAATGCCCTCGCGACGCCAACGTGGCTGATCGATCCGGATATTCTGCGGCGGATTGAAGCCAACGGCGCCCTGACGCGCATTCGCAACGCGCAGACCAGCGTATTGAACCAGTTGCTGAACGATCAACGCTTCTCGCGTTTGATCGAACAGCAAACGCTCGATGGCACCGCGGCTTATACCGCGGCCGAATTGCTCTCCACCGTCCGCAAAGGCGTGTGGAAGGAACTCGATGGAACCACGGTAAGGATCGACGCGTACCGCCGCAACTTACAGAACGCATATCTCGAACTGGTCAACACCAAGCTGAACGGGGCGACGGCGGCGGCAGGTCCTGCAGCGGCTGCTGGCGGAGGACGCGGGGGACGTGGCGGAGCGCCGGCGAAGAGCGACGACGAGAAGCCGTTCTATCGCGCCGAACTGCGCGCGCTGAATGCGTCACTCACGACGGCGATCGCCAAAGCGAACGATCACGACACGAAGGCCCATCTGGAAGGGGCAAAGGATCAGATCGCGAAGATTCTCGATCCGAAGTTCCTGCCTCCGGCGCCCGCGGCCGCAGCAGCAGGCGGACGCGGCGGAGCGCAGGAATCCCGCGACCGTTGGTAGGATGAGATGCCATGCGCCCGCGGAATATCGCGGGCGCATGGCACAAGAGAAGCTTTCAACCAGCGGGCCTACTTCGCCTTCGTCCCCCAGCCCGACGTGGAGCAGTTCAAATCCACTTGCGAACCCGCGGATATCGTCACAGACTTCGTTTGACAATTCAGATTTCCCGCTCCGCCCGTCACTGAAACGCGGTAATTCCCAGGCGACACCACGAATGTCGCATCGGTCGGCTGCCCCATTTTGGAGCCGTTCACGAATATGGATGCGCCTTTAGGCACGGAGGTGATCGCGAGTTTCCCTGGTTGCTTGGGACTTTGCGCCGGCAGCGTTGCGGCAATCAGTAACATCCAACACGACGCCGCTTCAAGGCGCGGCGACACTAGTTGCAACCGCATTTCGATCCTCCTTGCCAATATCGTGAATGATAAAATCCGCGAAGAAAAAGACGCTCAGCAGCAATGCGTAGAAGTGAAGATGACGCGTCCACTGGATTGCTGCGTTGTCGAGGTTGAAGAAACTGCTCTGTAGCATCCATAGAATGCCCTGGTATGCCAGGTAGCCGAAATATAGTGAGCACCCCGCAAATACAGCGCTGGCGGCTGCGGAAAGCAGTTCGCGCCAGCGGCGCGTTTTCCCCTGGCTCAACATGAATCCCAAGGCGCCCATAGTTGCCGTCGCCAGCGTGATCAGCAATTGGTTCATTTGCAGGAAGGCGTCGAGTTGCTTTTCCTGAAGTGGCGTCAAGGCTTCCGTCTGCGTTTCTATATAGGACCTCGAAAACAGGCTCTCCTGCACTTGCCACACTACAAGGGCGATCGCAAGGACGGCAACATAAAATCCAAATCTCGCAATTGCCGGCCGCGATATTGGGTAATTGATATGGACCCCGTCAGCGCCGATATGAATCGCTCGAACGGCCTTTCTTTCTTCACCCATAGCCGCCTCCGTGTCATTCAGATGATACACCGGTGGCAGCAAGCTCAGAAAAATCGGCTTACGCTTAGAAAGAGTCGGCCTTACTAAAGCTAACGAGCGGAGAAACGCGGCTAATGCCCTGACGTCTTGGAAGTTTTGGATGCCGCGGAGGACGCCGGCGTCCGATTCGGCAGTGTAAGACCATCGCCGCGCCCTTCGAGCTTAGCGACAATCAGATCGCGCCGCGCCATCAGACCGTCCATCTCGGCATCGGTGAGAAAGGGCCCGAGTTCGCGCACTACATCCTGCCGCCGAAGACTCTTCAGCGCTGCGAGTAATTGCGGCTTGCAATGTGTGACGGCAGCCGGATTGCGTAGCGACGTCCACTTGCGGAAGGAGCGCGTATGGTCGATCATCCACACGTCCCAATTCGTCGTTATGAGGAGGTTCTCCTGACTGCGGTCCATGTTATAGATGAGTTGGTCGAAAACGCGTATAGTATCCATCTGCCCACGCCAGCGCGCGGCATCGGGCGGTGAGATATTCTTATCGACGCGCTCCCGCTCATCCATCAGAACGCCATCCACCCACCAATCGAGCGACGAAGGTCTGTTATTTACCACCCGCGGGACCGAAACCGGCACCATATCGCCGAGGTTCAGCAACTTGGCCAGCCGGTAGGCCGCGACGTTGAATTTCCAGCTGTCCTTGAAATCCTGCTCGCGCGATCCGTCCTTGCCTTTGAAGAGCGGCGTGTAGATGTCAATCGATTGAATGTGAGCGGCGTGCGTGACTTGCCCATCGCTCAGCGTCGCCTTCTGTGAATTCGTGATGCCTTTGCCGGCAAACTGCTCGTTGAGAATAGTAGCGGTGAGTAAGAACTGCTCCTTTTGGGCGAGGCTCCAGTTCGAAGTGGGCGACGGCTGCGCAAACAGCAGGCCCGCAACAAGGGGAAGTGCGAACGTTCGTCGCGTCATGCAGACCGTGGAGCACTTCGTCTACCGCAGTGAAAGTGCGTATGTGACGCGCTATACGCATCAACTCGTCATGGGTCTTCGGATTACTTCGGGGCACGCCGCGCAGGCCTTCCGGCTGTGCTGGGCGAACCAGCGGCAGGACTGCCGGATACCGCATTGGGGCAGATCTTCCGCGCCGGACTCGATTCTGAAGACGTCCAAGGCCTGATCGATCAACCCGCAACGGCCTGACCCTGCACCGCCCTCCCATTGCACGCACAGATGCTCCATGCAAGCACCCGAAAAGCGGAGACGGTTTTCAATCGGAATTCCGCTCTGACCCAGAATTACCAGCAACTCATTGGTCACTGGGACATTCGGAGTAATATAGGCGACCTGGCCTTTCGCGGCAACCATGCCAAAGAGCGCCGACCCTTGTTCGGCCGGCGCGCTCGGACATGTCTTGCTGGCCTTCGGCTCCGCCAAGGCCGCGCCGCTCATGTCGGGGTTCCTCCACCGCCGCAGCCTCCCGAGATGAACGCCTCAGTGGCTTTCGCTTTCACTGCCTCCGCCGTGGGTATCATTCTGCCGCCAGCCACGCCGTGCAGCGTCAATAACTCCGGCCGCACTTCCGCGGGCGATTCACCGAGAACCACGCGCGCGACGACAGCCGCGATTTCCTGAGAGATCTTCGATTTCTGCGCGGCGCTCAGCGCGACGCCAGAAACCGTGTAGACAAATTTCTCACTCGTCATGAATACCTCCCGGGTACTTATGCCCCGCCTTATCCCGGTAAGGCTATATCAGACGATTCCCGAACGCAAGGGTCCTAACTGGGTAAATGTGGCTGTACCTACCAAACCCGGCATGCGTTGACAGGCGCCATGGGTTGGCCTGCCTTGCATGAGAAAGCCTTTTGAAATTCCGGCGAGTTCTGCACTACGCCGTCCACGCGGAAACGCGGCGGCGAATGCGGGTCGGTTTGCACCTGCAAGCGCTCCGCCTCGGGACGATCGTTCGAGCACCAGATCTGGCCGAATGAGAGGAAGAAGCGCTGCTCCGGAGTATACCCGCCGATCGTCGGACGAGTCCGGTTAGCCAGCGCAGCCTCGAGCGCCATGAGGGCGACGCGAATGCCGCCATTATCGGCGGTGTTTTCCCCCAGCGTCAGCTTGCCATTTACGTTTACGCCTGGCGCTACCGAGAACTTGGAGTACTCGTTGGCAATGCATGCCTCGCGCTCATCGAACGCTTTCTTATCTTCCGGCGTCCACCAATCTTTCAGGTTTCCTGCGCCGTCGAACTGGCTGCCCTCGTCGTCGAAGCCGTGCGTCAACTCATGGCCGATCACCATGCCGATGCCGCCATAGTTGACGGCGTCGTCCATATCGTTGTCGAAGAACGGCGGCTGCAAAATTCCAGCCGGGAAGTTGATGTCGTTCATTAGCGGATCGTAATAAGCGTTCACGGTCGGCGGCGTCATATCCCAATCGCCGCGATCCACCGGCTTGCCGATCTTATTCAACTGGCGCTGAAATTCGAATTGATCGGCGCGCGCGGCGTTGCCCAGCGCGTCGTCGCGCTTGATGATGACGCTGGAATAATCGCGCCAATGGTCGGGATAGCCGATCTTGTTCTTGATAGCGTCCAGCTTGGCCATCGCCTTCTGCTTCGTAGCGGCCGTCATCCAAGGCAGCGCCTGAATATCCTGGCCCACAGCTTTCTCAAGCCGGTCGACCATCGCCACCGTGCGCGCTTTGCCTTCCTTGCCGAAGGTGCGCTCAACGAACTTCTGTCCCAGTGCTTCGCCCAGCGCGCCATCGGTATAATCGACGCAACGCTTCCAGCGCGGACGCATCTCTTTGGCCCCGGTGAGAGTCTTACCGTAAAAATCGAAATTCTCTTCCAGAAACTTTGAAGGCAGCATGGTCGCCTTCGCATGAAGCAGGTGCCAGGTGAGGTAAGTCTTCCAATCGTCGAGACTCGTAGTCTGCAATTGCGCGTTCAAAGCCTTGAGGAAATCGGGCCATGCAACGTTGACGGATTGAAACGCGGGTGCGCCGGATGCGGTGAGATATTCATTCCAGCGGAACGCCGGCGTGAGCGCCTGCAGTTCCTGCTTGGTCATCTTGTGATATTGCTTTTCCGGATCGCGGCGCGATACGTTATCCAGCGATCCCTGAGCCAGCGCTGTCTCGATGCGCATCACGGTATCGGCGTGCGCCTTCGCCACATCCGGCTTGTCGCCCATCAGCTCAAACATGCGCGTCACGTGCGCGACGTACTGCTGCCGAAGCTCGACCGATTTCGCATCCTCCCGGAAATAGAAATCGCGATCCGGCAAGCCGATGCCGCCCTGATCCACTTGGGCAATTACCTTAGTGGAGTCCTTAAAATCCTGTCCCGAGCCGAATTCGAACAGCCCGCCCATGCTTTCCCTCTGCAAGTAAGCGGCAAGCTCCGCCAGTTGCGCCTTGTCTTTGAGGTTGCGGATGCGGTCGAGTTGCGGTTTGATCGGATCCAAACCGCGCGCGTCGATGGCTTTGTCGTCCATGCACGCGGCGTAGAAGTCGCCGATTTCGCGCGTCACCTGATCGCGTTTTGGATCGGGCTTCGCGGCCTCCTCCAGGATTTCCCGCAGCACCGCTCGATTGCGCTCCGCCAGTTCCGAGAACCGGCCCCAGCGAGATTGATCGTTCGGGATCGGATTGTTCTTGATCCACGTTCCGCACGCGTACTGGTAAAAATCGGTGCAAGGGTCGGCCGTGCGATCGATGGCGTTGATGTCGAAGCGCACGGAGGGCGGCGGCGGCGTTTGGGCGCATAGCGAGCATGCAAGAAGCGACGCGGCGACAATAATCTTCAAAACGGACTCCTTCTATTTTCAATTTAACGTGGTTACCGGCCTTTGGTCTCGTATCTTCCAGCAAGTGAGCGATAGTTCACATTGCGCGTCAGTCGCTTAAAATGAAGCCATCGAAATGGATATGCGCGGCGCCATCGGATTGCTCGCGGCAGGTCTCGCAATGGCTTTGCCGTGCCATTCCGCCGACGCCGCACGCGCCGCCATCGATTATCTGGCGCGTGAGGTTCCGCGCTGGGGACCGGAGAACCACTGCTTTTCGTGCCACAACAACGGCGATGCGGCGCGCGCACTTTTGTTCGCCAAATCCCGCGGCTATGACGTTCCGGCGGGCGCGCTCACCGATACTCTGGAGTGGCTGCGAAAGCCCGCAGCCTGGGATGAGACGCACGGCAATCCCGGCTTCAGCGACCGTAAACTGGCTCGAATTCAGTTCAGCGCGGCGCTGGCGGAGGCGGTGCGTAGCGGCGTGGCCGCGGCACGGAACAATTTGGCGCGCGCGGCCGAATTGCTGCTGCCATTACAGGAGAGCGATGGCGCGTGGAAGATCGATACCGGCGGAGTAACCGGGGCGCCGGCCACTTACGGATCGGTGCTCGCCACTTACATGGCAAGGCGCACACTCGAAACCGCGGATCGGGATCGCTTTCGAGTTGCGATCACAAACGCCAATCGCTGGCTGCGCGCCGCCTCGCCGGCCAATGTACTCGACCGCGCGGCGATTGTGCTGGCTCTACCGGATACCGCCGGGAAACACCTGGCCCTGCTGCTGGCGGCGCAGAACGGCGACGGCGGCTGGGGCCCGCAGCCCCATGCGCCTTCGGAAGCTTTCGACACGGCCGTTACGCTGCTCGCCTTGAACGAGATCAGCGGCACCGCGCGGCTGGAAGCCATCGCGCGTGGACGAGGGTTTCTTGCGAAGTTCCAACTCAACGACGGATCGTGGCCGGAAACCACGCGGCCTTCTGGGTTTGTAAGCTATGCCGAACGCATCTCAACCGCGGGTTGGGCGGCTTACGCGCTACTTTCCACCGATACGGAACGGCACTGAAACCGTGGGCGTTTCGATTTGGCGCGTGACCTCGCGAAACGTGTCCACATCGAAAGGCCGCCCCACGCGATTGCCCGCAAGATCTTCGAGCGTCGTTTGGACGATCAATTCGTGCGGCCCTGCTATCCACGGCGCATCGGGCGTGAAGCGCCATTCGGTTTCGCCTCGCGCCACCATGACCTTGCCGGGCACGCCTGCCACCTTAACCGTTCGCTGCAAAAGGGCGTAATCGAGCGGGCGCGGAAAGGTCACCACCAACGGATCGGCCGTACCCTCCCTGGGAGCTGCGATTCGCCACTTAGTAGGGTCCACCGGCTCCCGCTCATCGGCCGCAACGACGAATGGCTTGTTGAACGCGGCGGCAAGAGGCGATCCGTTAGCATCCAGCCAATCGCGGGCAATGGAAAGGGTATAACGCCGCCCTTCCCGAATGTTCGGTCCGGACTCGTTCAGCGGCAGTAATCCGCGCTTAATGCGGCCCGGGTCGAACAGGACGGTGAGACGCGTGTTCGTGGGATCCCAAAGCTCCTGATCGATCTCCAGGAAAGGCAACTCGACGGGCCCGCCGTGTTCATCGAGCAGCCGCAGGTGCTGCCACGCTTCGCCTCGCTGCATGGGGGCTGAAAAGCAAATGTAGAGCTTGAGCGTGTTGGCCGGCAGCGTATCGGTGGAGGGGTAGACGTGTTCGATGCGCGTGGCCTCGCCACGCGCGGCTTTGGGTACATCGAACCCCGCTTCAACAGGCGCCAAGCCAGCCGGATGGAAAACCGCGCGCACATGCAGCCCCGCCGTAAGCGGCCATCGGGGATGAAAAACAAGCTCACCGCGTTCCGCGGAGTATGACCCCAGCATCGCGGGCGAATCGTTTCCACCCGCGTATACGGCGAAGATGGATGCCCATCCTTCAGCGGGCTCGGCGGCTGCGTTCCAACCTGTGACTTGGAACGCGCCGCCGGTCATCTGAATCTGGATACCCGCCGCTGCCGCCAAAGGCAAAAGCAGCAGAGCCGGGAGCGCGCGCCGAAGCATGCGGTTAGGGCAGAGCAATGGTGCGAAGGTCCATCGAAGAGCCGGCGCCTTGCAGAATCAGCGCCGTCGTATCGTTGACTTTCTTCAGGTGCTGCACGTCCTTCAAGCTTGGCGATGGTCTCGTACGGCACGCCGGTCACTTCCGTCTGCGCGGTGATCGGCTTATAGCTTTCCAGATTATCGGCCTGCAGCTTCATCACGCCGCGGCTGCTGTTCGCCATCAGGATGAAGTGCTTGCCGCCTTTTTCGTACACGATCATGTCGATGGGGCGATTGCGATTGCCCTAACTCGGCGATCGTCGTGCCCTTCACCTTGCGCGCCCGGCTTCAGGTCGCTTCACCGGAATCTTCACCAGCGGCGTGCAGGTATAGGCGGCCAGGATCTCCTTCTGATTGTTGATCTCGTAGGGGATGAAGGTGCGCACCGGAGCGGCGGTCTCAAAGCGGCCATGCGAGCCGTGATAGATCTGAATGCCCGCGCCCTTCTCGGCCGTGGTGAACGGGAAAGGAATGGAGCGCAGCGTGGAGGAGAATTCTTCGTTCGAGAGGCCGGCTACGATCACATTGCCATCCACGTACGCGATCGAGGTGATGGTTTCCACTTGCCGGCCGTTGGCGGCAGGCGCCGGCGCATCGGAAAACCTCACCGATGAGTGGGCGATGTTCTCCAGCGCGACCGGCGGACATCTTGCCTGTAGCGTCCATCGCGCAGGATCACCGGAATGGCGTCCGGCCCGCGGCCTCGCGAAACCGACATGTAAACGTTCTTCGACGACCGGATTTACCGCCGTATCGTTGATCAGCACCTGATCGGGGGTGGTTCCCAGCATGGCGGCGATCTTCTCATTGACGCCCTTGATTTCAATGCTGCTTGACGCCTTCGACGCCTTGTTGTCTTGCACATCGAGCGCCCAGATGGACGCGCCCGCGGTGTCGCCCACGAAAAGGACGCCATCCGGTCCGAAGGCCAAGGAGCCTGCGGATTTCAGTTCCGCCTTGCCCGGTTGCAGGTTAGAGGTCGAGGCGCAAAGCGCCAGAATCGCTGTGCACATGAGGCCGGCCGATAGCCGGAGAGCGGTTCGCATGGTGTAAATCCTCCTTATGGGAATCGGACTCATGCTACCACAGGCGGCCGGCGGCGGTTGTTAACAGCGGCATGCGTGCAGGGGTGTGCGAAACTACTAATCCTGTGCGATTGGTTATGTTGTTGCTGCTGGCTTCGAACGCTTACGCTGTGGATCTCAAGATTCAGTTCGGCGCCCTCGAGCGCATGCTGGGCGAACAGGTCTTCACGCAGGATGGGCGCCGGTACGTTCACGGAACGGCGACAAACAAGTGCAACTTCGCCTATCTCGAAAAGCCGCGGGTGCAAGGCGACGCCGGCCGGTTGCGCATTCGCGCCGGCTTTACGGGACGCTCGGCGCTCAACATGTTCGGCCAGTGCGTGGGATTGGGCGACGCATTCACGGTGGCGATCACATCGGAGCCCTTATATAAGGATGGCTCCATCGGCCTGACTAAGGTGACGGCGGTGAGCGAAGACCACACCGGTTTCTACGTGCGGAACGTCTGCGCGGCGCTCTCTTCGAGCCTGGGCCGCGATTTCAAGTACCCGATTGGCGCCGCAGCTAAGAGCGCGCTGGAAGACCCGGGATCGCAACCCGGATATAAGCGCGAACTGCGCAATTTTCAGGTAACGGGAATTCGAGTGGCGGACGATGCCCTGGTGTTATCCCTGGATTTCGAACTGACGGTTAAGTAGAAGAATGGCCGGACTTTGTTGCCAGTGGAGAGCGCTCGCAACAAGTCATCGATTCTCGTCAAGCGCCGCTCCATCGCCGTACGCAACTCGTCCTGGCAGCGGCCAAACTCCTGCAGCGCTCTCAGCCGCTCTTCGACGGAGAGGCGCAGCGATTCGTCGATCATCGTGACATCCACATCGCGGGCGTAGAGTTCGATGATCTCGTCGAGTGAACTCATGGATTGGCGTCCCCTATCCATCATATCGGCTGCGATTTCTCCATGCGAATCACGGTGAGGGGGACGCCGTCACCGAGAGGCGCCTCAATGCGCTCGATTTCCTTGTATCCCCTGGCGCGATAAAAGGGAACGCCGGTCAATGTTGCGCCCAGTTCGAAGCGCGTGAACCCGGCGGCAATAGCGGCGGTTTCGCAAGCGTCGAGGATCATACTACCAATGCCCCGGCGCGCCCAGTGGGGATGAACGAAGAAGGCGCGGATCTTCGCGGGGTCTGCCGTTGGATCGAGCAGGCCGTCCTCGCGGCTCGAATAGTGGTCGCCGCCGAAGAGCGTTTTGCGTTTGCTCCAGCCACCGCATCCGGCCAGCGTGCCGCCATCTTCGGTTTCGGCAGCATAATACGTCCTATCTTCGATCAGGCGGGTATCGACGCCGTAGACGCTGCGCAGGGCGCGGTCGATCTGCTCGGGGGAGTAGTCACTCGATTGTAATCCGCGAACGGACGCGTCGATGAGCGCTTCCAAGCGCGGGACATCGGGGAGACTGGCACGTCGGATTATTATGGACATGACGGAGCGCGCCTTCGGCGCGTGGACTGGCCAGAGGCCCGTCCTACTAAAATAGTATGGCGAACGATGCGCGCCGGGCACGGGTGACCAAAATTTGCCTGGCTTTTCCCGAGGCCACGTGCGAGATTTCGGGGGACCACGCTATCTTTCGTATTAGCAAAAACACCTTCGCTTATTACATGAACAACCATCACGGCGACGGCATCGTCTGCATTGCCGCGAAGGTAGCGCCCGGCGATAATACCGCGCTCGTCGCAGCACAGCCCAAACGCTTCTGTCTGCCGGCTTATATCGCCTCCAAGGGGTGGGTGTCGCTGCGGCTCGATACCGGCGAAATCGATTGGGACGAAGTGCGCGAATTGGCCGCCGATAGCTACCGGCGCGTGGCGCCGAAGCGATTGGCGGCGATGGTGACGATAACATCGGAGTGAGTTCGGCTGGTAAACTAAAAGAACCGGGGTATTACATTGCGCGCTATACGTGTTTCCTGCATCGCTCTTTCCTTACTCGCATTGTGCGCCTGTAAGAAAGATGCGCCTCCTGCACAAGCGGCGGCCGGGCCGCCGGTTGTGCCCGTTTCCGCGACGAAAGCGGTCGAGCAGGCAGTGCCCACGGAACTGCGCGTGGTCGGAACAGTAGAAGCTTCCGCCATCGTGCAGGTCAAATCGCAGATCGCCGGCGAACTGACTCGTCGAACTTCACCGAAGGCCAGAACGTAACGAAGGGCGAGCTGCTTTTCCGCATCGATTCGCGGCCTTACGAAGACGCACTGGCTCAGGCGGAAGCCGCCGTCGAGCGCGACAAGGCGCAGATCGCGCAGGCCGAAGCCTCGCTCGCGCGCGACAACGCGCAGGCGAAGTACGCCGCCAGCGACGCCGCGCTTCAAGGCGAGCTGAACAAAGGCGGCCTCACTTCGAAGTCGCAGTTCGATCAATCGCGAACCAATGCCGATGCCGCTAAGGCCTCGGCGCAGGCGACGCAAGCCACCATCGAGAGCGCGCGCGCCGCGCTGCGCGCGGATGAGGCCGCGGTCGAAAGCGGCGAAGCTGAACGTGAGCTATTGCGAGATCCACGCGCCGATCTCGCGGGCGCACGGGCAACCTGCTGGTCCATGCCGGCAATCTGGTCAAGGTCAACGACGTCGCGCTGGTGGTGATCCATCAGATCTCGCCCATCTTCGTCGATTTCAGCGTGCCGGAGCAGCACCTCGGCGCGATCCGCCGCTTGAGCGCCAGCCAGAAACTCGCCGTGCAGGTGACTCGCAGGACGACCCCGGACAGAAGCCGTCGGGCGTCGCTCTCGGTCATCGACAACACGGTCGATTCCACCACCGGCACGATTCATCTCAAGGCCACGTTCGACAATCGCGACGGCATGCTGTGGCCGGGCCAGTTCGTCACCGTCGTGCTGACGCTCGACACCATCAGAACGCGACGGTGATCCCTGCGGTCGCGGTGCAGACGGGCCAGCAGGGGTCGTTTGTATTCGCGGTGCAAGCCCGATAACACGGTGGCCATCAAGCCGGTCACCGTGGGCCGCGTCTTCGGCGACAAGATCGTGATCGAGAGCGGCGTCGCGCCGGGCGACACGGTGGTGACCGACGGCACGCTGATCCTGTTCCCCGGCGCTACCGTAAAGCTGGTCGATCCGTCCAAAGTTGGAGCGGGCGGCGTTATGAACCTTTCGCGCATTTTCATCGAACGGCCGGTGATGACGGCGCTGGTCTCGTTCGCCATTCTGCTGTTCGGCATCGTCGGCTTTCGCGGTCTGCCTGTGGCGGCGCTGCCGAGCGTCGATTATCCGACCATCCAGGTGACGCGCAGCCCTTCCGGGCGCGAATCCGGAGACCATGGCCTCGAGCGTGGCCACGCCGCTCGAGCGCGCAGTTCTCCACCATCGCCGGCATCCAATCGATGAGTTCGTCGAACACGCAGGGAAGCACCACCATCACGGTGCAGTTCGATCTCAGCCGCAATATCGATGCCGCGGCGCAGGATATTCAGGCCGCCATTGCCGCCGCCGGGGGCTTGTTGCCGCCCAGCATGCCGCGGCCGCCGACCTACCAGAAAGTCAATCCGGCCGAGCAGCCGATTTATTATCTCGCCGTCAACTTCGCCCACGCTTCCGCTTTACAAGGTCACCGACTACGCGCGACAACCTGCTCGCGCAGCGCATCTCGATGGTGAGCGGCGTCTCGCGCGTGCAGGTTTTCGGCGAGCAGAAGTACGCGGTGCGCGTGCAGGTGGATCCCGACAAGCTCGCCGGCCACAACATCGGCATCGACGAAGTACAGAGGGCGATCGCCAGCGCGAACACGAATCTTCCCACCGGCCGTTTGCAGGGCGCGCAGCAGGCTTTCACCATCGAATCGAACGGCTCGCTGTTCGAACGCGGCCGCGTTCCGGCCGCGTGATCGTGGCTTATCGCAACGGCGCGCCGGTGCGGCTGGATGAAATCGCCAATGTGGTGGATGGCGTGGAGAACGAACGGCAGGTCGCGTGGGTCAACGACGTGCGCTGCGTATTCCTGGCGATCAACAAGCAGCCGGGCACCAACACCGTGGAAGTGGTGGAGAACATCAAGAGGCTGCTGCCCGAGTTCCGCCGCGAGATTCCGCCTGCGGTGCAATTTGCTACGGCGTTCGACGCCTCCACTTCGATCCGCAACTCGATCCGCGACGTCGAGTTCACGCTGGTGCTCACGGTCTGCGTGGTCGTGCTGGTGATCTTCCTGTTCCTGCGCAATCTTTCGGCCACCGTTGATTCCCGGCTGCGCGGTGCCGTTCTCGATTGTCGGCACGTTCGCGGTGATGTACCTGCTGCACTACAGCCTGAACAATCTGTCGCTGATGGCGCTGACGCTTTCGGTGGGCTTCGTGGTGGACGACGCCATCGTCATGCTGGAAAACATCGTGCGGCACATGGAGATGGGCAAGACGCGCATGGAAGCCGCGCTTCGCGGCGTCGCGCGAGATCGGCTTCACGATTCTTTCGATGACGTTTTCGCTGGTGGCGGTCTTCATTCCCGTGCTCTTCATGCAGCGGCATCGTCGGCCGGCTGCTGCACGAGTTTTCGGTGACCATCGTGGTGGCGATTCTGATTTCCGGATTCGTCTCGCTTGACGCCTCACGCCGATGCTGGGCAGCCGCTTCTTGAAGAGCGATCATGGCCGGCGGCACGGATTCATCTACAACAGGCTCGAAGGCGGCTTCAACCTGCTGACGCGCGGCTACGAACGCACGCTTGGCTGGGCGCTGCGCCTGCATCCGGTCACATTCCTGGTGGCAATCGCGATGCTCGTGGGCACGGTGTACCTCTTCAAGACGATGCCGACCGGATTCATTCCCAGCCAGGACAGCGGCTTCTTCTTCGGCGGGACGCTTGGGCCGCAAGGCATTTCGTTTGAATCGATGGCGCAGCATCAGAAGGCCGTGGCCGACGTGGTCAAGAGCGATCCCGACGTGGACGTGGTGGGCGCATTCGTGCCGGATAGCAATTCCGGCTTCGTGTTCGCCAGCCTGAAGCCGCTCAACGAACGCAAGCGCTCGGTGGATCAGATCATCGAGAGCCTGCGTCCGAGCCTGTTCGGCGTCCCGGAATTCTCACGTTCCTGCAGAATCCGCCGCCGATCACGGTCAGCGGTCAGCAAGGGCAGACCAGCGTCTATCAGTTGACGCTGCAGAGCCCGAACCTGCAGGAAATCTATGACTGGGCGCCGAAGCTTTCGGCGGCCATGAGCAAGCTGCCGGGATTCGTCGATGTCAACAGCGACATGCAGATCTCCAGCCCGCAGGTGATGGTGGATATCGATCGCGACCGCGCGCAGGCGCTGGGCGTCACGCCGCAGCAGATACAGGATGCGCTGTTCAGCGCCTACGGCGAGCGCCAGGCGTCGATCATCTACGCGCCGTCCGATCAGTATTCGGTGATCTTGCAAGTGAAGCCGCAAGACCAGCGCAACGCCGGATGCGCTCTCGAAACTCTACGTGCGCTCGTCCAACGGATCGCTGGTTCCGCTGGACGCCGTAGTGAAGACGAAGCTGCAGACCGGTCCGCTGAGCATCAACCACTTCGGCCAACTTCCGGCGGTGACGATTTCGTTCAACCTGCGCCCCGGATTTTCGCTGGGCCAGGCGGCGCAGCAGGTGGACAACGCAATTCGCAGAACTGCGCATTCCGCAAGACCATCAGCACCGCGTTTCCAGGGAACGGTGAAGGAGTTCCAGAACTCGTTCGCGAACCTGTCGGTCCTGCTGATCGTCGCGATTCTGGTGATCTATATCGTGCTGGGAATTCTTTATGAGAGCTTCATTCACCCCATCACGATTCTTTCGGGCCTGCCTTCGGCGGTATTCGGCGCGCTGCTGACGCTGTTGATTTTCCACAAGGAACTCGATCTCTACGCATTCGTCGGCATCATCATGTTGTTCGGCGTGGTGAAGAAGAACGCGATCATGATGATCGATTTCGCGATCGAGGCGCAGGCATCACGGCGAGACGGCGCGTGAGGCCATCTGGCAGGGCTGCCTGCTGCGGTTCCGGCCGATCATGATGACCACGGTGGCGGCGCTGTTCGGCACGCTGCCGATCGCGCTGGGCTACGGCGAAGGCGCCGATGCGCGGCAGCCGCTGGGACTGGCGGTGGTCGGCGGATTGCTGGTGAGTCAGTTTCTGACGCTGTATATCACGCCGGTGATCTATCTGTATCTCGATGCGGTGCAGGAAAAGCTTCGAGGATCGAAGAAGACGGCCGTGACGCAGGGTGAGTTCGTTACGACTGGCTAGGTGGGCAGGCTCAGGGGCGCCCGTCCCACCTCAGACACCTTACACTTTAGGCTTCCCCGCGGTCGAACGGGGAATATTCAAATTTCAAAGAACGGCGCGGCGATTCATTTCACCGCTGAGGAGCAGAGATAAAACATCGGATCGCGGCTCGAGTTTATACACTCTGGGCTTCGCGATGACGACCTGCGGTTCATTTGAGGCCCCGGAACCGCTAAATTCGCGGTCAGAACCAGGAATTCGCCGGCCGGCGCCACTTATGCGGCGATTTTCGACGGCTTGCGGGGGTCCTGGAACTTCTTTCGGGCCTCGCGGAGGGCGCGGCGGCGCGTCACCAGGCGAATGACATCGGGTCCTGAAAAATCAAATCGGGTGAGCGTGACGAATTGCGACGGATCGGCCTCTTCTCCTTTGCTTTCCGCGAGTTGGCAGAGCAGGTCGGCCTCTTCGAGGAGTTGCTCCAGTGAGGTCTTGCGATCAACCTGGAGCATCCGGATCTCCGCCATGTTCTTTTCGAAGCGGCGCTGGATGCGACTTTCGTAGAGTCCGAGGAGTTGCAGGTTGCCGCCTTTCGAAATCCAGACCCGCCCCTGCGCCAGGGCAGTGTCTACTTCGGCGTTGCCGGAAGTGACTTCGTCGGGCTGCGTGATCCCGTCGGCAAAGATACTCGACTCCAGGCATGCCGCATGGTTAAGTCTCCACCGGTCGTTGGCCACGGCTTGGACTAAGTCTACTTCGACGGGTCCTCTGGGCGCGAAGGATTGGTGATAGCCCTGGCAGTGCTTCTCGTAGGCGACGCGGTCGGCGTCGGTTAATAGGATGATTTGGCCGGTGAGGCCGTGACGGTATGCTGAGAGGGCCCGGCGGTCGCGCGGTTTCTGCGCCCAGGGAACTGGGGTTTCGGTAATTTGTGCTTCGTTCGTTTGAGATATCAAGTGTCGCCTCCGACTACAGATTAGCGGGCGAGGTTATAGGGAACGGGCGGTGGAATGCGGAAAGTGCTTGTAAGTGGTTGTGGGGATTGAATCGAGTTTTTTTGCAAGTCTTGTGATCGCCGAAAATGGGCATCGCGCAGATGGGACGCGGCGAGGGTACGGTTTTACCGCATGCTCCATCGAAGCGCGTAGATTTCTTCGATGCCGGCATCCCTCAGCAGCAACACCGAATCGTCCGGACTGAGACCAGTCCAACTATCGATGTTCCAGATCTCATCGCCCATCTTGGCCGTGAGGATTGACTCGATGCTGCCATCGCTTACGCGCACCCTTCCGATACCTTTCGGTTTTGAGAAGCGGTCGAAGTAGATATACTTGCCGTCGTGCGACCAGTTCGGGTAGCCGATACGAAGCTGTATCAGCTTCTTCCAGGTCTGCGACCGCACGTTGAACAACACCAGCCCACTGGAGTCTGACGGCATGGCCGCAATAAACCTCCCGTCCGGCGACCAGCGCGGCGAAACCAGCCCCTCCGAACCCGGCAACACCGAAATATTTCTCGTCTTCACATCGATAAGATCGATCTCGGTTGCCCGACCTCCTCCCCGCTGTTCCCACGGGGCCCTCTCGAAAACCAGCGAATTCCCGTCGGCCGACCAACTCGGGTCGATCTGTTGATTGCTGGCAGCGTGCAGTAACTCCGTAGGTCCGCCAGCGGCCGGAACCAAATAAATCTGAACGGGCCTTCCCGGCATCCGCGCGTAGAACGCGATCCAGCGGCCATCGGGCGACCACCGCGGCAATGAAACGTGCATCTGCGGCGGCGTGAGTTGCAGGCGTTCCGTTCCATCCGCCCGGCTCCGCCAGAGCTTGGCTTCCGGGTAGGACGTATACGCTACCCACTCACCGTCTCTTGAGTAGCTCACGCCATTCGCGGAAATCCCAGCGAGCCAGGGCGCCCGTGTGTCCGACCGCGGGTCGTAGCGCACCAACTCGCCGCGCGGCTCCGCCCCCATTACATAGAGCCTGCCCGCGGCTGACGGCAGCGGCGCGTAGAATCCAATCGGACCCGCGGTAATCCGCACGGGCCGGCTCTGATCTCTTCCAAGCGGGCCGGTCTTTTTCGGAATCGCCCAGATATCGCTTCTGCCATTGCGGACCGAAGCAAAAACGAAGTAGTTACCGTCAGGCGTCCAACTGCCGCAGCACTCGTGAGGCACAGGGTTCCAGCCCCGCAGAAGCGGGTGCGGATTGCTTCCCTCCGCGCTTACCTCCCAAAGCGAGTGGAACCCGTTCTTCGGCGAAAAGACCGAATACCGAACGGTCTTGCCGTCGGGCGACCAGCGCGGCCAGTAAATCTCTTCACCCGTTGTGGGCGCAACGCCAACCAAGGGGCGCGCCCGGCTTCCATCCTTCTGTGAAAGATAAAGACCGTCGCGTCCGGCGACCGCTAACGTTTGGCCATCAGGCGACCAACTCCCGCTTTGACCCTCCAGGCCGGCCAACGGGTGCGGAGGGCCGCCAGGAATCGGCTGTACCCATAAAGGTGTGGCGGGAAGCCCAGCCGGGCTCATTACCAGCATCTCGGAACCGTCGCGCGAAACATCCAACGCGATCGGCGATGGCAGTTCGGTCGCTAGACTCGCGGTTTCGCCGCCCGTGGCGGCCACCTGCCCCACCTCGAACGTCGCGCGCGGCGTCGTGAGCGAATAATACAAACGGGAACCATCAGTAAGAATAGGAAGGGGAATCTCGCCAATGCGGAGAGCTTTCCTTCTCACATCGCGAGTAATCTGATCGTATCCCTCGACCATTGCGACGGGACTTCTCGGGCGCATCGTCCAGAGAGCGACGCCAATAGCAGCGGCGACAGTCAACATAGCTCCAGCCCAGAGCCAACGCCGCCGAGCATAGGAAGGGACGGCAGGTATCGCCTCCTGATGGGGCGGCAGAGCCAGGCGCAATACGGGCGTGGGAACCAGGTAGGGCTGGGGCGATCCCACGGCCGCGTCGAGAGTCACGGCTGCTGCCGTCGAAATCGTGGAGGCAATCGTCACCGGACGCTTCTGCGAGCGCAGCAGCAGGAGTCGAACGCTGCTGTCGATAGGGCCGGCGGCCATGCCAGAATCCCTATGCTGGGTTGAGGCCGTGAACCGGTAGCCCTTGCCGATCACTGTCTCAACGAAACTCGGCTGGCCGGCATCATCGCAGAGTGCGCGGCGAATCTTCGAGATTGCAGTGTTGACGTTCCGCTCGGGATCCAGCCACGGATTCTTCCCCCACAAATGGCTCACGATTTCGTCGCGCGTCAGTAACCGCCCGGGATTCTCCGCGAGCAGGATCAGTAGCTCCATCGGAATCCGCTCGAGATCCACTCTTCGCCCCGCGCGGCGGAGCTCATACCGGTCCAGATCGAGTTCGACGGGCTGGTAAGTGGCTGGGCGCTTCGGCATAGGTCAGCTCTCCGAGCAATTATACGTTGCCCAAGGGTGCGGCGAAACTTATAAATTCTCGAAAAATCAATAATTTGCGGCTTTACGCGATCTTTATCGGATCTTCACCGGCGCGCGATTGACGGGCATGCCCACCGAGCCGCATCCTCGCAGTCACGATCCCTTCAGAGGGGCATCGCATTCAGAAAGGACGAATACCATGAGTTTGTTGGACGACGTGAAAAACCTTGTAGGTAAGGCCGTCAGCCTTATCGACCACGCGGGTGACGATTTGACTAAAGACCTTAAGAACGGAATCGGCACAATCGATAGCGCCGTAGGGGATCTCAAGACGAGGTTGCAACAGGATGTAGCGAGTCTGGAAAGCGATTTCGCGTCAATTCTGGCCAAAGCGGCGGCTGGTTGGAAGCAGTATAGTTCCGAACTGAATACCATCCGATCGGTAATTTCCAGTTGGTATTCCAGTACAGCAACAACGACGGCGATCACGAGTCTCGAGAGCATGGCCACGAAGCTCGACCTCAAAGATGCTTACGCGCAACTGATGCCGCTCTATAAAAGTCTTACGGCGGCAGTGACTAGCGCCCCTGGAGCCGACGCCACGGCGCTGAGCAAGATTTTCTCGGACTTCAGCACCTTTTCTGTATCCTTCGGCGGCAACGCCGACGTTCTGGCCGGGTTCGACGGCGGCGTAGGCTATGCGACCAAAACCGGGAACGATGCGGACTGGCGGTTCACGGCCGATTTGGGCATCGGGTTAGGCGCCGATCTGGATGCTGACGCGTTCCAAAACGTAGGCTTCTGGAATAAATCGCCCCATGACATGAAAGGATCGTACTTCGCCGTGTCGGCAGCAATAGCGGACGGCGTGGGAGTGTCCGCCGGGGCTATCTTCGAGTTTCCATCGATGGGCCTCATCGGATTTGTCTTCGGCGTGGACGGGGGCGCAGGAATCGAAGTTGACGGAAAGCTCGGGTACGCGATGACCTGGGATGCACCGGCAGCAGCAGGCGCAGCAAGTTAAGACGCCCAACGGCATGCTGGCATTGGGAAAGCAACTCGCTGCGATGTGGCTTAATACTGGCAGTTTTCCTAAACGCCGCGGCGTCAAGTAGAACCCGTCCGGCGTTCGTAGGAAATGTCGGCAACGGGCGTTGATTCGGAACAACCAGGCGCGCGCGTCTTTAAGCTGCTTTTGAAGGGGCGCGTGCACAATTGGACTGAATAAACGTGGTAAAAACGGCCACTCTGATTGATTCCTTAATCGCTTGCGCTGAGATTTCCGATCAAACAGATTGGCCTTTTTTGTGCTCTCCATCAACTTGACACCAAACTGCGACTGCCCGAGCTCGCGATAGCGCTTATGTAAACCGAACACTTCTAAATGTTTACACATCACACCACTTAATCCGGCATCGGCGAAACGCACCGATCACTCCAAGGAATGAGCCCGCCACTTATTGACATTCATCACAGGAAACGTGAAGAGCAAACACAGTGAAGTGACCTTGGCTCTTCCCGACCAGCTCTTCCGGCTAGAGGAAGCGAATCTTCACCCGCGTGCCAGGCTCCTCGTCGGACGCACCGTGCAGGTTCGCCTCCTTCCCGAAAAGAAGCGCGCCACCTACCGTCAAAGACCCCGACGATTGTCAGCCGGTGGGGGTACTGTTCACGAATCCTGAGGATGGGCGAGTCTGGCGCTTTCCCCGAAGATAGTTCAGTCAGGCAGACGGCAAACCCCCGCTTGAATCTTACTATTCCGGCTCGCGCTCAGCGGTATGGACCGAGCAACTGCACCTGCCCACCCTATGGGACCTGTCGGAAATAAACATCACCATGTCAAAAGCGGTAATCGACCAGTGCGGGCAAGTAGCCATCGTCAAGGTTCGCGGAAATCCGGGTAAGCCCATCAAGGTTTCGTGGCAGGACAACTCTGGCAGGCTCTGGCGAATACCTCACGACTGGCGGCTGCGAAGAATCAGGCTGCCCGGATACGACGTGCTCATCTCAAATGAAATCGATCCGGAGGTTGCCCGGGGCTATGCCGAGGAGGAGGTCAGCGTGAACTACCATCCCGGTTCGCGCTGCTGCCTCCCGGACACCTATAGATCTCGTGATTGCGTCGACCACCGGTGGGCGGTAAAGATGTCAGATTGCGTTCTCCTGGGATACGGCGCAGCATAAAGGCTTACCCCCTGCCGGTGGTGTGTAGCGGGTACCCTGCCACGAGAGGTGAGCTTATCAAAGGCGCAGCGCGCAGTTGATGGACTCAGCGCGGAAGGCGTCTCCCAGGTGGCCGAACTACAGCAGTCAACTGAACGGGAACACCAACCCGCTGAAGCGCCGACTGCGTCGGCCGGTTCACCGCGATCAGTCCCGCGCTCATGGTGTCCTTTGGAGACAATTTAGCCGGGCAATGCGGAGTTGCATTCGGTCCCGCAATTCTGATACTGATATGCACTTATGCGCAAAGACCAAGTGAACGCACTCAAGGTAGGGATCGCCCCGAATAAGGCGATTCCAAGCCTGATTTTTTCAGGAACATTCGACAACCATATGGTCTCAGGAGACAAAAAAGGCACGACCCATTCCGGCCTCCACCTGATCAGCGGCTTTGTGAAGGACGATGACAGCGCACTTAAAGCCGCAGATATTAAAGCGAATTCGAGCTATACGGGGCGGTTGGACGATCACGCTACCACGATTACGATTAAGTCCGTCGATTTACGCGCAAACACGTTTGTGGCCGACGTCAACATCTACGGAACGGCGAAGGAGAGCACTTTCTTTCCGATGGGAACCACGCTGGACAAGGCGAAGGAGTACATCAAGGCTGCATGGAAGGACGCCTGCACTTATGGATCTTCAGCGTACGGCGGCGGCGATGTCGATATCTATAAACAGATGCGGACGGCTTTCGGACTGAATTGGGTAGGATTGGCATCGATCTCCTCACAGGAAATCTGGGTAGGGTGCGCGCATTCCGGCTCCGTGGATACGGCTTTTCCAGCGGTGAATAATAAGTTTAGCTAGAGGTTGGTGGACGGCTGGACGGCTCCAGCGCGAGAAAAGGGAGTTGCCAATCATCGAAGGCGGATAGAGAGCCGATCGATCAGGCGCGAAAAATCAGTGGTAGGGCCGGCCGAAAATCCAGCGTCGTCGCCCGGGAGCCGCCGTCGAACTGCAATTCCAGCAAATGTTCCACCCCAGTTTGAAGGGTGATCACACCGTGGCGAGACATCGTCTCGGTCACAGAACCTTCCTTCGCTTCAGGGCAGCCGATGAGCACCCGAGTAATCTCTCGGAAGCCTGCGGGATGGTCCAGTGGCTGGAGCCTTTCCGGTGGCCACTCCGCTGGGGCTCCGCCGCTTTTCATGTAGCACCACATCGGCTCTGCCAGCTCCGTATCTGCCGCGATTTCCAGTTCCAGCCCCGGCATGGTTTGCGGCCGGTAGCTCCATGACCGCCAGGGGCAAACAGGTTCGGTCCCCGGCGCCGGTCTTAAAATGACTCCAAACGGTGAGGCGGTTTGCCCGACGGCGGAGAAGCGTTCCCAGAGTCTGATCGCGCGAGTCTGTTCGCTCCAGGCCTCCACCTCATCTTCCAGCCACAGCAACTCCAGCATGGCATTCGAGAAGAAGAAGCGGCGGCAAGCGGTGCCTTGCCCGGGATGGTGGTTTTGTGCTCCTTCGAGAAGGCCCGCTCGCTTGAGCAGTTCCGCGGCTGGTCCTTGGAGGGCGGTACAGACGAAGATGTGATCGATAACGCAGTAGACCGGAGCGGCGGGCATGGATATCATATTGGCACTTGTTTGAGACGGAAGTCTTTCCCCGCCCCATAGAGGCCGTCGGCCAGTTGCAACGATAGCGGTTGTGGCAAGAAGACTGGGCGTGCCCCGGTTATGTTGGACTTTCGTTACTGCAGCTCACGCACCCAGATGTTCCGAAAGCTGATGGGCTGGCTCGCATCGCCGTGAGCCTGAAGCTTGATCGGCGCCTTATCGAATGCCTTGTAGAACGGCTTTCCGATATATAAGGTTTCGCCCTGCAGTTGGAAGTGATTTTGCACCAGCACGCCGTTGAAGAAAACGGTGGCATATGCCGGCGTTTTCAACGATCCATCGGCGTTGAACGCCGGCGCCGTCCAGACTACGTCGTAACTTTGCCACTCTCCCGGTTTGCGGGCGGGGTTGACGAGCGGGATGCCCTGCTTATAGAGGCTGCCGGCCTGACCGTTTACATAGGTCTTGTTGTTATACGAATCGAGAATCTGCAATTCGTAGCCGTCGTCGCCCGGCCCAGTGGAGGCTAGGAAGACGCCGCTGTTGCCTCTGGCTTGATCGGAGCCTGTGATGTTTTCCGGGATCTTCCATTCGATGTGGAGTTGGTAGTTGTGGAAGGCGCGCTTGGTTTCGATATTGCCCACGCCGCGCTCTTTGCTGACGGTCAACACGCCGTCTGCGACGGTCCACCGCGCGGGCGATTTGTCGCGGGTTAATACCCACTCGTCCTGATTCTTGCCATCGAATAAGACGATCGCGTCGGAGGGAGGATCCGCGTTTACGCGGCCAGGGGTGACGATGGGCGGGACGGGTTCCCATACCTCCGTGTCCTGCGGACGGCCGCGCGGGGACTGCTTCGCGCCTCCCTTGGCCACATCGGTTTGCTGTTGCTGCGCAAGGAGCGCGGCTGGCAACGCAAGGAGCAATGCGAAGGTTCGAAGTTGGAATTGGAGTTTCATACTCGGTGAAACTATCATAACCGCGTCGAGGAAGGGGTAACTGCAACCGCTGCTTGGATGCGCGGGAAGACACATTTCGGTAACGGCGCCGGAGCGGTCGCAGGCGAAGAACCGCGCGGCATCGGCCTCGATCCGAAGTTGTCTCAGGCCAGCGGGCATTGCCGGTGGACTTCCGATGGAATTTCGCGAAGCGATGATCCGCTACGGCTAACCGGCAGTGATAGTATTTGGTGGCTGGCGCAACTCCCAGACTTCAGACGCCACGGGCGCATATGGTAAACGCATCCAATTCGAAAGACCGGCAGTCAACTCGTATCGCCATTGTCGAGGAGCACATTCGCTTTGAGAACGACCACAATCTCGACGGGGTTCTTCGCACGTTCGGTGAAAATGCGCGTTACGACGATGAGCCGTGGGGTGAGCACTATACCGGCCGGGACGGAGTTCGTCAATTCTACCAACAGCTAATGAAGGCGCTGCCCGACCTCGAGATCATGGTGCAGCGCCGGCATGTGGCCGAGGACGCCATTCTCGTCGAAGTCGTGATTCGCGGCACACACCTCGGTGGGTGGCGGGGCTTTCCGGCGACGGGACGACGAGTCGAGTTTCCGCTTTGCGGCGTCTACACGTTTGACGCCGATAACCGTCTGGCGGGTGAAAGGATTTACTATGACCGCGGGTCTGTGCTGAGGCAGCTCGGCGCATTCCACGAGCCTAGAAGCGTGTTAGGCCAAATTTGTATTGTGGTTACTCATCCTATTACGATCACCCGCGCTGTAATAAGGAGGCTTGGCGGCGTTGACTGTCGTCGCACCTGGAATGCCTGGCCGCCGATGCGATTCCGTCCTCGCCAGCGGATCAGCTACTCAGACCGGGTAGGAAATGACAGGCCGGCTTCCAACATTGGATACTGAGCCGCGTCGTCGGGAGCCTCGCTACAGCTGACGCCGGGCGATAGCCGGCCGGCCCCGGGCTTTCCAACAGCAGCCGGTCGTGTGATAGTTTCTTGGAGATGCGAACCACTTCCTTGAAGAAGGTTGCTCTGCAGATTGCCTGGACGGCTGGGATTGCCATCCAGGCTTACGCGCAATCCGCCAATACGGGGACGCTTATCGGAACGGCGACGGACCCGAGCGGCGCGGTCGTGCCGGGGACGCGCGTCGAGTTGCGCGACACCACCACGGGCGCCGCGCGCACGGTGCTTACCAATAGCGCGGGGCAGTATTCCTTTCCAGGAGTGCCCCCAGGGACGTACTCGGTGAAGGGTAGCCATACGGGATTCGCCGATTTCACAATGCCGCAGCTGGAGATCGAAATCGGCAGGTCATATACGGTGAACATGAAGCTGGAGGTGGGGACGGCCCAACAGGTAGTGGAGGTGACCACTACCCCGGGGGCGGAACTGCAGACCCTGGACGCGTCGGTGGGAAGCGTGGTGGGCGGCGACACGCTCCTGATGGTGCCGACGCTGACGCGCAACGTCGCCAACCTGCTTCTGCTGCAGCCGACTTCGATACCGCAGCAGGCATCGTCGCAGGGCAGCAGCTATGGCGGGCAGGTGGCAGGCGCGCACAGCGATCAGAACTCGATCGTGCTCGATGGCGGCAACGTCACCAATGGAACTTCGGCCAACAGCGATTACTTTGTGAATTTCAATGGCGGTCCGCAGGGTGCCATCCCGACGCCGGTGGAGAGCATTCAGGAGTTTCGCGTGTCCACCAGCAACCATAGCGCGAGTTTCAGCGGCGCCTCAGGGAGCGAAACCATCCTGGTGACTAAGCGCGGCGGAAACCAGTATCACGGCTCCGGCTACTGGTACCTGCAGAATAGCGATCTCAATGCCAACACCTGGACCCTCAACCGTCTCGGCCAAGCGCGTCCGCAAAGCCGCGACAATCGTTTCGGCGGCAGCCTGGGCGGAGCCATACCGGGGCTGAAGGACTCCAAAAAGACCTACTTCTACATGAACTATGAAGGCAGGAGGCTGGTGGCCCAGCAGTCGTTTTCGCGAATTGTGCCCACCGATTCTCTTCGTCAGGGAATCCTGCGCTTCCGCGATGCTTCGGGCAACATCGTTTCGTATAACCTGGCGAGCGCGCAGCTTTGCGGCGCGACGGGCAATTCGGCGTGCGATCCGCGCGCGCTGGGAATCAACCCGCTGGTGAGCCAAATATGGAGTAAGTACGAACCCGCGGGGAACGATCCTTCTCAGGGCGACGGATTGAACACCACCGGCTTCACGGCGGCGCTGCCGCTGCCGACCACGTCGAACTTTGGCGTGGTGCGGCTGGACCATGCGTTCGGCTCGAAATGGCAGGCATTTGGCAGTTATCGAATCTACAAGGAGATTTCGGCCGTCAACCGGCAGGTGGATATCGGCGGGTTGTATGCCGGAGACGTGAAGGGGCAGCCCACATCGGTGGCGAATATTCCGCAGCAGCCGCGCTACCTAGTCTTCGGTCTGACCGGCACGCTCACACCCAACATCACCAACGAGCTGAATGTCAGCTATACGCGCGAGTGGTGGTTCTGGAATACGGCCAGCGCGTTTCCGCAGGTGCCGGGCACGGCGGCCGCGCTGGAGTTAGGCGGCAACAGCGCGAGCCCGCTTCTGCCCATCAATCTCAATACCACCGGCGCGCGGCAACGGCTGTGGAACGGCCACAATTACAACCTGGCGGACAACCTCTCCTGGCTCAAGGGAACGCACTTCATCCGCGCCGGAGGCACGTTCAGCCATGCGGGCGTGAAATTCTCCCGGGACGATGGCCAGGTGGGATTGATCGAGCCCGCATACCTGATTCAGCAATCGACAGGACTTAATATTCCCTCTACGTACCAGCCGCCCACCTGCACATCGACGCGCACCGCGAATTGCCTGCCGTCGAACCAGATCAGCAACTGGAACAGCCTCTATTCGCAAGTGCTCGGGCTGGTGGACCAGGGTTTGCAGGTCGGAGTGCGTGGGTCGGATTTGAATGCACTGCCCCCGAGCACACCGCTATTCGACAACGTCCACTACGATAGCTTCAGCCTGTATCTAACGGATTCCTGGAAGCTCACGCCGACGCTCACGTTCAACTACGGGCTGAACTGGTCGGTGGACATTCCGCCGGTGGATCAGACCGGCAAGCAATCGATCTCGATGACGGCGCCCGGAAATACCGTGATCATTCCTGAGAATTACCTGGCGTCTCGCGAGCAGGCCGCGTTGAACGGCCAAGTCTACAACCCCACCGTAGAATTTGGCCCGCTGCCGTCCTCCGGGAGGAAGTATCCTTATGATCTGGTGTGGAACACAGTAGCGCCGCGCGTGGCGCTTGCCTGGACTCCGAAATTCGGCGGCGGCAAACTGGTAATTCGCGGCGGCTACGGGCAGTTGTTCGATCGTCTGAACGGCGTGCAGAAGGTCGGAAATGAGTTTCAGGCCTTCGGATTCCAGCAGTCGCTGACGTGCCTCGGGCCATCGCGAACGGGGCAATGTCTGGGCAGCCTTGGGTCCGATCCGCTAACCGGATTCCGCATCGGAGTGGACGGATCGACGGTTCCGATTCCGGCGCTGACCGCTTCGGCCACGCCACCGCTGATTCCGGGCTCCGCCGCGGTTCCTGGCGCGAACCAGCCGATTGCGAATACGACCTACCAGATCGATCCGACGTATCGCCCTGGACGAAATCACAATTGGGATCTGACCATTCAGCGCGAGATGCCCGGCAAGTCGCTGCTGGAGATCGGATACATTGGGCGGCATGCGAACAACATCTACAATCCTCTTGAAGTGAACGGCGTGCCATGGATGATGACGCTCAATGGCCAGAGCTATGCGCAGGCTTACGACGCCGTCGCAGCGCAACTGGCGGCGGGCGCGGCGGTGACCCCGCAGCCTTTTCTGGAATCGGCGCTGGCAGGGAGTTCGTTCTGTACCGCGCCCAATGCGAACTGCACCGCGGGAGTGGTGGCGAAGTTCGGCAGCTCATTCCGCAATCAGCAGGTCACCACGGTATGGAACGGTATTCAGCCCTCCTTCCACTTCGGACCGGCGACGGCCGCGACAAGCCAGGTCTCCTCGACCTTCTTCTATTGGGCGAGCGCCGGCTGGTCGAACTACGACGCCGGTTTCATCTCTTATCGCACACGCAACTTTAAGGGACTGACAGTGGACGCAAATCTTACTGTTGCGCATTCGCTCGACACTCGCGGGCTCAATCAGGATGTCGACACCGCCGCATCGTTCTCCTACAATCTGGCGTACGACTATGGGACCTCGGCATTCGATCGCAAGGTAGTGTTCAATCTGCTGGGGCTGTATCAGATGCCGTTTGGCAAGAATGGACACGGACCCTTGAATTACGCGATCCAGGGCTGGTCGATCGCACCTATTCTGAATATCTCGAGCGGGCTGCCGCTAAAGGTGGCAACCGGCTCCGGACAGGAGTTCGGACAGGGCGGCGGCGCGAATTCCGCCGGCGCGGTCCTGATGTCGAAGGATACGTTCGGCAACAGCGTACATTCGGGAATCGCCGGCGATTCGACAACTCAGGTGGGAATTAACAGCAATGCGGCTACCGGCGGCGCCGGCCTGAATCTGTTTGCCAATCCGTTGGCAGTGTTCAATTCGTTCCGGCCGGCGATGGTGGGAATCGACACCACGAGCGGCGCGGGCGGCCAACTGCGGGGACTGTCGCGTTGGAACCTGGACGTGGCTCTGTCGCGCAAGTTCCGCTTCAGCGAGCGATGGAGCACCACCTTCAGCGCGCAGCTTTTTAATGCGTTCAATACCGTGCAATTCGCCGATCCTTCGGTGAGTTTGCAATCGCCGCAATCATTCGGCGTGCTTAGTTCGCAATTAAACGTGCCGAGGATCATCCAGCTTGGGTTACACCTCGATTTTTAGTCGAAGGATCCAAGCTAGCGGTTGAAAGGGAACTCCTGAATCCAGTGAAAACCTCGCCGGACGAGCAGGAACTTGTTACGGTCAGTCAGTTGAAGTTCGAGGTGAACCTGATGAGCGTCCATCCGGCCATCCAGGATGAGCCGGTCTTGCGCGGGGCGTTGAATAGCGAAGTTCGCCGTCATGTTCTTGTCACCTCTCATGGTGAGCGCGAGAATGTGGTCGGCGAGGTTTATGGAGGCGGCATAGTAAGCGAATGAATCGTCCATCCGCTGAAAGGCCATCTGCGGGGGGAAATCGAAGATGGCGCGCCTCCAGCGGCCTTGGTCGGTAAGGAGCGGCGGACGCGGTTGTTCGTCGATCGACATCCGGTTCACCTCCCAGATGCCGTAGAGCGGCGAGTATGGTCTGCCGGGCCCAAAGACGCTCCAATACCCCCAGGCGCTGTGAGCGTTCATGCCGATGAGCCAGAGGCCCAATGCGATTTGCGCGGCAAGCGCGACGCGGTTGGCGCGGACAGCACGGAAGAGTTGCGCTTGCGGGGAGGGCGCGGTGGCGCGATTCAGGAACAGGACGTTAACGAGACGTGGAAGTTCGGGAACCAGAAGGAAACCGGCGAGCAGGATGAGGTGGAAGGCAAACAGTTTCACCGGCACATCGTAGGTCATGTTCAGCATGAACACCTGGATCATGTCGGCGAGGCAGATCAGGGCGCCGAAGGTGGCCGTGCGAGGAACGACCAGCAGCAGTCCGCCGACTACTTCCGCGCAGCCGGCGAATATCTCATAGACCGGAGAAGCGCCGACGGAAGTCCAGAGAACCCCCATGGGAGAGAACGTGCCGAAAGGCTGGAGCAATCTGGTCAACGAGGGGTACGGCATTTGCAAGGGGATCACTTTCGCCATGCCGTAATTAATCATCTGTCCGGCGAGCGCGAAACGAAGAAAAAGCCGAAACCAATTGCGCAGCCGGACATAGTTTTTTCGCCTGCGATCGAGCACGGACCAGATGCCGGTCGCGAGGACAGCAATGACGAGCAGGCAGCAGGCCAGGACCCAGCCGAACATGCAGTCGCCGCTGCCGCTGTTGCCCCCGAGCGATAGGGGGGCCCTGACGTGTAAGATATGGGCGGCGGTCCAGAAGACCACTGGGCGCAGGGGCCAAAGTGTGGCCGCGTCCGGAATGTCAGCTCCCTGAGTGCTGGAGAACAGGCTGGTGACGATTTGCGTGGCAAGACAATACAGCCCCAAGTACATCGAGCAGAACCGAAAGGCAATCCGGGCGGCCAAGCTCCACTCTGGAATCTGCGGCTGGGGCTGGATTGGTTCGGTCTGAACTTGCGGGATCATTCGGGATTTCCGTCGGTTCGACGCATCCACCTATCGCCGAGTCTCATCCTCGGGTCACCTTATTGATTTACCATCCGAATCCGCGGCGTGCTGAATCGCCGGACATTTGGCGCAATTCACCATATGTCCAATAAACGCCTGGCGACCTTCCGCGGTGAGCACCCATTCGCGGCGCAACCAGGGCGGGTTATGCCGCATATGAACCCCATGGCCGCACGAAAGCTCCGCGACCCAGTGCCCCCCTTCGTCCTGATGAAAACCCGTAATCTCGCTCTGCACCGGTTACCAGATCAGTTTAGCGTCTCGTCGGCCAACAGCACGGCATATTGTTAGAACCGCTTCGACATGGGGCGCCATTCCCGTTGTGAGTGATTCCGCTTTTTTTGCAGGGCGCCCATCGCCTAAGGCGTCCGCAGCAGATCGGTCACTTCCTGCCCGCACAGAGTGTAGTAGCGGGCGTTCCATGTGTAGATCGCTTCCGCTTTGGCCTTGATGGCACAATGCGCAAGCATCGCATCATAGATTCCGCCCCCGACGATCCCAAGAGCGGCAGCGGCTTGGAGTGCACCGGCATATTCATCGCCGTCGAGCGTAATAGTAGCAAGGCGCTCGCGGATGCTCCCGACGAACAGCATGGCCTGCTCGGCGCTGATTCGGTGCTTGCCCGGCATTCGGGTCAGCGTTGAGTAGACTTCCGCCAGTGTGTGTGCTCCACAGCGGCCGGTTGACTTGTCGAATTGAATGAAACGCGCCAAGCTTGCCTGATGATGGACGTGATCGCCATAAAATACCGGCACAAGCGCCGACAGGTCGAAAAACCCAGTCATTTGCCCTTGCCGAGGTTCGCCATATCCCGTTCCTCTCGGATTTGCAGAAGCATCTTATCCGTGGAAGAAGTGGGTAGGGGCTGCCCAGTGTGAAATACCCATACGCCGTGTTCTTTGGAGAGAGGGCCCGTCCCTCGAACTGGGCGGAGCGTGATCTTCTCTCCGACATTCTCCATTTCCAGGGCGTCGCCTGGCTCCAGATGCAATTCTTCTCGCAGGGGCTTGGGGATTACAATCCGACCGGCTTTATCGACAGTGAGATAAATACTCACTTGGTACATTCCTTGGGCCGAGCCATCAAGTAATACCATTTTAGTGCATCGCTGGAAATCGCTGAGGAATTGGGGGTACGGAGACGCGTGGTGTAGAATTGCGAAATGCAAAGATTGGGGCGCAAGACAATCAATCGCGCATCCACCCGTAGAGACTTCATGGGATTGGTGAGCGCGGGAATTGCTGCAGGAACCTGGCCGCGCTCCGCGGCCGCGGCCGATGGGCCGGACGCGGATCTGGTGGTGTCCAACGCGAAGGTCTACACAGTGGATTCGCGGATGCCGAAGGCGGAAGCGTTCGCGGTCAAAGCGAGCCGGTTCACTGCCGTGGGAAGCAACACCGAGATCAACGGGCTGATCGGCAAGGGCACGCAAACGTTCGATGCGCGTGGAATGACGATCGTCCCCGGCTTCATCGACACGCACAATCACGCCACGGGAAATGTATTGCTCTACGAAGTCCTCGTCGGCAACCCTTACGAAGTAGAGTTCGTCACCATCGCGAGGATCGTCGAAAAGCTCCGCGCGAAGGCCCGCGAGACTCCGCCGGGAACCTGGGTGGAAGGTTATTTCTTCGACGACACCAAGCTCAAAGATAATCGTCCGCTGAACCTTCACGACCTAGACCAGGTTTCGAAGAACCATCCGGTGGCGGTCCATCATCGCGGCGGCCACACGTCGTTCTACAACAGCAAAGCCCTCGAGATGGCGGACATCAACAAGAACACGCCTAACCCGCCGGGAGGAACGTTCGACCGAGACGCCAACGGTGAACTTAACGGCCGCGTTACCGATCGCGCGACCGGTGCGCTCAACCGCGTGGGCAAGCGCCCCACATTCACCGAAGAGCAGCGCATGCAGCGCGATCGCGACGGTCTGGCATACATTTCCAAGCAGTTCGTCCGTTACGGCGTGACCAGCGTGCATCACGAGGGCGGCAACCTGGCGGCGCTGCAGCAAGTACGGGCGCGCGGAGAACTGCTGCATCGCGTGAGCTATGAGGCAAGCGGCCGAGTGCTGGATACGATGATCTCGGGCGGCATCATGAGCGGTTTCGGCGATGAGTGGATCAAGCTCGGCGCCACCTCCGAGCATACCGTCGATGGGTCATTCTCTGAGCGCACCATGGCGCTCAGCACTCCATATCCCGGCATCACGCCGCCATACAAGGGCAACATCACCGAGACGCAGGAGGCTCTCAATGCGTGGATCGAACGGGTGCATCGCGCGGGCATCCAGGTGAACTGCCACGCCAATGGCGATGTCGCTATCGACATGATGATGACCGCTGTGGAGCGCGCGCAGCGGCTCTTTCCCCGTGCCGACGCGCGGCCGAAGATCACGCACTGCACGCTAATTAACGATGACCTGGTGCGGCGGATCGCCGCCGCGGGGGCCGTACCGGCGCTGTTTACGACCTACGCCTATTACAACTCCGATAAGTTCGGCTTCTATGGCGAGGAGATGATGAAGCACTGCATGGCCTTCCGCAGTTTGCTCGACGCGGGCGTGAAGGTGGCGGCAGGCTCCGACTTCAGCCCCGGCCCCTTCGATCCGCGGATGGCCATTCAGGGAATGGTCACGCGCACCGGCTGGGACGGAAAGACCTGGGGAGCGAACCAGCGCATCACCATAGACGAAGCGTTGCGTGTCAACACGATCAACGCCGCTTATAACTCGCATGAGGAAGCGATCAAGGGATCGATTACTCCCGGCAAACTGGCTGACTTCGTCGTACTGTCTGAAGACCTTTTCACGGTGGATAAGGCGAAGATCAAAGATATCCAGATCGTGCGCACCGTGGTAGGTGGAGCGACGGTTTATCAAGCGTAACCCCGCCAATTGGATGACCGCCGGTAAGATTCCGCTCCCCGCATGATGCATTTTGCGAGCCCGCGTCACTATTCATTGAGATTGTCCGAATGATCCGATATAAGTTTCGCCGCGGCGGCCTATCTGCATTTAAACCAATGTAGAATATGCACAGACTGTTCCACGTGGGGATTTATTGGGTGAAGACCAGAACGAGCGCTTGCCTCAAGAAAAGGCGGGCGGAAGCCTGTCTGGCAATTGGCCGGCGATATGACCTTTGATCGGCACTTGTTCATCAGCTACGCGCACATCGATAACCAGCCCCTGACACCGGGCCAACAAGGATGGATCAGCCAGTTCCACGCCTCCCTCGAGGCCATGCTGAGTATGCGGATGGGCCGCCGGGCGGAGATTTGGCGAGACCAAAAACTTCAGGGAAACGACGTTTTTGCGGATGAGATCGTGCAGCAGTTTCCCAAGACAGCCGTGCTGCTCTCCGTGTTGACTCCGCGCTACGTGGAGTCCGATTGGTGTACGCGGGAAATCAAAGAGTTCTGCAAGGCCGCCGAGCATTCCGGTGGCTTGACGCTGGATAACAAGGCCCGCGTCATCAAAGTCATCAAGACGCCGGTTGAAACCAAGGGGTTGCTGCCCCCGCTCTTGCAGCAAATGCTGGGGTATGAGTTCTACACCTTCGTGGATGAGGCCCCGCTGGAACTGGATCCCGCTTTCGGGCCCGAGATGGCTCAGAAGTATAACCTTAAACTCGCCAAGCTCGCGTGGGACATCTCGCAGTTTCTCAAGAAACTGAGCGCCGCCGCGGAAAGCGCCGTTCCGACTTCTTCCGCCAAGCCGGTTGTCTATCTGGCCGAGTGCAGTTATGACCGGCGTGAGTTCCGCGAGGCTCTGGAAGCGGACCTTCACCTACAGGGTTATCAGGTAATGCCGGATCAACCGCTGCCCAGAGACGAAGTGGATTATGTCGCCGAAGTTACCCGGCTACTCCAGAAATGTAAGTTATCGGTTCACCTGGTAGGCAGCGGCAGTGGAGCGGTGCCCGATGGACCGAGCCAAAAGCCGGTGGTGGTCCTCCAAAATGAACTGGCCGTTCAGCGCAGCAAGATTAACGGCCTGAAGCGGGTGATCTGGCTTCCGGAAGGAACGCGGTCCGGGCATTCTGAACAGCAGCGCTTCATCGACGCTTTGCAACAAGATGCGCAAGCCCAATTCGGAGCCGACTTGGTCACGGCCGATTCCGAGAGCTTCAAAGGCGCCGTGCGCGCCGCCTTGCAGAGACTGGAAAAGCCGGAGCCCGCGAAAACAGAACGGAATGGCGATTTGCCCAGCGCGAGACTGCTCTACCTGATCTGCGACGAAAAGGACCGGCAAGCGACTATCCCCCTGCGGAAATTTCTGAGGGGCGCCGGTTTTGAAGTCAAGATTCCCCTATTTGAAGGCGACGCCGCGACCGTTCGCCAGGCTAACCAGGATCTTCTCTCGCAATGCGATGCCGTTCTGATGTTTTACGGGGCGGGCGGCGAGCCCTGGAAGCGAACGGTCGATAACGACCTCAAACGAATGAAAGCTTATCGTGTCGAGAAACCACTTCCGCCGACGTTCGTTTACCTCGCCGAGCCCGCCACCGCGGATAAGAACGATCTGATCGATCTGGAGGAGCCCAACCTCATCAACGGCCTGCAAGGCGTTACGGCGGTGGCAATGGAACCGTTCCTTTCCCTAGTTCGCCACGAGTAATCCAATGGCAAGCGCACCCTTCGCCAAAGCGGCCAATCCTTTTCCGGGCCTGAGACCGTTTCGCGATTCCGAAGAGCATCTGTTCTTCGGCCGGGAGAGCCAGGTCGATACGATGATCGACAAGCTCGCTCGTACGCGGTTCCTGGCAGTGGTGGGAACCTCGGGCAGCGGGAAATCGTCGCTGGTGAACTGCGGCCTTCGGCCGGCGCTGCACCGGGGGCTGATGTCGAAGGCCGGCACGTCCTGGCGGATGGCGCAATTCCGCCCCGGAAGCGCCCCGATTCGTGCAATGGCGCGCGCGTTGGCAGCTCCCGGCGTCCTATTTAGCGGCCTTGAATTGCCCGGCATGACGCTCGACGACATGATCGAAGCCAGCCTGCGCATGAGCAGGCTGGGTTTGGCCGACGTTTACGAGCAGGCACAGCTTGACCAGGACGCGAATCTGTTGATCGTGGTGGACCAGTTCGAGGAACTGTTTCGCTACCGTATGCCGGGGGCAACTCGGGGAGACGGCGACGCGGGGCACGATGCCAAGGCCTTCGTCAACCTGCTGCTCGAAGCCAACGCCCAGGCGGCCTTCCCGATTTACATCGTGATCACCATGCGGAGCGACTTCCTGGGAGACTGCGCGGAGTTTCCCGGTCTGCCCGAGGCGATCAACCAAGGGCAGTACCTGGTGCCGCGCCTCACGCGGGAGGAACGCAGGGCTGCAATTTCGGGTCCGGTGGGAGTGGGGGGCGGAGAGATCAGCCCGGTGCTCCTGACGCGTCTGGTCAACGACGTAGGCGACAACCCGGATCAGCTATCCATCCTTCAGCACGCCTTGAACCGCACATGGGCCCATTGGCAAAACGAAGGCTCCGGCGAAGGCCGCATGGAGCTGCCGCATTACGAAGCCATCGGGACCATGTCCCGTGCGCTCGATCAGCACGCGGAGAAGGCGTATTCGGAACTTACAACCGAACGCGACAGGCAAATCTGCGAACGGATCTTCAAGGCGCTCACCGACCGCGGTACCGATGCCCGTGGCGTGCGCCGGCCGATGGATGCGGCTACCCTGTGCGCGCTCACCGCGGCCTCGCCGGCCGAGTTGGCGCAAGTGATTGACGTCTTTCGCAAACCCAGCCGCTCCTTCCTGATGCCTCCCTTGCCCGAAGCGTTGGATGCCGGTACGGTAATCGATATTTCCCACGAAAGCCTGATGCGCGTGTGGGAGCGTCTCAAGGCATGGGCGAGCGAGGAGGCGGAGTCCTCGCGCTTGTACTGCCGGGTGTCGGAGACGGCCGCTCTGCACACCGCGGGCAAAGCTGGCCTGTGGCGCGACCCGGACCTGCAACTCGCGCTGGACTGGCGCAATCGGGAGAAGCCTACGGAAGCGTGGGCCGGAATTTACGGGGGTGGCTTCGAAGCCGCAATGAGCTTTCTGGCTCAAAGCGAAGCTCAGCGTCAGATGGAGCTGCGCGAGGCGGAAAAGCTCCGGCGCCGGGAATTAGAGCAAGAGCAGACGGCCCGGTCGGCCCGCCAACTTCGCCGGCTGAACGCAGTGATTGTGGTGTTGTTCCTGTTGTGCGCGACTGTGGGCTTAATTGCATGGAAACAGAGTCATAAGGCGATGTCCGCGAGGGCGACGGCCGATGAGCTACAAACTGTTCTTGCCAATAGCGAAAGGGCTAAAGCCGAGGAGGCGACGAAACACGCCTTAGACGACAAAGCAACAGCCCACGCGGCAGAGATGAGAGCCGTTGGCCTCGAGGAGAAGGCGAACCAGGAGGCGCTGAAAGCCAACCAGCAGGGCAATATTGCGCTGACGCGCGAACTGGCCTTTCAGGCCGACCTGGTGAAAAGCTCGGACGTAGGCGCCCTAGGCGTCAGCGCGCTGCTTGCAATCGAATCGATGCGCAAGTCCCCGATGCTGGAGAACGATCGGGCTTTGCGAGCCGACCTGGCGCTCTTGCCGGCGGCAGGCGGCAAGGTGTTCACTCCCCGGCCTCCTCTGGCTCCACTGATAGTCTTCAGTTCGGATGGCCGCAGCGTGATCTCTGCCAGCGGCGCGCAGTTTATCCGGTTCGCGCTGGAAAACGGGAAAGAGACGCCGGCCTTTACCCTTGATGCCCCGCTGCAGGACCAACCGTTCAGTATCGGTGCAAACTTGGTGGCAGTGGTCAACGGGAACAGCGTGCAGATGATGGACGCCAACACCGGAAAGGTCCATTCCCGAGCGGAGGCTCCTGGATCGGTGACAGCTATTGCGCTCAGTGCCGATGGCCTCTACATGGCGGCTGGCTACGTTACCGGCAATGGAAGTATGATTTCGGTGTTTACGACCCACGACGGAAAGGAGGCATCAAAGGCGATACGTTACCGATACGGCGTTCAGACATTGGCGGTCAGCCAAGGGGGACTCAAAGTGGCGGCCGCGACCCAAGACAATTTGTACTTATTCGATATAACGACCGGGAATCAGGTGTGGAGCGCAAATTATCTCCAGCAAGTGAACGGGCTCGTGTTCAATGCCGACGGTAGCCAGTTGGCGGTCGCGGGCGCGGATAGCACGCGCGCGGGTCATCCAGGCAGCAAACGGGGCGGAGATCGCGCGACTGAATCACCAGAAATCCGTTCGTGCCGTTGCGTTCAGCCCACAGGGGGACTATGTGGCCTCCGCAAGCGAGGACAATACAGCCCGCGTATTCGTCGCCTCCACCGGCGTGGAGGTTTCTCGCATGATTCACCCGCAGATCGTGACGGCTGTCACGTTCGGCCCGGGCCATTCGGTAGCCACCGCAAGCACCGATGGTTCGGTGCGGGTCTTTGGAATCGCGGCCGAGAATCAGATGTCCCAGCTACCCGGCTCTAATTGGATCCGTTCGTGGGCGCTTAGTCCCGACGGGCTTCACGCGGCGGCAAGCGATGACGAAGCCAATAGCGCTCACCTCCTCAATGTGAATACGGGAGTGGAGATTCGCGAACTGAAACATGGCGGCACAGTCAACGATGTAGCTTTCAGCCCGGACGGACGCCTGCTCACCACAGCCAGCATGGATCGCAATGCTCGTGTTTTTGAGGTGAAGACCGGGACTGAGATTTCGAGTGTGACCCTGCCGGACGTCGTATATACATCGGCGATCAGCTGGGATGGGCGCACCCTGGCGACATCGAGCGCAGATGCCACGATCCGTACGTATGACATCGGGACGAAAGAACAAAAGGCCAGCTTCCCCTACGGCCGGGCCTCCACACTGGCCTTCAGCCCGGATGGCCGGCTGCTCGCCGCGGGAAGCGACGGCGGGAACTTAACCTTGTTTCGATTGGCCGACGGGACGACGTCCGTTCTGCCGCACGGAGGCCGCCTCAATCAGATCGTGTTCAGCCCGGACGGGCGCTACCTGGCAACTGGCAGCGATGATGGATCGGCGCGCGTGTTCGATACCTCCCTCTGGAAGCTGCGATTGCAGATAAAGCATCAGGGCGAGGTTCCGGCCGTCGCCTTTAGCTGGGACGGGCGGTATGTCATATCCGGCGGCCATGACAACGCCGCGCGCGTTTTTGAAATCGGCGGACGCACGGAAGTGGCGCGTATGGAACATCCAGGCGGGATCACAGCAATCGCCGTCAGCCGCGACAACCGGATTGTGGCTCTCTCTAACAGGGTGATCAGCGGTCATTGGTTCCGTCCGGACGACTTGATCCGTGAAGCATGCTCTCGCATTCCGCCAGACCTGAGCCGGGAGTGGAAACAATATATGGGCGACGAGCCTTATCCCCATGCGTGTACCAAGTAGGCAATAGCGTCGGCGTTGGACGCCTGATGAAAGCGCCTGTCAATCGACCTCCCCATCGTGCGCCGCGCTGCCGTCCTGTCCGGCTCGGAACGGCCGGAACCAGGTCAGGATATCTTCGGCAAGCAATTCCGGCTCTTCCAAGGCGGCAAAGTGTCCACCTCGCGGCATTTCAGTCCAGCGGCGCACATTGAAGAAGCGCTCGGCCCATTCCCGGGGTGGACGGCTTATACCGGAAGGGAACAGCGCGAACGCAGCGGGCACTTCGGACGAGCCGACCCACTTCTTCATTCCCTCCCGAGGAGAAATGCGGGTTGTCCGCCCCGACTCTTAAAACCGCTCCCGCAATTGCTCGAACCGATCCAAGATCACCAGCCGTCCGCCCTCGCGCCGGATCTCCTCCTTCTCCAGCACCCAGGTGTGCGCATGCGGAATAAAGACCGCGCCCAATCCCGCATCGAGCGCCGGGTTCACATCCGATTTCGGGCTGTTGCCGATCATCCAAGTCCGTGCGGGATCCATCGCGCGCGCCGCCACCAATCGCTGATAAGCGGCGATATCCTTCTCTTTCACGATCGCCGTGTGCGCGAAGAAGCGGCCCAGCCCCGAGCGGTCCACCTTCAGCTTCTGCTCCTCGGGATGACCCTTGGTGAACAGCGTCAGATCGTGCCGCGGCGCGAGATCCGCCAGGGTCTCCTCCACTCCGTCGATCACTTCCATCGGGCATTCGAGAATGCGTTCGGCGAAGCCCATCACGGCGCGCAGCATCGGCCTCGCCGATCTCGCTCGCAGAGGCGCTCGTAAGTCTCGCCGAAGGTTGCGCCCGAAATTCAGCGAGCCGTAGCCGTGAGATCTTCGCATTGACCGCCTCGATGGCATCCAGCACGTCGCGAATCTCGCGCGGACTGAGCGATGAGTGATCTAGATAATTCCGACAAACTCGTCGAAGGCGCGCTCGAAATAGATGTTGTTCTCCCACAGCGTGTCGTCGGCGTCGATGATCAGATGACTGGCGCTCGGCGTCTATTTGGACAATCCTGGGAGCGAGGCGGAATGGGATCTCGAAAACGGCATCGACATCCACCGCCGTTCCATCGCGCCGCGCGGGCTCGAAGCGCCATTTGGCAAGGGCCTCCTCGGCGCTCCGGTCCAGCCGGTCGTCGAGGTGTTTCAGCAACTCGACGCTGTCGATGTGCCCATCCTTTCGGATCACGGCGGTCAGCCGCACGACGCCTTCCACGCGCTCATTGGCCGCATCGGCGATCGTATCTGGGGTCCACCTTGCGCATTGGCTCGGGCGGCCGCATTTCGAGCGGCGGCCCGCCCGGCAGAGGCTCGTGCTCAGCGAACCATACCATCCAGCTTCCAGAGTAACTGGTGATGTTCGGCATCTGAATCGCCATCATGTAAATCAGCGCGGCCGTTCATGCGCGGGTCGGGTGAGCTGGTAACGTGCGGCGGCATTGCGCGCCGGACGGCGGCGTCCGCGGAACGCCTCCGGCCATGCGCATCGCGGCCATCAGATTCTTCTGCGACGTGGGCGCGAGATCGGACGGCAGCCAGCGGATGAATATCCTTTGGACCGCCGCTCGCGTAGATGCCCGGCACGCTCAGCATCGCCTTGATGGCGGGCGCGCTCGCGCCTTCGGGATTCGGCTTTGGGCCCGCCGAGAATCCAGCGTCGCGCGGCGGCGGAGGCTTCGCGATGTCCATCGTCTTCGCCGGGTCCAGGCCGACGATCGCCATGGTGGCGCGTTGGCGCAGCGACGCGATACGACTTCAGGCGGAGCGGCGAGATCCGGCCGGCGCGCGCGGTGGCGGCGTGTTGCGACCTGCCGGCGGCGGCACGAACCTGCGCACGGCGCGCGGGAGCATTCATGGCGCAATCGGCAGGTCGCCGCGGCGTGATCGCAGTTTGCCGCAACGCCGCCTCCGGCGCGTCCTCGATTTTCGCGACCGCCTTCGATTTCAGCCACGGCGGCAGGCGGCGGCACGAATTTGCGCGGCGGCCACTTTCAGCTTGGGCGCCACCGCCAGCAGGTTCGGCAGCGGCTCGATCTTCGGCTTGGGCGGCTCGGCCTTCGGCGGGTCTTGCAACCAGACCTTCTGCGCGGCGCGGGAAGCTCCTTGCTTGCCCGCGATCAGGTTCTGATCGAGCTTGCGCACCGCCCGCGGCGGCTTCGGCGCCGGCTTCGCTTCCACTGGGCGCACATTCGGCACGCGCGTCTGCAGGTGATACCAGATGATCTTGGTTTCGTTGGGCTTGATCTCCTGCGTCGTAAATAGGCCGCGGCTTTCCGGCTGAAGCCGAAAGTCGCGGCGAGGATCACCCAACCCAGACGCCGCGCCATGTATAAATAGGGAGACACGCAACGGGACTGACGTCTTTCGCAGCGAATCAGGAATTGCCGCGAATCGTCACCTTCATCTAGATCTCCCGCGGGCTTACCGCCGAATCCGTTGGTTGGCGCGACGGCCTTGATGCGCTCCACGGCGCGTTGGCGCGGAATATATGTTTCCAGATATTGATTCAAGGCTTGCAGGCGCTCGGTCTCCGAGCGATGGCGCAGCAGAGCATTCAGAAAATCGAGATCGGGCAATGTCTGCGCGAGTTGAAAGCTGATCTGCGGATCGTCCAAATTCAGCCTCGCGTTCCCGCGCGCCACCCAATCTCCAGCAGAGCCTTGAAATTCGTCGAGCGCGCGCGTGGCGCAATTCCGCTGGGGCGGGTCGATTTCGTCGTCATCGTCGAAGAACTCCACTTCTGCCTGCAGATAGCTTTGCTCGTCGTTCAACTCCGCGATCTCGAAGCGGCTCTGGCCGCGCGTCAGATGATCCATACGCCCGTCCGGGTAAGTGTGCATCAACTTCTGCACCATCACCGTGCAGCCGGCATTGACGATGCCTTCCTCCTTCGCGAGCACAATGCCGAATGCCGAATTTTCGCGCATCGCTTTGCCCGTCATTTCCTTATAACGCTCTTCGAAAATATGGAGCGGAAGATTGAGTGCGGGGGAATACAACCAACTTGCAGTGGGAACATAGGGAATCAGCCGCGAAGGCATGACTACATTATGAGCGTTTCGCGGGCGTTCGCCGCGCATAGATTTCCCTCGTTCGCGTGCTACCCTATCCTTCGAGCCATGCCCCTTACCCGCGAAAAAGCCCAGCTCATGAGCGCGTCGGAAATCGACCGGACGCTGGTCCGCCTGGCCCACGAGATTCTGGAAAAGACGAAAGATCTCGATCAGCTCGCCTTTATCGGCATCCGCCGCCGCGGCGTTCCCGCTGGCGCAGCGTCTGGCGAAGAAGATCGAGGCGCTCGAAAAGCGCGAAGTGCCGGTCGGCATTCTCGACATCAATCTCTACCGCGACGATCTCAGCACGGTGGACATCAAGCCGGTGGTCAACACCACCGAGATCGAGTTCGATGTCGCCGGCAAGGACATCATCCTGATGGACGACGTGCTCTACACCGGCCGCACCATCCGCGCCGCGCTCGACGCGCTGTTCGAACACGGCCGGCCGGCGCGCGTGCAGCTGCTGGTGCTGATCGACCGCGGCCATCGCGAGCTGCCGATCGAAGCGCGTTTCATCGGACGCACGGTGCAGACCACCGATATCGAAATCATCGAAGTGAAATTCCAGGAGATCGACGGCATGGAAAAGGTCCTGCTCGTGGAGAGGGCCGACGCCAGCCCGGCATAGAAACATGCCCGCCGGATTGCTCGGAATCGAAGAGCTGGACCGCGCCGAGATCGAAGCCATTCTGGCGCGCGCCAAGGATTTTCAGCCGCTGCAAAGCGCAGACGCTCAAGAAGCTGGACACGCTGCGCGGCAAGATGATCGTCAACCTCTTTTACGAGGCCTCCACGCGCACGCGCACCAGCTTCGAGATCGCCGCCAAGCGGCTGGGCGCGGACGCCGTCTCGATCACCGCGTCGGGTTCCAGCGTCAGCAAGGGCGAATCGCTGGTGGATACGCTGAACACGCTGGCCGCCATGCGGCCGGACGCCATCGTGATGCGCCACGCGGCATCGGGCGCGCCGCACTTTCTGGCGCGCCATCTGCCCACGCCCATCATCAACGCGGGCGACGGCACGCACGAACATCCCACGCAGGCGCTGCTCGACGCGCGCACCATTCTGGACCGGCGCGAAACGCTCGAAGGCCTGCGAGTGGCCATCATCGGCGATATCGCGCACAGCCGCGTGGCGCGCTCCAACGTTCACCTGCTCTCGAAGTTCGGCGCCGAGATCGTGCTGTGCGGGCCGGCCTCGCTGCTGCCGGTGGAATTGGCGCAGCTTGCGCCGCGGCGTGACGCTGACCACCGACATCCGCGAAGCCATCCGCGACGCCGACGTCATCATGATGCTGCGCGTGCAACTGGAGCGGCAGCACGAAGCGGCATTCCCGGCGAGCGAATACTTCCGCTTCTACGGCCTGCGTCTGGAGCATCTGGATCTGGCCAAGCCGGACGCGATCGTGATGCATCCCGGGCCGATCAATCGCGGGCGCGAACTTTCCTCCGAAGTCGCCGATTTCCAGCGTTCGGTGATTCTCAACCAGGTGGAAAACGGCATCGCGGTGCGCATGGCGGTGCTGGAAAAGGTGATCGGATGATGCCGCTTCTCATCAAGAACGGCCGCGTGATCGACCCGGCTTCGCAAACCGACCGCATCGCCGACGTCCTCATCGCCGATGGCCGGATCGCAGGCGTCGGCGCCGGAGTCTGCGTCTCGCCGGTGCGGAGATGTTCGACGCCACCGGCATGATCGTCGCGCCGGGCTTCATCGACATGCACGTCCATCTGCGCGAGCCGGGTTTCGAGCACGCCGAGACCATCGAGAGCGGATCGCGCGCGGCGGCGGCGGGCGGATTCACCTCCATCTGCTGCATGCCGAACACCAAGCCGGTGAACGATAGCGCGATGGTGACCAGCTACATTGTGGAGCGCGCGCGGCAGAACGCCGTGGTCAACGTGTTTCCCATCGGCGCCATCACCAAGGGCAGCGAGGGCGAGGAACTGGCCGCCATCGGCGCCATGAAAGCCGCGGGCGCGGTGGCGATTTCCGACGACGGCCGGCCCGTGATGAACTCGCGCGTGATGCGGCGCGCCATGGAGTTCGCGCGGTCGCTACGATCTCCCGGTCATCGAGCACTGCGAGGACCTCAACCTGAGCGCGGGCGGCGATATGCACGAAGGCGCGCAATCCGTGCGGCTGGGGCTTGCGCGGCATTCCGGCGGCATCAGAAGACGTGATGGTGGCGCGCGATCTGGTGCTGGCGCAACTCACCGGCGCGCGCTATCACGTGGCGCACATTTCCACGCGCAACGCCGTCGGCAATGGTGGATTACGCGCGCCGCCAGGGGCTGCCGGTAACCTGCGAAGCCACGCCGCACCATTTCGCGCTGACCGACGACGACATGGCCGCCTACGACAGCAATTACAAGATGAAGCCGCCGCTGCGCGGCTGCGGCCACCGCGACGCGGTAATCGGAAGGCATCGTGACGCGGGACGATCTCCGCCATCGCCACCGACCACGCGCCGCACCCCGGCAGCGAGAAGATGCAGGAATTCGAGCGCTGTCCGTTCGGCATCATCGGCCTGGAAACCGCGATCGGCCTGACGCTTGGAAGAACTGGTGCATCCCGGGAAAATCTCGCTGTACCGGATGGTGGAGCTGTTCACCACCGGGCCCGAAGCGGTGATGCGGCTGGGGCGCGGCACGCTGGCGCCCGGCGCGCCCGGGCGACGTGACGATCTTCAGCACCGATCGTGGAGTGGACCTACGACGTGAACCAATCGCCTTCGCGCAGCAGCAACTCGCCGTTCAACGGGCGCACGTTTCACGGCGGGCCGGTGGCGACGGTGGTGAACGGCGAGGTGGTTTGGCGCCGGTGAGAGTAAGCCGAGATGAAGACCCGAATTTTGGTGGCGATCGGGGCGATATCGCTCACGTACTCGGTACTCTATTCCGCTGCCGATAAGCCCCCAGATGTCCCGTGGCCGGCATATGGCGGCAACGCGGAAGACAATCGCTATTCCAGTCTGAAAGAAATCAACACCACGAATGTAAGCAAGCTTCAGGTTGCCTGGACTTACGATACGCAGGACCCCGCCGCCGCATCGGAAACGCAGCCCATCGTGGTGAATGGGACGCTCTACGGAGTTACTCCCACGCACAAAATAATTGCGCTCGATGCGGCAACGGGTAAGTTGAAGTGGCGCTTCGATTCCGGCATTGTTGGCCGCGGTCCCAACCGCGGCGTAACTTACTGGGCATCGGGCAGCGAACAGCGTATCTTCGCCGCTGTTCAGAGCTTCATCTATGCATTGAACGCGCAAACCGGAGCAGTGATCAAATCGTTTGGCAAGGATGGCCGCATAGACTTGCGCGACGGTCTGGGGCGCGAGCCATCCACCCTTTCCATCGTACTCACTACTCCAGGAATCATATACAAAGACTTGTTGATCGCTGGCGGCCGCGATCCAGAAGCGTTGCCTGCGCCTCCCGGCGACATTCGGGCCTACGATGTGCGAACTGGCAAAGTGCGCTGGACCTTCCACACTATTCCGCATCCGGGCGAACCGGGTTACGAAACGTGGCCTAAAGACGCGTGGGAGTACAGCGGCGCCGTGAACAACTGGTCCGGCATGGCGTTAGATGAAAAGCGAGGGATCGTGTATGTTCCCACTGGCTCCGCTGCCACCGATTTCTATGGCGCCGATCGTATCGGCGACAACCTGTTCGCCAATGCGTTACTGGCGTTGAACGCCGCCACGGGCGAACGGATCTGGCACTTCCAAGCCGTGAAACACGATCTGTGGGACCGCGATTTTCCGTCCCCGCCGACCCTGGTGACGGTGAAACAGGGCGGTAAGTCCATCGACGCCGTAGCGCAGGCGACCAAGCACGGATGGTTATATCTGTTCGACCGAGCCAACGGCAAGCCGCTTTTTCCTATCGAATATCGAAAGTACCCGCCCAGCGCAATCCCCGGCGAGCTGGCGGCTGAAACACAGCCTTTGCCTACCAAGCCTGCGCCGTTCGCGCGTCAGTTGTTGACGAAGGATATGCTTTCGAACCGCACTCCCGAGATTCATCGCTGGGCGCTCGAACAGTTCGCGAAATTTCGCAGCGAAGGGCAATTCTTTCCTTTGAGCCTTGGGCAGGAGACAGTGGTGTTTCCAGGCTTTGACGGCGGCGCGGAGTGGGGCGGATCGGCGTTCGATCCCGAGACGGGACTCTATTATGTCAACGCCAACGATCTGGCGTGGACTTCCAGCATCGTAGAAGCCGGCCGCGGCCGCAGCGGCGTATCCAGCCGGCAGTTGTACCTCACCAACTGCGCAGGCTGCCACGGCGAAGATCTCGCAGGGCAACCGCCGCAGTTTCCTTCGCTCCTGAACGTGCGCGGCCATTTGTCCGAGCAACAGGTGGTTAAGACCATTCGCCAGGGCGGCGCCAGAATGGCGGCCTTTCCTAATCTAAGTTCCGCCGAAGCCGCCGCGATCGCGCAATACGTCTTGAACGGAACCAGCCGCGAATTAGAGAGCGCGCCGGCGCCGGTCGACGCAAGAATCAATCGTAAGTATCGATTCACCGGCTATCATAAGTGGCTCGACCCGGATGGGTATCCCGCCACCGCTCCGCCATGGGGAACGCTAAGCGCGATCAACCTGAACTCTGGCGAGTATGCATGGAAGATCCCGCTCGGCGAATATCCGGAACTAGCGGCGCAAGGCATGAAGGACACCGGGACCGAGAACTATGGCGGACCCATTGTAACCGCCGGCGGGCTGGTGTTCATCGCAGCCACCAACTTCGACAACAAGTTCCGCGCCTTCGACAAACGCACCGGCGAATTGCTCTGGGAAACCACTCTGCCGCTCGCCGGTAATGCCACCCCCATCACTTATGAGCTGGGCGGACGGCAGTATGTGGTCATCTACTCGACGGGAGGAAAAGGTCGGCCGCAAGCGGCGCAACCGGCCGTTAACGGGAGCTACATTGCATTTGCGGTTCCGCGCTGACGGCGGCCACGGCAGGAGTTTGCCTGGCGATCCAGCACCAAAGGTTGGGCTCGGGCTGAGGATAATCGCTCCGGCGTTTCGAGATGTTGGCCGCGATGGCCGTTTCCCGCGCTTGGCCATCCTGTTTTCGATCTCTAATCTGGCAGCGCCGACGCAGCGATTCCGCTTGTGTCTCCCGAAATCAACAATTCCACGCGGCGGTTTTGCTGCCGACCCGTGGCCGTTGCGTTGGATGCGATCGGGCTCGCACTGCCGAATCCCGCTGCGGTGACGTTGGCAGCCGGCACCCCCTGTGACACCAGGTAACCTCGGACGGCATCCGCGCGCCTCCGGGAAAGCTGCAAGTTGTGTTCGTCGCTACCGATATTGTCCGTGTACCCTTGCAGACGTAGACTGAGGCTGTGACCCGCCAGGACGCCCGCAATCCCGGAGAGCTTTTCGCGCGCCACGGGAGTGAGGGTGGCCTGATTGAAGTCAAACAGAAGGTCTGACATACCCACAATCAGCCCGCGCGAGGTGCTTCGCGTAGCAAGTATGGGGCTCAATTTCTCGAGGAGCAGCGCAAGCTCGGTTTCCGCGGGATGCGACGGCAGAGAAAACGATACGTGCTGTTCCATATTCAATCGCGCGCTGACCGTACGATCGACAGTTGCCAAGGGCGCCGTCTTCAGTTGATGGTCTGGCGTCACGTAGTGCAAGGTTGCGCCGCTCACCCAGTATTCATCTGCAAGACGGACCATGCTGTCCGTGAATGCAATAAAGTATGTGATCTGCCGTGGCGCCACGACTACCGGAGGCGGAACGGAGACAGGCGGGGGATAAACCACGGTCACCCCTGCGCTCGCATAAGGCGGGTCGTATGTTGAAGTTGGGAAGTAACCTCCGTATGGCTGGGCTTTTGCGGCTGGGATAAGCAGTGAGATAAGCGAAAAGCCAAGCAGCGCAGTTATGAGTAACCTCATACCATGCCTTTCTCAGAGCGACCGTCGTAATGACAGGTCCCTTCAACGATCATTGATGATGCGGCGCTCAGCCTGGAGTCAGAACCTGACGTGTACTCACTTTTTAAGCCCGGCGCGCCGAAGCAGCGTCCTTGTAATTAGAGGCGAGCGCTATGAAACTTCGATTGGCAGTGTTGCTGGCGACAATGTACCTTGCGGCTGCGGCGCAACGAGGCTCCATGCCCGCAGGGCACATGCAGGGAGGCGCCCAGCCCGGAGGTCGAGGGCCAGGATGGAATCCTTCTCGACCACCGGGCTGGCGTCCCTCACCCGGGAAGGGCTTTGGCTGGCGTAGGCGCAACCCCCTCACGTTCTACGCGCCCCTGTACCCATGGTTCGGCGCTTCCCCGTGCTCTTCAGGCTTTGCTGCCGACCCGTTTTTCTTGCCCGGCGCCTGCTACCCGGAATACTATCCGCCGGCGCCGATGGGAGACCCAATGAGTGACATGGCGATGCCCGATCAACCGCCACTGCTACCGCCTCCGCCATTGCTGCCGCCCCCGCCGATGGGCGACGAGCCAACCACGGCCCGAGAGGCTGCCAATCTATCACAGGCCCCTTCCCCGACGGATCGCCAAGTCAATGCGAACCATCAGGCCTATCAGGCTCCACCAACGGCGCCCGCTGTCCAGGAAGAGTATCCGGCGCTGATCGTACTGAAACCCGGAGCAATGTACTCGGCCAGGAAGTATTGGGTTAAGAATAAGAACCTCTATTTCGAGACGACGCAGGGCGAAACTTTATATGCGCCCCTCGCGCTGATCGATCGCTTGTACCCGCCGTCCAAACAGGGTCAGAATTCACATCAATAAGTCAATAAGACGCTGATGAACAAACCGCGACCTTAGTTACTTCTTGCGATAAGTGCTCAGCATCCATCGCCTGCGGTATAGCAAGCGGGCCGTTTGCTTGGCCTGCGCCTAACTCGTGGCGCCTCTCTTCCAGGCGGCGAGCGCTACCTAGCGTCAATCGGCCGTCGCCGGAGCCGACCTCGAGGGACGCCTCGTACCTCGGCGCCACCTGTTATGCGGCAACGAGCCACTTTTCGAGCATTGCGGAGAGGGATGCCGCCCCGATAGGCTTGGCGAGGTGGTCGCTCATGCCCGCGTCGAGACATTGGCGGCGGTCGTGCTCCATGGCGCGGGCAGTGACGGCGATAACGGGAGGGGCGTTTGCGCCGAGACAGTGAAGCAGTCGGCGAGTAGCCTCGAAGCCATCCATTTCCGGCATCTGGCAATCCATAAGGATCAACGAATATGCTGCGGTGGAGGCCATCGCTACAGCTTCGGCGCCGTTAGATGCGACGTCGATCAGAATGCCCCGGTGTTCGAGCATTCGCGAAAGCAGCTTCTGGTTGACGGCGTTGTCTTCGGCAATGAGAATACGCACACCATCGAAGCGGCGGGCCGGAGTAGGAGGGATGGGGAGCTTGACGGCCGCGGCCGCCGGAAGGAGCGGCAGATCGAAATAGAATCGCGAACCGGCTCCCTCCTGGCTGGCCACGCCGATGGCGCCGCCCATCAGTTCCACCAATTGCTTCGAGATGGCCAGCCCCAACCCCGTCCCGCCGTATTTACGGGTGGTGGATGCGTCCGCTTGGGAAAACTTCTGGAACAGGACGACCTGCGCCCCTGCTGAGATCCCGATGCCGGTATCGACGACGGAAAAACGAACGCACGGACCGAAGGCGGTTTCGACGGAGATCGTCACGGCGCCAGCCTCGGTGAACTTGACGGCATTGACCACCAGATTGAGAAGCACCTGGCGGATGCGCGGGGAATCGCCCACATAGTCGCTCTCGATGGCCGGCGCAATCAAAACATCCACACGAATACCTTTTTGGCGGGCGCGCGGTTCGAGCAGTAGGCGCACGCTATCCACTAACGCGCGGATATCGAAAGGCTCGGGGTGGAGAGTCATGCGGCCCGATTCGATCTTCGATAGATCGAGAATATCGTTCAGGATCTCGAGCAGGGCGCGAGCGGAATTCAGGATAGCGCCGCCATACTCGGCCTGGTCGCCCCGCAAAGGCGTTTCAAGCAGCAACTCGCACGCGCCCATGATGCCGTTCATAGGCGTGCGGATCTCATGGCTCATGTTGGCGAGAAAATCCGACTTTACGGCATCGGCGCGCTGAGCGGCCGCGGCGGCGTCTTCGGCCTTGCGGCGAATCGCCTTGAGACGACGGTTTTGCCACAGTAGCATCGACGCCACCAGGACCAATAGGCCGAGAGCTGCCGCCAGCCATATGCTTCGCCGGCGGCCAGCTTCGATAAGATCGATAACCAAGGTGTCGCTGCTGGATTGCCGCGTCCATGTGAAATACACCCCGTTCAGGAAGCCTTGCCGCGACAGCCTGCTGATCGCCGCGCGAAGGGCATCGGCCGCGTAACGGGCTTGCGGATTAGCCAGACTCGCGCCCACTCCAAAATACAGTTCGGTGTTGGGTAAACCGATGTAACGGAAAGTGCGTCCATTGCAGGCCGCAGGCAAATCGAGAACGATCGACCGGCCGGCGCGCTCCCAGATGAAGACTGCGTCAGCCTGATGGGAGCACAAGGCGCGCGCCCCCTCCGCAAAGGTCGGCAGGCGCAACATCTGCGCCGGGCGAAGATGTAAGCGCGCGACGCGTTCATTCGTGCCCGGATAGCGGACGGCCAGGATCTTTCCGGACACATCGTCCCCTGAGCGGATGGGGCTGTTCGACTCCACCATCAGCCAAAACTGTTGCGAGGCCCAGGGCTTGGAAATGTAATAGTGGCCATGGCGATCGGGAAGATCCCCAAAGATCGGCCAAAGATCCACCTTGCCGGCCGACATGGCCTTTTCAGGACCTTCCGGAGCGAAAATCCATTGCAGATGAATGTTGCGCCTGCGGGCGGCATTCGCCAGTATTTCCACCGCCGGCCCCGCTGGCTTGCCATCGGGCATCAGGACCTGATCGGGGGGACTGTACTCATAGCCTATGCGGAAGGTGCGACCGGCCGGGTCATGCTGGCGGGATTCAACGAAGCGGAGCGCCAAGGCGAGCAGCAGCAAGGCAGCGGCGATCGAGATGGCGCTTTGGCGAGCTGTCAAGACGGTCTTGTCCTAACGGGATTATCGGCCGGGAAGGATGAAAGTTTAACGGCGCCGAAAAGCGCTACGCGCAACCGCTGGCGACGACGCATAAATTGGGGGCGCGGCGCTCTCACCGGTTATAATCGTGACGGTTCCGATGGCGCCAACCGGTTCGCGGGGGAGATTCGATTTTCGCTTTGCAGCCGCCTTGCTGCTGCTCGCCCCAGCCGCTTTCTTCACCTGGCGCACCGTGGACGGGCTTGGCACGCGCCGCCTGCTGCGCACCGAACAGGCGGAACTCGGGCATGTCCGCTACGGCTTGCTCAATGCGGACCAATGGGTAGAGCGGATTCTGCCCGTTCTCGACGCCAAGATCGATGCGCTCGATTTGACGGCGCAAAGCAGCGCAAGCTTGCGCCCGACAGTGGAGAAGGCGCTTTACCGGCTGATCGATCAGTTGAAGGAGCAGATGACCCCGCCGCCCGCGCCGGGCGCCGATGTCGCCGGGTTCGCAGCCCAGGCGCAAGCGATGATCGTCAACATGATGGCCGCCAACCTCCGGCCGCGGGTGCCCGAGTTTGCAGGTATGGTGCTGGCGGAACTGGGAAAGCCGGAGAACAGACAGGCGGTAAAGAATTACCTGGCGGGCGTGCTCGCCGAGGGCGCGAAAAGCACCTTCGGCGCCGTCGACATGACGTGGTATACCGCCATCCTCAAACAGCATGGCTGCGCCGATGCTGCGTCGTGCCGGCAGGAACTGGGGAATCGGATCCGCGAAGCCGATGCCGGCATTGCACGCTGGTACCTGAGTGCGCTGGGCGCCGCCGCGCTGGCTTTTATATTGCTGCTGGCCGTGAGGCGGCCGCTGCGCTGGTATCACGTATTGTTGCTGCTGCTATTCTGCGCTGTACTGCTGGCGGGCGGCGTACTGTCGCCGATGATCGAAGTAGAAGCCAGGATTACGCGGATCGCGTTTACATTCTTTGGAACGCCGCTCTCCTTCCCGGAGCAGGTTCTGTACTTCCAGAGCAAGAGCGTGTTGGAGGTCTTCCGGACTCTGATCGAAATCGGCCAGCCGCAGATGTGGCTTGTGGGAGTGCTGGTGCTGATGTTCAGCGTGGTCTTCCCAACCCTGAAGATCCTGACGCTAGCGTTCTGCCTGAATCGGCCGAATTGGCTGCGGAAATACCGGATCGTGCGATTCTTCGCCCTCGAATCGTCGAAATGGTCGATGGCGGATGTCATGGCGCTGGCGATCTTCATGTCCTTCGTCGCGTTCAACGGAGTGATTTCGAACGCCATGGGCAGCCTCCAAGGGCCTGGAGTGCAGTTGGTGATTCCGACCGATAGTTCGAAGCTCTTGCCGGGATTTTACTTGTTTATCGGATTTGTGCTGGCAAGTCTGTTTCTCTCGTGGAAACTAGAGCATGGACTCAGGGCGGCAATGCCGGAAGAGAACGCAAGGAGCAATCGACCGGGCAATTTGGGTGCGAGATAATATCTGCCAGGATCCTGAAATGGACAAGTCTACTATCATTGCCCGATTGCGCGATCACGAGGGAGAACTAAAGGCGGCCGGACTTGAGCACTTGTCCCTCCACGGTTCGTATGCGCGCGGGACTGCAATCCGCGGAGCGTCGGATGTCGATATCATTGCGGACTTCGACCGCGCTAAGAAATTGTCGCTGTTAGGGCGAGTCCATCTCGAAAATCGGCTGACAGATATTCTCGGCGTCAAGGCGGATTTAGCGGATCTGGCGATGCTCCGTCCCGAGGTGCTGGAAGAAGCACGCCGGGAGTCGGTGCTTGTCTTTTAGGACCCCACCCCAACGCTGGTTTCGCGACATATTGGACGCAATTGCCTTGATCGATCAATTCACGTCCGGTATGGATTTCCGGGCATTCCGATCGGATCCTATGGCCGTTGCGGCCGTCGAGCGCAAATTACAGATCGTCAGTGAAGCTGCCATTCGGCGCGGCGAAGACGCGGAACGGCTCTGTCCCGACCTGCCGTGGCGGGATATCCGGGGTCTCGGAAATCACCGGCATGCGTACGAACGGATCGATTTAATCACAATCTGGAACACCGTAGTCGATGATCTGCCGGCGCTCAAAGCTCGCATCGAGGACGTGCTGAAGCCCGGGCAGCCAGATCTTCAGAGTTCGCCAGCATGGTGTCCTCCAGCGCGATATAACCTTTGGAAGTTTCGTATAATCTGATCTAAGTTTTTCGAGAGGAACGATCGAATGTCCGCAGCCAGGGACGCAGCCCTCAAAGGTATTGACACCGCGCTCGAAGATGCCGTGTCAAAGCTCAGCGGTATTTACGAGAATTGCTTAATCGAAGCCGCCGGAGACGCCGCTCAGGAAGCCGAGTGCAAAGCGATTCGTGACCGGGGCCTCGATTTCGCGAAGCGGGCCTATACCGACATGGTGCAGGCTGTGAACCAGCAGTGGCCGGGGTAACCTTGATCTGCCTTTGTGCGGCTTAAACCGGAGAGGCGGTCCCTACTATATGCGTGACATAGATTTCGAGTGGCGGCGCACGAGCGGATCCCTCAGCGACAAAAACGCCCGCGAGGAGTTTGGGCTCACGGAGGAAGAGATCGCCCTCGCCGTGCGGGCAGGAAAGCTCCAACGCCGCGAGGGCGCGTTGCGTGGCAAACCCTGGGTTCGGTTTCTCCGGCGCGAGGTAGAAGAGTGGGTCGCGGAAAAACGCGGAAACGGTTACCTCGTTGAGTGCAGGGCGAAGGCGGAACTAAAACGGATAAACCAGGCACTCAAGGCGATGAAAAACGAGATCGCCAAATTGGAGGAACGAAAATCGAAATTGATGGCCGCCATCAGAAATTGATGAACCTCACGGCTATTTCCTCGGCCGGATGACCTCTTCGTTCAAATACGGCCGCAGCGCCTCGGGAATCACTACCGTGCCGTCCTTCTGCTGGTAATTCTCGACGATCGCCACCCACGTGCGCCCTACCGCGAGGCCACTGCCGTTGAGCGTGTGTGCGTATTCCGATTTCTTCCCGCCGCGGAACCGGATGCCCGCGCGGCGCGCCTGGAAGGCTTCGAAATTCGAGCACGAAGAAATCTCTTTGTACCCGTTTTGCCCCGGCAGCCAAACCTCGATGTCGTAAGTCTTCGCCGAACTGAATCCCATGTCGCCGGTTGAGAGCACGACGGTACGGAACGGGAGCCCCAGCCGTCTCAGGATATCTTCGGCATCGGCCGTGAGTTTCTCCAGCTCTTCGTAACTCTGCTCGGGCCGGGTGAACTTGACCAGCTCGACTTTCTGGAACTGATGCACGCGGATGATGCCGCGCACGTCGCGGCCATAGGAACCGGCCTCGCTCCGGAAGCATGGCGTGTAGGCGCAGAGTTGTATGGGCAAATCGGCGCCTTCCAATGTTTCGTCGCGATAGATGTTCGTGACCGGAACCTCGGCGGTGGGTATCAGCCAGAAATCATGACCCTCGCACTTGAATAGGTCTTCCTTGAATTTAGGCAACTGGCCGGTACCGAAAAGGCTCGCCGAGTTCACCATAAACGGCGGCAGCACCTCGGTGTATCCGTGCTCGCGCGTGTGTACGTCGAGCATGAAATTGATCAGCGCGCGTTCGAGTTTCGCGCCCAAATCCCAATAGAGCGCAAAGCGCGCGCCGGTGATCTTGGCAGCGCGCTCCAGGTCAAGGATGCCAAGCTCTGCGCCGAGATCCCAATGCGCTTTGGGTTCGAAATCGAACGTGCCCGGCTTGCCGACGCGGCGGATTTCGACGTTATCCTCCGCCCCCTTCCCTTCCGGCACAGATTCGTGGGGCACGTTGGGGATGCCGGTCAACAGGCCGTCAAACTGTGTTTCGATGGCCTTGACCTGTTCGTCGAGCGCGGCAATAGAAGCCTTCGCGGCGCGCACGCTCTCTTGCCGCGCAGTGGTATCGGCGCCTTCGCGCTTCAACTTGCCGATCTCCACGGACTCGGCATTGGCACGCGATTTCAGTTGCTCCACCTCCGTAAGCGCCGCGCGGCGTTTGCGGTCGAGTTCACGGAACTGTTCCAATCCGGCGACGGGTCCACGCGTGGCGAGGCGCGGGGCGATCTTATCGAAATTGGCGCGAAAGTAAGAGAGATCGTGCATGTTCCTCCATGCTAGCGCAGGGCGCGATTGCGTCCCTTTTTGTTCTCCGCCCGAACGCGCTGTTCGCTTTTATGCGAACATAACCGTAGTCCCATCGACGGAGCTCCTCTTCTATCGGGAGGCTGGTACAGTGCCAATTCGCGAGTGGCTGAAATCAATTCCGGCTAAGGCGCAAAGGAAGTGCTTGGTTTACCTCGAACTGTTGGAGCAACACGGGCATGATCTTCGCCGTCCGATCGCGGATGTTCTGCGTGATGGGATATATGAGCTTCGTCCGAGTTTCAGGGCAGCAACTATCGCATTTTGTATTTCTTCAGCGGTCGGAATGTGGTGGTAGTCTCGCATGGGCTCGTGAAAGACTCCCAAGTTCCCGATGTCGAAATCGACCGTGCGATTCGCCGCCGGGACGCATTTGCGGCGAATCCCGAGGCGCACACATATAGGAGATCGTAATGCGCACGAAGCCGAAATCCGATGCCTTGAAGGAACTGCATGATGAACTGATCGGCAACAACGCGGCGCATCGGACCGAATATCAAGAAACGCTGGTCAACATGGAGGCCGGGCAACTCATATACGATATGAGAACCTCGGCGGGACTCAGCCAACGGGAGCTTGCAAAGCGCATCGGCACCACGGCGAGCGCCATCTGCCGCCTGGAGCAGGCGGACTATACCGGTCACACCCTGGCAATACTCAATCGAATCGCTGCGGCGCTAGGACGCAAGATTGAACTTCGAGCGGTCCCCAGAGAAGCGGCTTGATTATTCTCTTTCCCGCCCACTTCTCCTAACCGTTTGCCGCTCCCTCAGTCTAACGATGGTATCGGTAGACTATGGGTCTCCAATCTTGAGGGAGGAATCGAGGGCCTCATGAAGCATCGTACCGTTCCCGGTTTACGTTCGGGCCGCAAACTGTTGCTGGCGTCTGCGGGATGGGCTGCGCTGGGCGGCGCCTTCCTCGTCCGCGCTCGGTCGCAGAGCGGCGACGGAAGCGGCGCCTCATTCGAAGTGGTATCGATCAAACCGCACCGGTGCGCGGAACAGCGGGTTCAAACGATTCATCGGAGGCCAACTCGACGCCACCAACATCACTCTCAAGATGTTGATCGCCTTTGCCTATGACACCTCACAGGAACGGATTCTATAGGGACCGGCCTGGCTCGATTCCGAAAGATATGACATTGTCGCCAAACCGGATCAAGCCACGGATCGGCCGGTAGATCGATCGATGGGCGCGACCAAACTCCGCACTCAAATGCTCCTGGCCGACCGCTTCCAGTTGACCCTTCACAAGGAAACCAGACAGCTCGCCATCTTTAGGCTCGTAGTCGATAAAGGCGGTCCGAAACACCTCCTGCCAGCCAAAGGCGCGGGTCCCGACTTGTTCACAAATAAGCGCCATGTCACGTGTCAAGCCGTCTCCATGGCCTTCTTCGCCAAGAACTTCCTCTCAGGGCAGGTGGGCGGACCGGTGTTTGACGAAACCGGCATCCAAGGGAATTTCGATTTTTCGTTGGACTGGAGTCCCGGTGACAGCGCGCCCAACAGACCTGGTGATGCTGGCGATGAGCGAAGCGCGCCAGACCCGATGGCGCCTTCCCTATTCACTGCCCTCAGGGAGCAACTCGGCCTAAAGTTGGAAGCGGGTAAAGGGCCGGTTGAGGTCCTGGTGATCGGCCACGCGGAGAAACCTTCCGGAAACTGACCATCTCGCTCGCGCGAATTAAGCTAAAGGAACCCGAGTTGAGTCTCCGCAAATTCCAGCCTCATTAGAGTCTGGGTTGGAACTTCGCAGGGAAACTTTCGTAGTATCGAGTCTATGACAGCGGCGCGTGTGTCTTCGGAAGTTTTCCAGGCCGCAACGTTGTCCCTGGTCGGTCTTGGCGCGGTGACCATGATCGCGCATGCCTTCACAGGCGCCGGGTTCGGGTTTCACGGGGACGAGTTGCAGTTTATGGATGACGCGCGTCATCTGGCGTGGGGATATGTGGCGTATCCGCCAATGACTCCGTTCTTCGCCCGGCTGTCGCTCGATCTGTTCGGAACATCGATTGCCGGGTTCCGGTTTTTTGCTTCGCTTGCGCAGGCTTTAGCAATTATTCTGACGGGGCTGATGGCGCGCGAAATGGGAGGCGGTGTGCGCGCTCAGGTGCTCGCGGGCGCGGCGCTGGTTCCGTACGCTTTGGGCGCGGGCGCCTTGATGGTGTACAACTCCTTCGATAACATTTGCTGGATTCTGGCGGCTTGGTTCGTCATTAAGCTGCTTCGGTCGGAGGATGCGCGATGGTGGGTCGCGATAGGCGCGGCGGTCGGATTCGGGATGATGGCGAAATACGCGATGGCGTTTTTCGCGGCGGCGATCGTCGCGGGCTTTCTGGTGACGGATGCCCGTCGTTATCTTGCGAGCCGATGGCTGTGGGCCGGCTGCGCGGCCGCGCTTCTAATCTGGGCTCCGAATCTCGTCTGGGAGGCCCGGCATCACTTTGTTTCGTTTGACTTTCTTCGTTCGATCCACGCACGGGATGTCAGCCAGGGGCGTACGCAGAGCTTCCTGCCGGATCAGATTTATCAGACGATTGCTGCGCTCTGGATCGCCGGTTTGTTTTTTTGTTTTAAGACCGATTCGGGAAAACGGTTTCGCACTGTGGGGTGGATGTACGCTGTTCCTCTTTGCCGCGTTCCTTATGGCCCGGGGGCGCGGTTACTATCTGGCGGCTGCGTACCCGATGCTCTACGCGGCGGGCAGCGTGTGGTGGGAACGGCGTCTGGCGTCGAAACCGGACCGGCAGCGACGCCTGTGGAGATTGAGCTGGGCGGTGGTCGCGGTCGCCGCGGTGATCGGGGCAGTTGTAGCTCTTCCCATCGGGCCGCCGCAGTGGTCGATGTGGAATCTGCGTGAACCGGAACTGCGCGACGAGGTCGGGTGGGAAGACCTTGTGGAAACGGTGGCGAGGGTCAGAGATTCGATTCCGTTAGCGGACCGCGGACGCCTGGCGGTGCTTACAGGCCACTACGGTGCGGCGGGCGCGGTTGATTTGTACGGCGATCGGTATGGACTGCCGGCGGCGATCAGCCGGATCAATTCGTACGGGGAGCGCGGGTATGGCGATCCGCCACCCGAGACAGTGATCGCAATTGGGATTCCGCGCGAGTTTCTTGAGAGCCGTTTTGCGTCATGCCGGCCCGCGGCGCAGATCCGCAATCGGTATGGCGTTGTGAATAGGAGCTACCTTCAGGGTGTTTTCGTCTGCCGGGGATTGAATGAAGGGTGGCCGAGGTTCTGGGCCGAACTTCCGCGGTTCGGGTAACCGGGAATTCACGCCTGCGTGAGGATCTCGATGAGAACGTCCCATCAGGATGCCGCGTGGCAGAAAGCGAGATCATGACCTGGCGTGCGTCGCTTCCCGTGACGTCTCGCGGGAGGGCGGCTCTGGTGGTTGCCGCGGCAATTGCGGTCTCCATTCCATTTGTGATCGGAATCGTCCGCGGGCAGAGTCTGCCTCCGGCGCCGGCTTATACCTACAGTGTCGTTTCGATTCACCGATCCGCGTCCGCCTCCGACGGATGGGGATGGAACACCGGTCCGCAGCTCGGCCTGCGCGTGAACAACGCTACTACCATCGAACTCCTACTTCTTGCCTATCAGATTCCGGAATATCGGCTCAGTAGGGCGCCGACATGGGCATCGTCGGACCGTTACGATGTGATGCTGACGCCGGCCGAGCCGGAGACCGCCCCGACTACCACCGTCAATGCGGCGGAAATGGCGCGCAGAGGACGGAATTGGCAGCGATTGCAAGCTGTCCTACGGGATCGCTTCAAGTTGGTTTTGCGGCTGGAGACGCACGAATTGCCGGTCTACACATTAGTAGCAGGCGAAAAAGGCATCAAGTTTTCGCGCTCAGATGGCAAGCCCTCTTCTTTCCTTGGCCCGGCGGGCCGGCTGAACGCAACAGCGCAGCCGATAGTACGGCTGACGACTTTTCTCTCGGCGGAGCTTGGCCGGCCGGTCATTGACGAAACAAAACTCGACGGGCAATATGATTTCAAACTGCAATGGGACCCAACGGATCCGGTATCGACGGCCACTCCAGATGACACGAGTAATTCCTTGGCCGGCCTGTCCATCGTTACGGCGCTTAGGGAGCAACTAGGGCTGCGACTGGTTGCGAAAAAAGGTCCTGTGCAGGTATTCGTGATCGAACAAATTGAGCGTCCCAGCGAGAATTGAGCAACCTTGGGCGGCTCCAGATCAGAGTCTCCGTTCGCCTCCAGCCGAATCCGCCCATCACCTGAATCCCATGACGCCCTAGGTCAGTTTTAGAAAGCAGAAGTGGGTCACTTTTGCTAAGCGCCGAAGTACTCGACGTCAAGGAATCCATTTATAGCGCCACTTGAGGCTTACAGGGGCGATTTAGGAGCGGGAAATGGAGGAGAACGCAATGGGCGGCAGAGGCACAGCCGAAAAGACTCGAGCATTCCAAGTAAGTGCGCATAAAACCTCCACTGCTCCTATCGGCTTGTTTTGGCGGAACTTTTGAGATTGCCGCGTTCAAACATGCACCCAAAAGTCGGTCACAGATTTTCGAGAAATATTTTCTTCCACTTTTATTCAATCTTCTCAATCGCTTGCGAAGGATCGCCTCGCCCGCGTCGCATTGGAATACGCTGGCCCTCCTGCTAATCTGAAATCGAAAAGGGCTGCTTCGCGCGCACCGCGCGCCAGGCAGCCCTTTTTATTTTCGATACGCAAAGGAGAAACAAAATGTCCACCCCTGCCCAAATCGTCGCCAATCAGGCGAATTCGAAGCTTTCCACGGGTCCAACCAGCGAAATCGGCCGCAAGACCGTAAGCGCGAATTCCGTCAAACATGCCTTCTGTTCCAAGGTCCACACTCTGCTGCCCGGCGAAGAAGAGCCGTTCGCCGAATACCTTCAGGAATACAGGAAGGTCTACGCCCCCATCGGCATGCCGGAAGAGGACCTGGTCCGCACCCTGGCGGACAACAACTGGCGTTTGACGAAAATCACCTCGCTGGAGCGGACGCTTCTGACAAGGCTTGAAACCGTCGAGCCTGAGGCCTTCGAAGACACTCTCAAAGAGCTGCGCCGCACATCCACCTACGCCCACAGAACGCAACGCACCATCGAAAAGACCCGCGCCGAGCTGCGAATGATGCAGTCGGGGCGGAAGTCGGCCTACGACAAAGCCCAACAAGAAGCAATCCTACTCACACAGTTAGCACATCTGAAAGGCGAGCCGCCCGACCAGGCCAAGGAATTCCCTTCCCCCGAACTCTGCGGTGGCTTTGTTTATTCACTGCCCGAAGTCGCTCGCCTCATCGGTCGCGCCGCTCGCCTGGAGGAGGCCAAGGCCCGCGTAGGACAGGCTTCCAGCCTGTCCAGCTAGTATCTACGCAGTCCTGTTCCAGCAGCACGGCGCCGGGTCTCCCTCGCCGCAACGTGTTCGGAGCCACGGCCCACGGATCTTTGACAACCTATGAAACTGACGCCTCCCGGACGCCCGCAGTGTCTACGTCCCAGCCACCGGCATGTTCGCATCTGCGGGTGGCAAGGCCAACGGGAGCCGTGCGCACATGCAAGGGTTCGCCCATCGACGCCGCTCTCGTTTTATCGGCGCCTATCTATGTTCAGACGCTTCCGATAATATCTTCCAATACCGATCGCCCACACGCGCCAATCCATGCCCCTCACGGATGTACGCTGCAGCGCGGCGCCCAATCTCCTCAACCATCGACGGGAAACCCGCCAACATGCGCATATGCGCCAATAAGCTGGCCCTTTCCGCCGCTCCCTTCGGAATACGAATGCAGGCATCTTCGGGATATCGCGCGCACTCCGGGGCATCCGTCATCAGGACTGCTTTCCCGATCCCCATAAGCCGGATGCCAATTCCCGAGGTCTCTCCCGCGCCCGGGTATTTCAAGTTGATGCACGCATCCACCGCGTGCGCCGCCAGCCAGAACTCGCGTTCGGCAAGATACGGCAGGCGCACAATGCCTGGCGATGTCAGCCACGGCGCCATCGACCGCTCGAGATCGCTGGAAGCAAACTCGCCCGCCAACAGTAGAGCCGCGCGCGGCACTTCGCGCCGCAACTCGAGAAAGGCATCCACGGTTTGCGCCACCCGTTTCGATTCGCGCAGGTAGCCGAACACCCCGAATAGAAACGCTCCGGGGTCAACCCCAATTCGTTGCCGGTAGCGTAGCGAGTCCGCGCTCGAAACCGCCGGAGGAGCGTGAAACAGGTGCGGAATCTCCACCACGTTCGCATCCGGCGCGTGCGCCTTCACCGCCTCCGCGGCAGTCGGGTTATGCACCACGATCGCGCGCGAACCCTCCGCGATCCGCCGCAGCATTGGATATTCGAAATACCGCCGGTCTGAGGCCGAGGAAGCGCGCGCGCGCCAGAGTTCGCGCGCCAACCCGCGATGCCATTCTCCGTAGTTGTGGACGAACTCCTCGATGTACTGCGCCTCGTCGAGTTGTCCCAACAAGAAATGATGCAGCACTGCGTCGTGCAGCACCGCGACGCCAGGTTGGGCCAGCGCGCGCCGGTAGATCCCCGCGTGCAGCGCGTTGTTGCCGATGTGGTAGAGCGCGACATCGCATCGTTCAGGCGCAATCTCCACCGCGCCGCGATTGCGCAATTCGGCCAGCAGGTCCGCGGAATAGTCGGCCACGCCGGTACGCGCCGGCGGTAAAGGCGAATAGAACCCGACGGTCACGCCTTCTTCCGCTTGCCGAACAGCGCCGTTCCCACCCGCACGCAAGTAGAACCTTCCTCGATAGCCGCCTCCAGATCGTGCGACATCCCCATCGAAAGTCCCGCCAGACCGTGCCGCTCGCCAAGTTCGCGAAGGCGCCGGAAATAGGGACGCGCGGCCTCCGGGTCGTCCGACCATGGCGGCATGGTCATCAGGCCTTGGAGGCGCAGGTGCGGGCACTCGCGCACGGCCGCGATGAGTTCCGGCAGCTCCTCTGGCCCCGCTCCGCTTTTGGCGTCTTCACCGGAAAGCTTCACCTCGAGCATGACATCGAGCGCGCGCCCAGCCTCGTTAAGACGCCGCGCCAGTTTCGCCGAATCCACAGTCTGAATCGTGTGGAAGAGTTCGGCTGCCTTCTTTGATTTATTCGATTGCAGATGTCCGATCAGGTGGAACCGCGCGCCCTCGAGATGGCTCACTTCCGGCGCTTTGCCCTCAAACTCCTGAACATAATTCTCCCCGAAATCGCGCAAGCCGAGTTCGTAGGCTTCGAGAATCGCGGAGGCGGGAAAGACCTTGGTCACCGCCAGCAGTAGAATACCCGACGGATCTCGGCGCGACTGCTGTGCCGCCCGCGCAATACGCGAGCGAACTTCATCGAGCCTTTCGCTTAGCTCCGGCAAAGGACTAGTCAACTTTTTAAGTATAAGTCCCAGTCTATCGTTCTAGACTCGGTCATCGGTCGGCACAGGGACGGATTCTAGCGTGACGAACCGCACATCGGAGGCACCCAAATGCCCGTAACTCTGTGATAATCCAGCCGATACTACGAGCCTTCATACATTGGCCGCTAAAGTGCCATTAAGCGACTTCCGCACAGCGAATGCGGAAACGGAGGAGTTCCGGCTTGATAAAAACGTTAAAGATGTTGCCAGCTTTGTTGCTGTTTACGGGTTTGTCCCACCATGCTTTAGCGGATACAGACTGGTCCATGGATGTGAGGTTCAGCGATGGCGCTGTCGCCAAGGGCGTCTTCGTTACGAACAGCGCTGGAACGGCCTTGGAATCGTGGGATATCAGCGTCACAGGCGGACTTACCGTTCACGATTTTGTTTCCGCATCGTCAAACGGTGTTTCCACTTCAAACGACTTCGGCCAACTGGTGACCATCCCTAACCCTATTTCCTGGCTCACCGGCACGGCGGAAGCCCTCGAATTCGCGGACTTTGGCGAAAATGCCTATTCCGTCTTCTTTTTGGGAAACACGCTTGAACACGACCCGATTAATATCGTCGGTGCGCTCGATTGCGGAGCCAGTTCCGGATGCGGATTGTTCACGAGCGGTTCGATCGTCGATCCGCCGCTGCCTTCCGTGCCCGAGCCGCTTTCGATTATTCTGCTTGGCAGCGTGATCGTTCTCGTTAGCTTCGTCATGCGGAGCCGCCGGAAAAAGCGCGAAGCCTGAGGGCGAGGGCGGGATCTCCAACCTGCTGAGGCTGCCCTACTGCGGCAGCCTGACGTTCAAGCTGATTGCTGAATTTTGAACGCTGGCAGCTTGCAAGGTTAAGGTTATAATGCACCAGGAGAATCCCATGCGCCCATTCGCTGTGTTAGCGTTAGCAATCATGTCCGCGTCCGCCGCCGATACCGGCAATACCGCCAAGAGCTGGCTGCTGGTAGCCAATAAAGGCGAGCATACGCTCGGCATCGTCGACCCGGCATCCGGCAAGCAGGTTGCCGCCGTCGATGAAGGCGGCGTTACCGGCCACGAAGTCATTGCATCCCCTGACGGCCGTACCGCCTACGTTCCCATTTACGGCGATTCGGGCGTCGGCAAGCCCGGCACCGATGGCACGCACCTTGTCGCCATCGATCTCGCTAACCGGAAGATCTCGGGCACGGTAGATTTCGGACGCGGCGTCCGCCCCCATTGCCCCATGTTCGGCCCCAAGAACGGGATGCTCTACGTCAGTACGGAGTTGGATCAATCCATCAGCTTGATCGATCCGCACTCGCTGAAGATCACCGGCAAGATTCCCACCGGCCAACCTGAGTCGCATATGTTCTCCATCACCGCCGATGGCAAACGCGCCTATACCGCCAACGTCGGACCCGGCACCGTCTCCGCCCTGGACCTTGTGGGAAAGAAGACCATCGCGGTTATTCCGGTAGCCAAACACGTGCAACGAATGTCGATTTCGGCGGACGATAAGTACGCCTTTACTTCCGACGTCGATGCTCCGCGCCTCGCGGTTATCGACACCAGCTCCAATAAAGTGAAGCAGTGGATCGAACTTCCAGCGCCCGGCTACGGCAGCGCAGTCACTAGCGACAATAAGTGGCTGGTCATCGCCATCCCAACAGCGCATAAGGTGGCCGCTATCGATCTCGCCACCATGAAGGTCGCGCACACGGTGGATGTTCCCGCCGCGCCGCAGGAAACGCTGATCCGTCCCGATCACAAAGTTGCCTACGTTTCCGTGCGACGCCAGCTGCTAAAGTAGCTGAGATCGATCTCGCCACCTGGCAGGTTACTCGCTTGATCGACACCGGCAAAGGCGCGGACGGCCTTGCTTGGAGCGGGAAATAAAATGCGGCGCCTCCTCGTTTTTGCGTTTGCCCTGGCGGCGTACGCGCAGGCCGCCGAATCCCGACGCTTTCTACCAGCTCGGGCCCGATTCGCTGCCGCAGGAGGGCGTGCCGAAGGGCGAAATCCGCGGGCCGTTCACGCTGCCGAGCAAGGCCTATCCCGGCACGCAGCACACCTACTGGGTCTACGTGCCGGCGCAGTACGACGCCGCCAGGTTCCGGCCAGCCTGATGATCTTCAACGACGGCCAGGCGTTCAAGGACCAGAAGGCGATCTGCGCGCGCAGAACGTGATGGACAACCTGATCTACCGCCGCGAGATTCCGGTGATGATCGGCGTGTTCATCAACCCCGGCCGCCGCCCCGATCAGCCCGAGCCGACACCAGCAGGAATGGGGCGACCGCACCACCAACCGGCCGACCGAGTACAACTCGCTCGACGACAAATACGCCCGCGTGATCGTCGACGAGCTGATGCCGGCGCTCGAACAAGGACTACAACATCTCGAAGGACCCGGAGCGGCACGGCATCGGCGGCGCCAGTTCCGGCGCCATCGCCGCGTTCACCGTCGCCTGGGAGCGGCCCGACGCAGTTCCGCAAGGTGCTCAGCAACGTCGGCAGCTTCGTGAACCTGCGCGGCGGCGCACGTCTATCCCGAGATCGTGCTGCAAAAGCGAGAAGAAGCCGATCCGCGATCTTCCTGCAGGACGGCCGCAACGATAATCGCGGCCTCGGCGCGGCGGCAACTACGACGAGACGCGCGACTGGTTCTACCAGAACGTCCGGCTGATGCAGGCGCTCACCGAGAAGGGCTACGACGTGAACTACGCCTGGGGCATGAACAAGCACGGCCAGAAGTTCGGCGGCGCGATCCTGCCCGACATGATGCGCTGGCTCTGGCGCGACCACCCGGTTTCGACCGATCCGAAGGACGCCGTCGAGCGCTCGTTCAACTCCGGCCCCGTACGATAGGCCTGCGGCCTGTCGATCTCGACCGCCGGCGCTGACACGCCCCCAAAACATAACATCAGCTCGATGTATAATCGCGGGAGCCACGGGGGCCCCAAATGGAATCGTGTGGCAAATCCCAGGAGAAAAAATGACTCGAGTATCCTACCTAAAGAACGCCGCCACAATTGTCGCGGCATTGACTTGCTCAGTGGCCGCCGTGCACGCGCAGCCAACGTTTCTGAACTTCGGCTCAAACGGTTGCGCTAGCCTCCCTGGCTATTCCGCGCTTAAGACGGCTCTGGAATCAGCCGTGGCTACCGAAGCGAGCGGCCTAAATAATCAGATGTGGGCGACCATCGTCGATCGTGACGGCATCGTCTGCGCGGTGGCCTTCTCCGGCGTAAACCGCGGCGCCCAGTGGCCTGGCAGCCGGGTTATCTCGGCGCAAAAGGCGAATACCGCGAACTCCTTCAGCCTCGATTCCTCTTCGAACAGCGGCGGCTCTGGCCAGGCCAAAGGCTTGGCGCTATCCACGGCGAATCTCTATTCGGCCGTGCAGCCGGGAGGCAGCCTTTTCGGTCTGCAAGAGAGTAACCCTGTCAGTACGGACGTAGCTTACCAGGGACCCTCGTCGAACTATGGCACGGTTTTCGATCCGATGGTAGGCCAGAAGATCGGCGGCGTAAACGTGTTTGGCGGCGGCCTGGGGCTCTATGCGGTGTTACCAACCGCATCGTCGACGGCAACCCCATCGGAATACATCGTAGGGGCCGTTGGCGTGAGCGGCGATACCTCATGCGCGGATCATAATATTAGCTGGCTCGTCCGTCATAACCTGAAATTGGATCACATGGCGAATATCGCCGGCGTTTCCGGAGACGCTACCCGCCCGGACAATATCGTATTTGACATCGTCGCAAACACAAGTGGCGGTACCGGAGTTAGCGCTGGCGGGTTCGGTCATCCGATGTGCATCAATACCACGAATAACTATAAGACTCTCCCGGTTGTTATCCCGTAATCGCAGGGAGGGGAAGAATCTCTTGCCAAGCTGGTGGCCGCAACCAAACTGGCCGGCCACCGGCGGCGTGCGATCATCTGCGGCCAGTCGGTCCGTAATCTTCCAAGCGGTTCTCCAACACGCGGCCCAGTTCGAACCCCTCGATCCTCAGTATAAGCCGCCGCCGCGGCCTCGAGAGCCTTAGCCGGCGCTAACCCGATTAGCTCGGTTCAACCTTACGGACGCCCCACGCTTAGACGCTTCGGTCCGTACAGCCTCTAGCGCCATGTGCATCCCCGTTCGCTCGAAATCCGTCAGGTTCATCGAGACCTGAGCCTGCCCGCGCGACGCCAGATATACTCCAATCGCGCGTAGGGACGCCAATCCCCCCGTCGAGCCCCGCACCGCGCGTGCAATCTCTTGCGCGATTTGTAGGTCCGTCGTATCGAGTAGCGCGTTGAACGCCACCAGCAGTTTGCGGGCGCCAACCACCGATGCGCCCGCGCTTGGATGCAGCTCCGGGCCGCCGAAATCGGGCATCGTTCGGGATTTGTTCGCGCCTCCGCCTGCAACCCTTCGAATTGTCCGCGCCGCACGTCCGGCAAGCTTCACGCACTGCGGCCGCCGCGCGGAGGCTTCATACAGATAAACCGGCACGCGCAACTCCTTCCAGATGCGCCCGCCCACCTCCGTCGCCAGCGCCGCGCACTCTTCCATTGAAATGCCACGCAGAGGGACGAACGGCACCACATCCGCCGCGCCGATGCGCGGATGCACGCCGGTGTGAATGCGGAGATCGATCAGTTCGACCGCCTTGCGCACGCCTCGTAACGCCGCCTCGCCAACCATTTCCGCTTGCGCTACGAACGTGACCACCGAGCGGTTATGGTCGGGATCGGAAGTTCGGTGCAGAATCGAAGCGCCGGCCGATGCGATGGCTTCCACAATCGCATCCACTTTCGCGAGATCGCGTCCTTCGGAAAAATTCGGGACGCACTCGACCAAAGTCGACGCCACGTCTACCGCTGCCCACCCCGTCCATCGCCTTGCCCGCCGCCACCGCCGGCGGGACGCGTTTGCGCGGGCGTTGTTCCCGTCCGCCGGCCGCTGTTGCTGTCCCGGAATATTCAACGGCGCTTGATCGTACGCTGAAACCAGGCTTTGATTGCCATCCTTATCGATCGCCTTGATGCCGATCACGACATCGTCGATCGAGAAATCCGGCATCGTGTACTCCGTGACGTTGCCGACGTAGATCTCGCGCTGCCACACAGGCGACGTCGTGTCGCGAATCACTACCGCATACCCCGCAAGATCCGGCTCCGGATTCGGATCCGCCCAGCGAAGCGCGGCGTCGTATCCGCTCTTGCCGCGCGAAAGGCCCGGACGATTCGCCGTCGCAGCGCGCCGTGCCGCCTGCTCTTCAGGAGTTGCGGCCGCCGTGCCTGCGGCCTCGCCGCGGGCTCCCTGGCCTTGGCCTTGGCCAGCAGCGCCGCCGCGCCCGCCACGCCCACCGCGGCCTGCTCCCGGCGGCGTCTGCACCACTGGGGGTTTCGGCGCCAACGCCAGGCTCGCCAGAACCGCCGCGTTGACCTTTGCGACGCGAGTCGTGTACGGCACTGATGCGTTTGCGAACGTGTCCGTCGCCGTGTGCTGGTTGGCGTAATTCTCGCTCGGGGTCGGTAAACCGCATCGCTGCGAATCCGTCACGCACGAATGACGTATGATCGCCCCCGCGCGAGAAGCGGTCGCGTCGGAAGACCAAATCCACGGTCATCGAAGGCATATAGCGCTCGGCGATTTCCTTCACGTATCGTGCCAGCGCGCGCGAAGGCGAATCCTCCGGACCTTCCGAAAACACCCGCACTCGGCCGTTGGCGCTGCTTCCGTTTCCCGAGACATCGGTGCCGATAATGTCGTTGTTCAGCATCGCCTCGATGGCATCTTCTTTTCCTTCGCTTCGTCGGCATAGTTCTTGCTTCCGTTCAGCCCGATCTCCTCCGCCGCAAACGCGATGAAGACGATCGATTTATCGAATTGATACTGGCTCATCACGCGCGCCAACTCCATCGTGGCGGCCGTGCCGCTGGCGTCGTCCGCTACGCCCGGCGCGTCGGGATCGACGTCCGCCGCGTTAGCTCGGCGTTCCATCGTCCGTCCGCTGCGCATTCGGATTGCCGCGCCGTAGCGCGATGGTATCGTAATGCCCGCCGATAACCACGTATCTGTCTTTGTCCACCGTCCCGGCGAGCACGGCGACCACATTCGCCAACTCGACGTCCTTGGGCACCCGCGGACCCTTCTTGACCGAGAAATGATCCAGGCTCACTTCGAGCTTCGGGCTATAGCTCTTGAATTCCTTCTCGATCCACCGCTGCGCCGCGCCGATGCCGCGTGTCTCGCTATCCTGTTCCGAACCCACGTAGCGCGTTCCATACTCGCCCAGGTGCTTCATGATGGCGCCGATTCGCTCCTGCGACACCTGATCGACAATCTGTTTCATCGTGGGATTTAACCGGTAACCGGCGGCTGAGCCGCGGCTCCGTGGGGGTGCACGCCACTACAAACCGAGAAAAGCGCCGAACCAACGGAGCAAACGGATTCCTCGACGCATAAGTGAAACCAACTCCAACGGGCGAAATGTACTCTCAGTGTAACACCAGGGACGAGTTCCCGTCAGCCGGTTGCGGCTGCGGCGCGCGCTACGATGTTCCCTTCGCGGTAAATCATCTCGCCGCGCTTCATCGTGGCGTGGACCAGATTGGCGCCGAAGTGGCTCGCCAGTCGCGGTAATCCGACACGTTGAGTATCACAGATGGCCGCTTCTTGCCGGGTTCGAGCGAGCCGGCCGTTGTCCGCACGGCCCGAGCGCATGCGCGCCATTGATGGTCGCCGCCGAAATCGCCTCCGCCGCCGTTAAGCCCAGCCGCAGGCAGGCCAGCGAAATCACGGTCTGCATGTTCAGTGTGGGATTGTGGCGCGGATGGAAATTACTGCCCAGCGCGATGGGCACGCCCGCATCCACCAGCGACGCGCGCCGGCGCGTTGCCCAGCCCGCTATGGAACGATGCGCACGGCAGCAGCGTCGCCATGGTCGGCGAACCCGCCAGCATGGAGGCTTCCGACGGCCTCGCATGCTCCAAATGATCCATGCTCACCGCCAGATTTCGCACCGCCATCGCGATCGCCGCAGCCGCATACATTTCTTCGGCGTGCACCTTGCATTTGAAGCCCGCTGCGCGCGCGGCGGCCAGATAGCGATCGAACCAGGGATGATGCGAGGGTTCGGCATCCCAAGCCAAATCGGCGAACTGCGCCAGTTTCCGCTTTCGGATGCGCGGGAACGTCGGCGAATAGCCTTTTGGCGTATTCTTCGACGCCGGCCTGATTCATGGCCTCGCGGGGCGGCAGCTTGAAGAGAAAAGTGGGAACTACATCGAGCGGCTCATCCTGCACGATGGAAAGCACGCGGAGCATTTTTTTCTCCGCGTCTTCGTTTGGCCCCGCGCCGGTCTTGATCTCCACCGTGGTGGTGCCGTGGCGCGCCATAGCGCCGATGTAAGCGAGCCAGCGCGCGGCTGTCCGCTTCGCGGTGTCGGCAACTAACGCTCGCGCGGCCGCTTCGCGGTGTTCGTCCGCCACATCCGGCGGAGGAAAAGCCAGATGCGTGTGGCAATCGATGAAACCTGGCATCACAACGCGGCCCGCGGCGTTGATTTCCATGGCATCGCGCGCCACCGCGAGGTTCTCTACACGGCGCGACGGTCCGACCTCCAACAAAACGCCATTGGCGACAAGCGCGGCGCCATCGCCAACTACACCCAATTCGTTCAATCCGGTCCCGCAACGCGGTGTCCGCGAGCCGCGCAACGTTAGTAGCTGTTTCGCGCCTCGAATCAGTATCTTCCCCAGATGGAACCCCAATTTACTGTAGCATCGGTAAGTATAACTATGGCTACGCGCCCTTCCCCCGGTACGAAGGCCGTTAAAGACCTTGGAACGAATATTTTCCAAACGCGGCATTGGATCGCGAAGCGAAGCGAGAAGCTGGATCGGGGCCGGCAGAGTTCGCGTCAATGGAAAGATCGTGCGCGATGCCGAGCATTGGATCGATCTCGCCCGCGACCGCATCACGCTCGATGGAAAACCGCTCACCAACGCCGTCAAACGCTACGTTCTGCTCTACAAGCCGAAGGGCTATATGACCACTCGACGCGACCCGGAAGGGCGCCCCACCGTCTATGAACTGATCGCCGATGCCGGCGCAGTGGCTTTCTCCGGTTGGAAGGCTCGATCTGGATACCAGCGGCCTTCTGATCCTGACCAACGACACGGAATTCGCCGACCGTATCATGAGCCCGGAATTCAAAGTCCCGAAGACATATCAGGTGAAAGCGTCTACAATTCTTACCGGCGAACAACTCGATCTACTCCGTCGCGGCATCGAGTTGAGCGATGGCACCACGCGGCCCGCGGATGTGCAACGTCTGCGCGACAGCGGAAAATACACGCATCTTGCAATTACCCTCACCGAAGGGCGAAACCGGCAGGTGAGGAGAATGATCGAGGCCCTCGGAAGCAAGGTATTGAAGTTAGTGCGGACCGCTATCGGCGAAATTACCATAGGCGACTTACCGATCGGTAAGTGGAGAGAGCTTACGGCTGAAGAGGTCGCGAAATTAAGCGGCGAAGTCAGGCCCGGCCCAAGCTTCCCAGCCACGGTGGAACCGGCGCTGAAGAGAGTCCGGCCGCGGGCTGCGAAACGGCGTACCTAGACCGTTGCGCAGCGTTGCCCGCGTTCTCGATAGCTACCGCGAATACCAGCGAACGCCGAAAAACACCGATGCGAGCGTTCCCTTCATGTAGAAATCCTGACTGGTCGAGGTCTTGAAGTGGAACAGCTTCGCCCCGCCGCGTAGTTCGAAGTGGCTCACCCGAAGGTTGATCGTCGATTCCCCTTCATATAAGGTCGAATGATGCGGAATCGTAAAACCATCCGCGCTTGCTTCGAACCGGATATTCGGGGTGATGTATTCCGTCGCGCTCAATCCCAGCGTCGGCGTGATAAACCACTTCGTCTCCGTGCCTGCGTAGCTAATCGGGTTGCCATTGGCGTCGATGAGCGGATTGCCGTTGGCATCGACGAGAGGTAGCAGCGGCGCATCGAAGCCGGCTTTCGCCGAGGTGTATTGCACCTGCCAAAGCGTCTTCAGCCGAAAGCGCCGGCTCTCTACGGGATACGGCCACGTCAGATAGTCGAATGAAAGCTTCAGGTTTTGGATTAGGTAATCGGTGGAAACGAGGGTTCCCGCCGTATAGATCTGGCTGAACGCGACGGTGTCCACTGGCGTCGTGAAATCGCCGGACGCGCGAGATTGGAAGTAGGAAAACCGCAGCATATTGTGAAGGCCCACGGCCATTCCGAACTCGCCCCCGTCCGCGAATTTCGGTTTGCCCTGCATGACGATGTACGAACTGTCCGTATAGCCCGAATTGCGGCCCTTGTTGAAAATCGGTTGCTGCTGGGGAAGCCATGCCTCGATGCCCAAATAGAAGCCGTACTCGCCCGGCAGCCGGACATCGGGATATTTTGGCAATGCGGGAGCCGCATTCACGATGGGGCCGCCCGTTGGCTGCGGTGTGGCTGGCGGCGCTGACGTCGCAGGCGGTATTTGTTGCGTTGGATTCTGGGTAGTCGGATTCTGAACTGCTGGCGCCGCGGCCGGCGGATTCTGTGTGGTGGGGTTTTGCGTCGTTGGGTTTTGCGACGCAATAGCCGGATCGGTGGAGAGGACGGCCGCATCGGCCTGCTGGGCGCGCAACCGCGGCGCCAATGAACTCACCAAGCCCAGACTGGCCACACAAAGATAGAGAAAGCCGTTTCGATAGATCTTCACGAATACCTCAAAATTGGATTCCCGCGAGCGTATGGCGACGTTGGCGTAACCATGGATGCATCTGTCAGTCCAAATCCTTGCCCGCCACGCAGAATTCTCTATTGTGCCAAAACGGGCGCGTTCGCGTTGAAGCCTCGCTCGCATTTAGCCCTTCAGCCTGTTGCGGAAGAGGCACAGGTGTGCGGCTTCTTGTTCCGCTTCCCGCAGCCTTCTCGACGGGGACGCGAAATAGCGCCGCCCGATCTTGCCGCTATAAAGACAACAAGTTTCTCCTGTGGATGCAACTCTCAAGAACCATCGGGCGCGAGCAGAGGTTGGGGCCTTCCGGCTTGGCAGTACGACCGGATGGCCCCTTCTTTGAACGACGATAGGTCAAGATATCTGGCGGGTATCGTGGGCGTGTAAAAGTCGGGATGGCACGCGACCTACACTAACTCAGCTTTCGGCGGTCATGACGGGCGCGCCGGCTGGGACTTCACACGTAGCGTGATGGCAGTTACAGGCAATCTCGATCTTGTTGCCGGAATCGTGGCAATAATCGCTGCAATATTTCTTGCCTTGATCGACCATACAGTTACAGGCTGGATGAGCGCATTTCTTTTGTGGAGCGGACATGTTGCCTCCTACCCAAAGTATAGGCGGTTCTTCCGCCTGGAAATACGCGGGCGCCGACGGCTCTGGGTGGCGCCAGTCCGCCTCGTTGTAATTTGCAGCACAAGCTGGCGGTTCAGGGTAACTCCCGAAGATTAATGCCCGGGGCCAATATCCGAAACCAATAGCCGCCTGACGGTGGAGCGCCTCCCGCGAGCGAGGTTTCTAATCGATCGCGGAACTGCGGCCCGTAGATCGTCTGGAAACTGCCGTTCGAGGTGTTGGCGGACGACGCGGTAGAGCCCAAGCCCGTGAGAATTGGTCGCCGTGCCCGAAAGTGAACCCTTTCGCACGTCGGAGATAGCGTCCGTTGCGGCGCAGGTCTTCCGGCGCAATCGCCAATGATAATCTTAAATCCGATGGCGATCAACGAGCGAGCGGGACAATCTCCCCAACCTGAAATGCTGGCCGATATCCCGCGGTTGATCACGGCGTATTACACGCTGCATCCCGACGTCTCGGTCGCCGCGCAAAAGGTGAGCTTCGGGACCTCGGGTCATCGCGGCTCCGCCTTTCATAGCGCCTTCAATGAAGACCATATTCTGGCCATCACGCAAGCCATCTGCGAACATCGCGCGGGCGAGAAGATCACGGGCCCGCTCTTTCTCGCCAAAGACACGCACGGGCTCTCCGAACCCGCGTTCGCCAGCGCGCTAGAGGTGCTGGCGGCAAACGATGTGGAATGCCGAATCGATTGCGATCTCGGTTACACGCCCACGCCCACGTGCTCTCATGCCATATTGACGCACAACCGCGGCGCTGGCCCCTCGGCCGATGGCATCGTCATCACGCCGTCGCACAATCCGCCGGAAGACGGCGGCTTCAAATACAATCCACCGAACGGCGGCCCCGCGGACACCACCGCAACCAAGTGGATTCAGGACCGCGCCAACGCGATCCTAGCCGCGGGGCTGCGCGATGTCCGCCGCGTCCCTTTCAATAGCGCTCTCAACGCCTCCACAACGGGCCGCCACGATTATGTTTCGGAATATGTCAACGATCTCGGCGCCGTGATCGATCTCGATGCCGTCCGCGCCGCCGGATTGAATCTCTGCGCGGACCCGCTTGGCGGCGCGGGCATCGCCTATTGGGGACGCATCGCGGAAAAGTATGGCCTCAAGCTTACCGTGCAACACGATCACGCCGACCCCACCTTCCGCTTCATGCGCGTCGATTGGGACGGCAGGATCCGCATGGATTGCTCCTCACCGTATGCCATGGCTGGTCTGATCGAACTGAAAGACCGCTTCGACCTCGCTTGGGCCTGCGATACCGATCACGATCGCCACGGCATCGTGACGCGCAGCGCTGGGCTGCTGAATCCGAATCACTACCTGGCGGTCGCGATTTCGTACCTGTTCTCGCACCGGCCCCAATGGCCCACGACTGCCGGCGTGGGTAAGACGCTGGTTTCGAGCAGCATCATCGATCGCGTCGCGGCCGGGCTGAACCGGCCGCTGTTCGAGACGCCCGTCGGCTTCAAATGGTTCGTGGACGGGCTGCTTACGGGGTCCCTTGGTTTCGGCGGCGAAGAAAGCGCGGGCGCATCGTTCCTACGCCGCGATGGCGGCGTCTGGAGCACCGATAAAGACGGCATCATCATGGGCCTTCTTGCGGCTGAGATTCTGGCGACTACCGGCAAAGACCCGGGCGAACACTACGCTGCCTTGACGTCGCAATACGGCGCGCCTGTGTATGAGCGCATCGACGCGCCTGCCACTCCGGAACAGAAGGCGAAGCTGGCCAAACTCTCTCCCGATCAAGTAAAGGCGCATCAGCTCGCCGGCGATCCCATTGATGCGATGCTTACCAACGCGCCCGGCGATGGGCGCACCCATCGGCGGACTGAAAGTAGTCACCCGCCGCGGATGGTTTGCCGCGCGACCTTCGGGCACCGAAGACGTCTACAAGATCTACGCCGAAAGTTTCGCTGGCCCCGAGCATCTGCGGTTATTGCAGGAGCAGGCTCGCGAATTGATATCGCAAACAGTCGGCGGATAAAGGAGCAGCCATGCATTTAAAAGCGGACAACGCACAGGTGGAATGGGATTCCCAGAAGAAACGATGGGAAGTTCATATCGAGATCGGAGCCGAGGTGATCAAGCGTCCTCTGCCTGACCATACGCTGGAATCGGGCGACGATGCCGTGCGCCAGCAGGCGGTGGCGACGGCCAATGATGAGGGCTACGAGCTCGACCCCCAAACCGTGGCCATCGCGCGCTAAGGAAGATCGATTACGAACGGCATCGGGATCCTTTGGTGTGAGCTGTTTTGCACGGCAAACGGCTCGTAGGATACAGGTGTAACCCGCATGGTTCGCCCTTCGATCTCCACCACCAGAAAATGGCGGTGCGCCGCCCAGCCTTCAATGTGCGCCGTCGCCATCTTCTTGGTAATGTCGCCATCGCGAAGCTGCCCGCCGGCGCCGCTGACAATGTAGCGAATGTGGCCGGTGGCGTCATTGTCCTGGCTGAACTGCAAGTTGTGCTCGTGGCCCGTGAAGACTACCTTCACGCCGCTACGCTCGAAAAGCTGCATCCAATGGTGCAAGGCTGCGAAGCTCGATGGGTGTGCGGGCCCGGCAGTGAACGGCGGATGGTGGAAGTATGGAATCTTCCATGGCGCCGTGGATTCCCCGAGCGCTTGCTGCAGCCATGGCCATTGGGGCGAGTTGCGGCCATACTGCGGCGCGGGCGGTCCGGTGCTGGTATTCTCAGTGCTATCGAGCGCGAAGAAATCCGCCAGGCCGCCGAAGGAAAACGTGTAATAGCGAGCCGGTCTGTTTTCCGGGAAGAAAAAATTATCCAGATAAACCGTTAGGTCGCCGCGGCTCTCCGATCCGTTGCCGTCATGGTTGCCCAGGCTGGGGTGAAACGGAATGTGTTGCAGCAATTCCCGGTAGGGACTATAAAACTTCGCATCCCAATCGTGGTCCTGGTCTCCAGAATTCACAATCAGAGAGGCGATGTTGACGTAAGCGTAAATGTTGTCGCCCATGGTGATGATAAATCGCACTGGGTTGGCCGTGGCGGCGCGCTTTGCGTACTCCTTCCACATGGCCTGAGCGATTCGCCTTTGATTCGCATCGCCCGTTCCGAAATCGCCGATTACAAAGAACGTCATGCGTGACGCGCGCAACGGATAGGTACGGACTTCGCCGCCGCCGATGCGGCGATCGTTCACGAAGATCTCGTAAGGGTAATTCGTGTCGGGCTGCAAACCGCGCACGTCCATCCAATTGCGCGTTGTAAAAAGAGTCCGATTATCGATGCGCACCGCGGCGGGCCCCATGGAAATCGACTGTCGTCCAATGGTGTTCCGGCCATGAGTTCCGCTGGTGTTTCCCCAAGCGATCAGCGCGGATTCCGGCGTGATGTCGCCCACGTAGACGTATGTGCCTTGGGCGAATAGACAAACGGAGGTAAGTAGCAGCGCGCACGCGCGCAACCAGCCTACCAAGTGCGATCGATTCCCACGACGCAATCTTCGTGTAGGTAAACGGTCACGGTTTTCCGGGGATCTGCAGCTTGAATCCTCGCCGCGAGATAGGACGCCTGAGTGCGTGGGACGTCGAAAGTAGCGCCTCCGGGGATCGGCGTGCGCGCGTCCGTGCGATTGTCGTATTCGAACCATTGCACTGAGTATACTGGCGACTTGCGGAAGCCATACCGCGCGGCAAGGTCGTCGAAGGTCAACTTTCCGCCGCTTAGTTCGAAGCCGTCCAGCGGCAGCACGTCTTCAAAGAACGCGCGGCCAATTTTGTTGCGCCGTTCGATCAAGCACTTCGCAAGCCATTCTGTAGCCCGCGGATCGGTGTACTGCGCCGTGCTCACAATCGCGCGGATGGCGTCATCGCTGAATGCCATCACCTTCTTCGCGGCCCAAAATGCGTCACCGGAATTGTGCAACTCAAACGCCGGGTTGGGATAGTTGCTGCGCCAATTCCGGGGGTCGAAAGTCTCGTATTCGAAACGGCCAACCTCCGGAAGATGCGGATAATCGGCGCGCATCCAGGCGGGCACGTAGAAGCCAATAGATAGAAACTGCCTGGCAGCCGTGGGCCAGTCGAAAACGTAAACATTGCCGCGGCGCGGATTCTTGGCCTCGAAGCTGTCGCTGCCAAGAATCGCTCCGAAATCGATTAAGAAGTGCTTGATAAATCGGCGTCCGTCTTCCTCAACCACTGAATCGAGGCTATTGATCGACTTCGAATCGGTGTGGTTGAGCCACGCGGCAAAGACGTAGAGTCCGCGCAGATCGCGCCGGTTCTCGTGATCCACAATATCGTTGGGATCGTCTTTGCGCGTCCCGTAATAGCGGAACGGGCCGATGATATCGCCGCTGATAGTCAGGCTCGCAAGGCCGCGGTATAGTCCTTCTTTCTCTCGCGGGCTCTTCGCCAGTACGTCGTCTACGTCGCGGGCGGTCATGGCGCGCTTCTTGCCATCCGGAGTCTTGTAAGTCGATTTTTCATTCACCGTGAGCTGATTTCGCGTGAACCTCACAATGTAATTCTCGGGTCCGTTGTAGCCGAGATCGTAAAAGAATTTGGACCCGACGACATCGGCTGCGCTCGCCATTTCCGGGTTGGTCTTGGGGTCGAATTTCAAGAAGTATTTGCGCCCCTTGGAATCGCGAATCACCAGCCCCGGGGTGATGCCTTCGTTCTTACCCGAAATCACCGTCCAGGGCTTATCCATCGCGGGCGGGTTAGCGTCTCCAGGGCCGCGAACCAGTTCCTCGATGCTCATGGGGCGGGAACCGATCCGATTCGTAAACCAGGCGCTATCGGGAACCTCGCCGAGCGTGTTGACGGCGAGCGACGGGCCCGCCGTATGATGCTTGATTTCTTCCTTATCCGGCGGGAAAAAGGTGTTTTGAAAGAAATCGTAGTAGTCGTTGATTTCGCGGTTGAATGCTTTGCCAATGGTGAGCGGCGGCGGTTCGCACAGAAGCGGGTCGTCGGGAAAAAACTTAGGCTCCGCGATATCCGCCCTCTGCGCCAGCGCGCAAAGCGGCAACAGCACGGCGAGTCTCAAAATACGTTGTTGAACTTGAACCATATTGCGAAACCCTCGCTGCTAAAGCCGGTGTCGATGCGCAGAATCACGTCGTTGTGTACGTTAAAACGGAATCCGAAGCCGTAGTCGGTATCGAGGCGCCGGAAATTGATCTGCTGCCAGCGGTCGAACACTTGTCCGGCATCCACAAAAAGAGCCATGTCAAGGCCGCTGAACACCTCCCAACGATATTCGCCGTTGAGCAAAAGGGAATTATTGTCGTAGAAGCGGAACGCGCGGTATCCACGCAGGTCGTCGGACCCGCCGAGCGTAGGCTGCAGGTAGAATGGCACCAGATTTCCCGCGTGAGGATCGGTGGCGAGAACGCGCCCGCGTAACGCGATGACGCGCCGCCGATTGAAAAACGGAATGTATTGCTGTGCCTCGAGATGCAGTTCGTCGAAGGCATACGCATGGCGGCGCACATCGGAAAAATCGGAAAATTCAGCCAGATAGTTGCCGCCGCTGCGCGGGCCGCCCGCGCTATCGCGCCAATCGTATTGAATGAAGCCGCCGCCTTGCAGAAAATTGCTTTGGTATTCAAGCCCTGGAGTGCTCTGCTCGCTGTAGATTTGGGTCGCCGAGGCGAAGCCGTCGTCGCGCCCTTGCGAGACATTTTCCATCAGGTACTTGCCGAGGGCGCCGAGGCGCAGATGGTTGACAGGTTGAATGCCGCCGCGAAACTCGAACTGCGTGTTCTCCAGCAGGAAATCGCTACGGCCGGTTTTTTTCGAATTCGAGCCCGGGCCGTAGTAATCCATATCCGGATAATCGTAATGAACCGCGTAAAGATTCACGAAGGCATGATCTTGCGCCAAGTGGGGGGCGCTTAGTTCCGCATCCATCAGATAATATTTGCGCAGGGAAGCGCGCAGCGATGCACGAAAGGTTACCCGATCGTGCAGCAGATGCCGGTAGTACTCCGGACCGGCGGCGAAGCCCGATCCGGTGATTAACCCGCCCAGATGGACTCGAAACCCCGCGATTCCCTCCGAGAAGCGCTGAAGAAACTCCTTTTCCTCGAATACGTCGAGCGCGTGCTCCACCCCTTGCGGTTTGTCAGGCTCAAGAGCCGCGGCCTTCTGTTCGCGCGCCGACTCGATCTGCGAAGCCCGTGTCGACTGATCGACACGATCGGCGGTAGCCGTGCTGGGGTCCTGTGCGAAGGCACATCCAATAACAAGACACACCTGCAACATCCAACGCGCCATGCGGGGTTTTCTCGCACGCCATTTTCCAACGTTAGAAAGCATCCCGTGGCGCAATGAGTGCAATTCTCAAGCTGGAGGCCAACCCCTATGAATTCCGATCAAATCGAAGGAAACTGGATGCAGCTCAAGGGCAAGATGCGCGAGAAGTGGGGCAAACTTACCGACAATGACTGGGAACAAGTTGCCGGCAAAAAAGATCAGCTTCTCGGAAAGCTCCAGGAGCGTTATGGATATACGAAGGAGCAGGCGGAGCGCGATTACGACGATTGGGATCGCGCAAATCAAAGGACTTCTAAGGTAGCCTAAATGCCCAGACGGGGCAGGCTAATGCCTGCCCCGCATTTGTCTTCACTCCTCAACCTCCTCGTTTTTCACGTCTATTCGTGCTTTAATCGACAGTGACCCGTTCAAAAAAGGAAAATTGTCGCGGACACTTCCGCGACCACGAGGAGGTTGGTATGTTCGCGCGTTTACTTTTAACATTCACATTTGCCGCCGGTTTCACTTTCGCCCAGGGCATGGGCGGAAGCGGTATGGGTGGAGGTGGCAGTAGAGGCAGCGGTGGCGGCGGGGATATGGGCGGCGATGGCAGTATGGGTGGCGGTATGCCGCGCGCTCAACGCCAGAGCAAGGCCGATATGGTCGCCGATAAATTGCACCTCAGCAAAGACCAGAAGGAAAAATTCACCGCCATCGTCGGCGAAGCCCAGGAAGAAATGCGCCCCATCGCCGAGCAGATCGGCCAGGGACGCAACGTAATCACTACGGCGATTATCCAGGGCAAGAGCGGAGACGAAATCAACAAACTAATGGACCAGTTCACCGCAGTGATGGCGCAACGTGGCGGCGTCGAAGCCAAAGCCTACGGCAAGCTTTACGCAATGCTCGATCCTAAGCAACAGGCGAAGGCTGGCGCGGTATTCGCTGCGGAAATGGATGGCATGTTCGATGGCCGCGGAGGCCGTGGGAGACAAAGGTAACTGCCATGGAGAAACGAATTCTATTCCTCTCGCTCGCGCTTGCCGCGTTCGCATTTGCGCAGGGGAAAAAGGGCGGCGCGGGCGCTAGCCAGCCGAACATCCCGATGATGAGCGCAAGCGTGAGCAGGATGGATCAGTTCACGCAGATCCTAAAGCTCGACAAAGACGAAAAAAAGCAGGTGAAGACCATCATGGACGATGCGCAGAAGGAAGCTACGCCCGTGCGCGACCAGATGGAAAAGGGACGTCTGGCCATCGCCGAAGCCGTAGCCGCAGGGAAGCAGGAAGAGATCGACGCCGCGATCAAGACCTATTCCGTCGCGGAGACGCAGATGGCCGGCATCGAGATGAACGCGTTCGCCAAGATCTTCCAGGGCTTGGACAAAGACCAGCAGGCGAAGTCCCCGCAGATTTTCGGTATTTTCCCTGGAATCTTCAAGAATAAGAACTGGAACGAGACGCAATGACCTTTCACGCCGCCGGATCCTTCGACGTGAAGGTAACGCCAGTGCCGATGGAAGATGACAACTGGGCGCCGGCGCGCCTGACGATTGACAAGCAGTTCCATGGCGATCTCGAAGCCACCAGCAAAGGCGAGATGTTAACCGCCGTGGGGGCCGTAAAAGGTTCGGCGGGATATGTCGCAATCGAGAAGGTGACTGGTAAGTTGCGCGGGCGGAGCGGGTCCTTTGTGTTGCAACACACCGGCACGATGACTCGCGGCGCCCCACAACTGTCAATTACTGTTGTGCCCGATTCCGGTACGGACGATCTCGCGGGACTGACTGGTCAAATGACCATTCATATCGAGACTGGTAAGCACTCCTACGAGTTCGAGTACGCGGTCGAATCGTAAGGCAGGCATAATCCTCGTCGGCCATCTAGCGATAGCGGCGCCAATGCCCCAGTCGGTCGTAGTAACCTCCGCGATACGGATGCCCGTAACCTCGGTACGGAACCCAGATGCCGCCGTGATAGTAATACCCGCGAGGATAAACTCTCGGATGATGATAGTACACATATGCCTGGGCATTGCTCGGAGCCAACATGCTGAATATGGCCAGAACGAACCCAAGAATTCCGAGTTTGCGGAACATAGCTCCTCCTACGATACTTGGATGGCGTAATGCCGCTGTTGGCGCAAAATCTGGGACTCTCCGATTAGTGGGCAAGTTACAGGGGTGACGCGTCACCGCTAAATGGGAGTTACGAACGCTTCGGTTTAACTGCTTACTCTACTGGAAATCCGGCCGCGGTCCAGGCGTCGAATCCGCCAATCACATTCACCGGGTCCGGTATACCTGCCGCTTCCATCACGCTGCATGCGATCGCGCTGCGGTATCCGCTTTTGCAGTGTACGGCGGCAGGCCGCGAGCGATCGAGGCTGCCCACTGCGGCGCCTAGTGAATCCAGCGGGTGCAGTTCGGCGCCAACGATATGGCCGCTCTTCCATTCCGACGGCCGGCGCACATCCACGATCTGGAATTCATCATTGGCCTCGTGTAAATCCTGCACCGTAATCTGCCGCATCATCGCAAGCGGTAGTCCCGCCGCCGCCCAACCCGCGATGCCGCCATCCACCGCGCCCGAGACTCGCTCTATCCCAACGCGCGCCAGCCGCATGCGCGCCTCTTCGGCAGTCTTTCGATCTTCCGCCACAAGGATCAGTTCGCGGTCGAGACCCAGCAGCGCGCCGGCCCACGACGCGAATTGCCCGCCGAGGCCGATCTGAATCGAGCGCGGAATATGTCCGGACGCATACTCCATCGCGGAACGCGTATCGAGAATCGTCGCGCCAGCGGATTGGCGCGCCTCTGCGTCGTGAGGCGAGAGCGCGGCCAGCGGCGGCAGGCTTTCCAACGGTGCGGCGCCGCGGCGGTTGTAATCCACGTCTTGCTTGAAGTATTCGGGGCGCGCCGGAAGGTCTTGCGTCATCATCGAGGCAAAGGCTTCGCGCTCCATGGGCTGCAGCGCGTAGTTCGTGCGGCGCTCGCGGCCGATGGTGGAGTTGCGGTCAGCGCTGATATTGCGTCCGCACATCGAACCGGCCCCGTGCGCGGGGTAGACCAGAGTTTCGTCCGGCAGTTTGAGGATCTTCTCGCGCAGGCTATCGTAAAGCATGCGAGCGAGTTCCTGCGGCGTATGCGATTCCGAAAGATCGGGTCGCCCCACGTCGCCGATAAATAAGGTGTCGCCCGTAAGTACTGCGGCGGGTGTTTCACCCCGCTCTAGATCCGTCACAACCACGCTAACGCTTTCCAGGGTATGGCCAGGAGTCTGCAAAAACCGCAGGCGCACTTGGCCAAATGCGATCTGGTCGCCTTCGCGCGCATCGTGGTGCGGAAACGTTGCGCCGGAGCCTTCGCCCAGATAGATGGCGGCGCCGGTGCGGGCCGCCAGTTCCTGGTGGCCGGAAACGAAATCCGCATGCAGGTGCGTTTCGATAATGTGCTCGATGCGCAACCCGCGTTCCAACGCGACATCGAGATAGATGCCGACGTCGCGTTGCGGATCGACCACCGCCGCCACGCCTTCCGAACCGATCAGGTAGGAGGCGTGAGCCAGGCATCCGAGATAAAACTGTTCGAAAATCATTATCTACCTGTATTTTACGAGAAAGTGCATTCGCGCCGTAGAGCGATTGCGTATAAGAGACATGAAGCGGATCGTATGGATTGTTCTGGCCGGCGCCGCGGCGTTCGCGCAGACGCCGCCTTCGGTGGATGAGATTATGGCGCGTGTCGCCACGAACCAGGCGAAATCGGTGGAGGTGCGCAAGCAATTCGTGTACAAACAGGAACAACTGATCGCTCTACGGTTCACCAATGGTAAAACTGCCTGCCAGGAGAAGCGCGAATACACGGTCGTGCCAAATTCGACCGAAGTGACGCGGAAATTGGTGAAGTCCGAAAGCATTATTGGCCACTGCGACGACGACTCCAATAAGAATGTAACGGCGAACATCGACGATAGTACCGCGGAGGCCATGGGCTCTCCGGTGGCCTGGGAGAAAGACGGCGTTCCTCGCGATCTCTTTCCGCTTACGGCGAAGGAGCAGATCCATTACGAATACCGCCTGGCCGGCATTGAGACATACCGGGGACGGCAGGCGTATCGGATTGCATTCCAGCCGAAGCGCCCGCGCGAGACGGTGGATGCGGGTGTTTGGAAAGGCGAGGCGCTGATCGACGCGGAGGAGTTCGAGCCAATTTCGGTTACCACCGCGCTCACAGAGAAGGTCCCGCTTGGAGTACGGGTTCTGCTGGGAACTGACGTCCGCGGCCTCGGCTTTTCCGTAAACTATGAGCGAGTCGCCGATGGCGTTTGGTTTCCCACCGGCTTCGGCGGCGAGTTCAAATTCAACGTCCTGTTCTTTTACCGGCGGTCGGTATCGATCAATGTAAAGAATAGCGATTTCAAACGCACGGACGTGAACAGCAACGTGGCATTCGATAAAGTCCAGTGATCGCCCTGGTGACTGCGCAACCCGCTTTCGATTTCGCCGAACTGGTGCGGCAGCATCAATCGATGGTCTTCAGCCTCGCATGGCGATTTCTGCGTGACCGTGGGCTGGCGGAAGAAGTTGCGCAGGAAGTGTTCCTGAGCCTGCATCGCAATATGGGCAGCATTCAATCGCCGGCGCACGCCACGGCGTGGCTGCGCAAGGTGGCGGCGCAACGGGCGATTGACGAAGGCCGGCGCCGTCAGCGCAGGCCGCATGTCGCCATGGAGAAGATTGCGGAACCTGCAGCGAGCGAAAGGGCGAGCGGGCGGGCTGCCGATCCGCTGATGGATGAAACGCTGCGGCGGCTGGTGGCGAGCCTGCCCGAAACGCCGCGCATGATTATGGTGTTGAGATACCAGGAGGACCTTGACCCTTCTGAGATCGCGCAGTTTTTAGAGATGCCGGTCGCGACAGTGAAGAGCCATTTGCAGCGCTCATTGGCGCTGCTTCGCGAAAAACTGGCTCGCCGCGGCGTGGGAGAAAGATAATGAACGATTTGGAAGATCAATTACGCCGGGCATTTGAGCGCGAAGATCCGCCGGAGGGCTTCGCGGATCGGGTGATCGAACGGACGCGCGCGCGCCGCGGGATGGCGAGATGGATGGCGACCGCGGCGGCGGTATTGGTTCTGGCCGGCGCGGGCTATGGCTATCGCTGGCAGCAGGGTGAGAAGGCAAAGCGTGAGGTGCTGCTGGCATTCCGCATTACTTCGGCTAAGTTGAATCACATTCAAACGCAGGTAGCGAGATGAAAACGAACTTATTCCTATTACTGGTTGCTGCGGCCGCGCTCGCAGCGCCGCAGCAATTCAAACTCAATCTGGACTCGCTGGCGTCGAAGGCTTCGGATTCGGTTGATGTCTCTCTTAGCGGCGCCACGCTAAAGTTCGCGGCGAAGTTTCTCGATTCGAGCGATTCCGACGAGGCCGCGGTAAAGAAGTTGATTGCCGGCTTGGAAGGCATCTACATCAGGCACTTCGAATTCAAGCGCGACAATATGTGGACACAGGCCGATCTTGACCCCATCCGCAAACAGCTTCACTCACCCGAATGGCAGCGCATCGTCGGCGTGACCGAAGACGATGGCGGCTCGGTGAGCGATGTCTATCTCCACCTGGAGGGGGAAAAGACCACGGGGATCGCGATCCTGGTGGCCGAGGCGCGCGAGTTGACCGTGATCAACGTCGTAGGCACGATCGATCTGGAGCAACTGGCGGAGTTGAGCGGCCATTTCGATATCCCCAAGCTCAAGGTTCCGAAGGAAAAGAAACCGAAGTAAAGTAATCTGGTGACCCAATTCGCGAAGCTGATTGCGCGTTTGAAGCGGCATTACGGCGAGCCTGCGCTACCGCCTGCCAAGGGCCCGTTCGAGTTGATCCTCTGGGAGAACGCGTGCTACCTCCTGCCCGATTCGCGACGCGCCGCGGTGTTCGAGGGGCTTCGTGAGCGTATCGGGCTTACCGCCGACGCTATCTGGCAAGCCAACCGCGACACGCTGCTCGAACTGGCCAAAATGGGCGGCATGCGCCCGGAAACACGGGTTTTCCGGTGGCTCGAAATCGCGCGCATTGTGCGGACGCAGTTCGACGGCAATCTGAACCGCATCCTGCGCGAGCCTTACGCCAAGGCCAAGCGCGCGCTGCATCAATTCCCGAACATCGGTGAACCCGGCGCGGAGAAGATTCTCATGTTGTGCGGGATGGCGCAAGGATTGCCGCTCGAATCGAACGGCTGCCGCGTGCTGTTGCGTATCGGCTACGGCCGCGACCAGAAGAACTATGGCACGGCCTATCGCTCGATTCAAGAAGCCCTGGCGGGACAACTCCCGAGCGATGCGGCATCGCTGACGCGAGCCCATTTGCTACTACGGCAGCACGGCAAAGAGACATGCAAGACGAATGGGCCGGCTTGCGGGGAATGCTGCGTGGTGGAGATGTGTAAGTACGCGACGGACGGCGATCAGCGGCGTTCTATACTGAAATCGGATGGAAGCGGCGAAGATATACATTGAGGAGCGAGACGGCGGCTACTATGTGGCGGGCTCGCGCGTCTTGCGGGACTCCATCGTTTACGAGCCATCGACGATTATCTGAGCCGGGGCAGGGACGAGTTTGCCCCGCCTGCGGGAGGAACCGCGCACGGAAAAACCCGGCGCTTCACGCCAGGTTGAATGCGGCGCGAATCAGCGGGCCTCATGACTCCGCGATTCCTTGCGGATGCGGATTTGAATCACAAGGTTATTCTCGCAAGTGAGGCGGCGCGAACCGGCGATCGATATCCTATCTGCGCACGAAGGCGGAACAATCGGGCTGGTGGACCCAGAGGTTTGCTTTGTGCGGCGGCGTCCGGCCGCATTTTGGTATCGCATGATCGGCGCACAATGCGTGCGCTTCCGCTAAAGCTGCTAACTTGGCCTGACTGTAATTGGCAATGTCGGTCGTGCGCTCGTGACTTGCTGTTTCCCCTTGACGATCTTCAAGAGCGGGAGTAGAGTTCTTGTAGATTATCTAGGAGCAGGCCCGGCAACCTGTGTCGAAACCGACGGATCTCGTCCAGGGAACTCTAGATCTATTGATCTTAAAGACTCTTTCCCTCGGACCCACGCATGGCTGGGCCGTCGGGCGGCGGATCCAGGAGATTTCCAATGACGTGCTGCCGGTCCAGCAAGGGTCCTTATATCCAACTTGCACCGCATGGAACAGCAGGGCCGGATCCGCGCCGAATGGGTCAACTCGAGAATAACCGCCGCGCGCGACTCTATTCTCTGACCCGTGCGGGCCAGAACCGCCTGGGCCAGGAGTTGGAGCAGTGAGAACGTCTGTCCTCCGTGATCGGCTGGTGGTAAAGGCGGTGAAATCGGCGTCGGGGCCTTTATACGTACCCTGATTCACTTGTCTCTGGGGGGGCGCCTCACGGACAATAGAGCACGTTAGGGCCGGATTGGCCGGTCCTGGTTGACGGCCCGCCCAGCTCTTCTCCAATGCAATCTCGTGAACGGTTCGGGCATGAAGAAAGATGAAACTTGCATACATAAGGCTGCGTAATCTAAGGAAAGTATTTGTGAGGGTTGACGATGTCTCTGACCGGCACAACTCCGCCACCGCCACGGGTCGCTCCTGACACACGGTTCCGGTCTCTTGTTACGGTCGCGGTCGGCACTGTTCTCTTCCTTACGATCGTCGGTGTCGTTTCGAAAGCTCTACGTTGGCTGTTTCAGAGCCAAATAGAACCGACACTACGAGGCCGAACTGCGCTTACGATTAGCGGCTCCGCACTGGGCGAGACGACTGTTCTCGTTTTGCTGATACTGTTCTTAGGCATACGTGGTCGGTCACTTCGTGATCTCGGATTATGGCAGAAATCACCCTTGCGCGGCTGGATTCTTGCGGCGCTGATAACGGCATTATATGTGTGGGTCGTGTTCACATCCGTGTTGCGAAATCAGGGCGGAATGGGCGAGCTGAGCGTTTTTCACATCTGCACCTCTCTTGCCGCTGGACTGAGTGCTGGCATCGTCGAGGAGGTGTTTTTTCGCGGCTTCATCATGAATCAGTTGAAGTGGTCCGGCCTGGGACCGACGGTTCAAGTAGCCATATCAGGCATTTGCTTCGGCGTTGCCCATGTGGGCTGGGGATTGCTTTCAGGTAAGCCTCAAATCAACATGGCTGTTGGGGCTATGGTGACAACCAGCTTTCTTGGCGTCCTCTATGCGCTTGTTTACCTAAGTAGCCGTCGTAGTCTACTGCCCGTGATAGTTGGTCACACGGTGATGGATATTTTGATTGAACCGTGGCTGATCATGACCACTCTCAGTGCTGCATCTACTCACTTGCGTTAACAAAGGTTCTTTCCGATTCGGCCACATTTTCGGTGAGCGCCACACTCGCAAGTCGGCTTGCTACTGAGGTAAGCACGCTAAGGATGTGCAGAGGCGGGGACCCACCGATAAAGCGTAGGAACGGAGACGCCGAGATTACCGGCCACGTCACGCGGCGGGACGCCGTTCGCGAGCAGTTTCTTCGCCGATTTGACCTTGCTTTCCGTCATTTGCCGCTTGTGATCGCCTTGCGGCCGAAGTGGACCCTCGAAGCACCGTGAGCTTCCGGCAAGGCATAACTTGTCCTGATTGTAATTGGCAATGTCCGCCTCGCGCCGTGAACTTGCGCTTCCCCTTGACGATCTTCAAGAGCCGGAGTAGACTCCTTGTAGATTATCTAGGAGGAGGCCCAGCAATCAGTGTCGAAACCGACCGATCTAGTCCAGGGAACTCTGGATCTATTGATCTTAAAGACCCTTTCCCTCGGACCCGCGCATGGCTGGGCCGTCGGGCAACGGATCGAGCAGATTTCCAATGACGTGCTGCAGGTCCAGCAAGGTCCCTGTATCCCGCCTTGCACCGCCTGGAACAGCAGGGCTGGGTTCGCGGCGAATGGGGCGAATCCGAGAACAACCGCCGCGCGCGATTCTACTCTCTGACCCGTGCGGGCCAGAAGCGCCTGGCCCAGGAGTTAGAGCAGTGGGAACGCTTGTCTTCCGCGATCGGGCTGGTGGTAAAGGCGGTGTGAAATGCGGCTGTTCACCATACTGAAGTTGCGCCTTCGCACGCTCTTAAGGAGCGCCGTCTCCACCGAGACTTGGATGAGGAGCTTCGCTATCACATCGACCTTGAAGTCGAACGGAATGAGAAAGCCGGTATGAGCCCTCCCGATGCCCGGCGGGCCGCCGTGCAATCGTTCGGGGGCGCCTCCCAACTTCGGGAGGAATGCCGCGATGAGCGGCGCGCCGCCTGGTTCACAGGGATCGGGCGCGATCTGCAATATGCTCTGCGCAATCTGGGGCGTATGGCGGGATTCGCCACTGCCGTGGTGGTAACGCTCGGTCTGGGCATCGGGGCCAATACCGCGGTTTTTAGCATCGCGGACGCCTTGTTGTTTCGGGCGCTCCCGTTGCCCCAGCCCGAGCGTCTGTTTCAGGTGCTGCAGCCCGATGGCCCCGGGCTTACCGGTTACGGGGAACTTTTCGCGATTCCCGATTTCGCTGAGATGCGGGATCGCGTAGCTTCGCCGTTCGGTGCGGCGAGGTGACTGGTTACCTGGGGCCGAATGGCTCCGGCAAATCACCACCGTCAAGATCATCACCGCGTTGATTGAGTTGAGTCGGGGAGCCGTCCTGTTGGACGGTCAGGACATCCGCCGCGACCTGATGGGTTTCAGGCGCCGTCTGGGCTACGTGCCCGAAGAGGCAACTCTCTACAACTACCTGACGGGCCTGGAATATCTGCAACTGTTGGGCCGGCTGCGCGGGATGCCGCTCGATGTGGTGGACCGAAGAGCCAACGATCTGCTGGAACTGTTCTCACTGCATCCCCACCGCCATGCGCCCATCGCCAATTACTCCAAAGGCATGAAGCAGCGCGTTCTGATCTCCGCAGCGCTCCTGCACGACCCCGACGTTCTCATTCTCGATGAGCCTCTATCCGGCATCGATATCGGCTCCGCGCAGCTCTTCAAGCATCTGCTGACGGAACTGGCGCGGCAGGGCAAGATTATTCTCTACATCTCGCACGTATTGGAAGTGGTGGAGCGGGTCTGCGCCCGCGTCGTTATCCTGTATCGCGGCAAAGTCATGGCCGACGATTCGGTGGAGAATCTGCGCAAGCTGGCGAACTTGCCATCGCTTGAAGAGATATTCACGCAACTCGTGGAGCAGCGCGATTTAGAGGCGGTGGCGAGAGATATAGTTAGTGCGATGCGGGATTAGTCCAAAAATCCCAATCGGATGCATACTGCTGCCATAACAGAGTTGGGTGATCATCGCCGCCACTGTCTCGTACTTCTCGCGTTTGCCTCCACTGGCTCGCCCATGAAAGCTCATTATAAGTGCGAAGCGATGCGGCAAAATCGGATTTTGACGGAGGCCAATTCTACAGGAAGTATTCGCCCTCACCAACGATCACGGCGGGTCCGGTGAGAAAGGCTTCGTTATCGACACGAAGATCGAGCGGCCCGGCCGGCGTGAGGACGCGCACCGGCGATTCTGCCATGCCGCGCGCCACGGCCGCCGCCGCCGCGCCGGTCGACCCCGTCCCGGAACTGTTCGTCTCTCCCGCACCGCGCTCATAAAAGCGCACGTCGATCGTGTGTGCATCCACCGGGCGAATGAACGACACGTTCGTGCGATTGGGAAAATGCGGATGCCGTTCGATCTCGGCGCCCATGGAGCGCCAATCGAAGTCGAAAGACTCCACGGGCACAGCGCACTGCGGGTTGCCCACATTCACCAGTGTGACGTCGCGCACGCCCGTTGATAGCGTCAGTTCGAAACGCTCGGCGATGAGACGCGGAATCCCCATGTTCATCTCGAATTCGAACGCGAGGCCGGCGCGATGCAGCAGGCGCAGGGACTTGACGCCCGATCCGGTGCGGATGCGCACACGGCTTGGCGCGTGTCCGTGCTGGATTAGGAACGCCGCGGCGCAGCGCGTACCATTCCCGGAAAGCTCGGGCGCGCTGCCATCGGAATTGTAGAGATCGATGGCGCCCTCGGCCTCGGCATCGATGGCGGGGTCGACCAACATCCAGCCATCGGCGCCGATTCCCGTGTAGCGGTCGCAGATGGCGCGCGCGATCTCAGGATAGCCGTCCTCGGGCGCATCGCGCCGCCAAGTGAGGAGGAAATCGTTCTTTGCTCCGTGAGCTTTCGTAAACGGTATCTTCATCGCCTGTAAATCTCGATCACCGGCTGTCCCTTAACGATAATCTGCTTTTCCAATCGATATGTGATGCCGGAGCGGCCCGCGCGATTTACCGCTGTTTGCGCGCCATCGCCGCCTTGCGCAATCACCCACTCCTCTCTCGGGTACAGTTCTGGCCTGCCCACCTCCGCATCCCAAAACAGACCGTTATCCACGTCCAGTGATTCCGCCAGCGGAATTCCCGCCTCGCGCAACACGCCCGTCAGCGGATACGACGAAGTCAGAATGCCCGTGCCGCGCACATAACGCGGCGCAAGGTATTTGGCGGCTTCCGTGGTCCACGCCCGCCGGCCTTCCGAGTTCACGCGCGACTCTTCCCAAGCCACCCATTGACTGGGACGCCAATGGAACGCCCACCACCCGGCGCCCGTCAACACGATGACAATTGCCACGGCGGCCTGTCCCTTTCGCGGCGCCAGGGCGACCAACGCCGCTGCGCCCAGAGCGAGCAGTGGGATTGCCGATGTCCCATAGCGCGCGTTGTAGTAAGAATGCGGCCAAAGCGTCGGCAGGAAGATTGGAACCGCGCCCGAGTAGACGCTGACAACGTATGCCAAGGGCGGAATGGCGAGCAGCGCGATAGGCCAGATCTTGCGCCGAAAGGCGCAGATCGCCGCGCCTGCGATGCCGATCCAGACGAGTAGTGACCCCGCGCAGAGCCGCGCTGCCTCGAAATAGTAGACCCATGCCATTCGCCAATCGTGCAAACCGGGATAGGTTGCGCTCCCCTGTATCGCCCGCGCCGAGTAGGGGCCGCGGTAGAAATCCAGCCAGTCGCCGGTCATCCACCAATTGTGTCCCAGCCAATACAGCGGACCCAGCCCGGCGATCACGCAAAACACTAGTGCCGCCGGAATGCGTTTGCGCCCAGCGGCGAACAGGAAGTATGCCGCCGCGAAGGGTAGAAGAAACCAACCGTCGTAGCGTGTTAGCGTCGCCGCGCAGGCCGCGATACCGGCTCCGATGGCGGCGCCCCATCCCTGCGTTTCCCTGAAGCGCGCGCCGAAGTAGAGCAGCCCCGTCAGCGCTGCGAAGAATACGCCCTCCGTCATTGGGATAGCCTGCAGGTAGAGCACGTTCGGATTCAGCGCGAACAGGGCCACGGCCGCGCCTGCGGCGGCGACTGAATTGAACAACCGCCGCACTGCCGCGAAGAGAAAGCAACCGGCCGCGACGAAGCAGGCCGCTACCGGAATCGCGCCCGCCAGTCCATTGCGCCACAATGCGTCGATGCGCACCAGCGGCAGCATGAGCAGGTGGAGCGCTGGCAGCCAGGAGGTACCCAATTGGTCGTATCCCGGCGTCTGCGAATCCACGATGCGGCGCGCAATCATCAGGTGCGCATCGGCGTCGCCATAATACAGCGTGCAGCCGTGCGTGTAAACCACCCAGACCGCGGCCAGGCTCAGTATCGACAGGCTGACGCCGGCGAGCAGGACCCCGGCGCTGCTAGAACCCCGTGCAGTCCTGGAATTCGCGATAGCGCGCCTCGATCTCATCGCGGGTCAGTGTGCGGAAGCGATCCACGCCGAACTTTTCGCAGCAGAAGCTGCCCATCACGGAGCCGTAGATCACGGCGCGGCGCAGTTCTTGCCAGATCGATATCGCCGTCCTTCGGTTCGACGCCCGACCCGCGAGGTAGCCGATGAATCCGCCGGCGAAGCAATCGCCGGCGCCGGTGGGGTCGAAGACCTCTTCCAGCAGGTAGCCGGGCGCCATGAAATGGCGGTCGCCGTGGAACAGGATGGCGCCGTATTCGCCGCGCTTGATGACCAGCGTGGGCGGGCCCATCGACATGATCTTGGCCGCCGCGCGCCGCAGATTGTGTTCGCCCGAAAGCAGGCGGGCTTCGCTGTCGTTGATCAGCAGGAAATCCCACTGCGCCAGCGTTTCGCAGCAGCGCCGGGCGGAAATCGTTGATCCAATAGTTCATGGTGTCGCCGCCGGTGAGACTTCACGCCGTTCATCTGCGCGCGCACGCTGCGCTGCAGGTCGGGCTGGATATTGCCCAGAAACAGGTAGGGCGCCGTGCGGTACGCGGCGGGCAGTTTCGGATCGAAATCGGCGAAGACGTTGAGGTCGGTGCGCAGGGTGGTGCGGTCGTTCATATCGGCCGAATAAACGCCCGCCCAGAAGAATGTCTTCCCGCCGGGAACGCGCTCGAGGCCTTCGAGATCGATTTGGCGGGAGGCGAGGAGATCGACGTCTTCCTGCGCGAAATCGTCGCCGACGACGGCGACGATCTTGACCGGCGTGAAATAGCTGGCGGCGAGAGCAATGTAAGTGCCGCGCCGCCGAGCATGCGGTCGACTTTTCCATGCGGCGTTTCCACGCCGTCATATGCGACGGAACCTACGACGACCAGGGACATGTAAGAGAAGATTGTAGCCCATCGCGCCAACGTGATGATTTTTCAATAAGCTATAGGGGTTTGAGACCGCACTCGATCTGCCTGAAGTGGTTATTGTACGTAAAATCGTTCGTAGGCTCCACTAACAATTTAGGAGAAGGGCGGCGGAGGCCGCCGCCTCAAAACTCCTCTATCGCCCTCATCTCGAGGTTGTCGATATTCTTAAATGGTGTTTAAGGTTTACGCTGCTTTGGGGCGGGCGAACCTGGCTAGGACTTCGGCACGATGAGGTCGTCCTTCCAGTCCTTTTTCTGCATGCGCTTCCATTCCTTCGCCTGTTCCGGAGTGAGAATCGCACTGATCTGGGCGTTGTATTTCGTCGTGAATTGCCTTTAGCGACTCCTTAGCGGTCTTCTTTGAGGCATCGTCCTTGGCGCTCGCCATGTATACATCTTTAACCTGGCCCATATCGACACATTTCGATTCGAGAAGCGGTTTGATCGCAGCTACTTGATCCGGGCTCAATTTCAAGGTATTAGTGGCCGTATCGAATCGATCCGTCGCCAACTTCATCATGTCCGCTCTACTAAACTGCGCCCAAGCTGGAGCAGTCAATAAAAACGTCGCCAAGGTGAATTTTCCTAGAGTCATGGTTTTTCCTTCCAAACTGCGCAGAACTCCCACGTTAGGGTGGATGCGATTCTTCCATAACTGGTTCAAAATTTGGATTCGTGGCTGTAGCCCCACCCTCGCCAGGTTACCGCCGCCGGCTGCGAGCCTACACCGCGTCGCATGGCGGTGATTTGCATTTCCCCCACATAGTGGCGGAAGATGTAGCACGGTGGTCAAGCTTCGGACGATACGCTGCTGCCCTGACGATCCTCACGGCAACGCAGAGGACTATCTGCTCCACCGCTTGCCCGCGAACCAATCGGAAGCGTTCGAGCGTCATCTCACGGCTTGCGAGGCATGTCTTCGCGTGCTGGTCGAAGAGCGCGCCATCATTCGCGCGTTCAAGGCAGCCGCGGCGAACATGGGGCTCAGTAATCGATGAGCGTGTTCTGCTGCGTCGCTTAGCTGGGCGGCGCAGAATTCAACACGCTTTATTCGTCGTCCGGAAACATCGTCCGCGTCAAATCCTCTTCTTCCGGTTTCTTCCGCAAATGCTGCCACATCGCCGCTGCGAAGGCCACAACCGCCAGCGTCCAGATCGCGATGGCCGCCGCATCCACGCGATGCCGCAGCCCAACGGCCCCCATGCACAACGCTGTCCGGAATACCCAGCCGAAAAACCGGAACTGCTTTTGAATCCCCTGGCGGTAGAGGACGAACGCCCGCCCGGTCATATACGCGCACCCGATGCCGATCACGCCCACGATGCCGCGTAGAAATTCGAGTGAGACCGGCATAGGCCACTCGCCGTTACTGTCCGCGCCTTCCGCCTCGACCGCCCGGCGCGGAGACCACGCGCTCGGGCATATCCGCTAACGCGAAGCTCATCACCGCCAGCGATGCGACGTTCTTGCGGAAATCTTCGATGTTCACTTTGTCCAGCGTATCCGCCTCGGTGTGGTGCCAATCGAAGTAATGCGTGCCTACGGTGCTCTCGGAAAGTCCGGCCACGCCGTCGCGAACCAACGGCTGAATGTCCGAACCACCGCCGCCCGGCCGTATCTCTCCAGCGCCGACCCTCTCCAGCAACTTCGCGATCTGGTTCAGCATCTCGAGCGAATGCGCGTCCACGCCCGCGCCGTATCCGCGAGGCGCCTCCGCGCCGCCATCCATTTCGATCGCCGCTACCTGGTCTTTGATCTTGTCGCCGACCCACGCGCGATACGCCTCGCCGCCACGTCCGCCATTCTCTTCGTTCACCCAGAACGCGACGCGAAGCGTGCGCTGCGGCTCCAAGCCCAATTTCTTCATCAGCGCCAGCGCTTGCAGGCACGCCATGATCGACGCGCCATCGTCCTGCGCGCCTTGCCCCACATCCCACGAATCGAGATGCCCCCCGATCACCACCACCTCTTCGGGATGCGTCTTTCCGGGGATCTCGCCGATCACGTCGCCGCTATCGGCATCGGGAAGCATGCGCGCGCCCATCTCCAGATGCACGCGCACCGGCACGTGCTGCGCGTATAGCTTGAAGATCATCATGGCGTCTTCGGGCGAAATCGCCGCTGCCGGAATCTTGGGCTGCGCTTCGTCGTAGTTCATCTCGCCCGTATGCGGAATCTGCATGGCCAGCGGCGTGGCCGAACGCACCAGCACCGCCACCGCGCCGTAGGCCGCCGCGCGCGACGCACCGGTGGCGCGATATACCCGTGTGGGGCCGTATCCGCGATACTCCTCGTTGTAAACGACGATCTTGCCCTGAATCTTATCCCTGCCGAGCTTAGCCAGATCGTCGAAACTCTCCACCGCCACCACATCGGCCGTGATGCCACCAGGCGCAGTGCCCACGCTCATGCCCAGTCCGAGCATGTGTAGCGGCTTATCGAGCGGCGCCAGCATTCGCCCCGATTCCGCGCCGCGCTCCCAATGAGGAACCTTCGTCGGGATGATGCGAACGTTGCTCAACCCCGCGGCCTTCATTTGCTCCGCCGACCATTGCACCGCCCGCTCCAGCGCGGGCGATCCGCTGAGGCGCGCTCCGATGCGATAACAGAGATACGTCAATCGATCGTAGCCCTCGTGGTCTGTCAGCGCGGCGGCGATAAGCTTGTCGGCTGTCGCCTGGTATTGCTCAGTGAGATTCTGTGCGTACCCGGCTAACGCCGCGGCCGCGCCCAGAAGGGCCGCCAGGGCGGCCGTGCGCTTGATCGGCATAAAGAACACTATCGCACGAAGGGGATATATGCCGAAACCGACTTCCGATACCTCTCGAAGCTCTCGCCGAAACGCGAAGCCAGCAACCCGTCCTCGGCATGTACACGGATCTCTGTGCCCACGATAAACAAGGCCAAGGACACTGCGGCCCAGCGCAGCGGCGTCAAAAGCGCCTGCGTACAGATCAGGATTGCGAGCAGCGAAGTATAGATGGGATGCCGAACCCTCGAATATGGCCCGGTAGTGACCAGCTGGTGATCGTGATAAAGGCCGGCGGTGATCCGGAATTGGCGGCCGAGATGCGCTACCGCGGTCCACGAAGCGACGGCCGCCAGTATCCCGCTAATTATGGAAACCACGATGCGCAAGGGGCTGCGCGGAATGTCGACGGGAAGCTGTATCACGTTAGCCATGGCGATCGCAATACATTCGAGCAGCAATCCCCACATCGTCGGCCCCCGAGCCGTAATCGATTGGCGCTTCTGATGATGGGGTGCGCGGAAAACGAACGGGTAAAGCCAAACGGCCCAGAACGCCAACAGTTCAATCCACAGAAGAGGAGTCATCGCCGTTATTGTACGGCGGGAAGATGGGGCCCATGTCTGGATGTGCGTTTACGGGCCTGCCTGAGGCCGCGCCGTTGGGGAAAGTCAACATCTGGAACAGCAAATCGAGGTTTAAGAGGTGACGTCACGCAGTCTTGGGATTTGGGCGATTTATCGCGTTTCTTGACAGTTTATGATGTACGTATTGAGAACGTCTTGGGTGCAGGATTCGGAACATGCTGGTAATTCGGGCTGAGCAGCTAAAAGTTTTCGACCAAGCCTCCCGGCGACGGTTCGAGAACGAAATGGTGGAACATGCCAAGGCTTTTGCGCCTCCTCTCTGCCAGGTGATTGGCGATGAAGCGCTTCGCGTTACCATGTGCTCTGCAATTGCTCGGGCCGAGACCTACGGATTTACCAATCGCGGTCCCATCCGCTTGTTTATTGAGTTGATGTTTCTTTGCGGTAGCGCGTTTGATACGGATCCGCAGTATTCCCCTGTGGGTCGGTTCCTGCGTAGTTCCGGTGACCAAATGTATCGGGCCCAACAGATTCACGAATGGCACAATCGCTATCTGGAACAGGTGTCCGGTCCCGGTGCAATTAACGTTCACAGAGCCCTGAGCGAAACACTGACATTCGCCCGCGTCCCCCTGGCGATTACGCCGGAGAATTTGACCGAAGGCCTGCTGTTAGAAATGAAGCGGATCTTCCCTAGCAAAGCGGCTTTCGTGGGCGATACCGGTCTGGCCGCCGTCATTGATGAGAGTATCGCCGAAGCCCGCCTCTACCGCTTTGAAGGAGTTCGCCCCAAAGTTCTACTGGCAGTATTGAAGTTCGCGTTCGGACATGGCTGCACAGATGATCCCCTTTATCCGTGGATTGCGCAAACGCTCAAAGATGAGAGGATCGCCGGTCCAGAAGCCAGGGCCGCGCGGCTGGAAAAGAAGTCGATTACTTGGCTTGAACACGTCGTCGCGAGAAATCAGAAGGGCTTGCAGTCGTGAGCGACGATAACAAAACCACTCCGCCGGCTGCAGCGAATGGCTCAAGTCCCGCTTGCGGGACGGCTGCAGGTTGCCCCGACAAGAAATGTTGGCCAGATGACTACGATAAGGAGATTTCGGTCGATACCTACGGCCGCTACTTCAGGAAGTACAAGGCAGATGGCACTACTGAAATCCCCCTTCACGACTCAGTTCCATTCAAGATCTATGCCCCGGTTAAGAGCGGTACGGACATAACCGTGGAAGTGCGTTTTAAAGTTGAGAAGGATACGGGTGTCAGCGACGCGGATGTCACATCCGCTAAAACCAAACTAAAGACCGGCGTGAACACGAATTGGAATGACAAATTTAAACTTGTCGCCAATGACCCGGAGTGTCCTTCAAAGACTTTCAAGATTGTCTTTAAACCCGTATGGGTGGATTCAGGACAGCACTATACGATAAAAGTTCATAACACCTACCCACGGGAAGGCGTGACCGGCGTCGTTATGGATGTATCGAAGACGACGGATGCGTGGACCTATGCCCACGAATTCGGTCACTGTTTTGGCCTGCCCGATGAATACTCATACTCGGCAACCGAAACGCAGCAGGTGAAGTACATCAAGCCGGACGGGACGCTGGACGCCGCGGTCTCCGCGCCGCCAAGCAAGTCCAAGACCGCCGCCGATGCGACGATCATGTCGTCTGTCAATAGCTTGACGACCTTGCCGCGGCACGCGTGGGACATTGCTATTGAGGTACAAGATCTACTAACGCAAAAAATAGGGCGAACCATCAAATGCAGTATTCAGTAGCACTAGCCCTTTTCGCCGTGTTGGCGGCCCGGGCTCAGCCAAAGGAGAATCATGTGACGAACCAACCCCTCGCCATTCACGCCAAATGCCGCGGATCCGAGAAGTGTGTTTTTGAAGGCAAAGACCTGTTCATCGATATTGAGATCATCAACCAGATAACTGCTCCAGTTAGTTTTCCGCTTGCATATCGACAGAAGACCGGACCCTCAATTCGTTTGATTGACACGCGCACCAAGGCTGAAGTGCACCTGAGGACTAACCCAGCCGATCCGGATATGGCGAATGAATTTACGCAAATCGGGCCTGGAAAATCGGTGACGCTCGAATGGGTCATTAAACCGTCGGAGATCCAGCAATTCGCGAAGCCGACAATCGATCTATCCGCCGAAATCACGGTTGCCTGCAAGATTGAGGCGAACGGGAGGGCGGAGGACTTCCTCGGAATAGCCACTCTGCGGATCGTCGGACATGGAAAACCCTAACCCAGGCGGATGATTGGGTTCAAACCCAGCCCGCCGCGTCGCCGGTGGCGGGAAGTTCACCCGCCGCTCGTCCAAAAGTCACCAACGCTGTCGCTTAGGGCCTAAAAGAGCGTCGGCAGCGGCCAACCAGCCTCCATCTATGTACGGAAAACGACTCTTACACTCGAACCATGTCCCGCCGCGACTCACGAGCTCAAAGTCCCGACCCCCAGCTCCTGTATAATGACTTCGGGCGCGAGCTCCGCGCGCTCTCGCACACTATTCCTCTGGCCTTCCCATGGAGCGTTCCTCATGAGCGAAATTCTCGAAGTCACACAACAGAACCGTGTCCTGCGCATCGCGCTCAACCGTCCCGATAAGCACAACGCCCTCAGTTCCGAACTCTGCCGGGAACTGGTGGACGCCGTCAACCGCGCCAACCGCGATCCGCACATCGGCGCCATCGTCCTGACCGGCAAGGGCGAATCGTTCTCCGCCGGGATGGATCTCAAAGAGCTCGGCGCCATCTCCGCCGACACCATCAATAACGTGCATGAGCAGCTCTTCACAATGAACATGCGCCTTGGCACCCCGTTGGTCGCTGCTGTCAACGGACTCGCCGTCGGCGGCGGAACCGGCCTCGTGGCCAATTGCCACGTCGCCGTCGCATCGGAGAAGGCCAGGTTCGGACTCACCGAAATCAAACTCGGCCTGTGGCCCTTTCTCGTCTTCCGCGCCATGCACGCGGCCGTCGGCGAGCGCCGTGCCCTGGAATTGGCCCTCACCGGCCGTATGTTCGATGCAAAGGAAGCCTGCCTCTTCGGCCTGGTTCACGAAATCGCCCCTGACGCGAACCAGCGAGCCATGGAGATTGCGGAAAATCTCTCGCAATCGAGTCCCAGCGCCATTCACAGCGGTCTCGATTTCGTCCATGAAGTACGCAACAAGGATTGGAACACCGCCGGGATCATCGCCCGCCGCGTGCGCGACGAGCTTTTCGAAAGTCCCGATTTTAAGGAAGGCCTGCGCGCCTTCAAAGAGAAGCGCGCCCCGAAGTGGCCCTCGATTCCGGGCTAGGAGCTGCTATGACCATCGGAGCCGGTATCTCCTTTCCGAGCCGAAACCCAGGGACCGGCTGCGACCACTCCCCCACTACATCTTGGGGCTCCTCCCCAGTGGCAACAACCAAATGTGCCCGGGGTACTTTACTTTCGCCGTCAACGCGTTTAGTATGGTTACAACTCCCCCGGTTTGCTAGGCGAGGTAAACGCTTTGCTGAAACTGAAACGCGTAGAATTACAGGGATTCAAATCGTTTTGCGATCGCACCGAACTGCGCTTCAACGGTGAAGGCATCGCGGCCATTGTGGGCCCGAACGGCTGCGGCAAATCGAACATCAGCGACGCCATCAGTTGGGTGCTCGGCGAGCAATCGGCCAAGAGCCTCCGCGGCGCCCGCATGGAAGACGTGATCTTCGCCGGCACTCGCGACCGCAAACCGCTCGGCATGGCCTACGTCACCATGACCCTGGTGGACCCCGAAGTCTATCGCGATGGCGCCGGCGGCAAGATCCAGGCCGTCGACGAATCCCAGCCCAAGCGCTCCAGCGAGATCACCATCACCCGCCGCCTATACCGTTCCGGCGAAAGCGAATACCTCATCGATGGCCGCAACGCCCGCCTGCGCGACATCCAGGATCTCTTCATGGGCACGGGCCTCGGCCCCGAAAGCTACGCCATCATCGAGCAGGGCCGCATCGGCCAGATTCTCAGCTCCAAGCCGCTATGACCGCCGCGCCGTCATCGAAGAAGCCGCCGGCATCACCAAGTTCAAAACCCGCAAGCGACTTGCCGAAGCCAAGCTCGAAAGCGCCAAGCAGAACCTCGCCCGCGTGTACGACATCCTGGAAGAAGTCACGCGCCAGGTCAATTCGCTGAAGCGGCAGGCCGCCAAGGCCAAGCGCTACGGCGAACTCAAGACCGAACTCGAAGCCCGCCTGCGCATAGTCCTTTCCGGCAAGTACCGCCTGCTCGAGCGGGATGCCGCGCAAGACCGCCATCGAGCTCAATCTCGCAGCGGGCGAACTCAAGACGCTGGCCGATCAAGTCGCCGAAAAAGAAAAGGCGCACGAAGAGCGCCAGCTCGCCTGTTTCGAGATCGAGGAGAAGCTCACCGAGGCTCGCCAAAAGCTCGCCGGCCTCAACGTCGATGCCGAACGCACCCGCGGCAAACTTGCGTCGCAGGTCAAGGAAAGCGGCGCCATCGAAGCAACGCATCGCCCAGGCCGAAAACGAAACTCAGAGCCTGAGCCAGCGCCTTACCGCTCTCGAAGGGGAGATCGCCGCGCAAAAGCAAACCGTGGATGCGCTCGAAGCCGAAATCGCCCAGGCGCGCGGCCGCATGACGGAGATCGCCCAGCAGCGCGAGGGCGTTGCAAACGCAGGTGCGCGAGCGTGAAAAGACCATCGAGGCCGGCCGCCAGGTGATCCTGCGCCTGCTGGGCGAGGCCTCCACGCTGAAGAATCAACTCGCGCAGATCGACGAATACCTCGCCGGTATCGACCGCGAGACCGCCCGCTCCACTCGCGAAGAGCAGGTGGCGGCGGCCGAAATCGAACGTCTCGAAACCGCGCGCACACAGCTTTCGGAGACGCTCGCGCAGCGCCAGTTGGAGCTCGAAACCGTCACCGGCGAGCGCCGCCGCACCGAGGAAGATCTCGTCGAGCGCCGCCGCTCCGCATCCGACCTGCGCCGCGAAATCGACACCCTCAAGAACGAGGTCTCGCGCATTCGCGCCCGCAAGGAATCGCTTGAGCAGGTGCTGGCGCACCGCACCTATACCACCGAATCCGTTAAGCGCCTCTTCGCCGCCCTCGAAAAGGGCAAGGCCGGGAGCTGAATGCTCTCGGCGTTCTGGCCGACTACGTCGAAGTCGATCCGCAGTTCGAAAAGCCCGCCGAAGAATTCCTCCACGAAGAGTTGGAATACGTCGTGGTCGAGAACTGGCAGCGAGGCCGAGCGCGGTCTCGATTTCATCCGCGCCGAGCTCGATGGCCGCGCCACCTTCCTCGTGCATCCCGAATCCGACGGCCACCAAAAACCCCCACTGCCCGAGCCCGCCATCGGCCCCGAAACCGGCATCGCCGCGCGCCTCAGCGATTCGCTTCGCCTCACCAATGGCTTCCGCGACCGCGCCACCGACCTGCTGCCGCGCGTTTCCCTCTGCTTCCTGGCCGAGGACCGCGCCGCCGCGCAACGCCTCTCCATCAGCTATCCGCATCTCTATTTCCTGCTTGCCCGATGGCGTCTGCTACCACGGCCACACCGTAACCGGCGGCAAGAAGACCGGCGCCGGACCGCTCGCCATGAAGCGCGAAGCGCGCGAACTGCGCCAAGTTACTGGCCGAACGCCAAGGCGTTCTCGACGAACGTACCAACGCGTCTCGAATCGCTGGTGCAGGAGATCTCCGGCCTTGAAGCCGATCTCGAACGCCTCCGCGCCCTGCAGCAATCGCGCGAGAAAGACCGCGTGGCGCTCGATCACGAAATGCGCAAGCTCGGTGACGATCTTTCGCGCTCCAATTCGCGTCTCTCTGTCGCGCGCCTCGAACTCGAGCGCCTGCGCCGCGACTCCGAAAAATCGGCCGCGCAGCGCGAAACCAACCGCGCCGCCGTGGAAGAGAAGGATCGCCTTCGCGCCGAGCGCGAGGAGTCCATGGAAGCCGGCCGCCAGGAGTTGGAGAAGCTTGAAGCGCAAGCCGCGGCCATCGGCGAAGAGTATAGCGCCACCCGCGCCGGTTTGGCCGGATTGGAAGAGCGCCACCGCGGCGAGCGCAACGCCATGGCTCGTCTCGAGCAGCAGTTCCGCGAGACCACCACGCGCCGCAACGCCATCGCCGCCGAGATCGAACGCCTGGGCGAACAGCGCGCCCGCCTGCTCGCCGATAACATCGAGTTGGATCAGATGGCCGTGCTGCTTTCCGAAGAGATCGCCTCCCTCGAAGCGCGCGTCAACCAGATGGCCACCGAAGACGCCGCCTTGCGCGAAGCCCTCCGCGCCGGCGAAGAAGAGCTCAAGACGCTGCGCGCAGCCGTGGATGAACTCCGGGAGAAGCGCTCGCAGATCGAAGTCGATCTCGTTCGCAAGCAGGCCGAGCTGAAGTTCCTCGATGAAACCAGCCGCAAAGAACTCAACGTTCCCGTGGCGGAACTGGACGATGCCGATTCTCCCATCCCGGACGCGGATGCTATCGCCGAAGCCGAGCAGGGCTGCAACGAGATTCGCGCGCGCATCGAAAACCTCGGCGCCGTGAACGCGGCCGCGATGGAGGAATACGAAGAGGCGCAGCAGCGCCAGGAATTCCTCAGCGCGCAGCGCCAGGACCTGATCGATTCCATCCGCGACACGGAGAAAGCGATCCAGGAGATCGACCACGTCTCACGTCAGAAATTCGCCGAAGCCTTCGAAGCCATCAACAACAACTTCCGCGCCTCATTCCAAACCCTGTTCGGCGGCGGCTCCGGCGAGATGCGCCTGACCGATCAGGAAAACATAGCCGAATCCGGCATCGATATCGTCTGTTCGCCTCCCGGCAAGCGGCTGCAGAACGTGCTTCTGCTTTCGGGCGGAGAGAAGGCGCTAGCCGCGGTCGCGCTGCTGATGGCGATCTTCAAATATCAGCCCAGCCCCTTCTGCGTCCTCGACGAAGTGGATGCCCCGCTCGACGAATCGAACATCGGCCGCCTCACCCGCCTGCTGCAGGAGATGTCGATCGAAACGCAGTTCGTCGTGATCACTCACTCCAAGCGAACCATGGAAGCCGCGCAGGCGCTGTACGGCGTCACCATGCAGGAGCCCGGCGTCTCGCGTCTGGTATCGGTAAAGTTCAACGCGGCAGCGGCATAAATCCGGCTGCGATCCGCGCCGGGTCTGTGAAGCATTGCTCGCTTCGCCTATTTCGAAATAATCTCCCCCGTCGAAGCATTGACTAAGGCGAGATAACCCGACGTCTTCGTGCCAAACATGAGGGCCCAGACGGGCGCCGGATATTTTGCGGCCGCGCCCAGAGAAATAGCAACGGGCTTATCGGCGTTGTCCTTCTGCTTGAGCCAGTCCGCAGCCTTCGCCGCCGCGGCCTTGTACGCCGCGTCGGAATCGACGCTAAGATCGCCGGTCTGAAATGTCATGACCGCGTTCGTAGGGCCAGCCCATGATTCAGGAAGACTGGCCTTGACGCCCTTCGTGATGTCAGGCAATTCTTCGGCTACCGAATACGTGTAGGTGCGCGCCTCGTGCTTCGATGGCGAGCCGAAAACGCAAGTCCACACGCCCGCCTTTCCATCGGCATTTTTGACGCCGGCAACCTCGCCGCTCTTCAGACCTACCGGCTGCAAGTCGGCCGCCCACGCATGCGCCGGCGTGTACATTTCCCAAAACGCTGCCTTCGCGGCAACGGGCTGTGGAGGTCCGGAGGGAACCTCCTTCTTGGAAGTTTCCGCAGCGGTCTTCGTCCCGGTTGTCATCGCTGGTCCCGAAGAACATCCGGTCAAGCCTATTGCGGCAAAAACGAAAACTGCATACCAGCTCTGCTTCATGGCATCGCTCCTGAGATCTTGCTCGATCCCAAGTATTCTATGCCCGCCAGCCAATCAATGCAAAGCCCCTACTCCAGCGTAATCGGCTTGAAATACTCCGGCACCACCACTCGCGTAGCCGGCGACGCCGATTTTATTTCTTCGATGAACGATTGCAGCCTCCGCACCGCTGGCTTCTGCGAGACGCTATAGCCCACGTTGAAGCGGTCCCAGTGAGTCGGAATCACCAGCGGCGGATTCCCCAACACTCGCATCAGCCGCGGCGTGTAATCCTCGATGTTATTCCGTTCCGGCATCGCCCCGATCAGAGCCACATCCGGCTGCAAACCGGTCAACTCGCTTTCGATGTAATTCATCGACCCGAACACAATGATGCGATGGCCGCCGATCTCGATAAGGTAAGCCAGCGTGCCGCCTTCCACGTGTTGCCCGAACCGTAGGGGGGCCTTCAGGCCTGCGGGCACAAGAGGCGGCGTCGCTGTCCGAGTCTGTTCCGGCGCCGGCTTGCGGAAAATGCCGTGAAGGCTATGAATCACCCGCACGGAGAATCCTTCGAACTTCAGTTCTTCGCCGCCCTTCACAACTTGGATCTGGCTTTCCGGTACGCCTTCCGCTCGCGCTACGTTGGCCGTGCTCTCTGTTCCAATCACGCGCGCGCCGGTCTTGCGCGCGATGTAGGGCATATCTAGCGAGTGGTCGGGATGCGTATGCGTGAGAAAAATGAAATCCGCCTTTTGAATGTGCGCGTCGATCACGGCGGCATCTGGTTCCACCACCGAGTTCACATTCACCAATGGCCGCGGGTCGTCCGGCGCAACGCCGTCGTTGGGCGATGGGTACTTCGCGCGCGTCAAGTAGGGATCGATGAGGATCACCGTCTTTCCGTTCGTGATCCGCCACCCTGCCGTACCGAGATAAGCCAGTGAAACCGAATCCGCGCGCAGGGCGATCGCAAGAAGCAAGAGCGCCAAAATCCGCATGGCCGTATTCTGACATGCCGCGCCGGCGAAACGTGCAAGCGTGTTGGTGCGTCAGAAGTGGCCAGAGGCGAATGTGGGACGAAATTTCTGTTCGGTTATGCTGCTAGCCGCCCTGGCGGCATCGGCGCAGCAGCACCAGCCTGGATCTGGCGTCAACTTTTACAGTAAGACTGCGGAGATCGCCGCCGGCCAACAAATGGCCAGCCAGTTCCGCCATGACGCCACGCCGCTTGGGAATGCCGCTGCCGGCGATTACGTCAACCGCCTCGGCGCCGCGCTGGCCGCGCAATTCCCCGGCGGATGGGCATACCAATTTGAGGTCGTCCGGGAAAACACGGACGGCACGACCCTCGAGCCCGCGGCCTTTCCTGGTGGCCCGATCTTCATTTCCGCGGAATTGATTGCCGCCGCGCGCAACGAAGCTGAATTCGCTGCCATGCTGGCGCACGCCATGGCCCACGTGGCGGAGCGCCATTGGACAAAGACCGCCACCCGAGGCGACCTCCTGCGGATCGGCTTGCTCCCTCCGCCGCCGGACGCCGCGGAGCCCGTGCCCCTGGGCATGATCGAATTCCAACGTCAGTTTGAACGGCAGGCGGACTACGTCGCCGTCAATGCCACGGCTGCGGCCGGTTACGATCCGCAAGGTCTGGCATCGTACCTCGAACGGATGCAGCCGATGCGCCGTGCTGAAGAAGGCGCTTTCGATCCGCTACCCCCGCGCGCGGAACGCGTCAAAGCCATCCGCGGCGCGATCGCTAAACTCCCCGCCCGAAGCTACCAACTCAGCGATAAGTTCGCGACCGTGCAGGCGCTGGTCGCACAACACTAAGCAGACGCCGCTTACTGGATCTCGAAGGCCAGGTATTGCAGCTTTCCGTCGCGCTCGATGAACAACGCCACCGCGTCGCCGCGTTTGAACTTCTCCATCGTCGTGCGCAACCCGTCCACGCTCGATGCCACCGTGCCGTTCACCTCGTGGATTACGTCGCCCACCTGCAAGCCGGTCGAACTCGCCGAGGCGGATGCCGAGAGCGCCGCAACGATGACGCCATACTGCCCGCGCAGCCCGGGAAACATATCGGCGGTTGCCGTATCGATCGCGATCCCGACAATGCCGAGCTGCCGTATCCGGTTCTTCTCCGGGTCGATCATCTCCGATAGACGGTCCGATTTGTGCGATTCCTCGATCGGCATTACCGCTATCGAGACGGTCTCACCTCCGCGTATCAGATCCAGTTTGACCGTCTCCCCTGCGGGATGCGAAAGCAGCGTGGTCGTGAACATCGGCACATTTTCCACGCGTCTTCCGTCAACCGCTCCTACGATATCGTCGAGCTTCACGCCCGCCTTCTCGGCCGGGCTGCCAGGCGTAATATCGGAAATCAGCACGCCCGTATCCCGCGGCAGTTTTAGCGCCGCCGCCAGCGTCGGGGTTATGGTTTGAACGCCAATGCCGATTAACTGGCGGTGCATGTGTCCGTACTTGCGCAGTTGCGCGCTCGCCAACTCCACAAGCGTGCTTGGGATCGCGAACCCGATGCCTTCGCTGCCGCCCGATTCTGTCAGGATGAAGGTGTCCATACCCACCAGTTCGCCAGCCGTATTCACCAGCGGCCCCCCGCTATCGCCGGGGTTGATGGGCGCATCCGTCTGGATGTAAACGAACGAGCTGTCCGGATCCGGCTGCCGCGCCACCGAACTCACCACTCCCATGCTCATCGAGTTGCCCAGCCCTTGGCGGCTTCCAAAGGCAAACACAACCTGGCCCTGGCGCAGTGCATGGTAGTCGGCGAACCGCAAGGTAGGCAGGTTTTTCGCGGGAATCTTGATCAACGCTAAATCCAACTCCTTGAATACTCCCACCAACGTCGCATCGATCTCCGGCGCCAACGCCTGCGCCAGCGTGCTGCTGATGGTCTGGTCTGGATTCTCTGCCGCTGTCGCGCCCTGCGCCAACCGGTTAACCCGGATGCGCAATGCGTTCGCCACCACGTGCGCGTTGGTCACGATATACCCATCGGAATCGATGATTGCGCCCGATCCTACAACCTGCTCGCGGTCGAGCACTACTCCGGTGCGGCCGCCGCCCGCTTCGTCACGCGCGGCGAACCGCGTCACCGATATCCGCACCACGCACGGCGAAACTCGTGCCGCCAGCGCCTCCACGCTCTGGCTAAACTGGTCCAGCACCGCCGTGGCGCCGCGCCCGGTCTGCGCTTGGGCCGTGAACAAAAATCCCACCACACATACCCCGCCTGCCCGAATCGCCGGTTTTAATGACAACATGCACTACTAAGGATGCATCAGACCGGCAAATCGGTGCGATAGGCTTCTGGGGCTAGTGTACATGCGGCGCGGAGCAGCCTCCAAACCTCACACGGTATAATTGCACTACTCCCCAGAGGTGATAACATGCGTCTGCAAAAGCTTTCTGTTCTTCCCGCAGTGGCGGCCTTTTTGTCCGTTGCTGCTCTCGCGCAAACCCTCCCACAAGGCGTTCGCAAAGTAACTTCCGTCGAGGGCATCACGGAATACAGCTTTCCTAACGGCCTCCGCGTCTTACTCTTCCCCGATAACTCCAAACCTAAGATCACCGTCAATATCGTTTACCTTGTCGGCTCCCGTAACGAAGGCTACGGCGAAACTGGCATGGCGCACCTGCTCGAACATATGGTGTTCAAGAAGACCAAGTCCGGCCGCGAAGTATTCAAGGAACTCACCGACCACGCGGGCGGCGGCTTTTTCAACGGCACCACCGGATACGACCAGACCATGTACTACGAGACTCTCAACGCCGGCGACGAGAATCTCCGCTGGGCCCTGGCGCTCGAAGCCGAGCGCATGGTGGGCATGACTATGCCGAAGGAAGCGCTAGACACCGAGATGACGGTGGTGCGCAACGAAATGGAATCGGGCGAAAACAGCCCCCTCAATGTTCTCGAAGAACGCACCCTTGCGGCGGCCTATAACTTCCATAACTATGGCAAGACTGTCATTGGCAACCGCACTGACGTGGAACGCGTACCCGTCGAGAACCTCGCCGCGTTTTACCAGAAGTATTATCAGCCCGATAACGCTGTCGCGATCGTAGCCGGGCAGTTCGATGAATCCAAGGCCCTCGGCATGGTGGCTCAGACTCTCGGCGCTATCCCGCGTCCGTCGCGCGTTCTCAAGCAGCCCTATACGTCCGAACCTACTCAGGAAGGCGAGCGCGCCGTCACCTTGCGCCGCGTCGGCGAGGTTCAGGCCATTATGGCTGTCTATCACATTCCCGCCGAACTCCACCCCGATTTCGCGGCGCTTTCCGTGATGGCGCAGGTGCTTGGCGGGGGCCAGACCGGCCGCTTATACAAGGCCCTCGTCGACAACAAGAAAGCCGTCGCCGCCAATATGAGCGCGAGCGGCATGCACGACCCCGGCTTCGCCCTCGCTTTCGTGCAGCTCAAGCCCGATCAGAATATCGATGAAGCTCGCGAGATCCTCTTAAAGACCGTGGAAAATCTGGCTGCGGAGCCGCCTTCGCAGGATGAAGTCGATCGCGCTAAGACCCGCATGCTGAAAAATATTGAGCTGACCCTCACTAACTCCCAGAATGTTGCTCTCACTCTCGGCGGCGCGGCCGGCAGCGGCGATTGGCGCTCTTTCTTCCTCCGCCGCGACGAGGTGGAGAAAGTAACGCCTGCGGATGTTACTCGCGTTGCCAAGGACTATCTCAAGTCGTCCAACCGGACTCTCGGCGAATTTATCCCGGCCAAGAACCCCGACCGGTCTGTAATTCCCGCCACTCCCGATGACGCCGAGCTGTTCAAAGATTACAAAGGTAAGGCGGCACAGCAACAGGGCGAGGAGTTCGATCCGACGCCCAAGAACATCGAGAGCCGCGTCATCCGCGCCACGCTTCCCGACGGTTTGAAGCTCCTGATGTTCCCCAAGAAGACCCGCGGCGGAACTGTGGTTGCGGTCATGAACGTACGTTTCGGCGATGAAAAATCGCTCTTCGGAAAGTCGATGACCGGACAGTTCACGGGCGCGATGCTCATGCGCGGCACGCTCAAAAAGAACCGCCAGCAAATACTGGATGAGATCGATCGGTTGAAAGCCCAGATCAACGTGGGCGGCGGCGTGAACGTCACCAACGCAACCATTCGTACTCTCGAAGCCAACATGGCCGATTCACTGCGCCTGGTGCATGAGTTGCTCTTCGAACCCTCGTTCCCCGAAGCGGAGTTCGAACAGGTCCGCCAGCAGCGGATCGCCGGCTTGCAGAGCCAGCGCACCGAGCCGACGGCGCTCGCTTCACTCGACCTCGCGCAGCACTTCAGCGCGCGCTATCCGCGTGGCGACGTGCGCCATACCGCCAGCATCGATGAGCAAATTGAAGACCTCAAGAAGGTCACGCTCGATGATGTTCGCGCCTTCTACAAGCAGTTTTACGGCGTGGGAGAAGGCGAGATCGCGATCAGCGGCCAGTTCGATCCGGCGCAGATGCGGAAACTTGTGACCGAGCTGTTCGGCTCCTGGAAGAGCCCCGCCGATCACGGTCGCATCACGAACACTTACGCCGCAGTCGAGCCCATCAACCATAAGATCGAGACTCCGGACAAGCAAAATGGGTATTTCACCGTTGCGGCGCCGCTCAAAATGAACGACGAAGATCCCGATTATCCCGCCCTTTTGCTCGCTGGCACGGTCTTCGGCGGCTCGCCCAACTCGCGCATCTTCCAACGCATTCGCGTGAAGGACGGATTGAGCTACGGCGCCAACGCCGGCTTCAACATGCCTACCAAGGACGATGGCGGCCGTTTCTTCGCCACCGCCATTGCGGCGCCGCAGAACGTGCCCAAAGTCGAGACCGATTTCCAGGACGAACTCGCTAAAGCCCTGAAAGACGGCTTCACCGCCGACGAAGTGGAAAAGGCCAAGAAGACGTGGCTCGACGAACGCACCGTGGCGCGCGCCGAAGAGGCCTCCATCGCCTCTCTGCTTGTGGCCCGCGAACGTTGGGGCCGCACGATGGATTGGGACGCCAAACTCGAGGCCGCCGTCGCTGCGCTCACGCCCGCGCAAGTCACCGCCGCCTTCCGCAAGCACGTCAACCCGGCCACGGTCAGCATCGTGAAGGCCGGCGATTTCCAAAAGGTTGGAGCGTATAAGTAACGCGATGCCGGGAACGGGGGGCTCGCGGAGGGACATCCAATCCTACAGAGCGTAATTCAGACATAACTCTCTGCGCTATTGGATCGGCGACGCCTAATCGAAACGCAACGCCTCGATCGGGTTCACCCGCGTAGCGCGCCGCGCCGGTATCCAGCATGCGGCTGCGGAAACGAAGACCAACACGGCCGCCGAGAGCGAAAACGCCAGCGGATCGCGCGGACTCACCTGGAACAACAGGCTCGACACATATCGGCCAATCCATAAGGCCGCTATCGCGCCGGCGGCCAAACCGGCGAAGACTGGCATCATGCCCTGCCGCAGCACTAAGAGAAGAACTCTTCCACGCCCCGCGCCGAGCGCCATGCGGATGCCCATCTCGGCGCGCCGGCGCGTCACCGCGTAAGACACTACGCCATAGGTTCCAAAGGCGGCCAGCGCAAGCGCCGCCGCCGCGAACAGCAGCACCAGCGTCATCTGGAATCGCCTGCGCTCCACCGATGCCGACATGATCTGCGCGAGCGTGCGTTCCTCGGGAACCGGCACATCGCCATCGGCGCTCCATACGGCGGCGCGAAGGGCCGAGGCGATGCCTTTCGGGTCCATCGCGGTCCGCACCAGAATCGACGACGAAAATTGCGGCCTCTGCCAGAGGGGAACGTACAACATATCCACCGGTTCTTTGTCGAGACTGGTACTGCGCGCATCGCCCACGACGCCCACAACGTCCAGATGACGCCTCAGATCGACCAATCGGCGTCCCACGGCGGATCCGGCAGCCGCATCGGGCCACAACTTGCGCGCAAGGCTCTCGGAAACGATGCCCACCATGCGGTCGCGGTCGCCCGGTTCGAAATCGCGGCCGGCGCGTAATGGAATCCGCAGCGTGCGGAAGAGACCGGGACTGACGAAGCGGAGATTGACCGTCGGCGATTGCGAATCGGGCCGCGGATCGTTTTCCGTCTTGATGATATCCACCCAGCTTTCGCCCAGCAGCGGAAGGTACGAGGAAATTGCCGCCGATTCCACGCCGGGCATTGCCTTGGCTTGATCGAGTACGCGGTCGAAGAATCGCGAGCGATCTTCTGGCTTGGTGTATTTCAAATACGGCAGCGACATATCTACCGCCAGCACGCGTTCCACGTCGAAGCCTTTGGGGATGGTTGTGAGGCGCACGAAACTCGCAAGGAACAAGCCTGCCGTCACCAGCAGCGCCGCGCACAGGCCCACCTCGAAGCTCACCAGTAGATTGCGAAGCCGCAAGCCGCCCCGCGCGGCGGTGTTGGCGCCGCCGCCGGACTTCAGCGTCTCATAAGGATTCACTGCCGCCGCGCTACGCAGCGCGGGAAGAACGCCGAAGAACAAGCCGGTGGCAAGCGAGATCGCCAGCGCGAAGGCGAGCACGTTACCATCGAGCGTGACATCGGCGAGGCGTGGCAGATCCACCGGCGCCGAAGCCACCAGCCACTTCAATCCGAACGACGCAAGCAGGATTCCAAGCGCGCCGCCGAGCACTGCCAGCATTCCGCTTTCCGCGAGCGATTGCCGCGCAAGCTGCCATCGGCTTGCGCCTAGAGCGGTTCGTATAGCGGCATTGCGCGCGCGCCCGGCCGCCCGAGAAAGCGAGAGATTCGCCAGATTCACGCACAACACCAACAGCACCGCGCCCACCGCCGCCATCAACACGATGAGACTCTGCCGTATATCGCCGGTGAGAGTCTGTTGCAGCGGCGTCATGACGGGAAGCATCCTCCACATGCCGCCGATCTGCGCCTCGATTGACGCTTCCGCGGCGCCGAGGTTGGCATACGCGCGATCTATCGAAACGCCCGAGCGCAGCCGCGCGATCGACTCGTAGTTCAAGTCGCCGTCGTGGGGCACGGCGTCGTCGAGCGTGTAACCAAGTGGGCGGTAGATTTCCATCCGGCCGGTAAGGGCTTCGCGCGTTCTACCTGGCAGTTTGGGAAATTGGAAGCCCGGCGGAAGAATTCCGACCACGGTGTATGGCGAGCCGCTCAGAGTAATCTTGCGGCCAATGATGGATGGGTCCGCGCCGAAGCGTCTCCGCCACAAGGAGTCGGCGAGAATCGCGACGTAATGCTGGCCGGAATGGTCTTCCTGATCGACGAATGATCGTCCTATCCTCGGCTGCACGCCCAGCGTATCGAAGAAGTTGGCGGAAACCACCGCGCCCGGAATCAATTCGGGGCGTCCCTCGCCGGTGAGACTCATCGCGGCGTTGCGATAGGCGGCGATGCTCTCAAACGCCGAGGTGCGCTTGCGCCACTCCACCAACTGCCCGATGTTGATTGGCAGCGGGCCTGCCTTCCGAAACTGCGGCGACGTTAGGGAAATCGTCACCAGCCGTTCCGGCGCCGGGAAATCGAGCGGCCGTAGCAGAACGCCGTTGACCAGCGAAAAGATTGCTGTGTTGGCGCCGATGCCAACGGCTAGGCTGAGCACCGCCATGGAGGCGAATCCCCGGTCTTTCCAGAGCGTTCGGAAGGCATACTGCAAATCTCGCGTCATGAGGTCCTCGTGTGTAAGACTAGGTACGAATGAGTTGGGTGTGGCGTTCACTTCTTATTACTGTTGCCGTGGCAAAAGGTTACGCGCAAAGTGACGCGCCCGATGCCGCTCTTTTCCGGGCGATTCGCAGTGGCGATGTGCCGGCGCTACGCTCACAACTCGGGCAAGGCGCAAATAAGAACGCGCGCGACCGGAGAGGCTCCACGGCGCTCATGTATGCCGCGGCATTTGGCGCGGCAGATTCCGTAAGAGCTCTGCTCGATGCCGGAGCGGATGTCAATGCCCGCAATTCCTTCGAAGCAACCGCGCTCGTGTGGGCTGCGGGGGATGAGGCGAAGGTCCATCTGCTGGTCGAGCACGGAGCGGACGTCAATGCCCGGACCAAGCTGGGACGTACCCCGCTAATGGTCGCCGCCTCGTGCGATGGATGCTCGGAGACAGTGCGGTATCTAATCTCCAAAGGCGCCGACGCAAAAGCCAAGGGTGAGACGGGCGCGGGCCCCTTACAGTTTGCCGCCTTAGCTGGCGATAGCAAATCTGTAAGTTTGCTTCTGGCAGCAGGAGCCGATGCGAAGGCGGCCGATCGTGACGGTGGCACGCCGCTGATGGCCGCCCTGCAGAATTGCAATGCGGATGCGGCGAAGGCTTTGATCTCAAGGGGCGCGAACGTAAACGCCGCGCTCACGTCCGCCGGCCAGGTCAAGTTCGGGCCTATTCAGCTCGTCGGCGTGACTCCGCTAGCAATTGCCGCGCCCTACTGCAGTGCGAACATTTCGCGCACCCTGCTCCGTTCCGGCGCAAATGTAAACTCGTCGGACGTGCGCGGTCTTACTCCGCTCATGCTCGCCGTGGCATCCGAATCACAGAGCGCCGAGCGCGTGCGTGAGTTGATCGAAGCGGGCGCCGCTGTGAACGCCAAGAGTAAGGCCGGCGAGACCGCTCTCGATTGGGCGCTCCGGTTCGGCAATCCGGAGGTAGTCTCCGCCCTTCGCGCCGCCGGCGCACAACCTGGGCTTCCCTTTTCAATCCCACGCCGTCCGGGCGCGCCGCGCCGCTCCGTGCCGGCCGCGATCGAACCCGCAGCGGCCCTGCTGGGCCGCTCTGGAACGCAATTCTTCACGCAGAGCGGATGCGTCGGCTGCCATCATCAACCGATGGCGATGGCTGCCCTTGCCACGTACCAGCGCGCGGGATGGAAGGCCGCCGATGCCTCGGTTCATGGCTTCCAGCAGATGATCGAATCCGAATGGACGGGCGAACAGGAGCAATTGCTGGAACGAATCGATCCCGGCGGATCGCCGGATGGACAAGGCTACGCAGCCTGGGCGCTCAACCTCGCCGGTTATGCGCCAAATTCGATCACGGACGTGGTGGCCGCCAACGTTGCCGCTCAACAGAAGCAAGCTGGAAACTGGCACGTGGGCGACATCTCTCGGTCGCCCATCCAGGAGAGCGATTTCGCGCGTACGGCGCGTTCGCTTCGGCTGCTGCAGGTGTATGGACCGCCCGCCCGCAAGGCGGAATTCGACGGGCGCATTGCGCGCGCGCGCGATTGGCTGGCGCGTTCCGCTCCGGTCACCAACGACGACGCCGCGATGCAGATGGTGGGCCTCCACTGGGCCGGCGCCGTGGCGACCTCTCAGGCGAAGGCTCTGACCGCGCAGCAGCGAGCGGATGGCGGTTGGGCGCAGAATTCGAATCTCGAAAGCGACGCTTTCGCTACCGGCGAGACGCTTTGGGCGTTGCTTGAATGCGGCGCGCTGAGGCCCTCCGATGCCGCCTACCTGCGCGGGGTCGAGTACCTCTTGAATACGCAATGGCCGGATGGATCGTGGTATGTTCGAAGCCGCGCGCCGAAGATCCAGCCGTATTTTCAGAGCGGATTTCCGTTCGAACACGATCAGTGGATCTCGTCCGCCGCGACCGCCTGGGCCGTCATGGCGCTTGCCCCAACTATGGAAAAGGAGAAATTGGCAATCCGATGAAATACGCAGCGCTTCTGACTCTGATAACCGCCTCCGCGGCTTTTGCCGCCGAAACGCCGCTTGGCCAGGCTTTTGACAAGAACCTCTCCGGCGTTGAGAGCGAGTTCGTCTCCCTCGCGGAGGCTATGCCCGCCAGCGCCTATAACTTCGCGCCCACTGCCGGTGAATTCAAGGGCGTCCGCACTTTCGCGCAGCAGGTAAAGCACGTGGCGGCGGTGAACTACTTGATTGGCTCCGCGATTCTCGGCGAGAAGCCGCCGAGGGATACGGGCGGCGAAGCGGGTCCCGCCTCCGTCGCTACCAAAGAACAGATCGTCCCCTTTCTGAAGGATTCGTTCGTCTATCTGCACAAAGCGATGGTCACGCTCACGGCGCAGAACCTGACGCAGATGGTGCAATCGCCGTTCGGAAAGAATCAAACGCCGAGATCGTCCCTTGCGCTTGAGGCGGCGGCCCATTGCTTCGATCATTACGGGCAAATGGTTGTGTATGCGCGCATGAACAAAATTGTGCCGCCCGCCAGCCGATAAGCGCATCAACGCTCTGGACGTTCCAACAACCTGGTCTCTGTTCGATGCATGACATTGGCCGGAGGTTTGCGTCTGGAGTTGCGGAGGGTGTTCCTGTATGCTGGCGCCTAGCGTGGATCCATCTCGACCGAAACCGGCAGAACGAACCCGTGTGCCTGAAATCGGGTTTTGTGACGAGAAGAATCGGCTCCTCGATGAATTCCTGCAAGCGAGCCGTGAAATGATCGCCCTTCAGAATCAGCAGACGCAAGCGGTAATTCAGGGAGACGCCGATTTTCCCCGTTTCGACGTCTTGCTTCATCTCGCTCAAGATAGAAAAGAGATGGCGAAATACGCGTGGATCGCTCATGTGGAATCTCATGGATGCGGAGAGGGGTAAGAATATGAGCCTCACCCAAGTAGAAAAGGAACGGATCAGCGACAGCCGGATGAAATTGCAATCCGTCGCCACCTCTCTCAGCCATATCGATCCCACGAAAGTCCCAGGCTTTGAAGATATTCAAGATTGCCTGGATGAGGCGGAGAAGAGCCTCAGCGGCGCGTTGCGTCCGCCCGATACCGAGAAGCGTAAATAGACGATCGGAAGCAAGCGTCTCTCAGCGGCTTCGGGCTAGGCTTTCAGGCTACACTGGGATCTCATGCCCGACTATGGATCGATTGAACACAAGCTCATGCAAGCATTGGGCGGTACGCGCCGGCCGATCGCTATAGCATTTCTCGATGCGGCGCCCGAAGGCGTAGAGCGGTTTGAGGGATCGGCGCCTTCTTCCTGCAGCTTTTGGCGGCTCGCGGCCGCCGGGCGGACGTTCTACACCGTTCCCGGCGATCATCAGAATTGCCCGATCGGCGGTTACACACATAATGTTCTGCAGCCTACGCGCATGCCCGACCTCGAGGCGGCGCTCGGCCTGATGGGTGGCATCGGTTATATTCGCATGGAAGAGGTTTCTGGCGTGTTTCATCTGGATGGGTCGCCAGCCGCTATTCTCTACGCGCCTCTCGGCGAGACGCCGGTCGAGCCATCGGCAGTGATCGCGAGCGGATCGCCGTCGCGTGTGATGCTTGTCGCCGAAGCGGCTACACGTGCCGGAGAGATGTCGAAGCTTCCACTTCTCGGGAGGCCGACGTGCATGGCCATTCCCGCGGCGATGGGAGCCGGCGCCGTTGCGAGCGCGGGCTGCACCGGCAACCGCGTCTATACGGAAATCGGTGACGATGAGATGTATATTATGCTGCGCGGATCGAGCCTCGAACGCATCGCCGCGGAGCTTGAAACCATTGAATCCGCCAATCGGACGCTGACGGACTACCATCGCGATCGCAAGGTACAGCTTTCCGCCTAGCGTAGCCCGTAATCTTGGCATAGAATCTAGAAGTGCGGACAACTCTCGCTCTTCTCGCAAGCTCGATTCTGATCACCGCCTGCTTCGCTCAAGGTAAAAAAGGCGACGAACACTTCAAACCCAGCAGACCACCGGCCCACGGCCCCGCGCCGGTGAAGGCTCCCCCGCATCAGCCTAAGGGCGTTGCGCCCACGCCGATGCACGAACCCGAAAGGGCCGGTCACCCCGCAGTACCCCACGTGGACGGTAATAAGTGGGTCGGCCACGATATGGGCAGGAACGATGCTCGTTTTCACCTGGATCACCCTTGGGAGCACGGTCGTTTCACGGGCGGATTTGGACCCAGCCACGTGTTTCGGCTCGCAGGCGGCGGCCCATCGCGCTTCTGGTTCGGTGGCTTTTATTTCTCAGTGGCCGATGCGGATCTGGCGCTCGCCAACGGTTGGCTTTGGGATTCGGACAACATCGTGATCTATGAAGACCCCGACCATCCAGGCTACTATCTAGCCTATAATGTGCGCTTAGGGACTTATGTTCATATCATGTACATGGGAACCTCTTAGTTATCGGGTTAAACTCAGCCGATGGCCCGATTAGCCACACTGCGGCTTTCGTTTCAATATCTATAATTAAGTTAGGCGTGGGAGGCGATCTTATGACACGCCTAGATACAGTCGCCTCCCACGAAGATAGGATCCGGGATGCCCGCGGCGCTTACCCCAGTTTCGCACCCTTCTTCAGTCACCATTCTCGCGGTAGATGACGACCGCGATGTGTTGACTTTCCTGGAAACAGTCTTACAAACCGCGGGATACCGCGTGCTGCGCGCGGAAGGCGGCTGGAATGCCGTTGAGGTCTACGAAGCCTGCGGCGAACCCATAAATCTACTGCTGACAGACGTAATCATGCCGGATCTTACCGGTCCAGTAGTAGCCGAGCGTCTTCGCGCCCGGCAACCGGACTTGCCCGTGCTCTTCATTTCCGGCCATCACGACGCCGACCTGCTACAGCGCTTCGTTACGCGGAAGGGGTTTGCGCTATTGCCTAAGCCTTTTACGACGGAAAGTCTGTTGCGGGGCGTAGGCGAGGCCCTTAAACCGTGGACATTCGCGGCGTGAGGGCGGGGAGCTTTCAGCAATCAGCTTTCAGCTTTTTGGCGCCGGGTCAGGCGAACCTATCGAACGAATTCGACAGTAACCTTGTGCGGGATTAATCCCGCTTCAAAGCCTAAATCGAGTAACTTCTGCGCCGCGCGCGGCACTACTTCGCCTGCATCGACGGTGTAGTGATTGACGTACATACCGACGAATTTATCGGCCAACCGGGCTTCCATGTCGCGCGCGAACTGCATCGCATACTCTAGCGCTTCGGCGTGATTGTCTAGCGCGTATTGGATGCTTTCGCGCATCATGCGACAGCATTCACTCTTGATTTCGGGATCGAGCGAACGCAGCAAGACATTTGCACCAAGCGGCAGCGGAAGTTCGTATGTACTCTTGAACCACCGGCCAAGGTCGGCAACGCGATGAAAGCCTTCGCGGTCGAATGTGAGCTGCGCCTCGTGAATGATCAGACCGCAATCCACGGCGCGATCGCGAACGGCGGCGGTGATTTTATCGAACGGCGTCACCACGGGTTCGAAATCCGGCTGATAAAGCTTGCAGGCCAGATATGCCGTGGTCATGGTGCCGGGAACCGCGATACGCTTTCCCTTGAGTTCTTCCGGCTCCATGGGACGGTTGGCGATGATCATCGGGCCATAGCCATCGCCGATGCTGGAGCCGCTGGCCATCAAAACGTATTTATCGGCAACGTAAGGGTAGGCGTGATAGGAAATGGCGCTGAGATCGTAAACGCCCTCCATGGCTTTGCGGTTGAGGGTTTCGATGTCCGACAGCACGTGGCGGAAGGTAACTTTCGACGATCGCACTTTTTTCGTGGCGAGCCCGTAAAACATGAAGGCGTCGTCCGAATCGGGGCTGTGCGCACTAGCGATTTCCTGAGTAGAGACAGAACTCATAATGTGGGGCGGTCTCTACAGTTTACACTACGGAGGCGGGAAAGATCGGGGGTTTACTGGTGGGGATAAAATCTTCCGGTAAATTTTAAAAGGGCGGTCGCCCCCGGCCGCGAACTCGAAAACGCCACAATTCCAAGCCTTCGATTTGCGCATTACGCGCCTTGCGCCTAAGCTAGGCGCCGAATCATCAGACCGGCGGGGCGTTCGTATTGCATGTTCGCTAACCGGGGGCGAGGCCGCCCTCATACTGGTCCGGTTCTATATGTCACCTCCCGCCAGTTCAAGGCGAACTGGCTTTTAGAGACGGCGTTGAAATCGGGATAACCGGCCCGATTACGCTTTTAGTTTGCGCCGATTAGAAGGCGGAGTCAATAGTACCGGGCAAACCATATGCATGGTTTGCCACATAGCACCGGGCAACGCTCTCTCGTTCTTCGGGGACGCGCGGGCGAACGCTTCTACCGCGTTGGATCGGACTCGTTCAAACGGCGCCATGCCTCAGCGCCGCCCGCCAGGGGATGGACGCGCGCGATTCCGAAATCCTTCAAACGCAGCGCCGCACGGGCGCTCGAGGCTTCGTTGGGTCAAGTGCAGAGCACGACGATCTCGCGATCGCGCGGAATCTCCGTGTGACGCTTGGCCAACTCTTCGAAGGTGAAGCGCCGGGCACCGGGGATCGATTCAGTTTGATCGAGCGCGCTACGCAGATCGACCACTACGATGTCCTCTCCGCCCCGCAACCGCTCGCGCAATTCCCAGGCTGTGATACGCTCCACCGCGAGTTTGCGCAACGCGCGCCGGCGTTGGATGAACTTCCAACCGATCCAGCCCACGAGCAAACCGGCAATGAAGTAGATGAGCCATGAGCCCAACTGGAGCGCATAGGCGGCCGCAATTTCCAGCTGGTCGCTGAAGATGTAGCCTACCGCAACGTAGGCGCCGATCCACAACAGCGCCCCCATCGAATCGAAGGCCAGGAACCGTCGCATCGTGACGCCCGAGGCGCCGGCGAGCGGGGCCGCCACGGCATTCAGACCGGGGACGAATTTCGCCACCAATAACGACCGCAAGCCAAATCGCACGAAGAGGTTCTCGGTCTTGCGGACGCAGGAATCCGGCTCCAAGGAAATGCGGCAAATGAAGCGCAGGATCTTTGCGCCGCGCCGTTTTCCGAGCTGGAACCAGGCGCAGTCCGCGACCAAACAGCCGAAGAGGCCGCACAAAAGAACCCCCGCCAAATTCAACTTGCCCACGCGCGCGAGGGCGCCCGAGGCCAGTAATAAGGGAATCGAAGGAAGCGGCAGGGCCGCTTGTTCCGCGAAGACCCAAAAGAAGACCAGCGAATAACCGTGACTTACAACAAACGCCAGAACGCGATGCATTCGCTCCCAGTCTACCGAATGCCCGCGCGCCGCCACGACGAAGCCGGCAAGAGCCGTAGGTGGCGCCCCCGTCGCATTTCTCACCAGCTTTCTGCCGCGGCGCGCGATAGGCCGCGTCTACTTCGTTGCGCTTGGTCGGCGTGCTCGATCCGTAGCGGACCTCCGCGCGCCAACCGGCGCGCCTCGTATCCACGGCTTTCTCACACGCTTCGCGACGAAACCTGGCCAGAAAAGCGGCTAGAGTACCGGGACTTGACATCGGCATCCGCCCAGATAGAATAAATCCATTAAAGCGTTACGTATGCAGACCGCCTGCGATCACAATCGAACCCAGATCATTGCCCGGCGCGAGGGCGTCGAATATGTGGAGTGTCTCGACTGCCGGCAGATTTTCGAAGCCGAAGATCTAGAGCCCGTTAAAGTTGAGGACGACGAGGACTAGAGGACGCTATTCGCGCTATTCATTCGCCGTTATTCATTCCGTAAAGCCGCCGCGGGATCGATCCGCGAAGCTCTCCAGGCGGGCGCGTACCCGGCGGCGAGCGCGGCTGCGAGTAGGATTGCAATGGCCGCCGCCACTGCCAACGGATCGTTTGCCTTCATTTCGTAAAGGAACGATTCGACAAAGCGTGTGGTGAGCCGCGCGGCGCCGTACCCGATCAAGAGCCCAATCGCGGTTAACGCCAATACCTCGCGCAAAACCATCCAAATGATTTTTGGACGCTGCGCGCCTAAGGCCATCCTGATGCCAATTTCGCCGGTCCGGCGCGCCACTGTGTACGCCATAGCGCCATAAAGCCCGACGCTCGCGATCAGCAGCGCCAGAGCCGCGAAACAACTGCCTAGAAACGCGAAGGTGCGTTCCTGCGAGATGGTCTTCTCGATGCGCTGCGCTTGGGTTGTGACATCGGTAATGGAGACGGCGTGGCTGGCATCGTGAACGATGCGCCGCACGGATGCCACGGCGCCGAAAGGATCGCCCGCCGTCCTAAGTTCGAAGTAGAGGCCACCCAAGTCAACGCCTTCGTGGGTGTAGGGAATGTAGACGACAGGCTGGTCCTTCTCCTGCAGCGAATTGTAGTGGGCATCTCTCGCCACACCGACGATTTCGAGTAATGGACCGGCCTGCCTAGAGAAAGAAAACTGCCGGCCGATGGGGCTGTCTCCGCCAAAGAAGACCGACGCAAACTTTTGATTGACAACCGCAAACGCCGGCGATGCTAAGTCGCCTTCTTGCAGGCCGCGGCCCAGCAGCACCGGAATCTGCATGGTGTTCAGAAACGCGGGATCTATCTCCACAACATTCGTGGATGGATCGCCTGGCTGCGCCGTACGGCCAGGAATGGTAACGCCGGAATCGTTCACGTAGTTCGATACCAGCGGCATGCTGGACGCCGCCGCGGCGCGCACGCCGGGGATCTCGCGGAATTTCTCAAGTAAGCCCGCATAGAAACGTGCCAGCGCGGCATCGCGATATCCGGCCTGGCGGCCATTGATCGTCACCATCAAAATGTTCTCCCGATTAAAGCCCACGTCGATGGAGTGAAGTTTCGAAAGCGTCCGCACGAAGAGCCCGGCCGCGGTAACCAGCAGCAGCGACACCGCAATCTGCACCACGATGAGTACATGACCCAGACGCGGGCGCAACCGGTGGCCGGCTCCAGTAGGTCCCTGTGTGCGGCTCTCTTTGAGGGCCGGCGTGAAATCGACTTTGGTCGCTTGGATTGCCGGGGCTAAACCGAACAGCATTCCCGCGGCCACCGCCAGCGCGAAGGTAAATCCGAGCACCGGCCAATCGATCTCGGCGCGCAGAGTAAACTCGGCCTGTCCGTTTGCCAGCAACCAAGTGATAAAGCGAATGCCGGCGAGCGCCACGAAAACTCCGAGGGCTCCACCAATGACCGAGAGCAGCACGCTTTCAGTAAGCATTTGCCGCACGATTCTCCATCGTCCCGCACCCAGGCTTAAGCGCACGGCGATTTCGCGGCGCCGGGCGGCCGCACGCGCCAGCAACAGGTTCGCGAGGTTGGCGCAAGCAATCGCCAGAATGAGCCCGACCATGGTCATCAATACGTACAGCGGCTTCGAGTATTCCCGCCGCAACGAATCCAATCCAGCGCCGCCCGGTTCGAGAGTGAGTTCCGGCAATACCTCTGCGTCCTTCGGTGAAGCCGCCGTGTTTGCCGCGAAGGCGCTGAATTGCGCGCGTAGCGTCGCTTCTGCTTGCGCCATGCTCACTCCCGGCTGAAGCCGGCCCATCATCTCGATCCAGTAAAAGTGGTTGTCGGCGAAGCGCGAAGTCTTCTCCGCCGCCACCCTTGGAACCACCAGAGCCATGGCGTGAATCGGCAAAAAGAACGCCGGGCTGGACTGCGGATCGACGCCAAAAAATCCCGGGGCGCAGACGCCGGCCACCGTAAAAAGCAGATTGTTAATCAGAATCGATTTCCCGACCACGCCCGTGTCGCCGTCGAAGCGGCGCTGCCAATAGGCATAGGCGAGCGCCACAGTTGGCGGCGCGCCGGTCTGGTCGTCATCAGGGCCGATGAGGCGGCCCGCGGCAGGCGGTACGGCAAGGCCGCTGAAGTAATTGCCGGAAACGAATCCGCCCTGAATCGATTCGGCTTCGCCCCGCGCAATCACGTTGAATGGCTGCGCGTAGGTATAGCCGAAGACCGTGGAAAATATCCGCCGGTCCGCCCGAAACATCTCAAAGGCCGCGTACGGAAAATTCGGACTCGACGTACCGCGCTTGCCATACCGATGCGTCGTTCCGTTAATGCCTTTCACGACCGCGGGCCTCCGCGGCGAGCGCCACTCCACGATCGCTAATTGCTCGGGACGCGTCACAGGCAGCGATCGGATCAAGATTGCATCCATGAAGCTGTAGATAGCGGTATTCGCGCCGATCCCGAGCGCTAGCGATAGAGCCGCCGTAGCTGTAAATAGCGGATTCGCCGCCATTGCCCGCAAGGCATAGCGAATATCCTGCGCCAACTGCTCCAGAAATGCAAACGTCCACATAGACCGGCTCTCCTCTTTCAACGATGTCGAGTTGCCAAACTGCTTTTGCACGGCGGATCCCAAATTCTTGTCTTCTTCGAGCATTGCCAGGTGATGCGCCATCTCGTCGTCGAGATCGCGCTCGTATTCGGCACGACGGAAGAAATATTCGAATCGACGCAATAGCTCCCGCATATGCTCAGGCCGGTTCGATTACGCGAGCGATGGCCGCCATCACGCGCTCGAACTCATCCAACTCCCGGCTCATTTGTTTGCGCCCCTCGGGCGTCAAGCGGTAATAGCGCGCGCGCCGGTTATTGTCCGATTGCTTCCACTCGCCCGTAACCCAGCCCTTGATCAGCATCCGCTGCAGAGCGGGATAGAGCGATCCCTCTTCCACTTGTAGAACGTCGTCCGACGTCTGCTGAATGAACTGGGCGATGCCGTAGCCGTGCATCGGGCCCATCCGCGCCAGGGAGCGGAGGATCAACATGTATAAGGTGCCCGGCGGAATTTCCGATTTCGTTCCCATAGTTTAGCTATACCATCGTTAGACTTGGGGAGCGGAAAACGGTTAGCTCGCTTCGCGAGCGGTTTCGGGGGGCGGGGGGCAGGGGTCGGGGATGGCTCGCTTCGCTCGCTTGGTGAGGGCGTTTCGACACGCTGGGCTTCTGCGGTTTCAGGCGCTGGGATTTGGAGGCTGTCTCGGTGGCATAGCGGGTGTTTTGCGTCTTATGCGGCTTACGCGACCGCCATGAAGCGGGCCTTGGCCTCCTCCAGGCGGGCGGCGCGACCGATGAGACGAGCGACTTCGGGCAGTGAATAAACAAAGCCACCGCAGCGTTCGGGGGAAGGGAATTCTTTGGCCTGGTCGGGCGGCTCGCCTTTCAGATGTGCTAACTGTGTGAGTAGGATTGCTTCTTGTTGGGCTTTGTCGTAGGCCGACTTCCGCCCCGACTGCATCATTCGCAGCTCGGCGCGGGTCTTTTCGATGGTGCGTTGCGTTCTGTGGGCGTAGGTGGATGTGCGGCGCAGCTCTTTGAGAGTGTCTTCGAAGGCCTCAGGCTCGACGGTTTCAAGCCTTGTCAGAAGCGTCCGCTCCAGCGAGGTGATTTTCGTCAAACGCCAGTTGTTGTCCGCCAGGGTGCGGACCAGGTCCTCTTCCGGCATGCCGATGGGGGCGTAGACCTTCCTGTATTCCTGAAGGTATTCGGCGAACGGCTCTTCTTCGCCGGGCAGCAGAGTGTGGACCTTGGAACAGAAGGCATGTTTGACGGAATTCGCGCTTACGGTCTTGCGGCCGATTTCGCTGGTTGGACCCGTGGAAAGCTTCGAATTCGCTTGATTGGCGACGATTTGGGCAGGGGTGGACATTTTGTTTCTCCTTTGCGTATCGAAAATAAAAAGGGCTGCCTGGCGCGCGGTGCGCGCGAAGCAGCCCTTTTCGATTTCAGATTAGCAGGAGGGCCAGCGTATTCCATGCGACGCGGGCGAGGCGATCCTTCGCAAGTGATTGAGAAGATTGAATAAAAGTGGAAGAAAATATTTCTCGAAAATCTGTGAATGCCTCATGGCGGCTGCCACAACCGGGGATGAAAACGGGCACGGGCAATCGTGCATCGAAGGAGTCGACTACTGAACGTGCGCGTGCCTGCAACCCAGACAGCCGTTTCCGCCCGTGCCCGAAATGCGCGTTGGGCTACATCGTGCATCCACGTCTCGGTCCCGAATTTCGTTTGACCGTTCCGGGAGTATGATCATCCTCAAGTGGCTTGGTGACCAAGTAGGAGGAGGATCAAATGTCAGACGTTTATCAAAGCCTAGCCCACTCCAAGTGGGACTGCAAGTACCACGTTGTATTCGTGCCCAAACGACGGCGGAAAGCAATCTTTGGGAATATCCGCCGCCAACAGGGTCCGGTCTTCCACGCGCTGGCCAAGCAGAAGGAATGCCAGATTGTGGAGGGACACCGGATGCCGGACCACGTGCAGATGTGCATCGCGATTCCGCCGAAGCATCCAGTCGCTTCGGTGATCGGTTTCTTGAAAGGGAAAAGCGCGATCGCGATCGCGCGACTTTCCGGGAAGGAGAGGACCTTCTCTGGCGAACACTTCTGGGCCCGAGGCTACGCGGTGTCCACGGTAGGCTTCGAACTGGAGCAGGCGCGCCAATACATCCGCGAGCAGGATGCGGCGGATGGTAGCGGACAATTCTGAAACGCGAAATTAAGACGCGCATCGCGCGGCGTCTAGACCCACGGCCCGACCGCCTTTGAGGCGACCCAACTCATCAAGCCACCCGCTCTGCGGGGGGTGTCTGACTCCCGCACAGGGCGTCCGCGCTCCGGTCAATTGGGACGCGCTTTATTCATTGCGAAGGGCTTCGGCTGGCGATACCACGATGGCGCGCCGGGCGGGCAACAGGCAGGCGAGGAGTGTGCTGAGACCGAGGAGCGCCGCGGCTGCGAACAGAATGTCTAATTTAAAGGAGCTTCGCATCCAATGGGCGAGGACGGCGCCGAGAAAGCTGTCAACGCCAATACCGATGACAATGCCCGCCGCCGCGCTCACCAGCGCGATGCGCGCGGTGACCCACAGGACGTGCGCTCGCGGCGCGCCGAGCGCCATGCCGACGCCGAACTCCGTAGTCCGCTGCGCGACGCTGTAAGCGACGACGCTGAAGATGACGACCAGCGCGAGCGCAAGCGCCATGGCGGAGAAGACGCCAAACAATATGGAGAAGAGCCGCTAGCGGCGCGGCGGACAGCTTTCCGCGGCGCTGACCCGGCACATCGGCCACCCACGCTGGCGTTCCGCCGACTGCAATACCCCCCACGAAATGAAAAGGGATCCTTGGCGTACCAGGGGCCGATGACTACGGCAAGGTACGGCGCTTGACCGGCTGGCGCCATTCCACTCGTAGGATTTTTTTACTGAACCTTGTGCGCATTCAAAACGGACAAGAGTTCTTTGAAGTCTGGGTTCACTTAGGAACCGCACCCTTCGTCGCGTAATGTTCTTGGGTGAGTTCGTAAACCGCATTGACACGCTCATACACCGGGCGGCTCTGCCAATAGCGGTACTCATCCGCCTTCATCTCGTCGAAGCTGGGTACTTGCGGATCGTCTTGTCCATGTGTTATTTGGTCTCCGCTTCCGTCTTCTCCACCAATCTCTCCACGTGGAGGCAGTGGATCGCCGCCTTGCCTTCGCGGTCGCTTTGAAAATAGATCCGCTGGCTGTCGGGCGAGAAGCGCGGGGCCGCGGCGGCCGGATCGCTCGCCCGGTGCTCGCACAGCGTCAATTCGCGCCGGGTCAGGCGCAGCAGGATCAGTACCACGGGCGACGATTTGTTCCCGCTCGCGCCCACAAACACGGAGCTGTCACGATTGAAGCCGAACGATGCAAACTGGCTGGTCTTCGCGACCAGCTTATCCGTATTCGTGTCCGGCGAGTATTCGCGGATCGCATTCAACTGCGTGCGGTCTTCGGGAATGTTGAGGTAAAGGAGAGTCTTCCCGTCGGTGGACCATCGCGCATTTCCGATGCGTCCAGGGGCAAGCTTCAATTTTCGATTCTGTTGGCCATCCATGTTGACCATCCAGATGGCATCCGAAGCCTGTCTGTACAGTAACTGCGCGCGCAGCGGGCGCGCTTGCGGGTGGGATATGACAAATGGCGCCTCCACCACCGTTCGCGCCGCACCTTGTGACAACGAAACCATGCGGAGACGCGAAGAATCGCCCTTCTGTTCAGCCAGAACCGCATGGGTGCCATCCGGACCCACCGACATGCCAGGGCAGCGCTCCCAGCCCTCGACAACGCCGTAGAGCTCGCGTTCTCGAAGCGTCGTGATATTCGAGATGAAAAGCGAACGGCCCGCACAGTAGCAGAAGGATCGATTGTCGGGCGTCAGGGTGAGGGACGATCCATCGAGCGCCTCCACTTCGGTGAGTTGCCGCGTCTCGCCGGTCTTGAGGTCGAGGCGGAAGGCTTGCGGCGAGCCGGCGCGGTCGCAGCTGAAAAGCATCCATCCGCTGGTGCGCGCAATATCGCGGTTGTACTCCGCGGAAAGGAGGCTCACGTATGAGGGGTCGGTGAGGCGGATGACGTCGAGTTCCGTTGTCGGATCGGAATAGCGGCGCAGGTGCGCCTGAAACGCTTCGCCCTTCTTGCTATCGGCGCACGCGGCAGGCGCTGCAAGCAGCATGGCCAGCCATGTCCGGCGCGTGAGGGTGAGGGAATTACGCCCGTAGCGGCGCATGATTCGATAGTAGCAGGCGCGTCCATTTGCCGAGCCGCGCCGAACCAGAAGACCTAATTCGTAACAATGGAAAGAAAGCCGTCGGAGCTTCCGCCGTTGAAACCGCCCTGCGCCGCGTTGCTGGACGTGGGCAATTCGCCGCCTGTTTTACCGGCTGCGTACGCCGTTCCGTCGGGTCCGACCGTCAGCGCCAGCCCGGTGTTGACCGTGGCGCCGCCGAGATAAGTGGAATACTGCAAGGCGCTCGGCCCAGAGACGTGAGGCTTGAGCTTGACCAGAAAGATGTCAATTCCCTGCCCCCACTGCGGCTGCGGGGCGTTCGACGTGATCGGGAAATCGGGCGAAAGCGTGTAGCCGGTGACGTAGATGTTTCCCGAGGGATCTGTGGCCACGGCATAACCTACGTCGCCATCCGAGCCGCCCAGGAAAGTGGAGTATTGGAGAAACGCGCGAGGCGTCATCGCATTGACTGCCACCACGAAAACGTCGCCATTACCGCCATACGAGAACTGCGCCGCGTCAGAGGTCACCGGGAAATCGCGCGACAGGGTATAGCCGGTTATCACCAGATTGCCCTGCGGATCGAGCGTCACGCCGCGCACTACATCATTCTGCGAGCCGCCAATGTAGGTGGAGTAAACCAGCGATGACGTACCGCTTTGGGTCACGTCGAAGAGCGCGATGGCAACGTCGTATCCGCCCGAGTTGTTGGGATTGTATGCGGGACCGGCTAGCGGGAACAGATTACTATCGGTCGTAATGGCGAGGTAAACCTGACCGTTGGCCGCGACCGCCACGCCCTGTCCTTGGTCGTCGTTCTCGCCGCCAAGATAGGACGAGTAAATGATGGTGGACGAATAGATGGTCAACTCCGTGAGGAAAGCGTCGCTGGGTCCGTAGAGCACGCCGGCGTACGCGGTATCCGTAACCGGGAAATCGCTCGATGCGGTTGTGCCCACTACGTAGATGTTCCCGCTGCTATCGAGCGCGATCGCGTTTCCGGAATTGGCGCCGGTCTGTCCTCCGAGAAACGTGGAATAGATCAGCGATACCATGCCATACTGCGAGGGGTCGATGGCCGCAACGAACGCCTCGGTCACCGTCGCGGGACCAAGGGTCTGCACCGAATTGCCGGCGATTGGAAAATCGGTGGACGTGGTGGTGCCGGTCATGTAGGCAACGCCGTTTTGGTCGACTGCCAGGGCGAGTGGGATATCGACGCCGCTTCCGCCGAGATAGCTGAAATAGACCAACTGACCGTTACCCTGCTGCGAGGGATCGATTATGGCCAGGAAGATATCGGTCAACCCGGCGCTGAAATTGTTGTACGCTCCATTGATGGCGGTGATGTCCTGGGTTTCCGTTGAACCGCACATGTAAAGCAGCCCTTTAGGACCCAGTTGGACCGAGGTGATCTGGTCGTTCTGCGATCCGCCGAGATAGGTGGAATAGGAAAGAATAGGATCGATCACCAGCTTCCGGCGGCGGTCGTAACGATTCACGCGCAAGGCAACGGTATCGCGCGAAACGAGCGTATAGCGCCCAGCGATTTCGTGGCGGCCGGCGCCATCTTCCTGATAGATGACGGGACGCTTCTGCACCATGACGCCATCGGGGCCCTCATACGCGAGATCGCCTTCCGGAGTGACGCGCAGTTTGCCGGCACCCTGGAAACGCATTCGGATCTGAGCGGGATCGGCGCCGGGAGCGAGCACGAAATCGTATTCCAGACGGTTATTCGCTCCGTAGTAAATCAGATCGATGCCCGGATATACTTTGCTGTACTGCAAGCGCGTGAAGTTAGGGACATCGGTATGCCAATTGGCGCGCGCACCCAGCAAGTAATTGGTGCGCGCAGGCAGCACATTCAGACCTTCGATAGGTGCTTCGCGATTGGCGCCGGGTAGCGAAATGTCCACCGTCTTCGAAGCGCCGGATCGCAGCGACGCGCCATCGCGCGTGAAGAGCAGATCGTATCCGCCGCCCCGCGCGGCGTAGCGCACCGCGGGATCGAACTGACCGCGATTCGCTTCGAAGCGGAGCGGCAATTGAGAAAGGGCCGCCTTGCCGCGCGCGAGGTTAGCATCGGGAGCCGCAGCGAAGAGGCCTGCGGCGAGACCGAGCGTCGCTATTGGAAGAACCAGGGAATCGAACAAGCGAGGCATGAAAGTTCTATTTAAACACGCCTAGCATAATGAAAACACTGGGCCGCGCCTTCACAGTTGAAGCTTCGGCGCCACAGCGCTCAGGGGTCTTCGAGCGCTCAAGCCGACTGAAGTTCCGGCCGGGAGCCCGTCCTCTTCGCGCGAATTGAATCTGCTAAACTCACAGTGGTTGGGGAGCTGGACGATGCGGGCTGCAATCTTGTTTTCGATCGCGCTGGCATGTTCGATCCTTGCGATCAGCCAAACGCAGCCAAGCTTTCGCGCCGATTCCAACCTCGTAGCCATTCCAGTCTCGGTCACCGATCCTCAGAACCGCTTTGTACTTGGACTTCGCAAGGAAGACTTCCGCGTGTTTGATGACGGCGTAGAACAGCCCACGGCCCATTTTTCGAGTGACGACGTCCCGCTTTCCATCGGCCTGGCTTTCGATACCAGCGGCAGCATGGACTACAAGATGACTTCCTCGCGCGATGCCGCCACGCTTTTTCTGAAGGTGTTGAATCCGGAGGATGAGGCGTTCCTTGTAGAATTCAACGATAAGACCGAACTCTCGGTGGCATTTCCTGGCCACCCGCAAGAGATTCGAAGCGCGCTACAAAAGGTTCAGCCCAGTGGTCTGACAGCGCTACTCGATGCTGTGAAATTCTCCCTCGGGGAGATGAAGAAAGCGAAAAATCCGCGGAAGGCAATCGTGATTGTTTCCGACGGCGGAGACAATCATTCCACTTACACCGCTGCGCAAATCGAGGCGTTGGTTCGCGAGGCGGACGTTGAGATCTACGCGATGGGAGTGTTCGATCCGCTCGCTTCGATTTCCCTGACTCCCGAGGAGGTTTCCGGACCGCGATTGCTATCCGAAATCGCCACTCAGACGGGCGGCCGGGCATTTGCGGCATCGCTGCCGAGCGATCTATCGAGCGTTGCGGCGAGAATCGCCATCGAGCTGCGTAATCAGTATGTGCTCGGTTACTACCCCAAGAACCAAACCAGGGACGGAAAATACCATACCGTGGAAGTCAAAGTGACCCAACCGCCGGGCGCGCCGCAGCTCAAGATGCACTGGCGGCAGGGATACTACGCTCCATCCGGGAATTAGGACTCGTTAGGAAATAACAGCGCCATGGATTAGCCGATGGCTTCGTCCGGGAACGCCGGGCAGAAGCCGGCGGCAAGGCAAAGGCCTCCGCCCGACAAAGAGTCATTCGGATCGGTGGAACGGTTATTGACGAACAGTGCCTTAGTTAGCGGTGTCCGCCGATGCGTGCAGGCCCATGCGGAAGGGCCGTTACCGGGTGCGGTGTTGTTACTGGCCGCGGCAAGGTCCCATGTTGGAGCGGCGGAAGACCGAGGTGGGTCGGCGAGTACGGCGAATAAGGGGACCTCTGCAATCCGCTCGATGGCAGCCGCACCAACAATGGCCGGCGCGTGTAGCCCGGCAGATAGACCGAATAGAAGCCGGTGGAATATGGACTTGCATACCCGTAAACCCCGGCGGGATATGTATTGGCGCCATATCCGCCCGACAAACCGGCAGGAACGGTATAGCCCAGCATTGGGAAATAAGTGAATGCGTCCGCCGGCAAGTTCGAGCCATCCATCGAAGCGGGATCTTGAATATTCGCGGCAATGGAATTGTCTGTGGAAATCGATTCGGACCGGCCCTCGGCCCAATCCGTAAGAGCGTCGCGCGATTCGCCTGCCGTCTTTTCCGGGACCAACACGGACGCGAACGGCATTTCCATTCCCTCCTCCACACGAATAGGCTCGCCCCCACCCGCGGCGGAAACTTCCGCTTCCCCCTGCAGCACTTGCAATCGCGCCGGCTCGGAATCGAGCCGGTAGAGACCCTTTTGAGGCTGCCGGATAGTCCAGTTCTTGTAAATCAGAGTCACGGATGTGCCCGCGGACGGTTCGCCCGATTCCACCATGGCGGACCCCGCAAGCAATTCCACTCGCGTGTCGGAGAGAACGCTCGCAACCATACGGATGGCGCTCATTTCGCGCATGCGCAGGAAAACTCCAGGCGTAAGCAACACCTCCGCCCGTCCCTGATCCGTGCGCAGTTCCGCGCCTTCAGGTATCGTGGCGAACTTGCCAAGACGCGCTTCAAGCGGCTGGCCGGCCACGGAAACGGTTCCTTCGAAATAGTGGATGACACCCGAACGAGTGGAGATCACCGCCTGCCCCCAAGCGGGCAAAGCGAGAGCGGTGGTTGCCGCGAAGATGGAAAAAGAATGCGCGAAGGCGCGAGACATAGACACCCCTTCGTCCCGAGTATCGGCCTATCCGCGTCCCGCGTCAAGGGCCCTGGTAAACTAAGGAGTGGTCACCGATTTAGTACAGATTCGCATGCTCGGCGAGAAGAAGCGCCAGGAAAACCTGCGCTTTCGGACGTTTATGAAATCGCGCGACCATTCCGACCGCATCCTGCGCCGCATCGCGCAAGGCGTAGAAGACGAAGTTGACTGTACGATTTGCGCCAATTGTTGCCGCGTGGCGACCGCAACCGTAAAGGAACGTGACGTCGAGCACCTTGCGAGATTCTTGCGGATCTCCGAGGCGCGCTTTCTGGCAGAGTACACGACTGATAGCGAAGATGAAGGCCGGATTCTGCGCCGCACCGACGCTGAGGGCTGCGTGTTCCTCTCCGGCAACGAGTGCACGGTTTACGAGGCGCGTCCCGACGCCTGCCAGCGCTTTCCGCACGTGGTCCGCGGAAATGGATCGATCGCCAGCCGCATGTGGCAGTTTGTGGACCGCGCGTGTTACTGCCCCATCGTCTATAACTCTCTCGAAGCCTTCAAGGAAGAGATGGGTTACAGAAACCACGCGTAATTAGGGGCGCGTTACTCGCTTACTCTGAGCATCACAACACCGTGGCTGGGAACCGTCGCGGTGAATTCCGGGCCTTCCACCTTCACATCGGCATGCGCCCACAAGTCGCGGGCCTTGGCGTTTCTCTTGACTCCGAGGTCTGACCACTTTATCGATATCCGCGCCGCATCTCCCCCGCGATTGAACAGCGCGACCGCCTTCGCTTTGCGATCGAGCTCGCGCACCCAAATCTCTTGCGTGCCCGATTGTGAAAGCCGATGTCCTTGTTTGCCGGCTTTGTCCTGATCGATGGCGATCACTTCGCGGTTCATCAGGATGTCTTTGACCCCCTGTGTCATGTCGCGAAGGTCGTTGCCAGCCAGGAGCGGCGCCGCGAGAATCGACCACAGGCTCATGTGCGTGCGGTATTCGTCGTCGTTCATGCCGCCGTTGCCGATCTCGAGCATGTCCGGGTCGTTCCAGTGGCCCGGGCGTGCGAAGGGCGCGAGTTCGTCCTGCTTGAACCCGATGTTCGTCATGGAATCCCAACGGTCGCTGATATCGCCGGTGGTGCGCCACAGGTTGCCGGCCACGTCCGGCCCCCATTTCCAGACGTCGGCGCGGCCATACTGGCAGAGGCTGTAGACGATTGGCCGGCCTGCCGCATGCAGCGCATCGCCCATTTTCTGGTAAGCCGCCTGCATCTCTTCGTCGGTGTAGATATTGCGGGCGCCGCACCAATCGTACTTGAGGTAATCGATTCCCCAAGCGGCGTAGGTTTTCGCATCCTGCATCTCGTGGCCATATGTTCCTTCGTACCCTGCGCAAGTATTCGGACCGGGCGAGGAGTAGATTCCAAGCTTGAGGCCTTTCGAATGGACGTAATCCGCGAGCGCCTTCATATCCGGAAATTTCTTGTTGGCCTGGATGTTGCCGGCCGCGTCGCGACTGCCTTGCCAGGTATCGTCGATGTTCACGTAGATATAGCCGGCATCCTTCATTCCATTGGAGGCGATGGCATCGGCCATTCCGCGCACGGATGGGTCATCCACACGGCCGTGGAATTTGTTCCAACTGTTCCAACCCATGGGAGGCGTCTTGGCGAGACCGTTATCCGGCACCTTATGCAGCGTGGGCAGCTCGATACGCTTGGGATAAGCTCCTTCGCCGGCGGGCGCGCGATGCGCCACGATATCGTTACCGGCGGCGCCGTTCCTGCCGACAGCCGCCAGGTGCAACTCGTCGCCCTGCAGCTTGCCTTGATAGGTGACGGTGCGCTCACTGTGTCCATCCATCATGCTGCCGACAAGGGTGAAGGCATCGGCGGCGCCTTTGCTTTCCTTGATGGAATAGAGGAACTGAGTGACGCGGATGTGGCCCGTAACGCGGTCACCCTCCTGCTTCAGATCGAAATAGGTTCGACGTTCGGTGCCATCGTGCATATCCTGGGCGACGACCCAGTTACCGGTCAGGTCTGCCGCGTACGCGGAAGCGGCGAGAAGAAGAAGAAACGGGACGATCCTCATGGTGAACTCTCGCCAAGCATGATACCGCAGCTTTATCGATAACGGAAGCGGAGGCGGCGGGAACGGGCGGGAAAAGGCCAACGGGAAAGACGCGTCGCGCTGGTGAGTAATTGGTTGCAATAGGGCCGCGGCGGGTGGCGCCCCGCCGCAGCCCCGCGATTACTAGCGGCCGCCTCTGCCGCCGTTGGTGTTGTTGGTGCCTCGTCCGCCGCGGCCACCCTGCGTCTGGGTGGTGGTCTGACCGCCGCGTCCGGCGGCTCCGGCAGGAGTCTTGCCGTTGTTCTGCTGTTCGCGGTTCAGCTCCCACATGTCGATGGTCTGATCGGAATCGCCGAGCAGATATTGGCAGAAATAATCGGCGCGCCGCCAGTTGACGTAATCCGAATCGACGGCATAAGCGTGGCGCTGGCCGGGAACCAACAGGAAATCGAAACGCTTGTTGGCGCGGATCAGCGCATCCGCCAGGCGGGCGGTGTTGGCCGGGTGCACGTTGTTATCGTAGTCGCCGGTTACGAGCATCAGGTGACCCTTCAGGTTCTTCGCGATCTCCGAGTTCTTGTCGATGGAATACTCGAAAGTCACGTTGCCCTTGTCGTCGTCGATTTCCTTCAACCCGTTGTGCTTCTCGCTCCAAGTGTTGTTGTAGATGTTGTTTTCATGGTTGCCGGACTCGGACCAACCTACCTTGAAGAAATCGGGATAGATCAACATCGAGGCGGCCGTCATGAAGCCGCCGCCGGAATGTCCCCACATGCCGACGCGGTCGATGTCGATAAACGGATACCGATCGGCGAGCTGTTCGGCTGCGGCCTTCTTATCCGCCAAACCGTAATCGCGAAGATTGTTGTAGCCGAAGGTGTGATACCACTTGGAGCGGTTCGGATTGCCGCCGCGATTGCCCACTGTGACCACGATGAAGCCGAAGTTGGCCAACATGACGTTGGTGCTCCGCGGATTGAACGTGGCATCGACGCTTTCCGTTTGCGGGCCGGGATACACGTACTCGATGAGCGGATACTTCTTGTTGGGGTCGAAATCGAACGGCTTGTACATGACGCCGTAGATATCGGTGATGCCGTCATCGGCCTTGACCTTGAATGGCTCGGGGAACTTGAAGCCAGCTTCGATGGCGCGGGCCATGTCTACTTTTTCGAGCGGCATTACGACGGAGCCGGAGGAATCGTCCAGCGTGGCTTCGGGCGCGGTATTCACGCGCGAACCGTTATCGACGAAGAACTTCGCGGAGTCGGACATCTGCACCGCGTGCGAGGCATCGCCAGGATCGAGAATCTTCATGCCGCTGCCATCGAGATTGGCGCGGTAGAAGTGCATGTAGTAGGGATTCTCGCCGTCTTCGCGGCCATCGGCGGTGAGGAACAACTGGCGTGCCTTTTCGTCGACGTTCACCACGTCTTCGGCAACATACTCGCCCTTGTCGATCTGGTTCTTCAGCGTTCCGTCGGCGGCGTAGAGATAGTAATGGCCCCAGCCATCGCGCTCCGACCACCAGATCATTTCGGTTCCGTTGTTGATGAACTTGACCGGCTTGCTTTCGATGTAGACGTTCATCCGCTCCTGGATCAGCGGCTTCACCGCGCCAGTGGCGATATCGGCAACGCAGACGTCGACACGATGCAGGTCGCGGCTGGTGCGCGTGAAGTAGAGCTTGTCGGAACCCGGCGCGGCCCACAGCGGTTCGGTGCGTCTCATGCTCGCGCTCGCGGGCGGTGGGGCGGTCGACTTCCACCTGAATCGATTGGTCTTTGAATGCATCGGCCTTCAAGATATTGCGGTTCTTGGCTGCGACATCGAAGACTTCCAGTTGCGCCTGCGGGACGTTGACGTCGCCGGGCATCGCGTAGCGTAGGTATCGAGCGTGGGCCTTGGGTTGGCGAGCGAGTTGATCACCCAGAGCTTCTTAACCTTGCGCGAATCGCGGCGAACAAGGGCGAACTTCTTCGAATCGCGCGACCATGCGACGTTGCCGGCCGAAACTGCGCTGGCGGGTGTTGTCCTGATTCTCGCCCTGCTGGTTGTCGTTCTGCTCCTGCTGTTGCTGGTCGCCGCCCATGCCGCGGCCGCCACCGTAGGCGAAATCCTCGACGCCATCTTCGGTGAGCTTGGTTTCGACGATGCTCGCGTCGTCGGCCTTCTTGAGCGCCTTGGCATAGTTGGCGGCGTCCATCATATAGAGGTTGTGATTGCGCGCGAAGACGATCGTCTTTTCGTCGGGCGAGATGGATGCCCATGCCGGCTTGCGCGGGGGAGCTTCGTCGAGGAGGGTCAGCTTGGAGCTGGTCAGCTCGTACTCAAAATGAAGGGCCTTCTCGTTGCGGCCGGGGCCGGCGCGCCGCCACGTCCGCCGCGGCCTTGCTGCTGCGGCTCGTTGTCGTTGTCGTTACCATTGCCGTTGCCGCCATCGTTGGTTGCCTGCGATCCCCCGGAGGTCTTCTTTTCGCCGGGGATCACCGCATCCTTCGGCACGTTGAGATCGAATTGGATGGTGGTGTCGTTCTTGACGAATTTGATGCTGGTAATTGGCAGGTGTTGCGATTCGTATGGCAGGCCGGTGGCGGTGGTGAGCTGCGCGGCCAGTTTCACGGGATCGAAGACAAAGGTGCGCGTCTTCTTTACGGGATCGACGATGTAGAACTTGCGGCCCTTGCTGTTTTCGAAGCTATACCAGAAGCGGTCGCCCTGTTCGAGCCAATGCGGCGTGACGGTAGTATCGAAGACCACCTTGCCCATCTTGGCCGGCGTCCATTGCGCGGCGAGTTCGTAGTTGGCTTTGGTCTGTTTGACCATCGGCGCGGGATTGTCGGCGGCGAAAGCGACGGACGCCGCCAGAAGAGAGGCGGAGAAGAAACGGGCGTAGTTCGGCATTTGACGAAACTCCAGTGTGTCTAATATATCTCACAGCGGCAGGCGAGGCTAATTACCGGCGGGAGTTCTTTCGAACGATTCAACGACCACTACGTCGAAGGCCAGCTTCTTGGCGACGAGCTGAAGTCCGAGCTGTTCCTGGAGGGCGGTAAAGATGCCGGGCGCGGGAGGAGGTTCCACGCCTCCGGCATCGCTCGCGGCGGGCGTGTCCATTGTATATTCGAGCGTGAAGTCATACTTGCCTGTGAGGCCGGTTTTATCGATGATCGGCTCTTGACCTGGGGCGCGGAGCGCCCGCGCAAGCTCGGAGATTGGCTGCTGTTGGCCTCTCGTCCAAACCAACTGGTAGGCGCCCCTGGACAGGAGCTTGACGACCAGGCCCGGTCCGGCAGGCAAGGTTGGGAATCCCTCCGGTAGCGCAATCGTCTTGCTTGATTCGGATGCGCCGGCGGAATCCTTCAGCCTGAGTCCGTTCTTTGCGATCACGAGCTCGTAAACGGGGAAGTCCTTCGATTCGAGGTGCGTCTTGAGTTGGAAGCGTTCGGCGAGAAGATTTCGCATCATTTGACGGAACTGATCGCGGGTCGCACCCTCGGGAACGTTAGCAATGACGTCGAAGCGGTCTTTATCTATCGCGGACTTACTTGAGATCTGAAAAGATTGGACATTCCAGGCGATACCGATGAGGTTCTGAAGCGACGCGAGTTGGAAACGATAGTGCGCCGGGTCCTTCGTTCCCGGGCCGCCTTGCTCGTTGCGGATGCTTTGCGGGCCGGAGCGTTTGACGGACGCGACCTCGAATTTCGGTGAGGGCGGCTCGTTGGATTGAGCCCAGGCAAGGGCCGCTGACGCCGCGAAGAAGATGGCCGTTGGGCGGAAAGTCAATGGACGCTCCTTGACCGTTACGACGACGAAGGGCCTAATCCGGTTACCCTGCGGTGGTTCGACGGAGAGTTCTGACCTTGGCAAGGAATATGACCACCCCTAGCACGCTAAACAACAAGAGCAACGATGACACCTCCGGCACGCCTGTTACCACCGCCGTTGTCGAGTAGGTGACATCATCCATGGTGAACGATCCGCCATTAGGATCCCCTGTAATCATCACACTCGATATTCCGCCGGCATAGTTTACTTGGATGAGCTCGTTCGGGCTGCTGCCGGCGTCACCGAATAGTGCGTCGTTTGACGAGTAGAGGGACCCGGCGCTCGCGACATTGTTATGCGAAGTGTCCAACGCCGACAGCGTGAGCGGCTCGGCATACGTGAAATATCCGCTAAAGCTCGTGATGGGATTCCCGAAATCGATTGTGATCGGTCCGCCGTTGTCTATAACTACATTCACTCCGGAGCGCGGCGGAAATTCGAACTCATTGAAGGAAATGCCAGCAGTACCGATTACGGCGTTCGTGAACGTCAGACCTGGGTACTGCGTCGTTAGAATGTCGCCAGCGTTGAGACCCTCGAAATCGATAGTAAATACGTCTGCTGAAAGACGGGGCGCCGAGCAGAAGAGCAGCGCCGCAACCAACGTTGCCGGGTAAAGCTTGCCGAAGCGTACGGCGGAGAAGACCGCGCGGCAATGCCTTGTCAGGATGGCGGAACGTAATACCGGGATCAGGTTCAGCAAGGGCGTTTTCCTCTCACGAGAGCGTAGTAGTTTAGAAGCTTTTACGATCATTGGTTAATTGCTGCCGTGTGTCCAGACCTTTTCGCGATAATTCTCGTCCACGATCAGCTCAGGAGTACCAGGCGGGAGTACTTGTAGGGATTTGAGGAACTCGATTACCGAGTCCTGGTCGTAAGCCGATGCGGTCCGGAAGCCGCGCTGAGAATCCGACGCCTCGCCCGCGTGAGCCAGAATCGCCTGCCGAAGCGTGGTGAAAATGCCATTGTGGAAATATGGAGGCTGGTTGGCACAGCCCCAGAGCCGTCGCGTCAAAAACCTGCGATTTCCCTGGCTAAACTTTGACGACCACACGGTCTGATTCATATCCAGAGGTTCCGCAGCTTCGGGATCGTTCGGATCGGTAATATCGTGAAGCTTGAGATCGGTGTATGCGGCTACCTCGATTACTTCCGGGTTGGTTGCCGGGCGAAGCCGCGGTTGAGGCAAGGCGCCGGAACCAAGGTCGAAAGCGACATCCTTTGTATCGCCGCGCCGAAGGTTCATCGCGGGATTAAAGGGATTGGGTTCGCTGTAAGTCCAGTTTTGTTTGGTCAGCGGCAGCGACGGCATGTGGCAACCGGCGCAACCGATGCGGGAAAACGTCTTCTCTCCGTCGAGCACGGCCTTCTCGATCTCGGGGTCATTGGGAATGACGCGGCCCGGAGGAGCCATCGCGGCCTGGTAGATGGAAATCGCCGTCACATCGGCTCTTGTCATCTCATTCATTACGCCATCGCCGTCCGGGTCTGTGTCGATGCCGAACCGCTCTGTGGTCTGAATACCGTGGTGCTGATTAAGCGCGTTATTCGTAAATTCACGAATCGAGACGAGGTTGGCCGCCTGGTGCCACGGGCGGACGATGAGAGTGGGCGGATTGATAGGGGTCGCCGTCAACAGGCTTTCACGCGGTAGACCGGTGACTTCGCTTACGTCCCACATGCCGTCTTTTCGCCGTGAGATCCAGCCGAACGAAATGCCCTTGCTTACGAGTTCTTTTCGCTCGCCGAGTTTGACGCTGGCGCGCACGCGTTGAAGATCTTCAGTGATTTCGCGCGCCAGCATCTCGATGTAGCCCGATCCGAACATACCCGTCGTCTTGCGCATGTTTCCGAGGCTTTGAAGCGTGACGGGCCGCAGTTGTTCATCCACGGCCCCACGCGTGGCGCGGCGGTCGGCCGGATTCAGCGTAACGAAATCGAATCGCTGACCGAGCACGAAGACATTCGTCACAAAATCGCCGCTGCCTCCGGCAATCCCGTACGGCTGGTTGTGGCATCCGTAGCAAGAGTTGGCGTCAGGGCCGGAGATGCGATTAAAGCCGCGCGAACCAGTCAGGGGCGAAGTCGGGTCTGAGAGAGCCTTGCCGGTCCCTTTTGTCAGCGGCCGGCCCCCGCCATCCTGTTCGGTCCAGTTTGCCATGAAGAGCTTCTTCCCGTAAGTGAGAAGGTCGCTCAGGGGCAACTGAAACTCCTCGCCATCTTTCAGATGGGTCGTGATGGCAACTTCACGCCCGATTTTGCTGGCGGCCTGCCCGCTCTGGTCCGCCGCGGAGGCAATGAACGACCCACCGGCGCCGGTTGCGAGCCCAATTGTAAGAACCCATAGCCTTCGCAAAAAAATCTCCTTGGAGCCGTGCATTGTGACCTCACTGCTGGGGCGCGGTTTTGCTACCGGGCGAAGGCGGCTGCAGCAGGATTGTCAAAACCTGTCCCGCAGTCAGCGACCCGCCCGGGGAGACCCCGCCGCCTTGCGCTATGACGCTGCCGTTGCGCAGTACCTGTACCGTTACGCCGCCTGCAGGCACGCCGGTCAGCGTGAAATTGCCCTGCGCGTTCGTGTTTGTCATCCCAATCCATTTGACGTTGCCCGATGAATGCACAATCACTTGCGCGTTCGCCAACGACAACGCCGTAAGGCCGCTTTGCGAAGTGGTGACGGCCTTCGAGACTGCTTCGGTGTGGCCGACCGGAGCGCTCAATTGGGGACCAACGCTCGATGGGCCTCCAGTGACGGTCTGATTGCCACCCTGTGGCTGCAGTAACGTCCGTACGTTGTATCCGCCCCCGGCGTTCGGCGTATAGATGATGAACCCGTGATCCAGATCGAAGAGGTTTGCGCCCGTGAAGTATTCGTACACGGCGGTTCCCCCGGGAACATTGAAATTAGGCTGCTGGCTGTAATCCGCCGCTTGCGATGGCAGATTCGGGCCCGGAGTGAGGCCGACTATCGTCCCAGTATCTATCGAGGTGATGCCGCTGTAAGCGAAGACGATTCTTCCATCCGGATACAACTGCATCTGAATGGTGTTCGGGCCCGAACAAAACGGTGGGAAGTGTCCGTCGTTGAGGTAGGTTACGACGAATACTCCAGGCAATTGATTGTTGACGTAGACACCGGCCGTACCCCCAATACAGGGCGCATAGAGATCATCGAAAAAGGCAGAGATTCGCGGCAGGGAGTTAAAGGCCGGCAGGCTCTCGATATATGTGCTGTCGCCCTGCCCGAACGTGATGTATCCGTTTGTCCCGACAAATCCGCCGGTTTGGTTCACGCCATAGAAGGGGAAAGCGAATCCAAAATTCTCCGTGTAGTCGCAATCGTCGCAATTTGAAATAAATGTTCCGTAGTTCGTGATGAACGTCGCCGGAATCAACTGGATGGTCCCGACATCGGTGGCGCCGCCGCGATTCGGTGGGAAGGATAGCGAACTCCCGGTGACCGCGTTCCCCGATACCGTCGCAGTGGCCGTAACAAAGATGTTGCCGAGCACCGTCGGGACGCCAGGAATGGAGAACCGGCCGTCGCCGCCGGTTATCGCCGTCAAACCGCCCGGCGCAGTCACCGTCGCCCCGGTGATGGGGTGGGGGGGAGTAGCCGCGTCGGTGACGAGACCCGTCACTAATGTCAACGGATCGGGTATTACGTTGACGACCACATTCGCAGCCGTGCCGACATTGCCGCCAAAATCAGTGGCTGTGGCTCCGAGGCTCAGCGTGCTGGTGCCGACTGGGATCGTGAAAGTGTATTGAAACGGCGCATTGGTCGTCGTATATGCAACCTGCCCGTTCACCAGGAAGCTGACGCTGGCGACGGCAATGTCGTCCGTTGCATTAGCGGAGACAGTCAATTGCGCACCCTGATATTGAGTGGATCCGGCCGCGGGAGACGTGAGGCTGATCGTTGGCGGGATGCCCGCCAGATCCTGCCTCGGCTGATATTGGCCTATGTACAGACGGCTATCGCCCGTTGAACCGCCGCGCTCGAGATTGTTATGCTCCGTCGCAACGTACACAAAACTGGAATCAGCCGCGATCCCCATACCGTTATCGTCCCGTTGCGGGAAATTCAGGATGGAGCGCGCCACGAGCGCGGTAGGCGTTGAAATATCGGTGATGGGTATTCCGTTGACGAATTTGACGTCGGCCGCCAAAGCGAAGCTGCCTGAGAGAACGATGCCCTGCAAGAATCCGCCAAGATTCGGGTCGGTAATATGCGATAGCACCGATGGAGACGTGAGGGAAGTAATGTCCACCGAGTTCGTACTGGTCGTATAGTCCGCGACAAACGCATAGTTACCGCTCAGAGCGACACCGCGCGCATCGCCGGTGAACGCGGTCCCCTTCAACACCATCGCTCCAGGATTGCTGACATCTACCAGCCTTAATCCACTCCCTCCGGCCGCCACAGCGGCGAGATTTCGGGTAGTGTCCACCGCCAGGCTCCATATCGTTCCCCCGATAGAGAGCGAGCTGATCTGAATCATGGCCGCGGGATTTGACACATTCACCAGCACGAGATTCGAGCCACTGCCGAGGTAAGCCGTCGTTCCCCGAACGACCACGCTGAGAGACGACCCAGCGGCGAAAGATCCCTGCAAAGCCGGCGCTACGGGATTAGCGATATTGACGACATGCAGTCCGGCGCTGCTGGCAATATAAGCCGTGGTCCCGACAAGATTCACATCATAGGCGCTGGCATTGCCGGGCAATGCCAAAGAGCCGACGATCACGGGATTCGTGCGATCGCTCGACAAGCTGACCACTTGCAATCCCGAGGACCCCGCTGCGACGTAGGCAAAATTTCCGGAGACCGCGACCGCGTTGGCGAAACCCGGAATTGTGACAAAAGACAGAGATAGCGGGGTAAAGTTGGTAACGGCTCCGCTGATCATCTTCGTGTATCCGTTAGTTGTGACCGTTATGGTGCAAGCGCCCGAAGTCCCGGCAAACACGCGCCCGTCCGGCGATCCGAAGCTGCAGACGGTGAGGTTATTCGAAGCATAATTCGTTCCGCGAGCCGTGCTGGTGAGGTCGATGGGGTAGCCGTCAATCATAGTCCCGGTAACGGTCAACTGGACGGAAGCCGTCGAGTTGAGCGCATTGACGATCATGGTGAATGTGGGCGGAGTGACGGCAACGCTGGACAGTGCGCGGGTCAGATTATAGCTGTTGGGATTCGTAGGATCGCTGCCGGTCTGGATTTCAGTCAGATCCCTGACGCCATCGCCATCCGTATCCGGAAGCACGGGATTCGTGTGGTAGCAGACGATGGGGGCGGCGGTTGTGCAGGCGCGGCCCGTGCCGTTCACTTCGTCCCCGTCGCTGATTCCATCGCCATCAGTATCGGCGATATGCGGGTCTGTGCCCGACTGGAATTCCTGCAGGTTGGTGAGTCCATCGTGGTCGGGATCCTCGATAGCCAGCGTGGGGTCGTTGGGATCAAGTCCATGAGAGGTCGCCCAGGAATCCGGGATGCCCTGGTGGGACGATCCGGCGGGCGCGACTTGGATGCTGATGATCCCCTGCCGGCCCTCGTTCACGCCCTGGATAATGGCGGTCCCGGCGCTAACGGCGGTAACCAGGCCGTTCACGGAAACCGTCGCGATGGCCGTATTGCTGGCGGTGTAGGCCGTGCCCGCGCTGGCGACTGTAACGTTCTGGCTTGGGCCAGATGCGTAAGTAGCAGTTGCGGTGAGTTGCGTTGTGCCACCGAGCTGCATGAGCGTTGACGTGGGAGCCGACAGCGTGAGCGAGGTGGGAATCGGCGTCGTATTGCCCAGCGCGATCGGCGGAAGCGCGTTCATACGGTTGGCGACGAGAGTAAATAGATTGGATTGTCCCGAGGTCGTGATCCCGTTGTTCACGCATGTAGCGCGAGCGCGAACCAAGCCGAAGCCCGCGGGGATATTCGGAAGGATCCATGTGCCGTCGGTGTTTACCGGCGTGTTGCGATTCAGTACGCTGACAATGCAGTTCTGATTCAACTGGGCCCGTGCAACCGGGAGCGTCGCGTTGACGGCAAGCAAGCACAGGACCATGTGGCCCGAGCTGAGCATCCGGTTGGCTGAAAAAAATCTGGCGCGCCTCATCTAGCCTCCTCGTCGTTCGTCCGCCGATGCTTACTGTTTCACCGCGTAGATTTACCGGATCTTCGGAGCCGGAGACACGGTGTGACTCTGAAGCTCCAAAGCGCCGGACAGGGTCAGTTTTGCCGTCTGGCCTCCTGCGCCCCCGATCAACACCTCCCAGCCGCTGCCCACCGGTTTTGCCGAGACAATCGGCATCGATTGCAGCGACTCCGCGTGGCCAGACTGCAGGAAAAAGCTGGGTCCGAGAGTGGGCCAGAGATTCAAAACCTTGTCGAAGTAATCAAAACCGGTGTCGTATTTACCGGCAGCCCGATTGAATTCTTCCTGAACAAGGTTCGGCACCTGGCTGGCATCGGAGAACGTCTTTTTCGAGATCGCCATCATTAGACTGCGATCGGTGGTGCAGAAAACGGCCAGTTCACCAGTTGCCGGAACCGCCAGGCAGTTCTTGGCGAAGTCATCCGCGGCAGCGGCAGCCGCAGCAGGAGGAGCGCCAGTAACGAAGCGCCACCAATAGATCTTTTGGGCTGAATCGGTCAGAACGACGAACCGGCCGCTCTCCGTTCGGCCGCCAGCCAGTTTCACAGTCGCAGGTATATAGGAGAACGATATGCCAGTTGACTGATTGGCCCGCCCAAATGGAACGTTCGCCAGCATCTCGGATTTGTTCACGACCTGTCCCCTTCCGCAATTCGCTCCAACAGAGAAGATCGCGGCCGCCGCCATCAGAATTCGTCGCATGTTCGGATACCTCAATTCGAGAAATCGTTGGCGAACGTGATATTCAGAGGCGCACTTGGCATGCGCACTCGCAGTATCTGATACGTTTTTCCAGCTATTGTCTCGGTCCCGTCACCAAAATTCCCCGCATATCCCGCGATCGCGCTGGATTCAAACCCTGCCGCGCCCGTGTATGTGACGCCGTACGACGGATCGTAATACGAACCGGCGGCGTTCACGATGAAATGAAGAGCGAAGATCTTTTCGGACGGCTTCGGCGAATTCTGCCCCGGCAGACCGTTCACGTTCGTCAAGTCTCCGTAAACGCTGCCTGGGGGGTCCGGAACCATCGGATCCGACGGGTTGATGTCGAGCTTCCATTTATAAGCGGGAGCGGCGTACCGAGCGGCGGCAAAAGTCCAGTTCTTAACGATCATCTGGGCGCCGTCGTTCACCGAGATCACCACAAAGTTCGCTTGAACGTTGTTTACGGCGAGCGACCCGAGGAGCAGCTTAGCGAATGACCCGCACTGGCCGCTCGCAGGGTTGGAGGTAATCAATGTCGCGTAATCCAACGCGCATGAATTAAAGCCGACTCCCGCCTGATAATAAATCATCTGCCGGCTGTCCCAAGTGGTGATGTTCGCCGGTCCGGAGAAGCTCTGCCATGTTTTGGCGATCGCGCTGGCTTGATCGGTTGCGCCATCGTTCTGAATCGCCATCTTCAGCAACGTCACCGGAACTCTGCCTCCCTGCATTGCGTATGCGCGAGGGGTATCGAGGGTTACATAGACGGGATTAGCCGAGGTTCCGGCGGTAACGAAGTTCATGCTGCCGTCCGGGGCCGCTTTCCAGTTAAAGGTCATGGACGAAAAGTATTTGGTGGTGTTCGGCAGAGCCGTATCCGACATGGTTGCCGGAAATGAATACGAAGATCCCGACAAAGTCTGGTTCGTCGCCTGCACCTTTCCAAGACCCGGAATATCAGCCTGGACCGTGACTCCCGTGATAGGCGCCGGCAGCGGCGGATTGATATCGAACGTTGCGCTCACCTGAATTTTGTTGTTCCGAACGTACGCGACTTCGCCGTTGTCGGCTGCCGCATTCGAAGATTTCCAGACGGGATCGGTAAGCGGAACAAAGCTCGCTACGCGATCGCGTGACAGATCGATATCCGACAGGAAGCTCACATCCTTAATATTCAAACCGATGGTGAAGGTCACCTTGAGCAGATTCGACATGACCGTTGCCCCAGTGGTGGTACACATGAAACTGACGCGCACGGTGACCGTCCCGAACTTAACGCCCTTCAACTGCGCCACGCAGGTGGGCTGGCTCGCGCAGGTCGGCATGGTGAGCAGCTGACCAACCGAAGGATCGTCATTGGGATCGGCCGGATCGTCGATGATCTGCCAGCTGACATATTGTCCATCCTGCGGCGGCGTCCCGCTGGCCGTGATATTCACGGTCGACCCGGCGACCGAAGGACCCGGTCCGGTAAGGCTTACGCTCAGGCTGCCGCTACTACCGCTCGATGCCGGATCGCCGCCGCAATGCCACCCTGCCTTTAGCACCCCGACGCCCGGATCGGAAGCGATCACCGAACCATCGGCGCTCACCGTCCCCGTACCGATGGCGGTGAATGTAGCCAAGTCATGATCGTAGGAATACATCTCGGTCACGGAACGCGGAGCAAGTCCGTCAACATTGGGGATCGTGATTGCAGCGGGCGGGTTGAAGGTGGTGCCGACCGGCTGGATGGTTACGATAAAACGCGGCTGCTGGCCGAAACCTGGAACCATGGGGATTTTGTCCCCATTCACAGGCGTCACTGAAACGCAGCCGCTTCGCGTCCCGCCGGGGAAGGTGGCCAACCCAGGTGCGATGGCGAGCGCGAATCCGGGGGCCTGAGGAGTGGTGAGAGTTCCCCCTGTGGTCGCGGTCACGCATACCTGGGCCGCCGCGCTGATCTGAGGAAGATAAATCGGTAAGCCGACGGTGTTATTCTGCCCTGCCACCGTCACAATGTCATATTCAAGCGTTGGAAACACGCCTGGGCTCGTCGCCGTCGTGCCATCCGCCATAAGCTTGAACACACCCACCGGCGCCGGCGAAATTTGGAAGAAGCCCTGCGCATTGGTGCGAACCGGCGTCCCAATCTGCTGCGGGATGTTGTTATTGGCGCCCGAGTTCGTCTGATAAAGCCGCATCGTCACACCCACAATGGGATTATTGCTGTTGTCCAGCACAACGCCGCTGATGATTGTGTTCGCTGCCGGTCCAGGCACAAGACCGTTAGCTGTGAACGTCACCGGCAGGCCCGTGTTCCCGGTGAAATTCGCCGTTACCGCATTGGGGCCGGCGGTCGCACTCAGAGTCAACACCGCCTGCACGCGGCCATCGCTGTCCGATGTCGTGGTAATCGCTGTCTGACCGGCGAAACTCCCTCCCCCTTGCGTGACCGTGAAAGTCACCGGAACATTTCCCAGGCGGTTGTGTCCCGCATCGGTGACAATTGCGATAAAAGCCAGAGGCAGTGGCTGTCCTACCACGCCCGACTGGTCGTTTCCGGAATCGACCACGACGGCGGAGACCGCCGTGGAGTTTGCGGACTCGGTAAATACGGCGGTCGTCGCAACCGCCGGCAGAGGAAGCGGTTACAACATTATTCCCCGCCCCGGCCCGCAATCCAAGCGTAAGGTACACCTGCGCCTGTCCCTGCGCATTGGTGTTCACCGCGACCGACGAAAGGCCGCGTCCAGCCGTTGCGGAGACCGTGCCGTCGGAGCCAGTGATAGTGAATACGACCGGGGTGTTGGGAATGGCTTGCCCGGCGCCGTTCCGAAGCGCCACCACCAGCGGGGAGGCCAGCAAAGTTCCGATTGATCCAGTCACATTATTTCCCGACACGATGCTCAGACTGGGCTGCGTCGCAGCTTGCCGGACCACCGTCACGGTGGCCGTGGCGAAGTTGCCCGCCCGGTCGCGGCCCGTGGCCTGAATGGTGTTCGACCCCATGATCAGTGGAACGTTCACCGCGGAATAGGTCCGGTTCGTCACCTGGGCCGCGATGCCATTCACGGTTACCGTCGCCTGCTGATTATTCACCGTGCCGACGACGATGTCGTTGACGATCCCCGCGACATTTATCGAGGACGCCGTGGTTACGGCGTTATTGGAAGGGGTATCGATGGTGATATGCGGCGGAGTGGTATCCAGCGTAACCGTTTCGCTGGCCGTACTGACCGTGCCGTTGGAGTTCTGGGCTACCGCGGTGAGGGTGTTGATGCCTTCCTGCAACGGTACTGAGGCGCTAAAAGTTGTTCCGCTGACTTGGGCAGCGATCCCATTTACCTTGACGACCGCCGAGTGATCGCCTACTGTACCTGTCACTGGGGTGGGCTGGATGTTCAGATAGGCGGAATCGATTGGACTGGTGATCGTTATGGCTGTGCTGACGCCTGTGATTGTGAGCGGAATCAATCCGGATTGCGGGCGAACCAGGCTGCCCTGGAAAGCGGCCGAGACCCGGTAATTGATCGTGCCTGGGGTTTGTTGAAATACGGTTACGAGGAAAGAATAAATGTGGTCGCCCGCTGTCGCATCCCCGTTCAGCCCGTCATCGTGCATAATGCCGACAATCGTCGTGCGTCCGGCGGAATCAACGCTCAGCAGATCGACCGACCCGGGAATAAGAGAGCTGTCGGTAATCGTTGCAGTGAACGTGACAGGCGTGGCAACGCCCACCGGGGCAGTGGACACGGACGACGCGACCGCGCCGATGGTAGCCGCCGAGGCGCAAGGGCTCAGCGCAGCCAGAACCAGAACCGGTATGGAGAACGAAAACTTTGACATACGGTCAGCCGCTCCTTCGCCGGCCCGACGCAGTACGCCCACCCCGCCGCCCAGCGACACCACGAGGGTTATGCTGGAGAACGGATGGGAATAGCACTGCTTAGCGCCAGCCACGGGACATTTGAATCACCCTGTCAGCCCCGCCACTTATCTCAATAGTTGGTTAGTGTACAGGAGATTTCGCGATCTAACAATAAAATTAAGCATCCCGGCGTACTGCGGTAAATCCCCGCGTCGCAGAAGCCGCACCCGGTTCGTAGTTGACACAAGATTGGCGCAGTGAGATTGAGAGGCTTCAGATCCGGTGGAAGGCCTTCAGGATCTCCCGCGTGGAATAGTGCAGCGCGATGGGCCGGCCGTGCGGGCAGCTCATCGGGCAATCGGTCGCGGCGAGCGCGCGCAGCAGCCACTCCATTTTGCTGGCATCGAGCCGCATGTTGATCTTGATGGCGGCGCGGCAGGCGATGGAGGCGCAGATGTTGCGGCGCAGATCGTCGAGCGAGGCGCCGCGCAGTTCGCTCTCGGCGATCTCCAGAATCTCGAAGAGGATCTTTTCCAGATCGGCCGGCGCCGACGGCGGCGGGCGCGGCCTTCACCGCGATGGTGCGGTTGCCGAAGGGCTCGGTCTCGAAGCCGGAGGCGTGCAGTTCGTCGGCGATGCGCGCGTAGTCGATCTGCTGCTCGGGGGTGAGTTGCAGAATCAGCGGCATCAGCAGGCGCTGCATCTCCACGCGTCCGGCGGCGCGCTGCTTCAGCACCTGCTCGAACAGGATGCGCTCGTGCGCCACGTGCTGATCGATGATCCACAGGCCGTCGCGTCCGGCGGCGATGATGAAGCTCTCGTGGATCTGGCCGAGCGGCCGCAGATCGGAGAGCGACGTGAGCGACATCTCGGGCGCGGGAATCGCCGACGGCGGGAACTCGCCGTGCGCATCGAGGCGGCGCGAGAGCTTGCCGGAGGGCGGCGGGCCGGGCGCGACTGCGATCGGCGGCGCGCTGAAATCGAGCGCGCGGCGAAGGCGCGGCGGAGCGCGCAGCGTGAACTCGGGCAGTCGCGGGCAGCTGACGGCTGGGCGCGGTTCGGCTCCAGCAGCGCTGACGCCGGCTGGCGCTTCGTTCTCGATCATCTGGGTGAATTCGGAGATACGGCAGCTGCGCGCGGGCTGCGGCGCTGGGCCGCGCGCCGCGGTCGAGCGCCGGCGAGAACGACGGCGCGGGGCGGGTTTCCATCAGCCGCTCGCGCATCGTGTCGCGCACGAAATCGTGCACGAAGGATCCGTGGCGGAAGCGGACCTCGGTCTTCGACGGGTGCACGTTGACGTCCACCTCTTCGGCGTCGCACTCGAGAAACAGCAGCGCGAAAGGGATAGGCACGAGCGCGGCATCAGGTTGTGATAGGCCGACGAGAGCGCGTGCAGCAGCAGCCGGTCGCGGATCAGCCGGCCGTTGACGAAAATGAAGATCGAATTGCGGTTGGCCTTCTGCACCTGCGGCCGCGAGAAGAAGCCGCTGAGGCGGAAGAGGCGCGTGGGCGGCTCGTCGGGCTCGCGGCGGAATTCGGCGATGGCCTCGGAAGGCGGAACGCTGCGGCGGCGGCAGGAACAGTTCGCGCTCGCGCATTCCGATCTCCACCAGCTCTTCCAGCGCCTGGCTGCCGAACACCTGGTAGACGCGCTCTCGCAGCGTGCCGACGGGCGTGACGTGCAGCAGTTCGGTCGGGCCGCTGGTCAGACGGAAGGTCTTATCGGGATGCGCCAGGCTGTAGTGCGTGACCAGCGAGGCGATGTGCGCCAGTTCGGTCTGCTCGGTGCGCAGGAATTTCCTGCGCGCGGGCACGTTGAAGAAGAGATCGCGCACGGTGATGGCGGTGCCGCCGCCGAGCGCCGCTTCCTCGCAGCGCAGCATCTTGCCGCCGGCGATTTCGATGCGCGTGCCGGTGGTCTCCTCCGGCGACCGCGTCTCGAGCAGCAGGCGCGAGACGGAGGCGATGGAAGGCAGCGCCTCGCCGCGAAACCCGAGCGTGGCGATGGAGAGCAGATCCTTGACGTCGCGCAGCTTGCTGGTGGCGTGGCGCTCGAAGGCCAGCAGGGCGTCGTCGCGCAGCATGCCGCAGCCATCGTCGACGATGCGGATCAGGCGCCGGCCGCCGGATTCGACTTCGATGCGGAGATCGGTGGCGCCGGCGTCGAGCGAGTTTTCGAGCAGTTCCTTGACGACCGAAGCGGGCCGCTCCACCACTTCGCCGGCGGCGATCTTGTTGGCGACCTGGTCGGGAAGAACGCGGATGCGGCCCATGACGAAGCTCAATATAACAGGGGGTGGGCTTGCCGAACATATCCTTGACTGGTGAGCGGCCGTTAGCAGTTCCTCGGGTCGCCCTGCTCCGGTTGGTTGGCACGTTGTCGAAGATCAGTTGGCCTGTGGGTCCGTACATGCCTTCAGACGACCTTGATATCCTGAGCTTGAGAAGGCGGAAGCATCATGCGAACGCTAATCCAGGTAATGATCTGCCTGTATCTGGCCCGAATGTGGGCTTACGGCCAGGCGGCGGACGCGCCGTCATTCGAGGTGGCCTCGATCAAGCCAGCCCCGCCGAACACCATAGAGTGCAGCGGTGGACCCGGCACAAGCGACCCGGTTCTTTGGAGGTGTTCCTCTGTACCCGTCGGATTACTGATCACCAATGCCTATGGCTTCCAGGCATATCAATTCCGTCCGAACGATCCCTGCTGTATCGCCAGATTCGACATCACCGCCAAAGTGGCGAAAGGCGCCACGAAAGAGCAGTTCCAGCGGATGATACAGAACTTATTGGCGGAACGCTTCAAACTCAAGTTCCACCTGGTTCCGAAGGAGATGCCGGTCTATGACCTTACCGTCGAGGAAAAAGGGCTGAGGATGAAAGAGTCGCAACCGGACTCTCCGCCAGCCGAAGACGATCCCTGGGAGATTCCTCCCTATACTGTCGGCAAGGACGGATATCCGGTGTTTCCGGCGGGCCATGGTGGGCTGGCCGGCCCGAACGGGCACTATCGCTGGGTGGGATTCCGCCTCTCTATGCCGGAGATCGTGAGGACGCTGTCGTTCAACCTCGGCAGGCCGGTCATCGATGCTACCGGGCTTACAGGAGAGTACGATATCGACTTGAGGTGGGGGATCGATCTCGCTTGGGCCCTGGAAAGATCGGGCCACGCAGCGGAGATCGGGCTTCTGCCAGACACCGGTCCGACCGGTCCGCCATTAATCCGCGCCGTCGAGGATCAACTCGGCCTGAAATTGATTTCCAAGAAAGGTACCGGGAACATTGTGGTTATCGACCACCTGGAGAAGGCGCCGATCGAGAATTGACTAACGTCGATCCAAACGAAGAAATGTTTGCCCCTGAAAACCAAGCCGGAGCGATCAATCGGGTCGCTTGCGTTCGGGATGGCGCGACGGGTATACATCCGCCTGGCGAATGGGGTAGCCTGACGCATCGCGGCATCGCCCAAGGGACGATCGAGTATCTCGGGCCTGCATCCCAATACGGTGCGAGCGGCCGCGTGTAAGGGTCCAACGATCCAAGTTGTCACGTGCGATCGCGAGGAGCGTCGGGTTGGAGCGAAGCCTTTCGGCGATGGCGCGATGCATCGCGATGCCGCGCCGGTCGATCCGGTCGTGGCCTTGGAGCTCTCATGGCTTCATGTTATCGCCGAGCGTGCTGACGGCGGAGATTGGGCGGGCGGCGGGCATTACACTGGTCTTAATGCCGGAAAGCACAATCGGTCCTTACCAATTGCTCGGTCCAATTGGCGCGGGGGGAATGGGCGAAGTCTATCGCGCGCTCGACCCGCGAATTTCGCGGCAGGTCGCGCTCAAACTGCTGCCCGAATCCCTGGTTCACGACGCAGAACGCCGGCGGCGCTTCGAGCAGGAAGCAAGGCTCGCGGCCTCGCTCAATCATCCGAACGTAATGGCGATCTACGATGTGGGCCTCGATCACGACCCGCCCTATATCGTGGCAGAGCTGGTGTCGGGTGAGTTGCTGCGCGCGCTGATCGACGCGGGACCGCTCGCCGTGCGCAAATCGGTGGATATCGCGGCACAGATCGCCTCGGGATTGGCCGCCGCTCACGCAGCCGGAATCGTGCATCGCGATCTAAAACCGGAGAACGTCATGGTAACCGCCGAAGGAATCGCCAAGCTGCTCGATTTCGGCGTGGCGCGAGCGGAATCGAAGAAGGCGGCGGCGAGCGAGACAGTGACGATCGCCAATACTGCGCTTGGCGCGGTGGTGGGGACGGCTGGCTACATGAGCCCCGAGCAGGCACGTGGACAAGAGATCGATTCCAGGTCCGACCAGTTCAGCCTGGGCTTAGTGATTTACGAAATGCTCGCGGGCAAACAGGCCTTCGCACGGAGTAGCGCGGTGCAGACCATGTCGGCCATTATCGAGGAAGATGCGCCGCCGATTGACCGCGCGCTACCCCCGCAGTTGCGATGGGTGATGGAGCGGTGTCTCGCCAAGGAGCCGGCGGGCCGGTATGAATCGACGCGCGATCTGGCGCGCGAGTTGGCCACGCTGAGGGACCGCTTTGGCGAACTGACCTCGGGCGCCACGGGAACTCAACCGGCGGCCGCACCGGTCCGCGCGACTCCTCAACGCGGCGTTTCGTGGCGGACCATCGCCGGCGCTTGCGCGCTTGCCGCAATTGCCGCCTGGAGCGCCGCGCAACTGCTGCGCGATCCCCACGACGTTGACCTTGCGCAATACCGCGTCACGCCTTTCGCCACCGAACTGAGGGAGCAGCGCATGCCCGCATGGTCTCCCGACGGCAAGAGCATCGCATTCATCGGCGCGGGCGAATCGCACGAACAGCAGGTCTACGTGCAGGGCGCGGATTCGCCCACGGCCGTGCAGATCTCGCGCGGACCCTACAACGTTTACGGGTATTACCCGCCATTTTGGACGCCCGATTCGCGCGCTATCTTTTTTCGCTGCGGCAAGGGCAACGATTATGGCCTCTGCCGCATCCCAGCGGGAGGCGGGGAATCCAGACTGATTCAACCACTGGAATTGAATGCCTCCATTTCGCCCGATGGCAATACGCTCGCTATGCTCGCGTTCAGTTCCACGAGCGATTCAAGCTTGCAAGTGATGACGGCGACGCCGCCCGACGCGACGCCGAAGCCATACTCGCCGGCGCCGTTTCCGCCGGGCTCGCACTTCAATAACCCCGCTATCGCGTTCGCGCCAGATGGCAAGAGTATCGCCATCGCCGTCGCGTTCGAGGGCCGTGGAGAGACCACCTGGCTGCTGCCATGGCCGCCAGCCCAAGCTCGCCCCCTGTTCCCCCACGCTCTTCCCTTCGCCAACACGCCGCAGATTTCCTGGATGCCCGACGCACGCCATCTGATCTTCGCCGATTCGAGCTCCGGGCATCACTATGAGCTGTTCATGGCAGACGCGCAAAGCGGAACATGGTGGCCCATCTACAAGCAGGATCGTCCCGCGCTGCAGCCTTCGGTTTCGCCGAGCGGCTCTGCCTTGGCCTACCAATCGAATCTCTCGCACGCCGATGTTGTCGCCGTGCCGCTGGGGGATGGACCTGCGCGCACGGTGCTTGGCACTTCCCGCACGGAGCAGATGGCCGATGCTTCGCCCGTGGCTCCGCAAATCGTCTACGTCACCGATCGCCGCGGCGCGCAGGAGATTTGGATCGCCAGCACCGCCGAAGGTTGGGACCGGCCGCTGATCCAATCGGGAACGCCGCTCGATGGTTCATTTGCGGATATCTTCCTCGACCCCGTCTTTTCGCCCGATGGCCGGCGCGTGGCGTTCGCAGCCAAGAGCGGCTCGCGCGTGCATGTCTACACCACTTTCGTTTCGGGCGGAACGCCGGTTCGCGCCACGAATATCGATGGGCTGGAAGACGCTCCGACATGGTCGCCCGATGGCAACTGGATCGCCTTCGGCCATGTGGTGGGAAACGATTTCGTGCTCGGCAAGGTCCGCCCGGGCAGCGGCGAGAAACCGGTGGATCTCGGACCCGTCGGCGGCATTCCGGTCTGGTCTCCCACAGGTGAATGGATCGCCGCGAATGATGGGCATGGCAAGCTTACGCTCTTCAGTCCGGATGGCAAACCGTCTCGGCCGTTGCCGGGAGACGGCGGCCCCTTTACGTGGTCGCGCGACGGAAAAACGCTGTATCAGGTGCGCGTGGAACAACCGGCGCTGGTGGCCATCGATATTGCGACGGCAAAGGAAAGGAAGCTGCGAGATCTGGAGGATCCGCCGTTCGCCTCGAGCAGTCCGGGCTTGATGGCATCGCTCACATCGGACGGCAAGAGCGTCGTCTATACGGTGAATCGCCCGCGCACCGAAATCTGGATTTTAGACGGCATCCAGACGCCTCGGCCCTGGTGGCAGCGAATGTTCGGCAGATAGGGGGACGCGAGAGTTTTACTCGTAGCGCAGCGCGACAATCGGATCGATCTTCATCGCGCGGCGGGCCGGAATATAGATCGCCAAGGCCGCGGCCGCCAGGAGCGCGATGGGGATGCCGATGAATGTCACCGGATCACTATCGCTCACTCCGTAGACCATGGAGGCAATCAGATGGGCAAAGCCGGCCGCCATCGCCATCCCCACGATCAGGCCCGCGACGGCGGTGATCATGCCGCGGCGAAAGACCATCGCCAGCACGCTCGAGCGCGCCGCGCCCAGCGCCATCCGGATCCCGATCTCAGGCGTCTGTTCCGACACTACGTAAGCCATCACGCCATACACGCCTACGGACGAAAGCGCCAATGCGAGCACGCCGAAAATGCCCATCAACACTGCCATGTAATTTAGGCCCACAGACTGCTCGTGCATCCAGGTTTCGAGGGTCGCCATGCTGGAAATGGGCTGCTCCGGGTCGACCGCGCGAATGGCGGCGGTGACGGCCGGCGCGAGGCGCAACGGGTCGCCCGCGGTGCGGACGGCAATATCCATCCATAGGCGCGGATATTGCGACATGGGCACGTAAAGTACACTTCGCGGATTGCGGTCAAACACATCATGCGTGGTATCGCCTACTATGCCCACAACCGTGATCCACTGCTCCTTCGAATCGGGCGCGCCGAATTTGAGGCGCTTGCCGATGGGCGATTCGTGCGGCCACCAGAGCTGCGCCATGCGCTCGCTGACCACGCCAACGCGCAACGTATCCGGCCCGTCACCCCTACCTAGGAACCGGCCGTTACGCAACTGCACGCGGAGGGTCTCGAAATATTTCGGTGAAACGTTTTGCACCTGGCCCGAAGGCTGATCACCCCGTTGCACCGGACGCCCTTCGATTGTGAATCCGCGGCCAGAGGAGTGGCCACTATATGGAAGCGCCGTTACCGCAACAGCGGTCTTCACGCCGGGTAGCGCGTTGATGCGGCGCAGCACCTCGTCATAAAAACCCAGTACCTGACTGTTTTCGCGATACTTCGTTTCCGTCAAGGCCAGACGCAGACTAAGCAGCGAGGCGGGCTCCAGGTTTGCGGCGCCATGCACCAGCGCCTGGAATCCGCGCACCATGAGGCTTGCGCCCACCAGCAGCACCACAGCAAGGGCAATCTCCGCGCCTACCAGAAAGCCGCGCAAGCGGCGGCGCGCGCGACCGCTTGAAGATCCGCGTCCGCCATCGCGCAGATTTTCGGTAAGGTTCGGGCGCGAGCACTGCCATGCGGGGGCAAGCCCTGCCAGAACACCCGCGAGCACTGCGGCGGCAAGCATGAACGCGAGCGTCCGCATGTCGAGATGGATCTGCTGCCAGCCGACGATGTACTTACCGATGCGCGGCGGCATGCCGGCGCGTATCATATCGAGTCCCCATTCCGCCAGGGCGATGCCTGCCAGCGCGCCACCGAGCGATAAGACAACGCACTCCATCACAACTTGTGCGACCAAACGCCAGCGGGCCGCGCCTAGCGCGGTGCGCAGCGCGATCTCTCGCGCGCGCCCCGTGGCGCGGGCGTACTGCAGATTGGCCACGTTTCCGCACGCGATCAGCAAGACGAACATCACGGACCAGAACAGGAGCAGCGCGTATTGCCTATTCTCCGCGCCGATCAAAAATTCGAGCGTGGAGCGCACCAGGAACCGCCGGTTCTTGTTGGTATCGGGATATTGCGCGGCGAGCCGCCGCGCGATGCCATCGATCTCGGCTGACGCTTGCGGAAGAGTGCGTCCCGGCTTCAGACGCGCGATCAGCGTTACAGATTGATTGACGCGCGAATGCCGTTGCTCCAGTGTGAGCGCGAGCGGAGTCCACACCTCGGTGGGCAGGGGAAAGTTGACGCTGGCGGGCATGACACCAATCACAGTGGTATCGCGTGTCGTCCAGACGAATGGTCTTGCCGATAATAGAAGGATCGGCGCCGAAGCGCCTGCGCCAGAAGCCGTCGCTGAGCACGACGAGATGCGCCGCCCCGGGCTCGTCATCGCCGGCGCGGAACCCGCGCCCGAGCTCTGGCTGAACGGCGAGCACATCGAAGAAGTTCGCGCCGACGAGCGACTGATCGGCGCGTTCGGGTTCCCCGCCCTGCGTCACGATATTCGCCATGCCTTGCTGATAAATGGCCGAGCCCTCGAAGGAACCGCTTTGCGCGCGGATATCGGCCACATCGGCGGGGGTGTCGTCGCTAAAATCGCGCGGATCGCCGGGCACGGCTTGATGCACCATGACCAGCGATTCAATGTGCGGAAGAGGGATCGGCTTCCACAGCATCGCGTCGCAGACGCTGAAGATGGCGGTGGTGGCGCCGATGCCCAGGGCGAGCGTGACAATCGCAGTGAGGGCGAAACCCGGGGATTTTGCAACCGAACGAACGGCGTAGCGGACGTCGCGCACGAATGCCATGTGTGCTCCTTGCAAAGACACTACGAGCGGAGCGCGCGGCGAGTTCGCAAATTTGTGGGCAAGCGCATGGATGTGCTAGCATCATATTGCTCGCGTGACATTGCGGGGACGTAGTTCAGTTGGTTAGAACGCCGGCCTGTCACGTCGGAGGTCGCGGGTTCGAGCCCCGTCGTCCCCGCCATTCCATCCCATTACAAATACAAGAGTTACAGGGATTTTTTGATTTTTCGCGCTGACAATTGCCCACACGCCGGTGCGGCCCGTTTGCTCTTCGGCAAGGCGTGGCTGTAGATCGAAGCGTGATGATCTGCTTCGCATGTCCAGGCGCTCCGAAACCTCAGGCAGCGGCACGTCCTGACTGAATGCCTCAAGCTGTGCAGGGTGGCGCCATACAGTGCCGCCTTCGCATTAATTCCGCGACGCGCGTGCCCATGCGATCCGGCGAAGTGTAGGCTCCGTTCCGCCGGCTGAAAACCAGATTGTGATTTTTGTAGTCGGGCCCGGAGACTGCGCGGTCCCGGTGCTCCTCCATGCGGTGGTCCCGCAGAATCTCCAGACTGTGATCGAGGAGGGCCGAAGCATGGAGAAAAGCAAGGCTTACCCCACAACCTCCTCGTAGCCGTGACGCCACGCTATCCCGCCCTCGGATTGGAAAACGTTGAGCGCCTGCTCATAGAGTTCTTTCGGAATTCGGACGCCTCCGTCCCAACATCCAAGATCCTGGTAGCGCTTCACTGCAGCGCTTAGAACTTCATTGGTAACGCCGGGAAAAAACGCGCCCTCTTTCGTAGCGATCTCTTCCGCAGGGGCCGTCCGCACCCACTCTTTCGCGCGCTCATAAGTCTTCAAGAACGTTCGGTAGCCGTCAGTCTTCTGATATGAACGGGCGCAGCAAAGGCTGCTGAATGCCACGGGTGGCATCGAGGCGCCCACCGAAGCTACAACCTCGCCGACAGCAAATGGTCCTTGGAGCTGTACGTAATCCGCAGTGTCCCCACTGAACGCGGCTTGCATTTTCTCCGGCGTACCGGCATCGATGACCTTGATCTTTCCCCATTCAACGCCGTTTTGCTTGACGGCATATTTCAACATGGCCAACGGCTGGAGGCCATGATCTGCAAGTAACGTCCTCCCTTCGAGCGCCTTCCATTGGAATTCGGGATCCTGCTGCCGTCCTACGATGAAGAATCCATCGCGCTGGTTGATCTGCGCGAAATGTACCGGCAAGGGCTCGATCCCTTGCTCGCGCGGCTTCCAATTGGAAGAAACCGCCGACTGCATGATATCGATTTCGCCATCCCGCAGCAGTGCATAACTTCGCTGTTTTGGGCCAAGGACGCTGTACGGCACTTGGTGCCCTTCATCCCGAAGGAACCCGATACAGGCGAGCAGCGGGCTGTAGAATGCCGAGTGGCGCGATGCCATAATGCGGATGACCATGCGTCACTATTGATAGCGCATCGGACCATCGTTCGTCCACCTGAAAGCGGCGCGCAAGCTGGACTTGGAGAGGTTCGTCGAGCACCTGACCCGAGGCCCGCTCCCATGGCGCATCCGGTGTCCCCTTGTCCGAATTCACGAAAAGATGTATACCGGGGCATGCGTTCCCGGATTGCCTTATTCGCTCTTCTGATGAGTCCAATCAGCTTGAGGCTGTCTGCTGCACAGGCGCCTGCTGAAGTGGAGCAACACATCCAGCATATTCAAGCCGCGATTCTTCCTCCTGCTTTGACGAAAGGGGAGATGCCGGCTACCACTAGACTCGCCGATCGAATGGCGGCACTGCATGTGCCGGGTGTGAGCATCGCCGTTATCCATGACGGAACAATCGAATGGGCGCGCGGCTTCGGCGTGACGCGCACTGGCGGTCCGGCGGTAACCCCGGATACGCTTTTCCAGGCAGCGTCGATCAGTAAGCCCGTAACCGCGCTGGCCGTATTGCATCTAGCGGAATCGGGAAAGCTCGATCTCGACGCGGCCGTGAATCAGTACCTGAAAACGTGGAAAGTCCCAGCGAACAGCTTCACCGAAAAGGCCAAGGTCACGCTCCGCGAGTTAATTACGCATACGGCTGGGATGACCGTACACGGATTCCCCGGTTATGCTTCCGGCGCTGCCCGACCCACGGAAGTGCAAGTGCTGAATGGGGAGAAACCGGCCAACACTCCTGCAATTCAGGTTGATACGACACCGGGAACCCTTTGGCGGTACTCCGGGGGTGGGTTCGTCGTTACGCAGCTTCTGTTGGAGGACGTGACAGGTCTGACGTTTCCCAAGCTCATGCACGATATCGTTCTCGGGCCAATTGGAATGACCCGCAGCACTTACGAACAGCCACTTCCGCAGAACCGGATGGGCGAAGCCGCGATGCCATATCGGCAGAATGGCAACGCCGTACCCGGCGGGCCGCACGTTTATCCAGAAATGGCTCCCGCCGGCCTTTGGACAACCCCTTCCGACTTGGCCCGGTATGCGATCGAAGTTCAGAAGGCGCTCGCGGGAAAATCCAACCGCGTACTTTCGGCGGCGATGGCGCGGGAGATGCTTAAGCCAGGTATGAGTAACTGGGGCCTCGGAGTAGGAATTGGTGGCAGCACCGAGCATCCGTACTTCAGGCATAGCGGAGCCAACGAGGGCTTTCAGTGCGACTTAGTCGCTTATAACAGTGGCAATGGAGCCGTCATCATGACAAACAGCGATAGCGGCGGACAACTGGCAAGCGAGGTCCTACGAACCATCGCGTATGAATACAAGTGGCCGGATTTCGCGCCACGCGAACTGCCTGCTCGGAAGTAGATTATTTCCCCAGCGAGATCCTCGCTAAGTATGCCGGCGTTTATGCGATGCCAGCCGGCGCTAGTGTGGTCGTGTCTGGAAGGCGATCAACTGTATACGAAGTTGGGGAACCAATAATCTTTCTGCAGAATGGCCTGGACATGCCCGGCCGGCGATTGAGTGACGCCGCGGCCGCCTTCGCCAACGATTCAAGGACGAGAGGCCAATGCCAGGAACCGGGGCTACAGTTCGCAAGATGATTGATGATCTATGGAGCGGTAAGCCTGACGACAACATGATGAGCCCAGGCGTACCGATACGCCAACAGCTGCCTCAGCTTCAGTGGGACGTCAAGCAGTTGGAAAGATTCAGCCGATCAGGTTTGAAGGAGTAGGGCCGGGTGGGCGATGTTTATTCAGTCAAATCCGAAAACAGAGCTTGGGAGTATTGGATCTGGTTGGGCCCGGATGCGAAAGCGGAACAAGCGAACAAGCGGCAAGTGCAGTGAGGTAGTAGCGTTTTGTCAGAATCAATGCTTACTGCGGAGCCCAAAGAGGTTCGTTAGCGCGAATCCACTGAATAGGGACTTCCGTAACGAACGTGCGCAGCCACTTGGCGCAATCTTCCATGCCGGGCTCTTCCGAGACCTGGTGGCCGAGGATGATTTGCCCTTTGTTTCCGCCCAGCGCGGCGGAATCGAGGACGTATTCGATATCGTCGAAGGCGCTGTCCGCCTCGGTGTTTTCGCCGCCCATCACCACATCGACTGCAGGTGAGATGCGCGGAATGTTGTAGCCCACGCCCAGCGCGATGGTGCTGACTTTGGCTTCGGGATTGCCCACGACGCGCAGGGTACGGTCATTCAGATGCTTCTTCACATCGGCAGCCAACGCTCCGAGGGTGGTGGGCGGCAGAGTGTAGATGTGCCGGCTGGCATCGCTTTCGCGGTTCTCCCAGCCGAGCGCCCGCGCCAGACCGACCCACATCACATCCGGCTTACGCGCGTGCAGATGATCGTGGAATCGCCAGACGACAATGTTGTTCTTGTTGCAGAAATCCATTTTGAAGCGGAAGACGGGATCGTCTTCGAGACCCTTGACGGCGTCGGTATCGCTCCAGAAGGTAGGCTCGTGGGTGACGATGAAATTCAAGCCGGCAGCGTGCGCTCGCTGGATAACATCGAGAGTCGCCATGAAGGTGGTGGCGATGCCTTTGACTTCGGTATCCGGGTTGCCAGCCTTAAAGGTGTCACGGTAACTCCGCTCGTTCCACGGCACGCCGAGATTTTTCTTGATGCGCTCGACTACGTCGTTGGCGGTCATTTAGGCTGGCCTCCAGTAAGGGTCGCCAGCAGGCAGCCATTGGACCGGGACTTCCGGCGCCAACGTCTTTAGCCATTCGGCGCAAACGTTCATGCCGGGGTCTTCCGACAGGATGCGGCCCAGCATGATCATGCCCTTCTTTTGGCCCGATGCAACGGTGTCCGCGGCGTATTCTACCGATTCCCACTCACGGGTTTCGCCGGCTACAACCACGTCGGCATCGGGCAGGTCCTTCATGGTCGCGGCGAGTGGAGAGACGCCGGGAAGAAGAGCGATGCGGCTGATGCGGGTTTGCGGATCGCCCAGCACGCGGATGCCGGCACGCGCCTTGAGGAATTGCTGCAAGGTCTTGGCGAGGGCGGTCAACGTGCCAGCGGGAAGATCGTAACGCAGAACATCGTCAGCCACCTGATATAGACGCCAACCGAGCGTGTTGGCGAGACCGGTGGCGAAAGGATCGGGCTTGCGGGCGCGCCAAGGTTCGGTGAATCGCCAGACCACGAGCCCGCTCTTCTCGATGAAGGCTTTCTTGGCAAGATACACGGGATCGTTTGGATTGAAGGCTGGCTGCGTATCCGAGATGCCCGAAGAAGGTGGGTTCCAGGGTCACGATTAAGTTGATGTTCGCCTTGGCTGCGCGAGTGAGCACGTCCATGGTGGCCATCGCGGTGGTCGCGATTCCTTTGACCGGGGTCGCGGGATCTCCGGGAGGCTGCCATGGTGTGCCGAGGCTTTTTTGAATGCGCTCGGCGACCTGTTGCGCGGTGAGCGAGGCGCGCTGGGCGGAGGCATGTGGCGCGGCAACCACCGCGGCGCCGGCGAACTGAGCGAAGCGTCTGCGGGAAAGATGTCTCATTGTTCGAAACGGTGACAAATCCGAGCCTCCTAATCGCGATCCAACCGCCTTAATCGCGCAACAATTGTAATCCCTGGCGGCACGGATGCGCATCGGGCCACGAACCCCCATGAATGCCCATCCGAAAGGATGACTTCCCATCCCAGCCTAATTGCAGATTTTGTGTCATGGGGGGAACAGACCTCGTTCAGAGCTTATGAATTTGCCGCCAAGGATGGCAAGAACATTTCAAGGAAGGTCTTGCCGAATGGGTCGAACCAATTGGCAAGCGCTTCGAAATCATTGGCGTCTTTGCTTGAATCGATATTGAGTCCAATGCTGGAAAGTACCTCGGGGTGTTCGAACGCTCCATGCAGATAAGTGCCAATTACCCGATCGATCCATGCCCCCTCATGACTATCATCATCAAGGATTGCAAATGGCTTGTAGCCGGGCCCGGTGGAAGTGGTCTCGCCTAGATGAATTTCGTAAGCCGAATAGCGATACCCCCCTGGAGTGGACGCCTGCCTGATGCGAGTCGTCTTTTGGGCATTCAGTATTGTCCTCACGGGCAAAAGTCCCAAACCGGACGTTCCTAGGCCAGCCGATTCCATCTCCAGGGGATCGGAAATGGACTGGCCGAGCATTTGATAGCCCCCACAGATGCCAATCAATGTTGCTCCACGGGCGTGTTGCTCAAGCAGCCACTTATCAAGATGTTGTGCGCGCAGCCACGCGAGGTCACCAATGGTGTTCTTCGTCCCCGGAAGGAAAATGAAGTCAAATCGTTTGTCGATTGGCTTCGTGATCCAGCAAGCGTCCTTCAGAAGCCGGAAATCCGTGGTGTTAGAAATCCGCGGGAGCCGGATTACAGCGCAGTTTGGTCCCGAAGCGGAACTGTCAAAATGCGAAGGCTTGGAGGCGCCGAGACTGTCCTCGTCATCCAGATAAGCATCTAACGCATAGGGAAACACTCCGAGACACGGACAGCCCGTCCATTCTTCGAGAATCTCGCGGCCCTCATCGAAGAGCGACAAATCACCGCGAAACTTGTTCACCGCGAATGCACGCAACAAGGAGCGCTCCTCCGCAGTCAGAAGGCTGACGGTACCGATGATCGAGGCGAAGACGCCGCCGCGCTCGATATCGCCTACCAGTAGCCATGGCGCCGAAAGCCGGGTTGCCAGGCCCAGATTGACAAGATCGAATCGGCGTAGATTCAACTCTGTCACGCTTCCCGCCCCTTCGATAACGATTACGTCGAAGCGCGATGCGAGATCTTCATATGCGCTCAAGACCACCTCGAGCAATTCCCGGTGATGTTGATAGTATTCGCGTGCCGAGAGGTTCTTCCAGACCTTTCCGTTGACGACAACCTGACTTCCCCCGTCGGAATTAGGTTTCAGCAGAATCGGATTCATCGCCGGTTCCGGTTCCAGTCCGCATGCCCATGCCTGCGCAACCTGGGCGCGGCCGATCTCGCCGCCCGCTCGGCATGGGTACGAGTTGTTCGACATGTTCTGCGCCTTGAAAGGAGCGACACGCACTCCATGGCGCCGGAGCCATGCACAGATAGCCGTTGCCATCCAGCTCTTTCCGGCGTGGGAAGACGTTCCCCCGATGAAAATCGGCTTAGTCATGGACGCAGAACATTGAGCAACGTATCACGACTCAGATCGTCAAGAAGAAGGACACGAGCCTTCATCGCCACAGCCAACGATGCGGAGGCGGCCGAAGAGTCAAGAGAGGAATCCACCACCACCGCGGGGGAGTTCAGTCTGGCGGCTGCCTCCAGCGCGTCTTGCCACGGGTCGCCGCCCGCCAAGGAAACGTTGGCGCGGCCGTCGGTCACCAGGACGACTAGCGAAGACGGCGTCACTAGGGAACAGGCGGTTTCCCACGCGTGCGCCAATGGCGTTCTGCGGCCGGTGGGAAGGAACTCGAGAACTCGGTGAGCTGCATCTGCGTCGCGGCAAGGCTCCAGAACGATTTCCGCTTTCGTTCCCCGGAACGAAATGACGGCGACTTCATCCTTGCTATCGACCGACGATTTCAGCACGGCTGCGACGGCCCCCTTCACCGCTCGCATGCGTTGTTGCGCAACTTGCGACCCGCTCGAATCCACGACAAAGATGAAACGCACGCCGGACGAAGCCAACGGTGTTCGAAAAACCAGCTGGTCTCCTTTCAGAGAGGCAGTTCCCGTATTGCGAAACGATTGCGTGAAGCTGGCGACAACGTCGAGCGCGGGCTCGCCGTCGCGTTGCGCGCTACGGCCGCGTCGTTCGGCGGGTTCGGCAATGGTCATGCGAACTTCGGGGGCGCTGCGAGCTTCCACGGGAAATACGAATTCCCCGGCTTGTCGTTGCCTGTCGGTTGACTCCGTTTGCGGTGGAGGCGGACTGGGAGGCCGCTGCGGTGGGTTCTGTTTCACCCGGTGATGCAACACCAGAGGCAAAACGGAATCGATATCCGCCTGAAGAATCTCCGTTCTCCCGTGCAACGCCGCGTTGGCCGTCGCGGCGCGAAGCGCGGCAATGTCCGCGCGCAACGATGGTGCACCCGCTTCGGCGACAGCTTGTGAGATTGCGAGCAGGGCTTCGCTCGATGGCTGGATGGACTTTAGTCGCGCCTGAGCGACTGCCTGCCGCAAGCTCTCCTGTTCTTCTTCGAACGCGTCGCAGAAGCCTTTCGGATCCGCATCGAAGCGCAGCCGCGATTCGACGATCCGTGCCCGGTCTTCGGCGGCCAAAGGAGCTTCCACATCAAGCGACAGCGCAAATCGATCAAGCAACTGAGGCCGCAGCGAACCCTCCTCGATGTTCATACTGCCGAGTAGGACAAATCGCGCTTCGGCTGATGCGCTGAATCCGTCACGCTCGACCTGGTTCCGTCCGCTGGACGCCACATCCAGCGGCGCATCCGTCAGGCAGTCCGAGAGCAGATTTACTTCGTCGATATAGAGGACGCCGGCGTCTGCTTCCTGAACCAGCCCGCGCTTCAGGCTCGCCTCGCCGTGAAGCGCGCGATCAAGATCGAGACCGCCGAGCAGCCGGTCTTCTGTGGTTCCGATGGGCAGATTCACGAACGGCGCTCCCGCGGGGAGAATATTTGCCAGAGCGCGCGCGGCTGTGCTTTTGCCCGAACCTTTATCGCCTTTCAGTAACACGCTCAGGCGCCAATCGACGCTGGCGAGCAGCAACGCAAGTTTCAATCGAGGCTGTCCGACGATCGCGGCGAAAGGATAGGCTGTCATTGCGCCTCCGCGGCGCGCTCATCGCGCGCTTCGAGCATCGTTTCGCTGTCGAAAATGATCTCCCTCAGGCGGCCCAACGTTTCATTGGACGGATGTTCCCACAATCCGCGGTTCGCTGCCTCGAGCAATCGCTTGGCGATCGCGTTCAGGGCCCAGGGATTGGAGCGTTCCAGAAACTGCTGCATCGTCTGGTCGAGAGCGTAATTTTCGGCTAAGCCTTCATACACAAAATCTGGCGCGATGTCGGCAGCGGCGTCGAAACCGAAAATGTAATCCACCGTCGCCGTCAACTCAAGGCCGCCCTTGTAGCCGAGGCGCTGAATGCTGGCAATCCATTTAGGATTAATGACACGGTTTCGATAGACACGCAATGCCTCTTCTCGTAGATCGCGTATGCGGCTGGATTCGGGCCGCGCGGAATCGCCGAAGTAGGCTTTCGGGCGCTCGCCGGTGAGACTGCGAATGGTCGCCACCATGCCGCCGTGGAACTGGTAATAATCGTCGGAGTCAAAAATATCGTGCTCGCGGTTGTCTTGATTGTGCAGCGCGACTTGCACTGTTTTCAAGCGGTCGGCGAAGATGGTCCGCGCAACACCACCGTAGGAATTGCGTCCATAGGCGTAGCCGCCCCATTAGAGAAATACCTTGGCAAGGTCATCGGTTGTTTGCCAATGGCCCGTTTCCATGAGCTGCGAAAGGCCAACGCCATAGGAGCCGGGCTTGGCTCCGAAGATCCTATCCAGCGCCTGTTGCTCGGCGTCTTCGATTGACAGATCCGAAGGTTTTGCCATCTCGGCGAGATAGTGCTTGCGAGGAAAATTCCACTCGGGCGGCTCATCCAGGGAAACCACAAGACGTACCGCGTCGTCGAGCAGAGAGATCAAGTGTGGAAACGCGTCGCGGAAAAATCCGCTGACGCGGAGCGTCACATCGACGCGGGGCCGGTCAAGTTCATCGAGCGGAATTGCCTCGACGCCATCGATCCGCCGCGATTGCGCATTCCACACCGGTTTCACGCCGAGGAACGAAAGCGCTTCCGATACATCGTCGCCCAGCGTACGCATTTGCGAGGTGGCCCAAATACTCAGGCCTGCCATCTCTGGATATGCGTTTTCTTCTTTGAGATAACGCGCGAGCGTTTCACGCGCCAATTGCCGGCCGACCTGCCACGCGGCCGGCGATGGCAGGGCGCGCGGATCGACGGCGTAAAAGTTGCGCCCAGTGGGCAAAATGCTTGCCATGCCGCGTGTGGGCGCGCCGGCCGGTCCCGCGGGCACGTACTTGCCTTCGAGAGCATTGAGAACGTTCCCGATTTCTTCGTCGAAGACGGAGCGGCCGTCAAATTCAAGGCTTGCGACGTTTGCCAACGGGCAAGGCCCCAGGCATCCGCCTTTGGTCATATGAACGACGTTGCGGAGTTTGCGTTTGAGCCACTCTTCCTTATAAACCTCTATCGGGACCGCCGCGTACCCGCGATCCGTGCGCCCGCAGCAGCAGGCCCCATCGCAATAGGAGAGATGGCCTCGCCGCTGCACGACGTTGATCGTGCGTCCGTCGGCTCTGATAACGCGCTGCCGATAGGGTGTCATCGTTCAAAACCTCTTCCGGACCAGCCATACCAGATAAGGTCCGCCAACGATTGCCATGACCGCACCTGCAGGCAGTTCGGCCGGAGCCAGCACGATTCGTCCGATGGTGTCGCAGGCGGCGAGCAACACTCCGCCGAGCAACAGCGAACACGGCATAAGAATGCGATTGTCGGCGCTGATGCGAGATCGCACCAGGTGAGGAACGATCAACCCTACAAATCCGATCGGACCCGTCAGCGCAATCGACCCGGCGGTAAGAATCGAACCGCAGCAATAGCCGGTGATCGTCAGCCGCCGCAGGTCGGCGCCGCGCGATCCCGCCCATGACTCCCCGACCGCCAGCAAGTTCCAGCCTCGCGCCTGCGAAATAACCGACAATGGAAGTAACCAGGACAACAGGCCCGAACACGACCAACGCTCGAGTAGCTGACCGAATCGACGCTTCCAAGCAGCCATTGGGTAATCGAGATGGACCGGCGCGTCGCGAACGACGCTATTGATGAGAAGAATGAATGCCGAGCAGATGCTGTTCAGCGCGATCCCGGATAGAAGCAGCCGCACTCCGGAAAGCTGCCCGCGTCTTCCATGAAGCCCCCGCGACGATGAGAAGGACAACCGCCGCTCCCAGCCATCGCGCCGATCCAGGATGCGGGAAACCCCAGCACGCGGTCCAGATCGAACGCGAGCATCACCACCGCGCCCAATGCGGCGCCTGCCGATACTCCGAGCGTGTAGGGTGTCGCCAGCGAATCGCGCAGCATCGATTGAAACAGGCTGCCCGTCAATGAAAGGGCGCCGCCGGCGAAAAGCCCCAGCAATGTTCGCGACATGCGGAGTTCGATGAAGATCGGATAGTCCGGCGCCGCCTTCTCGAACACGCGCTGCCATGCTGATCGAGCCGCTTCCGATCCAGGGAAGCAGAAACGCAGCGAGCAGGAACGCCACAGCCGATCCTACCGATCCAACCCATGCCCCGGAAGCACCTTGCCGCGCGCGCAATCATTGATAGAGCACCCATGGCTTTCCTTCGGGAGTTTGCGACATTCTTAATCGCGGCGAAAGCCGCGAAAGCCATCCGGGTCATCGGCAGCGTCGTCGATGGACCGAGATCCGCAGCCAACTTGCCCTGGTCGAGGACGAGTACGCGCGTGCAATGCGAGAACGCAAGATTCAGATCGTGCGTGACCGCGATACATAAGCGCCCCTTCGCGCGCGAGTTCCGGCCAACGTCGTGAAACAGTGGATCTGCTGATGAATGTCGAGATAGGTGGATGGCTCGTCGAACAGCATGATTCGCCGGACATTGCGCGATGCAGGCGGCAAGCAGTACACGCTGCTGTTCCCCGCCGCTCAAGCGTCGATAACAGACGATCCCTGGAATTGAAACAATCCATGCGCGCATCGCGTCCGCGCATAGGCGTGATCCTCTTCCGATTCGAACCAACGATCCGCATATGCGTAGCGTCCCATCAGAACGACCTGCTCGACCGTGAACGGCAACTCGTTCTTTGTTCCTTGCGGCAGATGGCCGATGCGCCTTGATCGCTCCTTTGCGGGCCACTTCACAAACATCGCGTCCACTCAATGGATCACCGCCTGAATCGGGAGTGCGCAGTCCAGCAATAATATCGAGCAGGGTGCTCTTACCAGCGCCGTTCTTCCCCATCAGCACGATGAACTCGCCACTGCCCGGCGGCAAATCGGACTGAATCGAGAACCTCGCGACCAGGATAACCGAACGACACGCTTGAACGGCAAGCAAGGCATCCAGTCATCGCCCGCCTTTCGGTCCGTATCGCCGCCGGATCTTTGTCCGAATCACTTCCACGGCATCGACGACGCGTGGTCCGGGCGTCACGAGAGTCTCTGAGGTGAGGCCGAAAACCATCGCCATTCCGACCGCTGCCAATTCGCGGCGCAAGCCAGGATTGTCGAAGGTGCTCCTCCTGAAGCCGCGGCTCGCCAGACTCGCCCATCATCGACATATCGAGGATGACATCTGGATTCAGCCGCACGACGGTTTCGAGCGAGATATGCGGATACGCAATCGCCGTATCGCCCAAGCACGTTGATGCCCGCCGGCAATTTGCAGTAATTCGCTCCAGGTAAGTGGAAGGCCCGACCGCGATCAGATTCGTTAGCAGGCCCGGAGTCCTTCCCACCACCATCAGTACAGCTGTTCTTTGCCGACCAGCATTTGCTCATGCGAATCGTCTCCAGCCGCGATCGGATTTGCTTGTTCAAGCTCGATCGGCTTTATCCTGGACGCCGGCAGCCGCGCCGATATCGTGAATCATCGAGTACACCTCATCCAGCGATCCGACCTTTACCTGGAGGTATCGAATGCCGCAGCGCGGACAAACGGTCCGCCAATTACCCGGCGCTCCCCTTTGAATGATGACCAGATCGGGACGCAACAACGCGATCTTTTCCGCATCGGGCTTGATGTAGGTTCCTATTTTCGGCAGCGGCAAGACCGCCGGAGGATAGCGGCAATACGTCGAAACACCGACCACGCGATCTCCAAGCCCGAGAGCGAAAAGGGTCTCTGTGACGCTGGGAAAGTCGACACGATTCGTCTGGGCTGCGCCCATCGTGGAGCAGCGTCAAGTAACAAGACGGCGAGAAATGTGAACAACCGCGTCACCGGCCTCCTGCTTACGTTGGAAAACGTACACCGGGTGCCCGGACTCGCACTTTGCAGCCGCTCGGCGCGGACGCCAAATACACGATCGAGCACGTTGGAATTCAGCATCCCGTCGCAATCGCCGCTGTATGCGATGCGTCCCGACTCAATCAGCGCTACTTTCGTTGCGTAACGCGCCACCGCATTCAAGTCGTGTGTCGCCAGGACTATCGATTTTCCTGCTTGAGAGAGGCTGCGGCACAAATCCAGGATTTCAAGGCCATGCTGAACGTCGAGGCTCGCCGTCGGCTCGTCGAGCAGGATGATCTCCGGCTCAACCGCAAGGCTGCGGGCGATCGCAACCCGCTGGCGCTCCCCTCCCGAGAGAGTGGTCACGAATCGTCCGCGAAGATGCCCGATATCGCAACTGGAAATAGCGTCGTCGATCGCGCGTCGATCCTCGGCCGTTGCCCGCTGAAATCTGCCGCGCCGCGGATGACGCCCCATGGCGACCACTTCTTCCATGGTGAATGCAAAATCCATTCGACGTTCCTGAGGAACGAACGCGATGCGTTGAGCCAAGTCACGGCGGCCATATTCGGCTAGTGTCTTTCCACCAATCCGTAACCGACGCCATCCGCCGAGTTTCCAGATCCCAGCCAGGGCGCGAAGTAAGAACTCTTGCCGCTTCCGTTTGGTCCGACGATCGAAAGAAATCCGCCGGGCTCGACCTGAACGCTCACGCGATCCAGAATCGTCCGGCCGCCGCGCCGCACGCGAGATATTGTCGGCGATCAGACCCGTTGCCAGGCGTGTTCATGTGGCGCTCGCTTCCCAGTAGCGCCGCATCAGAAGCGCGATGAACAAAGGGCCGCCAACCAGGGCGGTGATCACGCCGAGACGAATCTCAACCGGCGGATGGATGGTTCGGCAAGCAGATCACACAGAATCAGAAACGCAGCGCCGGTGAGAGCGCTAGCGGGAATCAATGCGCGATTCGAGGGACCAACCAAAAGCCGAACGGCGTGCGGAACCACCAGACCGACAAATCCGATGCCGCCCGCAACGGCAACCGATGCACCTGTGAGTATGGCGGCGGTGAGAGCGAGAAACCGTTTTGAAGACTCGACATCCACTCCAAAAGAAGCGGCCGTTTCCTCTCCCTGTTGGATCAGGTCGAGGTCTCTGGATTGAAACATCGCTCCAGCGAGTCCCAGAAGCGACGAATGGCGCACAGAGCCAGACGTGGGTCCAGGACCGGGCATCCAGACCGCCCATCATCCAAAATACAATCTCCTGGCCGATCTGCCAGTTCACGATGCTCAGCGAGATGAGCAGGCTGGATACCGCGGTCAGCAGCGATGTCATCGCGATGCCGGCTAGCAGCAGCGTCCCCACAGGCGTGATCCCGCCTCGAGTTGCCATCGCGTACACCACGACGAGCGCGGCAAATGCGCCGATCATCGCAGCTACGGGCAGGATACTGACAGAACGGACACTCCAGCCCGCAGCGAACGAAATCACCGCGCCCAGGATTGCGCCGGATCCCGTTCCCACCAGGCTTGGTTCCGCCAGCGGATTGCGGAACATTCCTTGCATCACGGCGCCAGCCACAGCCAGTCCCATTCCCACAAAAGCCGCTACTACCACTCGTGGGATTCGGATGAGCCAGACGATCGACCGTATCCGCCTGAGTGACTCCCGCCGGGATTGACCCAGCCTGCCGGCAATATCTTCAGATCGCGGCAACGTGGAGATGGTGCGCCAATCGATTGTCGTGCTTCCTATCGCGATGCCAGCAAGATGCTCACCTCGAGAATCGGAATCAACGCCGCGTAGAAGACCGCCAAATTGAGCCGGCGTTTACCCATAGAGAGCCTCCGCGAGCGCGGTAACAAACAAGTCTCGCGAACGGCGACATGGGCAGAAAAACATGCTGCTCGAAGACCAGGATGTGGCCGTTGCGCGCGGCCTGCGTCAGGCTGATGCCAGGGTCGGCTCATCAAATCGAGCAAGAACTTCCTTGGTCTTGCCTTTCTCCGCGCCCGCGACGATCCACTCGGGATTCCAGCGGACGATCTGCTTCGCTGTTGACCTGATCGTAGCCCTTTAGTCCGCCCTCCGCGCCAACATTGATTCCACCTAGAGTCCGGACGATGTCATTGAAACAGCGTTTCTTTTCCGTAGCTGTATGTTCCGCCGAAACCAAGGATGCGGGGATGCGGAGCATTCGCCGGCCGCCGGGCCTTGGCCCGATTGATGTCACTCCAGAAGAGGTCGATTTGCGTTTTTGCGGCCTGCATCCTCGCCGGTCAGGTAGCCGGTAAGGCGGATAGTCTCCGCCAACTGTTCGAGCGTGGTGAACATCGTGAACGCGCGATAGATCGGAACATTGGCGGATCGGACAATGGCGCAAAAATCGGCGCGAGAGCTATTGGAAACGATTAGGAGATCCGGATCGAGCCGTAGAACCGTCTCCGGATCAGTTGCAATCGCCGGACGATATTTCCGGGCCAGCTCGTAAACATTGCTGAAGCCTCCTGATAAGCGCTTTCGCTCACTGCGACGACACGCTCCGCAGGAACCACGGAGTAAACGTATTCGTCAATCGACCAGTATTGAGAAACAATGCGGCGCGCGGGCCGGGCAACGCGAACCACAAACGAATCGCTGTCGATCGTCTCGCGAGGATATCCAGCCGAGCCAGTGCGAATCGCGGGATTCCCGTATCCGTCGCCGGGACGCGCAGCGCGATTTCCTTCGCTGAGAGGCGCGAACCGATCGACCGCCGCGGCGAGCGTCCCGACAAGGATCGCCAACAGGAGAGTAGGCAGCTACGACTTCATGCTGCGGGAACGGAAGATTCGCAGTCGTCTCGATATCGGCCGGGCATCGGTTCGCCCAGAAATTTTTCCCGGAGCCGATAGTAAAGATCGAGGCGGCTCCAATCGGGCTGCTTCAAAAGTTGCATGTCATCGGTAAGCCGTGGATTTGGAAGAAACACGGTGGTCATCTGCTCGCCATATCCGTTCCACATGCGCAGTCCCCAACTCCGGCCACCTGCGCACCCTTTGCCGCGGCGCTCGAAGAATCCGATCTTCGCCACAGGGCGCATTTTGCGGAGTTCCTCTGAAGTGCTGCCCTTGTGCGCGGCGATGCAGAGGTGAAAATGCCAGGCGCCTAAGTCGACCGTCAGATATCCATCGGAAATTCGGACCTCCGGCGGCGCTTTGAAAATGATTTCGAATACCGCTCCTTCGATGCAAGGACCGACGACGATCCGCTGCCAGTTGTGAACGAATAACTCGTCGACAAGCTCTTTCATCGCCGCTTCGGTGGGAGCGAAATAGGTGTAGCCGGTGTGGGCATCATCCGGATGCTTCTCGACCTCTCGTCGAAATGCGGCGCAAGTGCTAGTCGTAGCTCATCTCGATCCTCTCCTCACCAGGCGCGCGACCACTTCGGGCCGGACTTTTCGTTCATCTCGCGAAGCGAATTGGTGACGCCCGCCTCGACTTCGAGTTTGCGCGCGAAGAGCCACAGCAAGTCCGACAGCCGATTCAGATACGCAAGAATATTCGGATTGACTGCCTCGCCGGATTCCATCAGGCGAACGACGCACCGCTCCGCGCGCCTGCAAACGGTTCGCGCATGATCGTAAAAAGCGCCGGCCGGATGCTCGCCGGGAAGCGACCAATCCGAAAGCAGCCCCTCCATCGCCTCGATCTCGTGAACTTGCCCGGTGAGCCCTTCCACCATTTCCTCGGGTGACTGGAACCTGCGGCTTTCGGCTATCCGGAGGCGTCGCCAGTCCCGAACCAATTCGGAACAGCTCGCGCTGAATCGATTTCGTGCGATCGCGCAGATCGTCATCCTCGCACTGCGAGCGAGCAATGCCCAGAACAGAATTCAATTCGTCAACAGTTCCGTACGCTTCGACGCGAAGGGACGATTTCGAAACTCGAATTCCTCCGGCCAGGCCGGTTTCCCCTCCGTCGCCGCGTTTCGTTGCGATACTCATGAGATTGCTCCTTGCTTGATAACTTCCGTGGGATCGATTTCCGCTTCCTTCGGCGCCATCCGCCGAAAGAGTTTGCTGCGAACTCGCCTCGAGACGATAAAGAGAGAAGTAATGCAAAGCGCCGTTCCGCCCAGCATTAGGAACAGAACGACGATGTCCCAGGCGGGACGATGCGCATAGAGCGATGGCAGATCCATCGAATGAAGACCGTGATATAGCCAGCGGTTCCATCGTGAGCGTTTGCCATAGCTTTGCACTACACGGCCACTCGCAGGATCGATGTAGTAGGCCGATTGAGAGGCGTCGTTCAGTTCAACGTAGAGGACTGGAAGCGGTTTGCTATTCTGCCGGTCCAGATAGTAGAGCTCGTAATTATTGACAAGGCGGGTCGTCGCGATCTCGGCCGGAGCAACCACACGTTTAATAGTATCGAGGAGCCGCTCCGTTCCTATGGCGGCAAGAGCACCGCCTCGCATCGGAACGAGCAGCGACTCCCGCGGCCACTGCGTGGCGATGTAAAAAGCTTCGCCCGCGAAAGATGCAAGTTCCAGCTCTTTCACTTTCAACTGCGCCGATGCTTCAGCGATCGCTTTCGATGGATCTTTGGCGGCAAATGCTGTCAGGTCCAAACGATTTCCGCGCAACGCCCGGTCGAGATTCGGCCGACCCTCATCGCTTACCAAAGCGAACGGGCCCATGGACATCAGTCCACTCAAGACCCAGGTGCAGGTGAACAACCCGAAAATCAATCCCAGAGCTACGTGCCATCGCTTTTGGCCGGCAAAAGGGATGCTGGCGGCTCCACTCGGGAATCGGTGGCGCTTCGATGGAGAATACAGCCACACTCCCGCAACAAAGCCCAGCAGCGACATCACCGTGCCGACGCCGGAAAGCCAGATTACGACCTGCGTCCACAGGGACGCCTGGCTGCGCAGCCACGTGAAGTACAGCCAATGTGGAATAGCGCCGAAATAAGCGCCGATTCGCGAGGCACCCGTCGTGTCCTGTACCACCTCGCCCGTTGCCTGCGACACATACACTTCTTCACCGTTCGGCCACGAGTATTTCCAGAACGGGCCAAACAGACGCACCGAGGAATAAACCATCCACCGATCGTCTTTCGTGATCAACCCGTTGGAGATCGCCGTGGCAGGACTGAACCCTGTCCATGCGGCGGCGATTCGCAAGGCCATTTCTTGCCGGACTGGACCCACGGGTTGACCGTCATCCGCGTAGATCAGGGTGGAGCGCCGCCCAAATCCAAAGCGATACACCGGGCGGCCATCGAGAACATTAAGCCGGATCTGTGAAGGGGCGCCAGCGGAATGGACGGCTCGACGCGCCGGATCGGGGGAGACGCCGATCCTGCTCGGATCGAGAGCCGGGGCGCGCGCCAGACGATCTTCCGCCTCTACTCGCGGAAAGCGGCAATACATCATCACCATGCCCGATACGAACCACGTCAAAAACAGCACGCAAAAGACGACTCCCAACCATCGGTGGATGAGCATCGTCCATTTGCGAACCGTTGCTGAGATTTGAGCCACTTATTTCCGCCAATTCTCTCCGCCGATTGTCAATGTGAGGCCGCTACGAATGGTGAAAGGCGCGGACGGGAATCCAAAGCGCCGCCTGATAATGCTGGCTGAATAAATTCTCGATTGACGTATAGAGTTGACACGATTGAGTTGACGGATAGCGCCCGCTCAGATCGAATTTCCGATACGCAGGCGCCAGATCTTCGATTGGGCAGCAGCAGACGTGTTTCCGAACAAAGCGTCGGAAAGGAAGGTGCTGTCGTCGCGCCTGCCGACCATGTACCCAGTAAACGAACCGGTGAACTTCCGGCGGCTGTAATACAGAGCCCACGCTTCCGCTGTTTGGCGCCCTGCGGAAAGGACGCTGCCCTTGCAGCGGCGAATAAGCGCCAATCGGAATTCCGGGAAAGGCCGGATTGAACGCCGGAGCGCCGAATGCCTTGGTCACTACCGCGTTCGAGATCGCGTGTAGTTGGCCCGAAGGCGGAATCCGTGACCAAGATCGGCTGTTGAACATCCAATTCCACACCCTGCGAACGAGTCGAGCTCGCGTTCACGTAGGCGCCAAAGCCAGATGCGGTCGCGCCGCTCCGGGACTGACGCCAATCGAAATCAGCGACGTTGGGTCAAGATAAGTGATCAGATCGTAGAACCGGTTGTGAAAATAAGCGGCATCAAGCTCGAACTCGGCCGTTCCAGATAGCCCTGACCCGATGCCCGCGTCGAACCCCTGGCTCCGCTCAGGCCCGATTTCTCCCACGCCGAACTGCGTCCGCTGCGCGGGCGTCAGAAGGGCATAGAGCTGGTTGGCCTGCTGATAGGTGCTCGGTTCCTTGATCCCCTTTCCAAAATTGAATCGCAGTTTCGATGTCGGAAAAGAACGAGTGACCGAAGGCCGCCGCAAGATAGTAAGCGGCCGAGACCCGCGGCGACGCGGCGAATCCGAACACCGCATTGTTTTCCAGTCCCAACGCCGCCAGTGAGATATAACCGATGGCCGATGCTGCCGTGACCTTCCGTGAAGTAGCTATAGTTGTCCCGCGTGAAGCCAGACCCATTTTCATGTTCGTAGCGGAAGCCGAAGGTGCCGGTCCAATCGCCGATGAAGCGATAATCGGACTGCACATAGGCCGATCGGCGGGCCTCGTAGTCCGGAGAGATCTGCGGGATATGTAGCCCGCATAATCCAAAATGGCCTGCCCCGTTACGCTATATCCATTCGCGCCTTTGATGGTGACCACGTTCCCAAGATAATTACCGAATCCGTAAGGATCGGGCTGCCCCGGTGGGACTGGGATTCACATATGTCGAATTGAATTGACCGTAGGCAAACCGGAAAAGATTGTGCCAGCGAGAGGTCGTTTGATTCTGCACTGTTCCCGCTAGATAGGTGTTTTGATTCTCTCTGCGACGAATTGTCCGCGATCCCATAAAACAACAATCCATTGGGAGAGCCGATGCCGGTCCAGTTTCGCCGATAGGTGACGCGGACGCTGGTCTTGGCGTTGGGCGACCAACCGAAATTACCCGCGTATGTGGCGTTATGAAAGAAATCATTTGGATAACTTCCCTGTGTATCGAATCTCGAAAACAATCGAGAAATAATCGAACTGGCGATATGCGCCGGAAAGTGACGCCGATTCGATAGTGAGTGCCGAAATTGCCGCCATCCGACGAGATTTTCAGTTCCGGAATGGAAGATGTTCCTCGCTGTGTCGTGACATTGACGACGCCGGCAAGAGCATCCGCGCCGTAGAGAACGCTATTCGCGCCTTTGAGAACCTCGACGCTGCTCACGCCGCCATTACGACAATTGCGCAAAGTCGAATGTCGCCTCCGATGTCGTTGGCCGGGACGCCGTCGATCATGACCTTGTTGAACGCCGACTCCCCGCCCCGAATGAACAGCGAAGCGATGCCGCCCCGCTGGCTGGTTTGGACGATCTGCGCTCCCGAAACCTGCCGGAGATTCTCCAGCACATCGAGTTTGTTTTCCGCCTGGATATCCTCGTTGCTCGATCGAGCGCGACGGACGCGCCCACTTGCGACATGCGGCTTTCCGATCCGGTCGCCGAAACCACCATCTCCTGTTTCAAAGCTCCTGTCTGAAGCGAAACATTCTCGTCGTGACGCCACGTGCCGCTGACGAAAACATCGGGTCCGACAAAAGACGCAAATCCGCTGTGATTCAGCCGTTACGTGATAACGCCCCGCTTTCAGCGATTCGAAGGCAAAGCCTCCGTCCGCGGCGGACGTGGTTTGCCCGCGCGTTGCACCATTTTGCACGAGCGTGATCTGGGCGCCCTTGAACGATCGCCCCGACCGGATCTACTACGGTTCCACGGATCGCTCCCTTGCGCGTACGCCGGCCGCGCAATAGGTAAAAACCGCGAAGATGATCCAGCGATTCTATTTCGCCATCGAAGCTGACCTGTGTCACTTAGTCTGTCTCCCTTAGAATGGCGACAGACTCTCTGCGCAAATGGGATCAGCCCGAACAGGGACGCGTCGATTTGTAGCGAGGGTGAATTGCACTCTTTCCGTTCTCCGCAGAAAGTCAGCCGTCTTTGTTCTCAGGTAGGTCTCCTGGCTAGGAGGGAGGCAGACAATCTGCCAAGCCGTCTCACCTTCCCCGGTCGACTTCGATCGAGTGGCTATTGCGAAACGGCAACCCTCGTTCACAGTGGCGGGACCGCGCCGGTTTTGCACCGGACTTCCCTGTTTATGCCCTTGCGGGGCACCTGAGGCTTTCAACGCTACCATACGCCCTAATTGTCGTCAACAAAAGCTTCGCCCTGTCCTGGCCTCAAAACCTTGACCCTGCAAGCGTTCCAATGACTAGCGATTGCGAAGAGCCAGACCCGTCGCGGCAATCAGTAGTGCGGCCCGGCGAAGATCCTCTCCTTGCCCGCGGCGGGGTCGGCCGGGTCGCCCAACCACACCTCCGTGACCAGTTTTCCATGCGCCCAAATGGGGCCGATCAGTTTCCGGCTGGATCGCGCCAGCGATGGCCGCTTCGCTCCATCCCGAATTCGGGCCGGGCACGATCGCATGCTGGCGCCATCCAACGAGGAAGCTTTTCCGGCCCGAATAGCCGGGCAGCAGAGAGCCGACAATCCCGCGATCAGCAGCCATGTCAGCCGGGCCGGAATCCAATTCATCAGATCGTCGGTGCGCGCGCCGCACCACCCAAATCGAAGATACCGCGGCGTCTTGTAGCCGACCATCGAATCCATTGTGCTGACGACCTTGAATAGCACCAGGCCGGGCACCGGCCAAGGATCGCGTACCAGAAAATCGGGCTGATGAATCCATCGGTGAGATTCTCGCTGAGACTTTCGATGGCGGCTCGTCGGCAGGCGGCGAGATCCATCTTCGATGTGTCGCGGCCGACGAGTTTCGCGATTGCCTCGCGCGCGCCCGGAAGATCGCCTCCGCCGGCGGCCTGTTTCGACGTTCCATCCGTGACGCAGAAGATCGCGAAGAGCGAGAAGGCTATAAACCAAGAAAAATCTGCACGAGCGTCCGCCGCTAGCGCAGGCAACGAAACTGACCAGAAGCGAAACGCCGCCGACCCACATGACGCCGAGGGCCATAAACAGCAGTATGCCGCCGCCATATCCATCGAGCCCGAGCGCTTCGGAGCAGGCTTTCGATGCGGGAGAGCGTCCAGCCCATCAGGCGCACCGGATGCGCCGGATATTACGGATCGCCGATCAGCAAATCGAGCAGCACGCCTGCAGCGAGAAACCACGGATTCGGCTTAAGCGCTAGGATCGCCACTTTGCCGACCAACCGAGCGCCAGGCGTGAAGCACCAGGCGCATCGGATCCTCGCTATCGTTGGGAGCCGGCTAGCTCCGCCCGAAACTCCTCCCAAAGATGCGTCTTCGCCGAAAGACTCGCGGCGATGGAGGCGCCTTGCTGCCGCAGCGCCTCCCGGCTCGGCGCAGGCGGGAAGCGTGTCATAACGGATTCGATCGAGGACGCCCGCAAAGGCGTAGGCGCAGGCCGCCACCAGAGGCTCATAGAAAACCGACTTGCTGTTTCTTCGCATCAACTCCAGTTCCTCGGGCGAAAGCATGGCCGCGATTTCTTCAAAAAACGTTGTCTCCTTCAACCCGAAGCGCCCAAGCGCGGAGAAAATGCTGCGGGTGTAACTGGGCTCCAGTCCGTTCTGCCATCGAAGCGCCTCGAGGGTTGCGTCGCGAACCGTCGCGGCCGATCAATTCGCCGAACTTCACATGCGGGCTCGCCGACGTGAGACGATGTCCTCCCGTTTCCGCCGCCGCAATCGCAAACTGGTCCGTGCCGGTTCCGGTTGCAGGATCGCTCGAATACAGGCTGCGAACGGCAAGCCGCTGCAGCGCGGCGGTTTTAGCTTCCGTCATGGTGACAACCGACTCGCGCCATCGTCGCCTCGGTGACCGGACGATTGATCAGCAGCAGAGTGTTGATGGTGCCCCCGATCTTCTCCCACCCCGCCTCTCCCTCACGCCATCCCGCCGGATCGCCGGCGCAGGCAGCATTTCCTTGCACGCCCGCGGTGACGACCGCGGTTACCTCTACGCCACGATCTTCTTGCGTCGCGATCGCGGCGTAGTTCATGTTGGCGGCCGTTCCCAACAGCGCGACATCGCTCGCGGGTAGTCCGATTTCTGCGCAGACGACGTCGTGATAAGCCTCCTGTCCGAGTTCTTTGATCGCCGCGTGCCGCTCCGCATGCGCGGTCCCTTCACAGCTTTGATGATTCCCGAGATAACGAATGCTCGCGCATCTGGCCGCCGTTACGGGCGGACGTACTCAACACCAGGTGTTCGCCAAGCAACTCCGCGATCAGATAGCGCCCGCAGCGCCGCAGAACGAAATGCGAGGTTGCCCGCAGCAACTCCCAATTCAAACTCGGGCTCGATTCCGTGCCTATCCTAGCGCTGCTTGCCTGCATATCTTTCGATTATGTGGTCAAACGTGCAAGACTCCAAGCGACAAGCGGTAATGGCAATGCAAAACTCGACCACGATTTCAAGAGCGTATCCGGCGATCGGTGCTTTGACCGCGCGATGGCCGGCGTTTGCCACCCTCTGTTTAGGCATGGTAATGGTTTATTTTATTGGTTTTTCGCCATTTTCACGCATCCACAACTCCGCGCACGACACCCGTCATTCGAACGGCTTCCCGTGTCATTGAGGGGTTTGTGAATCGCTTTCGAAAGTTGGCGTACGCCGTATTGGCATCCGGCACGATTGCAGGCGTGATGCTCTTTGCCGTGCAGCACTTCACTATTTTTCCACTCATCGAAAAAGCTGAAGTTTACGAATCTGCGGCGGAGAAGACCGCGCCACACCACCACGAAGACGAAGGTTTCGTTGAGAAGAAGTCCAAAATCAAATATTTTTTCGTTTTCGCAGTCGATTTGAAGCGGGTTTTAAAGCGGGTCTGATCTCGGATGACACGGCCGCGTTTGTGCGCCCCAAGGAGACCTCTGCGCCAGTTGCCCGCTCGTGTCGGACGAGGAACGCCTGAAGCGGAATAGGGAATGGATGGCGCAACAATTAAGCCGAACTTCGAGGTAGGAGCAGGCGCTTCTCGGATTGGAATTCCTGATTCCGTGTTCACGGAAAAGGTGGGCGTGAGCACTAAGAGGTTTATCAGATGGCGACCCTCCGAGATTTCCAGCAATTTGGAGGATCAACGCTAGTCGCCCCGCATCCAATATTGCATGACGACCGAGCGCCATCCTCGCTATTCAATACTCGATCTTGCTCCCGTATCGGAGGGCGGAAGTGCCACGGATGCTTTTCGAAATACCCTGGACTTGGCGCGACATGCGGAGAGTTGGGGATACACCCGTTTCTGGCTCGCCGAGCACCACAACATGCCAGGAATCGCCAGTGCCGCGACCTCGGTTTTGATTGGGTACGTGGCCGGCGGCACGTCTACCATCCGGGTGGGGTCGGGCGGCATCATGTTACCGAATCATGCGTCTTTGGTGATTGCGGAACATTTCGGAACGCTGGAGACGTTGTATCCGGGCCGAATCGACTTGGGCGTCGGACGGGCGCCCGGTTCGGATGAAGCGGCGTCACGAGCATTGCGCTACAACCCCGCAGAGGAGGATTTTCCGCGGCAGGTGGCCGAACTGCTGGCGTACTTGGCGCCGGCCGGTCCCGGACAGCGGTTGGTTGCCTTTCCGGGCGAGGGAACGCGCGTCCCCGTGTGGTTGCTCGGCTCCAGCACCTACAGTGCGCAATTGGCTGCCGCGCTCGGACTGCCGTTTGCATTTGCCAGCCACTTCGCGCCCGCGCTTCTGTTGCAGGCCGCAGAAGCGTATCGCGGACAGTTCCGGCCCTCCCAATACCTGGAAAGGCCATATTTGGCGGCAGGAGTGCCCGTGGTTGCGGCCGAGTCCAACGCGGAGGCGCGGCATCTAGCCACTTCGATGTTACAGAGAGGCCTGCGGCTCATGCGGCGCCAGCCGATTTTCGTGCCGCCGCCTGTGGAAAGCATGGACGGCCTTTGGACCGAGGGCGAGCGCTATATGGTGGAGTCGCGTATGGCTCTGGCGGCGGTGGGGGATCTAAATGAGGTACAGCACAGGCTACAGCGCATATTGCTCGAGACCGCGGCCGATGAGCTCATCTTTGTCTCCGAACTGTACAACCACTCGCATCGTTTGCGCTCATTCCAGATTGCGGCCGAGGCAATGCGACGAATCGTGGCGGCTTGAGCGAATCTAGCGGTTACCAATGGAGTTTTGTGCGGGTTCGGCCCTGGATATGGCACTGGGCTCACGCTCGCGCCCCCAATGGAAGCGCGGGCGTGGGTCCGTCGCGAGGAAAGTCACGCACCAGCCTAGGTTACGTTCGCGTTGATGATGCTTCCGATCTTGGTAAAAACGGTGCTGAGGGTTCCACTTAACGTCGGCATACAGGCAACGGCGGCAACCGCGACCAGGCCGGCGGCGAGTGCATATTCCACCAGATCCTGTCCACGGGTATCTTTCCAAATCTGCATCTTGAGAATAGCTTCGTTTACTTTTTTCATAATTCCACCTTTCGAAATGTTTGAACTTCAATTAATGCTTGCGTTGACGATGGAGCCTATCTTGGTGAATACGTCGCTAAGCATTGCGCCTAGAGGGGGCGTGGAGGCCACAGCCGCCATAGCCACCAAACCCGCCGCCAGTGAGTATTCGAGCAGGTCCTGGCCCGACGTATCCATCCGAAACCGCTTGCAAATCAAATGGGCTAAGGCTGGCATTGTCACGCTGAAATTTTCTCCGTGTGTGAAAAGTACCACTTCAAGCCCGTATAGTCCTATTCATCAGAATGCTTATAACGCCCGTCATCTCGATTTAGTTTTGGAGTGTCGAAATCCGAGCCAGGATCCGGTCTTTTTCTTAGTTGCGCCATTTTTGCCGGCCAGGTCACTCTGAATCGGACTTTCACCGCTCAGCCGGCGCGACAGGTCGCTCACGCTGCGGCCGAATGGGGATGTAGGGCCTACCGGTCTGCCGGCGAGCAATGCAGTCTGCAGCGAGTCATAGTCGTTGCTCAAGACAGCAAATGGCTTCAGGTCTATGGCTGTGCTCAGATCATCGAGCTTCAGTCCGGTTGCGGGGGTGTAGCGGTTCACGATCAGCCGCAGCCTGTCTCTGTCCCGGATATGTTCGTCGAGATATGCGATCGCGCGCCTGGCGGCATGTAAGGCCGGGAGTTCGTTGGTGGTCACCAGCAGAATCTGGTCTGCGACACCCGCGAAGCCGGATGTCGCGGCTGCGGCTACATCCGGCGTATCCACCAGGATTACGTCGTATCGCGCACGCCAGAAGGACGCCAACTCACCGGCTATCTCCCGCCCCGGGCCAAGAGCGATGGAGGGATCTTCGGGTGCGAGCAGGAGATCGATTCCCCATTCGGTGGTTCGCAAGCGCAACCACAAGTCTTCGTCCATGCGTTTCCAATCGCGCACGACGTCGCCGAGGTGAAATCCGGCCCTGAGTTTCAGCATGAACGCGATTCCCGCCGTCAGCGGATCGGCATCCACCAGCAACACCTTGGTTGACCCTCCGGCGCCAAACTGAACGGCCAGATGGGCGGCGAGAGAGCTCGCTCCGCAGCCTGGCTTACCCGGGATAACGCAATAGAGGCAACCTGCCGGCCGCTGCGCCAGCGGAGCGCGGGCCCGTCCGAAGCGCTCCAGAATGTTACGGACCTGCTCCGGGGCAGGGTCGGATACAAATTCGCTCATCCCCAGGCGCAGGCAGCGGAGGATCAGATCGGCATCGTGAGGCGGGCTAAGCCCGACCACAGGTATGCATGCGGCGATCTCTGGCGCCAATTGCATAGCGTGTTCGCGGTCCGCCGCAATATCCAGAAAGCAGATGTTGCAGCCATTTTGGTGCGCTAGCGCGGCGACCGTTCCAGGTGGCGGGTATTGGTCTAGCGAATATGGCTGGCGGCATCCCAGTTCTAATAGCGTGGTCCGCAGGAGACCGGCCGCATCCGCCCGAGGCGTAATCACGAGCGGTTTCCAGAGGACCGTCGCATTCGGCGGACTGGCAGTTAGCAAGGACGTTGAGACCTCAATTCATCAGATCGGCCGCGTAGCCGGGAAACTTAGACGCAGGCCCGGGTCTGGGGCCCTCGGCAATCGCAGAGGCACTAAGACCCTTGTAGCTGGAGCGGTGGAAGGTGACCATACATGAGGCAGCGCCCGAAACCCGACTTGTTAGCGAAAGAGCGGAGGACGTTCATGGTATGAGTGATTATAGACAGCGAAGTTTAGGGCCTTTTTAAGGCGAACTGCGTCTCAAACTACAAGATTCGCGGATTGTGGCCATTCCACATTGCGAGTACGGTTTAGATTAGGTTTTCTGCATCTCCGTGTACGCCTGTTCCGAACCATTGCGAAGCTGTCGAAGCGTGCGGCGCACCGGCGGATTCGCGCTGATAACGATGGTAATTTGCGCGGCCGCCCTGCTGGTTTGTATCGGACTGGGGATCGATGCCGCCTATTTGCAACTCATGAAGACACGTATGCAGACGGCCGCCGATGCCGCCGCAGTCGGGGGCGTTCAAGAAAGAAAACAGAACGGCGCTACAGGAGTAACTACGGCCGCCAAGGCGGATTCAGCGCTGAATGGGTTCACGGACGGGCAAAATTCCGTTTCGGTTACTGTTAACAATCCGCCGGCGGCCGGCTACTACACTTCCGATTCAACGGCCGTAGAGGTGCGGATCTCGCAGAATGTCGGAACAATGTTTATGAGGGTTCTGCGGATAACATCCGTTTCGGTGACCGCTCGCTCGGTGGCTCGTCAGGGAGCCGGAACGAGTTGTCTTTACGCGCTCGATCCATCCGCTTCGAATGCGTTCTCGATCAGCGGCGCCGCTAACCTCGCCGTTAGTTGCGGCATTACCATTGACTCCAACAACACCCTGGCACTAAATGCCAGCGGCGGCGCCCACGTCACGGCGACCGGAATTAGTATCGTCGGAGGATACCAGGTAAGTGGTGGGGCGGTCCTTTCCCCCACGCCGGCGACGCATGTAACACCGGAAAGTGACCCCCTTTCGTATCTCACTCCGCCATCCGTCGGAGCCTGTTCGCAAAGCAACTGGTCCGCTTCAGGCGGAGCGGTCAAAGCGATCACTCCAGGCGTGTATTGTGGCGGGATCAACATCAGTGGCGGCGCTAACGTGACGATGTCTTCCGGCACCTACATCCTCTTGGGAGGCGGCATCAATGTCAGCGGCGGATCTAAGCTTACCGGTTCCGGGGTGACCTTCTATAACACCACCGGTTCAGGGCATCCATACGGCGGAGTCAATCTCAGCGGCGGGACGACCCTTCAGCTCTCGGCGCCCACGACGGGATCGCTGGCCGGCATCCTGTTTTTTCAGGATCCGAGCATCTCTTCCCCAGCGCCAAGCACCCTCTCCGGAGGCACTTCGACTCTATTCGACGGAGCCCTGTATTTCCCGACAAGCGCGTTAAGCTACTCCGGAGGCGCAGCAAGCGATTACACCATCATCGTCGCCAAGACCGTCAGCTTTTCAGGAGGCACAACCTTGAATTCGGATTATAGTTCGCTTCCTGGAGGATCACCCGTGAAAGGAAACGCCGTCATGAGCGAATAGCGATGCGCCAGACGACAAGGACATCACACTACAGAAGCGCGAATCGCCGGCGTGGTTCGGCGCTGGTGGAATTTGCTCTCATGACGCCCTTTCTGCTTCTTATTCTGGCTGGCGTGCTCGATTACGGACAGGCTTTGAGTAAGGCTACGGGCATTGCCAATGCAGCGCGTATCGGCGCGCAGTACGGTTGCAGCAGCGTCGCAAGATCTACGGATACGGCCGGCATTCGGGCGGCGGCCGTCAATTCGGCGCCAGGTTTTTCCGGCCTATCGGTGAGTTCGGTTCAATCCTGCAAATGTCCCGGTGGCGCATCGGTGAGTTGCAGCGGCAGTTGCGGCAGCGGCAAACTGCTCATGTACGTCAAGGTCACGGTCACGGCAGCATCGTCCGCAATTTTCAGCTATTCAGGCCTGGGTTTCACGGGCAACATTTCCAGACAAGCCACGATGCGTGTCCAATGAGCGAGACGAAACGGCGCCGGGTTGTCCATGGGAGACGCAGTTCTTCACGTGGGACGGCGATGGTTGAATCGGCAATGGTGTTGCTCGTCTTCGCTGTGCTATTGGCCGGAATTATGGAGCTCGGTTTCACTACGCTGATCTCCAATTCAGTTTCATTTGCGGCTCAACGCGCCGCACGATATGCTTCCGTCCGCGGCGCTGGTAGCGGTCACCCAGCTCAAACAAGCGATATACAGGCCATCGCACAGAGCTATGCGGCCCCCCTGAATCCGGGCGGCCTGACGGTCAACGTGACCTGGACGCCGAACAATAGTCCGGGCAGCACCGTGCTGGTGACAGTGTCTTATGGGATCAAAATGCTCCCCATATCGTCCAGCAAGATCACTTTCACGGGTAAAGCGCTTCAAACAATTGCGCAATAGCCTGTGAGGAAGTTAGATCGAGCCGGGCCATAGGCGCATCTTTCCTACCGATAAAGGTGAACGGCAAGACCGCCCTCACCATAGTCAACAATCTGCGAGTAGGCGGCTTACTTCCGGCGGCGGAGCGCCAGATCTAATTCGGACCGATCCGTCCGATATGTGAATTGAACCAATGCAGGCCACTAAGGGTATCACGCGGCAATTCCTGCGGCTGTTCGCGCCATCGGTGCCGGACGTGTTGTTCTGCGCCCTCCTGCTGACTTTCTGTGCGGGCCGCTCAGGGTTCGAGGCGCTATTGGTGGATGGAGACACTGGCTGGCATATCCGTACCGGGCAGTTCGTGCTTCACAACGGCGCCGCGCCCTCTGTGGATCTGTTCTCCTTCTCGCGGACGGGCAAACCGTGGTTCGCGTGGGAGTGGCTGGCCGACGCGATCTTTGCCGGGGTCTTTGCGTGGCGGGGAATGGGTGGCGTGGCGGCGTTCACGGCGGCCGTGCTGTGCGGCGCCGCGGTTCTGCTCTTTGCGTGGCTACTCCGCCGCGAGTGCGGGCTTTGGGTCGCGGCCGGCGCTACGCTTGCAACCGTTAGCGCGTCCAGCGTTCACTACCTAGCCCGTCCGCATATCTTTTCCTTCTTTCTTTACACGGCTTCTTTATGGATCCTCGACGAAGACCGCCGCCAGCGCTCGTGGCGGGTATGGCTGCTGGTTCCCCTTTCGGCGCTATGGGTGAACCTGCATGGCGGCTTCGTGTCCCTACTGCTGGTTTTGGCACTGCTCGCCGCTGCATCGCTGGCCGAGGGCCGGCGGAGCGCGGCCAAGCGTTATGGGGTCCTGGGGCTGTTCTGCCTGGCGGCGACTTGTGTGAATCCTTATGGCTGGCGGTTGCATGTCCACGTCATTCAGTACTTGAATGCTTCGTGGATTTTGGATCACGTCCAGGAGTTTCAATCGCCCAATATCCGTTCGGAAAGCATGGTGGTATTCGCAATCCTCCTGCTGGCCGGTACGACGCTTGTCTCGCGCGCCTTTGGCCGGCGCCAGTACTTTGAAGGGGCGCTAGCGCTGGTTTGGGGATTTGCCGCGCTGCGCTCGGCGCGGCACATTCCGTTTTATGCCATCTCGGCAGCTCCGCTGCTGGCTTCGGAGGCGTCGCTTGCCTGGCGCCGGATTGCGCAACGCGCGCCTGCCCGCGCGTTGGGCCGGGTATTTTGGGTACTCGGGCAGGAACTTGGGCAATCGCGCAAGGTCAGCCTTTGGGTGATTTTCGCGAGCGCCGGAATCCTGGCGGCCGCGCCGGCGGGCGTGGGCTTCCCAGACGGCCGATTCCCTGTTCGGGCCGTGGAACAGAATCGCAACTTGCTCACGCCGGCTGTCGGGATGCCCCGCTTGCTGACGTCCGATCAATGGGGCGATTACATCATTTTTCGTCTATATCCCAGGCAACGCGTATTCTTCGACGGGCGAAGCGATTTCTATGGGCCCGCGCTGGGCTCCGATTACCGCGCGCTGCAGGAAGCCGCGCCGAACTGGCGCGAGCTGCTCGACCGCTACCGCTTTCAGGCCGCCTTGCTGCCGCTGTCCTGGCCTCTCAGCACCGTGCTGGGGCGGGAAGCCGGCTGGCGCGAGGTTTACCGGGACCGGCTTGCCGTCTTATGCGTTCGCGAAGGGGGGGCGCGATGACGGTCGTCAATTGGGCCGTCTGGGCTTTGGGTGGCATCGCGGTTTTCGAGGACTTGCGCCGCAGACAGATTCCGAACTGGCTCACCGGCGTGGGTGTGATTGCTGGCTTCGTTTTCGGCGCGGCGAAATCGGGTTGGGCTGGGCTTGGCATGGCCGCGGGCGGCGCTGCCGTCGGATTTCTGCTCTTCCTGATTTTCTATCTGCTGGGGGGAATGGGCGCGGGAGACATCAAGCTCCTTTCGGCTTTCGGCGCTCTGCTCGGCCCCTCCGGGACGATCGTCGCCGGCGTGCTCGCGGCTGCCGCCGGAGCGCTGTTGGCGGGCGCCATACTGCTTTTGAAGCCGCGAACTCGCGCCATTCCTTATGCTCCAGCCATCGTCGTGGGGGCATGGCTAGCCATGCTGGGAGAAAAATAAACGATGCATCCTGGGCGCCGGTTCTTCCTGGTCATAGGAGCAAGTCTGTTGTGGGCGCTTATCGTGGCCTCCGCTTTTTACCGTTTCGCCGGAGCGGGGGCGCGCGCCCGGAAAGCGGTACCGGAGCGCCCGTTGGTGGTAGCCGTTCGCGAACTCCCGCTGGGCACCACATTGACGCGCGATTGCGTGAAGCTGCGGAACGTACCGAAAGTCTATTTCCCAAGGGCGGCTTTTCGCGCGTGGAAGACGTGCTGGAACGGCCTGTAATCAGCGCGATTCAGGCGGATGAGCCAGTGATGGAATCGCGCACGGCCGCGCGGGGCAGCGGCGTCGGACTGGCGCCACTGATTTCGCCGGGAATGCGCGCGATCTCGGTGCGCGTGAACGATGTGGTCGGCGTTGCCGGTTTCATCCTTCCCGGCATGCGCGTAGATGTCCTGGTTACCGGACGTCCGGCGGGCGCCGCGGACACTTTCACGCGCACCGTGCTACAGAACATCTCTGTGCTTTCCGCCGGGCAAACGATCCAGACTGACGGCAAAAGCCAGACGATTACGACGCCGGTGGTCACGTTGCTAGTAAATCCCAGCGAAGCCGAGGCGCTGACTTTGGCGAACAATGAAGGCCACATTCAACTGGTGCTACGGAACTCGGTGGATCAGCAAATCTCCCGCACCTCGGGGCGGCAGTTGCACGAACTGTTCGGGTCGCCTGCCGGCGATACGCCCGTGGAAGCCAAAGTCACGCCGCCGGCGGCCATCCGGACTACCCGGCCCATTGAGCGAAAGCCGGAACTAGCGCGGGCAGCGGAGATCAGGGCCCCCGAAATCAGGCCGGCGGAGATCAAACCTGCCGCGCTTCCCGCCAAACAGGACACGGTTCAAGTAACCGTAATCCGTGGCTCGGTGAAGGCTGTCGAGGCGGTCTTGCGCAAAGGGGTGGACGGGAAATGATCCCGGCGCGCTATCTCATGCCGGCGATCGCGGTGATTCCGCTGCTGATGGCGGATTCCGCCGCACAGCCTTCGGTGATCGCAATCCGCCACTGGCCTGAGGGAGAGTTGACGCACGTCGCCATCGATGTTTCGCACGATTTTCAATTTCGTAGCCAACGGCTGCACGATCCGGAGCGCATTTACTTCGATATTCCCGGCGCCCGCTCGCCATTAGAAAACGGCAGGCCGTTCTCGGAGAAAACAGACGATCCGCTGTTGAAGCAAATTCGCCTGGCCGCATACTCGCCTGGAGTGACGCGAGTGGTTTTGCAGTTGGCCGACGGAGTGGAAACCGCAACTTCGAAATCGCTCAATCCGAGCCGGCTCGACATTAGCCTGCGGGGCGCGGCCCGCCCCGCCAGTTGCCCCCACCTCAATCGGAAAAGCCTCCGAGAACGGTTTCGGAAATGGCCGAGGTCGAGCCTCCGGTCCCTGAAACTATCGATCTGACGCCCGTCATATTGCGGGACGCTGCGCCACTTCCGGCGGCCGATGCGCAGTCCAGCGAAGCGCCCTCAGCCCGTCAACCGGAAAAGGCCGCGGGTACGGCTCCGGAAATAGCTTCGGAAATAGCCAAGGCCAAAACCAGGGGCGCGACGCCGCGCGCGGCGGCCGCGGCCCTGCCTAGCAACGCTCTTGCAACCCGTCCACCGGAAAACACTGCAGGAATGCTTCCAGAAATAGCGCCGGAAATCGCCAAGGTCAAACCCCCGGTCCCGGGAAATATGTACCTAACACTCATCGTCGGACGCGGCGACGTTATCGAGTGCCCAGATGGCGTGGTGCGTATCTCGACCAGCAGTCCTGAAGTGGTGGATGCGGCGGCCGCGAGCGATACCGAGGTGCTGTTTCACGCGAAGTCGCTCGGACAAGCCACGTTGGTGGTCTGGTCGAAATCGGGCCTGCGCAGGATTTATCAGGTGAGTGTAGAACCGAATCTGGAGCCTCTGCGCCGGCTGCTTCGGGAAACCTTTCCGGACGATCAGATCGATCGTAAGAGCGACTCGGGACTCGCTCGCGCTCGTCGGCCACGCCCGAGCCAGGCGATGGCCGACCGCGCTTTGGCGCTTGTCTCGGCTCTGTGAAGGGCGCCGTCGATAATCTCCAGTCGCGCCCGCCCCCTAGCGAGCCGCAAATCCTGCTTAAGGTGCGGTTTGCCGAGGTGAACCGCAGCGCAACCACGGAATTCGGCTTGAACCTTCTCTCCACTGGCGCGGCCGGAACCATAGGCAGCACGGCAACCGGACAGTTCTCCCCACCCACAAGCCAGGGCGGGGGCATTCCGGCCGCGGGTTCCTCCAGCGGCTTCAAGCTCTCCGACCTGTTGAACATCTTCGCCTTTCGCCCCGACCTGAACCTGGGGGTGCTGATCCAGGATTTGGAGAACAAGGGACTGCTTCAGATTCTGGCGGAGCCAATCTGGTGGCGACCAACGGTAAAGAAGCCCTTTTCCTTGCGGGTGGTGAATTTCCCGTGCCCGTGGTGGAGGCCGGCGCGAGCGCCGGGGCGATTACCGTGCAATTCCAGGAATTTGGCATCCGGCTGAGTTTCGTTCCGCATGTCACGGCGCGGCGCACGATTCAACTGCATGTAAGACCGGAAGTCTCGACCATCGACCCAGCCAACGGCGTCACCGTTTCCGGATTCAACATTCCCGCTCTCTCCACGCGGAGCGTTGAAACCGACATCGAGCTGGCGAGGGCCAGAGTTTCGCCATCGCGGGTCTGCTCGACGAGCGAGTCACCGAGACATTGGAGCGTATGCCGGGACTTGCGATATTCCGGTACTGGGCGCGCTGTTCCGTAGCCGTTCGCAGAATAAGACCAAAACAGAGTTGGTGGTAGTCGTGACGCCGGAGATTGCGGCGCCGGCCAATGGGGCGGTGCCGCTGCCGCCCGTGCCCGTACCATTTTTTGATCCGCAAAGGAAGTAAAAAAATGAGCGACAGCGAGATCCACCCCGAGTACCAGGAGCTGAAATTCACGCTGCACCGCAAGCTGCTGGAGCGCATCAATCTGGAGGCGCTGGCGGGCATCGACGACGACCGCATCCGCGCCGAAGTGCGGCAGGCGGTGCTGGCCATGGTGGACGAAGAGCCGAACCTGCTGACCGCCGCCGAGAAGCAGCGGATCGCCGCCGAGGTGCTGCACGAGGTCTTCGGGCTGGGACCGCTCGAGCCGCTGCTCCAGGACCGCGCCATCTCCGACATCCTGGTGAACGGCCACCAGCAGGTCTACGTGGAGCGCAAGGGACTTCTGGAGCTGACCAACGTGCGCTTCCACGACGAACGGGCACCTGCTGCGCATCATCGACAAGATCGTCTCCCAAGTGGGCCGCCGCGTGGACGAATCCAACCCGATGGTGGACGCCCGGCTGAGCGACGGCTCGCGCGTCAACGCGATCATTCCGCCGCTGGCGGTGGATGGCCCGTGCTCTCGATCCGCCGCTTCGGCACCGACAAGCTGATGCCGGACGACCTGGTGGCGAAGGGCGCGCTGACGCCCGGCATGATGCGGCTGCTGGAAGCCGCGGTGCAAGGCCAAGCTGAACATCATTGTCTCCGGCGGAACCGGCGCCGGCAAGACCACGCTGCTGAACGCGCTCTCCGCTTCATCTCGCCCAAGGAGCGCATTCGTCACCATCGAGGACGCCGCCGAACTGCAGCTGAAACAGCCCCACCTGGCGCGCCTGGAAACGCGGCCCGCGAATCTCGAAGGCCAGGGCGCGGTGCGGCAGCGGCAACTGCTGATCAACAGCCTGCGCATGCGGCCCGACCGCATCATCGTGGGCGAGGTGCGCGGCGAAGAAGCGCTCGACATGCTGCAGGCCATGAATACCGGCCACGACGGCTCGCTCACCACGGTGCACGCCAACAGCCCGCGCGACGCCATTTCGCGCCTGGAAGTGATGGTGACGCTGGCCAACGCCAATATGCACCTGGCCGCCATCCGGCAGCAGATCGCCTCGGCGGTCCACATCCTGGTGCAGTGCTCGCGCCTGAGCGACGGCTCGCGCCGCGTGACCAGCATCACCGAGGTCACCGGAATGGAGGCCGACATCGTGACCCTGCAGGACATCTTCGTTTTCGAGAAGCGCGGCCTGACCGCGGACGGCGCGCGTGCAGGGCCGCTTCGCCGCCACCGGCATCCTGCCCAAGTTCAACGAGAAGCTGCTGGCCGCCGGAATCCGCCTGCCGTCGGATATTTTCGACGAAGTGCTGGAGATCGAAGGACGGTAATGGCGTCTTTTGCTGGTAGCGGCCTTGACGCAGTTTACTGACGTACGCTGGCCCTCGAGCAGGTGGCTCGTACGCCGCGACCGGCGCGGCGGCTTGGCGCGGTTGGCAGCACATCCGCTGGAAAAACAGGATCGGCGCCGTCCGCCAAGACCGTGCTCATTGAGCAAGGCGATCGGCGAGTCCGCGGGCCGCCTGGCCAGACGCCTGCTCGAGAAGCTCCGGCTAAAGCCGGCGGCGGAACGCGCTGCTGGAGCCGGCCGGCGCTGAAGTGGAGCGCCGCGGGACTGCTGCACCGCTCGATCGCCCTGTTCCTGGCCGGCTTTCCGGCGGTGACCGTGGCTCACGGCGAATCCCATGCCACTAGCCGCCCTGGCCGTCGGGGTCGTCCTCGGTTCGTCACGCCCTGTGGTACGTGCGGCGCAAGGCGCGGCTGCGTAGCTCGCGCTTCGAGGAGCAGTTCCCCGATTGCCTGGAATTCATCTCGCGCTCCATGCGCGCCGGCCACGCTTTCTCGGTGGCGATCGAAATGGCGCACCAGGAATTCAGCGATCCGCTGGCCGCCGAGTTCCGCCGCGCCTTCGAAGAGCAGAACCTGGGGCAGCCGCTCGAGATCGTGCTGCGCAAGCTGTCCCAGCGGGTGCCCTCCGATGGACGTGCAGTTCTTCGTTTCGGCCGTGCTGCTGCAGAAGCGCACGGGCGGCAACCTGGCGGAGCTGCTGGACAAGCTGGCGCACTTGATCCGCGAGCGCTTCAAACTGCGCGCGCGCATCCGCGCGGTGAGCGCGCAGGGTCTGATGTCGGGACGGATTCTGTCGGCGATTCCGTAGGCTGTGGCGGTGCTGATGTTCGTGGTGAACCCGCAGTACGCGCGCTTCTTCGTCGACCGATCCGACCGGACATGAATTGCTTGCGGCGGCTTTGGGCCTGCAATTGTTGGGCTACCTGATCATCCGAAAATCGTGACCATCGAGGTGTAGGCATGTTGGATGCGCTGACGGCCGGTGTCTTCCTGCTGGTCGCTGGCGTTACAGCGGCGGCCGGATCTGCTCGCCTCGGCCCGAACGCGTGCACTGCGGCGCCTGTCGCGCCGCGCCGAAGCCGGTCAAGCTGTTCTGCCCTCCCGGCCCTGTCTGGCAGGGATCTGGTGAGCCGGATCGGCTCGGCGGTGCCGGCGTCGCCGACAAGACCTGCCGCGCTGAAGCGCCGGCTGATCCGGGCCGGGCTTGCGCAACCCGGACGCGGCGCGCGTCTTTCAGGGCGCGCGCGCTGGTCGCGATTACGATATTGGGGCCTGCTGCCGCGGCGTTCAGCCTTCACTCGGGCGCGTCGACCGGCGATCTGCTGATCGCAGTTGGCAGCGGCCGCGTGGCGGGCTACATGGCGCCCATGCAGTATGTTCCTCGATTGTCGCACGCGCCGGCGGCAGCACGCCATCGAGCAGGGGCTGCCCAATGCGCTGGACCTGATGGTGGTCTGCGTGGAATCCGGCCTGGGAATCGACCAGACCATGATGCAGGTGGCCAAGGAGTTGCAGACGGCCCACCCGGAGATCTGCAGACGAGTTCGCCGTCATGAACCTGGAGCTGCGCGCCGGCAAACGGCGCGCCGAAGCGCTGCACAATCTGGCGGACCGCACCGGCGTGGAGGACGTGCAGAAGCTGGTGGCGGTGCTGGTGCAGACCGACCGCTTCGGCACCAGCATCGCCCAGTGCCTGCGCGGCCACGCCGACTACCTGCGGGTCCTGGCGCGGCAGCGGGCCGAAGAACGCGCCGCCAAGCTGGCCATGAAGCTGGTATTCCCGATATTCTTCTGCGTGCTCCCTCGCTGTTCGTGGTGACCATAGGTCCGGTGTTGACGCGGCTAGGGCGGGAACTGATTCCGATGATTGAAAACATGTAAGCGGCCGATAAGAGACTCGAAAGGAGTCTTCAAGCATGGATAATTCCATGATTCGCATCGTCTGCGCCGGGCTGGCTGTCTGTTTCGGAGCTCTTCTTTTTTTGCGCCGCCGTAAACGAAGCGTCGAATAAATCGGGCGATGGCGAGCGACTGTACCGCGGGAGTGACCTCCACCGCGAAATCCGGGGCATTCGCTCCGCCATCGGCTTATACCGTTACCTCTGGTTTACCTCTTGATTTTTGGCCCTACTTCGCCGCTGAGGAAGCCCCCGCCTCCACCAGTTTGTATCGGTTCTCCAGCGCCTCTTGCTGGGTCGCCAACTTGCGCGCTTCGTCAAAGCGCCGGAGGAGATCGGGAATTTGTTTCGCATCCTCCGGATCACCGGTGATCTTGAAAGCGCGCATCAGACGATATAACGCCACCGGATCGTTAGGATTGCCGCTTAGGACGCGCCGGCATTGTTCGATCGCCAGCTTTGTCTGTCCACTATCGAGATACAGCCTGCTGAGGAGATTGCGCGCCAAGGTCAGGTCAGGCTGAAGTTGAACGGCCTTCGATGCGGCCCCCAGCGCTTGCTGGAATTCCGGCGTGCCGGCTTGCGGGCCCTGCCAGTTCAACACCTCGGCCAACAGGTAGTATAGGAACGCGTCGTTGGGGCGGCTCTTCATTTCCTCGCGCACCACCCGGATTGCTTCGTCCGTATTGTTCTGCTGCAGGTATTCCAAGACCCGCGCATCGGCGGTCCCAGGTTGCCGTGGGTCCAGCCTCTCAGCGGCAGCGAAATCGGCGTCGGCTTGATCGACCTGTCCGGTTTGAACCGACAGTATCCCCCGCGCTAAATGAAGTTGGGGCGATTCCGGCGACAGTTTCAACCCCGCGTTAACCATCTGAATACCGGCGTCATACGATTTGTGAGCAAAGCTGAGGTTGGCGAAATCGAGATAATACGCGACGTTCCGTGGCGCAATTACAATGGCTTGACGAAGCGCGGCGACGGCCTTCGGGGTATCGCCCAGAGCCTCGTAAGCTCCAGACGCGAGGGCTAGGGCTTCGGCGTCCGTAGATGCCGCAAGCAGGGGCCGCAGAGTATCGAGGGCATCGGAGTAACGCTGCGCCATCATTTGCACGGCCGAAAGAGAATACCTGGCCGGCCGATCCTCCGGATTCGTCGCAACAATTTGTTGAAAGATCGCCGCAGCGGCTTGGGGTTTGTTGAGCTTGACCAGACAGATTCCGTACTCCCGCAACGCATCGGGCTGGGAGGCCATTACGGAGCGGCTTCGGTCAAAGTGCGCTACAGCGGTTGGGCAATCGCGGTGTTTCCAAGCCATGACGGCGCGCATCGCATGCGCGGTCGGCTCGTCGGGCCGCAACTTTAATAAACGATCGAGAAGCGGAACGGCGGCATCGCTGCCGGCGGCATATTCTATTTGCGCCGCTCCTTCGAGGGCCGCCAGGTAGTTTGGCGCAATCCGTAACGCGCGTTGAAAAGCCGTTAGCGCATTTTGGTCCTGGCCCAAGCCTTTCCATGCCAGCGCTTCCAGGGTCAGAATCTGAACATCTGCGGGAGCGGCCTTCAGAGCCTGCTTGGCCAATTCCAGGGCTTGCTTATACTGCTTTCCGCGGAGCGCCGCCGTGATAGATTGTGCGTCCGGTGGCGCCGTCTGCGGCCAGGCACTAAGGGCGGCGAAGCACGTCATCGCCCACGCGAATACTGCCTTGCCTAGCACACGGCGGCATCTATCGATTGCCAATCTACCAATCCTTTCTGGCAGCATACCGCAAAACGCATTTCGCGGTTTTCGCATGGCGGTGGTTGAGTGAAGCGCAATTGACGAAATTCCGCGTAAGGACATACAATCCCTGTAAACGCGTCCACGCGTTCAGTCTGAGCCCACGTCATACCGGCTGACGCAATGTACACCAGCTTCGAATCCGCTTGAAATGAAGCCTCACCCTTTAACGCGCCGAGCCTGCATGAGTCTGGTTGCAGCTCCTCTGGTCGCGAAAGCGCAAATGTCTACGCGAGGCGTGAAGGCGACGTCGAGACCGAAGGCGTCCGGCCTGCCGTTCAACGCATCGTTCACCGATGTGGCCGCGAAGGCGGGACTCACCGCGCCTGTGATCTATGGAGGAGTAGACGCCAATGCTTACATCCTCGAGGCCATCGGCTGCGGCGCCGCATTCCTCGATTACGATAACGACGGCTGGCTCGACATCTTTCTTCTTTCCGGAACGCGTTGGGAGGGCGCGCCGCCGAACACGACGAATCGGCTCTACCATAACAACCGCGATGGCACATTTTCCGATGTGACGGAGAAGGCCGGGCTCCGGCGTACCGGATGGGCTTGCGGCGTAACCGTTGCCGATTACAACAACGACGGCTTCGAAGATATCTTCATCACTTACTGGGGCCACAACGTCCTGTACCGCAACAATGGCAATGGCACATTCACGGACGTGACACGTGAGGCCGGCCTGTGGGAGGAGAAAGTTCGCTGGAGTACGGGCTGTACCTTCGTCGATTATGACCGCGATGGACACCTGGACCTTTTTGTTTCGCGGTATCTGCAATTCGACCCCAAGAATATTTTCCCCGCGGGAAAATCGCCGGATTGCAATTTCAAGGGAGTATTGGTGAACTGCGGCCCGCGCGGCCTGCCGCCGGATACGCACTCCCTTTATCACAACAACGGAGACGGCACGTTCACCGAAGTTAGCGCGAAGGCGGGCATTGCGGCCGCGACCGGCAGTTACGGCCTTACAGCGGTGGCCGCGGATTTTAACGACGATGGGTGGCCCGATATTTATGTGGCGTGCGATTCAACGCCCAGCTTCCTGTTTCTGAACAATCACGACGGGACTTTCAAGGAGTCCGGCCTGGAAATGGGCGTGGCATTGAATGAGGATGGGCAGGAGCAGGCCGGGATGGGACTCGGCGTTGGCGATTTCAACCTGGACGGCCAGTTGGATATCTTGAAGACCCACTTTACCGAAGACACGCCGGCATTATATGCGAACCAGAAGAAAGCCGGCTTCATGGACGTCACAATTCGCGCCGGACTTGGTGTTGAGACCCGCTTCGTCAGTTGGGGCGCAGGCATTGTCGATCTGGATAATGACGGGCGCCCGATCTCTTCTGGGTGACGGGCAGCGTTTACCCGGAAGTTGAAAAGAAGCTCCCTCAATATCCGTATCGTACGCCGCCGATATTATTTCGAAATCTGGGGAACGGGCGTTTCGAAGAACTTTTTGACGAGGCTGGACCCGCTCTCGCGGCCCGCCATTCAAGCCGAGGTTGCGCATTCGGCGATTTCGACAACGATGGCGACCTCGATATTCTGATCGTCAACCTGAATGAGCCGCCATCCCTTTTGCGAAACGACATCAAGGGCAATGCGCACTGGATCAAGGTCAAACTGGTGGGAGCGAAGTCCAACCGCAGCGCAATTGGCTCCCGGGTTACGGTCAAGTATGGCGCGTACGTGCAGGCGCAGGAAGTTTTGGCGCAATCCAGTTATCTCTCCGTGGACGACAGGAGATTGCATTTCGGTCTTGGGAATATTAACGTCGTCGATCTGGAGATTCGCTGGCCCAACGGTCATCTTCAGTCGTTCAGCAAAGTGGCGAGCAACCAGCTGGTCACTATCGACGAGCAAGCCGGAATTGTGCCCTCGCAGGGATTCGGCGGCACGGGCCGCGTCTGAAAGCGGTTTCAGGATTTTACCCTAGGGAATCAACCGGAATCGAGCCGACCGCGTAAACTCTCGAATCCACTTTACTTAACCAGCTCCGCCGCGAAGTTTCAAATGTAAGCCCTTTCAATTTTCTCGTTGACTTGCTGTAGAACTCATAGTATAAATTCACTAGACCAAAATCTGTGGTAGCGCTTTCAGCGCTGATCTAACTTCGTGTAAGTTAAAGCGGAATTTAGGGTTGCAGCTACTCTAATGGGGGCGCGGTGAATGGGAGGAGAGTCTTATGCGACCAAGTTCGCACGGGTTCATAGTCAGGTTTGCGGCCCTCGTGGCGCTTGTGAGTGGCTCATGTTGGGCACAATTCAGCGGCAGCATCCAGGGGACGATTCACGATCCCGCAAGCGCTGTGGTGCCGAACGCAACCGTTCAACTGAAAAACACGCAAACCGGCGTAGTGACGAAGGCCACGTCAGACAACGAGGGCAACTACCGGTTTGTCAGCCTTGCCCCGGGTTCCTATCAGCTCACTGTCGAAGCATCCGGTTTCAGCGCCGCCAATCTATCGTTCGGGCTTGAAACCAGCCAGAACTTGAACGTTCCGGTCACGATGCAGTTGGCGGGCGCATCTCAAACGGTGGAGGTCACGGGCCAGGCGCCGGTTTTGAATACGGCGGAGAGCCGAAACCAGGTAACTCTGGAAACGCAGGCGCTCACCAACCTTCCGCTGGCGGGCCGCAATATGATTTCGCTGGTTACGATGGCGCCCGGCGTCGTCGGACTCGGAACGGTAACCGGCGGAAGCCCCGGTTCAGGCATTGATAACTTCTCAACCGAGACTCAGGTAGACGCCAGCGCCAACGGCGCCGGCAGCGTCGGCAATATGTACTCAGTGGATGGGTTGGATGTGACCAGCGCCATTCGGCCGGGCGTGCTGAATCTGACGCCGAATCCCGATTCGGTTCAGGAGGTCAGCGTTCAGGTGAACACATTTAGCGTGGAATACGGCCGGGCCAGTTCGACCCAGATGGCCATGACCACAAAATCCGGAACCAGCGGGTTCCACGGTTCGGCTAGCGACTACTTCACCAATCAGAAGCTTTTTGCCGGAACGGAGTTCGTTCACAACTACGCCCCGTACCATAGCAATAACGTCTCGGCTACCATCGGTGGACCGATCATTCCGCACCATCAGTTCTTCTTCTTCTTCGCGATTGAGCCGTTCCGCGCTTCGACATCCACTGGAAATAGCACCCAGACGTACGAGGATCCGCAGTTCACGGCTTGGGCCAAAGCAAACTTCCCGAATACCCTCGGCACCAAGATTCTGACGAGTTACCCGGCATCGAATGCCACCACTACCGCGGTTACCGCAACGGCCGCAACGGTGTTTCCGGGAACTTGCGGTACCCCGGCTACGGCCAACATTCCGTGCAACCTGCCAATGATCGATTCCGGCATTTTCAACGGAACCAATTACCGCAACGCGCTTCAGTTCAACACGCGCATCGACAAGTACTTCAAGAACGACCGCATTTACGGAAACGTTTACCGTTCCGTTCTCGATACCGGCGGCCCGGCGATCCGTCCGGCGTTTGCGGCCACCAATCACTTCATCCTGAACGCCTACCAGTTCAGCGAGACCCACACCTTCTCTCCCACGATGTTGAATGAGGCCAGCTTCGGCTACATGCGGGATGAAGGCATCCAACCACAGACCGGTTTGTTCAGCGTGCCATTGATCAATGTAACCGGTTCAGGCGGCTTCGGAAATGGTTTCGCGGCCGGTGATTTTATTCAGCATAACTATCATTGGCGCGACGTGCTGACGAATATCCGCGGCGCCCACGAGTTCAAAGCCGGATTCGAGGCTTGGTTCGGCGATGACGTGGAAGAGTTCCAGGGCCCCCATGCGCAGCCAACCTTTCAGTTCAACAGTCTGCTGGATTTGGCGATGGACAATCCGTTCAACGAGACAGGCGTGGCGTACAATCCGATCACGGGAAAGCCGGTATTGTGGGATTGGAACGCCGCTTCGAAGACGTTTGGCGGTTTCGTTCAAGATACTTGGAAAGTAAAACCCAACCTGACGCTGACTTATGGAGTACGGTTCGACGACTTTGGCAATCCCTACTCACGCTCAGCCAACACCGTATTCGGCAACTTCACGTTAGGCCAAGGATCGACCCTGGCGCAGCAGGTTACAAACGGCAAGATTGTCACGAAGAACGATGTATTTAATGGCGCGCAGACTGCATGGAGCCCGCGCCTTGGTATCTCCTGGGATCCCACCAAGAAGGGGGACTGGGTTCTCAGAGGCGGAGTCGGCATCTTCCACAATTGGGTGACGCCGGCCAATGCGCAGGAGGAAATGCGCGGTAGTCCGCCGGGGCCGATTTATCCCACGTTTTTCGCCACTTCGAATCCGCCGCCTCTGTTCGTTTTGGGGAACAGCAACACTCCACCGTTTGGATTCACGTATCCGGTAATCGCGGGCGGCCAACTCGATGCAGCCGGCGGCATCGTCGGTCTCGCGCCGGCTATCGGCGCCATCGATCCCAATTTAAAAACACCCGTTTTGTACACCGTCTCGGCGAACGTAGACAGGAGGATTACCAAACAAACGGTGGTGTCACTGGGCTACTCAGGCTCCCGAGGCCGCGACATGCTTTCGGGTGGAGGCCAGCAATTCAGCGTGAGTTATGGCCAGGATATTAACGTCTACAACGGTGACCTGATCCAACACAACAGCACCGCTCCGACGCGTTTAAACCCGAGCTTTGGCTCAATCAGCTATACGCAGAACGACCGCATATCGCGATTCGATGCAATGACTGTTGGCCTTCGCACCCGATTTGCCAGAAGCGGATTTATCAACGCGAACTATACACGATCGTCTTCCAAGGACGACACGCAAGTGTATCCGGTTCCGACCAATCCCTTCCAATACTACGGTCCTTCCATATGGGATGCTCCCAACCGAGTCTCCATTTCCGCAAGCTACACGCTTCCAGGGTTGAACCAGGGTCACGGATTCACTGGGCGACTCACTACAGGTTGGACCCTTAGCTTACTCACTGTCCTGCAAAGCGGATACCCGTTTACGGTAAGCACAAGCGCGGCATTCAGCCCCACTCGCGACGCCAACGGCAACTTCACTGGCTTCTCCCCAACCAGCGGCGATTACAACGCAGACGGTGACAACTACGACTATCCCAACGTAACCAGCTACGCGATGGCAACCGGCCGTCAGGCATATCTTACCGGCGTATTTACCAAGGCGAATTTCCCTCAGCCTGCTTTTGGAACCGAGGGGAATGAGAAATGGGGCCAATTTCGCAACCCTGGCTATGCCGACAACGACATCAGCGCATTCAAGGACACCAGCATCACGGAAAGGGTAAAGTTTCAGTTGCGGTTCGAATTTTACAATGCCTTTAACCGCGTGAACCTGGGCGGTATCAATGCGAATCTTTCGAGCTCTCTTTTCGGCCGTTCCACATCTCAGCTGAATCCGAGAAACGTTACGATTGCTGCTAAGCTCTTCTTTTAATGCCACGGTGGCTGGGGTGCGTTGCTTTTCTGGCTCCATTGAGTCTGCTAGCTCACCCCTGCCAATCCTGTCACCCGAAAGAGGTGGCGGCCTATTCGCACTCCACGATGGCAATGTCGCTGCGGCGTCCTGGCAAGGAGCCCGACGGTAGATTCACAGCGACCGCTTCGGACACCCGGTTTACCATTGGTCGCGACAGTAAAGGCCTCTGGCAGCGCATGGACCGCGGAGGCGAAATCTCGGAATATCGAGTGGCTTACGCGATCGGATCGGGCAAGCATGCAACAGGCTTTCTGGTTCTGATTGGCGGCCATCTCTTTCAGTCGCCGATCTGTTATTACACGGTTCGCCAAAGCTACGGCTTGGCTCCTGGATACGAACATATTCCGGAGCCGGATTTCACGCGGCCCGTCAACGAGGAGTGCGTGCTCTGCCATTCGGGCCACCCATTGCATATAACAGGCACGACGAACCAGTACGCGTCGCCGGTGTTTGCGGAAGAGGCTATTTCGTGCGCCCGTTGCCACGGTCCGGTTGAAGAGCACCTGCGGCGGCCGGTACCCGGATCTATCATCAATCCGGCGAAGCTCGCGGCGACGGCTCGCGACAGTGTCTGTGAGCAGTGCCATCTGGCAGGCGTAACTCGAGTTTTGAACCCCGGCAAGGATTTCGACGACTTCCGTCCCGGCGAACGTCTTGAGGATGTGTTCACGGTTTACACCCGCGCCGGAGCGCGCGACTTTAAAGTGATCAGCCACGCGGAGCAATTGGCTCTGAGCGCATGCGCCCGTAACAGCCAGGGCAAGTTATGGTGCGGGACGTGCCACGATCCTCATGCTGAGATTGCGCAAACAACCGCGACCTATAACAGCCGTTGTCAATCCTGCCATCTAGGCAAGCTGGCGGAGACGCATCCCGACGCGACCAACTGCGTAGGCTGTCACATGAAGCGCCGGCAGGCGCAGGATGGTGGCCACACGGTCTTCACCGATCACCGGATCGCAAGGCGTCCCATGCCGGATGAGCCGGCGCCGCTAATGGAGGAATTGGCGGCCTGGCGCGATCCCGCGGCGGCGCTGCAATCGCGAAACCTGGCGCTCGCCTATGTCAACGCCGGCATTTCCAGCCGTTCTCCCGCCATGATGGTGCGCGGCTATCGTCAACTGACGGAGGTGCAGAAGACCGTCCCGGACGATGTTGCGGTGCTCCGCGGAATTGGACGCGCTCTGGTATTGGGGAAACAGCCGCTCGAAGCGCTTCGGGCCTTCGGGCGCGTGTTGGAACTGGCGCCTGCCACCGCGACCAATGAAGAGGACGTGGGTGTATCCTGCCTGGAAGCCGGCGAGTTGGAGAATGCCGCCCTGCATCTGGAACGGGCCTTGTCACTCGATCCACTCTCGCTCACGGCGGCTACCGCACTCGAGGAAGCCTACCGAAAGCAGGGCCGCCCGGAGAAGAGCGACGCTCTACAGAACAAAATCAGGCTCGCCATGCGTGGGCCGTTGTAGGAGGTAACACCGTGAAGAAGATGAGCCGATCGAAGACGGCGCTGAGCCGCCGCGGATTCGGAGGCATCCTTGCGGGCGTCGGCGCCGGGGTGGTTGTTCCGTCACTGGCAGCCCAACAAAATCAAAGCCAGCAAACGCCCGCGCGCGCCACGCCAGGTCCCCAACCGAGGCCGCTCGTCCCCGATACGCCGCCTTTCGAAGGAACGCTGGAGTTCACATCGAGACCTGTTGCGACTCGCGCGGAGCCGTTTCCTATGGCCCAGGTCCGGTTGCTGGGAGGCAGCATATACGCGAGCGCCCATGACTGGAACCGCGGCTACATGGCGCGTCTCGAAGCAGACCGGCTGCTCTATACATTTCGCTCTAACGCTGGGCTTCCCGTTGGAGCGGCGAAGCCGTTGGGCGGATGGGAACAACCGGAGAACGGCATGCGCTCCAGCGAACTGCGGGGCCATTTCCCGGGCCACTTCCTTTCTGCAAGCGCCCAATTGGCCGCCAACGGCGACAAGGACGCGCGAGCCAAGGGCGACTACATGGTTGCCGAGCTCGCCAAGTGCCAGCAGAAGCTCGGCGGCAAGTATCTCAGCGCGTTTCCTACAACGTGGTGGGATCGCCTGGACAAGGGCGAACGAGTATGGGCGCCGTTCTACACGATCCATAAAATCATGGCCGGCATGTTCGACATGTACCGGCTCGCGAACAACCAACAGGCTCTCCAGATCCTCGAAGGCATGGCGGCATGGGCCGACGAGTGGACCGCCCAGCGGACGGAAGGGCACATGCAGCGAATACTGACGATCGAGTTCGGCGGCATGGCCGAAACGCTATACAACCTGGCTGCCGTGACGAACAACGACCGGTGGGGAAAGGTGGGTGACCGCTTCCAAAAGAAGAGTTTCATTAACCCACTGGCTTTGCGACGCGACGAACTGCGGGGACTTCACGTCAACACGCACATCCCGCAAGCCATCGCGGCCGCGCGCCGGTACGAGATAACGGGCGACTTTCGCTTTCACGATGTCGCCGATTATTTCTTCCACGAAGTGAGTACTGCCCGCACTTACGTGACCGGCGGAACGAGCAATGCCGAAGGCTGGTTGGCGCCTCCGGGCCGTCTTGCGGCGGAATGGGGGCTCAGTGTGAATACGGCTGAGTGCTGCTGTGCCTACAACATGTTGAAGCTGGCGCGACACATGTATGCCTGGAAGCCCGAGCCGGCTTATTTCGACTACTACGAGCGATTGTTACTTAACCACCGGATCGGAACGATCCGTCCTGAGGTCGGTTATACGCAATACTACCTGTCGTTGACGCCGGGCGTGTGGAAGACATTCAACACAGAAGATCAGACGTTCTGGTGCTGCACCGGGTCTGGAGTCGAAGAGTTTTCCAAGCTCAACGACAGCATCTACTGGCGAGACGGCGAGGGCATCTACGTCAACCTGTTCATTCCGTCCGAACTGGACTGGACGGAAAAGGGGTTCGGGCTTCGTCAGGACACCAAGTATCCCGAATCCACAGTCATTACCCTGGCTGTAACTGCCTCGCACCCGAGCGCGATGGCAATGCGGCTGCGAGTCCCGGGCTGGCTAAAATCCGCTCCCACTGTCTCGCTGAACGGAAAGGTGCTGGACGCTTCGGCGTCTCCCGGGAGCTATCTCACGCTGCACCGCGAATGGAGGGTGGGGGACAAGATCGAGATGCAGCTTCCAATGAACCTGCATGTGGAAACGATGCCTGACGATCCTAACATCCAGGCTTTCCTCTACGGCCCGCTGGTATTGGCCGGCGATCTTGGAGCCCAAGGCCTGACTAAAGCTCATATCATTGGCCCGAATCTGCGCGTGGGCGCAGCGGGTATCGAGCAAAATGGATCGCCCCTCGCTGCCACCAATTCCACCCCGCCCATACCGCCGCTCGAGATTCCGGAATTCAAAGCCTCTTCCAGCCTCGATTCCTGGATCAAGCCCTCGGACAAGCCGCTGGTCTTTCGGACAACCGGTCAAAAGCAGGAGGTAACGCTAGTGCCGCTCAACAGCCTTTTCGACAAACGGTATTCGGTGTACTGGAGGGTATCATAGCGTTTGAAGAGTGAGCATTTGACGGCTGGGCGTAGATAATCAGGGCAAAGTAAGGAATCGTAGGATCTCGCGCATTACGCGATCGCCCTGCTCGGTTTGGAAAAGAAACTGTGCGTGCGCGGAGCCATCCAAAACGATCAATTCCTTCGGCTGAGGAGCCTTTTCGTACTGCGCGCGAATATCCTGAAGTCTGAGGCCGGCGTCATTGGCGTCATCGCGGGCGACGATGAAGAGGACTCTCGACTGCAGCTTTTCCGCCGAGAGGTTCGGCGCCGCACCCAGAAGTACGATGCGGTCAATCTCACCGGGCGCGGATTTGATCGATGCGTCGCCGGCAGCCCCGCCTCCGAAACTGCCCCCAACGACCGATACCGTTTTGACGCCATGCGTTTTCAGATAATGAACCGCTGCCAGCACATCGTTCTCAAACGGGGCATTATCGAAATCGGATTGTCCCGGACCGGTTGAGCAGCCGAATCCACGGAAGTCGATTGCCAGGACTCTGAATCCGCGGGACACAAGACTCCGGGTCTGATCCCGCCAACTCTCCTTGTTAAATCTGCCACCGTGAGCGAGTACAACGCCGCGGTCTCCTTTGCCATAAAGATCGGCGCAAATTCGTCCACCATCTCGAGCAGGGAATGAAACGGCTTGCTGTGAGGAAATGACCTCACTCAGCAAGAGAGCGAGGAGCACGGCTCGAACGGCTGCCATGCGTGAATTCTACAGCGGCGGACGCAATTGATCAACAAAGCCGCTCAGAATGAGCAAACACGGATCGCGGCTCTTGACGCAAGACCCCGGTGGGGTTGAAGTGGTTGGACGCGGGTACCTGACCCGAGGATCAGCGGGATGCGTCCCCTACCTCAATCGCATTGATGGATGCGTAGTTATTCACGGGGACCAGAGAAACCACTATCTTCCCCTGGTGATTCGCGGCGACATCGGGAATTGAGAGAGTCACGGCCCGATCGGCCCCACCCGCCTCCTTGAAGATATCGAAGTTCCGCTTCACTGCGACGCCATTGCAAAGAATGTCGAAGGTTCGACTACCGGGGCCCGGTCCGCCTCCCGCTTTGCCCGGTCCAAACCACGTCTCGGCAAAATGCATGGTGATTGTATACCGCCCGTCGGCCACCGGGATTGTGTAGGAGATATTGCCGAAGCGCTCGCCCCGGTACAGGTCGGGGTCCGGATCCCCGGAAACGCTTTCGTGGCGAACCACCAACTGGCCGCCTCTCACGTAACGGTCCGGCTCCCAGTAGTGGCCGTTCTTGTCGGTGTAGCCGTGTTCCTGCGCCACCATGCGGACCGGCCGGATATGCCCGGCGATTCCGGGCGAAATTTCGATGCCATTCAGGATCGGTTGATTGGAGATGGGCTCGAACTGCAGGTGAAGCTTGCCGTCCACGGCGGGCGAAATATCTTTGAACACCTTAATATCCGCCGTGCTTGCGCCGCCATCCGCGACCACGTCGAAGTTGGTCATCATCTCTTTGCCGTTGATCCGAACGGTGAAGACGCGGCTCGTTTCGCCGCCGCCGGCTGGGTTATCGTCGCCGTATACAGTTTCGGCGAAGTGCAACCGCATCTCGTACACTCCGGGTTTCAAAGGAATGTCATAACGGAATGCACCCTCGCGCCGCGTGCGGTATAACTGGGCATCGCGCGTTCCCTGTACAAGACGATTAACTGAATCCAGGGCCGAACCGCCTTGAAAAAACATATCGCCCGACCACGTATTCCCGAGACGGTCAATGTAGCCGCTGCGCTCCAGTCCGCAGCGAATCCGGATGACGTCTCCCTGCAATGCCAGAGGAGCCACCGCCACGGGCAGTCCGGAAATGGCCTTCGCGGTCACGACGTGTCGCCCAAGCATGGAAACAGCGATTACCACCATGGCGGAAACGGCTACGACGGCAGTTGAGGTCCACAGGACCAGCTTTGAAATCATCCGCGCGGCCGGAACCAAAGTTGGAACCGGCGGAAGAGTTTTCGGCTCTGCGACCGGCGCAGACTCGACCGGAGTAACCGGCTCGACAGGAGGAGCCGGCTCGACAGGAATTGACGATGACGGCTCCGCCACTTCGAGGCGCTCGCGATAAACGAAACGGGGCGCGTATTGACCGGGAGGAATCTCTATTTGAATTGCGTGGTTCGCGCCTTCTCCTCCGTAGTACTCCCGTAGGCGCTTTCGCAGACGGTGCGCCTCCACGCGCACGATGGAATCGGAACGCTGATCGAAGTTGGCAGGGCGTCCCAGAGCTTCCACCGCGATGTTGTATTCCTTAATCTGCTCCGCGGCGCCGTCGAAATATCTTGCACAGGTGTAGTTGAGCACGAGAGCGAGATTCGGCGCACGCCCAAAAATCCCCGAGGTCAGCAGGGCCGCAAGCTCAAGCCTTTCAGGTTCGAAATCCGTAGTCGGTTGCATTACGTGGCAAGCCCCTCATCTGGCTGAGTATACTGCCGCAACATCGGTTTTTCAATGTAATTCGCGGGTGCGTTAACGATGAGCAAGGGATGTTAACGGAGGGGCCTTCACACGCGTTAACCGTAAATTCCGAGCAATTCTCAGCAAGTTTTCATGCAACAACTAGCGTCTTCCCAGGCGGCTCTGGGTTATCGACCCGGCGGGCGGCCGGCGGTTTGGCGATTTCGCGAGGACTAGAATTCTACTTAACCGGGAATGTTAGCGAACCGACGGCATTCGTATTCTTATCGAGAAAGATGACGCGCACCTGACGCACGGCATCGGTGGTCGGATGGTCCTGGCCAAAAGGCAGGCCTTCCTTCATCACCATTTTGTATTGTTCTGCCGTCAACTCGGGTTTCAGGTCCAACACAGCGGGTTCACCAAGCGGGGCGGAGGCGCTGCGGTCGGATATCAGACAATAGACCGCGCCCAAATATTTACCACCTTGTTCGCGCAACAGAAGATCCGATGGGTCGATGCGGATATCCAGGCGTACACCCGGCTTGTTTTCTCCCAGCGCCGAGATTTTCACGCGAAGGCCGATATCCGTAAGGTCGGTCGGGCTCTGAAAAGCCTGCATTAGGACTGCTTTCGTTCGTTCCAAGGGCGGCCGTGAATCCGGCAGCGCGTAGTAGCGCTCCCTGACCTGGAGCTTGATGCCTTTGCGCTCGCACGTGAGATGGATACGATGCCACTTGTTGTTCCAATTGTCCGCCCCCGGATCGTACAGGACCGTATAACTGTTCACAGCGCTCTGTGCCACCTGCTTGATCACTGTCCGAACATCCTCCCGGGAATAGAAATGGCCGCCTGTGAGTAGCGCCATTTGGTCCATGTTGTAATTCACGTCCGGATTGAGCGCCCCGATGAAGGCAAATGGGTTCACGGCGACACCGTCGTTCGTCAGCGTCACCGCCAGGTGAGGGACATAGAGCGCGCACTCGACCCAATCGCCAGTACAACCGGTAAGCTTGGGGTCGGCAACGGTGGTCAGTCCGTTGGCAATCCAGAGAATATCTCTTCGCCCTGGAAATGCCGCCAGTTTATTCGCAATATCCTCCAGAGCTTTGAAGGTCCTCTTTACCTGTTCTTCGGCGCCAACCTGGACGGGACGGGCGTGGCTGGAGGCCTTCATGGCCTTATCGAACACAGTAGCCACCCCTTGGGGCCATGTCTTATCGTCGGCCGCCGAGGGGCCCAGAGGGTGAATCGGAATCAGGGTCCCCTCCAGGTTGAGCAAGTAGAAAAATACATGCTCGCCCGACTCGAGTTGCGAAAGCGATTTATCCAGAGCCTTCCATGCCTCGAGCCGATCGGCATCCGCGAGATTGATCATGTCGAAGAGGATGACCGTGTTTTGCGGCGTCGTTCCCGATGTCCGATTGGAGAATTCCAGAGTATCGAGCTTGACCGGCGGCTCATTCCTGGGCTTGTGAAAGGCAAATATCGTTTCTACTTTATTTTGATCGATGATCTTAAAATCGTCGGCCGTGAGGTCATTGACCGGCTGGCCGCTGACATCAACCGCTACGGGATAGAGGCGGACGAGAGGGCCGGGCTCAGGAGCTTGCGCCAGGAGTGCGGACGCGGCGCATACAAGTGTGAAGACAATTCTAGACATAGCGTTGCTGCCGGAGGCAGTGTATCACACGCTATGGCGCTGGAGACGTGAAGAAGTATCCGGGAGAACAGAGCGCTTACTGCGCTGTCACAAGGTAGGCGATATGTTGCGTGGCGGATTCGCTGCCTTGAATGGCGGTAATCTGCAACTCACAGTTTCCGGGACGGGCAGCCGCCGCGACGAACATGCCAATGGCCCCCCTCTCATCCGGCTCTGGCAGGGCAACTGTCTGATCGGCAAAAACTTGGCCGCCGTTCTTGAATTCCACACGGATCTTGGGTTTTTCCGGGTTCGCCTGGTTCCGATAAACCACAAAGTAGACCCAGCGCTTGACCGCGGGAGAGACCGTGGCATTCACCATGGGAACGATGTGTTTGTCCTTCATCGTGAATGGATCGGTGGCGTCAGGCTTAGCGGCGGCCGCGTCGAGGTGCTCCACCATTGCCAGGCTGCTGATTGCGATACCTTTGGGCGGCGCTGGGATTTCAAAACTGCCGGTTTCGGTGGTTGCCTGGACGCCCTCGCGATCGATCACCGCGGCGTCCACGGTGTAGTGGCCCGGCGGCAGATCGAGCGGATGCGTATAAGTCAACTCGTCAGCCCGTACGGCCGCAAGTTTGTTATCCGCGATGTAATAAGGCTGGTCGAGACTGTACTTATCGACAACTTCTCCATTGGCATCGCGGACAAGAGCCAGCAAAGAGATTTCAAACTTGTGGATCTTATGAACGGCATCGGCCGACGCGCCCAACTTCGCGCTGGGCAATTCGAAAGCGAGCGTGGCAACGGGATTCTCGCGGTCCTTCTGAAAATGATAGGCCGCAACGTGAAAATCGAAAGAGTGCGGCCGGGATTCGGCGGCTAGCGCCGCCATGGCCGTGGATTCCTGTTGCGTCAGCTTGCCTGAGCCTTTCAGATCCGGCAGAGCGAAATAACCCGTTCGGCTCTCGGCCTGCCAATCGTTACGTGCCAACTTCACGTCGATCTTTCTCAGACGCCCATCGAATTTAGGCGAAGTGGAACGGTAAGTGATTTCGTAATGTGTCTCCAAAGCCTCCGCCAATTGCTGAAAGGACTTACGAAAATCGTTGGTATTGGCGATCAGGAATCCGCCCGTGCCTTCGGATAACGCCCGCAGGCTGGCTTGCGTGTCCGAGGTACGTACAGCGGCGATAGTGTTGTCACCCTGCCGGCTGTTCTCGCGCATGACGCTAGCGCTGGCGTTCAGTTTAGACTGCTGCTGGCTCTGCGACGCCAATTGACCTGCGGCGAGTTTGCCGGCTTGCGCGGTGTCGTCCGTCGCGCTCATTTCCGTGCTGTCGAGCGCATAAAAGGTAATCCCGCGATTATTAGCGTGGGCCAACATCCTGTCGAAAATCTCGGGGTCTCCGGTAAGAGTCAATCCGGTCGTAACCAGCAGAACCGTTTTCCTGCCGGGTAACCCGCCAAGCGTATCAATCATGGCGTTGAGCCTGTCGGTTTCGTGCATGCCCTCGATATTCGCGAAATCGGCGCGTTCACGCACTTGATCGCCCCGCACGCGATTCGCTCCGGCTCCAGTGGAGACATCCGCGCCCACGATCGACGTATTGGCCACCTCACCCCCGGTGGTATCGATAGTCACTGTAGCCGTGTGCGTGGCGGCATTGACTTGTGCATTCACGGTGGTGATGTTCGGACTGGCGGTGAGTAGAGCTTCCGAGGCGCGGGAGAAATCCAGCGGATTTCCATTGAATGTGGACGCGAGCAACTCCTGCCGGTCCTTTGTGAACTCATGCACCGGGATCAGCCTCTCATTGAGGTTGAAGATTCCGACATAACTCTCCGGCGGCAAGTTAGACTTGAGGAATTCCTTGGCAATGCTCACGGCGTGAGGCCGTGTCACAGGATCGATGTTGTAAAAAACAATCGAGACAGTGTTCAGTTCCCGTAGCGGCACGAACGACGGAGTTGTCTGCGGCTTCGTCTGACTCCCCGGGCGGCTCTGCTGTTCGCGGCCCGACACCATACGGAAGCCGAGAACCTGCTGCCGTACGCCGTCCTCGGAAATCTCGATGTCGCCGGGCTTGACACTTTTCACCAGGCGGCCCTTCTTATCGCGCACCACCAGATCGAGCGCGATCTCCGTGGTAGTGACGCGAATGGCGGGACCGGCGGACGGAGGAGTTATCTCCTGCGCCGGACCGGGAAAGGCCATAATAACGAGAACCACAAGCGCGGCGACATAGGCCTTTCGCATAGGCAGATTATATCCCGTTCAGGAAGTTAGACGGCGCTCCAGAAGTTTGGCGCCGGGTCACTTTTTCTGCTGTTCCGCTGTAAGGCGGTCGAAGACGGCGCGCTCTTTCTCGCCATCCTCCTGGCGGTTCAGGCGGAAATAAAGAGCGGCTAATTCAACGTGCGGCTGCGCCCAGGTTGGATCGTCGCGTATGACCTTCTCGAAATCGCGCGCGGCCGCTTCCACTTGTCCTTCGGTGCGTTCCAACCGGGCCCATTCGTAGCGCGCCACCGTGGAGCCGGGGTGGAGTTGCAAGGCATTTTGCAAATGTAGGCGGGCGCCATCGAGATCGCGAGTGGTGTGGAGAACGGCGCCCAGGCCAAGCTGCGCGTCAAAGTCTTTGGGGTCCGCCTCCACCGCCTTCCGCAGTGCGGCCGTGGCGCCATCGGTGTCTCCTAAGTAGCTGAGGACGGTGCCGCGTAATGTATCGAGGCCTGGCAGTTGCGGATTGAGGCGCGCAGCCGCGGCGGCGTAGTCGCGGGCGCGCTCGAACTCATTCATTTTGAGAGCGGTCTGGCCGGCAAGCAGGTAAGCCTCGGGACGATTGCCTTCGCGAGCCACGCGGTCGACCAAGTTCAGACCTTCGCGGCGGTGACCAGTCCGGATGAGCGCAGAGCCCAGAAGCCACGCCACCGATAGATCGTCCGGGTGTGCGGCCGATTCGGGTTTGAGGACGGCTATGGCCTTTTCGTCCTGGCCGAGGTTGGCGTAGCAATCGGCCAGCAGTGTGACGACACGCGCGTCATTCGGCTGCGCGGCGTGCAGCGTGCCGAGTTGCTGCGCCGCGTCGCGCCAAGCTGCTTTCTTGTAATATGCCAACGCCAGATTGAGCCGCAGACCGGCATTGTCTTTTTTCACGAGCACGGCGAGGTATTGTTCGATGGCTTCGTCGTAGCGGTTCAATTTTGCGAGCGCGGCACCCAAATTGGCGCGCACTTCGAGGGAGTCCGGATAGCGTTTGAGGAGTTCCCGGTAGTCGCGCACTGCCAGTGCATCGTCGCCACGTTGCTGCGCCGCAACCGCGTCGTGAAAGAGTTGCTCGGGATTGGAGGATTGCGCGCAAGCGGCGACGGCGGCGACGATAAAAGCCACAATGCGCATCCATTCCAGAATAGACGTACTTGGGTTATCGTGGGGATCATGCGGGGTCGATCTCTCGTGGGCCGGGCGCTTAGCCTGCTTGCGCTTTGCGCGGCGCCTTGCCTGTGCGCGCAAACGCCCACCAAAGAACAATTCGAGGATTTGTCACGGCGCGCGGAGGCTGCGTTGGACAGCCATCCCGAGGAGGCGATCCAATTGTACAAGCAGGCGCTTGCGATACGTCCGGACTGGCCGGAGGGCTGGCTCTACATGGGAGGCGCCCTTTATCAGAGGGGCCGATATGCCGAAGCGGTCGACGCATTGCGGAAGGGGATCGGGTTGGCGCCGATCTTTGCGAACGGATGGGCTCTCCTGGGCCTCAGCGAATCGCAACTTGACGATCCCGAGCAGGCCTTAGCCGACATTCACAAAGGCGAACAATTGGGCCTGAACGGCAACCCTCAGTTCGAAACGGCCGTGCGAGTGCGCGCCGCACAACTTCTCATCCGAACTTCGGCCTTCGATGAGGCGCTGGCGCAGTTGCAGCCGCTCACCAAGATTCCGAACGCACCGCCGCCCGTGGAGGAAACCATGGGACTGGTCGCGCTCGCGAGCCCTGACGACCTCGCGACGATCCTGCCGAAGCGCCGCGCGGTAGTGGATCTGGCAGGGAAGGCCGCTTGGGCTTTCGCCACAGAGCATCCCGACGCAGCGGCGGCAGCGTACAAAGAATTGTTGGCGCAATATCCAACCGAGCCGGGCGTGCATTACGCCTATGGCCTCTACCTGATGGAGACCGATTCGGAGGCAGCGCTGGCTGAATTCCAAAAGGAGGCGCAAAACAACCCGAAGCACTGGCCGGCGCTGCTGGTGATTGCTTCTATTCGACTTCGGCAGGGCGCGCCGGAGCAGGCTATCGACAGTTTGCGCGCGGCCTTGAAGACCGTGCCCACCAATTACCGTTGGCTCTGCCACCTCAATTTGGGCCGCGCCAATCTGGACGCGAACAACGCGACTTCGGCAATTTCCGAACTGGAAGATGCGGTTCGTCAGATGCCCTCCAGCGCGAATGCGCACTTCTTCCTGGCCGAAGCCTACCGGCAGGCGGGCCGCAAGGCCGACGCCGAGCGGGAGAGAGGGGAATTCGAAAAGACTAAGGCCGAGCAGGATCCGCGCGGGGTGCCAGCCTTGCATCCCTTCGGGATTTCGAAGAACTAACGCGCTACCGCGCAGGCTCCTTAATCGTAAGAAGTTGATCGGCAGGGACATCTCGCAGAACCTGGTGAATGCGACTAGGCCATTGGATGTCGATCTCGCTGATGACCTTCGATGCCCCCAACCCAAAGTGAATACGCGAGTCGCAGGCGCCGGCATAGCCGCAGGCTGTTGTGACTTCGTTGTATTGCTTCAGGCCATTCTCGGCGGTGATCCGGATCTGCGCCCCGATGGCCATCCGGCTGCTCTTCGTGCCAACCAGCTTCAGAAGAATCCAGTGGTTGCGATTCGCTGTGACATTGTGCAGATAGTCCATCTGGCCGTTGAGAACCGTGACCACTGCGTCAATGCGGCCATCGTTATCGATATCCCCGAACGCGACGCCCCGATGAGGCGCTGGTTTCTTGAAATCGGCTCCGGCTTCGGCGCTCACATCGCTGAACTTGCCATTGCCAAGATTGCGGAAAACGGTGTTAGTCTCTCCGTAGGTTCGGTTTGAGACCAGGGCTACGTTGTCGAGCACGTTTCCACGGGCGACGAAAAGATCCTTCCAGCCGTCATTATCGAAATCGAAGATTCCGTTCGACCATCCCGACATACTGCGCGTCACTCCAAGCATGCTCTGGTCGGTCGCGTCCCAGAAGACTCCCCCGCCCTGATTCCGATAGAGCGGGAACGATTGATTCTCGGTCGCGGTGTGCCAGATATCGGGCTTTCCGTCATTGAATACGTCTTTAAAATCCGCTCCCATGCTGGAGACCGCGCTAGCGCTTTGCGGATATGCCACACCGCTTTCCAGGGCGGTTTCCTCAAATCTTTTCCCCGCGATGTTGTGAAAGAGGGAGTTGGGCATGTTGTCATTGGCGACGAATATATCCATGTAACCGTCGCCGTCATAATCGGCGATGACGGCTCCCATACCCTTGCCAAAGTGTTTTGAGATGCCTGTCTCTTCGGACACGTCGGTAAAGGTCCCGTCGCCATTATTGCGGTATAGCGTGTTCGGCAGCGGCTGATAGTACTTAGGATGGCAGTAAGCGCGTGTGGTGGCATTCAGGGCGCAGACCGGGTCTTTATTCACCTCCCACTTGCAATAATTAGAGACAAATAAATCCAGTAACCCGTCATTATTGTAGTCGAGCCAGACGGCCGAAACCGACCACATCTTCTTGCCGTCAAAGACGCCTCCGCCAACGCGCGCCCGATCCGTGACATCGCTGAACGTGCCGTCATGGTTGTTGCGGAAGAGCTGATTCTTTGTCACGTTGGCCACATAAAGATCAGGCCAGCCATCGTTATCGAAGTCGCCGACGGATACGCCCATGCCGTAACCCTCTCCTGCAACTCCAGCCTTTTCCGTCACATCGGTGAATGTGCCATCGCGGTTGTTGTGGAAGAGCCGGTTCCAATACTTAGGACTTTCCTTCTTAAGAGATGGGATAGCGGCGCCGTTGACTAAGTACACGTCCAGGTAACCGTCGTTATCATAGTCCAGCAATGCGACGCCGGCCACCATAGTCTCGGGCTGGTTCTTGTTGGGCGTGGGGCAGCTATTGGTGGTAAAAATCAGACCAGAGCGCTCCGCGATCTCCTCGAAAGCGATGATGCCCGTAGCCGGCGCCGCCAGGAGCGCGCCAACAATGACTACAAGCAAGGGCAGACGCCTCATTTGCCCCTCATCTTAACAGGATCGCGGGCGACGCTACCTTATTTGACCGCTTCATCGATCTTCAAAAGCTGGTCCGCCGTAACGTCCCGGAGCGCCTGTCTAATGCCGCTCGGCCAGGTTATTTCAATGGAGCGAATCTTCGTTTCTTCTCCCAGCCCGAAATGAACGCGCTTGTCGCTCGACGACATGAAGCCCACGCTGATGGCGACGTGGTTATAAAGCACTCGCCCGGAGGCAGTGGTCAACTTGACCTTCGCGCCGACCGCGTCCCGTGCGCTCTTGCGGCCGGTCAGACTGAGAGCCAGCCAGTGATTGCCGCTATCCCCGCTATTCATGAGAATGCGCGGCCTCTCGTTCAGCGAAGTCACCACGATATCCATCGCTCCATCGTTGTTCAGATCGCCGAAGGCGGAGCCGCGCTGATAGCCGGTGCGCAGGAAGTCTTTGCCCATCTCGCCCGACACATCCACGAACGATTTTCCGTCCTGAGTTTTCGAACATCGTGTCATGTTGAGGCGAATTCGCGTTCAGTTCATCGACACCGCCATTCGCCGAGTAGATGTCCTTCCAGCCATCGTTGTTGTAGTCGATGAAGCCAGTGCTCCAGCCCGAAAATGGCAGGCTCAGCGTTTGCATCTTAGATGCATTCGGAAATATGGAACAGGCTCACCGCTGATTGCGCAATAGCTGCCACACCTGGCCCGTCAGGTTGTTGTAGAAGATGTCAACGTTGCCATCGTTGTCGTAGTCCCTGGCATCCGACCCCATGGAGGATCCCGTGTGCCCGCTATCGTTGTAGGCAACGCCCAGGTCCAGGCCTTTCTCCTCGAACGTCCCGTTCTTTCGGTTTATGAACAATGAATTGGGCTCGGTATCGTTGGCGATGAATATGTCGGGCCAACCGTCGTCATTGAAGTCCGCGATGGAGATGCCCATTCCCTTCCCTGGCGACGCGCCTAAGCGCGACTTATCGGTGACATCCTCGAACTTACCATTGCCCAGATTGCGATAGAGGCGCGGCGGTACGCTCTGATAACGCCGAGGATCGCAATAGGTCTCCGTGCTCGCCAATGGTGCAGCGAATGTCCGTCTGTGGCGTCCAGAAGGTGTAGTTAGACACTATCAAATCCAGCAGGCCGTCGTTGTCATAATCGAACCAGGCAGCGGCCACGCTCAGCGTGCCAGGCGGCTTGCCGCCGATACCCGAAGCCGCTGTCACATCCGTGAAAGTCCCGTCCCCGTTGTTGTGATAAAGAGCGTTTCGACCGGCGCTGCAAATGAACAGATCCTCGTAGCCATCGTTGTCATAGTCGCCGACCGCAACGCCGAAGTTGAAATCGAGATCCTTACCGGTCAAGCCCGCTTTGGCAGTGACGTCGTCGAAGGTTCCATCGGCGCGCTGCTTCAACAGGCAATTGTAATAGGACGGATCGGTCTTCTTCATCTCCGGAAGTTGCGCGCCATTGGTGAAGAATATGTCCAGCCGTCCGTCGTTATCGAAATCGAAGACAGCCACCCCGCCGCACATGGGCCGCGGAAAATACTTCCGGCCGCCAGGGCTGTTATTGCTGACGTAGGAGATCTTCGAACGCGCCGCAACGTCCGTAAAGTGGGGACGCTTCGCGATCTGGGCGGGCCTAGCCGATGACAGCGCCACAAACAAGAGTGCGCAGAGAGCGGATGCTACCAAGGCGATCGTTCTTTTCAACTATTGCTCCGGCGAATGGGCGCAGGGTGAAACCCCCATTGTAATCGCGGTGCGATATTCTGTTTCACATGGATTGTCGCCGCCCGATTCCGCCGGCGGCCCGCGACAGAAAACACCCGCGGGAAGCGCGGGCAAAAGTACCTGCAGTTATGTGCTTCTTGCTTCTGTTGGCCGCAGGGGCGGATTGGTCTATGCGCGCAATGGACGGGCAGGCCGCCGCGATCAGGTTTGATCTCAAGCCGATCGATTTCCAACTCGAACACGGCGAGGTCTCGGCGCGGCATGTGCCGGCAACCATGGCCGGAGGCATGGCGGTGTTCGATTATAATCGCGACGGACATCCCGACATCTTCTTCACCAACGGCGCTAATCTCGCCACGTTAAAGAAGGACGATCCGAAATACCGCAACCGCCTCTTTCGCAACGACGGCAAGGGCAGCTTCACAGATGCTACCTATGCCGCGGGCTTGGCCGGTACGGGTTTCGATACCGGGCGGCCGTGGGAGATTACGATAACGACGGCTATCCCGATTTGTTTGTGGCAGGCGTCCACCACAACGCTCTGTATCACAACAATGGCGATGGTACGTTCACCGATGTCACAGAGAAAGCCGGCATCTCCTAATCTCCCCGACCCCGAATATGGGCCAATGTGGGGAATCACAGCTGTCTGGATGGACGTCAACAACGATGGCCTGCTCGATCTGTTCGTCGTCAACTACTGCAGTGGGACTACGCCAGACGAGCCGCTCTGCGATTATAAGGGACGTCGCCGATTATTGCATCGCCGCGATCTTATCAAGGGATTACCCAATCAGTTGTATCTGAACAAGGGCAATGGCAAGTTCGAGGACGTCTCCGAGGAATGGGGCATTCGCGCGCACGTGGGCAAAGGCATGGGCGGGGGCATGGCGGATTACGATCTTGACGGCCGTCCCGACCTTTTCGTCACCAACGACGGCTCCTATAACTTCCTGTTCCACAATTTGGGCAACAAGTTTGAAGAGGTCGCCTTTCAAACGGAGTCGCGCTGACGGAAGACGGCAATTTCATATCCGGAATGGGCTTGGATTTTCGCGACTATCAACAACGACGAATATCCGGACATCTGCGTTACCGTCGCGCTGGACAACCAGACCTTTCCGACTATGGAAAAACATGGCCGGCAAAGACTTCCGGGAAGTGACCACGCAGAGCGGCATGCGCACGCTGTGCATGCACGATGTCCGGGTTTGGCGCGGGATTCGTCGACTTCGACAACGACGGATGGAAGGATCTTTTCGTCAGCCGCGGAGACGTGTTGTCCCGCACCCATGCCGGACACCACGGTCGATCAGCACAATACCGTCTTTCGGAATCCTGGCGCGACGGGCGGCGCTAACGGACGCTGGCAAGCGCTCACGGCAGAGGCGGGCTTGGACGCCTCCGCCGGCGGCGCGACATCGCGGGCTGGCATTCGGCGATCTCGATGGCGATGGCACGAATCGATGCGTGGTGACCACATCGCTCGCGCACCCGGCCGAAATCTGGATGAATCGCAGCCCTGGCGGCAGGTCACTGGCTGGACATCGCGTTGGAAGGAACCAAGAGCAACCGCGACGGCATCGGCGCGCGCATTCAAGGTCACGACCAAGAAGCGGATCGCAGTACAACCACATGACCACCAGCGTGGGCTACGCGTCATCCAGTTGCGGACCCGTGCATTTCGGGTTGGGCACTGACGAAAAGGCGGCATCGGTAGTCATCCATTGGCCTTCGGGCATTGTTCAGACATTGAGGGACGTGAGTGGTGGTCAGATAGTGCACGTGAAGGAGGCGCAGTAGCCGTGCGATTGGCCTCCCGCGCCATTTCAGTCCTCACCTTGGCTGCGCTGCTCGGCACGGCCGCCGCCGATCAGAGGCGCCGCTGCCCTCCCCTCCCACGTTCGACAAGGTATCGCAGGCGGCCACGGAAGCGCGCGAGCAAAACCGCGCCGAGGATGCCATCCCGCTATATCGCCAGGCCGTCAAGCTGCGTCCTGCGTGGGCGGAAGGCTGGTGGTTCCTGGGCGAGTTGCTGTATGACCGGAGCCAGTATCCGGAAGCGCGGGATGCGCTACGCCGCCTGATCGACCTCGATCACAATTCAAGCGCCGGATTCGCGCTGCTTGGCCTTTGCGAGTTTGAAACCAAGGAGTATGACAAGTCGCTCAATCACATTTATCAGGCGCGTCGTCTCGGATTGGGAGACGACCCACAGGTCAGGCGCGTAGTATTGTTTCACGAAATGCTGCTGCTTACGCGGCTCCAACAATACGAGTCCGCGATGCAAGTGCTAGTAAATGTCGTCAAGGATGGCGGCGCTGGCGCATCTGTGATTGAGGCCGCGGGGCTCGCTGGTCTGCGCCGGCCCATTCTTCCCGAAGATCTGCCGCCTGGTGACAAGGACCTCGTGGAGCGGGCCGGGCGAGCTGTCTGCGCCATGGCCGGAAGAGACCACGCCGCCGCTGAAGCGGCCTTTGCGGAATTACTCGCAACTTATCCGAACTCTCCCAACGTTCACTATCTCCACGGGTTATACCTGGCCGCGACCGACGCGGACGCCGGCCTCCGCGAATATCGGAAAGAACTGGAGCTGAATCCGAAACATACAGCGGCCTTGGCCAGCATCGCTTTGGAGTATGAAACCCGCGGCGAGTTAGACACTGCGATTTCCTACGCCCGGCGCGCTGTGGAAGCGGATGCTCAATACTTCGGGGCCCATGTTGTTCTCGGCAGGCTGTTGGTTAGCGCCGGCAAGGTGGAGGAGGGAATTGAGGAGCTTGAGACTGCCAGGCAGCAGGCTTCGGACAGTCCGCCAGTCCGTTTCTCTTTGGCAACCGCCTACGCCAAAGCGGGCAGAAGCGCCGATGCGGCCCGCGAACGCGCCGAGTTCCTCCGCTTGAAGAAATTGGCCGACGAGATAGGCCAATGAGTACATTGGCTCACCGACGCCTTCTCATACTCCGGATCGTCATCTGCCTCTTCGCCTGCACGCTTCTCTCAGGGCAAGAGCCCGCCGCGAGCCCGGGCACGCTTCTACAACATGCCATCGCCTTGCATAAGGCGGGCGATCTGGAGGGAGCGATCCGCGCGTATCGCGAATACCTGGCCGCTGAGCCTGACTCCGTGCAGGCGCGCTCCAACCTCGGCGCCGCGCTCGCCGGTACGAGCCGCTACGATGAGGCCATCGCGGAATACGCCTACGCTCTTCAACAAAGCCCTAACAATCCCGCCCTCCTTCTGAATTCAGGACTCGCCTATTTCAAGATGGGCCGCCACGCCGAAGCTGCCGCCCGCTTCGAGCGGGCCGTCTCGCTCTCACCTCAGTTCAAGGAACAAGTTACTCTCCTGCTCGCCGCCTGTTACAACAACTTAGGCAGATATAAGGAGGCCGTGGCTCTGCTCGGCCCGCTCGAGAAAGACAAGGCCGGCGATCCGGGATTCGACTTTCTCTATGGAACCGCGCTCATCGGCGATGGCAATACCGTGAGCGGCACTGCGGTTATCGACCGCATTCTGAGCCATGGCGATTCCGCCGAAGCCCGTCTGCTGCGCGGCACGCTCGAATTGAGCGCCCATGAACGCGACAGCGCGCGCGCCGATCTGGAGAAAGCTATCGCTCTGAACCCTCGTCTATCCGGAGCGCATGCCCGTTTGGGTGAGTTGCTGCTTTCCCAGGGAGAATCGGATCAGGCGCGCTCCGCCTTCACGCAGGAGCTTGCTCTCGATCCCGATGAGTTCACCTCAAATCTGAACATGGGCGTGCTGGCCAAGCAAGACCAGAACTACACGGAGGCGCTGAGTTATTTCGATCGCGCTCTCAAAACACGACCGAACGATCCCGGAATTCGGTATCAGATTGCCAATGTCGATCTCGCCACCGGCAATCTCGATCAGGCGCGCAAATCGATGGAAGCCTTGATCGCCGAATCGCCCGATTTCGCGGAGGCGCACGCGACTCTCGCGACCGTTTACTACCGGCTTCATCGCAGCGCCGATGGCGATCGCGAACGCGCTATCTCCCAAAAGCTGATGGATCAGCGGGATGCCCTCATCACGGGAGGCAGACCAAGATGAGGCGGTGGTGGGCGGCAGCCGCTTTGGGCGTCGCAAGTGGCGCCGTGTGGGTAGCAGCGGATGGCGCCGAGCCCGAACCGCGGCGGCCGCATTTCACCGATATCGCTTCCAAATCGGACTTCGCTTACCGCACGGATAACAACTTCACTGGCCGGAAGTATTTCCCGCAGACCATGTGTGGGGGCGTGGCCGCCTTCGATTTCGATAACGACGGCCGCATGGACCTCTTTTTCACCAACGGCGCCAAGTTGCCCGAAATGGAGAAGAGCGATCCTCGCTTCTACAATTGCCTTCTTCGCAATCGCGGCGATGGCACGTTTGAGGATGTCACCGCTCGCGCCGGCCTGCTGGGCAAGGATCTCGGATTCAGCTTTGGCGTGGCCGCCGGCGATTACGACAACGACGGCGGCGACGATCTCTTCGTCTGCAACGCAGGTCGCAATGCGCTCTATCACAACAATGGCGATGGCACCTTCACAGACGTCACCGCGCGCTCAGGAATCGGAGCGAAGCCAAGGGATGTCCTCAGCGTGGCTGCCGCGTGGTTCGACTACGACAACGACGGCAAACTCGATCTCATCGTGTCCAATTACACGGTCTGGACGCCGCAGATCGATAAGATCTGCGCCGTGAACGGCCAGGAATACTATTGCCATCCCAAGGTTTATCCGAATGTCGCGCACCGTCTCTATCACAATCTCGGCAACGGACGGTTCGAGGATGTCACCGATTCGTCCGGCATCGGCGCCGAACTCGGCAAAGGAATGGGCATTGCGATCGCGGATTTCAACGGCGACGGCTACATGGACGTATTCTTGGCCAACGATACCGTGCGTAATTTTCTCTTCATCAACCAGAAGAACGGTACGTTCAAGGAATCCGCTTTTGAGTGGGGAGTCGCCTACGACGAGAGCGGCAATGCCGGCTCATCCATGGGCGCCGACGCCAGAGATTATGATAACGACGGGCGGCCCGATCTCTTCTATAACAACCTCAAAGGCCAGATATGGGGATTGTTCCGCAACATCGACGGTAAGTATATGAAGTATGTCTCCGGCATATCTCACATATCGCGCCTGAGTGAGCATAGCTCCGGCTGGAGCAACGCTTTCGCCGACTATAACAACGACGGATGGAAGGATCTCTACTCTTCCAATGGGGACATCGATAACCTGGGCCAAATCTCACGCCAGCCGGATACCATGTTTGAAAATGTCGATGGCAAGGAATTCCGCGACGTCTCAGCCCAGCTAGGCCCCGACTTCAATCACGCCGGTTTTCAGCGCGGATCGGCGTTCGCGGACCTGAATAACGACGGGTTTTTGGACCTGGTAGTGACATCGCTCGACGAAAAGCCACGCATCCTGATGAACTCGGCCGACAATGGGAATCACTGGCTGCTGATCCACGCTATCGGACGCCGCAGCAACCGTGATGGCATCGGTGCGGCGCTAAAACTGACAACTGCCTCGGGACGGACGCTCTATAACCACGTGACAACCTCCGATGGGTTCATGTCGTCGAGCGACAAGCGGGCGCACTTCGGGTTAGGGGCCGAGAAGGCCATTCAGGCTCTGGAAATCCGCTGGCCCAGCGGAATTGTGCAAACCTTGAAAGGGCCGAAAGTCGATCAGATTTTGACGGTCACGGAACCGGAGAAGTGAAAGGCTTGCGCAAGACCAACCTGCGCCTCCGCATCGACAGGCCAGGAGGCCTGTCGTACTTGGCCCTCGCGCTCTTGGGAACGCTTCTGGTTCTCGCGGCAGCGCCAGCGGCGGGCCCTATCGTTTTCGAGGAAATCGCGGATCGCGCCGGTATCCGCTTCATCGCAGACAACTCCCCGACGCCGAACAAGAACCTGCCGGAGACAATGCTTGCCGGTGTCGCACTTCTCGATTACGACAACGACGGCTACCTGGATATTTACTTCGTCAATGGCGCGGCTCTCCCGTCGCTCAAGAAAGACTCGCCCAAATATTGGAATCGTCTTTTTCACAATAACCACGACGGCACTTTTACGGACGTCACGGAGAAAGCCGGCGTCAGGGGCGAAGGCTACGGCATGGGCGTGGCTGTTGGAGATTACGATAACGACGGATGGCCGGATATCTTCCTCGCCAACGTAACTAAGAACCAGCTACTTCATAATAACCACGACGGCACATTTACCGACGTTACAGACAAATCCGGAGTAGCCGGAGTTCTATTGGACGGAAAGAAGATGTGGGCTGTTTCCGCCGGCTGGTTCGACTATGACAACGATGGCCGCCTGGACCTCTTTGTATCGAATTATTGCAAGTGGGAGGCCAACAAAGACCCTGTTTGCGGGCCTAACCCGAACGTGCGCACGTACTGCCATCCGAAGAACTATGCCCCGCTTCCTAATACGCTCTATCACAACAACGGAGATGGCACATTCACGGATGTGTCGGCGGCCGCGGGGATTAGCCAAATCCGCGGAAAAGGAATGGGCGTCGCCTTCGCCGACTACGATCACGACGGTTTCATGGACGTGTTTGTTGCCAACGACAACGCCCCAAATATGCTCTTCCACAACTTAGCCGGCAAGAAATTCGAGGAGACGGCGCTGCAGACCGGAGTGGCATACCCCGAGTCCGGTTCCTATATGTCCGGGATGGGCGCCGATTTCCGGGATGTCGATAACGATGGCCGCGACGATATCTGGGTGACCGGTTTCGAAGGTGACACGTTCCCTTTGTTTCGGAATCGTGGCGCCGCGGGTGACTTCGCGGACATCACAGGAGCGGCTGGCATCGCCGGCGTCACACGCTCCATGTCGGGCTGGTCGAATGGCATTTTCGATTTCGACAACGACGGCTGGAAGGACCTGTTGGCTGCGCGCGGACACGTCATCGATAACATCGCCCTAATGTCGATGCGAAAGGCCGAAGAGCCGAATACGGTCTTACGCAATCTGGGGAACGGTAAATTTCAGGACGTGAGCGCCGGAGCCGGCGTGGCCTTCCAGACGGCGCTGGCGCATCGCGGCGCGGCATTCGGCGACATAGATAACGATGGGCGCATCGACGCCGTAATCAGCGTGCTTCAGGGCAACGCGCAGTACTTTCACAATGTCTCGAACAACGGCAATCACTGGATACTGTTGAAATTGGTGGGCGTGAAGAGCAATCGCATGGGGTTGGGAGCGCGAGTGCGCATCACCACCAATGCCGGCGTGCAGTACAACCACGCCACCACCAGCGTCGGCTATGCCTGCTCGAGCGATCCTCGGGTGCACTTCGGTTTGGGCGCGTCGAAAGTGGTGAAGGAGATCGACATCGTGTGGCCCAGCCGCATCCATCAGACTTTGCACAACGTTCCTTCGGATCGGGTTCTGACGGTCACCGAGACGGCTGACCAGCAGTAGGCGGCTCTACCGCTTTCCAATCGCCGTCGAATTTCGCTTCTCTTCGAGCTGCTTTTGCGCTTCTTCGCGCACACGGCGCGCCTCCGCGGCCTCGCGATCGCCATCGGCCTTCCGATTCAATTTGTAATAGGCTCGGGCGAGCCCCGCGTGCGCCTCCGAGAAGTTCGGATAGCTCCGGATCAATTGCTCCAACTCTTGGCGCGCCTGCTCGGTGTGTCCACTCGTCAGTTGAATCGACGCACGTTGGTACAGAGCACCCGGGTCGTTGGGACGCACCTCTAGCGCCTTCGCGACGTGCTGCAGCGCCTCGTCCGGCTTGCCGTCCTGCAGCAATAGCAAAGCTATCTCCGTATTGGCGGTGAAATCGTACGGATTCACTTTCAGCTCTTCGCCAAATTGCACGGTGGCCTCGTCCACCTTGCCGGCCGATTTCAATGCTTGCCCGTACAGGGTATGCGCCCACGGCATTTTCGGATCGAGTTCCACCGCGCGCGCCAGGTGTCGCGCCGCCGCGGCCAGATCGTTGCGTAGCAACTCGCTTTGCCCTAGCAGAAAAGCCGCCTCGGCCGATTCGCCATCGCTCAAGATGCGATCGAGCAGCGCCTGCGCTTCTGTAATACGGTTGTCTTTCATGAGCGCCATGCCGAGCGCGTAGATGATTGCGTGATCGTCGGGATATTCCTTCTGCAGAGGCCTGAGCAACTCCACCGCTTTGGCGGGCAGGTTGGTTTCCAACATACAGTCGGCTAGCAGCAGGGCCGGTTTCACCTCTAAAGGTTCCTGTTTATGGAGCACTTCCAACTGCTCCACGGCCTCAGGCAGCCGGCCAAGCTTGTAATATGCCAACGCCAGGTTCATCCTCACGCGCGGATTGTTCGGCAGTTGCTGAAGCGCAATCTTATATTCCGTAATGGCATCGGCGAACTGCCCGTTCTGCACCAGCGCGGCGCCCAGATTCGAACGGATCTCGGCCGCGTCAGGATGGCTTTGCAGGAACTCGTGGTACTGGCGGATCGTGGTCTCGACATCGCCGGCTTGAGGCGCCGCCTGGGCTTCGCGCGCAGGATCCGCCAGCACGCCCGCCGAAAGCGCGGCGAGTCCCAACGGAAGCGACAAAAGAACCGCGGTGAGTCTCACACCTATGAAATTATAGCGTGCGGTCTTCGTGATGCCCGCAGTTTAGAGTTACACTAGAACGGTTCGGGAGTGCAAAACCGGAATCCTGGACGAACAGATATGACCCTGGGAGCGGACCTGCTCAAAGACATTGCCGCCTTTCCAATCGAAAAGCGAGCCATAAGTAATCCCAACGTCCTCAACGAAGCGTACGATTATCCCAAGCCCAGCTCGTTTTCGCGCGGCATGCGCATCGATTTGAACGGGCTGACGATTCTGCTGATTTCAGGTACCGCCAGCATCGACGAATCTGGCGCAAGCGTACATATTGGCGATTTCCGCGCGCAGCAACGGCGCACCTACCGCAACATAGCCGGCCTGCTCGAGTCCGAAGGCGCGACATGGAAGGACGTAGTACGCACCACTTGTTACCTGCGCGACATCGATCGCGATTATGCCGCCTTTAACGAGGAACGCAGCGCATTCTTTCGCCAAGAGGGACTCGATCCAGTACCCGCCTCGACAGGCATTCAGGCGATTCTTTGCCGCCCGGAGTTACTGATCGAAATGGAAGCGATTGCCATGTTCCGCACCGCGTCCCGAAGTTAATATCTATCTCGCCCTAACGCTCTCGAAAAGAGCATAATGGGATGCGATGCGCCCTCCCGCCCGGCTCTGCATGGCCGTGTTACTTGCTGTGGTCTTCAATCCCAGTCTCTATGCAGAGCACGGCTTCCTCACGTTTGTGTTCGGTCCGAGTTCGCCCGCCGTAGCCCGGCCATCCGGTCGCGCCGTGGCTGCGACTGCGCGCCAATGGCTAAAGACTGCGGGAAACGTAATCGAGCTAAGGCGCTCCGGCAATCCGGACGTCCAACAAATCGACGCCGCGATGGATGCCAGGAAATTGGAACAGGTCTTTGTCGATGCCGTGCTCGCGACGCGCGATGCCGATCCTCCTTCGTTCGTGCTCGCTCTTGACGCCGCGGCGCAGGCTACGGCCACGCGTCCCGGCTTGCGGGTGGTGGTCGCCGTCCTGAATAGCCCTTCGTTCTCGAGCGAGGGAGAAAGCGCCCTGGAGAATCTGGGTCAGATATGTCAGAGCCGCGGCGTCAGGATTCTGGTATTCGATATGGAGGACGACGCCAAACATACGCCGGCTACGGCTTTGTACGCGCTGGTGGCGAAGACCGGTGGCGCTTGGGTACGGCAGGCTAAAGACCTGGAACCTAGAGTGGCGATGGTGACTCCGCCCGACGAGACGTCCGCACCGCCCGAACCCGAGCCGCCGACCGCCAAGAGCATCGGTGGAGCACCCTCAGCTGGCGCCCCTACTCCAGGCGCAATTCCAGTGCAAGTCCGTTTGATCCGCACTTCGGGAACGGGATCAACCTCCGAGAGCATTACCGATCACGAAACCGATTTCGGCGAGACCTTTGCTGTCTCCCCTGTGCCGGGCGGCGCCGGCGGCAGCATGGGCGTCGTGGGCGGCGGCGGATCGATGGAGGTCTCCTACTGGCCCAACGATCCTCATGCGCCCTTGCAGGGCTTAGTGACTGTGGAATCGCCGCTCAGCGCTTTCCGGTTCGATGTGGACGATAATGCGGGCGCCTACCAAGCCCACGCGCGTATCACGGCCATCGTGCGGGATGCCAAAGGCGCGGCCATATGGACTGGACGAAAAGACGTGAACATTCACGGACCCATCGCGAAGTTACCCTCGCGTCGCGAAGGCAGCATATTCTTCATGCGCGCGGTAACCGTGGTCGGCCAGGGACCGTTCACCTTGGACGCAAGAGTGGAAGACTTAGTCGGGCACAGGGTCGGCACCATTCAGACGCCGGTGCGCGTGGGGCGAAACGCCCCGGGTCTGGTCGCCACCGACGCGTTGGTGGTGCGCCCGTTCAAGGGATCCGCGGACGCATTCGAGGCCGACCAGGTACTGAGTTACGAGGGAGAGGCGTTATCCCCCGTGCTTGACCCTGTTTACCAAGCGAACCATCCGGTCGATATGCAAATCTATGTGCGCCTCTATCCCGACCTCCAGGGACCGCCGCTCGATCTCCAGATGGAGGTGCTGAACGAAGGCCGCGTCGTCGCTCACATGGCATTGCCTTTCAAAGGCGCGCTGTCCAACAGTGCTCGTGAAGGCCCATCGAGCGGAGCCACTGGTACGTCGAGCATCGTGGGCGGGCAGGCCAAGGAGTTCCCGTACCTCGTAAATATGAAGGGCGCCAAATTCCCCGCCGGCAACTACCAGGGCATAATTTCCATCCGTCAGGGCAAGAGCGTCGTCAGGCGGTTGATCGCATTCAAGGTGGTTGGCAACGGATCGGCCGCGACGCCGGTAAAAGGCGCCTCGGGACCTGCGGCCTCCGCCGTCGATGAGACCGATACCACAATCGTGCTGCCGGATATCGAGCCGGCCACCATCGAATCGAGCGGCCTCAAAATGCGCGATGAAGACCAGAAGCGGCTCTGGGATGCGGCTGCCAGAAACGCAATGGGGTATCTCGACCAGCTTCCGAACTTCCGCTGCATCCAGGAGACGCACCGGTTCACCGCTTCTGTGAAGGCTCCCAAGCAACTGAAGGAGTCCGATTCATATCAGGACGAGCTGATCTTCGAGGATGGCAAGGAGCGGTACCAGCGCCTGGAGACCAATGGCGAAAAAGTCGAGGTCGCGCCAACCGAAGACAAGGGCATTTCCTCGCGCAATGAATTCGGCTCGCTGCTGCGCGGCCTGTTCGATCCGGATGTCGCCGCGACCTACCATTGGGCGGGCCGGTCCATGGCCTTGGGCGCGGTCTGCCAGGTCTTCGAGTTCGAAGTCACCAGAGCGAAATCCAACTTTGTCCTGCATTACGGCGCCACCGTGGAAGCGGCCGCTTATAACGGGCGCGTTTTCGTTGATGAAGACACAGGAATGGTCCGCCGGCTGACCATTCAAGGGAGCGGGCTGTCGAAGGACTTCGGCCTGCAATCGCCCGTCCCTTTCGCTCGACTATGGTATGGTGAAAATCGGCGAAAAAGATTACCTGTTGCCGCTGCGATCCGTCCTGCAATTGCGGCAGGCCAAGGTATTTGTCCGCAACGAAACCGTCTTTCGTGGTTACCGCAAGTTCCAGGCGGAGTCACAGATCAAGTTCGGTAAGTGAAGCGGTGAGGCAGGCGTTTTACCCAAACCCTTCACGCTGGTGTGAAGCGCCAAGGGTTATTGATATCATGACCACCGTGGATGGTGCTTCATGCTTGCTCGGTTCGCATTGATCGCAGTGGCGTGCTCGGCGGGAAACGCGCAGAGCTTTGAGGTCGCGTCCGTTAAGCTCGCGACGCCACTCGGGCCGATGGGCATGCGGGCCGATCAAAAAGGCGGCCCGGGAACCAGCGATCCCGGAATCTTTATCTGTCAGAACTGTTCGCTCTACTGGGTGCTGGCCGACGCCTACAAGATCCACACCTACGATTTCTCGGGTCCGGACTGGCTACAAAGCGCGCGCTTCGATTTCTCAGCCAAGATTCCGGCAGGTACGACTAAAGAAGACTTTCAGAAGATGATCGCGAATCTCCTCACGGAACGCTTCAAAATGGCGACTCATCGAGAAACGCGGCAGATCGAAGTATACGAGATGACCGTCGCGAAGAATAGACCGAAATTCAAGGACGCTACGCCGAAAGATGCGTCAAAAGACAGCGGGCCGGGCGGACCTCTCGGACGCGACGCCGATGGCTTCCCTATTCTGAGGTCCGGGGTTTCGATGGCGATGGTGCCGGGGCACGCGCGTTTGCAGTCGGAGGACCGGACCATGGCATGGTTCGCGGAAATGTTGTCGAACCAGTTGCAACGTCCGGTGCATGATGCCACGGGACTGACCGCCAAGTACGATTTCGTGTTCTCGTGGTCGTGGGAGGAAAATGCGCCGGGAGCTCGGGAGGCGGCCGCTGCCGACATCATCAGTCAGTTGCCGGCGCAGCTTGGCCTCAAGCTGGAACGAAAGAAAGGCCCGGTAGAGGTGCTGGTGCTGGATCACATGGAGAAGGCGCCGACGGCCAATTGAGCGCACAGTCTTTTCGCCCTGGGCCTCAGGAAATTGGCTACGACAGCGGGAGTTTTCTCAGTGCCTTGCGCAGTGAAAGGTCGTCTGCCGCGCATCCTACACTTACCGGTTGATAGCTGTCGCGAACAGCCGTCGCTAGTTCTCAGGCGACTCCCAAATTCTTACTGCTTTGCCTCCCTTACTGAACAGCACTGGCGTTTACCATGCCCACCGCCAGCGGGGATATAATACTTGGCAATAAGGGCTCACAAGGAAATGATGGAATTAGCGGCTTCCACCCGCAGGCCTGTCCGAATTTCCGTCTTCTGTCTTCTGCTTGCCGGAATTGGGGCGGGTTCATTCATCCTGCTCAGAGGAGCCTCACCTCAGGAATCGGCGGGCCGCCTGGCAACAGTCACCATCGATTACCCCGCGCAGGGTTCGGTCTTTCCTCCTGAAATCACGCCTCCCACATTTCTCTGGCGCGATGCCGTAGCCAACGTCGCTTCATGGACCATCGACGTCAGCTTTGCCGATGGCTCCCCCGCCATCCATGTTCAATCGGCCGGCGAACCGATGCATATCGGGGAGATCGACCCGGAAGCCATTTCGTCCAACAACGAACTTCCCAAGCTGACTCCTGAACAGGCCGCCGCGCACACGTGGATCCCCGATGCCAGCACTTGGCGAACGATCAAGAATCGGTCCGTAGCATCGCCGGCGACAATTGTGATCACCGGGTTTCGCGGCGGCGAATTGAAGCAACCGGTCTCTAGCGGGAAGGTGAGCATCGAGACTTCCAGACAACCCGCCGGAGCGCCCATCTTCTATCGCGACGTGCCTCTAATGCCGAATCAGGGTAAGAAGGGAGTCATTACGCCGCTCGCGCCCGAGGCGATCGGGCTCATCAAATGGAGACTGCGTTACCTGGACGAGCCCGCCAGCCACGTGGTCATGGAGAAGATCTCGACATGCGCCAACTGCCACTCCTTCTCGGCCGACGGCAAAACGCTGGGGCTGGATGTGGACGGCCCACAGAACGACCACGGCTTGTACGCCCTCATCCCCGTAGCCAAAGAAACGGCAATTCGCACGCAGGATGTGATCAAGTGGCCCACCGTTCGCGACCCGGCTATCCCTCGGTTGAGAGCGGCTTTCATGTCTCAAGTCTCGCCGGATGGACGCTACGTTCTTTCGACCATTGACGATGCGGCGGCCGCCCAACGGATGAGCGGGCGCACGTTGGAGGACAAGTATTACGTTTCCAACTTCCTGGATTACCGCTTTCTGCAAGTATTCTATCCCACGCGCGGAACTTTGGCTTGGTACGATCGCCAGACAAACCGTTTGCAGCGGCTGCCCGGCGCCGATGACGCGCGGTACGTGCAAGCCGGCGGTGTTTGGAGCCCCGATGGAAAGTACATCGTGTTCATGCGGGCCGAGGCGAAAAATCCATATCCGCCGGGCGTCCCGCTTGCTCTCTATGCGAACGACCCAAAGGAAACCCAGATCCAGTACGACCTCTACAGAGTTCCTTTCAACGATGGCAAGGGCGGCCAGCCAGAGCGCATTCGCGGCGCGTCCGAGAACGGGATGAGCAACAGCTTTCCAAAGGTATCGCCCGATGGCCGCTGGGTCGTGTTTGTTCAAGCCCGGAATGGAATGGTAATGCGGCCGGATGGCAAACTCTATATCGTGCCTTCACAGGGCGGCGAGGCGCGCCTCATGAATTGCAACACGCCGCTGATGAACTCGTGGCACACGTTCTCGCCGAACGGACGCTGGATGGCCTTTTCGTCGAAGAGCCGTTCGCCATACACTCAGTTGTACCTGACTCACGTGGACGCGAACGGAAACGATACCCCGCCAATCCTGGTCGATAAGACCACGGCTGCAAACCGTGCGGTGAATCTGCCGGAGTTCGCCAACATTCCAAAGGGTGGGCTGGAGAAGATCGATCCGGTGGCAAATGCCTACTACAAGATGGAGACCACGGCCTTCGATCTGATGACGAAGAACCAGTTTGCCGAAGCGATCCCCTTATGGCGAGATGCGCTGAAGAAGGATTCGAGCGATGGCAGGGCGCATCTCAACCTTGCCTATTCGTTGGGCCAGACAGGCCAACCGCGCGAATCGATGGCCGAGTACCGCAAGGCGTGTGACCTCAGTCCGGACGACCCCATCGCCTTCGCTCAGTTTGCGCTAGCGCTTGCGCAGGATGGGAAGCCGGAAGAAGCCATCGTGAATTACCGGAAGTCACTGGGTTTAGATGCGGGGAACGCGGGCGTGCAGGCAGACTTGGGCGCAATTTTGGCCGCAAATGGCAACGCCGCGGAGGGACTCGAGCATCTCGAAAGGGCCGTGGCCCTAAAACCTGAGTCGGCCGCCGTGCAATATAAGCTGGCGACTACGCTTTCGAAGAGCGGCCGGGACGCCGAAGCCACCACCCACTTCGAAAAGGCTGTAGAACTGGCTCCGACTGTGGCAGAGTTCCGTGTCGGTTTTGCGAGCACTCTCTCTCAGGCGGGACGCCTCACCGACGCGCTTGCGCAGTTGCAGAAATCCATCGAGGCCGATGGAGGCCGGGACTGGCAATCTTACGACATGCTCGGCGCCGTCTACAGCAAGATGGGACGCGCCGACGAGGCTATCCACGCTGAGCAGCAGGCGGTCGATCTGGCGCCCGTGCATGACGCGAACCTGGTGCGTGATTTGCGAGCCAAGCTGGCAGTCTATCAGCAAGCCCAGCGGCAGTAGCGGGCGGGAGGCTTCCCTGCCCTATATCAGCGCTGTTTCGTCAATGACCCGGCTTTCCCATCGCCAGGCTCCGTCACGCTAACAATGCGGTCCGCCGCTACGTCGCGCAGGACCTGCCGGACGCCGCTTGGCCATGCGATCTCTATCTCCTTGACTGTGGCGTTCGCGCCGAGACCAAAATGCACGCGTGAGTCGCTCGAAGATGCATAGCCCACGCTGGTTGTGACGTGGTTATATTGCACCGCGCCATCGGCGGTCGTCACCCTGATTTTCGCGCCAATTCCCATGCGGTTGCTCTTGGCGCCGGAAAGCTTCAGCAATATCCAGTGATTGTTATTCCGTGTGGTGTTGTGAAAGATCTTGGCTTGGCCATTCAATACTGTGACCACCGCGTCCATGCGGCCATCGTTATCCACATCGCCGAAAGCCACGCCGCGATGGCCGCCGGCAATCTGGAAATCGGGCCCGGCCGCTGTACTCACGTTTTGAAATTTGCCGCCATGTAGATTGCGAAATACCGCATTGGGCTCCTCGAATGTGCGAGGCGAAAACAGACGCTTGTTTTCGTCCACGTTCGAGCGCGCCACAAACAGGTCCTTCCAGCCATCGTTGTCGAAATCGGCGATCCCATTGCCCCAACCGGACATCTCGAAGGTATCCATACTCAGTCCCGCGGCGGTTGTCTTGACGGCGAATTGCCCTTGGCCCAGATTGCGATAGAGGGGGAACGTCTGTTTTTCGATCGCCGTCATCCAGAGATCGGGCAGTCCGGTGTTCCGCACATCCCGGAAATCCACACCCATCCCCGAAAGAACGTTGCCATCCTCTCCTAGCGCCACGCCCGCATCAAGCGCGACCTCTTCAAAGCGCTCGCCGTGTATGTTGTGAAAGAGTTGATTGGCGGCGTTGTCGTTGGCCACGAAGACGTCCGGATAACCATCACCATCGTAATCGGCGACCGCCACTCCCATGCCGCGTGCCGAGGTGGCTCGCGATGCCTGTCTGTGCCGAAACGTCCGTGAACGTGCCGTCTCCATTGTTGCGGTAAAGGGAGTCAGGCAAGGGATCGCAGTAGCGCGGATCGCAGATGATTCGGGCGCCGTTCTGGCCATTCGCGAAGCACGGGCGTTCCGTCTGCGGGTTCCATCGGCAGTAATTTGAGACGAAGAGATCTAGCAAACCGTCGTTGTTATAGTCGAGCCACGCCGCGGCTATCGACCACATCCTTTTGCCCTTGTAGAGTCCGCCCTGGACGCCGGCTTTCGCCGTCACCTCCGTGAAGGAGCCGTCGCCGTTGTTGTGGAACAACTGATTCCCATTGACGGTAGTTACAAATAGATCGGGCCGCCCGTCATTGTCGTAGTCTCCGACGGCCGCACCGATGCCGTATCCGGCGCCGACCAAACCGGATTTCTCCGTGACATCGGTAAAAGTAAGATTACGGTTGTTGTGGAAGAGCCGGTTACTAAATTGGGGACCTCGCTTGACCAACGAAGGCATCTCGGCGCCGTTCACGAAATAGATATCGAGGTATCCGTCCCCGTCGTAGTCGAGCAGGGCCAGGCCGCCCGGCATTGTTTCCGGTTGGCGCCTCAAGGGTGTTGGCGAGCTATTTGTCGTGAAGTGAACACCGGCGCGGCCGGCGATCTCCTCAAAAGTTATTGGTCCCAGTACGGCGCTTCCCAATGCCGCTAACGGGAAGCAGACGAAAATCGCCTCCCAACGAAATGCCAGTCGGGATGACGAGCGACCGCGCAGATGAAAAAGGGTTGCCAATTTCGAAGCGGATTCTCTTCAGTATATGCCTGCCGAGTCGATCCGCCCCGTGTTCACACTTGTCATGCGAATGCGCCCAAAAAACTAGGCGGCTTAGACAACCGCCCTATCTTTTCAGTCTCGCGAGATGAAGTCTAGAACAAGAACTTCACGGCGAACTCGATCACGCGCGGAACGTTGTTTCTGTATAACGGCATTCCCGTCGTGAGCGCATTGAGGTTGGTTTGGCTCACCCCGCATGGCGCCGGCGAGTTGCCGCAGGAGCTTGCGCTAGGCGCCGAGAAGTTCAGGTTGATATCGCTGTTGCCAGATATGCCGAACTGCGGCAGGGGGTGGTTCAGGAAGTTGAACGCCGACATGCGGAATTCAACCTTGTCTTTCTCCCTGATGTGGAAGTCCTTGTAAATCGCGAGGTCGCTATTGAAGAATGCCGGCCCCTTGATGTACGGCCAGATGATGTTCCCGTTCTGTCCCCCCGTCGGTGGCGCGAAACAGCTCGGGTTGAAGTATTGGCCGGACTTCAGGCCTGAGCGCGGATCGCAGACCAATAGCGGCATTGTACTAACCGGGGCGTTGGTGCCCAGGTAGTCCGTTGGCTGCATGCTGGTTGGCCACGAAATGTTGAGCGACCCGGCGGTATTTGGTTGAAGCGGAGGACCGCTCTGCAACTGCGTGATACCCGAAAGGATCCAACCGTTGCCGACCCCGCCCAAGAGCCTATTGCCCTTGCCATGTACGGCGTTGGGCAGGTTGATCACGTAGGCGGCATTGAATACCTGCGTGCGGTCGTAGGCCAACACGCCGTAGTTCGCGCCTATGCTATACGGCCACACAGCCTGACCATCTCCATTACCGTTGGAAGTTTGACCGTCGCGAATGCCCATGTTCTTGGAGAAAGAGTAGTTAGCGGTGAATGTAACGCGTCCGGCCTGCTTTTGCCAAGTCATGATAAACGCATTGTAGTTGGAGTAGCTGAGGTGGCCAACCAGCGTGATTCCTGTGTAGTTCTGGTACGGCAGGAAGTCATTCAGGGTCGGGAAGTTACTGGGTAGCGTCCCCTGCTGGTAAAGGTTCTGCCCAGTTACAGGATCCGTCTTGAAGTACGCGCCGAGCGGAGGTATATCGATGGAACCCGGACCGTTGTTATTCCCGCCGGTGGTCAGCAGATCGCGCGACCTGCTACCGGCATACTGGAATTCCGCAACCGATCGCCAAGGGGCGCGTTGCGAGATCGTAATGTTGTAGGTCCACGTGTTGGGTGTTGCGTTGTCACCCATGGTGAGAGCGCTGACGGCTGTGCCCAGTCCCGCGGGACCCAGCGCCAGGCTATATTGCGGGAACTGATTCCACCCTACGCAGCATTGTTGGCCATTGACGCTTACGGATTCCAGGCCCAGAGGCTGGTTATAACCGGCGCTTGCATTGTTGTATGCAATCTGGAACCGGAATAGCCCGGCGCCCCCGCGTACTACGGTCTTGCCGTTGCCAAAAAGATCGTAGGCAAAGCCAAATCGGGGCTCCACAAAGAAAGCCTTATTGGGGAAGCCCGATAACGGGATGGAGGAATTGATGCTATTCCATTGCAGCCCGGTCCAGGCGCCTGCCGACGAGGTGTTGTTGTAGGTGGCGGGATCCCAAACAGCTACGCCGAAATTGTTGTTCGGAACCCAGTTCCCCATGTGCTCGAACCGCAGACCGCCGGTCAACGTCAACCTGCGGCTGGCCTTCCACTGGTCGTTAATGAAGAACGAGTATTGGCTATACTTCATGTCCTGCACCGCTTCGGCGTTGTCCTGGGTAAAGCCGGTGATGCGGGCTGTTACGTAGTTGGCAAGGTAATTACCCGTGTTGATAGTCGAGGGTCCCCAAACGTCGAAATTGGCCGCGCCTTGGACGCCGCTGCTCAAATTGCCGCTGGTCTGATAGTTCCGGGCGTAGTCCCAATAAACGCCTACCTTAAGAGTGTGGGCGCCGATGATCTTGCTCACGTTGTCGCTGATCTGCGGCGTCTGCGATAGCTTGCCGAAGGAGTTCTTACCGCCCGGAGTGAAGGGCTCGCCGTACGAATAGGTGCCAAACCCAACCACGCCATTCGATTGGTTGCCATAGCCGTATGTATTCGGCATCATTTGCGTATATGGGTTCGAGAAGAGGCCACTCATCGAAAATCCAATTCCGCTGGGGCTCACGGCGGCCGGGTTCCCGAGCGTGATTGGATTCAGGAATGTGGCGTCCGCGAAGACGAACTCATTGGTTAGCGTCGGGCTGAAGACGTGCACTAGGTTCGCACTGTATACATTGGAATCCTGATTGGCATTTTGAGACGTCGGATACGGCAGAGAGCCGTTCAGGTTCCACCAGATACTGATCGGACTCTGATCGTGCTCCAACTGGTGGTTCCAGGAGAAGAATAGCTTCGTGTTGGTGCTGATGTTATAGTCGCCGCGCAGGCGGAGTTCCCAACGGTTCACCGGCGGTCCAATAAAGGTCTGATAGTTGGCTCCCGTCGGATTCGTAAGCGGGTTCACGTTCGGCGCCGGCATGAGTTTCAACATCGCCAACGAACTCGCATTGAGATCGGAGGCCGGAATCTGGCCGGTCGGATAGAGGGCGGAGTTCAAGTTGGCCGAATCGAGGTATTCCGCATTCACGAAATTCGCGCCTAGGGATGAGAGATAGGCCGGAGTGAAGTTCCCCTGCAGCATCTGAGGAGTGGGCACAAAATACTGCTGCAAGGCGCCCGCTGGATGTTGATCCATGTACTCATAGGCGCCGTAAAAGAACAACTTGTCGTGATTCTTATTGAAGTGCAAACCCGGAATGACCACCGGACCGCCAAAGTCGCCGCCCGGATAGTAGAAACTGTTGGGCGGCGCCTGTACCTTTTGGCTGTTGTTGTACCATCCATTGCTGTTTAGTACACCGTTGCGCGCGTAAAAGTAGGTTTGGCCGTGGAAGTGGGCGCTACCGCTCTTGCCGATCGCTTGGAAGGTGATAGGCCCCTTGGCAAATTCAGCGCCGTAGGCGTTCGTCAGAACCGAAACTTCCTGCACCTGGTTCTGATTAATGTTTGCGGTCTGGGTTCCCTGGTTTCCCGGGTCGAGCAGGTTTGCACCGTCCGACGTCATGGTCATGCCGCCATAAAGAGGGCTACCTTGGACTGAGAAATTGCCTATCGGCCCGTTGTTGCTCGAAGTCGGCACCGCGCCTTGGCCCCACATGCTTTGGCTTAATCCCGAGACGATAGAGCTGCCAGGCATAATCTTGATCAACTCGGCCGCATCGCGTCCATTCAGGGAGATGTTCTCGACCATGCCTTGATTCAAGGTCTGGCTCGACTGGCCGGAATCGACCGGCACAACCACAGACTCGGCCGCGATAACCTCCACCTCTGTCTTTTGCGTTTGGACCTGAAGAGTGATCGTCGTCAAACGCAAAGTCGACCCCTGCGTCAGGACGATGCCGGTTTGTTCAGCGGTCCTGAGGCCGGGAGCGGAGACAGTGACGGAGTAACTTCCGGGCAACACCGAAGGAAAATCGAAGTATCCCGTGCCGTTCGTCACGCTGTCGCGAACTGCACCCGTAGCCTCGTTTTTCAGAACGACCTTCGCCCCAGGTATGGCGGCGCCCGTTGCGTCTGTGACCGTGGCGCCAATCGAACCGCTCGCGAATTGGGCGAAGGCGGCTGTCGGGGCAAATAAAAGGACCAGCCCGATTGTGGCGATGATTCCCCACTGGAACGTTTTTATTGGACTATTTTCCGAGGCAGAACCAACTTTAGAACTCATTTGAACCTCCCCTAAGAAGAGATCAGACCGATTTCTCATTACGTATTCGCTGGGATCGTGGCCAATTCGATACACTAGTCACCGATCCGACACTGCTCAGACTTGGTAACAAAGATACGGCGATCCGCCGGAGGTGTCAATCGGTAATGGGAAACCATTACTGAAGTAACCGTTAACGTCCGATTGGTTAATGCGTTAAGCCTGCTTTCGGCCGATATGTTATTGAAAATATATATGTTTAACGTGTTAAATCGAGTAATGCCTTAAAGAAGGCGTTAACGACGTTTTCGGTTGTATCCGGTGGCTTCCCAGGCGATCGAATGCTTCGGAGACCGCACTGGTCGATTCCATTTTTCATATTTCCGCCGGTTAGATCTCAGCGAGGTTCCTTATAAAGATCTCGAGCGTTTGGGAAGGGCGGGGAACATAAAGTGGATTTTCCCCGTAATCGCCATTATGATGAAGAACGCTGGCGGCATTATGCGGTTCCGAGCGCTTGCGGTTCCCGTGACACTTCTAGCCGGCATTCCGGCGATGTGGGGACAGGCCACCGAGCGGACCGTCTTCATCTCCGGCGAAGTGAAGCTCGAAGATGGATCTCCACCGGTGGATGCTGTCCTCATCCAGCAAGTCTGCAACGGCCGCGCGGTTTTCTCGGCTCGGACGGACGCACGAGGGTACTTCAGTTTCCCGGTGGACACCGGGGGCGGCGTTACCGCCTCGGCCGACGCCAGTCAAGCGCCCGCCCAATCGCCCGATCTGGGCAAGGCGATCAATCGAAGTTCCACTCAATATACCAATCCCATCACAACTGCTCTGCGGGACTGCGAAGTCCAGGCGGTCCTTTCGGGATTTCGAACCGAAACCGTAGCTTTGGCGGTGCGAAGCGCCTCCGACGATGGCAGGATCGGAACAATCGTCCTGCATCCGCTCTCCCGATTGGACATTCTTACCATCAGCGTGACCACCGCGGCGGCTCCGGCAAACGCAAAAAAGGCGTATGACAAGGGGATGGAGGCATTCAAAAAGCAGGAGTGGGAGGCCGCGGGCTCCGAGTTCACGAAGGCCGTGAAGATCTATCCAAAATTCGCCATTGCCTGGTATCAACTCGGCCAGGTGCGCCAGAACCGGAACGACGCAGTCGGCGCGGCGGAAGCCTGGAATGAAGCGCGTAAGCAGGACCCGAAATACGTCAAGCCCTATGAGAGCCTCGCTGCCGAGGCCGACCGGCGGCAAGATTGGACGGCGGCGGAACAATACTCGGGCGAGTGGCTCCAGCTCGATCCGGACGACTATGCGGCGGCTTACCTTATCAACGCGGTCGCCAACGCCCGGCTGAACAAAGTGGACGCAGCCGAACGCGCCGCGCGGCAGGGCCTGCGCATCGACAAGGACCGCAAAATTCCGCGGTTGAGCTACGTGCTTGGTTTGATACTCTTGCAGAAGCAGGAATTCGCGGAATCGGCCAAGTGCTTCCGGACCTACCTCGAGTTGGCGCCGGACGCTCACGACGCTGCGACGGTTCGCGCAGAACTCGCGAAACTGGAAAATGGGGCTGCGGGCGGCCCTCCGCACTAATCCGCTTGTCGGGGCACGCCAACGGCATTGCCCAGGTCGATCCGCAGCCGAGCCGGCGCGCTCAGGCCGCGTTGAGAAAGACCGATCCTCCGGGGCAGACTTAGCGCGCACCAGTTTCACGGCGCAGGCGAACCGCGGCCGCGAAGCACGGTCTGCCGGAGAGAACTTGGTTTCCCCATGCTTGAACGGGGAATATTCGGATTTCAAAGACCCGCGGGCTGTCCTGTAACTGCTTGATTGGCACGGCCCCGACTAATGGGTTTCCGGTTGAAAAAACGAACCCAAACCGCAGTTCGCGCGAAAAAGGCGAGCCGGATTCGAGAATTGAAAAAACGAACCCAACTCGAGTAGCGGAGCCCCTGGCGTGGATTCGCCGACGAACAAACGAACACAAACCGGAGGGAACCGGCCCCGGGGCGGCTTCGTCCGACGAACGAACGAACCCAAACCGGCGGCAGCTATACGGCGGCCGTAGCCGCGTTGTTTGCGATGAGAGAGCGAGGCCGCCCGTCGGCTTCGCTCGCCCGATTTTAGTATATGGGATCTGTGGAGAAAACCCAGGACGGGAGGGGTCGAGGATCTGCGTAAGTGGTTGAGGGGGCTTGGGTAGGCTTTATTTTGCGTGCGCGTGACCGGCTTGGGCCGGATTGTGCGCTTTCGGCGACTGCTACTGCGGGAAGGTTTGATCGGAGATCTTGGCTCTGTCCTATCCGAGAGGACGCGCCGGGAAGCGAGGGCCAGGAGGTCGCCGGACATAAAGGAGTTATGTTGTACTATTTTTCAATCGCTGCCGCCCGGGTGCTTAACCGTTTTGGGGAATTGCGAAGAAATCATTTAGCCACGGATAGACACGGATTCACACCGATTCAAAACAAAACAGTTATCCGTGTGTATCCGTGTGCATCCGTGGCTAAAACGGCCTTTTCCCAAACGGTTGAGCACCCCTGCCGCCCCGGCTGTCACTTTTCGGCTTGCCGATGTGGTGCGTTTTTTTCTGAGTAGACTGAGGGTATGGGATACACCTATCACCTATACCTCGACGGGGTGCAGTTGCCGATGCCGGATGAGTCCGAGTCGGTCGTGCTGAACAATGGCCGTGCATTGCGTGCAGCGGGGGTGGCTGGCAAGCTGGAATACCGATGCGCTCAGCCTGATCTTACTACGGGTAATCGCTATCCGTTCTGGCCGATCCCGAATCCGCGGAATGCCGACGCGCTTCGCGCGCCCGGTCAGGCGCTAATTGCGCAATACAACATCCGGCGGTGGGTACCGGTGGCAGATGTTCCGGCGCCCGTCGTCACGCGATCGCTGCCGGCCGCAGCGGGCGGAACGCGTGTCGCGTCTGTCGCGTCTGCTCACACGCTCAGTAGCTATTTCGAAACCGCTGACCAACAACGGCGCGCGCTGAATGCCTTCTTCGACGCATGGGGGGGAACTTGGTCGCTCAGTAAAGAGTTGCTGGATACCTACGAGGCATCGCAGGTCGCCTTCGATCCCTCGGCGAGTGCTGGTGATGCATTCCGGCATTTCCAGATAATTTACGACGAGCTTGCAAGTTCTCGTTGGAATGTGTTCCGTCCACACGGACGTGAGAGCTGTTGGCCGCCACGACAGATTTTTGAGACGGTCAAGCGTGAGTTTTCGGAACTGTCATGGCTCGGCCCTGTAAACCTCTTGAATTTTCCGAAGACTGCACCCAGTCTCGAATCCTGCCTCCGGAAGATGCGAGGGATCAAGCCGAACCAAGAATATCCTGTTATGACGGTCTCCAAGTTCCTTCTCGGATTGAAGAACAACGACTGAACTAGAATTTTGGGCTGGCCGGGCTACCGGGTTTATCGGAGCGAGATCGAGGAGCAGGCCAAGACATTGAGGCTGTGGGTGCGGAGGAAACCGGGCAAGTTCGTGTGCTCCGGTTGCGGCCGCGCCGTGAAGGAGATCGCTGAGGTTTACGAACGGGAAGTGCGCGACCTGCCGTGTTTTGAGTACCGCACGACGGTGGCCGTCGAGTTGTATCGCGTCCGCTGCCCGGATTGCGGCGTGAAGACCGAGAAGATCCCGCAGTTGCCGAGCAAGGCCCCCTTCAGCAAGCGGTTCGAAGACGCGGTCGGCGAGTCCTGCGAGAGCGCGGCGGCGCGGCGTGTGGCCAAACAGTTCGGGCTGGCGGCGAGCACGGTGCGGTCGATCGATCTGCGCTATCTGGAGCGGTGGGCCGCGCAGCGGCGCAAGCCGGCGCTACGGCAACTGGGGGTGGATGAGATTCACTTGGGCAAGAAGGAGAAATTTCTGACCGTGGCCAGCAACCTGGAGAGCGGCGAGCCGCTGTGGTTCGGACGGGAGCGGAAGAAAGAAACCCTGGACGGCTTCTTTGAAAAAGAACTGAACTCACGGCAACGCAGAGGTATCGCAGCGGCGTGCGTCGACATGTGGGCGCCCTTCCGGCAAAGCATCGAACAATGGGCGCCGGAGTGTCGCATCGTGTATGACAAATTTCACATCATGCAGCACGCCAATAGGGCGGTGGACGAAGTGCGGCGCGCGGAATTTTTCCGCAAAGGCGGATCACTGCGCGGGCTGGTGAAAGGGAAGCGCTGGCTGCTGCTGACTCGCTGGGTGAATCTGACGGCGGGGAAGCGGCGGCAACTCAACGAACTGTTCGCGCTCAACCGCCGGTTGTTGAAAGCCTATCTGCTCAAAGAGAGCCTGGACCGGCTGTGGGACTACCGCTACGCCGGAGCCATGACGCGGTACTTCAAGGGCTGGCTGGATCAGTTACGATGGCAACGCCTGAAGCCTTTTCAGAAGCTGGCAGACATGCTGCTGGAACACTTCGACGGCATCCTAAACTATTGCGACACGAAAGTCCCGCTGGGAGTCGTCGAAGCGATCAACGGGAATATCAAAACCCTGCTGAGACGGGGTCGCGGGTACAAGAACCTAAGATATCTCCTGCTGAAGGCCCAGCGGCTGGCTGCCACAAGAACCGAGTTCGTGGCCTTCGAGAAGGCCGCATGAATAACAGAGCCCGCCGGTTTCTTGCGCAGAGCCATTTTTACAATCCCGGGCTGTTCCCGATCTATGACACAGCGATGATCTGGGAAAAGGTATTCAAGCGCTTCGACAATGACTTCCGGGGCTTCTGCTGGACGGCGGGGATTCCGTACGACAGCGCGATCAAAGATGGGACTGCGGCCTTTCTGCGCTATTACATGCTTTGGGCAAATTCTCTATTGAAGGTTGCGCACCCAACTTTTATGGCCGTCTTCACGGATTGGCTGGGCAAGCAACCCGGCGCTGAGTTGAGCAAGCGAAGGATCGACCCCACCTCGCTCTACGCCGCCGCTTTCGAGATCACCGCGATCGGCGCGACACGCGCCAGTCAATCGGCAAGCGCCCGGTAGAGCGTCGAAGCGACCTACGTTCAGGAGATCGGCCATGTACTGGCGGGCTTCGCCTTGGTCGATCAGCTTCCGGGCGTGGTCGATCTGCTCGGGCGATAGTTTGGCCTTCTGCCCAAACTTCACGCCTCGGCGCTGCGCGGCCTTCACGCCCGCCCGTGTGCGTTTTGAGATAAGCGACCTTTCGAGCTCGGCCAGAACGCCGATCATCTGCCACATGGCGCGGCCTGTGGGCGTCGCGGTATCGACTGCCTCGGTGAGGGACTGGAATTTCACGCCACGGGCGCGGAGATCGTCAAGCATCGTTATCAGGTCACGCAGGCTGCGCCTCAGCCGGTCGAGCTTCCACAGAATGAGCGTGTCGCCGTGCTCCAACTTCTTCAGGCAACAGCGCAGGGCAGGGCGCTGCGTTGTGGCCCCTGATAGTCCCTCATCCTTGAAGACGGTTTGATCCGGCCTTCTTCAGTGCCGCGAGTTGCAGGGCGGGGTTCGTCGGTCGATACGCAGGCATAGCCGTATTTCATCGCTCCATTTGAACCCTGATACCGTTTGCGCAACGTGGGCCGTCAACCGACGTGCAACTCTTGCGGGACGTGCTGACGGCGCACCTTGATTTTGCTTTCGTCTTCCGGGCCGGCCGCAAGGTCGTAGGCTAACCTGCATCCGCAACCACGTTTCCTCCGTGCTGCCGAAGGCCTTCGTGAGCCGGATAGCCATCTCCGGGCTGATGCCGGACTTGCCGTTGACGATGTTGTTAAGCGCCTGCCGGGTGACGCCGAGAACCTTTGCGCCTTCGGTCACCGACAGGCCCAACGGCTCAAGGCAATCACTTCCGGACGATGCGGCCGGGATGGGCGGGATTTTTCATGGGCATGGTGTTTCTCCTTTTCCTAGTGGTAGTCGATCAGTTCAACGTCAAAGGCGTCCGTTCCTTCAAAACGGAAAATGATGCGCCAGTTGGCCCGCACGGTCACAGACCATAACCCCTTCAAGTCGCCTTTGAGCGGATGCAGGCGATAGCCGGGAAGATTTAGAGCTTGCGGCGTGGTGGCGGCGTCGAGAACCGTCAATATTTCGCTCAACCGTGTCCACCAGGTCAGGCCGTATCCCGCTACGGTCGCCGCGTTCATAGAGCCGTTTCAGGCCGCGATGCTTGAAGCTCCTAATCATCAGGATACACCGTAAAGTAACACTTGTCAGTTGTCAACACGGAAAACCGTACACATCGGGGGAGATGCTCTCGAACCGCGCGCCCTCATCACATCGCCTAAAAACATTTCGAGCGCGGCTCATTGGTCATGCCTGTTGCCGGTCGCCACGACCGCGGCTCAGGGAACTCCACAGTCGAACTGAATGGCGGCTTGCAAGGGCAGTTGGTCTTACTCGGTCGTCAGGGGAGAGTGCTAACGGCGGCGGTCAAGTTCACGAACAATAACGGGCGAACTCGGCATCCCCGTTCCATCCGGATCATTCGGCAAGATTGGCCGCAACTGACGAGTACGGCTGAACCCTCCGGTGAACAGCTCTCAAATCGAAAGGGTTGTGAACATATTTCTCGCCTGGCCGGTCCAGCGCGCGAAGCGCGCCTTTGGCGCGTCGACAGGCCGGGAGGCCTATCGCACGAGCCAGCTAAGCCACCAAGCGCATCGCCCAGGCGGATCCGTAAGCCACCAGAGTCCCGATCGCCGCGCCGGCCAGCACGTCGCTCAGGAAAGTGCATGCCGAGCAGAATGCGCGATGCGGCGATGCTCAGGGCGCAGAACAGCAGTCCCGTTGCGAGTTCGGGATAGAAGCGGCTGAGCGACACAGCCACGGCAAACGCGGTGATGGTGTGGCCGGACGGAAACGAGAACTGATCGGGCGGCAGACAGCGTAGCCCAGCAGTGCGGCTCGAGAGCGCACGGGCGCTTGCGGCCCGTGGCTTTCTTGAGGCGGAGGAAGAGGGTGATGCCCAGTCCTGCCGCGAGCGCTGCCGCGGCCACCGCCGCGAATCGACGGTCGCCGCCCGCCGAAGAGCAGAAGAATGAGTCCCAGCGCGTACCAGAGCCATCCATCGCCTCCGCGGGTGGCGCAGATCATCCACACGCGAATCCAGCGCGGAGCATGACCAGCGATTGACGCGCGCATCAGCCGATGATCGCGATGATCGATATAATCCAGCATTGCGGCCGGCAGCGTCATGCGGCGCCTCCGCTACCGGACCAGCGGCCGATCGCCACTCGCAGCGCCCGCATCTTCAGATAGCGGGACATCCACCAGCGCGCGAAAACGCTCTCTACTACATAATTTCCCAAAGTGACCAGCGGCACCGCGACCGCCAGCGGCGCAAGGGCAGCGGTCGAGCGGATTGCTCACGCACCATGCTGGCCGGCGATAGTGAGAACGTCGCGCGTCAACTTAAAGTATCCGCCGGTTTCGCCGCGAACGCGGCCCAAGCCGCGGCGCAGACCGTCCAGATATTCCTGCTTTCTGCGCGCGTGCGGAACGACTGTATAGGCGCAGCCCACCGACGCGATCGCGTGCGCATCGCTTCCGCCCGACTTCGGCCCGGGCAGTGAAATCGGCCAGCGCCGCGGCGTTTTCATTGGCGATGCCAGCATGTGGCCGTTGCGCGTTTCAAGCGCGGGAAATTCGCGCTCGAACAGCTCGAAGTCTTCGAGCGTACGCGCGCGCCGGTGAGGCTCGAAAAAATGTGATTGGCGCTGAAGAAGAGATCGCGCTCGCGCAAGCTACGCGCGGAAGAGATTCGAAATCGTTGCGGCGGCGCTGCATCTCGGTGTGATCCCGTTCGGCGATGTCGTAAACGCCAACGTGCAGTTCGCCGCCGCTGGGAAGGCGGCAGGTAACTTCCTCGCTCAGGAAGAAGTCCGGCCGCGAGCGCAAAGACTCCACGGCGTCGATGGAGTCGTGATCGGTAATCGTCACCAGATCCATGCCGAGCCGTTTCAATTTTTCATAAACTTCTACGCGGTTCGTTGTAGGATTCGCGGCACACGCGCCGCAACAAGGGGATGGTACACATCCCCGAATGCAGAGTGTGGACGTGCAAGTCGCACCGCATATCTAATATCTAGCGCCAAGACCGCTACAAATCCGTGACGTCAGCAAAAAACATTCATTAATGAGTCTGTTTTTTATTGCGAACTTGGCGCGCCGTGACACAATCGGAACTGTGAAACGGTTGAATTTCCTCTTCTTCGATGCCGGCGGCGGGCACCGGGCGGCGGCCAACGCGTTGCGCGCCACCATCGAAAAGCGGCGACTCCCGTTTGAAATCGAACTGGTCAATATGCAGGAATTACTGGATGAGTTCGATGTCTTTCGCAAATTGACCGGCGTACGCGCGCAAGATATCTATAACAACCTGCTCAAGAAAGGCTGGACTCTCGGCTCGAAACACCTGCTGAGTAATGCACTTGGCCATCCGTCTGTTTCACCGGCAGACCGTGCGCGCGCTCGAAGCCCTCTGGCGCAAGAACCCGCCAGACATGGTGGTCTCGTTGATCCCCAACTTCAATCGCGCAGTCTGGGAAAGCCTGCGGAATGCGCTGCCCAGCGTGCCAATGGTGACGATCATCACCGATTTCGCCGATTATCCTCCGCATTTCTGGATCGAGCGGCAGGACCAGTACCTGATTTGCGGAACCGACAAGGCGGTTGAGCAAGCGCTCGGAATGGGGCTCACAAAGATCGCAAGTCTTTCGCGTTTCGGGGATGATCTTGAATCCGCGGTTCTACGAGATGCCGCCGCTCAGCGCCGAAGACGTGCGCCAAGCGGCGAGTACAGCTTAGGTCTCGAGCCGGACCAACCGGTAGGCTTGGTGCTTTTCGGCGGACAGGGCGCGGCGGTAATGGCGGACATTGCGCGCGATCTTGCAAGACCGGCAATTGATTCTGATTTGCGGCAAAAACGAAGAAACTGGCGGCACGTCTGCGCGCCATGCCGCACCGCGCGCCGATGTTTGTGGAGGGCTTCACGCAAGAAGTTCCTCGGTACATGCAACTGGCGGATTACTTCATCGGCAAACCGGGCCCGGCAGCATTAGCGAAGCCGTCGCTATGCACCTGCCGGTGATTGTGGAGCGCAACGCGTGGACGCTGCCGCAGGAGCGCTACAACGCGGAATGGGTGACGGAGCAAGGGCGTCGGCATCATGCTTCCGAATTTTCGCGGGATCGCGGCAGCGGTCGATCGCTTGCTCGAGACCGCGACCTATGCGAAGTACCGAGCGGCGCTACGGAAACTTCGACAATCGCGCCGTCTTCGAAATTACCGATATTCTGGAGCGCATCATAGCCAATCCTATCAGGAAATGACGCCTTTGCGCACGGCGTAGAGAATCAACTCGGGCACGGTGTGGAGACCGAGTTTCTCCATCAGATTGCCGCGGTGGGTCTCCACCGTATACAGGCTCAGATTGAGAACCGGCGGCGATTTCCTTGTTGCTCTTGCCTTCGGCGACGAGCTGCAGAATTTCGCGCTCGCGCGTGGTGAGCAGTTCGTAGCTGTCTTCGATTTCGCGATCCTGCAACTGGCGGACGTAATCCTCGACCAGCATGCGGCTGACGGCGGGGCTGAAGAACGCCTTGCCGGAATGCACCGCGCGGATGGCGGCGATGAGATCGGATTCCGCCGATTCCTTCAACAGATACGCCTTCGGCGCCGGCCTTGAGCGCGCGCAGCACGTAGGCTTCGTCGGAATGCATGCTGAGGATCACGACGCGCAATTTGCGGCGCGGCGGCGGCCGATTTGGCGGGCCGCCTCGATGCCGTTGAGGTTGGGCATGCCGATATCCATCACCACGACGTCGGGCGTGAGTTTCTGCGCCATGGCGACGGCTTCGCGGCCATCGGACGCCTCGCCGACCACTTCGAAATCGGGCTGGCGTTCGAGCACGAGGCGCAGGCCGGTGCGCATCACGGCGTGATCGTCGGCCAGCAGGATGCGCGTCATGGGATCATGCACCCGCTGCAGCCAGTTGGCGCGCGGGTGCGAGCGGCAGTTCCATCGTGACCGTGGCTCCTTCGCCAGGGTGCGAATCGATGTGAAAGCTGCCGTGCAGGTGCCGAATGCGCTCCTCCATCCCGAGAATTCCCATGCCCTTTTCTTGCGGGTTTGGAATCCCGCGCCGTTGTCCTGGATGCGGACGCTTACGCCGCGCTCGCCGCGGGTCACCGAGATGGTTACCTGCGTAGCCTTGGCGTGGCGCGTGACGTTGTGCAGCGCCTCCTGGACCACGCGGAAAATGCAGGTTCGGTATTCGTCGGGCAGATCGTCGGCAACGTCTTCGGCATCCACTTTGATCTTGAGACCGCTGCGGCGCGCCACTTCGCGCGCCTGCCATTTGAGCGCGGGGACAAGCCCGAGATCGTCGAGCATCGAAGGGCGCAGCAGCAGCGAGAGATTGCGCAAGACCACCACGTTGTTTTCGGCGAGCGCTTGAGCGCCTGCACGCGCTCGCCGAGCGCGGGTTGTCCGGCGGCAGCACGGAGGCGAGATTGCCCATTTCGACGAGCAGCGCCGACATGGATTGGCCGACTTCGTCGTGCAGTTCGCGCGAGAGCTTGCGGCGCTCCTCCTCCTGCACCTCCACCAGGCGGGCCGAGAGGCGGTGCAGCTCTTCGCGGGCCTGCGCCACTTCGCGATAGCGCTCTTTCGATTCCGCCTCGAGCGATTGGACGCGGCCGATGCTGAAAAGCGCGAGCCCGAGCCCGAAGATCGTAGTGAGCAGTGTGACGCCGATTACCTCGCGGCGGAAGCTGGCGAACACCTGGGCCACGTCGCTCTCGCCGAAATCGAGCTGGCGCGCGTCCATTTCGCGGATGCGGTCGGAGAACTGGAGCAGCTCCTGGCGGCGTGGAAAGAGTTGCGTGCGAAGGAAATCGCCGCCTTGAGCGTGGCGCGTGGCGGCGTCCCACGTGAGGACGGGGTCGATTAGAGCGAAGTAGTCCTTTACATCGTGCTGAAGTCGAGAGATAGCAGCAGCCTCGCGCGGCGGGGCATCCTTACGATATTGCGCCAGGCCGGCGTCGACTTCCTGCTCGGTGCGCTGAAGCTCCACTCTGCGACGCGCCGCGAGTTCCTCGTCCGCATGCAGGAGGTAATCTCGCAGGTCGATGCTGGAGCGGTAAAGATCGGTTCGCAGCCTGTTTAGAAGTTCGTCACGCTGCAGAAAACCGTGGCGGATTTGGCCGCTTGTGGCCTCGATGCGGTCAAGCGCGCGGTTGGCGCTGACGGCGACCAGAATCATGAGGGCCAGTAAGCTGCCGAAGCCAACGTAGAGGACAGCCCGGCTCGACATTCCCAATCGTGCGAGAAGTCGCGGCGCCGGGGCGGGTGGTTGCATTGCGCTATTTATTATAAGACCGCGAGGGCGGGAGCACGGTCATATATGCATGCCGCTATCGGGTTGCTACTACAGCGAATCTACCGCAAAGGGAGATAGAGGATCTTATCTTCCCATTCCCCAGCTTGGCTGCACTCGCTAATTTCCGCCGATGCATCGACACTCGGCTCCAACCTCAAAGACACCCGGCATTCTCTACCCCTTAACCACCCGAGCGTATGCGTGCGCCGAAAATGTCCTCACGTCGTGGGTCAATATTATGCGCGATTTCGCCCCCGCCCACGCCAGGATCTCCGGATCGGTAGCACCGCTCAGTCCGCAGTCCTACACTCGGACCAAATCGATGTCAGGCTTACGCCGTAACAAAGCCCTTACAATGTCGTTGTTGAAGTTCTCGTCTGCCAACCAACGCTGCTCACTATCCGTTGGGGGATCTCCTGACATTCCGCCTCCCCGCCGGTATATCGCCGAGGAACTTCCCGCTCTTAACGGAGCCGATCAACCCCAGCATTCCCGCGCCGCCGGGCGAGCAACCTCGCCCTAATGCCCTCCGGCCTCCAGCGGCGCTCGTTTTCCTCGCGGATGGATTCGGAGGTCCGCTGGCATCGTGAAAGGTAAGCCTCAACCTCTGCCTTATGGCGGAGATAGTATCCGACGATCTGGTAAATGTCGGCGAGTGAAACCGATGGATATTGCTGGGCAATCTCTTCAGCCGTAGCGCCATCCTGAAAGGCGCCTACTAACGTCTCGAGAGTCACGCGTGTTCGAGCGACGCGAATGACGCCGTCTGCATCCCCTGCGAGGGGTAGAGTCTCGACATTCTCGAATACCGGCATCGACTCCTTCAGTATACTGCTGGACAGGCAAATCCCCATGACCACGCTTCAAGACCAATTCGGCCAGATCGACATCTACCTTTTCGACCAACTCCTCCGCGGAAGAATCACTCCCGGAATGCGCATCGTTGACGTTGGCTGCGGCTACGGCCGCAATCTGACCTATTTCCTGCGAGAAGGCTACGACGTTTTCGGCGTGGATACCGACCCGCGCGCCATCGCCACGCTCCCGTCTCCAAATTTCCGCGTCGAGCCAATCGAGTCGATGTCGTTCCCCGAGGCCTTTGCCGATGTCGTGCTCGCCAGCGCCGTCCTCCACTTCGCTCGCGACGACGCCCAGTTCGATGCCATGCTCCTTGGAGCCTGGCGCGTTCTGAAACCCGGTGGCCTATTCTTCTGCCGCCTCGCATCGTCCATCGGAATCGAGCATCTCATCCAACGCCGTGCCGGCCGCCGTTTCCTTCTGCCCGATGGATCCGAACGCTACCTCGTGGATGAAGCGCTTCTCATGCATCTGACGGAACAGCTCGGAGGCGAATTCCTCGATCCCATCAAGACCACCGTCGTCCAGAATCAACGCTCGATGACTACGTGGATTCTTCGTAGGACGGGCCTCCGGGCCGGTCCACGCACCGAAGGCGCGCGTTTTCACCGTCCCCCCAGCGCTTCCACCTCATAAACCAGCATCGCGTTCGGCGAGACCACGAACCGTCGCCTGCCCGGAATCTCCGGCGTATAAAGACCCGCTCGCCCGTAAGCCTCTGCGGCCGGCACAACGATCACCCGCCGTTCGCCTGGCGCAATCCCCGCAACACCCTTATCGAACCCCGGATTGATTTTCGTTCCGGCCGCAAACGCCTGCGGCGAATCGACAAACCCGGGAACACCGTTCTCGCCGCTGGCGAAAGCCACGGGCTGAATCGGAGGCCCGTCGTGTCCAATCACATCGCCCACATACCGGACCTCCGTCCCGCGATACCGCAATTGAGTCGCGGCGCCCGCTCCACCGGCTGCCGAGATCTTCGGATAATGCGCCGCAACCCACTCCTGCTCGGCGGCGCGCTTCTTCTCCACGTTCTCCTTCACCCGCTCTTCCGCCGCGCTCACCATGGCGCGGAACGATTCCGTGGTCGGATGGAACGCCTGCGCCTTCGCCCCCACGCGCACAATGCGCACGCTCTCCACCACGTCGCCCTGCGCAATCTTCATCACCACATCCATTCCCTGCACCACGTCGCCGAACACCGTGTAATCGCCATCGAGGTACGACCGGTCTCCCAACATAATGCAGAACTGCGACGCATTCGTGTTAGGGCCGCTATTCGCCATATTGAGTGCGCCCGCGTGGTTGTGACTCAGCCGCGCGTGGATCTCGTTTGGAAACATGTAGCCCGGCCCTTTGGCGCGATCCGATTGGGGAATCCCGGTCTGGATCACATGTCCCGGAACCACGCGATGATAAACCGTCCCATCGAAGAACGGCCGTCCCGGATCGAAGGCAGCATTCGCGATTGTCCCTTCCGCCAACCCGACAAAATTAGCGACGGTCATTGGCGTAAGCTCCGCCTCAAGCCGAGCCACAATCAGCCCCTTGGAAGTCCGGATCTCCGCATAGATCCCATCCGCCAACTTAGGCGCCTGCGCCATCGCCACGGCACAAAGCAGAAAAACCCCCACCCCCACAATTAGCCTTTGTGGGGCTGGCCCTTCCGGGCCGCCGCCGGGCTTTCGCCCGGCGCAACTAGCTACGCGCCTCTTTTTCACATCCACCATCCCTCCCTGGCATCGCTGGCGACGCGGCGATGCCTTCCTCATACTCGCCAAGCAAATCAACATCGCTGAGTCGCTCGCTAGACATAACACCCATTATCGGGAGCCTAAACTTCGGACCGGCGCCAGCCGCATCGTTACCCGGAGTTTCGGCAAAATGGGTTATTCACCAGTTGCGGTGTGCTTGCCGCCGGTTGCAAGTCCATCATTAGGTCGCGCATAAAAGGGACCCGCCACGATCCGCCACCACTAATCCGCTCCTGTTGATGCGACAGCGATGCAAGGCGATGCTATCGCTCCGCCGCGGGAACGTGCATCCCTCAGAACCGATCCCCGACTCGCCTTCAATATAAGGTAAACGAATAGAGCGTATCCCCAGCCGCCACCAGCACATACTGATGTCCATCCAGCATGTAAGTCTCAGGCGCATTGGAGACCGTTCCCAGCCGTGAGTGCCACAGGATCTTGCCGTTCGCCGGATCGTACGCCACCAGGTTCCCCGCGGTATCGCCCGCGAAAAGCAGTTTCCCTGCAGTGGTTAGCATGCCGTTCATGCCGCCGCCGTTGCCGGGATACTTGTGCCGCCACGCGATTTTACCCGTCTTGTAATCGATCGCAGTCAGATAGCTGCCGAGCGATCCCAGGCCTATTTCTTCTTTGCCTCCCAAACCCATCGCCCCTCGCGGATCGGTTTCCGTCAGATAGTACATCGCGTAACTATCGGACTGAGTCACATAGAACAACCCGGTATCCGGGCTATAAGCCGGCGGAGGCCAGTTAGTTACTCCACCATTGGCCGGCGAAACTAACGCGCCCGCGATATCGAAATCCTTCGCTGGATCTCGCTCCGGCTCGCCGCGTTTGTCGATTCCCTTCGCCCAGTTGGCCGTATCCGAATATTTGCTGGTCACGATGTGCTCGCCCGTTATCCGATCCAGCGTGAAGTAGTAGCCGTTGCGGCTGGCGTGCAGCAGCAACTTGCGCGGCTTGCCGTCAATCACGCCATCCATCATGATCGGCGTTTCGGTGGAATCCCAATCGTGCGTATCGTGCGGCGAGGTCTGGAAATACCACTGCATCTTTCCCGTATCCACGTTGATCGCCACCAGCGAGCAGGTGTAGAGATTGTCGCCCGGTCCGCGAGTCCCCGACGTATACGCCGGCGTCGGATTGCCGGTTCCGGTGACATAGAGGTGCGTTTCCGGGTCATACGCGCCGGGTACCCAAATCTGTCCGCCGCCATGGCGCGCTGCATCGAGACTGCCCCAGGTTTCAAGCCCGGGATCGCCCTTCTGGTGCGGAGTGGAATACCACTTCCACTGCAGCTTGCCCGTCTCCGGATCGAACGATTGCAGGAAGCCCGGTGCGTCCAAGTCGTCGCCCGTTCCTACCAGTATATGATTGCCGACCACGATGGGCGCCATCGTCGAGAAGTACTGCTCGTTGAAATCCGCGATCTCGATGTGCCAGCGTTCTTTACCCGTAGTCGCGTCGAGGCAGATCAGGTAATCGTCCGGCGTCTCCATGTAGAGCCAGTTGTGCCACATGCCCAGGCCCCGATTGCCAATGTGCGTGCCGCCCCTGGTCTTCCAGACGTAATGCCACAACATGCGGCCATCGCGCGCATCCATCGCCCAGGCATTATCCGGCGTCGATAGATAAAGCTTGCCGTTCACTTCCAGGATCGACGCGCGAATATTGGCATTGCCGCCGGCCTCAGCCGGACCTTCGCCGCCGACAATGGTAGGGGCTCCGGCTCCGCCGCGTCCGCCAAACCCACCGCCGCCAGATCCTGCCGTCACGCGCGATACCCATGCCAGCGTCAGGTGCGAGACGTTCGATTGGTTTAGTTGCGTCAACGCGCTATAGCGTTTGCCGGAGTAATCGCCGTTGTAAGTCGGCCAATCGTCCTTCAAGGGCTTGTTGATCTGCGAAGGATCGAGGCCTTGGGCCGATAACAGAACAGGCGCGCAAACAAGCGCGGCTCGGAGGAGCAACTTCGTCGAAATCATTTCAGGGTCACCAGGTATGCAGTTAAGTCGTGGATATCTTTGTCGGTGTAAACGCGCAGCAACTCGCGATGGGGATCGAGGGCGTCACGCACCTCTACTCTCGGAACGGCGCCATCCCGCCGGAAAGTCTGCTCGTTGCCGCTAGCATCGACCACTGTCACCAGAAAGTCATCCATGCGCAGCAACCGGCCTTCCACTTTTTGCCCACTGCCCAGTGTTACCGTGACCATCGTTGGTGGAACCGCGGCTCCGCCGCCACGCCCTCCGCGTCCGCCGCCACCCGGCATCAACCACGCCTGCTGCAGCGCTCGCGGATCGGAGAACTTCGCCGCTAGACCCTGCAAATCGCCCGTGGCGGAATGGCAAGAGGCGCACTTAGCTTTGAAATATGCTTCGCCCGCTTTGGCATCGCCCACCAAAATGCTGATTGGTTTTTCGCGGGAAGCGTCGTAGCCCGCCACGCGGAAACTGTGTATGAACGCGGCGATATCCGCAATCTGCGCCGTGTTCAGGTCGAACTTCGGCATGCCGGCGTCCGGACGGCCGTTCTGGACTACTGGAGTAATCAGTTCGCCGTGCTGGTCGTTGAGCACCAACTGGGCGCGCAGCAGGTTGGGGCCGCCCTCGCCGCCGCGCACGTCGGATCCATGGCAGAACGTGCAATTTACTCCGTAGAGAGCCTTGCCGCGCTCAATTGCCGCCGGGTCCGCCTGCGCGTGCTGCGGAAACGCATTAGCGAATCCGCCGCCGCCCCCACCGCCTCCGCCACCCCGGCCGCGTCCCGCTGCCGGCGGGGTCTGGGCAGGGGGCGTTTGAGCCGGTGGCTGGGCCGATAACGGAAGGGCCAATGCGGCGACGATGCCGCCTAAAATAAGTCTGGTTCGCAATCGAGTTCTCCGGGTGGGAAAGGCTTTGAGCCTCTCCGGGCGCCACTGGCGCCCAATCAGTCATTTTACGCCAGTACGTCCTTACAAAACGCGAAGCACTTCTTCATCTCGGCGACCACCGTGGAATCCGGCGGGATCGCGTATTCCAACTCGATATTCGCCGGGAAATTGTACTTCTCCTTTTTCATCAGTAGCAGCACTTCCTTAATCGGCGTGTCACCTTGGCCCCACGGCGTGTTCTGGCCGTGGTCTTTCGTCCTGTCCTTCAAGTGGAGATTGGTGATCTTGTCGTGATGCTGTTTGATGAACGCCACGGCGTCGTAGTTGGCGGAAGTGAAATGGCCGATGTCGAGGTTGATGCAGTTGTATTTCCCGTACGCCATTAGGGTGTTGTAGCTTTCGAGCGTCGCGGTTTGGTTGGGGTCGTTGGTCTGGTCGTGGCCGTGATAGCCCACGGTCAGCTTATACTTGTCGGCGATCGGCGCGATCCGCTTCGCCATAGTTAGCGTCGTGCTCGTGGTGAGGCCCTCGACGCCGAGTGCCTTCGCCATCTCGAAGCCGTACTCGATATCCTCGTCCTTCATGTTGTCGTTCATGTTGTAGCAGAGCAGCGCAACTTGAATTCCGGCGTCGTTGAACTTCTTGCGAACGCCCTTCCAGGTATCGGCCGTGACGCCGGTCTTCCATTTGGCGGCGGCTTCCCGTGCCTGGTTCATCTGCTCTTGTTGCTCCGGCGTCAACGGCGCTCGTCCGCCGCCGCGCCGTCCTGCCGGAGGTGCGCCAGCGGTCCCTTGCGCCGCCGCGCCAGTCGCCGGCGGAGCGGCTGGAGGCGCCGGAGGCCCGCCCGGTCCACGTCCCTGTCCACGCCCGCCGCCAAATCCGCCGCGGCCGAAGTTTGGCATTGCCGGCATTCCCGCAAGCGCTTCGCAGTGGTTCGACATCAACTCCGCTTCGCCCAAGCCGACGTCTACGTAGTCCTGAATGATCACCAGCGGGTCGGGGATGCTTCGGAAGCTATACGTGATGGCGCCGATCTGTACGCCACCGAACTTCGAATCGATGGCCGCATACGCCTTGGCGAGCGGAAAAGCGGCGGCAGCCAGCTTGGCAAAATCTCTTCTGGAGTAGGACATTCTAATTTTCCTTAAACTATACATGGCGTTTGACGGTCGCCGAAAATTACATTGGCCGTATGTCTCACGAAAATGGTGAGGACTCTACTATGCGATTCTACAGCGTGCGCGAAATCGGGGCGGACGCCATGCGCCCGCCCCGCCCTTGCGTGCCGAATCCGATCAGAACTCGATGCGCGCCGAGAAAGCCATCACGCGCGCTGGCAACGTGCTGTTGAAGACGCCCGCCGCAAGGCTGGTTTGGTTGCCATTGGCATCGAACGTCAGACCGGTTCCTACCCCGTTGTATTCGGGATGATTGAAGACGTTGTAGGCTTGCACCTGAATCTTCAAGCCCCTTCGTTCGCCGAACAGCGGAATGAATTTCGACATTGTCGCATCCCAGTTGGTGATCATCGGCAGGGAAAGAACTCCCGAACCCCCGCCCAGGTTGCCAAGCACGGGCTTCGTGATATTCGTCCCGATCGCCGGGGGAGCGAAGGCCGCCGGATTAAAGTACAGACCGGCCGGCACATTGGCCATTGGGTCCCCGACTACGTTGATCCGGGCGGCTACGTCGGGAGTCCCGGTGTAATCCGGTGTGGTCCCAACGATGCTGAATGAAGGGTTGAACGGCGCGCCGCTCTGCATGGAGAAAATCCCGGAGATGGTCCAACGGTCTACAAACGCCCCCAAGAGCTTCGAGTTATACTTCCTTCCCATGTTCGGGAAATCGTACGACCAACTCGCCTGGAGATTCTGGCGGCGATCAAATCCCTGCCGCCCGTAATTCCATGCCTCGTTATTCGGTACTACCGGGTTGAAGGAGGTAGTGCCCAACGCCTTAGAGAACGTGTAGGCCAAACCGAACACAAGACCGTTCGAGACGCGCTGTTGCAGGAACGAAGTCAACGCGTGGTAGTTCGTGTGCCCCAGGTGGTTATAACTATTGAGCGTGTTGAACCCGGGGTAAACGGTGCGCAGCAGAATATCCGGCAACGGTCTTGTTGCCGTTAGTCGGGTCGGCGGTTGCCGGATTGAAGGGAGCACGCGTGCCTATCGGAATCGGGTTGATATCGTATGACAGTTGCTGGTTATAACCCCAGTCGCCGGTATATCCGATATCCACCTTCATGTTCTTAGTGACGGAGCGCTGGATGTTCAAGCTGGCGTTCTGCGCCCGGTCCCACGGCACCTGGCTCTGAGGCCAACTATTCAAAGTGGATGGGCCGAAGACCAGGTTATTGCCGCTCGCCGCGATCTGCGCGAAGGTAGTGTAATTCACCTGCGGAGTGTACGAATACGGCGCCTGTCCCGACAGGGCGTAGACCTGGTTTCCGTCGAGGCGGTTGTAGTAAATCCCAAATCCGCCGCGCAACGCCGTCTTACCGTCGCCGGTCAGATCGTAGGCGAAGCCGAACCGTGGCGCTAAAGCGATGGGCGATTGATTATAGGTTTGCAACGGAGTGTTGCCCACGCCGAGCAATGCCAGACCATCGGCCGGATTTCCGGTATTCGGGACGTACAGACCGATGTAGGCCACCGGCGCGACCGCCCCGGTCCCAGGATCGATTGCGACGCGCTTCCCGGCGCTGGTGCCGGGCACATAGACTCGCGGCGCCGCCGACTTGCTGTAGAGATTCGGGAAAAAGTTGGAAAACGTCTTGTTGAGATCGTCCTGCGGCGTTTGATGATAGAATCGCAGGCCGACATCGAGCGTAAGTCTGGAATTGATGCGCCAATTATCCTGCACGTACCATTCCGCGTTCCAGTATTCAACGTTAAACACCGCGCGCGCGGTGGTCTGGCTGTAGCTATCCACGTATCCGAGAAGCGCGTTCGCATAACCGTTGCCGGTGTTGTTCACGCCATTGTTCGCGTCCGGACTGAAGTTGAAGTTCCCCTCGTAAGCCGGCGTCGATGGTTGAATTTTGTTGTTTTTCTCGATGTAGACGCCGAACTTGAAGGTGTGTCTGTTAACGACCTTGCTCAGGTTGTCGGAGAAGGTCCAAATCGTATTGAAATTTTCGTAGTTGCCGGCCGACGTACCTACGCGCGTGAAATTCATGGAGGAGCCGCCTGAGACTCCTCCGAACTGGAATTCCGGCAGCAAGTTGAAATATCCGTTGGTGGCCGAGGCGCCCGTTGGGGTGGTTGTCGGAATCGGGAAAAGCGAGGGAACGTCAGGCAGCAGCGAGCGATCCTGGCTCTTGCCGCCGTCAGCCGTATAATACGACCACGTATTCCAGCTCTCGCCAGCTGTGAACTCGTTGATCAGCGTGGGCGAGAAAGAATAAGTGACAGTTCCGGAGTATCCATGACCCGGATTGGGGTGATCGATGGGGGCGATTCCGGTCTTTCCCAGGGTTCCGCCGACGTCGCTGCTGAACTGCACACCCTGATATAAGGCAGCCATGTCGTCATGGTCGTTGATGTAGCGGAAGTATGCGTTCAGTTTCGAGGTCGGATTAATATCGACGCGGAGCACATCGTTGCGCCGCGGATGTGTGGCGCTGGCGGCTTCGAAATAATTCACGATGTTCGCCTGCGATCCCGTGCCCACGAAATTCGGCAGCGGGAAGAAGTTGAGCATCGCCTGCCCTAGCGGCGTGATGCGGTTCGCCGGGATGATGTTGCCGGGGAATGCGGCTCCCGTTGTGGGATCGATGATCGGGGTCAGTGTTCCGTTGTTCTGAAGGCTCTGCGAGAAGTTGCCCTGGCGCTCCAGCGCCGTCGGCGTATATTTGGTCTGCGAGCCGCCCGTAACGAACTGTCCGGTAAATTCCTGCGACCAGAAAAAGAAGAGCTTCGTCTTGTTCGAATTGATGTGGTGGGGAACGAAGATCGGGCCGCCGATGGTGTACGTCTCGACGTTGAAGCGATATGGCGATATCTGCGAGTTTGGCGCTCCCGTTACCGGATTTCTGCCGTTGCGGTTGTTCTGCCAGAGATTGGCGTTAAACCCTTCGTGCCGGTGGTTCCACACCATGCTGCCGTGAAATTGCTGGGTGCCGTTCTTGGTGACCACCGTGATGGTACCGCCCGAGTTGCGGCCGAATTCGGCCTGGTAGTTCGAGGTCAGGACCTTCATCTCCTGAACCGCGTCGGCATTCGGCTCATAGTGCAGGGTGCTGTTGGAGCCGGTATCCATATCCGTGATGCCATCCACGGCGAAGTTTAATGCCGAGGAGTTGCCGTTGATGGTGATGCCGCGGATCGCGTTCGGCGAGGTGACGTCGCGGTTGCCGGCATTCGTGGTGCCGAAGCTGTTGTCGATCACGCCGGGAACCAGCTTCAGATAGCCGAAGATGTCCCTGCCACGAAGCGTAACGTTGCTTAACTGGCTGCCATCGATAGCTTCGGCCTTTTCCGAGCTGGCAAGTTCGATATTCGCCGCTTCCGCCATCACCGTGATTGTGTCGGAGGTATTGCCGACAGTCAGTTGCAACTTGCCGGCCACGTGGGTTTCGTTCGCCGCAATCACGATCTGGTTCTGTGTGAAACTCTTGAAGCCTGACGCCTTGATTGTTAAAGAATAGTTTCCCGGCGCCAGGTCGAGGAACCGGAATTGACCCGTCGTGTCCGTTACAGTCGCCCGCGTGGCGCCCGTATCCGCGGAAGTCAAAGTCACTGGAGCGTTCGGTACCACTGCATCGGTTTGATCGACGACGGTACCTTGCAAAGCGCTCGAAACAGTCTGTCCAAAGAGACAGGCCGTGAAAAAAATGGCCGCAAGAGCCACCTGTCCTAATCTTCTGGTTTTTATAGACATCCCCTTCTCCCCTGAAGTTGCATTTAAGTGCGACTAACCCTGCCCAACTTCCATTACTTCCTGCCCCAGGCTGCCCTGCGGCGCCTTGATTACCTGATCTCCCCGTTCTCCACGCGGGCGCGTGGAGACATAAGCCGTTTAGGACACGAATCATATGCGAAGTGAGGCGCCGGAACAAGGCTATTACCGTAGAAACTGTCCATGTCGTTGTATGGCTATGTTTTTCAGCGAGTTAGAGTGACGTAGGAATCCATTTCCTACTATCGTGTCCCCTAAATAGGTGTTAATTAATCAGCTCCCGGTAGGGCGAATCCCCCGATGCGCGATTTCCGGATTGAACCACGCAGGTGGATTGGCGTAGAATACCCGCTGGCGCTTCCATGTACAGAACGCTAAGGCACTTGTGTGTCCTGATCGTCGCTATTGCCGCCTTCGCCGCGGATCTCACTCCCGGGATTCGCGAGGCGCTGGGAGCGCTCCAACGAGGGGATTTTTCCGCTGCGGAAATAACGTTGCGTTCCGAGTTGAAGGCACGGCCCCGCGATGGCGCCGCCCTCACTCTCCTCGGCGTGGCGCTCGATAACCAGAAGAAATTTCAAGAAGCGACCGATGCCCACCGCCTCGCTGCCGAGATCTCCCCTGAGTCGCCAGACGTCTGGAACAACTACGCCAATCACCTGATCGGGACCGGCGACCCGGAAGGCGCTCGAAAACTTTATCTGCGAGTGGTTTCCCTCGATCCTTCCAGCTATAACGCCAATGTCCAGCTCGCGCGCATCGCTCTGAAAGCCAACAGGGGCGCCCAGGCGCTGGACTACGTCAAACATCTAAGCGCGGTACAACAGGACGCTCCCAATCTTGCTCCTCTGCGCCTGGAAGCGCTCTATCTCGCCGGAGAGACTGCCGAAGGCGATCATCTAGCTTCCCGGTGGTTGCCCGCGGCCCGTGACATTCCGGGAGAGAGTCTTGCGATCGGAATGGCTCTCGCCGATGCGGGAAAATTCGATCGGGCCGAGGCATTCCTTGCGCAAGCGCTAGCTCAGACGCCCTCGGACTTCAACGTCCTGGTCAACCTGGGTTTGGTCGCATGGCACACCCGTAACTACGAGCGGGCGCGCGAAACCCTGCAGGCGGCCTTGGCCCAGCAACCGCAAAACGTCGACGCCCTCTATTATCTGGCGTGCGTCGAACAGGCTGACAGCCGGACAGAAGCCGCCATCGCTCTGCTCGCGCAGACAGCGCGCCTGGCCCCACAGAGGGCCGACGTCCAGCGGCAGCTCGCGCTAACAACCGGCGATCTGGGGGCATTGAACGATTCGGCCGCGGCATGGGACCGCTACCTGAAACTGGAGCCCGGCGACGATGTCGCAAGACGTGAACGTGGTCTCATCGCTTTTCAGATGGGGAAGTTCGAACAGGGCGTCGCCGAACTACGCCGCTACATAGCGCGGCACCCTGACGACGCGGTGGGGCGCTTCGAATTAGGCGCGGCGGAAAATAAGGATGATCCAACCGAGGCGCTCCGCGAATTCGATCGGGCGCTGGCGCTGAACGCCAAATTTGCCGCCGCGCACTCGGCCCGTGGCAGCCTCTACTACCAAATGGGCAACCCCAAGGCGGCAGTGGCGGATCTGGAGACGGCCGCCTCGCTTCGTCCAGACAATTCCATCGATTTGGATCGCCTGGGGCAAGCCTACCTTGCTCTGGATAGGACCGGCGATGCCGTACGCGTCCTCCGCAAGGCCGCGGCTCTCGCGCCGGGCGATTCCAAAACGCAGCTGCACTTGGCGCGCGCGCTTGCCGACGCTGGCGAGGAAGCGGAATCGAAAACCGCAATGGATCGTTTTCGCCAACTTGGCCCCGCCGTCAACCGCGCGGTCCCAGGCGGGTTAGTCGATTATCTTAGCCTCTCCCCGGAGCAGCGGCGCGCCGATTATCTCGCGCGCGTGGAGCGCCAAGTGCGCCAGCATCCGGACGATGCGCAGGCGCAGCTGAACTACTTGCGGCTGACGTTGGAGGAAGGCGCCGCCGATCGCGCCGTGGAGACTGCGCGCAAAATCGCAAGCCTGAACCCTTCCGCCACAGTGCTGGCGGAGACTGGTCGGGCGCTACTGGAGGCGCGGCAGTACGGGCCCGCGCGCGACCTCCTGGAACAGGCTGCGAAGGCCGCTCCCGATACCGGCCTGGAACTCGACCTGGCCATCGCCGCCCTCCATGGGTCGGGTCCCGCCGAAGGTGCGCGGTTACTCGACAATGTCCTCGATTCCCGCCGCGGCGGCGATTACTATTTGGCCCGTGCCGAAATCCTCGAGGCATCGGGCGCGTCGCAGGATGTCGCCGCGGCAGTGGACCGCGCGCTGAATGCTACGCCTGGTCAATCCCATCTCTACCTGCGCGCCTGCGCCATCCTGCTGCATGCCGGACGCACGGAGGATGCGCTAAGGATCAGCGCCGCCGCCACGACGGCATTCCCGCAGGATCGCACGGTCCTTTTGCTGCGCGCCCTGATTCTGGAGAAGACGGACCGGACCGCCGAGGCCGAACCGCTCCTACGAAAGATCGAAAATCGCTGGCCCGAGTGGCCGACTGCCTGGACCGCCGGCGGCGTCTTTTTAGCCACCCAGGGACGCCGCGAGGAAGCTTGCGTAGCTCTCCGAACTGCTTTGTCTCTCGGCGCTCGCGGCGTGGAGGTAAAGGCATATCTGGATGCGCTTTCGTCCGGCGCGGATGGAAAGCCGCCCGACCTCATCGCCCTGCTGTTTTCGAAATCCTATGCTCAGACGGAGCCGCGACCTTGAAGGAGGGGAACCCCCGCATGTGGCGTGATAGAATCCCTTCCCAGGGGTTTGAGAATGGGTAGCACCACGATTGTGCGATCCGAGCCTACGGTGGGGGATCAACCGGATAGAGCTCGACCGGCGCCCGAAGAGGTGCGTCGGCAGTTGGGTCGTTTATTAGCGAGCCCGCTGTTTCAACATAGTAAGCACTACCCGGGCCTCTTGCGATACATCGTCAACGAGACCCTGGAAGGCCGCGCGAGCCGCTTGAAGGAACGCGCGCTGGGCGTAGACGTATTCTCCCGCGAACCTGACTACGATACCAATGCCGATCCCGTGGTGCGCACCACGGCTTGCGAGGTTCGCAAGCGCATCGCGCAGTATTATCACGAGCCCGGCCGCGAAGATGAAATCCGCATCGATTTACCCGCGGGCGCCTACGTTCCCGAGTTCCGTTTCGCTGTTGCGAAAGCGTTGCCGTCTCCATCGCTGCCCTCTCCTTCGGCGGATCCGCCTGCAGATCCCGAAATTGCCATTGTCACAGTTCCACCCAAGCGCCCGAAATGGATCCTCGCAGCCGCTGCAGCCATCGCCATATGTGCTGCAGGCTTCATGTGGTCGCGCCCGTGGACGCCAGATTCGGCGCTCGACCGGTTTTGGAGTCCCGTAGTGAATTCCCGGACGCCGCTATTGATGTGCATCTCTGGCGTTCTGAATCAAGAACCGCCAAATTCGACTCCGTCTTTTCCTTCCGCCGATTCGACCGTACGCGACATGCTCCGGTGGAACCGGGTGCCATTCAGCGATGCGTTGGCTCTCTCGAATCTCATGCAGTTTCTTGGCAGCAGGAATCGGCATCCGCACGTGCGGCTGGCGGCATCTTTAAAGCTCAATGACTTGCGTGATGGTCCCGCGGTGTTGATCGGCGCCTTCAACAACCATTGGACCTTGCGCCTCGCCGAACAGATGCGCTTCAGCTTCGCCCGCGAAGGCCCCATCAATTTCATCCACGACCGCCGGAATCCGTCGTCGCGGAAGTGGCGGAACGATAGCGGCCTTGACATTCCTCTGGCGTCCTTATCGGAAGACTATGCTCTCATCTCCCGCGTAGTAGACCCCACCACGGGACAGCTCGTGGTGACCGCCGCCGGGATCATGGCATACGGAACCCGGGCTGCCGGCGAATTCCTCACCGATCCGGCATACATGGAACAGGCGGTGAAGCTCGCGCCGGGAGATTGGAGCCACAAGAATATTCAAATTGTCGTGTCGACGAAAATTGTCGGAGAAAACAATGGGCCGCCGAAAGCGGAGGCGGCGTTCGTGTGGTGAGATTGGCGCGGGAACCGTCGGGCACCGGCTAACGAATCGCAGTAGCGCGGGTCATGATCAAGAAGCCGCTTGGCACCGCGTTTGGCTCGCGCGCTTCAAGCCCACATTTCGAGTTTCATTTTCGTAAGGCGCCTTCTTACCGGTACCTCAAGCGGTCTTGCCGCCGGTGGGCAGGCGGAAGAAAAACCCGTACCTTGTTATCGCGTTGCGCGTGCGGTGACAATCCCGATCTTGATCATCTCCGACAAATACCGCAGGACACGGTCGGTCGGCAGCCCGTGATCAGACGATCCAAGCAACTCGCTCACTGTGAGCAACGGTGGACCCCAGATATGCCCGAGTAGTGTTGCCATTTCTTGGTCAAGGCCTAATACCCGACCATTGAAGGCAATATGGCATTTGCCGTCTGGTCGAGGATGCTTCCACATCTCTTCTTCCAGCACTCGCAGGAGCGGGATGAGCACGTATTCATCAGATGGCGGCAAGGGATTGGCGGCTGCGGTCCAAGGCAGATGAAACTCGACGCGCGGATCATGCGCCTGCCGCAAATCTCGAACCGTATTTAGCACGAGGCCGGGTTCAGTGGCTAGCTCGATGAGCTCGGCCTGTAAACTAGTCAGGTAGGCACTGAATGCGTCGACGTTCAGACAGCGAGGAATGTCGGCCCGCATCAACTTCCGCTCGTCCGCACGCCTGAGAACCCTCCATGCAACGTCGATCCCCCGGGCGCTTCTGAACGTTAGCGCCAGATACAGAGCGGGCACGCCTAGAGTTCTATCGCAATACCACCATCCCCGCGGAATATAGAGCATATCCCCGGGCAACAGGGCGCCACGCCACCTGACGGCACCCGTGGGCGTCGGTTGACTCGTTTTCTCGACCGGGTAGTACGTCGTGGGCTGAAATAAGGACCATTCTTTCCGTCCCGACACCTGGCAGAGCAGCGTCTCATGATCGTTCCATTGTAAGTCAGAGCTGTCCAAATTAGGGGATAGCCGACCTGCGTAGAGGGCAAGCGGTGAGAGGCTGAGTCCCTGATATGTTGGATTGGGTTCCAGCAAGAACCAATTCAACCTCAGGAGACTCAACCTATGTACAAAGTATGCAGCATTTTCTCGCAGGTGTTGAAGCTGTTTTCGCGCGGCGATTTCGAGAAAGCGGTCAAGGAGCATAAGGCAGAGCGGCACGCGCGGGGTTTCACCAGTTGGGGGCAGTTCATGGCCATGCTGTTCTGCCAGTTGGGGCGGGCGCACTCGCTGCGGGAGATTTGCGGGGGCCTGGCTTGTTGCGAAGGGCAATTGAAACATTTGGGAGTGCCGGTGGCGCCGAAGAAGTCCACGCTGGCGTATGCCAATGAGAATCGGCCGTGGGAACTGTACCGGGCGGTATTCGAACAAACGCTGTTCAAATGCCAGGAACTGGTGGCCAGCCAAGGCGGGCGGAAGAAGTTCCGTTTCAAGAACAAGCTGATGAGTCTGGACGGGAGCATTATCGACCTGTCGGTGAGCATGTTCGATTGGGCGAAATTCCGGCGGACGAAAGGCGCGATCAAGTTGCACCTGTTGTTGGACCACGACGGCTACCTGCCGTCCTTCGCGGTGGTGACGGAAGGCAAAACGAGCGAGATCAAGGTGGCGCGCACGCTGCGATTCGCGCCGGCACGATCCTGGCGATCGACCGCGGCTACGTGGACTACGAGTGGTTCCGGGAACTGACGGCCGAAGGAGTGTATTTCGTAACGCGGATGAAGGAGAAAGCCGTTTACGAGATCAAGCAAGAATTGCAAGAGCCGCAAAACAGCCACGTGGTGAGCGACCAGATCATCTGCTTCCCGCGGCTGGCGCGGGAGGGGGAAGAGCCGGTGCTGTTCCGGCGGGTGGAGATTTGGGACAAGGAGAAACAGGAATCCATCGTGTTCCTATCGAACCTGCTGGCCTTTGGCGCGACCACGATTGCGGCCATCTACAAGGACCGGTGGCAGGTGGAATTGTTTTTCAAGGGGCTGAAACAGACATTGAAGATCAAAACGTTTGTGGGAACCAGCGCCAATGCGGTAAGGACGCAGGTGTGGACGGCGCTGATCGCGATGCTGGTGCTGAAGTACCTGCAATTGAAATCGACGTTTTCGTGGTCGTTGTCGACACTAGCGGCGTTGCTGCGGCAACAGCTGTTCTTCTACCGAGACCTGTGGGTATGGCTGGACGATCCGTTTCAAGCGCCGCCGGCGCTGGTTGGCGTGCATGACGACGCGGAGCAGCTTGCAATCACGTGGTAGGGACAGTTGGACAGCAGAAAAATCCGTTGAACGAAGCAATCTTGATTTCAGGGGGCGAGTGACCCGATAATTCGGACAGCAGCGTTGAGAAGACTGCGCGATACACTTACCTCGGCTGAGTCGGGTCGGCGAGGTGCGTCTGGCGTCAGAGTCGGCTTTCGCCCAATGTTTTCAAGCTGGGAAAACTGCTCAAAGAGCTAATTAGGACGCGAATGATATTTGGTGAGCTTGTTGACACTGTCGAGTGCTTGATCGACAATGGCGCAATAGGAGGTCGCTTATGTTCAAAAAAGGTAAAAATGCGACAGCAGTCATGATGGTTGCCGCAGCGCTTGGTGCATATACCCTGACAACTAAACCCGCCCTCGCCGAACAGTGGTGTACAAGCAACGCAGACGGCGGCTGCAACGACTATTGTGGTAATAGGGGCCACGGCTGGTACTGTTGTTTAACCACTCAAGCTGGCGGATACAGTTGCACGTGCTATGACAGCGCCGGTGACTGTAATTAGGACCCGGCGAGTCACCGTTGCCTGAGCCCAGAGCGCCACGTCGGCCGAACGCAAGTGTTGGTGGTAATGAGGCCTCGTCAGTTGGTTTGTGGGTACTTATCCAATATCGCTAGCTAACCCGCAGCCGTCTCTATTCTGTTGGAGCATCGCTTGGTCAGCCGGGAGGCGGGCGGCCTGACATGGGTGCGAGTTAACGCAAACGCCGGCGTCTTGGCGAGGTCGTTGCGGAAGTGCGCGAGCGAACGCAACTCATCTGCTGGTTGTATCCGTTGGGCGTCCGCGTGTGAAGGTTCCTGTGGGACGCCCTGATGGATATCGCCGGTGGCGGCAATGCCTCAGTGGCGTCACGTATTTGTGCCGCGACTCTTAACGCAGCTGCTCGCCCTGCCAGCGTGTTCTTAGACCTTCCAGAGCACCGAGACAGTCGTCAACCGTCGCCGCGCCAAGCGTCCAATTTGCAAAAATATTTAGCAGATTGCGAACCGGAGGTGACGCCCGGGCCTTCATCGCGACGGGTCCGGCTTCCAATTCCTTTTTGGTTTTGAAGTTTCTTTTGGCCGCCGCTCTCCGTTTGCTTTCCATGCCGATCGTATCAACTCTCATGCTGTACCTAGTGCCGTTTCGATCGACGATGCGTTGTCCGAAGCTTTGAGGGGAAACGCGAAGTTTGCGCATCGCTCTACGTAGCGTCGCCTCAGGTATCCCCAGGTGTTTCGCAATTTGCCTCTGGCTGAGATTCGTGGCATTGGGGTGCTCCACGGCGCGTACTATCGAGGTTAGAAGATCCGCGTTTGACCTACGAAGCCCGTGGATCGAATTAGACCCAAAACCATCCCATTGAGCTTCGATCCGGTTTCCATCGTGGACCTCGGCGTCCACCTTCTGACGGCCAAGCTGTTCAAGGGCTGCGATGCGGTGAAATCCGTCCGAAAGCCAATAATATCGCCCGTCAAACCATACTCGGACAGGCGGAAAACCAGCACCCTCCTCCATCTGGAGAGCGTACTCCCGAACTACTTTAGCATTCACCCCCAACCGGCACTGGGTGTCACCATCTCTGCGAACCGCAGAAATGTTCAGTGTTTCAACGGCCATTAGAGGTGACATCAAATCCTGCCAACGGACGACATCAATACTTGCGCAATTATACCACGTGAGTAGGCGCAGCGGCAAGAGTGTTCTTAGTCGAGTGACTCGAGTGGCCTTGCCTAAGCCTAGCCTCGGCATCCTTCGGCGGATCCGCCCACAAATCCCGGAGTTGCCGCTGTCGCGCTTCAATTGACGCGCCGGAACTGGATCATCGTAGCCGCCGCGGGAATCTCTCGTCGCGGAAGTGGAGAAACGATAGCGGCCCTGACATTCCTCTGTCGTCCTTGTCGGAAGACTATGCATTGATCTCCCGCATAGTAGACCCCACCACGGGACAGCTCGTGGTGACCGCCGCCGGGATCATGGCTTACGGAACCCGGGCTGCCGGCGAATTCCTCACCGATCCGGCATATATGGAACAGGCGGTGAAGCTCGCGCCGGGAGATTGGGATCACAAGAATATTCAAATTGTTGTCTCGACGAAAATCGTCGGCGAAAACAATGGGCCGCCGAAAGTGGAAGCTGCGTTCGTGTGGTGAGATTGGCGGTTCCGCTCCAGGCGATCGCTTATTTCGACTCGCCCTCGAACGTGAATGCGATTTCGTTCTTGCCCTGCGGCGTCACCGTCACCTGCTGCTGTTGCGTTCCCAAATCTTCCTGCCAGGCTTCGATGGTGTAGTTTCCCGGCGGAAGGTTACTCAGGTCGAACTTTCCGTCCGCGCCGGTGACGGCGAAATAGGGGCTGTCCACGACGCCGATCCACGCGTGCATCCAGGAGTGGATGTTGCATTTCACGCGGATCATTACTTCCGGCGCGATGAAGCGCCGCTCCAGCGGCTTCGTGCCGGGATCCTGGCTCTGATTCCACTCTCGGTTGACGTGCGCGCGGGGATGGATGTTGTGCGTGACCGGATCGGAGTTCGTCACGTCGAGCGTCTGCCCGGTCTGAATGCCGAGCACGCGCGGGATGAACCAGCAGCCTTTCTGATCGATCGTGGCCGGCTGCGGCGGCGGCGCGAACTTCTTTCCTTCGAGACCCTGCTTCACATAGACGAAAACGTTGGCGAGCGATCCATCGCGCGACGCGGCGATAGCATCGTCGATGACCGGAGTCTTGTGCAGCGAGGAGCACTGCGGGTCTTCCGACATGTCGACCTTTTTGTGCGGTGGAACCCTCCCGCGGAATGTGACTTTGCCTTCCACCGAGCCGGCGGTCGCCGGGTCCACCTTGAAATAAACTGGCGCCGCGGCCTCCTTCTTTGCTGGAGGAGAAGGCGTCGAGCAGGCGCCCATCGATATCGCCGCCGCGAAGAGAGCGGCAACGGCAAAGCGTGGCGCGGCTGATTGGGTACTCATAATTAGTTCGAAGGCGGCGCGGCATTCTTAGGCGGCTCGCACGTCAGCGCCTCCAGAAACGCCACCAGATCGGCGCGCTGCTGTCCGCTGAGTTTCAGTTCCTTGATCTCTTTATCGAGCTGCGGATTCGAGTTCCCGCCGCCCACGTAGAAATCCACCACCTCTTTCAGCGTCTTCTTGCTGCCGTCGTGCATATAAGGAGCGGTCTTCGCTACATTGCGCAGCGTCGGCGTTCGGAACGCGCCGCGGTCCGCATCGTTCTTCGTCTGATTGTACCGGCCCAGGTCGGTCAACTCGCCCTCAGCGTTCATCCCGGCGCCCAGATTATGATACTTCCCATCGGTGAAGAGTGCGTAGTCCTTTTCGATGGTGTGGCAGGTGGAGCAATTTCCCCGTTGCTTGTCGGTGAAGATAGCGAGTCCGCGAATCGCACCGGCGCTCATCGCAGTCTTGTCGCCGCCGAACTGATAACGGTCGAAGGGCGAGTTGCCGCTAATCAATGTGCGCTCGAAGCTCGCTATGGCCATCTCGGCCTTCTGTATGGTCGCCGGCCCGGGTCCGAAGGCGGCCGTGAAATCCCGGCGATACGCTGCGTCGCGGTTCAGCTTGGCCACGCACGCGTCATGCGTCTGCGCCATTTCTATCGGATTCGCGATTGGGCCGCCCGATTGATCTTCCAGGCTAGGCGCGCGGCCATCCCAAAACTGCGTCAGGTTATAAGCCGCATCGAGAATGGTAGGCGTGTTGCGCGATCCTTGCTGCTTGTGTACGCCTTGCGCCACGCGGCGGCCGTCGGTGAAATCGAGTTGGGGGTTGTGGCAGCCCGCGCAGGAAAGCGTTTCGTCGCCCGAAAGCCTCATGTCGTAGAAGAGCCTTCGGCCCAGCGCGATAGTTTCTGCGGTCGGCGGATTATCCGCAGGAATTGGAACCGGCGGCAGTCCCAGCGGCGCCGGAATCGCAACAGGCGTCCCAATGGGATGGGCATCGGCATCCGTCTTATGCTGACCGCCGCACGAGCCCAACAGCCACAGGGCTGCGAGTATGAGGAGAAGTCGCACCAACTTTCAGACTACCAGAAGCGCCCTACAGCAATCGAAAATCGCCGCTCACCACGAAATGGACCGGCGCTTCGACCGCATGACGGCGGACGATCTCCTCCACTTCGTGGCGCACCGCCTCGTTCTCCGCCGACAAGTATACGTTCAGCGCGTCCGAGCTATTGCCCACGGCCGCCACGCCCTGGACGGCGAGCAATTCCGGCGCGATCCGGGCCCGCAGCGCGTTTAACTCGTCGTTTCGGTACATACCACTCGAGCCTAAGCCACCAATGTAACGCCCAAAGCCGTCAGCACGGCGCTCAGGGGATTGCACGCCGTGAAGCCGTCGCTCGTCTTGGCGAAGAGCAATCCCGTTCCCGCCTTCGATGCCTGATCCACCACCAGCGCGCCGGAATCTCCGTCGTCGGAAAAAGCCTCGTCCCCGTCCTTCACGAAGATTTGACTCTCGAATGTCGCCGAGCCAAAAGGGTAAAGAACGGGTACGGTTCCGTTGGTCTCGAACACCGTCCCTACCGTAGCGCTCGTAGTGCGTCCTGCCTTTACCACCGTCATGCCTTCCGCGGCGGCTACCGGCGTGGCGCTCGAAAGCCGGCCCACATCCGGCAGGATTTCGGAGCTAAACGGGACGCTATCCAACAATTCGGCAATCGCGCAATCCACGACGTTATTTGCGTCGGCTGTGATGGTGACAAAGCTTGTCAGAATCGCGATCTGATCCGTAGTAAGGTCCGGTTGGTCCAATAATCCTGGGTGAAAAATCGGCGTTCCGGCCGGCGCCGCGTTGGAGTTGGCCAGCGCGTGATTGTTACTGAGAATAAACATTTTGCCACCCTTCTGTACAATCGCGCCGATTGTGCTTGCCGTAAGAAGACCCTGGTCGGGAGGAGGCAGTTGGAAGCTACACGAACATCCGGGTTGAACCGGGCGAAATCTCCCCGTAATCGGAGCCGGAAGCGCCGCGCACAAACGGAACCGGCCCATCTGGATAACATCCGTGGGAACTCCGGTGATCTCCCCAGGCAAAACATGTTCCCTCGGAATCAGGGATTTCGCGATCTTGCGCTCGACATAAAAGCGGACAGCGTCCGAGCCGGTCGGCTTGCCGTTGACATACTTTCGCCCGACTCCCACCGCTGTCACATTGTGGCGCGGCAGCGTGGAAACGGAAAATCCTGTAAACTCTGGGCGAATTCCGGTAGCCAGATAGGTCTTAACAGCGAATGCCTTGGCATCCATTAAGCCGGCCATACGGCGCCTCTGTGCTTCGAAACCCTCGGTTTCTGACTCTCAAACCACGCTGGCGGCGCGCCAAACCCCATTGCAGCCTCCCCCAAAAAACACGGAATCGGGCCGAGTTATCCTTTCGGGGGTGCGGCTTTGATGCCGCACTGGCTGGTACAGTATATAGGACCCAATGGACCAGGCAGACGATTCGTTCGCGGGCATAATCCTGAGGTGCCGGGAGACATCCGACGCTCGGGAATGGACCCAACTTATCCGTCGCCTTCAGCCCATTCTTGCTCGCGTCGCGTACCGTGTCGCTTGCGAATGGGGTATTAGCAACGCCTCCGAGACGGATGACATTCTACAGGAGGCGTTTCTAAAGATCGGCGCCCGCCAAGGCGAGCTTCTGCGGCGGTTGCCTCTCGACGATGAAGCAGCAGCTCTCGCCTATCTCAAAGTAACAACCGCTAACTGTGCGCGCGATTACCTTCGAGCCAAATATGCGGACAAGCGAGGTCAGGATGTCACTGTCGGAGCAGACGCGAAGATCGAGGAGTTGATAGCCGGCCTTGACGGCGTTTCATTGGACAAACAGATTCTGTTGCAACAGATAGATAAGGCATTGGTTGCCCCGGATCGCGACCGCTCTATTTTTTGGATGTATTACCGTCGCGGTTTTACCGCGCGCGAAATTGCAGCTATTCCCGAGTTTGGCCTTACGCAGAAAGGCGTCGAAAGTCTGCTCTTGCGGCATTCGTCGGCAGTGCGGAAGACGCTTTCGGCAACCGGCGGCGCTCCCGATGAAAGTGAAAATCAGCGGGGAAGCCGTCATAAAGTGTAAGGGCTGAGCATGCGAGGAGGTAGCGATATTTCTTGTCCCGATGAAGCGATTTGGTTGGAAGTAGCCGCCGGTCTGACGCCATCCAACGGTGAGACTGAGCAGTTGCTGGCGCATTCCGCCGGCTGCGCGCAGTGCGCGGCAGCCCTCGCGCGTTCTCTTCGAACGCTCTCGAACGATGCCTTCGAAAGCGAAGATGAGATCCTCCGGACGCTGAAGAGTTCTGGACGCAGGTGGCAGCGGCATACCGCCGAAATGATTGCCGGCCCTTCCATCCGCCGCCCTCTGTGGAAACACCCGGTGGTCTTGTTTGCCGTCGCCGTGGTCCTGGGATGTAGCGTATTCGCTTGGAAGAATCTGTCTGCGCCGCAACAGCCATCGCCCCTTTTGGCCAAGGCTTACACTGCGCAACGCACGGTGGAGCTTCGAATTCCCGGCGCCGCCTACGGTCCACTACGGCTGGAGCGTGGAGCTAGGCCGGCGCGGTCCGATCGACCCGCGGAGCTATCGGAAATTGACGCGGCGATCCGCCGCCACCTCGATGCGACGCCCGGCGATCCCTTGTGGATTTGGACAAAGGGCAGGGCGGATTTGTTGGATTGGAGTTACGACGATGCCATCCGAAGCTTGACCCTGGCGCTCGATCTGAGTGCCTCCTCCAGTGCGCGCGTCAAGGCCCGTATGCTCTCCGATCTTGCGACGGCCTATTTCGAAAGAGCGGAGGCCGAACACCGGGCCATCGATTACAGCATGGCCGCCGAACGCTTGGGTGAGGCCATTCAGTATGACGGCGCCTTCGCGGAGGCTTATTTCAACCGCGCCTTAGTCTACGAAAAGATTCCTCTTTACCCCGCCGCGATCGCCGATTGGAAGCGCTATCTCTCATTGGATTCGCACGGTGCGTGGGCCGGGGAAGCGCGCGGGCGCTTAGCTGAGTTGGAGCGAAAGATGAAGGCTGCCAGCCCGGATGACGGCCGGCTGGACGACTTGGCTGAAGTCCAGTTGGAACGAGCCATGACCGCGGGCCTCGCGTCCGGCTCGCTCAACAAGCTGGCCGCGAGAATGAGTGAGGAAAACCATGACCGGTGGCTCTTAGACGCGCTTCAGACTCCGTCACCGGATGCTCGCTCCGTTCTGAAATCCATGGTCGCTACCCGCACTCGCCTGCGGCTCGACCAGTTCCCGCGCGAAATAGAGCGCCTGCAAGCGATATCGGGGCAAGGACTGCCCGATGCCGACCGGGTGTGGCTTGAATTCGAGAGGCTGTTTCGTGCCGGTCATTCTCCCCAAGTGGCTAACTGCGTCGAAGGTGTGGACGACTTGATCGCATTGTGTCGCCGCCGTCAGTATGCATGGTTTCAGGCGCAGGTTCTGCTCGAGCGGTCCAGTTGCGAGATTGCCAACGGCAATCTGACTGCTTCCGAGTCTAGCGATCGGGGAGCCATGACAGTGGCGGCGGAGCATCAACTGCCGGTTACCCGTCTGCGGGCGGCGGGCTACCTAGTCAATCGTATGAATCACGCGGGGCAATATCGGGAAGCGGCGGAATTGGAGCGTGAGTCACTGGAACTCTTTTGGTCTCGTCCCTTCCCCGTTTCGCGAAGCCAGCAATTCTACAACGAGATCGATTTCGGCAGCGAAGCACTTGGCCGCTTGCACGTCGCCAAGGCCGCGGCTGAGATGGCCGCCTTCACAGCCCAAGCCAGCGGCGCCATTATTTCCGAGGCGGTCAATCGCGCCAGGTGGGCCGGCTCCGCGGAGCAGCTAGGTCTAAAGGACGAGGCGGCCGCGCAGTACGCGCTCTCCAAGGCGCTCTTCGATCCAGTGGAACGCAATCCTTCCTCCGACGAATATCGCGCCTATGCCGAGACATTTGCGGCAAAATCCAGCGGCGATCGTAAGGTTTTGGTCAGGCTTGAGCCGAGCCTGGGGAGTTCCACGAATCCTCTGTTGGTTGTACCTTATCTGCGCGCTATGGCCGAATTCGATATTCGCGATGGTAACTTTCCCCTCGCCCAATCGCGGCTTGAGGATGCCATCCGCCGTATGGAAGCGAACGCCGCCGCGCCGCACACTCCGGGGGACAGACGGCGTCAACGAATCGAATTGCAGCGCGTCTATCGCCAACTGGTACTGGAGAAATTGAGGAACAACGATCAGGCTGGCGCCTATGTCGCATGGCAGCGTCTGCTGAAAGCGGATGGCGATCTTCAGGGCATGCTGCCGCCTGTGCCGGCCAGCGGCTCGCTTGGCGCTCCTGCCGTTCTGCTTACCTTCGCCCGGCTCGATAACCGATATGGTCTCTGGGTGCGGCGCGACGCTGGCCTGACCTTCCGTTGGGTCGAGGGCGACGCCGGCTCCATCGACCGGCTTGCACGGCAGTACTCCGCGTTATGCTCGCAGTCCAATATCACGATGGCGGAACTTCACGATGTCGGCGCCCGGCTTCGCTCCAACCTGCTCGATTTCGCTTTGAGCGTGACGCCCGCCGAATCGGTTCTTCTGGTGCAACCCGATGGCGATCTGGCGATGTTGCCTTGGACAGCACTGCCGCTCTCGCCCGGAACCACGATCGCCGATAGATACCTTATTGCGATCGCCCCTCTACCCGTTGCGTATCCAGGGCGGGTACGGTTGCGTAGCGCCGTCATCCGCAAAACGCTGATCGCCGCCGCTCCGGCCCTCGATGCCGGACGCGCCGCCGATTATCCGCCGCTGCCCGGCATCGAGCGCGAGATCGCCGCCGTGCGCGGAGCCTATCCGGATTCCGATGTGCTCACAGGCCGCACGGCCACCGCCGCGAAGATCGACAGTTATTTGCAAAGCGACGACGCGCTGCATTTCGCCGGTCACGCCGCCGTTACCGCCGATGGAATCAGACTTCTGACCGCCTCGGACCCCGAGGCGCAAGACCGTGAGGAGGCGCAGGGCTTATGGAAGCCCGGGAAGGACGGCTTGCGCCTCGGCCTTGCCGTCTTAAGCGCCTGCTCAACGGCTCGTTATGGCGATGTCGAAAGCCCCGAACCGCGCGATTTGGCTAGTGCCCTGCTCTTGGGAGGCGCGCGCCAGGTTGTAGCCACACTGTGGAATGTGGACTCGGAGGCGTCCACCCGTTTTATGGAAACGTTCTACAGCGAGATGCATCGTGGCCGGATTACTCCGGACGCCGTGCGGAAAGCATGGCGCGCCGTAAGTGATCGACCGGGTATGAAAAACCCATACTATTGGGCGGGATTTTCGCTGTTCGTGCAGATATAGCAGCTCACTCTATTCAAGTTCAAGGAGAGAAAATGCCTCTGTTAAAAATACCTGAGGATATTGCCCCCGCGCCCGCCGGCGCCGCCAATTCCCCGGCGCCGAACCGCCTCAACATCGTTTTCCACGGCATGATGGCCTTTCGGGATGCCGGTTCGCAGCATTACGATGTACTGATTCCATTTCCCGGCAAGACTCACCACGAGGCCGTATACGGAAATCCCAGATCGAACCCGCAGGATCCCTTCTCTATACTCAAACCTTTTCCAGCCCAACCGTCGTATTGGAAGCTTGAAGGCGTTGACGCGATGGGCGAGCCCTGCAAGCCGGCGCCGGCGAACACCGTGATCCTGAAGAACAAAATGCTCACGCTGAACAAGGTCGGCGTCAGGACGATGATTCGCGTTCCGCGGCCGGATATCATCCGTCACTACCGCGGCGCCGAAGTTCGCGGTCTGAGTCTTGCCGGCGATTCAGCATCGGCGGCGGCGATGGCTTGCCATCCCGACCTGATGTACGAGACGACGGTGTTTTCATACGCCCATTTCACACATCCCCAATTAGTGGGGCCGGGCGACCCCTTTCCCGTTCCACAGTTCGGCCAGTATTTGAACCTGGCGATTTACTCGCAACCGCGCACCAAATGCCTCGAGGACGATCGTGATCTGTTTAACGGGATGTTTAACTGCAAAAGCAACGGATCGAAGCTGGACGTGAATCTCTTTGTGAATAATTCAATCGCGGATGGTCCTCCCACCAAAACGTCGATAGGTTTGATCGAAATCGAACTGATGGCTCTGAGCGAGATGCCGGGCGCGCCGCAGGAGGCGTGTCCCGAGACCGCGTCGCCAGGCGGCTGCGGCAGCGGCTTTGTGGACGGCGATGGCGACGGGTCCGGCGGCAACCCGTAGAACGGTGTCTCCCTCCGTACGGACAGCCGCCTCCGATGTAAGATATGGCTGAATGCAACAACGCTCGTTCTTCGCCGCGCTCCTTGCCGTAGTCGCGGCCGCATCTGCTGCGGATTGGCTCACCGATGGTGGCAATCCGCAGCGCACAGCCTGGCAGCGCGACGAAAAGATTCTCAATCGCGAGAATGTCCGCAATCTCCAGATTGTCTGGAGGCTCAAGCTCGATAATCAGCCGCGCGAGATGCACTCGCTCTTCCCGCCGTTGATCATTGGTAGTCTGAAGACCCCTGGCGGCGTGAAGCAGGTCGCTATCGAGGCCGGAATTTCCGATAATCTCTATGCCATCGATGTCGAGAAGGGCGAGATTCTCTGGCGCAAGCACTTCGAGAGCACGTATACTCCGCCCCCGAACGCCAGGCCGGGCGGTCCGCTGTGTCCCGGAGGCCAAACGGCTACGCCCGTCATCGGACCAGTGGATGCGCAGGGCCGCCGCACCGTCTACGCCGTGGCGTGGGATGGACGCTTGCGCGAGATCAACGCCGCCGATGGCGAAGACCTCGCCCCGCCCGCGAAGTTCATGCCGCCCAACGGCAAGCCCTATGCGTTGAATCTTTGGCATAACGTCATCTATTCCACTACCGCTCAAGGCTGCGGCGGCAACCCGAATTTGATGTACGCCTACGACCTCGCTACCCAAAAGACCGGCACATTTAATCCTGGTTCCGGCGGGATGTGGGGCCGCACGGGGCCCGCCATCGGCGAGGATGGCGCGGTCTATACCGGCACCGGCGACGGGATCTGGGCGCCTGAGCGCCACGTCTACGGCAACGGATTGATCGGCGCGAAGCTCGATCCCCAGACGAAGGCGCTCGAGCTCAAAGGCGCCTACGGCCCGTCGAACGCCGAGTGGATGCAGAAGCGCGATCTCGATATGCAGGTCACCCCCGCCATCTTCCCCTTTCATGGCAAAGAACTATTGGTGACAGGCAGCAAGGAATGCCGCGTGTACCTGGTCGATACCAGCAACATCGGCGGCGCCGACCAACGTACGCCGCTCTACCGTAGCCCGCTCATGTGCAACGAAGAGGTGAATTTCGCCTCCGCCGGAATCTGGGGCGCGATGGCGAGTTGGGAGGATTCGAAAGGCACGCGATGGGTGCTTACCCCGTTTTGGGGTCCCATGCATCCCAACTTTCACGCGCCCGTCGAACATGGCCCCGTGGAGCACGGCGCTATCGTCGCCTATAAGGTGGAGGCCAAAAACGGCGGCGTCGTCCTTACGCCTGCGTGGATCTCGCGCGACATGAACTACGCCGAGCCGCCGATTGTCGCCAACGGCGTCGTCTATGCCTATGGCAGCGGCGAGAACACCGTGCAGTCTACTCCCGAAGCGGGATTGAGGGCCAACACATCGGCGGCACGCATCGCCAACTCGACGCACGCAACCCTCTACGCCCTCGATGCCGAAACCGGCAAGGAACTCTACTCGAGCGGCGATCGGATCACTTCGTTCGTCCATTTCGGGGGACTATCGATCGCCAACGGCCGCGTTTACATCGCGACCTTCGACAGCACTCTCTATTGCTTTGGATTGGGGGCTGGAAAGTGACGCGTGTCATCGTCTGCATGTTTCTCGCCGCGGTCGCCGCACACACGCAAGGCGAATGGACTACCACCCGCGGTGATGCGCAACGCACCGCGTGGGTCCGCGCCGATAGAAAAATCTCCACCGCCGCGCTCGAGAAAGGCGGCTTCGAGTTGCTTTGGAAAATGAAGCTGGGCGAGGCACTGACGGAGCCCGTGCTTGTGAGCAACATCATCGGTTACCGCGGCTTCAAAGCGCTGTCTCTAATTGGCGGCGGCGCGGGCGACGTCTTCGCAGTGGATTACGACTTGGGCAAGATGTATTGGCAGAAGCATTTCGAACAACCACGTGCAACGGCGTCCGCGGAGTGTCCAGGCGGCATGACAGCGGCGCCGACGCGCCTGACGCCCATGGCGCCCGTAGCGCGCCCAGGAGCGTTCGCCGCGGCTGCTGCGGCGGCCGCCGCGCGGCCCGGACGCCCGTTGGGCGGCGATGTGGGCAAACCCGGCGAAGGCGTGGATGGGTTGGATGAGATGCTCGCCAAGATCGCGGCCCCGCCCCCTCCGCCGAGACCCGCGACTCCCCCTCTACCCGGCGCGGCCCAGAACGCCTTCGGCGCGGTAAGCGCCGTCTATGCCATCTCCTCCGACGGCGTATTGCATTCTCTTAACGTGCAAAATGCCGCCGATTTCGATCCGCCCGTGCCATTCCTTCCCTCCGGCGCGCGCGTTTCCGGATTCACCGTGATCAATCTGATCGCCTACGCCGCCACCTCGCACGGATGCGGCGGCGCGCCCGATGCGGTCTGGTCGATCGATCTTGGCAGTCCCGATAAGACCGTTAAACAATGGAAGCCGGATGGCGGCGCGTGGGGCGATCCCGCGCTGGCGTTTGGTTCCGACGGCACGGTTTACGTAGCCGCCGCCGATGGCCTCACGGCGCTGGACGTGAAAACATTGGAGCGAAAGGCGCAATTCGCCTCGCCATCTGCCGCGGCCGTGATCTTTCCTTACAAAGGCGGCGATCTGGTAGCCGCCGCAACGCACGATGCCATTGCGCTGCTCGACAGTAAGTCGCTGCCGGCGCCGCTCGATCGCGCGCCCGGCGGGGCATCCGCGCTATCGACGTTCGACGAAACCGACGGCACGCGCTGGCTGGTAGCGGCTGCGGCCAACAAACTCTCGGCATTCAAGCTGGCGGAGAGAGACGGGAAGCCAGCGCTGGAGGCCACTTGGTCGTCACGCGAAATCGATTCCCCGCTCGCCCCGATCGTCGTGAACGGAGTCGTCTTCACCGCGTCCGGCGCCACTCTGTACGCGCTCGACGCTCTCACCGGCAAAGAGTTGTGGAACAGCGGCAAGGCAATCACTTCGCCCATCCGCGCCGGTATCTCCGCGGGCGGCGGACAACTCTTCGCTACCTCGGCCGACGGCACGTTCTATACGTTCGGCTTCTTCATGGAGCACTAGCCCGGCGCCCCCCTCAGAAATCGACTGCGTCCTTCTTCGCCTCGATCTTCTTCTGGTCCACGCCGCTCTTCAACAGATCGTCCACCGTCTTGAAGTTCCCATTCGCCTTGCGATACTTCACGATCGCCTCGGCGTCCGCCGGCGTAATCGAAAAGAACGGCGCCAGATCCACCGCCTTGGCCTGATTCACGTTGAGCCTCGCCGGACCGTAATTTTTCGTCAGGTAATCGACAATGGCGAAGTATTCTGCGTCGCTGGCGCTGGCGCCTTTCTCAGCCATCCGTTGCACCAACTCCATCCATTCATCGTGCGTCGAGCGGCGTCCGACGGTGAGCGAAAGATCGTGGCACTGGCTGCAGACGTTCTCAAAAACTTTCTTGGCCGCGGCATCGTCCATCGTCTTTTCCTGCGCGAATGCGGCGGCGCACAAAACCAAACCCGGTAACCACTTCATCGAAGAGGCGCCTCCGGATTCCCTGGACCAAAATGTTTCAGCATAACCAGATTTTCGCTCGAACTGCGGTTAGTTACCACCACGCCATTCCGCGCTGCGCCGGCAGTGACGAACAACTCGTCCTTCGTCATCTCGCCGTAGCGAATCAGCGTCGGCGTTTCCACTTCATGTTTGCCGATCGCGCCGTAGCCTTGCGTTACGATCAACCCGTACGCCGCCGCGTCGCGAATCGTGGCCGATCGTCCGGGGAACACGGTCAGCTCCTTGGCCGAATAATGCGCCGTGGAATAAACCACCCAGTTTTCCGCGTAGCCGCCCTCGGCCATCTCTTCCGTAGCGCGCACGGGAGCCGGCGCGAACAGGCGATGCTTAGCGAATTCGGGATCGGTGTTGGCATCCCAATCCAGCATGTCGAGCAGATAGTCGAGATCGTGGTGATGTTCAGCGGGCACATCCTTCACCAGAAGATCCCAAGGCACCGCGCGGCCTTCCACCAACGATTGATACATCGCGAAGACGTCCGAATTGACCTGCGGCTCGTAAGTCACCAGCGACCCGGGCGCGTGCAGGATGCCGGCATCCACCTGCCAGCCCGTTCCTGGCTTCAGCTTATACGCCTTAGAGTGATAGAGAATTCCGTTGTCGCCTTCGTTCCAGCGCTCCAGGCAGCGGCGCACATCGGCGCGCGTCGTGCCGGGTTCGAGTCCCATGAAAGTGTATGGGAAGTTGTTGTCCTTGAAGTTGTACTGCGGCGGAAAGTAGTAAGCTTCCGGCTTGCCTTTCTGCCCCACGCGGGCCGCGAACTCGTCGTTCTGGTGCAGATGATGCGGAATCGGTCCCAGGTTGTCGAAGAACTTGCAGAGAAGATTCCAGCCGCCGCGCTCGCGCATGACCTCCGCACCCAGAAACAGATCGCCCGCGGTTTCGATGGCTTCCTTGAGCAGCGCCTTGCGTCCGCCAAATGCGATGTAGCTCAGGCCTTCGTCGTCCGCCGTTAGCGGTCCGTTGGCGGCCTTGGTGGTGGAGGCGAACCACCGCTCGTCGATGCCGCCGCGATGCGCGCCAAGGACATACAGATCGCGCGGGTCGAGTTTCAGCCTTCCACCCGGCATTAGAAAAGAGCGTGGCACCCAGCATGGCGCCAATCGCACCATGCCCTCGCCCGCCGTCAACGCTTCGCGAATGAAGTTCGAGTTCACCCAGTTATTTTATTGCACTGCCGCTGGTGGATTGACACCTATTCGCCGCTGTTATAAATTTGGCGATGCCTGCAATGAGCGACAACCCAGCAACAACTCACGCATTTCCCGCTTTGCACAATGCCATGTGGCCCGGCTTGGTGGGCAAGGGCCCGGATTCTGAGCCGCCTATCGATCTCGACACCATGCTCGATCTCACGGCTGCCGCTTCCGTTGATGGCGTGCGGTTCGATGGCGTCGATTTGTTCCTCTCGCTGCCGCACACCGATATCGATTCCTCCGACGACGATTTGCGCCGCCTCGCCGATAACCTCGCGGCGCGTAACCTGCGCGTCGGCTCGCTGGTCGCGCCCGTGTGGGGCGCCACCGGGGGCGGATCCGCCATGGGCAACAAAGAGGAGCGCGGCCGATTCCTCACGCAGGTTCGCAAGGCCTGCCGCATGGGAAACAAGCTGCGCGACTTGGGTGCGCGGTCTTACGGCGTGATCCGCATCGATTCCGCCGCAAGCTCTGCCGACTGGGCGAAGGATGCGGCCGGCAACACAAAGCTCATCGCCGAGACGTTCCGCGAAGCCTGTACCATCGCGCAAAGCTTCGGCGAGCGATTGGCCGCGGAGGGCGAAATCTGCTGGGCCGGCATGCATAGCTGGCGCCGCAACGTGGAATTGCTCGAGATGGTGGGCCGTCCGGAAACGCTCGGCTTCCAGGCCGACATGGCGCACACCATGCTGTTCACTATGGGCTACAACGCGCCGGAGGACCGCCTGCTGCCGCCCGATTTCGATTGGTCGCGCCGCGAGGTGCTGGCCGAGGCCTATCTCACCATGGCTAGCGCGCTGCGTCCCTGGACAATCGATTTCCACGTCGCCCAGAACGACGGCACGGTGAAAGGCGCGGGCTCGCACGATAAGACTGGACGCCACTGCCCGCCGGACGATCCGAACGGGAAGTTGGATATTGTGGAGGACGCGGGCGCGTGGATGCGCGATTCGTCGGGTGAAGTAACTCGGGCCTTCCGTCACATCTGCTGGGATGGCTGCATGTTCCCGAACGCCGTGATGCTTGACCCGAAGACATGGAACGGCGTGCTGCGAACTATGATCGCCGTGCGCAACGCGCACGGTTGGGATTAAGCATATGAAAAGAGGAGTTAGCAAGATGGGTAAGATACTCGGCGGAATTGTAGTGATTGGATTATGTCTCTGGTCCCAGGGGCGCGGCCCGATTATCGGACCGCTCGAAGAAACCGGTTTTCATGCCATCTTCGATGGCAAATCGCTGAACGGATGGGATGGCGATCCCGGATTCTGGCGTGTCGAAAACGGCGCCCTGGTAGGGCAGACTACCGCCGAGAAGCAGCCCGCGCAGAACACGTTTCTCATTTGGCGCGGCGGCAAGCCCGCCGACTTCGAGTTGAAGTGCGACTTCAAGTTGACCGGGTTTAATAGTGGCATTCAGTACCGCAGCGACGAACTGCCCGATATCAAGTGGGCCATGAAAGGCTATCAGGCGGATATGGATGGCGAGCAGCAATACACCGGCCAGATATACGAGGAGCGCGGACGAGGGTTCCTCGCGCTGCGAGGGCAATTCACTTACATCCCCGAGGGTAAGAAGCCTGGAATGGTAGGATCGCTGGGCGACCCGAATGAGTTGAAGGCGCTCATTCATGGCGCCGGATGGAATTCGCTCGATATCGTTGCGCGCGGCAACACCCTCGCCCAGACACTGAACGGGCGCGTGATGAGCATGCTGGTCGACGACGACGCGCCCAACCGCAAAATGAGCGGGTTAATCGGAATTCAGGTGCACAAGGGACCGGCGATGAAGATCGAAGTAAAGAATATCAGGATTAAGACGCTGTAGGTTCGTAGCGGTCGGAGGGGAACGAACGCTCGATGATCGCGCGAGCCTCCTTCAGCGAGGCCACCGCGCCCGTCGCGAGCATTTGCATCGCGATGTTGCCCAGCGCGGTCGCTTCTACGGGTCCCGCGACTACCGGCCGTCCGGCGGCGTTGGCCGTGAGTTGATTGAGCAATCGGTTTTTAGAGCCGCCGCCGATGATGTGGATCTCGACGTAGCGTGTGCCGGTCAGTTCCTCGAGCGACTCGAGCACCTGGCGATATTTCACCGCCAGACTTTCGAGAATGCACCGCGTGTATTCCGGCGGCGTTTGCGGCGTTGGCTGACCGGTTCTCTTGCAATACGCGGCGATGGCATCGAGCATGTTATCGGGACTGAGGAATGAGATGTCGTCCGGATCGATAATCGATACAGATTTCGGATCATCTGCCGCGGTCGCGAGCAGATCGTCATAGGAGTATTCATGTCCCGCGGCGGCCCACGCGCGCCGGCAGGATTGCAACAGCCACAACCCACCGATATTTTTGAGCAGGCGAATAGTTCCGCAAACACCGCCCTCGTTCGTAAAGTTCAAGTCGCGGGCTTTCGCGGTGACGATAGGAGCTGCGATTTCGGCGCCGAGCAGCGACCACGTTCCGGAACTGAGGAAAGCAGCGCGATCGCCCGTATCGATGGCAGCCACGGCCGAGCCTGTGTCATGGCAGGCGGGCGCCACCACAGGCGTGCCCGCGAATGCGGATGAGACTTGAGGTTTCAACTCGCCAATGACGCTGCCCGGTTGAAGGATTTGCGGGAGCAGGCGCGAAGGAATTTCAAGCTCTTCGAGGAGTCCGGTCGCCCAACCGCGCGTGTGGCAATTAAGGAATTGGGTAGTAGTGGCGTTGGTGTATTCCACGCCCAAGCTTCCACTCAACCAGTAATTGTACAGATCGGGGATCATGACCAGCGCGGCGGCCGCGCTCGAGCATCCGCGGCGTGGCGCGGCTGGCGGCATACAACTGGTTCAGCGTGTTGATCGGCATGAATTGAATGCCGGTGGTCTCGTAAATCCGTTCACGGCCGAAACGCGCGCAGACGGTTTCCATGGCGGCAACATTGCGAGGGTCGCGATAGTGGATCGGGTTGGCAAGCAACTCGCCCGATTCACCGATGAGGGCATAATCCACGCCCCAGGTATCGACCGCGATGCTATCGAGCTTTGCGGCCGGCGCTTCCGCAAGGCCGCGCTGCACTTCGTGCCAGAGGCGGAGAACGTCCCAGTGGATCGAGTTATGGCCGCGAACCGGCTGGTTCGGGAAGCGAGTAACTTCGGTAATATCGAGAAGGCCGTTGCGAAGCCGCCCCAGGATAGCGCGCCCGCTTTCAGCGCCAAGGTCGAAGGCTAAGTAGGAGTGAGTCACGGTGTTATCAGAAACAAAGACTTATTAGCCACCGATGCACACGGATGCACATGGATAAAACCAAGCATTAATCCTTTTTGTCTTATCCGCGTACATCCGTGTCCATCCGTGGCTAATTACGCCTTTAAAAATCGAACTGATCGATATTCCCTTTATTAAAGATCACTGGCTTCCCCAGAATTACTTCGCTCCCTTGGATTTCGATCCGCCCCAGTCTTCCAGCCGAGAATGTCGCCGCCCCCGCCTGCAGTTTGTTCTGGGCTAATAGAGTCGATGTATATACCGTCAGATACCCCAAGTCGCGCGTGTTCCAAAGGACCACAGCCTGCACCACGCCGTCATGCACATACTTCTTACAAAGATTCGGCAGCGAGAGCCCGATGACGAAGATATCCTTACTCCCCGATTGCTGCACGGCTTCCGCCGCGCCGGGCACCGCGGGAGCGGCAATCGACATAATCAGCTTCGCGGTCGGGAAAGCCTTCAGGATTACCTGAGTTTCCGAAAATGCCTTATCCCGATCGTCATCGCTAGGCCGTATCGTCAGCAGCTTCAATCCCGGATACTTCGCCGCCATCCGTTTCTTAATCGCGTCGATCCACAAATTCTGATTGGCTGCGCTCAACGCGCCGGTCACAATGGCGAAATCGCCCTTGCCGTTCATCAAGCGTGCCGCTTCATCCGTGAGCGTATTGCCGATGCCTTCCGGCGTAGCCTGGTTGATGAAGAAATCGCGCGCGTCGGGCTCGGCATCGGCGTCCCACGTCACCACGCGGATGCCCCGCTGGCGGGCCTTGCGCAGCACCGTGGAGATACCGGCGGCGTTCTCCACGCTTACGGCGATGGCGTCAACGCGGCGAGTGATCCAGCTTTCGATCACTTCGTTTTGCTTGGCCGCATCGAGGCCGGTCGGGCCATCCCAGATGAGATCGATTCCGAGTTCCTTGGCCGCTTCTTCGGCGCCCACGCGGCAACTGACGAAGTAGGGGTCGCCTTTCGCCTTGGGCATCACGGCGATTACCGGGCGATGACCGGCAGTGGCCGCGCCGGCCGGAGCCAGGGTATCGGTTGACGGCTTCAACGAGCGCACCAGCCACACGTTGGTCGTGGCGACGATCAATGATCCGGCCAGCACCGCGCCGCAGAGGACTGCCAATTGAGAGTTCTTCATAGTGTCGGCTTCATCGATAGTAGCGGCTTCTGTCTTCACTCGGCCACGCAGCCGGCCCAGAGCGATGGTGGCGATCAAGACGGTTCCGGTCAGCACCCCGGCCATCTCGGAAGGAAGCGCGGCAAGCCGCAACCCATTCTGCAAAATCGAAATGGAGAATAGGCCGAAGAGCGTTCCCCAGATGGTGCCGCGCCCTCCGAAGACGGACGTTCCTCCCAAGACAACGGCAGTAATGGCGGCCAACTCATAACCCGAGCCGGCATCGGATTTGGCCTGTCCCAGATGCGCCACATAGACGATGGCAGCCAGGCTGGCCACCAGGCCGGAGAGAAAATAAAGCATCCCGAGACGCCACTTTACCGGCACACCGGCGTAGCGCGCGCCGCTTGGGCTGAATCCGATCGCGTAGAGCGTGCGGCCAATCGCCGAACGGTGCAACAGTATCGCGTAAGCCGCCAGCGCCACCAAAAAAATGGGGAACTGCACCGGCGCCACCCCGCCTAGATAGCCTTGTCCGAGCCACAAAAACGACGCGGGAAAGCCGGAGTAATTCACCGAAGCGTGCGTGATGCCCTCGGCGATGCCCCGGAAAAGCGAGAACGAGCCGAGCGTGACGATCAGCGGCGGTATATTCAACCGCGTGATAAGCGCGGCGTTTAGCGCGCCGCCCAGGCATCCTGTCAGCAAAGCCAGCAGGGCGGCGACCGGAATCGGCAAGCCGCCGTCGTGCCACGCCGCGCCGAAGACAATGGCGGCTAGCGCCATCATGGAGCCGACCGAGAGATCGATGCCGCCGGTGATGACGATAGGCGTCATCGCCAGCGAAAGCAGGCCAAGCTCCACGCTGAGGCGGACAATCTCGAAGAAGTTCTCCGCGCTGAAGAAGTTTTCGCCGATGGCGCTGAAGATCGCGACCTCGAAGAGCAGCAACAGGGCGAGCGCCCACTCCCCGTTGGGGAACCAGCGCTCGCGCAATGACCTATGCTCGCTGAGCGGCAACGAGATCTGCATTGCGTCTCCACTGCGAACTAAGAGCGTCCATCGAAACGGCGGCGAGAATGATCGCCGCCTTCGATCGCGCGCTCCCAATAGGCGCTGAATCCGAGAAAGGTGAGTGCGGGCCCGATGAGACCGAGCAGCACGACGCCAAGCATCGCGCCGGCAATGGTCCCGCGTCCGCCCGTAATGGCGACGCCGCCTACCACTACCGCGGCGATGACTTTGAGTTCGAGACCCGAGTCCGGCATTGCTCGGGATCTGCTCGAAGCGCACGGCGTTAAGCGCGGCGGCGAATCCGGTGAGCGCGCCCGTAATGGCAAAGACGGAGAAGACCACGAGTTGTGGGTCGATGCCGGCCAGGCGCGCGGCGTTGGCGTCCGAACCCGTGGCATAGACTGCTCGTCCTACCGCCAGATAGCGCAGTGCCCAGGCGAACTTCGCGATGATAATGGCCGCGGCGGCGATGGTCACCAAATCGCTTGCCGCTTGCGAAAGACCGAACCAATGAAAGCCGGGCGGCAGATTCTGTACCCAGGCGCCTTGCGTAACCCAACGGAGCCCATCGCGTAAAGCGACCATCGCCGCAAGAGTCACCACAATCGAGGGAATGCGCACCCATGCGACCAGCACGCCGTTGAGCGCCCCCAGCAGCGCGCCGGCCACCGTCGCAAGCGCGATGGCGGCGGGCGTCGGCAAACCCGCAACCGCAAAAACGCCGGCGGCTACACTGCAAATCGCGAATTGCGAGCCGACCGAGATGTCGATCTCCGCGGTGAGCACGATCAGCGTCATGCCCACCGCAACGATGAGAACGGGGATGTTAGCCAGCAGCAGATCGCGCAGATTGGCGAGAGTGAAGAAGCCGGGCGCCGCGAGCGCCAGCACCGCAGCAATTCCCACGATGGCCGCAAGGATGGAAAGCTCGCGCTGCCGGTTACGCAGCATTGTTGACGGCGCCTCCCTGCCCCAGCGCGAGGGCTAGTAATCTTCTCTTGTGTGGCGTCCTTCCGCTCCAGCACACCGGCGACTCGGCCGCCGTACATCACCGCGATGCGGTCGCTCATGCCGAGTATCTCGGGCATCTCCGAAGAGATCATGATAATCGCCAGTCCCTGCTCGGCGAGATCGACGATGAGGCCGTGAATCTCCGATTTCGAACCGACATCCACGCCTTGCGTGGGCTCGTCGAGAATGAGCACTTGCGGTTGAATCGCGAGCCACCGCGCCAGCGCGACCTTCTGTTGATTGCCGCCGGAGAGCGACCCGGTTTCGGCGTGGATCGACGGAGTCTTCACCCGCAGGCGCTCAACGTAAGTGCGCGCGAGGGCGTTCTCGCTTCCGCTATCGATCAATCCGCTGCGGCAGACCGCCGGAAGGCTTGCGAGGCTAACGTTAGCGCTAATCGGCATCGGCATCACTACCCCGTGCTGGCGCCGGTCTTCCGGAACGTAACCAATGCGGTGGCGGATGGCATCGGCGGGGCAAGCGATTTTCTCCGTGCGGCCGCGCACGCGAATGTCACCGCTCTCGGCCGGCGTGAGTCCGAAGATAGTTTCGGCAAGTTGGGTACGGCCGGAGCCGACCAGCCCCGAGAGCCCCAGGATCTCTCCGGCGCGCACTTCGAGCGAGACGCCGCGGATGCCTGCCGCGCGCGAGGTGAGATCGCGAACTTCGAGCGCAACCTCGCCGATGGGCACGGTCCGCTTAGGGAAGATGGCGTCGATTTCGCGTCCTACCATCATGCGGATCAGTTCGGCTCGCGCAAGTCCCTTGGCATCGCATGTGGCGATGGTCTCGCCATCGCGCAGCACCGTGACGCGATCGGCTATTGCTGAAACCTCCTCCAGGCGGTGCGAGATATAAACGATGCCGGCGCCTTCGCCGCGCACCGTTGCGATGACCTGGAAGAGGCGCTCCACTTCGCGATCGGTGAGCGAGGCCGTGGGCTCATCGAGAATGAGAATCTTCGATCTCGCGCTGATCGCCTTGGCGATTTCTACGATCTGCTGCTCCGGCATGCTGAGTGTGGAGACACGCGCGTCGGGCGAGATCTGCGCGCCTGCGCGGGCCAGAGCTTCGCGCGCGAAACGCGCGCGGGCCCTCCAATCGATGCGGCGCCACGGGCCGCCGCGCTCGAGGCCCAGCGCAATGTTTTCGGCCACAGTGAGATCGGGAAACAGCGCGGGCTGCTGGTAGACCACCGCGATGCCAAGGGCGTGCGCCTGCACCGGGTTGTGATGTTCAACCAGGCGCCCCGCAATGAGCAGCGACCCGGAATCGTGCGCCACGGCGCCCGTGACGATCTTGATCAACGTCGATTTTCCGGCGCCGTTCTCGCCTACCAATGCATGCACCTCGCCGGGGCGCAGATCAAATGACACGCTTTTGAGAGCGCGCACGCCGGAGTACGATTTCGACACGCCAGTTGCTTCGAGCAGAAGCATATTAGGGTATGAGGATAGCTTATCTCGCTCTCAAGCGAAGATCGGGGCCCGGGGCACACGCGATGCTCACATCGCATTTGTTAAGCTCCACCTTATGGCTCGTCAACTTACGCTTCGGATCCTTATCGAGCAGCCGCCGGCAGGCGTTGACTTCGCGTTGCAGCAGGGTAGCGGCGCCGCCTACCAGCCGATGCAAACGCAGCGTTCCCAAGGAACCGATCTGGCATTTGAATTTCAGCCTTCTCTGAAAGATGGCGTCGAGGATGCGATGGCTGCCTTGGGCGGACCATTCGTACAAGGACCGCCGCGGCAGCGCTTCGTGTATGTAGATATCGGGACATATGCGGGCCAGGCCGGCTCCTGCTGGGGCCGAAGGCTGAAGATACCTCTTGAAGGCATCCCGGCGAAGATGCTTCGGACGGGCGGCGTGCTCGAAGCTCGCGTCCCAGGCACTGGCCGTGATGGCGGCCCCAATTGCGCCACCGTCAAGGACTTCGATGGCTGGAAGATCGTGGACCGGTAGCCGTCCCGGCCCCGCTCACACCCAACGGCGAACCCGCTCGGTATAGCGCTCGTACTCGGTGCCAAAAACCCCGCGCAGCCGTCCTTCTTCAAGAGGGATGACAACTTGATTCAGATACGCGATTGTTAGTGGCAAGAGGATGACGGGGATCGCCTGGTGCAATATGCAAGCCTCTCCGATATACGCAACACTAAGCCCGACATACATCGGGTTCCTGGTGAACTCGTAAGGCCCCCAAGTCACGAGTGCGACAGAAGCTTCTCCCGGAACCCTGGTAGTTCCTTTGCTCTGAAAAATAAGCCAGCCCCAAGCCGCAAGCGCGCAGCCGAGAACGAAAATTACGAAACCTATTGGAGTCAGAAATTCGTAGTTCAGAAATTTGCCGAGATGGAATATTGCCTCCAGACCGGCGCCTATCAGGTACGTCAAAACAAACACCCACGGAACCGGGACACGCAAGAGCGCGGCCGCGAGTTTGTGTTGCGGTTTGGCCTCTGTCATCCTCAACTCCTTTTGGAAATGATACCGGAAATGAGGGTGTAGGAAACGGCTGGGTCAGGATCTATCCCGCGCTGGCTCCAGAAAACGGGCCACGATCTCAGTCGCCCGCTCCCAACTGCGCGATTCCTTCTCCACCTGTTTCCGCCCCGCCGCCGTCAGCTTGTAGAATTTCGCGCGGCGATTGTTCTCGGAGACGCCCCACTCTGAGGCCACAAATCCTTCCTGCTCCAGTTTCAGAAGTGCTGGATAAAGCGTTCCATAGTTCACCACTAACTCGTCACCGCTTACCGTCTCGATCCGGCGCGCAATTCCATATCCGTGCATCGGCCCAATGGAATGCAGCGTTCTCAGGATCATCAGCGCCAACGTACCCTGCCATACTTCGGTTTTTGGTTTCATCGGAAGTCCTATTCGTTGCGCATGGCGGTCACCGGGTCTATTTGAGCGGCGCGGCGAGCGGGCAGAAAACTCGCGGCGCACGTCACGGTCAGTAGCAACATCGTAACTGCAAATGCAACCGCCGGATCGTCCGGTCCCACTGCATAAAGCAGGCCGGCCAGTATCCGGTGCAGGCCAGCCGTGCATAGCAATCCCAGAGTTATACCGGTCAGCCCCACTTTCAGGTTCGCGCTCACCACCGCTCCCGCCACCGCAAGCGGTTTAGACCCCAAAGCCATCCGGATGCCGATCTCGCGTGTCCGCTGCCCAACCGAATAGGAAGCCACACCGTAAATCCCTGCGATCGCAATGCTCAATGCCAGCCCGGCGAAAATCATCAGAAGCATCGTATTGAATCTTCGTTGCGAAATCGATTTCGACACCATCTGATCCATGGTCTGGGAGAAGGCCACGGCGGCGCCGGGTTCCAGCTTTCGCAGGACGGAGCGAACAGAAGCCCCAATCGTCATCGGATCCGAGGTCGTTTTCACTACCAGGCTCATGTCGCCGACATTCCCATAAGGCTCTTGGTGATAAGGCAGATAATACTCGGGCCCTGTCGCCGAATCGACGCTCGCGAATCTCTCATTCCCTACCACTCCCACAATCTCCCGCCACGGCTTCTTCGGATTCAGTCCCCCCAACTTGATGCTGTGTCCAAGGGGACTCTCGTTTGGAAAATACTTCTGCGCCAGGGATTCATTGACAATCACCACCGCCGGCGCGTAGGCGTCGTCTCCTTCCGTGAAATCGCGTCCGCGCAACAGCGGCATCCCCATCGTGCCGAAATACCCTGGCGTGATCGCCGAGTTCTGGCCGATAGGCCATTCCCCGTCACGCGGCCGGGGCCGTCCCTGAATTCCGAATGTGGTGGAATCGAAATCGCCTGCGAGCGGGAGGTAATTCACGGCGCCCACCGAAGCAACGCCTGGTACTCTGCTGGCTTCTTCAATAGCCGTACGGAAGAACGCCGATTGCTTGGCGGTGTCGCCATAGGTCGCATAGGGCAGCGACACATTCACGATGGACAGCTTCTCCGGATTGAAACCAAGGTCTTCGTGGCTCAAGCGTAGGAAATCGCGGAACAGAAGGCCGCCGCTCAACGTCAGTACCGTCGCCAACGTAACCTCGCAAATGAGCAGCATCGCGTGCAACCGGCGGGTTCCGCGATCCTGCGTGGTGGTTCGCCCTGCGCCCTTGGGAAAAGCGGCGATCGCAGGCGCAAGGCCAAAGGCAACTCCACTGAGCACTGACAGAATTACCGTAAAGAGAAGCACGGGCAGATCGACCGAGGCATTCCGCAGGCCGGCTACATCGGCGGGTCCAACGTTCGAAAGCGCCCGTACGCCGAACGCAGCCAGCAAGATGCCGATCCCAGCCGCGGCCAAGGCCAGCATGAGACCTTCGGTCAGCAACTGTACGGCAACTCGCGCGCGGCTCGCACCCAAAGCAATGCGTATGTCGATCTCACGGCGGCGCGCCGTAGTGCGCGCAAGAAAGAGATTCGCCAGATTCGTGCATGCCAATAAGAGCACCAATCCCACGGCGCCCGTCAGAACGGTCAGGGGGCCGTCTGCGTTGCCGGTCACGAACGCCCGCATCGGCTCAATCCTGGCTGTGTTGCGGCCGATCGTGCCGGGATGTTCCATTTCCATCTGCCGCATCAACGAAGTCAATGCCGGCTGAGCGTCGGCCGGCGTTGTGTGCGCTTTCAAGCGGCCGATCACAGTGAGATGGTGGCTGTCGCGTCGCCCCCAGTACGAGGAGTCTTCCGCAATCGGCGCCCACATTTCAGTGGGAATGCGAGTCTTCAGCGCGGGCAGCGGTAAGTCGAAGTCCGGCGGCATCACCCCTACGACAACCCGGGCAACGCCGTCGATGCGAATGGTCCTGCCAAGTATCGAAGAGTCCGCCGCGAACATCCGCTTCCACACGCGATCGCTCAAGATCGCGACCCTGTCGTGTCCGGGTGTTGCCTCATCCGGCAGAAAGAGCCTGCCGGCGGCGGGCCGCACTTTCAGAACGGAAAACAGATTGACCGTAGTCCTGGCCCCGAACACCTTGGCTGTGTCATGCTCCCCTTCGACGCTACAGACCCAGAAACGCATGGCGCCAATGCCATCGAATATCTTGAGGTGTTGTTGCCAGTCGGTAAACTCGCCTGGCATCACGGAGCCAGGAACACCCGCGCCGGCGCTGTCGCTTTCCCCGGCAAGAACCAATCGTCCGCCGTCGCCATACGGAAGCGGCCGCAGCAGAACCGCCTCCACAATACTGAATACGGCCGTGTTCGCCCCAATGCCAAGCGCGAGGGTAATGGTCGCGACGGCGGCGAAGCCCGGATTACTTCGAAACACTCTGAAGGCATACCTCGCATTCTGCAAAAGTGTTTCGAAAATTGCGATGGTATTCCTCTCGCGCATCCTCTCTTTGACCTGTTCGCGGCCGCCCAATCGAATCAGAGCCGCTCGCCGCGCCTCCTCGGGACTCATGCCTCGAGCGATTCCTTCGTCGATGCATATTTCGAGGTGGCTGCCGATCTCGGCGTCCATGTCCGCTTCTATCCGTCTGCGACGGAAAAGCCCGCCAAGGCGGATCCCGAGAGCGCGAATGGTTCGCATCGGTCAATGCCTCCGCTTAGGTATATCATGATTCCTATTGGTAAGCAATAGGAAGATCGGAACGCCGCCTGCGTTGATGATTCTCCGCAACACAATTGGCCTCGCCGCAATGGGGCTCGCTCGGGAATCCCAATTGCGCTGCTGGCGAAAAATACACCGACAGCGAGCTATTCGGGTTTCACGTCGAAGATCCCGGCCCGGGGGCGCAGGCCGATTAGACCCGATGGTTTCTCATCGGCCTCGCTCACCGCGGGATGTCAAGAGCCTAAGCGGCTCTACCAGTCGGCCCTTACTCCCAGTTGCACGATCCGGCCTTCCAAGAGCGTGGACACGGGCGCGTAAGTCGGATTGGCGGTAATCACGCCCAACGAGTTCACGACAGCGGTGGTATTGACGGTCGTGATATTCGGGTGGTTGAAGATGTTATTCGCCTCGATGAAGAACTTAGGCTGCAGCCGCTCCCAAAGCTTAAAGAAGGTTCGGGTGTAACGCAGATCGAACTGGTAGACGTTCGGCGTTCGCGCGGTGTCGCGGCCCACGAATAGCGGACGCGTAGCCGCGCCCGAGCCCGATCCGGCGAGCGAATCGCCGTTGAGCACGCTATTCGCGGTGATGTTCTGCTCGTCGCCCGAAGAGACGTTGGCGAGAAACGAGAGCTGGTTGTTATTCGCCAGATAGTTCGCCACGCGGCTCCCTAGGTGCGCGGTGGGCGTCCAAACCGTGCTCAAGGTAAAAGCGTCGGGCCGGTTAATAGCGCTATTGCCACGGTCGCGATTGCGGTTGGTCGGATCGGAAATGAATACCGAGCCCTGATCGTAACTATTGGCTTCGGGCGCGTCGTCGATGGAATGCGACCACGTATAGGAAGCATTGATAAGCAACCCCTTCGCGGCGCGGCGCTGGTAATTGACAATCAGCGCGTTATAGCCGCTGTTGTCGCCCACATCCTGCAGAGCGATGTTGTTATATAGCGCGTTGGCGCGCGTGGCGGCGCCCGCAGGCCCATATACTGGACGTCCATCCGCCAGAAACGACACCGGGTTGATGAGGTTCATGTTGCGGAGAAACTCGAGATTGCGCCCGCCTGAGTTCGCATAGCCCACCGTGAGCGCGTCGTTCTTCGATAACTGCCGGGTGATTTGAACGCTCGAGTTGATGGCGTATCCATCCTTGAAATTCGGCGTGATCGTGTAGAGCGTTTGCGCCGAGCGGGGCAATGTGCCGTTGATGACGGTAGTGGGGAACGTCGGAGCGCCGGCCGTCGAGGAAGAGATCGACGCAATATACGAGCTCGATCCTCCGTCGTTATATAGCGCGTTATACCAAAGATTGGTGGGCGGAGCCTCGTAGAAAATACCGGAATTCACGCGCAGCACCGTCTTTGAATCGATGGACCATGCGATGCCCAGACGAGGCGCAAAATCGCCGCTGGGCGAATGGAAGCTCTGCGAAAACGGAATCTTGAAGTTCGGATCTCCGGGAGGTCCCTGGAACTTGTCATAACGTACTCCGCCGATGATGAGCAGTTTGGGCGCGATCTGCCAGCTATCCTGCGCGAAGAAATCCCAGAAGTCGGAGTGATACCAGGCGCCGGGCTGGCCTACGCTGGCGTTGAATGTCGTGTACGAGAGCGGGTTTGCGCCGGACTCCGCCGCAAGGTAAGCCGCGATCGTGGGGAAGATGTATTGAGTGTAAATATCCGCGGCCTGGACATCGAGGTTTTGCTGCCACCCGAAGCCCACCTTGATCGTATGCTTGCCCTGGATCTTGGTCAGGTTGTCGTTAAGATTCGGAACCTTTTCCTGAAACCGGTCGCCCACCGCGATGCTGCCGCCGAAATTCGCGACGCCGCTGATATTGATCTGTGGGCCGGTTCCGGTGAGAGGGTCGCCAACGTGCTGTTCATTGCGATAGGGCCAGCCGAAGCGGAGTTCGTTCAACACGGTGGGCGTGAACGTGGAGAGGAGCTGCGCGCCCAGCACGTGAGCCCGATCGCGGAAATCCGCCGCCACGCTGAGCGCATTGAGGCCGCCAACATTGGAGTTAAACGGATACTGATTGCGGAAATAGTTGTAACGAATGAAGAATTGGTGCTTGTCGCTGATTGCCCAGTCGATCCGCGCGTCCACCCAGTGCGCATGCTCCACCGCGGGAGGGTTGGTCAGAAGGTTGCTTGGAATGCCGATCTGCGCGGCGCTTGCGGGGTTGATCGTGATGGGCTGCGGCACGCTTCTGGTTACGTGTTCGTAGGACGCAAAGTAGAACAGTTTGTCTTTGACGATGGCGCCGCCGGCGTGCGCGGCGAAATCGTTGGCAATGGGAAGCAGTGTGGTCGCAGTTGCGAGGATCGGCCGCGCCACCAGGTCGAGTGGACGCCCGATATAGGTCACGTCGCCGTGAAACGAATTGGTGCCCGAGCCGGTAATCACGTTGAAAATGTTTCCGGCGATCTTGCCGAATTCGGGCGCGAAGCTGTTCGATACCGTTTGCACTTCGCTGACGTAGCTATCGGCGATAGCGAACAGGCGAAGGCCGTAGCGATCGGTTTCCGTGTCCACCGCGCCATCCAGTTGATAACTCACGCGGTCCGGCAGGCCATTCGTGTTGAGCAGTCGCGGAATGCCCAGTTCCGGATTTGGGTGGCCGCTTACGCCGGGCTGAAACAGAATAAAGTTGTACGGGTTGCGCGAAGTCAACGGCAAATTGTCCGTCTCTTCGAAGCTGATGGTGCGGCCGGTGCTCACGCGCGAAGGGTCCACGATGGGCGCGCCGCCATTCACCTCCACCGATGTAGATACAGACCCGACGTGAAGCTGCGCGTCGATCGTAGCTTCCGTACCGGCGTCGAGAACGACATCCGTATGGCGTTGCGTGTCGAAGCCCTCTTTCTGCACGGTCACGGTGTAGGAGCCGAGCGGAAGATTCGGAAAGACGTAGTAGCCGTCGTCTCCGGTTTCGGCCGATCGCGAGAGACCTGTCAGGGTATTGTCGATTTTGACCTTGGCCTGCGCGACGGGAGCATTCGCCTGGTCGACAACGCGACCGCGAATAGCCCCATTGATCGCCTGCGACTGGCCGTATGACGATGGCGAAGCGAAAACCATACACACCGCCAGCGCGATCGCAAATTGCCCTGCACGTTGATGGACACTACTACTCACAAAACACCCCTTTCGTTCGAAGCGGAACACCTGATCTTTAGACACTTGATACCAGTTTTCGATAGCGGTTGCAAATTAGAGGCGCTCGCCGCCGGTGGACATCGATAGAACAAAACGCTAAGCTTCTGTTTCTTTAACGGCGTTTATCTGTATTCACCGGCGGCCCAAATTCATTTCCGCTCAGCGGCGCGCGATGCTCACCGCGGCATCCTGGCCGCTCGGGAGCGGAACCTGGATGATCTGCTCTCTCTCCGAATCGGAGAACGTCGCAACCTGGCCTCCGTTAACCGAAATTGCGTAGTTCCCGGAAGGCATTCCGCTAATACGCATATGCGTCGCATGAGCCCGCCCCGCTCGATTCTCGATTCGGAACGCCACATTGCTCAGGTCGTCGCTAATCGTGATCGGCTGCTCGGCGGCGAAGCCGTCGTTGTCCAGCAGCAGGTGGAAGCGCTGCTTGTTACGGATCACATGCAAGCGCATGCGCAGTCCATCGCGCGAGATCACCTTCACGCTGCCTTTCGCGCGCGTAAGGATTCCGCCATAAGCGTAATCGCCGAAAACCGGGTCGTTCACCACCACGGTGGCGTGTGTGCGTAGCGCGCCGACGTAGCCGACATCTTCCTCGGCACTGTAGTACCAGGCGCCGCGCGGCATCGTCTTGCCGATCCAGCCACGTCCCCAGACCTCGGGTATAAAACCGCCGCCGGTCGCTCCATCGTTCGCCTTGGCTGGATACCAGTAGCCGTAACCGCTCTCCGCCGTGCCGGAATTGACCAGGCACCACGCGCTCAACGCCGAAGCGTATCCGAGTCGAAGGTAGTCGGTCGGGCTATCGGCAAAATTGAGGCCGTAATCCAGCACGCCCCAGCCACCGAGGTGCGACATGTAGCTTTGCAGGTAGGATGTCGAACCACGATAGTCGCTGCCCAACAGATAATAGGCGGTCTCGATCCATCCGCGGTCGTTCATATTCAGCAGCATCTGGAAATCCTGAAATTTCTTGGCGGCTTCCGGCGTGACCTCGCTGAACTTCGGGATTTCGCCGCGGCCCGGACCCACCGCGAACTTTGGCGGATCCACATGGTGCTTGCCGGCGTTGCGTACGGCATACCGCGCAAAAGCCTCGGTAGATTCGAAACCCGTAGAATCGAAGGAGAACTCCGAGCCATAGAGGTTGGGCGTATTGAGAATGAAGTGCGCCACCTTGGTTTCCCACAAGGCGCGTATCTCGTTCGCCCATTCCTGCTTGCCCTCTTCCTCCAACGAATAGATCAGGTCTTCGATACAGGCTTCGTTCATCGTGCCGACCGAGTTCGCCGACCAGTTCCGCGTCGCGAACGGCGCCGTCCAGTATGCAACCGTGGTGTGATAAGCCAGCTCCAGATACTGCGCGGAAGTCTTCCACTTGAGCATCTCCGGGTAGAACTTACCAATCTGGTAAAGCCGGTAGTACATGTTGATGATGTGCGGGTAGTCGTAGATGCGCCACACGTGGTCCCGGTGCAGAACGGTCCAATCGCGCTGGCGGTTCGGATTACCGGGCTCGTAAGTATCAGGCGGCGTGTCGGGGGCCGCGCGATGCTGCCACCAGTTGTCGAACGTACCGTATATGGCGTAAGGATATGGCTCCTTCTCGGTCATCTGCATGCCGCCTTTGCCATCTTTGTAGTCGTTGAACAGGTAATAGCGAACATAGCGTTCCACGCTCGCCACGCCTTCCTGCGTGGGAAAAAAAGCGTTGACGCCCGCCACAAAGGCGGGGCGCGCATTGCCGGCGTCGTCGCTCGAATCTGTAAGCCACGGGCTCAGGCGGTCGCGGTCTTCCGGGTTGCGCAGCACGTGCTTCATTTGGTCCCAATCTCCGTAAGCTCCGAACCAGGGCTTCGTGGGATCGTTGTGCTGCATGCTGGTCACCAGGAAATTCGCCCGCTTCTTGATTACCGTTTCCAGCGGTTCAGTAACGAAAAACTCGAGCGACATCCACTCCTTGTTGCCGCCGTAATGGACCTTCAGCATGTTTTCGCCGAGCTTATCGAACTTGACCTTGTAAACATGAGTGTCGGCGCTCCGCCTCCCTACATACTCGATCGATGTTTTCGCTGGAAACTCCGCCTCCACCGAGTCGATCTTGTTGTGCGTGCGCAACGCGATCATAGCCGGCAGATCGCTCGGCACGGTCATTCCGGGCACAACCGTCGTATCGAATTCGTTGCTGGCATAAAGCGCGTCGCGGACACCCTGAAAGTTGGGAACCCACTGCAAGCGGAACTGATAAGTGACCTCGCTCCCTTTGGAACCTCGCGGCGCAAGGTGCAGACTCGTGAGCGGAAGGCGCCACGGCTGCTCGCGGCCGGCCTCGCGCGCCCTTTTGATGTCGGCTGCGTTGTTGGCAGTGGCATGAATGTAAGGTGTGAAGCCGCCCCGCCCTCCCCTGCCCCCGGCCGCGACGGAAGCCTCGGGCGGCATCCCGCCCGTATTGTCGAAGTATTCAAGACTCGTCGCTCCAACCGTGGTCATGAGCAGGTAGGGGCCAACGCCGTTGCTGCGCGCCCAGTACATCCACGAGCCATTGCCCGCGATCAGGCTGTGACGCAACAGCTTTTGCGTGTAGATCTCGCCCCGGCGCCCGGGCGTGCCTTCAGCCATGCGCGTCGGGACCGCCAGGTCTCCGACCTCGATATCGCCGCTGGTGTTATTCGCTAGCGTGATGGTCCAGTTAAGCTGTTCGCCGTCGAATTGGAAGGATTCGCTCACGTTGAGATCCTGCGGCAGGACCACGGTCCTTTCCGGTCCCACGCGCCATTCGCTGACGCCCACCTCGGTATTCGGAGCGCGTCTGAAATTCAATTCGCATTGCCGAAGTGTTGACCGGCGTGAACTGGACTGCGTTGAATTTTAAAGTTTCATTCCCGTATGGCGTCGTGACCTGAACGGGATGCCATTCATTATCCGCGGCCTTATAAAGGATCCGCCAGGAACGCGGCGCCTGCGGGGCGGCGCCGTTCCCTGGCCCCGCCCCTGATTCTCGCCACCGCCGGCCCAGTAGACGGCGGCTTCCGCGACCGTTTCGGTCTGCGGGAAGGCGTATTGGATCCAATGCGAGCCGCCATCGGCGCCCCCTTGGAAAATGGCCGCGGTCGCCGGCGCGCCTCGGCCACCCCGCCCTCCGCGTCCGCCCGCATTTGGGCCCACGGCGCCATCATTAACCCTCGCAAGTCCCGCAACGGCCTCCGAGGCGCTCACCTCACTTTGCGCCGCCAGCGTCTTGAGCAGGTTGCCTGCGCGATATTCGATCTTGTTGCCAGAGGGCTCGCCCGCCAGCTTAAGATGAGCGACATCGCGCCAATCTCCCTGCGGAGACGTGCGGTAGCGGGCGACGACAGTCCCCAGCGAACCGCCGTTAGCGATGTACTCGGTGTCGGCGACATCGTTGGTGCGGCGCAGGCTGACGATGCCCTCGTCGCTGTATTGAATGTTGAACGCGCTATTGCGTAGGTTTTGCGCTGCAACTGCTGCAGGCAGCAGAAGCAGTAAAACCATCGGCAGTCGTGGCGGATGAGGCAAATGAAATTCCATCGGAGTTCCCCCGGGTAGTTGGCCGGGCCGCGCAGTAGCTATAGCGCCATCGGTTGGACCGAAACCTGCCAGCCAAGCGCTCAGCGTAGCATGTGAACCACGAGCTAAGCCGCTACAGGAATTCGGCGATCGCCCTACCAGATCAAGTGAATCCTTGGCGGACCGCCGCTTTGGGCTTCCGAGTACAAGTCTTTGAAATTCCGCCTCAGCGATCGCGACACGCATCGAGGAAATGGGATATGGAGATTTACCAGCACTCCAAAGTCATCACAGGAATTCTTATCGGCTTCGCCTTGACGCACCTGCTGAAAGGCATCGCGCAGCTGATTCAATATCGCGGAAGGGCGCGGGTGTATTGGGTACATCTGGTCTGGGTGGCCTCTGCCTTTATTTACGTCATCTCGTTCTGGTGGTGGGAGTTCTGGCTGGAGAAACTGCCTTCCTGGACGTTTCCCCTTTATCTCTTCATTACTTTTTATGGCGTCCTCATTTATTTGCTTTGCGCGCTGCTGGTTCCTGATGACCTGGTTGGATACGACGGGTTCAGAGATTACTTCTACTCGCGCAGGCGATGGCTTTTCGGAGTGCTGGCAGCGATATGTATCGTTGATTTCGGCGAACTCGATGATCAAGGGCGGGGAGCATCTTCAGATGTTGGGATCCGAATACGACTGGATTCAGTTGGCTTCGCTGGGCTGCTGCATCGTCGCCATGAAGACGAGGAACGTGCGTTTCCACGCAGCGTTCGCGGCGACGAGCACTCTTTATCAAGGCTTCTACTACCTCAGGCTGTTTTTGGGCGCCTGAGAACCGGCTGGCGCAATCGATGTTGATTTGCAGCGGCGATCTAATGATTTTCATAGGTATTGTGCGAGGTTCCCGATGAAAGTTGCTCAATCCGCCTTCAACGCCCTGTTTGTCAACGCCTTCTCCTTCAGCGACGATTGGGCGTGGAGTTTACCGCTGATTGTGCTGACTGTGGTCATCCACGTCGTAGGTCTCGGGTTCGTGAGCCAAAGAGCCGTTCATCTCGCCAGCGGATTTACCGAACGCCGTAGCTTCAGGGCCGCGTTTGTGATGATGATGGGCGCGACGACCTTGTTAGCCACTTGCCTTCACGCCATAGAGGCAGCCATCTGGGCTGCCGCCTACAGCCTTCTGGGCGCTCTACCCGACTTCAGAGCCTCGGCGCTTTACTCGCTGAACGCCATGACAAGTTACGGCCATACGAGCCTGTCCCTGGAAGGCCACTGGGAACTCATGGGAGCGCTGGAAGCGCTAAATGGATGGCTACTGTTCGGCCTGACCACTGCGTTTCTGTTCGCCATGATTCAGAAAGTCTGGTTGGTAGGCGGTAAGGGAGCGCCCGGCGACCCGTAGGCCAGCACGCAAGCTTCCGGCCCACAGCCCAAGGCGCCAACGCGTCCAGACGAACTCTCCGCCAATAGTCGGGGGAAGTCCTAAATTATTAAGCCGCGAATCGGAAATCGCTCTCCACCGACGTGTTGCATCCGCGCTATTGGGGGCTGAAAATTTTTGGGTCACAGACTTTCAAAAAAATTCTGGCGCTGATTCCAAGTCACTTATGCTTCCAACGCCGCAACTCCCTTTCGCTCGTCAGGTAATCTCGAAATGGTAAGAAGCCGTCGCTTTTTGCGCCTTAAGCTGACCGCTGAAAGCTGAATGTTGAAAGCTCAACCCTGAAGCTCCCTCCCCCAAACGGATTACTTATGTCTGAAAACAACGAAACCATCACCGACAAACCACCCATCAGCGAGGCCAAGCTACGCGCCAACCGGGCGAACGGACGGCTCAGTCGTGGCGCTGTAACTGAAGCAGGGAAGCGCCGCTCCAGCCTTAATGCCACCCGATCTGGTCTTCACGGCCAGATCATCTGCGCCACCGAGGAAGAGCTCGTAGTCCTCCAGAAACACACGTCCGACGTCCGCACCGAACTCGCGCCCCTCGGCCCAACCGAGAGCTTTCTGGCCACCTCCATATCGGACAACATGTTCAGAATTAACAGAATTCGTGCGCTTGAGGCAGGCATTTTCGCCAGCGGATTTCGCGCCAATATCGATTCCTTCGACGCCGGCCATCCCGAAGTGGACGCCGCGCTCGTCGCTTCGGATACGTGGATGCGCCAAGCCGCGGAAATCATGTTGCTCTCCACCTACGAATCGCGCCTGAGCAGCATTCTCCGAAAAGATCGAGCCGAGCTGAAAGCTCTCCAGGCCGAGCGCAAGGATGCCTGTGAGAAAGCAATCAATCAAGCCGAGATCTTCGTGGAGCATGCAGAAAGCAAAGGCGAAGACTACGAGCCAGGCGAAGACTTCCAGCCCGCCTCTGCCCACGGTGGGTTCGTTTTTTCAAACACCGAAATCGCCCGCCGCCGCGACCGCGACCGCCGCTACAAGAAGGCTTGCAACTACCATTTCCGCGACCGTTCGAAAGATCCGAAGCCCGATTTCGGTCCCAACATCGATCGCCAAGCCGCCTAACCCGCATGATGGAATCCTAAAAACCTCCAATTCGCGAAACGACAATGCGCACCAAACCCAAAGTGTCTGACTCCGTGCTTATCTCAGCGTCTCTGCGTCATAATCGCGACCCCAATCCCAACGAAATCTCCACGACTCTGATTTGACAACACTTGCCCGCCGTCCTTATGATGAAATTTCAGACATTTTTCAAGCCGGAAGCCTTGCGGCCCCTCCGGTTGCGTTACCATGCAACAGCCAGTCAGCGTCTTCACGTCTGGTACTCACTATGATTAAAGTCGAAGGTCTCACCAAGCGATACGCGCGCACGGTCGCCGTAGACAATATCTCTTTCGAGGTGGAAAAAGGCCAAATTGTGGGCTTTCTAGGTCCAAATGGCGCCGGCAAGACCACCACCATGCGCATCCTCACCTGCTTCCTCCCCCCCACCGAAGGCAAGGCAAATGTCGCCGGCTTCGATGTGGTGGAACACCCCATGGAGGTCAAGCGCCGCATCGGCTACCTGCCGGAAACCCCGCCGGTCTATCCCGAAATGGATGTAGACGAATACCTCGATTTCGCCGGCCGCCTCAAGGGCATCTCCTCCGCCGATATCAAGCGCCGCGTTGACGATTCTGTCGCCAAATGCGCGCTGGGCGATGTGCGGCATAAGCTGATCGGCAAGCTTTCGAAGGGCTACCGGCAGCGCGTCGGGTTGGCTCAGGCCATCATTCACAATCCCGATGTGCTCATTCTTGACGAACCCACCTCGGGCCTCGACCCCCAGCAGATTATTGAAATCCGCAACCTGCTGAGGTCGCTCGCGGGCGAGCACACCATCATCCTCAGCACGCATATTCTGCCCGAAGTGGAGCAATCCTGCGAGCGCGTCATTATTATCAGCCGCGGGCGCGTGGTTGCTATGGATTCGGTGGCCAACTTGACCAACCGTATGCGCGGGTCGGAAGCCATTGCGGTGGAGATCGAAGCCGCGGCGGATCGCCCCACGGTTTCCGAAGCGCAGCAGCGGCTCGAGCAGGTCTCGGGCGTCAGCCGCGTAGTTGCGAAAGAACCGAAGGATGGGCGATTGCGCTATGAGGTGGAGAGCCTCCAAGGGCGGCAGATCCGGGCCGATCTTGCGCGCACAATCGTGAACGCCGGTTGGAATCTCAATGAGTTGGCTGGCGTCGGTTCCAGTCTGGAAGATATCTTCCTGCAACTCACCGGGTCCGGTCAGAAGGATGCGGAACCGGCCGCCGAACCGCAGCAGCCAGCAGAGGTGCAGCAATGAAAAACATAATCCTCATCGCCAGCAAGGAACTCAAGAGCTATTTCGCTTCGCCCATCGCGTATCTATTGATGGCGGCTTTCGCTCTCATCTTCGGGTTCACCTTCTATGTCGCTTCGCGCGACATGATCAAGATGAGCCTGCAAGCCCAGATGATGGGACAGCAGCAGCCGATGAACGTCAACGATCAGATCATCCGGCCGCTCCTGGGTTTCGCCGGAACCATTACGCTGTTTTTGGTTCCGATGATCACCATGCGTCTTATCGCCGAGGAGAAGCGCACGGGAACCATTGAACTGCTCCTCACCTCGCCGATCAAGGATAACGAAATCATTATCGGTAAGTGGCTGGGGGCGATGCTCCTCTTCCTATGCATCCTCGGCATGTCCATGATCAACATCGTCTTGCTGTTCCTTTGGGGCAAGCCCGATCTGCAGCCCGTTCTCGTGGCCTATCTCGGCCTCATTCTGCAGGGCGGCACCCTGCTTGCCATCGGCGAGTTCATCTCCACAACCACCAAAAATCAGATCATTGCGGGCGGCGTCACATTCTTTGTCTGCCTGTTTCTGTACCTTCTGAATTGGTTTACGGCATTCGATAGCGGCGTCGTGTCGCAGGTGATCGGTTATCTGTCGATCGTCACTCACTTGGATAACTTCTCGAAGGGCCTGCTGAGCCTGAAAGATGTGGTGTTCTACTGTTCCATGATCTTCTTCGCGCTGTTTCTGACTTCGCGGTCCATGGAATCGTTGCGGTGGAGGTCGTAACATGGCGGCTAACTGGGTCAAATCGAGACAAGCCAAATACGCGGGGTACGCGGGAGTTTATATTGTCGTGATTCTGGGAGTGCTTGGCGCGATAAACTTCCTCGCCAACCGCTACGACAAGTCTTACGACTCCACGCACAACAAGCAGTTCAGCCTCTCCGACCAGACCATGAAGGTGGCGAAGGGCCTGAACACCGATATCAAGGTTCTCTACTTCGGCGAAACCGGAAGCTTCCCCACTGCCCACGATACGCTGGACCGCTACTCGGCGCTTTCGCCTAAAATCCACGTGGAGTATATCGATCCGGTGCGCAAGCCGCAGCAGGCGCGCGCCGCCGGCTTCCGCAGCGATTCGCCGGTGATTGTCGAGAACGGCGCCAAGCACGAATCGGCCAAGAGCCTGACGGAAGAAGAGATCACCGGGGCTTTGATTCGCGTCGTCAAGACCGGCGAACGCAATATCTGCTTCCTGAACGCAGCCGGCGAACACACAGTTGACGATAGCGATGCGTCGGGCATGTCGACCCTCAAGCAGGTGCTGGAGCGCGATAACTACAAGGTCCGCGAAGAAACGCTGAAACCCGAAAACAAGCCCGAGGCCGGAAAGCAGCTTACCGTCGGACAGGCTCCGGCCGCCGCCGGCGCTGTCGCGGTTCCGAAGGATTGCACCGTGCTGGTGCTCGCCGGTCCGCAGTTGACCTATCCGCCGGCGATTGTCGACGCGATCAAGACTTATGTCGAGGGAGGCGGGCACGTGCTCGTGATGCTCGACGAAACTCTGCGGCTGGGCCGCACGGAACCGGCCGCCCCGAATCCCGATCTCGAAAAAGTACTTGCGGATTGGGGCGTCACGGTCAACAAAGACCTGGTGCTCGATCTCAGCGGCGTCGGCCAGATCTTCAGCCTCGGGCCTGAAGTGCCCATGATTCTGCAGTACGAATCGCACCCCATCGTGCAGCCGCTTACGCGTGTCCCTACTGCGTTTCCGCTCTCGCGCTCGCTCGATCTGAAGAGCGGCGGGAAAGGCTCGGCGACCAAGCTCTTCGGAACCGGCGAAGAGAGCATCGCGGTAACCGAAATCGGTCCCGGCGGACAAGTAGACCCCAAGAAGGGTAAAAAGGGTCCGCTGACGCTGGCTGCCGCGGGAACGGTTTCGGGCACGACGCCCGGCCGTTTCGTAGTCATCGGTTCCTCCACTTGGGCGACCAATAGCTTTACCGGTTCTCGCCAGCTTGGCAACCGCGACCTGTTTTCGAATATGGTCAACTGGCTGTCTTCGGATGAGGACCTCATTTCTATTCGTCCTAAAGAGACCGAAGACCGCCCGCTCAACGTCAGCACCCAAAAACTCAACATGCTTTTCTGGTTGAGCATCCTGATTTTCCCGGGCGCCGTAGTCGCGTTCGGCTTAGCCACATGGTGGAAAAGGCGATGATGGCGCACCGTGGCGCAGGCCTCCCGGCCTGCGCTCCTGAGGCAAAGACGTCAAGATGAAACCGCAAGGACTTCTCATAGCCGTCGCTCTTCTCGCCGTGTTAGGCGGCGCAATCTGGTATTCGAACAAGCAGCAGGCCGCCTCCGCCGCGAAGACGCCGGCCACCGCCGAGACCAAGATCCTCTCCATTCCCGAAGATCAGATCCAGAACATCAAAATCCAGCACGCCAACGGCGATGTCGTCGAGATGAGCAAAGCCAGCGGCAAGTGGCGCCTGGTACAGCCGAAGGATCTCGGCGCCGATCCCGATGCTTCCAGTTCGCTGGTCTCCGCGCTCACTTCCGTGACTGCGGATAAGACCATCGAAGACAAAGCCACGGACGTTACGCCCTACGGCCTCGCTCATCCCGCCCTCGATGTAACCATTGGCAGGAAAGACGGGAAGACCAATGAGATCCTGATTGGCGACGACACTCCCAATAACTCCGGCGCCTACGCAAAGCTGCCTAATGACGCGCATGTTTATACCGTCTTCAGCTTTGTTAAGACCAGCCTGGATAAGAATCTCAACGATCTGCGCGACAAGCGTCTGCTGACGTTCGATTCCGATAAACTCACTCGCGTCGAGCTTGCCGCCAAGGGGCAATCTGTCGAATTCGGCAAGAACGGGCAGAACGAGTGGGAGATCCTCAAACCGCGTCCGTTGCGCGCCGATAGCTCGACGGTCGATTCGCTGGTGACCAAGCTCAAGGACGCCAAGATGGATGCCACCATTTCCCCCGATGATGCCAAGAAAGCGTCGGCCGGCTTTGCTTCGGGAACGAAAGTGGCTACCGTCAGCGTCACCGATTCCAGCGGGACGCAGAGTATCGACGTCCGGAAAGACAAGGACAAGAATTACTACGCGAAAAGCTCGGCGGTCGAGGGTTTTTATAAGATTACTTCCGACGTTGGCGACGCGCTCGATAAGGGCCTCGACGATTTTCGTAATAAGAAGCTCTTCGATTTCGGCTTCAGCGATCCCACTAAGCTCGAAGTCAACGGCGCCGTTTACACCAAGAGCGGAGATAAGTGGATGTCCGGGGCGAAGACCATGGACAACACTTCGGTTCAAAACTTGATCGACAAGCTGCGGGATCTGAGCGCTACGAAGTTCGCAGATAAGGGCGGCGGAGACCAGGTCTTCGAGGCCACCGTGACCTCCAATAGCGGCAAGCGCGTTGAAAAGGTGACCATATCCAAGCAGGGCGATCAATATTTCGCGAAGCGCGAGAACGAGCCGAGCATCTACATAATAGACGCAAAGGCAGTAGACGACCTGAAAGCGGCCGCGAGCGGTGTAAAAGAACAAGCGCCCACCGCGCGGGCCAAAAAGAAATAGCTTTTGTGGGGCGGCCCTTTCGGGCCGCCGCCGGGCTTCCGCCCGGCGTTCCTAACTAACGGAAACGCTCCCATGAACGCCCTGCTGACCGACCTCTACGAGCTCACCATGGCGGCGGGATACTTCCAGGCCGGCAAAACCACTGAGATTGCGACGTTCGAGTTCACCATCCGCCGCCTGCCCCCCAACCGCAACTTCGTCATCGCCGCCGGGCTTCAGCAAGCCGTTGACTATCTCCTGAACCTGCAATTCACGGATGAGGAGGTTTCCTACCTGCGCGGTCTCGCGCAGTTCCGCCACGCGCCTCCCGAATTTTTCGACTATCTGCACACCTTTCGTTTCACCGGCGATCTCTTCGCCGTTCCGGATGGCACGCCGCTCTTCGCTGGCGAGCCGGTGCTCAGCCTGCGCGCTCCGATTATTGAAGCCCAGATCCCCGAAACCTATCTGCTTTCGGCGGTCACGTTCCCTACGCTGATCGCATCGAAAGCCGCGCGTTGCGTTGCGGCGGCCGAAGGGCGGCCCGTAGTCGAATTCGGGACGCGCCGGGCACATACGCCCGAAGCGGGTACGCTCGGCGCACGTGCTGCCTATCTCGGCGGCTGCTCCGGAACCAGCAACGCTCTTGCTGGGATGCGATTCGGCATACCGGTTTCCGGAACCTCGGCGCACTCGTGGGTCATGTCGTTCGCGTGCGAGATGTTGGCGTTCAGGCGTCTGCAATGCACGCTAGGCGAATCCACCGTACACTTGCTCGATACTTACGATTGCATAGAAGGCGCGCGCCACGCGGCGAAACTTGGCGGCCCCATGTGGGGCGTGCGCATCGATAGCGGCGATCTCGCCGCGCTCTCACGCCAGGTACGCGGCATTCTCGACGAAGCCGGACACCCCAATGCCAAAATCATGGCGACGGGCGATCTGGACGAATACAAGATCCGCGACCTAGTGCAGGCCGGCGCACCCATCGATGCGTTCGGCGTTGGCGCCCAGCTAGCCACGTCGGCCGACGCGCCGGCGCTGAGCGCCATCTATAAGATGGTCGAGCTCAATATCGGCGGCATCAAACGCTTCACGGCCAAGTATAGCGATGAGAAAGGTTCGGTCCCTGGCGCCAAGCAGGTATTTCGCGACGAGGCGCGCGATGTGATCGCGCGCTCGGGCGAATGCGGGCGCGGTGAAGCGCTCCTGCGTCCCGTGATCTTGAACGGACATCTCATCGAAACGTTGCCCTCACTTGAGGAATCGCGCACCCGCGCGGCCGAATCGATTGCGAAGCTCCCGCCCGAGTTGCGCGGCCTCGAAACGGTTGAGCCTTGGCCCGTGATTTACAGCCGCGAGCTGCGCGAGTTAATCGAGCGCACGCGCCACAATCTCAAGCCATGAAGACCGTCTTTGTGGATGTCGATTCGCAGCTTGATTTTCTCTATCCCGCGGGCGCTCTCTACGTGCCTCATGCCGAGCGGATCGTGCCCGGCATCGCGCACTTGAACCGCTACGCCGCGCAGCGCGGCATCCAGGTGATCTCCACCACCGACGCTCACTTCGAGGACGACCCCGAGTTCCGCATCTGGCCGCGACATTGTGTCGCCGGAACGTTAGGGCAGCGCAAAGCGGAATCGACGCTTCTCGAGCGGCGCATCACAATTCCTAAATGCGATTGCGACCTGGCTATCGAAGGCGCACAGCAGATCATTGTCGAAAAGCAGACAGTGGACGTTTTCGCCGCACCGAATCTGGCTCACATTCTTCACCGGCTAGCCGCCGATCGCTTTGTCGTCTACGGCGTCGTAACCGAAATCTGCGTACTCTCCGCCGCCCGGGGACTCCTCAAGCTGGGCAAGCCAGTCAGCGTGGTTATCGATGCCATCAAAACGCTAAAGGCGGAGGATTCCGCGCGCGCCCTCGCCGAGATCCGCAGTCTCGGCGGCCAGTGTGTCGAGCTTAGAGAAATCACGAGACCTCTCTGATGACCGCCCTCAATCTTAATTGCGCGCCGTGCTTCTGTAATCGCGTTTCGCGTGTATCGGTCGCTCCACGGCAATGCCTCTCTCGATGGGTCGATACAAAATGAGGATGGTTTCGAATCCTGAAACACGCCAGATTCTGGCGCCAGCGAGCCTGCCTTCAGTTACTTTAACCGGTCCAACATGCGGCATCGTGGAAAGAAATTCGAGCGTTTCCTGGGTCGCCCGCAGGAAACGGCTGGCTACCTCAAGACTCGCATTCTCCGCATACCAGGCAAATTGCAATGCCAGATCCCGCTTAGCGGCAGGGCGCCGCACGATTCTGGGCATTCGAAAGTTAGCGGGGGCTTCGAAGGCGCGACAGTTCCAGACCTTCCCGCTCGATGTCCGCCCAGTCCTGCGCCGTCATTTCTTCATAAGGCCCGCTACTCTCCGCCTCTGTCAGAAGTCTCTCCAGTTGCACATCGCTCAGGCCAGTGGCTTCAAAGGCGAGCTCTACCCGAAGCCGTTCGCGTTCGCGAACCAAGGATTCAACGGCATCGGCGAGAACGGCATCGGCATCGGGATATCCGCCCTGAACGATCAGATCGTTAATCTGATGTTCCAGCTCAGGGGGAAGAGTTAGCGTCATAGTTGCCCAGTTCCAATTATACGCGCGTTAGGCCGACAGGCCTTACAATCGTTTCTATCGATGACCGACATCAACCCGCGAGCCGCCGAACACGTCGAGTACCGCCGTGCCATACGCGAACTCTGCGCCGCCTTTCCCGCGCAATACTGGCAGCGCGTCGAGGCCGCGGGGGCGTATCCGGAGGAGTTCGTCCAGGCGCTCACTGCCGCGGGATGGCTTGCCGCGCTGATTCCCGCCGAGTACGGCGGCGGGGGCCTTAGCGTCACGGAAGCCTCCGTCATTCTTGAAGAGATCAATCGCTCGGGCGCCAATTCGGGCGCCTGCCACGCGCAGATGTACATCATGGGAACTCTGCTGCGCCACGGGTCGGAAGAACAGAAGCGCCGCTATCTACCGGCCATCGCATCCGGCGAACTCCGCCTGCAATCGTTCGCCGTCACCGAACCCACCACGGGCACGGATACCACCAAGATCAAAACCTTCGCCCAGCGCCGAGGAGACCACTACATCGTCAACGGCCAAAAGGTCTGGATCTCGCGCGTGCAGCACTCCGACCTTATGCTGCTGCTCGCCCGCACCACGCCGCCTGCGGATGTCGCGCGCAAGACGGAAGGTCTCTCCGTGTTCCTGGTCGATCTTCGCGGCCAGCGTCCGGGCTTCACCCTGCGCCCCATTGCCAACATGGTGAACCACGAAACCAATGAGATTTTCTTCGACAACTTCGAGATCCCCACCGAAAATCTGATCGGCGAAGAGGGCAAGGGATTCCGCTATATCCTCGACGGCATGAACGCCGAGCGTATTCTCATTGCTGCCGAATGCATCGGCGATGGCTTCTGGTTCATCGAGAAGGCGCGGCGTTATGCCGGAGAACGAATTGTGTTCGACCGTCCCATCGGACAAAATCAGGGAGTGCAGTTCCCCATCGCGCGTGCCTACGCCAACATCCGCGCGGCCGATCTAATGCGCTATGAAGCGGCACGGCTCTTCGACGAAGGCAAGCCATGCGGCGCCGAAGCCAACATGGCGAAGATGCTAGCTGCCGATGCGTCCTGGGAATCCGCCAACGTCTGCCTGCAAACGCACGGAGGTTTCGGCTTCGCCGCCGAATACGATGTGGAGCGCAAGTTCCGCGAAACGCGCCTCTACCAAGTCGCGCCGGTCTCTACCAATCTGATTCTTTCCTACCTTGCCGAGCACGTGCTCGGCCTTCCACGGTCGTTTTGATGCCCGAGCTTCCATTCACCGGATTGCGCGTCGTGGCGCTCGAACAAGCCGTCGCGGCGCCGTTTTGTTCACGGCAACTTGCCGATCTCGGCGCGGACGTGGTCAAGATCGAACGTCCCGATGGCGGCGATTTCGCGCGCGAATACGATGCCGCCGTGAGTGGCCTCTCCGCTTATTTCGCGTGGCTTAATCGCGGCAAGCGCAGCATCGCACTCGATGTGAAGAGCGAGTCCGGCCGTAACGTGTGCGCGCGTCTCATAGCGCGCGCCGATGTCTTCATTCACAATCTTGCTCCCGGCGCCGTGGAGCGCCTGGGCTTCGGATATGAGGAACTCGCCGCCCAACATCCGCGCCTGATCTGGTGCGGCATCTCGGGCTACGGCCCCGATGGCCCCTATCGCGATAAGAAAGCCTACGACCTGCTGGTACAAGCCGAATCGGGCGTGGTGAGCGTCACCGGAACGCCCGAATCGCCAGCCAAAGTCGGCATCTCCATCGCCGATATTTCGTCCGGCATGTACGCTTACTCGTCGATCCTAGCGGCGCTCTACGCGCGTGAACGCAGCGGCCGCGGCGACCGCATCGATATCTCGATGCTCGAATGTCTCGCTGAGTGGATGATGCCGCCCATGTATGTCTGGATGGGCACCGGTGAGATGCCCGCGCGCGCCGGCCTGCGTCACAATATGATCGCGCCCTACGGAGCATACCGTTGCGCCGATGGCTCTGTGCTCTTCGGCATCCAGAATGAGCGCGAATGGGTACGATTTTGCGCCGATGTACTCAACTTGCCCATGGTCGCGGATCGATTTTCGAGCAACGCGATCCGCTTCGAAAATCGTGTGCAACTGGATGCCGTCATCGAAACCGCGTTTGCAAAACTCACGCGCGCGGCAGTCGTCGAGCGTCTCGACCGAGCCGGCATCGCCAACGCCGCCATGAATAACACCGCCGAAGCCGCACAGCATCCGCAGCTCGCGGCGCGCCATCGATGGGCCGAAGCGCAGTCGCCCGTCGGGCCCATCCGCGCGCTCATTCCGCCGCACAATCTGAGCGACGCTCCGCCCCTGATGGGCCGTGTCCCGGCCTTAGGCGAACACACGCGCGAAGTGTTGGAGGAGCTCGAATGATCCGCAGCATGTTGTTCGTTCCGGCGTCGCGTCCGGACATGATCGAGAAGGCGCTGAACAGCGCCGCCGACGCAGTCTGCATCGATCTCGAAGACTCCGTAGCGCCCGCGGACAAAGCCGCCGCTCGCGCCAATGTGGCGCTGGCGTGGAATCGGCATGCGCAGGCCGGAAGGCCTGCGCCACTGGTTCGCATCTTCCGCATCAACGCGCTCGACACGCACTTCGCGTATCGTGATCTGATCGAAGTCGTTGAGCCGGCCGGCGCCTACATCGATCTCGTCATGTTGCCTAAGACCAATTCCACACGCGACGTGCAATTCGTCGATACTCTGCTTACGCAAATCGAGACCGCGCATGGCTTCGCGCGACCCATTGGCATCGAAGCCCAGATCGAAACCGCCGCTGGATTCCTCAATGCCCGCGAAATCGCGCAGTCTTCTCGGCGCCTCAAGGCCCTGATTTTCGGCCCTGGCGATTTCGCCGCATCGATGCGCATGCCAATGGCGAGCATCGGCGAATTCGATGCCAACGACGATCTTTACCCCGGCCACCGGTGGCATTCCGTAATGCAGACGATTGTAGCCGCCGCGCGAGCCAATGGCCTCCGCTGCATGGACGGCCCTTACGCCGGATACAAAGATGCCACCGGTTTCGAGCGCTCCTGCCGCATTGCGCGCGCGCTGGGGTTCGATGGGAAGCAGTGTATTCACCCCACGCAGATCGCTGCCGCCAACGCCATCTTCAGTCCCTCGCCCGAAGAGATCGCGCATGCGCAACGCGTGGTGGAAGCGTGCGAACAGGGTGCGGCCGCGAGCCTCGATGGCAAAATGATCGACGCCGCCAGCATTCGGATGGCGCGCGTCATCCTGCAAAAGGAGAAACCGTGAGCCGCTGTTACGACGATTTCGTAGTAGGTGAAGTCATCCGCCATTCGCTGGGCCGCACGGTGACCACCACGGACAACATCTGGTTCACCCTGCTTACCGCAAACACGAACCCGATCCACTTCGACGCGCATTACGCCGCGCAGACTGAGTTTGGCAAGCCGTTGGTGAACTCCACTTTCACGCTGGCTTTAGTCACCGGCCTCAGCGTCGCCGATATCTCACAGCACGCCGTCAATCTTGGCTGGGACGAAGTACGAATGCCTGCGCCCGTGTTCGAAGGCGATACCGTCTACGCGCAGACGACGATCTTGAGTAAGCGCGAATCGAAGTCGCGCCCCAACATGGGATTGGTTGAAATTAAGTCCACCGGCTTCAAACAGGATGGCACAGTGGTCTTGGAATTCCGCCGCACAATCCTGGTCTACAAGCGCGGCCACGAGCCGAAGCGGCCCGAACCCGCGATGAAGAGTTGATCTCTATCTCGCCGAACAACTCGCGGTAGCCGATTTAGACGGATCGCTCTCCGAAACTGCTTTCAATGTGATCGACCCTGTCGAAGCAGCGCGGGCGGCGCGCATCCATGAGACCGTGATCTGTTGCGACCCGCCGGACTTCACAGCCGCTAACGCGTTCGGCGGTTCCGCCGACCAGCCTTGCCCGGCGGTAGCGGCCGACAAGCGATAGATATCGTAATTGACAGGCGCAGAGGCGCCCTGCGTTGCGGAGCCCGTGTTCTTCAACGTGAAAACGCAAGCTCCCGCGCGCGCCGGACCGGCCGCCAGCGCAACGCCGCGTTGCTGTTGGCCAGCGCCATCGAGGGAGCGGACACCCACGGTGTAAGAGAGAATGCCCTTGTTATCGTGGTGCACATCCACGATATAGAAATGCAGACGGTTGGGAGTATCTTCCCATTCGAACCGGCTGCCGGAATTGGTTCCAGCGTGAAAAAGCGCATCGTTCAATTGGCGGTAATCGGCCACTGTCCGCATCACAGGCTCGCCGTTCGGCCGCTTGAAATCGACCATCTTGATGTCTTCGGGATGCGCATCGATCACCCAGGTAAACGGATGGAAGCCGCGCCCGCGAATCTCTTCATCCAGATTCTTCGAGATCAGCACGCCGTTGTCGGGGGTGAATGAGTCGTAGCCGATTCGCTGCACCACCTCGACCGAGTAGAAGTTGTATGACGTGTCGTCAGTAGGGCTCTTATCGCCTGGCGCATCGCCATCCAGCCTCAGGGTAATTCCGGCGAGTTCGCCGGGACCTGGGTCAACCGCGCGCGCCACCACTGTCCCAACCGCGAGCCCGGTGCGAGCCAAATCGCTCCGGCTGAGTTGGAGCACTGTTCCATCGCGCAGAAATCCGAAACGGATCTTGCTGCGCAGCATCAAACCTGCGGGCATCGATGCGCCGTCCGTCGCTGGCACCACCCAGCGCATGTGCGGACCGCCGGGTCCATTGAACGAGCCGCGGTCCATGATGTCCCAGGGTCCCGAGCCCGCGCGCGGGTACGGCGGCTCATAGGGGTTGTTGTTGTTATCGCCCACGCGGAATGCGAAATGGACGATCTCATGCGTAATCGTACCGGAGCTCTCGCCCTGGCGGACGGAAGACAGTCCCCATAGCATCTGCCCTGCCTTCCAACTCGTCCACGGTTCGTAGCGCGTCGGCGCCCAGCGCGGCTTGGTTGAGTCGGGATTTCCCCACTCCGCGGGAATCGAGTCCTTGTTCTGGAACTTCATCTCGCCGAATTCCTGCCACACACTGGTCTCGTCATAGCCCGCGTAGATTCGAATTACGATGTCGTACTTCGATTTGATATCGCCGGCCGCGGCGCGCCACAATGCGTCGGCATCGGGCTCCAGGCGTCCATCGGCCACGTAGCCCGTAGGAACGGCGACCTTCTGGCCGTATTCGTTGAGCCCATATTGAAACAGCTTCTTCGGCATGCGGTACGGACCGAACGCATCTATTTTGCCGATGCCGATCTGCCCGCGCGATTGCTCCATCCAATAGCCATTAATGGTTTGGCGGTGATTGATTGCGGACGGCGTGTTGTAGAAATCGGCGTAGAATTGCGGGACTTGCTCGCGCGCAATGGGGTCGATCTGTGGATTACCAAACAGGTCGGAATGCTTCGGCAACGTGACGACAAACGGCTGGTCCTCGAAATCCACGGCGATCAAGGCAACCTTGAATTGCTTCTTGGAGGGCGTCAACGACGGGTCGGACCAAGTCAGTCCGGGGATAGGATGGTAGTCCGCCCAAGTCATATCCTGCTCGTCCTGAACCGTTTGAGGGTCGATTGGCGCCGTGGTCTTGGCCGCTTGGAAAGCGTGGATCGCAAGCGGGCCAAGGGCCACAATTAAAAGCGACGCGCACGCATATTTCGGAATGGAACTCATGTTGGGGAATCCGTTAAACACGCTGAATTGTAGTTCCCGCCAAGCTTCGCTGTCAAATGGCGTACGCCGTCCGCTTTTCAAGCACTTATAGACCTGCTGACTGGCTTGCACCGCTCCGGTTAATCGGTTAAACTTCATGGCTATGCGCAAGGCTATTTCTATTCATTTCATGGCAGCCATGGTTGGCTGCCTTTCCAGCGCGATCCCGGCTCATGCCCAGCTTTCCCAGAATATGCAGGACTGGATGCAGCGTATCAACTCGGGCGAATTCAGCGGAGGCGCGGGCGGGCGTGGCGGCCGCGGCGCTGGACGAGGCGGCCGCGGGGGCGGCGCCGGTCAGTGGCTGGAAGGCGGAAAAGCCTATCGTTCCACCGAGCCTGGGGAAAGCGGCAGAGTGCAGCCGGTTCGCATCGATACGGCCACGGGCGCGGCGACGCCCTTGCCTGCCGAGCCCTCCTACAAACCCCCTCAGCTTGATCGCGCGCTCACTGGCGGCACGCCTTCGGCCGATGGAAAGAAGCTCCTCTTCGCCACGAATTCGCACACCGTCATGATCCGTAAGACCGCCAGCGATTACTGGGTGCTGGATAAGTCCGATAACTCCTGGCGCAAGTTAGGCGGTAAGTCAGCCGCCGGCCTGATGTTTGCTAAGTTCTCGCCGGACGGAACCCGCGCCGCCTATCTCGCAGGTCCCAAGTGGAACCTTTACGTGGAGGATCTCAAGACGGGCGCCACCACGCAACTCACTACCGACGCGAGCGACGACATCATCGACGGTACGTCCGATTGGAATAACAACGAAGAGTTCAGTTTGCTGGATTGCTTTCAGTGGAGCCCGGACGGCAAGAAAATCGCCTATTACCAGTTCGATCAAAGCGGTGTGCAGGATTTCGCGCTCATCAACTATACCGATACGCTTTACCCGGTGATTACCAAGTACAAATACCCCAAAGCAGGCCAAACCAATTCAGCCGTGCGCCTGGGGGTGGTGAACGCCGCGGGCGGTCCCACGTTATGGCTCAAGACGCCGGGCGACCCGCGCAATACTTACATTCCCTACATGGAGTGGACGCCCGACGGCCAGGTGATTCTCGAGCACATGAACCGTTTGCAGAATACGAACGCCGTTTTCCTGGCCAACCCGGACACGGGCGCGCTGCGGCAAATGTTTCAAGACAAGGACGACACTTGGGTAGAAGTGAATCGCAATTTCCGCTGGATCGAATCCGGCAAACGGCTTCTATTCACTAGCGAGCGTGACGGATGGCGGCATCTCTATGCCATATCGCGCGACGGCGATGCCCGGCTCGTCACCAGCGCGCCTTTCGACATGGTGTCGCTCACGGCGGTAGATGAGGCTGGGGGATGGGTTTACTTCATCGCCTCGCCCGAGAATGGCACGCAACGTTACCTCTACCGTGCGCGCCTCGATGGGACCAAGACCGAGCGCATCACGCCGGCAAACCAGCCGGGCACCCATACATACAATATCTCGCCCGATTGTCATTGGGCCTTCCACAGCGTTTCGACTTTCGATTCGCCGGGCGAATCGGATCTAGTTAGCCTGCCCGATCACAAAGTGGTACGGGTGATTAACGATAACGCTGCATTGAAAGCGAAGGTCGCGCCGATTCTTGCGGGTCGCACCGAAATGGTACACATCCCTGTGGGCCACAATACAACCATTGATGGATGGGTGATCCGGCCCAGTAAGTTTGACGCGTCGAAGAAATATCCAATCATCATCAGCGTTTATGGCGAACCGGCCGCTGCAACAGTAAACGATAGTTGGGGCGGGAATAACCGAATGCTCATGGCAGGGTTGGCGGACGATGGCTACCTGGTCGCCAGTTTCGATAACAGCGGCACGCCGTCCCCGAAGGGGACTCACTGGCGCAAGGTGATCTATGGCGCGGTCGGCGTTCTGGCATCGGAAGAACAGGCCGCGGCGCTTCGGGGCCTGGCGGAGAAGCATCCCTACGTGGATCTTACGCGCGTGGGCGTATTCGGCTGGAGCGGCGGCGGATCGATGACGCTAAACCTCATGTTCCGCCACCCGGAACTCTATAAGGTGGGGGTGGCTGGCGCTCCTGTTTCGGACCAGACGCTGTACGACTCCATTTATCAGGAGCGTTACATGGGGCTGCCACAGGATAACGCCAAGGGATATCACGATGGCTCACCGATCAGCTACGCCGAAGGCCTGAAGGGCAAGCTGCTGATCATCCACGGATCGGGCGATGACAACGTTCACTTCCAGGGAACGCAGCGGCTGTTGAACCGGCTGATTTCGCTCAACAAGCAATTCCAGTTCATGGAATATCCAAATCGCCGCCATGGGGTGCAGGGCTCGGACCCGGTTCATCTAGACACGCTTCGATACGGTTACTTCGAGGAGTATTTGCCCGCCGGCCCGAGATAAGCCCGTGGTGTGAGATATCCGGGCCAACCATTCCTTCGCGAAGCGCTATGCTAACTGACAAAGGAGCCGATCATGCCCACGATCAATCTCACCAACAATGCCGGCCTTAATCTCGCCGGATCGTCCGACGACGATAACGCGACGCTCAACCGTTACTTGCTGTCCCTCGTCACTTTCAAAACGCCGCCAAGCTTCGATCCCATCGCCAACCTGTTGGTGAAGGACCAGAGCGAATTGGATTTTCCGATTACGCTTTCCGCCACGGGCGAAGGAAAATTCGCGGTTGAAAAGACGACGCTCGATATCCAACTCGGTGCATCGGCATCCATCGGGCTATTGCAAGACACGAAGGAATCGGATTTCCTGTCTTTCATGAATCTCACCGCCGATCCCGTCAGTTCAGGTCTCGTTTCGTTTGCCGTGCAGGGGAAGCTCAGCGTGGGGGATTCCGCAACAGTAAGCGATTTCACCTTTGGAATTACGAACGCCGCTACCGTTACACTGACTGGTTATTATGCGGCTGCCGCCAACGACAAACTCGGAGACGCCGTCGAAAGAGCCATTGCCGCCCTCACAATTCCACACGATCTGGACGATCTGAGAAGCCTGCCCGCCGGCGCCATCTGCCAAATCGACGCGGCCAGTTCGCTCCAATTCGCGGCCAGCGTCGCTTACAGTTTCCTGAACGACCCCCTGGCCGCGGCTTCTATCACCACACTGCCCTCTCTCTCCATCAACGCTACCGCGTCGGCGACCATCGAGGGCACTGCCACGCACACAGGCGGACACGTCCTTACCATCGCGAAACTTCCAAACGGACTGCTCCACCTGGCCGTGAATCTGAAAAACATCGACGATCTCGAAACCAGCCTGACCGTCTCGGCCGGCGTCGCGGCGGATATCGGAAGTCAGGATGCGCTGGCCTTCCTACTCGACAGGATCAATCCCAACGCCGCGGCGGAAGCCGATGCGATCGCGGCTCAAATGAAGGACGCCGCGCAATTCAAGTCCGATATCAAATCGGCCATCAACCAATCGTTGTCGGCTTCGCTGGCCGTATCGTTGAAGGGGGCGTTGGAGCATAAGACTGGCCGAAACCGCGCGTTTGTCTTCGAGATCGATCTCAACGGCTTGGACGAAGAGGGCAAACCGGCCACCGAAGCTGCGCTGCGAGGCGACTTTACGGCGATCACTCGAAAGGGCGCTCAGTTCAAAGGTATCAAACCGCTCGATTCCGCACTTACCATCGCCGCAGACGATACGCACACGCTTGCTCTGCATTTTTTGGGGATCTTCAACGCATCGAGCATCAATGAATTCGTAGCGAAATCGAAAATCGATTTCACCAGCGATACCCACGAAATTGTTCTTTCCGACGAGGCTCTTCAGGTGGTGGACAACAATCTCGACGCGGAGAAACTACGCAAGCTCGTGCTGAAGGACATCACGCTGACGCTGCCAGCCTCGGCAAACACGCCAGACGTCGCGACTCCAGTCACTCTTGCGTTCCTCGACCGCGAGGCATCCGCCAGCCCAGCGCAGATGCGCCGATTCGTGAACGCGCTTGAAGCAGTGGGTGCGCCCAACGCCGGCGCCGCCCAGACGCTTATGAGCCAGCAACTGCACAACTATGGGACGTGCTCGCTCTTTCTAGGCCTGAATCTCAACCCGTCACAATGCAAGCGGCTCTTTCTGGATGCGAATGGCAAACCCTACGACTGGACGCATTACCTGGACGCGATGTGCGCCGCCGAAAGAATGATCTATGCCGGCTTGGCCGGCGATCCTGAAAACGCATACCATTTAAAGCTATTCAATGCGGACCGGGATACTTGGGAAGCGCTGGAAGACGCCGGCAGTGCCCCAAACATGAAGCCGATATTAGAGGCTCTGGGCATGTCGGACGTGGAGGCTGAGCTAGCGGTTACCGATGCATTTACGGCGATCTGGTGGTCCGAAGCTATGGCGAATTACGCCTCGGCTCTTGCAAGGCATAAATCGCTTGTATCTGTAGGGAAGGAAGTCGTCGAAAATTCCAATCTGGGCTACAACGAGCCGTGGATGATCCTCACTACTTGGAACCTGGCCGGGAAGCCCCCGATTACATCGCATTTTGTTTCGTCGCTTCCCCAGCCGGCGTTGGGCGCGCATTAAATTATGCGTGCGGACGAGGTGAATCAACCGGGCAAATCCATCGAAAATAAAGTCGTCACGGAAAAACGATTACGACATTTCTTCCTTTAATGAAAGCGACCCCTACGACGGGGCTGGCGACTACGGCGAATTTGACGCACAGGCACAGGTAACGACCCGGATTCCAAAGTACCTCAGTGTAGTTTCCGCAGCAGCAGCAAGCCCGAATTGCCCGGGATCGCAAAATTATGGAATCCTCGCCACTATTACATATCAGGTGTTGGACCAGAATAGAACACCCATTGCTGTATCCGGGATGACGCCCTTTGAGTCGGGAACATGGTTCGACGGTAGTACGCTGACCAACCACCAGTTGGGGCAGCCCACGAATTCCCAGTGCCAGTTTGTCGATACCCCACTTGGGGCGTGTCAAAATCTTCCTTTTACCAGCGGGAAAACTTACACGGCAACCCAAAACATAACCGTTACTCTCAATGGAACGCCCTACATGGTTCGCTCGAATACGCTTACAGTATCGGATACTGCAGGATCGGCCGGTTTCGGGCATGGCTCTATTACTAACGGCATTATTAACGAGATTAACGTTTCGAGGTGAATCAGCGATGAAAGTCAAGCTAGCCTTCTGTCTCCTCCTCTTTGTTACGGTACCGCCTTTTTCGCCGGCGCAAGGAACCGAATCTCTTACCAAAGCTGTTAACGCCGTTGTGTTTGGACACCTCGTGCAGGGTTGGGATATCAAAGCAATTGCGCGGGCTGGCGACGCCGCAGCCGTTTCAGTTACGAAGCTGGTTGGGAATCGTACCCTTGAAAAACAGCAGATCGAGAGCGTTCTTTACGTACTTAAGGCCGCCTTTTCAGAGCCAAGGTCTATTGAATCGCCGGAAAACAAAGAGCCGAATACCGCGCTGTTCATTCTGCGCTATCTTGATGCAACCACCCAAGATCCGTCGTTAAAGGCTAAGGTCTCCGAAACGAGGCAGAGCCTCCAGAGCCTTTCGGTCAGAAGAACCCCGTAGAGATGCGGGTCGTCGATATAACAATAAAATTAACGGCGCGTGATCCCAGGGCGAGACCCATCAGCAGAATCGCCGTGGCTGTAGAGAGCCCAAGCGACCAATAGAGGATGACCGGATGAAACTCCATGCGGATCCGATGGGTCCCGACGGGCAATATCACGCCACGAAAGGCGATATCGGCGGAGTAGATCGGCGTTTCGCGGCCATCGACCCACGCGCGCCAGCCAGGGTAATTGTTTTCGGAGAGAACCAACATTCCCGCAGCAGTCGCCGTGGCTTCGACCTCCAGCGCATCGGGTTCGTAGGAAACCGTGCGAACCTTCTCGGGGCTTGCAGCGGGTGCGAGTACGACCGGGGTATCGACGATGGCGGTTTTGGAAAAAGCGAAGCCGCCGGAGATTGCCGCGCGCGCCTCGGCGAGCGATTTCACTAGCAGGGTATTGTGCACCAGGAAGAAACGCGGAAGCACGGTGCGGTTCTCGAAGATCTCTTGGCCGGGCAGCAAAGCGGCAAGGCGGAAACGATTGTCCGCCGCGACGCGCTCCGCACCATCTCCCGACGCAGTCAGGTAGCGTACGTTTAGTAGATCGAGCACGGGGGAATCGAGATGATCTACCGGGTAATACCATCCCCAGGGTTGGCCGTCATGCAAGAAGAGGCGTAACTGAATGATGTTCTCGAGGGCAAGCGGGCTAACACCATTGGCGCTCGGCACGCGTGTTAACGGCGCTTGAACAGCCCAATCCGCAGTGGCGCCTTCCAGGTTATCGACGCGCCCTGGCGGAGTGGCAGTGAAGGAGAGGCGGCGCATAGTCTCGAGCGTGTCGCGGCTGCCTCCGAAGGCGTTGCGCGTGACTCCTGGTTCGTCGCGAAGCGCCGCGAGGTTCATGGGGCGGCCCGATCCGGCGACGTAAAGGTCCCCCGCGATGGCCAGGCCGATCGCCAGCTTCAGCCCGTTGCGCAACCGCAGGCGATCGAGGCCCAACGCCGCCAAGCCGGCCAGTCCTAATGTGAAGATGCAATAGCAATACTCGGGATGGATGCCGATGCGGACACGCACGGGCAGCAGCGGATAGACCGCGCGCCAGAGGGGTTCGTTCTCTCCCAACGCGAAGATCGCGCCGAAGGCGGCCATGACGGCCAGCAGCGCGACTGTGCGCGCGCGGCGGAAAGCCAGCGCGTAGAAGGCGAGCGCAAGTCCCGCAAGCGAGCAATAAAGATAGAGGAAGCTGCGGTCGCCGGGTCCGCTGAAACCTGGGTCGAAAATTCGATAGTGGTTAGGCGCAATCAGAGAGACGAAGCTCTGCGGCAGGATTCCGCCGCCGCCGCCCAGCCATCCGGCGCGATACATCGCGACGCTGTGCTCGGCGAGTTGCGTGGTGGGAACGAAGATCACCGCGGAGAGGGCGAGTCCAAGAAGGCAGGCTGCCGCGGTGGAGACGAGAAGGGTCCAGCGCGCCATGCGCAATGCGGCCAGCACGAGGGCAAGGACGGCGGTGGAGAGAAAAACCGCCAGCGTGGGTTGCGGGAATCCGCCAAGAACGGCCATGCCGAGCGCAACGGCGAGCGCGGCGAGCCATCGGCGATCCAAGTGGCCGCGGAGCTTCCAGACGGCAAGCCATGCAAGTGGCATCCACGCTACGGCCATGATCGCGCCGATATGTTCGGCCCGCGAGGCGAAGTACCCACCGGTTTCAAAGATCAACGCGCCTGCCCAGGCGGGGATTCGCGCGGCGCCGAGGTTCAGGAATAGATGGTATGCGGAAACGCCTGCAACGAAGATATGCAGCGCCACTACCCATTCGAGCAACTGCGGCAGCCGCTCGGGATTGGTGTGCGCCGCAACCCACGTCGCGGCCAGTACGAAGGGTTGGAAGTAGCAGGCTTCGATGTTGGCAAAGACGGGGTAGCCGCAGTAGCTGTATGGATTCCAGAGAGCGAAGTGCCCTGCGTGGAGGCGATCCGCGAGAAAGGAGAGGAGCGGAAGCTGGACGTTACGGAAATCCCATGGGAAGAGATATGCCGCGCTGAAAAGGGGCTTATGAAAGAACAGGATCACGTTGGCCAACAGCGAGACGTAAGCCAACGCCGTGGCACGTCGGGAGGACGGCACCAGACTAGTTTAGCTGGAGGCGCGCAGGGATCATGTCAGGAAACAAGCCGCTACAATTTCATGAGCTCGCGGCCTCAGGGCGATCCGGCAATCTTCACGCACTAAGCGTGTGACGTCAGCGGATATTCCAGCTTCGCGGACCAGTCGCCCCGGCCTTGAGGCGTGAGATCCAGGACGTGCCAAATCGGACTCATCAGATCTATTCCGCGTTCCTTGATCTCCGGAGACATCCGCGGATGCGCCGAATAGAAGTGGTGAACGGCGCCCTCGGCATCCCGCGTGAACACCGAAATCATGGAATCCTGACCGCCTTCCCGGTCTTCGCTTCCAAGATCGTACTTGAACGTGCTGTCGCCGGCGCTCAACAGGCGCAGCCGGTTCCAGCCACGGGCGCGGGCGTGCGCTCGCAACGCCGCAGGATCGGCTGCGGCTACAATCGCGAAGTCGACGTTTTGAGCAATGTGGTGAGCGACCCCATTTATGCCGTCTGCCCAAGCGGTACACATCGGACACGGCTTGGTCTGACGCTTCCCGTACATCAGGTGCTGAATCACCAGCGGCCTGCCTGCGGCTGTAAACAGTTCGCTCAGCCGGACGGTTCGCGTTGGCGTATCGCCTGAATCCAGGTCAACCGGGCCTTCGATAAATTTGTAGTCTTGCAGGGCTGGACCGGTGGGGAGATGGCGACGCAACTCGGCTACGCGCTCCCGTTGGCGCATCAATTCGATTTCAGCCAGGCGCAGTTCTTCGCGTTTGGCCAGGTACTGGGCCGATTCGTTGGTCAGGTTCGTTTGGCGGAATGTGCCTTGGGTTGTCTCGTTTACCATCTGCACTCTCCTCATCGACTATTTTCACGCGGAACGGATGCATCGCGATGCGGGATGTGTGCGTTCGCGCCCTCAATGCTGCCCGCGCGCGCGAGACGCCGTTCATGTAACGCGCCGACGTATTCTCTTTACAATTAAGAGATGCGGGTCTGTACCGCCGCTGTAATATTTGGGCTGGTTGCCGGCGCATTTGCCGACGATACGCCGACATTCCGATCGGCTATCAGTTTGGTAAAAGTGACAGCCGATGTTTCTCATCGCCGCTCCCACGCGCCCATAGCGGATCTGCAAGCCTCGGATTTTGAAGTTTCCGATGAAGGCCAAAAACGCGAAATCGTCTACTTTGAAAAGGACTCCGGCCCCCTCGACCTTCTCGTCCTCTTGGATGTAAGCGGGAGCGTCCGCGAGATCCTTCCCGAAATTGCAAATGGCGCCGCCGGCGCTCTGGCTGCCCTTCAGCCCGGCGACCGCGCCGCCGTAATGGCCTTCAGCAAGACCACCGCCGTCACTCAGCCGCTCAGTGGGGATTTCCGGGGAGTCGCGAAAGGAATCCGCGCGGCCGTGTCAATTCAGATCGGAACGGATACGGATATCAATCAGGCAGTCTGGTCGGCAACCGATTATCTATACAATGCCGGCGGGACCGCAAGGCGTGCAATCCTCATCCTCACCGACAACATGCAGGAAACTCGCGTTCCCGATTCGCTCGTTGACGAGCAGCTTTCCTATGCGGGCGTGGTATTGGACGGGCTGCTCTTTCGCGGCGCCATCGCCCTTCCTCACGTCAGTCATCCTGGCATCCTCGGGTTCGCGCGCAATACGGGCGGCGAAGTTGTGGAAGGCAGCCACCCCGAGACCCGCGTAGGGGAGATGATCCGCCGAATCAAGCTTCGATATGCCATTCATTTCCGGCCGGCCGAGAGCACCTCGCCTCGGCCGCGGAGAATCGGTGTAGAGTTAAGCGGCGAAGCCCGAAGCCGCTATCCCGACGCCGTGATTCGAGCGCGCCGGATCTATTTCCCCTTTGCGGCATTGCGGCACAAGCCTGCGATTCTTCCGGGAGCGGGAATTGCGCTGAGTAATCGTGGCGCGGAGTTGGATAAGGCGCTGCTCTTGGCAAACCGAAAAAAATGAAATTCGGAATGGCGATAAGCTCGAAAAGCAGTATAAAAGGAGTAAAATAAGCACAGATAAAGAGGAGACATGAGCATGGCGAGAATCCAGCCTGTCCTTACGCCAACCGAGCTTGCCTTAGTCGACCAAATGGCCGAGTTGACCGGCTCAAAACGAACGGACGTAATCAAAAGCGCGCTGGTTGTCTATCACTGGTTCGTTCGGCAGGCGCTCACTGGAAGCCGAGTCGTGGCGCGCAAGCCGTCAGGGGAAGAGGTCGCTATCGAGACGGCGGAACTGGCACTTCTGGAGGGGAAGGGTAACCGCCTCAACCCAGAAGAATTGGGCTTATTGGCGAAACGTCTTGCCGCGGCGTCAAGCCCAACCGAAGCGGCCCAGATTAAAGAGCGGCTCACCCGCGGATTCTACGGTATCTGAGTTCAAAACGAAAAACCGTGCCACGAGTACGCCGCCACAATGTCCCACCTGCCCTGTTTCAGCATCTTCTCGATCGGGTCCAGGACAGAAAGATTCCAGCGTCGCAGTTAGAACAGCTGGCCAGATGGCTCGACGGGGAACCTGAAGTACCCGAAGGACCGTGGTACAAGCGATTCCCAGGCATGACGGTTTGCGGTGAAGGCGAGCTTATCAAGACCTTTCTGCTTCCAGGTCAGGCGCCGAAGGGCCACCGTGTTCCTTGATGACAACGACGCCTTACCTCTCCGGTACGGCGTTATTAAACACTTCTTTGCTTCCTGCGCGGTGTCCGATTCCGGCGCATACGAAATATTCCGGGACCGCGTCGCCCGTTGGCCCTTCAGATCGTAGATCTGGCCGATGCGAAAGAGAAGGCTGTCAATTCCTTCGCGCTGCCACCATTTGAATCCCCTCAGCGAAAACGATGCTGATGTGTGCGGTCCAATTCGTCGTCGATTCGACAAACGCCCGAACGAGACGTATTAGATTTTCCGGCGTAGCGGGATGGGATCGGAACAAGATAATGCCGGATTGCGCCAGGGAATCCGCCGTTGAAGCGCGATCTGCCAGAAATCCTTATCGAGCGTCAGCACGAGTCTCCCCTCAGACTCCCCAAGGTCTAACACAATGGTGTCTTTCCAGGCGGGACAATGAGTTGGGGCCCAAAGTACGTCGTGGCCCTCGTTGCGAAGCCAATCGACGACAAGCTTCGGGAAGTTCTCATCGGCGAGTAGGCGCATCTATGCTGAAAGAGGATAGGCTCTATATTCGTGGGCTAAATAGCTGGCATACGCGAGGCAGGCGAGAATGTCCTCGTGAGTCAGTCCGGGATAGTTCGCCAGTATCACGCTCTCCGATTGGCCTGCTGCGAGCAGTTCGAGAATCAGTTCGACGGCGAGGCGAGTCCCTCGGACCACTGGCTTGCCCGCAAGTACTTCCGGGTCGACGACGATGCGCTCGGAAGGCGGCATTACCCCAGTATACCGAGGGCCAGCCGCATCCCTTAAGGGCACTAGCGTGGTGGCGTCTCACCCTCTCTTATAAGGCGTCGTCAAACACTTTCTCGCCTCCTGCGCGGCGTCCGATTCCGGCGCATACGCAATGGCCTTCCGGTATTCCGTGACCGCCATCGCCCGCTGGCCCTTGAGGTCGTAAATCTGGCCGATGCGAAGGTACGTGTAAACGCCGGTGTTGAGGTCGAGGTCATTTGCCGCCGCGGCGACCTTCTTCAAGTTCTCGAGCGCCTGGTCGAAATCGCGATACCAAAACTGGATCGTGCCTTCCTGGAAATCGATCTTCTCCCACGGCACGCGCGCGTAGCCGGGAGCGCTGGCCCGCTTTAGCCGGGCCACTTCCTCCACGGCGGCGATCGCGCGCGTCTTATCGCCGGCCATGCTGTACATTTGCGAGAGTTCGAGGCGCAGGATGAAATTGCGTGGGAAACGCGCGATCAGATCCTGCACTAGAGGCACGACCCATAATGGCTTGTTCTCGCGGCGGTATAAGCGCGCCGAGAAGGATTTCCGCATCGTACCTGTTGCCTGAGCCGTGCTCGGCGACGTCCTTTACCAGGCGGATGCCCTTTTCCTTATCGCCATGGATACCGATGAGGAAGCCTAAGGTGCGCCAGGTCCACGGGAGGCTGCCGACAATGTAGTCGTCCAGACCCTTCCACCAGGCGCGCATCGACGTTGTCAGGTTCGAGTTGCTCCACCCGGTCGTTCAAGTGTCGCGCATTGGTGGCGTCGTGCAGGGAATCGCGCCAAGATTTCTTGACCACCCAGTAGTAGTTCGAACGCAGCCCGTAAGCGACGCACTCGGCGTAGAGGGCGGAGGCGTCGTCGGGATTCTTCACCAGCCGCGCGTGCGAGAGCGACATAGCGCTAGAAATTTCATCCAGGAAACGCCGCTCCGTCGTGGGCTCGGGGTTCATTTTGGGGCGCCGCAGGAAGGAGTTATTGCCCGAGACCATCTCGCTTTCAAGCGCGCCGTTCCGGAACATTTCCTGGAAGACAAGCGTTTGCGCCAGATGATCGTGCAACTGGGGATCGTCGGGATCTCTCGCAATGGCCTTCTCGAAATCGGCGATCGCCTCCGGATACTCGAGGTTATAGAAATGGTCGAAGCCTTCGGTGACCAGCGGCGATTGCACGGCGGGAGGAGCGGCAAGCGCAAGCGACGAGAAGAGCCATGCGGCGCCCGCAAACTCTACACCCGAACCACACGGTCCATCTCCAAAAATTCGCGTATGTGCGGATGCTCCGATTTATCCAACTCCGACACCGGCCCGAAATAAATGACGCCGCCCTCGAAAAGGAACACGACACGGTCGGCCACCTTATACATCAAATCGAGATCGTGCGTCACCACCACGGAGGTCAAATGGAGCTGTCGCTTGAGCCGCAGCATCAGATCGCCCAGGTGGTCGGACATAATCGGATCCACCATGGTGGTCGGCTCGTCGTAGAGAACGCACTGCGGTTGCGCGGCCAGAGCGCGGGCAATGGCCACGGCGCGTTTATAACCGGTGGAAAGATCGGAAGGATACGCGTTCTCTGGCTTCCGCGATATCCACCATCGGAGCAGACCGTTCACCACGTCCTCTTTGTTCTGCTGGTTGTAATCCTCGCGCAATTCCAAAGAAAACAGCACGTTTTCCGCCACCGTGAGCGAATCGAACAAAGCCCCGGATTGGAACACCATCGTCACTTTGCGGCGGATGCGCTGCAGTTCCGGTCTCCGGCATATCGGTAATGTCTTCGTGGGCGACGATCACGCGGCCCTGATCCGGCTTGAGAAAGCCCATGATGTGCGAAAGAGTCACCGATTTTCCTACGCCGCTGCGCCCGATGATCGCCACCGTCTCACCGGGATCTACGTGAAAATTGGAATCGACCAAAACAGGCCGGTCGAACGTCTTATACACGTGCCGGAACTCGATGTAATGCGGATAGGGATCATCCTGCAGGCATAAGCGGCCCAATCCTCCGGGGTGTTAACGTTTTGAAACTGCGAGACTTCTTCCATGGGCAGGCGCAGCGCAGCGGACGGCGGCCAGAGCGCCGCCGTCACCTTGCGGGTTCCCTCGCGAAAACGCCATCTCGAAAGGCGCCAGGCAGGTGCGGCGGTAGACGGCGCAGAGCGGCTGCGGGCGTCCTTCGGCCGTGACCGGCAGCAGCGCGTCCGTCGCCGGATTGTCTCGCCGCATCCAGCAAATGAGCGAGCAGCGCGGCATCGATCGCGGGCATGTCGCAAGCCACGATCAGGTTCCATTCGGCTGTCGAGTGGCGCAGCGCCGTCAGGATTCCCCCGAGCGGGCCTTCGCCGGGGAAGAGATCGGGAATCACGCGGAAATCCCAAATCGGAGTAGCGTTCAGGAGCGCCCAACCAGGGTCGCGGTTCCTGCGCTTTGCGCGGCCTGCGATGGCGGCCCATTGCGCCAATGGACAACCGCGCCAGGGCAGCAGCGCCTTATCGCGGCCCATGCGAGAGCTGCGGCCCCCTACCAGCACGTATCCCGCACTCTCCACACGAAAATGATAACATCGAGGTTTCCGCGTCCCCCACTGGGCGGGACATGTCTCTGGGTCGGTCCGGGGCGATCCCCTTGCGCTCGTGGTATATATGAAAGGTAAAAACATTTTGACGCGCTTTTGTTTTATGGCGGGAATCGCGGCTTTGGCGGGCGGCGGCCTCCTCCTGGCGGCTCCGCCGAAACCATCCGCGCACGTCAAAACGGTGGTGCAGGCCGATCCGCGAACGGGAAAGCTGGTGAGAGTGGTGGTTTCGACTCCACAATCGCGCGCAGGGACAACGCCCGCCGCCGTGCAAACGGCGCGCAGCCGCCAACTTCAGGCCGCGATCGTGGAGCGCATCGCCGCAGAACAATCGGTGCCTGCCGAATTGCTGCATTCGGTGATCCAGGTGGAAAGCAACTACAATCCTGGCGCGGTTTCGCCCAAGGGCGCGCAGGGTCTGATGCAATTGATGCCGGACACGGCGAGGCGCTTCGGCGTTCCCGAATTCCTTCGATCCCGTGGAAAACATCCAGGGCGGCGCTAAGTATCTAAAGCACCTTTTGGACCTTTATAAGGGGATTACCCACGGGCGCTAGCGGCCTACAATGCTGGAGAGAAGGCCGTGGCCAAGTATGGCGGCATTCCGCCCTATCGCGGAGACGCAGAATTACGTGACGCAAGTGCAGCGCGGGGTCGATGCCGGCGCAGAACCAACGCGGCCAAAACGGCATCCGCCACGCCGGAAACGCCAAAATCAGGGGAAACCGCACCGGCGGGAGTACGTCCCAAGGGAGAGGACGCCCCCCGTCATATACAAGAGATCGTGGCGGCGGATGGATCTGTCCGATACGTAACTCAATAGGCGATATGAAGCGGATCACCGCATGCGCGACTATGGCTGCCCGGTTTGCGGGAGTGGCCACGATAGGGATTGCGCTCGCCACATTGGCGGAATTGCTCAGACCGCGCATCCCGGGACGCACAACGTCTCTGCTGTGAGGCATTGGAACAACCGCCGGAGTACGCGCATTGCAATTGAGGTCTCGGGCGAATTCGAATACCGCAGCGACCGTCTGCACGATCCCGAGCGCGTCTACTACGACATTCTCAATGCGCGTCCCCAAATTCGACGGCAAGCGGCTCTATACCGAAGACCTCGACGATCCGTTCGTCAAGCGCATCCGCGTGGCGGAAACGACGCCCGGCGTCACCCGCATCGTGTTCGATTTGACCGGCGATACCGCGATAAACGCATCGATCCTGACCAGTCCGGACCGGCTGATTATAGAACTGCGGCGTGTGGCGGCTCCCGACCAGCACGATCCTCCGCCAACCAGTCCGCCGCTGCTCCAATTACCCGGCGCCGCTTCCCGCCCCGATTGCCTCCGCCCCAGAGCGCCCCGCTAGTGAAACCTGTCGTCGCCGAACTGCAAAATCCGAGCCAGCCAGAGTTGAGCCGACAAAGCCTGAGCCAGTAAAGCTTGATCCACCCAGATTTGGGGCAACTAAGTCGATTCAGTAAAGCCAGATCCAGCCCCATCGCCGCGCCCATGACGACGCCTCCGTGGTCACCGCGAGTCGCCACTCCGCCAGCCACGCCGTCGGTAGCCACGTCGCCCGCATCAATTCGCATCAGCCACCATTCCAAAGGCCGCACGGCGGACATCCACCGGCGAAACTTCGCTAGTGCGCGCGCTTGGGCTAAAGTTGCAGCGCATTGTGATCGACCCCGGCCATGGCGGGACATGACGAAGGCACGCAAGGCCCAAAGGGCCTGCTGGAAAAAGATCTCGTGCTCGACGTAAGTCTGCGCTCTGGGTAAGCTGATCGAGGAAAAAATGGGCGCCGAAGTCATCTACACGCGCTCCGACGATACCTTTATCCCGCTCGAAGGCCGTACCGCGCTGGCCAACGAGAAGAAGGCCGATCTCTTCCTTTCGATTCACGCCAACTCTTCGCCGGTCCCGCGCATCACCGGCGTTGAGACATACTATCTGAACTTCACCGGACGCCAAGGATGCGCATGGAAGTGGCGAGCCGCGAAAACGCGGGCTCCGAGCAATCGATCTTCGATTTGCGCGACTCTGATCCAAAAGATCTCGGCTGCACGACAAGGCGTCGGAATCGCGCGATTTTGCGGAGCGGATCCAATCCGCGCTTTTCGCATTTTCCGCCAAGACCTTCACCGCGGAAAAGAATCGCGGCGTGAAGAAGGCCCCGTTCGTGGTGCTGATCGGCGCGAATATGCCCTCCGTACTTGCCGAAATCGGCTTTGTCAGCAATACGCCGCGAAGAGGCGCTGCTGAAGAAGCCGGACTATCGCCAGAAGCTGGCCGAAGCGCTGTATCGCGGCGTCTCGAAGTATGCCGAAAGCCTGAGCCACTTCCAGGTGGCGGCGAACTACCCTGTAGCCGGCGTTTTATTCTGCCCACCAGCTTCAGACTTCTTGCTTAATTGTGCTAACCAATAAGACGTGCGCGTTTTAGCGTTCCGTCACGTTCCCTTCGAAGGCCTCGGATTCATTGAATCCGCGCTCGAGTCGCGCGGAGTCGGTTTCGATTACTGCGATCTCTACCAGCCAGGCGCCGTCGTGCCGGCCGACTCGGTTATGACGGTCTGATCTTCATGGGAGGGCCGATGTCGGTCAACGACGATCTGCCGTTCCTCGCAGCGAAGAGATGCGCCTCATCGAACGCGCGGCGGCGCGGCGACGTTCCCATGCTGGGCAGTCTGCCTCGGCTCGCAAATGATCGCCAAGGCTTTGGGCGGGCGCGTGTATCGCAACGCGGAAAAGGAGATCGGCTGGTTCGATATCCATCTGACGGACGAAGGACGGCGCGATCCGCTGCTTGGAGCAACTTGCGCCCGCGGAAAGGGTTTTCCATTGGCATGGAGACACGTTCGATCTGCCTTCCGAGGCAGTTCTGCTCGCCTATTCGCAGCGCACGGCCCACCAGGCGTATCGCATCGGACGACGGGATCTATGGCTTCCAATTCCATCTGGAGGTAACACCCGCGATGATTGTAGACTGGAGTATCGAAGAAGAAAACTGCGGGGACGTGAGGGAATTGAGCGCTCCCCTCGACCCCTGGTTGAATTACGCCCGATGCCGCGAAATCGCCTCACCGGTGTTTGGGAAATGGTGCGATATGCTCGGCGCCCGCGGATGAAACCTTGCGGAGATAACGTCGGAAAAGGGAGTTAGTGTGCCAGAGGACCCTAAGCCGGATGTGCCAGCGATCCGAGGGAATCCCCGCGCAGGTGCGGCCCTTTCCCCGCTGTCCTAACTGTGGATGGCATGACGTTCGCTTCTCCTACACGAAAAACGCGCTGGATGTAGTGTTGGGCGTGATCTCCGTGCAGCGCTTCAAATGCCGGACTTGCGGCTCTTATTTCCGGCGCTGGTACCGCGCTGCTGCGTGACTGCCCTTACCTGGCGATTCTCCCCCTTGCTTTGAGGAATGCGCATCCCCGCATGGCGGCATGCGTCGGAACCCCTTTTGTGGGGATTGCATAACGGGTTTCGGGCGCTGAGAATAAGAGAAGCGCGAGCCCTAAAATCGCGCGCCGGCCGAACCCTGTTGTTTCGTCACCGTCCGCCAATCGTATTTCATGGTTCGACCTCACAGTCCGGAATAATCGTGATCGTTGAGGATCCCTCCATCAGCCGTCTGGTGAAGAGCGTCTTGAGACGGGAAGGGCGCGAGGTTCTGGTGGCCGATGCGCAGCAGGCGCAGAACCTGATGGAACAGGGCGATTCTCAAGTGAAATTGCTGATTACCAATCGCCCGCATGCGTTTACGCGGCTGGATGGTTTTGTGCCGGTTCTTGTACCTGACCTCGGCGCCCGATTGGGAGCTGGCAGCCCGCACCCGCGGTTTACGCGTGTTGCAGAAGCCGTTCCAAACCAAAGAGCTGGTGGAGGCAGTGGGCGAGATCATTCCGAGGAATTAGCGCTCGGCCGGTCCAGCTCTCTTACCCAGTTTTCTACCTTGGCAAATGTTTCCGCCGCAACGTAACTGCAACCGTCTCGGAAATGCGTTGCTAAAATAATCGCGATGGGCTTTTACCTGTGGGTGGCGGACGATGTAGCCTGGGCGCAGGGGACCTACGAATACCGTCCCATGGGGACCGCCGTAGTAGCGGTAAGCGATCTTTTTACGCGGCGCGATTTCGATCCCCGCCGCAAAACGCGGCCTCCCGCATCGGCGCGCTATCTGGGGCAATACGCCTCGCTCGGGCAACTGAACGGCGTGCTCGAACTCAATCGAGATCGATATCGCGCATCGGCGGGGGCGCATCGGGGTTCTCCTTCGCGCGCTTGAAGAGTTCGTCGAACTTCTTTTCCAGCACCTTGCCATGCGATTTTTCGGCTTCGAAGTTCTTGCGAAACACCTCGTCGCGGCGCGCGCCTTCTCCCTTCAGCTTCGCCACCTCGGCCGCGAGGTCTTCGATGAGCGGGGGCTTTTCATGGGCAGTATGTGCGATCACAGCCCGGGTTTCCGGGTCGATCTTCAGAATGGCCTGACAGCACGGGCATTGAACGTCGAACATCGCCTTTGCTGAGAAATCCTTCGCGGCTGGGCTTTTTGCCATAAAACCATGGTAGCGAAGATGCGCGAGTCTTGAATCATACCTTGGAACGGTGAGTGCCTGCATTACCGCCAGAGAGAAAGGGATGAAAGAATTGCTATGCGGAGCGCTGCTGGTTCTTTCCACGGTTCTGGCGGCGGAATGCCAGGAATCGAAGCCGCCGGATTTGCCGCAGCAGGCCGCGTCACAACCGGCGAGTCCGGCGCAGAAGCAACCCGAAGCGGAGCAACCCGAGCCGCAGCAATCCCCCCAGAGCGAGAGCAACCGCAGCACGATCAAGGTAAAGCCGGGCAGCGAGGCGATCAAGAACAGAGACCTGTGGGAAAAGACCGGCTACATTCACCCGTTCGTGCGCATGCCCAGATATGTCCTTCAAGATCAGAAGGCCATCTGGACCTCTCCGTTTCACACCGCCAAGAGCGACGCGAAGTGGTGGGCTATCTTCGGGGCGGCGACGGGCGCGTTGATCGCTACCGATAAATGGACGGAAAGGCAGTTCCCCAACACCAACGCCCAGGTGCGACTGGGAAATTACACTTCTAACATCGGCGCCGCCTATACGCTGATTCCCATCGGCGCGGGTTTCTACTTCCTGGGGACGGCCAAGCATAGTGAGCATTTCCGTGAAACCGGAATGCTGGCGTTCGAAACGTTGATCGATACGACAATCATCGAAACCATCGTCAAGAGCGCCACCGACCGCGCCCGGCCGCTCGAGGGTAACGGCAAGGGCGGATTTTGGGACGGAGCGAATGGCCCATATAACGCCAGTTTCCCCTCCGGCCACGCCATTAATACTTTCGGGCTAGCTTCGATATTGGCGCACGAATATCACGATAAATGGTGGGTAAAGGTGCTGGCGTATAGCTACGCCGCGACCGTCGTGGGCGCACGATTGGCGGCGCGCCGCCATTTTCCGGGCGACGTCGTGGCGGGCGGGGCCATGGGATGGTTCGTCGGCGATTATGTTTACGCCAAGCGGCATAATCCCGACCTCGACGAGAAACGCGGCGCGATGCAAAATATTTTGGCGCATCTCCGAATCGGGGGTCCGGAATTCTAGCTGCGTTTCACTCCCTTTCTGCCGCTGCCCGCGTTAACTGTGCGCGATAACGCGGCTCCGCAGTGGTTGGGGATATATACTCGGGACTAATGCGCAAGGATTCGGCTTGCGGAATTGTTCTGCTGGCGACCGCGGGCGCCTGGGCGCAGGTTCCGTCCTCGCAGATGCCGCCTGCCCAAGCGGCAAGGCTGCGCGGCGCGTTCCTCGAAGCCGATGCCCGGGTCGAATCCGGCGAGTTTTGTGTGCGCGCAGCGGAGAATGAGGTAGTCCGTTACCGGTTCGACGCGAAGACCCACGTGGGACGTGGCGGCTTGGCGACGACGCTTTCGCTCTTGCGTCCAGGCGAGCAGGTGGAAGTCGCCTCCAGCCCAATCCCCGATTCGCCCCTCCGGTATGCCAGCTCAGTCCTTGCCATCGAGCCGCTGCCGGTGTCGCGGATCGCGCCTCGTCCGCGGACTCGTGCGCTTGGATCTCCGATCGACCCGCTGTTTCAACGGGGCGAATTGACGTTTTCCGGAGTGGTCTCTTACCTTGCCGATGGACGGCTGATCCTCCATACGCGAAATGCGGGTGAGGAAACGATTCTGCTGCGGCAGGACACGCGCTTTCTGGCCGGCGGGAATATCGTCCGGAGTTCGGATTTAAAGGCCAACATGCGAGTCTTCGTGCGCGCTGGGAAAGATCTTTTCGGTCACACCGAGGCCTACCAGGTAATGTGGGGCGGCTTCTTGCAGCCGCACGATCCGTAAGAACCTCAGCAGGGCGATTTCAGGGCGCCATGGCCGTGTTTACGAAGTGACGCGCTTAGCGCACGATAGGGCGGCCCTTCGGCCGTTCGCGCAAGCCGTACACGGTCAACACACCGGACCAGGTCGGCACGAACACTTTTCCGTTGGCTACGGTAGGATTGGCGTACTTGGCGAACATGCCGACGCTATCGGCCCCGCCGGTCATGTCGCTGTTCCAGATCTCATCCGTCAGGTTGCCGGCGTCGAAAGCGTGCAGCGTAGCCGGAAGCGTGGGGTCGGAACGGTTGCCGGTGGTCTCCCAAAGAATCCCGGAGCCAGGCGCGGACCCGTTGGCGGAGATCGCCATTCCCACGTAAGGAATCGCCGCGCCGGTGGGCGCGGTTTCCCCAACGGGAGTAGCGTTCAATCCACCGCCAGCAATCTGGTAAGCGATCACACTGCTGCCTTGCTCCTGTAGATATACATTGGTCCCGTTGCCCGTAGGCCAAAGCGCGAAGTTGAAGATCCCGCCGAACTGCACGCCCTGTATGATCTGCGCGTTGCCCGATTGACCGGAAGCAAAGGGCGCCAAGGCATCGCCATCGATGAAATAGAGCTGTCCGTACTTATCGCCGGCAACGATGGAGTGCGTACCGGGAATCAGCGCGGGGCCTGCAGAAAGGTCATAATCGTTTAGGGCCAGCACCGACCAGTTCGGCGGGGTCGCCCAGCCGCTCACGGAGAGGTCGCTGTTGAATTTCAGAACGCTCTCACTGAGTTCCGTCAGCCCGTCGTAGGATCCGTTGCCGGAAATAGCGTACACGGCGCCCGTGGAATCGGCCGCCGGCCCGGCGCCGGATTGCCAGATGGCGCCGCCCCAGCCATTTGGGCTGGCCATGAAGAGCGCGCTGCGCCTGGATAGATCGGACGCGTTGTAGCTCACCATCCAGCCGTGCCAAGGGCCGGCGTCCCCGTGCGATCCAAAAGCCACGTAAACGGCGTCATTGGCTAACAGCAACGCGGGGCGTTGAATGTGCCACAGCGGGTCGAAGGGAATAGTTCCTCCGGTCACGCCGCCTACGCCCGTGCCCTTCACCGATGCGCTGATCACCGTGGGGCCGTTAAGCTTCTCAGCGCCGGTAAGCAGATCGAGCGCATGCAGGCGGTAGACCACGGAGCCATTCTCGAAGGTGGCCGCGGTGACGTAGATCGCGCCGCGCTGAAGATCGATTACCGGCGTACTCAAGATGCCAATCTCGGGAGCGATATCCGTGTAGCCGGCGCCGAATGTGGTGGACGGAACCGACGGTCCCAGGTTGACATGCCACAGAAGACGGGGAGCGATAGCGGAATCCGCATCGTAGGCGTAGACGCTGTTGTGTTGGGTCACCGCGTAAACGACATTGTAGGCGCCCCGCCCTGAGATCAGGAGTTGGCTTACATAAAGCGGTTGTGCAAAGATTTGGCCGTCTACCGGAAAGCTCCCTAACTTTGCGAAGTTGACGGGTTCGACATTAGCCGTTGTAAGTACCGTCTCCTGAAGATTGGCGTTCGCTCTGTCATTACTGTAATTTCCAGTTAACACGTTGGTCTGGGCTGCAGTTATGGCGCAACTGGAAAGAATTAACGCTATCGCGCGCTTCGCCATTTTTGCGCCTCCTAAACGGCAACCGCGGACACGCAGACGCGAGCCATTAGCCCGCACCGGCACTCGGCCTGTTTGCCTTGAGCTACCCTCGGCAAACCCAAGAACGCCGGAGGGTTAAATCACGCTCACACTTACTAAAAGCAGATCGCAAACCAAAGTTGCGAATTCCGCCACATTGGGAGGTTCTGTATCAAACATCCGTACTAGTGCTACCCCCAAAATATTGAAACTTTTAACCTCATTGTGTGCGTTGCTGAACTGTAAAAAATGCTACATTTGTCTTACTTCCGTTTCATTTGGGGGATTTTTCCGGGATGCGTTATCTCTGTTCCGGCGGCCAAGTCTGTCCGCTTATCTGCTTACTCTTCACAGGCATCGGGACCGTGAAGGCGCAAAACGCCTTGGGTATTCAGGGCGCCGGGGGACTTACGGTGAGCGTCGATCCGAAGGGATCGTATTCGATTACCGTTCCTGACCCCGCCTGGCAGTTTGGCGGAAGCGTGGGGTATCCCCTAACTAACTTAGCCACCGTTTCCGGTGTGGACCCGGCCGGCCATTACAGCGAGATAGCGTTCGATTTTACGCCGGATGCCCAGCGCCACGGCGCTATTCGCGCCTATTGGAACCGGACGGCGGTGCTTTTCACCCTGACATGCTCCTCCCCCGCATCTAACAATTATTCGTTTCCCAACCTCCGAACATACCCGAAGGGATTGAGCCACTTAGGGTTTTCCGGCGTCTTCGCCAACCCGACCTTCACCGCTATGCCTGAAGAGGGCCCTTGGGCATTCTTCGATAACGCGGCCAACACGTTCGTGATTTCACCCGCAACGAATTTCATGGTGGCGAGCACGTCCATGCAGGCGGATGGAACGATATCGAGTGGCATCGACACAGCTGTATCGTCACTGCCACAAGGCTTCACGCATCAAACCCTGCTCGTTGCCGGTCAAGGCATTGACGCCACCTTCCGTGTCTGGGGACAAACGCTAACCAGTCTGCTGGGCAAGGGAACGGTAAGTAACGATGCGGATCTAAGCCTTCGTTCATTGGGTTATTGGACCGATAACGGCGCGAATTATTATTACCACACGGAAAACTCACTTACTTATCCCCAGACGCTCAAGGCGGTGAAGGCCGATTTCAACAAACAGGGCATTGGCCTGGGATACCTGCAACTCGATAGTTGGTTTTATCCCAAAGGGGCAAGTTACGATTGGAGAGATGCTGCTGACGGCCTTACACAATATTTGGCCGACTCCACGCTCTTTCCCACCGGCCTCAACGATTTTCAGGGAGGCATGGGAGTTCCGCTCATCACGCACGCGCGGTGGATCGATACATCGAGTCCCTATCGCCAGCAATACAAGATGTCGGGGAACGTCTCCATCGACCCTGCCTATTGGGCGCAGACAGCAGCATATTTGAAAAGCTCCGGCGTGGCTACCTATGAACAGGACTGGCTGTACGGCCCGGCGATGACTGCATTCAACCTCACCGATGGCAACGCTTTCCTCGACAACATGGCGGCCGCGATGGCCGCGCAGAATCTCACCATGCAATACTGCATGCCGACCGCGCGCCACATACTGCAGAGCGCGAAATACCCTAATCTGACAACGATTCGCGGCGCGCAGGACCGTTTCGAGCCGGCGCGATGGACCGCGTTTCTCTACGCCTCCCGCCTCATCGCCGCAGTGGGCGCGTGGCCCTTTAGCGACGTTTTCATGAGCACCGAAACCTCGAACCTGCTGCTGACCACGTTATCGGCAGGCCCAGTGGGCGTGGGCGACCAGATCGGGACAATGAATACGGCGAATTTGTTACGCGCGGTGCGGGCGGATGGAATTATCGTAAAACCGGACTTGCCGATCACGCCGTTAGATGCGAGCTATATTGTCAACGCTCAATCGCTCGATCAGCCTATGATCGCGGCGGCATCCACCAGCTTTGGCGATTGGACGGCGCACTACGTATTCGCCTATCCTCAGGGGTCGAATAACCAGGCCAGCTTCACGCCCGCTAGCCTCGGCATTACCGGCGAATCGTACGTGTACGATTATTTCGCGGACACCGGCAGGCTCGTGCGCCCCACCGACGCCATTAGCGCGACCATCGCCGGCGATTCGCAATATTGGATCGTGACGCCCGTAGGACCCTCAGGGATGGCGCTGTTGGGCGACACAGGCCAGTTCGTTACGCTGGGCAGGAAGCGCGTGAAATCGGTGAGCGACGATGGCGCAATTCACCTCACGGTGGCTTTCGCATGGGGCGAAACATCGCGCCAGATTGAAGGATTCTCACCGGGCGCGCCGAAGGTTTCCGCAACCAATGGTTCCATCTCGCAGGCCGCCTACGATCGATCGACTCACCGTTTCCGATTCACGGTAGCGCCAGGCCCGCAAGGCAGCGCGGCAACCGTGATGATCTCGCGCGGCATAGTCCGGTAGGGCTTGTCGCACTCAGCTTCCGGAAGCTTCCGACAGGGGCGACGAGAATTGCGGCCCGCGGTTTTGGTAATACGAGTGGTCCGCGAATTTCTCGTTGAAGATTCTTTCCCATCGGGCATTCTCCAGGCATATCTGGCATTCGCCGCACGCACAGCTTTGGCGCCGCAGCCGCTTGGGTAGAGATACGGCCTTTGCAAAGGCCTTCCCGGCTTCTGGTGAGCGCACGCCGTTGCGAGGCGAGCCTGCCCGGCTCGGCCGGGCCACGGCCGCTGGGCGATCCAGCGGCAACAGGTCATACAAACTTCCTTCAAAAAGTTCCATGGAAATCCACCCCGTTGAAGCGTTGGCGATCGGACAGGCGCTCCGCAACCGCGGAATAAACTTGGACGGCGGCGCGAAGCTGGCGCACTTCCTCCCGCAAAATCTCGTTTTCAAACTCGAGGCGCGGGATGACGTCCGTCGATGCCTCGCCGGACGGCCAGCCGGAGGCGGGTGCGCGAGATGCGCGCACTGAAGAACATGCCATGTTTTACTGCTGCTCCTTTTACCGATTATGAAAGGAGTCGGGGCGAATCATGCAAAAAATATCACCCTCAATTTGGTAGTATTCCGGCGGTAATCCGAAAGTTAATACTCTCGGCGCCCGCGCGGAGGGCAGCCTCTTAAGGCAAACGCCGCGCGGAAAGGATGGTGGCCCCGCACAGATTCGAACTGTGGACCTCCTCGGTGTAAACGAGGCGCTCTAACCAGCTGAGCTACAGGGCCGCTCTTTTTGAAATCAATAACTTGCATTTAAGCCGCGAGACTCGTCTGGCTAATTTCGCGCCTCATTCCCCAAAATGCCGGGCAATGCAAGTTCAAGATCTCCTTCGGATATCCTACCATCACGCGCCTTTTCGGATCTCCACTACTTCACCTCGCACGGGAGATCTGCCGTCCGATCGGTCGACCCGCGCCGCTCGCGCGGAATAGCGAAATCGGGCCAGGGCGGCGTGAGATCCGATACTGCCGCCGCTCACTCAAAAGCAAGGCGGCAAACCGCGCAGATCTACCTGGCTAAGCTGACCCATACTGTTTAACAGTACACGTCTCACAGTATATACTGATTACGTGATAAAGACTTTTCGATGCGCAGAAACAAAGGCCATCTTCAACCGCGAAGGTAGCCGTAAGTTTCGCGCCATCGAAAAGCAGGCGCAACGCCGCCTCGCGCTTCTGGACAGCGCCGCTTCACTGCTCGACCTCGCCGCGATCCACTCCAACCATCTCGAAACGCTCACTGCAGATCGCAAAGGGCAGCACAGCATCCGCATCAACCAAGAGTGGCGCATCTGCTTTGTATGGACCGCGAACGGCGCCGAAAATGTGGAGATTGTTGATTACCATTAGGGGAGAAAAGACCATGGCTAGCAAGAAGCTCACGCCCGTCCATCCGGGTGAAATTCTGCTCGAAGAGATGAAGGAACGGAAAGTCACCATTAATTCGCTCGCGCGTGCCCTTCGCGTGCCCGTCAGCCGTATCGATGAGATTGTGAAATCCAGGCGCGCGGTTACTGCGGAAACAGCGTTGCGCCTAGCGCGTTACTTCGGTACGTCCGCTCAACTCTGGCTTAATTTGCAAACCGGTTACGATCTCGCTATCGCCCAAGACAAGCTGGCAGCCGCGATCAAACGCGAAGTCTTGCCGTACAGCGCGTAGCTGCGGCGTCGGCATTATCGAACGAAGGGGAGGAGAATCGCGACATCCATGACGCCGCGGCGTGAGTCTGGATCGACGAACGCTACTGCCCCCTACGCCTTGAGGAATTCTTCGCCGGAAATGCCGGGCATCATTTTGGCCGTCATGTGCTTTATCGGTAGTTCTTATCGTCTAGCTTGCTCAAATCGAGACTATCCGGGAGCACGCCCACCGTCACGATGGCAAAGGTGAATACCTTGGTGCCGGGCTCGAGATGCCCTCCAAAAGCCTTATCCGGTTCCGCCAGTCCGATATGAGGGTGCATATGCCCGTTGAGTACGTAACCACTCATCGATATGATGTCGGCAGGCTTCGTGGCATCGGCAACGAACATGTTCTTCGAAGGGAACGTTCGGTTGCTGACCTGATGCACCTGGTAACCAATGACGGATCCCGCGCCGTTGAGGATGACAGCGTTGCGCACATGGTTCTGCTGGATCATGCGCTCCAGCCCATCGAGCAGGTCGGTCTGATATTTGAAGCGGAAAATCAGCACGCGTTCGAACTGCGTGGGAATAGCGTAGGCGTCCGGCACTTTGGGATCGTTTGGCTGGGAATCGCGCGTACCGGTGTTGGTGATCTCTTTCCGGGTTTGCTGGGCCGTCAACGCGGCCGCCAGCACGGCGATGGAGCAGATAGCGCGCATGGTTCGAGCATAGCGCGCCTTTTCTTACGCCACCGGCGGTCTTCGCTTGTGCCAATCGGTGCGCGATTGGAACTCGCGCGCGATAGCGAGAATCGTGTTCTCGGAAAAAGCCGGCCCCACTACTTGCAGCGCAAGGGGAAGGTTATCCACGAAGCCGCAAGGGAATGCCACCGCGGGCAGTCCCGCGAGATTCCCGGCCGGAATGATGCTGCTGAATCCGCCGGGGACGCTCGTAACGGCATCGAGATCTTGATTGATTGGCGTAGCGGGGCCCGCCCGGCCCGTTGTCACCAGCGCGTCAACCTCGGCGAACAGCTTCTGAAACGCCTCCTGCATCAGGCGGCGGAGGCGCATCGCCTTCAAATAATCCTTCGCGGGCACGTCCAGGCTGGCCTTCAACCCCGCGATCTGTGACGGGTCGGCGAGTTCGTTCACCTTGCCGCTCGAGATGAGCGGCTCGAAGATCGACGCTTCCTCGGCGCCGATAATGGCCGATAGCGCCGGGCCATATGGAAAGTCCGGCAGCTTGGTTTCGATCAGCTGCACGCCCGTCTCTTTGAAGGCGGCCAGAGCAGCGGCGAAAGCCGGGCGTGCGGAGGCATCGGCGCGGTCGGTGAAATCGACGGGCGCGTAGCCGATCTTGAGGTCTTTCATCGGCGCGCGCATACTGCGGCGTGTAATAGAAGCTCTTTCCCGCGCTGCCGGGGTCGTTGCGAATCCTTGCCGGCGATAGCTTGCAGAATCAGTCCGCAATCTTCGGCGGTGTGCGCCAGCGGGCCGATCTTGTCGAGCGTCCAGGAAAGCGCCATCGCGCCGTGGCGGCTCACCAACCCGTAAGTGGGACGCAGTCCGGTAACGCCGCAATAAGATGCGGGAGTGACGATGGAGCCAGACGTTTCCGATCCCAGGCGAACGGAACCAGACCGGCGGCCACCGCGGTGGCCGAACCGCTGGACGATCCGCCCGACCAGCGTGTGCGGTCCCACGGATTGAGGCCGGGACCGAAGAGCGAGGCGGAGGCGAAACGGTATCCGCCGCCGCCCGCGAGTTCCACCATGGAGAGCTTGCCGGTGAGCACGGCGCCCCGGCATCGAGCTTTTCGAGAACGGTGCGGTGTAGTCGAACACCTGGGCCGCATAGGGCTTGGCGCCCCAGGTGGTGGGCTGCCCGGCGAAGCTGAGCAGATCCTTGACGCCGAACGGAATGCCTTGCAGCGGTCCGCGCAGACGTCCGCGCTTGATTTCGGCATCCACCAGTTTGGCGCGGCGGACGCGCCTGCTGCGGGAAGGGCAGCGCGAGCGCGTTGTAGCGCGGCCCGAGTTGTTCCAGCCGCGCGGCGAAAGCGCGCACTAACTCTTCGGCGGAAATCTCCCTGGCATTCAGGCGCGTGTTGAGTTCGGCGATTGTCGCGAAGAAAGTTTCAGCGGCCAAGGTCCGCCATATCATGCCTTGAACTGAAACGCCGGCTCCGTGGACATCGGCACGTCTTCCTTGGCCAGCGCGTCGCGATTCGCTTTGATGCGAGCCTTCGCGCGGCTTCAAGCGGATCGGCCGGTGCAGCCGGCGTTTGCGCGCGCCGCGGCTGAAGGCATTGCCGCCGCGAGTACGGGCGCGGCGAGCGCGGCGGCGAGTTTACGGCGGGTAATCTTCATGCTTTTTGCTCCAGCGCTTCCATGGCGGCCTTTTGCATCAGCGGCGCGCGGCGCAGATTCGCCGGTCCAGATCTCGAATTGACGCACCGCCTGTTCGATGAACATTTCGATGCCCGGAATCACCGTGCGCCCCTGCTCTCTGGCGCGCTTCACGAGCAGCGGTTTCGATTGGATTGTAGACCATATCGAAAACCACCTCGCCGGGAATGTGCCCGTTGAAGAAGCACTCGTTCGACTGCGGAAACATGCCGAGCGGCGTGGCGTGAACCACTGCGTCGAAATGGCGCGCCGGCGAGCTGTTCGCGTCCGCAACGGCTTCGGCGTTGCAGATCTTGGCAAGAGCGCGCACGCGATCGGCATTGCGCCCCACCAGCGCGATCTTGGCTCCGGCGTCGGAGAGCGCGAACGCCGCGCCGCGGGCCGCCCCGCCGTTGCCCACGATCAGCACCGTGGATTTCGGCAGCCGCAACACCTTCGAGAGCGGACCCGTCACGCCGGCCGCATCGGTGTTGGCGCCCCGCCATTTGCCGGCCTTGCGCCAGACGGTGTTCACCGCGCCGATGCGCTTCGCCAGCGGGTCCACCACGTCCAGGTAGCGGAGAATTCTCTGTTTGTGCGGAATGGTGACGCTGAATCCGGCGATCGGCAGACGTATCGGCGAGCGAAAAGAAATCGCGCAGATGCGCCGGCGAAACCAGAAAAGGGAGATAGACGGCGTCCATCCGCCGCGATTGGAACGCGCGGTTGTGTACGGCGGGCGAAATGGAATGCCGCACCGGGTCGGCGATCACGCCGTAAATCTTGGAGGCGCGGTCGAGCTTATCGACTCGATAGATGTGGCGCAGCGAGCGAGCGCTGACCTGTCCCGCCGCGGTGCCCTGCGCAAGCATGGGCGCCGCGTAGGTATACACGCCGCCGAACACGGGCGAGAGCACGCGTGTGGGAAAGCCGAGTTCGCCCATGGCCAGTACGATCATTCGCTGGCGCGCGCGCGCTCTTGGCGACGGCCAGGATGCGAGCGTTATCCGACGGCTTTCGTGCAGTCGTCACGACTTTGTACGCATCGGCCGGAATTCGCGTCATGCGATTGACGATCGGGTCGAGCGGCGGCGTCGTTTCAAAATTGTGATACGAGACGATCACATGCGCGCGCCCGCTGAACTGGTGCAGCTTTTCCGGCGCTGCCTCCGCCGATTCGATTTCGATATCGATGGCGTGTGCGCCGCTCTGAATGGCGAGATCGAGCACGGCCAGTTGTTCCTCGATGCTGCCATTGAATCGTCCGCGGTTCTGATGGCGGCGGCAGGTAGCAAGGATAATGACTTCCGGAAACTGCTCCAGAAATCCCCGGATAGCGGCCGCGCCTTTGACCGGCTGATTGAGAAAATCGAGTCGGAACTCCAGGAAAATTTCGCCCGCCTCGGCTTCCCGCCGCGCGTGATCGAGCAGCGTGGGAACATCCGGCAGGCCGAGGGCGATGCAGATGCGCGGGAGAGACCTCTTCTGCGCCATGATTGCGGAGGAGTCCAGAATACCACGAAGTGCTGCCACCCACGGCAATCCTAAGTCGCGCCTGGAAGCGCGAACGCTTTTGAGGCGCTCGCGGCCCGCGCCGGGCTGGCTTGCCCCCGATCCGAAGCTGGAAATCGGCGCACGCTAAGGAAACGGAACCGCAGTACGCCAAAACCCTAAAGCCCCTCGCGGGCTATCTCTATTTCCCAAGCCACAGAAAGTCGCGAAGGATGCCACTTATGAATTGGCCTATTACGGCGATGCATGCAAGTTGAAGCGTGGGTTGGGTACGAAGCCTTAGTAGACTGGAGCGTGGCCGCATGACTTCACGATATGCCGGGGCCGGCTGGCTGACGATCTTCGGGATGGCGCCGCTTACTCCGCAGCAGACCGGTCGGCAATCCACCGATTCCACGATCCGTGCGACCCGTCGATCTGGTCCAAGTGGACGCGGTGGTCACGGATTCGACAGGCCGCCACGTCGCGGACCTCCGCCCGCAGGATTTCCAGGTATTCTAGGATGGCAAGCCACAGAAGATCACACACTTCTCGTATGTATCTGGTACGACGTCTCCACCCGGGGTGGCTCCCGTGGATCTTCGTCGGCAATCACTCCTCGGCAGACCGCTGGAAGCGATTTCCCATCCCGCCAAGGCGCTACGGTCTGAGGAGGTTCAGCACACGACAGTCCTGATTCTCGCAAGCCCGAATCCGAGCTTGGCGAAAAGGATCCCAGCCTAAGCCTTTATCCGCCTGCTTCGATTTGGCGAATGGTTGGATCACAACGAGGCATCTCTACTGCTTGTGGAGCTGACTGAGAGTCGCGATCCGAAAGTGTGCTCAGCCTACTTCGCAGTGAGGCGCTCGATCCACTGGTAGAGATGGCGCGGTGGCACTACAAAGGACATGCTGAAGCCGCGCTATCGATACTCGGCCGAATCGCCGGCATCGATGAGGATTCGTTGTACAAACTGATCGAAGCCGGTCAAGCGGATATGATTATCAATAAGGTGAATCGGCCCTGATCCCTGTATAAGCTGGCGTCACCGCTTTCATCTCTTGGACGCGCTCCCTCATCGCAACTCGTTCCTCGTCCGTGAACCCCGTGGGCTTCTCAGCAACACCCCTAGCACAGAGAGCGCAATTCACGAAAGGTTACCTAATTTGACGAGTCGGCCATGTAACCAATGCGGCTCTGCTCACTCTGTATCCATGCCGGTCGAAATTGCCGGCGGAGAAGGGGGGCGGCCATGGAAGAATCAATCGGCGCTGAGGCCGAAGGGGCTTTCCGTGACTTCGCAGGGCCCCAAAGTTTTCTTCATCGGGGGCCACGGACTGACGCTGGCTGTAGGCGTCATCGAAATCTTGCGGGGGGCTGGGTTCCCGTGAGGCCCCGGATCGGAGCCTACGTAGTTGCGGGCTGGCTTTGGGGCATCATCCCATTTTCGACCTAACATGCCGTGACTTCGGTCTACCGCTAGGCACGCTCGCGTTCGCACGTCTCTGCTTCGGATCCTGATGCGGCAATCAAGCCGAGAAGTACCCGAAGAGTTTTACTAGTGTTACTAAAGTTGGCCCGGTAGTCGATACGCCGTACGAGCCTTGGCTATGGCTCCAAATGCTTTTGTCATTTCTTCGAAGGAGAATTCTATGCGAAATAAGAAAGTCGGCGCAGCGGTTGCGCTGTTGGCCGTGATTAGTATGGGGGCCATGGCCTTGCGTCGCGAGGCCGCCGCGCAAGAGCGGGATAACAGGACGAAGGTAGATGTCGTACTGGATAACGCTCGCCCAACAATACTCGAGGGTAGAAGGACCTTTCGCTTCGACACCTTCGGAGATGAAGCCTTTTGGGGTGGCACAATCATGCTTCATCAGGCCATCGCAGGCAGCAAACTCGGCGGTGTTGGGCCCGGAGTGAGCCCGAGTACTGCGCTGGCGGTCGGTCTGAAGGTCGATGTCGATGCGCTCCCGGCCTCCCTTCGGAATGACCTTGCTCATGGCAAGGTCAACCTGAACGATCCAGCGACCACAATTGCGTTGCTACAACTCAACTCCGTGGTGGGCATCACAGGCTTCTTCGATGCAAACGGACAGATTCAATCGATGGGCATCCAGTGCGCCCTGTGCCACTCAACGGTCGACGACTCATTTGCTCCTGGCATTGGGCATCGGCTGGATGGCTGGGCTAACCGCGACCTCAACGTCGGCGCCATTGTAGCGCTCGCTCCCAATCTCACGGTACTCACCAATCTCCTGGGCGTCGACGTTAAGACGGTGCAGTCGGTCTTGACGAGCTGGGGGCCAGGTAAGTTCGATGCCGAGCTTCTCCTGGATGGGAAGGGGTTCCGTCCGGATGGGACTTCGTCAGCCGTCCTCATTCCACCGGCATTTGGCATTGCTGGCGTAAACCAAGGGACGTGGACCGGCTTCGGTTCTACCACGTATTGGAATGCCCTTGTCGCGAACCTGGAAATGCATGGCGTAGGAACTTTTTACGATCCACGCTTGAACAACCCCCACGCAGTTTCCCATCGCGGCCAAAGCCGGTTTCAATAACGTACGCAACCTACCGGATGTGGTTACCGGAAAGCTTGCCGCGCTTCACTTCTATCAGCTTGCCATTCCCGCGCCGAAATCGCCCGCGGCGGCCGATCAATCCAATACTGCCGCCATCTTGGGCGCGGCAATCTTCAACGGCAAGGCCCAGTGCGCCAGGTGCCATGTTCCTCCGCTTTTCACCGAACCGGGCTTTAATATGCATAGCCCTCAGGAGCTCGGCATCGACGACTTCCAAGCTAACCGGTCGCCCACCGGCATGTATCAGGACGGCGCCTCTCAAAGGTCTCTTTAGCCACGTAAAAGGCGGCTTCTATCATGACGGACGGTTTCCGACCTTGCAGGCGGTCGTCGATCACTATGACAGTCTTCTCCAGACAGGGCTTACCGACACGGAGAAGAGCGAGCTGATTGCATATTTGATGACTCTCTAAGATTGTGGTTTGCCCGCAACAGCACGAGATCCACTTTCGAAATAGTCGCCGCGTTTCACGCTTTCTATTGATCCTCGCAAATTATATCGGCAACCTTTGTGGGGCGCGGAACGGAGTTGTCTCTCATCTTGCGAAGCTCAGTAGGTCGCGCAGAGGTCTCGAACTCGCGTGGCACTCTTAAGCGCCAAAATCGCGCCCCCACAGACTACCCCGCCCCACCCTCATCCCCCTTGACTCCTCCCCGCCTCACATGCTATTTTTCTAGCAACATGCTATTTCTCCAGCAGGAGCCGCGTCTCTTGACATTTCCCGGCCTCAGCCGCCGCGAGCGGCAGATCATGGACATTCTCTACCAGCGCGGCAAAGCGTCGGCTAACGAAGTGCGCGACGCTATGCCGGACGCGCCCGAGCTATTCGGCGGTCCGCGCCATGCTGCGCGTGCTCGAAGAGAAGGGCCACGTGAAGCACCAGGAAGAAGGCATGAAGTATGTCTATGCTCGCCGGTGGTGGCGGCCGGCAAGGCCAAGCGCTCGGCGGTGAAGCATGTGATGGATACGTTTTTCCAGGGGTCCGCGGAACAAATTGTGGCGGCGCTGCTGGACGTATCGTCGACCCGGCTTGACGCGCGAAGAGTTGGATCGTATGGCGGCGATGATCGAGAAGCGCAAAGCAGGAGGGCAAGTAAAATGTCGCACTGGAATGAAGCGGCGTGGATGGCGTTCCTCGCGAGTCTGGCGCTGAAGAGCACGGCGCTGTTGGCGGTCGCGTGGATGGCCGCATTCGCTGCTGCGCGCCGGTCCGGCGGCGGCGCGCCATATGGTTTGGACGGCGGCCTTCGCGGCTGCTTTGGCCCTGCCCGTATTGTCCCTCGCGCTTCCGGCGCTCGAACTCGCCCGGCATCGCGATGGCTGCCGGACGCACCTTCTTCGTATTTCGCGCGATGCGCGAGCCGACCCGCGACGCCGCTCGCGACGCTTCCGGCTCCGGCAGCGCCTGCGCCGGCAGCCTTCAGACGCAAGCCGCAGCGCGCCCCTCGGCTCCGAATTTCGATTGGCCGCTGTGGATCATGCTGATCTGGTGCGGCGGGTCGGCCGCGCTATTGGCGCAGATGGCCGTGGCGTACCTTCGCATGGCGCAGCGGCGCCGCGCAGTCGCGCGACATTCGAGGCGTAGCCCGCGAGCTTCGCCCCGGAGTGCAGGTGCTCGCAGCCGCCGCCGGCTCCATGCCCATGACGTTCGGCGTGCTGCATCCTGTCGTGTTCCTGCCGGCCGATGCGATGGAGTGGAGCGAAGAGCGTCGCGCCATGGTAGTGCGGCATGAACTCGCGCACATCGAGCGCGGCGACGTGGCCACGCACCTGCGGCGCGCGCGGCGCTGAGTCTGCCTGGTGGAATCCCCTGGCATGGAAAGCATGGCGTGAATTCTTGAAAGAGCGCGAAAAAGCGGCCGACGATCTGGTGCTGGCGGGCGGCGCGCGCGCTTCCGATTATGCCGGCCATCTACTCGAAATCGCGCGCTCTATGCAATCCGAGCCCGCCACGGCGTGGGCCGCGGTCGCCATGGCGCGGCGCTCGCAGTTGGAAGGGCGCCTGCTTTCGATTCTGGATGGGCACGTCAGCCGTAAGTCGGCGCGGCGGGCCTCTGCATTCGCTGCCGCCGCAACCGCCGTGGCGCTATGCGCGCCCTTCGCGGCGGTGCGGGCACAGAGCCAGCAAACGGCGCTCCCGGCGGATGTCGAAGCGACCATCCGCGCCGCGGCCTCGCAGAAGAACCACGAGATTCTGGACAATGCCGCTGCCGCGTTCGAGAAGCTTCGCAACTACGATACAGCACAGAAACTGCTCGACAGCAGCCTCCAAATTCGCGGCGCCGTCGCGGGCGAACAAAGCGCGGAATACGCCGCCGGGCTGGTGAAATTGGGCGACCTGGAAGCGCAAGCGCTCGCGCAGGGACGATGCCCTCGCGTTTTATCAAAAGGCCGTCGGATTGGGCGATCGCCCCGAAGTCGCGCCTGCACTAGTCTATTTGGGCATCCACGCCATCGAAGGAAAGGATTATCCGGGCGCCATGGATCTCTTCCAGCGCGCTGTCGCGGTTTCGGATTCGCCGGCAACTACGGGACGGGCCTATATGTGGATAGCCATGGCCGAACAGGCCGATAATGACCACGCGGCGGAAGCCGAAGCGGACTTCCGAAAATCGATCGGCTCGCTCAACACGAACTCTTCCGAAATGGCGACCTCGCTAAATCTCTTCGCGTGGTTCCTGACCAAGCATGATCGCGATAGCGAGGCCGAACCGCTGCGGAAGCAGGCAACCGCCATTGTTCAAAAACTCGAAACGACAGATCGCGACTCAGGCGAGCTTGCGAGCAAGTTCGCCCTTCGCGTGGGTGGCGATGTCTCTAGGCCAGAGTTGATCAAGAAAGTCGAGCCCCAGTACACCGAAGAGGCGCGCGCTGCCAAATATCAGGGCGTTGTCGTGCTCTACGTCGTCATCGAGCCTGACGGCACGCCGGACAACTTCCAGGTCTTGAAATCGCTCGGCCTCGGCCTGGATCAGAAAGCCATCGAGGCCGTACAGCAGTGGCAATTCAAACCGGGCGTCAAGAATGGCGTCGCCGTGCCCGTGAAGGCCACCATAGAGGTGAACTTCAAGTTGCTGTAGATAGCTGTAGATAAAGGGACCTTTCAGCGATCAGCGGTCAGCTTTTGCAGTAGCGCGGCCCGGCTTGTAAGCTGTTCGCTGAATGCTGAAGGCTGACAACTCGCCAGTAACCTGCCTCACGAATCGACGCGCACGCCGTCCATTAACCCAAAGAGGGTACTATGAATCTCCGCCGTAACCTTGTGTCATTCGTGTCTCTCGCCGGGCTTTCACTTTGCGAAGCGCTTCCGGCGCAAACCCTATTAACACTGCCCGAGGATAGCCCGCGGGCGGTCGCCGCGCAACGCATCGGCATGACCGACGTAACGATTGTTTACCACCGCCCATTCGTCAAGGGCAGGAAGGTTTGGGGCGGGCTGGTCCCGTATGGCGACGTCTGGCGCGCCGGAGCGAATGAAAACACCACTGTCGAGTTCGGTGGTCCGGTTGCGATCGAGGGGCAGCCGCTTTCGAAGGGCCTCTATGGCCTGCACATGATACCTGGAACCGACGAATGGACGGTGATCTTTTCCAAGCAGGCCGGCGCGTGGGGGAGCTTCAGCTACGATCAAAAAGAGGACGCGCTGCGCGTGACCGTGAAGCCCGAAGCAGGCGAATTCCATGAGGCGCTCGCCTACGATTTCGACGATCTGAAGTTCGATTCGGCGGTGGCGCGGCTGCATTGGGAGAAGTTGGCCGTACCCTTCCGCATCTCCGTACCGAAGGACGCGATGATCGAGAACCTTCGCAGCCAGTTGCGCGGCGGCGTGCAATATAACTGGATCGGGTGGGATGAAGCAGCCGATTTCAGCCTGCAGGCGAAGACCGATCTCGAGCAGGGCTTGAAGTGGGCGGATACGTCGATACAGAACGAGGAACGCTTCGAAAACCTGATGACGAAGTCGAACCTGTTGACGGCCCTAAACCGCACCCCGGAAGCCGCGAAGGCGCACGACCGGGCACTCGAAGTTGGAAACCCGTTGCAACTCTATCAATATGGACGGCGGCTGATGGTGCAGGACAAGAAGCCGGAGGATGCGTTCGCGGTCTTCCGCATTATCGTGAAGCGCGCGCCCGATAGCCTGCCGGGACATCTGGCGCAAGGCCGGCTCTATTCCGCAACGGGCAATTTCGATGGCGCAATCAAAGAGATCAAGGCCGCGCAGGCCGTGCCGGGGATTTCCGAGGGGCAGGTGAAGGTCCTCGACCCCGTTGTGAAACGGCTAGAGAATCACGAGGACATCAATAAGTAGACTTCAAAACAGGCGGTCTTGCTTTTTCAGGGTGCCGAACGCTCCCACATTGGCTATCGCGAACGAGATATAGAACTGAGTCTCATCGCGAACGCCGGCGTTAAGGCGGCGGTATTCAAGACTAAGCCCGCAGCAATCCGTGTTGTAAGTGACCTGCGTGGTCATGTACTGCAAGTAAGTTTGACGTTGGTCGTAGGCTACGCTGGTAGCGGCGTTCCAACCACGATGCTGAGGGTCGCCGAAACCTACCGTGAAACGCCACTGATCGGCGCCGTTGGACGTAAGCTGCGGGTCGCTCGCAATAAGCAGCGGATTGCTGCGGATTAAATTATCGCCGGCGTTGAAGTAATATTTATTCTTCCAGCGATAGCCTACCTCAACCGTGCTATCGACGATGCGTCGGTACAGCGGGTCGTAATCGGCGAGCCATTGAACGGTGAAACTGCCCACTGGGTTAGCACGCAGTACGGAGGCCACAGGCGAATAGGTGCGCGGTCCCACGAGGAACGCATAAGCCGTAACGTCCGCCGTGGCGTCGAAGACGTTGCGTTGTCCGGTCAGCAGCGCACCGCCGAACGTTGGGTCGAAATAGCGCTTCTGCATCAGTTCCCAGGTGAAGATCTCCACGACGTTATCGCCCCGCTTGGCGTAAAGGCGATTGGTCAGCGAGAGCGCTAGTTCGTTGGTGTTGGTGAGCAGATCGTTCTCGTCGAAGCGCACGATCCGGTCGAAATCGCTGCCGATTCCGGTGACGTATTTGTAAGTCACACGCGGCTCGATCACGTGCTTCAGCTTATCCCCGAGGAAGGTCTTCTTGTTAAAGACGCGCTCTATAGAGGGGAAGGCGATGTCGAGGGAGAAATCCCGCGCGCTGGTCACGAGGTCCGCGTTTAGCGCGTGATAGAACGGCTGGTTGTAAGTAGTATTCTCGGTAATGCTCTGACTTTCCCCGTAATAGGCTTCATCGATTCCCACCGAAGGAGTGAAATTGATTCCGAACAAATGCAGCGACGTGGAAACGTGCGGCGCGAAACGGAGACGCGTCGTGAACTGATTGGTCTCGAAATTGTTGACCAGCGTGTTTCCCTCGAAAACGGGTGACAGTCGATAAAGGAGTCCGGCGGAGGAATCGAAGGAAAACCAGATTGGAAGATTTTTCCAGATGGAGTGATCGCGGCTGCTGAAATCGGCCTCCGGGAGCTTGTGCAAGAGCACGGCGTCCCGCTGGTAACTGAAGCTTCCGTTGGCGTTGGTGGTCTGAATCTCGGTTTGCTGAAAGTTTTCGATGCGCGAGGCAACCACGTCGAACGTGTAGGTGTCGAAGTCCTTGTTGAGGAAGCCATCCGAGTGCATTTCCGAACCAATGGCTTCGTTGAACGATTCCGACCATTCCTGGCGGAACCGAAACGAGGAAACATAGTTGACCTGCCCTGCGGCGGTCCAACCGCCGCCAAGGTCGATGCGGCCGGTGAAATAGATGTTTAGACCGCTGTATCTCTGGCGGGGCTCGCCGGTCGATGCATCACCGGTTCGGGGATCGCCGCCCATATCGTTGACGCCGTAGAGAATGAAGTTGAAATCCGATTTCGCTGTGGGCTTACCCCGAAAATCGATATTGTGCTTCAGAGCGTTTGTATTGAAGTCCTGAAAACGATATGTGAGATCGTAACTGCGGTTGATGGCCCAGTAATAACCAACTCCTATCATAAAACCGCGCTGGGAACGCGGCACTATGTTAGGAAGTAGAAACCCGCTTTTGCGAGGCTCCTTGCGCAGCGGGCGGTAAAAAGGAAGAGGAAAGTAGAACACCGGGACCTTCCGCAGAAAGTAAGTGCTCCTGTAAGCGATCGCGCGGTCCTGAGGAATGATATCGAACTTCTTACCTTTGAGCTTCCACCAGGGATCGGGAAACTTACAATCGGTAATCCATCCGTAATAGACCAGGTACTTGTTTCCTATGCGCTCCGCCCACAGCCCCTCGAAATGAAACGGGCTATTGCCGGTAAGCACCCCTTTACGTACCACCGCCTTCGGCATGGTCTCGCCCGAGACGTCGTAGAAGTAGCCGTGCTTGGTCTCGGTGTTGTACTCCATTTCGTCGCACCAGATCTGCTCGTTCTTGTCGAAATCGTGGTAATAGACGGTGCCCCGCGCCCTCAGCATGTGGGTTCCTTCGTCGTAATCGGCCTCCTGCGCCTTGACGAACATGGTGGAATTCTCCATCTCCATGCCGTTACGATAGTGCTCGATCTTGCCATCGCTGAACTGGTAGCCGGCATAGAAGACCCACTCATTCAAGATCAGCGTTTTTCGGTCGGGCATGGGAGGCCACCCGACATGGTCGGATGTCTGGGCAGCGGCGGCATCTTTGGACTGCGTAGCGTCTTTCGGCGCAGATTGAGTTGCGGTCTGTGGGGATGGAGCGGCTTGCTGCGTGGATTGAGTTACGTCTTGCGCTTGCTCCGGCGGTTCCTGCGAGAACGCAGGCATGCCTAACATTAGCGCTACCAGTACTGTAAAAACCAAACCATAACTATTACTCGAAGATTTTCCGTGACATGAAGGCACAGGTGTGTTAATAAAAGTAAGTAAGCCGCGCGAGAGGAGCTTCAACAGGCCAAAAGTAGCACATGGCAAGCGGCTGGTGGGTTTTTCGATTATGACTTGCACCTTCTGCGGAGCACGCAACAACGAAAGCGAAACGCGGTGCCGCAAATGCGGCCGCAAACCCGGTGACACGCTCAACGGAGAATTTACACTGATGCGCACCGAGGGCGCGCTGGCAACCAAGCTCCAACCGTTGCAAGTCGAAGCGAATGCGCACCTCACTGCGCGCCAGGCGATTCGCGGCGTGCAACAGCAATTATTTCCGGGGCAGTCGAACGTCATTCCAATCGCCATGTACGCGCCTCCACGCGTGGAATCGAAACCACAGGCGAGAAAATCCACGCCACGGAAGCGCCCAGTTGCCGAAGGCCAGGGCGCACTCGATTTTCTTCCACCTGAAGCCCCCAAACCTCGCACGTTAAGCACCACAGTGGAAGCCGTGGTTTCCTGCGATTCACCCGTTGCCCCAACCGTGCTTCGAGCGATCGCCGGAGCCATCGATTGCAGCCTGGCGCTGATCGCATACGTAATGTTTCTGACCCTTTATTTCGCGCTGGGTGGCGAGTTCTCATGGAACCGGTTGAACGTGGAAGTGTTCGGCGGCGCATTGCTGCTGATCGGGTTCACGTACGGCTTGGTCTGGACGCTGGCCGGCGCCGACACGGCCGGAATGCGCTGGACAGGTCTGCGTCTGACTACGTTTGAAGGGTTCCCGCTCGAGCGCAAGCATCGGGTTATGCGATTCGTGGGCGGCTGCCTCAGCCTCTGCACCATGGTGGGGCATTTGTGGAGCTTGGCCGATGAGGAAAGCCTCACCTGGCACGATCATATGTCCCGCACGTTCCCCACGCCGCGGAAGGTTTACGCGGAAGTGTTCCGGCGGGTGTAAGTGCGATAGGCCTCCAGCCTGTCGATGCGTCGCAGGCGCAGGCTCGCGGCGTCTAAAGCTGAACCTTTCTCAACAACCTGAGCACGGCGGCACGAGCGAAAGATCTGCGCCTACGGCGCATCGACAGGCCGGGAGGCCTATCGCACTAAATACCCTTCGACTGCGAACTCATCCGGTGGAATCGGGTGGATGGAGACGTTCTGGATGCGGATCGCATCGGAGCGTCGCCGCCGGCCGATTCCCCCAGCCAGCGGCAGCGCCTCCAAACCTCCCAAAATCTTCGGCCCGTAATAGAAATAGATGCGGTCCACGCAGCCCGATTCCAGCGCCGTCCAGTTCAGCTTGCTGCCGGCCTCGATCATTAACGAAAGATAGTGCCGATGGCCGAGCCACATCACGACACTCGGCAGGTCTGCGCGGCCGCCCGGACCATCGGCCACCAGAATCTGAATGCCGCGCGATTCCAGCGCACGGCGTCGTTCCGCGGAATGCGCTGAAGTCGTAACAACCAGCAGATCGTCCTCCGCGCTCCGTACGAGTTGCGAATCCGGGGGAAGACGCAGTTGTGAATCCATCACGATGCGCAGAAGCGGGCGGTTGCGCGGAAGCGCCGTGCGGTCCGTAAGCAAGGGGTCATCCGCCAGCGCCGTACCGATACCCGTGACGATGGCGTCGTGATCGTGGCGCAATTCCTGCACGTGAGCACGCGCCCGTTCGCTGGTGATCCAGCCCCGGTTATCGTCGGGCGCCGAGATCTTACCGTCGAGCGTGATGGCAGTCTTGAGGGTGACGAGCGGCCGCCCGGTGCGCATGAAGTGAAAGAAGGGCTCGTTGAGCTTGGCGGCCTCGGGTGCGAACTCCGCGGCGATTTCGACTTCAACCCCGGCCTCACGCAGACGCTTGAAACCCGCGCCGCCAACTTCAGGGTTGGGATCCTCCGTGGCCGCCACCACGCGCGCCACGCCGGCTTCAATCAGCGCATCGGCGCACGGCGGCGTCCGCCCGTGATGCGAACAAGGTTCCAGGTTGATGTAGAGGGTAGCCCCGCGAGCGCGTTCACCCGCTTCGGCAAGCGCTACGAGCTCCGCGTGTTGGCGGCCGGCGTAAGTATGGAACCCTCGCCCGATTACGGCATCGCCGTGCGCAAGCACCGCGCCAACCATGGGGTTCGGACTAGCCAGCGCGCGGCCCTTGCGAGCCAGGGCGAGCGCTTCGCGCATAAGAGCGGAGTTCATTTTTCAAAGAGCGAATCGATAAAGGTTTCGGCATCGAAGGGCAAGAGATGTTCCGCCCTTTCGCCGATTCCGATATATCGGATGGGCAGGTTCAACTCGCGCGCGATGGCGACCACGATTCCGCCTTTCGCGGTGCCGTCCAGCTTGGTCAGCGCGATGGCGGTGACGCCTGAGTTCTCGGTAAATTTTCGCGCCTGTTCGAGCCCGTTCTGCCCAGTGGTGGCATCGATCACCAGTAGCACTTCGTGCGGCGCATCGGGAATTACCTTCTTCGCAGTACGGCTCATCTTCTGCAACTCGAGCATCAGGTTCTCTTTGGTTTGCAGGCGGCCGGCGGTATCGACGACCACGTAATCCACCTTGCGCGCGCGCGCCGCGTTGAGCGCATCGAAGAGCACCGCGCTCGGGTCACTGCCGGGCGATTGACGAATTACCGGCGCCCCTGTGCGCTCGCCCCAGATTTCCAGTTGCTCGATGGCTGCCGCGCGGAAGGTATCGGCGGCGCAGAGCAGCACGGAGCGATCTTCGTTCTTGAATCGCTGCGCCAGTTTGCCGATGGTGGTGGTTTTTCCCGCGCCATTGACGCCGATTACCAGCACGACGGCCGGCGGCTCGGCTACATGCGCGGGAGCTCGTTCACTCGCCTGCAGAATTTCGAGCAGATGTTCGCGAATGAGTCCCTTCAACTCGGCAGCGTCGCTCAATTGATGGCGTCCGGCTCGCTCGCGGATGCGGTCTAGTATCTCTTCGGTGGTGCGCACGCCGATATCGGCCGAGATCAACGTGTACTCGATCTCGTCGAGCAGATCGGCATCGATCTCACGCTTGCCCTGGATGGCGTCTTCAAGCGCCGACACCAACCCGGCGCGCGTCTTTTGCACGCCGCTTTTGAGCTTCTCGAGGAGAGACGGCTCCTGCTCAACGGAACCGAAGAGGGTTTGGATCATTCAGGGCTATTTTAGCGCCTCATTCACCGCAGGGAAGCGGAGATGCGGAGAAATGCAAAGAAGGCGTTCATGCTGCCGTCTACGGTGATTTTTTCTGCCTTATCGGCGATTTTCTCCAACGCGCCCCGATCCTTGAGGCGGATCGACAGCGGGTTCTCCTCCATCAGCTTCGCCGTGTTCAGCAAGAGCAGGTTGCGGCGGTCTTTTCACGGCGGCGGATCAGGTGGCCGGCGCTGCTCTTCGGCGGTGACCACTTGATCGAGAATGTCGCGGATATCGAGCCGACACGTACGGGCCGACAAGGTCGTGTCAAGTCTGCGCCCCTCGCACCGTGGGGAGGCACTGACAGTTTCGCCCACGGTTCGACCTGGGCGGAAGACTATCGCGGTCTAATATTGCGCTAATACGAGCTGTCTTCGTCGTGAATTTCTTCTATTCGCCGTTCTACTGTAGTTGGTTTGTCGGCTCCTGGGTCTTTTGTTATAGGAGTCAACTAAGACTGCAATGCGGGTCTTCTGGCGCCCGGAAGCTCTCTATCTACTACTCTATGTCGCGCTTACCGGGTCTCAGTTGTTCGTGCGCCCGATCGTGGGCCTTGCCGACAATGGTGATTTTCCTAAAGTGCTGGCTCCTCGCGCTGTGTGCGACCCGGATAACGAACGTGACATCTTCGCCTACATATACCCGACTTACGCGATCCGCTATAACTGCCGCGTTGGAGTGTCGCTGCTTCCATCCTCTGAATCTATCTTTGTGCGCGCTATCAAGCTGTACTGCCGGTGGACCGGTCGCACAGGCTTTCCTATCACCGCGGCGGGCGCAGTGCACCTAACGGTTATGAGCTCCGCACTCATGGTTCTACTTTGGTCTCTGCACGCCGTGCCGCCAGAGCTGCGACTATGTCTGCCACCCCTAGCAATTCTAGTGTTCTCGGATGTCGCCTATGTCTCATATCTGAACTCGTTTTATATGGACGTAGCTTCCATGTTATTTTTCCTCCTGACAATTGCCCTGGCTGTCGCCTGGGCTCTCCGCCCAAATCCCTTGGTTGCCATGGGGTATGGCGCCGCTGGCACACTCATGGGCTTGTCCAAAACGCAACATGTCATTTCCGCTTTCCTCCTGGCGTTATTGGCCGCTTGGTTCGCTGTGAGAGCATTCCGGGGAGGTAGTCGCCGCATCGGCCGGTTGTGGATCTCGGCTGCGACGTCTATCGCCTTGGCCGGACTGGTCACGGTCGAGAGAACGCCAGACGATTACAAGGCTGAGCCCATGTACAGCATGATTTTCTATCGTCTCCTGCCGAATCTGCCGAACAAACTCGCGGCGCTCCGCGAACTGGGATTGCCTCCGGAATACGCGATTTTCTCCGGGACACACGCTTATACGCCAGGCGCACCCATCGCTCAAAACTGGTGGCGAGCTGACTTCACCGCACGTCTATCCTATCGGCGTGCAGCGATGTACTTTCTGGAAAACCCATTGGTGACCCTTCACGTTATAGAGCGAGCCTTCAAAAACGATGTTCCGTGGATCCGGCCGCCAGGCTTTGGCAATTACGAACGTCGGGAACGGCTTCCCCCCAGGACAATCGCCCATCGATTTGCATTGTGGAGCGATCTGCGTTCGTGGCTGCTGCTGGTTTTCCCCCTGCATATCGTGATTCTCTACGCCATTGTGGGAGGCGCATCCCTCCTCTGTGCGTTCCGTGCGTCATTGGCAAAACGGTGGCCTCTATACCCAATGACGTTACTGTTAGCGGCGGCCGGAGTCGTGGAATTCCTCTTGCCGATCCTGCTAGATGGTACCGAAACTTCTCGGCATCTGTTTCTCTTCCACGTGAACACAGAGGTTCTCATTCTTTGTGTTTGCGCCGCACTCCTCGCGCACCGCAGGCGTTCATCCCGTGAAGGCTCCGGATCACCATCGCGCGACGTCAACTTCTTTGACCTTGAGGGTCACCAAGCGATCGAACGGACGATCACTTCGTCTTATCCACCACGATTTCTCCGCCTTTCATTACCCAGCGCACCTTCTCGATCGCGACCTTGATATCTGCCAACGGGTCGCCCTCAACCGCCACGATATCGGCCAGGTATCCCGGGCGCAGAGCGCCCAATCGATCCGCTACGCCCAACAGATCGGCCGCGTCCGTTGTCGCGGTCGCTAGCGCCTGTTGAGGCGTCATTCCAGCCTGGACGAACCACCCCAGCTCACGCGTGTTTTCACCGAACATGGTGTAGACCGCATCGGATCCCATGGCGAAGCGGACGCCTGCGCGGAACGCCTTGCGCGCCGTTCCCAGGTTTCGCTGCACAAAGGCATTCAACTCGCCAACCGATCGCTCCGGGTAGTTCAGCTTCCGGTAATTGTCAGCGTAGTAACGATTGTGATCGATGGTGGGAACGTAGAAGGTCCTGCGGCGCGCCATCTCAGCTATGGTCGCGTCATCCATGCCGGTGGCGTGTTCAATCGAGTCGGCGCCGGCGCGAACGGCATCGCGCGCGCAATCCGGCCCGTAAGTGTGGATCGCAATCTTCTTTCCCAAGGCGTGCGCGGCGTCCACCGCCGCTTTGATTTCGTCGTAAGTGAAGGTTTGGAAGCCGGTCAGGTCGCGGCCGCTGCCTGTCGATCCGTACATCTTGATCACGTCCGCCCCGGCGCCCACTTGCGCGCGGACCACCTTCAGCACCTCGGTTACGCCATCCGCCGTTCCCGGGCCGCCGCCACGCCCGCCGCGGGAAATCGTGAGCCCGTACCCCGAAACGAACATGCGCGGTCCCGCCATCAACCCGTTGTTGATGAGGTCGCGCATGGCGATATCGGCATAGTCGGACGCGCCGAGATTCCGCACCGTCGTGACGCCGGTCTCTAGCGTTTTGCGCGCATTACCTTGCGAGAGATAGACCGTGGCGGCGCGCGCGCCCGGCTTGAGTCACAGGTTCGTTGAGGTTATACGTCATGTGCGTATGTACATCGATAAGCCCGGGAATCGCGTAGAAGCGGGTGAGATCGGCGGGCGTGTCACCGGCGGCGCACGGGCCGATGCTTTCAATCTTGCCCGAGTTCACGGAAATACAGGCATCCTTCCAGACTTTGGCGCCATCCCAAATGGATCCGAAATGATAGGCGGACGCAGCGGCGTTCATCGTGCAGAGTAAGAGGGAGAACCAGCAGCGGTGGAGCATGGGATCAATCATAGCCGCGCCTCGCGCGTTATGCCACCGCCGCGCTATGATTTGCACAGGAGCGCCGACTGCATGAAAGAGAACTCCCTACTTGCCTCCCTCATCGCGCAATTGAAGCGCTGGCTGCCGAAGGGACCGGAGCCGCCGGAAGATCCTTACTCCTACGTGGGTGCGCCGAAGAAGCCGCGGCCACCGCACTTGAGCGCGTCCGCCTCGGCGCCATTGGAGTAGCCCGATTCGAAAGTGGCATTTTCGGAAAGCTGTCTCGACGCCAAGCTGTGCAAATGGACCAGGCCACCTGATATCGCCGGCGATGTTACGATAAGTGGGGAGAATCGTCCTGGATACGGACGTGATTGTGGCAGCATTGCGAAGCCCGAGTGGCATCGGCTGCGTTGCTCGGCCTCCTAACGCCGGCTGCGGAACCTCATTGATGAACGTTGCCTTGGCTTTGGAATACGACGCGGTCTGCCGCCGGACGGAGCATGTGATGGCCTCTGGTTTAAATCAGGCCCAGATCGAAGCATTCCCCCGCGGGCTCGGTAGTCTCGCCGAATCGGTGAATTCATATTTTCGATGGAGGCCGCTGCTCCGCGATGCCGGCGACGAGATGGTTTTGGATGTTGCGATCAACGGGCAGGCGAATTGGCTGGTGACGTTCAACCGGCAGGATTACGGCGATGCTCCTGCCGCGTTCGGGATTAAATTGTTGCTGCCTCGCGGGGCTTTACTGAGGATGAGGAAATGAAAACGAAAACGAGCACATATCCATTGCGGCTTCCCGTATCGCTCAAAGCAACCCTGGAGAAGTTCAGCAAAGAAGATGGGACCAGCATCAACCAATTCGTCGTCATCGCGGTGGCGGAGAAGATCTCGGCTCTCAGTACAGCACGCTTCTTCGAGGAAAGGCGTGCAAAAGCCGACCGCAAGGAATTTGGCAGGATACTGAAGCGTAAAGGCGGCGAGCCATCGGGGCCAGGCGACGAACTTCCCGGTAAATCCGCTGGAGCAATCCGATTCGCAAAGTAGCCATCTTCGGGGCGGCCGGCGCCATCGGTCAATCGCTCGCGCCCGAACTGGAGCGTCGCGGCATCGATTACCGCGCCGTGGGCCGGTCGAAACAGAAACTGGAGCGCGCGTTCGGCGGTCACCCTCATGCCGAGATCTTTAACGCCGATCTCGCGCAACTGCGCGACGCGGGCGCGGCGGCCCGAGGAGCAGACACCATCGTCTATTGCGTCGGCCTCCCGTATCCTTCGCACCATCTGCATCCCGTGCTGATGCGGACCACACTCGAAGCGGCCGCGTCCATGGGCGTGGAGCGCATCGTACTCATATCGAGCGTCTATCCCTATGGCGTACCGCGAACGCCGCGGGTGGCGGAAGATCATCCGCGATTTCCGGAATCCCGCAAAGGCGCCTACCGCCGTGAACAGGAAGATCTGGTGCTCGATGCGCACAAGAAGGGAAAGATCGCGGGGCTGGTCGTACGTTTGCCCGACTTTTACGGACCGCATGCCGACCTCGGTTATGCCCCCCTGATCTTCCAGGCGGCGCTGGCGGGCAAGACGGCTAATTGGATCGGGCCAATTGGCGCCAAACACGAATTTGTGTTCGTGCCGGACGCGGGCCCGGTGATCGCGGAACTCGCCAGCCGCCCCGAGTGTTTCGGCGAAGCGTGGAACTATGGCGGGCCGGGGGAAATAGCCGCCGTGGATTTCATCACGCGGGTTTACCGCGCGGCGGGGCGCGGCCCAAAGTATCGATCGGTCGGCAAGACGCTGCTGACGATGCTCGGCTGGTTCGACGCCAATATGCGCGAGGTTCCGGAGATGATGTACCTGCAAGAGACCCCCGTCATTCTCGACGACAGCAAGCTGGCCGCGAAGCTCGGCGGCTTGAGTAAGACACCGTACGACCAGGGGATTCGCAAAACGGTGGAGTGGATGCGCGCGAAGTGACCGCTCGCTCTTCGGACTTGCGCCTGAGTCTCTGGAAATCCGGCTTGGCGCCGTGCCGGAATGGGTACGGGATCGCACGATACCTTTTAGGCGCTCTCGAGGCGCTGAGCGATTTTCTCTTATCTGCACGACAATCATCCGAGTTCGCTACTGGCCTCGCTGACCAGCTTGCCTACCTCAATCTCGGCTAGAACAACTTCGAAGCGCCGCCGGAATACGTTGGGGGATGACAAACCTCATCGAACCGCCTGCATCCGCCAATCTGATCGCATCGCTTCCGTATTCCCTCGGGCAACTGACGCGATTGGGGGAGTTGCATCCTCGAGACAAAGGCTCATCTCTCTGCCGGAATCGATTACGGCCATGAAAGAGCCGCGCCAGATCGATCTTCGGGGAAATCCGCTCGAACATCTACCCGATGCGATTGCCACACTGCCTCGTCTGGAGAAACTGGATCCGCGGTGGGTGACGACGCCTAAGCCGCCCGCTTAGCTCGGCGAGATCGTAGCGCGCGGCTGCGTCGTCTACCGCTGAGTGGCCGCTCTACTGCTGCTTATGCGCTAACCGGCTGCAGGCCGTGTCGGCGCCGGTCGGATCTATGGCCGAACTCCCTTCCTCGATGTGCGCGATCTTGCCTTCCTTATCCACCACAAACGTCGCGCGATTCGCCATCCCGAGATTCTCGATCAATACGCCATAAGCCTTCGCCACACCACGGTTGGCGAAATCGCTCAATAGGGGGAACGACGCGTTGACCTTTGTAGCAAATTCTTTTTGGGAGGGGGTGTTGTCGGTACTGATGCCAAAAACTTTGGTTTCGTTGCCTTCGAATTTAGCGATACCAGCCTGGTACGCCAGCATTTCCTTCGTTCAACCACCGGTAAAAGCAGCCGGGAAAAATGCCAGTACCACGGCATTCTTTCCACGGAAACTGGAAAGAGTTACCTTGCCTCCCTGGGTGGAAGGAAGGGTAAAATCTGGGGCCATATCTCCAACCTTTAGCGTGGTGTGGGGAGGCTCCACGTTCTGCGCAATGGCGCATACTGCGAAAGCGCCGGCGAATAAGCCCGCAAGCGCGATGGATTTTTTCATTGTTGCCCTCAAGGTCAGGCTACAACTATCCTGTGCGACCGGCAACAGATTTCGGGGCGTCGTGCTATACTTTTAACAGAAGTCGGTCTGTTTTAAATTTTTTAGACCCTGGAGCCTTTCGGCGCCGGGGTTTTTTATTGCTACTCCAGTACAAGTTGGTCGCAATAGACCTTGCATCGCGGTCAATTTGCGACATAATACATTACACGCCTCCAGCCGATTCCTGCTGGCATGGGGGTTGCTAACTGAATGGCGATGTCACCATCATCGTCGGGAAATCGTTTCAGCGCGATCGCCTTGCTTTCTTCCTGCTCGGCTGTTTTCTATTGCGGCGTAGCGCTCCTTTGCTGCGAGGCGAACGCGCAAGAACTGATGCCGCCATCAACCCCGGGCGGTGAAGTTCGCCTCTTCAGCACCGATTCCGCCGTCCTGGAGTCCACCGAAAACCGCAAGGATCTGCCCTGCACCGTCACCCCTGTCAAACCCTCTCTGGGTTTCGACATGAAGTTTCACGCGGGGTACGATGTGCAGACACCGCTCAAGGAACTCGCCGGAACCGAAAACCAACTCACCATGGTGTTTCGCGTCATCCCGGACGGCCACAGCGATTCTGCGGTGTACTTCAAGCAGCATTACTCCGTACCGGCAATCGACGATAACGCCGGCGGCTCCGCCTACCTGAACGGCGGCGTCGAATTGGGAGAAGGCAAATATCATATCGATTGGTTGATGCGCGACCGGCAGGAACGCGTCTGCTCCTTCCATTGGGACGCAGAAGCGACTATTCCGCAGAAGGACCGGCCCATGACCGTCGATATTGCGGCCGGGGCGATTCAGCCTCTCGATTCCGAACTCTTCAAGGAAGAGGCGCCGGTTCAGCGGGAAAAGGCCCCCACGCCGCTCACCGTCAAGGTGATGGTGAACTTCGCCCCGCAGGATTCCACGTCCTCTACGCTGCAACCGTTTGACACGGTGGCCCTGGTCTCGATCCTGCGCAGCATCGCCCGCGACCCGCACGTGGGCGCATTCTCGGTAGTCGCCTACAACATGCAGGAGCAGCGCATCATTTACCGCCAGGAGGACGCAGCGCAGATCGATTTCCCGGCGCTGGGGCATGCGCTGACGTCGCTCAATCTGGGAACAGTCGACCTGAAGCGACTAAGCCAGAAACATGGCGATTCGGAGTTTCTTTCCAAGCTGATTACCACGGAAGTGAAAGAAGACAAACGGACTCCCGACGCCGTCATCTTCGCTGGCCCGAAGATAATGCTAGATGACGGGCTTCCCCCTGAAACCTTAAAGCAGTTGGCGGACGTCAAATTCCCTGTGTTCTATATGAATTACAATCTGAATCCGCAGGCCAACCCGTGGAGGGACGCGATCGGGACCGCGGTGAAAGCGCTGAAGGGCGCGGAATTCACCATCGCCCGTCCGCGCGACCTCTTCTTCTCTTGGACGGACATTGTGGGCCGGATTGCAAAATTGAAGTTCGGGAGAACGGGGATTACGACCTCCTCGCAATAAGTCATGCGATTTCTTAGCGCCGCGCTGTTTCTTACGTCCGCCGTAACCGCGATGGCCCAGCAATTCGGCGCCATGGAGAACCTGGGACCGCCTATTCCCACTCCGCAATTCGTGGTTGAGAAGATGCTCGAGGCCGGACACGTAAAACCCGGCGATACCGTTTACGATCTCGGCAGCGGCGATGGACGGATCGTCATCACGGCCGTGCAGAAATATGGCGCGAAAGCAGTTGGCGTCGAACTCCGGGCCGATTTATGCGACAAGGCGCGCGAGCGGATCAAGGAACTCGGTTTGGAAGATAGAGCGTCGATCGTGCAGGGCAGCGCGCTACGGGTCGACCTGAGCGCGGCGGATGTCGTGACGATGTACTTCCTCACCAGCTCCAACGAGCGCTTGCGGCCAAATCTCGAGCGTTGGTTGAAGCCCGGTTCACGCGTGGTTTCAAACCAGTTCCCCATCAAAGGGTGGAAAGCGGCGGAAACTGTCCGCGTAAAGGCCGGCTCAATGGAACATACTATCTACGTGTACGAGTTGGGCCACACGAAGTAAGCCTTGTGGGGCCAGGGCTTTTGCCCTGCCGCCAAGCTTCCGCCCGGCGTCTCGATCCGTGGAATACGATATCGAACTGCTTACTTCCGCCCGTCGGCCGATTTTTCGGGCGGAGCGGCTGGCTTGTCGTCACCGAAATTCGCCACCAGGTACTCCAACAACGCCCCTCGCTCCTCCGGTTTCGCCGTCCATCCCCATCCAGCCATCTTGGTAAGCTCGCGGTCCCACGCCGCGCGCGGGAGCCGCTGCGCATCTACAAGCCGCAGGCTGTGGCAAGGCACGCAGCCCGTCTGTTCGGCCTTCCGCCCCTCTTCGAGAGTCGCCTGATCCGCGGCAACGGCCGCAATGGCGGTTGCCGCCATCGCAAACATCGCCAGCCGTGCTCTCATACCTTCGCCTCCACGGTCACGCCGATGCGGTCGATTCCGTTCCACAGGTATCCCGAGGGATTCCACGCGGGAACAAATGGCTGCACCCGTCCCGCGGTGTCCGTCGCGCGCGAAAGAATCGTATGGTAACCGGGAGACTCGGGCTTCCAATCCACGTGCCACAGACGCCACGCGAAGTGCAGCTTCTGCGGGGAAAGATCGGCCGGCTGCCAGCTCGAGCCCCCGTCGAACGAGACATCGACGCGCTCAATCGCTTCCTCGCCCGCCCAGGCAATGCCGCGCACCGAAATGGCTCCCCCACTGAATTTGGCGCGCATCCTCGGGCATCATAATCGACGACTTCACCGGCATTCCTTCAATCACTTCCAATTCCGCAGGCCGCGCCGGCGTCCCCGGCGGCAGCGGGATTCGCGGCATGCGGTATCCCGGGTTCATGAAGAACCCTCCGCCCTCTTGAGCTTGAGGCGTGATGCGAGTCACCCATTTCACCCAGCTCGTGCCATCCCATCCCGGCACGATCAGTCTGGCCGGAAAGCCGTGGATCTGCGGCGTATCCCCATTCATCCTCAATGCAAGAAGCGTCGCCGGATGCATAGCCTTCTTCAAGGGCATGGAGCGAACGAAATCGGGGGTCTTCGCCACGCCGGTATCCGCGCCATCGAACTCGATGAAAGCTGCGCCCTCGTTCATTCCCGCGAGCTTCAGCACATCGCTTAATCGAGGCCCTTGCCATTCCGCATTGCCCACCGCGCCGCGCTTCCACTGAATGCCGGGAACCTTCGGCGTATAGAAGCCGCGCCCGTTCCCGGTGCATTCCAGAGTGGCAGGCACGGTGTACTGCGGCAGGTTTTTCAAATCGGCGAGTGTGACATCCATCGGCCGCGAAACCATGCCGTTGATCGTAATCTTGAACACGTTCGGATCGATCTCCGCGGGGCGCGGGATATGTTGCCTGACAAAGAACGAATCCACCGGAGTCACCCACGAATTAAAGTATTCGCCCGGGCTTTCCAAATCCTCGGGCCGATCGTTGTGCAAAATCATCGGCCGCTTACCGGAGATGGCGGGCGGTTCGTTGGATTGCGCGCCGGCTGATGACGGAGCCATGGCGCTGGCGGCAAATAGAGCCGCGACGACTTCGCGGCGGCTGCGCGTTATCACTCTCTTATTGTAGCCAATTGAGCCCAACCCCTTGGAAGGTCAACGGGTTAGCACTCTCCAAATAACCAAAGACATTCTTGAGCGCGGCGCCGCACCATGTCATTTTCATGATGGCAGCGGGGAGGAATATTTGGGCAACCACATTCAGGGCAGCAGGCTCATCGCGGCTGGCGATGACCGAAGAGGGAAACGGCGCTTTCCGATTGAGCAGGAAGTTCGCTACAAGATGCTTTACGGCCAGCGATTCTCGGAGGCCGGCGCCGGCAAGACGATGAATATCTCGAGCGGCGGTATTTGGTTCAGCACCGAAAACATGTTGACGTCAGGGACGCCTATTGAGCTTTCCTTGACCTGGCCCGTGCTTCTCAACGATTCCTGCCTCATGAAGCTCATGATCTACGGGTGCGTGGTTAGGAGCAACCGCAGAGGAGCGGCCGTCGCCATAGAACGCTACGAATTCCGCACGCTGGGACGCTCGCTGCAAAACGAGCCAAGGCCTTCTCCAGGGTGGGAATATCGGATTCATTTTTAGCTCGCTGCCGGTGGCGGCTCAGAATGTAAATCGCGAATCGAACTCGATGCGGCGGTTATTCGCCGTTCCGCCGCCTCCTCCGATCACGCCGCCACCGCCGAAGCCGGTATTGACCGTGGTCGGATCGAGGAATTGCGGAGAGGTAATCACGCCCTGATATCCCGCCCCGTTGAAGTGGTTGGGCAGGTTTGTGACGTTCACGCCGATGGTCAGGTTGAATCGCCGCGCGGTATTGTCTTGCGACATGCCGCGGCCTCCTCCCGCCGGTCCCATCGACATCGCGCCGCCTCCTCCCCGCCCGCCGAATCCGCCGCCACCCCGGCCGCCACCGCCTCCTCCGCCGCCACCGGCCGGCGCCGCTCCCTTGGCCAAACGCGGCCCGATGCCGAATACGCGGTAGACGCGCAGGTTGATCGAAACCAGACCGGCCATCGTGAGGTAGTTGCGGGGAACCACATTGATCGGGTTTGCGGGGTTATAACTGGCGGTAAACGCGCCGGCCGGGGAACACACTACGTTGCCATTCGTCCCGATTAATCCCGGAGGGCAGGAGCCTGGCGCAGCAAACGCCGCGCGCGGATTCTCGAGGGTGGTGCCATATAGATCAGCGCCGGCCAGAACATCGTATGGAGCCCCGGAGCGGAGGGTGATGAAAGGCGCCAGTGAATCCCCTTCGGCGCTTGAATCGAGCCGAACAACTGGAAGTTATGCCGCCGGTCGAGTGAGGAACGGCCGTAATCCAGCGCGAAGTCGTAAGGATTAGTGGGTGTTGCCGGCAGATCGTTAGCGTAAGTCAACTGGTAATTCGCATAAAGAGATACGTTCTTACTGAACCGCGTATTCACCGTTGCCATCAGGATACTTTGCCGCAAAACGCCGCCCGATTCGTATTCGAAGAGGTTGCCGGCATCATAGCCATAAGGAAAGACTCCATTGTTCGCCCCAAGAGGAAGCGATGGATTGAATGTCCCAGGCAACGGCGCGTTGATCGGCACGGTCTGCATGTAATGCTCGGCATGCGTGTTGGTATAAGTCAGCGACGCGGTGGTGCTGTGCGGCAACTGCCGCTCCACGCCGATCGCGCTCTGAATGCTGTAATCCGCGCGAAAATTCGGAGCTACCAGATAGATGCTGTTCTGGCCAGGGTTGAGCGTAGAGGGCGGAGGAGTGTTTGAAAGATAGAACGTCGGATTGTAGACCGTGTACGAGGCCTGTGTATGCCCATTGTTCAGCGCCGCCTGCTCGAAAGGGGCGAGACCGACGCGGTCGTAGAATATGCCGGCGCCGCCGCGTATCACTGTCTTCGCCTGGCCGTTCTTGGCGGCGTGCGGAGCCCAGGCGAAACCCAGGCGCGGCGCAACATCCCGGTAATCGCTAACCAGGGTTTGCACTTCGTAACGCACCCCCAGACTAACGGTAAGGTTCGGTTTGACGCGCCAATCGTCCTGAAGAAAGGGACCTGCATCGTAACGAATCATGCTGATGTACGGTATTCCGGCCTGGACCGTATAGCGCGAAGGTCCTCCGCCCAGCACTTGGATTTGCGTCTCGCTAAACCCCGCCTGCTGCAGGATCTGGTTGCGCTGGTATTGCTCGAGAGAGGTTAACAGCGCGGTTTCCGGGTTGCCATTCTGATCGACCACTACTTGGTTGGCATCGTTCAATACGGGCGCCACGCCGCCGAGAAAAGTAAATGTTCCGTTGAAGCCGGCGGGGTTATTGCTCTGGTCGCTATCCCGGCGCACGCGCACGCCAAATCGGAAGGTGTGCGTGCCTCTTGTGACGCTGCTATAGTTCTGCAACTCGAAGTGATGCGTACGGTCGAAGGTATTTCCAATTCCATTTCCGCCGGTGACAAACGAATTGGCAACATTAATCTGCGGCGATTGATTACCCAGGGATTGCGTCCAGTTACGGTAATACTGGAAGCGTGTCTCGTTTTCTATGTGAGGGCTGACCACAGCCGTTTCGGTGATCATCAGATTCTGAGCGTCGCCCGAAGTGTCATACGCCAGGGAAGAATATGGCGCAGGTAGGTGGTATCCGCCTAACCCGGCGTTATCATAGGATGACATTCGTTCCTCGAAACGTGCGGTCAAGGTGTGATTCGCGCTCAGTTGGTAGTCGATGCGCGGAGAGATAGTGCGGTTGGCCTGCGGCGTAACCACCGCGTTGTTGATGTTCACGGGCTGCAGCGTGAGGGGGTCTAGAAAGACTGCGTTGGTAATTGCGTTGTTAGTGATGTCGCGTTCGTTGTAATCCAGAAAGAACGAGGCTCGCTTGTTAATGGATCCGCTTACATTGCCGCCATACATGCGGTTGGAATAGTCGGGTTTGTTGGAGGCGAAAGGATTTCGCGAATTGAATACGGCGTCGCTATCGTTTAAAAATAACGTGCCGCGCAGGTGATCGGTGCCGGGCTTGGTGAAGATCTCGATTCTTCCGAACCCGAGGCGGTCGTATTCGGCCGAGAACGGATTCTGGTTGATTCGCACTTCGCGAATCGACTCTTTTGGCGGGAGTTGTCCGCCGGAAAAGCCATCGATGTAAATCTGTCCTCCGTTGGGTCCGGCGCCCGGTCCGGCGAGCGCCTGCAAGGCCGACGAAAGATCGTCCGGATCGTCCGGGAGCGACTGAAGGTCTTCGCCTTTGATGACCAGCGCCGCAGCGTTGTTTTCGGGTTCCACGCTGACGGTAGCGCCGGTCTCGGCGCTCACCGTCACCTTCTGCACCTCGGCGCTCAAGGCAAGCTGTATCGGAACTTGAACCGTCGCGCCCGCGGCAAGCGTGACCGCGTGGGAAAATGGCGCGAAGCCGGGGTAACTCAAGGTGACGGTGTATTGACCTGGCGCCAGATTCGAAAACGAGTAAGTGCCGTCGGCCTGAGTCTGCGCCGTTCGCGCGCCGCCGCTTCCTGTGATGGTCACTGTGGCCGCCGGGATGATGGCGCCGGATTCGTCGGCCAGTGTACCCTTCACCGTGCCCGTTCCAGATTGTCCGAATGCCGCGGTGGTCAACAATGCGGCTAATAGAAACGCAAAAAACTTCCCAACCTGATCCATAAAGCGTACTCGAACGTCGACTGGGGATAGTTACATTGAGAAGGCGCGCGGCTGGCTTTTTCGGTTTCCCCACTTAGATTTCCAAGCGTGCGCTAATCAACGTTCGGCCTCAAGAGGCCGCAGATTTGGTAAATTCGCGCACATGGAGGCCCGGCCTAAGTACCCGCCGATTTAGCAAACGCGCCATGCCTGCAAAGTTCTGGAACTTCCCGGTGGCATTTGCGGAATTAGCCCATGATTTGTGTTCCGCGGGAAGCGCTTATCTCGAACTGGAACATGAAGGCGCGATCTGTAAGCGTCGAGGACACGGGATGTTCGTCTCCCCGCATGCCTCTTCGTGAGATGATCCAGTCGGCGGCGCCGTTCACACATCCCAAATTTGGGGCTTGACATGCGACATCTGTCGCGTACAGTATGTGACAGGTGTCGCATATGCCGAAAACAATCGTCGAGCGTCTCACGCGCCGGGAACGAGAAATCATGAATGCCGTGTTCGCACTAAGCAATCGCGCGTCGGCGGAAGAGATCCGCGCGCGCCTGACGAATCCGCCCGGCGATTCGTCTGTTCGGGTCATGCTCGCGCGACTCGAAAAAAAGGGCTGCCTGAAACACCAGCAGGATGGGCTTCGCTACATCTATTCGGCCACAATCTCTCCGGCCGCCGCCAAGCGGACGGCCTTACAACAGTATCTGCAGACCTTTTTCGGCGGTTCGCTGAGACAGATGATGACCTCACTGGTCAGCGAGGCGCCGTGGACCGACGAAGAACTCGATGAACTCAAACGTGAGATCGACCACGTTCGCAAGGAAAGGAAGAATCGGTCATGACGCCTGAAATTGATCGCGCGATGCTTGCGGTTGGCGGTTCGCTGGCCGCAGTACAACCGGCCTATTCGGAAGAGGCTCGCAAAGCGAAGTTCCAAGGGCATTTACTTCTCAGCGCGGAAATCGACCCCTCCGGCCAAGTTAAGAACCCAAGAGTGATGCACAGCTTGGGTTTGGGCTTGGACGAGAAAGCCCTGGAGGCGATCAGACAGTGGCAGTTCGAGCCAGCTATCAAGGACGGCAAGCCAGTTCCCGCATATGTGCAAGTGGAAATGAACTTCCGGCTACTGTAAAAGCGTCAGCCGGGCGAATCGTCACGCGCGGTGAAGCTTCTCCTGCGCGGCGCTTACCTGGCGGAGCACGATAAACTCCGAGAGATGCTCGGAAGTGAGCATGCCGACCAGGCGATCGTCCGAATCCATTACCAGGGCACACGCGGCCGGCCCGGCAAGCTGGGGCAGCGCTTCGCTCAGCGGCAGTTCGGGCGAGAGGCGGGTGAACTCGCGTGCCATCGCGCCCGAAACGTAGGCTTCGGGGCCTTGATTGAGCATGGCTTGAACCAGGGCGGATCGGGTGAGAAGCCCAATGACCGATTCGCCATGTACCACGGGGAAATCGTGCTGCGATGTGGAGAGCAGCAAGTTGCCGGCATCGCGGATGGTTTGGCCGTGGGTGAGAGTGCGGAAATCGGTGATCATGGCGGCATTGACTGGGAAGCCGGAAGTGAAGATGCGGCCTCTGGCAGCAGCGCCTTCCTGAAAGGCGCCCAGATAAACGAAGAGCGCGATGAACATCAACACGAAGTTGCCCCAAAGCAATCCGGCGAGGCCCATCAGGATGGCAAGGCCTTGGCCCGCGCCGGCTGCGATTCGCGTGGCCTCTTCCACCGGGCGGTGCAAGGCGAGCAGAGAACGCAGGATGCGGCCGCCATCCATCGGATACGCAGGCAGCAGGTTGAAGAGGAAGAGCGCAAGGTTGCCGGCGACGATGCGCTCGGCGAGATTGGCGTCCGTGGGTTCCTTGAGCGCTTGAAGCGCAACCCATCCCTGCTGCGTCGCCAGCCACCCGATGAGCACCCCGGCGATCAACAGATTCACCAGCGGACCAGCGAGTGAGATGGGCAGTTCCTCCGAAGGTTTGGGCTGGCGTTCTGGGCGCGAGATACCGCCAATGGGAAACATGACGATTTCGAGCGTCTTGATTCCATATCGGCGCGCGACGAGCGTGTGGCCTAGCTCATGCAGCAGCACCGAAAAGAACAACGCAGCTATATAGACCGCGGTGGATGGGCCGGATTGCTTGTCGCCGATGCCGATGAAGAGAAGAAAAATCAGCATCAGGACGAAGGTAAAGTGAAAGCGTACGGGTACGCCGAAAATAGTGACGGCCGCTAGGCTCCCGGGGATGCGAGCCGGTTCGGGTTGTGCGCCTGTTCCGATGGGGCGATTGTTCACGTATGCGCGCCGCGCTTGAGCAGCACTGAAGCCAGTATAGCCGCCGCGGCGAGCGACACGCCCGCCAGGATTTCCTTCCGATGCCGGATGAGCTTGCGGTGCTTCCAAAGGGCCCGGCGATGTTTCCAGGCGAATTCAATCTTTCTCAACGTCATGAATTACGTGAAGCAGATCGCGAGCCAATGTTCCAGGCCGTACGGTGACCAGTGATAAGGCAGGGGAAGCCTGTGGCGCTGTTCGCGAGTCGCAATTCTTGCTCTCTTGTTGCGTCGCCAGACGATTGAGTATGTTTACTTAGTCGCTTGGAACGGTTTTGAGCCGCGATACACTCGACAAGAGATTTCTTTACCGATATGAACAGGGTCAACATGGGACGCGCGACATTGTACGGGATACTTCTTGCCGTAGCGGCGTATGGGGCGCAGAACACAGGTTTACAAGATGGTGTCACGGCAACACTGGAGGGGGCGATCGCGCCGGATGGCATTTTGCAGGCAACAATGACCGTCACCGCAGTAGGCACGCCGAGCACGCCATATCTCGGGCCGTTAATGCGAGATCAAGGGGTTGTCTCGCCACTCTTGTTTGGGAGCTTTGTACGTGGCCGGCAACTAGAATCTACGGCACATGTAACAGGCGCCGGCACGCCCGATCTCCCGGCGCAGATTCGACTGCGCATTCACGAGGAGTTTCTGTTGCCGATTCAGCGGCAACAAACGCTGACCCTCGATTTAATTCCTATGTCTCTTCCGGTGGGGGCGGCGCCCACCGGGACCCCGAAAGCAGGGCAGGATACGCGGTATCGCGAGGAGATCTCTCTGGAAATTCCAGCCGGCTTCACCGCCCCAGGCCTATCAGGAGTAAACGAGGATCGCCCGTTTGGACGCTATGAGTCAGCGGCGAAGATGGATGGGGGGCGGCTAATCGTAACGCGTGAGCTGTTGCTCAGGGCTCAGGGTGCGGGCGCAACGAGTGAATCGGAACTCTCTTCGTTCTGGAAAATCGTTCGCGAAGATCAGGAGAAACGATTTACTCTCATCCGAATAATGCATACCGATCCTGCGAAATGGATCGAATCGGTCTCGCCGGGTGCGGCGAATCACTACGGAACTGTGGCATATGACCAACACGAATACGATTCGGCACGGCGGCTTTTCGAGAGGGTGGTTCGGTTCCGTCCGGGAGACCCGCAGGCGTGGAACAATCTGGGGCGAGCGCTTGCGGCTTTGGGCAGGTGGGATGAAGCTCAGAAGGCGTATGAAACACAGATAGGAATTAATTCACAGGACCAATACGCCTATAACAACCTCGGTTTGCTTCAGGAGCGTCAGGGACGCTGGAGGGCGGCCGTTACGAATTTCCGCAAACAATTGGAAGTCCATCCAGGCGATACGCATGCCACGGCGAATCTACCGCGGGCGCTGATTCATGTCGAACGGTGGCCGGAAGCCGAAGCCGCCGCCTCGAGGGCGCTCGAATTCCAGCCGGGCAACGCGCAACAAAAGATGTATTTGGCCGTGGCGCGCATTTGTCAAGGCAAGGGCGACGCGCAGCAGGAACTGACTCGTGCGTGGGGATCTCGTCCATCTGCATCGATATTGAATGACGCGGCATTCTATCTGACCGACTGCGGCAAGGAGTACCAATTAGCGGAATCGCTCGTTCGGCGGGCGCTAGATCAGGTTGAAGCCGCAGGCGATCCAGCCGGAGGGCGCACTATGGCGAGCGCCATCAACCACCAGGAAAGTATCAGTAACTGCCTCGATACCTACGGCTGGCTGCAATTCAAACAGGGCCGGATCGAGCCAGCCCTTGTTGCGCTTACAGCCGCCGCCACACTCGCGCCTCGCGCCGAAGTTTATGCTCATCTGGCGGAAGTGGAGGCGAAGGCGGGGCGTCCGGATGCCCCAGTTCACTGGCGTCAAGCGACCTATTTGGAACCTGGGCGGATCGATGAGGCGCCGCCATCGCTGGCGCAAGTTACATCACGGCAGGCGATCGGGCCACTATCGATTGACCACGCCTGGTATCCGCTGAGCGCAACGCTGCCGGAACAACCTATAGGAAGCCTTAGCGCCGGCATTGCGGCGTACTTCTTCGTTTCGGCCAATGCGAGTGGCGCGGTAGAATCCGTCCGCGCCTTGGATCGTAATGATGAGTCTGCCAAGAGCCTTCTTCCGGCGGTACGGGCGATTCCATTTCCCGTGGCGGAGGCGGACGGGCGCCAGTTTCCAACGGTCTACCTCGTGAAGGTAAGCAAGAGCGCCGATGGAAAGGCCGCGGTCGCAAGATCGATTGCGCCGGAAGCAGTGGCCCTGGCGATCGATCTCGCGCCGGATGAGTTTCCGCTCCCTGCTCCGGCCGATGCCGCCGTGTCCGGAACGACAGCGGCGAAGGCAACTCCCGCGCCTGGAGTAATTATCGCGCCGCGTTTGTTGCAGCAGATCTCCCCCGCGTATACGGAAGAGGCGCGCACGGCCCACCTTGAAGGAACGGTGCGGCTCCGCATCGTCATTGGTGTAGACGGCATCGTGAACGATTTACAAGTGGAGCAGTCGCTCGGGTTAGGGTTAGACGAGCAGGCCATGCTGGCGGTCCGGCAATGGCGCTACTCACCGGCGCAGAAAGGGGGAACCCCCGTGCTCGTAAACTCTCAGGTGGATGTGATCTTCCAACTGCGGGGCGCCGAACAGAAACCCAATCCATGGCATCTCGCGAGGGTTGAGTTCCAGGCGCCACAGTCTTCGATGCGGCCCATTTTCAACGGGGGATCCGAACCGCGAGTGGCGCGCGACGGAGCGGCCGCGACAGCAACCCTGGCGTTTGATATTGACGAACGTGGCATACCAGTTCACGCGCGAGTGGAGAAGGCATCGAGCGAGGAGTGGGCCAAAGATGCTTTGGATGCGGTTGCAAAATGGAGATTCACGCCTGCGATGCAAGAGGACCGGGCGATTGTAGTGTCCTGCACGATGGAGTTCGTAAGAGGGAATTGAGGATCTACCGCGCCGAAAGCTGAAGAACTTCGTTGAGCGATCCCTGGCGATAGCCTTCGAGATCAAGCGTGACGTACTTGAATCCAAGCGGTTTGAAAATGGCGGTGAACCGCTGCGCCATGTCGATCGACAGGGCCCGCGAAAGTTCGTCGGGAGCGATCTCAATCCGCACCATTTCACCGTGAAAGCGGACACGGAACTGCCGAAAACCGAGCGCCTTGATCTCTTCCTCGCCGGCTTCGACGGTATGGACATTCTGGATCGTGACGGGCGTGCCGTATGGGATGCGCGAACTCAGGCAAGCCGACGCAGGGCGATCCCAGGTGGGAAGGCCGGCGGCATGGGAGAGTTCGCGGATTTCGGCCTTGCTAAGAGCGGCATCGGCGAGCGGCGCGGCGACGCGGTGCTGTTGGGCGGCGTTCTGGCCAGGGCGGTAATCGCCGAGATCGTCGAGGTTGACCCCGTAGACAATGTGTTTGATCGATCGATCGCGGCCAAACTGTTCGAGGCGGGTGAAGAGTTCGTCTTTGCAGTGGAAACAGCGGTCGGGGTTATTGCGGACGTAATCGGGATTATCGAATTCGTTGGTGACGATGAACTCGTGGGCAATGCCGAATTGCGCGGTGAAGGCTTCCGCGTCGCGCTTATGGGAACGCGGAAACGAAGGGGAATCGGCAGTGACGGCGAGAGCGTCTTGGCCGAGCGCCCGGTGGGCGGCCCAGGCAAGGTAGGCGGAATCGGCGCCGCCTGAGAATGCCACAATCACCCGCCGGAACTGCCGCAGAGATTCAATGAGACGCGCTTCTTTACTCGCGAGACTCGGTGCGGCAGGATGGGGCATACGACTCCAGTTTAGCTCCGGACGTGATAATTTTGAATCGCAACCCGGGCTTTTCAAATCTCAACTTCAACGACAGGAGATTCGATGGATGACGCGCTGCTTATTCACCGGCTTCATTTCGCGTTTACCATCACGTTTCACTACCTCTTTCCGCAACTCACCATGGGGTTGGCGCCGCTGATCGTGGCGCTAAAAACCTTGTACCTTCGGACAAACAACCCGCGTTACAACAACGCAGCGCGGTTCTGGGCGAAGATATTTGGAATCAATTTTGTGATGGGCGTGGTCACTGGCATCCCCATGGAGTTTCAATTTGGAACCAACTGGGCGGAATTTTCCCGCGTCACCGGCGGAGTAATTGGGCAGCCGCTCGTCATGGAAGGCGTGTTCTCGTTCTTTCTCGAGTCGGCTTTTCTTGGATTGTTTCTTTATGGCGAGAAGAGGTTAAGCCGCGCCGGGCACTGGTGGGCCGCGTTCGCCGTATTCTTTGGTTCGTGGTTATCCGGATTTTTCATCATCGTGACCGATGCGTGGATGCAGCACCCGGTGGCGTTTCAGCGAACCTCCGATGGAATTTTTCAGCTCACCAGCTTTTGGGGGGTTCTGCTGAATCCTTGGGCGCTGATCCAGTATTCGCATAACATGTGTGGCGCGCTGATTACCGGCGCTTTTGCAATGTCGGCAGTGGGCGCTTACTACCTGCTGGAGAATAAATTCGTCGAGGAAGCGCGAATCTTTGTGCGCGTGGGAGTGATCGCCGGAGTCATCGCCTGCTGCGCGCAAATCTTCCCGACTGGCGATTTGCATGGCAAGATCGTGGCGGCGCACCAACCCGTGGCCACCGCGGCGATGGAAGCGCTCTTTCAAAGCCAAGCCGGCGCCCCTATCGTACTTATGGGTCAACCCGACATGGAAAACCAGACGATCGACAATCCATTGATCGCCAACAAGGTATTAAGCTTTTTGATTTATGGCACGGCCACGGCCCGGGTAAGGGGATTAAATGCATTTCCGAAGAGCGACTGGCCGACTAACGTCCCTTTGCTCTATTATGCCTATCATGTTATGGCTGGATTGGGAACTATCTTCGCCGCGGTAATGGCTCTTAGCGCATTTCTCCTCTGGCGGCGGCGCCTGTATGGCGCTCGATGGATGCTCTGGATCGTGATGCTCTGTGTGCCGCTGCCCTATATCGCCAATACGGCAGGCTGGATGACGGCGGAGCTCGGCCGGCAACCGTGGTTAGTCTATGGCTTGATGCGAACCGCTGAGGGATATTCCAAGTATGTGAGTGCGGGGAATGGGTTATTTACTCTTTTGGGTTTTATGGGGCTGTACATGGTATTGGGCATCTTTTTCCTCTTTCTCATATCCCAAGCAATTGCCCTTGGCCCAAGTGACAATTCCGCCCCGGAGGTTACTTCCGGAATCCCGGTAACCGAGCTTTGAAAGGTACGCCATGCTGCTGACTTGGTATCTGCTAGTCGCCTTCATGATCACGGCCTATGTAGTGCTGGATGGATTCGATCTCGGCGTTGGCATACTTCATCTCTTCCTCGCGCGCACGGAGGAGGAACGGACCCTGCTGCTGCGTACCATCGGGCCGGTCTGGGATGGGAACGAAGTGTGGCTGGTTGCCGGCGGCGGAACCCTGTTCTTCGCGTTCCCGCTTCTCTACGCCTCCGGGTTCAGCGGCTTCTATCTGCCCCTGATGATCGTGCTCTGGTTGCTGATCCTGCGCGGGATCGGGATAGAGTTGCGGGGACACACTGAATCGTCCGTCTGGCGCAGCTTCTTCAACGGATGGTTCGGCATCGCCAGCTTGCTACTGACCATATTCTTTGGCGCGGCCATCGGCAACGTGATTCGCGGCGTGCCCTTGCGGCGCGACGGCTTCTTCTTTCTGCCCCTGTGGACAAACTGGAACGTGGGGCCTTCGCCCGGGATTCTAGACTGGTACACATCGATTGCGGGCCTATTGGCTCTGGTGGCCTTGGCTCTTCACGGCGCAAACTATGCGGCTCTCAAGACCGGAGGCGAACTCAACTTCCGTATGCGGCGCGCCGCGGCATCCCTGTTTCCAGCGCTGGTTCTCATGACTGCGATCAGTCTGGCAGCGACCCTTTGGATTCGACCGGAATTGCTCGACAACTATCAACGGCTACCGCTGCTATACGCGATCCCGCTCCTGGTCGCGGGATCTCTCTTCGGCATGCATGCGATGGGGCGAAGGGGAAATGAGCGCGGCGCGTTCCTGTGTTCCTGCGGGTATCTGGTGTTCATGCTGCTGGGCGCGGCCGCGGCGGTTTATCCGACTCTCTTGCGTTCCACCACCGATCCGGCGCTGAATATCACGGTCTACAATGCCCATTCCGGAGACTACGCGCTGGGCGTGGGGCTGATCTGGTGGAGTTTCGGCATTGCCATCGCGGCCGGCTATTTCGTTTTTGTGTATCGCATGTTCCGCGGCAAAGTGTCGAATGCAGGTAATGGACACTACTAAGTAGCAATCCGCCGAATCGGCGTCCTGCCTACCTCCCTCCGGCCGAACCCACCGAGGCGGGCCAAGACTTTCGTCGAGCCTGGTAGATCCCCTTCTTCTTTGGTTCACGGGAGTTGAGCTCCTTTTCCGCGGTCTTCATAACCTCGCTCTTCCGAACTACGGCCCTCTTTTTCGCTACCGTCTTCACGGCCGGCGAAACGCGCGTTTCGCTTGTCGAGGCCGGCCTTCCCTGACGGCCGAAGAATGTGGCTAGAGCGCGTTGCATCTTGCCGAGCGCCTCGCCGATCGCGGACGGCATCTTCGTAGCCTGCGCGCTGGCGGTCATAGGCTGAGCGCCCATTGGTCGCACCTCGATTAGACACCGTTTGTCCGCCTTCCCTGTCTTCCGGTTATCGATGTCGCTGAGATGGATCTCGACACGCGTGAGCCTTCCCTCGAACCTGCGCAGAACGCGGTCCACTTCGCCTTCGACAAAACGTATCAGGCTGGCATCCACGGCAATTGTTTTATCGCTATTAACCTGAATCTTCATGTAATCTCCCTGGGGCGTGGCGCGCAATGGAGCGCACACGCTCTTTGTGACGATTCCGCGGAACCGCGGGCGGTCGTATTACTTTTGAAGCGTTGGCCGCGTAAACTGCCTATAGGCGTTGCTGCCGGCCTTCGGTCTTCTTAGCGTCGGGCCTATCGGCGCGAGCGGCGGTGCGTCCACTACTTAGAGCTCGCCATGAACGATTTTCAATTCGCCGCCCGCACATTGCGCAAAGCGCCGGGCTTCACAGCAATTGCCGTGGCAACTCTCGCCATCGGCATTGGGGCTAACACGGCCGTATTCAGCCTCGTGCACGCCGTCATTCTGAAGCCGCTGCCGTTTCGCAGCCCCGCGCAGTTGATTACCGTGTGGGACGCTTATGCCCCGCAGATTGAGAAAGCCGGCATCTCGGTGGCGGAAATGGCGGAATGGCAGCGCCAGACCGATCTGTTGAGCGAATCGGCGTGGTATCGCTCGGTCCCGGCAAGCCTTGCGCTTACCGGCGCCGCGCGCGATGCCGCCGAAGTTCAGGCAACCCTAATCTCGCCAGGTTTGCTGCCAATGCTCGGAGTGGCGCCCGCTCTCGGCCGCGGTATCGTGCCTAACGATCCCGCAACCACCGCGATTTTGAGCGACAAAATCTGGCGCACACGCTTCTCCAGCGATCCCACGATTGTGGGCAAATCGATTCGCATGAATGGCGAAGCCTACACCGTAGCCGGCGTCATGTCGCCCGATTTCGCCTTCCCCGATTGGGCCGACGTCTGGCTGCCCAACGGCTCGCTCATGGCCGATGCCTTAACGAATCCGGTACGCCACGGCCTGGGCTTTGTGGCGCGCATGCGCCCGGGCGTGACCACGCTTGCAGTTTCCCGCCGCGCGACGGATGTGGCCAGGCGTCTCACGGCGCTGAATCCCAAAACGAGCACCGGCTGGAGCATGCACGCGGCCGGCTTGCAGGACGATCTCACCGCGAACGTGCGGCCGGCGCTCCTGATGCTTCTGGGAGCGGTGACCCTCGTACTGCTCATCGCATGCGCCAACGTGGCCAATCTGCTGCTCTCGCGTGCCGCTTCACGAAGCAAAGAGATCGCACTGCGCACGGCGTTGGGCGCCGGCGCCGGACGGCTCATCCGGCAGCTTCTCGCGGAAAGCTTGACGCTATCCGCTCTGGGCGCGGGCTTAGGATTGCTGCTCGCCGAAATCTGTCTGCGCCGGTTTTCGCCGGTCGCGGCGGCGCTCGATTCCGCCGTTCTGTGGTTTCTCGCCGCCGTGGCATTCGCGACCGCGCTGCTGTTCGGGCTCGTTCCCGCCGCCCAGATTCTCGATGCGAGCCCTGTGGCCGTCATCAAATCGAATTCGGTGGCGGGCGGCGGTTCTCAGCGGCTGCGGGCCGCACTGGTGATCGCGGAGTTCTCCCTGGCCTTGATCCTCGCCGCCGGCGCGGGGATTCTCGTGAAGAGCTTCGTTCGTATGATGCATGTGGATGCCGGATTCGATCCGGCGGGCGTACTTACGCTTCGTCTTTCGATTCCGCCCTCAACCCAATCCGGGCCGCTCTTTCACCGTATCGAAGCATCGCTGCGCACGATGCCCGGCGTGGAATCGGTCGCCGCGAGTAACTCGCTGCCGACCGCCGGAAGCCGCGCATTGGTTTCACGTTTTCTCGTTCCGGGGAGTCCGCTGAGCCATCCGGATGCTCCGTCCGCCGCACAGGTTCTGCTCGCCACGCCCGAACTATTCCAGGCTTTGCGCATTCCGATGCGTTCCGGCCGCGCGTTCGCAGAAAAGGACACCGCAGCCAACAGCGATTCGATCATTATCAATGAGACAATGGCTCGCCGTTTCTGGCCGGGCCGCGATCCGGTTGGCCTCAAATTCATTACCGCGCTTTGGGGACCCACGCCCGGCTACTCAACCATCGTAGGCGTGGCGGCCGACGTCAAACGGTTCGGGCTGGATAGTGAGCCGACGCTCGACATGTACTTCCCTGCCCCGGGCGCGAATTATCTGGCGATTCGCGGATCGGGCAACATCGCGGCGCTGGCCCCGTCGGTGCGTTCGGCAATCCGCGCGATCGATCCCGAACTGCCTGTGTCCGATGTGCGCACTCTCGACGATGTCGTTGCCGAATCGGCCAAGTCGCGGCGCTGGACCATGGCCTTGCTTGCCGCGTTCGCCTCGCTCGCGCTGGCCCTGGCGCTGATCGGAATCTACGGGGTGATGGCGTGGATGGTCGGGCAGCGGACACGCGAAATCGGCATCCGTATGGCGCTGGGCGCGAGTGCGTCCCAGGTTCGCACCATGGTAGTGCGCTATTCACTCAGGCTGAGCGCGGCGGGGATGGGGATCGGCCTCGCCGGCGCATTCGTCCTGCGACGCGTGCTGGCGAGCCTCGTGTTCGACGTCAGTCCGTCCGATCCCGCGATCTATGCGGGCGTCGCTGCGCTGTTGCTGGCCGCGGCGCTACTCGCGTCATATGTGCCGGCGCGGCGCGCAAGCCGGGTCGATCCATCCGTGGCGCTACGATGGGAGTAGTGCGCTTCCTCCTTCCGCTTCTCCTGCTGTTGCCAGCATACGCCGACATTCATTTCACCCCGCGCCCGATGACCGGCGATGCGCCTCGCGGTAAAGGCCAATGCGACATTCGGCTGCTGGTGGACGACGCGGTCGAAGTATCGGTTCATGGCAACCGCGTGGACGTCCATAACATCTCCGGCGGCGATGCACATGACAACCAATCGGACTGCAGCGCTCCGCTACCCGACCGTGATTTCGACGGCTTTCAATTCTCGGTGAAAGAGAAGCGCAACGAGATGCGTCTCACCGAGCCGCCTTCAGGCCGCAACGGATACCGCGCCGTCGTCTTCATCCGCGATAGCACTCCTGGCGAAGGACGGTACGATTTTCGAATCTCCTGGAAGCTTCCGCCGCCACCGCCGCCGAAGGGCATGAGCTTCAATAACACTGTCCATTCCGCCGCAGCCGGCCACGGCGAAGCGCGCATGGACGACCGGCCGGCTCTCGCGCTCACCAAAGCGGCAGTGGATTTCGACCACGGCGGCAACATTTTCGTGGTCTTTGATATGCCTCGCGGCGCGCCCACCTCCTTCAGCGGAACGGTCATGAGTTGGGATGGCGGAGTAATGAAGGCCAATATCTCCGCCGATGAGCGGTTCGACCACCTGCGCGGTCCTATGTATCTCTACTTCGACGGCAAAAAACAGGTCTTCAAGATCGAGTTGCAGGCCACCGACGGCCAGCAACGCCTGGCGCTCAAATGGGAGAGCGGCAAAGAGGCGAAGTTACCATCGAAATGATGATCCGCGGTATCGCGTTTCCACTGCTTTCCGCCTTTTGCTTGCACGGGCAGGTCAGCGTGCTCATGAACCGCTACGACCCCGCCTCCACCGGCGCCAATACGCATGAAACCATTCTCAATGCCGGCAATGTCAATCAGACAGGTTTCGGCAAGCTGTACAGCTACTACGTGGATGGCGCCGTCTACGCGCAGCCGTTTATGCTGCCGGCGTGGCGATTCCAGGGCGCAGTGCGCACAACGTGCTCTACGTCGCGACCATGAACGATAAGGTGTATGCCTTCGACGCCGATAGCCCCGGGCCGCCGCTGTGGATGCGCGACTTCACCGATGAACTGCATGGCGTCGTCCCCGTGCCGGTTGCGGACATCACGAACCGGCCGGATCTGAACATTGTCGGCAATGTGGGCATCCTCGGGACGCCGGTGATCGATCCGGCGGAGCACGCGATTTTCTGCGTAGCGCGCACCCGCGAAAACGGCGCGTACGTGCAGCGACTGCGACAAGCTCGATCTGGCCACCGGCAAAGACCTTCACGCGCCGGCCGTCATCGAAGCCAGCGTTAACAGTGCAGTCAAAGACGCAGTAGAAGGGCTGTTGCACTTCGATCCGAGAGCCGGCAATCAGCGGTCCGGCGCTGGCTGTTGGTGAAGGGCTCCGTGGTGATCGCGTGGGCGTCGCACGAAGACATCGAACCTTATCACGGCTGGGTGATGGCTTATGACGCGGCCACGCTCAAGCCGGACGGCGCGTTCTGCGTCACGCCCGAGGCGCGAAGGCGGCATCTGGCAATCGGGGCGCGCCGCCGGCCGTGGCGCCGATGGCTCAATCTACTTCGAAGTCGGCAACGGCGATTGGGACGGCGTACGCAATTTCGGCACGTCGATTCTGCGGTTCGTCGATCGGCGCCGAACGGGCTGGCTCTAGAAGACTACTTCACGCCGCACGATTACGCCGCGCTCAACGAGCGCGATGCCGATATCGGCTCGACCGGCCCACTGCTGATTCCGGGCACGAACCGCCTCATTGCCGGGAGCAAGAAGGGCATCTTCTACGTGCTCGACGGTCACAATTTGGGCCACATGGCTCCCGATGACCACGGTCTGATCCAGTTGCTTGCGAGCGACCGGAGGGCGGCGTGCTCCCCGGACCGGCGTTTTGGATCAGCCCTTCAGGTCCCACGATGTACCAGTGGAGCGAGAGCGATTTTGTGCGCGCCTACCGTATTAAAGATGGCTTGATCGATGGCGAATCGGTAGCCAAGGGCTCCGTTGCCTCGAAGGGGTCGCCCGGCGGCTCGATCAGTATTTCAGCCGATGGCTCGAAGCCCGGCACGGGAATCGTATGGGGAACTATTACTAACGGCGTAAGCGCGGATCACGGCAATGCCGGTGGCGCAATTTACGCCTACAATGCGGAGACGCTCGATATGCTCTGGAGTTCGCAGCAGAACGCAAAGCGCGACCGGCTGGGAACGCTGATGAAGTTCGTGGTTCCCCATCGTGGTGAATGGCAAAGTCTATATACCGACCTACGACAATGCCGTCACCGTTTACGGCCTCTTGATTCGATAGATTTCAGCCGCGAGTTTGCGCGCCGCTTGCGGTACCAGATGTTCCCAGGGTTCGCCGCGCGCGGCGCGGTCGCGTACCTCGCTGGACGAAACGGAATCGAGATCGTCCGAAAGATGTAGCTGCGCGATAGCGTGCCGCAGGTGCAACGGCGCCTCCAATTCACCACGTCGCGATGCCACAAGCAGGTCGAACTCGCGCAGCATTTCGCTAACAGTGGTATTGCCGCCGTAGTCCCAGTTCAGTATTCGTTCGGCCGCATCGCGTCCGCAGACGAATGAAAGGCGGGCGTTTTCGCCGTACGCTTGCCTGCATTCGCGCGCGATGTCGCGAAACAACCCACCCTCGGATACAGCAATGGAAAAGCGAGGCCAATCCGCCGTAACCGCTCGCAACATTTCTATACGGGTTTCGAATGGGGCGCCTTCGTAGAGCTTATGCGGCAACGCCTTGGGCAACACAAAGAGGGTTTCATCGACCTGAAACAAGGACGACTGCGCCAGCGCCAGATGCGCCACCGTCGGCGGGTTGAACGCGCCCGGCAGGATACCGATGCGCGAGGGCCGCCCTTGTGCTCGACGCAGAAATAACATTTCGGGATAGATACACGAAAGGCGCGGGAATCTGCCCGCGCCCTCGAATCTTCGCCGAGAATCTTAGGCTGCGTTGAGCAGCAGGTCGTCCACGTCGCCCGTTTCCGCTTCGAATTCGTGGCGGTCGGCCGCTTCCTGGCACCGGATGCAATACTTTGCCCACGGCACTGCTTCAAGCCGCTTCGGCTTGATGTCTTCTTCGCAGTGCATGCAGACGCCGTAGCTGCCGTCGTGGATTCGCCCCAGCGCCGTTCTCACGTTACGCAGCAGATTCGACTCGCGGTCCAAGTTGCGGATAGCCAACTCGCGCTCTCCGGCGAGCTGCACTTCATCCAGGGCGTCTGGGGTCTTCTCGATGGCGATGTCTTCCCGGTTGCGCAGTCCAGCGGACAGGTCCGCCTTCTTCGCTTCGAGCACCGCTCTGTATTTGTTAAGTTCGGTCTGGTTCATTGGTCCATCTCCTGTCAGCCGGTAATTTTTTTTAATTTTGTTCTTTTTACCGCTTCCTTCAGCAAACATATAGACGACATTTTTTGCTAAAGGTTGCAGCTTCCGGGCCGTTCCTTTAGAGCTATTTACGAATCTTTACCCTTGTTCCGGCTTCATACGGGATTTCTTATAAGCAATCTCAATTCCAAAGTTCTCCAGGTTGCAAACCCCGCAGTATTCCGGCAAGTTCCGTTGCCTCCGATGAACGTATCGGCAGATGCTACCATCGGATTCTTGAATCGTCAAGCAATTCGGTGCATGGCAGCACTCTCAACTAATAAGTGCGTCGCGGCGGCGATTCTCGCAAGTATTTTTTTCTTTCTGGCCGGCCAACCCTTTATCCCGTTGCTGGGGATTCAAAACGATGAAGCCCTCTTCGCCGGCGCTATCTACGAACCCTTTGAGGCGCTTTACGCTTGGCCCCTACCTCATCATCAGCAGATCCCGCTAATGCTGATGTCATACCTGGGATGCCTGAAAACCCTGATATATATCCCGATTTTCAAGCTATTCGGCAACGGCCCCTACGCCGTGCGCGAACCCGCGCTCATCTTCGGCGCGGCCAGCGTTTGGCTGTTTTTCCTGCTGCTTCGCCGCATCGCCGGTAACCGCGCTGGTCTGGTTGGATGCTGGTTGCTCGCCGCGGATTCACTTTATCTCCTGACCTCCTGTTACGACTGGGGCCCCGTCGCGCTGCAGCACCTGCTCATTCTTGCTGGCGCCCTGCTGCTTGTTCGATTCTTCCAGACCACGTCAAGCCTTTCGCTCGCTCTTGGCTTCCTTCTCTTTGGCCTCGCTTTATGGGATAAAGCCTTGGCGCTCTGGATCTTAAGCGGCTTCGCAACCGCCGGATTTTTGACGTTTCCAAGGCAAATTTTTGCCGTAGCCAGCTTTCGCCGGCTCCTCATTTCCTTCGCGGCGTTAGCCTTAGGAGCAGCGCCGCTCATCTCTTATAACCTGCACGCGCATCTTGCGACCATCAGGGAAAACACTACTATCGATACCGGGGCTCTCATAACCAAATTTCACCTCCTCACTGAAACCGCGCGCGGCGGGATGCTACTCGGATTTTTAAATGCCCCGGACCAAACTACGCCCGCGCCTCACCGGCCGCGAGGTTTGCTGCAGACTGCATCTGCCCGGCTTTCGTCATTTGCCGGCGATCCATCGTCAGACTGGCTGCTCGTCGCGTTTGTCTCCGCCGTAGTGCTTGCCCCTCTGGCTGGCGGGCCCGCGCTGCGTATCGTGACATTCTTCCTGATCGCAATACCTGTCGCTTGGTTGCAAATGGCGCTCAATTCGCATACCGGAGGCACGGTACATCATGCCATTCTGTTATGGCCCTGGCCGGAGGCAGTAATAGCGATTTCGTTCGTGGGCGTGTCGCGAAGGCTGGGAAGATTCGGCGCGCCTGGACTGGCTATAGCCACGGTGCTGGTAGTACTCAGTTCGCTGGCGGTAACCAATGAATACTACGCAAAGATAGTGCGCAATGGCGGCTCGCCGACTTGGAGTGCGGCTGTTTTCCCGCTTGCCGAGTCGTTGAAGGACTCAAGGGCCGCATATGCCTTTTGCACCGACTGGGGGATTCTCGAATCCGTTGGCCTCCTGACCGCCTGGCATCCCGTGATGCGCAATGGAATCCTCGGAGAGGAAGAAAGCGCCGCGTTGACGTACATGGTGAGCGACCCCGGCCATATCATCCTGGCGCACGTACCGGAAGCCGAACAGTTTCCCGGAGTGAATGAGCGTGTCGTCGAGCGGGCTGCTAAGTTGGGTTACACCAAGCAGAGTATCCGCATAGTGGGGGACGGTTTTGGGCGAAATTTGTTCGAGGTGTACCGTTTTGTGCGTACGACTCAGTAGGGCAGCTCGTTGCGGCTATAAGTCAGATCGTGATCGAGGACCATCTCTACGATGGTCCCGCGCGGCAGCACGGCTTCCGGCCGCTTGCCATGAAAGATCGTAGCCAATCCAACCACCGCGCCGGTCGCAGCGCCGATTCCCGTTCCACCCAAGGGGTGACCAGCCGCCGACCCGGCAATCGCGCCGACCGATGCGCCCACACCCGTGCCGATCGCGACCATTCTGACGTCGCCGGAGCTGTCCCGCTCGCCGGTCACTTTGCCTTCCTTCGCATCCACCGTGCCGCGCGTCGAGGCGTCGGCCGAAACCAGCCGGGAATGGAAGTCGCGAGTGACCCCGTTCGGCAGCACCAGCGAATCGAAGCGGATGTACATTTCGCCCTTCGTCTTTGATGCCCTTCGCCGGCTTGCTCTCAGTCACCGTGCCGTTGACGTAACTGCCGCGTGGGATGACGATCTGCCCCGCAACGGCGATCGGCGCTATGGTTTCGAGATATACGTGGTCGCCCTCTTGCGTGTGCTTGGTATCGAGCGCGTTGCGCAGCGCAAGGCCGATATGCGTGCCATGCGCGACCACCAGATCGGATGCCGACTGAGCCGGCTGCTTCACCAGTTCACGCGGCTCGGCCTCGGCAGCCGACTTTGTGTAGACCAGCGAACCTTCCAGTTGACCTTCCCTCAGCACAACCTGACGCGTGATGGTGAGCGTGGCGCCGTTACCCGATAGTTCCCAGCGATCCATCACGGTGTATTCGCGCGCGCCCGAGACTTGCGTATTCACCAGCAGCGCGGCTCCTTCCCATTTCACGATGCTGCCCTCGGTTTCGGCGCCATTGAGCAGATAGGACCACCGCCGGCTGGAGCCATCGGGATACGTGCCTTCGCACTGGATGGCCGAATCCCCCTGCGTCACCGTCAACGTCTGCGCCGTGGGGAGAAATAGCGCATGCGTATCGCTACGGCCTGCGTCGAGGAACCATTTGCCCGAAAAATCGCCGCCAAAAGCGAAGCTGGTTAGTGAAAAGAGTAAAACCGAAATCCCCGCAGACCGCATGAAGCCAGATTACCATTTAGGAACCAGCCCACGGCCGCAAGACGCCGCGGCTTCAGGAACTTTCGGCCCGGTAATGGATTCGAAAGGTTCTAGCCGAGGATTCTCTTCCAATTCCGGCGTCCGTGCAGGACTCTCAGGATTTCCAATGGGGTTGTGCCGGGCGATAGACGATCGTGTAGTTTCGGTAGCGAGGCAGAGTCCAAAATCTAAGATCGTGCGAGCCGATGTCCTTTACGGAATGGCCGATCAGTTGATTCTTCGCGAGGCGCTCGCAGGTATCGAGAATGTTTTCCGCCACGCGGTCAGCGGCGTCGGGAGTGTGCTGGGCGATGTATCGCCAGATGGTTCCGATATCCGCGCTCGCTTCGCGTGTGAGGTGGTAGACCAGCACTATTCGGGTTTCGTTTCGGCCTTTCGCATTTCGCGCAGCATCGCTCTGGCTTGGTCGGGGCTGACAAATTCACCCCGTTCCGCTTGAGCTATACCGCGCTCGATCTGACCCGCAATCTCAGCACGGTCTCTAGCGAGCCACTCCTCTTTTTCATGCAGCAGCTCGATCGCATCCTCCAGGTAATCGTCGACCGACTCGTAACCCCCGCTCTTCAAATCCGCAGTGATAATTTCTTCCAGCTCAGGTTTGATATGAACGGTCATGATTTTCAATCACCCCATCATCCTTCGCCGCAACATATCGAGCGCCATCTGCACCGTGAACGCCCGCACCCGTGTCCGATCGCCCAGAAACTGGCGGTGCGCCACGTGCGCCCCCGCCGCGTCCGCCAGTCCGACATACACCGTGCCCACCGGCGCCGCTTCGCCCCCTGAGTCCGGCCCGGCCACGCCGGTGATCGATAGCGCATAGGTCGAGCCGGTGCGGCGGCGCGCGCCCACCGCCATCGCTTCCGCGGTCTCCGCGCTCACCGCGCCGAACTCCTCCAGCGTCTCCGGCGGCACGCCCAGCAACTCGATCTTCATCGCGTTGGTGTACGTGATGAAGCCGCCCACGAAATAATCCGAACTGCCGGGCGCCACAGTGAGCCGCTCGCCCAGCATCCCGCCGGTGCACTCTCCGCCACCGAGACCGTCGCGTGCTGCTGCCGCAGCATCTCGCCCACCACCACTTCCAGCGGGTCGCCGTTGCGCGAGTAGATCCGGTCGCCCAGCAGCAGCTCGATCGGCCCGCCCACCTCGGCCAGCAGCGCCTCGGCCTCCGCCTCGCGTCGCGCAGCGCGCCCGCAGGTGGACCTGCATATCGCCCGCGGCCGCCAGGATCGTGGTCGCCGGGTTCTCGTACTTCTTGTAGACCGGCGCGATCAGCTGATCGAGATCCGATTCGCGCCATGCCGGCGACGCGCAGTTGACAGCGTGCGGATCGCCTGCTGCGGAACGATGCGCTCCAGACGCGGCAGGCACTGCCGCTCGAACATCGCCTTCAGTTCGTGCGGCGGCCCGGGCAGCAGCATCACCACCGCGCCGGATTCCTCGACCCACTGGCCGGGCGCGGTGCCGCGATCGTTGGGCAGGATGTCCGCGCCTTCGATGACGAACGCCTGGCGCTTGTTGATCTCCGCCATCTTGCGCTTGCACTGCGGCGAAGCGCTGTTCGAGCGCCGTCGGCGATCTCCGGCGTGGAAGTACCAGCTTGCGGTCGAGCGCCTGCGCCACGGCTTCGCGCGTGAGGTCGTCTTCGGTGGGACCCAGGCCGCCGGAGAGAATCACGATCTCCGAGCGCGAGAGCGCCCGCCGCACCGCGTCGGCCAGGCGCTCGCGATCGTCGCCGATCACGCACTTCGCCACCACTTCCACGCCCAGGTTGTTCAATTCCGCCGGTGAGATAGAGCGAGTTGGTGTCGACGCGCTGCGGCGTCAGCATCTCCGAGCCGACCGCGATGATTTCGGCGTTCATCGCGCGTCTATCGAGACGGCTAGCGAGGACCAGCCCCTTGATGCCGACGTCCACGCGATAGATCGCGTTGGTGGTGGCGACCACCATCGCGCGCGAAGGCGTGAACGCCAGGCCGACGATGCCCGGGCCGGAAAGAAACAGTCTGCGCGTTCGGTCCGGGGTCGATGCGCACCACGCCTCTGCCGCCCGACAATCGACGCCGCGACGTACAGCCGCCCCTCGTCGTCGAACGCCATGCCCTGCGGCCGGCCCAGGCCGCGATAGAAGACCTCCACTTCGCCCGTCGTGCGAGATGCGGTAGACTGAATCGAAGCTCGACGTGGTCGGCCCGCGTGACGTACAGATACCGATCCGGCCCGAACGCCAGATGATAGGCGGCGATGGAAGGCTCGAGCGTGGCGAAGACGAAAATCTGGCGGTTGGGGCTGATCTTGAAAATCGTGCCGCTGCGGTCGCCGACGTACAGATTCTCTTCGCGGTCGAACGCGATCCCGGTCGCCACGCCCATGCCTTCCACGTAGACCGACATGTTGCCGTTGGGCGTCGACCTGGTACACGATGCCGTCGTAGCGGCTGGAGATGTAGAGCATACCCTCGCGGATCGAAGGCCAGGCCGGTGGCGTTCATCAGGTCGTTGATGAACGGCTTCATGTTGAAGTTCAGGTCGATCTTGTAGACCGCGACCGGCACCTTCTGGCCGCGCGATCCGCTGAAGGTGGTGTAGATGTTGCCGAACGAATCGACCGCGGGGTTGGCCACCGGATGCAGGCTGTCGGCGATCAGCACGCCGATGTCGCAGGCCCAGGACTCGCTCGATTGCTCGCCGCTCGTCGATCACCAGTTCGCCGGCGCGTAGCGCCTTCCGGCACGCGCGCGATCACGAACGAATCGGAGCCGATGATCACCGGCGCGCCGACGTCGCCGATGGTGACGCGCGGCCGCTCCGTCTTGCGCGAATCCCTTTCCGCGAATCTGCAATTCGCCGCCGGCGATGGCCGCGGCCGGCGTGACCTGCGAAATCTGAGGTCCGTCGATCTGGAGTGGTTTCCGAAGAGGCATAACTAATAAAGATTGAACCATCCTGCCAGCGAATAAGACAAGTGCGGCATAGACCCCGGCCATCACGTCGTCGGCATTGATGCCGAGCCGCCGGGCAGCGCTTCCAGTTGGCGCACCGGCGGCGGCTTCCAGATATCGAACAGGCGGAACAGGACGAATGCGGCCAGGTAGCTCTTCCAGTTGAGCGTGCGCGCGCCGGCGAGCGCGATCCACTGGCCGATCACTTCATCGACCACCACGAACTGCGGATCTTTCAGTTTGCCGCGCGCGCCGCGACATCCGGCGGCCCAGATCGCCGGGCACGAGAAGCAGCCAGCGCCAGCAGCGGCAAATGCCAATCGGCGGCCAGATCGCAGTAATGCTCGAGCGGCAATGGCGATAGCGATGCGCCGCAGCGATCCCGCGGTGCCCGGCGCGACCGGCGAGTAGCCGCAGCCGAACCACGTGGCGATGCAGCCATGCGCGAGCCTGCGATCACTCGGCGTCCTCGGCGTCCTCGTCGGTCGGTCCGGCCGTCCTGTGGCGGCGCCGGCTCGGAGATCACGTACTTCTCCGAAGCCCAGTTGCCCAGATCGATCATGCGGCAGCGCTCGCTGCAAAATGGAAATTCCGGAGTCGCCCAGCGCGACCTGCTTTCTTGCAGATCGGACACTTCATCTGCAGGAAGCTCGGATGCAGCGCGCGAATGTTGATCAGGCGGCAGCGTCGCCGGCGATCGCGGCGAGGCGCTTCGGTGCGCACGGCCAGCAGCGTGCCCACCACGTCGTAATCGTGCGCTTCGGTGATGCGCAGCGTGCGGATCTCGCCCGGCCGCGGCTCGCGCGCCTTCGAAATCGTTGATCAGCGCGACGCCGTCGATCTCCGGCGCCTGCGTCGGCATGCGCGCCTCCCACAGCAGATCGGTCTCCTGCGACAGCCCTTCCACCAGCACCGGAACTTCCGCGCCGACCAGCGCCCGGTTGCGCGCGCGCGAAATCTTGCGCTGGATCGCCATCAGCCGGCGCTTGCGATTCTGGATGGTGCGGCCGTCCACCTTGCCGTCGAGCGCAAAGCTGCGCGCTGGTGTCTTCGTCCGAATAGGTAGAAGACGCCCAGACTGTCGAAGCTGCGCGGCCTCCACGAACTGGCACAGCTCTTCGAAATCCGCCGCCGTTTCGCCGGGAAATCCGACGATGAAGCTGGTGCGGATCGCGACGCCGGGAATGGTGCGGCGGATGCGCTCGATCAGCTTCAGGAAAATATCGCCGGACGCGCCGCGCTTCATGCGCTTCAGCACCGGCGCGCTGGCATGCTGCAGCGGCATGTCGATGTACTTCACCAGCGCCGCGATGCGCGGCGATCGTATCGAGCAGTTTCTGCGTGACCTTGTTCGGATACGCGTAGAGGAAGCGGATCCACTTCTCGTGCGGCGTTTCGATCTGCGCCAGGCGCGCCAGCAGCAGCGCCAGGCCGTCCTTCAGCCCGAAATCTTCGCCGTAGCAGGTGGTGTCCTGCCCGATCAGGTTGATCTCGCGCACGCCCTGCTGAGAACAGGCGCGTGGCTTCCGAGATCACCGATTCGAAGCGCCGGCTGCGGAACTTGCCGCGATACTGCGGAATCACGCAGAAGGTGCAGGGATGATCGCAGCCCTCGGCGATCTTGATGTAGGCGAAATGCCGCGGCGTGGCCAGCACGCGCGGCGTCAGGTCGTGATAGAGGTACGGCTCGATCGGGTTCGGCGCATCCTCCATGCCCTCGCACAGCGCGACAATGCGCGTCGAGTTCGTTGGTGCCGATGAGCGCGTCCACTTCCGGCATTTCCTTGCGGATGTCGCCGCGATAGCGCTCCACCAGGCAGCCGGCGACGATCAACTTCTGCGCGCGGCCGATCTTCTTGTATTCGGCCATCTCGAGGATGGTGTCGACCGATTCCTTCTTGGCCGGGATCGATGAAGCTGCAGGTGTTGACGACCAGCACGTCGGCCTGGTCGGGATGCGGCGTCAGCTCGTGGCCCTTGGCCGCAAGCTGGCCCATCATGACTTCGCTATCGACGAGGTTCTTGGGGCAACCCAGACTGACAAAACCGACTTTCAAAGCGTGTAATCCGTTGGGAGAGACGCTCTTAGGATAGCATTACCGGTCGGGGTATCGTTCGAGCCGCGCAAATCAAAATGAAATGAAGAAGCGCTACACTAGATGAGGAGCTTGCCCAAACCAAATCAACTCGCAACATGAGCAAACCATATAACCAGATGACCCCGGCTGAGAGGCTCGCGGACCGCATTGCAAAGAACCGTGAAATTGACCGGATCGTGCAAGAAGCCAAAAGTGCGGCGAGTGCGCCAGCGGAGGTCCGCGATAAGCGCAAGGCTGCAGCGAACGCTCTTGAGGAATTCCAACGTATAAAGCGGGAACAGGGTATTGATGCCGCGTCGGAATTTGTTCGTAACAAGAGCAAGTAGTTTCTGACCGGGCTCGTCCCGGTCCGTTCGCTAGATCGGCAACCGCGCCGCACAATCGGAAGGCTCACCGGCCTAACCTGAGCTTGGGTTTACCAAGTTGCATAGTTGGGCTGGTATAGCTGCGTGAGCACAGTTCTGCCCACCCGATTCGATGAATGCTACGCGCGGATCGGCGCCGACATATAGGACTTCGCTGCAGTCCGCGTCCTCGATCCCGACGTAGCTCGGCCTCTATACCGAGCAGCTACCATAATCCATGAGCGCGGGGCTCGGAACATTTGTTGCGGCACGACGGACCTCTCTTACTCGCGCCG
>CAVPSN010000010.1:0-142968 GCA_963708385.1 Bryobacterales bacterium | reverse complement strand
ACCGCAACCGTTTGGCTTTTGGCAGCCTTGTGATCCCCAACTGGCGACTTGTTCAGAATAACAGAGCAGTCATACTCGATGCAAGGCCATTCGATAAAAAACTTTGATTCGCGCCCAAACACTTTCGAGGACGTAAATAACTCCATGTCACGTCTGGCTTTAGCGGCGTTTCTGACAGGATTTCCCCCGCCTTTGCCCAGATGACGCCGTAACCAGGCCTTAGTGCGGATTAGCGAGGAGGCTTCGGTCTTTCAGGAGAATCTCCCTAAGGCGATTACCCAGGAGACACTTACGCAGCATGCCATACTACCTCCTTCGCGGCTGTTGCATTAGGGTCGCGAGTATTCTTACCCTGCTCCCAAGATCAACGTATGTCACGCATGAGGTGATCTCCGAATATAGCGTGGGGCCTCTAAAGAATTCCGATTCGCAGAATCTGTTCGAATTTAGCCAGGTTGTTTCGGTTGACGGTAAAGCCGTCCGGTCGCTGAATCGGCGCGCCGCGAACTGACCTTGGGATCCGATCACAGGACGACAACGTTCGCAAACGAATGTTACAGGATTACGCGCGGTTCGGATTGGTGGATGTCGCCACCGACTACGGACTGATTCTGCTGGCGTTTACCACGCGAGGTCTCAAAACGATGCAGGTGAGACCCGCAGGAGAGAGCCGGATTGGCGCAGATGCGGCGCTCGCTTTCGACTGGAAACAGGATTCTTCGGATGCGGGCGAATTGGATTCCGCGGGCGGCAGTGGTTCGCGAGGCTATTGAGGGCACGCTATGGGCGCGCGCTACGACGGGCTCCCGTTACGCGTTCAGGCTTGGGCAGAATACGAACAAGCGAAACAGAAAATCCGCGATGAGGCGACGTCGATTATGTCATGTCTTCCCATGGCTTTTTGACTCCCGCCTCCGTCCTTCATCGCCATATAGTGGATGGCACAGACGCTTACGGAAAACTATCTACCGCTATGATGCATTCCGGCTGTTTGCTTCCGATTCGGAACTCAAGTTCACCGAAGTGCCAGATCTTCCCTCCCCCGGGGCGCCCGCGACCTCAAGAAGTAGCGCCGAAATGAAACGCATCCTCTACCTGCACGGATTCGCATCAGGACCCTCGTCGGCAAGGCGCAATATTTCCGGCAGCGTTCTGGAAGGCGCGGGCTTTTCGGTCACGATTCCCGACCTGGCCGAGGGCGATTTCGAAAGCCTGACGCTTTCCGGCCAATTGGAGGTGATCAGCCCGCGCCGCGGCGGACGGGACCCTGTGACACTGATCGGTTCGAGCATGGGTGGCTATCTGGCGGCGCTCTATGCCGCGCGGCACACGGATTGGAGCGCGTAGTGTTGCTCGCGCCGGCATTTGGTTTCGCGACGGCGATGGGCGGAGCACTTGGGCCCGAACGCCATCGAGGCATGGAGGCGTGAGGGCGCTATCGACGTCTTTCATTATGGCGAGGGCCGCGATTGCGCGCTCGGATATGGGCTGATGGAAGACGCCGCGCAGTATGAGGACTATCCCGATGTGCGCCAGCCCTGCCTGATCTTTCACGGCATCCATGACGATTGGTTCCGGTGCGTTACTCCGAAGAATTCGCAGCCACGCGGCCGAATGTGGAGTTGCACGCGGTGGATTCGGGACATGAGTTGCTGAACGTCCTGGACGCAATGGGCGATCGTGTGGAGGCGTTCCTGAACGACCGGTGAAGCGGCGTCGGGCAGTCATTGCCTACTTCGCGTAGTAGCCGGTTTTCGCTCGCACCGAGTAGCCCGCTTCCTTCACGCGGATTCGAACTTTGCGAAACGTGTCGTCGCTTTGCGGATTGCTGGAATGATAAGCGAGATGGTATGACGAATGAAGCTCCGCGCCAATCTCCGCGAAGCTGACGGCGAGATCCTTCGCGCGCGCGTCGAAATCGGCGCCGCCGGTCTCTTGGCGTGCGCGCCATCACCTCAATTCCATAGCGGTTGCGGGCAATCGGGCCGCCTTTCAGCTTTTCGGTGTAGCGGATGGGAAAGAGCAATACATCGTTCGTCTGCGCCGCCTCGATGGCCTCCAACATGTGGTGGCCGCTCGAGTTGTCCTCACCGTCGCTGAATACGATCAGCGCTTTGCGGGCGCCCGCGGACGCGGCGAGGCGCTCCCCGATCGAATAATAGAGGGCGTCGTAGAATGCCGTCCCCAGAATGCGGCGCTCGTGCGGCGCGAATTCGAACAGACCGCCGCCGCCCTGCTTCTCGAAGCCGTGGAGGGCGTCGATAATATCTCTTGGCTGGTCCGTGAAATCCTGCGCCAGTCTTACATGGTTGCCGAAACAGACGAGGAAGACCCGGTCGCGCGAGGAGAGCGCCTTCTTGAGAAAGGCATCGAGATCTTTGTGGTGCGCCTTGATGAATTCCGCCTGGCTGCCGCTGAAATCGACGATCAGACCGAGGTCGAGCGGCACATCGGCGCTGTGAGCAAAGAAGGCGATTTTCTGCGGCGCGCCGTCTTCAAAAACCTCGAAATCCTCCTGTGGCAAACTCGAACAGGCGGCCGACGCCGTCGTGGACGGAAAAACCGACATTAACCAGATGAACGTCGGTTCGGAACGAAGCGTCCTGGGCAAGGCAGAGAGGTGTAATCAGGAAGGCTGCCGCCAACGGGAGGCGCATATCGATATATTACGCGCGGGCGCTCGCAGGAGGATGCACGAGAATGCGTTAGGCCGAAGGCGGCGGAACGCGCATGCTGGCGCTGGGTAGGGAGTGCACGCTCAGCAGCGTGAGGCTATTGTCATTTTCGTCGGAACTCCAGGCCTTGGCGGTATCGGCAGCCTGCGTGCGGATTCCCTTCAGATGCACCGCGGTCACAACGCCCCCGGCAACCGACGCGCCCTCGATAGCATTCAATTCCAGGCGTTGCGAAAGAAGAAGGCGCAACAGAAGTCTCCACTCGGCGGTCGTCGCTCGATCCATCGTCAGGCTCCTTCAGGCCTTGGAAACGAGTATGCCGCAGTTTCCGCTGGATTCTGCACTATTCATATCGCAACGCCATCGCCGGATCGACCGCGCCGCCCGGCGCGCCGGAATCCAACAGGCAAACAACGCCACGAAAGCCAGCAAGGCCGCGGCAATGCCAGCGTCAACGGATCGTGCGGGCTCACGCCGAAAAGCAGGTTGGACATCAGCCGCGTTACCGCCAGCGACCCCGCAAATCCTGCCACCAGTCCCACCGCCGCCAGAGCCAATCCGCTTTTCAACACCATGCGCACCAGGTCGCCCGACTCGCGCCCAGCGCCGAGCGGATGCCCATCTCTTGCATACGCTGAGTGACGGCATAAGAGATCACGCCGTAAATCCCAATCGCCGCCAGAATCATCGCCGCGGCAGCGAAGATCCCAAGCAACCGCGTTTCGAGCTTGCTCGACGCCACCGATTCGGACCGCACTTGTTCGAGCGTGCGCACGTCGGTCAGAGGCTGGTCTTTGTCGATATCGTGAATCGCCTGCCGCAGGCTGTGATCGAGCGCCAGCGGATTCGATAGCCGTTCGCGCCACCAGCGTCATCCCGTATAGCGGACTCTGTTCGTTCGAAACGTACATGCCGGAATCGCCGTTGTCGCCGAGATTGCCCACCTTCTCATCGGCGATCACGCCCACTACCTGCCACGGAATTTCCGGACCAAGCTGCGAATGCCCGGGAACGATCTCCTGAATCAGAATCCGCTGGCCGATGGGATTCTCCTTCTTGAAGTACCGCTTGACGAAGGTATCGTTGACAACCGTAACCGGCGGCGCGCCTTTGCGATCCTGATCGCTCAACGCGCGGCCTTGTTTCAAGCGAATTCCGAGCGTGGAAAAATACCCCGGGCTGATCATTTTGAAAAAGCACGCCGGGCGGTGCGCCATGTCCACCGGCGGCTGCCCGGCGATCTGCAAAGGCATGCCATAGCCCCATCCTTCGAGCGGCAACACGGAAGTGAGCGCAACCTCGCGCACGCCGGGTATCGCCTGTACGCCGCGCCACGATCTCGCGGTAACGCGCGTTCAGGCGCATCGGGATCCGGAATCTTCTTCTCCGATATCGGCAGGCCGGCGGTGATCACGTTTTCGAAATTGAAGCCCGCATCCACCTTCATGGTGCTGGCGAAACTACGGATCAGCAGGCCTGCGCCGGCCAGCAGCACAAACGCCATCGCCACTTCCAACACCACCAGAGCGCTGCGGACGCGGCGGCGCGCGCCGCCCGCCGAGGAGCCGCGGCCGCTCTCTTTCATCACCGCCGCAAGATGCGGGCGCGCCGCTTGCAACGCCGGCGCAAGGCCGAAGAGAATGCCTGTGAGGGCGGAGACGGCCAATGCGAAGAGCATCACCGGCAAATCCATCTTGACCTCGACTTCGCGCGGTAGCGAGTTCGGCGGAACGGCCAGGCGAAGCAGCGCCATTACCACAAACCCGAACCCGATCCCGAATCCCGCCAGCCAGCGCCAACAGCACGCTCTCCGTAAGAAATTGCCGCACCAGGCGGCCGCGCCCGGCGCCGAGCGACGCGCGCACCGCTACCTCTCGCTCGCGCGCTACGCCGCGCGCCAGCGTGAGATTCGCCAGATTCGCGCAGCCGATCAGCAACACCATCCCGACCGCCGCCATCAGGATCCACACCGACCTGCGCAAGTCCGGGCCGATCAGAATATCGGAGTAGGGCTCCACCGTGACGCCCCAACCTTTGTTCGACGCCGGATATTGCGCGGCGATCTGCGCGCCGATGCCATCCATCTGCGCGCGCGCCTGTTTAGCGTCACCCCGGGTTTGAGCCGCGCGAACGAGTCAGCCAATGAAAATCGCGCGTGAGGTTCGCGGACTCAAACGCCAGCGGCCGCCAGATCTGAGCGAATGCGCGATCGAACACGCCGCCGGCGGGCAGCACGCCAATCACCTCGTGCGGTTGGCCGTCGAGAATAATCTTGCGGCCCAGAATGTCGGGATCGGCGCCGAACTGCGTCTCCCAAAATCGATGGCTCAAAATCGCCACGTGTTCCTTGCCGACCTGATCCTCATCGGCTGAAACCTGCGGCCCAGGACCGGCTGAATACCGAAGATGCGAAAGTAATCCGGACCCACACGCGCCCCGCGCAACAGAATTGGCTCGACCGCTGCCCGAGAGCGACACGGATCCGCCGGTCTGCGCCGCCATGGCATCAAACACCGTGTTCTGCTTCTTCCAATCCAGGTAATTCAGCGCCGAGATGCCATTGCGCAGTCCGCCCGGCGGCTTTTCGAGCACGCGGACAATCGCTGTCTGCATCGGCATAGGGCAGCGGCTTTAGCAGGATGGCGTCGACGAAGCTGAAAATCGCGGTGTTGGCGCCGATGCCAACTGCCAGCGTGAGAATCGCGACGAGCGTGAATCCAGGGCTTTGGCGTAAGATTCGAAAGCCGTAGCGTAGATCCTGCATGAGAGCGTTCACTTGGCGCACACCTCCGGTGTCAACGTCTTGGAGGTTTAGACGCCGGTGAGAAACAAAAGTCGCGGATGTGGCACTAACCCACGCGAGCTATTCCTCCGGCCACGCGATTTCCGCTTCCCATTCAGCCCACGCAGCGGACGGAGTCCAAGTTTTTCGCGCGCGCTCTTTACACCGCCATCGCGCGCCGCGGCTCGAACGTGTATCCGAACCCGCGCACGGAGTGAATCAGCACCGGGCTCGCCGGATCGGTTTCGATCTTCTGCCGCAAGCGCAGAACGTACACGTCCACCGCGCGGTCGGTAATGGCGCGATCCTGTCCCCACACCGAATTCAACAACTGCTCGCGGCTGAAGACCACTCCCGGCCGGCTCATCAAAAATTCCAGCAGCCGGAATTCGGTGGCAGTCAAAGCAAGCGGCGAACCGTTCAGACGAACTTGCCGGCTGGTTGTGTCGAGTTCCAGGCCGCCCACCTCCAGCACGCGCGCGGGCGCTGTCTGGTTGCGGAACTGCAGCTTGATGCGCGCGATCAGTTCCCGCACGAAAAACGGCTTCACCACATAATCGTTGGCGCCGAGTTCCAGGCCCACAATGCGGTCGGTTTCGGAAGCGCGCGCCGTGAGAAAAATAATCGGGATCGCGGCCAAGATCCGGATCCTTGCGGATGCTCTTGCAGATATCCAGGCCGTCCGAATCCGGCAGCATGATGTCGAGCAGGATCAGGTCGGGCCTCACCTGGCGGCAGAGATCCACCGCGCCTTTGCCGGTTTGCAAGCCGGTCAGCGCGAAGCCCTTCTTTTTCCAGGTTGTATTTGAGGAGCGAGAAAAGATCCGCATCGTCTTCGATCACAAGAATCTTCTTCATGACAGCAACAGTAACAGTGGCTTCGTTACGGTACGCGTTAAGAACTGGTGAATTTGGGTTTAAGCGGGGGCTTCCTCGAAGCGGTAGCCGAAACCGCGTACCGTCGTCAGGTATTTCGGGTTTTCGGCCTGCTCTTCGATCTGTTCGCGCAGTCGGCGTACGTGCACGTCCACCGTCCGCGGCGTCACGTAGCGCTGCTCGCCCCAGACAGCTTCCAGCAGTTGCTCGCGGCTATATGCGCGGCCGGGATGGGTCAAGAAGAATTCCAGCAGATTGAATTCGGTCGAAGTCAGCGTCAGTTCGCGGTCGTTCAGAAACACGCGGCGCGCGCCGCGGTCGAGCTGAAACGGCCCGATGTTGAGCGCGCCGGGCTCGGCATCCATCTCTTCGCGCCGCAAGTGGGCCTTGCATGCGCGCGATCAGTTCGCGCGGGCTGAACGGCTTCGTCATGTAGTCGTCGCCGCCGATTTCGAGGCCCAGCACGCGATCCACTTCCTCGGCCCGCGCCGTCAGAAACAGCACCGGAATCCGGCCCAGCACAGAGCGATTGGCGGATCATGCGGCAGATCTCGAAACCGTCGGCACTTCGGGCAGCATTACGTCCAGCAGAACCAGATCGGGCTTCAGTTGTTCGAGCGCCTTCACCGGCCTTTCGAGCCGTTGAACGAGATGCGGCTCATACCCGTGGCGCCGCAGGTTGTAATCGATCAGCGTGGCGAGTTCCGTCTCGTCCTCCACTACTGCGATTCGCTTCGGCATGACGGGCGTCTAGAGTATTGTAGCGTCCCTGCGCCGGTCGTTCAGCTTAATCGCGAGAACCATCGCAAACGCAAGGCCCAGCGCCGCGCCGACGATGGTGAAGGCGTTGTGCTCGAGGAAATGCTGCGCGTTCTCACCGAGTTGAATCCCGATATAAGCCTCGCCAAAGTAACGCATGACGCGCGCCAGCAGGATCACCGCGAGGAATTTGCTGAACCGGCGTATGCAGCACGCCCGCCGAGATCACGAACACCTTGAGCGGTAGTGGAATAACGGGAAACATAGCGGGAATGAAAACGGTAACCAATCCGTAGCGGTCGAAACCAGCGGCGAAATCGCTGCGGCTTTTCCGGCTCCGGAATGGATTTCACCCATCGCTTACCGCCGCCGCGCGCCGCCCAAAACAGTCCGATATTGCCGATCAGGGAGCCCACGATGGCGAGACCGGCGGTGAGGTAAGCGCGGTCGGGCGTTTTCCACGCTACTAGCAGGAGAAGGACATCGATAGCGGCAGGCAGGGGCACGCCTAGCGAATCAAGCAGAGCAAGCAGGAAGACGCCCGGAGGGCCGTAGGCGATCAGGGCTTCGGCGATCTTGTGGAGCAACCCTCATCCTAACATTCGCTACATTCAGATCACGTCCGGGAACGACTTCCGCAACTTGTAGAACCACGCATGACCCAGCACCGCCATAACGATGCCCAGCACCCAGAGCTTCCATAGCGGTCCGAATTGCGGCGGCTGGTCATAGAGAAACACCGAGCGATATCCACGCACCAGGATCGTGATCGGGTTTTTCGCCATCCACGGGGCATGCGCTGTCAGAGCGGTCTCGCGATAGCAAATCGGTGTGATGAAGAACCACACGGTCAGAATGTAACTGATGATCTGGCCTAAGTCGCGGACAAACACTCCTAGCGCGGCCAGGAACCAGCAAATCCCGGCAGTCAAAAGCACCTGCGGCACGATCAGCACTGGCAGCCAGAGAATCGTCGGCGGCAGCGCGTGCCGGATCGCGGCCAAAAAGATGCAGTAGAGCGCAACCGCGAATCCCTCGCTGACCAGACCCGAGACCACCAAGTTTACAGGCAAAGTCTCTACCGCGAAAACCAGCTTCTTGACGAAGTTGCGATGCTCCAGCATCACGGTCGGAGAACGGCCCACGGCCTCGCTGAAAGCCAGCCACGGCAGCATTCCCGCCAGAAAGAGGAGCGCGAAGTCGGTGCGGCTCTCCTCACCCCTGTTCAGCACTACGCCGAAGACGAAGAAGTAAGTGGCCATCAACAGCAGCGGGTTGATGATGGTCCAGAACGATCCGCCGAACGATCCGCGATAGCGGCCCAGAATGTCGCGCCGCACCATCGTGCGGATCAGACGCCGGTTGCGCCACACGGTGAGTACTGGATAACTGAACGCGCGGCCCACCGATCTGGCAGTCACGGTCACGAGTATAACCAGTCCGGATAGCGCTCTCGCACCACGCCCGTCTTGCGTCCCACGGCATATATGCCCTCGCCGCGGAGTGTCTTCTCGAAGCCGTAGCGCTCGAGCAAGTGTACGACCCAGCCATATTCCGGATGCGGCTCCTCGCGAAAATCGCCGGTCTCGAGCAGCGTCACTTCGAAGCCGGAGTTCTCCAGCAATTGATGGATCTCGCGCGGCGTGTACTCGCGATTGTGGCGCGGGTCGGCCTCGCCCGATTCATTCGGCTTGATGTACGCGTGGAACAGCCCGGGATGGAATCCCTGCAGGATGGCGGAGATGCCGCGAAACGACGCGATGTTAGGCGTGGTCAGCACCACGTGCCCGCCGGCTTTGAGGATGCGGTTGATCTCCGACATCAGGTGCATCGGGTCTTCGAACAGGTGCTCGATCAGTTCGCCGCAGAGCACCGTGTCGAAGTATTCGTCGTCGTAGGGAAAGCGGTCCTTCTCGGCGTCGAAGAGATCGATGTCGCATTCGAAGGGTTCGCCCTCGGTCGAGATTACAGTTCGCCGGTCGGTGCTGCCAAGTATTCCGTAGTAGCAGCCGCGGACATCGCCATAGCCGAGCTTGGTTTTGAGCGCGGGCGTGATCTGAAGATAGGCGCCCATTTCGAGCGCGCGCTGGTCCGCGGAACCGGCAGGCGTGATTTCGAGTGTCTTCAGCCAGGCGCGTTTCGTGGGTATTGAGGTACCAGCTTTCGCTGCTCGTTGTGCGCCCAGGTGTGCAGGTACGGCTTGATCTCGTCCGCGGTCACCGCAGGCTCCAGCGGAGCTTCCACCAGAATCGCCGGCTCGCGCCATTCTTTGCCTTGGGCAACCGCTTCCAGAAACGCCGCGTACTTTTTCGCGACCACCTTCCAATTGCACTCGGTGGCGACATATTGCTTGGCGCGTTCGCCAAGCGCGCGCGCGGCTTCCGGACGCGACACCAGCAGGTTCATATACTCGAAGATCAAATCCTCTTCGCCCGGGCCGACGGGAACCTTAATACAAACATCGTCTGGGAACTCCTGAAACGAGCCGATCTCGGAAACCATCACCGCTTTGCCCAAGCCGAGCGAACGCAGCAGCGTACCGGAGCTTTCGCCGACCGTTGGATATCGCAGGTTCAGAACGATATCGCAGGCGGCCAGGTATCCGACAAAATCCTCGATTGGCGCGAAGCCGATCACTCGCACGTTGGCCTCGATACCCATCGAGCGGATCATCGCCTCAACCGGAAACTCGGGATGCGGCTCGCCCACCAGAATCATTTTGGCCGTCGGCGCCAGGCGCACCAAGCGGCGGAAGGCGCGCAACGATTCGGCGATCCGCTTGTATGGCTTCAGGAACCCGAAGATGCCGATCAGCGGAATGGTTTCATCCAGACCCAGGCGGTGCCGGTAAGCCATGCGGTCGGCCGGCGGAATCCATGCGCCGTGAGGGATCACCGCCACAGGACCGGCATAACCCGCCGCGCGCATTTCGTCGCGCATGAAGCGGCTGTGAACGATCACGCCGCGCGCGCTTTCGAGCAGGCGCCGCGTCATCGCCACGCCTTCATAATCCGGCCCGACCTCGAGCGCCCGCACGCGCATCGCAAAATCGCGCGCCGCAGCGCCGCCGTTGTATTCGCATTCGGCGACGTAAGCATTCCCAATCGTTGCGGCGGATGGTGAGATCGGTAATCAGATGATGCAGGTTCGATTCGTGCATCACCACCACGCCCGGATGCTTCAGCGCGGTTTCATAGACGAAATCGTGATGCGCGTTGTTGCCGACCTGATAAATGGCGATATCGGCCTTCGCTGCATCGAAAGGCTGCGCGGCGCTGGAAACGATCTCGAGATCGACCAGCGGCTTGAGCGATTCGACCAGCGCTTCGGAATAATCGGCGATGCCGCTGCGCGCGGGCGGCAGCGGAGAGAGGAAGGCTACGCGCATTTTCCGTCACTGCACCAGTTCGGCGGTCAGCGTTCCCGCCGGCGCCGGGATGCGGATCTCCAGCGGCGTGCGCGCCGCATCGCGCGCGTAGAAAACTTCGAAACTGAAGTCCGATTTCGGTCCCTTCACGCTGATTACCAGGTGATCCGTCACCACGGTAGCTTTCCCTTCAGCGCGATGTTCTGCGCGCCGGTGTAATCCATCTTTGCCGAGTATGGCGCCGCCGAAAAACACATCCTGCGCGTGCGGCACCCTTCCCTGCCCCAGTTCGCGGCGCGCGTAGTAAACGTAAGTCAGCGCGTCGCGCGCGCAGGAGGGAATGGTGAAAGTCGTCTCGCCGCCATCGGCGGGCATGGTAGTGACGCGGTGGGCCTTGCCGGTCTTCTCGTCGAATGTCGGTCTTCTCTCGCGTCTTCTTGTTTCCGTTCGATGAGATCGCGCGCTAAATTGCGTCGAACACAAGCTCGTCGCTCGCCGAGGCGCGCAGATTATCGGCGATCGGGAACCCCGGCACCGCCGCGTTCACGGACGCTTCGAATTCCCACCCAGCTGCGATGACGAGTGCGTCGCGCTAAAGTCGGCGTCGCCCAGACTCAGACCGCCGGTGTAGTTGACGCGTAGTACTTGAGTCGCTTCGTTGGTGAATGGGAAACCCTGCTGCGACCACGCCACAGTAGCAAAGATCAATGGAAGCAACGATGCAAGGAACTGCATCTGGTAGGCTATAGCTCGATGAGTTCATCTTGTTGAGCTTCATCTGGAGACCTGGCGCGCTGCGCTGGCGCGCGCCGGCGCACGCTGGCCTTCGGCCACTTCGCGGAACACCTCAAGCGTGCGCTCGGCGCTCTTCTGCCAACTGAAGTGCGCGGCGCGCTGTAAGCCGAGCCGCTCCATGCGCGCGCGCAGTTCGGCATCCAGCAGACAGATCCGCCATCGCGCGCACGATCTCATCCATCGCGTACGGGTCGAAGAGCAGCGCGGCGCCATCCACCACTTCGGGCATCGCCGAAGTGTGGGCGCAAACCACCGCCCGACCGCACGCCATCGCTTCGAGCGGCGGCAATCCGAAACCTTCGTAAAAAGACGGAAAGGCAAAGACGTCGCAGGCGTTGTACAGCTGCAGCAGGTCGCTATCGGAGACGAAGCCGAAGAACTGGATGCGGTCGGCCACGCCCGATTCGCGCGCCGCCTCATGCACTCGGTGCGCAAACCAGGTCTCCTTTCCGGCCAGCACCAGCCGATGCTTGCAACTGCGGATAGGCGCGCACCATGCGCGCGAAAGCCTTGATCAGCCCGATCTGGTTCTTGCGCGGCTGCAGATCGCCCACCGAGAGAACGAACGGCTCTGCAATTTTCCAGCGCTCGCGGACGTGAGCCGCGGCCGCCTCGCGCGAAATCGGGCGGAACACCGACGCCGCGGCGTTCGGCGCCACCACCACTTTGTCCTCTTCGATATCGCCGTACACCTTCAAGATCGAGCGGCGCGAAAACTCGCTGCACGTCAGGATCTTTGCCGCGCGTCGCACCGTGCGGCCGACGGTGATGCGAATTGACTGGCCCGCGACGCGAGTGAAGTATTCGGGATGCTCGAGAAAGCTGACGTCGTGCACGCTGACCACCACCGGCACGGGACACGCCAGGGGCGCGGTGTATTGCACGTGTAAAAGGTCGGCGCGATCTTGCCGACCTTACGCGCCAAGTCCCAGCCCAAGGCGCACATACGGGATTGGCCGCCACACGTCGAACAGGTATGTTGCGAGGAATCGCCGCGGCGGCCTCTTCCGAGGAAACGTAAGCGCAAAATTCGCACCCATCCGGTCTGCGCGGCAAACGCCTGCAACAGGCTGCGAATGAATACTTCGTTCCCGGTCAAGCGGCGGCCGATGGCGTGAGCATCAACGGCAATGCGCATCAACTGTCCTAGTATAGCGGACCATTCCGACTCTCCGCTGTGTCAAAATACCAGTCTGCCCCAAGCCTTTTCCCATGTAAACTCCTTTTCCAGCAATAGCTGCCCGCAGAGGCCAGGGTCTGTTCTAAGTTCTTTGCACGCCAGCAACCGAGTCACGGCTTGCAGCGAATGCCTCAGCCCCATCGGCGAGTAACAAGTGTTCCGCATCTCGCACTGGGAGGCCCTCCGCGCCAATCGACGTGGATACCACCGGAGTGCCCGCCGACCACGCCTCCAGAATCTTCAAGCGCGTCCCGCTCCCCGTCAGCAGCGGCACGATCGCAACTTCGGCGCGGGCCATTCCGGCATCGCATCCTCCACCTCGCCCACGACTTCGATTCGCGGATCGCCCTCCGTGAAGATACGCACCGATTCGGGATTCTTGCCGACCAACCGCCACACCAAGTTTGGATGCGATTCGCGCAATCGCGGCCAGACTTTGCGACGGAAAAACCGGACCGCGGCGCGGTTGGGGTGATACTCCATATTTCCCGAGAAGACGATGGCCTGGCGCCGCGTCTCAGCCGGGAGCGGACGCGCGGGAATCGCATTCGGATAAACGCGCACCTTAGCGCGCGGGAGCAATCGCGCGCGCGGCGGCCGCATCGCTTTCGGAAGCCGCCAAGCACCTGCGAAAATCGCGGCAGCCAGCGCCGTTCAAATTCGAGCGAGGCCATCTCGAAGACGCGATGCGCAAGAGGCAGTGGCGGGCGCTTCCGTGGCGGCGCAGCGGGCATGCAGCATCGATTCGATGTTGTGCAGATCGAGTATCGTCTTTTCGCATGCAGTCTGCGAATTGCTCGTGATAGGGCGCGCACCAGGAATGCTCGATCACACCCACGGCGTAGCGGCGGCCTTCGATGGCTTGCGCAATCTGCTGCTTCGAAGCCGGCGAAGCGATCCACCAGTGGCGGCACGCGGCGGGCCAGGCGGGCGCTGTTGCGCAGTGCGCGCGCGGCAAGGCCGCGGCGATTGACCGGAAGATCGATCACGGTGAGACGGCGTACGAGCCCGCTCGGGCATCGATCTCCGACGGATGCGGCGCGCCGGGCTGACGAAACACGATGAGATCCACTCGTAGCGCTGCGCGAGATAGTGGAGCAGCGAGGCCGTGCGCAGCGCGCCGCCTCCGCGCATCGGATAGGGCGCTTCGGGGGCTAGCATCAGCGCGGATGGACGCGAGTCAACGGCCAAAGCGCTTGCGCGCCTCCTGCGTAGACCTGCGTAGGTTTCGCGCGCGGCGCGATCCCACGTGAACTCGCCGCGCACGGGCGAGCGAGCGCTCCCGCCATTCCGCCAAGCGATCGGCGTGGAGCGCAACTTCGCGCATAGCCTGCGCCAGTCTCGCGAGCGGTATCGGCGTAGATCGCCGCATCGCCGCCGACTTCGGCAACGGCGCGCGACGCGATCACCGGCGCGCCGCATTGCATCGCTTCCAAGACAGGCAATCCGAAGCCTTCGTAAAGCGATGGGTAGACGAACGCCAGCGCGCCGGAATAGAGCGCGGGGAGTTGCTCGTCGGGAACTTCGCCAAGCAGTCGCAGGCCGGGCTCCGGCGCGATCAGCGGCGCGTCCGCGCGGCGGCGGCCGGCGATCAAGAGATCGATCTCGTGCTCGCGGCGCACCTCGCGCCAGGCGTCCAGCAAGCGTCGCGAGGTTCTTGCGCGGCTCGATCGTGCCCACAAACAGAAAATAGGGCGGCCCGCAGGCGGCGGGTGCGCAACCGGCGCAAACCACGGCGCGGCCGCTTCGGGTACGGCCACCACGCGATCCGGACGCAAACGGAACCGCTCGATCGCCTGCTTACGCACCGTCTCGCTGGGCGTAATGACCATCGTCGCCACGCCCATTTCGAGCAGGATCGGCGTGCGCCGGCGGACGCGGTGCGCATCGCTGTGCCACGCCTCGTTCATCCACGGCGAGAGATCGTGCAGCGTGAGTACGCTGGGGCGCGCAGGAATATACGGCACCGAAAAATCGGGACCGTGGATGAGATCCGCCGCGAGGCGGCCAAGTTCGCGCGCGAGATCCCCATAGCCACCAGCGGCGTTCGAGCGTATTGCGCGGGGCCGGCTCCGCGCCGCAGATTCGGCGGCGCGCCTGCGGGCATCGCGAATGGCTGGTCGCTGGTGAGATAGAACTCGTCGTCCGGATAAGCAGCGCGCCAAGGCCAGCGATAAGCTCCGAGGCGTAGCGCGCTAAGCCCCCGCTCGTGAGAGACAAGGAAGCGGCCTCGATCGCCACGCGCATGGGGCTATCGATCGTTACTGCGCCACCGTCCGGTTGCCGTAATTCCGCTCGTAGTACGTACGGTATTCGCCGCTGCGTACGCGCGCCACCCATGCGGCATTGGCGCGATACCATTCGATGGTTTCGGCCAAACCCCTCTCAAAATGGGATGACGGGCGACCAGCCGGTTTCGTGCATCAGCTTTTCGCTGGAAAGGGCGTAGCGGCGGTCGTGGCCTGGGCGATCCGTCACATATTCGATCAGGCTTTCGGGCTTGCCGGTAAGCTGCAACACCTTGTGAACGACATCGAGATTGGGCAGCGAGCGGTTGCCGCCGATGTTGTAGATTTCGCCCTCGCGGCCCTTCTCCAGCACGGCCTTGATGCCGCGGCAATGGTCGTCGACATAGAGCCAGTCGCGCACCTGCTGGCCATCGCCATAGACCGGCAGTCTCCGGTCTTCGAAGGCATTGGCGATCATCAGCGGAATCAGCTTTTCCGGGAACTGATACGGGCCGTAATTGTTCGACGCGCGGGTGATCAGCACCGGCATTTTGAATGTCACGAAATATGACCGCGCCAGCAGATCGGACCCGGCTTTCGAGGCGGAATAGGGGCTGCTGGGGTTGAGTGGGAAATCTTCGGTGGCCTCGAGCGGCGCAGCACAGAGCTGCCGTAAACTTCATCGGTCGAGACATGCACGAAGCGCGGCACGGCGTGGCGGCGCGCGGCTTCGAGCATGACTGAATGTACCGCGAAAATTGGTTTGGATCACTGGCTCGGGCGAGAGAATGCTGCGATCGACGTGCGATTCGGCCGCGAAATGGACGATGGCGTCGGGCTTCTCATCGGCGACTAACGCATTCACCAGCTCCGACGTCGCAGATATCGCCGTGGACGAAACGATAGCGCGGTCCTTCGGTCACTGCCGCCAGATTTTCCAGATTGCCGGCATAAGTCAACTTATCGAGATTGATTACCCGCAAGATCGTTTGCGCGATGCACATGCGGACGAACGCCGAGCCGATAAACCCGGCGCCGCCCGTAACCAAAATCGTCATGAAATTATTTTCTCTGCGTCTCCCAATCGTAGTTGATGGACGGGTCGTTATATGGTATGCGGCCTTCGTCTTTCGGATTGTAGAAGCGGTCGGTCATATAGACCAGCATGGCGTCGTCATCGACCGATCACCTTGTAACCGTGAGCCACGCCCGGCGGAATCAGTAATTGCCACGGCCGCATCGGGCCGACGTAGAGCGTGTTGCGAAGCCCGAACGTGGGCGAACCGACTCGAAGATCCACGAGAGCCACCTGCATCAGACCTTTGACGGGCATCCAGCAATCGGTCTGATGCAAATGATAGTGAAAGGCCTTCACGGCGCCCGCATAGTTCAACGCGGCCGAAATCTGCGTGGTCTCAGGCTGGAAACTCGGCGGCCAATCCTTGACCGAGGCGCTGGACTTCGAGAAAGTATCCGCGATCATCCGGATGAACGGCGATGGCCTGAACGCGTACGCCGGCGATCAGATCTTTCGAAGCGGGCGACCCGATGACGGCGCCCAAGCCCTTCTGGCATTCGGGGAGAACCAGCTCGAGGTTTTCGGAGCTTGCCAGCAGCCGATCCGTGGGTGTCGAGCTTCTTGCCGCCATCAAACTCGCATCGCTCCTTCCAAGTTAGTAACCTCGGCGTGACTGGAAAGTTGCTGTTTCGCCTTGGATTGCGCCACCAGATTCGCCGCGCGCAGCAACGATTCGAAAGTGCCGGCGTCAGTCCACCAGCCATCCAGGAAAGAAAACGTCATGTTTCCTTCGCGAATATAGGCGTTGTTGACGTCCGTGATCTCGAGTTCACCGCGCTTCGAGGGCACCAGCGTCTTGATCTTGTCGAAGACGGACGCGTCGTACATATAAATGCCGGTCACGGCGTAGTTCGATTTCGGCTTAGACGGCTTCTCTTCGATGCCCGCGATGCGATCGCCCGCCAATTCGGCGACTCCGAAGCGCTCCGCATCAGTGACTTCTTTGAGTAGGATGTGCGCGCCTTGCGGCTGGCTGCGGAAGCGGTCAGCCGCTTCGCGGATGTTGCCTTCGATGATGTTGTCGCCGAGGATGACGCAGATCTTCTGGCCGTCGGCAAAGTGTTCGGCCAGCGCCAGCGCGTCTGCGATGCCGCCTTCGCCCTCCTGATAGGTGTAGTTGATGTGCTTCAGGCCGAAATGCTTTCCGTTCGCCAGGAGCTCGAGGAATCCGCCGGAGTGCCGCCCGCCGGTGACGATCATGATGTCGTTGATACCGGCATCGACCAGCGTCTGGATCGGATAGTAGATCATCGGCTTGTCGTAGATGGGAAGCAGGTGCTTGTTGGTGATCTTAGTCAGCGGGAAGAGACGGCTTCCGGTGCCGCCGGCGAGAATGATGCCCTTCATACGTTTTCTTATCATAGCAGGGGGTACTCTCATCGGGCCGCGGAAATGCGGTACAAAACATGTCGCCGCAAGGGGTGGCCATCGGGAATCCGGGGATGATCGAAATCGTCCGCAGGATTGCGCGTCATACCTAGTTTTTCCATGACGCGGCGGGACCGAATGTTCGCGGTTGCGGTGAAGGCGACGATCTCCGGGAGATTCAATTGGTCGAAGCCGAAATTTAGCGCGGCGCGCGCGCCCTCGGTTGCCAACCCGCGATTCCAATGTTCGAAGCCGACGCGCCAACCGATCTCGACGATCGGAGCCAGGTGGGGAATGGGCGTTCGCGCGAGTCCGATGAACCCGATCAATTCGCCGGTGGCGCGCAGTTCGGCGGCGAAAAACGTGAAGCCGTGTTCGCGGTAATGCGCGTCACAACGGTCGATCAGGGAATCGCTTTCTTCGCGCGTCAGCACTGCGGGGAAGAATTCCATCACGCGCGGGTCTGCCGTAATGCATGCCAAAGGTTCGCGGTCGGCGTCGCGCCAGGGACGCAGGATGAGTCGTTCGGTCTCGATCATCGGGGGCGACGACGAAGGGCGTCGAGGGAATAGATGTCATACGCGCGACAGAACAGCAGCACGGAGTAGAGCAGCGAATAGAGTAACTGGCTGGAAACCACCTGCCAATCGCTGCGGATTGCGGTGCCGAATTCAAGCGCGATCATGAGCGCCGCGCCGGCTACCAGCGTCCAGCGCAGAGCGAAGCCGGAGACCAGGAGGAGACCGATCGCGAATTCGAGAAACGGAATGGCAGTGGCGAAAGCGCGGACCTGCCACATGGGCAACACAGCGTGCTGGAACTGCGCATCGGTGGAGTTTACGAACTTATCGAGGCCGCCTATAAACAGGCGCGTGACGCCGTGCAGAAGAATGTCGAGACCTAACGCCAGACGCAGCAGCAGCAATGCAAGAGCGCGGTCTCTCGCGTGGGCGGCATCCGCCGCCGGGGTGGGAATGGTGGCCATGGTTTCGCTTTCTAGAATACACAGCTCACCCCGAATATCGCTGTGAACTGTTGGAAGATGCCGCGGGCGGCGCCGCTAGGAGCAGGCATGCGCATGCCGGCCAATCGGAAGGTCACATTTCGATTGAACACTGCCGACGCAAGGGGCCACAAGCGGAGTTACCTTAGCCACGCGTCCAATGAAGCGGCGGCTTTGCGGCCTTCGGCGATGGCCCAGACGATCAGGGATTGTCCGCGGCGCATGTCGCCGGCGGCGAATACGCCGGGAACGGACGACATGTAGTCTCGCATCCGTGGCCACATTGCCGCGGCCATCAAGAGCGAGACCCAGTTGCTCGATGGGGCCGCTCTTGGTGGGTCCGGTGAAGCCCATGGCTAACAGGACGAGATCGGCGTCGAGGGTGAATTCCGAGCCGGGGATCGGCGCGAAATTCCGGCGCCGGGCCGACGCGGACGGCGTGGAACTTCTTGCACGCGGCCTTGCTCATCGCCGGTGAAGCGTACGGTGGAGACGCTCCAATCGCGTAGGCCGCCCTCTTCATGGCTGCTTTCGATGCGGAGTTGCATCGGCCACAAGGGCCACGGCGTGGATTCGGCGCGCTTGTCAGGGGGCTTGGGGAGCAACTCGAATTGAGTTACAGAGAGCGCACCCTGGCGATGGCAGGTGCCGAGGCAATCGGCGCCTGTGTCGCCGCCGCCGATGATGACTACGCGCTTGCCGGTGGCGAGGATGGCTTCGGAGTCGGGCACGCTGATCGCCTTCGCAGCGGCGGTTCTGCTGCGGCAGGAAATCCATGGCGAAGTGAATGCCAGTGAGTTCGCGGCCGGGGACGCGGAGGTTGCGCGGGTGTTCGGCGCCTGTAGCTAGGAGGATCGCATGGTAGTCGCGGCTGGAGTGTAGCTACGGAGTGCGCAGGCGGCCCAGCGGGCGCCACGGCCTGCGCCACGTCGGCATTGGTGATGAATTCGACGCCTTCGGCGCGCATCTGATCGACGCGGCGCTCGATGTGGCTGCTTTTCCATTTTGAAATTGGGGATGCCGTAACGCAGCAGGCCGCCGATGCGGTCGGCTTTTTCAAAGACCGTGACAGCGTGCCCGGCGCGTGCAAGTTGCTGCGCGGCGGCGAGCCCGGCGGGTCCTGAACCTACTACGGCGACGCGTTTGCCCGTGCGCACGGCGGGCGGCTCGGGGTGGATCCAACCTTCGGCGAAGGCGCGATCGACGATGGCCTGCTCGATGTGCTTGATGGCCACGGGCGGCTCGTTGATTCCGAGCACGCAGGAAGCTTCGCACGGCGCGGGGCAAAGACGGCCGGTGAATTCCGGGAAGTTATTGGTGGCGTGTAACTGGCGCGAAGCTTCGCGCCATCGGCCGCGATAGACTAAGTCGTTCCAATCGGGAATCAAGTTAGTGAGCGGGCAGCCGGTGTGACAGAAGGGAACGCCGCAATCCATGCAGCGCGCGCCCTGTGTGCGTAGGCTCTCTTCGGCCGATGGCTGGTAGATTTCGAGATAGTCGCGAGTGCGTTCGGCGACCGGACGCCGAACGGCCGTTTCACGGACATGCTCCATGAAGCCAGTCGTCTTACCCATGGGCGACCTCCATGGCTTGCGGTTTAGCTAGGACGCGCTTGTACTCGCGCGGGAAGATCTTGATGAATTTGGGAAGCATCTGCTCCCAGCTTTCGAGAATCCAGCGGGCACGTGGGCTGGCGGTGGCTTCGGCGTGGCGCGCAATCAGGGCGAAGAGCATCTCGGAATCCTCGAATGCCGATTCGAGATCGACGCTCTTTTTGTTGCAGCGCTTCGGGATGGGAAGTCGCCGACTTCATCAAGCACAAATGCCAGGCCGCCGCTCATGCCGGCTGCGAAGTTGCGTCCGCACTTGCCGAGCACGACGACCAGGCCATTGGTCATGTATTCGCAACCATGATCGCCGAGGCCTTCGACAACGGACGTGGCGCCGGAGTTGCGCACGGCGAAGCGCTCACCCGCGCGGCCGTTGAAGAAGGCCTCGCCGCTGGTGGCGCCGTAGAGGGCAACGTTGCCGGCAATGATGTTCTCTTCCGGCAGAAATGTGGAGTTGCGCGGCGGGAAGACGACGATGCGCCCGCCGGAAAGCCCCTTGCCGGTGTAATCGTTGGCATCGCCTTCGAGTTCGAGAGTGACGCCCTTGGCGAGGAAGGCGCCGAAGCTCTGGCCGGCGGAGCCGGTGAACTGGAAGCGGATGGTGTCATCGGGCAGACCCGCGGAACCGTAGCGGCGAGCGATCTCACCCGAAAGCATGGCGCCGACGGTGCGATGAATGTTGCGGATGGGCAGCTTGATTTCGATGGGTACGGCGTGATCGAGCGCGTCACGGGCATGATCGATGAGCTTGTAATCGAGCGCCTGATCCAGGCCGTGGTCCTGCACATCGACGCAGCGGCGGGCGACGCGGCGCGGAGCGGGCGGCGCATACAGGATTGCGGACAGATCGATCCGTTTGGCTTTCTTGTAAGCGAGCGGCTGCTCTGGCCAATGATCGATATCGCTGCGCTGTTCAAGCATATCGACGCGGCCGACCATCTCGTCGAACGTACGGAAGCCCATCTGCGCCATGTAGCGGCGCACCTGTTCGGCGATGAAGAAGAAGAAATTGATGACGTGCTCGGGCGAGCCGGTGAACTTGGCGCGCAGAGCCGGGTCCTGAGTGGCGATGCCGACGGGGCAGGTGTTGAGGTGGCACTTGCGCATCATGATGCAGCCGAGGGCGACGAGCGGGGCGGTGGAGAATCCGAACTCTTCGGCGCCGAGCAGGGCGGCGATGGCGACGTCGCGGCCGGTCTGGAGTTTGCCGTCGGTCTGCAGGCGGACGCGTCCACGCAGATCGTTCATTACTAAGACTTGCTGAGCTTCGGACGAGACCGAGTTCCCAGGGGATGCCGGCATGTTTGATGGAACTGAGCGGCGAGGCGCCGGTGCCGCCGGTATCGCCCGAGATGAGGATGGCGTCGGCGTGAGCTTTGGCGACGCCTGCGGCGACGGTGCCGACTCCGACTTCGGCGACCAGCTTGACCGAGACACGCGCTTTGGGGTTGACGTTTTTCAGATCGTAGATGAGCTGCGCGAGATCTTCGATGGAGTAGATATCGTGATGCGGCGGGGGCGAAATCAGGCCGACGCCGGGGATGGAATGGCGCACGCGCGCGATGACGTCATCTACTTTGTGGCCGGGGAGTTGCCCGCCTTCGCCGGGCTTCGCGCCCTGCGCCATTTTGATTTGCAGTTCGTCGGCATTGACCAGGTAATTCGCGGTGACGCCGAAGCGGCCGGAGGCGACCTGCTTGATGGCGGAGCGGCGGCCGTCATAGTAGCGAGCCTCGTCTTCCCCGCCCTCGCCGGTATTTGATTTGCCGCCGATGCGGTTCATGGCGAGCGCGAGGGTCTCGTGCGCTTCCCTGGAGATGGAGCCGAACGACATGGCGCCGGTGGCGAAGCGCTTGACGATCTCTTTGGCGGGCTCGACTTCCTCAAGCGGGATGTGCTGGTCGGCGGTCTTGATTTCGAGCAGGCCGCGGAGCGTGCAGAGATGGCGGTTGCGCGCGTCGATGAGCTGCGTGTATTCCTCGAACGTCGCGAAGTTTTCGCGCTGGACTGCGTGCTGGAGCTTAGTAATGGTTTCGGGGTTGTACAGGTGATATTCGCCGTTGGCGCGGAACTGGTAGTTGCCGCCGACGGGGAGTTCGGTGACGCATTCGCTCACGGGAGTGAAAGCGTGGCGATGCTTCTGGATGGCTTCTTCGGCGAGGATATCGAGATTGACGCCGCCGATGCGGGAGACTGTGCCGGTAAAGTAACGATCGACGAGGTCTTTATCGAGTCCGATGGCTTCGAAGACTTGGGCGCCACGGTAGCTTTGCAGCGTGGAGATGCCCATTTTTGAGAAGGTTTTCAGGAGGCCTTTGTAGACGGAGTTGCGGTAGTTGTCGACGGAGGGGACCGCTCCCTCGCGGTCGCGGCTCGGTAAGGCGGAGTGGGGGGCGTGGTCGATGGAGGCAACCGGTAAGATGGGGTTGCGGTGGTTATCGACCGCGCCACTTTCTACGGTTTCGAGGGCCAGGTAGGGATTGACGGCGCTTGCGCCGTAGCCAATCAGCAGAGCGAAGTGCATGACCTCGCGCGGCTCGCCGGATTCGATGATGATGGCGCATTGGGTGCGCGTCTCTTCTCTCACCAAGTGGTTGTGGACGGCAGTGAGGGCCAACAGGCTTGGGATAGGGGCGTAATCCGGATCGACTCCGCGATCGGAAAGGATCAGAAGGCTGTAGCCGGATTGGATGGCGCGCGACGCTCCCTTTTGAAGCTGGGTGAGGGCCCGTTCGAGTCCCTTGGCGCCTTCTTCGACGGGGAAGAGCGCGGGCAGAGTTGTGGCCAGGAAATCGCCCTGCGAGACGCGGCGGAGCTTTTCGAGATCGCGGTTGGTGAGGACGGGGTCCTTGAGCTTGAGCGTGTGGCAGTGCTGCGGAGTTTCAGCGAGAATGTTGCGTTCTACGCCGATGTAACTTCGAAGAGACATCACTAACTCTTCGCGAATCGGATCGATGGGCGGATTGGTAACTTGGGCAAAGAGCTGCTTGAAGTAATTGAACAGGGGCTGCGGCTTATCGGAGAGACAGGCGAGCGGGGTATCCGTACCCATGGAACCGACGGGCTCCTCGCCATTGGCAGCCATGGGAGCGAGGATGAGGCGGATGTCTTCATCGGTATAACCGAAGGCGCGCTGGCGGGTGAGGATGCTTGCAGCTTCGACAGCGTGCTCGCGCGGCGGCTCGGCAAGACTCTCGAGGTTGATCTGGTTTTCCTTGAGCCAAAGCTGATAGGGATTGCGACCGTATAAGTTGGCCTTGATTTCCTTATCGGAGACGATGCGGCCTTCGGCTAAATCAGCCAACAGCATCTTACCGGGCTGGAGACGTCCTTTGAGTTTGATATCTTCCGGCTTCACGGGAAGCACGCCGGTTTCCGAAGCCATGATCAGTAAGTCGTCTTTGGTGACGATGTAGCGGGCGGGGCGCAGGCCGTTGCGATCGAGCATGGCGCCGATGGAGCGGCCATCGGTGAAGGCGATGGCGGCCGGTCCATCCCAGGGCTCCATGAGCGACGCGTGATATTCGTAGAACGCGCGCTTTTGCGGATTCATGTGCTCGTTCTTCGACCACGCTTCGGGAAGGAGCATGGCCATGGCGTGCGGCAAGGAACGGCCGGACATGACGAGCAACTCGAGGGCATTATCGAAGGCCGCGGAATCGCTGCCGCCGGGCTCGACGACGGGGAAGAGCTTCTTGATATCCGCGCCAAAAACGGGCGAGGCCAGGACGGACTGGCGCGCGTGCATCCAGATGACGTTGCCGCGCAGGGTGTTGATTTCACCGTTGTGGGCGATGTAGCGGTAGGGGTGCGCGAGCCGCCAACTAGGGAAGGTGTTGGTGGAGAAACGCTGGTGCACGAGGCACAGCGCGCTGACGACCTCGGGATCGCCCAGTTCGGGATAGAAATTGGCGATTTGGGGAGCGAGCAGGAGTCCTTTATATACGATAGTGCGGGCGGAGAGGCTGGGGACGTAGACGCCCATGGCGCCTGGCTTCGGATTCGATGCGCTTGCGGACGATGTAGAGGCGGCGTTCGAGATCGGCCTCGGACATTCCCTTGGCGCGCGCGACGAAAACCTGCTGAATGTAGGGCTGGGAACCGCGCGCGACGCGTCCGATGGCATCGCCATTGATGGGGGTGTCGCGCCATCCGAGCACGGTGAGGCCCTCCTCACGGACGATTCGCTCGATGACGCCTTCGCAGCGCTGGCGGGCAGGCGGCTCGACGGGCAGAAACGTCATGCCGACGCCGTATTCGCCGGCGGGGGGAAGGGTGAAACCCAGTTCGGCGCACTCGCGCGCAAAGTAGGCGTGGGGGATTTGGATGAGGACGCCGGCGCCATCGCCGGTTTCGGAATCGCAACCGCAGGCGCCGCGATGCGTGAGATTCATCAGAACCTGGATGCCTTTGACGATGATCTCGTGGGATTTCTGGCCTTTGACGTTGGCGACGAAGCCGATACCGCAGGCATCGTGCTCGAAGCGCGGATCGTATAGGCCTTGGGGTGCAGGTAGACCGCTGGTTACAGAGTGGTGGCGCATAAAAATCTCTACATGGGGCGCCGGGGGGTTACCCGAGCGCACTGGGTTTTCCAGAGGCGGTCGCCTACTTGTGAATAGTTTAGCATTGGTCGGGAAACGTGGCGATTGAGGGATTGAGGGCGTCATTTTGACGCAGGCGCTGAGATGAGCGCGGGGTTCATTGGGTTTTTGGGCTCGGAATGGTGAGCGTTGGCTGCGAGTTGCTAGATTTTTTGTCAAATTTGCGCTTTAGGCGGCCTTCTTCGGGAACGTCGGGGGACGCTTGTTGATGTCATAAGAGCGGGTGACGCGGTTACGGCGGTCCAAAACGCGGAGCAGATCGGGGGCTGAAAAAACGAACTCCCCGTGGGCAGAGGCGGGGAGGAAATCTTCGCCGGGGTCATACTCTTCTCCTTGCGATGCAGCCAGTTGCGCGAGACGGATGGCTTCGTCCTGGGCTCGAGCGTAGGCTTCCTGGCGTTTGGTCTGCAGTGCTTGGAGAGCCGCCATGTCCTTTTGGAGGGCGCTGCGCATGCGCGTTTCGTAGACGGAGATGAGAAGCAGATTGTGGGATTGCTCTTTCCATACCATCCCCTCGGCCAGGCAACTGTCTACCGCGCCATCACCGGTATTCATGTTGTTGGCATGATCCAAGTGCCCCTGGGCAAATATAGAATCCTCCACGCTTGCCGCCCTTTTACAGCGCCACTTCATCTTGGCGATTTCCGCCACTAATTCCGTCTCCAGGATTCCGACGGGCGCCAAAGCTTCTTTGTAGGCGGACATATGGGCATCGAAGGCAGGCTGCTCCGCAGGCGAGCAAAGATGGACTTTCGAAGTTATGAGAGTCTTGCAGGCGTTTAAGGAGGAGCGGCGACGACCCTCCGGAGTACGCGGTCCGCCGATGCCTTTGCGCGAGGGGGCGGCTTCGGGTTGTGGGCCGAGCGGTTGTTGGTCAGACATGGTTATCTTTAGTTATCTCTTTCGTTGTAAGATCCGGGGTTGCCGGGGGGCGTTTGTGTCTCTTCCCAACTCCAGATTAGAACGGCGAGGTTGCGGAGTTTCGGGCGGATGACTGTAAGTGATTGAGGAGATTCAGACGATTTTTTTGAAAGTTCTGTGAATGGCAATTGGCGGCGCTACGCTTCGCCACTTACGGGGATGAAAACGGGCGCCAATTGCGCGATTCTGGTTCCGTCTGTCGGAACGATATAGGCCGGTCACGGTCTGGCGCTATAGATAGCCCGTTTGTGAATGTGGCCGGGACGCGCTTTGGGAATTTACGATTGAGGCTCCTGCCGCAAGGCGGGAAGCCCGCCAGGGAAAGTCCGATTTTCTTCCAGCGTCCCTCGTCTCCGGCGGCAGGGAGGACTTTATGTCGAACGTAGTGTACCGCCGTTGCTGTGGGATGGATATCCACAAAGACACGATTGTAGTTTGCGTTTTGATGGCCGACGGGAACGAGGGGATTCCAATCCGCAAGACTTACAAGACCTTTCGCAACGATCTCATCCGCATGCGGATCTGGCTGAAACAATTGAAAGTGACCGAGATCGCGATGGAGTCGACGGGCGTTTATTGGCGTCCGGTGTGGAACGTCTTAGAAGATCATGGCTTCCGGCTGCTGTTAGTGAATCCGGCGCAGGTGAAGGCGTTGCAAGGCCGCAAAAGCGACGGGCGCGATGCCAAGCGGATCACCGAGTATTTGCAAGATGGGCGTCTGGATCCGAGCTTCGTGCCGCCGCAGGAGATCCGGGAACTGCGGCATTTACTGCGTCACCGTCTCAATTTGCTGCAGCAGCGGGGCGAGTCGCACAACCAGATTCGCGATCTGTTCGAGACTGCCAATATCAAGCTGTCCTCGGTGGCGAGCAACTTACTAGGGTTGACGGGGCGCTGCATCATCGAGGCAATGATTGCGGGTGAGGACTCGCCCGAGTTGCTGGCCTGGAAGGTGAAGGGCAAGCTGCGCAAGAGAGAGAAGGAGGTGAAGGAATCGCTCAAGGGTTGCTTCAGCGAGTTCCACCGCATGCCGCTCAAAACGAATTATGCGCTGTATCAATTTCTCACCCGGCAGGTGGAGGAATTGGAGGCGGAGATCGCGCGGCGGATGCAGCCGTATGCGGATCGGGTTAAGATCGTGGTGATCGCCTATTGCATTCTCAAGACCGGGACGCCGTATCAAGATCTGGGGGACGATTACTTCGACAAACTACACCCGGAGCGTACAGCCAAGCGGCTGGTTCGACGACTGGAGCGCCTGGGCCTGACAGTTTGCGTAACACCATCGGCAGACCTAACCCCCGGCCTTTCATAGAACTAGCGGTCAAAGTTTTCTAGGGACTGTATGAGAGCGCTGCAGCAACTCCCGGGGCTGATCGGTGAAAATCAGCGTTGTGCAACCAGCACACAGGAGGTACTGCAGCGAGGCGGCTTCTTGACGTATGCGGGTGTATACTCGAACTTCGGCTTGGAAAACGAAGCTGCTGTATCGTCTCCCCGAATACCTTAAAAGATGCCAGTCTACGCGAATATCAACCCCTTCATGGGCCTGGTCCGAACCGCGAACCCGACCTTCGAGCGTGTCAAGCGCTCTTCTCTTCGACCGTTGATCGATGTCTTGAACAGTCCCGCGGGCAACGCAGCCGCCGTGCGCCCGCTGATTACGGCCCTCCCGGCGGACAAGACGATCCAGTACCTCGAAGCCCTTTACTACCTCTTTGCTACATATCCCGGTTTGGCGGCGCATGCCGCCGATCTGAACCTCGCTCAGGACGGCACGACGGAAGCAGTGAGATACCCGCTCACCGCTGTGCCGGGAAATTTCCGGCCGGCCGATCAACACGCCCGAAATCAGATTTTCTGCACGCCGGTTTCCGTTCGAACGGGGCTCACGCTCGAACAATACATTTTGATCAACGGCGCCACCACCAGCGTCGAGTTGATTCACCTGTCCAGCCATCAGCCGCCCATGGACCAGGTCTTCGCAGGCAAGAGCTGTGTGAATCACATCAAGTCCGTGCTGCAAGTGGCGAACTGGATGGGCTGCCCCGTTTGTTGCCTCACTATGGAAGCGGGTTCTGACGTCACGCCCGAATTGCGAGTTACCTATAACGGCTCGAACAGCACCCGTGCGCTGGTTCAGGACGGCCATATGGGCACCATCGACGCGGGCCTGCGCAACTTCGTCACGCAGCGCGCGAATCTTGTAGTGATGGGCTTCGACGGCAGCGTGTGTGTCTTCGCCAATGTATTTGGCGGGAATGAGTATATGGCGCCGCTCACGCCGGCTTTTACGCCACCCTTCCGGCCGCCCTTAGTGTCGCTGGCCAATGTCGTTATGTCACGGGCCGGCATCGTCTCGAACGGCCCGCTTTATTCCCCGGCATCCAGTAGCTTCGGCGCCGCCGAGTACGGTTTTCTCAGCGGTAAAGGCTAAGGCGAGGGAGGGCGGCGAAGTGATTTGCCTGGGCCGCCTTTTCTTGCGGCACGCCGGGCCGAAGCCCGGCGGCAGGCCGGAAGGCCCGCCCCACAAAGGCGAGGGCCGTGTTGGTCATGACGGCGTGTTGAGGAACTTCGCGATGATGAGCGTGATGTCGTCGTGCTGGTCTTGCCGGTTGAATTGAATGACTTCATTCGTAATGGAGCGGACGAGTTCCCGAGCGGGCTGCCCGGCGTAGCGAAGGAGCGCATTGGACAAGCCCTCGTCGCCGAATTCGACGCCATTCTCATCGGCGGCCTCGGTAATCCCATCGGTACATAACGCGAGGACATCGCCGGCGCCGAAGGATGTTTCGCCGATCGTGCAATCCCAGCGTTCAAAAAGGCCGAGAACCGTGCCGGTGGGGGGAAGCCGTTCGAGATCGCCATTCTTGCGCACCAAAAAAGCCGGCACGTGCCCACAGTTCACGTAACGGATCAGCCTCGCGGGCAGATTCAGTTCGACAAATAAGAGCGTTGCATAGGCGGCGGGCGCGGTATTCTGAAACAGCAGGCGATTGACTCCGGAGAGGAACTGGTCGAGATGCATGGAACCGGAGACCAGGTGGCTGCGGACCGCGGCCTGCAGATTCGCCATCAGAAGGGCCGCGGGCATTCCTTTGCCGGCAATGTCGCCGACGACGAGACCGAGCCGGCCGCCATCCAAAGCTAGAAAGTCGAAGTAATCCCCGCCCACGATCCTTGCCTGCACGCAGGCGCCATCGTAATCGAGCGATTCGAACGCGGGTCTTTGCTGGGGGAAGAGCCTGGATTGCACTTGCCGGGCGATCTCCAACTCCTGCGCGGCTCTGCGCGCGGCTTCCTCGCGTTTTGCGTGGTCGCGGCGGCGGTGTTCGATTTCGCGGGTGGCCTCGTCAAATCCAGCCAGCACAAAAACGTTGCCGTCGGGGTCCTCAAAGCGGCAGAAGGTCCCGCCCCAGGAAGGTCTCTGGAGGGGGATGGTGAAGTGGACGCCGCGTTCGAGCCACTCACGGTATGTCGCCTCTATGTCCTCGGTAAGAAAGGTAACCGGTCCGCAATGACCCACCAGCCCTACTTCCTCGAGTTCCGGCCGCGGCAGAACGAGCGCGAGGCCAGCGGTTCCGTCGGGCGGCGCAACCTGTATAAACCTGTTCCCCGAGGCGAAGTGGACGTCCCGGACCAGGGTGAAGCCGAGCCGATCGACGAAGAAGCGCATGCTTCGCTCCTGATCTCCCACAAATACATTTACGAACTGCAGGTGGAGATATCGACTGGCGTTGACCGGCGCGACAGATATGCGGTCAGGCCCTCCGGGGCTCGCCGCGTCGTAATCCACCGAGACGATCTTGTCACGGAGCCAGTCAGCCCCGGTGGACGAGCCGGTCAGCTCCGACGGCGGGCGATCTTCAGACATACCAGTGAGTCTACCGCTCTCCAGGCTCAGAACCTGGCCGCGGTCAAACGAGGGCCATGATCGGGATCGATCGCCAGAACGTAGGTGGCGACCGACATTCTGAGGAGATCGGTCACGATGGCGCCCTTGGCGGCAGGAACCGGAATCGGAGCGGATCCGCCGCCAGCCGCGCCATTCGCCGTTCGCATCAGCCATCGCCTCGCGGGAGGTCCGTCCGAGACGGATTGGGCGGTCCAGCCTTTCAGAACCGGAGCAGCCGCGCGGCGGACCGCGGATACTGCGACACCGGCTTCGCTGCTGCGCGGGGCCGTGACATCCGCCACGGCCAGAGAGCGCAGGAGAGGATGGCGGGCTAACAGCAGAGACGCCCGCACCGTTCCATCCGGAGCGATGCTAACGCTCGGTTCCGTATTGGGCAGCGCATACGCATTCTCGAGGGACAAGGGCCGGCTCACTTCAGCCGAACGGTCGCCTATGCGTACTAAGCGGACATCCATTTTGCCGCCGGTTTGGGAGAAGGAAGCGGCAACGCGCGATCCGCCTTCCGTTTCCGGTCCGATGCCCAGAGCGATGGCCGCGCTCTCTGCCGGCAGGTCTATCGTCCAGGCCACCGAGGGTTTGGCTTTCGAATCATCCGGGAGAAAACGGACCATCCGCAGCGTCTTTCGGTTGGCGCCCAACACCAGCACATCCAACTCGCCGGAACGGTTCATGAGGGTGGGCCGAACGATCTGCGCGTTCTTCGAGCCCATGTCAAAAATCCGCGGCGCGCTTTCGTCATCGGAGAAGGCGGACAGAACGGCTCCTTCCCGCCATCCATGCCAGAACTTGGGCGCGCTCATGCGGTCAAAATCGATCCACGGGCAAAAGCCCTCGGACGCGGCGGGGCCGATGGCGCGGATAATGCGCGTTCCGGTCAGCTTGAACGCAGCGAGATCGGGGCGGTCTTCATAAAAGACGGATTCGCCCAGCATACGTCCGGCGGGGCTTTCGGCGATCCACACTGCACGCAACGTGGAGGTGGAGGCGGTAGCCACATCGACGCCGAGCGAAGCCTCCAGAAATTTCGCTTTTTCCACGCGGAACTTGACGGGCGCAGACTCCGCCGACCAGCCATTCCAATCGATTTTCGCGGAGATGGCGTATTCTCCCGGCTCATGGATCGGTTTCAGTTTAGTCAGGTCGAAGCCGGTCTGCATGTCTCCTCCGGCTGCCAAACGATACGTGGAAGGCTCGTTCTTGGCGCGCGAGGCCGGGGGGTCGCCGGTCCGTTTGATGTCGCGCAGGCTGAAGGCGACGCCCTTCGGATAGGAAGGTCCCTCAAGACGATACACCGGCTGCGAGTTTTGAACACTCTTGAGCATCGGAACATCCATCGCCCGGAGGCCAGTGTTCTCAAGCCGGATGTCTACGCTGATGCTTTCGCCCAAGAGGAATCGATCCCGGCCAAGGCTCAACTCCAGTTTCACGGCAGGTCTCGTTTGCGCGATTGCCACCGCGGCGCCGATGAGGGCGGCGAGACAGCCGCAGCCCCGCCAAAATGTGAGGCCGCGCCTCATCGGCTACGCCTTGTTGCTCTCATGGCTGCTGTTGAGATTGGTTTGGTCCGAACGACGCATAAGTAGAAGGCATAAGCCGCAAAACTTGTGCTTTTATCGTAGTTGGATGACATCGTGCAATTGTTCCAGTGACCGGCGTCATCGTGCAGAGCCGCTACTTATCCGGAGGCCGTGGGGAGCGTCAGGCGGAAATAGAATGTGCCCCCAATCACGACATCAGCGTGGAGATTCGGAACATTGCGGAAGGCGGCGCTCAGGGACGGTCAGGTCTGGGCCTGGCTGCGCAGAACTCCTCTGGGCTTGACCGGCGACACTGCGTCCCTCAAAACCGCGAATTAGTGCACGTAGGCCCATCCCGCTTCCTGCTTGCGAACTATTTCAGCGATTCCCGAATCTACTTGTCCGGCGAACGGAAAGAGATCTTCGGTCTTCAGGTTTCTCATCTTCATTGCATTGCGGCAGGCCAACAGCTTTACGCCCCTATCCGAGAGCTTCTTCAGCGTCGCATCAAAAGCCGTGTTGGTCTTGGCTAGCATACCGAGTCCAGGCCCGTAGAACACGACTTCCACCTCCGACCCGCCATCGTCGGCGAGAGCATTCATCGTATTATTTACGTGCAGCGGCAGCGAACTCCAGGCGACGGCCTCGGGTTCGCTCATTTGAAAGACCACGTGATGCTTCGGGCCGGCCGGCGTTTGCGAGATGGCGGCATAGCCCGCAAGAAGAGCCAGTACGGGTACGGCAAGTAGCGTTTTCTTCATATGGGCTATTCTCGCACCACGCGAAGCGTATGGGGCTTCGGGCCGGAATTCCGCTACGCAGAGGTTACGCGTTCGGTGACTCGCACTGGACCGGTAGAATCCCGCAGCACGAATTCGGGCTCGATGACGATTTCGGGATCGGCGAGGGCGTTCCTGCCGGGCGCCGGCAGCAACGTATCGCAGACTATATGGCCGATGCGGTCGCGCGGGATGTGGACAGTGGTGAGGGCGGGATAGCAGAATTCGGAAAGCTTGACGTTGTCGAAGCCGGTGACGGAAATGTCTTCGGGGACGCGTAAGCCGCGGCTGCGCAACTCGCACAGGGCCCCGACGGCCGTGATGTCGTTTACGCAGATGATGGCGGTGGGTTCGTAGCCCGAGGAGAGCAGGACGCGCGCGGCCTGGCGGCCGCCTTCGAGCGTGTCGGCGTCCGCGGCGGTGCGCACTTCAAGAGTAGGGATGCGGCCGACGGCGTCGAGCACGGCCTTCATACGTTCGTTGATGGGGCCAAGGAGGGCATGGTGGCCAATGAAGCCGAGCTTGCGATGGCCAAGGCTGTGCAGGTAGCCGATTACCTTTTCGATGCCGCGGCTGTAATTGACGCGAATGTTGGTGATGTTTCTGCGCGGCGCGCCGACATCGTAGAAAACCACTGGAATGCGGCTTTCCGTGAGTTCCTCGATGAGCCTGGGTTCGACTTCGGAGACGATTGCGGCCAAGCCGGCCACGCGGCGGCCGATCATCAGGCGGACGCTGGCCACCAACTGCTCAGCGCGGTAATCGGTATTGGCCATGACGACTTCATAGCCGCGGGAGTGGGCGTCGGACTCGATGGTTTTGTAGATGTCGAAGAAGAAGGGGTTCTCAAGGTTGGAAACGATGACGCCAAGGGTCCGGCTCTTGCCGCCGGCCAAGCTGCGGGCATGCAGGTTGGGATGATACTTGAGCTCCTCAATCGCCTTCATCACGCGGGTGCGGGTTGAGGTTTTGACCACGCTTGCATTATTTAGCACGCGCGAGACTGTGGCGGTGGAGACTTTCGCTCGGCGGGCCACCTGTTCGAGATTCATGGAGATCGTTTCATTCTAGCGTATCCGTGGCATTTCACTCCGTTTAACCGCCGTTAACCTAGAGACGCGCATGAAAGCCGGGGATAAATTAACATGCAGTGGCACTTGACTTTATTATTGTTAGCGCTTACACTCCATCCCATCAGGGATTTTTTTGGTGGCGTTAATCGCTTCACCGATTACGCCAAGAATTAACGTTAGATCGCGAAAGGGGTTTCCTCATGCAATGTACACGCTGGAAACAGTTTTTGACATTTGCCGCTATGTCTTGCGGCATAGCTTTCTTTTGGACGGCGGCGGCGCCGGTGGCTTATAGCCAGGCGGGGTCGGCCGGCGTGGTAAGCGTGACAGTGACCGATCCGGCAGGGGCTGCCGTTCCGGCGGCTGGGCTGGAACTGAAAGATCTTGACACCAACGTCCTACAAAAGGGCACGACGCAGGCCAATGGGGCATTCACGTTCGCGTCGGTGACTTTCGGCCGGTACCAATTAACGGTCGCGAAGACAGGCTTCGAATCGCAGATTTTCGATAACGTGCAGGTGCAGACAGGCCGCACCACCGACATCAAAGCGGTGCTGAAGATCGGCACGACGCAGCAGACGGTGACGGTGCAGGGCGAATCGCCGCTAGTGGAGACGGATACGAGCGTCCTCTCGGACACGATCGATACCAAGCAGGTGGTCAACCTGCCGCTGCAGGCCGCAACATGTTCTCTCTGGCGTTCCTGGTTCCCGGGTGGTCTTCCACCGGACCCGGACAGAGTGGTGGCACCTTGGACAACCTGCCCGGCGGCGCGATCGGCGGCGCGGATTTCGATGGAACGCAGGCGATCAGCAACCGCTTCCGCAGTGGCGGATTTACGTACGGGACCTCGGTGGTGCAGCCGCGCATTGAAGATGTAGCGGAGATGACGGTCCAGACCGCGCAGCTCGACCTGAGCGGCAATGGCGTGTCGGCAATGAAGATCAGCCTCGTGACGCGGCGCGGAAGCAACGCCTTCCACGGGCGGCTGTTCGAAGATTTCCAGAACACCGATCTGAACGCGAATTCATGGTCGAACAATGCGCGCAACTTGCCGCGGAATATTGTGAAGCTGAACGATTTCGGCGGAAGCATCGGCGGCGCGATTAAAAAGAACAAGCTGTTCTTCTTCGGAACCTACGCGAAATCGATTCAACCGCAAAGCATTACAGCCAGCGCTACTGTGTTTAGCCCCGAGCGCGCAGAGCGGCATATTCCAATACAAGGCGACGAATGGCAGCATACAGAGCGTGAACGTGCTGCAAATCGGATCGAGCGCGGGCGGCGCGAACACGATCAACGCAGGTATCGCGGCGCAACTGAAGCAAATCGCCGGCGTGCAGGGCGATGGCACCCTTTCGCCCGACCTCAGACCCGAACATCTCGACCTCAACTGGCAGTATGCGGCGAAGAGAACGATTTATTATCCGGCGGTGCGCGTCGATTACAACCTGAGCGATTCGCTGCGGCTGAATGTTTCGTACACGCAGACGAAGACGGTCTTCCCGGGCGCCAACGCGGCCACGTTCCCGGGCGGAATCGATCCCATCGGATCTCACCTCGAGCAACAGCAACAATAAGATCGCCGGCTTGGGAGTGGATTGGACTATCAAACCGAATCTGATCAACCAGTTTCACGGCGGGTACATGTACCAGTACAGCGTCTTCGATCCCGAAAATGAGGGGATCGATTTGACCAAGGTATTCCCGCAAGCGTGGGCGTCTGGCGGAGGAGTGACGCCAACCAGCGTTTACGCAAGCAGCATTTATCCGCGCCAGCCGATCTCTTCGTATTATCCGCTGTTGAGCGCCTCGGATATCGTTGAACTGGCAGCACGGCAACCACTTGTTTATCTTCGGCGGCGGCTTGTTCCACGAGCAGGATCACTACTGGAACGGCCCCGGCGGCTATCCGATTACCACATTGGGAATGACGAGCAACGACCCGATCCTTAGCCCATTCACTACGGCGCTGAGCGCGGCCGGCTTGACCACTGCGCAGCAAACGCAACGCGGAGGGATTGTACTGCCACGCTGACGGGCCGGGTTTCGCAGAGTGGCCATCGGCGGCGGCGGGCGGCCGCTGGATCCCGCGACGGGCCAGTACCAGCCGTTCGGAGCCTACAATCTGGACGAATCGATGTGGGCGGGGAATATGTTTGTGCAGGACGGCTGGCGCGTGACCCCGAACCTCACCATAAACCTGGGACTCCGATGGGACATCGTGGGCGACGACCATGACGTCAACGGCGCTTACAGCAGCCCGGCATCGGTGGCGGATTTCTGGGGGCCGACCCCGGTGGGCGCTATCTTCCAGCCAGGAACGCTAGGCGGCGTGCGAACCCGCAATTCACGGCCAAGGTACACGCCTACAAGTCCTCGTGGGTGAACCCGCAGCCAGCGATCGCGCTGGCATGGAGCCCGCACGTTGAAGGCTTCCTGGGCAAGATCTTGCCCAGCGGAAAGACCGTCATCCGCACCGGATGGGCGCTACGCAATTACCAGGAGGGCGCGCAGAATTTCTGGGCGTTCGCTTCCAATTCGGGCGCGTTCTTTTTCCAATCGGGAAGCCTGACGGCGGATACCAGCGGTTCGCTAGGAACTTTCCAACCCGGCACGCTCTCTCTGGGGCAATCGTTACCGCCTTATGCCTTGTTCCCGACGAGCTGGGCGCCAACGCTTCCGGCCTCCACCTTGACGTTCGGCAACTCATTCTTCGCGATGAACCCGAACATCCGCCAGCCGTACGTGGAAAACTGGAACTTCGGCATCGAGCGGCAGTTGGGACGCGGCAGCGCGCTTGAAGTCCGCTATGTGGGCAACGAGGCGCACCACACCTGGTTTAGTGAAAACCTGAACGAGGTGAATATCTTCGAGAACGGCTTCCTGACGGAATTCAAGAACGCGCAGAACAATCTGACCATTAATCAGGCCGGCAGGCAAGGGAAATTCATTCGCGAACAATGGATTGGCGGGACAATCGCCGCTGCCCATCTTCGCATCGGCGTTCGGCACGACAACGGGATCGCTCTACACTCAATTCATCACGCAGTTGCAGACCGGCGCGGCCGGCTCGGTGGCGCGCAGTCTCTCGAACACGCAGAGCTATATCTGCAATATGTTCGGCGCAAAGTTCGCGCCGTGCGCATCGCGCAGTTTGGGCGGCGCGGGAACGGCCTACCCCATCAACTTCTTCGAAGTAAATCCATTCACGGCGGGAAATTCGCTGAACTATCTGGATTCGATGGGCAGCTCCAACTATCACGGCATGCAGGTGGAATTCCGTCAGAGACTGAACCATGGCATGCAGTTCAACGCGAACTATACGCTTTCGCATTCGCTGGTGGAAGGCCCGGTTAATGGATATCAGGCGAACGCGGGCGGATCGTTCCAGACCGACCGTAACTTCCGTCTCAGTTACAGGCCGAGCACTTACGATATACGTCATATCTTCCATCTCAGCGGTACTTACGATCTGCCGTTCGGCAAGGGGAGAGCATTCCTGAACCAGAGCCGGCTGGCGGATGAAGTGTTGGGCGGTTGGACGCTGGGGACCATTATGATCATCCAAAGCGGACCGCCGGTGCAGCTTACGGGTGGATATCTGACGGTGAATGCCAGCGACGGCGGAGTGAATTTTGCTCCCGGTATGACGACGAAATCGATTCAGAATGCGGTAGGCGTGTACAAAACGGGTAACCCGTGGGTGGACACCGTGAATCCTAGCTTACTGGCGCCGAATGGAAGCATTAGCTCGAATTACTTTACGCCGAATACGACGCCCGGCGTGTACGGAGCGAATCCCTACGTGTACGGGCCGCATTGGTTCAACGACGATCTATCGGTGAATAAGTCGATTCCGATTAAGGAAGCGGTGAGAGCCACGTTCCAGGCGCAATTACTGGATGTGTTCAATCACCCGATATTTGGCTTCCCATCGAGTTTGTCGGCGCAGAGCTTGAGTTTCGCTCAGCAGACCGCGCTTCTTACGACTACTTCGTACCGGCGTATTGAATTGCGGTTGAATATCGAGTTTTAGGCTTGGCGGCCTTTGCGTCTCAAAACGTTGTATTCGCAAAGGCCGCACGTTTCCGTGAGATCTGCGGTAGCGGGACCTCCGTGGATTAGCATGGGAAGCTTGACGAGATTGCTCGAACAACGGGTACTGCTTATCAGCCTCGCTTTTGGAGAGATTGGGTAGCACGCCGTAGAGCCTCCAGAAGCTGCCCAGGCAGACGCGTGGTTTCGCGCGATGCCTCTCGAACCAGGGACTCCCCAGCAGCCATTTCTTCTCCATTAGAGATTCTTGTTCAATGGTTGCAGGACGACATATAGTCATTCAGCACCAGCCCCGTGGTCAGATCAGTATCTTTGTTCGTAGCCAGGTCGAAAGCCGCAAGCTGCGCGGTCCAAACACTATGCGTGCTTCCAGACGCCAATGGGGTCGTCGCGACCGGCCGCAGGTACAGGAGCGTGCCGCCTTGAAGCCAAAGCACCTCTTGAGCCGTCAGGACGGGCCTCCATGTCCCGGCAGCAACATCCAGGAGGAAGTAGTCGCGCTGCGGATCGCCGGCGCCGCTATTCTCACCGTATAGACCGGCCAACACGTATTTTTCGTCGGGTGACCATACTAAGTCCTCAGGCGCCCTGTCGGGTTTCGGCCAACCTATGCGGGCAATCTGTTTTCGCGTCGCGACATCGATGATCGCAAGACCGTCATCGGCGAGGGCGGCGATTCGCCTACCGTCCGGCGACCATGCCGGCGCTTCATATTTCCCCACCCGCACCCGCGAGCGGCCCGTCGCAGCGTCCACGATAAACAACTCTGCGTCGTGGCTCTGGCCCTCTTTGTCGAGAGATCCCGCAATCACAATCGCCAACGCACGGCCATCGGGCGACACCGCAGCCGCGTTGTCTGCCGGATCGATTTCGCCTATGCGCCACGGATGCCGCAGCAGACTGCGCAATTCCGTCCCGGCACGGACAAGGATGCCGCCATCGGCGGTGGTTCCGTTCAGGTGTAACCCATCGTCGCCGGACGTTTGCCACACGCGGCGCTCTTGACCAGTGTGTCTGTCGAAGGTCCAGAGTTCTCTATCGTTCGCGCCCGCGTACGCGTTAAGCGACCGATTTCCGTCCCGATCCGAAACAAAGTAAATCAACCTGCCGTCTCGTGAACAGAGCGGCTCCATGTGGTCTCTGGCCGAATGCGTCAGTTGCCTGAAATCTAAGCTTTCACTGCTCGCAGTCCAGAGCTGGCGCCAAGTTCGGCCGTGCTCGGTATAGACCCGTCGGCTGAGAACCACCTGCGCATCCAGAGAACCCGCTCCGAGGAGAAATACCCAACAGACACCGATGCTTCTCATTTGCCCGACGCTAGTGACGATAGATGAGATCGAGCGGTTACGGGCCGTAGAGCCAACGCCAACATCGGATTGATCCCCGATGCGACATCCTTCCAATCCTCAGCCGGTTCGGGCGCCGAACGGAAAGTGAATTCGCAGCAGGCGCTCGCGCCGGCGCTCCTCCTCCAGGTTCCGGGTTCGCGCGCGAAGCAGATCCTTGAGCGACACCATTCCTACGAGGGTTCGATCCTCATCGCTCTTCAATACCGGCATTCGCGTGACGCCCGTCTCCGCCATCCGGTAAACCACCACGCGCAGCGGCTCATTTGCCAGCGCCACTACAGGGTCGGTCTTGGCCAGTTCCCCCAGTGGCTTGAGGGAATCGGCGGCATCCTCCTTAATTTTATGCAAGCGGCTCCTGGCTACGACTCCTACCAGCCGTCTCTCTTTGTCTACCACCGGATACAGCAGTTGGCCGCGATCATAATGATTCGCGCGCAGCCGCCCGCTTGCCGAAGCGGCGGTGACATCCGCCGGCAGCGCGGCGATGTTGTCGCGCATCACTTCCTTCACGAAAAGGATCTCCAACGGGTCTACGCTGTATTCGCGGCTCATATGATAACCGCGCCGCGCAACTTTCTCCGTCAGGATGGAGCGCTTTAGCGTCAGCACCGTGAAACCGTGCGCGATGGTGACGGCCAACAATAGCGGCGCCAGCATGTTCACGTCGTGGGTGAGCTCGAGGGCAAAAATCACCCCGGTGAATGGCGAGCGCATGGTGCCGCCCAGAATGGCGCCCATGCTAACCAGCGGCCAGAAACCGGCGCCTTCGTGCGGCAGGAACATGGCCTCAATTCCGCCCAGCGCCCCGCCCATCATGAGCAGTGGCGCCAGCACGCCGCCTGAGGTTCCGGACCCCAACGACACCGACCAGATCACCGACTTCACCAGCAGGATGCCCAGGATGACGTTCCGCGGCACATCGCCCTGCAGAAGCGCGCCGATAGTGTCATAACCCACTCCCAACGCTTGCGGAAAGATCAAACCACCGATTCCGATAGTGAGACCGCCGATGGCGGGCCACCACATCCAGTGAATCGGCAGCTTCTGAAAGAAATCCTCCGAGGCGTAAACGGCTCCGGTCAGCAACGCCGAAAGCACGCCGGCCAGCAACCCCGCGACCACGCATCCAAGGAGCCCCTGCGGCCCGATGAAGATCGGGTGCGCAGGTACCGGAAACAGCGGTCCAACGCCCAGGATGTATCTGCGAGCCGCGCCCGCGGTGACGCTCGCCAACGCCACGGGAATCAGACTCCTGGGTTTCCACTCGAACAGCAATAACTCAACGGCCAGCAGGACAGCCGCTACCGGCGCCGCGAAAGTGGCCGACATGCCCGCTGCGGCCCCCGCCACCAGCAGCGTCTTGCGCTCTGTGCTGGTGAGATGGAATAACTGCGCGATCATCGAGCCGAACGCGCCGCCGGTCATGATGATTGGACCTTCCGCTCCGAAAGGGCCGCCGGAGCCGATCGAGATCGCGCTCGAAAGCGGCTTCAACAGCGCCACCTTGGGTTCCACTCGGCTCCCGTTGATGAGGATGGCTTCGATGGCTTCGGGAATACCATGCCCGCGGATGCGCTCCGATCCGTAACGCGCCATCACACCGATGATCAGGGCGCCCACAACGGGAACGAGAATCTCCCAACTACCCAATTGGTTGCCGGCCGGCGACACCATAGCCGTGCTCCATCGTTGGAAGAAGAACAGGTTCGTAAACAGGCCTATCAACTTCAAAAGCGCCCACGCGATACCGGCGCTGACAAATCCGATTCCTATCGCCAATGCCGAAATGGTGATGGCGCGCGGCGTCGTTGTAAAATCTCCCAGCGTTTCAGATCGATTCATTCTTCCTCACTAATAGCGATTGCAATGCCTGAACAAGGTCGGGACCAGAAGTTTGCAGTTCTGTCCGATGTACTCTCGCCAAATGCCTCAGCTTGGTTTCGCCTTCCCTGGTCAGGTGAATGGCTACCTGCCGCCGATCGCCATCGTTGGCGCGGATGCGCTTGATCAACTGGCGCTCTTCCAACCGGTCCAGCAAGCCAACGGCGCTGTGATGGCGGATCAGGAGGTGACTTGCGAGACGGCCAACCGTGGGTCCGTCATCGTCGGCGAGGGCCTTGATGGCCAGCAGCATTTGGTGCTGATGCGGTTCCAGTCCCTCGGTGCGAGCAGCCTCTTCACTGAAGTGCAGGAATTTCCGAATCTGGTAGCGGAAATCGCTGAGGGCTCGATAACTACCGTGGGAGAGATCCTCCATAGAAATATCGTATCACGATATTATCGCGCTAGGACACAATGTCGCCACAGCTCAGGCGTGCTACGGAATCGGCACATCCGATAACCGCGACTAACCCCAGAGTTGGCGCTTGCCGACCTTGCGGGCGATGCCTCTCATGATGCGTTCGGTGTAATCACCGAAGGGGTTGTCGGTGGTGAGATAGGTCCACGTGGCGCCGCGCTGCGACGGGTCGATACCCTTGGCGCGCGCTTCTTCCAGGCGCTCGGCGATCTCCGGGTCAATGCGCTCTTCGAATTCGCGGTAAATTTCATCGACCTTGGTTAGGAACGAATAGAGCGGGTCGTGCCCGGTGTAGGAATGCCAGTGGATGCCGGAGCGCAGATCGGACACGGTCTCCAAGATAAAAAGACCAGAGATCGTCGATGGTGCGCAGTGAGACGAGGCGCTCCAATTCCGGCTCAGGCGAACGCAGAATCGTCTGCGCGGCGCTCCTGGATACGCTGGCGCTGGCCTTCAATTACCGATTCGTACTTGTCGAGGAACAGGCGCGTCTCCAGGTTCTGCCCTTCCATGCGCCGCTGGATGGTCTCGGCGCCGTGGAAGATCTGGATCGTCGCCCGTGAAGCGGACCATCAGATCGTCTTGCATGGAGATGAAGAAGCGCGAGCGCCCGGGGTCGCCCTGCCGGCCCGCGCGGCCGCGAAGCTGATTGTCGATGCGCCGGCTCTCGTGGCGGTTCATGCCGATCACGTAAAGCCCGCCGAGTTCGGCCACGCCGTCGCCGAGTCGGATATCGACGCCGCGTCCGGCCATGTTGGTCGAGATGGTCACGGCGCCGCGCTCGCCCGCGCGCGCGATGATGCCGGCCTCCTCCTCTTCGTTGCGCGCGTTCAGCACCGCGTGCGGAATGTCAGGGAGCCGCGCGCTCAGCCGCTCCGATTCTTCCACGCTCGCCGTGCCCACCAGCACCGGCTGGCCGATGGCGTGCACGCCGCGAATCTCTTCGACCACCGTCTCCTCCTTGGCGAGTTTGGTGGGAAAGACTGCGTCGGGCTCGTCGATGCGAATCACGGGCCGGTTGGGCGGAATCACCTCGACATCCATGTTGTAGAACTTGAGAAACTCCTGCGGCTTGCGTGGCCGCGGTGCCGGTCATGCCGCAGATTTTGGGATAGAGCGCAGCCAGGTTCTGCAGGGTGATGGAAGCGAGCACGCGGCCCTGCTTGCGGAATGGCAAGTGCTCCTTGGCTTCGAGCGCGGTGTGCAAGCCGGCGGGCCAGCGGCGGTCCTGCGCGATGCGGCCCTTGAACTGATCCACCGATTCGATGGCGCCGTTCTTCACCACGTAATCGACATCGCGGCGCAGAAGGGCGTGGGCGTGGATCGCGTTGTGGACCGCGGTGTAAATGGCGAGATTTTGCTTCGGCGTAGATGTTGCCGCATATGGAAATGCTGCTTCCGCCAAGTGCGCGCCGGCGTCGGTCAGAGCGATGTTGCGGCCGAATTCGTCAAGGGTGAAATCGAGCCCGCGGTGGAAGCGGCGCACCAGTGGATCGGCGCGGCGCGCCAGCGCCTCTTCGTCTTCCTCGCCGCCCGCGAGCACCAGCGGGATGCGCGCTTCGTCGATGAGGATGGAATCGGCCTCGTCGATGACCGCCGCCTGGAACGGCCGGTGAACCTGATCTTCGAGCCGCAGCGCCAGATTGTCGCGCAGATAGTCGAAGCCGATTTCGTTGGCAGTGGCATAGGTGATATCGCAGGCGTACGCGCGGCGGCGCTCTTCCGGGGCTGCTCGATCTGCTGAATACAGCCCACCGAAAGCCCGAGCGACTGGTAGATGCCGCCCATCCATTGCGCATCGCGGCGGGCCAGATAATCGTTGACGGTCATCACGTGGACGCCGCTGCCTTCGCGCGCGTACCAGACGACGGCCGGCGTGCAGGCGAGGGTCTTGCCTTCCCCGGTCTGCATTTCGGCGATGCGACCGCGGGCGAGGGCCAGCGCGCCGCGAAGTTGCACGTCGAACATTTCGAGGCCGAGTACGCGCGCGGCAACCACGGCGACGATGGCCACGGTCTCTTGCAGGTCGCGAGTTGAGTGGAAGGCATCGCGGAGGACGTCGGCGTTCGAGTTGGCGAGTTCCGCGCGGCGCCGGTTGATGTGCGCAATCTCGCGGGCGGTCATTCCGGCCCCGAAGAGATTGCTTAGCAGGCCCATATCGTGATGACGATCAAGGGCGGCGCCCGATTGCAGTAATCGAACAAAAGCTGCCACTCGGCGCGCTGGATTTCGAGGGCGCGGCGTTCGTTGTCACTGCCCGGGCGCTGGCGGGATTGCTCACAGTAATCGATAAATGCCCGCGGGTTCCATCGCGGCCCGAAATCGACGCCGATGGCCGCGGCCCGTTCGCGCAAGCACGGGGAAAATCGGGTGAGTCCCCACCTGCCCGAACCAGTAGCCGGCATTGCCCGCGTCAGGCTCTTGGCGATGAACGATGGCGTGCCAGTAGCTGCCCTCGGGCGTCGCGATGTCTTGCGCGGTTTCGTGGGCCTGGTCCCAGAAAGAGCAGTATAAATAGAGGCCGGCACGCACGATCGGCGGCGCGGAAAGGGCTTGGATTTGCGCACGGACTTGCGGGTGATCAGGAGCTGTACGGACCAGCGGCATCAATCGCTCGCCGTTGCCATCGAGCGCGAGAATGGCCGCGATTTCGGGTCCGTAGGCGGCGGAATCGAACGGCATGGTTCAATTATGATCGAGATAACCCCATCGTTGCACCTTCGGCTATCATGGAGACAGGCGAATGACGGACGTACAACTCTATATGGCGATCGGCGTGCCGATGCTCTTCAACGCCCTTCTCATCACCATCTTCACCAGCTCGATTAATAAGCGTCTCGACGACATGCGCGACCCCTGGCGCGCGGAACTCGGCGGAGCAAAATCCGAACTCCAAGCCAACACCGAAATCCGCTTCGGTGAACTTCGCGCCCTCATTGAGCGCAACCACTCGGAAATGCTCTCCCGTTTCGCTGAAATCGATGCGCGCCTCATGCGTCTCGAAAACGAGCGCAGAATTCTGCAGTAAGCCAAACCCTTCCCATGCCTGCATTCGATGTAGTCGGCGTCGGCCTCAACGCCACCGATACGCTAATCCTCGTCCCGCACTTCCCCGCCTATGCCGGCAAGGCGCCTTTTAGCCGAGAGATCCTCAGCCCCGGCGGACAGGTGGCCAGCGCAATGGTGGCGTGCGCGCGACTTGGCCTCCGCGTCAAGTACATCGGCGCGGTGGGCGATGACGAGCGCGGCCGCATCCAACTGGAAAGCTTGCGCGCCTCGGCGCTCGATATCGAGCACGTCCAGCTTCGGCCCAACTGCGCTAATCAGTCGGCCTACATCGTGGTCGATCAATCCACCGGCGAGCGTACTGTCTTCTGGCGGCGCGACGAATGCCTGCGCATCGATCCCGAACAGATCGCCCCGGAACAAATCGCGAGTGCGCGTCTGTTGCACATCGATGGCCACGATACTGCCGCGGTCGCTCATGCCGCGCGCATCGCCCGCGCCAACCGCATTCCGGTGACTATGGATGTCGATACCATTTACGCGGGATTCGACAAGGTATTGCCGAATGTCGATTATCTGATCGCCAGCTCCGAATTTCCTGGACGTTGGACTGGCGAGAGCGATCCATTCCGCGCGCTCGAAACACTGCAGAACGAGTATGGAATGCGCGTCGCCGCCATGACGGTGGGGGCCCATGGCGCCTTGGCGCGGATGGGCGGCGAGTTCATTTATTCGCCCGCATTCGTGGTGAACTGCATCGATACCACAGGCGCGGGAGACGTGTTTCACGGAGCGTTCTGTTATGCTGTTTTGCAGGAAATGCCCATGCGCGAAGCTCTCGAATTTTCGAACGCGATGGCCGCTCTCAATTGCACGGCGCTCGGCGCGCGCGGCGGCATCCGCGGGCTGGAGGAGATTCGGGCGTTGATGGCGCGCGCGGAACGCCGGTCGGATTCGGCCTATGCCGCCTACAGATAGATGCAGGCAGCGCTTAGTTAACGCCACATGTTCCCTATACGCGATACCGAGCCGAGTTACTCGAAACCCGTAGTCACCATGGTGATCATCGCGGTAAACCTGCTCGTGTTTCTCTTCGAAGCCTCGCTTGACCCATACACGCTGAATGCCTTGATCGCACAGTACGGACTGGTTCCCGTCCAGTTTCATTTTTCCGCCATCTTCACATCGATGTTTCTGCACGGCGGCTGGCTGCACGTGCTGGGTAACATGTGGTTCCTTTGGATCTTCGGCGATAACATCGAAGACATTCTGGGGCACGAGAAGTATCTGCTTTTCTATCTGATGTGCGGCGTGGCAGCGGCGGTAACGCAGACCTTCTTCAACGTCGATTCGCGCGTTCCCATGGTGGGGGCGAGCGGCGCCATCGCTGGCGTGATGGGCGCGTACATGGTGAAGTTTCCGCACTCGCGCATCAAGACGCTGGTCTTCATGCTGTTTATCTTCTTCATCGACGTGCCGGCCTGGTTCATGCTCATCTATTGGTTCGCGGTGCAGTTTTTCAGCGGCGTCGGCAGCATCGCGGAATCCACGGCGAACGAGGGCGGTACGGCGTTCTTCGCGCACGTGGGCGGCTTCATCACCGGAATCGTGCTGATCAGCGTGCTTGGCACGCGCCAGCGCTACTGTGCGGCGTTGGGATCCCTATCGATGAGCCTCGACGTTCTGGCAATTGCCGCGCATCCCGACGACATCGAACAGACCTGCGGCGGTACGCTGATGCGTATGGCCGCGCGCGGATACCGCACCGGCGCGCTCGATCTTACAGCGGGCGACATGGGAACGCGCGGCACACCGGAGCAACGCGTGGAGGAATCCGAAGCCGCCGGCAAAGTGATGGGCCTCGTATGGCGCGGCAATCTGCACTTTCCCGATGCGCGCCTGGAAAACACCATCGGCGCGCGCATGACGCTGGCGGTGAAGATCCGCGAATTGAAGCCGCGCACCGTGATTCTGCCTTATTGGGAGGCGCGCCATCCCGACCATTACCGCTGCACGGAACTCGGCTTCGAAGCCTGCTTCCTGGCCGGATTGAAGAAGCTCGACCAATACTCGGAGCCCCACCGCCCGTTCAAGATTCTCTATTCCAGCCTCTACGCCGACGTGAAGCCTTCGTTCGTCGTCGATATCAGCGCCGCAGTTCGAACGGCGCATGGAGGCGCTTTTCTGCTACGCCTCGCAATATGGCGAGACGGCCGAGGGCGGCGCATTGTTCCCCACACGGCAGGAGATCCGCGAACGCCTGGGCGCGATTGCACGCTTCTATGGCAACCTGATCGGCGTGAAATACGGCGAGCCGTTCGTGGTGAAAGAGGCTATGGCGATCGACGACATCGTGGCGATGCCAGTAAGATCGATCTGAGTTTTGCGCAACCATCCACTGAGCTCAGATGGAATCAGTCCATTGCCAGTGTGGGTATTCTCGTGAGCAGTGGTTTAACTGCGGCCGGCGTTGGCGGAGCCCCCAGGCAATAAGGGCGGCTCGCTGCAAGTGGTGGCTACCCCATCGTCGTGGCGGCGGCGATTAGCTTCCGGTCGTTGTCCGTGGCTAATTCGAACGGATAGTTGTAGCGCGCCAGAACGAAGGTGGCGAACTCCGTACCGTTCGGGAATTCACCGACGTGCATAACGCCGACGGCGTTATTTTGGTCGATGATCTTGATGGTGTCATATACCTGGCGGTAAGGATCGTTTCGATAATGTAGGAGGAGGATCGTCTGACCCTTATGGAAATAGGTTCGCTGGTCGTCTGGATAGGGCACTGAGCGCACCTCCGGATCTCCGGGCAACCATTCAATGTTGTAGTTGACCACCTGTCCGGTTGCCACTCCGTTTTCGACCCGGTCGAAGCGTTTCCAGAAGCTTCCACCGGCAAAGATTTTGGCGTGCTGGTAGATTTCCGGATGCAGGTTCTCTGTGCGCACCCGTTCTTCCCAGCCAAGCACGCTGTCCGCCGCGAATGATCCCTTCCAGTAAATGTCGCGGAAAATGCGCTGATTCGGGACGTCGATACTGATCGCGCCGGTATTGACCAAGTCTTCGATTGGAAGAGTCTGACCGCTGCGCAGGATGGCCTGCAAGTCCCTGGTCGGCACCGTGCTGAAGAAGTCGGGCGTGTCCGCCCCACGCTGCACTTCTACTCGCACCCGGCCATCAAGCGATACTTTCAGGTCCTGGGGCATCGCTCGAGGCGGGATTTCGGTTCTGCAATCTTGTCCATTGCCGAGTATACCAGCGTTGCAGGGACGGCTGGTTTGTCTCGCAGAGCGCAGTTTTGTTTCGCGCCGTCACGCGCCGGAACCCGGAGGCTGCGATAGCGGCGTCCTTGTCCGTGCGCTCCAGATATCGAAGTGCGCATGGATCGCGCGCTTCCCGAAGTCATCCACTTGGTCGCATGTAGATTCCGCGCCCATTCCCTGCCGCTTGGTGTATCTTGTAAGCCGTGGCATATAACGCATTCATTTCCTATAGCCATGCAGCCGATGGTACGCTTGCGCCGGCCCTCCAATCGGCCTTGCATCGGTTTGCCAAACCCTGGTACAAGCTTCGCGCCCTGCACATCTTCAGAGATCAAACCAACCTCGCGGTAAATCCGGCCCTCTGGTCCAGTATTCGGGACGCTCTCGATCAATCGCAATTCTTCATCCTGCTAGCTTCACCCGAGGCCGCCGCTTCGCCGTGGGTCGGGAAGGAGGCCGAATATTGGATCGCGAATAACGGACTCTCTCACTTCCTGATCGTGCTGACCGGCGGCGACCTACAGTGGGATCGCGCCACTAACTCCTTCGCGCCCGACCACACCAACGCTCTTCCACCCAACCTGCTGCACTCGTTTCCCGAAGAGCCTCTCTATCTCGATCTTCGTTGGGCACGCGGCGCTACGCGTTTGCGACTGCGCGAGCCGCATTTCCACGAAGCCATTCTCCAACTTGCCTCCACCTTGCGCCATCGCTCGAAGGACGAACTCGACAGCGCCGATATCCGGTTCCAGCGGCATACCCGTTGGCTTGCCGCGGGCGCCGCCCTCGCCATTCTTCTAGCCGTCCTGACGGCGCTGCACCAAACCGGCGTAGGCAAACAGGCACGGCAGAAGAACCTCGCCGACGCCTTGGCAGCGAAGTCCGCCAAAGTTCTCGCAGACAGTCCCGATAAGGCCCGCGAAGCCGCGCTTCTGGCGATCGAATCGGACAGGCTTAACCCGTCGTTCGAGGCAAACCAGGCGCTGCGGACAGCGGTCGCCCTCTTACCGGCCGGCGCCCAGTTCTACCCGCCGGAAGATCCGAGCCCAGAGGAGCGGGTTCGCGACCTGGCGTTCTCGCCAGATGGAGCCAAACTTGCCGTTGTGCGCGACAACGGTTCTACTCAACTAATCGATGTAGCCAGCCACAAAGCACTCGGATATTTCGTTCCCGACGACCAGCCCGCGGCCAAGATTGAAATTCCTGTCGATTCCCCAAGCGCTTCGCCGGATAACGATAACGCGGTTTCCGTGGCCTTCAATTCCACCGGCTCGCTGCTTGCTTCGGGGTCGAGGGACGGACTTGTTCATATTTATAACTCGACCGGCGAGCGGGAGTTGCTGCGCATCGTCCACGGCGCGCCTATTTCACAAATCGGGTTTCGCCCCAAACTGGATCAGCTTGTCACCGCGACTGAAGACGGTCATGTGCGCATTTTCGACGTTGGCGGCGCCAAGCTACTGGCCGATTTCCAGTGTCCTGGCAAAGTAGGCGCCGTGTCCTATAGTCCCGATGGAAGCGTCGTGGCGGCGCTGTCCGAAGGAACGGTTTCTCTCTTCGATCCCGAACATCGCAAACTTCTCCGCACCATGCCTGCCGGCGAGGCCCCGTTCACTCTGGCATTCAGCAAGGACGGCAAGCGCCTTGCCGCGGCCACAGGCGACTTCGCGTATGTCTGGGACGTAGCGGGCGGACAGCAACTCCTGAAAGCCACCCATGCTGCTTCGTCCGAGACGCTCATTCCGGCGCGTTGGATTGTCGACGCAGCCATCAGCCCAGATGGCAAGTTCCTAGCTTATGCGGCGAAGGGCGACAAACTGGCCCGCGTTTGGAACGTGGAGACCGGACGCCCGATTCTGGAGCTTAAACATGATTCCTCGGTGGCCGCCGTAGCCTTCAATGCGGATGGCACAAGACTCGGAACAGGCTCGTACGACGGAACCGCCCGCGTCTGGGAGCTCCCTTCCGGAAGGGAGATCGACCGTATCTCACATGGGGGCGGGTCCGAAGTGATAGTCTTCAGCCCCGATGGCGACCGCTTCGCTGCTAGTGGAATGGACGGATCGGTATCGGTCTCCGAGCCGCGCCGCGCCGACCGCCCCGCTTCCTTCGATCTCCCCGACGAAAGCCGCAGCGTTGCCTTCAGCCCGGATGGCCGGCGCTTCGCGATCGGTACGAGGTCGGTACACTACTCACCCCTCGTGAAAATCGTCGAAACCGGCGGCAAGATTCTGCGGGAGATCGAATTCCACGGCGCTCCTTCCATCGACAAGCTCTTTTTCCTCAATCCGAATGAGGTCCTCGCTCAATGGAGCGAGAGGCTGTTTCTCATTGACATTGAACGGTCCTCTGTCACTCTCTTGCCTGACTTGCCGGACACTCACGGAGAAAAACGGATCGACTTATGGAGTAACGCGCTTGCGATCCAGCAGGATGGCGTCAGTCGGCTATATACCTTACCGGGTCTTCAGCAGACCGCATCGCTGGAGGGACCTTCTTCCGAATCTCCGCAGGGACCTCGTTCCACTCTGCTTCGCCCCGCGGACCACGGCAAGCTGCTGGCCTTCGAGACAGACAACCCGCCTCGTGAGTTCTTCATCGATATCTGGAACGTCGCCACCAAGGCGCGTGTCAGCCGTGTGAAATTGCCCGCCGACTTGAATCATATGGCGCTCAATCCATCGGGCACAATTCTATTCACCACTCAAGGCGAAAATGTGCAGGGCTGGGACTTGCCGTCGGCCAAGCGTCGCTTCGCGATCAGAGCCAGCGATGACATAAACCTGATCATTCCCAATCCCACTTCCACCTCATTCGCCACCACCACTCATGGACAACTCAGCATTTGGGATTCCGCTAGCGGCGCTCGCTTGTCACAACTCACCGATCCGGATTATGTCGCCGCCGCCGCGTTTAGTCCCGACGGCCGTTATCTGCTCGTCGGATACCAGGAGCGCTCCGCCGCGCTCTGGCTATGGCGAACGGCCGATCTGCGCGACCAAGCCTGCGCACGCATCGCTCATAGTTTCTCTCGCGACGAATGGGCGCGCTGGATTCCCGATCAAGCGTATCGCGTGACTTGCCCCAATGCGCCGGCGGCGAAGTAAAGTGGATTCGAAACTAAACTGGTATTGCGCAGCAGATCGGCGCGTATTACATTACGATTATGCAGACAATCTCCTTGAAATTGCCTGACGAACTCTTAGCCCAGCTCGAGAGCGAAGCCAAAGCAAGGCGCGTTACGAAGTCCGTGCTCATTCGGGAGAGCTTGGAAAAGGCGTTGCGCCCGCAATCGCGCGCGGTGAAGTTGTCATGTTTCGATCTGGCTCGGGATCTTGCCGGCAGCGTCAAGGGACTGCCAGCGGACCTGGCCGAGAACCCAAAGTACATGAAAGGCTTTGGACAGTGACGAAAGGCCCAGTCCTGCTGGACGCAGGGCCGCTCGTCAGCTTTCTCGCCCGGGGATTAAAGCATCATCTGTGGACCGTTGAGCAATGGAAACGGCTACAGCCGCCGCTCTTAACATGCGAACCGGTCTTAACAGAGGCGTCGTTTCTCCTGGCTCGTGAAGGCCGCGGTGCAGACGCCATCTTCGAATTGCTGGAACGAAAGGCGATTCGAATTGCCCTCTCCGTTCAGGAGGAGCAGGAGGACCTGCGAGCTCTCATGATCCGCTATCGTAACCGGCCAATGTCCCTGGCAGATGCCTGTTTAGTACGACTATCGGAGATCCACAAGTCAGGGGAGATCTTCACGCTAGATTCCGATTTCCGCATTTATCGACGTCACGGCAACAAGGTCATCCCGGTACTGATGCCCGATTGAGCTTCGGCGTTTCTTTCGACGCGGTGACCTGAGCTACGCTGCCGGTATAAACCGCGCCCCCGACTTCCCTGTAACCGCGCCCTTCGTGCACACTGGCGTCGGCGCCGAGGGCGCGTTCCTGGTGAAACTCTGTCCCGTGGGTACGCATTCCGTTGACGCCGCGATTCCGGGTGGCTGTCCCCATTGACGGCGGCGCCCTTCGAAAACCCAGCCATTCTCCCGCGTTATCATTGCTTTTTACTACGGGAGGTAGTTGTTTGCGTAAACCAGCCTTAATTGCCGCCGCGGCCGCGCTTTGCGTCGCACTTGGCATCTCGATTTTCGCCGCGGAAGGCACGGCCTATAAACCCGCGCTTTGGTCGGGCTTGAAGTACCGGATGATCGGACCCGATCGCGGCGGTCGCGTCACCGCGGTGACCGGCGTGCCATCGCAGCCTTATACCTTTTACATGGGCTCGACGGGCGGCGGCGTGTGGAAGACCACCGATGCGGGGCACTCGTGGCAGAACATTTCGGATGCGTATTTCACCGTGGCGTCCATCGGCGCGGTGGATGTTTCGCTTTCGAATCCGGATGTGGTTTATGTGGGAACCGGCTCGTCGAAGATCCGCAGCAATGTCTCGATTGGCCGCGGCATGTACAAATCGACCGATGCGGGCAAGACCTGGAGTTGGATTGGCCTGCGCGATACCGGGCAGATCGCGACGGTGCGCGTGAACCCGACGAATCCCGATCTTGTTTATGCGGCCGCGCTCGGCGATCCCTTCGCGCCGAATCCTGACCGCGGCGTGTTTCGCAGCAAGGATGGTGGCAAAACGTGGCAGAAGGTGCTCTACATCTCCGACACGCTCGGCGCGGCGGATCTAGAGATTCAGCCCGGCAACCCCAACGTGCTTTTCGCCTGCATGTGGCATGGCGAGCGCAAGCCTTGGACGATTATCAGTGGCGCGCGCGAGGGCGGAATCTATAAAAGCACCGATGGCGGAGACACCTGGAACAAACTAGCCGGCGGATTGCCCAACGACCTGTTCGGCCGCGCAAATGTGGCAATTTCGGCTTCGAAGCCGAACCGGATCTATGCGCTGATCGAGGCGAAACCGGGCTCTGGACTCTACCGCTCGGAGGACGCCGGCGCGACTTGGACGCTGATCAATGGCCAAGGCTCGATCGATGACGCGGCCCTTCTATTACTACGACGCTCGGCGTGGATCCGAACGATTCCGACGTGGTTTTCGTGGGCGACGAAAACTGGTTCCGCAGCTCCGATGGCGGCAAGACGCTTCGGCCGCGCTAATGCGCCGCATGGCGACCACCACGATATCTGGATCAATCCGAAGAACTCGCAGTTCATGGTGCAATCGAACGACGGCGGCGCCAACGTTTCGCTCGATGGCGGACGCACCTGGAGTTCGCAGGATAATCAGCCTACGGCCGAAATCTATCAGGTCGCGGTGGACAACCAATATCCGTATCGCGTCTACGGCGCCCAGCAAGACAGTACGACCGTCATCGTGCCCAGCCTGCCATTGGGCGATGGCCAGGCCTTCCGCACGGGTCCGGGCTGCGAAACGGGGCCGATCATTCCCAACCTGTCGAAGCCCGATCTGGTTTACGGAAGTTGCAAAGGCCAGTTCAGCAAGCTCAACCTGACCACCACCGATGAGCAGCAGTATTGGGTAGGCGCGCAATCGCTGTATGGCAACGCGGGAAGCGAGCTGATTTACCGCTTCCAGCGCGTTTCGCCGATGGAGGTTTCACCGTTCGATCAGAACACCGTTTACTACGGCTCGCAGTATCTGCACCGCTCGCGCGATGGCGGCGTCACATGGCAGACGATCTCGCCCGGACATGACGGCGCATCCGCCGGGAACGCAGGGCGCGAGCGGCGAACCGATCACGCGCGACGCGACGGGTGAAGAAGTGTACAGCACGCTGTATACGATCCGCGAATCGCCAATACAACGGGGCGTGATTTGGACGGGATCGAACGATGGCCCGGTATATGTCACGCGCGACGACGGCAAGACTTGGACCAACGTGACGCCGAAAGACATGCCGCCAGGCGGCCGCATCCAGAACATCGAGCCGAGCCCGCATGCGGCCGGGAACGGCTTATTTCGCGGCGTATCGCTATCTTCTCGGCGATTTCGCGCCGTACATTTACCGCACCGACGATTTCGGCAAGACGTGGACGAAATTGACCGACGGCAAGAACGGCATCGCGGCCGACGAGCCGACCCGCGTGGTGCGCGAAGACCCGGCGCGCGCGGGCTTGCTCTACGCCGGAACCGAGTTCGGTATGTATATTTCGTTCGACAATGGCGGCGCACTGGCAATCGTTCCAGATGAACCTGCCGCATACGCCCATCACCGATATCAAGCTCGCGCACAACGATCTGATTCTCTCCACACAGGGCCGTTCGTTTTGGATTGTGGACAACCTGTCGCCGCTGCATCAGGTCAAGGAGGCAACCGCCGCGGAATCGGCCGCCTTGTTTATGCCGCGCGAGGCGATTCGCACTAGTGGGCGCGGCGGCGGGCGCGGCGGCGGGATTCAGTATCCGCAGTCCGGCGCGCAGATCGATTACTACCTCGGGAAAGCTCCGGCGACCGATTTCAAGATGGAGATTCTGGATGAGGCCGGCAAGGTGATCCGAACGTTCACTACCGGCGCCACCGGCGGACGCGCGGCGGCGGAAGAACCCGCCGTGGCCGATCTCGCCCCCAGCGACGATGAAGAGGGCGGAGGAGGAGGGAGGGGCGGCCGGGGCGCGGTGGTGCGGCTCGATTCCTCGACCGGCATGCATCGCGTTACGTGGGACCTCCGCTATCCGGGACCCTGGCAGAGCGCTACACGGCCGGAAGGTCCGAACGGGCCGGCCGCGGTGCCGGGTAAATATGCCGTGCGGCTAACCGATGGAGCTTACGTCGGCACGCAGCCGTTGACGGTGATCGAGGACCCGCGTAACACCGCCGCAGGCGTGACGACGGCCGATTTGCGCGAGCAGTTCGAACACAACATTCGCGTGCGCGACCTGATAAGCGAAATCAACCAACTTGTGGCGCGAGTGCGCGCGGCGCAGCAGAGTCTGAAAGGCAAGCCGGATTCCGCGTCGCAATTGGATGCGATCGACAGCGTCGCGGCGCATCTGATTACGCCCTCGATTCGGTACAGCAAGCCCGAATTGCAAACGCACATTACATACCTGTACCAGATGACGAACTCTGCCGATGAGAAACCGGGACCCGATGCGACGCAGCGGTATGTGGAGTTGCGCAAGGAGCTCGATCAGAGGAAGGCCGAAGTTAACAAGCTGTTGGGAGCGCCGAAATAGCCGGCTTGGTAACCTGAAGGGGATCCCGCGTCCGCAGGAGATCCCTTTGATCCGTCTTACTTTATCGTTCTGCCTTTTTAGCGGATTGGTTTGCGCGGCGACCGCGCCGAGTTTCCCGGTGCTCGCGTATTCTACGTATCTGCGCGATGGCTTTACGCCAAAGGCCATTGCCGCCGATTCGGCGGGGAACATCTATCTGGCTGGAAACGCGGTGCTCGATCCGCAGAGTCCGCAGACTACCGTGCTGGTAATGAAGCTGAACCCGCAAGGCACTCAGTACCTCTATGTACGCTACCTAGGTGGATCGGTCAACGATTCCGCGAATGCTATAGCGGTGGATAGCGCCGGCAACGCGTACGTCGCGGGCTCGACCAGATCTCCGGATTTTCCTGTGACGGCGGGAGGCAATCTGGGAACCGCGCCGACGGGGCAAAGCGATCAGCGGTCGTTCGTGACGAAGCTCGATGGCAGCGGAAACGTGGTGTTTTCCGATCTGCTGGGCGGCTCGGCTATGAGCGCCGCGCAGGCGGTTGCGGTCAACGCGGCGCGGCAGGTGATTGTGAGCGGCGCGAGTTCCACCACGGGCTTTCCCACCACGGTGGGCGCGTACAGCGTCGCCACCAGCGCGAATCATCCTTACTTGCTGGAGCTCGATCCAACTGGGATGAAGGCGCTGTTCTCCGCAACGGGGATCGGGGGCAGCGCGATCGCGCTCGACACGGCAGGTAACATCTATGTGGGGGGGACGACTTACTTACTCAACTACCCAACCACGCCGGGCGTATATCAGCCCACCTTTCCGGCGTTCTCTTATTGCAGTTCTCCTTCCTGTCTCGGCGGGAACCAGGGGGCGAACCAATATGTGACGAAGGTGGACCCCACCGGTTCGAAATTGATCTTTTCTACGTCGCTATCGGGGAGCGCGCAGACGACGAACGCGGGCCTTGCCGTGGATGCGGCCGGCGACGTCTACGTCACCGGCTACGCGGGGGCGAGCTATCCATTTACAGTCACCGTTCCCTCTTCGCAGATCAACATCCCATTCCTTGTTAATGCCTTGCCGTTTCTGAGTAAGCTCGATCCCACGGGACAGACGCTCCTCTTTTCGGTCCCGGTGGGCGGTGCGGGGGTGGAGACCGACGCTAGCGGAGACGTCTACGTGGCTGGAGGCGTAGGATTCCCGAGCACAATCTTTGCCGTTCCAGCCAACGTGCCCGCCCTCGCAAACGTGCCCGCCCCGTGCCTTCCGGTGGTCGGCGGCCAGGGCCCGGGCGCCTCGCAATTCATCCACAGTTCCCTCTACGCAGCTCAGGTGGACGCGGCGACCGGCAACGTGCGGGGTACGCAATGGATTGGAGGCTCGTCACTTACCGCATCGGGGGTGGCGCTCGCGGGTTCTGAGCTGTGGATTGCGGGTGCGACGACCCTGCCCGATTTCGCTTTCACATCGGGCGCACTCATAGGTTCCAACCTGTCGCCTGTTCCCACTGCCGGCGCTTATTTAGGCGCGGTGGATTTCTCGCAGCCGCAGCCGCCCGCGGGGACGCCGCAGATCGGTTGCATTGTGGATTCGGCGAGTCTTGCGCCAGTCGGCCTAGCCACGCGTTACCAACTGCTCACCATTTTCGGAACAGGGCTCGGCCCAGCGACGGGTGTTGGCGCGGGCGAAATGACGAACTCGCTTGGCGGGGCCACGGTCAGCTTCACGGGCAACGGCACGTATAACGCACCTCTGTTATATGTTTCGTCCTCGCAGATCAACTTCGCCGTGCCGTTGTTGGGAAGCGACCAATCCGTCGGAACGATGACGGTCAACGTCAACGGGCAAAGCAGTGCCGCACTCGGGATTCCGTTGACCTATGCGAACCCAAGCGTATTCTTGACCCAACCTGCGAGCGGCAACTCACTTGGATTCCAGGCGATGGCTCTCAACGCGGACGGCTCCACGAATTCCGCGACGAACCCGGCGCCGCTGGGGTCCACAATTTCCGTGTTCGTGAACGGGCTTTCGTCTTACCTTCAAGCGACCTACGGTTCGGCTCCGATCGCAGGGGGGCTTGGCTGGACGGTGACCGGAATCGTTCCGGCGACGACATTTGTTTTGCAGGTGAACATGCAGGCCCCAACGACGTTGGTGAACGACTTTGCGTGCTCGGGATCGGTTTGCGAGGCGGCGTTCACGCTTAACCTTCTGACCGGCGGAGGCTTTGGCAACCAGTTGAGCGGCGTGAGCGGCGAAGCGTTTGGCGGACTGGCGTACGTGAAGCGGAATTAGAGCTGCGCTACTGAGGGAAAATCGCCGCGACGAGCAGTTCATGATCGGGGGCGGCCAGCGGGCTGACCTTTTCGGATTCGCCATAAGCAACAACGGAGCGGTAACCGGCAGGTGTGGGATCGCGATGGACGATCAAGGGGCGGCCGTTAATGTCGAGGGCCCAGTAATCCGCGATTCCAGCGCGGGCGTAGAGATTCGCTTTTACGTCTAAATCGAAGCCGAGCGAAGTGTCCGATATTTCAACAACAAGGTCAAGATCGGCTGGCTGCGGAGGCCCTGTGCGGAAGGTTCGCGATTCCCGCTTGAGGACAATCAGATCGGGCTCCGGTTCATTAAGCGGGTTATCCTCCCGGGCCACGTCAATCGGGGCCTCGGCGTTAACTCTTTCCCTACCGAAAGTGTCCATCAGCCAGAACATCAAATAAAGAACTCCGTTCACGTGCGGCCGGTTCTTTGGCATCTTGACGATCAGGTCCCCTTCAATCAACTCCAGCTTCTCAGTATTCACGCCGGCCGATGCCAGCATGCCAAATTCAGCGCGAGTCCAACGTTTGCGGTGAGCGAATAAGGGAACTGGCGGCTCAGGTAATGTGGTGAGAGCGACAGGCATTTTGGTACGTCTTCATTCTACATCCTATCTCCTATACCCAATCGCCGGGACCCTGTATACCTGCCAGTCGTGACAAACGTCTTCCTTTCCCTTCCGTCCATCTGTATGGAGGCCTTAAGCGCTCCACACTTCTTGGGAGGAAAAATGCGAAATTGGAATTTTTGGGGGCATCCGCAGAAGGCGATTCTTGCAGGCGCGCTTGCCCTAGGGCTCACTGGCCTCGGCTTGGCCAGCGTCGACCATCTGCGGAGCGAAAACTCACCGGTGGCCGTAAGACTGGCCGACCCGAGCGAGGCGCCGAGCCACATGGGCTTCGCGCCGGTAGTCGAACGAGTGGCCCCGGCGGTCGTAAACATCTCTTCGAGCAAGGTCGTCAAGACGCCGACCGGCTATTTTCAAAACGAGAGCATGCAGCAAGGGGATAACGATCAATCCGACGATCCCAGCGACATGCTGCGCCAGTTCTTTGGCGGCAACCCCTTTGGAAACATGGGCAACGGCGGCCATGGCGGTAACATGATGCCGCGCGAGCAGCGTGAGCAGGGTTTGGGTTCGGGCGTAGTCGTTAGCCCGGATGGATACATTCTCACAAACAACCACGTCGTGGATGGCGCGACGGATATCCGCGTCAGCCTTGGCCGACAAGCGCGAATTCAAGGCCAAAGTCATCGGAACCGACGCGAAAGTCGATATCGCGGTGCTGAAGATCGACGCGACGCAATCTGCCGGCCATCGTGTTCGGCGATTCGAATAGAGTGCGCGTTGGCGACTACGCGATCGCGGTTGGGCGATCCGTTTGGCGTCGGCCAGACGGTAACCATGGGAATAGTGAGCGCCAAGGGCCGCACCGGCCTGGGCATCGAAGCAGTACGAAGACTTCATCCAGACCGACGCGCCGATCAACCCCGGCAACTCGGGCGGCGCACTGGTCAACGACCGCGGCGAACTGATCGGCATCAACACCGCCATTCTGGCGCACGGATCGGAAGGCAATCAGGGCATCGGCTTCGCCATTCCGGCCAACCTGGCGCGCACGGTGATGGATGCAGATCGTGAAGTACGGCAAAGTGCAACGCGCGTATCTCGGCATCGTGCCGCAGGACGTGACTCCTGCCATCGCGGAAGCTTTCGGTCAGAAGAGCCTGGAGGGCGCGTTGGTGGGCGATGTGACCCCAGACAGTCCCGCGCAGAAGGCCGGCCTTCGCAAGGGCGACATCATCCTCGAAGTCAACGGCAAGCCGGTGGCCGACGCCAACGATCTGCGCATGACCATCTCTATGATGCAGCCGGGAAGCTCCGTGCAGCTTAAAGTAGCCCGCGATGGCGCGACCCGCGACTTCAGCGCTCAGTTGGGCGATCTCCCCGGAACCCAGGCAACCAACCGCGAACGCGGCGACAGCCACTCGGACAGCGCACTGGCGGGCGTTTCGGTGGATAACCTGGATCCGCAGACCGCACGGCAACTGCATCTGCCCGCCAGCACGCCCGGCGTGGTGGTGACCGACATCAGCCCGTCGAGCCCGGCGGCCGATTCCGGCCTGCAAAAGGGCGACGTGATTCAGGAAGTAAACCGCAAGCCGGTCTCGAACACCTCCGAGTTCGAGCAGGCCGTCCGCTCTTCCAAGCACGATCCGCTGCTGCTGGTGAACCGGCAGGGCAACACGATGTATGTGGTTGGGTAATAAACCCGGCCGCAGGTCGCAAGGCCTACGGCGCTGACCGGCGGCAAGATCCGAACGGACAAACGCCACCGGCGGTACAAACTGCAAACGACTTAGGCCGGCCCTGGCAACGGGGCCGGTTTTTTTGTTGCATCGCCTGCGCGGCCCGCCCTTCGGCGCGTGGACACGCTTGCGTGCGTACCGCAGACCAGAAGCCTATCCTACTCGCTATGATTGAGTTACATGGCCGAAATTCTCGATGGAGGTCGCATCCGCGATCAGATCCTGCACGAGTTGAAACCCCGCGTCGACGCATTGATTGCCGCCGGACGTCCGCCTGGACTCGCGGTGGTGCTTGCCGGGCACAATCCGGCATCCGAGATCTACGTTCGCAGCAAGATCAAAGCCTGCCGCGATCTTGGCATCTTCTCGGAATCCCTCGCTCCGCCTGAGAGCGTTTCCACCGATCAGCTTCTTGCCTCCGTCGAACAACTGAATGCCCGCCCAGATATTGATGGAATCCTCGTACAGCTTCCTCTGCCGAAACAGGTGGATGAAAAGCGCATCCTGCTCGCCGTCGCCCCCGAGAAGGATGTAGATGGATTTCACCCCTGCAACGTCGGCAGACTCGCGGCCGGATTGCCAGGACCGCGCGCCTGTACGCCCGCTGGCATCATCGAAATCCTCAAGCGTAGCGGCATCGCCATCGCCGGAAAGCGCGCGGTGGTGGTGGGGCGCAGCGATATCGTCGGTAAGCCGGTGGCCCTGCTGCTGCTGCACGAACACGCCACGGTCACGATTTGTCATTCGAAAACGCCCGATCTAGCCGCAGTATGCCGCGAGGCCGAGATTTTGGTGGCCGCCATTGGGCGGCCAGCCATGGTGGCTGCCGATTTCATTCGCGAAGGCGCCGTAGTGATCGACGTAGGCATCAACCGGCTCACCCACCGCGAGGACGTGGCGCGCATCTTCCGCGAATCACCGCAGAAACTCGCCGCGTTTGAGGCGAAAGGCAGTGTGCTAGTTGGCGATGTGGACCCATTTGCCATGGCCGAACGCTCTTCGGCCTATACGCCGGTACCGGGAGGCGTGGGGCCGCTCACCATCGCCATGCTGATGTCGAACACCGTAGCGTCGTCCGAGCGTCGGCGCGGCCTGTGCTGAAGGTGGGGTTGACCGGCGGCATCGCATCCGGCAAAACATTCGTCGGCGAGGCGCTTGCCAGTTGGGGTTGCTACTTGATCCAGGCCGACGAAATCGGCCGCAAGGTGATGGCCCCGGACGGCGAGGCTTACGGTGGCATCGTTGGCGAATTTGGGCATGAGATACTCACACCCGAGGGCACCATCGACCGGCCGCGTCTGGCCGCCCAAGTGTTCCAGAATCCCGAGCGACTGGCGCGTTTGAACGCCCTCGTGCACCCGCCGGTGCTGCGGCGCGAAGATGAGATGGTAGCCACGTTCTTCGCCCGCGAACTGCATGGAATCGCGGTTGTGGAAGCCGCCATCCTGATCGAGACCGGCAGCTACCGGCGCTACGACAAGCTGATTCTGGTGTTCAGTACTGCCGGCCAACAGATTGAGCGCGCATTGCGCCGCGAAGGCGCCGTCGAAGCCGATATTCGCGCGCGCATCGACCGCCAGATGCCGCTTGAGGAAAAGCGGAAATTCGCCGATTACGTCATCGATACTTCGGGAACCAAGGAAGAGACGTTGCGGCAGACGCGCGCGGTGTATGAGGGGCTGCGCCAAGTAGAAGCGGAGCAGCGGGCCTGCTAAGGCTTTGCGGGATTCGGCGCGATCCGGTACACGGCAAAATTACGCAGCTCGACATGGCTGTCGGTTGTCCGGAAACCAAAGCGGCCGCGCGTGTATGGCGCCTTGTCCACGAAGTCGAAGAGTAACCGGCCATCGAGGTAATACTGAATGCGATTGCCCATCGCCACCAACTGCACCGTTTGCCAGCCGTTCGGCTTTAATAAGACATCCGGACTGCGCAAGTCATGCTCGGGCAAAATGGGCCTCTCCTCCGCATCGCCGATGTAGCGTCGAAACCGCGTAGTCGTGTTCGAGTTTCCGCCTTGCCCCACGTAGTAGGCGCGAAGCTGATTGTAGTCGCTGAACTTGCCGGAGCGCTGCGTGGCGAACATTTGGCTCGGAGAGCGCGCATCGGTGGCCATCCAGAAGGCATTCAGGTCCGAAACGCGGTCGTTCGCGCCACCGGCCTGCACCATACGCGCTTCGTACTGGATCATGACGGGCGAATCGAGTTCGGAGCGGAACCAGATGGTGCATCCGGCGGGCACGTCGATGGCGAGTATGCCACCACGCGCCTGCAGTGTCCCGGGCTTCTCCAGCTCGGCGAACCACCGCACCATCCCGCTCCGGAAATCGTCACTGAATAGACGCTGGCCGAGCGCGAACGGGGCGTCCGGCGGAGGACCCGCGGCTAGCGGCATCCAGGCAAGCGCGCACAGGCTGAGGCCCTTCGTGAATCGCATTTCTCAATTCTAAGCGTCTACATGAACCTCCGAAGAACCGAAGCCGTATGCTGCAAACCCTGTACTTCCAAAGCGGCGAGATATTGCTTAATCGTCTTCGCAGGATTCTTCAGAGTTTCACGATGATCGCGAGCCGCCGCGGCCACCAATTCCGGCGCCAGATCCAGCAAACGCATAATGAACACGTCCGGGTGTTGTCGCTCAATCCCAAATTGGCCCAACGTGTCTGTAGGGAAGTGCCGCAAATTCGCAGTCACAATCACATCGGCGCCGCCACGAATCGCGGCGGCGAGCACGTGCCGGTCGTTAGGATCGGGAAGTTGCAGGCTCTCGATCAAATCCTCATAGCCGCTCACCAGCGCATCCCCAGCGTGGAGGTCCATGAGCATTCGAGTTCGCGCGAGCTTTTCGCGCGCCAGATCGGGGCGGCGGCGCAAGAGCGCGTGAATCCACTCTTCATGAACAGCGGCCGACCACTTCGCGCTGAAGAGACCCGTCAACGCAAGATGCATCAACAGGCTCCGCAGTTCCGAAGGATAGAGGACGCTGGCATCGAAGAAAGCCGTAAAGGCCGGCCACCGCGTTCAGATCCCTATTTCTTGGTCGTATGCGGATAGCTCGGCGAGGGCGGCCCGGCGCGCGGTGTCGGCCTGGCGCTTGTGCTTCATTAACGCATCGAACCGGACGCGGCGGTGCGTGCCGACACGGCGGTAATCGATTTTGCCCTCATCGAGAAGTTGAATGAGTGAGGGGCGAGAAATGTTGAGCATGTCCGCCGCTTCCTGCGTCGAAAGCTCGGCGTGGACGGGGATCACCGTTACTGCATTGCCGCGCGCCATCTCCTCAAGAATGCGCACGAGTAGCCGCGCCGCAGTCGGAGGTAACTTGACGGTCTGCGAAGAGCGGTCATCGACGATCCGGATGCGCACGAGGTCGTCGCCTCGCAGGCACGACGCGAGCACCTGGCCGGTTTCCTTAGCGAGCGCGGCTTCTGCGCCCGATGGAAAAACTGAAACGGACGGCGACCGGGACATGCAATTACCTCGATTCTCACCTTATCACGTATTCGAAGCGAACGAAAGCTTTCGCTTTATTCGAAGCCGCGCGGCACGAGTGAGCGGCCAATCGGCGAATGCCGCTATGCGAAAATAAGAGTACATGAGAAGTTTGGGGCTTATGCTCCTGGCGTGCTCTTTCATTCTTGCCGCCCAGGCTCCCGAAGATCCCGAAATAGCCCGGGCCCGGATCGATCTCAACCGAATTCGCGCACTTGTCGAAAGCGGCGTCTTGCCGCGCGTCAAGCTCCAACAGGCCGAAGACGCTATCGCAGACGCCACCGATGCGGTCGCTATCCGCAAGAGCATCTACTCTCAGGATTTAACCGAAGATCAGGGCAACGAACTCGTCGCCGCCGCCAACCGCCGCTTCGAGCGCCGCAAAAAAGCCTACGATGACGCCAAGAAGCTGGTAGATGCCGGCGCCATGCCGTCTCAAACCCTCGACAATCTCCTACAGCAAATGGATTTCGCGCGTAAGGACTGCGAGCTCGCCGCCACACGCGCCGATCTCGCCCAACAGGTCGCGGCCATGGCCGAAGCTGAAGCGGCGGCGCAGACGAGAACGCCCAGTGGACCCGCCGAAACTCCCAAGATCGCCGAGCGCTACGATGGCGATGGCATCTTCACGCCTGAGATCTTTTCGCGCATCGAAACCGCTTACCAGCAGCGCTTCGGCAAAGCCTTGCCGGTCTCCGCCAACGGCGAAACCGCCGTTCATCGCGCCCTTGGCTTCGATCATCGCGGCCGCGTTGACGTCGCGCTCCGTCCCGATCAGCCGGAAGGCGTCTGGTTGCGCGAGTATCTCAAAGCGCGGCGCATCCCCTTCTTCGCATTCAGTCAAGCCGTGCCAGGCAAAGCGACCGGCGCGCATATTCATCTTGGCCCGGCGAGTACGCATCTCGTTACGGCCGACGCGGGCGGCTAGCCTGCCCGGCGGCTCGGCGCCAACCTGTACCCCTCCTCCACGGGATAATGGAAGCTCATGACCGACACCAAGCTCCGCGTGCTCATCTCAGCCGAGAAGATAAGCGCGCGCATTCAGGAATTGGGCGAACAGATCTCCAACGATTACCCCAAGGGAAACCTCCACATGATCGGTATCCTCAAAGGCGCGGTGGTATTTATGTCCGATCTCGCGCGCGCCATGAAACGCGACGTTTTCATGGACTTCATGGGTATCTCCAGCTATGGCAAGGGCAAATCGAGCTCGGGCGAAGTGAGGGTTACCAAGGATCTCGATATCTCGCTCGAAGGCGCCGACGTGCTCATCGTCGAAGACATTGTCGATAGTGGCGTTACTCTCAACTATCTGATGCACGTGATCGATCAGCGCCGCCCGCACTCCATCCGCATCGCCGCGCTGCTGGATAAGCCGGAGCGCCGCCTGCGGCCCGTCCACGTGAACTACGTCGGTTTCGAGATTCCCGACGAGTTCGTGGTTGGATACGGACTGGATTACGCGGAGCGCTACCGTAATCTCGACTCCATCTGCGTGCTGGATACCTCTCCTGGTACTGAGCCGTGACCTGAGCGCCAGCGAACGGCGTCACTCGTCCAGTGCACACGGCAGCCGCGTGAGTTTCGCGCTCCTTCCAGCCCCCACCTGCGGAGCTTGCAAGTTGTTGAAAATAATTGGTATTATTCGATTCTACCCTATGCCTCGCCGCGTTCCCGGAAAACATTTCTTACGTAATTTGATTGAGCGGCGAACCCTACTCTTTCAACTGGTGCGGCGTGATTTCGACCAGCGCTTCGTCGGTTCAGTGATCGGCTGGATTTGGGGAATTCTGAATCCTTTGGTGCTTTTGACGAGCTGGTATTATATCTTCGTCATCGTTCTCAAGTATCAACTGCCTCCAGGCGAAGTCACCGGCAACTATCCTCTATTCATTTTCTCGGGAATGCTGCCGTGGATGCTATTTAGTGAGACCGTATTGCGGTCGGCATCGAGCCTGCTCGAACACGCCAATCTGATTACGAAATCGATGTTCCCAGCGGAGATCGTACCCGTCGCGGTGTTCCTCTCGAATCTGGCGAGCCACTTCTTGGCGCTGGCCCTGATGATTGTTGCAACGCTTTATTGGAATCACGGCATCGGATGGGCGGTGCTACTGCTGCCCGCCTACCTGTTTTTCATAGGACTGTTCAGCGTGGGATTGGGATGGATCGCCTCCAGCCTTCACGTCTTCCTGCGGGACACGGCGCAACTGGTGGGCGTGGTCCTGACCTTCTGGTTCTGGCTTACCCCGATCATGCTGCCCGCGCGGCTGGTTCCCGAGCGCTACCGGTGGCTTCTCCGTCTTAATCCGATGTACTACGCGGTGGAACTCTACCGCCAGGCATTCTTCACCTCGCGATTTCCCGAATGGCGCGCGGTGGGTGCGCTCGCGCTCTCCGGAATCGTAATGTTCGTCGCTGGGGGACTCTTCTTCCGCTACGTCAAGCGCGGTTTCGCCGACGTGCTGTAAGGCGCGCCGCGCAAGCCGGCGCCATTTCAGAATTTCAAATAAGCGCCGAACTGTAGACGCGCGGATTGATAGAACATCGACGACACCACGCCGAACGTATTGGTGTTGATGTTCTGATCGCCCACCCAGAACGTCGCGTGGTTCAGCGCGTTGTAACGCGTCCATGCGGATTTCGGCGTTCACGCGTCTCGGTGATCTCGATCGCTTCTTGATGCTGGCGTCGATATCGAATGTCCACGGCCCGCTGAACATGCGGCGCTGCAACGTGCCCAACTGTCCCGGTCCCGGGTTGGAGAAAATCTCGCCGGTGAATGCCGGGCCGCCCTGGTTGACGCCCGTGCCATCCGCCGGGATTGATCGCCGATGTGCGGCACGATGTACGGTCCATTGCCCGTCATCTGGAAACTCACCGCGTTGAATAGCGCCGCACCCTGCAGCGTCGTGTTCGCGCCATTGTAATAGGACCGTCCGCCCGAGCTGCGGTTCAATGTGCCGTATCCCGAAAGAATGGAAAATGGCGCGCCCGATTGCCACACCATCGTCGCTGCCCACGGTCCATCCGCCGATCAGGCGATCGAAGCGTCCGAGCATGGAAGCGCTCTTGCCCTTGCCGAAAGGCAGTTCGTAGAACCCATCGGCCTTGATCATGTGAGTCAGGTCGAAATTGGCGCGGGCGCGGTCGAGCTTCGGATTGTTGACATCGAGAAAATTCTGGAAACCGCGTCTGCGAATCGCCATCGGCGTCGCTCAACACTTTCGAGAACGTGTAATTCGCTTCCAGGCTTAAGCCGGATTGCATCCGATGGCGCGCTTCCAATTGCAGCGAGTTGTAAGTCGAATTGGAATAATTCGTCAGCATAGTCCGCCGCCGATAGCGCAGCGGATTCGCGAAGAAATTCACGTTTCCGTTCAGGCCGTTGGTCTGGTAGAAGTACGCCAGGTCGGCCACCTGACCGGTTTGGATGAAATTGCGCACGTCGGCATTGCTCAGCAGCCTGCCGCGAACCCGAGATCTGCGGAAACACCGTCAGCGGCTGGCTGCCGGGAATGGAGGCGTTGTAGGCGGGGTTGAACGCGCCGGTTGCGCGCCTGCGCCAGGTTTCCGTTGTTTTGCGCGCGAATGAAATCCTGCAGGAAGCCGCGATGCTTGATATTGACCTGGTTCACGTCGAATTCCCGATACGCGCCCACCACGTGGTTGCCCACATAGCGCGCTTCGAACACAGTGCCCTTAACTCGCGCTGGATGCCGATGGAATACTGCTGCACATACGGGCTGCGCAGATTGGGGTCCACCATGCCGAGAATGTTGAACGGATTGTCCGCGTAAATCTGCGGTCTCGTTCAGCGGGACTTGGAACTGCGGAACCGGAACCGGCGTCAGGCCCGTGCCGGTGCGGTCGGAAAGCCCTGTGGTCGCCGGAATAGCCCTGCAAGCCGGAGTTCGCTTCCAGCATATTTTCCGGCGCCAGGATCGATTGGTCGTTCACGTAGAAAATGGAGTATCCGCCGCGCACCGCCATCTTTCCGTTGCCGAAGACGTCCCACGCGAATCCCGATGTTCGGGCCGAAATCCTTCTTGTCGCGGTGATACCACGGGCGTTATTGGCCGATGAACCGAGATAGTTCACGGTCGCATTCGAAAGCAGCGTCTGCGTCGCCGTTCCCGGTCAGCACCGGTTCCACTTCCAGCCCGTTGCGCTCGCTCACCACGCCCGGCAGCGTTGTAGCGCAGATCCCAGCGTCAGCGTCAGCCGCGAGGAGACCTTCCACTTATCCTGTACATAGACCACGATAGTCGGTCAGTTGGAAATGGCGCACGAACGGCGCGCCCGGCACGAAGCCGGAGTTCCGGCTGGTAACATTGAAGCGTCTCGCTGTAACCATCCACGTAGCCGCCCAAGCGACGCCAGCAGCGCATTCGCGTTCGCCAGATCGTCAACCTGAATGCCCGGCAGATCGCGCGTCGTCAACGCAGGCTGGCCGCCGCCCATAGCCAGCGTATACACCGGGGTCGTGCCCGCATAGTCGTAAGACCGCACGCGGATCTGCTGGCCGTAAAAACCGAATTGCAGGTAGTGGCTTCCGCGTCTGAAAGCCCACGTCGTCCGAAATCACGTAAGTATTGGTATTGCGGCCCTGCGGAAATCTCATTCACCGGATCGTTGAAGACCATTCCTTCGATCAGATACGGCCCGAACTTCTGCGAGTTGTCGAAATCGCCCATACGTCAGGTTGTAACCCGGCGCGCAGTTCGTTGGTCCAGTGCGCGCGAAGGCGTCATGCGCCACGAGGCCGAAAGAAAATTGGCGGTCGTTGGGTTCGTGCTCTTCGGAATCGCCGCAGTAATCGTTCTCGTAATCGGGACGCAGCGAGTTATCGCGGTTCCAGGCGAAAGAGACGCTCAGCTGATTGGTTGCTCGGTTCACGTTGTAATCGAGGCGGCCCGTGATGTTGTCGCGCGTTTCGTTGGCCTGCTGGTTGAAGCGGTAGCCGCCTGTGTTCAATCCGTCGCCGACCAGATCGTTGTTGATGGACTGCGGCGCCCGGAACCTGCGCTAGAATCCCGGCCATCACCGGATCGACGCCTTTCAGGTTGCGCAGCGTCAGCAGGTTCGCGCTGTGCAAGCGCGCCCGTCGCTATCGCGGTAGGAGAAAATCCCCTGCCGGGCGCTGGCCGTCAGAATCGTCGTCTCCGCCGGCGATCTGCTGATGCGCGCGCACAAATTCGTAGTTGGCGTAGAAGAACAGCTTGTCCTTCTTGATCGGGCCCGCCGATCGAGGCGCCGCCCTGGTTTTGGTTGAGAAACGGCAGCGGCACGCCGGCCTGGTTATTGAACCAATCGTTGGCGGAAAGCGCGTTGTTGCGGTTGTACCAGAAAACTTCGCCGTGGAACTGATTGGTGCCGGAAGGCGTGGACATCGCCGTTTCCGTAGCGCCGCCCGACGTCGCCGCGTTGCCGTTCGACGCTGACGATCGTCATCTGCCGCACCTGCCCCATCAGCAGCTTGTTCGGCAGATAATCGAGCGCGTTGTCGCGGATGTAGTTGTCCTGGACGTTGATGCCGTCGAGCGTCACATCCGAATAAGATGTCCGCAGCCCGTTGATCACCGTGTAGGAGTTGCCGTTGCCGCCACGCCCGGCTGCGTCTGGATCACGGAGAGCACGTCGCGGTCGAGAATCGGCAGGTTGCGGATCTCTTCCATGCTGACCGTCTGCGAGATCTCGGCGTTCGTAGTCTGCACGCCCTGCGGCTGCGGGCGTTCACTTCTACCGTTTGGTTCGTGGTGGCGATTTGCAGCTTGATCGGCGGCACCGTGGTTTCGCGCGCCGCGTCCACCGAGAGTCCGCGCAGATCGACTTTGACGAACCCGGTGGATTCCACCGTGAGATCGTAATCGCCCGGCGCGCACGCCGAAGAAACGGAAAAGTCCGTCGCCCGAGGTTTTCGTTGTCAGCAACGGCTTTTTGCCGCTTTTCAGAAACAAGCTCGATGGATGCTCCCGGAACCGGGGCGCCGGAGGGATCGACTACGGAACCGCTTATACGCCCGTCGAATTGAGCGAAGGCTGGAAATGATAAACACAAGGCAAATTACACAGGACCCGATGAAGCACTGCATGGATATATTGAACCACGCAGCATAAAGAATTAGCATGAACAAAGATTAATGACTATGCGAACGGTTCAATTGTTTTTGATTGCCGGCTTCTGTTGCCCGGCGACGCTGGGATTTCGCCGCCGACAACCAGCTTTCACCCGCCGAAAAGACCGCCGGCTGGAAGCTGTTGTTCGATGGGAAAAGTTATGCAAACTGGGAAGACCCCACGAAGAAATCGCCTCCGGGCGATTCCTTCATCATCGAGGATGGCTGCCTCAAAGCGGTGGCGCATCCCAGAATTGTCGAGGACCTCTTCACCAAAGATCTGTTCACCGATTTCGAACTCGAGTGGGATTGGAAAATCTCACACGCCGGAAACAGCGGCGTGAAATACCGCATTCAGGATCATCGGTTTCTGGCCGACCAGAAGACGCCGCGCTTCGAAGATCTGGTACAGCTCTCGTTTGAACCGCGTCTCGCGCGACGCGCTAAGGGACAGGACTACGTGATCGGCTTCGAATACCAAATGGTGGACAACTCGAGCAACCCGGACGCCACGCGCGGCGGCGCGCTCCATCAGGCGGGCGCGCTATACGATGTCCAAGCGCCATCGAAGGACGCCACCAAGCCCGCCGGAGAGTTCAACCATTCGCGGCTGGTGGTGCGCGGAGACCATGTCGAGCATTGGATGAATGGCGAGAAGGTGGTGGACGCGAGTTTGAAATCGCCGCAAGTGGCCGCCGCTATGGCAAAGCGTTGGGGGAAGGGATCGCACGTCGCCGAGCTGCTGACAGACCAGCCCCGTCAGCGCTGCCCGATTTCTCTGCAGAACCATGACGATGAGGCTTGGTTCAAGAACGTGAAGGTGCGGGAGCTGAAGTAAGACGCGGGCGCTGTGCGTCGTGGGGTGATCACCAAATGTGAACCCTATTAGTGATGGTCAGAACGCGATAAGAATTGCAAATGTTGTCATTTTTACACTCCTTACGTTTAAATGTCGTCACTTTTACACTCGAATAGAATGTTGAGATCCGGTTGCTGGACAGTAATTTAGCCGGAAGTTCTTTTAAATCAAAATCTGGCATTTCTGGCGTTCGGATTGCGTCGCAGTTTCCAACTTTCACAATCGTGTTACCCTCTTCGCCGCCACGGCCGAGGGTATTACCCTGCCCTGCTAACCGGCAGATGCGCGCCGTGAATAACTAATGGAGTGTTGGCGAAACGAGACTACACTTACAGCCACATTAGAACCGCGAAAACCCAGATTATGAAAAGGGAAATAGCGGCCCCCGCTGTGGGCGAGGGCCGCTTACTTGGACCGCTGTTTAAGGCTAACCCAAGTGTGTGGTAACACTTCAGGATTTTAGCACAGGCAGCTTCCACAGTCCGCGCGCTACCCACACCGTCCGCATCGCCGGCCGACATGGCGGCAGTGTGTAACTCAGCTTGTTTCAACTTAGGAGCTCAAATCAATGTCATCTCGAACTACGTTCAGGACAGGTGTGTTTCTCGCTCTGTGGTTGGGCGCCTCCGCGTTCGCGCAGCAGAGTCTCGGGTCTCACAACTCTTCATCCCCTTCGGATCCAGGGCCTCGCAGTGGCGCGGCCGGAGTTGGCAACCCACTCGCAGGACTGTCTGCCGCTCAACTGGCAGCTTTCATTGACGGCCAAAACCGCTTTCAAGAAGTGGATGCGGTTACGAATGGCCTTGGGCCACGCTTCAACTCCAACTCTTGCTCCTCCTGTCATCTCCAGCCGGCCGCTGGAGGAAGCAGTCCGCGGACGAATCCGCAGGTCGCTTTCGCCAATTGGAGGAATCAAATGCCCTCGTTCATTCAGGCGAACGGACCGGTGCGCGAAGCCCGCTTCATTAAGAATTCGGAAGGCACGCCGGACGGAGGCGTCCACGGTCTCTTCGTCATCGCCGGCCGGCCCGACTCGCCTCAAGGCTGCAATATCAGCCAGGAAGATTTCTCGAATACCTCGAACATTTCGATGCGCATACCCACGCCGACATTTGGTCTGGGGCTGATCGAGGCGATTCCCGACGCGACGCTGGTCCAGAACCTGGCGGCAAATTCCGCGGCGAAGTCCCAACTGGGGATCTCCGGCAGGTTGAACCGCAACGGCAACGACGGTTCGGTGACGCGTTTCGGCTGGAAAGCCCAGAACAAATCGCTCACCATCTTTTCGGGCGAGGCCTACAACGTGGAGATGGGGATTACCAATCTAGTGTTCCCCAACGAGCGCGATGACACTGCCAACTGTTCGCCGGTCGCGAGCCCACAGGACAGATTCAACCTGGGCTCGGCGGGGGCTGCCGAATTCGACGATGTCACCGCCTTTGCGACTTTCATGCGCTTCCTGGCGCCACCCGCCCCTGCAATTTCAGACGCCACCATCACGAACGGCGCCGGTCTGTTCAAGAGCGTAGGCTGCGACAATTGTCACACGATCACGCTGCAAACCGGGCCCAGTTCCACTGCGCCAGCCCTGGGCAATCAGGCCATTCACCCTTACTCGGATTTCGCGCTGCATGGTATGGGACCGGGCTTGGCCGACCAGATCAGCCAGGGATTGGCCGCTGGGGATGAATTCCGCACTGCACCGCTGTGGGGCCTGGGACAGAGACTTTATTTCCTGCATGACGGCCGGACGAGCGATCTGATGGAAGCCATTTCGGCTCATTCAAGCCAGGGAAACTCGCAGTTCAAGGCATCGGAGGCGAACGCCATCATCCGAAACTTTAATGCGCTCAGCGATAGCCAGAAGCAGGCATTGCTAAACTTCCTGCGGTCGTTGTAGAGGGTCTTTAGGGAGATCTGTGATCTTGACGTGGGCGCCCCCAGCGCTCACGTCTACTTACTTACACAAAGAGACTCGGGCCATCGGGCACGTAGGGCAGGAATGCTGCTGCTCCGCTGGATTCCTATCTCAGCACCTTCTCGAAATTCGCGATATTCTGCTGCGCGATCTTGGCTTCATCCATATCCGGATTCAACGCCACGACCTCCTTGAGGTGCTGCAACGCCGAGTCGAGGGCCCCCATATCGTTCGCCGCCTTCGCCTTGTGCAGATAGGAAAGCCCCAGCGCATAGTGCGCATAGGGGTCCTTCTTGTCATAAGTCAATGCCTTCTGGCAGTAAGCGATCGCCGAATCGAAGTTGTTCACCTTACGCTCGCAGTCGCATATGCCGAAGTACGCAAGACTACGGATATCTCCCCAGATATCGTGCTGTGACGCGCGGCTTTTCCGGCCCATTCCGATGAATGAGCCCAGCACATAATAGTTCAGCTTTCCCGCCAGCTTGCTATCGAAATCGCTCAACCGGAGGTACTCGCGATATTCCGTTTCCGCCTCGGAGTACTTACCGCTGAGACGCAGGCTGTCGCCCATCCACATATGGGGCTCAGCGTTTTTTGGCGTGATCTTGACGGCCTTGCGCGCGGCCTCGATCGATTGCGGATACAGATCCTTGAAACGGTCCGCCTGCGCGAGCATGGTAAGCGCAACCGCATGGTTCGGATTCCGCGTTAACACCGTATTGATCTGCCGGATCGCCTCGTCTACCGCGCCCGTATCGAGCAGCATGCCTGCGTAGTCGGCGCGCGCTTCGAGATAATCGGGATCGATATCGATGGCCTTCTTGTAATATTGCGCTGCCTTTTCTTCGTCAAAAAGGGCGTTGTAAGTCAACCCAAGATAGAACGCCGCCTGGCTGTAAGTGGGGTCCATCTGCAGAGCCTGCTCCAAGAGCCCCGCGGCCTTCTTGTAGTTCTCCGGCGACGATGACTTCTGATAGGCATCGATGCCTTTATCGAGCAGGTCCGTCGCGGCCTTACTACGCCGCCGCGGAATCAGAATCTTGAACGAAACCGTTGAATCCTGGCCGGGATACACCGTTTCCTGGCGCGGCCCATCCGGCTCGTACCCCATGTGGACGCCCTTCACGGTGTGCTCGCCAGGCTGCAACCCAGGCGCACTCAGGGATTTTCCCTTGGAGACTGTGCCGATCGATTTGCCGTCGACATATACCTCCACTTCGTCCATATTGGATTCGAACACCAGTCCGCCGGTCTTCGGCGCCGGCGGCGTTCCCGGCAAGGCGTTCGAGGGCACATAGGAGAGCAGCATATTGGGATCGAAGTTACTGCGGTCCGACGTTGGATTTTGTTCGTTTTTCGTCGCCTCGCGCACCTCCGTGTGAACATACTCCGAAAGCTCGTCCGCAGTCACGATTCCGTCACGCGGAGAGACATCCGCCGCGCCGCCCATGCCTTTCACCACATAGTAAGTAAAGACGCCATGACCGCCTTCGAGATCCGGACTCTCGAACGATCGTTCCCGCGCGCGGCTGGCAGTCAGCGAAAACAGTGAAGGGTTTAACTTTTCCAGCTTGGCGTTCAGGCTTTCGACATCTTCCGGGCTGATCGCGCCGCTGTGGCACGCATCGGTTAACAGGATCTTTGAGGTCGCATGAATTTTTGAGCCAATCGCCACGCTCAATTCATCCATCGGATAGCCGGTAGCCACCACGTTGTTGAGATCGAAATCGAAGGGCGCGAGGTAGCCTTTTCCCTGATAAATGAAGCCGTGTCCGGCAAAGTAGATCAGGACTCGGTCGCCCTCTTTCGCCACCGAGGGCAGCCATTCGCCGATCTCATGGCGCACGTTCGCCAGGGTTGCCTTGGCGCCTTCCAGCACGTGGACGTTTTCCTGCTTGAAGTTGCCGCCTTCCGGGCTGATGGCGATGGTATAGATGGATTGCGCGTCACGCTCGGCGAATTGCAGTTGTAAACGCTCCTCCAGCTTCTGGTAGCGCGAAATCCCCACAATTACCGCATAGCTGCGCGGAATGGTCTGCAGCTTCGGCGGCGCGCCCGCGTCCTCGATCTTTTCGATTTTTAGATCGCGTTGCTGCTGTTTCGGCGGAGTCTGCGGCGGCTGCTGCGCTTGTGCGAAGCCCACGGCCGCTGTGAATATCAGGACCAATCCGGTGCGAAGCATAAACGTCATTTCTGTAGGCCTTACTTGTGCGCCAGTCGAAATTGGTAAATCACGGGTCCGGTCAGCGGAGAGGAACTGGCAATGACCGCCGTGTCTTTCTGTTGCATGAAAAGCAGATCGCGCTGCGCCGTATTGGCCTGGCTCGCCAGGTTTTGGGGAACTTCCGCGTCCCGCGGCACCAGCTTCGGCCCTGCCGAATGATCGATGCAATCCCCGCGCGCGCGTAACACCGCGTCGTCACAGCGAGGAATCAGCGTGGGCGGCTTCGCAGGTGAGGCCTGCGGCGGGGTTCCCGGCCGAGGAGGCGAATCGGTGAGCCGGGCCGGCGTCACGAGCCAGTACACCGTCTCGAAGCCCGCGGGACCCGCGATCCGGAATGCCGTAGAAGTCGCCGGCACCTGATACTCTTTGTTGGATCCGATGCGATTATCCTGTCCCGTCTCGTCGCGCGGAAAAAGCTGCTCGTATTTTCCAGACGTACTTTGGTTCATCACATAAAGATAGCCATCGAAATTCGTGCGGAAGCGGAATCGTACCCGGTCGCCCTGAGCCAAAACCAGCGCTGGGTCAACGCTGTGCCAATCCGCGCCATCCAACCGCTCGAGCGTGATCTCCATGCGATGCGCGCCCTCGGTCATGGTGCGCGATTGGGCGACCGCCATCGATGCAAGCAGCCCAAATGCCGCGACCAACTTCATCGATGCACCAGGTTGATATCGGCAACCACGGCGGAATCGGCGCTACCGGAGGCATTGACCACGTAAACCGCCTTCTCGTTGTTATCGGCGGGCGCGGCGCTTCCCGTGTCGCCAATCCGTTCAATAACAAGGTCGCGCGCGTACGTCTGGTGCAGCCTGCCTACGGCCGAATTGTCAATCGACGCGCGTAGCACCGGCGCCCCCTGTTCCGTTGGGCGCGGCGCGCTTACGGGAGCTGTCTTTCCGCCCTGTAACGAATAAACGAGCTGTTGAAAATCGGGCTTGGCATCGCGCGAGAAGATAATGAACACTTTCTCATCCCCGGCCTGCGTGTCGAAGGTATAATGCTGCCTATTCGGGAACGTGTAGGAGTGAAAGCCTTCCACATGGTTGTTGCCACCCTCGATCTCTGGTGAAGGGAACATCGGCGTCCATGTTCCGCTGGACCCCTGGCCCACGATGTAGAGATAGCCAGATCCGTTGGTTTCGACGCTGAATTGAATCTTATCGCCGCTGTGGAATATGGCATTGGGAGCCACGGGCGTCATTGCGTCTCCTGAAAGTTTCAGGATGGTGTACTTCAAGCCCAATGCCGTTCCGCTGGCAGGTGCGGGGGCGCTGGTGCGAACGGGTCCGGAATCGGACGCATTGACGATGGGCGCGGTTGGGTGCGAGGGCTGCGAAGGTTGTGCAGCCGGTACGCTGTTGGCCGCCTGTTGCGTCACGGGCGCGGCGGGCGGCGCTTTCTTCGCCACCTGCTTTGGAGGCTGCTTTGCCGCTGGTGGCTTAGCCGCGGGAGCGGGTGCGCTCGCATTGTAGAAAAGTTCGCGCGCCGTCAGTTCCGGACGCGAGGCATTCTGGGCGGCCGCCAAAAAGACAGCCGCTGCATAGCAAACAAGGAATCTCCGCGAATCTAACATGCGTATGGGCGTTCCGATACTTTTTGACCGGACCTCCTGAGTTCACATTACCACCCTGCCTTGCCGCTGAAAACCGCCTGCCCGGCGACTGGGTACTACGCCCCAGCGTGTGTAAGCTCACTCCGGCGCCGTGCGTGCGATGTCAAATGCATGAAAGCCGCCGCTTCCATTGCACTTTTAGTCTGTACATCATTGAGCGCGCAGCAAAACTCCGCCAATCGCACGATTGCCACCACACCGGCGCCGGAGGAGAATTTCTTCGCTAAACTGCTGCACCCGCTCGAACCTGAACACTACGCTCCGCTCTCTGGCAAAACCCGCTTTCGAGAGTACGTGGGCGATACCTTCGGTCCCTACACTTTGTTTCGCGAAGCGGCCGCAGCGGCCGTAAGCCAGGCGATGAATAGCCCGCATGAATGGGGTGGCGGTACCGAAGGCTACGCGGAACGGTTCGCAAGCAACATGGGAATGGTGGTGGTGCGTAATACCATCGCCTACGGGCTTTCCTCGGCGTTTCACGAAGATAATCGCTACTTCGCATCGGGCAAGAACAGTAAGATGCGGCGCGCGCTTCACGCCGCGCTCAGCCCATTCGAAACCCGTCATGACGATGGCCATGTAGGCTTTTCCTATTCGAACGTGACAGGGGTGGTTGGCGCCAGCCTCATCTCGCGGGCATGGTCGCCACCGAGTTGGCAAGGCGGCGAAAATATTGGCAGGACCATCGGATTTACGTTCGCGGGCCAGGCAGCATTCAACGTATTCCGAGAATTTCTGCCTGATATGCTGCATCATCGATAGGTTCCAATTCCGTCCGCGGTATATTGGTTTTTGGCGCGCCGGGCGCCTCCGAGTCCGCGGGAAAGGCCGAGCCTACCGAGTGTCCATATAGTAAAGCGACCGAGACGAATCTTCTTTCCGCCCGTCACGCGGACGCCGGGCAATTACGTGAGAGGAGATCGTCATGCCAGCAGAAGCGCCACGCTTCCTTCCCACGCGGCAATTGCCGCGCAACCCCAATCTCGGGCAGCTTCGTAAGCAAGCCAAAGACTTGCTCGATCGCTATCGCAGCGGCAACCCGGCGGCCGTCGCCGAGGTCGAACGTTTCGAGCGCCGGCCCGATCCGCGCGTGTTCGCGCTGCACGATGCCCAGCGCGTGCTGGCGAGAGCTTACGGATACGATAGCTGGCCTAAGCTAAAGGCATTTGTTAACGGCGCAAACGTCGAGGAACTCGCCGCGGCCGTTCAGTCCGGCGATATCACCCGCGCCCAGATTCTGATACGCGCCCGCCCCGAGCTAGTGGCAAAAGACATGAGCGAGAGTAATGAACACCGCGCCCTTCATTACGCTGTTCTGCGCCACGATCCAGCCATGGTACGGCTCCTAATGGAGGCCGGCGCGGATGCGCGCAAGGGCATCTACCCGCACCGCGACGCTACCTCCGCCCTGGCCATGGCCCACGAGCGCGAGTACGCCGATATAGTCGCCATCATAGAGGAGGTGGAGCTGCAGCGGAGGCAGGCGCTGAGTTGTCCCAACGCGACTATCTCACCAGCGCAGGATCGAATCGGCGCCGCGATCCGCGAAGCCGACAACGGGACTGCAATCGGCCTGCTTGAACGCGACCGCTCGCTGATTCACGCCTGCGACCGCGAGGGCGCTACTCCGCTGCATCTCGCCGCGGAAGAGGCCAACCGGCCAATGATCGAATGGCTGCTCGCTCATGGCGCCAACGTTCACAAGCAAGATCGGGACGGACGCACGCCTATCGATCACGCGGCGCTGGCCGCCGATCCACGAAACGGCGCCGCGCTCTCGTTCCCGGACACAGCCCGACGGCTGATCGAGCATGGCGCAGCGGTCACCATCTACGCCGCTGTCGCGTACGGCGATACTTCGCGCGTCCGCGAGTTGGTCGAGGCCGACCCTTCCCTCTTGCGCCACATCGCCCACAACGGCGGATTGCTCACACTCGCCGTCAACCACGGGCAGATCGAAATCGTGCGGCTCTTGCTCGATCTCGGCGCCGATGTCGATGAGCGCATCGTTCTCGAGGAACTCGAGGAACCTGCGCCAAGTTGGGGCATGCCTTTGTGGTACGCCGCGCTCGCCAACCGTCTCGAGATCGCCATGCTGCTGCTCGACCGTGGCGCCGACCCTAACGCCAACGTCTATGCCTCCGGCTGGCCGCTACGCAATGCGTGGGGCCACAAGGATGGCCTGCTCAAGAAGTTATTGCTCGACCGCGGCGCAAAGCCCCAACCTTACATGGTTGCCGAAGCGCATGACGTGGCTGAGGCCGCGCGATTACTTGTCTCCGATCCAAGCGTGGACATGGCGCGCGAACTGGCTGTCGCCGCCGCGGATCACGGATGCCCTGCCATTCTCGAACTAGCCCTGCCACTTCTGCCTTGGCCGCGCGACGACCCGCAGTGGCATTGGGTGATCATTCAGCCCATCCGCGGCGTCACTGCGGATCAAGTCGATACCGAGGACCACTTCGCGTGTATGGCCGTGCTGCTGAAGCACGGCGTCAATCCAAACGTGTCGCGCTACGGTCAGACCGCCCTGCATTTCGCCGCCGCTTATCGAGGCGGCGTGAGCGATGCCGATCGCGCGCGCTTCGCGGCCATGTTGCTCGATGCCGGCGCGCGGCTCGACTTGCGCGACGACCTGCTGAAATCCACGCCGCTCGGTTGGGCCTGCCGCTGGGGCCGAATCAGAGTGGTAGAGACGCTAATCTTCCGGGGAGCGCCGGTGGATGAGCCGGATGCGGAGCCCTGGGCCACGCCTAAAGCATGGGCGCGAAGGATGGGGCATGAGGCGATTTTGCTGGCACTGGCGGCGACTCATATTTCGCAACCGTATAATATAAAGTGAACACGAATGCCTGTAACCATTTCAGACGAATTACTCTCGGCGGCTCATATCACTGAGCCTGAACTGAAGCGAGAACTTGCCTTAGCGCTATTCCAGCAAGACAGGCTAACTCTCGCACAGGCGAGTCGTGTCGCAGAAATGAGCCAGCTTGAGTTTCAGGGATTGCTAGCGGAACGTCAGATCCCCATTCATTACGGAATTGACGAATTCCACGAAGATATGCGCACCCTTGGGCAAACGGAACACCCTTGATCGTCGTCTCCGATACCTCGCCCATACTTAACCTCGCGCGTATCGGTCGTCTCGAATTACTACCTTTGCTTTATCGGGAGGTCGCCATTCCTTCGGCCGTCTACGAGGAACTTACAATCTCTAAGCGCGATCTGCCGCCCGCGGTCAATTTGGCCTCGGCGCCATGGCTTGTAGTCGCCGCTGCCCAAGACCAGAAGCGCGTAAGAGAGCTTCGCAAGATCTTAGACTATGGGGAGGCGGAGGCCATCGTGCTCGCAACCGAGCTCCATGCCGGCCTATTTCTCGTCGATGAAAGGCGTGCTCGTCAAACAGCCGTTTCGGCAGGCCTCCGTGTCACGGGCCTGCTCGGCGTCGTTGGCCACGCGAAACGCGCTGGGCTGATCGAGGCCGCCAAGCCGGTGCTGGACGAATTGATTCATGTCGCCCGATTTTGGATTGGGCCCGCCTTGTACGAAGCGGCTCTTGCCGAACTTGGCGAGGCGACCGCGAGATAGTTCGCTCCTCACCCCTGTTCCAGCCACTTACGCCGCCCCATGTGCGCCATGGCAAATAGCGCCAGGAATCCCGCGGTCACACCGGCCGTTGCGCCCACGCCAAGCAGGTCCGGCCTTCCCGCGGGCAAATTCAGCGTAATCGCCACGTTCGTTAGCACCGGAATCGCCGCCGCGATCACCGGCGGCCAAGGACGGTTCAAAGCAAACAATGATCGCGCGGTGATTTCGAGCAGCGTCCACCCCGCCAGGCTCGGGCCCAGTCCCAGAAACACGGCTGCTACGAGTCGCGTCGAATCGGCCGTAAAGTTCCCGCGTTGAAAAAAAAGTTGAATCGCCGGATACCGGAACAGCACCGCGAATGCGCATCCCGAAATCACCACCAGCGCCGTCAGCGCCACGGTGCGGTCGATCAAGCGTAACGCGTCGCGCATCCGCCGCAGGGCGCCCAGGCGCGCGATCTCCGGCAGGAGCGAATTTGAGATCGGGTTCACCAACAGGGCCATCGGCACGCCCACGCCGCGCATACAGTAATCGAGCGCCGCGGCCATCCCAGAACCGGCATGCGTGGCCCAAGCGCGGGTGAAGGTGATGTTAAGCGCCAGGCCGGCGGCGTAGACCACAAAGAAGGAAGGCTTGGCTAGAATCTCGCTCAGACGAAGCTCGCACGCAACTGGCGGCCCGCTTTCTTTGCGCTGGCGCCACGTGGCGAAATAGACAATGGTGAGTTGCGCGGCGGCGCCCGTGGTATACCCCACCGCGAACGCGTACACCCCCAGCGCTTTCCAAAAGACCAGCGCGCACACAATGGTACAAACGTTCAGCGCCGCCTGGTAAAACGCGGTGGGCGCGAATCGGCGTTCCGTGAAGAGCAGCGCCGAATAGATGGAGGCCACGCCGACCAACAGTGTCGAAACCGAAAGGATACGCAGGATCTCCACCGCGTGTCCAAAATACGGTTCTGGCAACCCCGGCGCAAGCACGCGCATCAACCACGGCGCCGCGATTAGCGACAGTAGCGTGATCGCCGAAAATACGCCTGCGAAGCCACGGCGCAGCTTGTGAAACAGTGCCAGCCGCTCCGCGCCGGTGCGGGTCGTCAGCATGGGAACAAATGCAAACACCATGCTGTTGGTGAGCATCGAATTGAAGGTGTCCAGCGGACCGATCGCTACCGCCAGCGAATCGGCCTGGCTGTGCGTGCCCAACAAGTACGCGGTCAAGGCCACCCGCAGCACGCCCAGCGCGTTGCCAGTCGCAACGCCGGCCATCAGCGTCAGGCCGCCGCGCACCAAGGGGTTCTCCACCGCACGGATGAAAACGCGTTGCGCGTTCAGTTCCGGCGATGGAGAACTGGTATTCGTAGGGGTGCTCTCAGGCCGCGGCAGCCGCCGCGCTACGGGCGGCGGCGAGCGCGGCTTCGTAGTTGGGATGATCCGCCACTTCCTTCACATACTCGGCGTGGCGGACCTGGTTGTCGCGGTCGAGCACGAAAATCGCGCGGCTCTCGATACGCAGTTCCTTGATCAGCGTTCCGTAGTGCTCGCCGAACGAAGCGTCCTTGTGGTCGGAGAGCATCTTCACCTTGTCCACGCCGAAGCGCCGCACCAGCGCTTCTGCGCGAAGGGCAGGTCCATGCTGACGGTAATGATATCGACGCCCGGCAGCTTGGCCGCCTCTTCGTTGAATCGCTTGGTCTGCGCGTCGCAAACCGGCGTATCGAGCGACGGAACCACGCTGATGATGCGCACGTTGCTGCCGGTGTCTTTCAGCGTCACCGGCTTCAACCTGTTATCGACCGACTGAAATCCGGCGCCGCGTCGCCGGCCTTCAGTTCGGGTCCGACCAATGTCAGGGGGTTGCCCCTTCAGCGTCGTTGCTCCAGCTCTTTCCATTACTCCTCCTGTTTTTGGGTGAAGCTTTCTATTGTAGCAACTCGGCGAAAGCTGCCGCGTTCGTAACCGGCAACTGGCACGCGTAATTGCGGCAAACGTACGCCGCGGCCCGTCCGTCTACCGTCTGCATCGCTGCAATCGTCGGGAATCGCTCTGCGCGAGGCGCGCGCGCGTCTCTTCCGAATCGACCAGTAACGCCACTCGGTTCGGCAGGAAGCGCGCGTGAATGGCCCGCAACAGCGCCTTCGTATCCTCGATTCGCGGCCGCTCGCCAACCAGACGATCTGGCGCGGTTGACTCAGACAGAAATTCGCAGGCCGCCAGCATCTGCGGTAACGCCGACGGGCGCAAGCGAAAGGCGCGGTGCGAAGGCCGCCAGGGTACGCGCGGCGGATTGACGGAAATCGGCGCGATCCGTCATCTGGGCCAGCCGCAGCAGGTTCATCAACGGCAACGGAATTCCCGGAGGGCTCGGCGCCTCGTAATCGTCCTTCATGCGCATCACCAGGCTGTCGTCGCCTGCCGGTGAACTGAAAAATCCGCCGTGCTCCGGGTCTTCGAACAGCTCGCGCATCTGCTTCGGTGAGCTCGGATGGCCAGTTCGCAGATGGCGCAGGTCGAACTGCGCTTCGTAGAGATCGAGCAGCGCCTGGACGAACAGGGCGTAGTCGTCGAGGAACCGGGGATGGCCGCATCGCCGTGCGCGGTAGCGGCGCAGCAGTGTTGCCGCTCGCGTCGTACATGCGGTCGAGGATGAATTCCGCCGCGCGCCGCGCCGCTTCCGCATAGCGCGGCTCGTCAAGACCGCGCCGCCGAGCGCGAAGGCCGAAATCATCAGGCCGTTCCAGGCGGTGAGGATCTTATCGTCGAGATGCGGCCGCGGCCGCTTGACCGCGCGCTTCGCAGCAGAATGCGATAGCGCGTCGATCGCGCGACTCTCAGGGCTGCCGAATGACGCGCGGTCTCTCCGCGATGCGCCTGGTACAGAATGTTCTTGCCGGTGAACTCGCCGTGCGGATCGTGCTCGACGTTGCCGCCGTCGCGCACGCCGTAGCGCTAGCAGAAATGCTTCGGCGTTCGTCTCGCGCCAGCAGTCCGCGAATCTCCTCCGCCGTCCAGATGTAAAACGCGCCTTCGCCCTTCTCGTGCGGATGCGCGGGGTCGATCACGCTGTCGGCATCCTCGGCCGAATAGAAGCCGCCGTCCGGATCGGTCATGTCGCGCAGCACGTAATCGAGGATGCGCCGCGCCGTCGTCGGCGTACTGCGCATCGCCGCGTGATCTGGAACGCCTCCAGATAAGAAATGCGCAAGCTGCGCCTGGTCGTACAGCATCTTTTCGAAATGCGGCACGAACCAGCGCTCGTCCACCGAGTAGCGATGAAAGCCGCCGCCCAGCTGATCGTTCATGCCGCCCTTGGCCATCTCGCGCAGGGTCAGCAGCACCATGTCGAGCGCTTCCTGATTTTTCGTGCGCGCGTAATAGCGCAGCAGGAAATTGATGCACGCGAGGCCGCGGAAATTTGGGCGCGCCGCCGAATCCGCCGAGGCGCGGATCGAACGTGCGGCGGAACACGTGAAAAGCCGCTATCGAGCACGCCTGCATCGATGCTGCCGCCGCCCGCGCGCCGTTCCACAGCCGACGTACTGCTTCAGCTGCTCCACCACGTCGCGCGCCGGATTCGTCGATCTGCGCGCGGTCGCTCCGCCAGGCCTCGCGCGATTTGCGTCGAGCACCGACGCGAACCCCGGCCGCCCGTAGCGATTGTCCGGCGGAAAATAGGTGCCGCCGAAGAACGGCTTCAGCTCCGGCGTCAGCCACACCGACATCGGCCATCCGCCGCTGCCGGTGGTAGCCTGCACGAACGTCATGTAGATGCGGTCCACATCCGGCCGCTCTTCGCGATCCACTTTGATCGGCACGAAATCCTCGATTCAGCATGCTCGGCGATCTCTTCGTTCTCGAACGACTCGCGCTCCATGACGTGGCACCAGTGGCAAGTCGAATAGCCGATGGAAAGAAAAATCGGCTTGTTCTCCGCGCGCGCTTTTTCGAACGCCTCCTCGCCCCACGGATACCAATCCACCGGATTGTGGGCGTGCTGCAGCAGGTACGGACTCTTTTCGTTAGCGAGACGGTTCATAAGTTGGATGGGCCTTCGGCGTGGAAGGCGCTAAGCCGCGGAAGCGAGGACGCCACAATCATAGCAACTTGCCGCGGAAGATCCCCGGCGGATAAGATCGAATCAGCGGACAATCGGATCGGCCGCTCCCACCGCACGATGTCGATCTTCTCCATCGCTCTCCTGATATTCGCTGCAAGCCAGTTGTATTGGGCGTGGTGCGGCTACAGGTTCCTTACCGCGCGCATTTCCTCGCGACCCGTGCGATTGGCGCTCTGCTCGGCGATCCTTGCGATCTACGTCCTGGAATACGAGTACAATCTCGGCGTTTGGCGCGCTCGGCGAACCCCCATCCACCTCACTCTCGCCGAGGCCGTGCTTGCCGCGCCGTTTCTGTGGTGGGCCGCCAGTTCATTCTTTGGGTTCCTAATCGCGCTGCTGATCGCCATTCCAAAAGGAATCGTCAAAGCTATTCGCCGGCTGAAGCCACCGCGCCCGGATCTTCCATCACCGGCGCGACGCGATCTGCTGGGAGACGCCGCCACTGTTGCCATCGGCGCGCCCTTCGTTGCCGGCGCCTATGGCCTGCTCTACGGACGTCTCAACCTCGACATCGCCCCGCGGACCATCCATCTGCCGCGACTGCCTCGCGCCTTCGAAGGATTCCGCATCTGCCAGCTTTCGGATATTCACATCGGCCCCTTCATGCCCGCCGATGAGATCCGCAAATATGTCGCCATCGCCAATGCGCAAAAGGCCGACATGGTTGTGCTCACCGGCGACTTTGTCACCTTCGACCCCGCTACGCAAGGCGCCGTCGTAGACGCTCTTCGCGGCCTGCGCGCGCCTTTCGGGGTTTATGGCAGCCTGGGCAATCACGACGCCTGGGCGGGCGTTGAGGATTCCATCACGGAGCTATTCCGCCAGGCAGGGGTTCGCATTCTGCGCGCGGCCAATGCATCCATCACAGCGAATGGCGAATCGTTCAACCTGATCGGCGTGGATTTTCAGAGCGCCCATCGGTTCGGCGCATCGCCGCCGGTGGCGAATCTTTTGGGAGACATCGAGGCAATCGTCGATCCCCATCGCGTGAATATCCTGCTCAGCCACAACCCCGATACGTTCGACCGCGCGGCCGAACTCGGCATCGATCTCAGCTTGGCCGGGCACACTCACGGCGGACAGGCCGCACTTGAGTTCATCAGTCCCGAAATCGCGCCCAGCCGTCTGGTGACGCCGTACGTCGCGGGCCTGTTCCAAAAGCCCGGCGGTCAACTGTACGTCAATCGTGGCATCGGGACCATTTTCATTCCGATCCGCCTTGGCGCGCCGCCGGAGCTAACCGTCTATTCGCTGACGCGAAGCTGAAACCGCACGGCTACTTCGCGTACTTCGCCCACTGGCCCGCGATGTCCGCCGTCTTCACGTCGCCCGGATGCACGATCACGCGATAACGAAAACGAAAAGTCTGGCCCGGTTCGAGCGTCTTCGAGCCATCCACCGACTTGTCATCGATGAAGCCCGCCAAACCGCCCGCGAACGGATTCGCTGCAAACAGTCCATAGGCGCGTACGTGCCAACGCACGGGATGGCCAGGGTTAGCCGGGTTATCGAGAATCGCAACACCAACCTTCTCGCCGTTGATTTCGCCGGAATAATCGCACCAATTGGAGGGTTTGCCCCAAACCGCCTTCTCACCCTGCTGAGCCCTCGGCATTGACGATGTGGCCCGTGCCTTTGTCCTCCTGCAATACGGGCGCAAACGCATGCCGAACGTTCCATCCTTGGCGTCGCCGAACTTGACCTTATCGATCGCCGTCAGGGTAATGTCGAAATCGATCGTGCGCAGGTTGGGCTGATCGTAGAAGGTCATCACGCGCGATTCGGTCAGCACCGGCGTGCCGTCGTTACCGGTCCATTGGAACTTCGCAGCCAAGGATCCCGTGGCCTTGCCGCTCTGGATTTCACCCACCTTGATCAGCGTGATCTTGCCACGATTCTTGGCTGTGTAGGAGTTCCAAAAGTCGCTGCCGTTGACGTTCTCGTGTCCGAACCAGATGCCGCGCTGGTGCGGGTGGTCGGTCTTGAGACCCTTTTCATCGTCCGCTTGCACTAGAGGCCAGGAGCGCGTGATGGCGGTTCCCGTCGCCGCGCGGATGGGCCACAGGAAAGGCTTCATCAAATCCGCGCCCGTGAGACTTTTATCCGCGCCAGGAAAGCTCGGGTCCGGCCCGGCGATATAAAAGTCGCTGTATGGCTGCCCATGGATCTCGATCGAAATCTTATCGTGGCCTTGTGAGATCTTGACTTGCGCGGAGAGGGCGAATGCGCCGGCGAGAGCGGCCAGAGCGACTCGGCTGGTATGGTTCATGACCAATACTTTGTCACAGAATCGTCCGGTATGCCAAATTGGTTTCATGGCGCAAAAGGTTCAGGCTGCGGCGCAAAGAAAGCCGTTGGTCCTTGCCGCATTGCTGGTGCTGGCGGCCGTGACGCTTGCATATGCGAATCACTTCGAGAACGGTTTTCACTTCGACGACTTTCACACCGTCAACAACAACCCGTATATTCGCAGCCTGCACAACGCGAAGCTGTTCTTCACCGACCCGGCAACGTTCAGCGTTCTTCCCGCGAACCGAACCTACCGCCCGCTGGTTACTCTTTCGCTGGCCTTCGATTACTGGCTCGGCGGCGGATTGAAGCCATTCTACTTTCACCTGGACATGTTTTTATGGTTCCTGGCGCAGTTGGCGTTGATGTTTCTTCTTTTCCGTAGCATCATTGCGATTGGCCTCGGGCCTGCGGGCCGGGCAAAGCTCGCGCTTCTCACGCGGGCATGACTGAGCCGCTCTCTTCGCGGTCGCACTCTACGGTCTGCATCCGGCGATGGCCGAAACCGTGAACTACATCATCCAGCGCGGCGATCTGTATTCCACCATGCTCATGGTGGCATCACTCGCGCTCTATGCCCTCCGTCCGGACCTGCGCAAACTAGGCCTCTATCTGCTCCCATTGGCCCTCGCGCTGATTACCAAGCAACCGGCTGCGATCTTCCCCGCGATCCTGTTCGCCTACATCCTGCTTTTCGAAAAGCCCGGCCGCCCGCGCGAGGCCCTGGTGGCGTGCCTGCCTTCGCTCGCCGTGGTAGCCGCGATGCTATGGCTGCAAACGCGCATGATGCCCGCCACTTTCGCGCCCGGTATCATCTCCGCGCACGATTACATCGTCACGCAGCCATGGGTGGCGCTGCACTATTTCCTGATGTTCTTCGCGCCGGTCGCTCTCAGCGCCGATACTGACCAGACGGCCTTCACAACGATCTTTTGTCCCGAAGGCATCGCCGGCGTGCTATTCCTCGCGGCGTTGGCCTGGGCGATCTGGCGCAGCGCGCGCCGGCCGGAATGGCGTCCCGTTTCCTTTGGACTCGCGTGGTTCCTGCTTGCGCTCGATTCCGACCTCGGTCTACCGCCTTTCGGAATTGGAAAACGACCACCGCATGTTCCTCCCCTTCGTCGGCTTGGCGCTCGCGGCCGGTGGCGCCGGTCTTCTGCTGGTCCGGAATCGTTCGCGCGTTCCGGCAGCGCTCGCCGCAGCGGCACTGTTGATTCTCGCTGGCTGCGCCTGGGGAACGCACCAGCGCAACCGCGTATGGCGCGATGAGGAATCGCTCTGGCGCGACGTCGCCATCAAGAGCCCGCGCAACGGCCGCGGATTGATGAATTATGGGCTCACCTTGATGGCCAAAGCGCAGAACGCCGAAGCGCTGAATTACTTCCAACGCGCGCTGCAATTTACTCCCAATTACTTCATCCTCGAAATTAACCTAGCCATCGTCTATGGCGAACTCCGCCAGGACGCCGAGGCCGAACGCCATTTCCGGCGCGCCATGCAACTCGCGCCGAACGACGAGCAACCGCCGTACTACTACGGCCGCTGGCTGATGACGCGCGGACGCGTCGCCGAAGCGATCCCACAGTTCCAGGCTTCGATCGTCCACAATCGCGATTACCTGGACCCGCGCTATGCGTTGATGCAGGCATACACGGATATCGGAATGCAGCCGCTGGCCAAGAGCCTCGCCGCCGACACATTGCAGTTATCGCCAGGCGACGCACTGGCTATGCGCTATTACCGCGGACAAGCCAACGCGCAAGCTTTACCCGATCCGATAGGGGCGGCCGAAGCAGCCGCCAGGCAATCGCCAACGCCCGAGAACTATCTGAATCTCTCTCTGGCCTACCATCAAGGCAAGCGATTCCGCGATTGCATCCGCGCCGCCGAGGAGGCCATCAAGCTGCGGCCCGATTTCCCCGAAGCGTACAACAACATCGCCGCCGCGCACGAGGATCTCGGAGAGTGGGACGCCGCCATCGCCGCTGCTCGCGAAGCTGTTCGCCTCAAGCCCGATTTCCAACTGGCGAAGAATAACCTGGCGTACTCGGAGCAGCAGAAGGTGGCGCAGGCCGCTCGGCCTGGGCATTAAACCCGCGCATTGAACACGAAGTCAGAAATCAGGAGACAGAATGAACTGCGCGCCGGACCGAGCGTTCGGCGCGCGGACTTTTGGCGTTGTGTTTAGCTCAAACGCGGATAATGGAAACAGTGAAATTTGCTCCGATCCCACGCCACAAGGTTTATAAGCCAAGCGAGATCCCCATATCTCGCGGCGGTAGAGCGGACTAAAGCACCAGTCGAGCGCCTCCAGAAAACCGGGATCATCGACGCTGATGGAAGGCGAATCCGCCAAGACCTTCCTCCCAATATGCAAGAATCTCAGGATCGCGACTTCGGCGGTTGATGGTTCCGACCTGCTAAGTCGCCAGACGCGCCCTCAATTCGCCAGCATCACGCGGCCCTGACCGGGCTCGACTTCCGGCGTCTCGGGAAACGCGACTCTAGCGAGTACGCCCATGGCTGCGAGATAGAACAGGCCGCCGATGATCAGGGTTTGCACCAGGCCGAGATAGATCGCGCACATCAGCGCCGCCACCGAACCCAGCACGCTCGATGCGGCGTTCAACGACCATGCCCATCGGACTGACGGCGCGTGCCACTCCTCCAGCCGCCGCAGTGCCGACGGGAACGGCATGCCCATCGCGAAGCCGAGCGGCGCGATCATCACCACCGTCAGCACGATCTTTAGCTGAATCGGCAGCCAAAGCAGCGCCGTCATCGCCTGAGTCGCCACTAGCGCCAGCAGCGCGGCCAGCAGCGCTACGCAACCTAACACCTTAATCAGCCCGCCTTCGTGCGCTCCGCCCTCGCGCGGCCCAATCAACTGCCGGCTGAATGCGCTTCCCAGGCCGCTCGAAACCAGCATGGAAAAGATTACGACCGTCAGCGCATAGACCGGCTGGCCCAGAAAGAGCACGAACTTCTGGATCAGCGCCACTTCGATCAGGATGTAGCCGGCGCCGATGAACAGGAAGTAAAGAAGGAATCCGCGCACACCGGGGCGGCTCGGCAGCCGCGTCCGAAGAACCAGCGGCGGCAGGATCAGGATCAGCAGCGTGGCGACCAGGCTGATGCCCATCAGCCCGAAGAGCAGCGGCACGGCCTTGTTGACCGCGTTGTAGTCGGCGGCAGTCGTCGAGGCTGAACGTACGAACGTCAGCAGGTCGCGCGGCTGCACCGTATAGAAGAAGAATGGCCGGTTATCCGTTACAGGAGTGATGTCGAAGCGGTATGCCCGCTGGTAGTCCTCGGGATTGGGGCTGAACAACAGATCGTGAAATGGATTGGGCGCCGTACTGCCGGGATAATAGACCGCTTCCATTCCGGACGCGTGCAGACACGCCAGCGCGCGGTCGATATCGGCACTGCTGAACGGCTTGCGCGCGATCAGCACGGTATCCTGCGCGCCCCATCCCTGCACCGAGCCCTTACGGCCCACGATCACGCGCCCGGCCGCGCCGGGCTCGCCCATCTGCTCGAAAGCGCTGATCGCAAGCGAAACCAGGCGCAGCGATTCGCGCGGCGGATCGAAGCCCCAGCGGGTGAACGCCACCATTCCGTCGGCGGTAAGGTGGGAAAGGTAATCGCGCACGGCGTCGCTGGTGTAGAGGTTGTTCTCCGTCAGCGCGAAGGCGCCGGCCGCAGTGGAAGCCCAGGTATCCACGAGGGTCGCCTGTATCACCTGGTAGCGGCTCTGGCTGCGGCGCACGAAACTGCGGCCGTCTTCCACGTGCGATGTGAACGTCGGGCCGCAAGTAGAGCCCGCCGCTCAGTTGCGGAAACCTCTCCTGCATGATGGTGCGCGCGATGATGGGGTTGATCTCGACGCCCGTGATATCGCGGCTGCCGGTGGCGAGGGCGCGCGCGACGTCCCACCCGCCGCCGGGGCCGATGATCAGCGTCTTTGGCGCCGGGGCGCACGGCGTAGGGCAGCGCAGGCCCATCGTTCAGCAAGCCAGGCCGCTTCTGCTCTGGCGTTAAATGGGCGAAATCGAAATTGGCAAGATGCCGGTCTGCGCGTCGGCATCGATGCGGATGGAATCGGAGGGCGGCCACTTCCCTTTCTCGTCTCCAGGGTCGTGCTCGATGGCGATGCGCGAAAAGCTGTTCCACTTGACGAACGTCTCATTCGCCAGCGTGTGTTCCTTGGCATGGTGGATGCCAATGAGATCGTGTGCCTGTTGTAGGTCAGGAACGCCACCAAGGTAAGCGCGGCCGTGACCGAGATCACGCGCCCGCGCAGGGAACCCGCCAACGTGAACCAGATGGCGCCGGCGGCCGCGAAGATGGCGCCGGACGAGATCACGGCGCTCGGACCATCGAGCAATTCGAGCAGCGGCCACAGCAGCATGCAGCCCATGCCGCGCCCCAACAGATCGAAGAAATAGACGCGGTTCACGCGCTCGATAGTCTCCGAAACCGCCAGGGAAAGAATCGTTCCCGATGCGATGAAAGGCAGCGAGGTCGTGAAGTAGATCAGAGCGTAATCCCACTTGAAATCCGGTTTCCCTGAGCCAAAATAACGGCCAGCGCGATGCCGATCATGGCCGTATTCGCCAGGCTCAGACCGCCCAGCTTATACGCCAGAGGCGCGCGCCATCCCGCGACAACATACGAGAGGACGCCGCCGACGCCCAAGCCGAAGAGCGCAATGGAAATCGCCAGAAAGGCGAAATGGTAGTAAAAGACAACCGAAAAAATGCGCGTGAGCGACAGTTCGAAGAGCAGCGTCGCCAGGGACGTCAGGCCCGACGCACAATTAAATCAGGGACCACGAAGCCGGTTGGGTTTTCATCTGGAAGGCTACTGTACCGCGATTTGGACGGGGTTGCTTACGGTTCCATCGGGAAACATCACTTCACGTCCACGTTGGGACCGGGGGTACGCCATCGGTAATGGTGACGTTGAGCTGATAGAGTCCCGCCGAAACCCGGGGTCAGCCCGCATAGAGCGGCTGGGCGGCTGAAGAGACGAAATCGCCGAAAAATACAGCGGCGTCGCGGCTACAGAATCCGCCGCCGTCGCGGCGGTCCCCGTAGCGGCGGCCAGACGTCGGACCTAATTCCGATGCCGTAAATCGTTAGCGTGTCGCCGATCTGCGCGGGGTGAGTGTTTACGCCCGGGAAACGAGCCAGTTGGCATTGGGATGCTGAAATCGCTGTTTTCAGATAGCGCCATAACTTCCGACTCCGATCTGGAGTAAGCTTGCGCGCGCGGTTCGCGATGGCAAGCGATACCGTGTTACTCGGCAAGTTATCTCGCATAACCTGTACTTGCGCCGTTCCTGCAGCAATTTCTACAGGAACCTGTAAGTTGATCTGTCCATACGATGCGTAAAACAACGGCGCGGGCTTCCGTTTACCAGCACTTGGGTCGTACCAATGGTCGTTCCTAGCGGCGAGCCGGAACCCAACTCCCGCGCCGAAAAATAACTGATCGCCAAATAGCGCCACGATATCGCCCGGCGTCACGGGTCGCCACGGCGAACATCGCGTCATCCACCACGCCGCCGAAAGGAAACGGAGGCGAGCCTTTGCTTCCACCGTGAAATTCACAGGCACTGTAACAGGGCCATTGACTGCATTGGAAGTGATTGTCACGCTCCCGTATAATTCCGGCAGCTAGGGTCCCGGGGTCAAATATAACCGCCGCGCCGCCGGATATCACGCTCGCAGTTACGCCCTGCGCACTAGATGCGCACTCTGCACAGTCAGTGTTCCTTGCCCGGCATTCAGCAGCGAAACCCCAAAGGTAAGCGGAGCCGCGCCCTGCGCCAACGTGACATTCTCCTGGCTCGGCGAAGCCTGCGCGATAGGCTGAGTAGTAACTTGCATCGTCACCGAGATAGCTCTTGTTATCCCCGGCGAAATTCGACCCGCTTGTAGTTATGGTTCCCGAATAAGTTCCCGATGTCTTGATTAGCCTTCGGCGACAATATGGATGTTATATGGCAAGACAAATCGGAAGCTGGCTGTACCCTGCAACGCAAGCTAAGCCAGCACGGCGCCGTCGTTCGTCTTCGCCTGCCCATTGATTATGCTGTTGGTGGTTAACGTCACGTCCTGCTCCGTGCCCGGCGCCACGTAGACATTGACGCTTGAAGGAACCGCACCGCCCACGGCGGCGGTGACCGTAATGGTCTGCGGAGCGTCCACTGTATTCGGTGCGGTAATCGTGATGATGCCGTATAAGGCGTCGTAGAAGCCGCCAAACTACCGGCATTCATCTGGATTTGAATCGGAATGCAATGGAGGCATGCGGAGCAATGGAGTGGTTTTGCACGTCGTCTGTCCACCGATGGCCGCGCTGAGCCATGAAGCCGACGATTGCGCCGAAAGCGAAAGGGACCCATCCCCCAAGTTATAAGCTTCAACCAAAGGACTCGCCGCGCTTCCCCCCGCCGCGATGGAAATAGGGCCGACCGCGGTGTTCGTAAGCCGCAGAGTAGGAGCGGCGTAGGCTGAAGTCACGAGTGTCGCGGCTGTCGCTAATGCGAACAAAAGACGAATTTTCAAGAACCCTCCAGACACGATGGCGGATATCGCGTCTTTACTCGAAACACTATAACATCGCACTCCGAAAAATGCCTCGGAATTTCGCGCCACCGACCCGTGGTTATCGTCCAACAGCCGCCCGTATCACGCGCATGGTATTACCACCCATGATCTTCTTCACGTCTTCGTCGCTGTATCCCTTTTTCAGCAGCGCGGCAACAAGATAAGGCATCTTCGAGATATCTTCCAAACCTTTGGGCGGCCCCGAAATTCCGTCGAAATCGCTGCCGATGCCGACGTGATCGATGCCCGCGACCTTCACCGCGTGATCGATATGCGCGACGGCGTCGTCGATTGTCGACGCCGATGCTCTTGGCGCGGGTGCGCTCAGTCGTTCTTCATCTGCATCCGCGGCGTAAGTCGTCCAGCGCCTTGCCGGTGAGGTCGGGGCTCGGCGACGACGATGGCATTGATCATCTGCTTCATGTCGTCTCGGCATCCTTCGGTTCAGGAAGCCCTCGCCGAAGTTGATGCCCACGACGCCGCCGTTCTTCGCCAGCGCGCGCAGCATGTCGTCGGTCATGTTGCGCGGGAACGTCGGACAGCGCCCGGCACGAGGAATGCGAAGCGATCACCGGCTTTGTGGTGACCGCCAGCGCGTCGTAGAACGTCTTGTCGGAGACGTGCGAGACGTCCACGATCATGCCGATGCGGTTCATTTCGCGCACCACTTCCTTGCCGAAATCGGTGAGGCCGTTGTGCGCGGGCTTATCGGTGGAGGAGTCGGCCCAGTTGTTGTCGCGGAAATGCGTCAGCGTCATGGAGCGGATGCCCAGGCGCTGGTACATGCGCAGCACGGCGAGGTCGTTATCGATCTGGTGGCCGCCTTCGAGGGTCAGGACGGCCGCGATCTTTCCGTGCGTGCACGATGCGCTCGATATCCGCAGCGGACTGCGCCAGCTCGATCTGATCGGGATGTTCGTCCAGCAGGCGCTGCATGGCGTCGCGCAGGTCGAGCGTGCGGCGCACGGCTTCGGCGCCCTTGTAATAAGTGGGAACCCAGAGCGCGAAGAAGGGAGCATGCATGCCGCCTTCGCGCAGGCGCGGAAGATCCGCATGGCCGTGGCTCGCGCGCTGCGCAAGGTCTTCGTGCAGAATCAATTCGCGCTGGATGGTATCGAGATGGCTATCGACGCCGATGTACTCGGTGGCCAGCTTCCGTGCGCGCGCCAGATAATCCTGCTGGGCGAAGGCCGGTAGCGAGAGCGCGACTATGAGGAGAAAGCGGATCGGCATTGTATTACTCTAGCGCCAGGCCCGCTTCGCGAGCGGGGCTGGGGCTCGCTTCGCGAGCGGGGTCAGGGGTCGGGGGTCGGGGGTCGGGGACTGCTCGCTTTGCTCGCTAGAACAAGGGTTTCGACACACCGGGCTGGCTTTGCGAGCGAGGTCGCAGGCAGGGGCCGGGGCCGGAAAGTGCTCGCTTCACTCGCCAGCGGCGGGTGTGGTGACGGGCAGGCTTAGAAGGCCCGCCCCATTTGACACACTTCCGGCGGATGAGGGGCATAGCTTCGATAGAGCTGGGCTAGACATTTTCGTTTTCTCCTGTTCGTATCAAAAATAAAAGGGCTGCCTGACGCGCGAGTCGCGTGAGACAGCCCTCTTTCGATTTCAGAGTAATAGGCGGGCCAAAATTTCGGGGGCGTGGAAGGCGTGGATACACCCTGTAAGTTATTGATGGAATTGGGTTGAAAAAATGTTTTCAAAATCTGTGACCCACCTACGCGGCCCGGTACAGAAGCTCGGTGCGCGCGCCGGGAATTGATTACTGAGGGGCTCACATTAGTTGGAATCTCAATTGCCGCCGGCACGTATTAAGCTTAGAGCCGCGTTGCATGACGCATTCCTTACGGTATTCGGCGGTCGTCGGGCTAATGGTACTCGGGACGAGGCTGCTCACTCCACAGCAGACCGGTATGCAATCAGACGGTCCCGTGATCCGCGTGACCGTCGATCTTGTCCAGGTGGATGCGGTAGTCACCGATTCGACAGGCCGCCACGTTACCGGCCTTAAACCTGAGGATTTCCGGATCCTCGAAGACGGCAGGCCGCAGAAGATCACACACTTCTCGTATGTGTCTGGCCCCGCCATTCCAGGCAGGCCAGCGCCGGTGAATCGTGCACGGCGAAGACCCGCGGCGATAACGCCCGAAGCGATTCGCCCTCCGGCCAGGGCGCTGCGGCCGGAAGAAGTTCGGCGCACGATAGTCCTGATGGCCGACGATCTTGGTCTTTCCTCCGACGACATCCCGAACGTCAGAAAGGCGATGAAGAGCTTTGTCGACGGGCAAATACTGGCCGGCGATCTGGTATCGATCATGACTACATCGGGCGGGATGGGCGCAATGCAGCAACTCACCAACGACAAGCGCCAGCTCTACGCCGCCATCGACAGCATCCGCTACATGCCAGGACGTACCGGCCTGACCTGGTATAAACCTATATTGCCGCCGGGTCCAGACAAGCAGTTCAGAGAGGAGATTGAAAAACGGATCAATGCCGTTCGATCACCTGTTCTGACTATGGGCACATTGAACGTCCTTGCGTATACGATTCAGGGGCTGCGAGAAATGCCGGGGCGAAAGGCCATCGCCCTGTTCTCGGACGGATTTCCACCGTCTGCCGGCCGAATTGTCGAGCTCGCGAATCGTGCATCTGTAGTGATCTATTCGCTCGATCCGCGTGGACTTGTATCCCAGTTTTTTACGGCTGTTGACGCGAAGGGAACTATGTTCCTCGGGAACGGCATCGACAACGACGAGGCGAAGCGGCTGGCAGCCTATCGCGACACGCAAAAGGGCCTCGAACAACTGGCGGAGGGAACCGGCGGCCTCTTCTTTCATGACTATAACGACCTCAGCCAGGGGCTGGCCAGCGCGCTCGACGATATGAGCAGCTATTATCTGATTGGATATCAGCCGCAGAGGACGGACTTCGACCAAGTGCGCGGACTTCCCAAGTTCCACAAAACCGATGTCAAAGTACTGCGTGCCGGCCTGCAGGTCCGCTCGCGCAACGGCTTCGTGGGCGTGCCTGACCCTCCCGCGATTTCAGAAGGTACTACGCGCGAGTCTCGCGAGGACGAATTGCGAAGAGCTCTGTTCTCGCCGTTTCAGGCTAGTGGCTTTCCGGTCCATCTGAGCGCGTTCTATTCAGCTGCGATGGGCGACGCGAAGAAGGCTCACCGCCTTCAGACAACGCTGCGCACCCTGATGGTAATCGACGCTCGCGGCTTGACGCCCGAGGACATCGCGGGAGGTCAGAAACGGCTAATCCTCGATGTGCTCGCCGGAATCTGGGGCGAAAACGACCAGGCGATAGCCGCCGTCGACAAGACCTTCACGATTGAGAAGACACCCACGGAAATGGAGCGGGCCGTATCTCAGGGCTTGGCTGTCGAACTGGATGTGCTGGTCCCCAAGCCCGGCGGGTACCAATTGAGGTCGGCGGTGCGCGAACCGGGCTCGGGCCGAAGCGGGTCGGCTACAGCTTTCGTCCAGATTCCCGATTTTAACCGCCGTCTGGCGCTTTCAAGCGTGCTGCTATTGGATCGTGACGCTGGCCGTGCCGAAATGCTGGAGCGGGCCGGAGTGATGGCGGCGGGCGGGCCAGCGATCCGCGTGTTTACATCCGGCGCAATCCTCGATTACGACTCTACGGTGTCGGGGTTTCAGATCGACACGCAAACAGGGAAACCGAAGCTGGATGTGACGGTATATCTGTTTCGCGGTCCGGAGCAGATTTACACTGGCCAGCCGATTGCGTTGGCAATAGCCGATGGAAACGCCACGGCGCTGGCTCACGCCGCTGGCGAGATCAAGTTGCCGGCGACGCTGCCGCCCGGCGACTACGCACTCGAACTGAGGGTCCATGATCGGTTGGAGGCAAAGCAGCCAGACGGCGTCGCCCAATGGGTGGACTTCACGCTGGTTAAGTAGCTTAACAAGCGATCATGAGTTACTGAAGCGCCATTTTCGTAGCATCCCTCGGTGCCAACACTACGCGGCCAGCCGCCGCTCTCGCCGCAGATCCTCGACCATGCGCGGCGCCAATCTCAAGATGGCGATGAAAACCGAAGTAGCGACGGGCGCGGCCGGACTTCCTGGCACAGCGATGAGAGGGCCGCGAGGTACTTAGATACGCCATCGCGGGGATTGGCGGGTACAGCGCGCTTCGGCCCGACTGATCGGCGATTTGCCATGCATAGCCGTTAAATACCGCCCGATGTTGAAGAAGCTTCTAGCTGGGTCTAGCGACCTCGCGGCGGCCGACTTGTCGAGATCTCGCGCCAGGATATACAGATCTGGCTGCTGGAATATGGGATCAGGCTCAAATCACCCCAGTGACGGAGCTTGCAGCGTTAGAGTGAGTCCCGTTTGCGTAGTGATCCTGCCTATGGTGAGAGCTACCGAAAAGCCATACCTATCGGCGCACCTCTTGACAATCGAGATATCGATAGCTAGATTATCTAGAGGAGATCCCATGGGAGAAAAGCAGGGTGGCCTGGTGCAAGGCACGCTCGATATGTTGATCCTGAAGATCCTCGCGCTCGAAGCCATGCACGGCTACGGTATCGCGAGGCGTATTGAACAAATCAGCCAGGGAGTGTTCGCCGTGAATCCGGGCTCGCTGTTTCCCGCCTTTCGCCGTCTCGAGCGCGAAGGCTGGATCAAGCCGGTCTGGAAATCCACCGAGAATGGCCGGCAGGCGAAGTTCTACGCTCTCACCGCGCGCGGGCGCAAGCATCTGCAGTCGGAAACCGAAGAGTGGGGCCGCCAGATAGCCGCGATCGGCCGCATACTCGAAGCGAGCTAGCAAACCGCCATGTCCATCTGGAATAGATTCACAGGCGGTCTGGCAGCGCTGTTCCACATGCGCGAAACGGAGCGCGACACGGACGGCGAACTCAGCGCTTACCTCGATATCTGCGTAGAGGGCAAAATGCGCGGCGGCATGTCCGAGGCGGAAGCACGCCGCGCGGCCCGCATCGAAATGGGCAGCGTCGAATCGGTGAAAGAAGAGATCCGCGAAGCCGGCTGGGAAACCGCCGTCCAGGCCGTATGGGCCGATCTTCGTTATTCGGTTCGCGTCCTCCGCAACTCACCCCTCTTCACCACCGTTGTGGTCCTCACACTCGCGTTGGGCATTGGCGCCAACACGGCTATTTTCAGTCTGGTCGATTGCCTGCTTCTGAAGACACTCCCGGTCGAAAGGCCTGAAGAATTAGTCCAGATCTCGGAATCCTCACTCACCAATCCGCTCTGGGAACAGTTCCGCGACCGTCAGGATGTGTTGGCCGGCGCCTTCGCGTGGGGTTCGGAAGACTTCAATCTCGCTACCGGCGGTTTCGTGCAGAATGCCAACGGCTTCTGGGTCAGCGGCGACCTGTTCCGCACGCTGGGATTGCGTCCGGCGGCCGGCCGTCTTCTGACCGCGGGCGACGATCAGCGAGGCTGCGCCGCCCTTGCGGTGCTCAGCTACAATTTCTGGCAATCGCGGTACGGGGGCGCCAGCGTCATTGGTAGCGCCATTTCGCTCAATTCTCATCCTTTCGAGATGATTGGCATAGCTCCGGCCGGATTCCATGGCCTCATTGTAGGCAGCAAGTTCGACGTTGCGGTTCCGCTCTGCGCGTCAGCGCTATTTGACGGCCCGCGGCCGCGTCTCGATCGGCGTAGTACGTGGTGGCTGCACGCCGGCGGCCGCGTGAAGCCCGGAATCGGCATGGCGCAGTTTCGGGCGCGTCTCGCGGCCTTGTCGCCGGCGGTGTACGGGTCGGTAGTTCCGTCGAATTGGGACCCCGGTTCGCAGGACAACTTCCGCAAGCGGGTGCTTCGGCCGGTCCCGCTGTCAACCGGGGTATCCGGCCTGCGGAAGGCTTATGAACAACCCCTCGCGATTCTCATGGCCGTTGTCGCACTCGTATTGCTGATCGCCTGCGCCAACCTCGCCAGCTTACTGACCGCGCGCTCCGCCGCCCGCGCCAAAGAGATGGCGGTGCGGCAAGCGCTCGGCGCCTCGCGTTTTCGGCTTGTACGCCAACTGGTCGTAGAGTGCATTCTTCTCTCGCTCGCCGGCGCGACACTCGGAATGCTATTCGCGAGATGGGGCGACAAGGCGCTGCTCTACTGCCTATCCTCCACGCAAGAGCAGGTCTTTTTCGATTTCGCGCTAGATGGGCGGGTACTCGGATTCACCGCACTGATCGCAACCCTCACCGGCCTGCTCTTTGGGCTGGCGCCTGCGTTTCGCTGCTCACGCACTCCGCTTGCCGGCGCGATGAAGGCCAACCATTCCGCCGCCGGAGGGCCGCGATCCAAGCTTCGTCTCTGGATTGTCTCCTCGCAGGTTGCGCTGTCACTTTTGCTCATAATCGCCGCAGGACTGCTTCTCCGCACGTTTCGCAACCTGGCCACAGCCGATATCGGTTTCGACGCGGATCACGTGTTGGTCGTGAACGTCAACCTGTCGATCGCCAAGGTCCCCGAACCACAGTTCGAAGCCGTCTATGATCGCATCGCCACCGCTCTCAGATCCTTGCCCGGGGCCGCATCCGTGGCGCGCTCGTGGCTCACCCCGCTCGGCGGGTCCACGTGGAACACTATCATTCACAGCGACGTTCCGAATAAGCTCACCGGCGACGACGCCCTGACCTATTTCAACCAAATTGACCCCAACTATTTCCACACGATGCGAACTCCTCTCCTGGCGGGACGCAATTTCAATAACGGCGATTCCTCTGGCGCCCGGCCGGTAGCCATCATCAATCAGACCTTGGCCCGAAACTTCTTCCCCGGAGTCAACCCGATCGGCCGCACGTACCGCGCCGAGGGCGGCGGACGCAAACTGGATCCGCCAGTGGAAGTGGTGGGTGTGGTGAAAGATGCCAAATACGAGTCACTCCGCGAAGAGACGCTCCCTACCGTCTTTCTTCCTATCGCTCAAACTCCCCGCATGGGCTTGGAGTGCTTCGAGGTGCGCACGCCGCTTCAACAGGCGGACATCGCCAAGGCGGTCCAATCCGTCATTGGCGGCGTGAACGGCGCCATTCCCATCGAAGTCCACCTGCTTGCCGAACAGGTGGAGGCATCGATGACTCGCGAGCGCGTGTTGGCGATGCTTTCTGCCTTCTTCGGCGGACTGGCGCTGCTGCTGGCGATGGTCGGCCTATACGGTACCCTCAACTATCTAGTCACGCAGCGGCGCGCGGAGTTCGGTATTCGCATCGCGCTCGGGGCAACGCCAAAATCGATTCTTGGACTCGTCATGCTCGACGTCCTGGCGGTTCTTGCGGCCGGTATCGCCGCCGGCGTCGGACTCTCGCTCGCGACTACACAACTTCTTCGCGCACTTCTCTTCGGTATTCAACCGCGCGACGCTACGACGTTGGCGATCGGAGTTGCGCTCATGGCGACCGTTTCCGTAGCAGCGGGCCTCCTCGCCGCTCGGAGGGCGACTAAGATCGATCCGGCGATCGCCTTGCGCCAGGATTGACTGGCCTATAACGTCAATTTGAGTAAACCACGTGATCGCGGTTTCATAATTCCAGAAATCGATCAACGGAACGCCTCCCCCAGTCGTCTGGTGTTAGAAAGGAGCGCGATATGCTGCGCGATCTTGTGCGAACAGTGCTCTGCTGCGCGCTTTTGTCGTTCGGGCAATCGACGCCGCGGGCGTTTGAGGTGGCATCGATCAGAGCGCATCAAGGGCCGCTGACGAGAATAGCTGGTTTTAGGGCCTCCGGTCCGCGGCTTTCCTTGGAGGGCTATAACGCGTATTACCTCATTCTCGAGGCGTATAGCGTGAGAAATTATCAACTATCTCTTGCGTCGAATTTGCCGGCATACGACTACTATGAGATCGTGGCAAAGGCGGAGGGCGACGGCTCTCCCACAAGAGATGAGTTCCGGGAGATGCTCAAGACGCTGCTGGCGGATCGGTTCAAGCTGAAAATCCACCGGGAGATGCGCGAGCTTCCGGTCTATGAGTTGACGGTGGACAAGAACGGTCCGCGCCTGAAACCGGGGAGCGGCAACAGCGAGTGCGCCTCACGCATCGGGCCGGTGCAGCCCGACGACCGCAATTACCGGTATCAATTCACCAACTGCACTCTGACTCGGCTGGTGAACACTCTCCAGGCGGATCGCCCGATCCTGGATACGACCGGACTCACCGGTCGCTATGACATCACAATGTTTGCCACGCCGGATTTCAGGCTGCGCAACTCATCCGAACCGGGTGACATTAGCCCCTTGGACGCCGTCCGGAGCCTGGGCCTCAAACTGGAGCCGAGGAAGAATAATATCGAAGTGATTGTGGTGGACCATTTGGAAAAGCCGTCCGAGAATTGATGGAGCGGCGTGAGATTAACGATTTCTCCATTCGCACCGGCTGTTCAGTTCGTCCTCCATGAATTCGCGGAAGCTGCCATAGGTCTTAGCTCCAGGTATCCAATTCGCAAAGAAGTAGGTTGGCCACTCGCCGTCCGGCGCAATTACGCCCGGGTTCAGAAGGATTACTGCGGTATCTCCCGCCTCACTAACCTGTAAGCACGATCCGAGTTTGGGGTAGGTATCGCGATACGCGTCGGCCCAAGATGAATTGCGTACGCGGAACCAATCGACCTCGCCCGCGCGGTACAGCCTTCGGAGAAACGGGCTCCACTGTTCGAACCCATTCGATTCGGCCAAAAAGGAGCGGTACGATGGTGACAGACCTCGGCCGAGGCGACGCTCGAGCTTTTTAATTTCCAGGTCGGACGCGCCGGGTTCGCCAAGCCATTGCGTTTTGACGTTCTGCTCCGGCAAAGCGGCAGAGAGTTTGGGATCGGCAAGGCGAAATTCGCTCAGTTCCTTGAGCAACGGTCTCCACATAAAAGCGGTTGAACGTTGGGGAGCAATTGGCGTCTGGCGGCCGAGCAGCATCAAGGATCTTGCTGCCTCGCTCGCAACTTCGTCATCGGGGTCGTCAAGTAACTGATCGAGAATTTCCGCGCCACTCTGCTCGCGGTATCGGCCGATTGCGGATGCAAGACTTCTACGGACTCGTGGTTGTGAATCCTGCGCAGCGCCGAGTGCAGTTTCTACTTCGCCAAGACCAAGCAACTCGGAGGCCGCCAAGGCTCGCTCCCAACGATTTCCGGTTCGCATCAATTCATTGAGAAAGTTGAGGAGTCGATGGTCGCGTCCGTATAAGGTTGGCATTGCCGACACTCGAATTGGGTCGGCGACGCCGCCGCGAAGGGATGCCAACTCGGACTCCAAACGGGATTCCTTCTCGCCCGTGACTGGCGCCATTCTATCGAGCGTTTCCACTGCAACTTCGCGGACACCCTGAAGCGAGAGAGCCCGGAGGATGGCATGTGGAACGAACGGGTGTCCCCATTTGGGCAAAATTCGGACGATGGCGCCGCGAACCGCGGGGTCGTCTCCTTCGGTGTCCACAATCCATCCGAGTCTTTGAAATATCTGGTGATCCTGGCATTCCCTCCCGATATTCTCGACGGCCTCGATTCGTATTGGCGCAGGTTGCGACTTATCCGAGACCTGCTGGATCCATCCCTCGCATTTCGAAACCGTCGCTCCGGCGTTAGGGCGGATTAGGACTTGAAAGTTTGGATTCGGCGCGTTCTGATTCATTTAGGCGCACTCGCCGCGAAGGCCCTTCCGCTTTCGATGATAGCGCGCACAAGTGACGCGGCCGCTTGGTAACAAGTGCATTGCCCGTTCGTCGAACGCGCCACCGAGGATATAGGTTTGGGTGCGCAACATAAAAGGGGAATTCAACCGCAACGGGAGCTGCGCGGAAGTCGTGGCACTCCGGTTTTATTGGGAGGCGCGCCGTACAGATTCGGCGGCGAAGTCAGCCCTGGAATTTGAACAGCTTCATTGCGTTGCCGCCGCGAATTTTCATTCGTTCCGCTTCCGGCGCGAAATCGAAGATGTCGTCAAGCTGCGCTAGTGCCTTTTCAAAGGCCGGCATGGTGGCGCCGTAGGAGCCCCAGATCAACCGCTCCGGACCGAAAGCGTCGTACACGCGGCGCACCGCGGGCTTCGGGTTCGGCGGCAACTGAGAGATCTTCATATGGAATTGGGGCATCCTCGAAAGCTTCACCATGTCGTCGTACTCCGCGGGCGTGCCGCGGGCGATCAGGCCGAAATGATCGATGAGCACGGGCACGCCGGGGAATCCGGCCGCTAATTCGCCCAAACCGCGCGCGTGATACGGAATCAACTGCACTTGTACGATCATGCCGAGTTCGCCGATTTTCTGGAAGATCTTCTTCATCGCGGGGTCTTTCATATCGCGATTCTTGATGGCGCCCGAGGTAGAGAACGGAGTTCCCTTTTCGTTCATCTCGTGCATGCGCATGCCGACGATGCGATTGGGATACCGTTTCGCCAGCGCCTCGATGCGCGCCGGCGTAGCTGGATCGATGGGATCGTACAGGCACGTGGCCTTGAAATAACCGGGAGACGACTCGCGGGTGAAGCAATATTCGATGTAGCTTTCGTCGTCCTGGTATGGTTCGGGTTGTACCAGAACGGTGTGGCTGAGCCGCGCTTCCTTCACGAAAGCGATGTAATCGCCGAGTGAGTTGGCTTCCGGTTTGTAGGGCGCGTTCTTATGGAACGGAAATCTGGCCTGATCGGGCGAGAACATGTGAAGCGTGTTTTCCACCAGGTAGCCTTTGGGCCGCGTTTGCGCTTTTCCTGAAAGGGCCGCTCCACCCAATGCAACCAACGCTCTTCTTCTCGAAACATCGAACATAGCTGGATGACTCCTGCCGCCATCGTATACCAACGCCTGCGTGGCGCGATCCGACGCGCGCCCGCGACGACCCCATCACTGCGATAAGATGGCCTCTGACCGCGGCGGCCTCCGTCGTTCGCCAATTTCAAAACCGACTTTTGTCTTGCGGGGAGGATGCGATGAGGGACATTAAACGAAGGATCGCGATGGCTGGCATGGCGGCGTTGTCCGCCGGCCTGCTGGTTCACATCACGGGCAGGACAAGCCCGGCGCAACAGGACGATGCGGCGCTGATCGCCAAAGCCAAACTCATTCACAGCCGCGTCATCAAGCTCGACACGCACAACGATATCGAGCCCGCGAACTTCACGGCGGATTGCAACTACACCATGCGCCTCACGACGCAGGTCAATCTGCCGAAGATGGTCGAAGGCGGCATGGATGTTTCGTTCATGATCGTCTACGTCGGCCAGGGGCCGCTGACGCCGGAAGGGTACGACAACGCCTACCGGCAGGCGGTCGCGAAGTTCGACGCCATTCATCGCCTGACGGAGAAGATCGCGCCCGACAGTATCGGCCTGGCGCTGACGCCGGCCGACGTTCTCGCCCTGCACAAGAAGAACCTACGAATCGCCGTCATCGGCGTCGAGAACGGATATCCCATCGGGACCGACATCAAAAGAGTGAAGGAGTTCTACGACAGCGGCGGGCGATACATGTCGCTGGCGCACAATGGCAACAGCCAGCTCGCCGATTCGAACACCGGAGAGACCCAGGGCTACCTCTACAACAATGGGCTTTCGCCGCTCGGCCGGGAAGTCATCGCCGAGATGAATCGCCTGGGCATGATGGTCGATCTCTCGCATCCTTCGAAGGGCGCGAACATGGAGGCCATGCGGCTGTCCCAGGCTCCGGTCATCGCGTCGCATTCCGGGGTGCGCGCGCTCGCCGACGTCAGCCGGAACATGGATGACGAGCAGTTGCTGGCGCTGAAGAAGAACGGCGGCGTGATTCAGGTCGTGGGGTTCGCGTCGTACGTCAAAACGGATTCGAAAGAGCGCACCGAGGCGCTAGCGAAGTTGCGTGAGGAGTTCGGGCTTACGCAGCCCGGCGGACGCGGTGGCCGGACGGGTGGCGGAGGCCGCGGACGCGGGGCGCCGCCGGAGACGCGGTGGCAAATGCGCCGCGGCCATGTCCGGTAGAGAGCGCCAGCGGCGCCGCCCCGCAGGGTCGTGGAGCGCGGGGCGGCGGCCGGGGACGAGGGAATGCGGCCCTCGACGCCCTTTCGCCGGAACGGCGCGCGGAATACGACAAGCGACTGGCGGAGATCGACGCAAAGTTTCCGCCCGCCGGCCGCGCCAACGTGAAGGACTTCGTGAATCACATCGACTACGCGGTGAAGCTGATCGGCATCGACCACGTCGGAATCTCGTCGGACTTCGATGGCGGCGGCGGAATCGACGGCTGGAACAGCGCGGCGGAAGCGTTCAACGTCACGCTGGAGCTGGTCCGGCGCGGCTACACCGAAGAACAGATCGGCAAGCTGTGGAGCGGCAATCTGCTGCGAGTTTGGGGCGAAGTCGAGAAGGTCGCCCAGAGATTGCAGAAGAAACAGGGCTGAAGCCCCAGGCTGGGCGCCGTCCTACCGGTCCGGCGCCTCGCTGAGCTTTACGTTGATCTTCTGCGTTGCGCCATTGCGGTACACCGTCAGCTCGATCGTATCGCCGGCGCGCTTCCTGTCCATCGCGCGCTTCAGCACGTCGCTGCTATCGGCGGGCTTGCCATCCACGGCTTGAATCAAGTCACCGCCGACGCCAAGCGGATAATTGCCGACGTAGACCATCTGCCGCGGTCCGTGCAAGCCGGACTCCTGCGCAGGCGAGCCTCGCTCGATTTGCTGGATGAGAAGCCCGCCCTTGCGTGGGAGTTCCAACATTTGCGAGAGATCTTCGGAAACATATACTGTCTGGATACCTAGCCAGGGCGGCGCCACGTGGCCCGTCTTTTCGAACTGGTCCAGCATTCCCTTCACGCGATTGATTGGCGTAGCGAAACCGATGCCGATGCTTCCCTGCTGGGAACCATAAATCGCGGTATTGATACCGATCACGTCTCCATGCGAATTGAGCAGCGGTCCGCCGCTGTTGCCGGGATTAATTGCGGCGTCGGTCTGGATCATGCCTTCGAGTGGGCGATTGTCCTCCTGGGTTTGAATGGTGCGATCGAGCGAGCTGACGATTCCCGTAGTCAACGTGCCCCCAAATTCGAAGGGATTGCCAATGGCGAGCACCTTCTGTCCCACGACGAGGTTCTCCGAATCGCCGATATGAAGGAAGGGCAGCTTGCGCCCGGCGTCGATCTTGACCAGCGCCAGATCGTGCGTCGGATCGTAACCCACCACCGTGGCCTTGAACGATTTCTTGTCGGAAAGCGTGACCGTCAACTGCTCCGACCCCTTCACCACGTGGTTGTTGGTGAGAATCAATCCCTCCGGATTGACGATGAAGCCCGAACCGGCGCCCTTCACGGGGTATGGCTGGAAGAACCAATCGCGCTGATATTGCTGCGTGGTGATGTTGACGGTGGCGTCGCGCGATGCCTTATAGACGTCGATGTTGTTCTGCTCGTCGGCCGTATAGGCAGAGGCGGCGGAGGCCGGACCCTCCCAAACCGGTCCGGAGTTGCTGCTATGCACCGGCGCAAGACGTATGACGGCGAAAAAAGCGGCGAGAATCGCCAAGGTCCAAAACAGCGTGCGAAGTACTCTCATGATTTCTCCGATTTCAGTGGAGCAGCGGCGAAAGGCCCCGATTGCCTCCCCTGAGCGCAGAATAGCAGAATCGGCCCCTGCAACGGCGTTCGCAGCATTAGCTTTGGGGTTGCTCACGTCCCGCTGTTGTACCATAGCCTCAGGAGCGTGTTCTGAAGGCAAACCCCGCCCATACTACCGACGTTGAAGTCGCCACCCCTACCTGGCTGATTGCCGTGCGAGCGGCGGAATCGAAAAAAGCTATCGACATTAAAGTTCTCGATCTCACCGGGATCACTTCCTTCGCCGATACCTTCGTCATCTGCACGGGCGCGAACCAGCGGCAGGTGCAGGCCATCGCCGACGAGGTGGGACAGCGGCTCAAGAAGGACGCGGGTGAATTGCCGATTAGTCTCGAAGGATACAATCAGGGCGAGTGGGTGCTGGCGGATTATGGCGACCTGCTGGTGCACATTTTCTCGCCGACATGCGCGCGAGTATTACGATCTGGAACGGCTGTGGCGAAACGCCAAGACCGTCGAAATCCCGCCCGAGTAATCCCTTCCCGGCTTCGTGAAGGTTTTTCTTTACTTCATCGGCAAACCGAAGGACGCGCACGCCAACGCCATCGCGGAGGATTTTCTGGGGCGCGCGGCGCGCTATGCGCCTTGCGAGATGCGCGAAATCCGGCCCGATCGAGTGGATCTGTGGGCGAAACATCCGACTGCGCGCAAGATCTTCTGCGATCCGGCGGGCAAGCCGCTCGATTCGGCGAGCTTCGCGAAGCTCATCGCGGAGGCGGAAATGGAGGGGCGCGATCTGGTCTTTCTGATCGGCGGCCACGATGGACTTCCGGCTGGATGGGGCGCGCGCGCGGACAGGCTGCTCTCGCTTTCGACGATGACTTTTCCGCACGAGTTGGCGCGGGCGATGCTCGCGGAGCAGATTTATCGCGCGTTTGCAACGTTGCGGGGCCATCCCTACCCGCGATAACGTAAAGCTTACATGTCTTGGTTCAAGCGGGACAAGCCGAACGGCGAGGGGCTGCCCAAGGTAGAAGATAACGAAAAGCGGGTGCGCACCGAAGGCCTCTGGCAGAAGTGCGAAGGCTGCCGCCAGATCATCTGGAAGAAAGACCTCGAGGCAAACTGGAACGTGTGCCCGAAGTGCGGCGCACCACTTCCGCATCGACGCCGATACCCGCCTGAGGCTGCTTTTCGACGGCGATTACGAAACCTTCGACGACTCGCTTGGCGACCTCCGATCCGCTGCGTTTCGTGGATAAACAGTCATATCGCGACAGATTGCGCTCCACGCAGGCAGTCCACTCAACGCTAAGGACGCGCTGGTGGCGGCAGCGGGCGGCCTCGACGGACGCGAAGTGGAAATCTGCGCCATGGAATATGCCTTCATCGGCGGCAGCATGGGTTCCGTGGTGGGCGAGAAGATCACGCGCGCCATCGACCGCTGTCTGCGCAACAAGCAGGCCGCTGATCATCGTTTCCGCTTCGGGCGGCGCGCGCATGCAGGAGGGCGCGATCAGCCTGATGCAGATGGCGAAGATTTCCGCCGGCGCTGATGCGGCTGGACGAAGCGCAGCTGCCCTACATCAGCGTGCTCACCGACCCGACCACGGGCGGCGTTACGGCGAGCTATGCCATGCTGGGCGATCTGAATATCGCCGAACCCGGCGCGCTGATCGGGTTCGCCGGGCCGCGCGTGATCGAGCAGACCATCCGCAAAAGCTGCCCGAAGGATTTCAGCGCAGCGAATTCCTGCTGAAGCACGGCATGCTGGACGCGGTGGTGCCGCGCCTGGAGATGAAGCAGTACATCGCCACGGCGCTGCAGTTTTTCTTGTAAGAGCCGAGGCCGTCGCGAGCGCCGTGAACTATCCCGATTCGGTCCAATTTCTTTACGCGCTGGGCAACGAGATCAAGACCGCCAAGTTCGGCCTGGAGCGCATCCGAACCGCGCTGGCAGCGCTGGGCAATCCGCAGGATCGTCTGCGCTTCATCCACGTGGCCGGGACCAACGGCAAGGGCTCCACGTGCGCCATGATCGAGAGCGGGCTGCGCGGCGCCGGGCGCCGCACGGGGCTATACACTTCGCCGCATCTGGCCGAACCCACCGAACGCATCCGCATCGACGGGCGGCCGGTTTCCGCCGCGCAGTTCGCCGACGCGTTCGACGCGGTACACCAGTGCGTGGAGAAGCTGCTGGACGAAGGCGCGATCGATCTGCACACCACCTACTTCGAAACCGTGACCGCGATGGCGTTTCTGATCTTTCGCGACGAGCGCGTGGATGCGGTGGTGCTGGAAGTCGGGCTGGGCGGACGGCTGGATGCCACGAATGTGGTGATGCCCGAGTTGTGCGTGATCACGCCGGTGGATTTCGATCACGAAGCTTTCCTGGGCAAGAGCCTGGAATCGATCGCGGGCGAGAAGGCGGGCATTTTGAAGCGCGGGCGTTCCGGCGGTGTTCTCGCGGCAGCGCGCGGAGGTCGCGCGCGTGTTGGATGCGCGCGCGGCGGAGTTGGCCATTCCGGTCGCGCGATCGGACGCGTGGCGCGTCGAAGATCTCGCGATCGATGCGCGCGGCAGCCGGTTTCGGTTGGTCGGGCGAACGCGATTTGCGCATCGCGTGTCCGCTGGCGGGCGAACACCAGGTGGAGAATGCCGCGACGGCCGCGGTTGCGCTGGCGCGAGTGGGCATTGCCGATCGCGCGATTGAGGAAGGCATCGCGCGCGCCAAGTGGCCAGGACGCCTGGAGCGCGTCTCGGAGCGTCCGGAGATCATCCTCGACGGCGCGCACAATCCCGCCGGCGCGCGCGCGCTGGCGGATTATCTCGACCGGTTCTATTCGAAGCGCCGGGTACGCCTCATCTATGGCGCGATGCGGGATAAGGCGGTGGAGGAGATCGGCGGAATCCTTTTCCCGCGGGCGGCGCAGGTGATCGTGACGGCGCCCAAGCAAGCCCGCGCTCTTGCTCCGGAAGCTATCCGCGAAATGGTGACGCATCCCGATCTGCAGCAGGCAGCGACGCTCGAAGAGGCGCTTGCCCTAGTGAAAGACGCGACGGAACGCGATGCGATTTTTATAACGGGATCGTTGTTCCTGGTCGCCGAGGCTCGCGCTATGATTGGGGCCAAAGCGATGAGCTATCTCCGCTCGATCTTCATTTCGGCGCCGATAGTAGCGATCGCCACGATCGTCCTGGGCGGAGTTTCACTGGCGGCATCGATATTCGACCGCAGCGGCAACGCGCTGCACAATATCGCCCGGTTTTGGGGCCGCATACTGCTTGCCGCTGGGTTCGTCCGGGTGCGCGCGGACGGCGCCGGCCGCCTCGATCCCCACGCCAGTTATGTGTTTGTAGCCAATCACGGCAGCTACATGGATATCCCAGCCGTGTTGGCGGCGCTACCGCATCAGTTCCGTTTCTTCGCAAAGAAGGGGCTGTTCAAGATTCCCTTTCTGGGTTTCCATCTCAAACACGCCGGCCACCTGCCGGTGGATCGGACCAACGCCCGCAATTCGCTCAAGAGCATGGCCGAAGGAGCGCGTATCGTGCGGGAGCGCGGCATCTCCGTGCTGCTCTTCCCGGAGGGCGGCCGCTCGGTGGAGGGTTTGCGCGGATTCAAGGAAGGCGCGGCGTATATCGCCATCAAGGCTGGCGTGCCGGTGGTGCCCATCGCGATCATAGGCATGCGCGAACTTTTGCCTCAGGGTTCGCTTCATTTGCGCAGCGGCAAGGTGAAGGTGCGGGTGGGTGAGCCGATTTCCACCGCCGGAATGACTATCAAAGACCGCGACGAACTCACCGAGCGGCTGCGGCGTGAAGTGGCAAGCCTGCTGGGAGTGGATGTCACCCCGGCGGCGCCTGCGCATCCAAGCGTTTCCGGATCGCTGTAAGCAGCGCCGTTGTAGTGAAGGGCTTCTGAATCAGATCGAAGTGCATCCCTTCGCGGGCCCATAAGCGGTCGCTATAACCCGACATAAACAGGATAGGAACGCCGGACCGCGCAGCGGCAAACTGAGCGGCGAGTTCCAGACCGCCCATTCCCGGCATAACAACGTCGGTTAGCAACAGATGGATGGGACCGTGGTGGGCGCGCGCCAGGTCGAGAGCAGTCTGGCCATCACCGGCGATGAGGACGGTGTATCCGCGTTGCGAGAGCAACTGGCTGACATAGCGGCTGACGCCGGCCTCATCCTCCGCCAGCAGAATGGTCTCGCGGCCGGATAGCTCTCCAGGTTCCGCAACGGCCGCGGCCTCCGAGGGACGGCCGCCGACCGCGGGGAAAAACATCTTGAACGTGGAACCCTGGCCTGGCTCACTATAGACAAAGATGGACCCGCCGCTCTGCTTGACGATTCCGTAGACCGTGGATAACCCAAGGCCGGTACCTTTGCCTTTCGCTTTTGTGGTGAAGAACGGTTCGAAGATGTGGGTTTTCACTTCGGCCGTCATACCCGTGCCGGAGTCGCCGACCGAGAGCATGACATACTCGCCGGGGTTTACTTCGAGATGAATGCGCGCGAACTCCTCATCGGCAAATACGTGCGCGGTCTCGATCACCAGCTTGCCTCCATCCGGCATTGCATCCCTAGCATTCACGGCAAGGTTGATGATCACTTGTTCCAGGTGCACCGGATCGGCGCGCAGGACGCCGGCGCCCTCGTCGAGTAACATGACCAGATCGATATCTTCGCCGATCAGACGGCGGAGCATCTTTTCGATGTTCAGCACCAGATCGTTGATGGCCACGTTCTTTTGTTCGGCGCGCTGCCGGCGGCTGAAGACGAGCAACTGACGGGTGAGCGCGCTGGCGCGTTCGCCCGCATTGCGGATCTCCTCGAGGCCTTCACGCATGATGTGCTCAGGCGGCAGATCTTCGAGCATCATGCTGGCATACCCGCCGATGACCACCAGGAGATTGTTGAAATCGTGGGCGACGCCGCCCGCGAGCTGGCCGATGCTATCGAGCTTTTGCGATTGGCGAAGCTGCTCTTCGAGCTGTTGGCGCTCAGTGATATCGCGAATCACGGAAGCGAAACAAAGCAACTGCCCGGTCTCGGGGTGATTGACGGGGAACACGTTCATCAAGACATCGATAGGGCGTTTAGCGGCCACATCGCAGAGTTGCGCTTCGCCGACCCAATTGCCTTCGCCGCGCATGATGGAGGGAAAGATCTCGTCGCGCATCTTGACCCACCAGTTTTCGGGATAGAACTCGGCGATGGGCGTGCCCACCGCAGCAGACGGGTCTAGCCCCACCAGCCGGCAGCCGGCGCGATTGATGTAGATGGCACGGCCATCGAAACCAGTCATGCCGATGAAATCGTCCGTCTGCTCTACCAGAGAAACAAACTTCTGCCGTTCCTCCTCGCGCTGCTGAATTTGCGCCAGCATTTCGTTAAAGGCATCCACCAGAACTGCGACTTCGTCACGCGACCGGGCCGCGGGAGCGCGCACCGAGAACCGCTTCTCGCGCGAAACCACGCGCGCGATTTCCGCCAATTGCACCAGGGGCCGGGTGATGGCCCCCTGGAAGAGCGCCGACAACGCCATGGCCGCCAGCAGTGAGATGAGCAGCACGGCGGCGACAATGCGCACGTATCTTTGTACGCTGTCCTCAATGGGACGTAAATCGGAACGAATATAGACGGTACCGATGGCCTGGCCTTGAAACACAATGCGGCGAACGAGCGCGAGTTCGGCGGAGGTGAAGCGGGAGGTTTCGATCTCATGGGCGGCGAGGCGCGGCGCGGGCGGCAATCCGCCAAGCGCGCTCCGCGTATAGACGGCGAACGGCTCCCCGGTGGGCAGGTGGATGACCGCGGACATGATGTTGGGCTCGGCCTCCAGCGCTGACAGTGTTTTACGCGCCGCCTCAGGATCGGAAAACAGCAGGGCGGAAGCACTATTAGAGCCGACAATCTGGGCCTGAACGGAGAGCGTGCGGACCATGTTCTGCCGCAACACGGAAAGCTCGTAGCCGACGAAAGCCACGGAAGCGACCATCAGGGCAACGCCGCTGGCGAGCGTGTTGATCCAGATGAGCTTGCGCTTAATCGAGTTGCGAATGCCGAGGGCGCCAGGAGTCACGGATCTCTCCTGACTGCCGTCGCCACCTTGAGTAACTCGGAACTGAGAGTGAGGCCGGCTTTTTTCGCCGCCGTAAGATTGACTTCAAAGCGTACCTTGTTTTCCTCGAGAATGAACTGAATCATTCCTCCGCGTTTCAAAAACTCCGGCCGGTCACCAACCGTGAGGACGGCGGACTTATCGAGAGCCGCCAGGTCTCTTCGCAGTTCGCGATCGTCTTCGGCTATAAAGACAACGCGGCAACCGGCCGCCTCCCGTGCATTCGCCACTCGGCGCGGAACTAGGGGGTGGCGGCCGACAGTTTCACCGGCCAGAGCGGCGTCGAGCGCGGGGCCGAACGGATCCTGCCCGAGAACGCAAATGGCGAACGGTTCCTCCGCCTGCCCGGTGGCATTCCCTTGGGCCGGAGGGCCCGGAGGAGCCGATGCGGCCTGCGGCCAATCGATGAACTTAACAAAGTTGGCGAGATATGCAGCCTTAACTTCATATTCCTTATGTTTCGCGGTCTGCGGGTGTAGGTTAGAAGAGCCCCCGACCAACGCCGCCAGAAGCGCCGCCACACAACGGAGCGGACGCCTCACGCCGGAGGGTTTCATTTTCTCCACGTCAATGCCGCAAAGAAAGTCCGGCGGATGCCGACCGGCGGACCCGGATCGCCGCCAAATTCAGGATGATGGGGCTGCAGCAAATTCTGGCCGGTCAGAGAGAACTCCAGATGCCGGTTAGGATGCCAGGCGATGCGGGCATCTATCGTTTGATATGCACCCACCAGTTGCGCCGGCAGGTTACTGACATATCGATAAATCTGGGAGAACTCGAACCTGTGCGGCAAATCCAGATAGGACTGGATCATCACTTCATGGCGAGGACTGGAGCCTTCGAGCGAGTTGACGGTAACCGTATCCGTGCTGCCCGCAATCGTAGCAAGGTCCATGTCCAGATACGCATAAGAGGGTTGCAAGCGCCACCATGCCGTCGGCTTCCAATTGGCAATGAGTTCGAATCCGGAGGTCGTACCATTGACGCCGTTTCCGTTGACGAACGGAAACACCGTATGCGGGTATGGTCCGGAATCGTCAAGATATGGAACGCCAGCCTCCAGGCTGGAAAGGTGGCTATAGTAATTTCGGAACACGGCGACATCGACCGACACCTGTTTCGAGAAGAGGTGACGATAACCGGCCTCATAACCAATTAGAACCTCAGATTTGAACTGAGTGTCACCGGTAGTGACGTTAAACGCCAGGGGATTCGAACTACGCAGCGTGATGTTAGTAAGATCCTCTTCGATATCGGAGGGCGTTCTTACGGCGCGGGTGGCGGCGCCCCAGAAGCTGGTTGTCTCGGAGGGCGCATAGAGCAGCCGCGCCGATGGCTCAAAATCGAAACCGGCGAATGCGCTGTGCAGAATCTTGGTTCCGACCGTGAGCTTGAGCCGGTCGCCCATGAGTGGGATTTCGTCCTGCACAAAGCCGCTGTAGAGCTGATCAGTGCGGCGGAAAGGATTGAATGTGTAAGTGGGGACCACTTCGGGGACGCGCCCGATGCTGATCCTTGCCCCCACGCCCCAGGTAAACTGCGTCTTCTTCAGCTTGAAGTAGCGCACGAAATCGAGATCGAAGGTATCGCGGAATTCCGCCTGAGTAGACTGTTCGCGGTTGAAGCGGTCGTAGTATGTCTCAAGATGAAAGCCGGAACCATCGCCCAGAGTGCGATCCCAACTGGCGATTATATTGCCGCCGGAGAGATCGGCAACCTGATTTGAGATAAAGGAGAAGGGCGGAGTGAGAGACGTGATGCGATTGCTTTCGCCCATGCGGCTATCGTAGATATCGCCTTGCAGAGTCGCGGTATCGCGGCTATCCGGAGTCCAATCGGCGCGGAACCCTCCTTGCTCGCGGCGCCAATCGTCGAAGTTGTTCCCGTCGGAATGATATTCGGGACCGACGCTGGAGCCTTTGCCGTAGACCCGGTAATCGACATTGCCCTCTTTGCCGCCGTAGCGAGCCTCGCCGGACACCTGATTGAGGTTGCCGCCGCCGCCGGAGGCTAGCACGCCATGGGTATCCTTCGCCTTTTTGGTGATGATGTTGATGACGCCGTTGACGGCGTTCGCGCCCCAGATGGTGCCGCCCGGGCCGCGTATCACTTCGATGCGCTCAATATCCTCCATCATGGTGTCCTGAACTTCCCAATAGACGCCGTGGAAGAGAGGCGAATATACCGTGCGGCCGTCGAGGAGCACGAGCACGGCGCGCGAAAGACGGGAACCGAATCCGCGAATGCCGATGGACCATTTCACCGAATCGATGCGCGCCACCTCAACGCCCGGGGCGAGCCGCAGCGCTTCGGGAAGACTGGTGGCGCCCGACCGGCGGATATCTTCCTGCGTAATGACGTAGATGGCGGCCGGCGTTTTATTGACTTGCACCGGCTGCTTCGAGGCGGTAACGACTTCAATTTCACCGAGTTGTTCGAGGCTGAGACCCTTCAGGCCGCCGGCGGGCGCTTGCGCAATGAGAGGCGCGGCGGAAAGCAGGAAGAGCAAATAGATGGAGTTAGGGCGCAAATGTGGCAAGAGTATCGGTGGGCGGCGGCCTGGGGCCCCTGGCGCGGCGTGGGGCCACGACATGATCTTGAGGATTATAACGCGCGGCGGGTGGGTAGGAGTTTGGAGGCGTCTTTCGTTCGAAAGAGAGCGCGCTTGCCGCCGCAAGATGGCGACCGCAGTTTAGTTGGCGGAGGGGTGGGCGATCTGGTCGATGACAACGATTTCGATGGCGCCTTTAGCTGGCCGCAGCTTGAGGCCGAGTTGTTCCTTGAGAACGGTGACGAGGGCCGGGTTAGCCGGCCTCCATGGAGCGGACCACCACCCGTTTGAAGCGAAAAGGCCTCGTCGCAGAAATCTGACAGCGCTGAATGGCAGACAGCCGGGCGCCGCCGCAAAGAGAGCTGGCGCATTTGCCTTGCTCGTTTCTAATGAACGCCCGACTGATCAGAAGTAGTTATATACAGAGACGAGGTACTCGGGATGGCGTCGGCCCAGGCGTACTTCAGCTGTCTATGCCGTGTAAATGAGTGTCTCGCGTGACGCAGCGCCGATGTTTTTGATCGACGCAAGCCTGCTAATGGAGGCTAGTCCTTCAGTTCGACGATGATCGCCTCGAACGGACTATCCATCAGGTTGTCTTCCTTATGCTTCGCGGGGCCGCCCCAACTCGCTTCCCCGGCTTTGTGAGTGGTAGTGTCTACCTTTCCATCCGGCATGGTCATGCGCGTGTTCTGATCCGTCAGATACACCACCACGCGGTTCAGTTGGTGCTCGTGCATCGGCGCGCCTTGATGCGCCGCGAACTTGACGCGCAACACGCGCACCTGGTCGTTCTCGAACTCGACCTTGTACTGCTTCGGATCGATCTTGGGCGGATCGAGAGCAGTGGTCACCTTCTTCGCAGGATCGCCCGGCTTCTTCACTTCGACTTCGACGATGGTTACCGGTGCATCGCTCACCACCTCCGACGTGTGCATGCCGCTTGCCGGACTCCACTTGACGTCGCCCGCCTTGAACGTGAGCGTGGTCTTCTTGCCGTCATGGTCGAACTCCTGGCGGCCGGCCTGGAGGTAGACCATTACGCGATTCAACTTGTGCTCGTGGAGCGTCCCCTTCGCGTGCGGCTTGTCCTTGGCAAAGATAACGTGGGCCTGGTCGTTATCGATGGTTGCCGGGCTCTGCGCAGACAAGGAAGCCGCGACAACCAGACTCAGTGAGAGGAGAAGATGCCAACGTTGCATCCGTCCATGATACTCCGGCCGCACCCAGGCCGTACTTCTTGCACGCTTCCCGCTGCGGCAAGGCCGCACCTACTTCGTTGCACGGCTCAGCGGGCACCCCCGCAGTGATCGACATGCCGAAACCTCACGCAGGGCGCCCCTTGGCTTGCTGGGGCAAGTTATCTGCTTCCCCCTCCGAAGACGAATAGCGCACGCCCAGGTGCCGCATCATGCAGTAGAAGATTTCTGTCTGGCGAAATGGCTTGAAGGTGATGTCGTCAAAACCTGCACGCATCACCTCGTCGTGCTCCGAGGCATATGCAGAGGCGCTTATGGCTGCGATTTTGACCTCCGCTCCGCCATCCAACTGGCGAATCCGCCGTGTCGCTTCCGCGCCGCTGAGGTGAGACAGCCACAGATCCATCCATATGAAGTGCGGCCGCCACTGCTGGAACGCCTCAATCCCAAGTGTTCCATTCTCCACGACCCTCACCTGAAAGCCGGAGCGAGTGAGCATCTTCCGCAAGACCGTGGCGCTTTCCGGGTCGTCTTCGACAACTAGAACTCGCCATTCCGGTTGGCCTAGTTCCAGGATGAAGGGATGCCCCGGGGCGAGTTCCACACCGTAAGTCTCGGACTCCGTTGCTATTTCCAGCGGCAGTTCGATCACGAAGCGTGAACCTCGGCCCAACTCGCTCTCGACATGCAACCTCCCGCCCATCAGCTCTACAAAGCGGCGAGTAATTGTAAGGCCGAGACCTGTGCCAGCTTGTGGACCAGGAGTGCGCACCTGTTCGAACGGCTCGAATATGCGGCCCAGGTCTTGTTGTGGCATCCCCACGCCACTGTCCTCGATATCGAAACAAAACCGGGCGCGTCCAGATTCGTCGGCTGGCGAAGCGCTCAGCCGTAATTTTACAGTTCCTTCTTTTGTGAACTTGATGGCATTGCCAAGCAGGTTAATCAGGATCTGCCGCAACTTCGGCGCATCCACGCGGACGTAGCGCGGCACTTTGGGATCTTGACGGTAAACGAGCGCCAGATGCTTCTCCTCCGCCCGAACGCGCATCATCTCAACGACGGTTCGCACCGTGGAGATTAAATCGCTGGCTGCAGTTGCGAGTTCCTCTTTGCCGGCCTCGATCTTGGCAACATCCAGCACGTCGTCGATCAGTCCCAGAAGATGTTCGCCGCTGCGGCCGATGGCGCCGATGTCTTCAAGCTGATCGGCGGTTGGGTTACTCTCGCTGAGGAGTGTGGAGGATGCCAGGATGACACTCAAGGGCGTACGAAGTTCGTGGCTCATATTCGCCAGGAAGGCACTCTTGGCCCGGTTGGCCTGCTCCGCCTGAATTCTCGCTTGCTCGGCCTGTCGGTTCGCCTCCAAGAGGTCGGCGGTCCGCTGATCCACTACTCGTTGGAGGCTCACTCCGGCCTCTTGCAGCGACCGGACCCGCAGTTTGTAGGCGCAGAAGAGCAGGCCCGACAGAATGAGCACCATTGCGCCCAGACTCCATGCCGTCATCCACCATGGCGTGGCGATCGAGATTCCAATCGAGGCTTCATCGCTGCTCCAGGTTTTGCCGTCTGTAGACGCCTGAACGCGAAACCGGTATCCTCCCGGCCGCAGACCGGTGTATCGCGCCGAACGGCTTCGGCTGTCCACTTCGGTCCATTTCTTTTCGAGCGGTTCCAGTATGAAGCGATACCTGGTGCGCGCCTGATCGCTGAATTTCAAGGCGGCAAACTCAAACGAAATTCCGTTATCTTCGGGCGGCAGATTCAGCTCGTTCATCTGCCACACCGGCTTCGGCAGTACGGAGCCCGGCTGTACCGGCACGGTGCTTCCGTGAATTCGAAATTCGGTCAGGATAACCCGGGACATCTCTCTTGGCACGGGAATCCTGCGCGGGTCAAAGATATTGAATCCATGCACTCCGCCGAAGTACATGACTCCGGAATTATCGACAAAACAGGCCTTCCGGTTGAACTGCTCACCCTGAAGTCCATCGCTCTCATGGTAGTTCGAGAAGGTGTTGTCTCGCGGATTGAATCGGGATATGCCGTTGTTCGTACTCAACCACAGATTGCCGGCCTGATCCGGAAGCACGCATTGCACGACGTTGTCAGGCAAGCCGTCTCGCGTAGTGTAAACGGTGTAGGCTTCGGATTTCGGATCGAAGCGCAGTAGACCGGTCTCGCTGGCGAACCAGAGCAATCCCTGCGCATCTTCATGCATGAAGTTGATTTGCGGGGTTGAAGGCATATCCACGCCTGCCGCTTTGGGCAAGGTGACTCTGTTGACCTTTCCCGAGGGGTCCATCCTTTCAAGGTTATCGGCCGAGGCGAACCATAGGTTGCCCGCGCGATCCTCCAGCATGGAGAGTCCGCCGACTTGCGCAGTGGAATCGATCTTGCCAGTATGCCGGTCGAGCGCCGCTCTGCGTTCTCCGGCGCCGAACCAGAATATTCCACGGCTATCCTCGAGAAACGTATACGTCGGAATTGCCACTCCGGGAGGCGCCAGCGGGCCGCGATCGAAACGCGTGAAGGAGCCGGTCTGACGGTCCAGCCGGTTGAGTCCCGTCTCCGTGCCCACCCAGATATCACCGGAGCGGTCCTCGTAGATCGAGTAGACGCGAGTCCCGTTCAGACTTCGTGAGTTACGAGGGTCGTGCCGGAACTGAGTGAATGTCCCGGTCGCTGGGTCGAGGCGGTTCAAGCCACCATCGTAGGTTCCGATCCAGACAGCGCCCGCGCGGTCACGGTAGATCGCACGGACATTGTCGTCGCTGAAGCCGCGAGGATCGTCCGAATTCCGCCGCCATGCGCCGAATTGGAGGCTGGCAGGCGAAAAACGGTCTACCCCGCCCGGTTTCGTGCCAACCCAAAGGCTGCCCTCGCGATCCACGGCCAAGGACTGGATCTCATTGGCGCTCAGGCTGAAACGATCAGCCGCGTTGTGGCGGAGAATCGTATGCGCGCCGGTCGCGGGATCGAATACCTCCAGGCCATCACTCTTGCCCAACCAGATAACGCCATCCGCGCCGGCGAGAATCGCATTGGTCTCGGTGGCGAAGTGTTCTCGAGGAACTGGGGCCCAGCGCCTTTCGAAGACACCAGCAGCGGGATCGAAAAAATTTCGACCGCCTTCGGTGGTTGCCAGCCAGAGATTCCCCGCGCGGTCCTGCGCGATCGACCGGACGCTGAGGGCCGATGAATTCGGGTCGTCATACGCGTACCGCTTGGAGGCCCCGCTGGCAGGATCGAACCGGATCAAACCTCGCCCGGCGCCCAGCCATAGGATCCCCGATGGGTCCGCATACATGCCAACTGGATGTTCCGACTCCGCCGACAGGCTCGCACTGATGTCGAATGCCTTGAACGTTCCTGTGCCGGGGTCGAATCGAAGCAGGTTCGGCCCGCCGCTCATACCGAGCCAGAGAAATCCGGATCTGTCTTCACACATCCGTTGGATACTCAGCGGCCTGCCGCCACTTGCATCCTGATGGGGGAGTGCGAATTGGGTGAACTTCCCGGTTTGGGGATCGAACCTGCTGAGGATGCCGTCGCCGGTCCAAATGGCGCCGCGCCGGTCCTCCAGCAGATTGTGGACAAAGTCGCCTGGCAACGAGTTTGGGCCGCGGGGATCGTGCCGGTATTGCGTCACCCGGTACCCGTCATAGCGGTTCAGCCCCGCCTGTGTACCGAACCACAGGAATCCGTGGCGATCCTGCAGTATGGAAAACACCGAATCGTTGGAAAGCCCCTCGGCAGTTGTGAGGTGATTGAAGCGCACCCGCGATTGCAGCGTATCGGCCTGCCGGAGCGCGGCAGCGAGATCGCTCACGGGCGGCGCCACTGGCTGTTGAGCGACAACTGGCAGGCAACCAATGGCCAGCAGAAGCATAGCCAGCCACGCGTGGTGAACCACACGAAGCCCCACAGCAAAATGGTATCAGATGGGTTCAAAGACTGGCCAGGGGCTTCGTCCGTGAAATCCTCGGGATTTTGAAACCAGGGTTAGGAGCACGAGCCGGCTGAATTTACAACTCAGCCGCGGTTATTGACATCTCAGATCACGATGCGCTCTCACGGGAAAAATGAGCGGCTGTTGTTAAAACGGGGCCGCAGCGGTATAAGATCGAGACCGGAGCGCTGAGAACTTCTATGAATCTTTCGAGAAGGCAGATCTTCCAGGTGGGCGCTGGTCTTCTGGCCGACGGCCCCGTATTCGCAGCTCAAGACGTGCCCGCTTCGCAGAGCGACCGGACGGCAGAATCGGTAATGGGGATGCGATTCGAGCGCCACGACTCTGTGCGATTCGGAATCATCGGCGTGGGAAACAGGGGATCTGGGATGCTGGATCTTCTATTGGCTGTGCCCCATGCGCGCGTGACCGCGGTGTGCGACATCGTGCCGGAAAAGACGTCGCGGGCGCGCGACCGCATCGTCAAAGCCGGACAACCGGCGCCGGCTGTATTTAGCACTGGAGACGAGGACTTTCGCAACCTTGTGCGGCGCGACGACATTGATTTCGTCTACATCGCAACTCCGTGGGATTGGCATGTGCCGATGGCGCTGGCGTCGATGACGGCCGGAAAGCACGTGGGCGTGGAAGTACCGGCCGCCACAACGATTGAAAACTGCTGGAAGCTCGTCGATACCTCCGAGCGAACCCGCCGCCACTGCATGATCATGGAGAACTGCTGTTACGGCGCAAATGAGCTGCTGGTTCTCAACATGGCGCGCGCGGGAGTTTTCGGCGAATTGATCTACGGCGAGGCTGCCTACCTGCACGACCTGCGCGCCGAGCTGTTCAGCGACGAAGGCGAGGGCCTGTGGCGGCGCTTCCCGCATCTGAAACGCAACGGCAACCTGTATCCGACCCATGGCCTGGGACCGGTAGCCAACTATATGGGAATCAATCGCGGCGACCGGTTCGACTATCTCGTGTCCATGAGTTCATTGCAAAAGGGATTGGAGGCATACCGGGCAGCGCACATCCCCAAAGACAGCGCGAAATGGAAAGAGAAGTATGTGTGCGGCGACGTGAACACTTCGCTCATCAAGACTGCGGGCGGACGCACGATCCTGTTGCAGCACGACGTGGCGAACGCGCGCCCCTACAGCCGGTTGAACATGGTGCAGGGAGTGAAAGGCCTGTTCCTCGACTACCCGCCTCGCGTTTATATTGAAGGCGGCCAAAAAGAGGAAGAGTTCACGGACCTGACCAAGTACCGCGAGCAATATATACATCCGCTCTGGCGGGAGCATGGGGAGGCGGCGCAACAATCGGGCGGCCATGGCGGTATGGATTACCTGATGCTCTGGCGTCTGGTGCAATGTATCCGCGAAGGTTTGCCTCCCGACCTTGATGTTTACGATGCGGCCTCCTGGAGTGTTCCGGGGCCGTTGAGCGAGGCATCGGTCGCCTCCGGAAGCGCTCCGGCGCAATTCCCCGATTTCACCAGGGGCCGGTGGAACCAGAGGAAGGGCACGGCGATCTGAGAGGCGCGGGGCCCGATTCCGCTCGAGGCGGCGCTTCGGCATCGCCATGGCGTCTAAGATTGCGATATTACTCGCCTAGCGATAGATTAGGGCGTTCCTAATTGGAGTCCACCAGCTTCTCCGCGCGATCGATCACCAGAATCGGGGCCGGGCCCTTTTGCCGCTCCAGCTTGAGGCCTAACTGCTTTTGCACGGCCTCGTAAACGGTCAGCCCCGATGTATCGATCGGAGAGCCATTGATCTGCGCTGTCTCGGGAATGTTCGGCGGCAGCTCCCGCGTGAATTCCAGAGTGAAATCGTAACCCCCCTTGAGACCGGTCATATCCACCACCGGACGATCCATCATTTGCCCGAGACGGAATGCAAGATATTCCAGGGGACAAAATGTCGCAACCATCTTCATGTGAAGAAACTGCGCCTGCGTCTGATCGATCCAAGGGTCGCCCGCGTTCTTCGCCTCATGCGGCGTTAATTTGGGTCCGCCTTTATCCACCGTCAACGCGTAGATTGGAAGCTCCTTCTTCTCGAAGTGGTATTGAAGTTTGAACCGCTCGATGAGAAGATTCCTGAGCATCACGTGCAACTCATCGGCGCTCGATGACTTCTCCGCTTTGCCTCTCATCTCGAAGCGGTCGCTGTCCGCCCATGCCGGACCTCCGGTCACCTGGTCGGGCTTGATACGGTAGATCACCGTGAGGAATCCTTTGAGCGACATGCAGTCGGCGCTATACGACTGTCCGCCCGGTTGAGGGCGAATGCCGCACGGCCCCGTCCGTTCCTGCCCGGGAGGCGACGTCTTCATCGTCGCCACTTCGAACTTCAAATTGGGGTCTGCGGGCGGTTCCTGCGCAAAGGCAAGTGCGCCCAAGAGTGCTGACGCCATAATGGCTGTGACGGTGCGGCGCATGTTTTCCTCGATTATACGTCTGGCCCGTTTTCCCAACCACTCTCCCGTTGAGGCGTAATATATCTATGGCCCGTCTACGTTACGCAATTCGGAGTCTCTCCAAATCTCCCCTGCTCTGTCTGACGGTGGCGCTCTCGCTCGGCCTCGGCATCGGCGCCAATACCGCCATCTTTTCGCTGATGCACCAGGCGATCCTCGCCTCGCTCCCGGTGGCGCATCCCGAAGAATTGGTTCTGCCCACTTCGCTGGCCGATCTCAAAAACGGCCGCACCTCCACCGGCGATGCTGGCCACGCGGATCATGTCTTCAACTACCCCGTTTTCCGGGCGCTAGAACAGCACCCTGAAGGCCTCGCTTCCATCGCCGCGTTTCGTAAACTCCCCGCCAACATCGCTTTTCGCAGCCAGACCATTCACGGCGACGCCATGGTCGTCTCCGGCCGATACTTCTCCCTGCTTGGCGTGCAGCCCGAACTCGGACGAATTTTGACGCCTGCGGACGATGTTCCCGGCGCCGGCAATCCTGTGGCGGTACTCAGCTACAACTACTGGTCCGGTCCGCTCGGCGCGCAGCCGGATGCGCTCCATCAGCCGATCCGCGTCAACGGGCATGTCTTCACCATCGTTGGCGTTGCCCCGCGGGGATTCAACGGAATCACCTTCGGCGATCAGCCCAACGTCTTCGTCCCGCTCTCTTCCAAGCCGCTGCTCACTCCCGGATGGAACGGAACCGATCGTTACGACGATTACTGGCTCTATCTCGTCGCGCGCCGCAAGCCGGGATACTCGATCAAACAATCGCGCGACGCGCTCAACGGCGTGTATCGGGGAATCCTGGAGTTGCAGGCATCCACCCTGCACCTGAACGCCAAGGCCGCCGGCGATTTGCTTGCCTCGAAGCTCGAACTTCAGGATGGATCGCACGGCAACAGCAACCTGCGCGACGATACGCGCACTCCGATCCTGATCCTGATCGGCGCTACCGCCATGGTGCTCCTCATTGCCATGGCGAATACCGCCAACCTGCTGCTGGCGCGATCCGCGCAACGCAAGAAGGAACTCGCTATCCGCGCCGCCATCGGCGCCGGCCGCGGCGAGCTGATGTCTCAGCTTCTCACCGAAGCCATGTTGTTGGCTGCCGGCGGAGCGCTGGCCGGCTTTGTCATTGCCTCACTCACGCTCAATTTTCTGGTAGCGCAGATGGGCGATGGCGATACGCCCGTTCAATTCCTGACCACCGCCCTTGAGTTGCCGGTGCTGCTCTACGGTATAGGCCTTGCGCTGTTGACGGGGCTCGTCTGCGGCTTCTACCCCGCGTGGGATGCCGCGCGAACCTCGGCTGCCGCAACCTTGAAGGATGCCGCGGGAAGCGTATCCTCCGGCCGCGGGGTGTCGCGTGCGCGGCGCGGCCTGGTTTGCGCGCAGGTCATGATCTCGGCCGCGCTGCTGATACCTACAGGCCTGTTTCTCAAAAGCCTTGTGAACTTGATGCGGGTAGACTTGGGACTGAAGACCGATCACGTGGTCGCATTCACCATCTCCCCCGAGATGAACGGCTACTCGTTCGAGGCTTGCCGGGCGTTGCTGGCGCGCGCCGAATCCGACCTTGCTGCGATTCCCGGCGTCAGCGCCGTGGCGGACGCGAATTTGCCGCTGATCGCTGGCGACAATTGGGGCAATAGCATCTCGATTCCCGGCGTAAAGATTCCGGATATGCAGGCCAAAGTCAACGAAGTCGGTCCCCGCTTCTTCGCGCATATGGGGATTCCGCTCGTCGCCGGACGTGAGTTCAACGAATCCGACAGCCTCGCAGCCGAGCGCGTCGTCGTGGTCAACCAGGAGTTCGTCAAGCGCTTCTTTAAGGGCCGTAACGCGCTGGGGCAGCAGTTCCGCGCGGACAGAGATCCAATGACCATTGTGGGCGTAGCCAGAAACAGCCACTACTCGGCCGTGAAGGAGGAGACGTCGCCAGTGTATTACGCGCCTTGGCGGCAGGATAAACAAATCGGCGATCTCTCGTTCTATCTCCGTTCGGCGCTGCCGGTCGAACAGACCTCGGCGCAGGCGCGCCGCGTCATTCAATCCATCGATCCGAACCTGCCGCTCGAAGGGCTGCGCACGTTCGACTCTCAAATCGCGCAGAGCACGCGCACTGAGCGGCTGATCTTGCAACTGAGCGGCGCGTTCGCCATTCTCGCGACTGCTCTCGCTATGCTTGGCCTCTACGGAGTGATGGCGTTCAGCGTCACCCGGCGCACGCGCGAGATCGGAATCCGCCTGGCGCTCGGCGCAAAGCCGGCATCCATTCGCGGCATGGTCATGCGCGAGATGCTTTGGATCCTCGGCATCGGATTGGTTCTCGGTATCCCCGCGGCGCTTGCCTTGGGTAGACTCACCGAAAGCCAACTCTACGGCGTGAAGGCCTTCGATTGGTTGGTTCTCGCCGGCGCTTGCTTCGTGCTGGCGGTCACGGCGATTGCCGCTGCACTTCTGCCCGCGAATCGCGCCGCCGGCGTGAGCCCGACGATTGCCCTGCGCTACGAGTAGGTCCGGTATGTCTCTACGCCGTGCGGAAGCTGGCAAAAAACCCGCGCGTCGGCTGCACGGTGTTCTTCGGTGGGCGTGCGCGGCGGTACTCTGCCAGAATCGCGTCCTCATCGTAATCGATGGCGCGCGCATACTGGCGGATATAACTGGTGTCGTAGATTCCGCCGGGAAGCTTGCGGAATTCGCCGCGCTCGATCGCCTCGAGCGTCCGTACACCGATCTTCGTAACCTTGGCAATCTGCTCCAATGTGATGCCGCGGTTCTTACGGATCGTGGCGAGTTCTAGTACGCTGCTCTCTTCATTCATGGGCGATTTTGTGATATCAATTTTTCAACACTATAGCATCACATCGACCTCTGATAAGCTTTTTTTAATGGATATATGCCGAAGGACTTTCGGCGCGGCCCTCGTTTCATATCTGGGTGCGCGTAGGCTGACGGCCGTTCCTCGCTCTAAGTTATTCGTACTGATAGTTTTAGAGGAATTCTCCGCCGATTCTCTCGATCCGCTGCTGCCTGTACTGAACCCGGGTGGATTCCGGAAGCTTCTGGAGCACGGCGCGCACTTCCCCGATTGCCGGCATGCCGCCAGTGCATTCTCCGCAACTTCCATCGCAACCCTCGCAACGGGCGCATGGCCGTCTCAGCACGGAATCGTCGCCGATTCGTGGTTCGACCGGGCGTTGAAGAAAGTCGTTTTTGCCAGCGAGGAGGCGTTGGACGCCACCACCCTTGCCGCGCAGGTAGCGGCCGAAGATGGCGCACGTGTCCACGTGATTGCCGGCTCCGCCGCCCAGGCCGGCATCTTCGCCGGTTCGCGGGACGCCGATGTCTTGTGGATGGACAACGCCGGCCAGTTCGTCGCCCGCGGCCAGGCGCCCGAGTGGCTGGCGGAGTTTAATACCCGTACTTCGCCGGACAATCTGCATGACGCAAAGTGGATGGCGCTTGGCGCGAAGCCCGATGCGCCCGCCCTACGCACGCTGACCTACGACCAGAATCATCCTGGGCAATTTCACGCGCTCTACCGCTCCTCCTATTTCGCGCAGGCAGCCACGTTCGATCTTCTCCGCGAGTGCATCGTGCGCGAGCAGTTGGGACAAAACGGTGGCTTGGATTTCGTCTGTGTCATCTCAAATGCTTCGGCGCTGCTGGGTTACGAAATCGGCGCGCATTCGCCCTTGATGCAGCAGATGATCTTGCAGCTCGATCGGCAAATTGAAACGCTGCTGGCCGATCTCGGCCGCGCCCTGGGCGAAACCGGATTCGCCTTAGCCCTCGCAGGCGGGCACGGCGCGCCTCCCGAACCTCTGGCTGGACGCCGCGCGCGCATGGTGGTAAACGGCGAAACGCTGGCCCGGAATTTGGCCACCGCGCTCGCCACGAATAGGCCCGGCGCCTCGGAAAGACCCGTGCAAAAGTACGTATACCCCTTCCTCTATCTCGATACCAGTGGCTCGCGCGACCCGGAGCCGCTGCGCCTGGCGGCGGCGCGCGCCGCGATCGAATATCCCGCGGTGGCAAATTATTACACGGCCGGCGGCGCGTGTTCGGCGACGGGCGAGTGGCGGCGGCGCTTTCGCAACAGCTTCCATGTGAAGCGTTCGGGCGACGCAATGCTCTCCTACCGGCCGGAATACATCGAGGATTCCGGCCTGGGCCGCGGCGTGAGCTATGGCTCGTTGTACAACTACGATGTTCGGGTTCCCCTGTTCTTTTATGGCCCGCCGTTTCGCCCGGGTGTTTACGAATCGCCGGTGGAATCGGTGGACGTGGCGCCCACGCTCGCGCGAGTGATGGGCGTGGCTGCGCCTTCATCCTCGGTGGGCCGCGTGCTCGGCGAGGCAGTGATTGATTAGTCCGGCGCTCGCCACCTCGATCTGCGGCATCGCGCTGCGCAACCCGGTAATCGCCGCCTCGGGCACGTTCGCCTACGGCGTGGAGTTCGAAAAGCTGGTCGATCTAAACGCGCTCGGAGGCTTGGTTGTGAAAGGCCTTTCGCGCGAACCCATCGAGGGCAACGCGGCGCCGCGCGTGGTGGAGACCGCCTGCGGGATGATCAACTCCATCGGCCTGCAGAACATTGGCGTGCGCGCGTTTGTGAAGGAGAAGCTGCCCGTGCTTGGCCGCTTCCAGACCACGGTCTTCGCCAATATTTTTGGATACGAAACCGCCGATTATGTTGAGGTCGCGCGCGTTCTCGAAGACCACACGGGAGTGGCGGCGTATGAGCTGAACGTTTCGTGCCCCAACACGAAGCACGGCGGCATCTATTTCTCGAGCGACCCTGCGCTGCTGGCGGAGGTGGTGACGGCCGTCAAGCGCGTTGCCAAGCGGCCGGTGATCGTCAAGCTTTCGCCCAACGTGGCAGTCATCGAACCTCTGGCGCGAGCGGCGGAAGATGCGGGCGCGGATGCCATCTCGCTGGTGAACACGTTCGTCTCGCTTGCCATCGATGCCAAGACGCGGCGCGCGAAGATTGGCGCCGGGATGGGCGGCCTGTCCGGCCCCTCCATCAAGCCGATCGCGCTGCGCATGGTCTGGCAGGCCGCGCGGGCGGTGAAGATACCGGTGATCGGCTTGGGCGGCATCGCCACCGGCGAAGACGCGGCGGAGTTCCTGATCGCGGGCGCAAGCGCCGTGCAGGTGGGGACGGCGACGTTCTGGGATCCGCGCTCACCGCTGCGAGTGGCCGAAGAGTTGGGCCGGTTTCTGCGGCGAGAGAAGATCGCGAGCGTGAAGGAATTGGTGGGAACCTTGCAACTCTAGCCGAGCAACCTTGCGGCTGGTTTGGCGAAGTACGTCAAGACCGTACCCGCGCCGGCGCGCACGATCGATGTCAGGCTCTCCATCATCGCGCGGTCGTAGTCGAGCCAGCCGTTGCGAGCAGCGGCGATGATCATCGAATACTCGCCGCTCACCTGATACGCGGCGATCGGCGCGTCGAAGCGCTGGCGCGCCTGGCAAATCAGGTCGAGATAGGGCATGGCGGGCTTCACCATGATCATGTCCGCGCCTTCCTCGAGATCGAGTTCGATTTCGCGCATAGCCTCGCGCGCATTGGCAGGGTCCATCTGGTAGCTGCGACGGTCGCCGAATTGCGGCGCTGAATCGGCAGCTTCGCGGAAGGGCCCGTAAAACACAGAGGCGAACTTCGCCGCGTACGCCATGATCGGCGTCTTCTCGAAGCCATTGGCATCGAGCGCGGTGCGGATCGCGGCCACGCGGCCATCCATCATGTCGGACGGCGCCACGACGTCGGCGCCGGCCCGCGCGTGAGAGAGCGCGCTCTTCGCGAGCCATTGCAGCGTAGCGTCGTTATCGACGTCGCCATCCTTGATCGATCCGCAGTGGCCGTGGCTGGTGTACTCGCAGTTGCAAACGTCGGTGACGATCAACAGTTCCGGAACCTCGCGGCGAAGTGCGCGGATCGCTCGTTGCACGATGCCGTTATCGTCATAGGCGCCGGAGGCGATTTCGTCCTTCGATTCCGGCAATCCGAACAGGATCACGCCGCCGATGCCGAGCGATTGCACGCTCGCCGCATTCCTTCACGAGTTCGTCGATCGAGAGCTGGTAGTTACCCGGCATGGACGCCGATCTCGCGGCGCACGCCTTCCCCGGGACAAACGAAGAGCGGCAGGATGAACTGCTTGGGATCGAGACGCGTCTCGCGCACCAGGTCGCGCAGCCGTCCGGTGGCGCGCAGCCGGCGCATGCGGTGGGTGGGAAAAGGCATCTAGCTTTTCTCTTCGGTCTCGAAGCGCAGCGCGGCGGAGTTGATGCAGTACCGGTCGCCGGTGGGGCCCGGGCCATCGGGAAACACGTGGCCCAGATGCGCGTCGCACTTCTTGCACAGCACTTCGGTGCGCTGCATAAAGAAGCTGTTGTCGGTTTCGGTTTCGACGTTCTCGGGCGCGACGGGCGCGGTGAAGCTGGGCCATCCCGTGCCGGAATCGAACTTCTTATCCGAGCGGAAGAGCGCCGTTCCGCAACACGCGCAGCGGTAGATGCCGGCCTCGTGATTGTTCCAGTATCGGCCGGTGAAGGCCGGTTCGGTCCCACCTTTGCGCGTGACTGCGAATTCGTCTGCCGTCAGCTCCTTGCGCCATTCGGCGTCGGTCTTGACGATCTTGTCCACTTCGATGGTCCCTTTCAATTGGCCGTTCTTGGCGAAGAGCGCGAGCTTAACGGGCGGCCCGTTGCCGTTGCGCGCGGCATCGGGCAACGGCCGCTCGCGACGGGGCATCACCCACAGCGCCATCCATCCGCCGAAGACGAACGGCATGAAGATGAACGCGCGGCGCGGAACGCCTTCCATAAATTTCATGGTATCGCGGGCAGGGCCGTTAACGAATCTCAGCCGCGCCAACGACTGGTCCGGAGGTCCCTTCCTGCACGAAGACGATGACTCGCTGTTCGGCGGCGGTAGCGGGAAGAGGAACCAACTGGCTGAACCCGGCGCCACGCTTCACCGACCCGACCTTGCGCAGGCTCTTGAGCACCGCCGTATGCACCAGATGGCGGCCCTTGTTCTCACCCGCCGCGACATCCGAGGCCGCGCTGTCTTCCCCGAGGGCGAGGAACACGCCGGCGGAGCCGGGCGCATCCTGGATATCGACCTGCACTCCGCCCGCGGCGCGCGCCAGCTTTACCTGAGCTTTGGGCCGAGCCTGTGCCTTGGCGATCTCGTCTTTGGCGCGCTTGGCATCGCTGCCCACAAACTGCGCCACCCCATCCACCACCATCTGCGGGGTGTAGGGCCCGTCTATCTGGAATCGTTTGGCGTAGTCTTCCTGCCGAACCGTGTATTCGTGCGAGGAGAAGCGGTCTTTCCAACCCTGATGGTCCCAATAGTCGACGTGCTCGGAGAGAACCACGACGAAAGGATCGAGTTGCGAGAGCATGCGATCGGCAGGCGGACAATCGGAACAACCTTCGGAGGTGAATAGCTCAACCAGCACCGGCGCGCGGCCGGACGTAGGAGTAGATTGCGCTAAAAGAGCGCAACAGGTCAGCGCCAGTAATGCGAGGCGGCGCATAGAGAAGGGTTATGCCTTGTGCTTGCGGCGTTGCTTGGCGAGCGCCTTCGCGGCGGCCTTATTGGCTTTCTTGACGTTGTACTTGCGGACCTTTACCTTCGACGCCTTCCGCGTATAGACCGGTTTTTTCGCGGCTTCGGCAAGGCCGGTAAGCCCAAAGGCAAGAGCCAGAGCGAGAGCGACGCTGCGCACCTTCATGATCCCTCTATTATTGCGTAAATTGCGAGAAAGACAAGTACATCTCGAGAAAACAGCCGGCTGTTAACAAAACGCATGCCGCGGCGGCCACCTTCCAGAACTTTTCGATGGGCGCGCCCTCGTAGCGCTGCGTGCCGGCAACGTATCCGATGGCGAAGCCGACGATCAGGCCGCCGATGTGCGCGGCGTTATCCACGTTGAAGCCGGGAAGTAGGCCGATGATCAGAATCCAGATGACCCATCGGATGTATTGGCCTTTGATGGCATCGCCGATTGCGCTGCGATGCTGCATGCCGAAAGCGATCATGGCCGCGATCAAGCCCATGATGGCAGCCGATGCGCCCATGGACGGTACGGGGCTCCACAGATAGCTCAGATAAAAGCCGCCGATATTCGCCAAGGTGTAGATGACGAACATGCGCGCGGGGCCATAAATCTCCTCCACCATTGCACCGACATCCATGAGCACCCATGCGTTCATGAAGATATGGAACAGGCCGCCGTGCAGGTATCCAGCCATGACAATGCGCCACCATTGTCCGAGTTGAATCGCGGGGTTGAACTTATCGCCGAAATAGGCGAGCGTTCGTCCATCGACGCCGAGCAGCGCGGAGGTATTTCCCGACCGCATGCTGTAGATCACCGTCAGCAGAAACATGCCGACGTTGATGGTCAGAAGCGTAGTGGTGACGAAGCGGGCGTGCGGAATGAGCCCGCCCAATAGGTCGCCGGGACTGCGCCGATCAATCGCGCGCGCCCCAACTTTCTCGTTGCAATAGGGGCAAACGCGGTCTTTGTTAGTGATAAAGGCCCGGCAGTGCGGGCACATGCGGCGCGAATCCATTCAGCTCCATCATACAGGGCGGGAGCGTCTTCATTGCGAAGTCGCCTTTAGCCGCTAGAGTGCTCGAAACTCGATTTCGGCCTTGATAGTAGCGGCGACCGGCCGCCCATTTTGCCGGGCGGCGTCGAACTTCCACTTCCTCACGGCTTCGAGCGCCTTTTCATCAAGTCCGTACCCCAGGCCCGTAATCACTTTCGCCTCTGCAACATCACCTCTTTCATCCACCAGGATTTGAACGATGACGACGCCTCCGATTCTGGCGTTCCTGGCGGCATCGGTGTAGTCAGCCTCGACTCTCTGCAAGAGCATCGGCGCAGTGAAGCCTGCGCGGTTACCTCGCCCGGCTGCCGGCACGGCAGAGTTAACCGGGGAATTCGCCGTTCCCCGGCCCTCGAATAGTGGAAGTTTTGCCGCTTCGTCTCCTTGTCCCTTGATGAATCGCACTCGCCCCCTTGCCTCGACTGTCACAGCACCCTTAGTGGCAGGCTGAAATCTCCACGTCGCCAGACTGCGAGCGAGCAGCTCCGAGGCCGACTTGGACCCGTGAATCGCGCGAATGTCAGCGACTTCGCCGCTCCCGCCGACTGTGAACTCCAGAACAGCGCTTTCATCCGATGCCCCCTTGCTAGTCTTTGGCATGACGCCTTCTAATGCCACAGGAGGTTCGATTCCCGCATCCAGAACGAATGCCATCGGACCCGTAAACCATGTATCCGGCCGTGTGGATTTAAGCAGACGAAAGCGCACTTCGAAAGTCGAGGCCACGGGAACCGCTTGGCCGTCCTTCGTACCAGGCTGGAACTTCCATTGCGAAACCGCTTCGATTGCCTTTTGATCCAGGCCGAAGCCCAGCGACTGCACGACTCTGAAATTTCGCGCGGTTCCATCCGGAAGGATAACCGCATAAAGAACTACAACCCCTTCCACCTTCAACTTCCGCGCCGCATGGCTATACTCTGGCTCTACTTTTGAGATCAGGGTTGGCTTGGACACTCCGTTACCGGCTCGGTACACGCCATTCGTACCGACCGATCCGGGCGGGACTTGCGCGGAACGAATTGTGGAGGAGGCGGGAATCTGGACGTCTTGCACATCGCCCTTGAGGTTGCAAACAAGTAAGAAACCAAGAACGCAACCGATTGTGAAGCGGGTTGGCACAATCAGCGGATTTCCCGCTGCCAAGGGTGGATTGGGCGAAGGTCCCTTTCCTCGATGTGTCGCCATTTCGGGAGCTTAGCATACAGGAGGTCCGTCCTTCGTTAGGAATCTTCGTTAGCACTCCAGTGAAGCGTTTCCACCTCACTTTGCTACAATCGAAGCTCCCGCATGGTCAAAACGGAGCGCGAATACCGCGAGGATATCGTCGAGATCGGCCGGCTGGTCTTCCAGAAGGGCTGGGTCGCCGCCAACGACGGCAACATCACCATCCGGCTGGATGCCGATCGTATTCTGGCCACCCCCACCGGCGTTCGCAAGGGCATGATGCAGCCCGACGATCTGATCATCGTGGATCATCAAGGGCAACAAGATCTCAGGGCGCGCGCGAGCGCACCAGCGAGATCGCCATGCACCTCGACGATTTACGATTTGCGGCCGGACGTCCACGCGGTGGTGCACGCGCATCCGCCGGTGGCAACCGGCTTTGCCACGGCCGGCCGGCCGCTCAATCTGGCGCTGCTGCCGGAAGTGGTCATCGGCCTGGGCTGCGTGCCGCTGGCCGCCTACGGTCTGCCGGGAACGCCCGCGCTGACCGAGCCGATGCTGCCGCTGATCCCGAAATACGACGCCCTCCTGATGGCGAACCACGGCGCGGTCTGCTACGGCGAGGATGTCTTTAAGGCGTACTTCCGCATGGAGACGATGGAGCACTTCGCGCGCATCACCTTGGTGGCGGAACTGCTCGGCGGCCCGAAGGTTCTGCCGCGGAGGGAAGTGGACAAGCTGCTCGATTCGCGCACGCGTTATGGCGTGAAGGCGCGCGCCAGGGCGGACCGGGATGCCCGGTGGCGGCGGAAGACATGGCGGGTTATCTGGCGGGAACGGCCGACGAACGGATTTACGTGACGCGCTCCGAGCTGATCGCGCTGGTGGACGAGGCCCTGCAAGCGCGCGGGGCATAGCATAAGGAAAGTTACTGGAGCGAACTCGATGGGTGAAGCTTTAGGAATGATCGAGACGCGCGGCCTGGTGGCCATGATCGAAGCCGCCGACGCGATGGTGAAGGCCGCCAAGGTCAATCTGGTCGGCTGGGAGAAGATCGGTTCGGGCTACGTGACCGCCATGGTGCGCGGCGATGTGGCCGCGGTCCGCGCCGCCACCGATGCCGGCGCCGCGGCGGCGCGCCGCGTGGGCGAACTGATCGCGGTGCACGTGATTCCGCGCCCGCACCAGAGCCTGGAAGACATTCTGCCGATCGGCAAAGCGCACGCCAACACGGCGGCGAAGTAACAGGCCGCCATGATTCTGGCCCGCGTGGTGGGCACCGTGGTCGCCACACGCAAAGACCCTCGCTCGAAGGCAAGAAGCTGCTGATCCTCAAGCCGGTCTCTCCGGACGGCAAGGACGAAGCCGGTTACGTGGTCACCGTGGATACGGTCAGCGCCGGATTCCGCGAGCGCGTGATTGCGGTGTCCGGCAGTTCCGCGCGCATGGCCGAAGGCTGTAAGGATATCCGGTCGATAACGCCATCATCGGCATCGTCGACGACGTGCAACTGGATTAGCGCATGTTTCTGGCCGGGTGGTCGGGTGTGTGTGGGCCACCGTGAAGGACGCCAACTTGACGGGCAGCGGCTGCTGATGGTGCAGCCCTTGACGCCGGACTGAAGAATACGGGGAAGCGCCTGATCTGCACCGATTGCACGGGCGCCGGCGCGGGCGAACTGGTCTACTGGGTCCGCGGCAAGGAGGCCAGCTTCCCGTTCCTTCCGACGGAAGCCGACCGATACCACGGTCGTAGGCATCGTGGATTCGGTTCACGTCAAGAACGCACCGCCAGCAAGATCCGGAGCGGACGCAGCGCCGCTGGGTGTACAAGCGCAGCAACCAAGCCGGGGCAGGAAGCGGTAATGCTGATTGCGCGCGTGGTCGGCGAACTGGTGGCGACGCAGAAACACGCCAGCCACGAAGGCCGCAAGCTCTGCTGGTTCAGCCGCTGAATCTGGACGGCTCGGATCGCGGCGATGCGCGTGGTGGCGCTTCGACGCGGTGGATGCCGGAGTCGGCGACCGGGTACTGACTGGCCACCGAAGGCTTCAGCGCCATGACCGCCGTGGGCCGGCCTAACTCACCGATTGACATGGCGGTGATTGGCTTTATCGATCACATCGACCTCCTGCCGGGTGAGGCCTGAGCGGCCATGTTGGCGGCCGATCAAAAGCACGGCCAGAACTCCGCCGGCTACTAGTTCGAGGATTTCGACCAGAATAAAGCCGATGCGCACGGCGCCGAGCTGTCCACGCTCGGCTACCAACATGTTGGGCGAGACGAAATCCAACATGCCGCCTAAATACAGAAGCTGAGGCGTCATGAAAGCGCGCTGGAAAATCGCCACCGCAAGGGGCGCCAGAGCGATGAGCAGGGTCACCTTCCCTTCGCGCGTGCCCAGCAGCAGAAAGATAAAGAAGGCGGCGCCTAACGCGATCTCGAAATCCCCCCATTCCTCCATCCACCAACCGGCCTGTTGCCGCACGGGATAAGCGAGCAACATGCGCGTCTCTTCTCTGCCCATCGATTGGAGGCGAAGGCCGAAATCCGCGCTGTGCGAGGCTAGCATGCGCGGGGCCGCGTTAAAGCTATCGGCGGTGATCCACGTCATTAAGGCGCTGCAGGCCATCCACATGCCGAGCAGCATGCAGGCGAATCGGCGGGCATGCATGAATTTAGATTCTACCCCGCGCGTTCGATTTAGTACATAGACCTTCGGGCTAGTTTCCAGCGCCAGGAGGAGGCCTGGTCTACGCTAGGAGGAGTTCGCTGGCGAAACACTCTATGCGGTTGCGGCCGTTGGCTTTGGCTGCGTAAAGCGCCATATCGGCCTCGCGGATGAGGGCGTCGGCGTCGGAGGGACTTGCGGTTTCGCGCCAGGAGACACCAAAGCTGCATGTTACCTGCAGGGTCTCGCCCCGAGCCTGAAATGGTTCGCTGGCGAACGAGGCTCGAATGCGCTCGGCTTGCGCGTAAGCGCCCTCGGCATCGCTGCCTGCCAGAACCACCAGAAACTCCTCGCCGCCGTATCTGCCCACCATGTCATAAGAGCGCATGGCGCCTTTCATGCGCTGCGCGGCTTCGCGCAGTATATCGTCGCCGGTCTGATGACCGTAGGCGTCGTTGATCGATTTGAACCGGTCGACGTCGCTCATCAGGACGGCCACCGGACCACGCTCGCGCGAGGCGCGCGAGAGTTCGGTATGCAGCGCCGCCAAAATGGCGGCGCGGTTCGGAATGGAGGTGAGAGCGTCATGCGTAGCCTGGATTCGAAGCGCTTCGCGCGCAGCCATGAGCTCCGACTGCAAATCGAGAATGCGCCGTCCGGCGCGCAGACGCACGCGGAGTTCCTGCGCGACGAAGGGCTTCGTGAGATAGTCGTCCGCGCCCGCTTCCATGCCTTCCACCAAATCCTGCGATTCCGAGCGGGCCGTTAGCAACACAAGGTAAATATAGGGTTCGCGAGCGGCGGCGCGTACGCGGCGGCAGAGTTCCACACCGTCAAGCCCGGGCATCATCCAGTCGAGGATTGCCAGACGGGGGGCGTTGTCGGAATCGAGAGCGCGCCACGCCTCCACACCGTCGCGCGCAATTATGGGATCGTATCCCCATTTGGCGAGCATGGACCGCAGCATGGATTGAAAGACGGGATTATCTTCCGCCGCGAGAACACGTATACCTCGTCCCTCCGGCGACGCGGAGAACGAAGCCACACCTGTCGTCTCGCGGTCCAGCCTCATAGCTCACCCACGAGGACCTTATCGGATGTTATGGGGAAAATATGAGGGTTGTTGTTTATTCGATGCGCACTAAGTCCGCACCCGCGACGGCCGCGGCCTCTTCCGCGGTGAAAGCTCTCCACTTTGGCCGAAATATTCATGGAGCAGAACTTGGGCCCGCACATCGAGCAGAAATGTGCGTCCTTGAAACCCTCTTCGGGCAGGGTTTCATCGTGCATGGCCCTCGCTGTCTCCGGGTCGAGCGACAGATCGAACTGGCGATTCCAATCGAAGGTATAGCGGGCGCGAGAGAGTTCGTCGTCGCGATCGCGCGCGCCCGGACGGTGGCGCGCGATATCCGCCGCGTGCGCAGCGATCTTATAAGCGATGATGCCGGCTTCACGTCCTCGCGGTTGGGCAGACCCAGGTGCTCTTTGGGCGTCACGTAGCAGAGCATCGACGCGCCGTGCCACCCAATCATTGCCGCGCCGATGGCGGACGTGATGTGGTCGTAGCCGGGAGCGATATCCGTCACAAGCGGGCCCAGCGTGTAGAATGGCGCCTCGTAACAAATCTCGCTCTCTTTTTGCACCTGCAACTCAATTTGATCCATGGGGATATGCCCAGGACCTTCAATCATTACCTGAACGTCATATTCCCATGCCTTCTTGGTCAATTCGCCTAGAGTCTTCAGCTCGGCGAACTGGGCCGCATCGCTGGCATCGGCCAAGCTGCCCGGCCGAAGTCCATCGCCCAAGGAAAAGCTCACATCGTGCTTCTGGAAGATCTTGCAGATATCTTCGAAGCGTTCGTACAGCATGTTCTGCTTGTGGTTCTTCACCATCCATTCGGCGAGTATGGAACCGCCGCGGCTGACGATGCCGGTGACGCGCTTGGAGGCCAGCGGAACGTACTGCACGAGCACGCCGGCGTGGATGGTCATATAGTCCACGCCCTGCTCGGCCTGCTCTTCGATCACTTCCAGCATGACTGTCGCCGGTGAGATCTTCCACGCGCCGCACGCGCGAGAGCGCCTCATAGATGGGCACGGTGCCGATGGGAATCGGCGAATCGGCAATAATCGCTTTGCGAATGGCGGGGATGTCGCCGCCGGTGGAAAGATCCATCACGGTATCGGCGCCGTATTTGACCGAGTAGCGCAGCTTATCGAGCTCGCCTTCGATATCCGAAGTCACCGCCGAATTTCCGATATTGGAATTGATCTTGCACTTCGACGCCACGCCGATGCACATCGGCTCGAGGTTGGTGTGATGGATATTGGCCGGAATAATCATGCGGCCGCGCGCGACTTCATCGCGAACCAGTTCAGGCGCGATGCGTTCGCGATTCGCGACGTACTGCATCTCCTCGGTGACGATGCCCTTGCGGGCGTAGTGCATCTGCGTGCGGACCCGATCGGTTTCGCGTTTTGCTACCCACTCTTTGCGCATGGAAATTGCTCCCGTTTGGTGGGGCAGGCCAACGGCCTGCCCATCGCGCTGGCAGGCAGAGCGCCTGCACCAATTATTGGCGCGGTTTTGTTGCGGCTACTTCTTCTTTTTGGGCTTCTTGACTTCCTTTTTCGGGCTCTTATCTTTACCCATAGTGCGATCCTCCCTTAAGCGCAATTATAACCGCTTACCGGGCGCGGGCGAATTTCCAGCGCCGTTTGGCAAAGCGACAACCGTGCCGGAGAGGGCGTCTTTGTAAATGACGCGCAATCCCATTCGCTCGATCGAGGCTTTGTTTTCCTCGGACACAACGATAATGTCACCGGGTTTCTCCGGGCCGCTGCGGTCGACCGGCTCCCAATTCAGCCGATAGAGAAGCCGGTAGAAGTTGAGGCTCGGTTCCAAAACCCAACTGGTGCGGACGACCAGACGTTTTCCGGGAGGCGTATGGGAACGGATGAATTTGACGATACGCTTAGTCCCCGCATCGAAGCGCCACTCCGCATAATAGGAAGCGTTCACTTGGAAGAGGAATGCCGCAAGGCACACGACACCCGCGGCGGCGGCAGAATACCCGACTGACCGGATATGCCGGTATCGATACGCTAGTGTAAATGACGCCAGCGCAGTGAGGGGCACGAAATAGAGCGCGGTGCGCATGAGCGGGTACGGCGCGGCTAAAAGCCAATGGGCGGCTACGATCAACAGAACCGCCACGGAAAACGTCAGGGCGAAAAAACAGGCGCAGAGATTCTGTCCGCTCTCGTCCGGACTCTGCCGATGAAGTCTGATGAGCGTGGTGATTCCGTATAAAACCGAACCGCACAACAAGACAGACAGGAACGCCGGCGCAAGTCCCGCGAGAAAATGCAATGAATAACCGATAAGCGGGACCCAGTCCGTGCGAACCGGGTCATATTCAAAAGAGAGCTGCGCCAGGTTACGGATAGAATCGATGAGGCGCGAGGCCCCGAAATAGAACTGATTCCCCTCCAGACGGGAAAGCGGCAAAACCAGAAATAGGAAAGAGACCAGGCTCATGGGAACGACGAACTCGTCCCACACCCGCTTGACCTGAAACCGTCCGTTGGCCGCGGTTACTGAGATAAATGCGACAGTAAGGGCAGTTACCGGAAACAGCGACGTCATGTTCGCGGCGATGGATAGGCCGCAAAAAATCCCGGCGGCGTAGAGGGACCTGAACGGCGTTGCTTCCGTAGCGCGAACCAATTCATATACCGACAGCAGAAGGAACGCCAGCGCGAGGCCGTATCCGCGCGCGGCCGACAGATGGTCCATCAGAAATGGGTTCGTCGCAAGGACAGCGGCAGCGAGGAAACTCCACGCACCGCCGCCGAAGAGCAGGAAACAGAGCCTGTACACCGCAAACAGATAGAGAGCGCCACCCGCGACGCTCGGCAGACGCAAGGTCCACTCCTTAAGCCCAAACAATGTAACCGACGTCTTACTCAACAGGCTATTCAGCACGTGATTATTCGCATCGAAGCGCTCGACTAAACCCGCCGACGGCGAGGAGACGAACCTCTGATAAGTAAAGGCCTCATCGGTAGTGATGGACTGCGTAACAGCCCGGTATACGTTCAAACAGAATACGGCGACCAACAGGACCAATGCGGCCTTAGTCCAAATGGTAGAGGGTTGTCTCACCGGATTCCGCGACGCTGTGAATTCCCCAGAAATTGGCATACTTCTTGTAATCGTCGGCGTAGTAATCGCTATTCGAAACCATCAGATATTCAAATCCATAACGTTCCAGCATCTTGATCGCAGACCGCCGCAGACCGGTTGGCGCCTCTACCCCGGTGGCATGAATGGCGCTATTCACCGCAACAAATCCGCTGGACGTAGCCGCCTGGATGCCGACTTGCTCCGACGAATTTTCGGGACATTCCAAGAGTACTGAATCCACCGCAGTAGGCGCGTCGAAGTCCACTTCGAGAAACGCGTCCCTGGCGCCGAACTTCTCCACGGACCATTTACTCACCGGGTTATTATCGAACGCGAACGGCGCCTCCCAGGGATCGGGAGAGGCGGAGATCTTCCAGCGCGGCGAACGCGGGATCTCGCGGCCTTCCCGCAGGATTCGCATTTCGGAAACGCCCCATACTTCGTCCGGTCTCGACTGCCGCAGGGTGACGCGAAGTCTCGTAGTAGTTAGCGGAGCGAACGACAGGACGATTTGCTTCAACGGCTGGCGCCCCGTCTCCATCGGAGTCCACAGCATGTCACCGAGGGCGCGGCTCTCCAGGGTCACGTAGTAGAGCGAGATATCGCGTAGCGTGTAAGCCCGCGCCGGGCAGGCGTAGCAGAAGACCCTGCCACCGGCAGGTATGCGCTTATCGAGAATCTGCGCCATGTCCCAGCTCGCTCCGAGTTTCTGATGCAAGTACTCCAAGGCAGCTTTGGAGTTTACTACGGCCTGGATGGGAAACTCGTCGATGCGCGGCGCATAACGATCGCAATATGTATCCGCGACATCCGGCCACGAGGCTATGCCGTGGATGATCATGAGCGCGGGCACGGCGAATCTGGTATCGGCAACAGCCATTGCGATGGCCAGCGCCAGACATGGGGCGGCCGGAATGAGGAACCGGGTCCCGGTATTGAAAACGATCGGCAAGCCGAAAAGCGCGGCAGCCAGCAGGAGGCGACGGCCATGAGGGAGCCGAAGGAGAAAGAGGCCGAGTGGCGCTAAAAGGAAGATGGGGCCGAAAAAACCGGCGACACCCGTGCCGGTGACAGTGTACCTAAACGCGAGGTCGCGAATATTGGTCGTGCCGGCGTAGGCAGCCATCCCCTGTGAGTATTCATGTTCAAACTTAGGCGAGTTATACGGATTGGGAAAGACGCTATTGAAGAAGGGGGAGAGGGGGTTGTGCATGTAGACGGCGTTCTTTACCAGCCAAGGCGAAACCATGATGACGCATGGCAGAACGAAGAGAAGCGCCGTGCGCCATTGGAAGCGGCCTTCGCGTGGCCCTCCGCGTATCAATCTCGGAACAAGTTGCGACAGCGCGTATACAGCGGCTACAAAGCCGGTGTACTTGATGTCGAAGCAAAAGCCGGCGAGCAGGCCCGCTACGATGAGGAATTGAGATTTCTTTTCCTCGATCCAGATCTCGATCGCGTAGAATATGCCGAACGAGACGGCCGCTAAGGCGACATCGTTGTAAGCTTCGGAGCCGTCCTTACCCATGATGGGGCTCACGAAGATAAGCACGGCCGCCAGAAATCCGGCCTTCGGAAATCCAAATCGCAAAGAATACGAGACGATGAGGAGAGGAAGGCAAATGAGAAAGGATAGGTGTACAAGCGCGGCTGCCGAGTGGCGTCCAATGGAAAACGCCATCAGGAATAACATCTCCATGCCTTCCGGGAGGGCGCCATACATATCGCGGATGGGAGTGAGGCCGTTGTGAGCCCAGAAGCGAAAGACGTTGCCAAGATGGTAAGTACTGCCATCGGCGCTGACTTCGGGCGCCCATGCGTAGACTAAGTAGCGCACGGCGAAAGGAATTGTCAGGACTAAGAACAGACCGACCAGCCAGGGTGGGACAGCCGGAGAGGCGCGTTGAAAAATGCGTAACAATCGCTCCCTTGCGGTCGCGGCTCGGAAGGCGCCCTCAAGCTTGCGTTTCCGACGCATTGAGGGAGACACGCGCCAGGCGAAGCCGATCAGCGCCGCGGCCAGCGCGTAGAAAGCGCCCTTTCTAGCGAGGTGGAGAGCCGCCATCAACAACGTCACCAGGCTGAGGCAGGCGCTTCCCGTGAGAAAGGCCAGCGCGTATCGCTCGAGGCCACGTAGCGCGATTCCGAGTTTATGGAACGCCAACAGGCCGAACGCCAGGGCTGCGAGAACGGTGACCAGAGCTCCCAGGATCGGGCTGAGCATTCCACTCATTTCGACTTGCCTCGAAAGCCCGCGCGCACGAGCACATAGCCCAACCGGGCGCCATCGGCCGGGGCGGTCCATACCTTATCCAGAACGGCGCGTACGATCGTGGGGGTGGCGCCTTGCAGCCACTCGGCGGGAACCTGTTTTTCGAGATGATAGTCGCCCGTTCGTGGACAGCGGATGGTGGTCAGCAGATGATTGTTCACAAAACAGGAGAGAGTTACAGGGCCAGTTGCTTTGAAGGCAATCGGGATAATGGAAAAGTCCATCACGAAGCGCTGATCGTCATACTTGTGCAGATAGAATTTCAGGGTTGGTTCAAGATATGTCCACCGCCAGCCGAGCCCTTCTGACGTCGTACTAATGTCACGAACGATGGCCTCGACAGCGCGAGGATCGCCCATTTCGGCGAAGGGCGGAGGCGGACCCGGATCCGGCCCGGGAGAGTATTCCTGCTGAGGAGGAACACAGGCATCGCGGACGAGATCGTCGAACCGGGCGGGCTTAGAACATGCGGCCTGTTCTGTTGTCTTTGCGGAAGAGATCGCAGGAAACGAATTCGCGCTTCCGGCCACGTAGCTGCAACCTGGGGATAGCAATAGGTAAGTTAACGAAATCGCAATAGCCAGAAATCGCCACGCACTAATTCCCACTTTCGCTCTCAATCGTTCGGCTTGATGCAGGTTGGGCTGAATTAAATTCTAGATAGTAGCACCCCAGCGGTGTTTGGCGCTGTTCCGTCGTATGGGCGGTAATAGCGAGCAGCGGAGGCAATTGCGGCGCGCGGCTGTAACCAGGGCCTCCGCGCAGGCAGGGTGGCCTGCGCCACTTAGGCGCACGTCCGGCGAGGGTTGCGCATGGCGGGTATTGATCGAGGGGTTTTTTCATCGTTAGGCGGCGATGGGAGCCTTGTAGCGGCCGTGGCGAACATCGAAATGATGGGTCCGGGCGGCGTTGAGGCGGATTTCTCGGTCACTCGGCGGGTGTTCCCGCATGGCGGGCCAGTATGCGACAACCACTTCTGAGGAAGTGGCGTGAGCTCGGCGCTAAATGCCAATGGTAAACGCTATGCCGTTACAGTGGATCAATCCGGCGTCGGCCACTTCTCATCGTCGCGCGTTTCACAGCCAAGTGGCGCGGGCAGCCTCGCACTCGCGCGAACGGCGGAGCGATTCGGGCCGCTCGCACTCGCGGCAGCCCATTCATCGTTGCGTCAGATTGTTGAGCACGTGGCGCGCAGAAGCGATGACGTCGTCGTACGTCATGATTCGAATGCGTGGGTAGAGCAGATCATTCATTTGCTTCAGCATTCGCCGCTGCTCTTTATCCAAATCGGCGTTCCTCCCGATGACTACAATGCCTTTAGGCGTATGAATACCGGGAAAGCCGTGTGTCTGAGCATATGCGATGTTGTCCTCGACCCATGAAAACCACTGAAACACCTGGGCAAGCGCATGCGAGAGCGGGGCTGACGGTTGGGGATAGTCAGTAAAGGGTCGATCCCTGGCTTTCTCGATTTCTACAAGTATGTATTCGTCATCTAGACGGCGAATAACAAAGTCGGTGCCATGGATATCGGCTAACGTCTGACGCGGCACAATCGAGGACGCAACAGGGTCCAAGATCACCGGGTGAGTCTCTAGGAAGTGCTGATATTCCCGCTCGTCGAGGTCTTGGTTGACGAGTTCCTGAAGTCGCTGCAGGTCGGCATTCGTTATGTTTAGGACCGACTTCGTCAGTAGGTCCCAGACCAAGTCCTCATTCGTGCCAAATGTCCCGATGAAAGTTGTTATTTCATGGCGGCATTCGGGGTGGTGACGATGGCTCTGATGGAGTCACCGAGCAGTCGCAGCGCCAGTGACTTAGCGTTGTCATCAGCAAACGTCGCGTTGACGCTCGTGACGAGTCGCTGATGCGCCCCATCATCCATGTACCGTTCTGTCCGGCTGACGACCTCCAACGTCAACCGTAGATCTCCGTCCGCGACCGCGATCAACGCCCGCCGAGCATCAAACAGACCGCGCGAGTTCGAGACCGCCACCCTATGGATGGCTTCCACGCCTGGCACGCCATAAGCAAACAGCGTATAGACACACGGCTCTTGTAGCCAAATGTCGTCCTCCGTCGCTGAATGCGGAACGGACTCAATCATTGCCTCCTGTTTAGCTAAGTGCGCCAGATCAACCTTCTCCAGAATCTGCCGGAATTCGACTACCCACTGCCGCTCTTCAGGCGGAAACCCGTCAAGGTTGATCTTGTCCATTTCAATCCGTCCAACGCTGCGGTACGCGACGGCTTCACTTCGATAGCTTGCTCTCGGTGAATCCGCAGAACGCGCACTTGTACACCCGCTTAGAAACACCGAGGTCCCCAAACACATCATCTGGCGCGCTGGATTCGATTTGCCATCCTGGCTTGCCGCATTTCGGGCACGACTCGCCCCCAGGGTGGGCCGCGCGCACTGAGGGCTCTACCCCTGCAGGGTGGACGCCTTCGCGCTCCAATACGTACCTGATCTTTTCGAACGCGGGCTCAAGATTACCCTTCGGAAAGCCGATATGCGTTAGGCCATGTATGTTCGAGAACTGCGCGCAGCCGTCCTCCAGCAGGATGATGGCGCGCTCGAATCCTAGGCGGCCCTGAAACAGCCCCGCTTCGTGAATCACGTTCTCACGGGCATGAGCGGTGCTGTCCGCGTGCGTGTCCTCGGCGGTCATGACCAGAAAGGCAAACGCCGCTTCGTTTAGCGTTTGCTCCAGCCGGGCCGTGGTCGTGCGCCCAGCTACCGACTCGGCGTTGAACTCATCACAGGCAAGCTGCAGCCGGTCCGTCAAAAAGCTCTTCAGCTGCAGCCATACCAAGGACCGGCCATGCCCGATGAAGACCTTTGTTCTCGCATGACGTTGCATGTCCACTCCCTCGTTCTCGGACTGCAGTTCGGCTTTGGCCTCGTTGATTAGGATCAAAAGGCTGTTGAGGCCCGTGCCCGCCTCGCGGGCATGGCGATTGCTGAAAAACAGATCGATGCATTCTTGAGCCAATGCACTCTTCGACGGATTCCATTTGCTAATCGCGGCGCACGCCCTGCCAAACCAATGAACGTTATCGGGGTTGTCGCGATGGCGGATAGTGGCCC
>CAVPSN010000009.1:0-274168 GCA_963708385.1 Bryobacterales bacterium | reverse complement strand
TTTTCATCCACTGTTTCAATAAGCGATAAGATGCATCCATGCACGTTTTCGGTGTCGGGACGTCATTCTTGGCGGAGGAAATATGGGCGTTCGTTCCAGCATAGCGATCGCGGTTGTGTGTGCAAACGCGGCTTGGGGCCAATCGGCGAATCCACCGCGGGTTTTTCAGCTTTCGAACGGGAATGCAACCGACGTGCGGGAAGTTGCAAACGTCGTCCAGTCGATTCTTGCCCCGGACGTGGATGCGGACAACCAGGGCAAATCGATCACGGTGCAAACCGGGCCTCCGGATTTCGCACTGGGCCAATGGTTGGTGGAAACGCTGGACAAACAGTTTCAAGGCGACAGCTTGGAAGTGGACCGCTATTCCGGAACGACGAGGAACGGTGCTGGCGTAGCCGTATTCCGGCTGCCGCGCAAAGAGCCGATCCAGACTTACTCCGAGATGGTGAATGCGGCGCGCACCATTCCCGAGATGACAGATGTCTTTCCGCTCGGGAATATGAAAGCGATCGTGGCGCGCGCGGCGCCGGAAAAGCTCGAAATGGCAGAGTGGTTTCTGCGGCGCCTCGAGGCAGGGGGCCCAGGCAGCGCGTCGGCGGAGGCGAAATTTCCCGCGCCGGTGAATCCCTACGCCCTGAAAGAGCATCCTGAACTCGTCCCGGATCATCTGGAAGCGCGGGTGCTCTACACGCGCGAGAGATTGCCGGTAGCGACATTTCAAGAGATCGTGAACGCGGTGCGCACGATTCCGGAACTGACGAAGGTGTTTCCGGTGACGGGCAAGGGCGCGGTGGCATTGACGGGAGGACCAGACCGGGTTCCGTTGGCCGAATGGATCTTCCAGCAGCTAGACCAACCCAATCCGGCTTTGGGATCTCCTACCCACCAGGGCGTTTCCGGCGATACCGCCCAGATATTTTTCATGTCGCTATCGGTGACGGAAGACAACTTTCGCAATGCAGTGAACCGCATGCGTACCACTGCCGGAATAACCCGCGTCTTTCCCGCTTTGGCGCCGCGCGCCATTGTGGTTCGCGGGACCGCGAGCCAGCTCAACCAGGCGGCCGAAATCGTGCGAAGCACGGCGGCGCAGTAGCGCATTCGGAAAGTGGCCCGGCACTTCGCGGCAACCAACTACGGTTTGATATATGCCCGGAGTTGGGGAACCGCCACAATCAGCTCATCCGCCACCATGCGCCCGAATAGCGCCGAGCCCTTTTCTCCGAGATGCGTGTAATCGAATAACGGCGCAGGGTCGCCCTTTGGCTCGACGACGTTATTCGCCAGCGAGCCGGCCATGTGTGATGCCTCCGGGACCTTTGGCAAAGCCGGAGAGTTGCCAGCGGCCGCGCCTGCCGCCACCGAAGGCGGGGGAAGCGCCATGGCGAGCGTGTTGGCCTCCACCGGCCCCATCTTCTGCACCGCGGCAGCGCTTTCGGAGTTGAGATCCAATACGGGGACGTTCTCTTCCGCCGCTACCTTCTTTGTCGCGTCCGCCCAAGAAACAAGATCGTTCTTCAGATGACCCGCTTGGAAGGTGCGCCGGGTCAATGACGTAACCAGTACGGGCTTCGCTCCCATTGACTTCAAGTCAACGACATACTGGCGCAGGTTGGCCGGAAACTCCGTGGCGAGGTCAGTGGAGCGGCCCGGCTTGCCAGGCTGGTCGTTGTGTCCGAACTGGATCAGAACATAAGTGGCGCTGTAGGCGGCGTTGGACTTCAACATATCCATAACCGCAGCCCACGAACCTTCGGCGCGGTAACTGCTCGTGCTGCGGCCGTTCTTTGCGAGGTTCACGCAAGTCACCGCGGGATCTACATCGGCGCAGAAGCCCGGGCCCCAGCCGTTCCGCGGAGCAACCGTGGAATCGCCAACGAGGATGATACGCACCGGCGCGAGCCCTTTGCCCCTAGGCAACTGCGCCATCGCACACCCGCCGGCCAGCAGCGCCAAAATCGATCCGGATAATATCCTTCGCACAACGCTCTATGTCTAACACAGTGTGCTCTACCTGTTCCTACCCGGACTGACGTGGCGATTTGCGGCGGCGGGAGTTAACCTGACCAAAGAAGTACGGATGCGACAAGGCTCCGCTCAGATCACGAACGCCCGGACTAGCCTACGGATGAGGTGGTAACCGATGGAGGGTTCAGACACAACTGCGCATTCTCGTGATCCTCGCTTTTTGCGTGGCGCTCGGACTGGTGTCGCAGGCAGCGCGAGCACAGCAGGCGAGCGCGTCCAGCGGACCGGATCCGCGCGAGATCCCTATCCCGCGGATTAAAACGCCAGCGGGGACTTTGCCCGGCGTCAACGAATTACCCGTTCGCAAAGAACTGCCGGACGTGATGGTCATGAACGACGGCACAAAGGTCACGACCCGCCGGCAATGGGCAAAACGACGCGAGGAGATGAAACGGATATTGGGGTACTATGCCGTGGGGCAGATGCCTCCGCCGCCGGGAAACGTGAAGGGGCGGGAAGTCAAGTCGGAGACCGTTCTCGATAGCAGCGTCCAATATCGACTGGTGCACCCGACGTTCGGTCCGGCGGAGAAACTCAGCCTGGATAACGGCATGTTCACGCCGGTGCATGGCGGTCCGTTTCCCGCAATCATATTGCAAGGCGGCACGCCCCCGGGCGGCGCGGTCTCAACCCGTCTGCCGCCAGGACCTAATCAAGGACGCGGCGAGGACGTCTTACTCATCGTGGGCCCATCGCCAACGGCACAATCTGCCGCTGCCCCCGCGGCCACCAATGGCCGCGGCCGCGGCGCGCAGCCCACGGCGCAATCCATGGCGAGTCAGCGCGCGGATGTTTTCACCCGCGGTTATGCCCTGGTCGTGTTCAATCCAAACGACTGCGCCGAGGACACGACCCTTCGCAATTCCGACGGCAGTTGGGCATTCCGCAATACGCGTTTCTATCCTGCCTATCCCGGCTACGACTGGGGCATACTGGCGGGCTGGGCATGGGGCGCCTCGCGCGTCGCGGATTATCTCGAAAAAGATCCAGCCATCGATAAAACCAAGCTCATCATCACTGGAGCCTCGCGCAATGGAAAGTCCTCCATGATTGAGGCGGCCTTCGACGAGCGCTTGATGGGCGCGCCCGCGGTTACGGGTGGAGGCGGCATCGGCGCGTATCGCTTCGCCGGCCCGCGGAAAAGCGAAACGCTGGACATCATGCAGAAGAAATATCCGAACTGGTTTCGCCAAATCTGCACGGGGACAGCGCGAGAAGCTGCCTTTCGATGAGCATTGGTTCCTCGCGCTCGCCGCGCCGCGCCCGTTTATCGCGCTCGAAGGTATCACGGATACGATTTCCTTGCCCGAAGAGGCCAAACAATCTATTCTGGGGGCGCGACCCGCCTACGCTCTGTTCGGCCAGGAAAACAGACTGGGCGTAAATTACGCCAACCATGGCCACGCCTTTACCAACGAGGATTGGACTGCGCTCATGGACTTTTTCGACAAACACCTGCTCGGCAAGAAAGTCGATCGCACCTTTGATCATTTCCCTTCGGAAAAGGAACTTGACGACGCCGCGCAAGCGACTGCAACAGGCCACGGCCGCGGTCTTCAACATAGGCCATAGTCTAGTACGTCGAGCACGGCGACCAAGCATCGAAGTGGACGCGGCCTTATCGCGTGCCGCAGCAGAAGTGTGTGAGAAATGCGGCTTGGTTCCTGGTGCGCTAGGCTGTAATTCGATGACGATAACCATCGGCAGCGAGATGTCTGGCGGCGTCCGCAACGTGGTGGTGAGCAACCGCGTGTTTCAGGGAACCCAAGTTGGAATCCGTGTGAAATCGCAGCGCGGACGAGGAGCGGTGGTTGAGGGTCTCGCGGTATCCAACATCGTCATGCAGGATGTGCTCTCGGCGTTCACGGTCACAACCTTTTACATGGGCAACGATGAGCCGGGGGACGTCTTTCCGGTCAACGACGGCGCTCCGCGCTTCCGCGACTTCATGTTCAGCAACATTACCGCTCGAGGGTCGAAGACTGCGGGGCAGATTACGGGACTAAAGGAAATGCCCGTCGAAGACATTACCTTCAGCAACGTGCACGTGCAGGCGGAGACCGGCCTCACCTGTACCAACGCGAAAGATATTTTCTTCAGGGACGTGGCCATCGACACCGAAAAGGACCGGCTCTGATGGTTGTGAACTCTACCGGACTCGATACCGCGCGCCTGAGCATGCTTCGGCCGCACCCGGGCGTCCCGCTGATTCGGTTCTAGCCTAAATCAAAATCAGTCCGCTCCTTAGCCCCCGCGTCACCGCCTCGGTTCTGCTGCCCGCATCGAGCTTGCCAAGGATTGACGCCACATGGAATTTAACCGTGTGTTCCGAAATCCCCAGCTTCCACGCGATCTCTTTGTTCGCCGCGCCATCGGCCATCATGCGCAACACTTCGAGTTCGCGCGGCGTGAGGGCTACAACGGGTGCGGCCGCCGTCTCCATCGCCTGCGCAGGGGCCGACGCCGCTAACAGAGATTCCAGCTCTTGAGGATCGATCAACGCCATACCACCCGCGGCCGCATCGATCGCCGCCAGAATCGCAGCCGGCGACGCATCTCGCGGCAACAGCGCGCGAACGCCTGAACGTAGAGCATCCGCCGTCCACGCCGGCTGGTCCTCATTGGTGAGAACGACGGCGGGGCCACCTGAAGCAAGCGTCGCATTTCCCGCCAAAAGAAATACATCGGGCCGAAGAGCATCTAACCCCGCCGTATCCGCGAAAGCGCCGACTACCTCCAGCCCGGGCGCGGACGCCAGCAGCGACTCCAGACCCGCACGCACCACCGCGGATGCGGCGGCGATGGCGATGCGAATCAAGCCGCCTCCGCGCGCGCCCCAAACCGCACGTGCGTTTCGCGCACGCGATTGGTGCGCAGAAACCTCAGCGCCAGCACGTCGCCGCCGGAATCGAGTGCGTCCGACAAATCGTCGAACGTGCCAAGGAGCAGGTCGCCTTCCATCAGGGAGGCAACCGCGGCGGGGCCGTCGGGCTCTACGTGCAGGACTCGCAGTCCGTGTTGCTCAGGGCGCAGCGTCACACCCAGCGCGGGTCTCGGACCCCGCGTCACGAACTCGGTCGCGACGTTCGAAGGGATTGCAAGACCCAGCCCGTTGAAGATCGCGGTATTGATGCCGATCACTTCGCCGTGCGCATTGGCCAGCGGCCCCCCCGAATTGCCGGGGGCGAGTTGCACACCGGCGCGGATCCAGGCGTGCTTTCCCATGCCCATGATGGGACCGGTGGAGTGTACCACGCCCCGCGAGATGGCTCCTGCGAACCCGAGCGGGCTTCCGATGGCGAGCACGAACTCGCCCGCCCGCACCGAATTCGAATCGCCTGGCGACGAGGGCTCAAGGCCCGTGCTATCCATTCGCAACAGCGCCAGATCGCGACGGCCATCGCGGGATACCACGCGCGCGCCGAAGCGCCGGCCGTCCCACAGTTCGACCTCCGGGGTCTCGCTGCGGGCAACGTGGGCATTGGTCAGGACTGCGCCATCCGCCCGCCAGATCACGCCCGAGCCGCAACCACGCGCTCTGCGGCCGCGCGCGGGCTCGCCGTCAAATACCTGTACCGTCGATCGCCGCAGTCGCTCTGCGATCTCTCCGAATCCGTACATGGTCAGCTCCTCACGGGCCGCTCGCCGATCGTCACCGAAATCCCTCGCTCCTCGCCGCCGCGCGAAACCACGGTTTCGATTGCTGTCCCCACCGCGTGCCCCTCGAGCGCCGCCTGGATGTCTTCCGTATCTTCCACGCTCTTCCCGCCGAGCGAGACCAAAATGTCGCCGATGAGAATGCCCGCCTTCGCCGCCGGCCCGCCGGGTTCAATCGAAAGTACGATCAAACCTTTGTGATGTTCCGATATCTCCACCGGTTGCAGGCCCACTCCCAGGTAACCTCTCGCCACACGCCCACGCTTGAGGATCTCCTCCACCGCGCGATTGACGTTAGGCGCGGGAATCGCAACTCCGGCGATGCGCGAGAGAGCCGGCGTCGCAATGCCGACCGCTTCTCCTGCCACGTTTACCACCAGGCCGCCCGTGGAGCCTGGGTACAACGTAAGATCGAGCCGGATATAAGAATCCAGCCGTCCGCCGCGCCACGTCCGCCAGGCAGGACCGATTGCGCTGATAATGCCCATGGTCGCGTTCACGCCCGAATCCTCGGACCGCCCAATGGTCAGCGCCAGATTGCCGGGCTCCGGCGCTTCCCGAGCGCCCGTCACCGGAACACCCTCCGCGTCTACTTTGAGCACCGCAAGGTCCGAGCCCGCGTCGCTGCCCAATAGGGTTGCAACCGCGCTCTTGCCATCCGGCAGGGTTACGCGGATATCTTCCTCGCGGCGGATGGAGTGTTCGGCCGTCACGATCACTCCCGGCTTCCAAAACACCCCGCTCGATGAGAACCGCGGGCGCGCATGCACCGCCACCACCGATTTACCCGCCCGTTCCACTGCGGCGGCCAGTTCGTTCGAAAGGGCCGCCAATTCGTTTGCCATGCTTCCTCCAGTGATTTCAGGATGCGCCATTGCGGCATCTACCCACATCGGAAGATCGGCTAGGCCGGAGCCCGGCCATTCAGGCAGGAGATGCTATTACGTCGCTGCCGCATCAATTCCGGCAGCAACTCGGCCGCTTTGCCGCGCAACGCGCAATCGACGATGGACGAAAATGACGTCTCCTCAGGATTGATCTCGATCACTTTGGCGCCGTTCTGTTTCGCGAATGGGATCAGCCCCGCCGCTGGATAGACCATCGCCGACGTACCGACCACAAGAAACACGTCGGCCTCCGAGGCATGCTCCGCTTCCTTCATCATGCCTTCTGGCAAGGGCTCGCCGAACCACACAACTCCCGGACGTGCCAAGCCCCCGCATGCGCAATGCGGCGGAATTTTGGGAAGGGGCGCCCTTCGATTGGGGAAATTCGCGCCGCACTCGAGACAACGCATTCGCCAGATGTCGCCGTGCAGTTTGAGGATCTTGCCGCTTCCCGCCAGATCGTGCAGGCCATCGACGTTTTGCGTGATCAGCGTGAACCGACGTTTGCGCTTCTCCAACTCCACCAGAGCGCGATGCGCGGCGTTGGGTTGAGCCTGGGCGATGGCGCAACGCCGCCAATCGTACCATTCCCAAACCAGGCGCGGATCGCGCGCGAAGGCGTCGGGCGTGGCGAGCTCCTCGGGTTTGAAGTTCTTCCATAACCCGTCCTCGCCGCGAAAGGTCGGAACTCCGCTTTCGGCGGATATGCCCGCACCGGTCAGGACCGCCACCGAGGCGGCGCTCGCCAGCCACTCCCTGGCTTGATGCAAGGGCGGAGTCTGCATGGGGGATGAACCGGGCATGAAGGAATGGTACACGAAGGCCAGGCCGATTTTGAAGCTCATGTGCTGGAACGGAACGAACCGGGCCGAATCCGACTTTTCGGCGATCCGCGGCGTCCTAGAATGAAACTATATGCGCAAAATCGCGATACTTGCCCTGTTTGCGTCCTGCGCCGCCGCCCAGGATACAGCCGACCTGTTCAATCGCGCGCCTAAAAGCATCGACGACGCCCTTCGAGCGCGAATTGACGAGTTCTATCAGGCAAGCGTCAAAGGGGAGTTCCGCAAGGCCGAGGCCCTGGTTGCAGAAGACACCAAGGACTTTTTCTACGACCACGACAAACCGCGGATGCTTAGCTTCGAAATCACCCGCATCGAATATTCGGACGGCTACACGCGCGCCAAGGCGACGGTTCTCGAAGAACGGTATGTGATGTTCCCCGGTTTCGCCGGGAAGGCGATGAAAATCCCGACCCCCAGTTACTGGAAGATTGAGAACGGCAAATGGTGCTGGTACGTCGATCAAGCCAAGCTAAACGAAACACCTTGGGGGATCATGAAACCCGGTCCCGCCAGCGCCGGCGATAACTCTCCGGCGGCCGTGCTGCCCTCCCTCCCGAGCGATCCGTCGGAGTTGATGAAGATGGTGCGGGCGGATAAGTCCCAGGTGAGCCTGCGCTCCGGGGAGAGCGAGCGCATCGTCATTGAAAATGCCATGAAGGGTCCCGTCATGCTGTCCCTTCAGGGAAAGCTGGAAGGAGTCGAAGCCACATTCGATCATGAAACGATACCTGCCAGCGGAAAAGCCACCCTCGTTTTGAAAGCGGCCGATGGCGCGAAGAGCGGCACGCTTACGGTACGCGCCATGCCTCTGGGCATCGAGATGCCCATTCAAGTAACGGTGAAGTAGCTCGGGCCTAGGCCTTAATTCCGCAGCCGGCGCTGGTGCGTCGACGGAATCTTCATATCCTCGCGGTACTTGGCCACGGTACGGCGCGTGACGTCTATCCCCTCCCGCTGCAGCAGCGCGGTGATCTGCTCGTCGGTGAGAGGCTTGGTCTTATCCTCGTCCTCGATCATTTTCTTTACTTTACGCTTCAAAATCAGAAGCGGCGTCCCGCCGCCCGAGGGGCCCTGGACGGCCTCCGAGAAGAAATACCGCAGCTCGTAGACGCCTTGTGGCGTGTGTACGTACTTGCTTGCGACCGCCCGGCTCACGGTGGAGGGATGCACGCCCACCTCTTCCGCTACTTCCTTGATCATCATCGGCTTAAGTTCATCGATGCCGTTGTTGAGGAAATCCATCTGGCGGCGGACAATCGCCTGGCAGACCTTCATGATGGTCTGTTTGCGCTGCTCGATGTTCTTCATCAACTGTATCGCCGACGTATAACGCTCGCGCACGTATTCGCGGACTTCCTTGGTCGCGCCGTTATCCCTGTCGAGCATCCGCTTGTATTGCGAATTCAAGCGTAACTGCGGGACATCTTCATCGTTCATCTGGATGATGAAATCCTCGGCGTCCTTGATGAAGTAAACATCCGGCTCCACTATGCGGGCGCCGGCGCCCGAATAACGCTGTCCGGGGCGCGGATTGAGGTGCTGGATCATCGAAACCGCGATCTCGATGTGCTCCAGCGGCCGGCCCGTCACCTTTGCGATTTCCTTGAATTGGCGGGTCTCCAACAGACGCAAATGATTGGTAACAATGAGCCAAGCCACCCCGCCTCGCCCATTAATGCTCTCGATTTGAAGCAGCATGCATTCGCGCAGATTACGCGCCGCCACTCCTGCCGGATCGAGCGACTGCACCATGCGCAGCGCCGCTTCCACATCCTCTGGCTTGTGCTCGCCTAAGGACGCGATCTCTTCGAGCGATGCCGAAACGTAGCCGTCCTCGTCCAGATTGCCGATAATCGATTCGGCGGCGTCGCGCACCGCCTCGCTCATCACCGTGACGCTCAATTGTTCACGCAGATGCTGCCCCAGCGTAACCGGCGCGGAAAGAAAGGTTTCGAACGACGGTTTCTCGACTGATTCCGACGCAGGGCTCTTATATCCGGGATCCAAATAATCGTCGAAAAACGATCCGAAATCGATTTCATCAAAGGGATCGGTTGCCGCGGGCGTCTCGAGGAGCGGGTCCGGGGCCACGGTCACTTCCGATTCAGTTACGGCCGATGCTGCGGATTCCTCGGCGTCCGCGAATATGCTGCCGTTAATGGCGACATCGGCAAGAGATCCATCAAGGGCGCTGGTCGCATCGAGAACGGTCGCATCCAGGATTTCGCGGTCCGCCGGGTCGGCCACGCGGTCAGGCTCGAGCAGCGGCAGAAGTTCCTCGGGCGTTACCTCGTCACCTTCCTCGCCGGATTCCTCCAGGACTGGGTTCTTGACCATCTCCTGTGTGAGCATCTCCTTCAGCTCCAAGCGGTTGAGCTGAAGGACAGTGACCATCTGCACCAATCCAGGGGTCAAAATCTGCTTCTGCGCGACGCGAAGCTGGAGTTTGGGAGAAAGAAGACTCATCCGTTGCCTATTTTATCACTGGACTTCCGCATGCTATATGCACGTTTTGTGCCGTTTGAAACGGAAGAGGGAAACGCGAAAAACCGCGCCTAGCATAAACCGGGGGATCAAGAACGCCCGGCGCAAATGCGTTGCGTCCAAGCGGGCGAGATGGCATTGTCGCCTGTCGGCAATATTTTGGCTAATCCACGTAAACCCGCTTCACACGCGCGCCGATGCTGCACAGGATGTTATAAGAGATCGTCCCCGCCACGCGCGCGATCTGCTGCGCGTCGAGCACCGTATCGCCTTCGCGTCCCAAAAGCGTGACATCGTCGCCAGGCGCCAAGGAATCCGCGTCGCTGAGGTCGATCGTGGTGAGATCCATCGAGATCGCTCCCAAAATCGACGCCAACTTCCCGGCCGCGATCACCTCCCCCCGGTTTGACAATCGATGGAAAATTCCATCCGCGTAGCCCGCGCTCAGAATGCCGATACGCATCGCGCGCGGTGCGCGGAACGTTCCGCCATAGCCGACTGAGGCTCCTTCCGGGATATCCTTCACTGCCAGGATTTTCGCTTTCCACTCGAGCGCGGGCTGTACCGCGAGCCGCTGCGGCGGCGCTTCGCCGCGAGCGGGCGAGACATATCCGTAAAGCGCATGCCCCGCGCGCACCATGTCGTGCCAGCCCGTAGTCCGTCCGAAACCAATAGCGCTTGAACTCGAGGTGTGCAGCCGCGCGGCAACCACGCCTCCTTCGCGCAAGCGATCGGTTAGAGCATGAAAGTAAGCCAGTTGGTTCTCGGTCTGCAGAGTGGTGTAATCGGCGGCCGAAGCGAAATGCGTCATCAGCCCTTCAAGGCGAGCGTCGGACGTCTCGCGAAGCGTTTCCAATATTGCCGGTGCGCCTGCGCGCGTCCCCAATCGCCCCATGCCCGAATCGATCTTCAGGTGATAGGAGAGCTTCCTCCCCATCCGGCGCGCCAATTCATCCATCTTGCGGATGCGGTCGAGGGAATGGAGCACCGGGGTCAGATTGTATTCGACGATCGCTTCGCTCTCATACGAAAGAAACCCGCCCATTATCAATATGCTGGGCGCATCGATGCCGCCGCGGCGCAACGCTATGCCTTCCTCCACTGAACTCACGGCCAACCAACGTACACCTTCCGCAATCAGTACGCGCGAGACTTCCAACGCGCCATGACCATAGGCATCCGCCTTCACCACCGCCGCAACGTCGACTGCAGGGCCCACCACGGAACAGACATTGCGGTAATTTCGAGCGATCTGGCCGCGCGAAACCGTTACGTACGAGCGATATGGGAAGGTCACTACCCCCATATTGGCACAGGGGTGAATTATGAGACCGATGATCGATTTTTCACAACCGGGGTTACGAACCTTTACAAACAAATGCCGAAATGTTTACCGAGTACCTGAAGCCTGAAGGGCTGGCCCGCGTCGAATCGGTTGGAGGGCAAGATAATGACTGGCTTGAGGATGCTGTTGGACCCCGGAAAAACCGGGCCGGAAGCGAAAGCGCTCGAGGACGATCTGCGAAAGCGTATTGTGGGGCAGGACCACGCCATTCGCCAAATCGTCGATGTCTATCAGACATACGTGGCTGGCATGTCGAGCCCTGGAAGGCCGGCTGGAAATCTACTGTTTCTTGGACCCACGGGTTCCGGCAAAACTCGTACGGTGGAGGCGTTGGCGGAGGCGTTGGTCGGCGATCCCCGCGCGGTAGTAAAGATCGACTGCGCCGAATTTCAACACAGCCACGAGATCGCAAAGCTGATTGGCTCGCCTCCCGGATACTTGGGGCATCGCGAAACCAAGGCGCTGCTCTGCCAGGAGACGCTCGACCAATACCATACCGATAAGGTGAAGTTGAGCTTCGTACTCTTCGACGAGATCGAAAAGGCGAGCGACGCGTTGTGGAATCTCTTGCTGGGCGTACTGGATAAGGCTACGCTCACCTTGGGCGACAATCGCCGCGTGGACTTCTCGAACGCCATGATTTTCATGACCAGCAATCTGGGCGCGGCCGAGATGAGTGCCATTCTGCAGCCGAAACTCGGCTTTGCCGCCAACGCTGTGAAGATGGACGAGGCACAGGTCTCCGATAAGATCTCGCGCGCCGGAACCGAAGCGGCGCGCCGCCGATTCACGCCCGAATTCATGAACCGCATCGACAAGATTGCGGTGTTCCATCCTCTGACTGAAGCCGACCTGCGGCAAATCGTCGATCTCGAATTGTCGCAGGTGGAAGGCCGCCTGCACCATGTCGCCGGCGCCACCGAGGTTTGCCTCGCGGTCACCGACGAAGCCAAGGATTATGTATTGCACGAAGGCGCCGACACACGGTATGGCGCGCGGCACTTGAAACGCGCGATCGAGCGACTGGTGGTGCATCCGGTTTCGAACCTGATCGCCACCGGGCAACTGCAGGGCAGCGACCGCCTCTGCGTCGAGTTCGATGCCAACGCCGGCCGACTTATGTTCCTGAAGGAATGTGTCGCCGACGAGCCGATGGCCGGCAGTGAACGAGCGGTTGCGGCATAAGAAAGGTCCGAGAGCTTTCCAATCTGGTAGTGGCCCGCCCAACTGGGCAGTGGGCGGGCCAAAAGGGCGGCGAGAAGAGAGGGCGGCGCAATTACGACGCATGTTAATAATGGCGTATGCCAACTTTTCGCGTGGAAACGCCCCAGCGATCGTACGACGCTGTCGTGGAGCGCGGCATAGTCGCACGAGCGGCGAAGTACATTCCAGCGAAATCGGGCAAGGTTTTCGTTGTATCTGAGGAAACCGTCTGGCGGCACCGGGGCGGCGCGCTCACCGAGGCGCTGTCCAGCATCGCGCACGAAGAGCTTTTCCTTCCCGGGGGCGAGTTGAACAAGCGTCTTGCCCCGGTAGAGGAATTGGCCGAACAGATGGTACAACTCGGCGCTGACCGCACGAGCGTGGTGATCGCATTCGGCGGCGGGATCGTGAACGACATGGCTGGTTTCCTGGCAGCGATTTTTATGCGCGGAATTCCCGTGCTGCAGATCCCCACAACGCTGCTGGCGCAGGTGGATGCGGCCATCGGCGGCAAGACTGGCGTGAACCTAGTGAGCGGGAAGAATCTGATCGGCAGCTTTCACCAGCCGGAAGCAGTGCTGATCGATCCCGCGCTGCTCGATACGCTTTCCGATCGTGAGTATCGCGCCGGCCTTTACGAAATCATCAAAGCTGGGATCATCCGCGATCCCGAACTGTTCCGATTCCTTCAGGAATCGAGCGTTTCGGTGCGGGCGCGCGAAGCCGGCGCGGTGGATCGCATTGTCGAGGATTCCGTGCGCATCAAGACTGAAGTAGTTTCCGCCGACGAGCGTGAAGGCGACCTGCGGCGCATCTTGAATTTCGGCCATACATTTGGCCACGCGCTGGAGGCCGAGACCCACTACACGCGGTTTCTGCATGGCGAAGCGGTAGCGTGGGGAATGCGTACCGCGGTCCATTTGGCTGAGATGACGGGGCATCTTTCCGCCGAGGATTGCGTGGAAATCTTCGACGTACTGCGTCTCTACGGACCTATTCCGCCGGTGGATGGCATCGACGCAGGGAATTTGTTCCACCGGCTGGCACACGACAAGAAGACCGTGCAGGGGAAGGTGCATTTCGTGCTGCCAGTGCGCATCGGCGAGGTAGTAGTGGTTTCGGGCATCGAGGAACAGCTCGTGCGTGAGGCGATCCAGTTGGCGCTGTCATGAGAACTGCCGAACGCGGCGCGATGCCCGCTGGAGCGCGCACATCCACACGAGGCCGCCACATGGGTGCGCGGCATGTTCGGCCGCGTGGCGCATCGCTACGATCTGCTGAACCACCTGCTCTCGTTCCACATCGATAAATATTGGAGGGCGCAAACCGTTCGGCGCGTGCGGCATGTTACCGAGCGGCCAGATGCGCGAGTGCTGGATCTCTGCTGCGGCACGGGGGATCTTACATTGGCGCTCGAGCGCCGCGCCTCGGGCGTTGTCTTCGGTTCCGATTTCTGTCACCCGATGCTCGTGGCGGCGGCTGAAAAGAGCGCTAAGCGCAACGCGCGGACCGTGCTATTCGAAGCCGATGCGCTGCAGTTGCCGCTAGCAAATTCATCCTTCGATCTCATTACAGTAGCATTCGGTTTTCGCAACCTGGCGAGCTACGATGCGGGCCTTGCCGAGATGCGCCGGCTTTTGAAGCCCGGTGGAATGGTGGCCATCCTCGAGTTCTCTCAGCCGCCGAACCCGCTGATCCGCGTGGTGAATGGAATTTACTGTCAGCGCATCCTCCCGCTCATTGGCGGATGGATTTCGGGCGAACCCGACGCGTACGCTTACCTTCCGGCGTCGGTCCGACGATTTCCGGATGCGCCCGAACTGGCCGCGAATATGCGCCGCGCAGGCTTCGGAGAGGTGACGTTCGAATACTTCACGGGTGGGACGGTGGCATTACACCTGGGGCGGATGAGCTAATCGGGGGCGCGGGGACCCCGGCGCTCTGCCGTTGTAAACCTGCTGAAATCATCCCGGACAAGCCCAGGCCCCCTTTCTGCGCGATCATTCCGGCTAACTGTTGCTCAGCGAAACTGGCGGCGGCGTCGCTCGAGGAATCGCTTCCCGAACCGAGCCAGCTGCCATCCTCGTGAACCGTGCTAAGGATTTGCGATAGCAACAACCCCTCAAATTGCTGCGCGGCATCCTTGATCTTTTCCGGGACTGTCGGTCTTCTTGACGGCGCCTTCCGCCAGGATTCGCGGGTCGGCGTGCGCCATCGACGCCATAGAGATTTGACTCATCAGATCACCTCAATATCCGCCTCAAGCGCGCCGGCGCTCTTCAGGCCTTGCAGGATCGCGATGATGTCGCGCGGCGTCGAGCCAATCGCGGCCAATGCGCGTACCAGTTCCTCGATGGTCGCGCCTTGCTTTAGCAGGACGTTACGCGATCTTTCTTCCGCCGCAGTAACTTTATCCTGCTGTATTACCTGCGTAGTTCCTTGCGATAGCGCGTCGGGTTGCGAAACTTCCGGGGTGCTCTGCACTTCCACGTTGAGATTGCCGTGCATGATGGCAACCGGCGAGATTCGAACGTCCTTGCCCAATACGATCGTCCCTGTCCGTTCGTTTACGATCACGCGGGCGGCACGGTCGGGCTCCACGGTGAGGCTCTCCAGTTCCGCGATGAATTCAGCGCTACGGGTCGCGAAATCGGAGGGAATCGGCACGCTGACGAGACCCGCGTTATCCGCGTGCGCGTTGGCGAACCGTTTGTTGATGGCCGAGGCAATGCGCGCCGAGGTTGTGAAATCCGGTTCCCGCAATTGCAGGCGGGCTATCGGTTTTCGGCGCTACCGATGGCGCGGCACGCTCCACAATGGCGCCGTTAGGCGCGCGCCCTACGGTTGGGTGATTTACGCTCTGCACAGCGCCGCCGCGGCCGGCGATGAATCCGCCTGTCACCACAGGGCCTTGCGCAATTGCGTAGACCTGTCCATCGGCACCGCGTAGCGAAGTAAGGATCAGAATGCCGCCTTGCAGCGTTGGACGCATCGCCGATCGCCGCAATGGTGGAATCGATGCGGGTGCCCGGCTGCGCGAACGCGGGCAGCGTCGCGGTAACCATCACCGCCGCTGTGTTTTTCACCCGGATGGCCGTCGGCGAGACAGCTACACCCATGCGCTCCAGAATATTGGTGAGGCTTTGGTTCGAAAAGACGGTCTGCTGGCTGTCGCCTTTTCCTGCGAGGCCCACTACGATGCCATACCCGACCAGTTGATTCTCGCGAACACCTTCGATATCGATGAGGTCTTTCAACCGCGCGGCGGGCGCGGCGATGGCAAGCAGCAGGATAATAGCGATTCTTCGCATATTAAAAAGGCAGAAGCCCCAGCAGAATACGGTAGAGAATGTTAGGCCGGCGAATGGCATCACCCACCACGCCCTTGCCGTTGACGCGGACTTCGAGTTGCGCCAGGCGCGTGGATTGGACGCTATTGGTGAAATCGATATCGGCCGCGCGGATCACCCCGCGCACGGTAATCGTCTGTTTCTCCGAATTGATCTGAATGTCCTTGGAAGCCTCTACGACCAAGCCGCCGTTGGGCAGCACGTGCGTGATGCGCGCCGTCAGTGTGGTGTTGAGTGTGGTGGTGCGCGCGGTGGATCCCTGCGCCTTTCAATTCCGTATCGCCGCGAGACGTTCGCCAGATTGGCCAAGGGCCCCGTAGCGCGGGTGATGCCGGCCGAGCGCGCTCACGCTGTTCTTCGTGCTCGATGTGCGCGTGAGGTTTTGGTGGTACCTGTGGAGACCGCCGACGCGGCTTCGGCGACGACGATGGTCAGCACGTCGTCTACCTGGCTGGCGCGGACATCGCGCGCGGCGTCGGCTAAGCGCGAGCCTGCGACCCAGGTGGACCCAGGAGTGGAGAGCGAGGTCTCGGCCGAGCGCGCCTCAGCCTCGGCAACATAGCGGTCGAGCGGCGACTGCGGCGACGGCGCTTTTTTCTTGTTATCGCTCGCGAAACGTGCAGAGCGTCGCCACGAGAAGGAATGCGAATCGTTTCATTGGGCGTCCTTCGGCGTCAACCCACACTTTTCCTTTGGCCGCAATCCTGGCCTGAAATCGCTTGGAGGACGTGGGGTTGCGCACTGCGATCGTTTCGCCGATAGCGCCGGAACTTTCGGCCCGCGCCTCGAACTTCAGGTGCGCGCGACCACTACGCACGTCAACCTCGACGATGTCGCCCTGACGTACATCTCTCGGCGCTTCCAGCAGATCCCGGCGAATCGCCGCACCGGAGCGGATGATGGCACGCGGATAACGCCCTATCGCTTCTTCGAGGGATTCAGCCAGAGGTTGCGCCGACGGGAACTCGTCGCGTATTTCGAGCTTCGACTTGAGCGGCTTCGATGGGCTTGTTCAGCGCGAGATCCGTGAGGGCGATGACCCGCGGCACCCGCACCGTCACTTTCACTTTGGCCCAGATAGTGAACTCGCGATTTGGGGCGTAGCGAATCGCGCCGAACCAGGTCGGATTCGCGAAAGCGTTGTTGCGCAGGCCTGCGCGTGCGAAATTCGATCTCGCCTTCGGGCGCCGGCTGTTTGCTGAACTCCGAGATCTCAATCTTCGCGGCCGGTAGTTCCTTTTGCATGGCCGCCAGGAGCTTCGACGGATCGAGCGGCGCCGTTACACGTTCGACACAGATGTCGTCGTCGGGAGTGTTGGCTGAATGAAAGCGCGCCGCGATCTGCCGCAACTCGGGAACATAGAAAATACGCTGTACGCCGGGCGCGGGCGCGAGCGAGACGATGGTCTCTGCCGGAACCGCCATCCAAGCGGATGTCGGCCGCGGTGATATTGGCGGCGCCCGGAGGCAGGGGTAGACATGCCGCGAGCGCGAATGAAGCGAAGAACATCATCGGCTGAGATTATTGACTTGTTGATACATCTGGTCGGCCGCCTGGACCACTTTTGAATTCGATTCGTAGCCGCGTTGCGCCTGAATCAGATTGATGAATTCGTTGACGATGGAAACATTCGATTGTTCGACGTAGCCTTGCAGTAGTGAACCGAGGCCCTCCGAACCGCCGGGTACGCCGACCGTCGGGTCGCCCGACGCGTCCGTGGGCAAATACAAGTTGTTGCCTATGCCATTCAGACCGGCCGGGTTTTGAAAATTCGCAAGTTGAATCTGCCCCGCCTGCTGCGCTGCCGATTGATTGGGCAGAGTGTAGCTTACGGTTCCATCGGAGGCTATGGTGATCTGTTGCGCCGTCGCGGGGATGGTGATCTGCGGATTCAGCGGGTAACCCTGGCCAGTGACGATGTTTCCGCTCTTGTCCATTTGGAACGATCCGGCGCGAGTATAGGCCGTGGTTCCGTTGGGCATCTGGATCTGGAAGAAGCCGTTGCCTTGGATCACAAGGTCGAGTGGATTGTCGGTTTAGAGAACGACCCCTGCGTAAACACGATCTCGTTCGACGCCGCCGCGTGTCCCGAGGCCGAGCTGCAATCCGACTGGCACTACCGTCTGTTTGGCCGGAGGCCGTTCCCGGCTGCACCATGCTCTGGTACATCAAATCCTGGAATTGCGCGCGCCGGGATTTGAATCCGACTGTGTTCGCGTTCGCCAGGTTGTTGGCGATGTTGTCGACGTTCGTTTCCTGCGCCGTCATTCCGCTCGCGGCGCTATATAGTGCTCGAATCATAAGTTGTGTTCACCCAAACCGCCGACGAACTACCGGCGTTCCTAGATTTTGGCCACTTGCTCGATCGCCTGCTTGTCCATATCCGCGCCCATCGATGCCGCCTTCTGCAGCATCTCGAACTGACGCATAATGCTCACCAGACGAACTGCCGATTCGGCCGTGCCGCTGTTGGACGCCTCCAGCTTTCCTTGCTCCACGGTGCTTCCGGCGGGTGGCTTTACCGTTACGCCCGGATCCGTCGCCCGGAAATAGTTATTGCCTTGCTTAACCAATCCCATCCCGCTGGTGAAATCGGCTATCTGCAGTTGGCCGATGACTTTTCCATCCTGCATTACCGTTCCGTCGCTGGAGATTTCTATCGGCAGCTTGCCGGGAATGGTTAAGGCTCCCGACGTCCCTTGTACGGCGTATCCTTCGGCGCTAACCAGCTTTCCGCCTGAATCCAGACGAAAACTTCCGTTGCGGGTATACAAAGAGCCGCCAGGCCCCTGTACGGTGAAGAAGCCCTGTCCCGAGATGGCGAGATCCAGTTGGTTGCCAGTGGTCTGCAACACGCCTTGTGAAAGATCGGTGTACGGTTTCTGAATCACCGGCATGGTGGCGGGATTCTCCTCCTCGGCGTAGAGGCTGTAGAACTCGCGGTCTGCCTTATATCCACCAGTGGATGCGTTGGCGATGTTATTGGCCAGGAGGTCGAGCGACTCCATGCGAGAGCGCATGCCGCTGGCGGCCATTGCAGTAAGTGGGTCCATGGCGCTTGCTACAACAGCAAGAGCGTCGCCAATCGAGCGTCGCTTGTAACTTTCTCAAATGGCATGACAAATGGCCGAAGAGAGAATCGAAAGGCCGCAACTGTGCGCCAATTCCATGGCGCATACGGGTTCGATCGGCAAGAATCTGTCGCTGGTGCTTCCGTAAGGCATTGAAAACGGACGATGCGCGAGTGGCGGATCAGATGCATCGAGATGGGCCGTGACTGCTCTTGCGATTCCGGCTCGGCTGATGCCCGTTGCTTCTTCCGCGCAGCCCGGCATACCGAAAATCGCGCCGGGTTCAATCAAGGACGCGGCGAAGGGGCAGGAAGCGGACGTCACGGAGAATCCAGAGCCGTTTCACTCACTGATGGAGGAGCTATCTTTCACGGAAATGGAGCCGGCAACCCAACCCGTGAAGATACCTGTGACTAACATCTTTATGAACGCCGGACCCAAGGAAGCACCCGCGAGGGCATTGGCGTTTCAATCGCCCAGACAAGTCGTGCCGGCGGCAGACGAAAAACCAAAGAGCAAGTCCGCAAAGAGGGATGCGAACAACGAACTGGCGTTGTCCCTTCCCGTGGCAACGCCCGTCACCGAAAGCAAGCCACCCACCGTTTGGTCCTTGCCGCAGATGCAGGCGGCCCCGGAGACCATCCAGCTGCAAGCCGCCACAACTGACCCAGAATATGCACCCAGAGAAAACGAGAAGACCCCGCTGCGAATGAGCACTGAAGACAATCGCCCACAGCAGAAAGCCATAGGGGGGCTAACTGCCCGAACCGTGCAAGGCGAGTCATTGGCGCTGCCGGGGGTCTTTTCCCAAGAGCCGGCTTTGGGACGGGAAACCGCGAGTTCCACTGTGGAAACTGCCTCCGATGATGGGGCGCAAGCCATGGCCATAAAGGTGGAAGACTCGCCGTCCGTCGATCCAACGGCGAGTTCGGCTCCTACCGCGCCTACTGGCGGCGCAGCAATCGCCAAGGTTGCCTTCGAGGCGCGCCTGCGGCCTATTCAGACGGATCCCACCGCCGAGCAAGGTATCGTGCCGGGGCTGCGCTCTGGCCAAATAGCGGCTGTCTCACCACGCCCGAGTGCTGACCCTGACTCGCAGTCGCAACCTGTGCCGGTCGCTCCGAAAGCGGAGCAACAAATCGGGCTGGAAACGCACTCTAGTCACGCAGACATCGTCTCTCCGCCTTCGAGCGCGTTTTCGCCCCGCGACCCATCAACAACGACCAAATCGTGGTTCGAAGCGCGCCCATTTCCCTTTTCGACGCCCGTGGCTGCAGGGCAAAAAATCGGGCCCGAGACCCGCCCTATCCACACTATCGAGCCGCCAGATTCGCTGTCGGTCCATTCGCTGGCAAGCGCAAACCAAGCCACGTCTTTGAGCGATGTGACAACGGCGAAAGCGGCGTTCGAAGCGCGCCCGTGGGCAGCCTTACCGGTCCAAGCAGCAGCGCCTGAGAGAGCGACACAGACACGGATGGTTAAACCGGAACCGACTCCGGTACAGAAACCGGCCCAGGAAACATCGGATGCTCCACGGCCCGCAGCTGCGGCCTCGGAAAAACATAACGATAACCAGCGCGACCAGCAAGAGCGCGAACCGAAGACCGCACCCCCGGCCGCAGCGGCATCGACACCCGTGGCAGCCCAGCACGTTGAAACTGAGCCGTCCGCTACGACAAACTTGGTGGACGCTTCAATGCCGGTGCACGCGCCGGCCGTCTCTGGCGCTTCGGCGCCGGTCTCGGTTCCAGCACCACCGGCATCTCATGCGCCTGCTGCGACCGCAGATGTCAAGCCCACTGCCGATGCGCCGCCCTCGCCCACCGCGGCGAACGATATCAAGATTGCACTAAATGACAACGGACAGCGTGTGGAACTCCGCGTTACGGAACGGGCCGGCGACATCCACGTAACCGTGAGGACTCCCGATTCGCAGCTTGCCACGGCCATGCGCGAAGATTTGCCGGCGCTTTCGTCAAGGCTCGAGCAGAGCGGGCTTCATTCCGAAATGTGGCGGCCAACGGCGTCCGCGGCCAGCGAAAACAGGGGGATCGAAACATCCGCCGGAAATACGCCCTCCGATTCGCGCGAGCAACCCGGCGGCCGTCAACAGCAGGAAGACCGGCAACAGGATCCCAGGAATCCTCAGCAGACATTGAATCGCAAGTCAGATCGAAAGGAATTCTCATGGCTCTTCGAATCCATTCGTTAGAACAAATGGCATCGCACGCTCCGCGCATGCCTGTGCCAATCACCAAGGCTTCCTCCGCGACATCCGCGGCGGCAGCCGCAACCTCGCCAACCACTCAAAGCACCGAGGCGCCAAGTTTCACCGCCGTTTTTGCGCAGATTGCGGCCGCCGCGGCGGCCGCGGGCACTACTGTGGCAAGCACTGCAGCTCCCGCGGGCGGAACCGCGGCGGCAGCCAGCACGGCGCCGGAAGACGCCAGCGACGGTCCCGCGGGTCCGCTCTTTGGGGCAAATCCTTGGCTCACGGACCCTACGGGTCAAGGGCCTGACGGCTCGGTCACACACTACAATCCTATCTACTTCGCGACGCCGCAGACCGCGCAGACCGTCGCGCAGATGCTCGGCGGCGCGGTGACGCAATCGGTGCAAATCACCACCGCTCCCGGCAGCCCATTCCAACAGGATGAACCCAATTACATGGTTCAGCTACCCGGCGGCGGGATGGTGAATCCGGGCCTTATCGCCGACCTCTATACGCACGGTTGGAACCAGACGTTTATCAATCAACAAATCGCCGCGGAAGTAGCTGGAGCACAATCCACAGTTGACAGTTAGAGGAATAAGATATGTCGCCAACAACATCCACCACATCCAGCAACGCGGCCACGGCCGCCAATACGACGGGCGCAGTTACCAGCAGCTCTGTCGAGGCAGACAAGAACATGTTCTTGCAGCTTCTAGTCGCACAGTTGCAGAACCAGGACCCGATGAATCCCACCGACAGCAGCACATTCGTCACGCAACTCGCGCAATTCCAGCAGCTCGAATCCACCGTCAACATGGGCCAAGATGTCTCGCAAATCCGCTCGGACTCCGACCAGTTTTTGGCCGACTACACTGCCGGGGCTGCGAACACAACGGACGGCACAAGTACGAACCCGACCACGTAACCTTAACCAGGAGAAATCATGTTCACAACGTTTTCCACCGCGCTTTCGGCGCTTAACGCAACCTCGACTGCGATCGACGTGGTCGGCAACAATCTGGCAAACATGAATACGACCGGATTTAAGGGCAGCGACCTGTCTTTTCGCGATCTCATTTCGCAAGCGAGTGGGGATGGCACCGCCGAAACCCAGATCGGCTTGGGAACCGCGCAGCCACTTACGGTCCAGCAGTTCACGCAGGGCGCGATTCAAACCAACTCCGGCCCGCTCGACGCCGCGATCCAGGGCGAAGGGTTCTTTATTACGCAGAGCCCGCAAGGGAATACGTACTATACGCGCGACGGCACGTTTCAGGTGGATAGCGCCGGCAACTTGCTGACATCGACCGGCGCCCAGGTACAGGGGTGGAACTCGACCACCTCCACTGGCACGATCGATACGAGCGGGGCCATCAGCGGCATTCGGATTCCATCAGGTGCCTTGAGTCCGCCGGTAGCGGCCAGCAATATGAGCGTCGATCTGAACCTGAACTCCGCCGCCACGGCGGATGCAACATCGGATTTTTCTACGCCTGTGACCGTTTACGACAGTTTGGGAAAGTCGCATATCCTCACAGTATCGTTCGAGAAGACTGATACCAATACCTGGAGCTATCAGGTAAGTCTCCCCGGCGCCGATGTGACGGCCGGCACGGCGGGCACGCCATATGACATCCCGAACGCCAGCGGGACGATGACGTTCGATACCAACGGCCAGTTGACGAGCCCGGCCGCGGGCAGCACCATCCCGGTAGCCATTCCCGGACTGAGCGATGGCGCGTCCGACTTGAATATCAGTTGGGACCCTTACAACACTGGAGCCGGCCGCATTACTCAATTCGGCCAGGCTTCGGCCGCATCCGCGAGTTCGCAGGACGGTGCGGCGGCGGCGGAACTGGTGAGCGTCAGCATCTCGGACGGCGGCGCGATTACGGCGCAATACTCGGACGGCGTACAGTCGACGGTCGGGCAGTTGGCGCTGGCCGCGATCTCCAATCCGAACACGCTGGTCGATGTCGGCAATAACGATTACCAACTGAGCGCGGCTACGGCCGACCCGTCGGTTGGAACCCCCGGCACCGGCGGGCGCGGTACGGTGGTGGGCGGAGCGCTCGAATCCTCAAATGTCGATCTGGCCACACAGTTCACGAACCTGATCACGTTTCAGCGAAGCTATGAAGCGAACGCGCATGTGGTGACCACGGCCGACCAGTTGAGCCAGGACACTATAAACCTGATCCACTAGACCGCCGATGAATCCACAGGATGAAATAGCGCCGTTAGGCGAGGTGCCGGTCGAGATCGAGATAGAACTGGACCGCAGAACGATGACCGCGCGCGAAGTGCTCGAGTGGGAAGAGGGCAGCGTGATCGGTACCGGCCGTTCAGCCGGCGAGAATATCGACATCTATATCGGCGGGGCGCTGTGCGGCTCCGGCGAGATCGTGGTGATCGAGAACGCGCTGGGCGTTCGCATTACGGACTTCGTGTAGCTGCGTTGCCGCCGGGCCGCGCGCTTGTTTCATCCGGAAGGCGGGCCGATGGAGACGATTCAACAAACCGGAGCCGTGGCGTTGGTGCTTGCACTGCTGCTGCTCACCTTGTGGTGGCTGCGGAAACGCGGTTTAGCCGGTCTCGCCGGAAGTTTACCCATGGCGCGAAAGACTAATGCGCGACGCCTGGAAAGCCTGGAGCGCCTGCCGCTGGGTCCACAGCATACCTTGCATCTGGTACGGCTCGGCGGCGCAGCGCTACTGATTTCGGCCTCTCCCGCGGGTTGTGCCTTGCTACATCGCACGGATTGGCGCGAAATTGAAAACACGGGGGGCGCGCTATGAAGAGGCTCGTCCTCCTGTTTGCGGCGTCCGGTCTTCCCGCTTTTGCGGCCGCCAGCGAACCTCTCTCCCTTCTCGGCATATCGGCAGGAAAAAACGGGGCTTCGTTGAGCGTGCCGATGCAGATTCTGATTCTGCTTACGCTCCTTACGCTTCTGCCGGGCGCGATCATGGCGATGACTCCGTTCCTGCGCATCACCATCGTGCTGCATTTCCTCCGGCAGGCGCTGGGAACGCAAAATACTCCTTCGAATCAGGTGCTGTTGGGTCTGGCGCTGTTCTTGACAATCGTCCTCATGCAGCCCGTAGCAGCGGATATGTACAACCACGCTTGGGAGCCGCTCGAAGCAGGCCAGCTTACCACCAGCCAGGCGATGGACGAGGCGTCCAAACCGCTGCGAGGCTTTCTGGTGCGCTTCGCCCGTGAAAAAGATATCAAGCTATTCGTTGAGATTACCCACACGCCGCCGCCGCGCGCTCCCTCCGATCTCGACCTCAAAATTCTCATCCCCGCCTATATTCTTTCGGAGTTGAAGACCGGCTTCCAGATTGGCGCCGTGCTCTTTCTGCCGTTTCTGGTCATTGATTTGGTGGTAGCTTCGGTGACGCTTTCGGTGGGAATGGTGCAGTTGCCGCCCGCCATGATTTCAGCGCCATTCAAGATTCTGCTGTTCGTGCTTGTGGATGGCTGGACTTTGGTGGTGGGTTCGTTGATGAAGAGCTTCTACGCATGACATCCGATTCCGTGGTGCAGATCTTGCGACACATGCTGATGTCTGCCTTCTGGCTTGGAGCGCCGCTACTTGCCGTGGGATTCGTGACCGGGATTGTGGTGAGCCTGATCCAGATTACAACCTCGATTCAGGACAACGCCTTCAGTGCGGTACCGCGATTAGTGGCGTTCCTTGTATCTCTGCTGCTGCTGCTGCCGTGGATGATCGAACGGGCCATGTCGTATGCGTCGTCTATCCTGGGGGATTTCGCGCGCTATGCACGATAGCCTCACGCTTTCAACGGACACGCTCTATTCCTTTCTCCTGGCGCTAGCCCGCGTAGCTTCGGCGCTCACCTTCGTTCCTTTGCCGGGAATCACGGCTGCACCGCAACCGGTCCGCGCGGCCTTCGCGCTGACTTGTACCTTTACGCTCTACGGGCTCTGGCCAGCGGTGCATGCAACCGATGTCACCGGCGCAACACTCATCGTTTGGGTCGCGGCGGAGGCCTCACTGGGAATCGCAATTGGGGTGTGCGTCGCCATTGCGCTCGAAGGGTTCACCTTTGCCGCTCAGATGCTGGGCGTGCCGGCGGGCTACGGTTTCGCGTCTACGGTGGATCCCAATAGCGAAGCCGATTCCACGGTGCTGGTTGTGCTCGCTCAACTGGTCGCTGGTCTACTTTTTTTTGCCCTGGGGCTTCACCGAGAGGTGATACGGCTTTTCGCGCTCAGCATGGAAAAGATACCTGCGGGCACTTATATTTTCGGCAGAGTTTCCGGAGAGACACTCATTCGCGCTTCGGCCGATCTCTTCCTGATCGGCGTGCGACTCGCGCTTCCCGTAACCGCGCTGCTGGTGATGGTCGATATCGCCGTGTCACTGCTGGGACGGTTGAACGCGCAACTGCAGCTCATGTCGTTGTCATTTCCGGCCAAGATGCTGGTGGCGCTGCTCATGCTCGGATGGCTGGCAGAAGCATTCCCGCGCATTCTCATGGAGTCTGCCTCGCACGGATGGATCGCGGCGCACCGCGTGTTGGGTTTATGACTCGCCATGGCGGATCAGAGCAAGACCGAACAAGCTACCCAGCGGCGGGTCAAAAAGGCCCGCGACGAAGGTCAGTTTCCTTCGGCGCGCGAATTTGTTTCCGCGTTGCAATTCTGCGTCTTTCTGGGGTTGCTCGGCGCGGGCGGCGCTGCTTGGTTCACCGGCTTCCGGCAAACGGCGCGGTCGCTCTTTTCGTTGCCATTCACTACGCGCGATCTGCATCCGGAGGACGTGACGCATCTCGCCTGGCAGATTTTCCTGCTGCATCTGGCGCCTCTGCTTGCGGCAGGCCTGGTGGTGGCGACAGCGACGCTTGCATTTCGCCTTGTAACGACCAAATTTGGCTTAAGCCTGAAGAAGCTTTCGCCAGATTTCTCCCGCCTCAGCCCGCTCGCCAAGTTGAAGCAGATGCCCAGCCAGAACTTCCCCGCGCTGGTGCAGGCCGTAATCATGCTTCCCTTCTTTCTGTGGGCGGTTTACGTGGTGGCGCGCGACAAGATCGAACTGTTTCTCGCGCTTCCGTTCCAAAGCGTGGAGAGCGGCTTCGCCGTCTTGAATACGTCGGTGATGACGCTGTTCTGGAAGGCGGCTGGCGTTTTCATCGTGGTCGGCGCGGTAGATCTCTTCCGCCAACTGAAGCGATACAACGCCGACCTGCGCATGTCGAAACAAGACATCAAGGACGAACACAAGGATACCGAAGGCAATCCGCAAATGAAGGCCCGCGTGCGGCGCATTCAGCGCGACCGCGCGCGCAAGCAAATGATGAAGGAGGTTCCCACGGCCACTGCGGTGGTGGTGAACCCGACGCATTACGCGGTCGCCATTCGCTATTCCATGGAGAGCAACGGCGCCCCCATGGTCGTGGCCAAAGGCAAGAACTACCTGGCGCTACGCATTCGGCAGAAGGCCATCGAGCACCAGGTCCCGATAATCGAGAACCCTCCGCTTGCGCGCGCGCTATATCAATCGTGCGAGCCGGGGCAGGAGATTCCACCGCAGCTTTACCGCGCAGTGGCGGAGATCTTGGCTTACATTTACAAACTTATGAACGGAAGGCTGCCGAGGTAATCGTATGACGCCTGCAAAAGCGGTCGCAGCACCGGCGGCGGCGGCCGGGAAGAGATCGTTCCGTCTATCGGACGCAACAATCAAAGTGCTGAGCGAGTTGGCAGTTCCGCTGGCCGTACTCGCGATCGTGGTAGCGCTCATTACGCCGCTACCCGGCTTTCTGCTCGATCTGCTGATTGTGGCCGACATTCTGATGTCGGTGACTGTGTTGATGGTGTCGCTCTACCTGGTCCGGCCGGTGGAGTTCTCCTCGTTCCCGACGACCCTGCTGCTGCTTACTTTGTTTCGTTTGGCTCTCAACATCTCGTCGTCGCGTTTGATTTTGCTTAACGGCAACACCGGAACATCGGCAGCCGGGGAAGTAATCGGCGCGTTTGGCAGCTTCGTTGTCGGCGGCAACTACATCATTGGAACCGTCGATCTTTCTGGTGTTGATCGCCATTCAATACGTCGTCATCAACCACGGTGCGGTGCGCATCTCGGAAGTCACGGCGCGCTTCACATTAGATGCTTTGCCCGGCAAGCAGATGTCGATCGATTCCGATTTGAATTCCGGCTTAATCGACGAAACCGAGGCCAAGCGCCGCCGCAAGGCGCTATCTACGGAGGCCGAGTTCTACGGCGCGATGGACGGCGCCTCGCGCTTCACGCAACGCGACGCCATTGCGAGCATTCTGATTACCAGCATCAACATCGTGGCCGGATTCCTGATCGGCGTTTTGCAACACGGCATGGAGCTAAGCAAGGCCATTGAGACCTACACGGTGCTCACCATCGGGGATGGATTGGTGACCGTGATTCCCGCATTGATGATTTCGATCTCGGGCGGCATGATCGTCACGCGGGCCAGTTCCGATTCACGCATGGGCGCGGAGTTTCAACGGCAGATCTTCGGCAACGCACAGCCGCTCCTGCTGGCATCGGGCGTGTTGATGGCATTGGCTGCAATTCCCGGACTGCCTAAGCTTCCGTTCTTTCTCCTGGGCGGCGGCGCCGGATACATCGGATGGAAAATGAAGCAGCACCAGGCCGCGACGCCCGCTGAAGGGACAGCGAAATCGTCCAAACCGGACGCGGCGAAGGATAACCCCGAGTCGCTGCTGCGAGTGGAACCGCTGGCGATTGAAGTGGGGCTCGGCCTGATCGGCCTGGTAGAAGGGGCGGAGAATTCGCCGCTCTTGCGACGTATCTCATCGATCCGCAAACAGCTTGCGAGCGATCTCGGATATCTGCTTGCCGGCAGTGCGTGTGGCCGATAATCTTTCGCTGCGCGCACGCGAATACGCAATCCTGCTCAAGGGCGTGGAGATCTCTCGTTACGAGTTGCCGCAAGGCTGCGACCTGGCGATTCCTATGGGCGTGCCGGACCCCACGCTGCAAGGCACGCCTACGCGCGAGCCGGCGTTCGGCATGAATGCGCTATGGATTCCGACGGAGCGTGCCGACCGCGCGCGCAATGCGGGCTACACGGTTGTGGATGGCGTCAGCGTGCTCGGCACGCATCTTTCGGAGTTGATCCGCCGTTACGCGCATGAGCTATTCTCGCGTCAGGAAACGAAAAAGCTGCTCGACCGAGTCAGCGCAGAGAATCCCAAGGTGGTCGAGGACCTGGTCCCGAAGCTGCTGCCGATGGCCACCGTGCAAAGAGTGCTGCAGAATCTGCTGCGGGAGCGCGTTTCTATTCGCGACGCGGTATCGATTCTCGAAGCGCTCGGCGAGGCTGGGGCCACCACGCGCAACCCGGTGCTGTTGACCGAATATGTCCGGCAGACCCTGCGGCGCGGTATCGTTAAGCCGTACCTGGCGCGGACAGGCGAGTTGCCTGCATGGTTTGTCGACCCGGCGATCGAACACACGGTGGAATCCGCAGTCGAGCACGGCGAACAGAACAGCCACCTGACGCTCGCGCCGCAGGCCATCCGCGACATTTTAAATCGCATTTCCGCGCGCATCGCGGTGGCGGAAACGCCCGTTGCGGCCGTTACTTCCTCGGGCGCACGCTATTTCCTTCGGCAGATTGTGGAGCCCTCGATGCCGAATCTGATGTTCCTGGCGCACAACGAAATCCCTTCTGGCCAGCGAGTCCAATCGCTGGGGAATTTACAGTAGGGAGCAACCGGGCCGGCAGCCAATTCCGCCGGCGCTACTACAGCCCTACGGGATATCCGCCGATAGATAACCGGACGGATGAAGATCAAATCGTATTTCTCACCCACTGTGGAAGAGCGCTATGGCGACGGCGCGCCATGAACTCGGGCCCGAGGCCATGCTGGTGAACAGCCGCAAAGCGCCGCCGGAATCGGGCCATCTGGGCCAATACGAAGTCGTTTTCGGAGTCGTAGAAAGCCGCCCCGCTGCGCGCCGAGAATGTTCCGCGCCGTGCGCGACCGGCTCTCGACCGACGTCGCCGACTCAAGAAAGAGCTCGAGGCGATGCGGCGAGCCATGACGCGTTCCGCTTTCGCTCCGCCGGAATGGCTGAGCGCGCGCCCGATCTCTCCGACGCCTACGCGATTCTCACTGCAAATGAAGTGGCGCCGGAACTGGCGAGGGAGATCGTACACGGGGCCGAAGCGCGCGCCTCGAAAGCCTCGCGTCTCGAAGCCGGCCGCGGACAGGTCTATCAGCGCGCACTGATCGAGGAATTGGCTCGCGTTTCACGGCGCAGCCGGGACTGGGCCGAGCGGACTCCACGCCGCGCATCACTGCATTGGTCGGGCCTCCGGGGGCTGGCAAAACCACCACCCTGGTCAAACTCGCCGTGAATTACGGCCTCGCCGCCCGCCGCCCCGTCATGTTGCTTTCAATGGATACCTACCGGATTGCCGCCGCCGAGCAACTTCGCGCCTACGCCGCTATCCTTGGCGTCGGCGTCGAGGTCCTCGACACCATCTCCGCGCTGGCACAGGCGCTCGAAGAAAACAGCGGCAAGGATCTTATCCTCATCGACACGCCGGGGTTTAGCCATGGCGACATTAGCGCAGAAAGCGGAGATGCGTCGCTGCTGGCACGCTTTCTTCGGTCGCGCGACGACATCGATACTCAGCTAGCCCTCCCGGCATCCATGAAGCCCACGGATGCTGCGCGCATGGTGGACGCCTACGCGATTTTCCAACCGCAGCGCCTGATATTTACCCGAATGGATGAAACGAGTTCTTTCGGCCCGATTCTCAACGAAGCGACGCGCACCGGGAAACCTGTCTCGTTCTTCTCCAACGGGCAGCGCATTCCCGAAGACATCGAAGAAGCGACCCCGAGCCGGATCACCGGCCTAATCCTGAACGGCAATCGAACCCAAGCGCGCGCCGCCGCATAACCACTGGAGCCTTATGTATTCTTCGGCCCTATCCGAACCCATCGCCGAATCCGAGCGAGAGCGGCTCATTCTCGAGCATCTCCCGCAAGTGCGCCTGATCGCACGCCGCATCCAGGAACGCCTGCCGGAAAGCGTCAGCCTGGAAGACCTGATCTCGACCGGCGTGATCGGCTTAATTGCGGCGATCGACCATTTCGACCCCGCACACAACGTCAAGCTCAAGACCTACGCGGAATACAAGATTCGGGGGGCCATCCTCGATAGCCTGCGGGGCCTGGATTGGGCTCCGCGCCAGAAGCGCCGCCGCGCAAAGCAGATCGAAGCCGCCATCGCAGCCGCCGAACAGAAGTGGAAGCGCTCCCCGACGGAAGAGGAAGTCGCGGCACAACTCGGTATTAGCCTGGAGGAGTATCACGAGTGGTTGGTAGAGATTCGCGGCCTCAACATCGGCAGTATCGAGTGCGCCGGGGGAGAATTGGGAAAAGATCTGCTGAACTATATTCCCGACACGGGCGAAAACCTGCCTTCCACACTGCTCGAGCGCTCGGAACTCGAACGCATCCTGACGCACGAGATCGGTGGCATTCCGGAGATGGAACGCACCGTTCTTGGTCTCTATTATCGGGACGAACTGACGTTGCGCGAGATCGCTCAAGTGGTGAATTTGCACGAATCGCGGATTTCGCAATTAAAGACGCAGGCCATCTTGCGTCTGCGCGCCCGCTTGAGTGAGCAATGGCCGGCAGCGCGGGGCCAGGTGAGCGCATGACGCCTCGTAACCGCGATCTCTTTGAACAGTTTGGCATCAGCCTGGCGCAGGTCTTCGAATCTATGGCGGACGAGCGTCCAAGCGTGACCTGCGAGGCGCCGAGTCAACTGCCTGAAGGCGAAGACGATCCTGTGGTGGGAACAGCCGCTGCAGTTCGCGCCCGAGATGAGGATTTGGGCCGGGGCGCTGCGTTCCACCTGGGAGTATGCCGGAACGATCACGCTCAAAGCCGCTGGACTCGATTCGGTTGAAGAGAGCGAAGCCCGTAACACCTGGCTCGAGATCCTGGGCCAGGCGCTCTCGGTTTTGGCGCGCGCTATCGGCGGTGTCCTGGGTCGCGAAGTCGCCTGCGAAGGTGGAGTCGAGCATGCGCCCGAAAATGGAATCGAGGAGTGGGCCGCCCTGCGGATAAGGTTTGGCGATACGGCGCTGGCCCCGCTCTACCTGTCGTTCAGTCCGCAATTGAGCGAGGCGATCGCGGAGCCGCCAACCATCCTTCAGCCGCCACAAACCGCGGTTGAAGAAGACGAGGACGCCAGCACATCGAGGGCATCGATACCGGCGCGTTCCCGCACGATGAGTCTGCTGCTCGATGTCGATCTGCCTGTCAGCATTTCGTTCGGAAAGACGCACCTTGCGATGCGCGACGTGATCAAGCTTACCACCGGCTCCATCGTCGAGTTAAATCGCGGAGTGAACGAGCCGGTCGAAGTGTTGGTTAACGGGTCGCTGGTGGCCCGCGGCGAGGTGGTAGTGGTGGAAGGCAACTACGGAGTGCGAATCCTAGAAATCGCCAGCCGGCAGGACCGAATGAGGACTCTGCGATGACTGAATGGATCATATTGGCCGGCCTCGTAATCGCGCTTGCGCTTTGCTCGCTTGTGGTCAGCTTTTACGCGCTTTATCGGGCGCATGGACTGTCGCATAATGCCAGCGCTGTGGTGGAAGCCGCGCGCGAAGAGTGCGCTGCCGCGGTGGAGGGCGTACAGTCGAAGCTCGAATCCATGGCCGCCGAACTACGCGAATCATCCCGCCGGCCTTCGGCCGATCTTCTGCCTGGCGAGCCAAGATCGTCCATGAATCTCACGCGGCGCTCCCATGCTCTGCGCCTGCGCCGCAAGGGCGACTCACCGCAAAAGATCGCCGAATCGCTCGGAATTCCGCGTCAGGAAGTGGATTTGCTGATTAAGGTTCATGAGATCGTGGTAAACAATGTCTGAGCCCGGTACGGTCGCACACGGCTGGCGCCGCATCCGGACGGCGGTTCACGGCAAATTCGTTAAAGCCCCATAATGTAAAGATGACCGTCGAGATCGAAGGCGTCACTCTGCACCTGGCCCATCCCGACGAACTGACCGTCCACTGGGTCGGGCAGGACGAACTGATGCGGCAGCTGCTGGCCGCCTGGATGGTGGTCAACGAGCAGGACCTGCCGATGAATCCGCGCCTGCTCGGCAAGCCGGGCGTCGGCAAGACCACGCTCGCCTATGCCGCCGGCCAAGCGCATGGGCCGCGACGTCTACATCCTGCAGGCCACGCTGGATACGCGCCCGGAAGATCTGCTGGTCACGCCGGTGATCGAAGGCGCAGGGCAGCTTGCGCTACGTGGCTTCGCCGCTGGTGACCGCCATGATCCGCGGCGGCATCGCGATTCTCGACGAAGGCAACCGCATGAGCGAGAAGAGCTGGGCCAGCCTCGCGCCGCTGCTCGACAACCGCCGCTACGTGGAATCCATCGTCGCCGGCATCAAGATCAAGGCGCATCCGCACTTCCGCCTGGTCGCCACCATGAACGACGACGCCTCCACCTTCGAACTGCCCGAGTACATCCACTCGCGCCTGCAGCCGCAGATCTTCATCGATTTTCCGGAGCGCGACGAAGAGTACCAGATCCTCAAGGAGAACCTGCCCTTCGCCGAAGAGCGCATCCTGACATTACGTCACCGATTTCCTGCAGCTGGCGCACGCCGCCGACGAGCGCTACACGGTGCGCGACGGCATCAACGTCGCGCGCTTCGCCATCAAGCTGAAGAGCCTGGCCACCGAGCGCGACGCACGAGACCGAGGCGCTGGAAACTCGCCGTCACTCAGGTGCTGGGAGAGGAAGCGCTGCGCTATGCCCGCGGAAACCGAGCCTTCCGATTCCTGATCCGGGCGAGCCTGAGGCGCGGCCGCTTCACGCTATTTCCCGGTGGTGCCCGGCCGCCTGGAATTTGCCATCGAAGTGCGCCGCGCCATCCTTGCGCGAGCGTCCGCGCGTGGTCGCGCTCGAACTTCCGGCCACGCTCGAAGCCGCCTGGATCTGCGCGCTGTCGCGCGGCTGCCCGCAGATGTCCGTCATCTTCTACCCCGACGACGAGCGAGCGAGGATCGCGCCGTCTACGTCCCGGTCGAGCCGGCCGATCCGTTCACCGAGGCCATCCGCACCGGCGCTCGAGATCGGCGCCGAGATCGTCTTCGCCGATCCCGACGCGGGCGAGCGCCCGCACCTCAAGGACGCCTATCCCGACCCGTACGCCATCCGCCACATCGGCCTCGACCGGTACGTCGAGGCCTATCGCGTCTATCCGCAGCCGCGCTCCGAAGAGATCGCGCGTCACGCCGCCGGCATCGCCTGGAAACTGCAGGGCGCCGATCCGCTGGCGCAGGTCCTGGTGGTGATCTCGCTCAACCTGCTCGACCCGGTGCTGGACGCCATGGAGGAGCCGCAGGCGCAGCCGCTGCACGCGCCGCCGCGAAGGCGTGCGAGCTGTTCAATCCGCATCCCGAGTCGCTGGCCGAAATCACCACCGAATATCCGTTCCTGCAGTGGCGCTACGAGCAGTTCCGCGAGGCGATGACCGATCCGAACTCTGATCGACCGCCGCCACGCGCAGCTCGCCGTCTTCCGCGACGCCGAGAAGGAGTACGAAGCCGAATACCGGCGAGCAGCATCGCGCACTGGCAGCGCCGCCTGCTGGCGCGCTACACGCGCAATCTGGCGCTCGCCGACCAGCGATCTCTCGCGCGGCGCTCTTCGACCTCACCGTCGCCGCGCGCGGCATCGCCGGACGACAACTACGCCTGGGATGTCTGGGAGACCGCCGGCCGCTATCCGCCGCAGACAGACCGACAGCCGACATCACGACCGTGCGGATCTCCGGCGAAGAAGTCTGGCTGCGACACCCGCCGCATCCGCCTGCGCCGCCGCCTGCCCAGCACCAAGCGCCGCATGCTGCCCGTACGGGCTTGAAGCCGCGCAAGAAAGAGAAGTTCCCCGGCGAATGGGCCAGCGAGTTGAACGGCGCGAGCATCTGCTCCTATCCGCCCGAAGACCTGGTCATCGAGGACTACGGCCGCTTCCTCAAGAAGAAGGGCAAGAGCATCCTCTCCGAAGAGCGCGCGCGCGTCGAGCCGTTCACCACGTCGATTCTCGACGGCATCGACCTGCGCGAGACCATTCGCAAATGGTACGAAGGCCGCATCTACGTGCGCCAATATCAGAAGATTCACGGCGAAGTGGGCTCGGTGGTCGTGATCTTCGACGAGGACCGCGACAACCGCTACCCCTACATGACCACCTGGCTCGGCGAGAACCAGAACGAATCGGACATGGCGTTTTATTCGACGTTCCCGTTCGACAACCTGGTGGGCCCGGGCATCGGGCGCGCCGAATACGGCGGCTTCCTGATGAGCCTGCCCGCCGCGGCGCATGTACGACGTCTGGCAGGATCCCGATTACGAGTTCGCCGAGATCGAAATCCGAGCGGCTGCTGCTGGCCGGCCTCGATTATTCGATTCACCGTTACGTGGTCTATGTGGCCGCCAAGCCGCCGCGCTCGATCTTTCGAAACGATCGCCGCGCGCATCGGCCGCACCATCATCTATATCCCGATCGGCCAGCTCTCGCCGGTGTCGCTGAAGAAGATTCGCGTGGTGCACGTGCTCGACGGGTACGATAAGCGCGAGATCGCCAAAGACTACCTCTGGTAACTTGCCTCTGAGGCGCGGCTTTCAAGGGGGAGCGCGTTATGGGCAATCTGCGGTGGCTGGACGTAACGGTAATCGCGGCGTACCTGGCAACGCTGGCCGGAATCGGTTTGCGCTTTTCGCGCCGCCAAACCTCAACTGAACGCTACTTCGTTGCGCGCCGCTCCATCCCCGGATGGGCTACCGGCCTGTCGCTGCTCGCGACACTCATCAGCAGCGTCACCTTCATCGGATATCCCGGATCGGCCTTCGCGGGAGATTGGTCGAACCTCGTTCCCGGCCTCACGGTGATCGTCATCATGCCGGTCACGGCGGCGGTGATCATCCCGTTCTTCCGCCATCACGTTCGCGTGAGCGCGTACGAATATTTCGGCAAGCGCTTCGGATACCCGGCGCGTGTTTATGGATCGATCGCGTACGCGGCGACGCATCTTTCGAAGATGGGCTTCGTTTTCTATTTACTCGCGCTCACCGTGAGCGGCATGAGCGGATGGAACACAGATCGCGTGATTCTCGCCGTCGGCATCGTCACTGTCTGCTATACGCTGGCAGGCGGAATCGAAGCGGTCATCTGGGCCGATGTGCTGCAGGGCTTCGTTTTATGGGCCGGACTGCTGATTACCTTGGGCTATCTGCTGCTTCTGTCGGGAATAGGTCCAAGCGCTATGCTGCACGCGGCATGGTCGAGCGGGAAGATCGCGCTCGGAAGTCCGGCTCTCAATTTTTCCAAGCCAACTTTTATCGTGCTCGCGGTCTACGGCCTTTTCTATTACTTCCAGCGCTACGCCGCCGATCAGACCATCGTTCAGCGGTATCTAGCTGCGCGCAGCGACCGCGATGCTTCGCGCGGCGTGGTGATCGGCTCGCTCCTTTGCATCCCCGTCTGGACGCTTTTTATGTTGGCGGGCACGTTGTGTTGGGTCTACTTCCGGGCCGCCGGTGAGCGACTGCCGGCATACGTGGCGAAGGCCGACCAGGCTTTCCCGTACTTCATCTCGACGCATATTCCACCAGGGCTCGCCGGCCTTTTCGTCGCCGCGCTTTTCGGCGCTGCGATGGCGAATCTCTCGTCGGATCTGAACGCGCTCTCGGCCGTCGGAGTCGAAGATTACTACCGGGCGATTCGGCCCAACTCCACGGATCGGCAGCGTCTTGCTTGCGCGAAGTTTTTGGTGGCCGCGTTCGGCGCGCTTTGCGTGGCCGTGGCGACGGCCCTGGCGCACACCAACGGTACCGCGCTCTCGATGTGGTACACAGTATCGGCGATTGCCGCTGGGGGTTTAGCCGGTCTGTTCTTGCTCGCGTTTCTCGTTCCACGCGCTGGGGCCGCCGCGGCATACATAGGAATTGCTGCGAGCCTCGCATTCACGGCATACGCCACTTTAACTATCGATAGCGGCAGGCTATGGAGCCTAGGTCGCTTCAACTTTCCGCTACATAACTATATGATTGGCGTGATTGGGCACCTCGTTTTGGTTGGCGCCGGGTGCGCGGCGAGCCTGTTCGTACCCAATCGGGATCAAGGGAGCCGCCAACTCACCTGGCGGGCAGCGCGCCGGAAGCCGATATACGAAGTCACCGCAACGTAAAGATCGGCCGCTCAATTCTATACAAATGTGGACTTTGCGTGCTCCCGACACGATGCTTTTCCAGACAGACAAGATCGCCAAGAAATGACGCTTGCATGACTCCGTCCTTTTCGGTATAGTAAAAAGGTTTCGCGAGTACAGCTTTCTGCTCCTGCGCTACCACTCGTCCTGTTGAATGGCGAGTCCGGCCGGGGGTGAGGCCCCGAGGTTCCTCCGGATACTCCGAATGGAACATGGGCCTGTCCGAAGCGTTTTTATCCTCGCAGTTGTGATCTTAGGGCACATTTTTTTGTAATTCTGCCCTGGGACTCTGCGTTAATTTTTTCGATGTTTTTCGCACCGCGAAGAGGAAGTTCGTGCCGACGTTTAATCAACTTGTGCGTAAAGGGCGCAAAGCCGCCACGCTGGAAGACCTCCAGCCCGGCGCTGCAGAGCTGCCCGCAGAAGCGCGGAGTTTGCACGCGCGTTTACACTTCGACTCCCAAGAAGCCGAATTCGGCGCTGCGGAAAGTGGCGCGCGTGCGGCTGACCAACGGAATCGAAGTCACCACCTATATCCCGGGCGTCGGCCACAACCTGCAGGAGCACTCGATCGTGCTGATCCGCGGCGGCCGTGTGAAGGATCTTCCCGGCGTTCGCTATCACGTGGTCCGCGGCGCGCTCGATACCGCCGGCGTGGCCAACCGCAAGCAGAGCCGGTCGAAGTACGGGGCCAAGCGGCCCAAAGCGAAATAAGGATTAGGAACGTATGCCACGCAGACGAAGAGCCGTTGTTCGTGAAGATCGCTGCCGGATCCGATCTACAACTCGACCCTGGTCGAGAAGTTCGTCAACTCGATGATGTGGGACGGCAAGAAGAACACCGCCCAGGGGATCTTCTACGATGCCATGGACAAGATCAAGGAGCGCACCAGCGACGATCCGCTGAAGGCCTTCAAGAAGGCCGTGGAGAACGCCAAGCCGCTGCTCGAAGTGAAGACGCGGCGCGTGGGCGGCGCCAACTATCAGGTGCCGATCGAAGTGCCGCAGAACCGGCGCACGTCGCTGGCGATGCGCTGGATCATCACCAACGCGCGCGGCCGCGCCGGAAAAGGGCATGGCGGAAAAGCTGGCCAACGAGTTGAACGACGCCGCCAATCTGCGCGGCGGAGCGATCAAGAAGAGCGACGACGTCCACCGCATGGCGGAAGCCAACAAGGCTTTCGCGCATTACCGGTGGTAAGGATCAACTGAAGGATTAATTCAGGTCTACTGTTTATGCCAAGAACGATACCGCTCGAAAGGATGAGAAATATCGGCATCGCCGCCCATATCGATGCCGGTAAGACCACCACCACCGAGCGCATCCTGTATTACACGGGCCGCTCGCACAAGATCGGCGAAGTCCATGAAGGCACCGCCACCATGGACTGGATGGAGCAGGAGCAGGAGCGCGGCATCACCATCACCTCCGCCGCGACCACCTGCGACTGGCGCGACATGCAGATCAACATCATCGACACGCCCGGCCACGTGGATTTCACGGCCGAAGTGGAGCGCTCGCCTGCGCGTGCTCGATGGCGCGGTGGCGGTGTTCGATGCCGTCGCCGGCGTGCAGCCGCAATCGGAAACCGTGTGGCGGCAGGCCGATAAGTATCGCGTTCCGCGCATCTGCTTCATCAACAAGATGGACCGCGTGGGCGCGGATTTCTACCACTCCGTCGATACCATCGTCGACCGCCTGAAGTGCGCGCCCGGTGCCGATCCAGATTCCGGTCGGCGCCGAAGACCAGTTCAAGGGCATTGTCGATCTGGTCAAGATGAAGGCCGTGATCTGGCGCGATGAAACGCTGGGCGCGCGAGTTCGACGTCGTCGAGATTCCCGGCCGATCTGCTCGAAAAGGCGCAAGTATACCGCGAACAGATGATCGAGGCGGTTTCCGAGTTCGACGACAAGCTGTTCGAGAAGTTCATCGAAGGCGAAGCCGCTCACCGAACGACGAGATCCGCGCCGGCATCCGCAAGGCGACCATCGCGCTGAAGATTTTCCCGGTGATCTGCGGCTCGGCGTTCAAGAACAAGGGCGTGCAGACGATGCTCGACGCGGTGGTGGATTATCTGCCCTCGCCGCTCGATATTCCGCCGGTCGAAGGCACGGACGTCGACGATCCCGAAGTCAAAGTCTGATCCGCAAGCCGTCCGACAGCGAGCCGTTCGCGGCGCTGGTGTTCAAGATCATGACCGACCCGTACTCGGGTCAGCTGGCGTTCTTCCGGGTGTACTCGGGCAAGCTGAACGCGGGCGAATCGGTTTTCAACGTGGCCAAGGGCCGCAAGGAGCGCGTCGGCCGCCTGATGCGCATGCACGCCAACAAGCGCGAAGACATTCAGGAAATCCTGGCGGGCGATATCTGCGCCGCGGTGGGTCTGAAGACGATCTCGACCGGCGACACGATCTGCGACGAAGAGCATCCGATCGTGCTCGAATCGATCGACTTCCCGACGCCGGTGATTCAGCTCGCGGTCGAGCCGAAGACCAAGGCCGATCAGGAAAAGATGGGCATGGCGATCCCAAGCTGGCGCAGGAAGATCCTACGTTCCGCGTGAATACCGATCCCGAAACCGGGCAGACCATTCTTTCCGGCATGGGCGAACTGCACCTCGAAATCATCGTCGACCGCATGATGCGCGAGTTCGGCGTGGCGGCCAATGTCGGCAAGCCGCAGGTGGCGTATCGCGAGACGATCCGCCAGATGGCGGAAGACGATTACACGCACAAGAAGCAGACCGGCGGCAGCGGCCAGTACGCGCGCACGCAAGCTCCGCGTCGAGCCGAACCCGGGCAAGGGCTTCGAGTTCGAGAACGAAATCAAGGGCGGCAACATTCCGAAGGAATTCATTCCAGCCGATCGAAAAGGGCGTGGTGGAAGCGCTCGAAGGCGGCATCCTCGCCGGCTATCCCGATGGTCGGACGTCAAGGTCACGGTGTTCGACGGCGCTATCACGATGTCGATTCGTCGGAAATGGCGTTCAAGATCTGCGGCTCGATCTGCGTCAAGGAAGCGTGCGCGCAAAGCCAAACCGGTGCTGCTCGAGCCGATCATGGCGGTCGAAGTGGTGGTGCCGGAAGAGTACATGGGCGACGTCAACGGCGATCTGATCTCGCGGCGCGGCCAGCTCGAAGGCACGGAGATTCGGGGCACGACGCAGATCATCAAGGCCAGCGTGCCGCTGAGCGAAATGTTCGGCTATGCGACCGAATTGCGCTCGCGCACGCAGGGCCGCGGCAGCTTCACGATGCACTTCGCGCGTTACGAGGAAGTGCCGAAGACGGTCTCGGAAGAGATCGTGAGCAAGGTTCAGGGCAAAGTTACGAAGTAAGAGCATTCTTAAGGAGATTGGCAGCCATGGCAAAGGAAAAATTTGACCGCAGCAAGCCGCACGTCAACATCGGGACGATCGGGCACATCGATCACGGCAAGACGACGCTGACGGCGGCGATCACGAAGGTGCTGGCGAAGCACAATCCGAAGATCAAGTTCCGGAGCTTCGATTCGATCGACAACGCGCCGGAAGAAAAAGCCCGCGGCATCACGATCGCGGTGGCGCACGTGGAATACGAGACCGCCAACCGGCACTACGCGCACGTCGATTGCCCCGGCCACGCCGATTACATCAAGAACATGATCACCGGCGCGGCGCAGATGGATGGCGCGATCCTGGTGGTCGCGGCGACCGACGGCCCCATGCCGCAGACGCGCGAGCACATTCTGCTGGCCCGCCAGGTGGGCGTGCCGTACATCGTGGTGGCCATGAACAAAGTGGACATGGTGGACGATCCGGAACTGCTCGACCTGGTCGAGCTCGAAGTGCGCGAGCTGCTGAAGAGCTACCAGTTCCCGGGCGACGATCTGCCGGTGGTTCGCGTTTCGGCGCTGGGCGCGCTGAACGGCGAAGCCGCAGTGGGAAAAGACGGTGGACGAGCTGATGGAAGCGGTCGACAGCTACATTCCGATGCCGGAGCGCGTGATCGACAAGCCGTTCCTGATGCCGATCGAAGACATCTTCTCGATTCAGGGCCGCGGCACGGTGGTGACGGGCCGCATCGAGCGCGGGATCTGCAAGGTCGGCGAGGAAATGGAAATCGTCGGCTTCCGCGACACGCGCAAGACGGTGGTCACGGGCGTCGAAATGTTCAAGAAGCTGCTCGACGAAGGGCGGCCGGGCGACAACGTGGGTCTGCTGCTGCGCGGCGTGGAAAAGGACGAAGTGGAGCGCGGGCAGGTGATTGCGAAGCCGGGGTCGATCACGCCGCACACGAAGTTCAAGGGCGAAGTGTACGTGTTGAGCAAGGAAGAAGGCGGGCGGCACACGCCGTTCTTCAAGGGATACCGGCCGCAGTTCTACTTCCGCACGACGGACGTGACGGGAGTGGCGCAGTTGCCGGAAGGCACGGAGATGGTGATGCCGGGCGACAACGTGCAGCTGACGGTGGAGCTGATCACGCCGGTGGCCATGGACAAGGGCTTGCGCTTCGCGATTCGCGAAGGCGGCCGCACGGTGGGCGCGGGTACCGTGACCGAGATCGTGAAGTAGGCGACGCAATGGCGCTGAGAGAACGCATTCGCATCCGGTTGAAGGCGTACGATCACCGGGTGCTCGATCAATCGACGACGGAAATCGTGGATACGGCCAAGCGGACCGGCGCAACGGTCGCCGGTCCGATTCCGCTGCCCACGTCGCGCAGCATCACGACGGTGTTGCGCTCGCCGCACGTGGATAAGAAGTCGCGCGAGCAGTTTGAAATCCGGACGCACAAGCGGCTGCTCGATATTCTTGGAGCCGACCCAGCAGACGGTGGACGCGCTGATGAAGCTCGATCTGCCGGCGGGCGTGGATGTGGAAATCAAGGCGTTCGGGAAGAGTTCAGTAGCAGCTCTAACTTTCAGTCTGGGCGTGAGGTCGCGATGACGCGTGAGCGAAACGAGGTTAGATTTCTGATGGAACGGTTGGCAGTCGTAAGCGGGTACACCCTGTCGCTAATGCTGACCGCTGAAAGCTGAGAGCTTTTTATGAGTCCAGGAATCCTTGGCAAAAAAATTGGAATGACGCAGATGTTCCGGCCCGACGGCCAGGCCGTCCCGGTGACGCTGCTCAAGGCCGGTCCGTGCATGGTGGTGCAGCGCAAGACGCCCGACCACCGACGGCTACGACGCCGTGCAGCTCGGGTCTGATGGAGTTCGTCAAGCCGAAGCGCATCAACAAGCCAGCCACCGGCCATTTGAAGAAGGCGGGCGTCGAAGGCGCGAAGTTCCTGCGCGAGTTCGCCGCTCGGGCACGGGCGACGACGATCTGAAGGCCGGCGACAAGGTGCTGGTCGATCAGTTCAAGCCCAACGACAAAGTCGACGTGATCGGCATCTCGAAAGGCCGCGGATTCGCCGGCGTGGTGAAGCGCCATCATTTCCGCGGCGGCGAAGGCTCGCACGGTTCGATGTTCCACCGCGCGCCCGGTTCGATCGGCGCATCGAGCTTTCCCGTCGCGCGTTCTGCCCGGCATGCGCATGGGCGGCCACATGGGCAACGCGCAGGTGACGGTGCGCAACCTGGAAGTGGTCGAAGTCGATCTACGAGGACAACGTGCTGGTGGTGAAGGGCGCGGTTCCGGGACCCAACGGCGGCTATGTCGCTCGTGCGGAGGGCGAAGAGGTAACTGCCATGCCCACAGTCGATGTTGTCGATTTGAATAATCAGGAAGTCGGCGCGCTGGATCTGGCCGACGAAGTTTTCGGCGCCGAAGTCAACGAAGCGCTGCTCTACGAAGCCGTCCGGCACTATCCGGCGGGCGAACGCGCGCGGCACGCACAAGACCAAGGTGCGCCGCGAAGTGGCGGGCTCCGGCAAGAAGCTCTGGAAGCAGAAGGGCACCGGCCGCGCGCGCGTCGGTTCGGTTCGCTCGCCGCTCTGGCGCCACGGCGGCACGGTGCACGGACCGGTGCCGCGCGATTACAGCTACAAGCTGCCGCGCAAGATGCAGCTTGGGCGCGCTGCGCTCGGCGCTTTCGGCCAAAGTTCGCGACGGCGAATTGAAAGTGGTGCAGGCGTTCAACTTCGCCGATCACAAGACGAAGAGCGCCATGCGGCACGCTGGCCAAGCTCGAAGGCGGGCGCAAGGTGCTGGTGGTCGATAACGGCGAAAACCGCAATCTGTCGCTCGGCCTGCGCAACCTCAAGGGCGTGACGCTGCTGCCCACCAACGAAGTCAACGCGTTCCATCTGCTGGGCCACAAGAGCGTGCTGCTCAGCGAAGCGGCGGCCGCGGAAATTCTCGGAGGCGCTCGCAAAATGAACATCCACGACGTACTCGTGCGCCCGCTCGTCACCGAGAAGGGCGTCAACAAGAAAGAAAACGAGCGGACGCTTGTGCTTCGAAGTCGCGCCCGACGCCAACAAGACGCAGGTGAAGGCCGCGGTCGAGAAGCTTTTCAAGGTGAAGGTGGAGGAAGTCCGCACCGCAACTTTCGAAGGCAAGCTGCGCCGCCGCGGACGTTTCGCCGGCTACCGTTCCGATTGGAAGAAGGCCTACGTGAAGCTTGAAGGCGGGCGAGAAAGTGCCGGAGTTCGCGGAGATCTAACATGCCGATTAAGATCTTACAGACCCGTAACCCCGACGCGGCGCTTTCAAACCGTCCTGACGCGCGACGACATCACCAAGCAGACGCCGGAAAAGTCGCTGGTGGAATCGAAGCAGCGCACCGGCGGCCGCAACAGCACCGGCCGCGTGACTTCGCGCTTCATCGGCGGCGGGCACAAGCAGGCGTACCGCGTGATCGATTTCAAGCGCGACAAGTTCGGCATCCCGGCCACGGTGGCGGCGATCGAATACGATCCCAACCGTTCGGCGCGCATCGCGCTGCTGAACTATGCGGATGGCGAAAAGCGCTACATCATTCACCCCGATGGTCTGAAAGTCGGGCAGAAAGTCATGTCCGGTCCCAAAGCCGATATTCTGCTCGGCAATGCCCTTCCCCTGAAGAACATTCCCGCCGGCACCGATCGTCCACAACATCGAACTGCGGCCCGGAAGGGCGCGCAGATGGCGCGCTCGGCCGGCTCGCAGGCGCAGTTGGTTTCGCGGGAAGGCGGCATCGCGCTGTTGAAACTGCCTTCGGGCGAAATGCGCCGCGGTGCAGGTGGAATGCATGGCGACCATCGGCGCGGTGGGCAACTCCGATCACGAAAACGTGTCGCTCGGCAAAGCCGGCCGCACGCGCTGGCTGGGCAAGACGCCGCACAACCGCGGCGTAACGATGAACCCGGTCGATCACCCGCATGGCGGCGGCGAAGGCAAGACTTCGGGCGGACGCCATCCGGTGACGCCGTGGGGCCAGCCGACGCGCGGCTACAAGACGCGCAACAACAAGCGCACGGACAAGTGGATCGTGACGAGAAAGAGCAAGAAGAGGTAATCGAATGGGCAGATCCGTAAAAAAGGGACCGTTTACCGACACGCATCTGGAAGCGAAGATCGCGGTGCTCACGCGCCGCCAACGAGAAGAAAGTGGTGCGCACCTGGTCGCGCCGCTCGACCATTCTTCCGGAATTTGTCGGCCACACGGTCGCGGTTCACAACGGCAAGAAGTTCATCCCGGTGTACGTCACCGAAAACATGGTGGGGCACAAGCTGGGCGAATTCTCGCCCACGCGCACGTTCAAGGGGCATTCGGTGAAGGCGGCGACGGAAAAGTCGGCCAAGCCGTGCATAAGAGGATCGTCATGGAAGCCAAAGCGGAAGCACGATATATCCGGATTTCGGCGCAGAAGGCGCGGCTTGTGGTCGATCTGATCCGCGGCAAGCAGGCCGGGGCCGCCATCAACACGCTGCGCACGGCCAACAAGCGCATCGCGCCGACGGTGGAGAAGGTTCTGCAGTCGGCCATCGCCAATGCGCAGAATCTCAACGAAGACGTGGACGTCGACGAGTTGGTTGTGAGCGAAGCCTACGTCAACGAAGGACCGCGCATGAAGCGCGTTCGCCCGGCGCCGATGGGCCGGGCTTACCGGTATCAGCGGCGCATCGTCGCACATCGTGGTCAAAGTGGCGGACAGAGAAGAGGCATAGATGGGACAGAAAGTTCACCCGTACGGATTCCGGCTGGGCTTCAATAAGCCGTGGCGCTCGCGCTGGTTCGCCAAGCAGGGCTACGCGAAGCTGCTGCAGGAAGATCTCGAACTGAAGGAAGCGCTGACGCGACCGGCTGAAATCGGCGGGCGTGAGCTCGATTGAAGTCGATCGGCCGGGCAACAAGCTGCGCGTCACCATCCGCACCTCGCGTCCCGGCATCATCATCGGCCGCAAAGGCGCCGAGATCGAAAAGCTCAAGCAGGATATGGCGAAGAAGACCAAGCGCGAAGTCTTCATCGACATTCAGGAAGTACACAAGCCCGAACTCGACGCGCAGCTGGTCTCGGAAAACATCGCCATGCAGCTCGAAAAGCGCGTGGCTTTCCGCCGCGCCATGCGCAAGGCCGTCGATTCGGCGCTGCGGTTCGGCTGCAAAGGAATCAAGGTCCGCGTCTCGGGCCGCCTGAACGGCGCTGAAATCGCGCGCTGCGAATGGTATCTGCAGGGGCAACTTCCGCTGCACACGCTGCGCGCCGATATCGATTACGGTTTCGCCGAAGCGCACACTACCTACGGCGTGATCGGAGTCAAGGCGTGGTTGTACAAGGGCGAAATTCTGGATCTCACCAAACGGCGCGGGCTTCTGCCAGAGCCCGAACCGCGGCGCGACCGTCGCGATAGGGATCGTGATCGGGACCGCGACCGGGGTGGCCGCGGCGGCGGTCGTGATGGCCGCGACCGTGATCGTCAGGCTCCCCCGCCCGTGGCCGCCGCGCCCGATGCTTCCGGTCCTGCGATGCAATCCGCGCCCGCCGACTTGCCGCGTCCCGCGGTCCGTCCGGTAGCCCCGATTCTGCCGCCGCTGATGTCGCCGCAACAGGCCTTCCTGGAAGCAGGAAGCAAAGGCCGAGCACAAGCCCGAACCCAAAGTGGAATCCGCGCCGGACGTCGAAACTCCCAAGACTGAAACGCCGGATGCCGGCGCGCCGGAAACGCCAGAGAAGCAATAAGGATCAACCGCCATGATGATGCCCAAGAAGGTCAAATACAGGAAGCAGCAACGCGGACGCATGGCCGGCAAGGCGTGGCGGGGCTCGTCGATCTCTTTCGGCGACTTCGGCCTCAAAGCGCTCGAGTGCGCGTGGATCACCGACCGCCAGATCGAAGCCGCGCGCGTCGCGATGACGCGCTCGATCAAACGCGGAGGCAAGGTTTGGATCCGCCTGTTCCCGGATAAGCCGATCACCAAGAAGCCCGCCGAAACCCGTATGGGTAAAGGAAAGGGCGCGCCCGAGCAATGGGTGGCAGTGATTCGTCCGGGCAAGGTGCTGTTTGAAATGGAAGGCGTGGATAAGGCCACCGCGGCCGCGGCGATGCGCTTGGCGGCGCATAAGCTGCCCATCAGGACGAAGTTCGTCAGCCGCGAGGATGGGGATTAAGCATATGAAGGGTTTCAAACCGCAGGATATGGACGACAAGGAGATCAAACACCAGTTGTCCGAAATGGAAGACCAGTTCTTCCGTCTCAAGTTTCAGAAGGGCATGGGGCAGCTCGAAGGGTTGAAGAAGCTCCGCACCTTGCGTAAGGATCGTGCGCGCGCCTTGACGGTGCTGCGCCAACGGGAGCTGGCGGGAGCGAAGAAATAACATGGCGGAAGAACAGGCCAAACCGGGGTTTAAGAACGAGAAGGTCGGCGAAGTGGTCTCGACCAAGATGACGAAGACGATTGTGGTCGAAGTCAGCCGCCGCGTTCCGCATCCGCTGTATAAGCGTATCGTCGGCAAGCGAAAGAAATTTTACGCCCACGACGAAGACAGCAAAGCCAAGATGGGCGACATTGTTCGCATTGTGGAGTGCCGTCCGCTGAGCAAGCTAAAGCGATGGCAACTGGCGGATATCGTGCGCAAGGCGCCGCAGGTTGGCGCACAGCCGGCGGAGCTGGACAAAGTCTAGTCGGGGGGCCTCGAGTGGGGCCGGGAGCTAGGGGTCGGTGAGGGCATCGGACTTTCGTCGCCGGCGGGCTGGCATCTGTGGTTTGAGGGTTTAGGGTTAAGGATTGTATGAGGTCGCGGGCAGCGGCGTTAGGTTTCGGTGGTTTTTCCCGAGCCTGACCCCTGATCCCCGACCCAGGAGCGAAGCGACTTATGATTGGAATGCGAACAATTCTCGAGGTGGCCGATAACAGCGGCGCACGCAGGCTTTCCTGCATTTTGCCGCGCGGCGGCGACCTCGGTTTGCGCGCTGGATTGGGCGATGTAGTAACGGCGGCCGTAAAAGAGGCCGCGCCCGATTCGGCCATCAAAAAAGGAAAAGTGGTGCGCTGCGTGATTGTACGCATGCGCAAGGAGACACGGCGCAAGGATGGTACTTACATCCGTTTCGATTCCAACGCCGCGGTGCTCATCAGCGATGTGGGAGAGCCGATAGGGACGCGCGTGTTCGGGCCGGTGGCCAGGGAACTACGCGATAAGAAATTCATGAAGATCGTTTCGCTGGCTCCCGAGGTAATCTAATGGCGGTTGCAAAAAAGAGGCCGGCTCCGCCGGCGCGTATCGAGTTGAAGACGGAAGACACTGTAAAGGTCATTACCGGCCGCGATAAGGGCAAGACCGGACGAGTGCTGCGCGTGAACCGCGACACCGGCCGCGTCCTGGTCGAACACGTTGGGATGATCAAGCGCCACACGCGGCCTAATCCGCAAAAGCAGATCAAGGGCGGCATCGCGGAGCGGGAAAGCGCCATCGCGATTTCGAACGTTATGATCGTCTGCCCGGGCTGCAACAAGGCTGTCCGCGTGAAGCACCATGTCGACCACGTGGCGGGCGGCAAGACGCGGCGTACACGAGAGTGCCGCAAGTGCGGGCAGACGCTCGACAAGTAAGAGGAATTTATGCCGGCGCGATTAAGGGAACATTACCAAAGCAAAGTGATTCCGGCTCTGACCAAGGAGTTCGGCTACAAGAACGTCATGGCAGTGCCCAAGATCGAGAAGATCTCGATCAATATCGGTCTCGGCGAAGCCACACAGAACGCGAAGTTAATGGATGGCGCCGTGAACGAGTTGACTCAGATCGCCGGTCAAAAGCCGGTCATCACCAAGGCGACGAAATCCATCGCTCAATTCAAGCTTCGCGAAGGCCAGGCCATCGGATGCATGGTCACGCTGCGCGGCGACCGCATGTACGAGTTTTTCGACCGCCTGGTGAATGTGGCGCTTGCCCGCGTGCGCGATTTCCGCGGCGTTTCATCAAAAAGCTTCGACGGACGCGGCAACTACACGCTGGGCGTGAAGGACCAATTGATTTTTCCGGAGATCGATTATTCCAAGGTGGACAAGACCAAGGGTATGAACATCTCCATTACCACGACGGCGCGCACCGATGCCGAAGGGGTGGCGCTGCTGCGCCAGATGGGAATGCCGTTCCGGCAGTAGGCCGTTCCGGCAAGCAAGGATAGAAGAATATGGCGACTACCGCAAAGATCGCGCGAGACATCAAGCTCGAGAAATCCCGCCGGGCCAAAACGCCCGGGCTGCAATGTAAGCACCGCAACCGCTGCTGGCGTTGCGGACGTCCGCGCGCTTTTCTGCGCAAGTTCGGCATTTGCCGTCTCTGTTTCCGCCAACTCGCGTTGAACGGCGAGATTCCCGGCGTGACGAAGGCGAGCTGGTAAGGAGATTTATGACGAGCGATCCCATTGCCGACATGCTGACTCGCGTGCGCAACGCGATTCAGGCGCGCCATCCGAAGGTGGACGTGCCGGCCTCGAAATTGAAAGCGGAAATCGCGCGCATCCTCAAAGAAGAGGGCTATATAGCAAACTTCAAGGTTGCCGAAGAGGGCGTGAAGAAGACCATCAAGATTTATCTGAAGTATGGCAACGGCAACCAGCCGGTGATCTCCGCCATCGAGCGCGTCTCCCGGCCCGGGTGCCGCGTGTATGTCGGCCAGACGGACATCCCGCGCGTGCTTGGCGGTCTCGGAATCAACATCCTGACCACCGCCCGCGGAGTGATGACCGGCCGCGACGCCCACAAAGAGCAGGTCGGCGGCGAAATCTTGTGCAGGGTTCTGGTGAAAGGGTTGACTATGTCTCGAATTGGAAAAAAACCGATCCCGCTGCCGGGCGGCGTGAAAGTGCAGATCGGCGAGCAACTGCAGGTCACGGGACCGAAGGGCACGCTCACTGTGCCGATTCCCTCCGGCATCAAAATCGTACAAAAGGATGGTCAGCTCGACCTCGTGCGCGACTCCGACGATCATGCGGCGCTGCACGGACTAACGCGGGCGCTCGCCGCTAATGCGGTGCAGGGCGTTTCGACCGGATTCATTCGTGAACTCGATATCGTCGGCATCGGCTACCGCGCCGATGTCAAGGGCAAAGTCGCGACTTTCACACTGGGCTATTCCCATCCGATCGAGGTTCTGCTTCCCGAGGGCGTAGATCTCAAGATCGATAAGCAGACGCACCTGGTGTTGAGCGGCCACGACCGCCAGCTTGTGGGCCAGGTGGCGGCGAATATTCGCGCGCTGCGTAAGCCCGATCCCTACAAGAACAAGGGCATCCGTTATACGGGCGAATCGCTGCGCAAGAAGGTCGGCAAGACCGGGGCGGGTGGCAAATGATTCGTAAGATCGAAAAGAAAGAGATCCGCAAGCGCATTCACGTGCGCATCCGGCGCAAGTTGCGCGGCACGACCGAGCGCCCGCGCCTGGCGGTATTCCGCAGCGTGGCGCACATCTACGCGCAGGTCATCGACGATGTCGAAGGCAAGACGCTGGTGTCCGCCTCTTCCGTTGACAGGCCCAGAGGATAAGGGCAGCAAGCCCAACGGCGGCAACGTGGCCGCGGCGAAGACCATCGGCAAGCTGGTTGCCGAGCGCGCCAAAGAGAAGGGCGTCAAGCGGGTGGTGTTCGATCGCGGCGGATATCAATATCATGGCCGCATCAAGGCGCTGGCCGATGCCGCGCGGGAAGCTGGACTGGAGTTTTAATGGCCAACGCAAGTCAAACGGATCGACCCGGGCAACCTGAACCTGAAAGAACAGGTGGTGGCCATCAATCGCGTCACCAAGGTCGTCAAGGGCGGTAAGAACATGAGCTTTTCGGCGCTGGTCGTGATCGGCGATCCGTCGGCGAAAGTGGTCGGCTATGGCGTCGGCAAAGCCAAGGAAGTTCCTTCCGCCATCCGCAAGGGAATCGAAGCGGCCAAGAAGACGCTGCGCAAGGTGCACGTCCTCGACACCACCATTCCGCACCAGGTGCTGGGATGTACGCCAGTTCGCAGGTGTTGTTGAAGCCGGCCCCGGCCGGAACCGGCGTGATCGCCGGCGGCGCGGTGCGCGCTGTCATCTCGGCCTGCGGAATTCCCAATGTGCTGACCAAATCCATCGGCCGCCGTAACGCGCACAACGTCGTGAAGGCGACCATCGTGGCGCTCGAATCGCTGCGCGACAAAAACGCAGGTTGCGGAAATGCGCGGCCTGGCGGTGGAGAAACTATAATGGCGGGCAACAATCAAAATCAAACTAGTGCGCAGCCCTATTTGCACGCCGGAAAAGCACAAGCGGGTAGTAAAAGGGCCTCGGCCTGCGCAAGTTGAATCAGATCGTGGAGCGCCCCGATGCGCCGGAATTCCGGGGCATGGTGAAGAAGGTTCCGCACTTGTTGACGATTGTAGAGTAAGCGATCGAGCCCTCAGCGTTCCGGCGTTCAGCGAAATGTGCTCGCGCTGAAAGCTGAAAGCTGCTTGCCGAATAGCTGACTTTAAGATGAATCTTAGCGATATCAAACCCCCGGCCGGCCAGGTAAAATTACGCAAGCGCGTTGGGCGCGGCATGGGCTCGGGCACGGGCAAATACTCCACGCGCGGCGCCAAGGGCCAACGTTCCATCTCCGGTTTCAGCCAGAAGCGCGGTTTCGAGGGCGGCCAGATGCCGCTTCACCGCCGCTTGCCGAAGCGCGGATTCACCAACATCTTCAAAAAGCATTTCGCCGTCGTCAACCTCAATAAGCTCGAAAAACTCGAAGGCGACACGTTCAATGTAGATCGCCTAGTGGAACTCGGCGTTATCAAGAAGCTCCAGGACGGCCTCAAAATTCTAGGAACGGGCCAGTTGACGCGCAAGATCACGGTGGAAGCGCACCAGTTTTCGAAATCGGCGATCGAAAAGATCCAGAAGGCCGGCGGCACGGCGCAAACCATCGGCGCAGCCGCTCAAGAGTAAGCGGCGGAAAACGAAGGAAACCATGGTTCAGAAGTTTTTCGAAGCCTTCGCGAACATCTTTCGCGTACCCGATCTGCGCAAGCGGCTCATGTTCACGCTTGGGCTGCTCGCCGTATACCGCCTGGGCAGTCAGGTGCCGGCGCCCGGCATCAACACTCATGAAAGTGGGAGCAGTTCTTCGGTTCCGCCCAGGGATCGATCTTCGGATTCTTCGATCTGTTCGCCGGCGGCAACATCCGACGCTTCACCATTTTCGCCTTGGGCATCATGCCCTACATCACGGCGTCGATCATCCTGCAATTGTTGACGGTCGTGGTGCCGACGCTCGAAAAACTTCAGAAAGAAGGCGAACTCGGCCGCCGTAAGATCACGCAGTGGACGCGCTACCTGACGATTATTCTTTCGGTTATCCAGTCTGCCACCATTGCCACCGGCCTGGAAGCGGCGCAACAAGGCATCGTCATCAACCCCGGCTTCGGCTTCATGTCGCTGACGGTTCTTTCGCTCACCACCGGGTCGGCATTCATCATGTGGCTAGGCGAGCAGATCAGCGAGCGCGGCGTGGGCAACGGCATGTCGCTGATCATCTTCACGGGTATCGTGGTCGGTATCCCGCGCGCCGTCAGCAGCATCTACCAGAACGTTTTCGTAACGCATGAGTGGGGCGCGATTCAGCTTATTCTGCTGCTCGCCATGATGATCGCGGTGGTCGCGTTCATCGTGCTTGTGGAGCGCGGCGAACGGCGCATCCCGGTGCAGTATGCCAAGCGCGTTATCGGGCGGCGCGTGATGGGCGGCCAATCGACGCACATGCCGCTGAAGGTCAACGCGGGCGGCGTCATCCCGGTCATCTTCGCTTCGTCGATCCTCGCCTTTCCGCAAACGCTTACCCAGCTTGCCTGGGTGAAGAATATGCCATGGCTGATCAACACGTTGAACACGATAAAGCACAGCGAGCCGATGTATTACGTGCTGTTCGTGGCCGGCATCATCTTTTTCTGCTTCTTCTACGTTTCGATTATTTTCAATCCCAACGAAGCGGCCGACAACATGCGGAAATACGGCGGCTTCATCCCCGGAATCCGGCCAGGCCGGAATACCGCGGATTACATGAACAACGTGCTCACCAAGATCACGGTGGTGGGCGGCATTTATCTCTCAATTTTGTGTCTCATCCCGGACATCATGATCTCGGGCATCAAGCTACAGCATCTTCCCCTGGTAGGGAACTTTATCGACGCGCATTTTCCGCGTCCACTGCTTGACGGTTTGGGGGTCACTTTCTATTTTGGCGGCACGTCGCTGCTGATCGTGGTGGGCGTGGCAATGGATACGATCAACCAGATCGAAGCCCAGCTCATCATGCGCCACTACGAAGGGTTTACCCCACGGTCGGGGCGCATCCGGGGAAGAAGGAGCTAGTTTCGCATTGGAAAGTGAGAACGCCGCGGAAACGCGGAGACGCAGTAAGGGCCGAGTTTGCCCGGCGAGACCCTACCAGGTTCACCGCCGCTGCGTACAAGACAACAAATTGTGACGGCGATTGTTCTGTTTGGATCGCCCGGTTCCGGAAAAGGCACGCAGGCGAAGCTGCTAACCCAACGCTTGCGAATTCCGCATATCTCTACCGGAGATATGCTGCGCGAACGGATCCGGGAAGGCGTGGAGATGAACGGGGCTAAGGCCAGGATGCAATCGGGCGAACTTGTGTCCGATGGCGTGGTCAATCGCATGGTCGAAGAGCGGTTGAGCCAGCCTGACGCGGCCCGAGGGTTTATTTTGGACGGGTATCCGAGGACGGTGGATCAGGGCGAACACCTGAATGCCTGGCTGGATGCTCGCGGAATCCCCGAGGTGGTGATTCACCTCGCGGTAGATTACAATAGTATTATTGCCCGATTGACCGGACGCCGCGTTTGTCCTCGCTGTGGAACTCTGTATAACCTTGCAACCAAGCCACCGAAGGTGGATGAGCTGTGCGATTTGGAAGGCGAGAAACTGATCATCCGCGACGATGATCAAGAGGATGTGATTCGGCAGCGGTTGAGCGCTTACGAGCGGCAAACGCGGCCGGTTTTGGATTTTTACCGCGCCGCCCGGCGGCGGCTGGTGGAGGTGGATGCCTCGAAGGATTCGCCCTCCATGGTGTTTGAAAAGATTTGTCAGGCGATAGACTGTCATGATCGTGCGTAAGACGCCCGCTGAACTGGAAAAGATGAGGCGCAGCGGTCTCTTGGTCTATCAGATCTTGGAGAAGTTGAAGGAACTGGCGGTTGAAGGCTGCTCCACCTGGGACCTGGAGGTAGTGGCTGAAAAAATGATCGCCGATGCCGGCGCCCGCCCTGCGTTTAAGGGCTATTACGTCCCGGCGGCGGGCGAGATTTACCGGTTTGTGTTGTGTACCTCGGTGAATAACGAGGTAATTCATGGGATGCCGAATCCGAAACGGACCTTGAAGAAGGGAGACATCCTGTCGATCGATACCGGCGTGAAGCTGGATGGGTATTACGGCGACTCGGCAACCACGGTTCCGGTGGGCGAAGTGAGCGAGCAGGTAAAGAAACTACTGCGGGTGACGCAGGAATCGCTCGAACTCGCTATCGGCCGGGTGCGGAACGGCAACCGGCTGTTTGATGTTTGCGGAACGGTCGAGCAGCATGTGAAGTCGAACGGGTTTTCAATCGTCCGTGAGTTTGTAGGCCACGGAATCGGTACGCAACTCCACGAGGAACCGCAGGTTCCCAATTATGTGGACCGCCGCAACGAGAATCCCCGGTTGAAGTCGGGAATGGTCTTAGCAGTCGAGCCGATGGTGAGCGCCGGACGGCCGGAGACGATGGTTTTGAAGGATAAGTGGACGGCGGTAACGAAAGATGGGTCGAATTCGGCCCACTTCGAGCATTGCATCGCCGTTACGGAAAATGGGCCGTGGGTTTTGACCCGGCCGTAAGGATTCTGAGATGAAAGTACGAGCGTCCGTCAAAAAGATTTGCGACAAGTGCAAGGTGATCCATCGCGAAGGCGTGGTGCGGGTCATCTGCGTAAACCCGAAACACAAACAGAGGCAAGGATAACGTATGGCGCGTATCGCAGGCGTGGATCTTCCCCCGGGCAAGCGGGCCGAGATCGGGCTTGACTTACATTTACGGCATCGGCCGCACCCGTTCCAAGTCGCTGCTCCACCGGGCAGGGATCGATTTCGACAAGAAAATTCGGGATCTGAGCGAGGACGAAGTCAACCACGTCCGCCAGATTCTGGAAGAAGAAGGCGCAGTGGAAGGCGACCTCCGCAAGGAAATCTCGATGAACATCAAGCGTCACATCGAGATGGGTTCCTACCGCGGATTGCGGCACCGCCGCAGCCTGCCGGTTCGCGGCCAGCGTACGCACACCAATGCGCGCACCCGCAAGGGACCGCGCCGCGGCACGGTAGCGAATAAGAAGAAGGCGACGGGGAAGACATAGTATGGCTAAAGCGGCTAAAGCACCCGCAAAGACCGGCAAGAAAAAGAGTTTCAAGAAGAAGGAAAAGCGCGTTGTCCATTCGGGCATCGTGCATATCCAGGCGACGTTCAATAACACCATCGTCACCATCGCCGATCAGGAAGGCCATACCATTTCCTGGTCGAGCGCCGGTTCGCTGGGTTTCCGCGGATCGCGCAAAGGCACTCCGTTCGCCGCGCAGCAGGCCGCTTTGACGGCCGCCAACAAGGCCGGGGAGAGCGGATTGCGAACGGTCGAAGTCCGGGTCAGCGGGCCAGGTTCTGGGCGCGAATCGGCGGTGCGCGCGCTATCCACCGCGGGTATCGAAGTAAGGGCGATCAAAGATGTGACGCCAATTCCGCATAACGGTTGCAGACCGCCGAAAAAGCGGAGAGTATAGGAGCGCTCAGCTATCAGCGGTCAGCGATCAGCCGCTCGGTTGAAAGCTGAGAGTTGATCGCTGACGGCTGAGAGTTTTTATCGAGCGGGAAGAAGGCCAGCCAACGGCTGTAAACCGCACCTGAAGCAGGAAAGGTAAGGAGAAAAGAACTTGGCAAGATACATTGGCCCGGTTTGCCGGCAATGCCGGCGCGAGGGCATGAAACTTTATCTCAAGGGCGATCGCTGCCATAGCGAGAAGTGCGCCATCGAAAAGCGCAACTTCGTTCCCGGGCAACACGGCAAAGACCGAAAGCAAAAGATACAGGGCTACGGCTTGCAGCTCCGCGAAAAGCAGAAAGTGCGCCGTATTTATGGCGTGCTCGAATCGCAATTCCGCGGAGCCTATGAGAAGGCCGCGCACGCCAAAGGCATCACCGGCGAAAACCTGATGTCCGGTCTCGAGCGCCGACTGGATAGCGTCATCTATCGCATGGGCTTCGGCGCCAGCCGCGCCCAGGCACGGCAGATCGTTCGCCACGGCCACGTCGAGGTCAACGGGCGCAAGTGCAATATCCCGTCCGCGCAAATCAAGATCGGCGACGTTGTTTCCGTCCGCGAATCCAGCAAGAACAATCCGGCCATCCTTTCCTCCCGCGACGCCACGGCCCACGCGCCGGCGCCGAACTGGATCGATGTGGACCGGGAAGGCATTGAAGGGGCGCATCACGAGCCTGCCGCAACGCAGCGACCTGGTGCAGATCCAATTGAACGAGCAGCTCATCGTCGAACTGTACTCGAAATAAAGCATTGAGGCTGCGGCGCGAGCCTGCGGCCCCAGGAAAGGTTCTATGTTCAAGGGCTTCCAAAAACCCAAGCGTCTTGTCGCCAATACCGAAACTCTTACCGAGCGGTATGGCATGTTTACCGCCCAGCCGTTTCAACGCGGCTTCGGCACGACCATTGGTAATAGTCTGCGTCGCGTCCTGCTCAGCTCCATTGAAGGCGCCGCCATCACGGCCGTGCGCATCGAGGGCGTCGAGCACGAATTCAGCCCCATCCCTGGCGTGGTGGAAGATGCCACCGACATCATCCTCAATCTGAAGCAGATTCCGTTCAAGATCATGGGCGACGGAGTTAAGACCGTGCGCCTCACCGTAGATAAACCCGGCGATGTGCGTAGCGGCCAGATCGAAACCGACGCCGACGTCGAAGTGCTCGATCGAGACGTTCACGTCGCCACCGTCTCCGAAGGCGGCCGTCTCACCATCGAAATGCGCCTCAAGGCTGGACGCGGCTATGTCAGCGCCGATAAGAACTTCGACGAAGATCTCGCCCTCGGCTATATCCCGATCGATTCCGTCCATTCGCCCGTACGCAAAGTGAACTTCGCCGTCGAAGCCGCGCGCCTTGGCCAGATGACAGATTACGACAAGCTCACGCTCGAGGTCTGGACCAACGGCGCGGTTTCGCCGCAGGACGCCATCGGCTACGCGGCCAAGCTGCTAAAAGACCACATGACCATCTTCATCAACTTCGAGGAAGTGCCGGAGCAGGCGGAAGAGATTTCCGAGCGCGGCATGGACAAGATGAATGAAGTGCTCAACCGCTCCGTGGAAGAGCTCGAACTCAGCGTGCGCTCTTATAACTGCCTCAAGAACGCCAATATTCAGACTATCGGCGAGTTGGTGCAGAAGACCGAAGCCGAGATGCTGCGCACCAAGAATTTCGGCCGCAAGTCGCTCAACGAGATCAAGGAGATCCTGGCCAATATGGGTCTCGGCCTCGGAATGCGCATAGACGCCCATGGCCGCCTGGTTGCGCCGCCCGCGCCCGCACCCGGTTCCGTGCCGGATTACAGCGCGTACGACGACAACGATCAGGATCAAATCGGGGAATAACCCATGAGACACAAAGTCGCCGGTTTTAAACTAAAGCGGCCTGTAGATAGCCGCCAATCGCTGCTTCGCAATCTCACCACCAGCGTGATTTTGGAGGAGCGTTGCATCACCACCGTGCCCAAGGCGAAGGCAGTGCGGCCGTTGGTAGAGAAGATGATTACGCTGGCCAAGACCGACACCCTGCATTCGCGCCGCCAGGCGGCCTCGTTCCTGCTGACGCCAGCATCGGTCAAGAAGCTGTTCGATTCGTTGGGCTCCCGCTTCGGGCAACGCAATGGCGGATACACGCGCATCACGCGCCTTGGCCCCCGCAAGGGCGATGGCGCCGAACAGGCGATGATCGAGTTGGTCGGCAGTGAACTGGTGAAGCGCGCCGCCGATCGCGCCAAGCGCAAGGAAGAGCGCCTCAAAGCGCAGCGCGAAGGCCGCGAGCCCGGCGAAGTCGAAGAGGTTGAAGAGGAAGTTAAGGAAAAGAAGAAGAAGTAATTTCCGTGCGTGTTACCCCCAGGGCGAGCCACAATCTCTTGTGGCCCGCCCTTCTTCTTTCTCAGGCAGCCCTCGCGTCCCCGCCCCTTCTTTCCTACGCCACTTATCTTAGCGGAGCCTCTGCCAATGCCATCGCCGTCGACAAAACCGGCAATGCCTATGTCGGATTAACTGGCTCGATCGTCAAGTTAGACCCCACTGGCGCGCACATACTCGCCACTTATTCCGTGCCGAATCTTGCCGTGAGGGGACTCGCACTCGATGCCCCAGGCAACCTGATCGCGGCCGGCTGCGCAGTGATCGTTGCCGACGCCAGCCCCCCCTGCGAGCTAATCAGATTCGACCCTACAGGCAAGCAGACCCTCACATACATTGTGCCAGTGAATCCCCCTAATGCCGTTGCAATCGACGCGAGCGGGAATATCTATATCGCCGGTACCGGCATTAAGACAAAGCCCCCCTCCACCACGCCCATCTCCAACATAGACGTCATAAAGATAAGCCCTACCGGAAACACCATCTATTCCTTATTCTTCGGTGGATCGCAGAACGATACGCCGCGCGCTCTCGCGGTTGATTCCTCCGGCAACGCCTACGTCACCGGCGACACCTTGTCTCCCGATTTCCCCGTGACTCCGGGAGCCGCGCAGTCCAAGTTCGCTGGCGGCTCGAGCGCGCCCGGCTATGGCTCCTACAGCGACGCCTTCCTCGCCAAAATCGATCCCACCGGCTCGAAGGTTCTCTTCGCGACCTACTGGGGCGGGTCATCGTCCGATGTTGGCTATGCACTCGCCGTCGACGCCTCTGGCAATGCCTACATCGCCGGCGGAACGTCGTCCGTAAACTTCCCCGTCACCGCAGGCGCATTCCAAACCCAATACGCCGGGCCGCCCGCCGACCCCACCGCTCCCGATCCCGCGGGCGACGCTTTCGTCGCCAAGTTTTCGCCAAGCGGAGCCTCCGTCTGGTCGACCGAGTGGGGTGGGGCCTCAGCCGACGTGGCTTACGCGCTCACGCTCGACTCGTCTGGCAACGTCTACTTCTCCGGGACAACCGAATCGTTCGCGGATTTTCCGCGCGCCGGTCCCGGCGTTCCCACCTGCCGCCAGACCGGCGGACCGTTTGTCGCTGCGCTTGATCCCACTGGCGCGAAGCTACTTCATTCGAGCGGAATGGCCGGGCTTGGCTACGACAACGCGTACGCCCTGGCGCTCGACTCCACCGGAGCTGTCTATCTCGCCGGCGACACGTCGTCGCAAGTCTTCTTCGCTACGCCTGGCGTGGCGCAAACGACTTACGCCTCAGGCGCAAGCGATGCCTTCGCCGCGCGTCTAGATTTCTCAGCTGGCGGGACCTACGCCGCCTGCGTGCTTAACGGCGCCAGCTTCGCCGCCGGAAATACCACATCCTTTCCGCTCGGAACCGTCTCCCCGGGCGAGATCGTCAGCATCTTCGGCGGCGCAATCGGCCCCGCGACGCCGCAGGGTCTCCAACTCACCAGCGCGGGTGCGGTCTCCACGTCGTTAGCGGGCGTCACCGTCGCATTTGACGGCATAGCTGCGCCACTGCTCTACGTCAGCGCCACGCAAATCAATGCCGTGGTTCCCTATGGGCTGACAGCCGCCTCCACTCAGATGACGGTCACGTATAACGGTCAAGCCTACGGCCCCATCGCGATGCCTGTCGCTGCCGCCGTTCCCGCCATCTTCACGGCCACTCAGACGGGACACGGCCAAGCCGCGGTGTTGAACGAGGATGGAACGCTGAACTCGGTCGCGAACCCTGCCGCCCGCGGTTCTGTGATCACCTTCTTCGCGGAAGGCGTGGGAGTGATGTCCCCCGGTGTTCCCGATGGTTCGGTCACCGGCAGCTCAAACCTGCCCATGCCCGCTCTGTCAGTGAATGTGAGCATCCGCGGCGTCGATGCCTCGGTGCAGTACGCGAGCGCCGCGCCCACTTATGTTGCAGGACTCCTGCAGGTGAATGTTACTGTCCCCACCAGCATCGATTTTGGCAATCTGGTTCCGCTGATGCTCAATGTGGGTTCCTTCAGCAGTCAGCTCGATGTCACGATCGCGTTGAAATAAGTTCCGCCATCGCCAGTGCTCCCAGCACGCCGGCGCGCGGACCTAGTTCCGGCGGCTGAATCCCCGGCGTCTCCACGTACCCGTTCAGCATCGCCACCAATTCCGCGCGGATCATCGGGAACAATTGCTTCTGCTCCGCCACGCCGCCGCCGATTAGAATCAGCTTCGGTGAAAGCGTGTAGATCCAGTTTGCGATGCCCAGAGCCAGATAGTGCGCTTCCAACACCCACGCCTCATGATCGGCTGCCAACTCGCGCGCGGGCCGTTTCCATCGTGCTTCGATCGCCGGACCCGAAGCCAACCCTTCCAGGCAATCTCCGTGAAACGGACAAAGGCCTGCGAACGAATCGCGCACCCGATCGTGCGGAATGCGGATGTGTCCCATTTCCGGATGCGAGAGCCCATGCAGCAGCGCACCGTTGACCATCGCGCCGCCGCCGATGCCCGTGCCCACAGTGAGGTAGAGGAAATCCGAAACGCCCCGCGCCGCGCCCCATCGCGCCTCGCCCAACGCGGCGCCGTTTACGTCCGTGTCGAACGCCACCGGCACGCCCAAACCGCGCCGCACGGTGTCCGCCAGATCGAAATTGCGCCATCCGGCCTTTGGCGTCGAGGTAATCCGCCCGGCCGCCAGATCCACCGGGCCGAACGAGGCAATCCCCACCACGCCGGCTGCGCGTTCGCGCAGAAACGCGATGGCGGTTTCCGTGGTTTCGGCAGGAGTGGTAGTCGCAATTTGAATGGTCTGGATATCGCTGGGGCTGGTTCCAACGCCGCAAATAAACTTCGTCCCGCCGGCTTCGATTGCCCCCAGTAAGGCTACGGACAAGCTAATTCCCAGCCGCCGAGCGATGCGCCAGTTCGCCGAAGATCGGCAGCGCGAACGCCTCGTTCTGTCCTGCCTTGAGCATCATGAAGATGGACATGCCAAGCAACGCCAACTCCACGATGCGATAGATCTCGAAATGAGGCCACGGCACGAAATAGAACGCGGGCCGCAAAACCCAATCGGCGATCAGCCATGCCACGAAGAGATATAGCCCCTGGAACGCGTGGAACCGGACCGTTTGATCATTGCGGAACCGTCCTGATGCCAACAGCACGATCGAAACGATCCAGCCGATTCCCGGCACATAACACAGCACCGAAGCCGTTCGCGGATGGAGCGCAGAGAGCGCGTCGGCTCCTGGCCCAGGCGGCGGGTGTCCCGGCGTAACCGGCTGCCGCGCCCCGCACTTGGCGCAAAAGACGTCGCTGCCGGCCACCGGATTTCCGCATTGGCTGCAAAAAGGCATCCCTACTCACGATACGTCATAACCCACACAGATGTTCCGGCCGCGCCGATATGTGGCGCGCGGAGGCGCTATGATTCTACTGATGCGAGCCCTCCTGCCCTTTTTTGCCCTAGCCCTCGCCGCCGCTGCACAGGATCGGCTGCCCACGCTCTACGTCATTGGCGATTCCACCGCCAACAATGTAGACCACCGCGGCTGGGCCGACCCGTTCGCCGCCTATTTCGACTCCTCTAGAATCCATGTCGTTAACCGCGCGCGCGCCGGACGAAGCAGCCGCACTTTCGTCACCGAGGGGCTCTGGGAACAGGTCCGCGACGTCCTACAGCCGGGCGACTACGTGCTCATTCAATTCGGGCATAACGATGGCGGACCTCCCGATCAAGATCGCGCCCGTGGTTCCCTCCCTGGCCTCGGCGACGCGGCAAAAGATTTCACCCTACCTAACGGCAGCAAGGAAACCGTCTACACTTTCGGCCACTACATGCGCCAGTTCATCGCGGAGACAAAAGCTAAAGGCGCTACGCCCGTCATGCTCTCGCTAACGGTCCGAAATATCTGGAAAGACGGCGCGATCGAGCGCGGTCCGGCCAACTACAGTCAATGGTCCGCCGATATCGCCAAGCCCGCCGGCGTCCAATTCCTCGATGTCACTAACGCCATCGCCGATCGCTATGAAAAGCTCGGGCCTGAAAAGGTCGCGGGACTGTTCCCGGAAGATCATACCCATACCAGCCCCGCCGGCGCAGAACTGGTTTCTTCGCTGGTTGTCTCCACGATCAAAGGCGCAAAAGGATTTGCATTATCCGCTTATCTTTCCGATAGGGCGAGGTCCGTCGAGCCATACCCCGCGCCCCTTACCACAGCTAAGATCCCTCTGCCTTCTCCTGCCAATCCCGGCTTGCCTACGTTGTTCCTGATCGGCGATTCTACCGTCCGCAATGGCCGCGGCGATGGCGCCAACGGCCAGTGGGGATGGGGTGAACCGCTCGTCGATCTCTTCGATACATCGAGAATCAACGTCGTGAATCGCGCGGTCGGCGGCTTGAGCAGCCGCACTTACTACACCGGTTATTGGCAAGATACCCTAGCCATGCTCAAGCCCGGCGATTTCGTGATGATGCAGTTCGGCCACAACGACGGCGGCCCGCTCGACGATGCGGCTCGCGCCCGTGGGACGCTGCCCGGCGCAGGCGTTGAAACCAGGGAGATTGATAACCCGATCTCGAAGCAACACGAGACGGTGCATACCTACGGCTGGTATTTAAAGCAGTTCATCGAGGATGCGCGCGCCAAAGGCGCCACTCCTATCATGTGTACCCTGATTCCACGCAAGACTTGGAATGACGGCAGGATTGTCCGCAACGCCGACACCTACGCGGGATGGGCGCGGCAGGTTGCCGCGAGCAAGCACACGCCCCTGATCGATCTGAACGAACTCATCGCGCAACGCTATGACGCCCTTGGTCCGGAAAAGGTCGAACCGCTTTTCGGCGACCCACATACCCACACCAGCCGCGCAGGCGCGGAATTAAACGCTCAGGTAGTGGTAGACGGCTTGAAGATACTCTCGCTGGACCCGCTCGCCGCATACCTTAAATAGGGCCCCCGCCGGCCTGTCAAGCGCAGAAGGCGCTCGTTGTCCCCGCCGCTCCCTGTGACCTTACGAAGACAGGTCCGGGACCTATCCCGCATGCGAAAATAGGACTATATGCTTTCCCGGCTCCTTGCCGCTGTTTTCGCAATCAGCCTCGTGGCTTTACCTGAAGTTTCGGCTCAAACACTGACCGTCAACAAACTGGTGGAGTTCATTAAGTCCTGTACCGATCCGCAGGTCCGCGGCCGTTATCCGGATAAACAGGTCGCCGATTATATTAACCACCTTAAGCTCTCGGAGCGCCTCGACGACCGCACCCTCGAAAATCTGGAGGCCATGAATATCGGCGCCCAGACCCGGCACGCGCTCGAAGGGCTCCGCGACCGTACCAAGACCCTCGTTGTGGCCGCGCCTCCCGCCGCGCTCCTGCCGCCCAAACAAGATCCGCCGCCAACCTCGGAAGAACAGGCCGCCATCATCGACGAACTACGCGACTACGCTCTGAGCTATAGCAGCAATCTGCCCGACTTCATCTGCACCCAGGTCACGAAGCGCTACGGCGCCCCCAAACCCGGCACGAAATATGGCGGCAAACCCGACGACGATCCGCGCTGGCAGGCCTTCGATGAGCTCACCATGCGTCTGAGTTACTTCAATCAGAAGGAAGACTACAAGCTCATCCTGCACAACAACACGCCAACCGCGCAGGATTATAAGAGCGTCGGCGGATCCAGCTCCTACGGCGATTTCGGTACCATGCTTCGCAAGATCTTCGAGAGGGGTACGGAAGCCCGCTTCGAATGGGACCACTGGGGCACCTTGCGGGGCCAGCGCGTCATGGCCTTCGCCTACAAGGTGGCTCAGGACCGCTCGGAATATCACATCCAGGTGCCCGACGAACACCTCGATATCATCGCCGGGTATCACGGTCTGGTCGAAGCCGACAAGCGTACGCACAAGATCATGCGCATCACCGTCGAAGCCGATAGTCTCCCGATCGGCTATCCGGTCAAATCCACGCGTACGGTTCTCGATTACGATTACACCGATCTCGCCGGCCACATGTTCCTGTTGCCGCTCAAAGGCCAGGTCTTCATGACCGCCGCCGATATCGTGACGCGCAACGACGAGAGCTTCCACAACTACCGCAAGTACTCCGCCGATTCCGCCATCAGTTTCGACGACACAGATATCCCGCCGGATATTCCGGATTCGAAGACCAAAGAAACGGTGGACGGCGCCAAGCCACCCGATTCGAAACCGGCAACCGATCCAACCAAGAAGACGTCCGATTCTACTAAGAAGCAATAACATGCGCCGATTTGCCGCTATTGTCACTTTCTGTTTCACCGCCCTCGCTCAACAAGCGATGACGGTCGACCAATTATCTAAATTCCTGCATTCGGCTACGCACGAGATGAAGGGCAAGCAGTCCGATCAGGAGATCGCGCAGTTTCTCGCCAAGGTCAGGCTCACCGAACGCCTCGACGATGACACGCTGGAACGGATCCAATCGGATGGCATCGGCCCCAAGACGATAGCCGTCCTGCGCGGCCTTCGCGACCGCACCGCGAACCTACCCCCGGCGCACGCCGTGGTTGCCGCCGCACAGCCTAAGCTTCCGCCGCCGCCTTCCTCGGAAGAGCAAGCAGCCATCCTCGAATCGGTGCGCCAGTACGCTCTGGAATACAGCGGGAAACTCCCCGATTTCCTCTGTCATGAAGAAATGACGACTTATGCCGCTTCGCGGCGTCCGGACGCCGGATGGACGCAGATCTCCAAGATTGACAGCCGCCTGACTTACTTCCAGCAAAAGGAAGACTACAAACCCCTCATGAAGGACGGCAAGCTGACCAGCACGGATTACGAAAAGCTGAAGGGTTCTAAGTCGGTTGGGGACTTTGGGACCATGCTGCGTGGAGTCTTCGAACCTTCGAGCCAAGCCCGGTTCGAATGGCGTACCTGGAGCACTTGGGAGGGCCAACCTGCGATGGATTTCAACTATCGCGTGCCGCAGGATCATTCGAACTATCAGATCACAGTCGAAGACAATCGCAGCGCAACGCCCGGCTACAGCGGATACTTTGTGATCGACGCCAAGACGCATGCGATCCGGAAGCTAACCCTGGTTGCCGAGGATCTACCGCACGATTTCCCCGTGCAAACGGCTGAGAGCACGCTGATGTACAAGGATCAGGATCTCTCCGGACATACCTTCCTGTTACCCTCGGATTTCGAGGCGGTGATGAGCGGGCCGGAAGGGCGCGATAAGATCGAAAAGCGCTTCCTGATCTACCGCAAATATTCCGCCGACTCCGCAATCAGCTTCGGCGACGATGTCCCGGACACTCCGCCGAAACCGATCAAGAAATGACGTAATCCATCACCGCGCTGGCTGGTTCACAAACGCTGCCACATCCTTCGCAGCTTTAGTCTCCACGCCTGGCTTCTGGAGAAAACCAAGATCGCGGAACCAATCGATGAATCGCACCTGCCATGTTCCGTACGGCGTGTCGTTGCGATCCGTGAGGCCGCCACTCATGTGGCTGCCATCCGGCAAAGCATCGCCAGGGTGCCGCCCGTTTCCGTAGATATGCATTTCGATATTCGGCACGCCCATGTTGAGCATCGCCGAAAAATACTCCATCGCCCAGACAGCGTGTACCTTGTCGCCCGACCCGCCACACGCTACGAACGACGGCGGAACGTTGCGCGGAATCGGAGGCGCCGTCCGATTGCGCGCGAACGGCGACGGCCCGGGGTAAATGATTCCCGCGAAGTCGGGACGCGAGGTAACGCCCGCCAGCGGATCGCCGGGATCGCTATTCTTCTTGTCGAAATCGTCGAACAGAACCGCTGCGGGAGCGGCCAGTTCCGCGCCGGCGGAGAATCCCATGATGCCGATCTTGTGCGGATCGATGCCCCACTCTTTGGCATAGGCGCGCACCATGCGTATCGCCTGCTGCGCATCGTACACTTCATCGGTCCGCGGATCATAACCGTCGCGCCGCAAGCGGTTGCGCAGGATGATCGTGTTCACTCCAAAGTTGTAAAAGAAGGGCACGAAATCGCTCGCTTCGCTACCCACATTCAAACTGTTGTGCCCGCCGCCCGCCGCAAGAATCACAGCAGCCCCGGTGTTGATCGCGCGATCTACCGTATGCACTTCGATCGACGGGTTGTGAATGTTGACGATGCTGTTGATCCGCCCCGGCGCCGTTTGGCTCATGTTATATTGCTCCGCCTCGCGAACCCGATCCATTTTAAGGTAGGGAGACCCAGACGGAAAAAGAGTCACAACCACGCCGCCAGGCAGGATCGGCTGAGGCGCGTAGGGCGCATCCGTCGCCGGGCCCGGCTTGGGAACGCCAAGAGGTGCGGGAAGCGGCGGGAGCTTGCCGGGGGCCTGGGCGATGGCATTGACCGCGGCCAAAGCGGTGAGACAAATCGGGATGAAGCGTAGCGCGGCAGATCTTTTCTTCATGATGATAGGCTAATGAAAATCGTGGGACGCCGCCACCGCCCCGCCGCACAATCCCTCGACATGCTCCGCTTTCACGGATATTACGCCGTCCTGGTTTTGCAGCGCGCCTTCCACCAGCAGGAACCCCGATTCCAATACGGGCAGCTTGTACCGGTGAAAGAAATCGGGCGTGAGGATGGCATTCATGATTCCGGTTTCGTCCTCCAAACTCAGAAAGACGAATCCCTTGGCTGTTCCCGGGCGCTGGCGGACAATCACCGCGCCCGCGATCCGCACCAGCCGCCCGTCCGGAATGCCTGCTAGATCGCACGCGCGCACCACGCCTAGCGCATCCATTTCCGCGCGACGGTGCGCCATGGCGTGACGGCCGACGGTGAGACCGGTACCGCTGTAATCCGCCCACAGTCGTTCTTCCGCGTCCATTGCCTGAAGCGGCGAAGTATCGTCCGTGTCTTCGAGAGGCGCGAGCAGCGGACCGGCGGGCAGCGACGCGCGCTGCGCCTGCCACAAGGCATCACGCCGATGAATCCCGCCGAGTGAATTTAGCGCCCCGATCTCCGCCAGTCGGTTGATCTCCGGACGCCGCAACCCCACGCGCACAGCCAGATCGTCGATGCTCCTGAACGGCCGGTCATTTCGGGCTTTCAATAAGCTTTCAGCCGCCTCCTGCCGCAGTCCGCGCGCGTAGCGCAGGCCCAAACGCACCGAACCATTTTCAATGGTGCACGGCCAGCCGGATTTCGTAACATCCACCGGCAGCACGCGCAATCCGTGGCGCTGCGCGTCCTTCACCAGCACCGCCGGCGAATAGAATCCCATCGGCTGGTTATTCAAAATCGCAGCAGTGAAGGCATCCAGGTAATGGCATTTCAGGTAAGCGCTGGCGTAAGCGAGCAGAGCGAAACTCACGGCATGCGATTGTGGAAAGCCATATGCGGCGAACGATGTAATGGATTGAATGATGCGATCCTGCGCGGCGCCAACGATGCCCTTTGCTGTCATTCCCGCGCGCAGTTTCTTTTCCACGTCGCGCATCTTCCGTTCCGATCGTTTGTGCCCGAAGGCGCGGCGTAATTCCTCAGCCTCGCTGCCGGAAAAATCTGCCGCGATCATGGCGATTTGCAGCAGTTGCTCCTGAAAAAGTGGTACGCCGAGCGTCTCCTTGAGGATCGGTTGGAGCAGCGGATGCGGCGCATCGGGCGCTTCGCGGCCCTGCCGCCTCCGCAAATAGGGATGGTACATCTCGCCCACAATCGGGCCGGGCCGGATGATCGCTACTTCCACCACGAGATCGTAAAACTTCTTCGGCTTCAGCCGCGGCAGGCACGACATCTGCGCGCGGCTCTCTACCTGGAATAAGCCAACGGTGTCTGCAGCCCGCAAAGCGCTATACACCTCTTCATCGTCTGCCGGCAAATTCGCCAGGTCCACCTCTTCCCCGCGATGCTGGCGGATCAACTGAATGGATTCCTCGAGCACCGCCATCATCCCCAGGCCGAGCAGATCCACCTTGACGATCTTCATGTCGGCGCAATCGTCTTTATCCCACTGCACCACTACACGGCCCGGCATCGTCGCAGGCTGCAGCGGCACGATGCAATCGAGGCTTCCGGCGCAGATCACCATGCCGCCTGAGTGTTGGCCCAGGTGCCGCGGCAGGTCCTGAATTGCCTGAAATAGGGAAAGGAATTTCCGCTCGGCGGGCCGATCCAACCCGATGCCGGCTTGGCGGAACTGCACCTCCGCTGTGTCTTGATCGTCGGTATAGCCCCAGCTCGGCGCCAGCTTGGCTAGGGCGGAAGTGCGTTCCACATCGAAGCCGAGCGCTTTGCCGACTTCGCGCGCGGCGGATCGCCCGCGATACGTGATCACGTTCGCCGTCATCGCCGCGCCTAGCCTGCCATAGTGATCGTAGACGTATTGAATGGCGCGCTCACGTTGATCGCCGCTGGGCAGATCGATATCGATGTCGGGCCACTCGTCGCGGTTTTCCGAGAGAAAGCGCTCGAACAGCAAGTCGAATTTCTGTGGATCGACTGCGGTGATCTCAAGCACGTAGCACAGCGTGCTGTTGGCGGCCGAACCCCGGCCTTGCGCCAGAATGTTGCGCTTGCGGCAGAAGCGCACGATGTCCCAGACGATCAAGAAGTATCCCGCTAGCTCGAGTTTCTCGATTAACGCCAGTTCCTTCTCGACCTGCTCGCACTCTTTCGTCGGATGGCAGCCATAACGTTTCGACAGGCCCTCGTATGCGAGATAGCGAAGGAACGAATTCATGGTGTGGCCATCGGGTACGGGATAGGGCGGAAAGCGATAGCCGAGGTCAGCCAGCGTGTAAGAGAGTCGCGATGCCAATTGACTGGTGTTGGTGATGGCTTCCGGAATGTCGGCGAACAGCGCCGCCATTTCGCGATTTCTCTTCAGGTGTCGCTCGGAGTTGCGTGCCAGCAGTTTCCCCGCTTCATGAACGTTCGTCTTGTGCCGGATACAGGTAAGCACGTCCATCAAATCGCGGTCGGACGGCTCCGCAAAGTTGACGCCATTGGTGGCTAGCAATGGCAGCTGGAAGCGCTGCGCGAGATCCATCGCCGCCTGGTTGCGCCTTTCCTCTTCCCGCAGATGGTGGCGCTGCAGTTCGGCATAGACGTTGCGCGCGCCGAAGATCTCCGTCAGGCGCCGCATCTGCGCCCGCACGCTCTCCTCGCCGCCGCGCAATGCCCATTCGAGCGGGCCCTCGTCGCCGCCCGTGAGGCACACCAGTCCCGCGGCATGCTGCGCCACGTCTTCCCAGGTCGCGGCAGCTTTATGCTGATTGCCGCTGGTCTCGCGCAGTTTGATTTTGGTGAGCAGTCGGCAAATATTTTGATATCCCTCGCGTGTCTCCGCGAGCAGCGGATAGCGGAAGCCTTCCATAGCCGTCACCTCCGCGCCGATCAAGGCCCGGACGGTCTGCTTGCACGCTTCATTGTGGAAACGAACTGCGCCGGAGACACTGTCGCGGTCGAGAATGGCGAGCGCGGGCATGTGGAAATCCGCAGCCTGCGCAACGAGCGTCTCCGGCAATGAAGCACCTTCGAGGAAGCTGAAGGCGGAGCGGGCGTGGAGTTCGATGTACATGCGTCAACCGACAAATTCGCTTTTTGTTCGCCTGCAAGCATTGTACTCTGGCCATGTGGCTAATATGTTGCAGCGCGCGATCAAGCTGAATAGTCAAAGGGATGCATTGCGAGTTGCCAAGGGCGCATGGAAGATGGAAGACCATCCTGAACTTGCGGCTGGCACCGCCAATTGGATTCGCGAGATCCGTCAGGAATCCGCCAAGCGTTACGAGAAGATCGAGCGCCACCGGAACGCCGAATAGACGGAGTTGCGGCTTTACCCGCTTTCGTAATCCTCACTCGTCCCGCAAAACCTGCATTGGTTCCAGCCGCGCGGCGCGGATGGCTGGCAGCAGCGAAGCGACCACCGATACCGCCATCACCAGCATAACTACACCCGCAAGCGTCGGCGCGTCCCAAGCGGAAACGCCGTAGAGCATTCCGGCCAGCAGGCGCGTGAAGGCGGCCGCGAGAGCAATTCCGGCGACGCAGCCGGCAAGCGAGACGCGCAGGCCTTGCGTCAGGAACTGACGCACGATCTGCGTTCGCATTGCGCCCAATGCGAGGCGCAGGCCTACCTCTCGCTGGCGCATGCTCACCAGATAGCTCAAAGTTCCATAGAGCCCCACGCAGGCGAGAGCTATCGCCGTCGCCGCGAAGAACGCCAGCAGAATGGTACGCATACGATTCTCCGCGTATGCATCCGAGATGTGTTCTGTAAGCGGCGTCAGATCGTACACCGAACGTTGCGGCTCGATCTCGTGAACTTTGCGGCGGACAGTCTCCACCATCGTCCTGGGGTCCCCATGCGTCCGCACGAGGAAATAGGTTCCCGGCTGGTTCGCGCTGTAGCACCAGTAGACGGTGGGAACCGGCTCGTGGTCGAGCCCAACCTCGCGCGCATCGCCCACTATGCCGCGGATCTCGGTGGGCGCAACATATGCGTTTCCGGGCTGGTCCAAGTGCCGCCCCAGAGCGGCGCCGCCGTTCAGATACGTGTTAGCGAAGCTGCGGTTCACCATCATCTGCGCCGTGGTGGATTGCTCGCGGCAGAGCTCGCCGGCAAGCAGCGGAATGTGCATGGTTGTGAAGTAGCCGGCGGTAACGGGACGGCTCTGTGCCAGCATCTTGGGCTCCGTTTCGGGGCGGCCTTCCAGCGACCGCAATTCGACTTGATATGTACTGGCAACGCCGGGCAAAAAAAGTGACGAGGCTGCAGCCTCCACGCCGGGCAGCGAGCGCAGTGCGTCGAGCAATCGTTCGAGACGCTGGGCGGAGCCTTTGAAGTCATTGGTCTCCGCCCAGGAGGTGCTGATGTGAAAGGTGAGCACACGCGAGGGATCGAACCCCGGCGAGACATGGCCGAGTTCCTGGAGGCTCCGTAGCAGCAAACCCGCGCCAGCGAGCAGCGTCACTGCCAGAGCTACCTGCACGCCGATGAGGACGAACTGAACCGGATTGCGTCCCCCTACCTGCGCTCGCCCGGCCTGTGCGAGCGAGCCCGCCAGATCGCGCCGCGTGCTGCGAATAGCGGGCAGGATTCCGCAGGCGAGCGCCGCGGCGACTGAACAGAGCAGAGTATAACCGACTATTCGCCAATCGAGCCCGATCTCTTCGATGCGCGGAAGATCCTTGGCCAGCGCACGGAATATCGCGGACGCACCAGCCGCGACGGCAAGCCCGAACAAGGCGCCAGCAAGGGAGAGAATCAACGCCTCAGTTAGCAACTGCGCGACGACGGACACGCGCGAGGCCCCTAGTGAAAAGCGCACCGCGATTTCCTGACGCCGTCCGGCAGCACGCGATAGCAGCAGCGCCGCCACGTTCGTGCAGGCGATGAGAAGCAGAAGCGATACCGAACCGAACAGGATCCAGAGCGACTTTCTTACGCCTCCTATGGTGGCTTCCTTCAAGGGCCGGATCGAGACGGTTATTTTCGAGTCGGGCTCTGGAAATTGACGACCGAGATTGGCCTGTACCGTGGCTAAATTGGCAAGAGCCTGTGCCAGCGTAGCCCCGGCCTTCAGACGACCGATGGCGTTGAACCAAGTCAGAGTACGGTTCTGCGCAAAAGGCGCGTCGCTGGGACTCGCAGACCAGAGATCGACGTCACGTTCAGGAAAGAGGAACGACGCGGGCATGACGCCGATAATCGGGATGGAAGTCCGGCCGATGCGGAGCGTCTTGCCGACTACGTTTGGGTCGGCGCCAAATCGTCGCCGCCAGAAGCGGCCGCTGATCAGGACCGCGGAGGGTCCGCCGAAGTGTTCCTCCTGCGGACTGAAATCGCGTCCCAACTCGGGAGCAACGCCCCAGACCTGCAAGAAGCGCGGGGCAACGAATGCGTGCCGCAGCTTTTCGGGGAGACTGCCGGAAAGCTCCGAATCGTCTTGCGCATAATACCCGGATATCGCTTGAAACGTGCTATTTAAGCGGTTCCAATCCTCCAGCCGGACGGGCGCGACGAACGGCTGCGCGTCGCCTTGCGCCACTTGCGCCAGCGTCACCAATTGTTCGCTGTGCGGAAGCGGCAGCGGACGCAACAGTACCGCGTAAACCGCCGAAAATACAGCGCTGTTGGCGCCGATGCCGAGCGCCAGCGTCGCGACCACCGCCGCGGTAAACGCCGGCGTTTTACGCAACGCGCGCGCGGATTGCCGCACATTCCGAATCACCGCTTCGATGCCGCCATGAATATCCATATCCCGCGTCCTTTCCACCTGCGAACTGTAATTTCCGAACCGGCGCCTAGCCTGGAGCAAGGCGTCGCTCGAGCTTAGGCCGGCAGCCCGCAGATCGTCGGCGCGCTCGGTCACATGGAATGCGAGCTCGCGTTCCAGATCATTCTGCAGCCGCCCGGGGCGCATGAGGTTCCGCAATCTTCGATGCCATGCCATACTTCTCGCCTCACGCGTACCGCATCACCCGCGCTACGCCCTCGGTGAGGCGCGCCCAGCCTTCTTCTTCCTGCGTAAGCTGCTTGCGCCCGCGCGCGGTGAGCGCGTAGAAGCGCGCTTCGCGGTTCTTCTCGGTCATGCCCCATTCGGCGCGCACCCAGCCATCCTGCTCCATGCGATGGAGTGCGGGGTAGAGCGAGCCTTCTTCCACGCGCAGCAAATCGCCGGAAACGGTCTGGATATGCGCCGTGATGGCGTATCCGTGCATGCGTTTACCGGTAGCGAGGGTCCTCAGAATTAACAAGGCTAAGGTGCCCTGCAGGATATCGTTCTTCCTTGCGCCCATGCGGGTCCTCTCTGCTATGCCTAACTAGCTATGCATAAGGATACAGGTTTGGACGAAGCGGCGGGAAAGCGGTTAGCTGAATTTAATGGCGCCCTACGGCCGGCGGCAGCGACGCGTCGGCGGCTTGCAACGCCACGCGCAACGCGCCGCGGTTTTCCGCTTTGGCGCCAAGCTGCGTGATGGCGAGCCGCGGGCGCGCGAAATCGTGATCTTCGAGGCGGACATTGACGGCCTGAATCAGCGCTGGGTGCATCCCCAGTTCGCCGCCGAAGACGATCAGAGAGCAGTTCAGGATCAGGCTGAGATACGAGCACACGGTCGCAACACACTCGGAGACGCTGTCGAGAATCCGCTGCGCGACGGCATCGCCTTCGAGCGCAAGATCGAGAATACGCAAAGCGCACGTGCTCGAGGATGGGGCCGCGCCATTATTCGAGATCTGTTCGCGCCACTGCCGCTCGATGCCGACGCTGCCAATGGCGCATTCGAGCGCGCCAAGTTGCGATTTGCGAACGGCCTGAACGCTTGAGCCGGGGACAGGCAGATATCCGATCTCGCCGGCGGTCCATTCCGGGCCGTGGTGAATCTGCCCGTTTATGATCAATCCCGCGCCGACGCCCCGTCCGATATGGACGAAGGCGAAGTTCGGCTCGCCCTGCGCCATGCCGTAGGAATGCTCGCCCAGCGCGGCGATGTTGACGTCGTTCTCCACGATGACTTGCGCATGCAGACGCTCCGCCAGCAGTCGCCCCAACGGCACGTTCTCCCAACCCTGCATGGTGGGAACGGAGACCACGACGCCGGCATCGACATCGGTGATGCCCGGCGCTGCGACTCCTACCGCGAGCAGGCGCTTGGCCGGAATGCGGAGCGATTCCCGGAGCGAGGTGAGCAGAGCGACCATGCGTTCCACCACCGCCATGGGCCACGACTTCTCTCCGATTTCGCCCTCCGATTCGCCAATCACTTCGCCCGTAAGATTGGCTATGCTCAGGCGGATTTCGGTATCGCTGATTTCGATTCCCGCGACATAGCCATAGGCTTCGTTAAAGCGGAGCAAATCCGGCGGACGCCCCCCGCTCGAAGATCCCTTGCCAAGGCGTTTGGCCAAACCCATGTGTTCGAGCCGTGACACGCTGCTGGCAACTGTAGGCACGCTGAGGCCGCTATAGCGGGCGAGATCCGAGCAAGAGCACGGGTTGTGCGCACGCAACAGGCGCAGCACGGTGCGCAGGTTGATATCGCGCAGGACGCTCGGTCCCCGGCTAGCCTTAGAGGGAGGCGCTACGTTCCGCAAGCTTGCTTTGCGCCTCCTTCAACGCATTGGCCGCCGCGGCGCGCCATGTTTCGTCGGCCTCGAGTTTCTTGCAAGAGACGCCGGCGGCGCGCGCGGTTTCCTCCGGCGCGGGTCCGCCTAACGTCTTGCGAACCTCCACGAAGTGGCGGGGGCTCAAGATCGTCGTAAGCTCGGTCTCCGAATAGTCGAGCGGCGCATCCAGAACGGCGGCGGATGCCTGCTTCAGCAGGTCGTGAAGAGGGCTCTCCGGATGTGTCTGTCGTAGGGCGATCAGCCGTCCGCAGATGGCGTGCGCGGTGCGGAACGGCAGTCCGCGATCGCGCGCCAGGCGTGTCGGCCAGTTCGGTGAGGGTGGTCCAGCCATCGCCCGCTCGTGCTTCCAGGCGAGGCGCATCGAACTCGGCGGTGGCGATGGCGGCGGCCACTAGTTCCACAGCGCGCGTGGCGTCGCGGAACATGGCGAAGACCAGCGGTTGCAGATCGTCTTCGGTATCCACGATGTCGCCGAAGGGCGTATTGTGGACGCTCAATACGATTGCCTGCGATTGTCCCAGCGCCTTGCTTCCGATGGCGCGGGCGTGTTCGAGCGCTACCGGGTTTCGCTTCTGCGGCATGATGCTGCTGGATTGTACGAAGCCATCGCCCAGCCGCAGGTAATTGAATTCCGAAGTGCTCCACAGCAGCAGATCCTGCACGAAACGGCCATGTCCGGCGAGCAGCACGGACGCGGCGGACGCGCTTTCGAGCAGATAATCTACCGTGGCGATGCTGCCGTAGGTATTGACGGTGGGTCCGTCGAAGCCCAGCAGATCGGAAGTGAGTTGGCGGTCGATTGGAAAACCGGTTCCGGTGATGGCGCAGGCGCCCAGCGGATTGCGGTTGGTGCGTTGGTACGCGCCGATGAGGCGGGCGGCATCGCGCTCGAGTTGTTCCACCACAGCGAGCAGGTAATGCGCGACGGTGGTCGGCTGCGCCCGCTGGGTGTGAGTGTGGACGGCGAAGATGGTTTCGCGATGACGTCCCGCGAGAGCTCAGCAGCGAGCGGCGCAGATCGAGCGTGGCGGCGAAAAGACCGAGGATGCACTCGCGCTGCCGCATGCGGTACATCGTCATATCGATATCGTTGCGGCTGCGTGCGGTGTGCAGGCGGCCGGCGATATCGTCGCCGCACGCGGCGGTTATCAGACGCTCTACATGGAAGAAAAGGTCTTCGCAAGCGCCGTCGTAAGGCGTAGCGCGGACGTCTTCCTGCGAGACGGAATCGAGCGCATCGCGGATGGCGCGGGCTTCGCCGGGCGGCACAATGCCCTGCTCGGCTAGCATCACCAGGTGCGCGTAGTGAATCGCCATCAAAGGCGAAAGCAACTGGGCTTTGGCGTCCTCGAAGTTATCGTTCAGGACGCACTTGACGTATTCGGGCGCGAATCGGGGCATCTTAAGACATAGCGCGCGCTTCGCGCGCTGGACCGGCCGGAGGCCCGTCCTACTGATTTCCTCCAGCAGTTCTGTGAACGGGCGCGCCCGCCGGGGCCTTCGGCAGGCTGATCAGATTGGCCAGCAACTGATACGCGCCGTCGGTTCCGGCCGGCAGTTGACGCCACAGACCGAGGCCGAGATAGAGCCAGCGTCCCTTGCCGTATTTCGCCTCGACCAGCGAGCCGAGCTTTTCGCCGGGATTGTCCTTGAACGAATCCACCATCGAGACCAGGTCGATGTATTTCGGATCCTTGTCGCCGAGGAAGTAAAGGCCGCGCTCCTGCACCCAGTTGGCCCACGCCGCAGGACCAATCTTGTTGGGAAAGTTGAAGACCGGATCGTTCGCAACCAGCACCTTCACCGGCACGTTTTCATCGCGAGACGCGGTTGCCGCTCACTTTGGCGGGATACGGCCCGTACTCCTCGCGGTTGAACTCCATCTTGTTGTATTGGACGATGACGGTTCCGCCGCGCTCCACGAAATCGAGCAGGCGGCGGTTGTAGGCGCGCAGATCGGCGCGGCGCTCGTAGGCGCGAACGCCAGTCACGATCACATCGTGCTTCGAGAGATCGCCCCATGCCAGTTCGTCCTGATCGATGAAGGTCAGCTTGGCGCCCAGTTGCTCGATCGCCGGCGGCACCTGATCGCCCACGCCTTCGATGTAGCCGACGTTGAGATTCGGCGCGGTCTTGACGTCGACCACCTTGAGCGCGATCTCGGCCGGCTCGATCACCTGCCGCCGCTGGATATGCGGATATTCGATCTCCTGATAACCATTGGCGAACTTCTCGTCCCCAGTGACGGACGATGTTACCACCGCGCGCAGCGTGTAATCGCCGACCTTGAGCTTGCGCCGGAGGCGTCACCATGAAGCGCGCGGAAAGCGATTCATCTTCGTGCGTAAAGCTTACCGGTACTGTAGCGGGTGTGGACTTCCAGCCTGGCGGCAGTTCCAGCGCGACTGTCGCCTTAGCGGCGCCCTTGGTTCCATTGGTAACCGAGACGTGAATCTCGCGTTCAGCGGCTTTCGCGAGTGGCAGCCGCGGCGGGAATCACGGCCAACGCGGGAGTGACCCGCACCGAGAAATGCGGGCACGACGTTCAGCTCCATGCGCTTATCGCCGAAGTAGATGTCCTTCACGTAGCGATATTCGACCGGCAGTTCCTTAGTGACATCGACGCTGCCCGCTTTGATATGGAATGTCACGCGGAAGGGCGATGGCGCGAACGGCACGCCGAACGGCACGCTCGGGTCGAAGATCTGAATAGCCTGGTTTTCGGGATGCTTCCAGTAGTTGTCGTTGAAGTAAGGCGTGGTGAGCTTCGCGTCTTTCGGGATATGCGCGGACGCGCTGCACGTATAGGTTACGTCCTTCCGTGCGGCGCCGGGCGTGCAATTCGCGGGCGAATCGAAACCGGCGATGGCAATGCCGGTCACGCTTACTTCCGCTGGAACCGTGATTTACAGCCGTCAGCGTAGAGTTGCACCGGCTGTCCGCCGATCACCAGACCGTCGTCGGCCAGGGCGTCGAAGGATGACATCGTGCGCAGCGAGAACGGCGTCCTCATAATCGCGCTCCTTCCCCTTCAGGCGGAAATCCATTTCGTAGCGCGCCGAATCGCTCAGGCCCATCGCACCGAGCTCCGCGCGCAAGGCGCGAATTTTGGTGAGGCCGGCTTCGATAGGCGCCGCAGTGGCGGCGTCGTTTCCATCGGCGAACGCTCTCTGTGCCGCTTTGCCGTCGGCGAGAATCGCGGCCAAGCCATCGGTGAGAGCGCGCGGCGCGTTCGGTCCGGCATACTGCGCGATCGATGTGAGGCTGGTGTCGATGCCATCAAAGACGCCCGATTCCTGCTTACCCATCTGTCCAGCGATGTTGGTATCGACCAGCGAATAACCGCGTCCGCCGCCGAAGCCACCGCCGCGGCCCCCCTGCGCCGCCGCGCCACCGCGGCCGTTATCGGCTGTCGCGCCGCCACGCCCTTCGCCGCCTGCGGCTCCCGCCGCCCCCGGTGTTCCGCCGGCGGCTGGTCCGCCGCGCCCGCCACCGGGGCCTCCACGGCCACCACCGAGTCCGCCGACACCCTGGCACTTGTGATTGCTGTGCGCATCGGATGCGATTTCGGAGTAGGTGCGGCCGAGCAGTTCGTCGTATCCTGTCGGTCGGTACCGGTCGTCAGGTTGGCGGCGTTAGCGCCCTGACCGCCGCCTCGCCGGCCGCCGCGGCCTCCACCGCCACCGGCGGGTGCTTCGCCAGGAACGGCCAACGCGCCCGCGAAGTAAAGCTTCTTGGGCTGCCATGGGCGCAAGCCTTCTTGCGAACTGTTCGGGATACATCGTAGGATCGCCCGCGGCGCGGAACGATTCGCGGACCAGAACGGTGGTCGCTTCATGCGCGCGGTCGCCGCCGCGTCCCTGAATGTTCATCGTGATGATGACATCGGGGCGCAGCGTGCGCCACAGGCGGACATAGTCGCCGACGATATCTTTGCGGCCCCATTTCGCGATTACTTCCTCGGGGTCGAACGAATAGCCATAGTCGATGGCGCGGGTGAAATACTGCTCGGCGCCATCGATGCGGTGCGCGGAGAGCAACTCGGAGGTGCGCAGCACGGCGATGTCGCGGAAGAGTTCGGGGCCGATTTCGTTCTGGCCGCCATCGCCGCGATTGTTTTGCACGTCGATGACGCGCAGGCCCTGCCGTAGCCGAAGTAGGTGAAAAGCGCGTTGGTCTCGTCGTCGGGATGCGCCGGCGCCTGCAGGAACGTGCCGGAGACGCTGAGCTTGCGAAGCGCCAGGCCGAGGGCCACGTGGCCGCTGCTCGTCGAGGCCTTCGAGAAGGTCATGCGGTTCTGCGCGTGAACCGGCGCGAGGGCGGGACCCATCGCGAAAACCGCGACGGCCATTGCGAGAAGCAGCCAGCCGGCGGCGTGCCGGGCGGCGCGTTTCGCTGCCCGACGGCGGCCCCAAAGGGCAGGCCCCACAGTATTAGTTTTCAGGGTAGGCATCGTCATAGAATTCCATTACGGGATACTCTTACTTTACACGGCGTCTCAGAAGCTTAACCGCGTCGCCACCTGCGCCTGGCGTGGATTGGTGGCCGTGCTGATCTGGCCGAAGGTGGCCGTATTGACCGTCGCGCTGGGATTTCCCCAATGCGGATGGTTAGTGACGTTGGTTGCCTCGAAACGGAACTCCGCCGTTACCCGCTCTTTGATGCGGAACTTGCGGACAAGGTTAGCGTCGTAGACCGTCATGCCGGGACCGCGCAGGTTGTCACGGCCGGAGTTGCCGCGCGTGCCAACCTTCTCCAGCGCGAAGGCAGATGGCGAAATATATTGCTGGCCCGGCCCATAGAGACCCGGATACACCGGCGTGCCGATGACGTCGGGAACCACGGAACAGGAAGCGCAGTTGGCATTGGTCGCGGCCGCCCCGGCCGTGAACGGCAGGCCGGTGAAGTAGCGGAAGACTCCGCTCACCTGCCAGCCGCCTAGAATGGCGCTGGCAACTTTGTTGTCGTGCAATAGGGGTTGGCCCTTTCCGAAGGGCAATTCATACACGTGATTGATGGTGATCATGTGCTGTTGGTCGAAGCTCGAGGGACCCCACGACTGCTTCCAGTTGTAAGGATTCAAGAAACCGCCATTCTCCGCGGTCTCATCGAGGGACTTACTAAACGTGTACGCCAAGGCCACGTGGTAGCCGCGCGCGAACTTCTTGGTGGCGTTGACCTGCAGCGAATTATAGTCGCTGTTCGCGCCGTAAGCGCGAATGGTCGTAGAAGCCGTACGGCCGTATTCCAGGTTCAGGAGAGCAGCGTTCGGTCCGGCGCCGGGAAGCCCCTGATTGATGTTATAAGCATAGGGAAGCTCGCGGCCGAGATTGGCCACCCATCCGGCGTCGACTACCAGTGTTGGCGTGAGCTGGTGTTGCAACGTAAGGTTCCACGTATAGACTGCCGGCAAGTTGAAGTGCGATGGGATGTAGTAGAACGACTGATTCGGCGCGGGGCTGACAATGCCATTGCTGGGAACGGAAAAATATTGGACAGGCGTGATACTGGCTAACGTGCCGGCGGGAACGTAGTTACTGGTGTTTCCAACCTGCTGGTTATAGATCACAGGATACTGGTTATTCAAAGAACCGCCAGTCCATCCGAACCGTTGTTCCCAATAACTGATCCCATAGCCGGCGCGAATTGCGGTTTTGTTTCCCAAACTATAAGCGATGCCGAGACGTGGACCCAGGTACCCGGGTTTCGCGCTGACGCCGTCGTTGAGGCCGATATTGCCGTAACCGGCGATGACGAGAGTGTTATTGGAAGGCTCGTAGTTAGACGCCCCTCCGGCGTATCTCACGGTGGGAGCTTCATACCAATCATAGCGAAGCCCAATATCGATCGTCAGTCTCGGTGTCACCTTCCAGGAATCCTGGATGAAGCCGTCCACGTGGCTTTGGCGCATAGTGGGGCTCAGTAGGATCTGCGCCCGTTGTTCCGCGGCGGGCAATCCCAAGAGAAAATCGGCGAAGGCATTCACCGTGGAGCCATAGAGGCCCAAAGGAGACCCGCCGGACGAGCCTAAATAGTTCTCTGTAATGGTAGGACTGAACGTGAAAGTGCCGCGCCCGCCCGCCTGGCTCGCGCCCTGCACCTGGAAACGGTCATTTCGGTAGCGGACAAAGTCGCCGCCCCACTTCAGGGAGTGCTTGCCGAAGTTTCTGGTCCAGGTATTCGAAAAAGGAAAGACCGTGTCGTGGTCGATGGTTGGGCATTCATAGTTTTGGCCAAAACCGCCGATACCGATGCCGCCGATCGTCGCCAGGCTCTGGGTCGAGATGTTGTCGGGATTGGGATCGTAAATGCCCAACTGCGCATTGGTCACTGTGTCGGTACACTTAATGTGCGCCACCCAGCGGTTCACGTTCAAGCGCGTTTCCACAACCATGTTCGAGCTGAATAGATAGGTGTGGTCGATTGCGCCGGTGATTGTATAGTTATCCGATACGAGATCGTTCCCCACGCCCGTTCCGGTATAGAGGGCTCCTTCGTAGGTGTGAACGGGCAGGGTATCGAACTTGACGGTAAGCTTGTTTCTGTCGTTGAAATTATGATCGATGCGCCCATCGAAGCTGTTGGAGTTATAGTCCGTTGGCGCCGAGTAAATATAATTGAGCGTCAGAGGCTCCGCGCCGGCGACAACTAGATTTGGCCCCGGGATATATTGGAGCAGCTTCTTTGAAATCGGGCTGACTTCATTCGCAGGCACAACGTTATTAGGGTAGGGCGACTTGCCCGCGCCGGTCGTTGGATTCCCGGTGTTCGGGTCGAAAAGCTGCAGCCCCGGTACAGCGCTGAAATCGCCGTTGAGCCAGGCGGGCTGAGCCGTGGTCGATGTGGTTTCACTTCTGGAATAATATTTCCTGCCTTCCCAACTGGCGAAAAAGAATGTCTTATTTCTTTTAATGGGGCCACCGCCGGCTGCGCCGTAATCGTTATTGACCAAGCCTGCTTTGGGCAGAGGCGCCTGGTTGAACACGTTGCGCGCTCCCAGAACCGCGGTCTTGTTGAACTCGAAGAGCGATCCATGGAACTGGTTGGTTCCACCCTTAGTCACGATGTTGACCACCGCGCCGCCTACCTTGCCGAACTCCGCGCTATATGCGTTGGTGGTGACATGGACCTCGGAGACGTCTTCGGTGGCCGGCTGATAGAGCGTCAACCCCAAGGCCATATCCATGTTATCGATGCCATCCACCATCGTGTTGTTGGCGCCGAGCACCTGGCCGTTGGCGTTGAACATATAGGTGAAGCCGCCGTTTTCCAGGATGCCGCTGCCGGAGTTATAGAGCGCAGGCACGTTGACGCCCGCCATGAGACCGGCCATCGACTGCGCGCTGCGGTCGGGCAGGGGCAGTTCCGCGGCGGTGGTGGAATCGAAGTTCTTCGAGACGTCGGCGCTTTCCACTTGTAATAGCGGGGATTCGGCGGTGACTTGCACGGTCTCTTTCTGGCTACCGGGCGTCAGCGTGGCGTTGACCCGGCCGACCGAGGAGACCTCAAGCCCCACATTGCCTTCGGTGAACGTCTTGAAACCGGTCTTCTGGATCTCCACACGATAGGTGCCGGGCGGCAGGAAGGGCATGGTGAAGACGCCCTCGGCGCTAGTGGTGGTGGTGCGACTGACGCCTGTAGCGGTTTCGACGGCGGTCACCGTGGCTTCCGGAACGACGGCGCCGGAGGAATCGGTAACCGTTCCAGTGAGGGTCGCGGTGACAACTTGCGCGTTAGACGACAGCGCGAAGAGCAGCGCGAGAACGAGGGCCGCCGGAAGCGCGAAGCTCGGCTTTTGTGGGGCAGCTTTTCTAAGACCCATTGAAAACTTATACTGCCGAGGATGGCCATTGTCAATGGGAATCTGCGGCTTAGGATGGGAATTTTCGCCCTTGAAGGACTGTGCGGCGTCTGATTTAATGACTTCTTTAAAAAGTAGGCTCGAAATCCGGACGATTTTGCCATATCCGCCACGTGGCAGGCGGAAACCAGCCGGCCCGGCTGTATTTAATGTGAACCGGCTAAGGCGCGCGAGTACAGTAGCGCATAGGTCGCGAACCAGTGGCTTCCTTCGTAGCCCGCGTCCCCGATATGCTGGAAGCCGGCGTTAGCGTTGATTGCCGCCAGACGGCGAAGGACCGGAATCCGAAAATCGCCGGCGGGGAGAGCGTTGCCGATGGAAAGCATGGCCTCCGCCCGGGCGAACGCCAGCCCGATGAGATGCGATTTCGCTCCGACCAGATCCTCCTTGGTGAACTCACCGGAGGACGCAGGGATCGTCATAGGTTTGAAGGCTGGCGAATCGACCGCCGGCAGAAAGCCGTTTAGTCCAAGCGACGAAATGCGACTGGTCCAGCACCCTGCTCATCAGGCGTGCTTCCGTCAGGCATGGCGATAGAAAATCGGTTCCGGCGGGTTCATACGCGGTTGGGCAATCGCGATCGCCGGCGTAGAATCTGGTTCGGCCGCTTTGAATATCGCGTCGTGGAGCGGCCGGCATCAGGGATGACCTCGGTATAGTCGAGCATCAGATTGCTCACGTTCGCAGTATTTGGATGCAAGCCGCCGCGGTTCGGATACGGCAGATCCTTGTAGTATTGAACCAGCTTCTTCGAGACCTCTTGCGCCAATGGGGCCATGTTTTCTGTCCAAGGTTTGGCGTCGGGATCCTCCCAAGATTTCAGTTCGCCGTAGAGTTTCAAGACCCAGGCGTAACCATAAGGGATCTCGAATCTCTTGGCGTTCTTCAGAAACGCCATCTCGCCTTCGACGTTCTTCTTGCCGAGGTGGTCTTTGAGCCGGTCCTTGATGAAGGCGGCAACGGGGATTTGAGGGAACTGCTTGGCGATGGCAACGAGGGACCAAAGAGAATGGACCGCGGAGTGCCAATCGGAACAGCCGTAGAAGATTCGATTCTTGTCGTAATCGTCTATGGGATGCGCCTTGTCATTGTGAACCCAGAGGTAGCTTGCGCTGTTTTCCGGCGCCGGCTGCGGGTGATCGACGCAAGAGAGCGGCAGGGCGACTAATGCCAGGGCCCGGTCCTGAGTTACAGGCGTGAGCTGAGCTTCCGGTAATGAAGCGAGAAAGGCATCACTTTTGGCGCTAACGGCGTCCTTCTCCTGATCGCCTGCGAACAAGGGACATATGACGATGGATAGAACAACCCATATTCTTGACATAAAGGCCACCGGGTGTTGTGGAACATGATACTACGAGCAAACGCAGTGGGAACTGGCCGGTGCACTCCACCGCGGACGCGCCAACCCATTTCCCGCAAATCCTTAAGAAGTGTCTCTGCGCGCTTGTTTCGGCTCGGATGCCGGGAGTATTCTGTTGGCGTGCGAACCGCCCCGCTATCTCTCCGAACATCTTTCACAATCCTAATTTCCCTGGTCCTGCTGGCGACGCCATCGCATGCCGACGTACTTCACGCGAATCTTTCGGAATACAAAGCCGCGCCGGGTCTTACAGTATCCGTCGCGGGCGATGCCCTGATCGCAACTTGGGAAGGCGACGGGTTGGAAGGACGCCTTACCCTTGCGATTCAAGGCGGCGCGCCGGTAATTCGTGAATTGGCCGCGCGCCGTAAGGGCGGAGCATGGATCGAACTGGCGGCGAATGCCGCGCCAGAATTTCGAGTGGTATCGGGCTTGCGCCGCATGACCAACCAGCAACTCGACCCATTGGCGGGAATCGGCATCAAGATCACGCCGGAGATTCTGGAGCGCGACAAATGGGAGGCGTTCTGGGACGCGCCGTTGAATATACCGGGAGGCGAATCGGCGCACGGCGATTGTACGCCGCCGCAGCGGGGCGTGCTCGATCAGCCTGGGCTGCCGCGGAGTCCGGATGAGGTAAAGCGGGCGTCGGCAATTTATCGTGCGAAGAGTTGCGCAGTGAAGACCAATGGCGCCCGCCTCGAGATCTCATTTCCCGGCGTTGAACTTGGCGTGTTCTCCGGCAGGCTGCAGTACACGGTGTACCGGGGAGCCAACCTGCTTCGGCAGGAGGTGATCGCTTCGACACGTGAACCATCGGTGGCGTATAAGTACGACGCGGGAATTCAGGGCGTGGCGATCCAGCCGGCCTCGCGCGCCGCATGGCGCGAGACTAGCGGTAGTCCGCGAGACATCCGCCTGAAGGGCGCCGCCGAGGGTGGGCCTGTAACGGTGATTTCCGGAGATCGAATTCTCGCGGTGGAATCGGCAGGCGGATCGCTGGCTGCTTTTCCGCCGCCGCACAATTTCTTCTGGGCGCGCGAGACCACGTTCAACCTGGGCTACAACTGGTATCGCAAAGACGACGCTGCAACGTTCGGTTTTGGCGTGCGCCAGGCGGAAGAGGAAGCAAGCGGCCAAGGCGGGGAGGACCGCCGGCAGAACTTCGCCTTACGCAGTGCGCGGCCGGGGACGGAACAGCGGATGCCAGTGTACTTCGCCATCAGCTTGGGGCGGGCAGAATCCGCGATGGAGGCGGCAGCGGCATTTACGCATTGCGATCATTTTCGGGCGCTGCCCGGCTACCAGGTCATGGCGACGCACTTTCACATGGGGCTCACTGCGAAGGCCGCCCGCGCCGCCAGTACGGATGGAAGGGTACCCGATCTCGAGGTATTGAAGGCGGCGGGGATTAATATCGTGGGGCCGATCGATGCGCCGGCGGTGGCCGCTTCGGCAACGGCGGTTGCGGCGGGCGGTCGCGGCGGTCCGGTGGACGATCCCAAGTGGTTGCAGTGGACGCGCGGCCTGGGCGCTCCGCCGGAATTGATCGTAGACAAGGCGCTCGCCTTTGCGGGAGTCACGCGCGCCGAGTTGCGTTTGCCGCCGGCGACGCCTCCTATTGTCGTAACGGGTCTGGTTGCCGCGGGCCGCGGTGCGGCATCTCCCGTGAGGGGCGCTTCGCCCGATACCTACCGCGGCGAAGCAAATTACTACGAGACCGCGCGGCGGCAATCGGGATCGAGCTTCGTCGTGATGCCGAATACGGAGTTGCTGCGCGGCGAAGTGGCGCGCGGCCTTGGTGGGCATTCGGACATGCTGATCTCGCATCCCGTCTACTGGACGCAGGGCCGGGCGCCAGGGCAGCCGCTGGTGGAAGAGCATCCCGTCTATGGCCACGTGTATCACGTGGGGGGCGTCGAAGACATGATCGAGATGGCGCATCGCGAGCGCATCTTGATCTATATGCCGCACCCGCGCTCAAAGGGATCGACCGGGTTTCCCGATGCGATCAAGGATACTCCGCACTTCCTCGATGCCTCCTATCGCGGAATAGGCTTCCGGTGGGGCATGGGTCTCGATGGCTCCGAGCAGCGCCTCTGCGAGTACCGCTGCCTGCCGCTTTGGGACGATATGAACAATTGGGTGGCAGATAAGAACACGCCGCCCAAATTCATGCAAGCTATCTCGGAAGTTTACGGCGAGAATTACGGCGACGATATCTACGCAAACAATCCTGTCAATTATGTGAGGCTTGACCGTCTGCCGCCGCCGGGCGAATGGGGGCCAATTGTGGACGCCATGACGCGAGGCGATTATTTCGTAACTTCGGGCGAGGTGCTGATTCCGAGCTACTCGGTGGAAGGCAGCGGCGGGCGCCGTAAGATCGTGGCGGATGTGGAATGGACCTTCCCGCTCGAATTTGCCGAAGTGGTGTGGGGCGATGGCATTCATACCGGACGCCAGATCGTTCCCGCGACAGAGCTTCCTCCGTTCGGCAAACACCGCTTCAAGATTCCCTTCGACGCGCGCGGCAAGAAGTGGGTGCGATTCGCCGTGTGGGATTCGGCGGGCAATGGGGCGATGGCTCAGCCGGTGAAGTTGGGCGCGGGCGCAGCATCGGGCGGTCTTCGTTGATTCGGGCGACAATAAGAACGCTGCCGTTTCACCGCCCATGCTCAGCCCTCATCGCCGATTCAATCCACTCACCCGGGAATGGGTTCTGGTTTCGCCGCATCGCACCGCGCGTCCGTGGCAAGGTCAGGTGGAGACCGCCGGGGCTCCGAAAGCGCCGGCGTACGATCCGGATTGCTATTTGTGTCCCGGCAACTCGCGGGCAGGCGGCCTGCGCAATCCCAAGTACGATTCGACCTTCGTTTTCGACAACGATTTCGCCGCCTTGCAGCCGGATGCGCGCATCGAGCGGGTTGAGCACGACGGGCTGCTGATCGCCGAATCGGAACCGGGTGTTTGCCGGGTGGTTTGCTTTTCACCGCGGCACGATCTCACGATTGCCAACATGGACCCCGCCGATCTGCGCAAGGTGGTGGATGTGTGGGTGGCGCAGTTCGAGGAGTTGGGCGCCCGGCCGGGCATCGATTACGTGCAGATTTTCGAGAATCGCGGGGCGATGATGGGCGCGAGCAATCCGCATCCCCACGGGCAGATTTGGGCCAGCCATTCGCTGCCGAACGAGATCGCGAAGGAGGAGGAGTCACTGCTTGCCTGGCGCGCGGAACGCGGCGATTGTTTACTGTGTGAGTACGAAAAGCTGGAGCGCGAGGCCGGCGAACGCTTGGTGGAAGAGAACGAAGGGTTCCTGGCGGTTGTGCCGTATTGGGCCGTGTGGCCGTTTGAGACGATGATTTTGGCGAAACGTCACGTGACCGGGATCGATAGGTTGGGTGAGCGCGAACGCGACGAGTTGGCGGACATTCTCAAGCGGATGACGGCGCGGTATGACAGGCTGTTCCAGGTTTCGTTTCCTTACACCATGGGATTTCATCAGCGGCCCACCGATGGCGAGCCACACGATGAGTGGCACCTGCACCTGCATTTTTATCCGCCGCTGCTGCGTTCGGCGACGGTGCGCAAATTCATGGTGGGGTATGAGATGCTCGCCACGCCGCAGCGGGATATTACGCCGGAGGCCGCGGCGGAGCGGCTACGCGGGGTTTAGCAGCCCCAAATGGTCCCAGGCGCTGTTCGGTTAGCGGGCTGCTCCGAGGCTGCGCGGGATTCGGGCAGGGAACCAACAGAGTATGATTTCCCTTATGCTCACCAGTAGCCTGATTGTCGCCCTCCTTCTGCTAGCTGCTCCGCATCTTCAAGCGCAAGGTAGTTGGTTTCAGCCGTCTCTCCTGGAGAAACCAGAGATGCGGAAGGCCTTGCACTCGGTGGACGACCGCGCCACCGGCATCGTTGACGAATGGATTCGGCTGGCAGAAATACCGTCGCCATCCGGTAAGGAGGAGGCCCGCGCAAAATACATTCGGGCGGAGATGGAAAAGCTTGGTCTGAGCGAGATCAAGACCGACGACATGTTTAACGTCAGCGGCGTCCGCAGGGGAACCGGCGGCGGTCCGAAGGTTGTATTCGCCACGCACACCGACACCGTATTCCCAGCCGCGACCGATCTGAAAGTGAAACGCGAAGGCGACGTCCTGCGCGCGCCCGGTGTTGGCGACGATACCTCGAATTTGATGGCCGTTCTCGAAATGTTTCGCGCGCTCAACCGGGCAGACATAAAGACCAAAGGCGATCTCATCTTTCTCGCGTCTACGCAAGAGGAGGTCGGCCTGCTCGGCGCAAAGCACTGGCTGGAGACCAGCGGTTACAGACCGGATATGTTCGTCGCCGCCGATGTCTCCTCGAACGAGGTCTGGTACGGCGCGCTCCGCATCGACCAGTTCAAGTTCTTCTACACTTCGCCCGGCGCCCACACCATGGAAAGCCGCGGCGGCCCGAGCCCCGCGAAGGCTGTCGCCAAGGCGATTACCGCGCTCTATGACATTCCGCTGCCGCCTATTGCCGCGGGCCTCGAAAACTTCAAGCTCCCCGTTTTGAACGTGGGAATGTTAGGCGGCGGCACTGTGGTGAATGCCGTGCCGCGCGAGGCCTGGTTCACAGTGGACCTACGATCTCTCGACAGTGCCACGCAGGATCGTCTGGAGACGGCCGTCATCTCCACTGCGCGGCAAATTGCCATGACGGAAGGCGTGGGTTTCCGGATGGAGAAGAAAATGGGAATCGACTATTCGAAGGCTTTGCCGCAGACGGAGCGGCTCAACCACTCCTTGGTGCAAACTGCGCTGGCTACCGCCAACTACTTCCGCAAACCGGGCGCCCCCGAGATAGTTCCCGCCGATGTGGGCTCAACAGACGCGAATATCGCAGTGAGCATGGGAATTCCCGCGGTTGCCATCGGCGCGACCGACGAACGCATGCCTCACCGGCTGGAAGAGAACGCCGATGCGAGCAGCATCGTTCCCGGAATCAAGATGCTGATCGCCCTCGCTGTTGCTCTGACCAGTCATTGATTCGTCGCGCGAGATTCTCACAGACCAGTGCCGCCGCTCTAGTCCGTCGACTCGCTTCCGGATATAGACTTGCGCAGCCTGCATGTTAGACTGGGCTCGTTTCTCGCCATGAGGAGAACCACAGGTGTGTCATTCGCGCTTTGGACCGCTTGCCTGGCGACTTGGGCGCAGGCGCCGCAGCAGCGTGGCGTCATAACGGCATCGGCGCAGGCGGGACCGCTCTCCACCGGGGCCTATTATGCGCTACTGATCGGCATCGACCGCTACCAGCATCTGCCGGCGCTCGTAACCGCCGTGAATGATGCCAAGACCGTGGGGGAAGCGCTCAGTGCGCGATACGGGTTTCGAACCGAGTATCTTCTCGATGGCGAAGCCACGCGGGCAAACGTCGCGAATGCTCTCAACCGCTACCGCCGGAGTCTCGCCGCGGGCGATAACCTGCTGGTGTATTACGCAGGGCACGGCCAATTCGACAAAGAAACCGATAAGGGGTACTGGCTCCCGGCGGACGCAGACGCGGATTCCACGGCTTACTGGGTGATCGCCGACGAAATTACGGCCGATATCCGGGCCATGCCGGCGCGCCATGTCCTGATCGTGTCCGATAGCTGTTACTCGGGGACGCTGACGCGCGAGGGCGCGGCGGCGATCTTGCCCACCGAGCATGACGCGTACATTCAGAAGATGCTGGCAAGCAAGTCGCGGACTCTGATGGCGAGCGGCGGGAAGGAGCCGGTGTCCGACAGCGGTTCGGCAGGGCACTCGGTGTTCGCGGCGGCGTTGCTGGCCGGGTTAAACGGCATCGCGGACAAGAGTTTCACGGCGGCCACGTTGTTTGAAGAATATGTCCGGCAGCAGGTGGCGGGGGGATCGAACCAAGCGCCGCAATACGATTACATCCGCGCTTCGGGGCATGAGGCCGGTGACTTCGTGTTCTTCCTTCGGCCGGGGGCGGCCGGCGGCGCAGCCATCAGTTCCGCTCCGACGCCGAATGCGACACTGGGCGCGGCCCGGGCGCCTCAGCCCAATGACGCGGCGGACACCGCGGTCCGGGCGCGCGATGAATTGCGCAGTCGGGGCATCGGGATGGATCTTTTGAACGTACGCAACGCGATTGCGGCGGCCGATGTGGAGACGCTCAAGCTGCTGACGGCGGCCAAGATCAGCCCCTCGCTTATCGAACAGGCATTGCGTGAAAAGACGGGGGATGGAAACGCCACGGGCGCGCGCAAGTTTTTCGATAATACGGTGAATTCTCCTGAGGCGATGGCATGGTTCGACCAGGCGCTGGCCGCTGGCGTGGATCCGAACATGACAGTGGCGAGCGATACCTACGAACGCGAAGGCGTGATCACGGAAGCGGTTCGCGCCGGGAACAAGGCAGCCATCGAGACGCTGCTCAAGCATGGGGCCAGCCCGCACCCGTATGAGAATCTCTGGCTGACCACGTATTCCACACCGCGCTTTCTTTTCCCGTTTTCGTACCTGACCGATGACAACCATTTCAGCCTCGACGAAAAGCGCGAACTGGCGAAGGCGTATCTCGCGGCAGGCGGAGTCGTGCCCGAAGTCGTAGCGGCCAAGGGCCGCGGCTGGGAATCGGCGATGTTCGCCGCCAAGGAACTCCAGGATCAAGCACCGGTCAAGCTGGGAATGCCGCTGCCTGCAACGCCGGCGCTTTGCCAGCAGCCGCAATCTCCCATCTGCGTCGCAACTTCGAAAAGGACAGGCGAGGATTGGTGTAAGGCAATCGCAGCGATTCCGAATCACATTACTTACAAGGCCGGCAACAGCAGCTTTTCGCCGCTTTATGAGGCGGAACTCACATACCTGCTGGACATCCAGGGAAACCGCGTTTTCTTCCTGGGCCTGATCAGCAACGGTTTGGGCCGGGATTACGCTCTGATCGAGACATCAAAGGACGGATCGAGCTGGGCGGTCTATCGCTTCATGGAACCAGAAGCAGGCATGGGCCTTTGTAAGAAGACGAGCGATGGCGTAAAACTCGACAATTGCTGGCGGCGCATTTCGCTTCAGCGTAGCGCCGGGACCGATGAGATGAAGTTCAACGATTGGGACATTTCGTTCAAGGTGGCGCACGACGCATGCGCGGCGAAGGCGCCGAAGTAAAGTTTCACCTCCTCTGCGCGTATTGGGATTCTGGCGGATATCTTGCGCGGAACCGTCTCCCACCAGAGCCCATGTCGTCCCCTAATCTGTCGTCTTGCCGTTGGCAGGGACGGTCACCCGAACCCTAGGGAACTCAGCGGATCGCAAGGGTGACTCCCGGTTGGCTCACCACCGTCCCTAAGGCGATCGAGACGGGGACTGTGTCCCCAGTGGTCACTCCGGCAGGCAACTGAATGTTTATCTGCATCAGCCCTGAAACCTCACCAGGGGCCGCGCCGGCGTATTGCACTTGCGCCCGTAGGCCACCAACAGTCACGGTTACCATGGCGTTCGGTTGTGGAAGCGGCTGTGAGGCAAGAGCCCCATCGGTCCCCGCCGGCGTCGTCTGGCCTCCCCTGGTTAGGTACAGAACGATCACGTCTCCCGCATGCGCCGGAGAGGCGGGTCCGTTCGGTGTACCATCCGTATTCAGTGCGGCCGCTTGCCCGTAGCCGGACGAATTGGCCGTGAAGACGCCCGGCGACGAGGTTTGCACAGGAACGGCCGTCGCCGCCGGCTGGCCTTGATACGATACGACGACTTCCGCCGACGCTCCGCCAGTGGCGAACGGCACGATCGCCGCCGCTTGATGCGCAGAAGTATAGATCACAGGCGCCGGTACGCCGTTTATCGTGACGTCCGTCCCGCCGAATCGCGGCTCGAATAGCCCCGCTCCATCCGGCGCCGCGACCGCGAGTTGCGCCGGCCCGAGGTTCGAGCCGTATACAACGACAATCTCGCCCGGAGCGATCTGGCCGGAAACATAGCTCGCCGCATTACTACCGCGAGTGAGGTATACGGTTGCAGCCTCCGCACCGAAAGATCGAGATTATCCGTAAAGTACACGATTCCCGTTGCACCCACAGCTAAACCCTCCGCAGTGACTGAGTAATTCGTTGCGGGGACGCTGTCCGCGTAGTCTGGGACCAAGGGGAACGCTCCCGCTACGGTGGAAATCGTTCCGGCCGTAATCTTGCGGATCTCGGGAGATGCGGCTATAAACAAGTTTCCTGACCCGTCCAGAGCGATCCCGCGTGGAGACGGCATCGAGGCTTGTATCGCTGGACCCCCATCTCCCGCCGGGACGGTTTGTCCGTTGCCGGCATACGTGCTAATCGCACCGCCCTTGGTCACTTTGCGAATGCGGTAATTGTTCGAGTCCGCGATGAAAACGTTTTCTTCCAAATCGACGGCGACATAAACGGGCTGGTTCAGGGATGCGCTGGTTGCCGGCCCACCATCGCCAGAAAAACCCCCAGTCCCATCCCCTGCAATAGTGGAGATGATTCCCCCGGACGATACCTTCCTGACGCGATAGTCTCCTGCGTCGGCGATGTAGAGCGCCCCTGCGCCGTCTAAGGCAAGCCCCCAAGGCAAGCGGAGCCCCGCATTCAGCGCCGGTCCCCCATCGCCGCTATAGGTTCTGGGCAGGCCGCCGGCCACCCGATGCAAAATGCCGTCCGGCGTCACCTTCCACACCGTCGCATAACTAAAATCCGAGAAATAGACGGAACCGTCAGCCGCCACGGCGATTCCCGACATGAACCCGAAAGGTGAAAGCAGAGCCGGCGCGCCGTCGCGGCCTGGCCCGCCAGTGCCATTTCCCGCGACGGTAGTAATGTTGCCGTCCACGCCTATTTTTCGGACCAGGCCGTTGTTTTGATCCACAAAGTAGACGTTTCCTGAATTATCGACTGCGATTCCCTGCGGCATATCGAGCTGGGCACTGACGGCCGGCCCGTTGCTGCCGGAGTAAGATGGGTAGCCATTGCCCGCGATCGTCGACACCAGGCCTTGTGCGGAGATTTCACGCACGAGAGCGTTTCCAAAATCGGCGACAAATAAGTTGCCCTTGCCATCAAACGCGATTCCCTGGATGTCATTAAATTGCGCGGCGGACGCTGGGCCGCCGTCGCCCGAGTAACCTCCGACTCCTCCCGCTACCGTTGTAATTGTGCCCGTAGCTGAGATCCTGCGGATGCGCTCAGAATCCGCAATATAGAGATTTCCCGCGGCGTCGACCGCAAGTCCCTCCGGGATCTCGAACTGCGCTGCCGTAGCAGGCCCTCCATCTCCCGCGAGACCTCTTGAGCCGTTTCCCGCGACCGTAGTGATGATCCCGGTCGCCGATACCTTACGTACGCGCACTTCGTTTGGCGCCACAAAATAAAGGTTACCTGTCGAATCGGCCGTCAATCTGGAGATCCCGCCTAGGCTGAGGGACGCGGCCGTAGCGGGCCCGCCATCGCCGCTGTACCCGTAACTGCCATTACCTGCGATTGTCGAGATTACGCCGCCAGGGGATATTTTGCGTATCTTGAGAACGTCTGCGACATACAGATTTCCTGCGGCATCAAACGCGAGATCTTGAGTTAAGAGAAAGCCTGCGTTCAATGCGGGGCCCCCATCGCCGGACTCGTTGGCCCCAAGCCCGGCTACCGTGGCCAGGACGCCGGATGGAGTCACCTTAGGAACTGTCTAGAAATAAGCTAGTCAGCAAGATGGGTAGCGGGGTTCGATTTCGTAGTTCCAGTCACCGTGAAACTTGTCGCGGCGGATTTTCACCTGGGCAAGGTCCGCGTCCGATATTTTGATCCCAGACTGATAGGTTTCGGTATTCAATTCAGCATGAACCTTGAGACCCGTTTTGGTGGTCGTTGCCGCAATCAGATTTACGATGGTCTGGAAGCTGCGGAGGGGCTTTCCCCTCCAGTTTTGGGTGATGTAAGAGAATAGCCGATGTTCAATCTTGTTCCACTTGCTGGTTCCCGGCGGGAAGTGACACACCGCGATGCGCAGCCCGGTTTCGTCAGCTAGCTTCTGTAGTTCGATTTTCCAGAGCCGCAAGCGCGAACCGTTGCTGCCGCCAGCATCGGCGGTAATCAGCAGACGAGTGGCTTTCGGATAGGCGGGACGTCCCATAGTCCGCCACCAGCGACGGATCGTCTCCACGGCGAACTCGGCGGTATCGCGATCCATTCCTACGCTTACCCAGCCGCTGTTGTGGCCCAAGTCGTATATTCCGTAAGGCGTAGCGCGGCCTAATTCGGGATCGACAAAGTCATGGACCCGCACCGTCTCCGGCTGGCCTTTGGGCCGCAGTTCGCGCCCGCCATTCTTGAAGTTGCCCACCAACTCTTTCTTTTTGGTGTCCACCGAAATCACCGGCTGGCGGCGGCCCAAACTCCACTTCACTTTGCCGTTCAGATGCTCAAACTGAGCATTGCGGTCAGGGTGATCCGAGCCTTCCTTCGTCTTCCGGTTGGCCTGCAAGCTGTAGCCCAGTTCATGCAGCAGATCGGCGACAACCTGATGGCTGATCTGATGCTTCATCCGCTTCAACTCCTCCGTCAACTGCCGCACGCTTTTACAGGTCCATTGCAGGGCCGCTTGCGGGTCGCCGCGCGTAGTGGATTCCAGTAAGGACTCCAGATCGGTCCTCAAAGACAAGTCCTTCTCCGTGGCTCTCTTTCGTCCGCCACCCTCTTTGCGCACGCGTCCCGGAGCCAGTTTGGTGGGTTCCTTCAGCTCGGTGAGCCCCTGACGAATCACTGGCCGGGATACCCCTGTTGCTTTGGCAACGATGGAGATCCCGCCTTTGCCGATTGCCTGACTCTCTGCCGCCGCTAGTAGCCGCCTCGACCGCTCGTCCAGCACGGTCTTTAGAACAGCAAAACGAGCGGTGATCGCAGCAATGTCAGCCACTGCAACCAGTGTACGCTAAAACATTTCTCAATGGAAATGTTATTTCTAGACAATTCCTTAAGCACGCGCTTTCCGTCGCTGATATAAACGTTACCTGCCGCATCGCAGACCAGGCCGAAAACCGAGAGCGGCGTATTGGCTGCGATGCTGCCATCGAGGGGTTCGGACGAAGGGGGGCGCGCCGTGCCGGCGACCCGCGTCAAAATGCCCGACGTATCGATTTTGTACACGACATCGCCACTAACGTAAACCAGTTGCAAAATAAATATTGCCAGCGCCGTCGGACGCGACCAGCGCCGGAATAACCGAGGCACCGAGAGCTTTGGAGGGAGTGAGTGCGGGAACGGCGCCCGCAAGCGTCGAAATCAGGTACTGCTGCGCGCGAACCCAGGGAATTAGGAAAAGGAAGATCGTTAGAATCTGCCACCTGGATCTGAAAATGGGCCACATGAAGCTACATTGTAAGTCGGGCTGGATTCCTACCGCAAAACACACTTCCCATCAAGCCTATACGCACCGAAACTAGCCGTTGCCCCATCGGGGCAAAGCCTAAGAACAGCCTACGGCCAAACTAAAGTGAACAGTGTTGGCGCCGGGCTTAACGCTGGAAGCCCACGCTCTGCCACAACTTGCCGCAATCGTACAGCCGTCCCGCAGTCACCACCTGCGCCACTTTGCGGATGTCGTGAATATCGGTTGCAGGGTTGCCATCCACCAGAATCAAGTCCGCGCGTTTGCCGGCCTCGACCGTGCCCAGTTCCGCGTCGAGTTTCATCGCGCGGGCGGAAACGATGGTCGCCGATTGGATGGCTTCGAGCGGCGTCATCCCCGCCTCTACGTATATTTCCAATTCGCGTTGCAGGCCGTAGCCCACCAGGCCGGTATCGCTGCCGGGAACGATGGCGACGCCGCCCTTGAAGAGCGCGCCGATTACGGCTTCGGATTGCGACAGACGCGCGTGCATTTGGTCGGCGCTTGTATTGCCGCCCATGCCGCGAAATTTGGTATCGAGCGTAAACGGCGCCTTCAGAATGCCTGGCTCGAAACTCGCCACATCGACCTCTTTGGAGTGGCCCGCCATTTCGCCCCAGCCGGCCGTTGGATCGATCACAGTGTGATGGTCCTTGAAGAATTGAATCGCCTTCTGAGCGGCTTCGGAGTTCACATCAATCGCGCCGCGTCCGCCGCCCGGCGCGCGCATCATGTTTGACGCGTAGTTGAGGTGGTTGATCTGATCCATGCCGGCCTCCACTCCCTGGAACGCGTTAAGCGCTTGCGGGACGTGGCCGGTTACCGTCATCCCCAGAAGGTGAGCTTCGGCGGCGATCGCCTGGATCACATCGGGTTGTAGAAACGTGTAGAGCTTCATTTGATGAAAGCCCGCCTGATGGTAGCGGCGCACCACGGCGCGGCCTTCATCGGGCGTCTCGGCGGTGACGTGTCCGAAGGCTTTCAAGCCGCCCGCGTCGACCAATCCCGCGAGCACCAGGCGCGGGCTTAGCGCGCCCTTCGCGGCGGCATCGTGCTGCGCTACCAGGTAATCGAATTCGCCGCCGCAATCGCGCGCCGTGGTGATGCCGGCCGCGAGCAGCGCGGGGCCGAACTCAACGCCGGAGAAGTGGGTGTGCATCTCCCACAACCCGGGCAGCAGCGTCTTGCCCTTTGCGTCGACTACGCGCATGCCTCGCGGGATGGTGACAGCGGAACGCAGGCCGGCGGCAGCGATGCGCCCATCGCGCACGATCACGACGGAATCCGCGACCGGCTGGCGTCCGGTGGCATCGATCAGCGTGGCGCCGGCGATGGCGTAAGAGCCGGTCCTTTCCGGCGTCACCGCACGGCCGAGCGCCGCGAGATTCGCCATCTCCTGCGCGACTCCCGAGCGAAATAACTGAGGCAGCGCGGATTCGTACTCGGTGCGCACGGCCTCCATGGGCAAGCCGCCGGCGAACGTCATCGCCGCCGCGAGTTGCCCTTGGGCGTTCATCCACAGGATTTCGCGTCCGAACATTAAATTGGCGGCCGTATAGCGTTCGAGCGTTACCGGTTTGCCGTCTACGGAAATGGAATCGCGGCCAACGAGGGCAATCTCCACGGCCGGGGCTCCGGTCTTCGCGCGCAGCACGGGCAACTGCGCAGGTTTTCCGTGCGCCAGCCAATAGCGCATCATAGCCATCTGGATCGCGAAGGGTGAGGGCCCGAAGACGGTGAAATAGCGTGCGGGCAGATCGGCGGTTCGGGTGGCGCCAGCTTCGTCGATGGTTGCCGTCGCGGCGATTGCGACCTTGCGCGCGGGCGCCGGCGATTCGTAGGCGACCGGAGTGTAATCGGACGTCATGCGCATCGACGCTTCGGCGGTCCGCTTCATGCCGCGGTCGGAGTACTCGGACGATGTCTTGAGCGCGAGACCGCCCGAATCCTGCGCGATCTCGTAGCGTTCTTCGCCGATCGCATGCAGGATCATGTGGATCGTGAAGGTCCCCGTTTCGGCGTGGACGGCGCCGAGAATCGATGCGCCTGAGAGGGCCGCCATGAGAATCGTCTTTCGCACGTCTAACCTCCGAATTGCCGTAAGTGATGATCGGGATGCAAATAGCCCCAGCGCATCCATTCCCGACGGCTGAGGTGAAGGAATATGGGATGCGGAATCCACACAAAATCGAGCGGCAGCGCGACGAAGCGGCGGACCGTGCAGATTAGCTTCGCGCGGTCGGATTCAAAATCCCTTGGAGGCGTGCCGCCAATCAGTTGATCGATCTCGGGAATTGTTGCAATCCCTTTCGGCCACCGAAGCGGAGCGTAAAGTCCTCCATATTTCATCACCGTGCGCTGAAGAATTCCGCTGGCTATTCTAACTTCCTTGGCTCCCATGGGGACTTGAAACGCGTCGGTGAGATGGCACAGCATTTGATGCGCGTTCATCCGGCCCCAGCGTGCGGTTCGATCGGGAGTAATCCGCGATAGCCGCTCAACGATGGATTGCAGGACCGCGGCACTTTCGAGAGTTTTCATGCGACGAGTCTCCCGCTAGCCTCGCCTTTCGAAAACAAATTCATTGCATCCCAAAGTGCCGGCACACGTTCGCAGGCGAATTAAGGTGAAGCCTCGCGCGCGATAAAAATCGAATATCTCTTCGGGCTTGGCAACTTCGAAGGGATAGCCCCCCACCCAATCGATCAGATCCCGCCACAAGGACATGCCTCGCTCCTTGCCGTAATTGCGGATGGTTTGAAATGGACGCAAGCGCAGGAAATCCTTGGTCAAGGGGCGCCAGTACAAAGTCCAGAACGATGGCCAGACCACCAGGAAGCGAAGCGGCTTCGGCAGCGCGTTGTAGGCGCGCTTCACTTTGGTCCAGCGCCGGCTCGGGGTTCCTTGGTCGTTATAGATCGCGATGAAGAGCTTGCCGCCGGCCGCAACGGGAATGGCTGCGTTAGCGAGGGCCGCCCACATATTGCCGGTGTGGTGCAGAACGCCCCAGGAATAAACCACATCGAACTCGCCAAGCGAGCGGATGTAAGCTGCGTCCAGCGCCGAGCCGGGTTCCACGATCCACTCGGGGTCTTCGGGAAAGTAGCGCCGGCGCAGTTCGCACGTACAAGCCACCGAATGGGGATCGTAGTCGAGCGAGTGTACGCGAGCGCCTAGGCGGCGCGCGGCCAAGCTGAACAGGCCGCTTCCCGATCCGATATCGAGGAAGCGCCGGCGCTTGAGATCGGGTACGCCTAGCATGTCTCGCAGGGAGCTAACCGCCTGTTCGATCCTGGCATCGTTAAGCGCGGCGAGAAACCAACTCCAGTTTTTGCCGAATTCAAAGCGTTGTCCCTGCGCTACCTCGGCGGCGTGCGATTCCATCGGCAAAGCTCGATTGTCGCACCCTATTGCGGCAGGTGAAACGGCGCCTTGGCGGATTGCAGGCGGCTCTGTGGAAACTGGAAGATAGGAGCGCGGTAGAGGCCCCATTTCGCGAGGCGGAATTCAAGCGCGGTCTTCAACACTCCCAGTCCATAGATGGAACTGCGACGGAAATTGATCGACGAGGCCTCGGGGAAATAGCGGGTGGGGCATGAGATTTCTCCCAGCTTCGCGCCCAGTAGAATGGCCTGCGCCAAAATCTGGTTATCGAAGACGAAGTCGTCCGAATTGCGTTCGAGGGGCAGCGAATTCAGCAACTCCTTGCTATAGGCGCGATATCCAGTGTGATATTCCGAAAGGTGAGCCCCCATCAATAGATTTTGGGATGCCGTGAGCGCGCGGTTGGATATGTACTTATAAAGCGGCATGCCACCGTGCAACGCGCCGCCCATTAGCAGCCGCGACCCCAGCGCGGCATCGTAGACGCCAAACGCCACCATGCTGGCCATAGCGGTGACCAGGAGTGGTGAATATTGATAATCGGGATGCGTCATCACCACCACATCGGCGCCTGCCGCCAGGGCCTGCGCGTAACATGTCTTCTGATTGCCACCGTAGCCGCGATTTCGTTCATGCACGTGCACGGTGAGATTTAGCCGGCGCGCCATGGCGGCGGTTTCGTCGGTGGAATGGTCGTCCACCAAAATGGTCTCGTCGACTGTGTCCGGCAGTTCGCGCACCGTCGCTTCCAGCGTGCGAGCGGCATTGTAAGCGGGCAGGACTACAACAATGCGCTTACCGTTAATCATCGAGTGTTTTCAGTGTATCTCACACGCTCGGCTCTCCCAACCGCCTTAAGCTGGAGTAGGCCGCATCGCGTTAGAATAGGCCGTTAGACGAGATCCTGATGATCGCAACACCGAGCGCCGTTGACAAGGTTCCGCATGAGACCGAACCAACGCCGATGCTCAAGATCGGTTTCTATTCCTTTTGCCTTTTTAATCTGGCGTACTACAGCCGTTTTTTTGAATGGAAGCTGAGCTTCCTGCATGTTCCTCTGATCACCAGCAGCCTGGCGCTATTGGGCGCCGCGATGGACGGCCGGCTATTGTGGACCTTTCGTTCTAAGATTGGGACCTGCATGGCGGCGCTGACGGTCATTTACGCGATTGGTTTGCCGTTGAGCGTCTGGCGCAGCAGAAGCTTTCAAACGTTTACGGCCGAGTGGCTGAAAGCGGTGATTGCCTTCATGATCGCCGGCGCCCTGGTGGTGACGTTTAAACAGTGTCGTACGGCGCTGAACTCCATCGGATGGGGCGTGGCTGTCGCATCGCTACTTGCCATTTACGTGGGCAGAACGGAGTATGGGCGTTTGCAGCTGGGGAGCGGAACGCTTTCTAACGCCAATGGGCTGGCGTTCATTCTTTTGTTGGGTCTTCCGTTTCTGTGGTTGATGGCAGGCGCAACTGACGCCCCGAAACTCAAGCGGCTACTGGCGTTCTGTTTCACACTCACCACGATATACGCGTCGGTCCGCACCGGTTCGCGCGCCGGTCTGATTGGGCTTTTGGTTTTGTTCCTGCTGTTTTTTCTTCGCGCATCCATCATCGGGAAGCTGACGTTTTGCGTCGGCGTCGCGGCCTTTTCCCTCTGTGTGTTCAGTTTCTTCCCCGCCATCGTGCAACGCTACGAGACCATGTTCGTGGGGGCGGGCGCATATCCCAGGCGCATACCGCGCGAGAGGCCAGCGCGCTGGGCGCTGCCGTGGGCTCTTCCGAGGCGCGGCGCAAGCTCCTGATAAACAGTCTGAAAGTGACGGCGGAGCACCCGCTGCTAGGCGTAGGCATCAACGGCTTCGGCGCTTATATGGCTAAAAAGGAGACGGCCGAGGGCATCATCCCCCGCTATCAAGGTACCCATAATACCTATACGCAGGTCTCTTCGGAAGCTGGCATACCTGCGCTGATCATTTTCCTTTGCATCATGATTTTCAGTTTCCAAGGATTGCTCAGGGTGTACAAACGCGCGAAGAGGTCTCCCACGAAAGTAGGTCGGCAGGTGGCGGACCTTTGTTATGCCCTGATTTCCACGCTGACGGCCTATGCGGTCTGCGTTTTTTTCGATTATGTCGCCTATGACGCCACGCTACCCGTTCTAGCCGGATTCGCTATCGCGCTTGGCAGTGCTGCGCGAAATGCTCTCGAAGTGGCGGAATACAACCAGGCCACCGCTCCAGTTGTGGCGCAAGCCGTGGTTTTCCCCGTCCGTCAGCGGTACGCATCCTCGAGCGCGGTAAGTTGAACACCGGAAGCGCCGTGAAACTCTCTCCACGAGACGAGAAGATCCTTTCCTTGGCGAAACGCGAAACCTCTCCCGAACACGCCGCGGAATTTGAACCAATCACGAAAGGATTTGGATTTGCAGTGGCGGCGCTGATCGTAGTGCTCGGGATTGCGGCGGTGTGCATGGCTTGCGGCTTCGCAGCCCGCATTTTCCAGCGACCTGCCACAGTGGATCCGGATCGCTGATCGAGATGCCATCCGCCCGGGATTTTGATCTATTGATTGTCGGATCGGGACCGAGCGGCGTGCACGCGGCGCAGGAGGCGGTCGCTTCCGGCTGTAAAGTCGGCCTTCTGGACATCGGCCATACCGACGAGCGATTCGACAAACTGATTCCGGCGAAGCCCTTCTCCGAAATTCGAAGAACGGATTCCGCGCAGAGCGTTTACTTTCTTGGTGACGATCCAGAAGCGGCCTTTCGCAGCCAGGCCCGTGCCGGCGCTCACCTGACTCCAGCGAGACAGCACATGATCCGCGATATGGATGAGCTGTTTCCGCTGAAGTCAGAGACCTTTCTACCGCTGCAAAGTAGTGGCTTGGGCGGCCTGGGAATCGGCTGGGGCGCCAACTGTTTCGCTCTGGAGGACTTCGAACTGGAGCAGATCGGCTTGCCGGCGGCCGAGATGAGGGACCTCTATGCAGCGGCGGTGCGCGAAATCGGCGTGAGCGGCCCGGCGGACGATATCCTGTCCCCGCTGATCGCGAATCTCGACCGTTCCGCGCTACAGCCTGCGCTGCGTCTCGACTCCAATGCGCAGAATCTTTTGGAATGCTACCGACGGCGGAAAGCGAGTTTTTTGGACGGCGGCTTCTACCTTGGCCAGAGCCTGCTGGCGATGCTTTCCCGGCCACTCGATACGCGGGAAGCTAACTCATACCGCGACATGGATTTTTGGGGCGACGTGGGCCGATCTGTCTATCGTCCGCGATACACGCTTGAAAAGCTGCGCGGCGCTCCGAATTTCGTTCATCTCGGGGGCCGCCTTGCGCTCAGATTTGAGGAACTCGGTGACGGCGTTAGGCTCTCGGTCCGGAATCTGGCCACAAATTCGCCCGAATCCCTCACCGCGCGAAAACTGATTCTCAGCGCCGGCGCGATCAACAGCGGCAAGTTGGCGCTGGCATCGCTTGGAGACTACGATTCGCGCCTTCCAATACTATGCAATGCGAACCATTGGATTGCCGCGATCAACTTGCGGATGTTGGGTAAGCCGGCGCGGGATGCAAGGCACAGCCTCTCTCAACTCACCGCTTTGTTGAAAGTGGAGCAACGGGATCGCGGGTATATTTCGGCGCAGTTCTATTCCTACCGGTCGTTGTTATTGTCGCGAATGTTGAAGAGCATTCCGTTTCCGCCATCGCTCGGGCTCTTGTTTCTTCGGCTCACGGCAACAGCGTTCACTTGCGTCAACGTGCACTTTCCGGATTGGCGCAGCAACCGCCGTTGGATGTCCCTCAACCAAGATGGATCGATACAGGCGGAGTGCGCGTGGGAAGCTGAGGAAACAAGCTGGATAAATCGGCAGGAACGGCGCCTCTTGAAGCACCTGCTCGCGCTGCGCTGCATACCGCTGGGAATCGCAAGACCGGAGCATGGCGCCAGCATTCATTACGCGGGGACATTGCCTTATAGTGAAGCACGCCGTCCTTTGACCACGGACGCCGCCGGAAGATTGAACGGGTTCCAGAGCGTATTCGTTGCCGACGCGTCTACCTGGCGCTTCTTGCCGGCGAAGGGATTGACTCTAACGCTAATGGCGAACGCCCGGCGCATCGCGCGGCAGGCGGTGCGCGACCTACACAATGAAGGATCCGCGAATGGGTGACCGGCGCGAAGCGGTGCTGGTAACTGGGGCGGCGGGCTTCCTGGGCCGCTACTGCTGCCGCGCTCTCCAGGCGGAAGGGTTTGAGGTCCGAGCCTTGGTTCGAGATCGCTCGAAGAGCGAAGATGTGGCGGCGGATGCGATTTATGAGTGCGACCTTCCCGAACGTATCGATGAGGCGGCTTTTCACGGGTCCATTCGCGCGATCGTACACTGCGCTTACAATACGCGCTTCAAGACCGAAGCGGAGAGTCTGAACACCAACGTCGAAGGCACCAAGGGCTTGCTGCGGCGAGCACGGGCTGGGAATGTAGCGCAATTCGTGTTTATCTCGTCGCTCGCCGCGCATGCGGACGCAATCTCGTTATACGGCCGCACCAAGCATGAGTTGGAACAACTGTTCGATCTGGAACGCGACACGGTGATCAAGCCGGGCACAATCGTCGGGCCCGGCGGCCTGTATGCCCGCACACGGGAAATGATCGGCCGGCTACCGGCGGTTCCCTTATTTTACGGGGACCGATGCTTGCAAACGGTGTGGATTGACGATCTGACAGAGGCGATCGTCAAATCGATTCGTGACCGTACCACCGGATCCTTTGCGGTGGCCGGAAATTCGGTTCCGATGCGGGAGTTCTACCTCGGTACGGCGGGTCTCGACGGGCGAAAACCACTTCTGCTTCCCTTCCCGGGAGATCCCATACTTTGGCTCTTGAGAATAATCGAAAGGTTTGGGATCCACACGCCCATTTCTTCCGAGAATCTTGCCGGCCTCAAGGGCCTTCGCAGTTTCGATACCACCGAGGATTTGCGACGCCTGGGTATTCGACTTAGAAGCTTTGAAGAGTCTCTCGCTGCTCTCGCGAAGAGTTAGTTTGAGTGACGGCGGTGTAACTCTGGATGTAGCACAGAAAAATGCCGATCAGCACCGGCAGGAAGCCATTGAACAGCCGGACCTCATTCAACTGCCCAAACAAGAAATAGACACCCCACTGCATCGGCATTAGTATGGAAGCGCGTTTGAGGAAGGGGTCCGCCTGCTTCCAGGTGGCGAGCGCCGCGACATACCACGGGAGGAGCGCTAGTTGCCCCATCACTAGCGTCTTTTTCAACTCCACGATCTGGCGGATGTTCCACCAAACTTTGATCTCATGGGTAGCCGGAATTGGCACGGTGAGATTGAGAATGAATTGAATCGAGAAATACCCCGCCAGTGTGAGCGCGGCCACCCAAAGCATCGTGGAACGCCTCTCGCGGCCCCACATTACGGCTAGAGCGGTAGGAATCAGAACCAGAATATTCTGATGATTCAGAACGCCGATACAGAACGCGGGCACATAAAATACGTACTGTCTCTTATAAAGGAGCAGAAAGCACAACGTGTAGGTTGCGACCACACCGAAATCATGTCCTAGAAACCCGTTGAAGGTCGCGCCTAGCATAACCGCCAACATAATCTGCCCGAGAAACTGCAGCGGTCTGCCAATGAAGATCGCAGACCACTCTCCAATCAGGTAAACCGCAAGCGCCAGCGCTACCAATTGAAAAACGATGAAAGCCGTGATGTAACCTATACCCGGCATCAGATGCTTCAATAGCATGGCCGGCCAGATAAATAGCAAACGCTGGCCAAATACGGGCACTGACGACGGATTCGTCATGATGACTTGCGGGTTGTACCACGGCTGAACTACGTTGTACATGTCTTCGCAATATGCGAGAACGAAGAAGACGCCTAGCGCCACGGCGATGGAACAGATCCGTTGTTGCGCCTTCGTCTCTTGCAGCCGGTCCCAATTCCGCAGGATTACCAGGCCGCCGGCGGTGAGAGCCGTCAGTAGCGCCAGGAAAAGCAGCATGTCCAAGCGAATCCGGCCGATACTCGACGCGCCAAACGCGGCCTCTGCAAGATCGAAGCCGGGAATCACTCGCGCCCAGACGACTGCAGGAAGGCGCCACGCCCACGCGAAGAATGCAATCCACACAACGAGCCAGAAAACAGCTGCAGCAGCCGAAATCTGTACGAGGCGCCTTGGTGACATTTGGAATCAGGCTAGCACGGGCCACCAACACCGGCCAACGTTGAGAAGGCGAGCGGAAAAGGCAAGCCGGTTACGGGATGACCACTGCGTGCGCCTCGCTAAGGCCCAGGACTTGACCCGAGGCGCCGAAGTATTTCCACCGATAGTAGAGTACATGCTGGGGCAGAGCCGGGATGACGATGTTACAGCCGTTCGGGCTGGAGCAAGGGACGCCTGTATACTGTTCCGATTGCTCGAAATAAAACGGAGCCGTCAGATTTATCGCCGCGCCTGCAGCCACGCAGGTCTCCTGGCGAGACGTACAGTAGTAATTTCCAGCGTCGCCATATTCCGTGTATCCAAACTCCACCATTGCGCTCGCAACCGGCCATCCCCTTGGCGGATTGATGCTGACGGGAACCGATTCGAAGGTGTTCCGAGCGACGCTGTCCACATTTGGAACCGGCGGTACGGCAGTGACTAGATCCTCCGTCCTGACGCCATCGAGCCATCGCACCTGGGATGCCGCAAATCTGGCGCTTCGGGTAGTAAAGATGTTCCAAAAGACATCGAACTGGTTCCATTTGGCGTAGTTCGGTCCCAGGCGCCGGATCATCGCGCCTGTTAAGTCATGCTGCGTGAGCCCGAACTGCACAAGATTGGCGGTCTCCGCTCCCAAATCGCCTATGCAAAGCTCATTCGTATCGTCCGATTGCACCGCAATGCCAGGATAGGCGCAGTAAGGCGTACTCAGATAGGGAGCGTTGACGTAGACATCGCCAGCCGAAGATCCGGACGCGCACTCGCCGGCCAGTAAGGCATAACAGTACTTGTAGGAATCGGGGGCGCCAGATCCGAGGGAACTACCGGGTCCGCTGGCGTCAACCAGAGGATGCCTGCCGACGTAGGCGAACGTCGTCAGATACTTCCGGTTCAATTGATTTTGCGCTCCCGAAATCTTCCATAACTGGCCTGTAACGTTGGTAAAGGGAGTTGTCGCGTTTCCCAACGTAATCACGCCGCCATCGTTTCCATCGAACGGACGCCCATCCGTGCACCATCCGTTGAAACACGGGCCAGGATGGGTATCGACGGCGTTCGGGTGACCAACCCCTACCTTTCCTGCAAACGGAGGATTGGTAGCTATCTCGTTAAGCGGCCCGAACGGCGCGGTGGACAGGCTACCCGTCCGGACCAGGTCGCAAATCCCCTGCGGGCCCAACGCGCTAAGAGGACAAAGCGGATCGGTTGCCGTCGGGAACGGGCCGGCGGATACGGAGTTGATATCTCCGATAAATGTATGCCCATTTTCCACCGTGGGATCGGCCAGGATCGTAGTCCAATTCGGGTTCTGACCATAAGGATCGTTGCGGTAGTTCCATAGCATCTGCCGGGCGGTGTTGGCATTGACGGTTCCGCACACCATGGTGAACTTGGTGTTGGTATGGGAGTTAGGATTACTGTTGTATCCGCGCTGAATTGTGAGTTCCGTGGTGCTCGCCATCGCCACAATCCTGACCCACTCAGAGTCAATCAGCATCACATCGCCCACCTGCTCGTTTTGCAGAACTCCGCCGTCGGATTGGCGAACGGGAGGCCCGTTCACGGTAATCGCGGTGCAAACCTGGCCGGTTACTCCAAATGGATTCGCGGGACAAGCGTTCATGCCTCCCGTAGCGCCAACTGTTTTATTGAGCGCGGCGCTGGTGAGATTCATCGTGTAAGTGTTAGGCGGCCCGTCAATCGTAAGATCGTTGCTGGAGACGTCAAGCCAGCCCGAATCCGGCGGGAAAAAGGAATGCTTCGAACACCAGGACGCGGGGGCTTTCCGATAGGTGGACGCGGCGGCAACGATGTGCATGCTGTTGCTTGTCGTTCCAACCGGCGAACGATCGCCTAGCGTGTACATGAATAGCCACTCCTTCCAATCCTGACCACCATCCGAGGCCGCAACGAATAGGTCGCCATCATTGGACATGGAGCCGAAGTCGAAGTACCAGTTATCGGGCGCGAATCCGCTGGCAGCGTAATCGGGATTGAATAAAGGCGCCGCTTGTGAAACCGAGTCGCTCTTATTGGGCTGCATGATAGTAAATTGCAGACAGGGCTGCGTGCCTTTATTCAGGGCGCAGTCGGGCAGGGTCACTCCCGGCGTGTAGGGCGCATGCGAGCCGTTGTAATGGACTTGGATAATTGTTTGTCGCGTTAGATCGAAATAGAGAGGCTGCATACAGTACCAGCTATCCCCATTCTGAGGATCAAAGTTGCCGGTACAGTTCCAGCCAGGACTCCACCGGCCGTCGGTATATTGGGTGAATTGAACCAAGCCAAGGTCGTTAAAGACGCTGCCATCGGAGGCGATCCAAAAAAGTTCCTTGCCGGCAAAGCAGTTATAACCGGGTACGCCGCTCACCGTCACCGGATTTTGGCTGCAATAACTCGCCGAAGCTCCCGGGCTCCAATTCGGCATAGAGGTGCTGCCATAAGCATAGGTGACGGTTCCAATTGAAACGCGGGCCGTCGCGCCGGTCTTTTTCCAGATCATCACGCCAAAATTGTTGGCCGAATATGCGGCGCCGGTCAGGTTGGAGGTTGGACCGTTGACGAGCGTGAGTTGTTTTTCGCTTTGTACGGAAGCGATAGCGTATTGCCCGCCCGCCAAAGTGATCATACTGCCGGCAGTCCAGTTGGTGTTGAATACATTGCCGCTCGCAAGCGTGATCTGGCTCGACGAGGCGGAATAATTCACAGTGCCGGTCGCTTTAGAAACGTCCACCTTGGTGATGCGCGGCGATCCCGAACTCTGCCAGAGATCCATCAGATTCTGCGTGCCGAAGGTAAAGCTTGCCGGCGTTCCGGTGAGCGAGACTTCCCGATTGGAGGAGGCGCAACTGACGCCGTTTACCGTCAGGCAGGCGACGATCTTGCAATCGTCGCCGGAGCACGACGGATTACTTATAGATGCCTGCGAAACGGTTACAGTGACCCATTCGATAGACGCACTACTGCCTTGCGCGACGGTGTAAGTGGCGCCACCCAGTATCGTAAGGTTATCCGCACGCAGAAACAGCGGGCACGTCCCGGAAGCGCAAGGTCCCGTAAAGGAAGCCGCGCCGCCCGTGCCGGTGAGCGGGCCGGAGGCGTTTGTCCAGGCCGATTGAGGATCGATCGCCGTTACGAACGATTGGGCCGTAAACGGCGTACCTTGCGGTCCGGTGGCTCGAGCCGATCGGATACCCGTTTGCGGATCGATCAGGATTTGTCCCTGGTTCGACCACTGAATCGTCGGGTATCCGTACTGCCCCGGATTGGCGCGGTCGGCAGGGGGCCCTTCATTGTGCATATCTCCCAGCGGTATGTTGTCGGTCAGGAACTCCTGGTCGAAGCTCTGCGTCGCGCATGTCAGCGTGAGGTGGTGGCGCGAATAGGCCTGCAAGGCCCTGGAGTACCGATTGCCATCCAAAGCGACTTCGGCGGCGCGTTTGCCGACCACAAAAGTACGGCTTCTGCCCGCCACCTGGGGAAGTAATTGCCCGGAACTTGCGGTCTGCCCGGTAGTGATGCTGCCGGGCCGGGAATCCAGATTGGCGCCGCTAAAAAGAGCGGGATTCACGTCGTCGACTAATACTCCCACGTTGCCGCCCGAAACGCCGCCGGTAACCGCGCTCGAGAAGACGAAACTCGTAATGGAGGGAACTGAAGTCACGGTTTGCCAGCCATTCAAACCGCCGGAATTTTCCAGATAAACAACGGATCGGACGAGCAATCCATGGGGCGCTCGCCGTTTGGACGGTAACTTGGCCGTTGGCTTGTGACACCGATGCGACGGTAATGGCCCGGTTCATATCCGCCACCTGAATGCTACAGGCTTGCGCAACGGGCGATGTATATTGCAAGATCGCTTGCGTGGCCGACGCCGTCACGCTCGCGATGGCGATTTGCCCCGACATTTGGGCGGATAGCGCCAGCGGAATAAAAATCAACGTAAGAATTCGTCGCATGATCCCTAATTTGTTCCTTTCACGATGCTAGCGCAGGTAATAGACTCTGATCTCGCCGCGAGCGCCATTGCAGCCGGCAAAGATAGTGCTGCCGGAAGTGGCGCTCCCATAACTGCCGCCGCCCCCACCGGGCGCGACTCCGTTCCCGCACGCCACATACCCGCCGGCGGACGTCCATGCGCCGCCGTTTCCACCGTTTCCGCCATTGGTGTAGAGCGTGTTGCCGCGGGCCGATACGCCGCCCGCTCCGCCGGTGGCGGCGCCGTAGGCGCCTGATCCACCGCCGCCGCCGCCATTAATCGACCCGCCCCCAGCAAAGCCATTACCGATAGCCGTTGCTTGTCCTCCGCCGCAGCCTCCGCCGTCGCTTCTAGTGGTAGTCGCGCCGGCTGTGTTCCCAAAGGTGCAGAACGTCTTCGTGGCATCGTGCAAACTGGTAAACGCAGGCGCCAAATCCATCCATCCCCATCGCCCCGTGCCGAACGTATACCCGCCCCATCCAGCAGTGGCCGTATTGGCTCCTCCAGACCCGCCGACAACAGTTCCACAGGTTCCAAAGGCGGAATTGCCTCCATCGCTGGACCATGGTGAAACTGCGATACCAGAGCCGCCGTTTCCGATAGTTATCGTGAGCGCAGCGCCGGGCGTAACCGAGCATTGCCCCTCCCAGAACCCGCCCCCGCCACCTCCCTGGCCGCTATTCCCGGCGCCCTCGGCCTGACCGCTGCCTCCGGCGCTCCAGATCTGGACGTGCACATGGGATAGGTTTGCGGGAACCGTCCAACTGGTGGAGCATGTCGAGGCAGAACCGGAGCCGCAGGACCACGATGTCATGGTCTCACCTGCGATTGAAGTGGACCCATCGAAGATGAGCACGCGCTCGGTAACACTGCCACCGCCGCCCGCGCCGCTCGGAGTCTGCGGCGCCCACGAGGAACCGCTCCAAGTCAAAACCTGGCCGGCGGAGGGCGCCGTCGTGGCAACCGACTGGCCTTGGATGGCCTGCACAGTAGCCGCCGCGATGGTTCCCGAGAGATCGCCGCCGAGAACGCTGGACACCGCAGTCGGGGTCCATTGTGTGCCGTTCCAGGTGAGGACCTGTCCATTTGTCGGCGCGGTTGCCGATACTGTTTTACCCTGGATCCCCTTCACGGTAGCCGAGGTCAGCGTCCCGCTCAGATCGCCGCCCGCCGCCGGCAACTGGCCGGAACTTGCCGTTCCGCTCAACTGGGAAAAACTGTAATCGCCTGACTGCGCCGCAACGGATCCAGTCCTGCCGAATACGCTATTCACGCCGGCGCTCACCTGGGTCCACGTATTCGCGGGGTTACAGAGATAGACATTCTGACCCGCGGCGGCAGCGGTGTTGAAAAAGAACTCGCCCGCGCCACACGTTGAGGGAAGAGTGGTTCCGCTCTTGGCCGGCTTTGTTGCGGTCGCGCCGGACGCGTCCCAACTACCCTGCATCGTCTTACTGCCGGTGATAGTGGATTGCCCCAAGGCTACAGCCGTTGTAAATGTCCAAATCGCTAGTGCTCGTTTCATAAGTTTTCGTTTTGTCTCGCTAGGTAAACCGGCGGATCGACCGCCGGCGGTAAAAAGTCAAAATCGCTATTTAGTCAATGCGGCGCGTTGGCGCTGCTGCTAAAAGCCGCGAACTATGGTGGCGGTAAAAGTGGCGGCCGCGGGATTTACCGCGCCCGTCGTATCCGCGCATAGTCTCACTGACACTACGCCCGCCGCGCTGACACGCATATTCCCGCTCAAACCCGCCTCGAGAGCCGCCGGCCAACCAGGCGCAATGGCATCTCCGGCGTTGGCTCCGGGCAATGAGAGCGTAAGATCGGCCGCGCACGTGCCGGCGGCGATGGACGGAAAATCGAGCGTCGCCGACCCCGTCAAGTAAGTTGGAACAACAGCGCTATCCACCGAGAGAGTAGTCTGCCCCGCCGTGGTGATTGCCGCGATTCCCGCGCCTCCCAATACCGGGCTGGCGCTCAACCAACCGCGCCGGTCGCTGCCGCCGTTCGAATCCCAGGCGCCGCTCGCCGCGGTCCATGTATAGATAGGGATTGTATTGATGGGAAATCCGGTGATATTCGGGGCCGCGACGCAGGCGGCGGTGCAAGTAACGGTCATCGAACTACCCACGTTGAGAGCTCCCGTTGCGTCCACATAGATGAATGCTGTGCCGGTGCTGCCGCTGGCAACTGTCACTAATGCCGAACTAGTCAGCGAGTAGATCTGCGTCCCGAAGCGGACATTACACGGCGTAGCGGGGGAACAGTTCCCTCCGATGGTAAGCGTGGATGGGCTGGTCCAGACAACGCCGAAGTCCCCCAACTGAGACGCCATCCCCGCGCCTCCGCTTCCACTACCCGAAGAGCTGGAGGCGCCGTTGTATCCATTCAAGACGCACCGGCCCGTTTCGGCGGAAGCGAAGGTCACAGTGACATTGAAGGTTGCCGGATCGATGGTTATCTGGCTCGGTTCCACCATGTTGGAAGGAGAGGAATTGTCATAGCACTGTATGATCAAGTTCCCGGTTCCGAGATTGTGCGTGCCGCCTGGTATGGAAACAGCGGTTGCGCTAGTAAAGAAGGCGGTGTAGTTGCCGGGCGGTATTGCCGGATTCAAATTGACCCAGGCGGATCCACTATAAACTTTGATGCGGTTGGAATCGCCCGAATCGACAGCCACATCGCCGGAGAGTGGAGAACTGGGAAGCGGACCGGGCGCTACCTGAATTCCGGCGCCATTGGCGCTTGCATAAAAGGTTTGCCGCGCGCCCGCGACGTAGGAAGTCGGTTGCGTGAAATCGACTGCGTTAGTAATTTGAGCCGCGGCATAGTCTCCACTTTGCGCGACGACGGCTCCCGTTCTGCCGAACACACTGGCGACCGCGCCTCCACCCGTAGGGGTTTGCGGCGCCCATTGGGTTCCGCTCCATGCCAGCACCTGACCTGTGGTTGGGGCTGTCGACGAAACCGGCCTCGACTGCACACGGGTTACGGTAGCCGATGTAATGGCGCCGCTGAGATCACCGCCGGTGGCGGGCAACTGACTGCTTGCTACACTGCCGGAGATCTGGGCGAAGCTATAGTCCCCAGTCTGCGACGTTACAGCCCCGGTGCGGCCGAACACGCTGGTCACCGGAATGGTGACTGTGAGCGTTTGCGCGGTCCATTGCGAGCCGTCCCAGCCTAGGAGTTGACCAGTGGTTGGAGCTACGGTGTTGAGTTTGCGTCCAAGCAGTTTATTGACGCTCACCGAGGCAGGAGCGCCGGAGACATCTCCGCCCAGCGCGCTCCATGAGAGCGAAGTCCCATTGGTCGAAAGCACGCTGCCCGAGTTCCCCGCCTGTTCTGGAAGGGTTGTCGCTTGGACGGTCCACTGGTTGGCGGAGGTGCAGATATACCAGTTTTGCCCCGCTATGGTGGTGGTGAGAATGAACGTCGCTCCCACCTGACACGTCGCCGGCAGCACGGGGCCGGTCTGAGACGGCAGAGTGAAACTCGCCGCGGAAAAATTGACGCTCTTTGCCTGCGTGCGCAAATCGATCTGTGTCTGCGCCCAACCGCCGCCGGCCAGCGCCGCTGCCATCGACGAAAAACGGAGTATGTTATGTAACTTCATAATTTGAGTTAGCGGAGGCGCCGCTCTAGGCCTCACCTATCCCCATGCTAGTCCGGCGAAGTTATGTGATTCGTGCAGCATGCTAGCTAACTAGCTGAAAACAAACGATAGAAAAAATTCGAAGTCTTGTGACCCAAAATTTCAGCCCTAACGGGTCCGACACTAGCGGCAATGAAAAACGTTCCCGGAGGGCGGTGTTTTTAGCGAGGTTAATTCTGCTCATCTTGCTGAAGAGACGTAGGTTATGGAGCAGCGTTTTTCAAGGGGCTGACTTTTTAGGAGGGTACGAGATCGATTTGGCCTGTGGGTTATGGTGTCGCTCAACGACGCGGAGTCGCGGCGCTTTTGGGGATAGTAGGCTCTACGGCCAGGGTTGGGTGGGCCTCAAACGGCGCACAACACTGTGACAATCGCCTTCTCGCGCGGGTCGCCGGGCGGAAGCCCGGCGGCAGGCCGGAAGGCCTGCCGCACCAAGGTTGCTAAGCCGGCTAGCTCACGTTGTCTCTATAATTTGCGAGCATCAACGATGCAGTTACTTCTTGCGGTAGTCTCCGGCGCTGAAGTATTTTTCAAGCCAGACGTAGAGGCAGATAAAGAAATACCTGCTGCCCATTTCCTTCAGCTTCAACTTTGCCTCGCCGGTCCGGCGATTGCGCCAGGTGATGGGGATAACGGTCCAACTGTATCCGCGCACGATCGTCTTCAACGGCAACTCCACCGTCAGGTTGAAATGCGGCGCAATCAAGGGCCGGCATCCGTCGATGGCGGTGCGGCGATAGGCTTTAAAGGCATTGGTGGTGTCGTTCAACTTGATGCGGAATAGGATCCGGATCATCCGGTTGAAGAGCCTGTTCAGCCGTAGCTTTACCCAGGGATAGTCGATGACGCCGCCGCCCTTGATGAAACGCGAACCGAACACAGCGTCATACCCTTCGTTAAGAGCATTCCAGTAACGCACGACGTCACGCGGATCGTCGGATTCATCGGCCATCATGATGGTTCCAGCATCGCCTTTCATGTGGTCGAGGCCGTAGATGATGGCGCGGCCAAATCCGTGGGGGCCGGGATTAGTGAGCGGGCGCAGCGCGGGTATGGATTGCGCCACTTCGTCGAGAATCACACGCGTGCGGTCCGTGCTGCCGTCGTCCACCACGATGATTTCGTGCGGAATCAGGTTGAGTCGCAACTCCAGATCGAGATGTTCCACCGTGGCGCGGATACAGCCCTCTTCGTTGCGCGCGGGAATCACCACCGAAAGCAGTTGCAGCGGGTGGCCATCCGGAGCGGGAGGCGGCGCTTTCGGATCGGATTGGAGGGAAAGCTGAGACACAGACTATCTACGCTTTCCCTCGCATAGATCGAGCCATTCCGGATGAGTCCGGGCGTGATCGGCGATCTCGTCGAGTATCGACCCCAGTGGGCGCTCGATCTTCCATCCGAAACGCTGTCGCACGCGGGCCGAATCCATAACTATCCATGGCAGGTCGAACGGCCGTTCGCTCGAATCGGGCGTGGGTGAGTGCGTCCCGAACCGCGCGTCGCAATCGGCAGTCAATTGCGCCAGCGACATGCTGTTTGCGGCGCCGCCGCCGGCATTGAAAAGGCGTTCGCCTCTTGCCGCGCCGTCACCCATTTGCAACTGGAGAAGTCGCGCAAGATCGTTCGGGTGAAACGCGTCGCGCACCTGCAGGCCCAATCCACCGAAGCCGATGTATCGCAACGGGCGGCACGCAAGGTGGGCATGCATCCAATATGAGAAGATGCCTTGCGCGATTAGACCGAATTGGCCCGCGCCCGCCAACACGCCGCAGCGATTGATCCAAACCGGGAAATCGAACGCGTACCCGTATTCGAGCGCGATAGCCTCCGACGCTAATTTGGTGCTTCCGTAAAGCGACACTGGCGCTGCAACCGAGAACTCCTCCGCAATCCCTTCGGCGGAGACGCCGGCCGGCAGCGGCTTAGTAACGTCAAGCGCGAATGCGTTGGCTTCTCTGCGCATCGGCAGTGCACGAAGCGGCGGAATTGAGTAGACCCGGCTGCTACTGAGCAGGATGAATCCGCTGCGATGACGCTTGGCGTATTCGAGCAGATTCAATGTGCCATAGAGGTTGTGTTCGATCAACTGGCGGCTGCTCGATTGACCGTCAACACCAGCCAGTACGCTGGGATTCGCCGCGGCGTCGACGATCCAATCCACAGCCGGCAACCCCTCAAGATCGGACGCCGCGCGCACGTCGCCATGAAAGACCTGGACTCCCTCCGCGGCAAGCGAGCCACGATTTGTCTCCGCGCCCGGCCGCGACAGGTTATCGATGCCGGAGATCCACGCCCCTTCGATTGCAGATTGGAACCAGCGAGCAATCGACGCGCCGGCGAAACCGCAGATTCCCGCGATGAAGATGCGCATGGGCGGCTATTGGCTGTGGGCCGCTACCAGACGCCGCGACCAACTCTCGACAATCTCCTGGAAGATATTGCCGAGGGGCCGGGTAATATCCCATGCGGGGTAATGGGTCTTCATTTTACGGAGGTCGCTGTAGTAACAGATATGATCGCCGGCGCGGTTCTGCTCGACGTAGGACCATCGCTGCGATTTGCCACTCAACTCCTCCACCATGCGGAAGGCTTCCAGAATGGAGCAGGAGTTGGATTTTCCGCCTCCAAGATTGTAGACCTCGCCCGACCGCGGGTTCTGGGAAAAGGCGTGCATGAAGCTGGCGACGTCCTCGGAGTGAATGTTATCCCTCACCTGCTTGCCTTGATAGCCGAAAACTTTGTATTCGCGCCCTTCCATGTTGCACCGCACCAGATAGCTGAGAAAACCGTGCAGTTCGACACCCGAATGGTTGGGGCCGGTGAGACAGCCGCCGCGCAAGCAGCAGGTGGGCATGTTGAAATACCGACCGTATTCCTGCGCCATCACGTCGCCTGCCACCTTCGAAGCGCCGAAGATGGAGTGCTTCGATTGATCGATGGAAAAGGACTCAGGTATGCCTTCGAGAAATGCCGGGTCGGCATAGTCCCATCGCGTTTCCAATTCCACTAAGCGAATGAAATTGGGCCTGTCGCCGTATACCTTATTGGTCGACATGTGGACGAACGGAGTTTCGGCGCAAAATTGCCGCGCTGCTTCGAGCAGGTTCAGCGTTCCAACCGCATTGACTTCGAAATCGAGGAATGGAATGGCGGCGGCCCGGTCGTGCGACGGCTGCGCGGCGGCGTGCACAATCATGGCGGGCCGAAGATCCTTCATAAGAGCGAGAACACTCTCACGATCGCGAATATCCAGATCGCGATGATCGTATGAAGGGAGTTCGCGCAGCCGGGAAAGTGTCCAGCTGGTGTCACCCTCGGGTCCAAAGAAAACGGCGCGCAGGTTGTTATCGACGCCCGTTACCCGCCAGCCGAGTTTTGCAAAGTAAGTAGCGACTTCCGAACCGATGAGTCCGCAGGAACCAGTTACCAGTAGGGTCTTCATTTACAAAAATCATGCGGCCGCAAGACCGAAACTGAAGAATATCACAAGGTGGAATCGACTTCCTGTTACCCTGAAACCGTCGCCAATGCCGTCTCAGTTCCGGAGATTTACCGGGGAACCGCCGCCATCGGTTTCATTTTTATTGGACGATCAGACGCGGATGGCCGCGGCGCGCAACTATTTCAAGTGGCAGTACAGGCTGGCCGCGAGCGACCTGGGGCAGCGTGTAGTTGAAGTGGGCTGCGGGACCGGAAACTTCACCGGCTTTATGCTCGAGCGGGCTAGCGTGATTGCGGTCGATACCGAACCGGAGTGCGTCTGGCGCTTGCGTCTGCGCTATCCGGACCAACCGAACCTGCACGTGGAATGTTGCGGGCCGCCCGGCGCGGAGTTTCTCGAACTGCGGCGCTTCGAGCCAGATTCCTGCGTTTGTTTGAATGTGATCGAGCACATTGGCCGTGATGTCGATGCCCTCGCGGCGATGGCTGCGATTCTTCAGCCAGGCGGCACGGTCGTCCTGCTGGCGCCGGCGTTCGAGGCCTTGTACGGCCCTATAGATTACCAATTGGGACATTACCGCCGATACACCAAGCGCAGTCTGTGGATGGCAGCGCGCTCCGCCGGATTGGATGTAGTCCGCGCACGCTATCTGAATCTGCCTGGGTTCTTCGGATGGTGGGCGAACTCGCGGGTGTTCCGCCGGAAAACGCAATCGGCGGCTCAAATTTCGTTCTTCGATCGCTTTGTGGTTCCGGTGGCGTCGCGCATCGAAGATATCGTCGCGCCGCCTTTCGGGCAATCAATTCTTGCGACTTTGCGGAAAACATAAGCGGATTTTGCCGCATGTTAAATTGAAGCGGCAATGTGCGGAATCGCGGGTTTTGCGTCTATTCAACCCGAAAAGAGCGCAACGGAAACCCTTGAGCGCATGACCGGAGCCATCCGCCACCGGGGTCCCGACGATAGCGGCTTCTTTCACGATGAATTCGTAGCGCTCGGCCACCGCCGCCTCAGCATCGTCGATCTAGCGCTAGGCCATCAGCCGCTCGGAAACGAGAGCGGCGACGTTTGGATCGTCTTCAACGGCGAAATCTTTAACCACGCCGAGTTGCGCCCCGCCCTGGAGAAGGCCGGCCATCGTTACACGACACGCAGCGACACCGAAACCATAGTCCATGCGTACGAGGAATATGGCGCCGAGGCCGTCGAGCGACTGCGCGGCATGTTCGCTCTCGCGATCTGGGACAGGAAACGTCAGACGCTATTTTGCGCGCGCGACCGGCTGGGCAAGAAGCCGCTGTACTACTACTGGGACGGCCGCCTGTTTGCGTTCGCATCCGAGATTAAGGCGCTCTTCGAGCATCCCGCTATTTCGCCGCGATTTGAAGAAGCGCTGCTGCCGGAATACCTCACTTTCGGATATACAAGCGGGGATCGAACGCTCTTTTCGGGTATCCGCAAGCTGATGCCGGGCCATCATCTTACGCTGCGGTTGGGCGCTGCCCATCCGGTTCCCGAGATACGCAAGTATTGGGAGATTCCCAGGCTGGAAGAATCGGCGGAAGATGGAGGCCGCAGCGACGAATCGTGGATCGCCGAATGCCGGTCGCGGATAGAAGAGGGCGTGCGCTCACGCCTCATGAGCGACGTGCCCTTGGGCATGTTCCTCAGCGGCGGCGTGGATTCCAGCATGATTGCGGCGACGATGAAGCGCATGGTTTCGGGCCCTGTGATGACGTTCGCGGTGGGGTACCGCGAGGCGGCATACAGCGAACTCGGCTATGCCCGTCAGGTGGCGGATGCCATCGGGACCAAACATCACGAAGTCACTGTCGGGATGGACGAATTCTTCGACGCTCTGCCACGGCTGATCTGGCACGAGGACGAACCCATTACATGGCCATCGAGCGTATCTTTGTATTTCGTCTCCAAGCTCGCGTCCGAACAGGTGAAGGTGGTGCTCACTGGCGAAGGCAGTGACGAACTATTCGCCGGATACGAGCGCTATTACTATTACTTGTGGAACGATCGCTGGCTGCGCGCCTATCGCCTGTTGCCCGGCTTTGTGCGGAGGGCCATTCGCGGCGGCATCGACGGCTCGCCGCTGCTTCCCGGAGGCTTGCGCCGGAAGCTCGGCCACACTTTTCTGGGCCGCGGCGAAAATATCGAATCCATCTACCTGGATAATTTCTATTCCGCCTTTTCTGGCGCCGAATTGCGGCGTCTCATGAAGCGCGGCGGCGATTCGCCTTACGCGAACTATCTTGGTTTCTGGAACGAGCGCGCCGGCGCGTCCGATTTGAGCCGCCTGCTCTATGCCGACCAGAAAACGTACATGGTGGAACTCCTGATGAAACAGGACCAGATGAGCATGGCGGCCTCTATTGAAAGTCGCGTGCCTTTTCTCGACCACCCACTGGTGGAATTTGCTGCGCGCGTGCCGGACCGCCTCAAGCTGCGTAACGGCATCGGCAAGTACATCGTCAAGAAGGCGGCCGAGGGATTGGTTCCGCAGAAAATTCTCTATCGTAAGAAGATGGGGTTTCCTACGCCGATACGCCAATGGCTGCGCGCCGATGCCGCGAACGGGATGTTAAATGGTTTGCTGGATCGCGATGGTTTTCTGGCGGAGTATCTCGACCTGGCGCCCATCGCCAAACTATTGGAACGTCATCGCGGCGGAACGCTCGATGCCACCGACCGCCTGTGGCGGCTCCTGAACTTGCAGCTATGGGGCGATCTGTATTTTACCGGCCGCCGCGAACGCGTATGGGACAGCGCGACTATGGGACATACCGGGGTTGGCGCGACTATTGTTTGAACGGCGCTAGACGCGCCCATTTTTTGAATTGGCGCCACGCGCCTGGCGTTTAAAGCGGCGCTTGACCGAATTCGGGCAGACTGCGTGCGTTTCCGTCCCCGCGCATCAGGAACAGGTTGTCCGCCGCGCCGGCTTCGTCCAGTTTCCGCGTTAAGGCTCTGGATGCGCTGAAAACCAAATCGAAGCTCCCGTTTAGAAATCCGGCGCCGCCCAGCGCCGCGCCCCACGCGGGATGCGAATGGTTGCATACGATGAGATCGACCCCGCGGCGTTCTAAAACCCGGCGCACGGCGGTTATGACCTGCGGCGCGTGTTCCGGCAGAGCCAGACAATCGATCAACGAACCCAGCCGCATGTCGCCAAACTCGCGATTCCATTGCATCTGCGTATCCACGGCGACAGCCCATCCGATTGTCGCGCCGCCGCTCGCGATCTTCATGCGCAGGAATTTGCCGCCGGGGTAAAGAATCGCGAGCGTGGCGCGGTCGCGCACTGCCAGGAACGGATAGCGCGGTGCGCATTGCATCCAGAGATCGTCCGACCACGCGCCGAACACATCGAAGAAATCCACCGTGGCGGACGGTGCCGCCTGGGGCTTCGCTTTCGCTCGTTGATGCAGGCGAACGCCCGCCCATCCAAGACCGGTTAGAGCAGCCAGGCTCAGCAGAAAACGGCGCCACGCGGTGGTTCGCAGCGTCTCCATGTTACGCAGGTATGCCCCCGGATGGACAATGCGTAAGTAACCGGGAACCGCGCTCCGTTTCCACTCGGAGGTCTGCGCCGCATGCGCGGGCGTCCGGCCTGTGCGATCCACTTCGAGCGTATATAACAGCGGCTCACGCGTCAACGCGTCGCTTATCAATTGGCCGTCCAGGTCGGAGTATCTTTCGTTGGCGACGCCTTCGGATAGCGCCGAATGGTAGCACGCAACGCCTGATGCAACGCCCCGAAAGGAGAAATCCTGGCGCTTGAGCGCATAGCCGCCATGGACTTCGTCATTCTCCAGCGCCAGAAACCGCTGTTGAAAGGTCGAGCGGCCGGGCGCGGGCGGCAGCCATTCGGGCATCGCGGTTTCCGGAAATTCGAACGTGCTTTCGCGGCCCCTTACACGGTTGTTGAATTCGCGCACAGCCGCTTCATCCTCTTGAAGAAACGGAGAGATGCGAATCGCCATCGCACTCAGCGTAGCAAAAGAGCCGGTGTCTCCAGCGAGCCTTCGTAGATCAATGCGATGTTAAAGTAGCGAAGGGAAGCATGCGGATACACCAGGAACCCATTCCCGAGATCAACCGCTACATTGCAAATGAAGGCTCGTACGATCTTGCGGATAAGATTCCATCTTACGAAAGGTATCTGGCTTTCGTCGGCAAACTTCGCAAGGTCGAGCCGGGCATGCGGATCCTCGAAGTGGGGACGGGCACTGGTTGGTTTCCCATCCTTTGCAAGGCGAACGGACTCGATTGCAGGGGCCTAGAGATTAGCCCGCAACTGATCGACTTGGGGATGGAAATCGGTAAGCGCAACGGCATTGTGCCCGATATCGAGTTAGGCAACGTGGAGGATACCGATATCGGCAAGGATAAGTACGACGTGATTATCGCGTCTTCGGTATTCGAGCATGTAGAGTACTGGCGCCGAGGATTGAAGAAGGTGTACGCGGCGCTCAAGCCGAATGGCGTGCTGTTCTTCGAATCCACCAATAAGTACACGCTGAAGTTCTCCGCCACGGAATATCCCCCTTTGCCTTTCTACGGTTGGCTGCCGGATCAGGCTCGATATGGGCTTCGCAAACGCGTACATGGCAAAGACGTGATGAAACTGGGTATTGATTTCACCCAGTTCACTTATCCAATGCTGCGGCGCGCGTTCAAAGAGATCGGCTTTCGCCGAGTGCTGGACGTGGTGGATTTGGTCGATACCGCGCAGATGCCGCCAGCCAAGCGCACCGTGACGAATGTTAGCCGATCGTTTCCGCCGGCCCGTTGGCTGGTGCTGACGTTTATTATGCAGGCGACGACTTTTGTGTGCGCGAAGTAAACCCGAAAAATCAGCCCCGTCCCGTGCTGTTGATGTCGCGGGAACTGGGGATCGGCGGCACGGAGCGGCAACTTGTACAAACCGCGCTGACGCTGGATCGCGCTCGCTTTGCGCCGCACGTGGCCTGCTTCCATGCCGATGGTTTCCGCGCGGCCGCACTGCGCGCCGGGGGCATCCCGATAGTAGAACTGCCAGTCCGATCGTTCATGCGATGGTCGGCGGTGACCGGCGCGTGGCGTCTGGCATGCTACCTGAGAGCGCATCGCATCCAGTTGGCGCACGCCTTCGATGTCCCCATGGATGTCTTTGGCGTGCCCGTCGCGCGATTCGCCCGTACGCCAGTGGTCATATCAAGCCAGCGCGCGCACCGCAATCTTACTCCGGGAATTTACACCCGCCTGCTGCGCGTCACCGACCGTATGGTGGACGCGCTGGTGGTCAACTCGCGCGCCGTGGAGCGCGAATTGATCGGCCAGCACAAGGTGCCTCCCGCGCTCATCCGCTTCTGGCCCAACAGCATCGATCCATCTGAGTTCCAGCCCGAGCCGCGCGTTCGCCAACCTGAAGTCGCGGATAGCGAACTCGTCATTGGTTCTCTTTGCGCCCTTCGTCCGGAGAAAGGGCTCGATGTGCTGCTCGAAGCGTTCGCAGCCTTGCGGCCGCCTGGCACCCTGCTCGTCATCGTGGGCAGCGGTCCGGCGGAAGCCGGTTTGAGACAACGCGCCGCCGCGCTGGGGCTTGACCATCGTTGCCGCTTCATACCGATGGTTACGAACGTTGCGGAATGGCTCCGTTCTATCGACATTTACGTACTGCCCTCGCGCTCAGAGGCCTCCTCGAATTCGCTTATGGAAGCGATGTCTTGCGGTTGCTGTTGCGTTGCGTCCGACACCGGCGGAAATCCGGAGTTGATCGACAATGGCGTCACCGGAATGCTATTTTCTTCGGGGGAATCCGCGGGACTGGCTGCCACGCTCGGGGCGTTGATTACACATGAACCTCTCCGATTGAGGCTGGCGCAGGCAGCCGTCGCGCATATCCGGCGGACGTTTTCGGCGCAAGCCTCAGCCGAACGAGCCGCGGGTCTCTATACCGAGTTGCTGGAACGCCGCTGAGATCGCGGATGGGTCCGCGTTGCCATCGAGATCGATCGCGGCGGTCAGTTGCATGGGAAATGCGCCGCGTACGGCCACGCGGATCACGGCTGCCGGCTCCTTCGAGCCCATCGCGCGCGATCGCCAGCCGTTCTCACCACCAGTCGTAAGCTCGCCGGCATGAGAGAGCCTCAGCCGCGCATGCCGTCCGAGACGGAACTGGCGCGACGAAACCTCGTTCACGGATTCGCCTGAATGCCAGAACTGCTCGATGAGATGCTCGCTTGGCGGTCCGGTGATTTCGTCCACTACCAGGATCAGGGACGGTTTCACGTATTGAATGCGTCGCAAATGTTCGTACCCGCGATAGCGGCAGATGGCAGCAAGGAAGTCGGATTGCTCATCGGTGCTCCACGCGATCTTCTGGACTTCCGGCTTGTCCATCCACCGGAACGGGCCTTCCGGCGTCGCCTGGTCCAGACCGTCAATTCGAACCGTGTTGTGCGCCGCCGATCCGCGGAACCAGTTGCGCAATTGCGCGCTGGCGACATAGGTATATGTTCCGGCGTCGATCAGTAGATCTTCCTCGCCCCGGCGGAGCACGAAGCTCAGCGTGTCGGAATGGCTGTGCCCGGCGCGGCCGATGCCGAACGGGCCGGCATCGGCGACCAGATGCATGTCGCCATTCTCCATCACCGCAAGGCCGGAGTTCTCAAAAAATCGTGAACCACGCCGCGACGCAATCTTGCCCAGCGCGCGTCCCGCGAGCCACCACGCTCCGATTTCGTCGTAATCTCCGTCGTGGACACTAGCGTCGCCGAAAGCAGCTAGAGAACCACAGCCGAAGCGATCACGCACGCCATACGGATGAAACAGGCGCCCCCCATCGTCGTCGCCAAAGAACGGCAGGCGGCGCTGCGGGCCGAGCAGGGCATCCAGATATTCCGCCATGCGGGTGAGCCCCTCGATATAATCCGCGGGCATCGGCTCAATTGACGCCGAAAACACCAGCATGTCGAGCGCGTACACGTGATAGTAGCTCGAGTGTTCGAAATGGCTGCCATCGGCCTGCACCTGCGCCCGCATTTGCGCCCGTACCATATCGGCCGCCTCGCGCCGCCATCTTCGGGCGCGCGGGAACTCGGGGAACAGCACGCCAATCGCGTGCAACGCGACGGCCTCGCCCATCAAGTGCGTGTTCGGTGAAAAATAGACCGAGAGATTCCCAGAGATGTGGCGGCCATGAAGGTAGAGAGAATCGAGTAAGCGCCGGCGGAACTGCTCGCTCAGGGTGTCTCCCGCAAGATGGAACACCCAGATCCAAGAGAGCGCACGAAACGCTACCTCGAGCGCGCTGGCCCAATTGATCCCGTAGCCGTATGGGTTCTCGCCCCACCAGCCTTCGAGTTGCGCTTCGATGTCGCGCAAAAACTCGGGCGCCCGGTGAGCCGCCACGCCTGGGCTAGCAATACGAGATGCTGGTGACGGTTGAGTTCCCAGACAACTTTGTGATCGCCCACCCGCTCGAAATCAAGATAAGGCACGCCGCGGAAATAATCGACGCCGCTCGATTTCCCGCTGACGTAATCGCACCGCCAATCGATTTTCGGGCCGGTTTCGATCTCATATCCTAACAACGGGAAGCGACGAGCCAGAACCCCCTCGGCGAGCCGGACCACTTCTGCCGCGTGGGTCGTACCGGCCAGGCTCGCGGCGACTATCGCCGCATCGGGCAGTCGCTCAAGCGGCGGCTTCATGCCGCAATTGACGTGTGGCGGCTGAATGAGGCGGAAAAGATTTCCACCCTCCTGTCGCAGGCGGAACGCTATTTCCTGAGGGCTACGCACGGGGTAAAGTTTTCAGTGGCTGTGGCTGGCTCTTCCAAATTGCGGCGCCACAACTCAAGCATGAGAAGTCCATAGATCTGATGATGATTGCTGCGGCGGCGACTCTGATGTTCTTCGAGCAGATATCGTACGAACACCGGATCTACAATGCCGCGCGCTGTGAAACTCCGGCTGGTCAATGTATCCCACGTCAATTCACGTAACGGCCCGCGAAACCAGTCGTCGAGCGGCACTCCGAAGCCCATCTTCGGCCGCGTCAGCAGCGCGGGCGGCAGGCGGTCGCCAAGCGCGTCCAGTAAAATGCGCTTGCCCGCGCCATCGCGCCGTTTCCAAGCGATAGGAATCGTCGCCGCGAAGTTCGCGAATTCATGGTCGAGCAGCGGGCATCGCACCTCCAGAGACGCCGCCATCGAAGCGCGATCCACCTTCACAAGCATGTCGCCGGTCAAATTCGCCGTCGCCTCCCAATATTGCGCCTGGGCGAGCGTATCTCCACCGTGGGTGGAAAGCAATCGGGCAATAGCTTGTGCAGGATAGTCCGCCCCGTCGGGCAGCATCCACTTCGGGCCGCAGCATCCGCTGCCGGAGAAAGTACGACGTGTAATTGCTTTCGAAATAGCGGTCCATGCGCGGTGGGCCGGCCCATCATGCGCAGACAATTCTTGCCGTACGCGGAGTAGGGCAGCGCAGTCGGCGGTCCACCACAGCGAGCTTGCGCACCGGCTGCGGCACGCGGTCCAGCGCACTGAAACTGCTCGACCTTGCCCAAGGTGGGGTAGCCCCCGAACAACTCGTCGCCGCCATCGCCGCTCAGCGCCACCTTCACGTGCCGCGCCGCGAACTCGGAAACGATGATACGTGGGAATTGCCGAGGAATCGGCGAATGGCTCGTCGAAATGGCGCACCAACTTCGAGACCAGATCCACATGAATCGGGCCGCACCATGATTTCATGGTGGTCCGTGCTGTATTGCTTCGGCCACCATGCCGCGGCATATTGCAGCTCGTTGTACGTCGCTCTCCTCGAATCCGATGGAAAATGTCTTCACCGGCTCGAGCGATTGCAGCGCCATCGACGCCACCACCAGAGCTGGAATCGATGCCGCCGCTCAGAAACGCGCCCAGCGGCACGTCGGCGATCATGCGCATGCGCACCGATTCGTCGAACTTCTCGCGCACTCGTTCGCACGCGTCTGCGGCTTCGCGCAGATCCGCGCGGCTTCTCGGTCCGGAACGCCGGCAGCTGCCAGTAGCGGCCCTCGCTGAACGCGCGCCATCGCTCCGATATTCGCAGCCAGCAGCCCGGCGGCAGCTTGCGCACGCCGCGGAAGGCGCTCAACGGATCGGGAATGTAGCCGAACTGGAAATAGAGCCGCAGCGCTTCGTCGATCCGACTTCGAGCGGAACGCCGGCCGCGCGCAGGCACTTCAGCTCGCTGGCGAAATAGAGCCCTTGCGGCAGTACGGCGTAATAGAGCGGCTTCTTGCCGAAGCGGTCGCGCGCCAGCAGCAGCTTGCCGTCGCGCGCGTCCCAGATCGCGAAAGCGAACATGCCGCGCAGCCGCTGCAGCCCGTCGACGCCTTCCTCCTCGTACAGGTGGACCAGCGTCTCGGTGTCGCTGTTGGTGCGGAAGCGATGGCCCTGCGCGATCAGGTCGGCGCGCAGTTCCTGGTAATTGTAGATCTCGCCGTTGAAGACCACCCACAGCGATGCCGTCCTCATTGGAGATCGGCTGATGCCCGCGTGCCGAGATCGATGATGCTGAGCCGCCGCATGCCGATGCCGCAGCCGCCGATCGACGTAGATGCCTTCGTCGTCCGGGCCGCGATGGCGGATCTGGTCGCACATCGCGCGCACGGCTTCCTCCCCGCGGGCCCTTGGCGCAAGAGATAGCCCGCAATTCCGCACATACAGAAACTGTAGCAGGGCTACTGCGAGCCGCGCGAGAGCAGCATCGCCTTCACAGTGTGGAAGATGATGTAGAGATCAAGCCCCATCGTCATGTGCTTGATGTAGTACAGGTCGTATTCCAGCTTCGTGACCGTGTCTTCGAGCGTGTCACCGTACTTGTAGTTGATCTGCGCCCACCCCGTGATGCCCGGCAGGATGCAGTGGCGTTGCCGATAGTAAGGAATTCTCTCGCTGAGAGTCTTCACAAACTCCGGCCGCTCCGGCCGGGGACCCACCACCGACATCTCGCCTTTTAGCACGTTGAAAAGCTGCGGCAATTCATCGAAACGGATCTTGCGGATGATCTTTCCCACCGCCGTCACCCGCGGATCTTCCTTGCTGGCCCACACGGCGCCGGTCCCAGCCTCCGCGTCCACCCGCATCGACCGGAACTTATAAACCGTGAAAGGGCGTCCGTTCAAACCCGTGCGCACCTGCCGGTAAAGCACCGGTCCCGGCGAAGTGAAGCGCACTGCGAGCGCCGTTAGCAACATGATGGGGAAGGAAACGATGAGCCCGATGGCCGCTACCACTGCGTTCATGACGCTCTGATACAGGAGGGAGCCACTGCGCGGGCCCAATTCGCCGGAATAGATCAACTGCGAGGGGCGTATCTCCGTGAGGCACACCCGCCCACAGACTCGCTCGTAGACGTTCGCCGCCTCTTCAATAATGTTTCCGGCAAAGCGCAGCTCGAGCAGCTCATCCATTGGCATGCGGTTGCGCCGCTCGAACATCCCTACCACCACGCGGTTGGGCTTAGCCGCGGCCACGATTTCCGAAAGATGCGGCAGAGGCCCCAATAACTTGCCGCCTGGAAAATCCATCGCCCGGCCATCCGGATCGCTGACAAATCCGGCCACTTCCAGGCCGGTTTCCGGGTGCTGCGCCACGTATTGCGCAATATCCACCAGCAGCGGACTCGTCCCCACCATCAACATGCGCTCACGGCCTATGGCCCTCAGGGCGACATCCGAAAAGAAGACCCGCCACGTGAATAGAGCAGCCAGCGAAAGGAAGCTGCCCAGCACCATCACGCGTATCGGAACACGGAGATTGGGGTCGAGATAGGCGATGAAACCCTGCAACAGCAGTCCGATACCTACCACCATGCAGAGCTGCTGCAGCAACACAATCCGCGACTGCACACGGATGCTGGAATAAAGATCGTGAAAATGAAGTCCCACCAGCAGACTGAAAACAACCACCATCAGGCGCGCCCAACCGTTATCCAACACGAGGAAAATGGTGGGATCGAAGGGCAGCGCGATGTAGCACGCCAGCACAAACGACGAGCTCAACAGCAGGAACTCGCAGAGCAGTACAGTCAGCGTGCCTACGGGAATGAAAACCTGAAATAAACGAATCATTACAAGGCTTTGGCTGAAGCCGGAGGCCGGATTGATTCTACATTATAACCGCAGATCCTGTAAAAACCCTGGTAGAGCCATAACCAACGGTACTACCGGTGTCATAAGTGATGGTGTTTAATGAAGCGGGAACGAAATCCTCCGCTTCAAGAGCTCAACGCACGGGCATGGCCCGCAGTTGAAGCACCGCTTTTCAAGCCGAGATGAGGGTCTGAAGCGAACCGTCGCTGGGTACGAGCGTCCGTGGGCTGCGGCGTACGGACCTGGTGATTAGAACGCCGACACGGGCAGCCGCTGTGCTGCGTAAAGGCGATTTGACCTCGTATCCCCAGATTTCCTATACTAGGAGAACCGGCAATGTATATTTTGGTTCTTATCGTTCACATTATTGTCTGCCTCTTCCTGGTTGTAGTGGTGCTATTGCAAAGTGGGAAGGCGGCGGACCTGGCGGGTGCGTTTGGCGGCATGGGATCGCAGACGGCATTCGGGCCGCGCGGATCGGCGACGCTGCTGTCGAAGGCGACCACAATCTCGGCAGCGCTGTTTATGGTGACATCGCTCTCGCTTTCGATTCTGGCGACGCGCAATGCCGGTTTGGCAACAACAGTCTTGGAGGGCGAACCGTCGAAATCGATTCCGGTGAAGACGGTGCCCGCGCCCCAATCCGGCGCCGCCGGCAAGTAAGACGATCGAAATACCGCTGCCAAAACCGGACGCCAGACAATCACGGGCAAGCCGGTCCCGTTGACGATCCCGTCGCAGCAAGCCCCGGCTCAGCCAGCGCCGGCAAAGAAAAAGTAAGCTCGCCCCAAAATGCGGAGGTGGCGGAATTGGCAGACGCACTAGCTTGAGGTGCTAGCGGGAGCAATCTCGTGGGGGTTCAAGTCCCCCTCTCCGCACCAAATTTTTCAATAACTTACGTGCCGCTCCGGGCGGCCCGTTTTGCGTTTGGACCTTTGAACGGTTTCCTGCATTATGATCCGGCCAAGGCGGAAAGTCCTTCGGCGTGGGCAACATTATCCAGCGCGGCGAGATTTCTTTCTGGGCCGACGAGTGGCAAATCCAGAAGTCCTCGGGCTCGACGAAGCGCCAGATGCGGTGTCCTTCGCGATCAGCTACTGGGCAAGAAGGCCAGAATTAGATAAGACCGGCCGGCGGCCGACGAGGACTCCTGGACAACCTGCTGGAACATGCGAGGCATAACGTCAAGGCGTCCACCGACGAGAACGCGGACCGCTGCGACGCCGTCTTCCACCGCGACGGGCGCCGATCAACGAGTTTCGATCCACTGGCGCGGCCGCCGGCTCCGACCTGAGTTTCACGACCCACGGCGGACCCCAGTCTGGGATATGCGCTGTTCCGGAGTTCCCCAAGCCGTGCGGATGCGAATCTCCGAGGTCGATTACGTAGGACTCAAGACTGCACAGTCTCGCACACTTCTAACTCCGCGGCGAGCGGAAGCGGTTTCCTCCAGGCGGGGAAGAACGTTTCTGCTTCATCGAGTTGGCTTACTGCGCCGCGGATGCGGACAAGCCGTGCGTACTTGTCAGAATCGAGCACCAGCCGGCAGGTATAGAAATCCCTGTGGACGTCAGAGAATTGAGCTTTGAAGTCGAAAAGGGAATCCTTCGCGCCTCCGACTCCGCCACCTAAATGAAAGTCGGTCGCCTGACGCTCACGGCCCCAATCGCAGACGTCATCGATCAGGGTACGGGAAGGAGCTTTCACCTCGGAATTCGGGTTAGCCATTATGAACAGCGCCTGCAGTTTTTGCTCGTACTCAGAAATCAACGCGGCACATGAAGGTCTTTTCCCTGCGCCAGTGACGAACAGGTGAACAATGCCCGGCAAATGGCGTGCCAGTCGCTCGAAGTAGTCGAAGCTGAAATAGTAATATTTCGAAGCTTGATTCCGGTCCATCGTCGCTATATAGAACTCATAGAAGTCCCGCAGATGGCGGAAATCGGCATCGCGGACCGTACGTACGCCATCGCGTTGATTCCGGCGGACTCCCTTGCGGAGCGCGGCGCTGTAACGTGCCCTGCGGGTGTCAGTGTCCAGGCGCAGATCGATGGAAACGGTTTTTCCGTGGTGGACAAGAATACCTGTATTAGCTGGCTTCCAGGCATCTAACGCACCGGTCTCAATTACACGGGCGCAAACATCGTGGGTGCTCAGCACGGGGTGCAGCCGGCAGAACGCGTTCACCACTCCCTGGGACCTCCACACCTCCACCAAAGACTGAAAGGCGAGGGTCAGGAACGAGGTGTCGCAGTCAAGAGAACATACTGGCCCGGAGTACCCATATGCCGACCTGACCTCGGTCATGGCTACGTGCTCCGTCACTCCGGGGACAACGACTTGCTTCAGCAGATACGGCCAAAGAAAGCGCTTTTCGCCGGACCTCGCGACAAATGCATGGGCGATCCCTTCGCCGTTTTCGCTTTCGAATCGGTAATAAGCCGGCGTCTGATAGAAGTCGTGTGGCAGACCGGCTAATGAATCATTCCATTCCGGATCATCGGAACCAAGGATTTTCCAGTTCATCGGGCAAATCCCTTCGTCGGAATGTGCTTCTCGAGATTCGCGAAAAGAGGTTTCATAGGGGCGTGCATGCGAATCGCCGACGCAATCACGCTTGCGCCCTCCGGTATACCAGTGCTTTCCGAATAGACCAGAACCGCGCGTTTGCCGTCAATAGACGCGAGGGCCGGCAAGAACTCCGGATCGTTAATACTACTGGCGTCAGTCACGCGAAAGGCGTGAGATGCGAGCATTCCCACGGTGTAGCTACCACGGTTCGTGACGACCTTGATAGAGGAGAAGCCATACCTTCGGTGTCTGTCGTGTGCGTCTTCGAGTCCTTGGACAAGGCTTGCCGCTCCACCACTTTCGGGCAGGCTTATGGAGAACCATGACTTGCGGTATTGCTCAACTCCCCCGTGTTGCTTGTGCCAGGCGATTAGCGCCCGTTCATGCGCCCACACGTCCCATGCAGCCTCCGGCGCCTCAAACTCGCGTAGGTAAAGCAATATACTTTCACGAAGAAAATACGCGGTCATTTGCTGCCGCCGCAAACGAGGGCTTACATATATGTTGTCGACGAAAACTCTTCCATCCGTGAACCTGAGGCAAATCGCACCCTCAATTTGGCCCTCTACTTTAATCGTGTAGAACCGCATTCCCAAAGCCGGCTCCGAGCCCTGGATGACGTCTTCTACGAACCGCCCGGCTAAGGGCGACGACCAGACGGTCAAGGGCAGAGTCGTCGGACGTTGAATCATCGTGAGCAGCCGCGCGACTGCTGCGCCGTCTCCGGCTCGAGCCGGCATTAAGTCACAAGCCAGATCGTCTGTTGTCATGATTCCTCTCCTGGCTGCTTCGGGCAACTGTTGCTGCCAGTTGTCGTTCCGCCACAAAACTTACAGATTGCTCAACCGGACACGCCTGGACGCCATTCTGCAGAAAGACTACGATAGGGGTTCGTAAAAGAATTTTCAGGTCCAGCGCCAAAGACAGGTTGCGTGCATACTCCACATCAAGACCGAGTCGTTCCCGCGCGCCGAGGAAGTTTCTTCCGTTGATCTGCGCGAGTCCGGTAAGACCGGGTCGTACCGAGTGGCGCGACTTCTCTTCCCGGGTATAGAACGGCAAGTACTCCTCCAAAAGAGGCCGCGGACCCACGAAGCTCATGTCACCGATCAGGATGTTCCACAGCTGCGGCAACTCGTCCAGACTCGTGACACGCAGAATCCGCCCCAACGTAGTAATACGCTTCGATTCGGGGACGAAAACGCCACCTGATGCTTCCGGCAGCATAGTGCGGAATTTTTGGATCTTAAAGAGCCTTGCACCTTTTCCCGGACGGCGCTGCACGAATAATAGGGGCCGGCCGAGGAACAAGAAGACTAACGATGCGACCAAGACAAACATGGGAGCAAATAGGATGAGCAACAACGTCGCGCCCACGATATCAAGCCCCCGCTTTCCATATTTCGTGTACATGTCAGACCTCGAGAGCCCGTGCATACAGTTGCTCGTGGTTGGCTTCAATTTTTTCCACGTCGAAATCCCTGATCCGCAGGCGTGCCGCTACGCTTATCTGTCGAGCCTTCGACGGGTTCGTAAGGATATCCTCCATGGCCGCAGCAATTGCGCCAGGATTGGACGTCGGCACCAAGTATCCACAACCACTTCCCAGCAGATCCGACGAGCCACGAATCTGGGTTGCGATGACTGGAACCTCCAAGCTCATCGCCTCCATGATGCAGAGCGGTAGACCCTCGCGATGGGAAGGAAGCAATACCGCGTTGGCGGCGCGCATCAATGCCGGCACGTCCCGACGGAAGCCGAGGAAGTGGACACGAGAGCCGATGCCAAGCTTTTCGGCAAGGGCCTTCACCTCGCCCTGCCGGGCGCCGGCGCCGGCAAACACTAAGTGGCAATCTGACCTGTTAAGGAGGGTTAGGGCACGCAGCGCATCGCAATGCCGCTTGTTGGCCGTAAACTCGGCGACCATGAGGAAAAATATTCCGCCAGACTGTAAACCAAGCTCGCGCTTGACGTTATTTATTTGAATTGCAGGAACAGACTCCTTTGAAAAGCGCCTGGTGTCTACACCTATTCCGGGCATATAAACAATCCGCTCAGCAGGCACAATCCGGTGTAATTGAGATTGTCGTTCGTCGGTACGATTGATAACGACAAGGTAGTCCGTCCACTTTCCGGCGGCTTTTTCGAGCGTGCGGAAAAGCAAGTTGGGTATGACTTTCCCGGAAGGGTGAAAGTGGAAGCCGTGGGCCGTGTAGATCACCTTAGGCCGGTTCGTCCGCATGCTTCTAAGCGCATACCGAACGACGAATGCCGCGATGGGGGTATGCACATGGACGAGATCGTAGCGGCCAGCGGCGACTGCGCTGCGTACTTCCCGCGCCGCCACAAGCAGATTACGAGGGCTCAGAGGATTTCGCGACCAGGAGGCTTCCCAGGTCCGATCGAAATTATCTCGACACTCTTGATAGGCGCCTATGCCGCGCGCCATGGCATCCACTCGCCATCCTTTCGAGCGGAAACGACGCGCGAATCGGAGCAAGCCACGAGCCGATATGCCTAAGGTGGTCACCATCAGAATTTTCGGCGCGCCAACCGGTCCAGGCGATTCGTCTTGCCCCAATGTACTATTTCTGTGATCCAAACCTTCCATTCACCACTACCTCAATGCAGTTGCGCCGACGACAGCGTACGCCCCGCGATAATAAGACATCATTCACGATCCGAAGCTCCTCTCCGCCACAGGCCGTTTCTACGACGAATTAATCACTCCTCGAAGCTGGAGCGCGGAGGCCTGTAGAATATTTCTTTGGTAAACGAATCAAGAACTCCGACGCATGTTTTGGCAATGCCGATCACTGGCGCCCTAACGACGAAGAATGTTTCTCAGGCTGCGGCAACTCGAACTATATTTGCCGAGGTGCACATCAAAAAAACAGTGGCTCCCGTATTAGTGGCATGCGGTTGTGGACCAATTCGTCACCGCGTGTTCCCTAAGCGACTCCACGCTCGTCAGTCACATGGCTGCGCTACCGCACAAGACCGGGGACTCACCAGCTTCATTATAGGCTTGCCTGGGTCGCCCAGTGAATCTCTCGTTGCGCGGATATCTTTGTACGCAAACGCTATAGTTTGTTACGTTGTGGGGTTCCGTTGCGTTGCAGCTACCCAGTTAAACCACACCACGACTTTGACGAAATCCGCTTCGCTGGCGCCCCGAAGCCCGATCATGGCATCCACGCCATTTCCTAATTAAACATTTCACTTCACTATGATTATCGTTGCCTGGTGGGTACTATTTGCGCAGGCTATACCTGAGAGCTGGACAATTCTCTATTTATCTGCCTCGGCTAGTGCTTTTCCAGGATTTAACCCCATCTGCGGCACAGTTCTAGAGATTGTTGCCAGGATAAGGCCGTACCCCCGACCACAAATCCAGTTTTGTTGAAGCCCAGGGCGCCACCTTTCCACGGAGGATACGGTGGCAACCACGCCACCGCGGTTGGCATCAAGACGCCTCTTCAGAGTTCTACCAGTTCAACGTGAATTCTCTTGCCCGCCCATGAACTCCCACCAAGCTATATTCGTGGAGACTTTGAAGCCAATTCGTTGTCCACGGTAGATCCTCAGCCATTGCGTTCGAAGAGTCTGGCGCTGACGACGAACGGTCTTGGTTCACGAGCAGGGTTCGTGCTCTACGATCCAAACAATGTAGATTGCCGTTGGCAGCGAAACCGGCGCCGCAAAATAATGTCCGTTTGCTAAATCGAAATGTGAGCGCGGAGAGCACCGTTTCGCTGCGCGTCGTCGATGGGTACGAGAGTATTTAGATAGCCCCTGACGAAAACGCCATTGCGTTTAGTTAGCATGCCATGGATGTTACAAATAAAAAAGCCGGCGGGTCGGGCTTAGCATCGAACAGCAAAGGTATGAACAACACCTTTGCTACGATAGCTTTCCTCCTGCTTTTCGGCTCGAGCTTCGAGGCGCAAGCGCAGCAGCCGGTAACCGTGACCTACACCTACAGCAATTTGCCGCTCAGGATTTTTCCTTCGTCTTCAAATACCGTTACGGTGGCTACGATTGTCATGCCCAGGGCAATCAAGATGACGAAAGTTACCGCTCAGTTGCAGATCCAGTATCCCGATAGCGGCGATCTTAAGGTCTACTTGTACTCTCCGCAGCTCACCCGGACAATCCTTCTTCAGAATGATTGCGACGTCGCCAACGTCGATACGACATTCGATGATTCGGCCCAGTCCTCGTGGAGCGAGGTCTGCCCAGTCCAGGCCGGTCTGGGCCCCTTTCAAGCGGACGAGCCCCTAGCAAACTTTAATACGGACAACTCCTCATACGGTCTTTGGGAACTCACGGTGCAGAACGACCGTAGCACTACCCGCACCGGATGGGTCACGCAATTCTCCCTGACCATCTCAGGGACTTCGCAAACCAGTCCGATTACCAGCAGTCAGACAATACTGAATAATGCCAGCGGCGCAGGGGAAGGTAGCATAGCGCCCGGCGAGCTTATCTCGATCTTTGGGCTGAACCTCGGACCTTCCACGGGCGTTTCGGCCCCGGCGGGACCATGGCCAACCACGTTGGGCGGCACGACCGTATCGATCAACGGCACCCCGGCGCCGTTGAACTACTCGTCTTCCTTTGAAGTGCAGGTACAAACACCGTTCGACCTGACAACGGGCTCCCTCGCCACACTTCAATTGAGCTTTAATAACCAGCCGACACCCCCCATATTGTTGACCGTCCTGAACGCTGTACCCGGGGTCTACACAAGGGGGGCCGCTGGTACAGGGCCAGTCAGTGCGACCAATCAGGATGGGAGTGCGAACTCCCCAGAGCAACCCGCGCCTAAAGGCAGTGTGATTGTGATCTATGCTAGCGGACTGGGCGTAGTCGATCCTCCTGTGCCTGCAGGATCGGTCCCGCCGTTGAGTCCGCTATCAACAGTCGTCGGCAGGGTGGGCGCTTCGGTGGGCGGCGTAGCGGCGGCGGTGCAGTTTGCAGGTTTAGCGCCCGGAATTCCCGGCGTATACCAACTCAATATTCAGGTACCGCTGAACGCGCCATCAGGCACGCAGGAACTAATCGTCGCAAACGGCAATTCCAGCCAGAAATTGGCAACGATAGAGGTTCAATAATGTTCTCCACCGGTACGTTGCGATATCGGTCCGCTAACCGACGTCTTCGTTGACGGAAGTCCGAGTAGGATCGGACGAGAAGCTCCTATAGCGGGAGCAATCTCGGGGGACTCAAGTCCGCTCTCCACACCAAACATTCCATGGTTTAGTGGCACGCTCTCGTTTCTGGTGGGGCTAGCGTGTACCTTTTTTGTAGAGGGCGTAGCGCCCAGTTCCTTCAGTGCCTAAGACTCAAGCTCCCCAAGCCATCGCAATGCCCGAAGTCCCGGCAGAAAACAATATTCGCCTCCCCTTGTGACAACAAACCGGGATAATCCTTTGAGGCGCATAGGCAGCGGACGCCTCGGAAAACTAAACGCATCTGCTCCGCTGTTGGCTCCCGCGACGGGATCCTTCGTGTCGCCTCCTCCGAAGAAACTGCCGTCGTTCATCCATTCCGATTGGACGAACTCGAACTGCCGTCCGAGATTGGCTCCGACAAAAGCAAACATCAATCCCCGCTCCATGCCATCGTCTTCAAGAACTCCATCCGGAAGCGGCGGTCCATATGAAGTTCCACGACGGATCATCCGGTGGATGCGAACCACACCCGCCACTTCCGCATCGCGTGGGTTCATCCGGCGAATGTGCGAGCCGCAGGGCGTGCGATAACCGATCGCGTCGTCTTCCTTAAAGAGAAAGGCGTTGTTTCGTCGTGGATCTGCGCCGAGTTCCGGATCGTCGTGCAGCGGACATAAGGCGAGGGGTGCGCCGCTGCGCCAACGTCCCATCATCTTCGCGGCCAGGAGTTCTTCGCCTTCGAGGCCGGAGGAGTTCGCCTTCAGATATTGACGGAAGGCGGCGACACGCTGATGCAATTTGCGAAAGACCACATAACTTCCGTTACGCCCCAAAACATCCGGCCTCGGTATCGATGGTGTTCCCCCTATCTCATCGGGGTAGCCAAGGACAAACTCGCCCGGCTTCAGCGGCTGTTCGTGGGGATTACTGCCCGGAATACCCGACCCTTCAATCGCAGGATGGCTGATCCCGTCCTTGAATCCAAAAGCCTCTCTTTCATTCGGCAGGGCATGACAATTCTGGCTCCAGATCGCGGTGATCATGGGAATCTTCTGGTACTGCTGGCGGGCGCGTGCGAGCGCCGCTTCCAGCCGCTCCGAATCCGGAGCGAGTGCAGTGAGTACGACGTGGACATCAGGGGACCCGAGTGGCTTCTCCCAATGTTCGGGGCTGCTTTCGCCCGTGTCGCCCAAGATTCGCGCGCGGGCAGCCATACCCTGCTGAAACTCCGGAGAGAAACTGTCGAGAGATGCTTGTGGCACGCCCAACGCTTTGAGGCCCTGAAAACTGAGCGCGACGCTTACCCATGTGTCGCCAGCGGGGCTCTCCGGATGCGCAGCCGATGCCACCAATGGGCGTATGCGGCGGATCAATTCCCGCCCAGCCTTGACGTCGTCGATGCGAAACAATACATATGCCGCGGCATAGGGAGCAGGCCGGGGCCGCAATACCCCGCTTTGAATGTCATCCAGTTCGAGCATCGGTCCCATCCGTCTCCTTCCCTATCACGAATGCTTTCTAGACTAGAAGCCGATCGACGCGACGACCTGAAGCGAGTACCCCTGAAACGTCGCCCGGTTCGCGAATTCCCTGAAATACTTGAGCCCAACGCTGGTCCGCTTCGGTAGGACGCCGAGCACCGCGAAGCCGAGGCCATTGATTGCGTATCGCTCCTCGGACGCCGCCAGGCTGATGCCGGGCCCGGTCTTCGCGGTTGTCTGCCGCTGCTCATAACCGGCCGGGCCGCTTGGAATTGGAAGCGCCGGGTGCGGGCCGGCGAATACATGAGCGAATAATCCAGGTCGAAAGTCTCGCCCGGATGAACGCCCGTGCCCTCCTGCACGGTGTGGAATTCGTACATCTGAAATGCGGACAACGAAAGGCGTTTGTTCCCGGTCAGGTAAAAGGTCTGCCCGGTAGACACGGCATGGGTCCAATAACCCGAACCGACATTGTCGTTCGCGCCCGCGCTGAATCGCCCGGTCGGCGCCAGGAAGCCATACATCACACGAACCGCGGCCCTGTTCCAGAGCCAACCCAAGATCACGGGCAGATAATACGAGTCCGCAAATCCACTGCCCCCGCTGAGGTTGCCCTGAAGGTCTGAAGTCAGATCGTTCTTCGAGAAAGGCAGGCTGGCGGACGCGGAGTACCGGGCCCCCAGAATTCTCGCTTCGCTCACCCAGGTAATCGTGTTCATGTCCAGAATCACGGAGTGATTCCCGGTGACCGGCAGAGTCTGGCCCTCGTTGTCCTTGGCCTGATCGCGCGTGTAAAAAAGGAATTGGTTCGAATAAGTGAAGGTGGATTCCGGCATGACGCCGGAGTTTATGGCGCTCATGCCGAGAGGATAGACGCCCCTGTTCTGAGCATGTGACGGGATTGTCATCCACATGCACGCAGCCGCGAGAACCGGCAGCACGCCGCCGCGCCTGATCGTTCTGCCGATCACCTGGTGGCGATATTCTTCCAGAAGTTCTCCAGGCTTTCGTCGCCCCCGAAGAGGGTGGTGAAGATCGTGGAGTCGGCCAGGAGAATGTCCCCAGCCCTGTCCCCGGCGGGCGGCATCCAAAGAAACATATTGAACTCTTTGTTTCCGGCCTCCACGAACGGATGGGGCCTGGAGACATCCACCGGTTGACGGGCCAACACGTGGATCGCCTTTGGATCGTCCGTGGTGACCGCATAGTGCGGCAAATGCATATGGAAGTTGAAGGTAGGAACGCCGGTGAGCCATCCTCGCGTGTCCAGATCCCTGACCGTGTTGAGCGGAACCAGCCGGTTCGTGCCCTGAACCGTGGCCGGGCGGAGGCCCCAACGGTTTTCGACCGGCACGCCGAGCCCCTTGATGAGCGATCGCGTGTACCTGCCGAAGCGCTGTTGCCGCGGAACCAGGGGATCGCCGTGATGCGCGTACTCCATGGCGCGCTCCTTCAGATCGGCGGAACTGCCCACATCGTGGTGAGGTCCAAGGATGAGACAGGTTCCTTCACGGCGCAGAAACTGCCGGACCGCCTCGATCTCTTCCGGCGAGGCCTCCTGTTCGGTGAGCAGGTGATCCAGGCCGAAGACCATCAGTGTGTCGGTATCGCCGAGGATGCGCTCGTCCAGCGGCAATCTCTGGCCGGCCTGATCGATCCGCTGAAAGACTGCGACCGGAGACCCGGTGACAGCCCCGACCACCTCCTGGAATCTCACGATGGACAGATGGAACAGCTCCAGTGTTCCCGCGATGCCCTGCAGAAACATCTTTTGCGAAAACTCCACCGTTTCATAAGCAGGCCACGCTACCCGGCGAACCTCGGTCATCGTCGAGAAGCGATTGTCCAGCTCGGTCGTATCCCGGTTGGCCTCCCAAGGATAGCTCCAGGTCCAATAGACGCTGAAGCGCCGTTTGCCCGCGGTGTATTTTCGGGCCGTGTGCAGATGGTTATAAGATCGGGCTGGGCCGTTTGGCTGACTCATCGAGCGACTCCTTTCCGGCTGCCGCGATACGGCGCAACCCATCGAACGCCGCGTACTTGTAGGCATACGCATAGGTCGGCGTGTTCATCGACATGTTTGCAATCGTGTTCAGCGTGCCGCCGCACCGGATGACCATCTGGCCGATCCCGACAATTTCCGAGGCGATGTCGCCGATGCAATGGACTCCAAGCAGCGTCCGGTTCTCTCTCTGAAAAATCAGCTTCAGCAGCCCGCCACGGCCGGCAATGGCGCCGCGCGGCGTGCATCCGAGATCCGCCCGGCCGACTTCATAGTCAAGGCCTTGTTCCCGGCATTGCTCTTCGGTGAGACCCGCGCCCGAGACTTCCGGCATGCCATAGACCGCTGAGACGGGCGCCGGGTCGACGGTTCCTTCGAACGGAATCCCGAAAGCATGACAGACCGCGGCGCGCCCCTGCTCCATGGCTATGGAAGCGAGAGTGGGTCCCAAAACGTCGCCGGCAGCGTAGATGCCGTCCGCGGTGGTCCGAAAATTACCGTCGACGTTAATCCGTCCGCGGGAGTCGCAGCTGATTCCGGCGGCGTCCAGACCGAGGCCTTCCGTATTGGCGATCCGTCCCGCCGCGAACAGAACCGTGTCCGGGTAAAGCGTTTGCCGTGTCGATAGCTTCACTTCCAGCCCATCGTCCCTTGCTTCAATGCTCTCGGCAGTGGATCCGAAATAGAGAGTAACGCCCCACTTACGGAACAGGTCTCCCATCCAACCGGAGAGTTCGCCATCCATTGCCGGGATCAACCGGCTTCCGAGGTCGGCGATGGAGACTTTTGCGCCGAGGGCATGGCAGATCGTCGCGAACTCCACGCCAACTGGCCCGCCACCCACAATGAGGATGTCGCGGGGAGGGCGGCCGCGATACAGGATCGTATCCGTATCGCAGACGCCTGGGATGTCGAATGAGATGTTCTTCGGCCGGCGGGGCCGCGACCCTGTTGCGATCAGGATCGTTTTCGCAAGGAGCTTGCGCTCACGCCCATCGCTGCCGGCGACCATGACGGCGCCGTCTCGCAAAAGGGACGCATGCCCTTCAATGTAGTCGACATGATTCCTGGCGATATTCTCGGCCGTTGCCTTTTGCAGCAGGCCGCAAACCTCCCAGGTCCGCTTGCGGATGATGTCGATTGCAACCTCCGCCGGCGCCGCGGTCCGCAAACCGTAGATACCTCCTTCGCAAAGCCCGGAGAAGTAGAGCGCTGCCTCTCGCAGTGTTTTGGTCGGCACTCCGCCCGTCGTAGTTACGGTTCCACCTGGCCGCGCCTTCTCAATCACAGCCGAACGGTGGCCAAAGAAGGCAGCCAATTCGGCCGCGCTTTCTCCGGCGGGACCGGAGCCGATGGCGACGAATTCATATGCATCCGTCATCGTGGCGTCCCTTGCCGTCCCAATGCTCACTGCATCTGGTCGAGCATTTCCGAAAAGGCCTTCTTGAGCCTCAGGGCTTTCTTGATCTCGTCGGCCGTGACGTACGGATACTCCCCGTATTCCAGGAAACTGGGACACTGATGCTCACGAACGAACTTGATGAACGCCGGCACATTGGTCTTCCAGTCCTCCGGAAAGCCTTCCAGGTTCTCGAAGGTGGTCGAGATGCCGCTCTTGGTGAACAGCGCCACGGCGTCGTCGGTATACTTGTCGAAGTCGGTGTCGAAGATACCCTGGTACATAAAGTACGTATCTTTGCCGATGTCGAATAGCACCCATCGCAGGTAGTGAAGCTTGAGCGGCGCAAGGAAGGAAGGATCCGCCTCCAGGGCCTTTTCGAGCGTCTTTCCGTATTCGCGGATTACCTGCTCCCTGCCCGGCTTGATTTTGGCAATGATCGTAAAGCCGTAACATGCAGGTGTTCTCGGAAACACCGGCCCGTACTTTCCCTGCTCGAACTTGAAATATCCCTCTTTAGGGATCGCCAGCGCCTGCGGCTTGGTCCAATCGTTTGTTTCTGACAGGGACACTTCGGAAATCCTCCACGAACCCGATGTTTCGTGGAGTCCGGCCGGTCTAAAACTTTCGCCTGTCCGGCACAACCGGTAAGCAGTGTCACTTTAGGCTCAGCGACGGTATCCGACTCTCTTGCATAGCGGCGACCAGTTCGCTGGAGCCCGATCCCCAGCGGGTCATTACCTTAAGCGCTTGCGTGAACGGAACATTTACTGGATGCACGCGCTCCGCGGTGAGAATATAGATTGCGCCAGCCAGCGGCGTGGGGACCGAGGGGACGAAGACGGTAAAGCGTCCGTCGTCAAGTTCTTCAACAATGAAAGCAGGAACCAGGGCGTCCTCGATCTCAGCCAAGGCCGGCTTCCAGGCGTTTTCCCGGCTGTCTCCCGCCATTTGGCGCGTCATACTCCGAAACATCCCGTACCCGGGGATTTTCTGGAGCACTGAGTTCTCGATTCCGGTCCGCGCGGCTTGGCCCAATGAAGTACGAAGGGCCAACCCGACCAGAACGCAAACAACCAGCACCAGCAGAAACGAAAGCAGGGTTTCGGCTGGCAACCAATCTGGCACTAGCCGGCTCAATGGCTTGACCAGTCCGCCAAGCGATTTCGCTGCCTTTAGGAGCAGCAGAATTGCGAGATAGACAGGAAGGATAAAAAATACGCCCGCAATGAGCGCCTGCATGATCGATCTGCCGAACTGTTTCATAGCGAACCCCCCGCACTCGCGGACTGCACCATCCCGGTCTGGGTCGGCTGTGCGAATCGCCGCGCTACCGTCGAAGTCGCCGCCATGAATGTAATTGCAAGTCCGCTGATTGTCACTGGGCGTTTCATCACAGTCACCTCTTTAGAACTGACACGGTTCCATGTTTACCGCCTTCGCCCCCGATACCAATGATTATGCGTCTTGTTCCCTGAATCTATTTCTTTAGACGCCTTCCGATTCGAATGCCGTGGGACGTGCCTCTCAACCAAAGCCGGGTTCAATTTTGTGGGTGAAAGATTCTGAATCTGACGCCAGCCAATCGCGTCTTTCCTCCCATATGGAGGTTAAGCAGTGATTCTGACACAACACGACGCTTGGCACTCGCATGCATGATCGGCGTCATGGCGTGCTCGGCCCAGACGCCAACTGTCCAGGACCTGCAGACTAAGCTTCTGCAATTCGAGGAAGCGTCGCAAAAGACAATCGCAGAGCTGAAGGCCCAGATTGCTGCCCTGCAACAAGGGCAAAAACCCCCGAGTACCGCGTCACCTTCCACGCCCGTCCCCGAAACGTCGCCTGCCCTCAGACGTCCGAAGTTCCAGTAGTCCACACTCCGAAGGAATACTATGGCACCGAAACCCGGACCAGACAAACGGCCGGGAGACAACGAGGTAGGGCGCGCCGCGTATCGATAACGAGCCTCTGGATCCGGAACTGCGCGGGTTCTTTCACCTTCCAGGCACCAGCACTTATATGAAGTTCGGCGGCTTCGTAAAAACCGATCTCTTCTACGACCTGAACTACGCGGGAACGTACTATGGCGCATATGTTCCTTCGAGCTTTCCGTCGTCGCCCACGCCGCATTCGGAGAATTCGACCGTTTCGATGCGGCCGACCCGATTCACCTGGGAAACCCGGCAGGGAACTCTGGATAACAGCGAAAACGAAGTAAAGGTCTATTTCGAGTTTGACTTCTTGAGCAACTACGACCGGAACTCGATACGGCTGCGGCAGTTTTATGGGCAGTACAAGAATTTCCTGGCCGGTCAGGCCTGGAGCGCCTTCTCCGATCCGGATGCCTTTCCCGACACTCTGGAGTTTGAAGGTCCGCCCGGCATGATCGCGGCGCGGTTTCCCCAGTTCCGTTATACCCAACCGCTGAACAAACACCATTCCATCGGTGTCTCGATTGAGAAGTCCGGCATGGATACTCCGTTCAGCACGCAGTTCGGCGTGCCGATCGGCACCTCAAAGTTTCCGGATCTGATCGGTTTCTACCGCTATGAGAACAATCACGGCCACCTTCACGCGGCCACTCTCTTCCGGAATGTCGGCGGCATGGTGCCTAACGAACAGGTGCTCAACCTGGCACGGCACACAGGCGCATTCGGCGATGTCGCTTTCCGGTGCGTATGGGGTCTTCCCTTTTTCAAAAAAGACAACGTGGTATTTCAACTGGTCTTCGGAAAGGGAATCTCGAATTACTATAACGACAACTTCGGCCTGGGGACGGATGTCGGCTTCGCAGCGAACGGACACCTGGTAGCCACGCCGACAGGTTCCGGACAATTCGGGTATACACACAATTGGACGAAGGTTCTTCGCAGCACGGTGAGTTACGGCTATCTGAGGATCAATAGTCCGGCCGGTGACCCCGGAACCACCTATCACGTCAGCAACTACGCCACGGCCAATTTCATCGTTCAGCCAACTGTCCGGTCCTCTTTGGCGCGGAGTATATCTACGGCTCACTGGAGCGAAAAGATGGCTTCAAGTGGATTGCGCCCAGAATCCAGGCGAGCATGACCTACTACATCAACAAATACCCTAACCCTCGCTAACTAACCAGCTGAGTCCGGACGAGTGTTTACAGGCCTGCGGAGGTATTATGCGCCCATCGATAGTTCGCTTTTCCGTTGCTGGCCGTCTTCTGCGCTGGGACCGCTCTCGGCGCAGACAAGAAGATCGTTTCCCCGCCCCACTCCAAACCAGGCGGGAATTACAGTCAAGGCATCCTGATTGACGGGACCCTCTATGTTTCGGGCCAGGGCGGTGAAGATGCCGCCGGCAAGATTCCAAGCGATTTTGATGCCGAGGTAAAGCAGTGCCTGGAGAATATCGGAGGGTTCTAAAGGCAGGGGGGATGTCGCCGGCCGATGTCGTGAGCGTGCAGGTGTACATAACAGACGCCGCCAAATTCCAACGAATGAATGCCGTCTACACGAGTTACTTCAAAGATCCGAGGCCAACGAGGACGACAGTAGTAGTCGCGGGACTGGTGGGGCCCGGAAGTATTGAGATTACCGTTACTGCCAGGAAATAGGCTGCGCGACGTCGAGAGCATGAAAACAATAGGAGAATACAAATGTCTGACGATCGTTCTTAAGCCGCTAAATCAACCGGCTGAAATCGACCCGAACGATCCGCTTGGGTCTGTCGACGATTTGGCCTCGCAGGAAGTTCCCGATGGTGTCGATCGGCGAGCGTTTTTGATGCGAAGCGCTCTGATCGGCGCGACCGCGATCATTCTGGACCGTCCCGTGTCCGCCCAACAGAGAGCGGACAGGTCTGGCGGCAACGCCGCCGACGCCGCAGCTTTCTCCGACCCTGGATGTCGTGAAGGAGCAAAAGGGTCCGGTGATGACGACCCTGGACGAGTTCTACAAGGTGGGACCGGGCCCATCGAGCTCGCACACCATCGGCCCGATGCGCATCACCTATGATTTCTACCAGCGCTGCACGAAGCTGCCGCGCGGACCAACTCGCCAAGGCCACGGCGCTCAAGGTTCACCTGTTCGGCAGCCTCAGCGCCACGGGCAAGGGACATGGCACGGAGCGCGCCTCGCTCGCGGGATTGGTCGGAAAAGAGCCCGCGACCGTCGATCCCGCCTTTCTCGATAGCTTGCGCGACCAGCCGGATCAGTCGTTCCCTGTGAAGCTCGGGTCCAAGACCGTGAATGTCACGCTCAAGGACGTTGTCTTCGATGCTACCGAAGGCAACTTCCCGCATCCCAACACCATGACGGTCAAGCTGATGGCCGGAAACAACGTGCTCCTCGAGCAGGAGTATTACTCGGTGGGCGGCGGATTCATCGAGTGGAAGGGATACAAGCCTCCCAAGAAGAACCCGCCGAAGTACCCGTTCGCCACGATGAAGGAACTGCGGCAGCACGCGGAGCAAAACAATCTGTCGATTGCCGATGTCATCCTGGCAAACGAGATGTCGATCCCGGGCAGGAGCGAGGAGGAGGTCTATGCCTTCATCGACAAGATCACCGGCGCGATGGTGGCCATTGTGAAGTCGGGTCTCAATGCGCCGGAAGGCGTCTTGCCGGGGCCGATCAAGCTGCAATCCAAAGCCGCTACGGTTTACAAACGCGCCCAGGATGACCAGTTCCAGTCGGACCGCGGAATCGGCACTCTGTCGGCATACGCGCTGGCGGGGTCGGAGGAAAACGCGCGCGGCCACCTGGTCGTCACCGCGCCGACAGGAGGTTCGGCCGGAGTCCTGCCAGCCCTTGTCTACGGGCTGGGCGAAGGAGGCCGCAAGCTTTCGCAGGACCAGATCCGCAAGGGCATGCTCGCCGCGGCGGCGATCGGGTACCTGTGCAAGCACAATGCGACGCTGTCCGCCGCCGAGGGCGGCTGCCAGGCGGAGATCGGCGTGGCGTCGGCGATGGCGGCCGCATTGATCGCCGCGGCATACGACGCGAGTCCGCGAGTGATCGAGAACGCGGCGGAATCGGCGCTGGAGCATCATCTGGGCATGACCTGCGACCCGGTCGCGGGTTACGTGCAGGTCCCATGCATCGAACGATGCGCGTTCGGCGCCGTGAAGGCCTGGACCGCCTGGGCCATCGCGAGCAACGAGATCGCATCCAGGCACCGGGTCGATCTGGACGCGACCATCACGGCGATGGCCCAGACGGCGAAGGACATGAACAGTAAGTACAAGGAAACCAGTCAGGCCGGACTCGCTCTTTCCGTGACTCTCTGCTGATCGAGGTTCGTCTCCATGGAACTCGAGGTTACCCCGGCATTTCCCACTCTCATCGGCCGGTTGCGGATACCGGATGCCGAGCGCGATGAATCGGGACTTGCAAGCGCTCATCCTCGCGGAGGAGGCGAAGTACTCGAGCCTCGGCCGCAGCAACATCGGAGGGTGGCACTCGCGTCCCGACTTCCTGAACCGGCGCGGATCCCGCGGTGTCTGCACTGACTACGCTGGCTCACCTGGGCTTTGCGCCGAATGATCGAGGCCAGCGCGGGAGCGAATGCGTTCCAGGGCACGCTGTCTGTTTCCGCGTGGGCGACCCTCTGCCGCGCGGGGGCGTACCATGCGCCGCACTCTCATCCGGACAGCGCATGGTCCGGAGTGTATTATGTGGATCCGGGAACCGACAGCCCGGATCAGCCGCTCAGCGGTGTTCTGGAGTTCCTCGATCCGCGTGCGGGCGTGGAGGCCGTGACTGCTCCGGGCGATCCGTACGGCGAGCCTTTTCGGGTTCGGCCGCAAGCGGGACTGCTCGTGGTCTTCCCGAGCTGGCTGTATCACTGGGTTCACCCCTACACAGGCCAAACGCCCCGTATCGCAATCTCGTTCAACGCCACGCTGGCTCCAGTAGCTGAGTTCGACGTCTCGATGTCAGCACTCGAGCCGAAGAATGCCGGCGTGGCGGCAAGGCGTAACGGACTGACGCCAGCGCCCAGTCCGAGTCCAATTTCCCATCAGCCTGCGGGCGGAGAAACCAAACATGTCCTGGTCCGGTAGATCTTCAGCCATACTGCTATTGGCATTTCTGACATCGCTTCGTGAGTTCCTCGCGCGCACAGACGCCGCCGCAATCCGAACCAGGCAGCCTGGAAAGCGAAGTCATGGAAATGCGGACTGAGAATGGCGCAATCCGCGAGCAGCTTCGAAAACTCGAAGAGCAGCAAAAGGCGATGCTGCAGTTGATGAACGAGCTGCAGCGGAAGCTTGACGGAGGGCCTGCCGCGATCGCACAGCAATCGCCTCCCGCACCCCAGCCGGCGCCGTCAGCCCAGGTGGTAGCGCCGCCGCAACCTGCCGCTCCGACAGCGCAACCTGCGGCGTTGGATACTCCACCGACGATAACAGATTCAGCAAGTACGCCCGTACCGCCGGCATCCGGCGGCGTTTACAGAGATGGAATCGTAATCTGGGAAACCCGCGAAGACGCTAAGGTGCCTTTCCTGCTGAGATTCAACGACAATACCCAATTCCGATATCTCAATACCCTTGATAGCCAAACCAACTTTTACCGACCACCTGGGCGTTGTCCGCGACGTTCATTTGCGCAACGATATCACGGTAAATCGCTCAATGTTCATCTTTGGCGGCTACATTTTCGACAAAAGGCTGCTATATAGCCTGACCGTCTGGACGTCCGCCGGGGCCGCTTCGATCGTCGTCGCCGGCAACATTGGCTGGCAATTCAACAAGGCCCTCACGCTCACTGGAGGTTACACTGGCGTTCCAGGCAGCCGATCACTGGTTAACACGTTCCCATTTTTTACGGCAAGCGATAGGAGCATGGCTGACAACTTCTTCCGTCCCGGCTTCACTCAGGGAGTCTGGGCGAGCGGAGAACCCTTGAAGGGGCTGAATTATTTGGTGTTCATCGGCAACGGTCTCAATACCCTGAATATCTCGGCAACCAAGATCGATACGCATCTGGCCTTTTCCGGCAGCGTCTGGTGGGAACCGCTGGGACCCTACGGGGCACCCGGCAAATCACGCAACATGTACGATGACTATTTCGCCTCCAAAAAAGTTCGCATTCGAATTGGCACCTCGTTTACAAAATCCCGAGAGGACCGTTTTTCAGATCTCGATCAATCAAATCCCGACAACACTTCACTGTACAATTCCGACGGCGTGCTTACCTTCTCCACCGGAGCGTTTGCGCCGGGTGTAACGGTCAACTACGCCACGTATAAGATGTGGGCGGCCGACTGCGGCATCAAATGGAACGGGCTTGCGGTCAACGGGCAATACTTCACGCGTTGGCTAGGCAATTTCGACGCCGACGGACCGCTTCCGCTCGCATCCACATTCGACCACGGCGGCGAGTTCTCGGCGAGCTATTTTGTCAAGCCGAAAAGGTGGATGCCGTATGTCCGCGGTTCGTGGGTGATCGGGCAGTTCGGCAATTCTTATGAGTATGGCGGTGGGGTAAAGTGGTTTTTCCTTCCGACCGAGCGAATGTGGGTCAACGCAGAGCTGTTCCGGGTCAACAAATCTCCTTATAGCGGGGCATTTACTCCGTATACCGCAGGTTTGACTGGCTGGGTGCCGATGTTGCAGTGGTACCTCGCTTTTTGACCATCGGCCGTGGGTCAATAGTCTTCGGCCAATTCCACAACTCCTATGAGTGGGCTCCCGGCGTGAAGTGCTATCCCTCAACAACTATAGTATCTATGTGGTCGCTGGAGGCCTGCGAATATCGAACTCTCCAGTTACCTCGACCATTACTCCATACAACTCCGACCTTGAAGGTTGGTCGCCGATGCTTCAGTTCATGTTCAGCCGATTTTGCAACGCGTCGGACACCACCGGGCCGGCGGGACGGTAGAGCCTACCCCGCCGGACCGGTGGTTATCCACTTAGCCAAGCTGTTGTTGCTTTAGCACTGCCTATCTCTTGGCCCTTCTTTCCTCTCGGCGGCTATGGCCTGCTCCGATGACCGCGCCCTTGGCCGCGTTCCCGCCCATGGCTCCGATTGCGGCGCCCTTTGCCGCACCGTTAGCTTTAGGGTGGGCGGGCTCTTGTTTGGTGTGTGTCGCCGCCGGTGGCGCGGTCGCTGCTGGCGGGGTCGCTGGAGGCGCTGTAGTTGGAGGCTGCGTTTGCGCTGACGATAGGGGCACTACCGCCACCATCGCCGAGAGTGCCATTACCATCGCTGAATGTCTCATATGACCTCTCTAAGGCATGCTCTCTGTGTGCCGGGGTGCAACATCTGCTACATACCGGCGGAAGCATTACCTATTACTCTTTCTGTCTCTATTATGGTGCCCTGCCTCCCGAGTAGAGCGTTTCTGAATCGATTTCACATGCTAATCGCATGCGATGATCGCTCAACCTCAACCCGGGGGTTCCGCGAAAAAACATACGTATATCCCGCTAAAGAGGCGCTTCCTTCCTCCAGTGCATCCCTGATAACGAGTAACGGATTATCGATCACCCGCGCCACCGGATGGCGTCAAAGCGAGGTAATCAATGAGATTCGACAGGAAGGCTTCACTGCTCAGATCTCTCGTGGCGATTCTGTGCACAATCATCTTAGTGCCAGGGGATACCTTGGCATATGCATCGCAATCATCGGCAGCGCCGGCGAGTCAGCCAAATTCTCAGGCCGTCAAAGTTTCGCCTGATCAACTGGACTCTCTCGTCGCGCCAATCGCGCTTTATCCAGATCCGTTGTTGGCTCAGGTACTGGCTGCATCCACGTACCCCCTCGAAATCGTGCTTCTCCAGCGATGGCTGGAGACGAATAAGAACCTGAAGGATAAACAACTCGCCGACGCTGCGGCAAAACAACCCTGGGATCCAAGCGTTCAAGCTTTGGCGCCTCTGCCGGAAGTCGCGAAATTACTGTCAGACAATATTCAGTGGACTACCGATCTCGGCAACGCCTTCCTATCGCAGGAGAGCGACGTGATGGATGCCGTGCAACGCATGCGCAAGAAGGCGCAGGACAAGGGCGCTCTGCACACCACTCAGCAGCAGACAGTAGAAACCAAAGAAATTGAAAATAAGAGCGTGATTGTCGTGGAGCCAGCCAATCCGGAGGTTGTGTATGTGCCCACCTATGAGCCGGCGGCTGTATACGGCGAGCCGGCGTATCCATATCCGCCTCTATCCTATCCTCCCGGCTACTACGCGGCAGGCGCGGCGCTTGCCTTCGGCGCGGGAGTGCTGATGGGAGCGTGGTGGGGCGGCGGTTGGGGCTGGGGTTGCGGTTGGGGCGGCGGCAACGTTTATATAAACAACTTCAATAGCTTCAATCGAGGCGCCATCGGTGGTGTTGGCGGCGTCGGAGGTGTTGGCGGCGTCGGAGGTGTTGGCGGCATCGGTGGTGTGGGTGGTGTCGGCGGCGTCGGTGGCGTAGGCGGTGTGGGCGGCGTAGGCGGAGTCGGCGGCGTGGGCGGTGTGGGCGGTGTAGGCCGCCCCGGCGGCGTGGGCGGAGTAGGTGGCGTGGGTAGGCCGGGAGGCGTGGGCGGTGTTGGCGGCGTCGGTGGTGTTGGAGGCGCCGGCAGACCCGGTGGTGTCGGCGGTGTTGGTGGCGTGGGTGGCGTGGGCGGTAACCGGCCCTCGACTTTACCGGCGCAGAGTGGCCTTGGGCAGAATGGGCTCGGCAACTGGAGTCATAACCCCGCACATCGCGGCGGCACGCCCTATCCAAACCGCGCTACGGCAGATCGGTTTGGTGGTAGCGCTCGCGGTGACTCGCTCGCCCAACGCCAGGCAGGCGCCCGGCAACAAATTGCCCGTCAGGGTGGAAGGCTAACCAGCAGGCCCGCCGCGGGTGGCGGTTTAGGGAGTGCTGGCTTTGGCAATCGTATGGGCAATACTGGTCTCGGCAACCGCGCAGGGGCCGTTGGGGGCGCGAATCGCGTCGGCGGCGCTGGTGTCGGCGCCCGCGGACCCAATAGCATCGGCGGCCGTGATCTTTCGCGCGGTGCTGGTGCAGGCGCAGGTAACCGTAACGCCTTCGGCGGTGGTTCCGGGGGCTTCAATGGATCCAGCGCGCGCAGCAACAGCAACCGCGGCTTTTCCAGCATGGGATCTCGCGGCGGAGGTTTCGGCGGTGGCGGCTTCAATCGTGGCGGCGGAGGTAGCTTCAGTCGCGGTGGCGGAGGCTTCCGAGGTGGCGGTGGTGGTCGTCGCGGTGGTGGAGGCGGTCGCCGCAGGTAAGCGCCGCGAACCGTAGTCGAACGTCACAGGGGTAATAGATATGAAATCGATACTCGCGAACGCAAAATCTTGGAGACAGGTTTCCATGTGTGCGCTGGCGTGCGCATGCGTGTCCGCGGCAGTTCTCTCTTCCGCTCAGCAACCGGCGGCGAAAATGGTTCCGCGGACGCCCGCTGTGTCCTCTGCGGGCGCCAGGCTCTTCGACACTCCGCAACAGGCTGCCGATGCGCTGGTCAATTCGGCGGAAAAATTCGATGTCCCCGCGCTGACGGAAATCTTCGGTCCGGCCGGTGACGATGTCGTCTTCACTGGTGAATTCGGGCGGGACCGCAAGCGTGCGGCCGATTTTGCCGCCGAGGCGCGCGAGAAGACAAAGGTCTCCGTAGACCCAAAGAACCGGAATCGCGCATTCGTGCTCGTCGGAAATGAGGACTGGCCTTTCCCCGTGCCGCTAGTGAAAAGTGGCGAGAAATGGTTCTTCGACAGCAAGGCAGGCCGGCAGGAAATGTTGTATCGCCGCATCGGCGCGAATGAGCTGGATGCAATCGCGATTTGCCGAGGGTATGTGGATGCGCAGGATGAATATGCTCTTGAACCGCGTACCGGGTACGACATAAATCAATACGCCCAGCGCATCGTCAGCACTCCTGGGAAACAGGATGGCCTGGCATGGAAAAACTCCGATGGCACGTGGGGTGGTCCGATTGGTGAAAACATTGCCCGCGCAATCGAACAGGGCTACACCACTGGTGCGCGTCCCTACCATGGATATTTCTTCAAGATCCTCAAAGGACAAGGTCCGGCGGCGCCGCTCGGCGAAATGGATTTTATGATGAAAGGGGTCATGATCGGCGGTTTTGCGCTTGTCGCCTCGCCCGCTGAGTACAAGGTCACAGGTGTGCGGACCTTCATGGTGAGCCACGACGGCGTAGTGTACGAGAAGGACCTCGGACCCAAAACCCTGGACCAATTCAAGAAGATGGACCGCTTCAACCCCGATGCATCCTGGACGCCGGTTCCCAACGAAGAGGAGTAGACGAGCGGCGGTCGCAGGCGGCCGGGTAGAACGTTGCTACCGCAACGTTCCCTCCACCTCTCGCAACCAATCCGGCCGCTTCAACACATCGCGCGGCTTGCTGCCATCCGGCGGACCGATGATTCCGTCGCGCTGCATCATGTCCAGAATGCGCGCCGCGCGGCCATATCCCAGCCGCAGATGGCGCTGCAAAGTCGAAGTGGAAGCCTTGCCCATCTGCAGCACCAACCGCACCGCCTCTTCATACATCGGGTCCTGATCTTCGTTGTCGATCTCTTCGGCCGCCGCGTCATCCTCTTCGCTCGGCGGCGCGATCAGGATACGATTGGTCGTATTCCGGCTTCGCCTGCTCCTTCCAGAAATCCACCACGCGGTCGATCTCGGTTTCGGTCACGAACGCGCCGTGAACGCGCGTCAACCGCGACGATCCCGGCGGCAGGAACAGCATGTCGCCCTTGCCCAGCAGATGCTCCGCGCCCATCACGTCGAGAATGGTGCGCGAATCCACGCGCGTCGCCACGCGGAAGCTGATGCGCGCCGGGAAGTTCGCTTTGATCAAGCCCGTGATCACGTCCACGCTCGGGCGCTGCGTCGCCAGCACCAGGTGCATGCCCACCGCGCGCGCCATCTGCGCCAGGCGCGTCACGCTTTCTTCCACGTTGCGGCCTTCGAGCATCATCAGGTCGGCCAATTCGTCGATCAGAATCAGAATGTAAGGCAGCGGCTTCGGGTCTTCCTGCGCCTCCTCGCCTTCCGCGAAGAGGCTGCGCGGCTGCTCCTGCAGCTTGCGGATCTTCTTGTTGTATTGCTCGATATTGCGCACGCCCATGTTCGGCCAGCAGGCGCAGCCGCCGCTCCATTTCGAGCACGGCGTTCCTCAGCGCGTTGGTCGCTTTCTTGGGATCGGCGATCACCGGCGTCAGCAGGTGCGGAATGTTCTCGTACATGCCCAGCTCGACGCGCTTCGGGTCCACCATGATGAACCGCACGTCGTCGGGCGTCGCCTTGTAGAGAATCGACATGATCATCGAGTTGATCATCACGCTCTTGCCCGAGCCGGTCGACCCCGCGATCAGCAGGTGCGGCATCGCGTCGAGCGCCGCCACGCGGATGCGGCCGTTGATGTCCTTGCCCAGCGCGATCGTCAGGTGCGAATGCGATTGCTGGAACTCGTCCGATTCGATCATCTGCCGCAGCGCGATCACTTCGCGCTTGGTGTTCGGAACCTCGATGCCCACCGTCGGCTTGCCGGGAATGCGCTCGATCAGGATCGATTCCGCCTGCAAGCCCAGGCACAGATCTTCCGTGAGATTCGTGATGCGGCTGTATTTGATGCCGGCGTCGGGCTTGAATTCGAACGTCGTGACCACCGGGCCCGGATTGATCTGCACCACGTTGCCGAGCACGTTGAACTCTTCGAACTTCGACTTGATGCGGATCGCGCGATGTCCTTCAGTTCCTGCTCGTCGTAAGCGCTGCGGCCCGGGATTTCGTTGAGCAGATCGGTCGAGGGCATCTCGAACATCATCGGCTTGCGCTCGGGGCGGCGAGGGCGCGGCATCGATGGTCGGGAACGAGCGCGGGCGCAGGTTCCGGCGGCCAGTCTTCGATCGGGCAGATCGGAATCTCGTGGATAGCAGCGTATTCGCGGATCCGGCGTTTCAGCGTCTGCCAGGGCGGCGGTTTCGTGAGCCGTCTCCCGATCGGCGGTTGTCCGCGGCCACGGCCGCTTGGTCCATCACGCGCCGTTTTGGTCGCGGCTGCGCTTCGCCTCGGCTTTCGCTACGCGAGCCTCCGCTTTCGCCAATGTCTTCGCCTCCAGCTTCGCAGTCTTGGCCGCCGCGGCTTGCGCCTTCGCGCGCCGTTTGACCTCGCGCGCTTGAGCTTTCTCAAGGGATCGCTGCTGCACGCGTTCGCGCCAGGCATGGAACGCTTCACGACGCCGCTCGATCCAAGCCAGTCGGGCCGGCGAGCCACTCAGCCACTTTCGCCGATGTGAACGTCGAAACCAGATATACAGAGACAATTACCGCCGTCGCCGTGAACAGCACCGCGCCGGCCAGATTGAGCGAATCCACCAGATAGCTCGCCAGCGCATAGCCCAGCGTGCCGCCCAGGCGAATGTTGCCGCTGAATAGCCGCACCGGCATGAAACGAAAGCGCGGCGCACGCGCTCAATGTCAGTGTAATCGTCCCCGCCAGTTTGATCGCGCCCGCCTCGATCTCTTCCGAGCGGATCCATCGCCACGCCAGCAGAAACGTCAGCAGCGGAAAGAGGAACGCGGTAGCGCCGAACAGTTGAAAGAAGAAGTCTGAGAGATACGCGCCGGGATAGCCGACCAGGTTCAGCGGGCGGGCGGAGGACGCGGTATCCAGCGACGGATCCTGGGTGTGGTACGAGATCAGGCTCAACAGCATCACCAGGCCCGCCGCGAGCAGCAGGAATCCCGTGACTTCGTTCAGCCGTTTGTGTGGCGTCGGAGATAGTAGCTTCATCACGCTGGCCGGCGGATGAAAGCCAGAGCAAGCACTATTATGCCAAAAGCAATGCGGTAATAAATGAACGGCCGCAGCGTGCTGCGATGCAGGTAATGCAGAAACCAGCCGATCACGAGGCATCCGGTAAGCGCGCTCACCGTCACTCCCACCACGAATTGCGTGTTGAACAAATCGTGCAGGCCATGCTGTTTATGGATGTCATAGAGCGCCTTACCCGCCGCCGCTGCGATCGCCGGCGTCGAAAGCAGGAACGAAAACCGCGCCGCCGTTTCGCGATCGAGATTTCGGAATAGCCCGGCGGTAATCGTAATTCCGCTCCGCGAGGTCCCGGGAATCACCGCTAGCGCCTGCGCTAAACCGATGCTCACCGCATCGGTGAGAGTCACCATGCCCAGATCGCGAACCAACCGTCCGCTGTTTTCCGCCACCCACATCACGATTCCGACGAGGATCAGCATCGTGCCCATCACAAAAGGAGTACGCAGGGTAGTATCAGCCTGTTTTTCGAAGAGTAGTCCCGCGATGCCGACCGGGATCGAGCCGATCGCCAACAGCCACAGAAGCCTCGGATTCTGGTTGAGCGCCTCATCGTGACCCATCCGCATGCCGAAGCCGTGCGCGATAATCTGCACCCAATCGCGGAAGAAGAAGAGCACCACCGCGAGCAACGTGCCCAGATGGAGCATGATGTCGAAATCGAGGGCTTCCGTATTCCAGCCCATCAACCAGGAAGTGAGGTAGAGATGCGCGCTGCTGCTGATCGGCAGGAATTCGGTGAGGCCTTGGACGATACCCAAAACCGCAATCTGGTAGATCGGCATAAACGATTAGGGTGAGGGATGGCGGAGTTTATGTCAAGCGACCAAGCGCGGCAAATTACGGCTCGTTTACAATAGCCTCTATGCAAGGGAACCCCAAAGTCATCGCCGCGCTCAATGAGGCGCTTCGCGAGGAGTTGACCGCGATCAACCAGTATTTCCTGCACGCGGAAATGTGCGAAAACTGGCACTACGGAAAACTCGCGGCCCATATTAAGAAAGAGTCGATCGATGAGATGAAACACGCGGAAGCATTGATCGAACGGATCTTGTTCCTTGAGGGGATTCCGAAAATGACTGAGTCGCTGGAGATCAAGGTAGGCTCCGATGTTCGCTCACAGATCGAGAGCGATTTGAAGTTGGAGATCGAGGCAGTGGCTATGTACAACAAATTCGTCCAACTCGCTCGCGATGCCGGCGATAATGCTTCGCGCGAACTTTTTGAAAGATTACTTAAGGACGAGGAAGGACACGTCGATTGGCTGGAGGCGCAGGCCCATCAAATGAAAGAACTGGGATACGAGCGCTATCTCAGCCAGCAGATTCGGGAAGAATAGCAAGGCGCGATCTGTTCGCCTGCAGCAATCATTACGCTAGTCTGCCCAGTCTCTGCTGGCCCAAGAACATGGGATCATAGCTTTATGAGTGAATCGCTTGTCGCCCGGAGCCCACTGATAATGGAGCGCGTGGGGAAAATGAGCGAGAGCAACCGCGGATTCGATGTAGAGTTCTGGCAGCGCCAGGGGACGAATGCGATTTTCGCGGCCGCCTGGGAAATGGTGGTGGAAGCGAATCGAATGAAGGGGAAGAGTGACTCCGAACTCGCATTTCAAGGAACTGTTGAGCGCATTTTCTCGGCACGGCGCTAGATATCTCTCATCGTCGGCGGGTATGCTGTGATGCGATACACGGAGCCGCGATACACGAGAGATCTCGATATCTGGATAGCCACTAACGAGGGAACGCACAACGCGTCTTCGATTCATTGGCCGAATTCGGCGCTCCTTTAAGCGGAATCCGGCCTGAGGAGTTCGCCAAAAGCGATCTTATCTACCAACTTGGAGTGGCGCCCATCCGGATCGACATCCTAACTTCCTTAAGTGGACTGGATTTTGAGGCTGCGTGGGCGCGCCGTACCGAAGGCCGTTTCGGGGATATCCAAGCGTGTTTCATTGGGTTGCAAGACCTCATCGTTAACAAGCGATCGGTCGGACGTCTGGCCGATCTGGCCGATTGCGAGCGACTGGAAGAGGCGGAAGGTCTCAAGTAGAGATTCCTTGCCTCGGTTAACGGTCCGCCCCCTTTCCCCGTCTTCCCTCCAGCATTACGATGATTCCAGTCATGCTGGCACCGGTGGAAGTGCGGGATGACGACAACCTGGTTCGCGCGGCGGCCGCGGGCGACCGCGCCGCATTCGGCGAGATCTATGTCCGCTACGTGCGTATGGTGCACGCGATCCTGCTGGCGCGCGTGCCGCCCGGGGAAGCCGACGACCTCGTGCAGGACGTATTTCTCTCTGCGATGAAGCAGCTCCGCGGATTGCGTACGGCCACGGCCTTTCGAGGCTGGCTCGGCGCCATCGCGCGCAATCGCGCCGTCGATTATTTTCGCAGCGCGCGGTCCGAGACGCCTCTTGAGGAAGTACACATCGCTCGCGCCGGCTGCCGGCCGGCGCAAACAGCCGATGCCGAATCGCATGCCGCTCTCGAGGCTGTGCGCGCGCTGCCCGAGGCCTATCGAGAAACCCTGCTGATGCGCCTGGTGGAGGGCATGACCGGACCGGAAATCGCGCGCCAAACAGGTCTGACGCCGGATTCGGTGCGCGTGAATTTGTGTCGCGGCATGAAGCTGCTGCGCGCGGCGTTGGAAGGCGGAAAGGGAAAATGAACGAAGACTACTTGTGGGATGGCAGCGGGCCGCCCGATCCCGAAATCGCTCAATTGGAGCAGACGCTGGCTCCGTTTCGCCATCGCGCCTGGCCGTCGGCTCTGCAACGCAGGCCGCACGCACGGTGGCGATGGATCGCTGCCGCCGCCGCGCTAATCGCCGGCATTATTGGCGTCCGAGCTCTTGCGCCGCGTCCCGAACCCACGGCGTGGCAAGTCGATCGCGCCGCCGGTCCAGCGCGCGTTGGCCGCAAGGATGCCGCCGCTTCGATGCGCATCGACCGCGGAGACATTCTACGGACCGGCGCTGGCGCGCAACTCGAGCTACTGTCCGATGACGTGGGTCGCGTCGAGCTAGGCCCGCAATCCGAACTCCGCGCCTCCTCCGGCAAGGGACTTTCGCTCGCGCGCGGCACGCTGCACGCCTTTATCTGGGCTCCGCCCCGAGAATTCGTGGTGGAAACGCCATCGTCGAGTACCGTCGATCTGGGGTGCGAGTATACGCTCGATGTCGATTCCGCGGGCAACGGAATTGTGCGTGTGAGCCTGGGCTGGGTCGCGTTCCAGTTTCACGACCGCGAATCGTTCATTCCCGCCGGAGCCCAATGCGCCACGCGCGAAGCATCCGGACCCGGAATTCCGTTTTACGAAGACTCTCCGCAGGGGCTGCGGACGTCGCTCGCGCGCTTCGAACGCGGCGATTCGGCCGCGCTAGCTGGAATCCTGACCGCCGCACGCCCACGCGATGGCCTGACGCTCTGGCACTTGCTGTCGCGCACCCAGCCCAAGGATCGCGCCGCCGTGTTCACGCGATTCGCCGAGCTGGTCGGGCTGCCGCCTGAAGTCTCGGGCGCCAACGTCGAGCGCCTCGATCCCCATGCGCTCGATCTCTGCTGGGACGCGCTCAAACTCGAAAATACCGAATGGTGGCGCGGGTGGGAACGGCGCTGGAATTAATCCCGTAGCGCCGAAGCCGGATCGTGCGCGGGCTAGACCATGCCTCTACCAGCTTTACCCCGGCGGTACAGGGAAAACGCCCAACTGCATCATCAATCCAAGCGTATCCATGATGATGCGTGTTTCCTTTATGCGGCCTTCTTGGAGCCGGTCGATGACGATGCCCCAAACCCGGACCTGACGGCCTGTTGCGGGCACTCCCAGGAACTCCCCTTGATGCGTTCCCGTCCACTCAAAGCGGCTAGCTACTTTGTCGCCTTCCGCAACTTGCTCTACGATCGCAAAGTTCAAATCCGGGAACGCAGATCGCATGCTGCGAAGAATGTCCTTCAGACCTTCCAGTCCGGGGCCTTGACCGGGAAATGGAACCTGCTCAACTACGTCATCCCAAACAAACTGCGCAGCCGAATCGATATCGCCCCGCGTGATGACCTCTTCCGCAAAGCGCCGGACCACGGTGGTGTTTTCCTGTGTGCTCAATCAGTCTCCTCAACGATGAGGCCGATTCTATCATTCCGGCCAACCGTCTCGAGTTCACGGGCCGAAAAGTCACGGGCCGAAAAGAAAAGACACCGGGCCTACGAGGTACTTGACAAGGTCGCTCCATATCAGTTCTCGGTCGGCTCTTCCACGTGGTCAATTATCAGGTAATTCCGGGGACCTTTGACAGCTTCGAGTCTTAGGCCCATCTCCGCGAGGGCACTGAAGATCGAGGGTGCGGTACGTTCGTCGGAGGGATCGGCGCTAATTGGCGCAAACTCCAAATGAAAATCAAATTTGTCCTCGATGCCGGTCTTGTCCAGAACTGGGCGGTCTACACGGGCGCCGAGATTCGACGCGAGTTGGCGCAGGGTTCCCGAAGCTAGCGTGAACTTGAACCGGTAGGGGCTCATCGCCATCCCCGCTTCACCGCAATAAGGCTTTTGCGCAGCAGCGGGCGCGACGAAGTCGGTATCGTCGGCATCCCGGACAGTGCAACTGCCGGGAGCGGCGGGCTTGATCTTGAGTCCGCCTTTGGCGACCGATAACGCATAGACGGACGCTTCACGCATTTCGCGGTGGGTTTTCAAATGGAAGCGGTCCTCAAGCAACCTCTGCAGCATCGGACCCTCCATGACTTCAATCGGCGCCGGACCGTCCGCTTTTGCGGCGATCGAGTAGCGTTTGGCGTCAATCCACGCAGGCCCTCCCTCCATCTGAAGATTGTCTTCGCCTGTGGTCCGGAAATTGGCGCGAATGTAAGCGATCCGAATGAGACCTCTCACGGGTTGGCATGGCAGATCCAACCGTCCCGAAGCCGAGCGTCCGCTCCCTCCTCCCCCGCCACCGCGTCCCCCGTTGTCCACATCCTCCTTACAGGGTTTGACCGAGGCGGCTTCGAACGCTGGAGCCGGCTCCTTTGTCGATGGCGAAGAGGAATTTTGAGCCGAGAGGGCAGGGGCTTTGATAATTCCGATTGTCAAGGGGATCGCGAGCGTAGAACTGGTTACCATTGCCAGCGCCACTTTCTTAATAGGACTCAGCTTAGATCCGACGCGACCTTCAGCAATAGCGGCGATCCGTTTCTTGAGATCTGACCCGGTGATTCCACAGGTGCAGGCCAAGGGGGATTCCGTGTATAGTTTGCAAACGTTTAGAATGCCCTCCGCATAAACACGCGGGTCGTTACCGAGAGAAAGAACCTCCTCATCGCACGCGCGTTCCCGTTCATCCACCATCCGCTTTCCGATCCACCACGCCAGAGGATGGAACCAGAAGATCGTTTCCACGAACATCTGAATCGCAGCGATCAGATTGTCGCGGTGGTAAACGTGGCAGAGCTCATGAGCGATCACGCCTCTTAGTTGTGCCGCCGTCAAGCGGTCGAGGATGCCTTCAGGTAGCAGCAGGACCGGCCGGAATACGCCGAAAACGCCCGGTTCCAAGAGCGTTGGAGAGGACACGGCCCTGATCGGTATGTCTAAATGCACCGGCGAGCCGGCGCGAACGGCAGCGCGGATACGCCGCCAACGAATCCACCATGAACAACCGATGCCGAAGAATCCGCATGCCCAGGTGGTCCACAGAAGAGCCGGAATTCGGCTCGCGGCCGGCAGTCTTGCCGGCATCGGGATGGGCGAAGCCGTCGCCGTAAATGGCTGACTGACCTCCTCCATTACCGCGGATAAACTTGACTGCGGTGTCTGCGGAGCCGTGCGCCAATGGATCTGTCCACCCCACAACATCAGAACAGAGCACGGGATCAGAAACTTCCACGAGGCTGCAAGCCATACCCAGTGGCGCACACGCGCGCGATTGTTCCTCAGCGTCAGTGATAGCAGCCACACGATTCCCACAAACAGGCTGCACTGCCACAGATGATTGGCGATCGCTGGCAGGTATCCTGGAGTCACTTCTGTTTCTCCTCTCCGGCGAGCTTCAGCAGCGTCTTTTCTGCCTCACGGACATCGTCAAGCGTCAGCGTGCCGGATTCAATCAGGTGAGCCATGATGGGCCGGCTCCTCCCGCCGAACAGGCCGAGCAACTCATCGACAAGCCTGCGCTGGGCGGCATCGCGGGTCACGGCAGCCTCAAAAATGAGCGCCGTGGCGATTTTGCGGGTGCGGCGCAACGCCTTCTTCACCTCTAAGCGGTAGACGGTCGTTTGGACTGTTGTATATGCAGGTCTTTTCTTGGCGGGAAATGATTCTTGAATCTCCCTGACCGAACATGGCCCCCGGGTCCACAGGGCTTCCATGATCTGAAGTTCCAGCTTGGTTAGCTTCGGAAGTGGCATAGGGGTTTAACTACGGATGTTTGTTAATCTACTATGCTTGTTCGTAATACGCAAGCGTTTTTTGGCAAACGACAGCCGCGAGCCCGTCGGCCCAGATGCGTCGGAAGCTGCTCAAAGTTATGAGCGCCGATTTCTTCTGCGTCAAGCGGCGCTAGCGGTAAGCGAAATAGTCGCCACCTTGAACAGTATCGGATTAATCCCGCAGCGCCGAAGCCGGCTCCACGCGCGTAGCGCGCACGGCTGGAATCGCCGTGGCAAGCGCCGAAACCAACAGGACAAAGGCCGCCGCCGCGGCGAGCGAAATGCCGTCCGTCGGCGCGACGCCGTAAAGTAGCGATTGAATCGCAGGCGCCGCTTCCCACGCGGCAGCCAGACCTGCCGTAACGCCGAGCGCGACGAGCGCCAGCGAATGCCGGCTCACGATCCGCGCGATATCCGCTCGCTGCGCGCCGATGGCCATGCGAATGCCGATCTCACGGCGGCGCTGGGCAACGGCATATGCGAGCAGCCCGTATATTTCAAGCGCCGCAAGCAGGGCCGCGAGCAACCCGAAGAGCGATGCCAGAGCGGCGGTGAGACGCTCGGATGCGGCGCTAGCGCCCACTTCCTCGGCCAGCGTGTGAATTTCGACGAATGGCAGCGATGGATCCAGCGCTGCCAACTCTCGGCGCACAGGCTGGATGATCGCATCCGGCGCCGCCCGCGTTCGTACGCACAAAACGAAGACGTCGTCCGATCCGACGTTATACAGAATTGGCGTCATGGGTTCGCGCAGTGAACGATACTTGGCGTCGTTCACCACTCCCACGATTTCCCACGCGCTTGCGGGACCATTCCAAACACGGCGCCCAATCGGATCGATGTCTGGAAAGAACTGATGCACAAATGCCTGGTTCACGATCACGCGCGCCGGTTTGGCGGCGGCGTCCGTTTCCCGAAATCCTCGGCCTTCGACGAGGCGAATGCCCATGGTTTCGAAGTAATCCGGCGATACGATGTTCTCGCTCGTATTGAGAAAATCGGATGGAAGGATGGGCTGACCCTCGGGCCGAAGAGTCATCTTCACGCCGCTGCCGCGCATCACCGCGCGCCCCGAAGTCGCCGCCGAGACTACCGTGGGAAGCGCACGCACGCGCTCGAGCAAGGCGAGGCGCAGTCTTTCGCACTGGTCCAGTGTGTAGCCGGAGAGACTTGGATAGGCAGTGAACGTGACGACATGCGCGGCGGCGAAACCCGGGTTCATGCCGCGCAGTTGGCGGAAGCTGCGAACCAGCAGCCCCGCGCCGGCCAGCAGCAGCGTGCACAGAGCGACCTGAAACACTACCAACGCGTCGCGGTGGCGCCCTCCGCGGCTGGAGCGCGCGCCGCGCAATACGCTATCTAGGTCCATGCGCGACGATGACAAGGCCGGGGCGAGTCCGAATAATAGCGCTGTGGCGATTGTAACGGCGATGGCAAAGAGCAAAACCCGGCCGTCGGGCGCGACATCGAGAGAAAGGGCGAGTTGCGTGGTGAGGCGGTCGCGCATCGGCGGGAGCGCGCCCACGAGGAGCGGCAGAGAAACGGCGGCGACAAGCCAGCCTCCAGTCGCGCCGGCAAGGGCCAATAGAGCGCTTTCAGTGAACATCTGCCGCATCAGGCGCGCCCGCGTAGCGCCAAGCGCGAGGCGTACGGCGATTTCTTCGCGCCGGGCGGTGTTGCGGGCCATCAGCAGGCCGGCGACGTTGGAACACATCAGCAGCAGAAGCAGCCCGGCGGAAGCGGCGAGCAAGCGTACAGCAAGACCAAAGCGCTCGCGAAGAAGGGAAACGCCGCGTTCCAGACCCTCGAGTTCCAGGCCGCGCCAGAGCACGATGTCGATATCGCTTTGCCTCCAATTGGCTCGGCGCATGCCCGCTTCCGTAGCTACGCGCCAGATCGCGAAACATTCGGCGCGCGCCTGAGCAAGCGTGACTCCTGGTTTTAGCCGAGCAGCTATTTCAAGCTGAGCGCTATCGGCACGATACGCGCCGTCGAAACTCAGGAGCGGGAACGAGCGTAATGGAATGCGCAAATCCGGGGAAGAGTCGGCGGCAATTCCGTTGAAGGTGCGCGGCATCACGCCGACCACGGCGAACTTATGGCCGCGGAGAGTGATGGTACGGCCGACCGCACGCACATCGCCGGCGAAACGGCGCTGCCAGAATCCGTAGCTGAGAACCACCGGCGGCGGTCCGGGATCGTCGCGCGCATCGCCCGCGGTAAGAGCGCGGCCATAAAGGGCTGGCACGCCGAGCACATCGAAAAACTCCGGGGTTACAAACTGGAGGCGCACTTGCTCGGCGGGCATCGTAAACTTCGTGCTCGAAGTTGCTCACCGTTCCGAGGCGCGGAACAACTTGCACCAGGCGGATCAACTGCTCCGGATGGCGTACCGGCAGGGGACGCAACAGGAGCGCGTTCAGCGCGCTGAAAAGGGCGGTGTTCGCGCCAATGCCGAGAGCCAGAAGGCTAACGATGGCAAGAGTAAATCCCGGACTCTTGGCCAGCGTGCGCACTGCGTAGCGCAGATCGCCCATGCGAATCATTATTGCAGGCCGCGTAGAGTTAAGATGACGCACATGGTACATAGAATGGGACGGCGCGGGTTTCTACTCGTGGCGCCGGCGGCCGCAGCCCTCATTCCCCGCGCCCAAGGGCAACAGAGTTCGCCGCCCTCCGCGGCGGCACGCGTCAGCCTGAACATTCGCGATTTCGGAGCCAAGGGCGACGGCGTCACGAAAGATACGGCGGCCATACAACAGGCGATCGACCGATGCTCCGTGCTGGGAGGCGGCGAGGTTCTGGCGCCGGCTGGGAATTACCTCACCGGCGCCATCGCGCTGAGGTCAAACACGATTCTGCGGCTCGATAAAGACGCGGCGATCGTCGGCACGCCGGATTTTGACGATTATCCGGTGACGCAGGTGCGATGGGAAGGCAAGTGGATCGCGGGACGCGTCGGGCTGATCTATGCGATCGATGCCGATCACATTGGCGTCGTCGGCCCGGGAAAGATCGTCGGCGATCCAAAGCTTGGCGGCAGGCCGACGCGTGAGAATCCCCTGCGGCATCCCGCGCTGATCGAGCCGATCAACTGCAACGACGTGCGCTTCGAGGATTTCTCCACCAGTTATCACTTGATGTGGTCGCTTCACGCCACTTACTGCGAGAACGTTTCGATCAGGAATCTCACCATCCGCAGCACGGGCGGCAACGGCGACGGCATCGATATCGATTCATGCAAACACGTCCGCATCGATGGCTGCGATATCTCAACCGGCGACGATTGCATCTCGCTCAAATCCGGTCGCGGCATGGAAGGTTACACGCTTCTCAAGACCACGGAAGACGTCACGATCACGAACTGCACCATGGCCGATTCGATCTTTGCCTGCATCGGAATCGGGAGCGAAACCTCGGGCGGCATCCGCAACGTCCGCATCGAGCGCTGCAAGTTTACGCGCGCGCGGACCTTCGCGCTCTACATCAAGAGCCGGCCGGGCCGCGGCGCGTTTATCGAAGATATCGTGGCGGACGATCTGGACGTTTCAGGGACGGACGGCGGCTTCCTCCGCTTCAACATTCTCGGCAGCGGAATTCAGGATCAGGACCCGGTACCGGGAGACGAAGGCATTCCGACGATCCGCAACTACCGCTTCTCGAACATCCGCGTGAAAGATTGCCCGGTGTTGGTGGACGGAACGGCGGTGCACCCGAACAAGCCGCTGGACGGGTTCGCGCTGATCGACGTAACCGGCACGTGCGCCAAGGGCATCTCGCTCGCGAACGTCAAGAACGCAGAGATTCGGAACGTGAAGGTAACCGGGTTCAGCGGACCGCTGATCGCGATTCATAATGTCACAGGCAAGGGGCTCGAGGGCGCCGAAACCGTCGAAGGCCCGAAAATCCCGGAGCCGGTTGCGGCGCCGGCTGAGCCGTATCGGCTTCACTGAGCGCCACGCCCGCCCGTTACAATAGAAACAGTGCATTCCAAGACGTTTTACATCGAAACATTCGGCTGCCAGATGAATGCCCACGACTCGGAAAAGGTCGTCGGGACGCTGCTGGCACAAGGCTATTCGCAGGTTCCCCAGCCGGCGGACGCCGAGCTGGTGCTCTACAACACCTGCAGCATCCGCGATAAAGCCGAGCAAAAAGTCTTTAACCGCCTCAACGAGTTCAAGCGCGCGGCAGGCAAGGGCAAGGTCTTCGGCGTGCTCGGGTGCGTAGCGCAGCAGGAGGGCGAGAAAATCTTCGAGCGCGCTCCGCACGTGAGCTTGGTATGCGGATCGGCGAGTTACACGCGCCTTGGCGAAATGCTGGTGCAACTCGAAAACGGCTCCCGTCGAGTGACCGGGCTGAGCCTGGACACCGAACAGACATTCGATACGCCGTTCACGCGCCGCGACAATCCGCACCGCGCGTACATCACGATCATTGAAGGTTGCGACAAATCGTGCGCATATTGCGTGGTGCCATTCACGCGCGGGCCGGAGCGCAGCCGCACGAGCGAGAGCGTCATGGCGGAAGCAAGCCGGATTGCTGCCGAGGGCTACACCGATGTTCAACTGCTGGGACAGAACGTCAACAGCTACCGCGATCCCTCGCCTGCGGGCTGGGATTTCGCGACGCTGTTGGCGCGCGTCGCCAAGATCCCCGGCATGCGCCGCGTGCGCTACACTACCTCGCACCCGCGCGATTTCGTGAAAGCCATTGTCGACGCGATGGACGAGAACCCCGTGCTCTGCGATCACGTGCATTTGCCCGTGCAATCGGGCTCGTCGCGAGTGCTGGCGTCGATGGACCGGCTATACACGCGCGACGATTATATGCGGCGCATCGAATGGCTGAAATCGGCGCGGCGCAAGTATTCGCTCACCACGGATATCATCGTGGGCTTCCCAGGGGAGACGGAGCGCGATTTCGAAGAGACGCTCCAACTGCTGGACGAGGTGCGGTACGATTCGCTCTTCAGCTTCAAATACTCGCCGCGGCCCAACACGGCGGCACTGTCGATGGAGAATCGCATTCCGGAAGAGGAGAAGCAGCGGCGCCTGGTGATCGTGCAGGAGAAGCAGCGCGCGATTCAGATTCAGCGGAACGCGGAGTTGATCGGCGGCATCCAGGAAGTGATGGTGGAAGGGCGCAACCAGGCGCTGGGCCAGTGGATCGGGCGCACTACTTCCAACCGTACGCTGAACTTCACGCACGCCGCGGCGGATGCGTTGGTTGCAGGGCAATATTTGCAGGTGCGCGTGACGCGCGCGGGCCCGAATTCGCTGGTGGGCGAAAGCGTGGTGTAATTGAAGCTGGAGGACGCGATGGAAGTAGAAATGAAAATCCGCGGGTTGATGATGGACCCCGTAACGAATATGCCCATCGTGATTCTCAAGGACGTGAGCGGCGCCTCGGTACTGCCGATTTGGGTGGGCGTTTACGAAGCCAACGCCATCGCGCTGGAGATTGAAAAGGTCTCGACGCCGCGCCCTATGACTCACGACCTTATCAAGACTCTTCTGCTGGGCCTGAATACGGGCCTGCGCAAAGTGGTGGTGAGCGAACTGAAGGACGACACGTTCTACGCCGTCATCTGGCTCGATCGCGACGGTGAATTGATCAGTGTGGATTCGCGCCCCAGCGACGCGCTGGCACTCGCGCTGCGACTCGATTGCCCGATCTACGTGGAAGAGAGCGTGCTGAAGCACTCGAAGGTGGCTTCATCGATGTCCGACAAAGCCAACGACGCCGAGTACCGGCGCTATCTCGAAGGCCTGAACGACGAGGACCTCGGCCGATACAAGATGTAGAGCCAGCGCCTTTCGATTTCACGCAAAGGCGCAAAGACGCTAAGAAAATCAACTTGCGAAAACTGTTCTTTTGGAAGCTTAAGCGGCGCGAGATTCGCCTGGGCGAGCGAACCGCGATTATGGGCGTGCTCAATGTCACGCCGGACTCGTTCTCGGACGGCGGGCGTTACGTGGATCCCGATCGGGCGTTCGCGCGCGCGATCGAAATGGAGGAGCAGGGCGCGGACATCATCGATATCGGCGCCGAATCGACGCGGCCGGGAGCGCACCGTATTGTGGCCGACGAAGAACTGCGCCGTCTCTCGCCGGTGTTGAAGCGGCTCAAGGATCGTTTGACGATTCCGATTTCGATCGACACCTACAAGGCCGATGTAGCCGAACGCGCGATTGAACTGGGGGCCGAAATCATCAACGACCCTTCGGGGTTGACCTTCGAGCCGCATCTGGCGCGCACGGCGGCGAATCACGACGCGGGGCTGATTCTTAATCACATGCGCGGGCGTCCGGAGACGTGGGCTAAGCTAGGTCCGCTGCCCGATCCGATGGCGACGATTGGACGCGACCTCGACGCCGCGGCTGGCCGTGCCCGCCATCAAGGCATAGATAAGGCGCGCATCGTGCTTGACCCCGGCCTGGGATTCGGCAAGCGCGGGGATCAGAACTCGCTGATCATCGCCCGATTGGGCGAACTGAGCGAACTCGAATTTCCGTTGATGACGGGCCCGTCGCGGAAGCATTTCCTTGGGCATTCCACCTCCGATGAGACGGCATTCGCCACGGCCGCCGCCGTGACAGCCAGTATCCTGGCGGGCGCGCATATTGTGCGCGTACATGACGTGCGCGAGATGCGCGCGGCGGCGGATGTAGCGGATGAGATCTTGAAGGGGCGGGCGTGAAGCCTGCCTACGGCTGCAGTATCACCTTTATCAAGTTCCCTTCGCGCCGGTAGAGCTTACCGAACCAATCGGCGCCTTCCGCAAGCGGAGCCACGGCGCTAATCAGCGAATCGACGCGGATTACGCCGCGCGCCATCAAATCGATGGCGGCGGGATATTCGCCGCACGAAGCGCAAGAGCCCTGCAACCGGATCTGCCGGCTGACCACTTCCTGCAGCGGCAATTCGACGGTTGGCGAAACGTTGCCTACCAGCGTCACGGCGCCACCTTTTCGGACGGAACTGATGGCGGCGCGGACGGCTTCCTTATTGCCTACGCATTCCACGCAGAGATCGGCGTTAAAGCTTTCTGGCGCGGTGGCGGTGTCAGTCGCGCCGAGTTCGCGCGCCATGGCGAGGCGCTGCTCGATGGGGTCGACGGCGATTACGCGGGCACATCCTGAAGCGCGCAGACATTGGACGGCGAGTACACCAATCATGCCCGCTCCCACCACTACCGCCGTATCGCCTAATCGGACCGGCGTCAGATTCACGGCGTGCATCGCGACGGAAACAGCCTCAATCAGCGCGGCCTGCTCGAAGCTCAAGGCATCAGGTAGCTTGTAGACGATGCGGCGCGGAACCGCGACATACTCGGCGAAGGCGCCGTGGCGTCGATAAGGCCCGGGCGAGACGCCCATCACCTGGCGGTTATCGCAGAGGTTGATTTCGCCGCGGGCGCAGTAGGAACACTGGCCGCAGTAGATCGTTGAATCGAAGGTGACGCGGTCGCCCAGGCGCAATCCGCGGACGCTCGCGCCCAGCCCGGCCACTTCGCCGGCGGCCTCATGCCCCATGACTAAGGGTGGAATGCGGCGGCCGGTGGATCCGTCGAGACCGTGTACGTCGCTGCCGCAGATGCCGCAGGCGCGTACGCGGATCAGCACTTCGTCGGCGGCGATATCGGGCTCCGGCATGGCGGTGAGCTCGAGTTGCATGTACTCCTTGAGGAGCAGGGCGTTCATATAAGAGGATGGTAACAAGGATACGGCGCGTTTCGACACACGGGAACCCCCAAAGCGCGCGCGGTGTCTGAATTCTAAGGCTTAATTGTCGACGCCAACCAACCAACGGGCACGGGCCGTTTTCTGGCTTCAGGTCGCGAGCCTGCTCGCCACCGGCTGGGTGATCCGCAGGGTTGCCTTCTTTCCGTTTGGGGCGCAGAATTTCCTGCCTGAAGCAGTCGTGGTCGCGCTGTGGTACTCGTTCTGCGCGCTGGCATTGAGCGGCGTCATCACGTACCTCCTGTTGCTGACGATGCAGCGCATCGCGCGGGAGGAAGCGCTCCACGTGACGCTGCGCACCTGTGCGGCGGGCATGTGGTTCGCGCCGGCGGTGATCCTGTTGAGCGCATCGTCGCCCCTCGCGGTGACGGCTGCGTTGGCGCTGGTCGTGAGCGTGACGCGCGTCCTTTACTCCCAATGGCGGCTGGGGCCGGCGCGCGCGGTGGAAACGGTGGACGAAACCGTCAAGCCGGACGCACTGTTGACGGGCGAGTTGCCTCACGGTTTTCTGCCGCGCGATTTCTGGCCGGCCTTTGTATCCGCGGCGGCATTGCAGGCCGGTTTCGTCTTCTCGCACCTTGCGCAGCGCTCGCTCTCGGGAGCGTGCTATGCGCTGGGCGCGGCGGTGCTCACCGCCTATTCCATCGCGGCCGGCGCCTGGAAGCGCCACGGCGAGCCAACGCTGCCGCGCTCCATCCTGGCGATTGCGGTGACACTGATGCTGACAGTCCTGATCACGATCATCGGCATGCAGATGTATGGCGGATCGGGCAGTGGGGACGAGACGGCTGGCAATGGAACATCGAGTCACCGGTCGGCGGAGCCAGCCACCGAAGGAACCGACGGCGCGGCCGGCCGCTTACGAACCGCCGCCGATCGACCCATCGCGAATGGGGCCAAGCGTGAGCGTTCCAGGCGGAGTGCCTGGTGTGATTCTGTGGCCAGAGACGCGGCCGGTACCGATGCTGGTAGAGCCGATGCCGAAGGGCGGGCTGGCCCACCGCGAAGCATCGCGCCCGTTCGTGATTCCGTTCGCCGGCTCGTATTGGATGTTTCGCACGGGGTTCACGCGGCCGCCGGCGAACTCGATCGTACAGCGCGGCACGCCGACGGCGACCTCTTTCAAGACAGTGGACGCTTGGCCGCTTGAGATGGAAGCGCATCAGCGGCTGGACCGCGAGATCGATCTTTCGTGCTGCTCGAAGATCGACGTGGATGTTCTCAATGCGGACAAGCATCCGGGAACAGTGACGGTGGAGTTAGGACTAATGCTCCACGCAGGAACGCCCCTGCGGCTCGGGCCTGAGCCGATTCTCTCGAAACCCGACCTGTTTGTTAACCCGGTGACGCCGGTGCGAGAGACGCTGGAGTTCAACGTTCCATGGTTCGCCCAGCGGGAGTTCGACGAGTTCGACGTGATCTTTCATCGCAGCCGAGAACGCGTGGATCGCAGCGCGCGCATTGCGATCGAGCGGTTTGTATTAGTGCCCCGATAGCATGGTGCGGGCCTCGCGGGCCGGCGCGTAGCCGCTGCAGTTCAATTTGAACGCCGTCACGCCGGGCGTCGGATACCAATCGCAATATATCGACCCCAGCAATCCAGGCAGCAACTTCGCGGGCACGATTACGGCAACTAATCCGGGACCTCTACCAGGCAGCAACGCCGCGGACCCATCGATCAAACGAAAACAGCGGCAACGCGCACTATAATTTGCTGCAGGTCACTCTGGTTAAGCGCCTCTCCCACGGCCCCTCTTTCCAGGCGTCTTACACCCTGGCAAAGACGCCGGGTACCCTGGAGAACGACGGACTGTTTCGCTATAACTGACAGGCGTACACGAATTACATCCTGACCAACGAGCACGAGCAGGTGTTTAACATCAGCTACCGGTAGGAAGTACCCAAGGTGTCACGCGCCCTGCACATGGGCAACGGCTTCGAGCGGCGGCTGTTCGACGGCTGGCGTTTGGTGGGCGTATTCACGGCTTTCAGCGGCGCGCCGTACTCGCCGTCATTCCGTATTCAGCAAGCCAATTCAACGACCAGCGTGAACCTGGGAAATATCTTCCTCAGCACCGGCGATCTTACTCCGCGCCTGCAGGTCACTGGCTCGCCGAACTCTGCCCGCGCAGGGACGGTGTTCAATGCCTCGGGACTCGGGGTTCCGGCGCCCGCATCGGACGGAACCGGTCCGCAATTTCCTCAACGGACGTGGGAGCTTCGCGAACGATACGAGTCTGGTGAAGTCGATCAAGATCCATGAGAAATACGCGTTTGAACTGCGCGTCAACCCGTTCAATAACGTGCGGAGAATGAGCACGAACGGCAGCATCCAATATAAGGCTCTTGGCCCTACTTATGCGAGCGGATTCACCATTATCAATACACCGGCGCAATTGGCGGCTAATCAGGTTGCGGCGGCCAAGCCGGCGTTCCAGGGCTGGATCAATGGGGAAGGCATTACGTCACTTGCCGCCGTGCAGCCGATGCGGGTGATCGAGATCGGGCTGCGGTTTAGCTTCTGAGTTGCGGGAAAAAGAAGTTAGCCGCCGATGAACGCCGATAAACGCCGATGAAAAAACAAAAAGGAGTTATCGGCATTGATCTGCGTTTATCTGGCGCCTGAAATGGGCTTTCCCGAATCCTGCTAAGGGAGCCAAAGGCGGGAAACAGGAGAAGGAATAAGGCGGGCGCTCCGCCAATGTGAGACGCCCGCCTAATCAGACAAAGTTCGGGCTTCTTGCTTAGGTCGAGATAATATTCGGATGTCAAAGGGCTGCGGCGGCTTGAATTTGCCGTCAAAAAGCCAGCGCGCGTTGCGCGCTCGACCGGCCGGAGGCCCGTCGTACGAGCTACGCGGCCATCCGGAGGGGCTTGCGCGGCGCGGCGGCGAGCTTTTTCGCCTCCTCCAGGCGGCGATAGCGGCTCACCATCTGCACGATTTCGGCGCTTGAAAAAACAAAATTGCGGCGTTCGAAGGCTTCGGCCATCTCATAGGCTTCGCGCCGGGCCTCGGCGAGTTGCGCGAGCAGCGCAGCCTCTTGAATGGCTTGCTGGAGCGCGGCTTTGCGATCCCCCTGGAGTTTGCGCAGCATGGCGAAATTCTTCTCAAAGCGGCGATGAATCCTCGATTCGTAGAGACTGAGCAGATTTAGGTTTTTTGCTTCGGCGGTCCAAACGCGGCCCTGGGAGAGTACGAGGTCCAACTCGGGGTCGCCGGTGGCTTCGAGGGAATCGGCGAATCGTTCGGCGCCTTCGAAAAAAAGTGACGCTTCCAGAGATGCCGCGCGGTTTAGGCGCCAGCGATCGGCGACGAGCGCCTCGACTAACTCCGTTTCCATTTCGCCGGCCGGCGCGAAGTCATCAAGCAGGCCGTGGGTGAGTTCGTCATAGGCTACCTGCTCGGCTTGACTCAAGAGGTAGATACGTCCGGTGAGTCCGTGCTTGAGCGGTGAGAGGGCTCTGCGGTCAGTATGTTTCGGGGAGGTTGCGGATTGTGCTGGCATCGTCAGTTCCTTCCGGCTTTATCTTAGCTGGCGCCCCGGCGGGGATCAGATAGGATTTCTCGAAAATTGCTTGTAAGTGATTGTAGCGATTAGGCGAGATTTATTTTCAAAATCTGTCACCGGCATTTTCGGGTCGATACGCGCATCGTTCATGTCATAATGACGCCACGGTCTCGTTTGATGCCCGCAAAATCTGTTTTTGTCTCGCATTCTTCCAAGGATGAGGCGATTGTCCGCGAGCTACGACAGGCGCTGAGTGACCTGGGAGTCGAAACGTGGGCGGATTCCGAACGGGTTTCCGGCGGCGATCCACTGGCGGCCGTGATCCGGGAAGAGATTGAGAATGCTGACTACCTCCTGGTTGTGGTAAGCCGTGACTCTATGGAATCCGAGTGGGTAGAGCGTGAGATCGCCCACGCGAAGTCCCTGGGAAAGAGAATCATCCCACTTACTATCGGAGGAGTCGGAGGGCTGAGCGTGCGACGCCTCCTTTCCGAAGAACTGGTCAGGATACCGCTGGAGAACGGCGCCGGCGCGATCGGCGGCGTGTTGCCGCAGATTCTCGCAGCTATCGGCGAACATCCACCCGCGGAAGCGATCCGACACGTTCAGACTCAGTCCGCGCCGCCCGCAGACCTCGTTCTCGAACTCACCGACCCTGCAATCGAGGAGTTCGAGGGAAAACGCCGCGCGGTCGCGGTTGCCAGACTGGTTTTTACTCCGCCAGACAGCCGCGGAATGGAAAGCCAGCGCTACCGGTTTACGTCGCCGCTCGGTCCCATCGAGGCGGGAGAGATCGAATGGTATCTCGAGCGGTTCGTCAACTGGCCCGCGGAGCCGTTCCTGGAGCGGGCGCGCAAAGTCGAAGATGCCCTGCCGGAATGGGGCCGTCAACTGTACGACGGCGTGAATGCTGAGCCCGCCCGCGCGGTTCTCGATGCCTGGAGCGCTTCCGGCGCGGCCGAGCGGCGGTTCACCGTGAAGATGGACCGCAAACTGATCGCCGGAACGCCGCCGGAAAAGCAGAAGGAAGCGAACGAAGCGGCGACGCTCCTGCTCGGCTTGCCGTGGGAGTTGATCCACGACCAGCAGGGCTATCTTTTCCAGGGAGCGCGGCCGGTGCGGGTCCGCCGGGGGCTTCCTAACAGCGACCGCCAGCGCGCGGTGGCAAGCGAGCCGCCGATTCGCGTTCTACTGGTCAGCCCGCGGCCGGAGGACGAATCCGCCGCGTACATCGACCACCGCATCAGCGCCCGGCCGCTGGTGGAAGCGTTGTCCCGGCTTGGCCACCTTGCCAGGTTGAAAATTCTCGAGACGCCAACCTTCCCGGCGCTCGAAAAGGAACTTCAGGACGCCCATGAGTGGGGCGAGCCGTATCACGTGGTCCACTTCGATGGCCACGGCGTCTACGACCGCACTCATAACCTGGGCAAGCTCTGTTTCGAAGATCCGTCTGATCTCGACAAGCTCGAGGGCCGCCGGAGCCAACTGATTGACGCGGACCGGATCGCGCGCATCGTGCGCAATCATCGCATCCCGCTCTTCTTCCTCGAAGCCTGCCAGACCGCGCAGGCCGACCGCGACCCTTCCGCTTCGGTGGCGGCGAGACTGCTCGAAAGCGGGGTCGCCTCGGTAGCTGCGATGACCCATTCCGTTCTGGTGGAGACCGCCAGCCGCTTTATCTCGCAGTTTTACGATGAACTGCTCCAGGGAAAACGGGTCGGCCAAGCCATGCTGGCCGGGCAGCGCGCCCTCAAATCCGATGCTTTCCGCGGCAAAACATTCACCGGGGAGTTGCAGCTCGAGGATTGGTTCGTGCCCGTGCTTTTCCAGGAGGAGCAGGACCCGCAGCTCGTGCGAGAAGTGCCGGGCAAGCAGGTGGCGGCGATCATTGAGAAGCGGAGGGAACTCGCGCTGGGCGAAATGCCCGAGGAACCCGCGCACCGCTTTCTCGGTCGGAGCCGCGACCTGCTCAAGGCGGAGCGCATTCTGGCGCGGGAACGGTACGTCGTAGTGCAGGGATCGGGCGGCGAAGGCAAGACGACCTTTGCCGCCGAATTGGCACGATGGCAGGTGGCGACGCAGCGGTACCGGCACGCCGCATTTACTTCGGTAGAACAACTTACTGAAGCGCGGCAGGTGCTTTTCTCGCTGGGCGAGCAACTTATCCCCAATTTCCTGACGCGCGTGGGGACCGATGACGAGCACGGCTGCCAGCTTCTGGAGCAGTTCCTTGCGGACCAGAAGACCGTACTCGTGATCGACAATGTGGAATCGATTCTGGCGGGCCCGGCGAGCGCAGGCCAGGAGGCCTGCGCCCCTATTTTTAAGCTATGCGAGAGGCTGGGCAAAGCCGGCGGGACGAGGTTGGTTTTCACTTCGCGTGAGGCGCTTCCGGCGCCGTTCGAGGAGAATGTCCTTCGGATCGGCCGGCTGGACAGGAATACCGCGATCCGCGTCCTGAGCGGTCTGTTGCCCGAGGCGCCGAAGTCGGACGCGACCGAGGACGATCTCAGGAACCTGGTGGACGCCGTGGGGGGACACGCGCGCAGCCTGGTGTTGATTGCCCGTGAAGTGGGCGCCGCGGGTGTGGGGCATGCGACGGAGAACCTGCGGGAAGTGCTGCAGGCGATCGAGGCCAAGCATCCGGGCGAGAGGGAGAACTCGGTGCTTGCCAGCGCCGAGTTGTCGCTGCGCCGATTGCCGGCGGAAATGCAGCAATTGGTACGGCCGCTGAGCGTATTCCATGGGGGCGGAAGCCTTACAACGATTATGCTGGCCCTGAGGCTTAAGCGCGAGCGGGTATTGCAGCTTGCTGAGGGACTGGTCGGCGTTGGATTGGCGGAATACGTTGAGCCGGGCTATTTGCGCTTCGACCCGGCGTTGTTTGGCGCCGATCCTGGCGCCGACGAGCTCAAGAAGGCAACGGCGGCATGGGCTGAGGCTACCAGGCAGGTAATCCAATTTCTTTACGGGCAGAGGTTCAAGGACGCGAACATGGCGAATAACCTCACTCTGCTCGAGATGCCGAACTTTCTGGCAGCGCTGGAGCATTTCGCAAAGACGGAATCTGCCGACGAGGTGGTCGAGCTTACAGATTCACTGGAATCACTCGTATCAGCTCTGAACCGACCAAAGGTGTTGACGCGGGTCGTGGAGATCCGGAATGCGGCAGCGAAGCGGCTCTCGGGATGGAGCCACGCGCGGTATCTTGCGGAAACTGCTTCCATTGGCCGCTTAATCGATCGGGGACGATTCGGCGAAGCCGTTCGCGCGGGGTACGCGCTGCGAGGCAAATTTGACGCTGTCGCCGATTTGCCATACAAAGGTGCAGCCTATGATCTCGGCATGACCGAGTGGACCCTAGGACGCGCACTCCAGATGGGCGGAAATGCGGATGTCGCACTCCCCATTTTAGAGAGTGCTCACCGGCGCTTTGTGGAGTTGAGCCAACAGCACATGGCAGCCGTCGCTCTCATCGATCGAGCGGATTGCTTATTAGACCTCGGCCGCTATGAAGAGGCCGTGGACGCATATCAACAGACAATCGCAATGGCGGAGAGACTGAACGATTCCCGCAACGTGGCTGTGGGCAAGTTTCAGCTTGCTACCGTCCGTTACCGTCAGAACAAATATGAAGAGGCTCTCAAACTCTACAACGAAGCACGGAAGTTGTTGGAACCACTAAACGAACCGGCAATACTCGCAGCAGCTTGGCATCAAATCGGGGTTGTATATCAGGGTGCCGGGCAATACAATGCCGCCGAGGTTGCCTATCAGCAGTCGCTTGCGGTCAGAGTCGATATCGGAGACCGCTCTGGCCAGGCCTTAAGTCTCGGTCAACTCGGTAACCTTTATGCTGATATAGGTCGCTTTGAAGAGGCGGTGCGATTCTACCGCCAGGCCTCCGGGTTGTACCTCGAACTCGGCGACCTGCGAATGGAGGGATTAGCTCGCAGTAACACGGCCGTCGAACTGATCAGGCTTCGACGATACAGTGAGGCTCGCCGGGAACTCGAACGAGCGATCGAATGCAAGCAGCAGTTTGGCCATGCCGCTCAACCCTGGAAAACCTTCAACATTCTTTGCGATCTGGAACGCCATCGGCAACGAACCGGCAGCATTGGCGGCTCGCCAACAAGCTCTGGAAGCATATCTCGCCTACCGCCGCGACGGCGGCGCTTCTCAAATTAATCTGGAGCCAATAGTGGCACGCGTAAAACACGATCCCGTTGCCGCCCGCGCAGCCATAGACAACCCGGAGGTCAACTATAGCGTCGCTGCCGAAATCATCTTCGCGCTAGGAGCAGCGGTTGGTGAAGGCTGAGTGATAATCGAATCCGGCCGGTCCTGGTATAAGGCTGCCGTTCCTCGGTCAGAGCAATACCTCGGAGACAAAATTCGGAGCCGAGGAGGAACTGACTGATCAGAAAAAGCAGTTGGAAGTGCTGTTCCTCGCCTGTGATCCGAGGGTTTGCGCTGTTGGGCTTCAAAACGCGCACGGAAGGACGCGAAGCACTCCCGCCTCCTCGATCCGGTATGCTTCAGATGTAAGTCCACGATGCTCGGTGGCTGTATGGTTCCGGAGGCTAACGTTTTCTATGGTAGAAAGTCTACTGATCAGGGTAGCCTACCGGCCATGAAGCAAAGCTCGATCACGCATCACCCCCGCAATTGGACGAATTACATGAACGCCCGCGTCACTTCACTCATGATCCTGGCATGCGCCGCATTATTGGCGCTCTTTGCTATCCCGCTTGGAGCCCAAAGCGCCGACCGCCTCACACCAAAGAACGTATCGATTGCACAGACCAACTATAAGACCCGCCGTGCGGTCCAGGTCAGCGCCGCTCCTGGGGCTGAAAATGCAACTTCCTACGCCTTAGTCAAGGACGTGTCTTTTCGTGATGGCACAATCGAAGTAGATTTGGCCGGGCAACCTGCCGCCGGCGCGGCTGCCGGCGCACGAGGGTTCATCGGCATCGCGTTTCGGATACAAGGCAATGGAAGCTACGAGTACATCTATCTCAGACCGACGAACGGTCGAGCCGACGATCAAGTCAGGCGAAATCACTCCACCCAATACAGTTCGTTTCCGGATTTTGGCTTCGCCCGATCGCGGCAGGAGGCCCCCGAAAAGTATGAGTCGTACGTCGACCTGGAGCCTGGCGTCTGGACCGCCTACAAGATCGAGGTGGAAAACCGCAAAGCACGGCTCTACGTGCATGGAGCGCAGCAACCCTGCCTCATCGTCAACGATCTGAAACTCGAACCACAGAGCGGAGGGCTGGCATTGTGGGTCGGACCCGGCACCGAGGGCTACTTTTCCAATCTGAAGGTCACCGCCAAGTAATGCTAAAGAAACCGTGCTGGCTAAGGAGGCAAGCAGCCTAATACATAGAATGAGGATATGGAAAGAATCGCTCCGACTTCCGTCGACGAGTACATTGCCGCCCAGCCTGAGGCAGTTCGGCCGATCCTCGAACGGGTGCGTGCCGCGATTAAGAGGGCCGTGCCCGAGGCAACGGAGGGTATTGGCTATCGTATGCCCGGATACAAGCTGCAGGGAAAACCCCTGCTGTATTTCGCCGGATTCAAGGAGCACTATTCGCTGTTTGCCGCGTCGGGAACGTTTTTCACGGCGCTAAAAGATGAGCTCAAGGAGTATGAGCTGCGGAAGGGGACGGTCCACTTCCCACTGACCCAACCGGTTCCGGTGAAGCTCATCAGCCGGATCGCGAAATTGCGTGCGGCTGGAATCGTCGCCACGCCGATAAAGCCGCTGGTCCGGCGAGAGAAGAAGGGGCGCAAATCGGCACGATAGGCGACAGGGCTGCCTCCCTCGGCACACCCTCGCTCGAAGGCAGCGATCCGGCGGATACCATTTCTTGCCGGGAGACAGCTACGCAGATCGGCGACCCCACGAGGACGTGGAGTGGTCGAGTCTCCGATTCGGACGGCAGATTCGATGTAGAGTTCGTCGCGCTGAAATCGACGCCGCATCCTCTCGCGAACCCCGTTCGCATCCCTCCCGAGGCCGCTTGGGCCTGTCGCTGCCATCGGGCTTTACGGCGGGCTCTCATTCGCTGACATGCGAAGCACCAAAGAGGTTAGGGTAAAGCCTTCCTTGGGCGGCGGTCGCGCCATGATCGTTGCTGTTCTTGCCGGTGCCACTGGCGCGCCGAGGCTTCACCTTCTCAGTCATGCCTCAGCGCTCTCACCGGGTCCACTCCGGCTGCTCTCGCTGCCGGCACGAACCCGGCCAGCAACGACAGGACTATCAAGGCCGCCGTCGCTCCTCCAGCTGTCAGAGGATCCTCTCCTTGCAATCCGTAAAGCAGGGAGTCTGCGAGCTTGCCGCACAACCATATAAGCGGCATTCCCAGCACGATGCCCATCGCCGCCATCCATGCGCTCTCGCGCAGGAACAGCGCAACGATCGCGGAGCGCCGCGCGCCTACCGAAAGCCTAATGCCGATCTCTTTGGTCCTTCGCGTGACATGGAAGGAGAGCACGCCGTAAAGCCCGATGGCGGCAAGCGCGGCGGCGACCGCGCCCAAGAGCGTCGAGAGAAATGCGAGCAGGCGTTCGCGGGAGAGAGCGGCGTCGATTTGCATCTCCATGGTGGTTATTGCGCCGACGGGCACGCGAGGGCCAAGATTGCGCATGACACCACGGAGGCGGGCGATGGCGCCGTTGAGATCGCCGCTGACGCGCGCTTGCAGGGTGAGGTTCGCGCTGAATGCGCCTGGGGAGATCGGAAGATATGCCACAGGTTGCGGCTCTTCGCGAAGGTAGCGGAATTTCGAGGTACGCACGACTCCCACGATGCGTACTTTTCGGCCGCCGCCGTAGGCGAATGGTTTGCCGAGGGCGTCGCCTGCAAGGAACTGGCGCGCGAACTGCTCGTTGACGATGACGGAGCCTTCGCCGCTGCGGCCATCGGTATCTTCATTGATGAAATCGCGTCCGGCCACCAGCGGCGTTCCCATGGTGCGGAAGTAACCCGAAGTGACGCGCGTAAAGTAAGAGGTCGGCAGCATTCCGTTGGGAGGCGTGTAGCCGGGCACAGCGAGGACGAAGGACGACATGGCGCCTGAAACCACGGTCAGGTCGGTAAGCGATACGGCGCGGGTTTCCGGCAAGGCGCGGGCACGCCGCAGGAGTTCGGCGAAAAACGGCGAGGCCTCCCGGGCATAGGCGGTGTTTTCCAGGTCGATGGGCAGAACGATGACGTTTTCGGCCTGGAAGCCGAGATCGATAGCCCGGAGATTGTGGAGGGTTCGGGAGAAGAGTCCGGCGCAGAATACGAGAGCGAGCGAGAGCGCGATTTGGGCGGCGATCACGGCGCTCGATACGAGACGCTGGCGGCGACCGGAGGCGGCGAGGGCAACTCCATGAATCGCGGGGAGCGGATCGGCGCGGGAAGCGCGCCATGCAGGAAACAAGCCGAACAGCAGAGCGGCGAGCAGGGTGAGAGCGGCGGTGAAGGCGAATACGGTGGCGTCGGGGTGAACGATTTGGGCCAGCGATTTGTCGGGCGGCAACAGGCCCAGCAGAACGCGGACAAGTCCGAGCGCGAGCGCCCATCCGAGCGCGCCGCCGGCGGCAGCGAGGAGCATCGCCTCGGCGAGGAATTGGCGGAACAAGGTGGAGCGGGAAGCGCCGATGGCGGCGCGCACTCCGGCTTCGCGCGTGCGTTCGACGGAGCGGACGAGCAAGAGAGCGGAAAGGTTAGCGCAGGCGACGAGCAGCAGGACGCCGACTAACAAGAGAAGGACGAGCACGGGTTTGCCCATTTCCTCGCGGCGGGAATTGATGCCCTGGCTTCCGTCGAAGAGGAGGAAATCGTCATGTTTGCCCATGTGCAGGCCGGTCGCGTCCAGGAGCGCGTGGCCCACCGAGTTGAGCCACGCCGCGGCCTGCACCCAGCTTACGCCGGGCTTGAGGCGCGGGAGGAGAAAGAGGAAGCCGAAGGTATCGCGCTTCATATCGAAGAAAGCCTCGGTCATTGAGGTTGGCGCCAGGAGATCGCTGGGCGTGCGAAGGGAGGCACCGCCGAACCCACGCTGGCTGACGCCGACGATACGGAATGGGTGTCCGTTGAGCAGAACTTGCCGGCCGACGACTCCGGGATCGCCCGCATAGCGTTCCTGCCAGAGCTTGTAGCTGATGACGCAGACAGGGCTGGCGCCTTCGACGGCGTCATCGGTTTCATCAAGCAGGCGTCCGGCGGCGGGGTGGACGCCGAGCATGCGGAAGTAATTGCCGCTGACGAGTTCGGCCGGCAAACGTTCGGTTTCTTCGCGATCGGTGAGGGTGATGTCGAGCGGGCTGGTGGCGAGGACGTCTTCGAAAACGCCCGGCTGCTTGCGCAAAGCCTGGAAAAAGGGATAGACGAAGCAGCAGTTTTCCATGTGGAACTGCTCGTTTTTCTGGCGGAGGGAGATGAGGCGATCGGCGTCCGCCACGGGCAGCGTCTTAAGCAGGATGGCATTGGCGAAGGAAAATACGGCGGTGTTGGCGCCGAGCGCGACGGCGAGCGAAACGAGGGCGACGGCGGCGAAGCCAGGACGGCGCGCCATGGAGCGCGCGCTGTAGCGGAGGTCACGCACGAGATCGGCGAGCCAGCGGAAGCCCCAGGCGCCGCGGCTACGCTCAGCGATGATTGCGGCGTTTCCGAAGCGGCATTGCGCATCGGCGCGAGCAATCTCCGGCGGAACGCCGCTGGCGATGCTGTCTTCGATTTCGAATTGCAGGTGCGCGCGCATTTCGTCGCGAAGATCGTCTTCGAAGCGGCGCTTGCCGCTTAGGAGGCTTCGCAATTTTGCCCAGAATGCCAGCATGGTTAGCTCTCCGGCGCGAGGACACGCGCCATGGCTTCGACGAAGCGGCGCCATTTGGATTCGGCGGCGACGAGTTGTTTGCGGCCGGCTGGGGTGAGGCGGTAATAGCGGGCGCGGCGCGCATTGGGCGACATTTTCCACTGGGCGGCGATCCAGCCGCGTTGCAAAAGGCGCTGGAGCGCCGGGTAGAGCGAACCGTTATCGACGTCGAATTCGTCGGCGGATTGGCGCTTGAGGTGTTGGGCGATGCCGTAGGCGTGGTTGGCGCCGGGTTGGAGGCTGCGGAGGATGAGGACCTCGAGGGTCCCTTGGAGGAATTCGAGGGAATCGGATAGATTGTCTACGGTAGACATACTATGGATGGTACGCCTATCTCAGGTTATTGTCAATCCTTGGCTCGACCATGCAAACGCCGCGCGTATTGCGGTATAGGTGACTGTATGTTCAGGGTATGGCTTCTCGCGTTCGTATTGATCTCTTCATCCCAGGTCGTCGCCAGTGGTCAGCAGATTCGGGGCGCAATTGTAGATCCAAACGGGGCGTCGGTCGCGGGCGCGTCCGTTCGTCTGCTTGGGTTGCGTACCGGAGCGGCCGCGGATGTGACGGCGGATGAATCGGGCAAGTTTCAAATTGGAATCGGCATACCTGACAACTATGTTTTGAAAGCGTGGCGGCAGGGCTTTCGGAACCGCAGAGTCCCTGTCGTTGTGAGTACTGAAGCAGTAACCATCGACCTTGGGAATATCAGGCTGGATGTAGCCGGTTGCGACGCTCCTGGTATTTTCTGCGATTGGTTTGGAGAGGCTCCTCCACTTAATTTGGTTATCAGTGAGGGTTACTTGCGCGCGCAGACCGGCTGCCTCCTGGCGCTCACGCGGAACAAAGTGTTCTGCCCCAGTGATCCTAAAGGGGGACACGGCGAAGCGGATGCCGACATCCGAATCACGCGAGATGAAAACGGAGTCTATCTGACAGCGATGAACGGGGCTGCGCTTTCCGCGCCAGACCTCGTGGCCGGCGATTGTCGCGATGCCCATCCAAAGGAGCGAAAAATCCGAATCGATGGCTTCGGTTCTGGCGACGACATTTGCATCTATACCCATGATCGCCGCCGGTCGCACGTCTTTCTGACTGATGAAGTGAGCCGAGATTCAGACCGGATTGCGGTCTGGCAGATCACGCGGAAACGGTGAGCTAGTGTGGTGAGTCAGAAATTCATTGAATAATGGTTGCGATACCCTCATACTGAGGCATGGGTATCGGACGTCCCATCAAACCGCTCGACCTCACGGCTGAGGAGAGAGACAAACTTTCGATGTTGGCTCGTCGCCCGAAGTCGGCACAGGCCATGGCAATGCGCGCTCGCATCGTCCTCGGCTGCGATGAAGGATTGAGCAATGGAGCGGTAGCCAAGAAGCTGCAGATCACCGGTGCCACCGTTTGTAAATGGCGGGAGCGTTTTCGAGTGAATCGATTGGAGGGCTTACTCGACGAGCCCCGGCCGGGTGCTCCGCGCTCGATCACGGACAAGCAGGTAGAGTCCGTCATCACCAAGACCTTGGAGTCGATGCCGGCAGCCAGCACCCATTGGAGCACGCGGCTGATGGCGGAAAAGGCCGGGCTGTCGCAGACCGCTGTGGTGCGAATTTGGCATGCCTTCGGATTGCAACCGCACCGGGTGGAGAACTTCAAACTTTCCAAAGGTCCTCAATTCGTTGAAAAGGTGCGGGATATCGTCGGTTTATACATGGCTCCGCCGGATCAGGCAATCGTCTTATGTGTAGACGAAAAGAGCCAGGTGCAGGCGCTGAACCGGACGCAGCCGATTTTGCCGTTGGCGCCGGGTGTACCGGCGCGGCAATCGCACGATTACGAACGACACGGAGTGACGTCACTGTTTGCGGCGATGGATGTGGCCAGCGGTGTCACCATCAGCAACTGTTATCGACGGCACCGGCATCAGGAATTCCTGCGATTTCTCGGCGAGGTCGATGCCAATCTACCGCGCGGGCTGGAGGTTCATCTGGTGATGGACAACTACGGCACCCACAAAGTCGGCAAAGTGCGCACGTGGTTAGCGCGCCATCCCCGCTATCACGTCCACTTCACGCCCACGAGCGGAAGTTGGCTAAATCTCGTGGAGCGCCTGTTCGCCGAGGTGACCGAACGCTGCGTGCGACGGGGCAGCCACACTGCGGTCCGACAATTGGAAAATGCCATGCTCGCCTACCTCGATCAACGGAACCGAAATCCGAAGCCCTTTGTGTGGAAAGCCGACGCGGATTTGATTCTTGGGAAGGTTGAACGACTTTGTCAACGGATTTCTAACTCAGGACACTAGGGCTCGAGGAACATGAAAGCTGAGAGAGCCCGGTCCACCGCCCGCTGCTCATTGGAATCTAACGCCACTTTTCAAACAAGCAAGCCGAAACTACCATTAAAGAGTGATGGAATCGGAGCCGGAATTAGCAGGAACAAATGCGGCGATCAACTAAACCTCTTATACTGACAATCCTCTATGCGGTCATCATCACCGCCGCGATCACTGCGAACCAACGCGGCGCGGATCCAGAGGGCGTAATCTTGGGCCAAGCCATGCTCTCGCTACCCTGGGGGGTAATTCCAGTATTGGTTCACGTAAACGCTTGGTATGGACCCTGCGTCTACTTCGCGACAATTGCATTCAATGCCATTACCGTTTACATGGTCGCCGCTTGGCTAATGAAGCGCAACAGACGCCACGATTCGGGGCCAATGGAATGACCCCACTTCGAGACAATTACCCGTAGCGCGCAATGAGTTCGTCTACGGCGCTACCGGTCTACTGCTTCGGCTTCATCGAGACCGATCCGATCAGCCGCGTGTCCTTGGTGACGCAGCTTATTTGCAGGTTGTATCCGTTGGGCGTCCGGGTGTGATAGCTCTTGTAGGCCGTCTGGTGGATATCGCCGGTGTTGCCGGTGTCCATCCTGGGCGCGCAGCCCGCGCTTCTCCAGAGCTTCCTTCACGGCGTCGGGATCGAAGGGCTGGATGCCGAACGAGATGTGATCGATGCGGACGTTCCGCGGCGCCGCCGCTTTCCCTTCCCGCTGCTCGGCCGGAGGCTTGCCGAAATTCGGATCGTTGGGATTGCCGCCGCGGATGAGGGCGTCTCCGACGTCGCCCATCAGCACCTCGTTCTGGCTGCCTTCGTCGTAGGTGCCCTCCCAGCCGAGCAGGTTGGTGTAGATAGGACACGCTCGCCTTGTAGTTAGTCGCGCCGAAGGAAAAGTGATCGAGCCACACCGTCTGCCAACTCGTCGCCTCGAACGGCAGTTCCACTTCGAGCTTGGCGGTTGCCGGAGTCTTGCGCGCCTTCACCAGGCCTTTGGTGTTGCAGATCTGCACATCGAACCCGTCCGGATCCTTGACGTGGAAGCTCTCGAATCCCTTGCCGTCGTTGTCGGCTACCGGATTGAGATCGCGCTTGCGGAGTTCCGCCTCGACGGTCTTGGCGTTCCACGGCTCGATGGCGAAGCCGAAACCGTCCACCAGTGCCGTCGTCTGTTCCGGCGGCGCGGCCTTGAAGATCGCCGAGCCCCAGTCGCCGATGTCGAGAATGGCCTGCTTGCCGTCGTCGCTGCGCAGCTTCCAACCCATCAGGGCGATGTAGAACGCCGCTTCCTTGCGGTAGTCCGGCACCTGGAACGAGATGTGTTCCAGGGCGACGGTCTTCCAGCCGGTGGGCGCGAACAGCGGCTTGATGGGAGCCGTTGCCACCTCCTTGGTCATCGGGCAGTTCGGTGTGTTGTAGCCATTTTGGCAGCGGCCCTGTCCAAACAGGGACGCGGCGAAGGGTGCGCCGGCAGCCGAGGCTCCCAAGGCGCGCAGCATATCGCGGCGGGATCGCAGATTTGACATATGCGAAAAGATTATATCCTAACCGCCGATCATGGGTTTTTTCGGGAAGTCTTGTGAGTGGCCGCGATCGTTCGACCGGCTTAGGAATTTACTTATTAGGTGCGGCGGATATGGTCAAGATGGAGAGGTGCGGCAATTCGGGATTCTGCTTGCTGTAGCTCTCGCGGCAGGGCAGCGGGGCATGGGCGCTGAGATTCTGCATATCGATCCACAAGTCGCAGGCAGCGCTCTCGCCGCCGGCACGCGCGGAACTGGGACTGATCGGCGTGAATGTGCATCGATTCCGAGGCAACGCCGCATTTGATTCAGCGCGCGACGCCGGATTCCGGTTCGCGCGGGCGGATTTGCTGTGGGAGCGGGTGGAACGAGGCGGCACGTATCGCTTTCAGGCTTACGACGGGCTGATGAATGCGCTGGAAGCGCGAGGAATGGGCGCACTGTTGATTCTGGATTACGGGCACCCGGATCACGGCGGCAAGGTTCCACGAACGGCCGAGGACATCGCCGCTTTTGGCCGTTTTGCCGAGGCGGCGGCGAAGCACTTCAAGGGCCGCGATGTGCGGTATGAGATTTGGAACGAACCGGATATTGCGCAGTTTTGGTCACCAAAGCCCAACGCCCAAGAATATGCGACACTGCTGCGTGAGGCGGTGTCGGCGATCCGCAGGGCCGATCCGGCGGCAAAGATTGTGAGTGGAGGAGTGTCGAGGCTCGATTGAAGTTTCTGCGGAAGGCTATCGAGCCAGGCGTAGCCGCGGATTTGACCGCGATCGGGGTGCATCCGTATCCAAAGGGGGACCCGGAAAAGATGGCGCCGGAACTCGAGAAGCTGCGCGAATGGGCTCGGCGGTCCTTTGGAGAACGTCTCGAAATCTGGGACACGGAATGGGGATATTCGTCGACGAATTCTACCCAGTGGGCTCGGGGAAACGGCCGTCAGCGACGAAGGTCGGTCTGCGGCAAGCGCGCCTCGCCGTTCGCGAGATGCTGACGGTGTGGAGCGTCGGATTCCCGCTTGGCGTTTGGTACGACCTGCAGGACGATGGGGCGGACGCAGAGAATCCCGAGCAGAATTACGGGCTGCTGGAGGCGAGCGGCGCCGAAAAGCCGGCGATGCAGGCGGTACGCACGGTGATGAGCGCGGTCAGGGGCCGCCAATATGCCGGCATGATGCAGCGCGCGCCATCGGGAATGCATGCCATGCGATTCGATGGGCCGGCGGATGTGCTGTTCATCGTGTGGAACGATCAGGGGAAGCCGCGAACAATCGGGTACCCAAAAGACAATCTGCTCTCAGTGACCGGGTTCGATGGGCAATACGGCGGAGCCGCAGGCCGATAGTTCCCAGGAGGCGCAGATTGAAGATCGATGAGGCTTCGGGTCCGGTTTACTTGCTTTGGAAGCGCCGGCCGGGCTATTTTGCGCGCTAGGCTGTCATTGCCGGAGCACAGTGAAGCGACTGATCGAATACCCAAGCGCACCACCCATGAAGACATCCGACAAGAAATGAACATTGAGCGTGAGCCGTGAAAATCCGACAAGCGAGGCCAGGCCATAGGCAACGTAAGGCACCCAGCGATGGTTTCCATATCGCCGGGCGATGATTGTGGCAACAGAAAACGCTGCCATGCTGTGCCCGGAAGGAAAACTTCCATTTCCTCGTATGTAGGAAGTCGGTGGGCCCTTGCTCGCAAACCAGCCGGAAGCCGGGTAACGGGCTGGCTTGACGCCGCCTTGTGGCATCCTTCAAAACCGTCTGCACTATCGCGGTATCGGCCATCGCTTCACCCGCGAGCAACGCCGTGTGTTGCATCTTCGAGTCTTTGCGGATCAGCCCGATGGCATACATCGAGGCCGGAACCGCACCCATGCCGATAGCCGTGGCGTTGCCCGTAACGATGTTGTTGAACCCATGAAATGTCGTCGTGCGGCGGAAATATCCCGCTTCGCTGCGGGTCGAGAAACATGAGTCCCGCCGTGGTCCCCAGAACAGCAGCGGTGGGCATCCAGTTTTGACCCTGCACAAGTCTGGCCGGAAAAGACCAAATATGCTTTTGATCGGCGATCACGTTGCTGGAACAGAAGTTTCCAGGAGACTGGCCGATCAAAGACGGGTTCCGGCGATGGGGCCGGCGGCTCAGCCGTCTCCGGCGGTTCGTTCGGTGGAGGAGCAGCGGGTGAGCTCTGATCGGGGCTCGTTATTTGAGCTGCTGCCCGACTTGGAATCACAAGAGCGGATATGGCTATCACCACAACCGGGAGCTTCTTAAGAATTCCCGCGTGGCGTCCGAACTGGGCGGCTACGGCGAACAGAGAAAGCAGAAAAACTAACTAGGCCCAGAAAAACTAACAGCACCCGTTGAGTGTATCGGCCAGCACTTATTGTGTCAACGATTCGGGGGTGAAAGCAGTCTCATTGGCCCCGCCGTCGAAGGTAACAGATCTGGGGCTCGCGAGCGCTTCATTCTTCCCGCAGCGCGATCATCGGATCGACGCGGGTAGCGCGCAGTGCCGGGATGTAGCAGGCGGCTAGCGCCACTATGGCCAAAAACGCAGTCACGGCGGCGAAGGTTGCGGCGTCGCGTTCACTCACGCCGAACAGCAGCGAAGCCATTACGCGGGTCAGCGCGATCGCGCCGATGAGACCGAGGATGATTCCGGCGATAGCGAGTTCCATGCCGCGGCGGACCACCATGCGTAGGATGGCGCCTCGGGAGGCGCCGAGGGCGATGCGCACGCCGATATCGTGCGTGCTCTGCGTCACCAGATAGGACATGGCGCCGTAGACGCCGATGGCGGCGAGATCATCGCGAATAGCGGCGAAGGCCCCAGCATGGCGCTGGAGAAGCGCTGGCGCGCGAGCGAATCGTAGAGGCGGTCCTGCATCGTGCGGACGTCGTAGACCGGCGATCTCGGGATCGGCGGCGTGGACTGCGCGAACCATGGCGCTGGCGAGCGCAGCCGGATCGTCCGGCGGTGCGCGCGACAAGGAACATGCCGTTGGAGTCTGCTGTGATGCGGGAAGTAGATTCGATCTTGCGCGTATCGGTATCGAGGCCGTACTGCTTCACGACGCCCACGACGCCGACGATGGTGTACGGGCTTCTTGGGATCGAACCAGACGTGCTTGCCGATGGCGTCGCCGGCGGCCAGAAGCGATGCGCCAATCTTCTCGTCGATGATCGCCACCTGCTGGCTATCGGGCGTATCGTGCTGCGTGAAGAACCGGCCCTTGCTTGAGCGGAATCTCCATGGTTTCGGAAGTAGTCGGGCGTGGCGCCGCGCATGATCGACCTGCAGTTCCGGTGGCCGGGGGCGGCGTGTAGCCCTCGATATCGATGCCGCCCCATCCGACGGACCAGTCAGCGGCAGCACGTCGACCGCCGCCGGCCTATGACGCCGGGCAGGCGCGCGATGCGGCTCGCGAATTCCTGGCAGAACGAGTTCGACTGCTTCTCCTCGCGATACTTGACCGCCGTTGGGCGGCTAGCCGAGCGCCATGGATATAACGTGATCCGTGATTGAATCCCGGCGGTACAGCTTCGAGGCGCACGAAGCTGCGCACCAGAAGGCCGGCGCCGATCAGCAGCATGAGGGAGAGCGCGAGTTCGGAGACGACAAGCAAGCCGCGCAGGCGGCTGCGCGCGAAGCCGAGTCCGCTATCGCTCTGGCCGCAGCGGCCGCCGGCCTTGAGCGAAGTGTTGAGATCCACGCTGGAGGGCACGCCAGCGGGCGCGAGTCCGAAGAGAAGGCCGGTGAGAACCGCGGACGGCGAAGGTGAAGGCGAGAACCGAGCGCATCGATGTGGATGATCTTCCAGGCGCGGAATGTTGCCGGGGTTCATGGCGCGCACCAGCCGACAGACTGGCATTCGGCTATGCCGAGGCCGGCGATGCCGCCCGCGATTGCCGAGCAGCAGGCTTTCGGTGAGCAATTGGCGCATGACGCGCGCCAGCCGGCGCCCAATGCGGTGCGGATGGCGACCTCTTTTTGGCGGGCAGTCGCGCGCGAAGAGCAGGAGATTGGCGACGTTGGCGCAGGCGATCAGTAGCACCAGCGCGACCGAGCCCAACAGCACCAGCACGGCGCGGCGGACATTGCCCACCATCTGCTCAAGCAGTGGAACGACGCTGATGCTGAAGGTGGGGTCGCGATTGTCTTCTCGCGAATGCGGCGGGCGATGACGTCGATGTCCGCCTGCGCCGCTCAGGATCGTGACGCCGGGCTTGAGGCGCGCCATCAGGTTATAGTTTTCGTCGCCGCGTTGGTTGGCGGATGGCACCGAGGGGCAGGCGGCGTGAAGATATCCATTTTCGCGATGGCGCCGACGGTGGGCATGATCTCGCGGTTCAGCAGGAAATCAGGGCGCAGGACGCCGACTACCGTGAACGGCGTGCCGCCGACAAGAATGGTCCGGCCGACGATGTGCGGGTCGCCGCTGAAAAGGCGCTGCCAACATTCGTGGCTGAGGATCGCTACGCGGCGCCGCCGGGAACATCCTCGGAAGGAGTGAAGAGGCGGCCGAAAAGCGGCTTGGCGCCGAGCATGCGAGAAGAGGTTGGACGAGGTTCGCATGACGCCGACGCGCTCGGGCTGATCGAGGCCGGTGATGGTAGCGTTGCGGCCCGTGCGAGATCGAGACGGTCTCGAAGGAGTGGTTCTCGTTCACAATGTCGGTGTATTGGCCGGGCGAGGGCCAGTCGCGCGGGATGCCGATTCCCGGCGAACGCAGCCAGATAGCTGCTACAAGGCGATCGGATTTCGGATAAGGCAACGGCTTGAGCAGAAGAGCATTGACTACGCTGAAGATAGCGGTGTTGGCACCGATGCCGATGGCAAGGGAAAGCACGATTACCAGCGTGAGGCCCGGGGTTTTCCGCATGGTGCGGAACGCATAACGGACGTCGGCGAGGAGAGAACGCATGAGGGTTAGACGTTTATCTTTCTATTAAGGAGAGTATAAAATCCCCAACGGCTGGGCGGTGAATTAGATCGGTCAGGAATGTTGCGACGCAGAAGGATTGGTGAAATCTCCTTGATGCCGTCAATGCTTAAACAGTGCGGCAATGTCACGGCTGCCGCGGAGAACTCGCAGAATCAGCACGTCCTGGTCCTGGATGCGGTAGATGATGACGTACTCGCCTACCGGAAAGCTCTGCAGGCCGGGACGTAAATCCTCGTCTTGGGCACGGCCGATATTGGAATGGCTGGCGAGAAGAAAAAACCGTTCGGTGATGGAATCGATGAAGCGGTTGGCAATATCGAGGCTGCCGCTTTTGGAGGCGATGTAATACCAAATGTCGTCGAGATCGGAATCGGCTTGCGGTGCCCGGCGGTGGCCTATCAGCGGGGCGCTTGTTGCTCGGCAAGACGAGTACGTCCACGCCGCTTGATGTCTCCGGCAAGCTCACGCATCGATTTCTGCGTGGCGATCCGTCCTTCGCCATGGGCAAGCGAGGATTCTGCCTCATCGACTGCCGCAAGGATCTCGGCGCGTGTGCGCTCGCGCTCCTCCAACAAGGAAAGGGCCTCCTTCACGGCATCCTCCTCGCGCAAAAGCCGTCCGCCCTAATGGGCTGCCGGGCAAACGCTTTTTGGTCAGGAGTAAGTTGCACTTCCATACTTCTTTAGGGTAGGAGCCGGTAGGGCATGTGTCAAGCAAGGGCTGTGGCGCTGCTTCGGTGATGCGATTCCGACGGTTTGCCGAAATGCGGAAGAACTCGTCAGATCCTTGCACGAAGTTTTTCGGGACCGACAGCTGTGTCAGGACTCTTTGGGTTGGTGTAGCAACAGATCTCGCAATTCCGCTAAGGTTCTACCGGCGAAATCCTTCCAGCTTATCCAGCCGTTAACCGTCTCGCGATCGCTACCCGCATCCTTTATGCAGACCAATGCCGCATAACTGGGAGCGGAGAACGTTTTACCCAACGCCTCCAATGCACCATTTGGGCAGATGGTGGCTTCGTACTGCTTTCGCTCACCGCCGCCCCTGGGCCGGTAGAACATCGAAAGGCGCTCACCGGGATTCAGAAAATGGTTCTCAATCAGATCGACAACGCTAACATCGTAAAATGCCTGTGCCGAACCCTCGGAGTCTGGTGCTGAGCCGAGCACTGGGCGGTATTCTTCGGGTACCTCGTAGGCTATGCTGAACCCTATGACCCGCAGGCAAGCACTGTCGCTTCCGTTTGCCGGCCTGGCTGCGCGAGGGCAGAGCCTGAATCGCGGGATGGGCTCGCGCAACGTCGCGGCGCTGCCTCGCGGCAAGGCCTCAGGCCTTCCGTTTCACGCGCACTTTACCAATGTCGCGAACGCCGCGGGACTGCGCCCACCCATCGTGTACGGCGACGTAGCCACGAACGATTACATCCTCGATTCGATGGGATGCGGCGTGGCGTTTCTAGATTACGACAACGACGGCTGGCAGGACATTCTGCTGCTCACCGGCCGCCGCTGGTACGACACTCCGGCCGAGGCTATTATCCGGCTGTATCACAACAACCGCGACGGCACGTTCAGTGACGTCAGCGAAAAATCGGGCCTGGCGCGCAGCGTCTGGGCGAGCGGCGTCACCATCGCCGACTACGATAACGACGGATTCGACGATATTTTCATCACCTGCTGGGGCCAGAATATTCTCTTTCACAATAACGGCAATGGCACATTCACCGACGTCACCGAGAGAGCGGGCCTGTTGCATCCGGGCGTGCGCTTCGGCTCAGGGTGTACGTGGGTTGATTATGACCGCGACGGCCGCCTCGATTTGTTCGTAGCACACTACATGGTCTTCGGTCGCGAAGCCCTTCCGATCCGGGGCAAAGACCCAACGTGTGTGTATCGCGGCGTGCCCGTCTACTGCCGGCCCGACGGTCTTCCGCAGGAATCCTGCCGCCTCTACCATAACAATGGCAACGGCACGTTCACGGACGTGAGCGAAAAATCGGGAATACTCGGCGTGAAGCCCGGCTACCCGCTCACGGCGGTTGCGGCCGATTTCGATGGCGACGGCTGGCCCGACCTCTACGTCGCCTGCGACACCTCGCCCAGTCTGCTTCTGCGCAACAACCGCGATGGCACGTTCACCGAACAGGGCCTCGAAAGCGGCGTGTCGCTGAGCGAAGACGGGCAGGCGCAGGCCGGTATGGGGCTCGGCATCGGCGACTTCGATAACAGTGGCAATCTGAGCATCTTCAAGACGCATTTTCGCGACGACACTCCGGTGCTCTACCGCAATGCCGGCAAAGGAAACTTTCGCGATGTCACCTATCGGGCGGGGCTGGGAGTGGAGACGCGCTACGTAGGATGGGGCGCCGGCATCGTGGATCTCGACAACGACGGACTGCCCGACCTTTTCTTCGCGAGCGGCATGGTGTATCCCGAGGTGGAGCGCAAAGTCCGCGAGGTTCCTTACAAGACGCCGTGCGTTGTCTACCGTAACCTGGGCGGGGGAAAGTTCGAAGAACTTACCACCGAGGCTGGCCCCGGCGTCGCGGCAGCGCACTCCAGCCGTGGCGTGGCTTTCGGAGACTTCGATAACGACGGAGATCTCGACATCCTCGTCATGAATATGAATGAGCCGCCATCGCTTCTGCGGAACGATATGACGGGCTCCAACCATTGGCTGAAGGTGAAGCTGATCGGGGTGACTTCTAATCGGTCGGCAATCGGCGCGCAGGTTATCGCTACTTATGGCGATCGAAGGCAGGCGCAGGCCGTGCTTGCGCAATCGTCTTATCTTTCGGTGAATGACCGGCGGCTGCACTTTGGACTTGGCGGAGAGACTAAGGCGTCGCTCGAAATTCGATGGCCCAACGGTGGGCGGGAGACCATCGCCAACGTCACGGCCGACCGGATGGTAGTAGTCAAAGAAGGATTGGGTATCCAGTAGGGCCTGGCTATTGCTCCAGCTAGTGACAAAGTTACCGCCCCGCTATATTACTGCCTTAGTGACTTAGGCGACGGTTCTCGAAGACTTTGCCGCCCTTCATGACGAATACCGCGCGTCGGGCCGAGTTGACGTCCTTTAAGGGGTCCCCATCGAACGCGACGATGTCCGCTTGCAGCCCTGGCGTGAGCGAACCGATCTGGTCTCCCAAGTTCAGCGACTCAGCCGAAATGGAAGTGGCGGATTCCAGCGCGGCCATGGGATCCTGACCACCGTCGCGCACGCGAACGATGAACTCCTCGTAGTTTCGGCCATGAGCTCCGGCAACCGCATCGGTGCCGTAGACAATCTTCAGGTTCTTGTGGGTAAGCGCTTTCTTGAACGTGTCCCGCGTGATAGCGATGCCCTTCTCCATAAAAGCGAAGCCTTCCTCGTTATAGTTTCCCTGGCCGAGGAAATGGGGTTTGTTCTCGATATAGTTTTGCAGCACCAGCCCGATATTGGGGTCGTAGTAAGTGCCGCGTTCGGCCATCAGCGCGAATACTTCGTCCGTGCCATAAGCGCCATGCTCGACCGAAGTGCAGCCGGCCAACGTCGCCGCCTTCATCGATTCGGGAGAGTGGGCATGCACGATGGTGCGCATCCCCAGCGATTTGGCCTCGCCGCATGCCGCTTGCAGTTGCTCGTCGGTCATGGTTTGAGCGCCGCCTTCACGGATGCTTTTGGAGGCAAACAGCTTGATGAAATCGGCGCCGTCCTGCTTTCGCTGGCGAACCAACTCGCGCAGTTTTTCGGGCGGTCCGCTGTTTTCCATCAGCGGCTGCAACGATGTGAGGATGCGCGGGCCGGGAATGATGCCGCGCGCGATGGAATCGCGAAGTTCCTTGTCTACCGCTTGTCCGGGACTCTGAATCGTAGTGAACCCGGCGTTGAGCGTGACGATGGCATTGTCGACGCCTCGAAGCATGGCGTGAGCCGGAGACTCACCCCTGCCTCCATTCCGGCCGTCGTCGCCGAAGTGGTACATGATGTGGGAGTGCGTGTCGATCCATCCGGGCGTGACGGTGAATGCCGTCAGGTCATACACCGCAGCGTCCGGCGGCACGGCGCCGCCGATTCGCAGAATCTTGGATCCCTCGATGACTATGGTCGTATTCTGGATCGTCTTGCCTTTACCGTCGTATGCCGTGCCTACCTTGAGAACGATTGGCCGGTCTTGCGCAACGAGCGGCCGGTCTTGCGCCAAAAGCATCAGGGGGGCAATAATCGCCGCGCTTGCCAACCATCGGAAGAATGTCATAACGGAATTATCCTCTTAAATCAGAACTCCAGCCTTGCGCCGAACATGATCCAGCGGCTGCTGGACTGCCTGTTAGCAGGTACGGCTGTACTCGAGATGACGCCGAAACCCACGGCGCTGCCCGTCAGCGACCCCGCCCCGGCGTTGAAATTCGCGTGATTGAACATGTTATAGAAATCGAAGGTGAAGTCGAGGAACTTGTGCTCCGTAATCGTCATTCTCTTTCCTAGCGAGCTGTCCAAATTCCAGAACCCGAGACCGCGTAGCGGGTGGCCGTATCCATCGATCCCTGAACTGAGTTGAACAAAGCCGAAGTCATTGTACACGGCCTGCGGATTAGCGAAGAGATTCAAACCCGTCCCGCCGGTGGCGGGGTTTCCGTTTGTACCGATTGCGCCTGAACCCACCACATTCGAATGCAAACCGGTAGAAATAGAAGAGACCGGCACCAGCGGAACCGCGGTCGAACTGAACACGGAGCGTTGGCCACCGCCCCAAACCTGGCTGCCCTCGGTGACATAGACGGGCCCTCCGCTAAGCGCAGTGAAAATTCCCGAAACGTGCCACCCGCCGACGACGTGGTTCACGACTGAGGGCAATACGGAGAACTTAGTGGGAAGGTTGTAGACAAACAGGGCGTTGAAGATTTGCTTGTGGTCGAACTTAGAAGGACCGTAGTCCACGCCCGGCACCAGCGGATTGGCGAGCGTGGACGAATCGTTCTGCACGCCTTGGTCGGTGTCGAGCGACTTGGAAAACGTATAGTTCACATCGAAGGTGAACTTCGTGCCCGTGTGCCGCAGGGTAAGCAGCAGCGAGTTATAGTTCGACCAGCCTTCGTTAACTACTTCGAGCAACTCATTGACCGAGGTCTCGTCGTATGCCTGCAACCCGAGCTGCGACCGGATGGAATTCAATCCGGGCGCCGTCGCGCTGGTGGCGTCAAACAGGTTGGCTACCAAGCCCGTCGTGAACGAGCTGGCTTCACGGCTGGCGAGAAACGCAGTGCTCGACGCAAAGCCGTTTGTAACCCCGTAGCGAGGGAGTTGATTTTCAAACCAGGGCTGAGCCGTTACGGTTTGCCCCGCCCGTAACTGGTTGGCCACCGCGTCGTAAGCTTGGGCGAATGTCTGGCCAGAAGCGCTGTCCTTAAACATATAGGGACTGGCGCCGAGCCCTACGTTGGAGATCAGTCTTCTGCCGTATCTACCGTTCCAGGCGGCCTCGAGGAACATACCGTGACCCAGGTTCCGCTGGATAGTGAAGTCGCCGGTATAAATCCGCGGCGACTTAATATACGGATCGATACCAAACGATATGAGCTCGCTGTAATTGCCGGCGGGAATATACGGGCTGGTGACCGTCTGCGGGAAGGTGGGGATTGGGATGTTGCCATCCTGGCCGATGCGGAACCCGCTCTGCGCCGGATTGGTCGACGTGGCGCTACAGCCGGCGGCCGGCGTGCCGGAGGCGGCGCAAGTGGCCAGACCCGTGGTGATGGAGGAACTGAAACCGGCCGTCAATGCCGGCGTCACGACGCTGTCTTCGCTGCTGAGGCGACTGTAGTAGATTCCAAAACCGCCGCGGAAAACGGTCTTCCGGTTCCCCAGCACTCTCCCGAGGACGCCGCTATCGAACGACGGATTCCACGCCAAAGCTGCGCGCGGAGCCACATTGCCGTAATCGGTGTTGTAAACACTCGATCGCCCGGATTGAGCGACGGGCAAAAAACCCAGAGTGGGGTTATAGATCTGCCCCTGCTGCGCAGCGGACAATTTGTTTTGCAAATAGGTCAAAGGTGAAAGGATTTGCTTGTTGGATGCGTCAACCAACATAGCCTCCTCTTGATTGGACAAGTTATAGGGCGTCTGCCAACTGTACGATAGGCCATAGGTCAGCGTTAGCGAAGGCCGGATTCGCCACGTATCCTGCCCATAGAAAGACGCGAAGTAGGAAAGCGCGTCCATATAGATCGGGGTCCCGAAGGGTTGCGCTTGCAGTTGACCGTTGCGTACCAGAAAGGTGTTGTCGTCATTCATTAGCCCCAGGGTTGTGGCGTAGAGCGAATCCCACGAGGAAGTCAACGAGGAGGGAAGGCAGTTTGTGGATATCGTGGTTCCGCAGGTTGGCGGACGATCCGTTGCGGGAATCACGAGGAACGAGGAATCGGCTGTCTGGGTGGCATTCAACGAATTCACGGAGCCGCCGACTTTGCCGGTGTGTATGTGATATTGCGGCAGCCGCTGGAAGTTCCCGCCTACCTGTATCAGATGCTTGCTCTTAGTCCAACTCAGATCGTCTGTGAACTGCAGGTTCACATTATTGTTGTATTGAGTACGCACCGTATTACTCATGCTGATGGGAGGGGTAAAAGTATTTGGCGTGACCGCGACATAGCCCGCCGCGCCATCGTTGGTTCCTGGAAGCGCCAACTCGCCGGCGATTGCTGACAACTGGGGACGAAGGCCGCCGTTGCGATTGCGCACATCGCCGAACCGGAGCGTATTCACCACCTCGCTGGAAAGCTGGCCGGTCAATCCCAGGATGAAAGCGTTGGTCCATGCCGGCGTGAAGTCCTGGTTCAGGATATTAGTGGGGTTACGTATGTCCTGCACCAGAGGCGCCGAGTTATATGACAAGTCGCGTGAATAGCTGAAGCTTCCGTTAGCGCGCCACTTGGAGTTGAAGTTGTGATCTATGCGGCCCGTGACGAAATCGTCAGTCAAGGGAGATTTGGCGTTGCCGGTGAAACCGATGGTATTCAGGCCGTCGCCCGAACTCGGATTATTTCCAACGGGGTCGAGCGCCATCATCGCCTTCATTGTCGGGCTGATACCCAGCCCGCGCGGGTCGCACTGCTGGTTGCCCGTTGTTCCGCATAGCGTGGAAGTAGCAAGATTGTATGCGACGACATTGCCGGAGGCGTCTCTGTACTGCAAGATGCCCTGCCGCAGAGTGGCGGTCGGAACGGTTACATTCACCGGGAAAGTCTCGGGATAGCGGCGGGCCTCATACTCGACGAAAAAGAATGTCTTATCGCGAATGATAGGTCCGCCAATGCGGCCGCCGTACCGGTTGTCCTCCACATGCGGCTTGGCGATTTTCAAACGGTTGTTGTCCCAACTGTTGGCGTTCAAATCACTGTTCTGTGTGTACCAGAAAAGCGACCCGTGGTACTGGTTGGTTCCGCTTCGTTGCACCAGGCTCACCTGGCCGCCCGAGCCCCGGTTGAAGGTGGAGTTCGCATTCGCCACCGCAACCCGGAATTCGTCCGTTGCTTCGACGGAGAAAAGCAGCGTCGGCCTGGCTCCCTGGTCGGTATTGATGGTGGAATTTGTGGAGTTATCCGTGATATCGATGCCGTCGAGCGTGAAGGTTGTCTGATCGTTCAACGCGCCCGCAATAGATCCGCCATTGTCGCTGCCGGTCTGGGGTGTAGTGCCAGGCTGCAGCAGCAGCAGCTCTTGAGCCTGTCGCAATCGGGTGGGAAGATTGAGGAGCGGCTGCTTGCCAATCACGTCGCCGAGCGTGGAATCGGCGGTTTGTAACTCGACCTGAGCTTCGGAGGCAGTAACTGTCACCGTGGAGTTAGTCTCGCCGAGGATAAGTTTGAAATTGACCGTGGCGCTGGCGTTCACTTGAACGTCAACGCCGGTTACTGTGGAAGTACGGAAACCCTTGGCAGCAACGGTTACTGCGTAGGCGCCGGGATTCACGCCTGGAAAGGCATACTGCCCCTCCGACCCCGTAGCTACCGCCGACTTGACTCCGGTCGCGGCATTGATGAGTTCTACATTTGCCCCGACCACGGCGGCGCCGGTCGGATCCGCGACCGCGCCCAGAATGGCGCCGGTTGCGGCAGTTTGAGCCAGGCATGGAGTCAGGGCCAGGCTGTAAATAAATATCCAAAAGATAGTGCGTGGAAGGTTAAGTCGTGCCGTCATGATGCCCCCAAAGATACCCGCTGTGTGGGTTACCCAAAGTATCGAGATCGCGGTCGCAGGGCTCTAACCCAGAGCAAAGGCGCGCTCACAGCGCCGGTATTCAAACCCAATCGGAAAGCTAAAGAATGAGAGGATTATATGGTTGCCCTTCCGGAATGTCAAGACTTTTGTAAAGGTGTTGTAAAACCTATCGCGCGAATTTCCGATGAGCAGTTTAAGACACTCGATGACGTTTTGTGCGTTTGTTTTCGCTTGTCAGGTGATTACCCGTTAAGCTTCCGGACGAACTTCGTGACGCGGCGTGGACCGCGGATCCACCCCCAGGCTCAGCCGACGATTTGGTCGATGTGGCGGAGCTCTTCGGCGCTGAATTGCAGATTCCGAAGCGCCGCGATGTTCTGCTCCAGCTGTTCCATCTTGCTCGTGCCGATCAGCGCGCTGGTCACGGCTGCATCGCGCAGCACCCACGCGAGAGCCAGCTGCGCCAACGTCTGGCCGCGCTCGCGAGCGATAGCCTGCAGTTCGCGCGCCTGGGTTACCCGGTGTGCATTGACTTCCGCCGCCTTCAGAAATCCGTGGGGCTTGCCGGCGCGCGCATCTGAGGGAATTCCCTCAAGGTAGCGATCGGAAAGCAGCCCCTGGGCCATTGGCGAAAACGCAATGCCGCCGATACTTTCGCGGCGCAATTCATCAAGCAGACCCTGCTCAGGCGTGCGCACGAACATTGAATACTTGAACTGGTGGATGAGGCACGGCGTGCCCATCCTCCGCAGGATCGCCGCGGCTTGTTTAGTCTGTTCCGGCGGGTAGTTCGAGATTCCGGCGTAGAGCGCGCGGCCGGATCGCACCGCCTGGTCGAGCGCGCCCATCGTCTCCTCGATAGGAGTCTGTGAATCGTAGCGATGCGAGTAAAAGATATCGACATAATCGACGCGCATGCGCTTCAGGCTTTGATCGAGGCTTGCCAGCAGGTATTTGCGCGACCCAAAGCTTCCATAAGGCCCCGGCCACATGTCGTAACCGGCCTTCGTTGAAAGAATCAACTCGTCGCGGTAGGGCGCAAGATCAAGCGAGAGCGCCTGGCCGAATGACTCTTCGGCCGACCCTGGCGGAGGGCCATAGTTATTGGCGAGATCGAAGTGGGTGACGCCAAGATCGAAGGCGCGCCGTAGCATGGCGCGGCCGTTTTCAAAGACGTCGACGCCGCCGAAGTTGTGCCACAACCCAAGTGAGATGGCAGGAAGTTGGATGCCGCTTGCGCCGCAGCGGCGGTAGGGCATGGAATCGTAACGGTTGGAGTTGGCGGTGTACAAGATGCTCTTAATCTAGCAGGGCCGATCAGGTCGGCGGGTCAGTCTACTTACTCTTCTAAAGGGTTCGCGTCACTTTTTGAAGCGTGCGTGGCTGATCGGGATCGATTCCTTTAATCGCAGCCAGGTGCGCCGCGAACAACTGCGCGGGAACGATGTATGGAATCGGCGTGTATAGATCTTCCAGACCTGCCGGCGCTTCTGGCGCTGGAGGCAATAGAAACGCACGGCCATGTTGAGCAGCGTCGGGCCAATCCGTGACGATCAAGGTTCGTGCGTGAAGCGCGCCCATGCGGCAGAGGACGTCTGAGATTGAGGGCCAAGTGACGCCCGCGGGCGCGAATGCAAACACGGGAAATCCGCTCTCGATCATAGCGATGGGACCATGCAGCAGATCGGCTGCGGAAAAACGCTCTGCCACTACGTAGCAGGTTTCCATCAGCTTCAATCCGAACTCTAGAGCATTAGCGAAATTTAGTCCCCGGCCCACACAAAGAGCGCGGGAAATCTTTGCGCATTCGGCGGCTGCCGCGGCGATGGAGTTTTCGAGCGCGAGGACTCGGGCAACGCATTCGGGAATTCGCTGCAGGGCGTCGTCGCGGCAACGGCCGCCTAAGGCGCAGGCAAGGAGATACATGGCCATCATCTGGCAGGTGTAAGTTTTGGTGGCCGCTACGCTTTGCTCACGACCGGCCTGCGCAAGCACCACGTATTCCGCAGCCCTTGACAACGTGCTCGCCGCTTCATTCGTTATACCTACCGTCCAGGCGCCGCGGCGGCGAGCGTCATCCAGAAACGCATTAATGTCGGTAGATTCGCCCGATTGCGAGATGCCTACTACCAAGACTTCGCGGAAATCAAGCTCACTATGATAGAGGGTGACAACGGACGGCGCGGCCATCGAAACGGGGATACCAGTGGTGATCTCAATGAGGTAGCGGCCAAATTGCGCCGCATTATCGGAAGTTCCACGCGCCGCCAAAATGACCAGGCGTGGGCGCCGGTGATCGAGGTAGCGAGCAAGACCCGCCGCTTCTTCGAGAGTACGCGCCAGCGCGTCCGGCTGCTGGCGCGTCTCCTCGATCATTTTGGACATCAGGCATATTGTAGCGGCTACCGATGATAGATGACGGTAACGTGCCCACGATGATGATGTCGATAGTAGTGATGGTGGTGGTAATAGCGGCTGTGGGCCATTGCCGGCGAAATAGTGGTGAGCGCCAGTCCGCCCAGAATTGCCAATGATGCGAGTAGTTTACGCATGGTCTACATCCTTCCTGCCCTGCATAGTGCAGCCCGCATACCAATGGTCTGAGCACACATGTTCGCCTCTTGGTATACTTTTGATCGGTTTAGGGAGAAGAAAAATGGCTCTCAGCAGACGGTATTTTTTCTTTGGTTCAGTGCTGGCTGGCGCGATTCCAAAGGGCGGCTTTGGAAGCGCGGCTTCGCTGAAAGCGGCCGGCTACAAATCGCCGAACGAGAAACTGAATATCGCGTCGATCGGCGCGGGGGGTAAGGCGGCTAGCGATATCGATGCCTGCTCCAAGACCGAGAACATCGTCGCGTTGTGCGACGTCGACGATAAAAATGCAGCAAAGACATACCAGAAATTCGACAAGGCGCCGAAGTACAAAGATTTTCGCAAGATGCTGGATAAAGAAGGTCCAGGCATCGACGGCGTGATCGTCACGATTCCCGATTTCATGCACGCCACGGCAGCGCTGTGGTGCATGGAGCGCGGCAAACACGTCTACGTCCAGAAGCCGCTCGCCCACACCATCACCGAGGCGCGCCTGTTGGCCGATGCCGCGGTGAAGTACAAAGTGGCGACGCAGATGGGCAACCAGGGCTACTCCAATGAAGGCACGCGCCAGTGCGCCGAGATGATTTGGAACGGCGATATCGGCAATGTCACTGAAGTCCACGCCTGGACCGACCGTCCATGGTGGCCGCAGGGACTCACGGAGGTTCCACCGCCCGATCCCGTGCCGTCCACGCTCGATTGGGACCTCTGGCAAGGAATCTCGAGCCCTCGTCCATTCACCATCGGCGGTAAAGGCTATCCGAATCAGTATGGCAATTTTTATCAGCCGTTCAATTGGCGCGGGTTCTACGATTTCGGCTGCGGCGCATTGGGCGACATGGCATGCCACATTCTGGGCGCGCCCAATATGGCGCTGAAATTGACCCAGCGGCCGCCTGTCAGCGTGGAGTGCATCGAAAAAGAAGGCGCAAGCAACTTAATGTATCCCACGAAGTCGGTCATTCGCTTTGACTTCCCGGCGTTAGGCAATATGCCGCCGGTAAAGCTCTTCTGGCACGATGGCCTTAAAGAGAACCCCAAAATCGCCGGTGTCCCCGAAGGCGAATGGCTTGGCGATCTGCCGCGCCTGCGCCGCCCGCCGCAGCAACAGCAGGCTGCGCAGCAGGCGCAAAACCCGCCGGCCGCCCGGCAACCCGAACAGATCATCGGCAGCGTCTTCAACTATGAGGCATACCTGGCACGCAAGGCGGAAGGCGAACTATCGCCGACCCAGCAGCCCAACGGCAGCGTGTTCCTGGGCGACAAAGGCATCATCACCACGGGAACTTACGGTGAAAATACTCGCCTGGTTCCCATGGATCGGATGAAGGACTACAAGTTCCCTTCGGAACTGCTCACGCGCTCGCCCGGACATTACCGCGATTGGATCCGCGCAGCGAAGGGTGGGGATCCGTCGTGTTCGAACTTCAGCGTGGCCGCCCCAATGACCGAGTGGATTCTGCTAGGCGTGATCGCGTTGCGCGTGGAAGGCAAGATCGAGTGGGATTCGGCCAAGATGCGCATATCGAACAACGCCGAGGCGAATAAATATCTGAAGCCTTATGTGAAAAAAGGCTGGACGCTGAAGACCTAGAGGGGCGGGACTAACCGCTCTCGCGCATTGCCCGCAGGTCGATGCCAAGCGCCTGGCACTTCTTATAAAGATGGCTGCGCTCGAGACCGAGCGCACGCGCAGTATCCGTCATGCGTTGATTGTGGCGTTTCAGTTCGGCCAGGATTTGCTCCCGTTCGAATGCGTCCACGCGCTGCGATAACGGGCCCTCGAAGCGCGGGGCGCCGGTTGCGGACGTAGTGGCCGCGGCGCCCTCGGCTTGCGGCAGGGCGATGCGCACAGTCGCGGCGTCCACCGCGCCTTCGGCCAACAGCATCAAACGTTCCACTACGTTACGCAACTCGCGGACGTTGCCGGGCCAGGGGTAGCGCTGCAAATCGCGAATCGCCTCGGGCGTGAACTGTTGCGCCTTCCATCCGTTTTGTGCGGCTACCTGCGCGGCAAAATGCGAGACCAGCGCGGGAATATCCTCCGTACGCTCGCGCAATGGCGGCAGAAGCAGCGGGAAGACATAGATGCGATGGTAGAGATCCTGGCGGAAGGCGCCCTTCTTGACGAGGTCGTCGAGGTTACGGTGCGTCGCCACGATGACGCGAACGTTTACGGGAATCGAACGGTCGCCGCCCACGCGTTCCACCTGTCCTTCTTCCAAAACGCGCAGCAGCTTGGCCTGCATGACGAGGGGCATGTCGCCGATTTCGTCGAGGAAGAGCGTGCCGTGGTTGGCCTGCTCGAAGCGGCCGACGTGGCGGGTGACGGCGCCGGTAAACGATCCCTTCTCGTGACCGAAGAGTTCGGATTCGATCAGTTCGCCCGGCACGGCCGCGCAGTTCAAGGTCACGAACGGCTGCGTGCGGCGCGCGCTGCGCTCATGCAAAGCTCGAGCGATCAGCTCCTTGCCGGTTCCGGTTTCGCCCAGAATGCAGACGCGCGATTCGCTGGCCGCGACGCGATCCACTTGAGCCATAACGCGGCGCATGGCTTCGCCCGAATGCACGATTTCGTGCTTGCCCACGCGCTGCCGCAATTCGCGGTTCTCGGCCTCGAGGCGCTTCAACTGCAGCGTGTTGTCGATAGTCAACAACAGCTTGTCGGTGGAGAGCGGCTTCTCTAGAAAATCCTTAGCGCCTAATTTCGTCGCGCGCACTGCCATTTCGATATTGGCTTGGCCGGAGATCATCACGACCGGCAGCGTGATGCCGGCGGCGCGCGCCTCTTCGAGCAGCGTCAGGCCGTCCTTGCCGGGCATTACCACGTCGGACATCATCAGGTCGAAAGGCTGCGATTTTAAGAGTTGGAGCGCGCGATCCGCGTTGTCGCAAACTGTAGCTTCATGCCCCGCCATGCGGAAGGCGCGCGCGAGGGAGGCAAGGGTGTTCGCGTCGTCATCGACGATCAGTAATTGAGCCACGGCGCTTTTAGGTTAACTCAGGTTTAACTTAGGTCAATGCGAAACGAGGCGCCTTTGCCCGGCTCGCTCGCGACCGATATCCGCCCGTGATGATCGCTCACCACCGATTGCACAATTGCGAGTCCGAGGCCTGTTCCGTGGGTCTTAGTCGTGTAATAAGGCGTGAAGAGGCGTTCGCACTCTTCGGGGGTGAGGCCCTGGCCGGTGTCGGCGACCTCCAGACGCACGCCGGTCTCATGCGTCATGGTTCGAATGGTCAGCGCGCCTCCATGCGGCATGGCATCGATCGCATTCAACATCAGGTTACGCAGCACGCGCGTCAGCTGCTCGGGATCCGCCATGATCCGGCGCAGATGGGGATCGAGTTCGGTGCGCGCGGTAATGTTGGCCTGTGCAAGCTGAGGAGCGAAGAGCTTCACGGTCTCGGCGGCAAGCTCGTTCAATTGAACCTGTTGCATCGCCGGCGCGGGCATCTTGGCGAAGTCGCTGAAGCGCGAAATGATCTGCTTCAGGTTGGCGAGTTCGGCGAGCAAGGTCGACGAGCCTTCGCGGAACACTTCGTCGAACTGTTCCGGATACTGGTCGCGCGCGCGCCGCATGTTCTCGACTGTAATCTGCAAGGGAAAGAGCGGGTTCTTGAGTTCGTGCGCCAAGCGCCGCGCTAGTTCACGCCAGGCGGCGACGCGTTCCGATTGCACCAGGCGCTCGCGCTGCTCTACCAGCTCATGCGTCATGCGGTTGAAGGCATGCGCGAGTTGGCCAATCTCGTCTTCTGTGGCGATTTCGACCGTGGCGCCCCAGTTACCGGCGGCGACCTTGCGGGCGCTCTCGGCAAGCCGTTTCACGGGCCGGGTGATCCGCGCCGTGGCCCACCAACTCAGAACAACACCAAGAAGAATTCCGGCTGAAGCAAAGGCAATTCCCAACTGGAGCAGGAACGCTTCCATCTCCACCAACTCCCGCCGCGAACTGGCCACAAGCAGGACGCCCAGCAGGTTGTCGTCAAGACCCGGGAGTGGCAGCGCATGCACCGTTTCCGCGGTCGCGCCTGTGCCCACGATGGCGATGGCTTCCCGCTTATCCCGTTCGACGCGTTCGATTAGCGGACGCAGCGCTGCGGCATCCGTCCCGCCGATCAATTCCGACGACGTGAACTGCGGCTGCAGATTGCGATAGAGCAGCGCGCGCATTCCGGCCGGCAGTGCGAGAGTGTCAAGGAACGCGCGGTCGAGGCGTTCGCCGCCGGCGACGTAGACGACGCGGTCGCCAGCGGTCGCGATTCCCACCGCCTCCAGCGCCAGGGTGACGACGCCGTCAGGCAGTTCCTCGCGGCGCAAGAAGGCGCCGCGTGTCTTCCAATCCGCCGATGCGGCATCCGAGCGGCGGGTAATCCAATCTTCCTTGTATCCAAAGCGGGCGGGCCACTCGGCGGAGGAAATGATCGAACCATCGGCAGCAACCAACTCGAGCAAGTCGAGACTGTGCGCGGCGGCGAGCGAAGCGGCGTCCGTATAGAAACTGGAATAATCGGTAGCGGCGGCAATGTTGACTACAGTATCCGATGCGGCAATGCCGTTGACCGCGCGAGCGATCTCCTGACCACGCCGGTCGTACTCACTGTGGAACTGCGCCACTAGCGCATCGACGCGCTGCGTCTCAAGGCGTTCGAAGCGCACCCGCGTGCTCGCCGAAACCAGCCACTCGACCATGCCGACCGAGGCGACCACCGCCACCGTGACGATCAACAGGAGGCGAGTGCGAAAGGTCATGGCCGCGGGGCCTCGATCCACAAATCGCCGAATCGCCATTCGCCTAAAGGCGTAATGCCCGGTCCCCCCTTCACGCGAGGAGCCACGCCGTAGACGTCGGGCAGATGGACCAAGGGGATCGCACGATGCTCATCGAGCAGCGCTCGCTCGGCTGCATAGAGCCCTTCCGGCGTATCCGCGTGCACCGGTTCGGGCAGTCCGAAGGCCGCGGCGAGTGCGGCGAGAGCGCGTGGAGCATCGCTGGATGGAACGCGCGCTTCCATCAGGCGGAGATCGGCGTTGGCGCCCGGTGGCGCGATGGAGAGCGCGATTCCGGCGTCGCGCGCATTGAGAAGAATACGATCGGCGATGGTGCGTAGAGCCGGATCGGTCACGCCAAGGGTGAGGGGCCGGCCACCGGCGGCGAGGCTGCGCGCGAGAGAGAGGTCGGCCGTAGCAGAGAAGACGAAGGCGTAACCGGAGAGCCATTGCGGGAGCAGCGCTGCGGAGACTTCGCCTTGCCGCTGCAAGAGAACACTCCAGATGGTCGCCCGATCGACGGCAAGAGCCATCGCTTCACGGATATGCGCGTCTTCCACGTGCGGACCGAAGATGAGCGCGATGACGCGGACTGGCTGCGAGGACCAGGTCTTGCGCCCGGCGGGAGCGCGGCGAATCTCGTTCGGCCCGAGTTCGACCAGATCGGCCTTGCCGACTTCGAGATCGAGCGCCTCCTCGCGTAGTGGCCGCGCGAGTTGAATTTCGATGGAATCGAGAAACGGGCGGCCGCCGGCCGCATTCTCGTCGGCCATGAATACGGCGCGCCGGCCGCCCTCCCAGACCGTCATCGAGAAGCCCCTTGCGAGATCGGCCATACCGGGCCCGGATTGCGGTGGATCGGAGGACTCGAAGGGCGCATGGAGTTCGACGCGCAGGATGCCGCCGTAACGGGGACGCGTAGCGGAGAGGCCCGGTAACGCAAGCGCCAGCGCGGCTAGACTACCTACAAGATACCGAAGCCACATAAGCTATGAAATCTCCACTTACTAAGTCGCGCACTACCGCCAGCGCCGCCGATGCACCAGACGGCCACAAGGCGGTCACGGGACCGGGAAGCAGGGCCGCGGCGGTTGCCGGCGTCGCGGCGCGCTCAGCAACGGTAAACGATTGCAAGGCATCGGGCTCGCTCGAATCGCCCGTGCGAGTAGCGAGCACTTGAGAAGCGCCGCCGCAGCGCGCGTCGATGCCGGCGATATCGCTACCCCATTGCGCGATGGCGCCCAGAGGTTCGAGAGAAGCGTCGGCAATCTGCGCGCGGCCATCCGTCTGCGCCATCACCCAAAAAGTGCGGCCTTGCGATTCCACCGAGGCGGCGCTGTAAAACGGGGCGACACTCTTGCGGGCGCCGCTTTTGAGTCACCACGCGTCCATCGAAATAATCACGTGACGCGGCGAAAGTGGCGAGCAGCAATCCTCGGCTACCCGATTCGAGTACCCATGGGGCTTCGCTCGCGCGGCAATCCGCGGAAAGCGCGGGGTCGGTGTTTCCGTTGCACGCCAAACCCGGCAGAAAGACCTGGAATGTGGCGCCGGTAGCGCGTACTCGTCCACGCAGATCGCGCGGCCAAGGCTTGGCGTTGGCGATAGATGCCGATGCTGCCGCGCTCCACGAATCTCCCGCGCGCGTATAAAGCGTCAACTTGGCGGGCGAAAGAACCAGCATGCCTGCAGGCAGAAATGCGATATCGAGAATCTGCTCCGTCTGCCGCCACACCAGCTTCAGATCGAGTGAAACGCCAGCCGGCTTGAGGGATTCGGACGCGGTGCGATTCCAGGAGGCAATCCAAACCTGGCGATCGTCGCCGCGGCGCGCCTCTTCGACCAGAAGATACTGCGTGGGAGTTTCCGAAACCGTTAGCCGAACATCGACGACGCCGGCGTCCGCTGCACGGCAGCCGGCATCGCGCAACGCGGATTCGAATGCAGTCCGCACGCCGCTCCATTCGACGGGCGCAAGGGACGATACGTTCTTGTAAGCAATGGCGACGGCCTCACCGCGGCCAGCCAGCGTGGCGGTTTTCCGGGCTAATGCAACTGCGGCGGTGTTGAGATCGTCCGCGGCCCATGCACCTGGAATCGGCAGCAAGAGCGCGGCTATGACGGCGGCTTGAACCGCTTGCCACCCCTTCACGGCTGCGAGCATAGCATAGTGTCGTTTCGAGCCCGTTACTGAACGACGGCGTTTCCGCTCTGCGCCTGCGCAACGGCCGCAGGACCGAAGATCTGCGCAGTCTCCACCGTTCTCTCTCCTACTAATTCTACTGCGTCTCCCACTGAAACCATGCCGAATAACTGTTCAATGTCCTGGTTGCGAAGACGGATGCAGCCGTGCGATGCATTGCGACCGATGGAGTTCGGATTATTGGTGCCGTGAATGCCATAGCCCTTCACGCTCAAACCGAGCCAACGCGTACCAATCGGGCTACTCTTTCCGGGGGGAACGATCTTGCCTTTCCCATACCAAGTCGGATCGGTCAGGCGGAGGACGATGGTGTAGGACCCTGTGGGACTCGGCGATTTCGGCGCGCCGACGGCAGTGGGGAAGATCTTCACCACGCGACCGGCTTCGAGCACGGCCAGTTTACGGTCGGGAATGCTCACGACGATCTTGCGCGCGGGTTTCGGCGTCTTATCTTGCGCCAAGGCTTCAGCCGCAGCCAACAACATCACGCTGGTCAGGGCCGCTAACTTCTTTATATGGATCTCGGCGTTTAAAAACTCCGCTTTGAGCATCTTCGTTCCTCCCACGGCAAATCCAACTGCAGTAAGTGGCCCGAATGCTAAGTTATGGGAAACAAGCGGGATGCGGGATACGCTCCGCGTGTCAGCCGCAACACGCGTGGCGATTTGTTTTGACAGTCACGGCCTGCCCGCTAACTGAACACAGGTTCGTTCAATTTGATGATCTTCTTCTGAATCGCATACTGCACCAGCTGAGCTTTGTTATGAATGTCCAGTTTGCGCATCAAATTGAACTTATGCGCTTCCACGGTTTTGACGCTGAGATCGAACTCGGAAGCGATCTCCTTCACGGACTTGCCCTCCGCCAGCATCTTGAGAATCTCACGTTCCCGTTTGGTCAAGGTGCCGAAGCGCGGCTGCATGGGCGCTCCGTGACCGCTGCGGAAGCCGTCCACAAGTTTGGTCAGCAGACGCGGGCTGAGATAGCTGCCCCCGCGATGCGCCTCGCGAATAGCCGTTGTCAACTGATCGGCGGGGCTGTCCTTTAATACATAGCCGCTGGCGCCGATCTCGACGCACTCGGCGAGATAGTCCTCGTCGTCATACATAGAGAGGAACAGCACTCGGGTTTCGGGCCGCTCCTTGCGGATTTGCCTCGTGGCTTCGAAACTGCTCATGCCGGGCATGCCGATATCCATCAGCACCACGTCGGGGCGCAACTCGTGCGCGGAGGCTACTCCATCCGCCGCATTAGAAGCCTCGCCGGCCACTTCGATGTCGGATTCAGCCGCCAGCAATGTGCGAATGCCCTGACGGAAGAGCGTATGGTCGTCAATTTGTAGTACGCGAATTTTTGCCATTGGATTTCCTTGGCGTCCCCACGAGCGGCAGCTCGAGTTTCACCGTCACTCCTTTGCCGGGCGCACTAATGGTCTCCAGCTTTCCGCCGAGAAGCGCCGCGCGCTCGCGCATTCCCACCAAACCGAATGAGTGGGGCTTGCGGGACGCGCTTCCTCCGCTGAATCCAGAGCCGTTGTCGAAAACGCTCAGCTTGATAAGGGAATCGGCGATTCTAAGGCAAAGCTTTACGGAACTTGCGGAAGAATGTTTGGCAATATTCAGCAGGCACTCCTGCGCCACGCGGTAGATTGCCTCCTCCACGGCGGATGGAAGCGCCGGAATTCGCCGCGGGATCCGCAACGCGATCACGGCCGAATGCATTTTGCCGAAGCGCACTCCGAGATGGCGCAACGCCGCTGCCAGTCCAAGGCGTTCGAGGACGGCGGGACTAAGAGCCGATACGATGCGCCGAATCTCCACGATCGCGCTCTCCGCGACGCCGCGCGCAGCGCCGAGTTGCGAGCGTAACGCCGGTGGCGCATCGCGCTCCATCATTTCCAATTGCAGACGCAGCAGGAGCAGCGACTGCCCGGCTTCGTCGTGCAGTTCGCGTCCGACGCGGCGCCGCTCTTCCTCTTCCGCGCGCCGCGCCTCGGCCTCCAGACGGAGATTCTCCGATTCCAACCTGTGGCGCTCCGCCGCGCCGCGCACTCGTTCAGCGGCAGCTTCGAGGAGAGCCAACTCGCGCGGCAGCCACGGATATTTCACGGCAAAGCCGAATTGGGCGACCAGTGGGCCGCCGAGGGGATACGACCAATAGGAGGCGTAACGGCCGCGCATGCCGACGTCGGCAATCAGGGATTCGCGGACGCTGCCGCTTTCGATGTAGCGTGGGCTTCTAAGCCACGCATCCGAGAATTGATCCAGTTCGACGATTCGGCCGGATCGCGCGCGCAGAGCAGCGGTCAAGACACGAATCAGGCCGCGCAAGAACTCGTTGAAGTCGCACGCTTCTGCTTCCGAACGGTAGATTCCGAAGAGGGCCTGCGTTTCCGCCTCGCGGACCTGATAGTACGCACGGTCCAAAGCTAGGCGGGTGGCCAACTCGAGTTGCTCACGGGCGGGTTGGAAGCGGCCGGACAGAATCGGTTCGAGCAGCGCGTCAAACCTTCGCAGGGTCTCCTGCGCATCGCCAGGCGCAATATTTAACTTAGCCAGCCTGCGGCCGTGATATTCGACTTGTTCCACGAATTCTCCGTGGGTCCGGCAACCGGCGGCGGCGGCGGGAGTGATTGCCAATAGCTCTCGGACGGTATCGCGACCGCATCCCTTTTCCCGGAGGATACGTCTGAATGCCCGGTTGAGACCTACGGCTGCGGGCCGCAGTGATGCCGCCATGCGCCGGCCGTGGCGGCGCGCTTCGGGGGTCATGAGATGGAGATCGGCGCCCACTCGAAAAGATAGTAGACCGATCGGACGATTTTCTCAGAATTAGCCAGGTATCCCCGACCGTACCGGACCGATTTATCCAGCAGGCGGCGCTGCACGCGCTGCAAGGCAGGTGGCGGTCTTGTCGGCAATATCGCCGAAAATCATTCCGGCTGCAACGCGAATGTTACACGCCCCGAGGCGCTCGTACTGTCTACGTCCCAGCCACCCACCCGCTCGCGTCCGTGCATGGCGGCCGCGCTTGAGCCGACCGCTACAATGAAGACATGCGCATCCTTCTCTTCAGCGGCAAAGGAGGCGTGGGGAAAACCAGTCTTGCCGCGGCCACCGGCCTGCAGCTTTCGCGGCTGGGCTACCGCACGCTGGTCATGAGCGTCGATCCGGCGCACAGCCTGGCCGACGCCTTCGATCTCGAAACCAGCCTCTTTCACGGCAAGACCGGCGACCCTTACGCCATCGACGACAAGCTCGCCATCCATGAAGTCAATATCCAGAAGGAGATCAAGCGCCACTGGCGCGAGATTTCGTCCTACGTGATCTCGGTGCTGCGCACCACCGGCATCAGCGACGTGGAGGCCGAGGAACTGGCCATCCTGCCCGGCATGGAAGAGCTGAGCGCCATGATGTACGTCAACCAGTTCCGCCGCGAAGAGCGCTACGACGTCATCGTGCTCGATTGCGCGCCCACCGCCGAATCCATGCGCTTCGTCAGCATGCCGACCACGCTCGAATGGTACATGAAGCACATCTTCCCGTTCCAGCGCGGAATCCTGAAAGCGGTGCGGCCGCATCGCCAATCGCGTCTCGCCGGTGGAACTGCCCACCGACAACTACTTCGCCAACATCCAGGACCTGTTCGGGCAGCTCGACGGCATCGGCGAACTGCTGGAAGATCCCAAGATCACCAGCGTCCGCCTGGTGACCAATCCCGAGCAGATGGTGCTGCGCGAAACGCAGCGCGCCTTCGTCTACTTTTCGCTGCACGGCCTGACGGTGGACGGCGTCATCGTGAACCGCGTGCTGCCCGCCGAAGTCACCGACGCCTACTTCCAGGAATGGCGCGCGTCGCAGGCCGCGATTCTGGAAGAGATCGAAGCCTACTTCGCGCCGGTGCCGGTGAAGCGCGTGCCGCTGTTCACGCATGAGGTGCTGGGACGCGAGCGGCTGGAGGATCTGGCGCACGTCGCTCTACGGCGAAAAGGAAGATCCCGCGGCCGTGACGCGCACCGAGGCGCCGTACACGTTCGCGAAGCGCGACGGTCACTACGAAGTGCGGCTGCAGCTGCCGTTCGCGGCCAAAGGCGAGGTCGGGCTGTTCAAGAAGGGCGACGAACTGGTGGTCGAGATCGGCACGCTGCGGCGGCACATCGGACTGCCGACCTCCATGGCGGCGCTTTCGCCGAGCAGGGCAAAGTTGGAAAATAAGATATTGACGGTGGAAATGAAGGAGAGCTGATAATGGAAGAGAAAACACGAAGCCGGCGCACTCAGCCGGGTGCTTCGTTTGCACCACGGCGATTCCGTTGCTGGAACGTATGTGGTCGGACGCCACCAGGGACCATTTCCGCAACTCGCGCGTCGAGTTCCTCAAGGGCCTGCGCAGCCTGCTCGACGACCGCATCGCGCACCTGTCGCGGCGACGAGCACAAAGGCACGCACGTCACCGTCGAGTAAGTGCCGAAGCCCGATATCTTCCAGTTGCTTGTCGATTCGGCGCTGCAACCGGAGTTGACCCGGCGTCTCGCGGACGCGCCAGACACGGTATTCGACAAGTACGATCTCACTGCGGAAGAGCGCGAACTTCTGCGCCACCCCGATCATCGCCTCCTTCCCCGTACGACAGGTCTCCGAACCGTCGATCCCGACCCGCCGAACTCCCCAGCCTGTCCGCAAGAGCCAAGTGGCGCAGGCGTCCCGGCCTGTGCGGAGGCCCACCTTCAAAACGAGAGCCGACTATTACCGGACGCCCAGATGGCCCTGACCGTCCTCCCTTGCCTGGTCGGAGATCGAATCGCATACGCCGCTTGGATCACTCCTCTGCACGAGGGCGGGGATCCATCGCGTCTCCCGATGCCCGCCAGCGCCACGCTGCCAGGCCAGCCGCTCACCCCACTGCACGCCGTGATTCAACTCTCCGCCGCGCAATCGAAGGACGCAGCCGGGAACCTGCAAGTGAGTATGTGGGCATCGTTCCGGCAGAGCTCGAATACGGTCGCGCCGGCGCCGCCGGAAGCCGCCGGAAATCCGGACGCCTCGCCCTTCGCGTCGCCGCTGGATTCGCCCGAGGTGCAGTCCGCAGCCGCGGCGGTACATGCCGCGTCGCCGAGCGATCGCTACGATAAACTGGTAGCCCTTACGCGCGCGTTACACGGCGGCGACGTGCGATGATCGATATCTACATCTCAGGCCTCGGCCTGCAAACTGTAACCCAAGTGACGCGCGAAGTAGAGCAGGCGATCCGCCAGGCGCGCGAAGTGTTGTATCTCGATACCGGCGCGGCGACACGGCAGTATCTCGAAAGCCTGTGCTCACGCGTGACACCCCTCTTCGAGGAAAGCTATCGCAAAGACAGCACGCGCGTGAGCGCTTACGAACATATGGCCATCCGCGTAATCGAAGCCGCGCTCGATCATCCGCCGGTTACATTTGCGATCCATGGTCATCCGCTGGTGGCAGCCCACCCGCCGTTTCTGGTGCTGGAACTGGCGCGCGCGTTGGACTTGCGCGTCGCGGTGCTGCCCGGCATCTCCGCGCTCGATACCCTATTCGCCGATCTACACCTCGACCCCGTAGTCCATGGCATCCAGATGTACGAAGCGACGGACCTGCTGCTGCGTCGCCGTCCGTTGCACAACGACGTGCCGGCAATCATCTGGCAGATCGGTCCTCTCGAAACCGCGCTTCACAGCCAGCGCGTCTCACGCCCCGAACGATTCACCCGCTTCATCGAGCACCTGCGCCGATATTACCCTGCGCGGCACCAGGTGGCCGCGATCTACTGCTCGCCGCATCCCATCCTGCCGCCGCATATTCTGCGGTTCGCCATTGAGGATATGGGCGACCATGCCGCGGAGATCCACACAGGCTTCACGTTGTACGTCCCGCCAAGCGCGGGACGTCCGGTAGTAGATCGTGAACTAGCTGCGCAGTTGTACGACCTCGATCACCTGCGGAAGATCACGAAGTAGCTACTCGTATTTCAATACCGCCAGCGGATCGACGCGGGCCGCACGCAGAGCCAGCACTTGCCATGAGACCCACGGCGATGACGATTGCGCAGGCGATAACATGAATCGCCGGACAGGTGAGATCGATTGGATGAACCGTTTGCGCCTGCGCGCATGAGAGGCCGAGCGAGATCGCTAACGGCCGGACGGCGCGGAAATCATGGCGCTTACTCTACGGCCAGTTCCACCCAGCCGGGCAGAGTAGCCGGCTTGTTATTGAGGAACACGATCTTGCGGGTCTTCGGGAAGGGCAGATTTGTCGCCAGCGCGCGATTGTAGATGGCGAATTGCTGCAGGATCTGGCGGTAATCCGCGTTGGACGAATCCAGCCAGGCGCTCTTCGTGGTGAGTCCGCCGCCCCAGCCGAGGGGGAGCAGGCACGAACCGTTGGCGCGCGCGCTTTCCAGGCGCTTCTCCAAGTTCCGCCAGACTCTGATCGAGCAAGCCCATGCCGGCCCACGAAGCGTATTGCCGCTGCAACATCAACAGGCCGCCGGAATAGACGTTGGCGGCTTCGAAGATCTTGGCGCGGTCGAACTGTTCGGGCCAGCGGATGGAGCGCCGCACTTCCGGTTGCAGGAAAAAATTCTTCTCGTTCCAATCGCCTTCGAAGGTCGTAGCCGGGCGCGGCCATTTCGGCGAACGATGGGGTGCTGTCGTCGGGACGCGCGCCATCCACCGCGCCGCGCGGGCTGGTTTTCCAGCCGAGCGCGAAATTCGCGCCGCGAGGCAGCAGAGTGGAAGTGCGCAACAGATAAACCTTGAACTGCGAGGACGCGACTACGCCGGAATCGCCCGCGCTAACGAAGCGCATGCGGCTCACTCCGGCTGAACCGAGTGCCTGCTCTTCCACCATCAGCGCCGGATGGCGCGACAGGGCGATCGCCCTGCACGCGTCCGCGAACCGTCTGCAGCATGCCGTCGCGCCAGTTGGCGAACACCATGCCGGTGCGCAGCGCGCCCTTGATCGCCGTGCCCGGCAGATAAGCGCCCGATGCGCCCGCGGAGAAGGTGGGAATATGCAGGCTTTCGCCCATGGCGCGGTTCCAATAGTTGGAATACGCCGCGTTTTCGAATGGAATGCGGCGGCCGGCGAAATTCTGCGCGAATCCGCCCCACGAAGCGAAATCCAGCTTCTCGGCCTTCTTCAGTTGCGCGAGATAGCCTTCGAGACGCGGACCTTTGGCGAGCAGGCGGAAAATGCGCCATTGGTCGAGCACGTTGACGTGGTCCTTCCAGACCATGTAGTCGATGGGGCTGAGCTTGCGGCCGTCGCCGACCAGCGTCGGCGTCAGGCATGTGAGGCGGTACCGCATCAACTCACCTCGGGCAGCGGGATCGCGAGCGCGAATCCCGCGCGGAAGACGGGATGGGCGAAGCCCTCGGGCGCTACATCGGGCGCGGCGCCAGACAGCGCGCCGATCCGCGTAGAGCACCGATCCTTCCGCCACCATTTGCACCTGCTTCTTCAAGGCGCCCGAACCGGCGGAGCTTTCGACGCGCCCGCCGCGCTCCACCAGACTGTAATTGCCGCGCGACCATTCCACGGAATCGGCGGCGGCGGGCGAGAACAGGCGAGAGAAGCCAGCTGCGGAGCCGGAGTGGGGATCGCGAGTCAGGGACTGGGTGGGGGCCCGGTTGGGGGTCGGGAGTCAAGGGCCGGGGCTGGGGCGAGACTGTCGTCTGCGCTAGCGGCTGAACTTCGGGCTAGGTGCCGCAATCTCCTCGGTCGATATAGCGCTGGCGAGCGCGGGATCGGGATCTGCGGCGGTGGCAGCTCGGGATCCGGTGACGGCTCCGGCGGATTCACGTCCGGGTTTTCGGCGGGCGGCTCGTCAGTCGGACGGTTCTTCCTGCGGCGGCTCCTGCAGCGGCGGGATCACATCCGGACCCGACCCCTGCGGCTCGACTTCCTAGCTCCTGGCTCCGGCTCGCCGGCCCCTATATATCATTTCCGGCAACGATGCCCTCCACAAATTCCGGCGCTTCGGAGCGGCCCCAGCCGCGCGAGCGCTCGCCGCCGAAGCCGCTATCGGCCAGCCAACGGAAGGCGGCTTTGACCCGATCCTGCCATTGGTCGCGCGCGGCGCCGTCGGCAAACGAGACGACGGTCCACAAACCCGCGCCCGGCCGAAATTCGAGGCACGCGGCGGAATGCCGTTCGGCCGCGCCGCTCAGACGATCGACCGCCGCGCTCCAACGCAGGCTGGTGCGGAACGGGCCGGGCTTTACCGGTGGGCATCAAGCAGCCGCTGGGGCCATCGAGCGATCCAGCGATTTTCGTCCAGCGTCTTGCCCGCGAGAATGTCGCGCACAATGTTCAACGGCACGAATCGCGCGCTCTTCCAGCGTACGCGCGCGGAGGTCAGCGATGCCGCGCTCGGCGGCCACACCGTGCGGGGCGGCGTGACGAACATTGCATCTCATTCACCATGGGAAAGCACGAACTGAAACACACCGCGCGGCGCTGCAGCGCGCGCCGTGGCGTCCAGCCATTCCTCCAGCGCGCCCAGGCGCGACATGGCCTGCGGCGACCGCCGAATAGAGCGAATCGCTGTGGTAGATGGCGTCCACGCGGTTGCGCGCGCCCGAATCCGGCCCAATGCGCCAGGTCCCGCTGGGACGCAGTTTCACAATGAGTCCGGGATTCATTACTCCTCGCGGATAAACGCGAATGCGGCTTCGTTCACGGCCTGCTGAATAGCGGCCAAGCGTGGCGCTCGACGAGATTTCCTTTTCGGCCGCGCCGGACGCGTAATAGTTCTTGCCGCGCCAGACCAGCTTCAGGTTGGCGAAGCTGACCCGGCCGCTGCCGCGCGATCCGCCGCCGCCGAGAGCATCGTCTTCGAGCAGACGCAGGCCTTCGAGCACGCGCGAGAACAGCGGCGCATCCTCCTCGCAAAGCACGTCCATCACGAAGCGCGTCTTGAAGCGCGCGCCAGCGGGCACGCGTTCGAGCGTGCGCGGATTGGCTTGCGAGGTGATGCGGTCGATGGCGTTCTCGCTCTTGACTTCGGTCAGTTCGTCGTCGAGGTTTTCGCGCATCTGCGCGGTGATGCTCTCGGGATCGAGCGGCGCGTCGAACACCGCCAAGCCGCGCGGGCGTGGCCTGCGGACGTGTCGAGCGCCTCGCCCTGCACGCGCTCCATGCGGCCGGGGCTGCGTCCGAAGAGGAGGCAGATTTCGTCGTCGGGCCGGTCGCTCTGGTGGATGCGCACCTCCTGACCTTTGCGCCGCGAAAGATAGACCAGCTCGGCGGGCACGGCCATGCCGGAGGTCTGCTCGAGCAGCGAGCGGATCTTGCCGCGCAGCGAACTGCCGGGGATGTAAGGCCGGCCGAACGCGTCCTTGGCGACGGGATTATCGGAGCCGCCGATTTCGAGCGAGCCTTTGCCGGCGCCGACGTGCAGGCCCGTTTCGCAGTGCATTTCGCCTTCGAGAATCAGCTTCCCGATCAGTTTCAACTCGGTTTGTGCGGTGTGTGCGCTCATGCAATCCTGTCTACTCGTTGTAGGCCACGATGGCCTCGAAAAGATCCTTGAACCGTTCGTATCCGCGAATATCGTTCTTGCGCGTGACCTGGAGGAGCAGTTTTTCGAGCTGATCGAGGCTGCGCAATCCGTGGCGCGCGATGGTGTAGGCCAGGCGCGCGCGCAGCATCACGAACTCGTGCTGGCGTTCGCCTTCAGGCGCGCGGACGGCGCGGCGCACGGCCGAATAGAGACGGCGCAACTGGCTCTTGGTGCCGGAATCCATGTCGCGCATACGGCTGACGATGCCATGCGCCTGGTTGTCCAGGTAGAGGCTATCGGTGATGAGCTTTTCGAGCTCGATCTCCGGCGGTCCTTCGAAGCGCGGTCCGCCGTCGCCGCGATCTCCACGGTCGCCACGCGCTGCCGCGTCCGTCCGCCGCGATCGCCCCGATCACCACCACGGTCGCCGCGGTCCCCACCGCCGCCACCACCTCCGCCCGGTCCGCCACCTGGGCGCGGCGGACGGCCCTCGCGGCGCGGCTGCTGCTGTGGCTGCGTTGCTGTTGCTGCTGTTGTTGCTCGTCTGCCATTCGCTAAACCTCTGTCGCCAATCTGGCCCATTCCAGGGCCACTAATCCCGCGGGACGCAGTTTGACTTCCGCCGTCTTGCGGCCCATGATTTCACCGATCAGATGCGTGCGCAACTTCTGAAACTCGCGATCGCGCGTGCCGCTCAACAAGCGGTTGAAGCGCCGCTGAAAACGCCAGGTGCGCTGCCGTTGATCGGCGGCATCCTCGTGGCGGTAGAAGCTGCGCAGTTGATCGAGAAACTGCCGCGACATGCGGAAATCGTGAATCAGCCGCGTGACCGTGTCTTTTAATTCCGCCGCGTCGCCCAAGCGCTTCCATTCGAGGATGCGGCCGAGTAAATAAATGCAATCGCGATCCGCCGCTTTGGCGAAATCGAGATTGCGGCCGGCCTCCTCATATACGGCCGCCAGCGGAGTGTACGTCTCCGGCGCCAGGGCGATGGCCATGGAGATAGTTTTGCCCTCGGCGCCGGGATATTCTTTCAGATTCTCTTCGGTGAAGCGGTGGAAGAGCCGCTGCACCTCGCGTGCCAGGCCGATGAGCGCGTCCCAGGCGCCGTAAACCGCGAAATCGTCGCCACCCGAATAGATCACGGTGACCTTCTTCCAGTATTCGGGCATGGAGCAGATGACTTCCAGTTCGCCGGCGAAGAACTGCTTGTAGAGAACGGAAAGCGGCACGTGCTCTTCGATGGAATGGACGCGGCGCAAGCGCAAGCCAAAGCTATCGACATCGCCGCGGAGCACGCCCCAAATGGAGCGGCCCTGCGCACGGCGCGCCAGCGTCTGCACGGGCGCGATGGTCTTTCCATCGTCGCTGGGCGCGGCGTGGCGCGCCACCATGATGCCATCGGGCGAGAGATTCGAGGTCAGCGGCCAGGTGTACTTGCCCTCGCCGGGAGTCACTTTCGCCGGGGGCTTCGGGCGACCATCCGATCGACGCCGCCTCGCGCACCTTGGCGCCCAATTCCTTCGAGAAATAAGCGTCGTATTCGCGTGAGATTGACGGGCCGGTGAGGGCGCAAAAAGTGGAGGAAGGCCGTCTTCGGATCCCGTCTCGCCTGCGAGCGGCGCGTTCTGCCGTGCGCTCCAGCACTTCGTTCAGGCGCTTGCGGATCACCGCCCAATCGCCAAGGTTATCCGTGAAGGCCCAGATCAAGTCGCACGCATCCGCCGCTCATCTCTCGCATCTGGCGGGCAGCGGCTGTAAGGAAACGTTCAGCGGGTTCGCGCGCTTCGCCGGGAAGCACAATCAGGAACTGGCCGCCGCCGCTCGAACCGAGCAGAATGCGCGCCAAGCCCCAGTTCGGCCAGAAGCGCGCGGGGCAGAGCTTCGCCGATGAGGGTGATCCACTGGGACCGGCCGGCCAGACAGTATCTTCACCGGCCGAGCGCGCAGAGCGCCCCCCGGCTGATCCGGCCAAAAGGAACTCCTCTGTGCCCAGGATTTTGCCTTGCAGCAGAATTTGTTCGGGCATTGGAAAGCAGAAAGCCTTTGAGAATCCTCACTCTAGCACGGAATGGGGAAATGAAGTGACAGCCGGGTAAATTCCGGGATTTGGTGAGAGGAAAGACGCACGTCCGGCCACTATCCTTACATGCGAACACTTATTTTGGTCATGGCAACTACACTCCTTGGCGCGCCCGTTGCCGCGCAAGTACGGCCCGCGCCCGCCGCCTCCGGCCCACCAGCGAGCCGCCGACGCCGCACAACCCGTAGCCAAACGTTTGACAGACGCGGAGATCGAGGCGGCGATTAAGGTGAAGCTGGCAAAATCGAAAATCGGCGCGGACAAGTTTCAATTTCGCGTGCAGGGCGGCGTGGCGACAATCGAGGGCCGCACGGATGTTATTCAGCACAAAGGCGCGGCGACACGCATGGCGAAGACGGCCGGCGCGGTGGCGGTGGTGAACCACATCCAAATCAGCGAGGCGGCCAGAGAAGCGCGCGGACGCGAATCTAGCGCCAGGGACGCCGAAGGGCACAGATCAAACGCGGGGACGCCCGCAGCGAGACGGCGTCGGCCACGCCGCGAAGTTCCACGCGTGCGCCGGCCGCACCCAGGGTTGCTTCGACGGAAAAGAAAACCGTGGGCGCCTCCGGCCAAAATCAATAATTTCGCGTCTGTTAAACTGGAGACTCCGCCGACAGCATTATGAAATTCATCGCATTATCCGCACTCTGCCTTGCCGCCTTGTGTGCTCAAACCGCGCCACCAGCGCCCGCGCTGCCCGATCTGCCGGATAGCACGCCGGTCGCATCATGCGACGACGGGAAGATTATTACGATGGGGGAATTGCGTGGCTTGCTCGTGGCCGCGAACAACACTCAAGCGGCTGCGAATATTTCCGGTTTCTTGGATCAGTGGTGTATGGTGCGGAAGCTGTCGCGGCTAGCTGAGGAGGATAAGCTCGATAAAGATAGTCCGGTAAAGGAAGAGGTCTTGTATGCGACAACCTTCGTCAAGGCCCAGGCGGAAATATCTCATCAAGCCAACCCGATAGTCATGAACGATGAAGAGGATCGCTACTATGAGGCGCACAAGTCCGATTACGAGGAGGTAAAGACCTACGCGATCTATATCGCCTTCAGCAACGCGGCGGCCTCCCAAACGGGTAGCGATGGAAAGAAGATTCTCTCCGAGGCCGATGCAAGAGCCAAGGCCTCCGCTTTGCTCGAACAGATTCGCAAGGGGGCGGACTTCAAGAAGCTTGCCAAGGAAAACTCCGACGACGAAACGTCGCGCGCCAAGGACGGCTTCTTTGCCGACCTCAAAGCCACCGACTCCGGAGTGCCGGATAGCCATTCGCGCCGCGATCCTCAAGCTGAATGCCGGGCGAAACCACGGACGTCATCGCCCAGCCGAATGGATTCTATCTATTCCGGGCCGATGAGGTGAAGTTCAAACCCTACATGGAGGTCCGCGATCAGGTGGACCGCGCCTACAAGGAAGACCGCCTGAAGCAGTGGATGGATCAGATCAAGTCGGATTCTAAGGCAACGATCCTGAACCCCAAACTAAAGTAGCGTGCTTCGAACGCCGGACGATCGGAGCCTTATCCTACTGAGTGCGCTCAGTGATGGTAAATGGAGCCCGCAAACGGAAGGTAAAGCGGGTTTCGGACGGTAGCGAGGCGGCCCTGCGGCTAAGCATGGCGCCGCTTGCGCCAATTCCTCCACCCGCGCCCGCGCCGATAGCGGCGCCTTTGCCGCCGCCCGCGATGCCGCCAACCATTGCGCCGATTACCGCACCCGCGCCGATCATCCCGTGCCGCCTGACCGCGATCAGGTTCGCTTTGCTTGTCGAAGCGCTCGGTTTGGATCGGCACGTCCTGATTGTCCGAAGTATGAATCGATGTCAATTCGAGGCTCAGGATGCGGGCCTCGCGATCCGCCGCCGTCACCCTTCCCTCCACCCGCGCGCCGCGCTCGGCGATGACGAAACCGCTCGCCACCAGCTCACGATCGAGCGTGGCAGCGAAGGCGTCGCCGGCATGATTCCGCTCCGAGGAGAGACTATCCACCAGGCGCACCGGAATTAACATACCGGCGTTCAGCGTGGCCTGGTTGGGCTCCGGAGCGGACAGGATCGGCGCAGGAGGCGGAGTGACGTTCTCCGGCTCCATACGCGCGGGTGGAGTCTCCTTCGGCTGCTCGGGCAACACCGGCGGAGATGGAGGAACTGCGGGGCTTGCGGGGGGCGTCTGGACTTCGAGCACGATGAGGCGGCGCGTGCAGGACGCGCAAGGACAGCGAAATGGCCACTGGGTCGGCGAACTGCGGCGCAATGGCGATGGCTTTTTTTGCTCGCGGATGCTTGATCTCCGCTTTACGCTCGGGGCTTGCCGGTAAGATGGGCCGGCTGACGGCGTTTGCACTTCGGCGATTTCCAGGAGGTTTGGTTTCGGTCGGCGATGTTTGCGAAGACGCGGCTTGCTCAGTCGGAGCCGGCGCCGGCGCAGCAACCGGATCGCATCGCCACCCGAAGCGGCCGATGCGCCACCCTCATCAGGAGGGCGCCTGAAAGTGCACCCGCCAGCAAAAGCAGAACGATATTGACCGTCCTCATCCCCTAATTACCTTCTACTTTCAACGGACGCCGCGGGTGAAATTCCGTTTCCGGGCCCAAAACCCGTTAGAATTAAAATAACCCAACCAGAATGCAACAGTTTCCCACCAGTTTCGCGATCGGCCCGATACGGATCGCTCCGGCCACGGTTCTGGCGCCCATGGCGGGCGTCACCGATACCGTTTTCCGCCGCTTCATCCGCAATCTGGGCGGATGCGGGCTGATCATGACGGAGTTCACCAGCTCGCACGGCGTCAGCGCCTCGATGGGCGCGCGCAAGCCCACCAAGACGCTGCTGAAATACCTGGCTTTCGAGCCGGAAGAGCATCCCGATCTCGGCGCAGCTTTTCGGCGCCGACCCGGAGGTGATGGCGGATGCCGCGCGCGTCTGCCAGGACCTGGGCTTCGATATTCTCGACATCAATTTCGGCTGCCCGGTGAACAAAGTGGTGAAGTGCAACGGCGGCTCGGGCCTGCTGCGCGATCTGCCGCTGGTGGAGCAGATTCTGCACGACGGTGCGCGCGGCGATCTCGATTCCGTTCACGATGAAATTCCGCGCCGGCTGGAACGATCGAAGAACTGGTCGCGGTGAAGATGGCGCAGCTGGCCGAGGACTGCGGCCTGCAGGCGGTCGCGCTGCATCCGCGCACGCGCGAGCAGGGCTACAGCGGCCAGGCCGACTGGACGCGCATCGCCGAAGTGAAGGCCGCGGTGAAGATTCCGGTGATCGGCAACGGCGATATCGTGACGCCCGAAGACGCCGTGCGCATGGTGCGCGAGACCGGCTGCGACGCGGTGATGATCGGCCGCGCGGCGTCGTCGAATCCGTGGATCTTCCGGCAGATCGAGCAGTATCTGGCGCACCGGCCGCTACGACGAGCCGACGCAGCAGGATCGCTACGACATGATGCGCACAGTATTACGCGATGCTGATCGAGCGCGGCGAGCGCGACGCCGTCGGGCAAGATGAAACAGTTCGCCACTTACTTCACGCACGGCGTGCGCCACGGCGCGCAGCTGCGCGCCGACATCTACAAGGCGCAGGAAGCCGGCGGCGATTCTCGATCTGGTGGACGAGTTCTTTCAAGCTGAGCTGAACGCCGAGCGCTCGCTCTGACCTCGGATGAAAAAAGTTCAACTCATCACCGACGGCGTCGTGCCTCGGCAATCCCGGGCCCGGCGGCTGGGCCGCGATTCTGCGCTACGGCGAGCACAAGAAAGAGATCTGCGGCTGCGAGCCGCACACCACCAATAACCGCATGGAACTGCGCGCGGCCATCGAAGGCCTGCGCGCGCTGAAAGAGGACTGCGAAGTGGAGGTGGTGACCGATTCCGAGTACCTGAAGAACGGCATCACGACCTGGATCCACGGCTGGAAGCGCAAGGGCTGGATGACCGCGGCGAAGAAGCCGGTGGTGAATCAGGATCTGTGGAAGGATCTGGACGAGCAGGTGGCACGGCATAAGACCGACTGGACCTGGACCAAAGGCCACGCTTCGCACGCGGATAATAATCGCTGCGATGAACTGGCGCAGATGGCGGCGCGGGAGCAGAAGTCCGCTTAGGTGATCCCGGCGGGTTGAGAATGTTGCGAATCGTTCCGGAAGCCCCAGAATGACGAGGGCGTGCTTCTTAGGCTCCGGCTGCTTGTTGTTTTCGTCTGCCGGGGTCATGGGCTTCGTTCGATACGCCGAACAATTGGCGTTCGGCGTTTTTCATCCTTCTGCGTCAACATCGCCGGGAACGTTTGGCGGTGATGGTTTCGTCTGCCAGATATTCAACTCCGTTCGAGCTCAATAACTCGACAAACTCGCGCAAGTCCTTGTTGAGCGGCATCGGGATGGCGGCGGTCGCGGAGTTCGATGACGATTTGCAGGCGCTCCTGAGGGGTCATGGCTGCGTCTTCCCGGGCGTCCGCTTCTTCTGCCTCTTTGAAGCTCCCGAAGATACGAACCGTCTTCTCCACGTTCGTATTATAGCTGGCGGCCGGCTTGGGGCGCGGTATTAGTCCCCGTCCGCTTCCACTGCCGAGGAGAACTGGGTCGACATGTCGCCGGTGAAATCGAGCGTACCGAAATGCGCAGACGACGTTAACCGCCCACGACGGATGTCGCTAAGCCGCAACGACGTACTCGGCGATTGTCTTCGGTTCAGGAACCAGCTCGCCGTCTTCCAACATGCCATTCACATGCATGCGAATGGCTCCGCGAATGAGGTCAACTGTTTCCTCAAGAGTCGATCCGGCGGCGACGCATCCCGGTAGATCCGGCACATGCGCACTGTAGCCGGTCTCGGTCTTTTCGAACAAAACGGCGTATCTCATTTCAATCCTGCTTGCTTTAGGATACTATTCTGCGTCTTCGGATCCAGATCCATTGATGGATGGCCCGCGATCGTGACGCGCCCCTTTTTTCCCGGGTGCTTGTACTGGCGGTGGCTCCCTTCCTGGTTCAACAAGCGCCAGCCATCACGCTCAATCAACCGAATGGCATCACGAACTTTCATTCTTTGGGTTCATCCCGCATCCGCCTCCGCTACTGAAGAGAACTGGGTCGACATATCTCCGGTGAAATCGACTGCCCCGACGTGGGTGAGCTTGCTCTCGAGATCGGCCCAGATTTCACCGCCCATGGCGGTCCAACGGCGGCAGAAGCTGAAGTCTTCGCTGAGGTAGGTCCCGGTCTCGCCGTCGATCATGCAGTTGAAAAGCGCGGATCGCCAGGGGCTCCCGGCAAGCTTGTCGTTTGGCTTGTGGTCGCGCTGGTAACGAAGTTCGGGGTAGTGGGCGATCATTTCCACGAGCGCTTCACGGCGGATCATCAGGAACCCGGTCCCGGCATAGCTGACTCTCGCGAAGCCGTTGCGGGTTGCGATTGGGCCCGAATCCACGAATTCCACCATGTAGGAGAGCGCCGCTTTGTGTAGTTGGGCACGGCCGGCCTGCGCCATCGCGGCAACCTTGTCCCAATCGATGCGCTTGATGGGATAGACCGCGGCCGACATCGCCGCGTCGAAATCCAGCAGGCGGAAGACCTGCTCGGGTTCGAAGCCGATATCCGCGTCGATGAAAAGCAGGTGAGTTGCGGCCTCGATTCCCAGGAAATGCGCCACGATGTTTTGGCGTGCGCGCGTGATGAGCGCGTCGCTACCGGACATTTGTACCTGAAGGCGCACGTCGCGGCGCTGGCACGCTAACAGCAGTTTCAGGAGGGAACTGGCGTAGAGATCGGTCACCTGTCTGCCGTAACAGGGCGTGCCGATCACGAGATAGGGCTGCGAATTGGGAGCGGACATAGTTCGCTACTCGGTTTTACCAACTGGCGCGGGCAAAAGCCAAAGCTGCTTGCCGTCCCAAAGCTGGAGCCGTCCGCGGAAATCGCCGGCGATGACGAGTTTGCCATCGACGGAGGCCGTAACTTTGGTCAGCAGTGCGTCGCATTTGGGACTTGCCCCAGCGGCGCTGCTCCGTCAACAGCAGGCCTACGACTATACCGAATCCGAAGACCGCCATGGAGTACTTGTTCTCAAAGCCTACCCCCGCCAACAATCCGAACCACAGCCAAAGCCTGGTATTGCCGGTGCGGATCATGCGGATCACCAGGTAGGCGCAACCCATCCAAAACGGCGGCTCGAACGAATTCATGGTGAGAAAGTGATCGAGGGCCAGGAGGCCCGGGGCCAGCAGAACGCAGAGTGCGGCCAGCCCTTGCGCGAAGCAGCCGCCGCCGAGTTCGCGCGTAATCAGACCGGTCAGCAGGATCTTGGCCGCGCCGGAAAGGGCCGGTAGAAAGCGAATGGCGGAGAGAGAATCGCCCAGCAGCGCACGCTCCAGCCAGGTAACCAAGGCGATCAGCGGCGGTTGATCGACATATCCCCAGGCGAGGCGCCGAGCGCAGTCGAGGTAGTAGAGTTCATCGTCGAGATAGCCGTACTGGCGGCCGGCATACAGATGCAGGGTCAATTTTACTGCGGCGATTACGGCGACGCCGAGACCGATCTCGCGGAGCCAAGGCCAGCGGGCCGAGGCTTGGAATCAGAATCGCTCTTTACCGCAATCACGTTATCGTTCGATGCAGGGGATGCTCGTTGCCGGGCCGTCTTAGGCTTTCGCCGCCTGGAAGTGTACCAGCTTGCGCGATTCCAAATCGACCGTAACGGAATCGTCCGGCGTTTTCGCGGCGGTTCCGTCCGAGGCCGGGTGATATTCGATGCGCAGTTGTTGCGCATTGGCAATCACGCGAAGATAACCGTAATCCGTATCGTCGTAGTTCTCGAACGTCACGCCTGGAACGTCATTAAGCACTACAGGAGCGCGCAGGGGTGGCGAGCCCCATTTTGTGAGCGGCGTCAATCCGTGGCCGCCGTTGCCGGCGATCACGTATGGAATTTCCATGCCGCCGGTGGCTCGCGTGTAGCGCTGATAGCTGTGCGCATGTCCCGATAGCATCGCATGCGGCCACACGCCGGTAGCTTTGCAGATCGCGTCCATTTCCTTCAGCATGAGCGGGCTGCCGCCGTGGGCTCCGGTGGTGAAGGGCGGGTGGTGTACGGCAAAGATGACTGCGCCCGCGAACTTTTCGCTGGCGATCCGCTGCAGCGCGGCCTTCAGAAAATCGAGTTGCACGTTGGACAATTCCGGGTATGTCTTGCCCTGGCTTGAAATCACGCCCGGATCTTCCAGCCGATTACTGTAGAGCGCGAGAATCCGCACGAACGGCGCTTCGAAGGTGTAATAGACGCCCGGTTGGATCATGGAGGTGCGATCGAGACCCCCAGCTTCCACGGTTTGCACTGGAGCCGTTGCGCAGAAGTTATCGAGGAACGCCTTTAGCGTGTCCGTTGTGCTACCGGGCGCAACCATGCCGTCATGGTTGCCGGCGATAGCAATGATAGGGCGCGGATAGCTCCGATAGGGCTCGTAGAACTGGTCATAGTAATATTGCGCCTCGCCGAAGCTATAGACGACGTCGCCTAAGTGGAACATAAACGACGGAATCTGTGCGGGGTCCGCTTCGCTAAAATCGGCGGCTAATTTGTCCGTGACTTCATTCTGCGGCTTGACGCTGCGCGTGTTGCCGGTATCGCCCAGCGCGTGAAACACAATCTGCTTCGACTGCGTGATGGCCTTGACGGTAGCGGCTCCGCCGCTGCCCAATACGTCCTGCAACTGCAAGATCGGCTCTACTCCTCCGCGCGCCGCCGGAAAGGGCAGCGGCTTCAGCGTCTTACCTTCGGTATCGAGCACCTTGTAAGCGGCGTCGTCGCCTTTTGTATCGTGCGCCGTCCGGAACTTACTCGGATCGGGCGTAAGCGCCGGTTGGGCGAAACGCGGTCCGCCCGGGGCGACCGGCGGTACAGCCGCGTTCTTAGTGGGACGGGATGTCGCTTTCTTAGTCGATTTTTTTGCCATATGACTCTTCATCGGCGGGAATTGACACGATGCGCGGCGCTCAGGACTGGCGACGGAAGCTAGCTTCCAGCCAGACTGCCGGGATCGGAGTCCTCAATTGGATGACTGGGCTTATCCGGATTCCCGAGATTGTCCGTCGGCACCGTTTGCTGGGTGAATGCCGTAAAGTAGGCCGCGCACTCCGGTTCGCCAAAATCCACTATGACGGCGCCGTCCTGCCAGACATCGTTGTGGTCGTTATGGTCATCCCGGCCGTCATTGAGGAAGCTGCCCGAAGAGCCCTGGTTCATGTGGACGTCGTGGATGCCGGGCGAACCACTGGTGTAAGTGCGGCCGAAGATATAGACGTCCGCTTTCGTGGAATGCGCCTTGGAGAGCAGGCGCCTCAGCGAGGCGACCGGTTCCGGTTCCTCGCTGCCATCCATCGGGTCGCTGTCTCGCCAGTGTCCCGTCTGGTCCAGAATGTTGCTACGCAAGAAATCGAGCGCGGGCAGAGCATCGGCGCCGGTGAGGTCGGAGAAGCCGGCGGGCGCGGCCTTCAGCGTATCGAGAAGCGGGTTGTGGTAATCGAAAGCCAGTCTGAATCGCAGCAAATCGTCGGCGTCGTTCGTACCGACGTTGATGGCGCTATCCCAATTTTCAGAAGCGCCTTCCACGCTGAGGCTGGCATGCAGATGATACTGTATCTCCTGTTTGTGACGAGAAGGTTTCAAAACAGGTTCGGATACGACCTTGCATTTTACAAATCCGTAATTGAGTGCCATAGCTGCGTCAATTACGATAACCGAAAAGAGACGAAATTAGAAGAGGATTTTGATGAATAATCTTCGTCTTACAACCGTAACAGTTCATCCCAGGTAAGTTCGCGGCCGCGGTACGCCGCCTCGCGTCCTAACATGGCCGTAAGCGCAGTCTCCACGCCGGCCGCCGCCTGGTTGTGGAACTTTCCGTTTGTGATGCTCGCGATGAAGCCCTTCTGCTTTTCGGAATCGGCTTGTGCGAGGTTATCGGAAAACGTACCGGAGGCGGAAAACGCCGCGCCTTGTCCGGATTCGCTGCCGGTCCAGGTCCACGGCGTGTCGCCGACGATTCCGAGTTCGCCGGAATAGGGCGATTGCGATTGCCCCTTTGTACCGAAAAAGCGCTCGTTCACATCGAACTTGCCTTTGCCGAACTGCGCCGAGCTGAAACTAACATGCACGCCGTTGGGGTAGTAGAAGATCACGTCGAAATGCGAGTAGATATCTTCACCCTCGGCGGTACGCCCCGCCCTACTGCCCGTGGCAGACGCTTTCACCGGATGTGCGCCGAGCACCCAGTTACAGATATCAATTGCGTGGATATTTTGCTCGACAATGATATCTCCCGAGTACGCCCGGTCGCGCAGCCAGTGGCGGATGCGCAACTCTTCGGGCGATGCGTTCGGGTAGGGCGCGTACTCGGGCAGGGGGCAATAGTAATAAGCCGCGCCGCATACGATCTCCCCGAGCGCGCCTTCGTGAAGGCGCCGCACCAGTTCGATAAACGGCGGCGCCGAGCGAATCTGGAAGCCCACGTCGAGACTCAAACGTCCTTCAGCCTTACGCCCGATCTCGAGCACGCGCTTCGCGCCCGCAACATCCACCGCGACCGGCTTCTCGCAGTACACGTGTTTGCCCGCGGCGACCACTGCTGCGAGATGCTCCGGATGCTTATACGCGGGCGTTGCGATCACGATAGCGTCGATGTCTTTCGATTCAGCCATCTGCTGGTACGCCTTCGCTCCAACGAACGCCAGTGCGGCATCGGGAAAGCGCTGGCGCGCGCGGTCAAGCTTATCCTGATAAAGATCGCCGAACGCCACCATCCGCGCATCGGTGAACTTGGTGATGTTGTTCGCGTGCGTCATGCCGCGGTTGCCGCAGCCCAGCAGGCCCACGCGCACGGCGGAATTTGCGGCCGAGCCGCGTACTAACTGCGGCGCAATCACGGTTGCCGCGCCGAGAGATTGTAAGAACGTCCTGCGATCGCTCATGGCTTTACTTGATTAACCTCACCCGATTAATTTTTCCAGAAATGCCTTGGCCGCGAGAATATCCGCGGTCTGTTTCTCGCCGCGAATTTCCCGCTCGATAGTGAGCGGGTTCGCGTACCCAATCGCCTTCAGCTTGTCTACTAAGACTGGCCAATTCACTACGCCCTTCCCGATGGGGACCTCCGCTCCCAGTTTTCGAGGATCGGTGGGATAAACGCCATCCTTCGCATGAACACCTTGTATATATGGCCCCAGCAACTCAACCGCGTCCACCGGATTTGCCTTACCGTACATCACCAGGTTCGCGGCGTCGAAGTTCACGCTTACGTTCCCCGTGCCGACGTCGCGGATGGCGCGCACAAGAGTGATAGGCGTCTCCTGTCCGGTCTCGCAACGCAAGCTTAGGCCCTTCGATTTGCAAGACAGCGCAACGTCGCGGATGGCATCGACGGCTTCCTTGTACATTGCGTCGTTCGGATTCTCGGGAATGAAACCGCAATGCCCCTGCACGGCCGGAATACCGGCCTTCTGCGCGAAATCGGCGACAGCCTTCATGTGCGCGATGCGCGCGGCGCGGGTGTCGCGGGGCACAAGACCGATGGTTTCGGGCCCCCGATAGAAATCGTAGATTTCGGGGCCGGGGCCGCCGCTTACCGCCGACGTCGCCTCCACTTTGTAGCGGTCGAGCGCTGCGCGCAACTTGGCCAACGTAGCGTCATCGGTTGCGCCAATGGAAACTTGACACGTCGGAAAGCCCAGTTCATGCACCCGGCGAATTGCGGCGTCGGGATCGGGCGAGATGCCGGTAATTACGCCTAACCGCATCTTGCCTGCCGCGGGCTCCATTGCCAGGGCGCCCGCGCTGCCGCATATGTCGCTATCACGCCACGCAAAATTCCGCGGCGATCGATTGGTTCCATACCCGACGATTGTACTCCGCTGTAGAATGGACACCATGTTCCAAGTTGCACGCGCTCCCCAAGTTTTCGACGTCGTGGTCATCGGCTCCGGCGCCGGAGGCGGCACGGCAGTCAAAGTTCTCACCGATCTCGGCATCAACGTCGCCCTGCTCGAAGCCGGCCCGATGCTCAATCCCGCAAAGGATTTCAAGGAGCACGTGTGGCCCTATCAGGTGGACCATCGCGGCGCCGGCGCGCACGCCGAATCCTACTTCGGCCGCCAGCAGTGGGGCTATTTCAACGCGCCCAACGGCTATTGGGACGTTCCCGGCGAACCCTACACCGTCGCGCAGGGCGAACGATTGGCGCTGGTTCCGCTCGCGCATTTTGGGCGGCCGCACCAACCACTACGGCCGCATCTCGCTGCGCTTCTCCGATTACGATTTCAAGCCGGAAGACGGCCTGAGCGATCCCTGGCCCGTGACCTACGACGAGATGTCGCCCTAGTACGACAAGGCCGAGGGCTTCATCGGCGTCACCGGCAGCAAGGAAGGATTGCGCACCGCGCCCGACGGCAATTTCCTGCCGCCCATCGCGCCGCGCGTGCATGAGCGCTGGTCCAGAAGGCCTGCGAGAAGCTGAACATCCCCGTGCATCCCGTCGCGCATGGCGATGCTGACCAAATCGCATCAACGGCCGCGCCGCGTGCCACTATTGCGGGCAGTGCGGGCGCGGCTGCCGTATCGGCGTCGGCATTCTCCTCCAGCCAGGCGATGATCTTCCCGGCGATGAAGACCGGCAAGCTGACCATCATCACCGGCGCCATGGCGCGCGAGCTGATCACCGATGGCTCGGGCAAGGTCACCGCGGTCTCCTATGTCGATAAGGCCACGCGCACGGAGAAGCAGATCCGCTGCCGCGCCGTAGTGGTGGCCGCCAGCGCCTGCGAATCGGCGCGGCTGCTGCTGAATTCGAAATCGCCGCGGTTCTCCAACGGCGTGGCGAATTCGATCGGACGTGGTGGGCCGCTACCTCACCGACACCGTCGGCTACGGTCTGAGCGGCTACATCCCGGCGCTGGCGGCATGCCGCGCCACAACTCGCGACGGCATCGGCGGCATGCACGTCTATGTGCCGTGGTGGCTGCTACGACGATAAGAAGAAGGATTTCCCGCGCGGCTATCACATCGAAATCGGCGGCGGCTCCGGCATGCCGCAGCTCGGCACGTTCCACGGCGCCTGCGCGCGCAATCAGGGCTACGGCCAGCAACTCAAAGATCAGATCCACGAGGAGTACGGCACGAACGTCGGCTTCGCCGGCCGCGGCGAAATGATCCCTAACAAGAACAGCTATTGCGAAATCGATCCCGAGCGCGTGGACCAGTGCGGCATTCCCGTTCTGCGCTTCCACTTCCAGTGGAGCGACGCCGAATACAACCAGGTGAAGCACATGCACCAGACCTTCGCCTCGATCATCGAGACCATGGGCGGCACGCGTCAACAACCGGCCGTTCGATTCCGAAGGCTGCGATCTCGCCAGGCGGCAGCATCATTCACGAAGCGGGCACCGTGCGGATGGGCGACGACCCGAAGACATCCGTGCTCAACAAATATTCGCCAGGCGCACGAAGTGAAGAACCTGTTCGTGTGCGATGCGGCGCCGTTCGTCAGCAACCCGGATAAGAACGTGACGCTCACCATCGTGGCGTTCGCCTGGCGGGCGTCGGAATATCTGGCGGAAGAAATGAGGAAAGGCAATGTCTAACCAGGAACGTGGAAATGGCTTCTCTCGGCGCCAGGCTTTGGTTCAGATCGGCGCGGGGGTTGGATTGACGGCGGCGAGCGAAGGGTTGCTCGAGGCGCAGCAGGCGTCAACGGCTACCGCTACCCACGCCGCGGCATTTACTCCAAAGGCCCTGACGGCGCACGAATACTCGACACTAGACGCGCTTGCGGAGTGGATCATTCCCGGCGCGCACGCTAACGGGTCGGCGCAGTTCATCGATTTCCTGTGCCACGCCACCGACGACATGAAGGTCATCTTTACCGGCGGGCTGGCATGGCTCGATGACACGATGCGAAAGCGTGCGGATGGGCAGGATTTCCTGCACGCATCGAAGGATCAGCAGAAGGCGCTCCTCGATCTAATTGCATTTCGCGAGAACAACTCGCCGGAACTCGGCCCGGGCATCCGCTTCTTCGATTGGGCGCGGCGGCTAGTGGTCGATGCGTATTACACAAGCGCGCAGGGCATCAAGGAAGTGGGCTACATCGGGAACACGGCGCTGGCCCAGTTCAGCGTGCCGCAGGAAGCGGTGGACTACGTAATGAAGCGCAGCGGGCTCTAGAGTCGACGGGCGGGGGCGGACGCCGTGCGCGTGCGCCCCGAGCTACAGTGTCGCCAAAGTGACCCGGAAACATTTCGATCTTTTCCGCAGTCTATTAGACAGACCGCATGGAGGTCGTAATGGACTCACGTCGCACATTCGCCCGCCACGTTTGTTTAAGTGTTTTAATCGTACTTCTCGCCGTGACCTGCCTGGTTAGCCAGGGACCCACTGACAAGCCACTTAGCGTTACTTATTCACGCGGCATAGTCCACGTAAGCATCCCCTATCAAGCTCCACGCGCGGGTAATGGCAGGCTGATGGTCGAGATACTCGACCCCGAAGACCACGCCATCGGGCGCGTCGAACGCGCGGCCGATGCAGGCGTCGGCAGGGGCGTCTGGCGCGAGGATGTCATGCTGGCGAAGCCAATCGCCATCGATGAATTGGCATGGCATCGCTTACGATATCGATTCTCTTACGCCGGCTCGCAGGACGCGATCGCGGAAGATACGGAATCGATCTCGCAGGTCCTGCGGATGCCGGTGCTGCGCGTGATCGGGCAGTCATCATACTTCGCGGGCGGCGACGCGGCGGTGCGCGTAATCGTCACCGATTCCAAGAACCTGCCACTGGAAGGCCCGAGCCGCGTACGCGTGGAGATTGCTCCCCCGGGCGGTCAAGCACGCGAGCTATTCGCGGGCCCGCTCAACCGACACGGCACCACCGAGGCGCAGTTCCGCATGCCAGCGGGACTGGTGGGCAGTTACGCGTTGCACTACACGGTAGATACTCCCATTGGCTCCGCCGATTTCACCGAAACGGTGCGGCTCGAAGAGACGGCGTCAATTCTACATGCGCGCCGAGCGAGCGTCCTGGAGTCCGGATGAACTCTACCTCGTGCGCAGCGCCGGTCCCGACAAGCGGTTCAACACGGCGGACGATCTCGAGAGTTATCTGACGGTTCGAAACGTAAAGAATCTGCCGGTTTCAGGGCGCTTGATCGCAAGCGCCGGAAGAGCGATGGCGATGCCGGCAATGGTCGGCCACGGCGGTGGCTTCGGCGCAGGAATGGGCGGCGGCGTTGCGGGCGGAGTGGTTGGCGGAATAGCGGGGGGCATACCAGGCGGCCTGCCTGGCGCACGCGTCCGCTCCTACTTTCCCGAGGCCCTGTACATCAATCCTGAAATCGTCACGGATGCATTCGGGCTCCGCCACATCTCAATCCCGCTCGCCGATTCCATCACCACATGGCGCATGGCGATGCTGGCGTCCACTGCCCGTGGCGCGCTCGGCAGCGGGACCTCCAGCATCAAGGTCTTCCAGGATTTCTTCACCGATCTCGACCTGCCCGTCACCCTCACGCAAGGCGACCGTGTCTCCATCCCCGTCGCCGTCTACAACTATTCGCCTGCGCGCGGCAACGTGAACCTGCATCTGCAAACCGAAGACTGGTTCTCGCTGGCGGGCGATTCATCGGAGAAGACGGTCTCTGTCGATTCGGCCGCGTCGGCAGTTCGCAGTTCACTATCGAGGCGAAGCGCATCGGCAAGTTCAAACTGACGCTTTTCGCGAAGATGGGAGGGGGAGCGAATCGCGCGGATATTGTCGTACGCGAAATCGAAATTGTGCCCAATGGCCGCGAGCAGACCGAAGTCTTCAACGGACGGCTCGAAACCTCCGTCGAACACGCCATCGGTTTCCCGCCGAGGCCATCCCCGAAGCCAGCAAGATCTTCGTCCGCCTGTATCCTGGTCCGCTTAGCCAGGTGATCGAGGGCATGGACAGCATCCTGCGCATGCCGGGCGGCTGCTTCGAGCAGACATCGTCGAGCACCTATCCGAACGCGCTGGCGCTCGACTACATGAAGCGGACCAAGAAGCTGACGCCCGAGATTCACGCCAAGGCCGAAGGCTTTCATCGCCAGCGGCTATCAGCGCCTGCTGACATTCGAAGTTCCCGGCGGCGGCTTCTCCTGGTTCGGCAACGCGCCGGCCAACAAGATCCTGACCGCCTACGGCCTGATGGAGTTCTGCGATATGGCGAAGGTCTACGACGTCGACGCGCGCGTCATCGAACGCACGCAACGCTGGCTGGCCGCTCAGCAGCAGCCCGACGGAAGCTGGAAGCCCGACACTAACTTCATCAACGAAGGCGCGACCAACCGCTATAACTCGGATGCTCTGCGCATTGCGGCGTACATCGCATGGTCGCTCGAGACCAGCGGCTATCGCGGTCCGGTGGTCGAGAAGGCGAAGAGCTTCGTGGAATCGCAATTGGGTAAAGCGGATTCGAAGTCCGATGCTTATACGCTGGCCGTGCTGGCGAATTTCGCGGCGGATTACGCGAAGGACCGCGAGTTTACGCACCGCACGACGCAGATGCTGCTCGACGCGGCTTCGGAAAAGGACGATCAAGCCTGGTGGATGTCGCAGGAGACTTCGATGTACGCCACGGGGTCGAGCGCCGCCGTAGAGACCACAGGACTCGCCGTGCAAGCTCTGCTCAAAGCGAACGGAGGCTCGGCCATCACGCGCAAAGCGCTGGCGTATCTCGCGTCAAAGAAGGATGCATCGGGCGCCTGGGGATCGACGCAGGCTACTATTATGGCGCTGCGGGCGATTCTGCTCTCGACCGAAAAAGGCGCGGACGATACGCGCGGGACGGTCGAGATTACCTTGAACGGCAGGGCCGTGCAGAGCCTGACGTTAACAGCGGATAACAACGACCTACTCCACCAATTCGTTCTGCCAGGCGATGCCAAGGGCTCAAACACCGTGGCGCTGCACTTCACCGGGCAAGGCGGCCTAGCCTATCAGGTGGCGGGGAAATACTTTCTGCCCTGGGATGCGCGGCCGGCGAACGAGCCACTCTCAATCAACGTAGATTACGACCGTGCACGCATGGCGCAGGATGACATCGCCACTGCCACCGCGACCGTGCGCAACAACATGACGAAATCCGCGAACATGGTGATGGTGGATCTCGGAATCCCGCCGGGCTTCGATCTACTCGCAGAAGACCTGCCCGTGGGCGGCCACCTGCAAAAGGTGAGCCTTACTCCCACACAGGCGATTCTGTACTTCGATTCGCTCGCCGCCGGCGAAACGGTCACGCTGAAATATCGGCTGCGAGCGAAGTATCCGATTCGAGTGCGAACATTCGTCTCACGGGTTTATGAATATTACGATCCAGAGGTGAACGCAACTGCGCGGCCGGTGATGTTAGAAGTCCAGAGTAAGTGACTTATGCAGCGCGCTTCAACAACCGCGCCTTCACCCAATTCACCGGCATGGCGCGGTGCTCCGTTTCCAGGCAAATGAAATAGGCGATGGCATAATAGATGGCTGCGAGAAAAGCGCCGCCTTCGATCACTTCGCGCAAGTTATTACCGGGAATCCAGTTCCGCTGGATCCAGAGCGAAAGCAGCAAGGCCGGAGCCGCGGCAAGCAGCGGAGTGGTATAGATGCCACTCAAATATTTCCACAAACTGAAGTGAACGGCGCGGCAGAGAAGCCACGAAAGCACCAATCCCCGATTCAGCACCAGTAGTACGGATACCACCCATGCCGCGCCCAGAATGCCGTAGCGCGGAATCGCCCAGCACAACCCGCCAACGCAGAAAGCGGCTTCCACCATCTGCGAGTAGGCGTAGCCCTGGTGCTTGCCCAGCCCGTAGAGAATCGAACTGGAGTTGAATTGCGCGGCGATGGCAAGCGTCGTCGCCACAGCCATCACCGGCAGCAATGGCGCGCACATGGAGGCGAATTTGGCGTCGATCCAAACACGGAATAATTGCGGGCCGTATACGATGAGCGCCAGCGCCAAGGGCGTAAAAAGCATGAAGCAATAGCGGTTGATATAGATGCCCATGCGCGCGATAGAGACGTAGTCCTCTTTGGCCGCAAGTTCCGCCGTGTGGGAGCCCGTGATGAAACCGACGCGGCCCACCATGTCCACCGAGTAATTCAGCAGCCGCTGTGGCTGTGTAAAGTAGACCACGAAAGCCGAGGACGGCATGAAATGTCCAATCAGCATGGGCGCGCTCTGGTTAAGCGCCTGTAACCCTACTGTGGCGCCGAAGGTGTGTAGACCATAGTGCAGCATCTGGCGGAACATCGAATACGTCACCAGCCTCGGGGAAAACCGTAACTGCGGGAACACGCGCCGAACCGCGAGGAACGTCAGGGAGTAAGTCACGGCGAGCGCCACTAGTGCCGCTTTACCCATGTCGATCAGCCCGTGCCCAGTTGCGAGAACGACCACAATACCGAGGGCACGGACAGCCATGGATGCGATCCAAATCCGGCTGGAGAGATCGAATCGCTGATACCCTTCGAGCAACGCGCTCAAAGGATTGAAGACGGCGCCGCTAGCCCAACCCAGACCTACCATCACCAGCAGGATGGTAAAAACATCCGCATACTCGGGTGAAATGTTCTCAAAATGCGTCACCTGACGAACGAAGAGAAGCGTTGCCGCGATGGTCACGAAGCTGACCGAAACTGAAAACGCCAACGCGGTGTTGATTGTCTCGTTGACTTTATCCGGCTCTCCCAGCGCGCGGTAATGCGCGGCATATTTCAGCGTGGCCGAGCGGAAACCAAAATCCATGATTCCGAAGTTCTCCACGACGCTGAAGATGAGCGCCCACACGCCCGCCGCGACGTGTCCGACTTTGTGGATGACATAGGCCGAAAGAAAAATCCCCGAGAAAATACTGACCGCAACGCCAAACCAACTCCACATCACGCTATGGAAAAAGCGTTCGCCACGTTTTGAAGTTTCTTCGGCGACAGCGGTCGGCATGTTCCTTCACGGTAACAAATGGCGTAGTATCCACCCGGCCGCGTCTGACACTCCATTCGCGCGAAAATCGGGGTCGCAGGTTTGCGATAACCCGTATCCGGTTGCGACAAGTATTGAGCGCGTCCCGGCCCGCCGCGCACATTCGATATCGGACGTTTTGTCTCCCACCATTACGGAGCGCGCAAGGTCAATGCCGAAGTCGCGCGCAGCTTTCAGCAGCATGCCAGGCTGGGGCTTGCGGCACGCGGAAGGGGCGTCTGGCGCGTCGGGGCAAAAATACGCCGCCTCGATCAACTCTTCGCCAATCTGCCGCAGCAATTCGCGTTGCACGGCGTCGTATTGCGCCTCGCTGAAGTATCCACGCCCGATGCCGCTCTGGTTGCTGACGACGATATTCAAGAAGCCCGCATCTTTTAACTCGCGTAGTGCGTCGGAAACGCCCGAAAACACGCGCACCTGCGAGGGTTCGGCGCAGTAGTTCACCTCTTCCATCAGGGTTCCGTCGCGGTCGAGGAATACGGCTTGGCGCATGGCTAAAGTGAGCTGTTTCAAAGTCCGCTAACATATTCCGCAGAGCGGGACGCCGGGCAGAAGCCCTGCCCCACTTAGGATGCAAACTGTATCATCGCGCGCCGGCGGTGTTTATTGCGTATTTCCGCGTGCAGCGATATCAGGCTGTCTGTTTACTAAGGATACCGTTGGTTTCGGCGCCACTGTCAGTCGCTCCATCGGGCGCGGCGGTTTTACAGCCCACCAGAATTAGCGAAAGGCCGGGCCATGGCATGACTCCGTCCATGCGCCGCCAGATCCATACCGTTTTATCGAAAACCTTGAGAGTCAGCTTATTGATGCGACGCGAGCCGGCCAGCTTGCTGTACATCCACCAAGGTGGCGCGCCGGCCTTGTTGAATCCCCAGATGCGCTCGATCTCGAAACCTTGCGACTCTACCGCCTGTCTCGCCGCTTCGGCGCAGTAACGCCGCTTGTGTCCCATGCTGCGGTCGAGGCTGCCGAAGAGCCCCGGCCCTTGCGGCACCAGCACGATGATTCTCCCGCCCGGCTTGAGCGTAGCGCGGAGGGAGCGCAATGCGGCCGCGGGATCGGCAAGATATTCCAGCACGTTGAGGCAGAGCACGGTGTCGAAGCAGCCATCCATCGCTGCGAAATCGCCCGGGGACTCGGGATCGATTCTCTGCACCACGACGTTAGGCGTGCGCAGAAACCGATTGCGCAGCGCATGTAAGTGCAGCGGATCTTTCTCGGCCGCCACATACAGGATGCGTCGCGACATCAAACGTCCGGCAATATTGCCAATTCCGGCGTTGACCTCGAGCACGGAATCTCCGAGATAAGGACGCAGCGTGCGAGCCAGCCAGCTCAAATATTGCGGAGTTCCGGTGAGGTTATTCAGTACCCCGCGGCCATAAGTGGTGACGTAAAGATCGTCGATCAGCCAGTATCTCAACACAACGGCGAGCGCCTTGACGCCGTCTTTCCATCCGATCTTCTTGCCTTCCTCATAAGTGCGTCCATGGTAGCTGATAGGAACTTCGTAAATTCGCAGCTTGCGCTTCGAGGCCTTCATGACGATCTCCGGCTCAAAGCCGAAGCGGTCGCTGCGAATCGGAATGCTCTTCAATAAGTCCGTGCGGAAAACCTTGTAGCACGTCTCCATGTCCGTAAGATCGAGATTGCAAAACATGTTGGCGGTCAACGTGAGGCCTTTGTTGATCATCGTGTGCCAAAAAGGCAGCACGCGGCGCTGTTCGCCCGCAATGTAGCGCGAGCCGAAAACGGCGTCGGCGTGCCCGTCGAGCAGTGGCCGCAGCAGTTGAGGGTATTCGTTCGGATCGTACTCGAGATCGGCGTCCTGAATCAGCGCGAAATCGCCTGTGGCATGCTGGATCGCGGTGCGTACCGCTGCGCCTTTGCCGCTATTCTTCACATGCTTGTAGAGCCGGATCTCGGGATGCGCCGCGGCTAGCCGCTCGAGAATCGCATAGGTTCCGTCCGTGGAGCAATCGTCCACGATCACCAGTTCGCGCGCCATATCCTCTGGCACGGGCGCAGCTAGCACCAAGCCGATGCAACGCTCCACCACGGAACGCTCGTTATACACGGGCATCAAAATGGATAACTTCATGCGCGAATCTGCGTTAATCGATTATTGCAAAAACGACGCCATCGTCTCGACAATGCGCTGGCTCGCATGTCCGTCGCCATAAGGATTGTGGATGCGCGACATGCGCTCATATTCCGCCTTGTCCTCAAGCAACCGAGCGGCTTCGCTCACGATTTTCGCGGCGCTGGCGCCCACCAGTTTCACCGTGCCGGCGGCAACGGCTTCCGGCCGTTCGGTGCAATCGCGCATCACAAGCACCGGCTTGCCGAGCGATGGCGCTTCCTCCTGGATGCCGCCGGAATCGGTGATGAGAAGGTAAGCGCGCCGCATCAGATCGACAAAGCGCGGGTAATCCAGCGGCTCGATGAGCTGGACATTGGGTAGTGCGCCCAACTGACGCGTTACCGGTCCGAGGACGTTGGGATTCCGGTGCACGGGGTAGACAATCTGCACATCGTCACGCACGGCCAGCGTAGCGAGGGCTTCGCAGATCTGATCTATGCCGTCACCGAAGCTCTCCCGCCGATGCGCCGTCACCACCACCAGCTTCTTCGTCGCGTCCAGGCCTTCCCAAGCGGGAACCGAAATCGTGCCTTGTTCGAGCGCGTTGGCTATGTAAAGCACCGCATCAATGCCCGTATTTCCAGTAACGTAGATTCGATCGGACGGCACGCCTTCGGCGAGCAGATTCTGGCGTGAGCCTTCCGTGGGAGCGTGGTGCAGCGTCGCAAGGCGTCCTGTTACCACGCGGTTCATCTCTTCCGGGAACGGCGCGGTCATGTCGCCGGTGCGCAGTCCAGCTTCCACGTGTGCCACTGGGATGCCGCGATAAAACGCCGCCATCGCCCCCGCCATGGTGGTTGTGGTGTCGCCCTGCACCACCGCCATATCAAACTTCTCGGCGGCCAGGATGGGGTCGAGGGAGGCCAACACGCGGCTGGTGGTCTGCGCCAGGGTTTGACCCGGAGTCATCAGGTTCAGGTCGTAATCTGGCTGAAGCTCGAAGCAGTCGAGGACCTGATCGAGCATGTGCCGGTGTTGCGCGGTCACGCAGGCGAGCGCTTGTAATCCGTCGTTCGCTTCACGAACACGCCGGATCACGGGGCACAGCTTGATCGCCTCGGGCCGGGTACCGAAGATGAAGAGAATTCGCTTCACGGAACCGATAGTGTAGCCGGATTGCATGCATTCGCGTGGCGAAGCCTCCTCTAGAAACTGGTTGCAGAGGTGGCAACGGAACCGCAGCGAGGGTTCGAGCGGATTGCTGCGCATTCCCGGCAGTGGTGCCGCCAGCAGACTGAACGATCCCGCGAACTCGAGGAGCGGTTCCGTCGCGCGGACGAGCAACTTCGCCGCGAGCAACGAGCGGCGTGATAATCGGATCGATAAAACTGGTGTCCGCAATTGGCGAGTTGGTGCGAATTAACTATCCGCCGCGCAACTAAATAAGCCGAGCCCCAAAGCACCGTGCGCTAAAATGTTTCGGTAATGCCGTACAGCCACATCCTGTTCGAGTCGGACGATGCCGGCATCGCGCTCGTCACCATCAACCGCCCCGACAAACTCAACGCGCTCTCGGGCGCCGTAGTGGCGGAACTGCGCCAAGCCTTCGAGCAGATCGCGCGCGACGCATATATTCGCGGCGCGATTCTCACCGGCGCTGGCGAAAAGGCATTTGTAGCGGGCGCGGATATCAACGAATTGGCGCGGCTTTCCGCGGTCGAAGCGCGGGAGTTCGCTCTGCGCGGGCAACAGACCTTTCGCATGCTCGAAACCATGCCGAAGCCCTCGGTGGCCGCTATCAATGGTTACGCACTGGGCGGGGGATTGGAACTGGCAATGGCGTGCACTGTTCGCTTCGCCGCCGAAACGGCCAAAATGGGGCAACCGGAAGTGAAGCTCGGCATCATTTGCGGTTACGGCGGTACGCAGCGTCTGCCGCGTTTGATAGGGCGCGGACGCGCACTGGAATTGTTGCTGTCCGGTGAAACCATCACCGCCGCGGAAGCGCATCGCATCGGCTTGGTGAACGCGGTAGTTCCGCAGCAAGAACTGATTGGCCACAGTCGCGCATGGCTGCAGAAAGTGATGCAAAACGCGCCGTTGGCGGTAGGATTGACCATGGAAGCTGTGGACGCGGGTCTCAATTCGGGTCTCGAAGAAGGATTGCGCCTCGAAGCCGCAGCCTTCGGCGTAAGCGCGGCCACCGAAGACCGCCTGGAAGGGACGCGCGCCTTCCTCGAAAAGCGCCGCGCCGTCTTCGCGGGAAAGTGAACATGCCGAAAACCTACGAAGGACAACTCTCGGCCGCCGGACTGAAATTCGCCATTGTGGTGGGCCGCTTCAATTCCTTCGTCACCGAGCGCTTGCTCTCTGGCGCGCTAGATGCTTTGGCACGATCGGGCGCCGACATGGAACAGGTGGTCACCGTGAAGACGCCCGGATCTTGGGAGATCCCTCTTGTTGCCGGCGAACTTGCCCGGCAAAAACGATACGATGCGATTGTCTGCTTGAGCGCCGTCATTCGCGGCGATACGCCGCATTTTGACTATGTCGCTGGCCAGGCCGCGGCCGGGATCGCCAAGGTTTCCGCCGAAAGCGGCGTCCCCGTTGCGTTTGGCGTGCTGACCACCAACACTTTCGAGCAGGCCATCGACCGCGCCGGCGGCAAGAGCGGCAACAAGGGTTTCGATGCCGCCATGACCGCCATCGAAATGGCGAACCTGATGCGCATGTTGCGGCAGGACGCATAATGTCAGCCCGCACCCGGTCGCGCCAGCGCGCCCTGCAGATACTCTTCTCCTGGGACGCGCGGCGGCAGCCGGTAGACGACGCCATCGATGCTTACTTCTCCACGCTGTATTCGGAAGAGCGCACGGAGCCCGACGCATTCGCCGCCGAACTGGTGCGCGGCGCCGTACGCAACGCCGCCGCGATCGATGCGCGCATCGCCAAGCATGCCGAACATTGGCGCATGGAACGAATGCCGGCCGTCGACCGTAACATTCTCCGTCTGGCCGTTTTCGAGATGACCGGCGAGAAAACGCCCGCCCCAGTGGTGATCGATGAAGCGATCGAACTGGCCCGCAAGTTTTCGAGCGAAGAATCGGCGCAGTTTGTGAATGGCGTGCTGGACGCGATCCATCGCGAAAGCGCGGCCGGCGGATAGATCACCTAACCGGTTCGCCGGAAGGTGGCGCGCCGCGCCAACAAGTTCGGCATCCCCATGGCGCTACGCGCAAGCCGCATGGAAGTGCTGGGTCTTGTGCTGCGCCAGGGCGCAATGCCGATGGCCATCGGTTGACGGCGGGGTTGCCAGCTCGCTCGCGCTGACGAAATTCCCGCCAGCCTGTTGTTCGGCATGGAGCCCAAGATCCCTTAAGCTTCGCGGCAGCCGCTGTCGTGCTTGATGGCGGGCAGGCCCGGCCGCAAGGTATCCCCTGCAAGGCGCGCCGCGCGCGTCGATCCCACGGTCGCCGTGCGTTATGAATAAGATAAGCGCCGCGACGGCGACCTGACGCTACCCGCGAGCTATAATTAAGTTATGGTGCGCCGGTTGCGCTCCCTTCTCCTTTTCGCCGTCATCGTCGTAACGTTTTCCTATTTGGGAGGACGATTCGGCGGCGGGGTGCAGGCGGCGATTAACGAGCCCGATCTGGACGAACCTGGTGTGAGCCAGGAAGCCAGCGCTTTTCTTCGCATTTATTCGCTGGTGGATCGCAATTTCGCTACGCCCTTGAGTCCCGATAAAGCGATCTACGACGGGGCCATTCCAGGGATGCTGGCCACGCTAGATCCCCACACTACGTTTTTCGACCCGCGTGCCTACCGCCAGCTCCTCGACGAGCAGAAAGGCCACTACTTTGGCGTCGGCATGGAGGTTGGTCCACGCAACAACAAGACGGTAGTGGTGGGGCCGTTTCCCGGCTCGCCCGCTTACCGCGTGGGGTTGCGGCCGGGCGACGTCTTGGTTTCGATCGACGATAAACCCACCGATAATCTGAATACGGGCGAGATCGCCGACTTGCTTAAAGGACCACGCGGAACGCCGGTAAAGATCGTGGTATCGCGGGAAGGCGAGCCCTCGTACATGACGTTCACCGTGGTGCGCGAAGAGATCGAGCGCAAGAGCGTGCCCGATGGATTCTTCGTCGCCCCGGACATCGCGTACATCAAGATCGCCGAATTCGACGAAAACACCAGCAGCGAACTGAACGACAACCTTAAGCACCTGGGGCAGGACCATTTCAAAGGACTGGTTCTCGATCTACGCAACAACCCGGGTGGAATCTTGAACGAAGCCGTGGACGTCGCGGGCGCCTTTCTGCGGCGTGGAGCGACAGTGGTCTCGGCGCGCGGCCGCGAATACCCGGCCAGGACATACACCGTGCGCAACGGGGCGCACGGCCGCGAATATCCCATTGTCGTGCTGGTCAATCAGTACAGCGCCTCGGCGGCGGAAATTGTATCCGGCGCCTTGCAGGATCATGATCGCGCCTGGATCCTCGGCGAAACGACATTCGGCAAGGGACTAGTTCAATCCGTACTTTCGCTTTCCGATGGCGCCGGCTTGGCATTGACCACCGCTCATTTTTACACGCCCAGTGGCCGGCTCATTCAGCGCGATTACTCGCACGAATCGTTCTTCGATTACCGGTTCCATAAGGACGGCATCACCCGCAACCCCAACGACGTCAAGATGACCGACAGTGGACGCACGGTTTACGGCGGCGGCGGCATCACGCCCGACGAAGAGTTCCACGCGTCCGTGCTCGATCCGCTAGAAAACCAGTTCTACCGCACGTATCTCTTCCAATTCGCACGCTGGTACTTCACCAAGCACTCGAAGAACCTGCCCGCCGGATGGATGCCGGACGCGCAGGTGATGACCGACTTGAGCGCCTATCTGCGCAGCCAACATTTCGAGTTCGATGAAGCGCAATTTACCCGTGATCAGGTGTGGATCAAGCGCGACCTTGCCAAGGAAATGTACATCTTCGCCTTCAATGTGGATGAAAGCGACAAGGTCTTCGTGAAGAGCGATCCGGAAGTTAGAAAAGCGATCGACTCCTTGCCGAAAGCGGAAGCGCTGATGCAAAACGCCAAGCGTGTAATGGCCCAGAGGCGTCAATAGTGGATCGTGGCGAGAAGATGCGCCGCGCGAGTCTCCCGCTTGAACACTCATTATTCGTGACGCAACGCCTTCATAGGATCGATGCGCGCCGCTCGGAGCGCAGGCAGCAATCCCGCCGCGAAAGTCGCTGCCCCCAACGCGGCGGCCGACAGCGCGAAAGACGCCGGATCGGTTGGCGTCACGCCGAACAGCATGCTCTTAGCGAAGCGCGTCAGACCTAACGCCACGATGCAACCGGCTACGCAACCTGGAATCAGCATCACCCCAACTTCGCGCAACACCAGCCCAACGATATTGCCTCGGCTGGCGCCAAGAGCCATGCGCACCCCCAATTCGTTGATGCGGCGCGAAATCTGGAACGTCAGCAGCCCGAAGATGCCGAGAGATGCCACAATCAGCGTCAGCACTCCGAAGAATCCACCGAACGTAGCCATCATGCGCTCGTTGAGCGTTGATTCGTCCACCAACTCCGCAAGCGTCCGTGGCGTTCGCAACCGCAGCGCCGAATTGATGTCCGGAATCGCGCGTTCCATCGCGGGCGCCAAGCTCAACGGATCGCCACTCGCCACGCGCGCCAGATAAGTGAAAGGAATGCCCTTGCGGAGATCGTATTTCGAGTCCTGCACAAGCCCAAACCAGGGCCGTTTGAAGGAGCAGGCGGATGGTGCCAGTCCTGCCGCTCGATGAAGCGTTTGCCGCCCTCGGCAAGCGACTTTCGTGCACGTGCAGGATCTGAATGCGTGGACGCGAGACGGCCTACTGCTCGTGCACGTCCTCCAGGTACGTATACCCGTGCAGCCCCTCTTCGTAGAACTTAAGCAGCGCCCCGCTCTCCTCATAGGTAAGCCGGCCGTCCCGCAACGCCGCTTCCACGTCGCGCCGCATGATCGCCACCAGCGCATCGGATGAGAATTGCACGTAGTTCAACACCTCGCGCACGGTATCGCCCTTGATCACCGAATCGAGAATGATCTCGCACGATGGGCCAAGCCGCACGTGGACCGCGTTGGTGTCGCCGAACAGGTTGTGCAGATCGCCGAGAATCTCCTGATATGCCCCCAGCAGGAACGCGCCCAGATAATACGCGCCGCCATCGAAGGGATGAAGCTGCAACGTACGCTTCACGTCCCGCCGATCGATGAAGGCGTCCACCTTGCCGTCGGAATCGCAGGTGATGTCGCCCAGAACCGCAGGCCGGGTTGGCTCCTGCTCCAGACGGTGGATCGGCATAATGGGAAATAGCTGCTTGATCGCCCAGCTGTCCGGCATGCTCTGGAATAGTGAAAAGTTACAGAAGTAGGTATCGGAAAGCATCGCATCGATGCCCTCCAGCTCCTCCGGAAAATAATCAAGTTCGCGCGCCTGGCGCTGAATCCTGCGTGAAATCGCCCAGTAGAGGTTTTCCGCGATACAGCGCTGCTCCAGCGAAAGATACCCAAGGCTGAAGAGGTTCAGAGCCTGGTCGAGCGCTTGCTGCGCATCGTGATAACTCTCGAGCAGGTTCTTGGCCGTGAGTCCGCGGAGCGTTTCCTGCAGATCGATCAGCGGTTGCTCAGCATCGGCCGGCGGCTCAGGCGGCGCATCGGACTCGCCCATGCCGGAAACCCCCAGAACGTTGAACACCAACACGCTGTGATATGCCGCAATGGCGCGTCCGCTCTCCGTCACGATGGTCGGATGCGCCACCCCCACCTCGTCGCAGATATTCTGCACGTGGTAGATGACGTCGTTGGCATATTCCTGAAGCGTATAGTTCACGCTCGATTCGAAATCGGTCTGCGACCCGTCGTAGTCGATTCCCAGGCCGCCGCCCACATCGAGATATTTCAGCCCGGCGCCGTCCCGCGCCAAATCCACGTACACCCGCACCGCTTCGTTAACTGCGGCCTTGATCTGGCGGATGTTCGTGATCTGGCTGCCCAGATGGAAGTGCAGCAGGTTGAAGCAATCGGCCATGCCCGTGGTCTTCAACTCCTGCAACGCGCGCATGGCTTCGGTCGCGGAAAGGCCGAATTTGGAGCGATAGCCGCCCGACGACTTCCATTTCCCCGACCCGCGGCTCGCCAGCTTCACGCGCAGCCCGATCGACGGACGCACTCCCACTCGCGCGCTGTATTTCAAGATCAGACCCAATTCGGTGTATTTCTCCACCACCGGAATGATGTGGCGCCCGGCCTTCTGCGCCAGCATCGCCATCTCAATGTATTCGTCGTCTTTGAAGCCGTTGCAAATGATCGGCGTCTCGTTATCAGCCAACGCCATCACCGCCATGAGCTCAGGCTTCGAACCGGCCTCCAGGCCAAACCGATAAGGCTTACCGAACTCGAGAACCTCCTCCACCACCTGCCGCTGCTGGTTTACTTTGATGGGATACACACAGCAATATCCGCCCTGATAGTGGTGTTCGTTTATGGCGGTCTGGAAGGCGCTGTGGATCTCCCCCAGCCGATGCTTCAAAATATCGGCGAATCGGATTAGGATCGGCAGATCGATGCCGCGCAGCACGAGCGTATCCACCAATTCCTTAAGATCGATAGACCGCGCCGGGTCCTTCTCGGGATGCACTCGCACGTGCCCGTTATCGCCGACCGAGAAATACCCCTTGCCCCAACTTGCAACGTCGTAGAGATCGCTCGCCAATTGCGGCGTCCATCGTTCCGTCGGCTCGATCACCATTGAGCCTTTGCGGCCGTTTCTCTCCAACAGCTTCTCCTTAATGCGGAAACTCCGCCGTAAACTTTCAGTTTCCTTCGAAACGCGGGGGCTGGCAAGCAAAAATTGAGTGATTCGACGCTTCGCCGCCGCTCCGCCCCCCAAAGCATTGCTACACTGAATCGCATTCATGCTCCGCCGCTTCCTTCGCAGTGTTTCGATTGTGTTACTGCCCTGTTGCCCTATTTTGGCGGCGGCCGTAGATTCCAACTCCCGCGATTTCAAGAAATACCCACCCGTGATCGAGAGGCCCTTGCCCGCCACGCTCTATGCGATTGGCGATATACACGGCGATTACCAGCGGTTGGTCCGGCTCCTGATAGCGGCGCAGATCGTACCCGCGGCGCCCGCCACACCCAGCGATGTCAAATGGCGCGCCGGAGCGGCCACACTCGTCGTCACCGGCGACATGATCGATAAGGGACCTCGCGCGGTGGATGTTCTCCGATTGCTGATCGCCTTGTGCGCCGCTGCACGGCAATCGCGCGGCGAAGTGATTCTGCTCGCCGGAAATCACGAGGCCGAATTTCTTGCTGCCCCAGACGCCAGGAAAGCTGCCGATTTCATCGCCGATCTCAACAAGAGCGGGTACTCGCCGCCGCAGGTTGCCGCCTGCCAGAACGATCTTGGCGCATTCCTCTGCACCCTGCCCTTCGCGGCCCGCGTGGGTGATTGGTTTTTCTCGCACGCCGGAAACACCGATGGCCGCACCGTGGGCCAGATCGCAGCGGACATCCGCAGCGGCGTCGGCCGCGACGGCTTTGCTACGAAGCAACTCACCGGCCCCAATTCTCTCCTCGAAGCGCGCCTAGGCGAGGGAAATACTTGGTTCGCCGCACCGAAAGGCGGCGAAAAGCAATTGCTGGCCTCGTTCGCAGAAGCGCTCGACGCGAAGCACATCGTGCAAGGCCACCAGCACAACGACGTGAAGTTCGCCGATGGAGTCGAACGGCATACCGGCGAGATGTTCCAACGCTGGGGCCTCTTGTTCTTGATCGATGTCGGGATGAGCGAGGGCGTCGGCGATAGCCGCGGCGCAGCCCTCCGCATCGCAAACGGCAAAGCGGCGGCAATCTGCGCGGACGGCGCGGAGACGCTTCTTTGGGACGCGGCTACGAACACCGACACCGGCCGCGCGGCGCCGTGTACGCGATAAGCCCGCGCTAAGCCCCGGCAAGCCCGGCCAGCACGCCGCGCATATAGCTGAACGAACGCATCACTCCTGGTTGGGGATCGTTATCGTTGATCTCGTATTCCAGATTGACGCAGCCCTGATAATTCAGTTTCTTGAGTTGCTTGAAGATCTGCGGAAACGGCATCATGCCATCGCCTACATCGCACTGGCCGAACGCCGGCAATTTATAGCTTTCCTCGTTGAATGCGCGCAAATCCTTGACGTGCATGTCAAACAGGCGCGAGCCCGCTTCGGCAATAGTCTTGACGACGTCCGCGCCAGCGCGAGTGGAGTGGCCGACATCCATGCACAAGCCGCAGCGGGAATCGAGCTTGCGCACCACGTCCAGAACCGATTGCGGCGTAGGAAAATTCTTGTCTTCCGGGCCGTGATTGTGGATCGCTATGCGGATGTTATATTCCTTCACGAGCGCCTCCACGAACGGCATATTCTCATGCGTCGGCGCGCAGACCATCATGGGGAGCCCGGCGGCTTTAGCCCATTCGAAGGTGGGTCGCAAATCTTCCACGGATTTCGCCTTCGTCATGCTGACATTGCCGGAGCTCATGATTTTGAGACCGGCGGCCTCATATTCCGAGCGTGCCACGCGGATCTCGGCTACCGCATCCGGCGAAAGAGGCTGCCCGTCGGTGGGCAAACCGGGCAAGTGCTGGTTGGCGCCAGCCTTGGGCGGCTGGTCCGCTTTGATGCTGATCCAGGGCGTCTTGACCTGCTTGATGAATTCGATCGCCTTGGCCCTCTCGAACTTGCGATAGGTATACGTCGCGATGCCCAGCTTGATTCCCCAAGGCTCCGGCTCGATCTTCGCCGAGGCGGATTCCGGATAGACCACGCTCAGGCCGGCCGCGCCGGCGGCGCTCAGAAAATTTCGTCGCGTAGCTTTCATCGAAGTCCTCTCCTGATAGCTTAGTACACGAAGGTAGGGCAGGCGATCCGCATTGCCTTGTCCGCCTGCCGCACGACGCCCAGATGCTAAATTAGTCTTACGGAATGACGAGACTTGGTCTACTTACGGTCGCGTTCTGCCTTGCGTCCCACGCGCAAAACGGCGGCCGAACCCTTGCGCCGTACTACCCCACTCCGGAGACCATCGTCGAGAAAATGCTCCAGTTGGCCGAACTGAAGGCCGGCGAGAAGATGTACGATCTCGGCTCCGGCGACGGGCGCATCGTCATCATGGCGGCGCAGAAGTTCCACGCCGAGGCCGTCGGCGTCGAAATCGATTCCAAGATGGTCAAGCAAAGCCTCGATCGCATTCGCAAGCTCGGTCTCGAAAGGACCGCCCATATCGTGCAAGGCGATCTCCTCCAGCAGAACTACGGTTCGGCCGACGTTGTAACCGTCTATCTCTTACCCGAAGCCATGGATGCCAAAGTGCAGCCCCTGCTCGACCGCCAATTGAAAAAGGGCGCGCGCGTCGTGGCGCATGATTTCGAATTCCGCAACTGGACGCCGGAAAGAGTGGAAAACATCGCCGACGATGGAGAAGGCCGCAGTCACGCAATCTATCTCTACCGGAAGTAAACGTGGCCTTTATGTTGCCAAAATCGTGGCCGCGGGCGCTCGCCTGGTGCCGCGCGGCGTTGGCCGTCGCCGCGATCGCGCTTAGTTACCTCTATCTGCCCACCGCATCGGTGCTATATGAGGCCCTTCTATGCGGTTTTCTGGTTTACAGCATTCTGCTTGCGTTGCGCGCCAAGCCCAATTCGGGACTCTGGGGCCTGTTGGCTTTGTTCGCCGACGTGGTCTATTTCATGGTCATCGCCGTACGCGGCGATTCGTTGATTTGGTTCGCCTCGCTGCTGTTTCTCTTCCTCTTGGTTGAAGCCGCGGCCTCCTTTAGCGTGATCGAAGTAGCGTTGGTTGCCGCCGTGTCCGCCATCTTTTGCGCCGTGCTGCCGTTCGGAAACCGGCATGAGTTGGAACGGACCATCGTGATCTCGGGCGCATTCGCCTGGGGCTGCGCTGTCAATAAGCGCCGGCAGGCTGCGGAGATCGAGAGCCTCCGCGAATCCCTGGAGGGCGCGCAGGCCATTGCGGGAAAGGCCCGTGAGGAAGAGGCCAAGCGCATTGCCGCCGATTTCCACGACGGACCGCTGCAAAGCTTCATCAGCCTCCAGATGCGGCTCGAAATTCTGCGCAAGCTGCTCGACCGCGATTTCAACGCCGGCATGGAAGACCTGCGGCAGTTGCAGACGCTTGCGCAAGACCAGATTCGCGACCTGCGCGCCTTTCTGCACAGCATGCGGCCTGTGGATGTCGATGGCGGCAATATGATTGCCAATGCGCGCCGCACCGCCGAATCCTTCCAGAAAGAAACCGGCATTCCCGTCACGTTCATCGGCGCCAACTCGCCCGTGGGCCTGCCGCAGGAAATGACGCTGGAAGTGTTGCAGATGATCCGCGAGGCTCTCCACAACGTGCAGAAACACGCCGGCGCCACGCGCGTGGCCGTCGCCATGGAGAAAACCGAACGCGGCCTCGAGATCTCCATCGACGATAACGGCCATGGATTTCCCTTCGCCGGCTCCTATTCGCTCGAAGAACTGGAGTTACTTCGCCTCGGCCCCGCCAGCCTGAAACGCCGCGCGCGCTCGCTCAATGCCGATCTCCTCCTTGAATCCCGCCCCGGCCGCGGCGCCGGGCTCAAGTTCCGGGTCCCGTTGCAATGAACCGGGCCGTTATGTTGGCAGCCGCCATCGCCTTAGCCGGTTGTAACCGCTACGCCGATTTCACTCTTCCACCGCTATCCGGTGGCGATCCCGATCTCACTTTCGCCTTCGACGAAGACCCGAAGCCTGTGCTATCCGGTGGCGTCGATGCCTTGAATCCATCGGTGGTACGGTTCAACGGGCTGACCAACCTGTATTCCCTTTTCGATGGCAAGACTTGGTCCACCGCGCTCGCCGTTTCGAACGGCGGCCCCAACTGGCAATCTAGAGGATTGGTCGTTTCGCCCGGCCCGCACCCCTGGGAAGGCAATTACATCGCAGCCAACGGTTCGGCCGTGGAGCATCGCGGCGCGCTCTGGTATTGGTATCAAGCCGGACCCCGAAACGCCGAAAGCATCGGTCTCGCCCGAATGGACTCGCAAGTCGGTGCTCACCCCATCCTTCGAAAAGAGGAGAAGCCCGTACTCGTCCCCGGCCCGTTCGATAGCTGGGACGAACGCACCGTAGCCGATCCGTACGTGATCCGCATCGATCCGTACTTCTACATGTACTATCTCGGCCACGACCGCGCGCAACCGCCGCAACAACGGATCGGCGTAGCCCGCTCACGCGATGGAATCGTATGGGAGAAACTGCGTTCGAACCCGATCCTCTCTCCCGGTCCGCCCCGCTCCTTTGATGAAGCGGGCGACGGCGAACCAGCCGTCTGGAGCTATCGCGGCTATTACTGGATGCTCTTCACCGGCCGCGATTTTTCAGAACGCCGCCGCCTCGGCCTCGCGCGCTCTACCGATGGCATCCGGTGGAAGAGGCTTCCCGCCGTCTTTGCCGGCGCTTCGGCGTGGGATTCGAAGGTGATCTGCGATCCTACCGTATTGATCGAGGACGGCGCCATCCATGTTTGGTTCGGCGGCGGCGATGTCGCATCGCCGGATGAGAATCTGCACGGAAAAATCGGCTCTGCTACCCTGCGGCCCGTTTCCGCGGCAACCCCGTCCACGGAGGTCAAATGAACGTTGGCATCACCTGCTATCCCACCTATGGCGGCAGCGGCATCGTCGCCACCGAATTAGGACTCGAGCTCGCCCTACGCGGGCATGAAGTCCATTTCATCAGCTATGCCAACCCCATCCGCCTCGATCCCGGCACCCCGCGCATTCACTATCACGAGGTCGAGGTCTCCACTTACCCGCTCTTTCAATACCCGCCTTATTGTCTGGCGCTCGCCTCGCGCATGGCTGAAGTCGCCGAATCCTACGACCTCGATCTACTGCACGTTCACTACGCCATTCCTCACTCCATCTCCGCCCTGCTCGCGCAGCAGATGCTGGCGCCCCGGAAGCGCCTGCCCTTCATCACGACCCTCCACGGCACCGATATCACCCTGGTGGGGACCGATCGTTCCTACTTCCCCATCACGCAGTTTTCCATCGCACAATCGAACGGCGTCACTTCGATCAGCGATTATCTGCGCACCCGCACCATCGAAGTGTTCGGCGTCAAGAACGAAATCCGCGTCATCAAGAATTTCGTAAATTGCGATCTCTACAAGCCGGATGCCGAAAAGAAAGGCGCAGCCCGATTCGCGCCGGCAGGCGAAAAACTGCTGATTCACCTCTCCAATTTCCGTCCTGTCAAGCGCGTGCTCGATTGCATGCGCATCCTGGCTGAAGTTCGCAAGCACACACCGGCGCACCTGCTCATGGCGGGCGATGGGCCCGAACGCGGACCCGCCGAGCATCTCGCGCGCGAACTGAAGATCGAGCGCCACATCACCTTCCTCGGCAAACAGGATCACGTGGAGCGCCTGATTCCGCTGGCGCATGTCCTGCTCATGCCGAGCGATATGGAATCGTTCGGCTTGGTCGCACTCGAAGCCATGGCATGCGAAGTGGTCCCCATAGCCACGCGCGTCGGCGGCGTGCCCGAGCTGATCACCGACGGCGAAGATGGGTTCCTCGAAAACGTAGGCGACATCGAAGCCATGGCCGTTCGCGCCACGTCGCTGCTGATGGACGACGCCCTGCATTATCGCATGAGCAAGGCCGGCCGCTGGAATGCATCCGAACGCTTCTGCACCGATAAGATCATCCCGCAATATGAGCGGTACTACGCCGAGGTGACGGCGTGAGCATATATATGCTATGATGCCACCATGAGACGCACTACCGTCTTTATGAGCGACGAACTGCACGATCAGCTCCGCCGCGATGCATTTAAGGCGAAAGTCAGCATGGCGGAGATTATTCGCGTAAAGTTGCAAACGCCGGATGCGCGCCCTCGCCGGAAGTCGGGGAAAGATCCCATTTTGAAGGTAGCCGGCATCTGCCGCGGCCCGATTCTCTCCCGCGACATCGACGAAACGCTCTATGGCGGCTGATGGCCGGTTTTTCGTTGACACCTGGGGGTGGTTGGTTCTATCGAACGCGAGCGACCCGGCGTTCGCCGGCGTAGCCGCTCTCCGCCGCGGCACCGGGGACCGTCAGAGCACATGGGTCACGACCGACTACGTACTCGATGAAACCATCACACGCCTGTTCATGACGGCGCCATTCGCCTTGGCAAACAAATTCATAGAGGGAATCTTCGAGGCGTCCCGTCTCGGCACGGTCGATATCGAGCACGTCACGCCGGAGCGATTCACGCAAGCTTGGAAACTACGTCTGCGGTACCGGGATAAGCCGAAATTCTCCTTCACCGATCTCACCAGTTTCACCGTCATGCGCGAGTTGGGCTTGCGCCGCGTAATCACCGGCGACGCACATTTTGAACAGGCTGGGCTGGGTTTTTCGCTGGCGCCTTGAGGCCGGGAATCGCTCACGCTCTCTTCCGCGCAAACTCCCAGGCATGCGCCACAATCGTCCGCAAATCCGCGTACTTCGGCGTCCATCCCAACGTCGCGCGCAGCTTCTCCGAACTTGCCACTAGCGCCGGTGGATCGCCCTCGCGCCTCGCCCCCACCGTGTAGGGAACCTTGCGGCCCGTGACTTCCTCCACGGCGTGAATGGTCCCCATCACTGAATGCCCGGTTCCGGTACCCACATTAAAACGCTCCGATTTCCCGCCGCCTATCAGGTGTTCCAGCGCCAAAATGTGCGCCTGTGCCAGGTCCAGCACATGGATGTAATCGCGGATGCAGGTGCCGTCGGGCGTAGCGTAATCCGTGCCGAAGACCGTCACCGGGTTCCCGGTCAGCACCGCGCGCAGCAGTAACGGAATCAAGTGTGTTTCGGGATCGTGTTCCTCGCCCAACCGTCCCGCCGGATCGCATCCGGACGCGTTGAAATAGCGCAGGCACACGCTCGTCATATGGTGGATTTCGTCAAACCAGCGCAGCATCGTCTCCACCATCACCTTCGATTCGCCGTATGGATTAACCGGTTGAATCGGAAAAGTCTCCAGAATCGGTGTAGCGTGGGGCGTGCCGTAAACCGCGGCGGTGGAAGAGAACACGATATGCTTCACTCCGGCGCGATGCATCGCCGTGAGAAGCGAAAGGGATGCAGACACGTTGTTCGCGAAATAAGTCTCCGGCTCGCGCATCGATTCGCCCACCGCGATGAACGCCGCGAAGTGGATCACCGCCTCCGTGCGCGTCTGCCTCATCAGCTCGGTGAGAGCCTTCGTGTCGGCAATGTTCATCACGAATAGGCGTCCAGCTGGGACGTTGTGCCGGTGGCCCTTCGACAGATTGTCGGCCACTGCGACGTCGTATCCCTGCTCGAGCAGCAGTTGAACGGTATGCGAACCGATGTACCCGGCGCCGCCTGTTACGAGAATTTTTCGAGACGTCACGGTATTGGCTAGAAGTGGAGGAGCGTGGGATCGCCCTCAAGCAGTTGTTCGAGCACGAAGGGACACTCGGCAGGTATCTCCACCGCATCGAGTCCGGTTTCGTAGCGTGCGCCCTTGATCGCCTGCCGGTAAGTCTGGTCGAACCGGTCTGTAAGCCGCCGCCGAAGACTCGGCGACGAATCGATCGCATCGAGGATTTCCTGTTGTGCATTCACGATCGATGCGCGCCAAGTGCCCCCGTCACGCTCCGGCTTGAGTTTTCGATTGATCAGGTCCCACAGCATGCGGCCCAACTGCGAACGCGCGCCTTGGAATTGACTATCCCCCAAGCTCTGAATCTCCTCGGCCACGTTTTCGATATCGATTTCGTCAAACCTGCGCTGCCGCAGCAGTTCCGCGGTTTGCGCGGACCATTCCGCGAAGTCCGTCCCGTAGAGCGTTTTGGCAAGAACTGCCATTTGTTTATGATATCGCCGCAAGGCTTACGGCGCTTGGCGGAGTGGCTTAAAAGTGGAGGAGCGTGGGATTGCCTATAAGTAACTGGTCGAGGCTGAAAGGGCATTCCGCGGAAATCCTCACGCATCCAGTCCGGTTTCGTCGCACGCGTCCTGGATCGCCTGTTCATCAGTCTGCCCGAGCCTTTCGGCAAGTCGCTTCCTTAGGCTGGGCGATGATTCGATTGCGTCAAGCATCTCTCGACGGGCCTTTACGATCGATGCGCGCCAACTGACGCTGTCGCGTTCCGGCTGAATTTTCTGTTTGATCAAGTGCATCAGCATTCGGCGCAATTGCGAACGCGCGCCTTGGAATTGAATATCCCCAAACTCCGAATCTCCTCGGCGATATCATTGACGTCGATTTCATCGAACCTACGATGCCGCAGCAGTTCCGCAGTTGTGCAGACCATTCCGCGAAATCGGTCCCATATAGCGTCTTGGCGATTACTGCTATGTGCCTTATGATATCGCCGCGGGGAATTACGGCGTCTGATTGGCAGACTGATCGGGGAAGTTCGCCACGGTCCGCAGTTGGCCGATGCGCATGCGGAGCCCTTCCAGGCAATTGTGCGCCTCTTCCTCCGATGCGCCACTGGTAAGGAGCCCCGTGCGAATTTGTTCGTCCGTGATGCGTCCCAGATACTGCATCAGCCATTTGACATCGCTCGGGTGCACTCCTTGCTTCATCAAATCCGAGTGCTGCCCCGTGTAACCCCACTCAATTCCCATGCCGAGGCCCTTCACGAAATCGTGGCTCTCGTCGTAGTAATCGTGGCAGTTCCATTTCGATCGGGTCAGCAGCTTTCCCCAATTACCGAACGACGCACCCCAATCGTCGATGAAAAAGATGTACCGGTCTCCCTGTTGGTAAATCGCCGTGTTGGCGCCGCGTGTAGCGGCGTCGCGGTAATCCTTATCGTCCCAATTGGAAACCAGCATCATCATGATCTTCAGGCCGTTGAGCTCATGAGTGCCGACAAATGGGTTCCGGTCCCAATTCCAATTGATGTTTTCGAGATACTTCGGATCGTCTGTGCGCAACTGGAAGCGACCGTCGTGGAAACGCCCCGCCTCGTCGACATAGTCGTGAGCTCGCATGAGATTATGCACGCCCGAGATCGTGCCGTTTGCAATGAAATAGTTCGGCTCCGTCCAATAGCCCACCGCCCAAACCATGCGCGTCCCAAAGGTATCGGGTTTAGCTTCATGGCCAAACTTGATTGCCCATTCGCGGCCGTCGGCGTCCTTTACCTGCACCTTCGGCGTGGTCCCGCTGGTGTCTTCCTTGATAAAAGAGAACGGCGGCGCCGGCGCATGATCCGCCCCTCCGATTCCATACCTGAAATCGAGCTGCTCCACTACGCCGGGGTCGTGCCAGATTGCACTTTGGCCGTGGACAATCTCCGGCACGTCGGTGTAAGGACGGGGATCGTCGCTCGCAACTGTGGCGGCAACCAGGGCGGACGCGAGTAGAAACAGTGTAAATGAACGCACGCACGATTGTGGTTGCAAGCAGGATGCCAACGCTATTATTTACGGCCGAATGGTGTAACGTTTGAGCTATTCGCGCGTATTCGAGATATTGTGATCAAAGATTTTCGATTCGCCTTTCGGCAGCTTTCGCAAAGCAAAGGGTTTATGGCCACCGCGGTGCTCACGTTGGCCCTCGGAATCGGCGCCAACACGGCCATTTTTACGTTAGTTCACGCCGTGATGCTGAGATCGCTGCCGGTGGCGGATCCCGCGCAACTCTATCGCCTGGGCGACGACGATAACTGCTGCGTTATCGGTGGTTACCAGAGCCATTTCTCCATTTACTCTTATCCTCTATACGTCTATCTGCGCGATCACACGCCGGAATTCGCCTCGATGGCCGGTTTCCAGGCCGACCACGCCAGGGTCGGCGTGCGCCGCGGCGTCGGGACCCTCTGAACCGTTCACCGATGAGTATGTTTCGGGCAATTATTTCACCACCTTCGGCGTCCGTCCCTTCGCCGGGCGCTTCTATCTCCGGCCGCGACGATCGTCCTGGCGTACCGCCAGTCGCGGTGATGAGCTTTCGAGCCTGGGAATCCTACGGCGCCGATCCCGCGATGGTCGGCTCTACTCTAATCATTGAAGGCTCGCCCGTCACCGTTGCCGGCATCGCGCCGCCCGGCTTCTTCGGCGACACGCTAGGCCCATTTCCGCCGGATTTCTGGATCCCGCTCGCCGCCGAACCGCTGCATCCGGGGCCGCAATTCGCTGCTGACGGCCAATGATCAGCATTGGCTGTATATCATCGGACGCGTTAAGGCCGGCGCCTCCATCGCCGCCGCCGAATCGCGACTCAACGGCGAATTGCATCACTGGCTGCTCGCCAACGACCCGCCGCAGGGGGATACCGATCGCCAGCGGTTCGATAAACAGCACCTATCGGTTATCCCAGGCGGCAGTGGCGTCGCCTCTCTCAAGGACAATTACGCGCAAGACCTGCGCCTGCTCATTACCATCACCGGTCTGGTGCTGCTGATCGCGTGCGCCAACCTGGCTAACCTGCAACTGGCGCGAGGAACTTCGCAAGCGACGCAGATCTCCGTCCGGGCCGCCCTGGGCGCCAGTCGCTGGACGCTGCTTCGCCAGGCGCTTACGGAGAGCGTGCTGGTGGCGATCATAGGCGGCGCTGCCGGCTTACTGGTCGCAACCGAATTAGCCTCGTTCTTGATCGGCCTGGCCTTCCCTGGCATGAAGTACATACCCATCGATGCTACCCCTTCCCTGCCCGTACTGGGCTTCGCCTTTCTGCTTTCGCTCGTCACCGGAGTGGTATTCGGCGTTGCGCCCGCTTGGTCGGCATCCCGCGCCGATCCCGCCGTGGCATTGCGCGGCGCCGGGCGGTCCGCCGCCGCGAAAACCACGATCCCACAGAGGTCCCTTGTCGTACTGCAGGCGTCGGTCTCACTTGTTTTACTCGCCGGCGCGGGAATGATGGCGCGCACGCTATCCAACCTGCAGAATCAATGGTTCGGCTACAACCCCAGCGGCCGCATGGTCGCGCACGTCAATGCCAGTTTGAACGGATACGCCCCGGAAAAGATAGCTGCCATCTATCGCGATCTCGAGCGCGAGCTGGAGCAGATTCCTGGGGTGCACAATGCCAGCCTGTCGCTCTACAGCCCCATGTCGGGCAACAACTGGCAAACCGGCGTGTCATTGGAAGCTCATCCCGATCTCGCGTTCTCCCCTTCGTGGGATCGCGTCACCCCGAGCTTTTTCGATACCATTGGCGCGCGCATCGTCGCTGGACGCAAGTTCGACGAGCGCGATAGGCCCGGCGCCACGCACGTCGCTATCGTCAACCAGGCTTTCGCGAAGAAGGCATTCCCCAACGAGGATCCTCTCGGCAAGCGATTCGGGTTTTCGCATCGCGCCGACTTTCAGATCGTCGGCGTGGTGGAAAACATCCGCCTGCGTGACCTGCGGCATCCTACCGACCCCATGTTTTTCCTGCCGCTGCTGCAGACGGAACCCAAGGAGTGGTCCGATCGCGGTATGGCTCGCTCCAACCTCATCGGCGATATCGAACTGCACGTTTCCCGTAACGTCGTTGGAATGGCCGGGGAGATCCAACGCATCTTCGCTAAGATCGATCCCAATCTTACGCTGCTTCGTCTCGATACCTTCGATCAGATGGTAGAGGGTCGCATGCTGCACGCGCACCTAATCGCGCGTCTCATCGAACTGCTTGGCGCGCTAGCCGCGCTCCTGGCATGCGTCGGACTATATGGCATCACCGCCTACACTGTGGCGCGCCGCACGGGCGAGATCGGCATTCGCGCCGCCCTCGGCGCCACGCGCGCACGCGTGGTCCGCTTGATTCTCGGAGGCGCGCTCGGTCAGATCGCTATCGGTCTGGCGTTCGGCATCCCGGGCTCCTGGGTCGCCGGTAAGGTGCTGGGCTCACAGCTTTACGGCGTCACGAACGGAGATCCGATAATTCTGGGCGGGGCAGCGCTGTCTCTTGTCACGGCCGCATCGCTCGCGAGTTTCGTGCCCGCCTGGCGCGCCAGCACCATCGATCCCGTGCGGGCGCTGCGCGGCGAATGATACGGCGCCTATGCCGCCGAGTTCAGACGTTTAGCGATGCCGGCCAGCATCCGGCGAGGCGCGAAGCGCGTACTCCAAATCATCCAGCGGTTGCGCGAGCCCGCGATCACCTCGGGCTTGCCAGCCATCATTGCCGCGAAGCCCTCTCGCGCTACGTCAGCCGCGCTCATCGCCGCGCCCTTGAAGAGTTTCGATCCCGAGTTCCCCGCAACCTCGCCAAAGTTCGTCGCCGTGGGACCGGGGCAGAGCGCCGTTGCCGTGACGCCCGTGCCCTCCAGTTCGGCCGCGATCGCCAGCGTAAATGAAAGCACCATCGCTTTGCTGGCATAATACATCGCCATCAACGGGCCGGGCACAAATGCCGCCGTTGAGGCGACATTCAGGATTTTTCCCTGCCGCCGGGCCAGCATGCCTGGCAGATAGAGCCTGGTGAGATGCGCCAGAGCCGTGACGTTCACCTGGATCATGCGCGCTTCCGTATTCCAATCGGTCTCCGCGAAGACGCCCAGCAGCCCGAAACCGGCGTTATTGATCAGGATATCGACGGCGCCAATCGCCGCGAAGATCCTCTGCGGCGCGTCAGGCTCTGCCAAATCGACGGCAAGCGCCCGCGCGGCGATCCCGTGTTTGCGCGCGAGGCTGCTGGCGAGGTCTTCCAGCTCGTTCTGGCGCCGCGCCACTAAAACGACGTTGTTGCCGGCGGCCGCGCACAGCTTGGCCAGTTCCAACCCAATGCCGCCGGACGCCCCGGTAATCAGCGCCGTGGCTCTAGCCACCGTCTATTCCTTCTTCTTGAGTTGTTGATCGTTATCCAGGATGAACTGCCTGATCTGATCGCTCATGCCGAGCAGCTTCTCCCATTGCTCCCGGTAAAGCGTGACCGGGAAACGTCCCAACCCGTAGACGGAGAGCGCGCCCTTTTCGCTGACCTTAAGCGACATCTGGCCGCGCGTGGCCGGTTTCTTGAGGTTCTCGTTCTCGGCGCGCAAGCGCTCGATTTCAGCTTGTAATTCTTCTGGAGATGCCATGGAGTTAGCTTCAGTCATACCACATCCACGGCGAGGCCGCATTTGTCACATGTTTCATCGCCAGGCGCGCAAAAAGCGTTGCGCGTCTAGTTTGGTGATTCTACCGCCGCAGCCATCATTCCCTTCTCCTTGAGCCCCGAAAGCGCCAACCCATATCGTCCACGAATGCCCGTCTTCTCGAAGATATGTTTCAAATGAATCTTCACGGTGCCGGTCTGAATGCCCAGACTGAAGGCGATTTCCTTGTTCTTGAAGCCGCGCTCTACCAAGTCCATCACCTGCAGTTCGCGCACGGTTAGCGGCGAGGTCGAAGTGCGCACTGGCCGTCCGGATTCGGGCGCGAGGCAGTCGTCCATCCATGTTCCCCCCGCCGACAGCGTGAGAATACAGCGTAATAGCGACTGCAACCCGGCGGTCTTACGCGCGATTCCGCTGGCGCCTGCCTGCAGGAACCGCACGGCTTCCGGTTCCGATAGCGCCGAGCTCCATACCATCACCGAGGTGTGGGAATCCGACACGCGCAGCCCCGAAATCCAATCCATCACCGCCTGTGAGCCAAAGCCCTTATCCACGATCAAGAGCGACGGCGTCAGATCTCGCACCGCGTCGATGCCGCCGGAGAGCGAATTCTCCGCGGCCACCACGCTCATTCCCGCATTCTCCAATAGCGATTGCATGCCGGCGATAGCGATTGGCTCGGTATCGCAAATAACGATGGTTGTCACGGTCTCTCCCGCTTCCAGATTGGCGCTTCAAAACACGACGCCGAAGATCTTTGGCCCAACCTTCAGGCTTGTACTTCAGGCTTTTGCGTGTTTGCCCTTCAATCGAATAGTTGGGCGGGAGGGGAATTGTTCTCAGATTTTTGCGGGGACGGCGCCGAAATGATACTCGGCCAGATCTATCCAGCAGTTATTCAGCGTATTTTGCACGAAAACGGCGTGGTCGGCGGGGAACCTGCGGGGGCCGCGGTACTCTCGCCACCGCCGCTGCGCGACTTCATAGATTTCGGCGACGGCTTCCGCCGGCGATTCCTGCGCCAAGGTGATGTGAGGGTGATAGGCAAAGGGCTCGTCGAAGGCCAGCGCGCCTTGATTCATTGCGCGGTGCATACCTCGCAATTCGGCGGCGCCCTTACCAACCTCCAGATACACCACGTTCGTCACGGGGAAAATGTCCGTCTCGGTCAGCTCCACGGAAAAAGGCGGCGCGCCTTCAATCAGCGCGCGGGCATGGTTCGAAGCCTCTTGCCAATCCACCGCCAGAGGCCGCGGCGGCAGCACGCTGACATGCGCGTGAGGATTATAGGCCGGCGCCAACTCCCTCCGAAGATCGTCTAGAAAACGTCCCAGCGGATCGGGAATGTAGATCACCAGCGCGAAAACATTCAACCGGTCCTCGGCCGGGACGCGGCTATGCGCCGCAGTCGGATCGGAACCCATCTCTCCCTATAGTAATCGTTCTCGCATCCGGTTTTAGCGCCGGTCGGCCCATGAGGAATCCCGATGCTAACCTCAAACTATGCCCGACGATTCGAACCCGCTTCTGACTCCTCGCTTCCGCATCCCCTTCGACCGTATCCGCGCCGAGCATGTCCAACCTGCCATCGACGAGCTTTTGCAGGACGCCCGTGCGCGTCTCGAATCCCTGGCCGCCGCGCCCGGCCCGCGCACTTTCGATAACACCATGCGCGCCCTCGACGAGTTGACAGAGCCTCTCGATTACGCCATGGGAGTGGTTCGCCACCTAGAATCGGTCGCCACCTACCCCGAACTACGCGCGGCCTTTAACGCCGCACAGCCCGCTGTCAGCGCCTTTTATTCGGGGATTCCACTCCACCCGGGCCTCTGGAAAGGGTTGAAGGAATTTGCCGCAACGCCCGAAGGTTCACATCTCACCGGTCCGCGCCGCCGCTTCCTGGTGAAAACGATGGACGCATTCCGCCGCCATGGCGCCGAGCTCGACCCCGCAGGCAAGAAGCGCCTCGAAGAGCTGGATGTCGAGCTTACCAAGCTCACGACGAAGTATTCCGAAAATGTTCTGGATTCCACCAATCGGTTCGAGCTCCTGATCGAAGACGAAGCCCAACTCGCCGGATTGCCTCCGAGTGCCCGCGAATCGGCTCGGGAAAGCGCCAAACGCAAGGACAAGGAAGGCTGGCGCTTCACTCTGCAGGCGCCCGACTACACCGCGGTGATGACTTATCTCGACGACGCCTCCATCCGCCGCACCGTCTACGAAGCCTACAGCGTGCGCGCCACCGAGGACGAGCATGACAATCGGCAGATCATCGCGCGTATTCTGGAACTACGCCGCGAAAAGGCGCGTCTGCTCGGCTTCGCCAACTTCGCCGATCTCGTGCTCGAAGACCGCATGGCTCACACAGGCGCGCGCGCGCTTGGCTTTTTGGAAGACCTCAAAACGAAGACCGAGCGGCGATTCAGGGAGGAGAATCGCGAGCTGTTCGAGTTTCGCCGCTCCATCGAAGGGCAGGATGCGCCCGATCTTTCGCCTTGGGACGTCGGCTACTATTCCGAAAAACAGCGCGCCGCGCTTTACTCCTTCGACGAAGAGGCGTTGCGCCCCTACTTCCCCCTGGAACGCGTTGTGGAGGGCTTGTGGACCCTCGTCAATCGCTTGTATGGAATCCGCGTTATCGAGGAAGCCAACGTCCCGGTTTGGGACGAGCACGTAAAGTTCTACAACATCCACGACGAAGACGGCGCCTTTCTTGGTGGTTTCTATGCCGATTGGTATCCGCGTGAGAACAAGCGCGGCGGCGCCTGGATGGATGGCCTGCTCACCGGTGGTCCCGTGCCCGACGGATTCAAGCCGCATCTCGGATTAATCTGCGGCAACCTCACGCCGCCCATTGGCGATAAGCCCGCGCTGCTCACCCACCGTGAAGTGGAAACCATCTTTCACGAATTCGGCCACCTGCTGCATCATCTGCTGAGCCGCGTCGAGATCCGCTCCATGGCGGGCACCAGCGTCGCGTGGGATTTCGTCGAGTTGCCGTCGCAGATTATGGAGAACTGGTGCTGGGAGAGAGAAGCGCTCGATCTCTTCGCGCGCCACTGGCAAACCGGCGAGCCCGTGCCCAGCGATCTCTTCGAGAAAATGAAGCGCGCGCGCACCTTCCGCGCCGCCAACATGCAGATGCGCCAGGTCGGCTTCGGTTTTATCGATTTACTGCTGCACATCCGCTATACGCCGGAGCGTGATGGGGACCCGGTGGAATACTCACGTCGTCTGCTGCAGGATTTCAGCCCCGCGCCGCTGCCCCCCAACCATGCCATGATCGCGGCATTTACGCATCTCTTCGCAAGCCCCGTGGGCTACGGCGCCGGCTACTACTCGTACAAGTGGGCGGAGGTACTCGATGCCGATGCCTTCACGCGCTTCCGCGACAACGGCATCTTCAGCCGCGAGATCGGAACCGATTTTCGTACCCACATCCTCTCGAAGGGCGACAGCGAAGATCCCGCGGAGTTGTACAAGAACTTCATGGGACGCGAACCCGATCCCAGCGCGCTGTTACACAGATCGGGATTGGCATAGCGAAAAAAGATAGCCGTCAGCTGTCGATTTCTCCGCCCTCGTTCGACGTACTGGTAGAGGAGAAACAACAATGAAGTTCATGATGCTGATGATTCCCAAGGGTTATGAAAAGGCCGAACCGGGTGCGATGCCATCCGCTGAAGCCGTTTCCGCAATGATGAAGTACAACGAATCGCTGCAAAAGGCGGGAGTCTTGCTAGCTCTGGATGGGCTCCATCCGCCGTCGTCGGGCGCGCGCGTTTCGTTCGCCGGCGGCAAGCCGCTGGTTACAGATGGGCCGTTCGCTGAAAGTAAAGAGGTAATCGGCGGCTACTGGATCATCCAGGTGAAGTCGAAGCAAGAGGCGATCGATTGGGCCAAACGCTGCCCCGCTTCGGAGAACGAAATGATCGAGGTTCGGCAAGTGCAGGAATTCTCGGAGTTCCCGCCCGAGGTTCAAAAGGCCGCCTCGGAGTATCCCGAGATGCAAGCCCGCCTCCGGAACCGCCCCTGAGGCTCCACAAACGCCAACCCGCATCGTCGAAGGCGACGTAGAACCAAAGCAGAGAGCGGAAGCATTGGTTCGTAATGGCGGAAGGGCCGAATTCCCCGGTCAGCGCGCACAGCCGGAAGATACACCGGATCGCTTGCGCCGATAAGCGTTAGGCCCGAAAGCTAATCGCTTACGGAAGTAACAGTCACCAACGGCCGCGCCGAGAGAACTGAGACCGAAAGCGCGGCCGCCAGAATCCACCGGGACATTCGCCCCTCCATCCTCACGATAGATCCTTAAAGAGCGCTGCGCACCCCCAAAAAGAGCTACTGCCGTTGCAAATCAGCCGCGCGGCTCAACGGCTTCATTCAACAGTATGCAGCGGAGGGCTAAATTGCAGCGGCGCTTCGCACCGAAGCGAACCAAGGCTGGGGATTAGTCAAAAGGGATGCGGATTTCTGTATAACTGCTTGGCGCAGTCTCTTCACCGCGGCGGCGATGCGTTCCAGGTGCAAGCGTACACGTGAACATTTGGTCGTGCGGTCAAAACAACAATGGCAATCTTCCGTAGAAGATCAACTGCCTCCTCCTCGGCCACCTTCAACAAAGCGCCGTTGTTCAGCCTGTCCCAACCTCTCTCTACCGCTGTAATGACGGTGTGGCCCCGAAACGCACGGGCCACACCCTTTGGCGCCCCATGGTCAAAGAGTATGAGCATCGACGGGTACGGAGGGCCGCGCCGGCGGCGCAGATACTTTAAGGCTCTGCGCCACGAATTCAAGGACTCCCGTAATCTGCTCCCGCGTCACGTCGAATTGTTCCATCACTTCTTCAACGCCCAAATCCTCAAGGTTCTCGATCACGGTCGCAACGGGCAATCGGGTATCCCGAAACACCCATACACCGCTAACCTTGGCGGGACACTCTCCACGGCGGGGCATTGTGACCAATCGAGAGTTGCCGTTGCCATGATGCGCTCTCCTCCTTTCAGCGTACGCCAGACAGCACTCCCAAAAAGAGCTACTGCCGTTGCGGATCGGCCGCGCGGCTCAACTGCCCGCAGGCCGCGTAAATATCCAGCCCGCGCGGCTTGCGCACGAAAGCACGGCATCGACCGCCGCACGATCGCCTGAAAACCCGCCACGCGCTCCGGCATCGGCGTTTCGAACGGAATCCCCGGCCCCGGATTCAGCGCGATCAGATTCACCTTGCAATTCAGATTGGCCAGCAGTTTCACCACGCGCCGCGCATCGGCATCCGTATCGTTGACGCCGCGCAGCAGCACATATTCGAACGTCAGCTTCTCCCACGGCCGCAGCGGATACGCCGCGCACGCCTCCATCAGATCCTTCAGATGATACTTGCGCGTGATCGGCATCAACTCCTGCCGCGTCTCTTCGGTCGAGGCGTTCAGCGAAATCGCCAGCTTCGGCCGCACCGGCTCGCGCCCCAGTTCCTCGATCTTCGGAATGATCCCCGACGTCGAAACCGTGATCCGCCGCGGCGAGAGATTCGAAGCCGCCGCGGATCGAGCAGAATCCGCGTCGCCTTGAGTACGTTCGCCAGATTCAGCAGCGGCTCGCCCTGCCCCATCATCACGATGTTGAGCCGCCCGCCGTCCTGCCGCAGCTGGTTTTCCCGCGCCACCAGCAGCACCTGGCCCACAATCTCGCCCGCGGTCAGGCTGCGTTCCAGGCCCAGCAGCGCCGTCATGCAGAACTTGCAATCCACCGGGCAGCCCACCTGGCTCGAAATGCAGATCGTGTCGCGCTCGCCTTCCGGCATCAGCACGGTCTCGACCGTGCGCCCATCTTCCAGGCGCAGCAGATAACGCCGCGTGCCGTCCGACGATTGATAGAGGCGCTCCACTGCCGGCAAGCCCATGGCGTGGCGGGCGGAGAGTTCGTCGCGCACAGTCGCGGGAAGCGTCGAAATTTGCACCAGGTCGGACGTCTGACGGCGATAGATGGCCTCGTAGACCTGCTGGGCGCGATATGCTGGCTGATCGGGGCCAGAGGCTTCGCGAAGATCCGCTAAGTCCATCCCCACGAGTGGTTGCAGGCATCCTATCTCCAGTTTACCCGCCTGCGCAGGTGAGCCGCAGACCGCGGTCCAGTGAGGGATGCTACAACGGTATCAGGCCTTTCTTTCGCTTCGGAGTGCAACTGACAACTCACCATTAGTCCCGTTACGGGACATCGAAATGACCACGCTCGGCCAACGGCGTTGCGTGTCATCACGGAAGCCATGCCGCACGTGCGCTCGGTTTCGGTGGGCATCTGGATCGGCAGCGGGCTCCCGCCGCGAATCCGGCGAGCAGAACGGCATCTCGCACTTCATCGAGCACATGCTCTTCAAGGGCACCACCCGCCGCTCGGCCGAAGATATCGCCCGCTCGGTCGATTCCATCGGCGGCAACCTCGACGCCTTCACCGCCAAGGAATTGGTCTGCTTCAACACCAAGGTTCTCGACGAGCACCTCTCGCATGCCTTCGATGTGCTGGCCGACCTGGTGCTGCACCCGCATGTTCCGCGACGAGGATATCGAGAAGGAAAAGGGCGTCATCCTCGAAGAGATCAAGATGGAGGCCGATAGCCCCGACTATCTGGTCCACGAGATCTTCTCCTCGAATTTCTGGAAAGACCATCCGCTCGGCAAGCCCATTCTCGGCACGCGCGAGACCGTCAAGCGCTTCGACCGCGACATGGTGCACGACTATTACCGCGTCGTCTACGCGCCCGGCCAACATGGTCATCACCGCGGCCGGCAACCTGACGCATGAGCGGCTGGTCGCGCTGGCGCGCGAGCATTTCGAGAGCGCTGCCGCCCGGCGAGCCGCGTGCGCCGCGGACAACGCGCCCGCCACGCACGCGCGCATCGCGCTGCGCAACAAGAAGGCGCTCGAGCAGGTGCACCTCTGCCTGGGCGTGCCGTCCTATCCGCTGCCGCACGAAGAGCGCTTCGCCTGCTACGTGCTCAACACCCTGCTGGGCGGCGGCATGAGTTCGCGCCTGTTCCAGAACATCCGCGAGCGCCAGGGCCTGGCCTACGCCGTCTTCTCCGAACTGAATCCGTATCGCGACACCGGCTGCCTTTCGATCTACGCCGGCACATCGCTCGAATCGGCGCGCAAGGTGGTGGAATCGATCCTCAAGGAATTCCGCGATCTCAAGGAGCACGCGGTAGGCGAAGAAGAACTGCGCCGCGCCAAGGATCACCTGAAGGGTTCGCTGATGCTGAGCCTGGAATCCACCTCCAGCCGCATGTCGAACCTGGCGCGGCAGGAGATGTACTTCGGCCGCTTCTTCACGCTGGATGAGCTGGTGGAGAGCATCGAAGCGGTGACCGCGGCCGACGTGCAGCGGATCGCGCAGACGTTCTTCGATCCGAAACAGATCGCGCTTACGGTGCTGGGCAATCTGGAAAACTTCAAGATCGGCCGCGAAGATCTGGCCTGTTAGGATTTCGGACTCGTTCAAGATCCGCCATTATCCCTGTGGAAACCCTGCCTGTCTCGCGTTCAAGACGCGCGGGTGGCAGGTTATCATTGAACGTTGGCTGCCGATTCACGATCGGAAGCCTAAACCGTGGCAACAGGGCTTCGTCCGGACTGTTTCTCCACTGCGTGGCGAGAGCGTCTTGCACGTGGTCCCTCTGGGTTGCTCCCCTGACGGGCGCCAGGCAGAATACTATAAATAGAAGTAATCGCCCGATGCCCAGCTCTAATTTCCTCCATCGCCGCTGGTGGGCCGCCTCTGCCGTCCTCCTCGCCGCCAGTGTGCTGAGCCTGCCGGGTTATTCGCAGGATGCGCCCAAACCCGCGCTCTCTCGCCATACCCCTGCTACCGCGGCCTCCGGCAGCAACCACGGCAAGATTGATTACCAGCTCGATATCCATGCCATTTTTGCGGCCCATTGCCTGACCTGCCACAACGCCGAAAAGCGCTCCGGCGGACTCTCGCTTGGCACGTATGCCGACATCATTGCGGGTGGCCGAAACGGCGCAGCCATCAAGCCCGGTCGCAGCGGTGAGAGCCTGGTCGTGCGGCGAGTCCTCGGAGAAGTTCTTCCCGCCATGCCGCTCGGCGGCGATCCTTTGCCGCAGGCTGAAATCGCCACCTTGCGCGCGTGGATCGACGAAGGCGCCCGCGCCACACCGACATCGGCCGCGGCCAAGGCCCGTTGGGAACCGCCGCTGGGCTTGATCGAGCCCGCCATTCCGCCTGTGACTTGGGCCGGATGGACAGACCCGCTCGACCGTTTCACCGCCGCCTATTTGACGAAACAAGGCGTTGCCCGGCCGGTTCCTGTGGATTCGGCCATATTCGCGCGGCGCGCGTATCTCGATTACTGGGGACTGCTTCCCGCGCCTGACGACCTCCGTGCCTTCGTGGCCAGTACCGATCCGAACAAACGGGCCAAACTGGTCGCACGACTCAGCGACGATCCCTCGCGCTACGCCGAGAATTGGATCAGCTGGTGGAACGATTTACTCCGTAACGACGAAGGCGTCGCCTACATCTCCGAAGTCGCCGGGCGCAAGAGCATCACCCCGTGGCTGCTCGACGCTCTCGAAAAGAATAAGCCGTACAACCAGATGGTACGGGAGTTGTTGAATCCCACCGCGACCGCCGACCCGGATGGCTTCCTCATCGGCGTCAACTGGCGCGGCGTTGTCAGCGCGTCGCAAACTCCTCCACTGCAAGCCGCTCAAAATGCGGCGCAGGTCTTTGTCGGCATCAATTTCAAATGCAATTCTTGCCATGACAGCTTCATCAGCAAGTGGAAGCTTAAGGACGCCTATGCGCTGGCAGCGTACTTCTCGGCGGAAGAGAAGTTGCAGCTCTACCGCTGCGATGTCGCCCAGGCCGGTCAGTTCGCCACCGCTTCCTACATGTATCCGGAGCTCAACCGGCCGCTCGCTTCCACCAGCATTCAGGACCGCCGCGCCGCCATCGCCGAGATTTTCACCGACCCACGCAACGGCCGCGTGCCGAGAACCCTCGTCAATCGAATTTGGGAAAAACTAATGGGCCGCGGTTTCGTCGCTGACGCCGACGATCTGGATGGAGAGCCCTGGAGCCCGGAACTGCTCGATTACCTGTCTGCCGATTTCGTAAAGAACGGCTACGACATCAAGCGCCTCATTGCGACCATCGTCGCCTCGAAGACATATCAGATGCGCGCCGTCGCCCGCCCCGATGGACCTCCGGCTCACTACTCGTTCCGCGGACCTGAACTGCGCCGCCTCACCGCCGAGCAGTTTGCGGATGCCATCGCCACCGTAACCGGCGATTGGCATGTGGCCCGGCCGCGCCCTGCCCCGCCGGCCCCAGCCGCCGCAGCCGCGGCCGCGACGGAAGCCGCGAACACGGCTACTGCTCTTGCGAATGCCAAGGTTGCGGGCGTCGTTCTGTCTTCCAGTGGCATGCGGTTGCCGGGCGTCTTCTCCGGCGCCCCGGTCGATACCGAAGAAAACCTCACCATCAACAAGGTACTCACGCTTACGGCGGCCCAAACCGCAGCCACCCGCGCCGCCGCAGCCGCGGCCACGGCGGCCAACCGCATCACAACGTCTGCTCCGCTCCCACCTCCGCCTCCCGTCGCGCCCGGCAATTACGCGCGCGAATGGCGGATCGCCGCCAGCAACCTCACTCGCGCTCTCGGCCGTCCGATTCGCGACCAGGTCTATACCAGCCGCGACACGCAGGCCACCAGCATGCAAGCCGTGGAACTGGTGAATGGTGAAACCTTGAATCACTGGCTGTGGCGTGGGGCCCAAAAAATGTTGGGCGTTTTGCCGGCAGAGCCGGTGAGCCTCTTTAGCCGCCAGGTGAGCGGAGATCCCTTCCGGCCTCCGGCGCCCCCGCCCGCCAATCTAATCGCCGCTGCGACCGCCGCGGGCTTGTCGATACCGCCCGTGGCGCCTCCACCGCAGCCTCCAACTCCGCCGGTACCATTCCACATCGATATCTCTCACTCACAGAAGCTCTACTTGATCGTCGAAGACAATCTTTCCACCGCCCCGGACAAAGCCGCTCCCATCTGGCTGCATGCCTTTTTCACCGCGGCCGATGGCTCCCGCACGCCCCTGACTTCGCTGAGGCCTGTCGCCGCCGGCGCCATGCGCAAAGACAGTTCCCCTATCGTGCCGCTCAACACGCAGGAACCGGTCACGGACGCACTCCGCGTGAAGTTTCCCTCCGAGCTGGTCTACGATATCTCCGGCCGCGGCTTCACCGGCTTTGAAGGAATACCCTTCTTCGAAAACAAGCCGCTCATTCAGGGCGAAGGCGTAACCGGCCGTTTCTTCGTCTTCGATCAAAAACCGACTCTCGATCGGCTCGCGCCGCCCACTCCGGAGACGCCCGTGCCCGCGCTGCCCGTACTTGAGACATCGGCGGAAGCGGTCGATCGCGTCTACCGTTATCTGCTCGGCCGCGCGCCCTTGCCCGCCGAACGTGCAATCGGCATCGCCGCACTGACTGACAACAACACCCGACACGCGGGACAAGCAGGCCGCCCGAGCGCCGAGGGCCTGGCCGATCTGCTTTGGTCCGTGATCATGAGCCCCGAGTTTCAGTTCGTTCGTTAGAGGTATCGCCATGCACAGAGATTTCGAAACCAACCTCACAGCCGAAGAAGCCGTCATCGCCGCGAAGATTAGCCGCCGCGGCTTTATGGGCAGAGGCGCAACGGCCGCGGCCACGCTGGCTTCGCTCATTGGCTCCGAGCCTCGGTTAGTCCGTGCCGCCACGCCCCCAGCCACCGCGGATTCTCTCATCGTTCTTTGGATGGCCGGCGGCATGGCCTCCACCGAGACCTTCGACCCCAAGCGCTACACCCCGTTCGCCCCCGGCATACACACCAGCGAAGTTCTCAGCACCTTCCCCGCAATCGACACCGTGGTCGATCACATCAAGTTTTCCCAAGGCCTCGAATCCATCGCGAAAGTGATCGACCGCGGCTCGCTCATCCGCACCTTTCAAGCTGCCGATCTCGGCTTCATCCTCCACTCCCGCCATCAATTCCACTGGCATACCGGTTATGTTCCGCCGCAACCTATGGCAGTGCCACATATTGGCGCCGTGATCGCCAAGACTCTCGGCCCTCGCGTAGACACCATGCCCCCATTCATCTCGATCGGCCAGAACCTGGAGATCGGCGGGGAATCGGCGGCGTTGAAATCGTTCCATACCGCCGGTTTTCTAGGCAGCGAATACGGTCCCGTTCTGCTTGCAGATCCCCAGGACGCAGCCTCGGCAGTCCGTCCGCCTTCCGACCTGGGAAGCGCCCGCTTCACAAGCCGCCGCAAGCTTTATGAAAAGGTGCTCGCCAGTCAACCCGTCTATCAGTTCGCCGGCGATTACCAGCGGCGAAGTCTGCTGCGCTCTCTCGATGCCGCGGACCGTCTCTTGACCTCGCCTTCGGCCAAAGCCTTCGACCTCTCTCTCGAACCAAGGAACAAATTCGAAGCCTATAACACCAGCCGTTTCGGACAAGGTTGTCTGCTGGCGCGGCGGCTGGTGGAATCCGGCGCCCGATACGTCGAAGTGACCAGCGAATACATTCCCTTCCGCTGGTGGGACAGCCACCAGGACGGCCATTCACGCGCGGAGATGATGAAGAAGATCATTGATGGCCCGGTCGCGCAGTTGATTCTCGATCTGGAAGAGCGCGGCCTGCTCAACCGCACCCTGGTGGTTCTGGCCAGCGAATTCAGCCGCGACGCCGTCACCGAGGGCAAGGTCGGTAGAGAGGTGAAGGATCAAGCGAACACGCCCGACGTCATGACGTTGCCCGCACACTACGGTATGCACCGCCACTTCACAGCCGCCGGCTCCGTGCTCATGTGCGGCGGCGGAATTAAAAAAGGGTTCGTTTACGGCAAGACCGCCGACGAGCGGCCCTGCACCACCATCGAGAATCCACTGCCGGTGGAAGACCTTCACGCCACTATCTATCGCTCATTGGGCATCGCACCCGATCAGTATTTCCTGAACGAGAAGCGTCCGGTCTATGTCACTAAGGACGGCAAGGGAAGGCCCGCCACCGAGCTTTACGCGTGACCGTACTAGGAAAACTCAAAACGGTACTCCCAGCTAAAGTGCTACATGTTACCGTTATCCACCGGAATGATGAAGCTCGAAGGGATAGGATTCCCGTAGCGCTCGTTTTGCTGGTGGGGAGCGCCTAGGGGGCGCCGCTCATACAAACGTTTTCCTTTTCTGACTCGCAGAGCGGCGCTGGCTCTAGCAATTTCGATGTGTTCCCATCCGGAATCACGACCGGGAATAATGTGCTGCCGTTCGATCCCTTCCGTGGGACGTTGACGTCATTCGATGTTGTTTGGGACATTGATTTCGATTTGCGCGGCACGGCCAGCGACACCGGACTCGGCGGCGGGGGCGGTGCTCGGTATCTATTACGTATAACTACGACCCTTCGCCCACCCCCGAGCCCGCTTCGCTGCTCCCGCTACTGTTGGGGCTGGCATTCATTGGCAAAAGTCTCAGGAACGCGAGGTCGAGATCAGCAATCCCGCAGGGCTGAGGCGGGATCTGTGCGGGAGGCTTTCCGGGCGGGCAGATAGCTTGCCGCCACGACTACGATTAGCAGCAGCACGGCAACCGAGCCGTAGGTCAAGGGATCAAGCGCCGTGACGCCATGGATCATGCTCGAGAGCAGGCGCGTAGTAACCCCAGCGAGGAGAAGGCCGGCTGCAAGGCCAACCGAGGCGCGGGCGAGACTCTCGCGGAGCACCGTTGCGAGTAAGCGCCCTGGAGTGGCGCCAACTGCCAGCCGGACGCCAAACTCGCGGGAGCGGCGCGCCGTCAGATGCGAGACCACGCTGTATAATCCAATGCTCGCCAGCAGCAGCGCCAGCACCGCGAACGCACCGACTAACACCAGATTCAGGCGTTGTGCAAGAAGCGTTCGCGCAATGAAATCCGGCATCGGGAACACGTCGTAGAGCGGCTGGTTGGGGTCGATCTCCCGAATCGCCGCGCGAATGGCAGGCGTCATCGCCGCTGGGTCGCCCGCAGTCTTGACCGCCATGGCTACGCGATCCTGGGTTCGCTGGGCATACGGCCAATAGACCTGCGGTCGCGGATCGCGGTCCAGCCCTTCATGGCGAATGTGACCCACTACGCCGACAATCTGCACCCACGGCATGCTGGGCACGATCGCGATGCGGAAACGCTTGCCGATCGGGCTCTCGTTGCCGAATACCTGGCGCGTGATCCGGTCGTCCAGAATGCCAACGTCGGCGTGGCCGGCGAGGTCGTCATCGCGGAACGCGCGTCCTGCGAGCAGCGGGATGCCGAGAGTGTGAAAGTAATCGGGGCTGGCGGAGCGCGAATCGATATTCGCGGTCATTCCGCGTCCTTCGAATTCGATTTCGAGTGTCTGCGTTTGGCCTCCAAGCGGAAGGCGATTGACTATGGCTGCGGATTGCACTCCAGGGATGGACTGGACGTGGTCGATGAGGCGCGACAAGTATCCCCATACTTCAGGGTCTGTATCGCCGTGGGTGGCGCGGTCGACGGCGAAATGGAGGCCCAGAACGTGGCCCGGCCGAAATCCAGGGTCGGTCGCGCGCACGTTGACGAAGCTGCGCATCAGCAGACCGGCCGAGACGAGCAGCACGACGGTGCAGGCGATTTCGGCACAGATGAGGAGATCGCGTAGCCGCGAGTGCGACACAGGGCCGCGCTGGAGGCTCGCGGAAACGTGCAACGCCGGCGCCATCGAAACGGCAAACGCGGCACCGACGGAGAGGGCGATTGTGAATAGCAGGACCGGCAGGTGAATCGCGATCTCCTCGACGCGCGGGAGCCCCGGTGGAAGCAGCGGAACCAGCAATTCGAGAAGGTAATCCGCGCCAAGGATGCCGAAGGCGGACCCAGCGATGGCGAGCGGAATAGTCTCGACGAACGATTGCCGCATGAGCCGCGCACGGGTGGCGCCAACTGCGGCGCGGATGGCGAATTCGGCCTGCCGTCCGGTGGCACGCGCCAGCAGCAGGTTTGCGAGATTCACACAGCCAACCAGGAAAAGCGTGCCAACCGCGGCGAGCAGCAGCCATATCGTAGGACGCACCGATTCGGTGATGTCGCCAAGCAACGGCTCGACGAAGACGCCGAGGTCGCGGTTTGTCTTGGGATATTCGTGCGCAAGATTGGCGGCGATGGCGTTCATTTGTGCGCGCGCTTGCTCGATCCCGACGCCCGGACGGAGGCGGGCGACGGATACGTAACTGAGATCCGAACGATCCCGGATTTCCTCGGGCGGGTAGTACAGCGGTTCCCATAGTTCGTAATCGTGGCCGGGATAGTGAAATTCGGGTGGCATTACTCCGATGATTTCAGTGTCGCGGCCGTTCAGGCGGATTTTGCGATTGAGGATGCCTGCGTCACCGCCGAAACGCCTCTGCCACAGCGAATAGCTCAGCACGGCGACAGCGGCCGCGCGCTCTGGATCGAGTTGCTCGGCTTCCGTGAAGGTGCGGCCCATCAGCGGCGTGACCCCGAGAGTGTGAAACAGGCTGGCGGTAGTGCGTGTGCCGCGGATGCGCTCCGGCTCGCCTTGACCGGTCAGATTGAAATTGGCGACAAGCCGGGTGAGGGCGAGATCGGTGAAGACCTGTTGACGGCGACGCCAATCGAAATAATCGGCAGCGCCGGCCGGGGCCTTGGACATGATCGCGTGTGGCAGGCGAGTGGAAAGCGAGACGAGACGGTCGGGGGCAGGATAGGGAAGGTCGCGGATGAGGACGCCATAAGCAACAGAAAAGATGCTGGTGCTCGCTGCGCATCCAAGGCCTAGGATCAAGATGGCGGAGACAGCGAAGCCAGGGGACTTCATAAGGGTTCGGATGGCTTGGCGAAGCTGAGATCGCATAACGGTTTCAATGCATGCGGATGACTCCCAAGACGCGATGAAAACATTAGGGCCGGCCGAAAATGATGTCCGCCAGTGGGACGGCTCTGGCCGCTAGTGAACCGGCTTTCGCGCGGAGCCGATGGCAGGTTCAACGGAGCTCGTCATCCTTGGTCTCGACTGCTGTAAAGTGTTAGAAACCAGATGAACAACCAGTCAGTAGTTCGAATTATCGCGCTCATGTCCGTCTTGACCGTGAGCATCTCTTTCGCGGCGGATGGCCCGCCTGCTTGGGCGTATGGCTTTCCCCAACCGGGCATGGCGGCAACCCCGGCGGGTGGAGCTGGACGCGGCGGACAGCAGGCCATCGACAACAGCCCGAAACACCTCGCCGGCAGCAGCCTGGAATTCACGACGGCGCAGATCCGCGACGGCTTCGGTCCTGCCGACTGGTTTCCGGGAGACCACCCGGCGATGCCGGAGATCGTGGCCCACGGCCGCCGGCCCGAGGTGCGCGCCTGTGCCTTATGTCACTATCCCAACGGCAAGGGCCGCGCGGAAAACGCGCCCATCGCCGGTTATCCGGTGGCCTATTTTATTCAGCAGATGAACGATTTCAAGAACGGCAAACGTAAGAGCGCAGATCCGCGGAAGGCAAACACGAACGCCATGATTACGTTTGCCAAGGCGATGACGGACGAAGAGATCAAGGCAAGCGCCGAGTACTTCGGCTCGATGCCATGGACAGCATGGATCAGGGTGGTGGAAACCAACATGGTACCCAAGACTCGCATCTCGGGCGGCCTTTTTATCGCGCTGGAAGGCACCGAGAAAGAACCCATTGGCGATCGCATTATCGAGGTGCCGGAAAGCACCGAAGCGTCTGAGATGTACCGGAATCCTCGCTCGGGTTTCATTGCCTACGTGCCGCCGGGAAGCGTTAAGAAAGGCGAGACTCTGGTGACTTCGGGTGGCGGAAAAACTCTCGCCTGCGGCGCCTGCCACGGGGCGGATTTGAAAGGGCTGGGCCCGGTTCCGGGAATTGCGGGCCGATCGCCGAGCTATCTCGTGCGGCAGATGTACGACATGCAAACGGGCGCCCGCAATGGTCTATGGACGCCTCTCATGATGAAGGTGGTGAGCCAACTCAGCAACGACGACATGCTGGCAATTGCCGCTTATACCGCCTCGCTGAAGCCTTGACGCTATCGGCACTGTTAGCGCGGGGGAATGATGCACAGTCTTATAGCCCTCCCGCGCATCTGAATCCGAGCGCGGATCCTCCGATGCCGGCCATCCCGAAGTGGATCCCACGTTTAGTGGCCTCGGATACGTGGATGCGCCAATCCGCAGAGG
>CAVPSN010000008.1:0-364475 GCA_963708385.1 Bryobacterales bacterium | reverse complement strand
ATGCGCTTGAGCACGCCGTCGCCCGCAGGTCTTTGACATCCGCATACTCCCGTCGCACGACACGCGGGGAGACCCGATTTTTCCGGGCAGGTCCGGCGCGCCTGCCCCGCGGCCAATCGCACGCGCTCCGTGTGTATTATCCTGTTGAGCGTATGTTCCGCCCGTCGCGTTCCTTGCCCTTCCGGCCGTTCTTGCCGCTCAATTGGGCTATAAGGATACGCCCATCATTCCCGGACAACCGTGGCACGTCCACGACCCCGCACGGCCGCATCCGCGATGGTTCTCCCGGAGCGACTCCCGGCGCTCCGCCGTCCGATGCCGTGGTCCTCTTCGATGGCAAGGACCTCTCGCACTGGTACCAGGAGGGCACAGGAGCGGACCAGGGCAAGATGATGGACGCGCAGTGGACCGTGGGCAGCCGGCTACTTCGAGGTCGCGCCCGCGCACGGGCGACCTGTTCATCGCGCGACAAGTTCGGCGATTGCCAGCTCCACGTCGAATGGTCGGAGCCCACCAGCGGTGAAGGGCACCAGCCAGGGCCGCGGCAACAGCGGCGTCTACGATTAGAGCCTCTACGAGATTCAGGTGCTCGATTCCTACAACAATCCCACCTACGCCGATGGACAGGCGGGCGCGATCTACGGGCAATGGCCGCCGCTGGTCAATCCCGTCGCAAGCCCGGCGAGTGGAACACTTATGACATCGCTCTTTGAAGCGCCGAAATTCGAGGGCGAGAAGCTTGCTGAAGCCCGCGTTGTCACGGTCTTTTTCAACGGCGTGATGGTGCACCATCGCAAAGAGTTGAACGGCAGCACCGAGCATCGCGTCCTCGGAGCCTACAAACCGCACGGCGACGAACCTCTCCTGCTGCAGGATCATGGAAACCCGGTGCGCTACCGCAACCTTTGGGTGCGGCCCCTCACACTGCTATGTACCAGCCCGAACAAGTGACAGCATAACCCTAGAAGTGATAGACACGCCTGAGAAGTGACCTTAACGGTCCAATCACTATCCGAGCAGCCGTTCAGACACGACACCAGCTTTTTCGGCCATCCGCGCGGCCTCGCCACCCTGTTTTTCACCGAGATGTGGGAGCGCTACAGCTACTACGGCACGCGCGCGCTTCTGATTCTCTTCATGACAGCTCCGGCCACGACCGGCGGTCTGGCGTTTCCGACCGCCAAGGCCGGCGCGGTTTACGGCTTCTACACCGCGATGGTCTACCTGCTGTGCCTCGGCGGAGGGTGGGTGGCCGATCGCATCACCGGACAGCGCCGCGCTGTGCTCATCGGCGGCATTTTGATCGCGGCTGGGAATTTCTGCCTCGCCGCGCCTAGCTTGCGATCGTTCTACGTGGGCTTGGGGTCTGCTGATGCTCGGCACCGGAATGCTGAAGCCGAATGTCAGCGTCATCGTCGGCCAGCTATATCCGCGCGGCGACCGCCGCCGCGATTCCGGCTTCTCGATCTTCTACATGGGCATCAACCTCGGCGCCTTGATTTCGCCGATCATCTGCGGCTGGGTGGGCGAAAAGATCAACTGGCGCATGGGCTTCGCGATTTCCGGCATCGGCATGGTGGCCGGATTGATTCAATATTGGCTGGGCGGAAAACATCTGGGCGATGCCGGCTTGTATCCTTCCACCACGGGCGACCCCGCCCGCGACCGCGCACAGAAACGCACTGGCGCATATCGCAGCCATTGGCGCGATCGTTGCGATGCTCGGCGTGTTCGCGCTCAGCTCGGCGGGCATGATCGAAATCACTGCGGATTCGCATCTCCGAACGGGCTCGGCTAGGTGCTGGTTGCCATCTCGGCGGCCGTCTTCTATTGGATGATCTTCGGCAAGGGATGGTCGGCGGAAGAGCGCAAGCGGTCGGCGGCGATTCTGGTGTTGTTCGTCGCCGAAGCCATTTTCTGGGCGTCATTCGAACAAGCCGGCTCGTCTCTCAATCTTTTCGGCGAGCGGAATACCAACCGGCATGTTATTTGGCTTTCAGTTCCCGGCGAGTTGGTTCCAATCCGTGCAGCCTCTCTTCGTGATTTCCCTCGCTCCCGTGTTCGCCTGGCTGTGGTTCACTCTTGGCCGCCGCGAGCCGTCGAGCCCCGCGAAATTCACGCTGGGCCTGATTTTCGGCGGTCTTGCATTCGCGCTTGATGGTTCCGGCCGCGGCGGCGGGCACGAACGTGTCGCCATGGTGGCTGATCGGCTGCTATCTGCTGCAGACGCTTGGTGAACTTTGTCTCAGCCCCATCGGCCTGAGCGCCATGACCAAACTCGCTCCCGCGCGTGCCGCCGGATTCGTGATGGGCATCTGGTTCCTTGGCACCGCCATCGGCAATTGGCTGGCCGGCCGCGCCGGCTCGCTCTTCGATTCCATGCCGCTGCCGCAACTGTTCGGCACGGTCGCGGCCTCCGCGCTCATCGCCGCCGTTGTCTTAGCGATTTTGATCAAACCGACCGTCAAGATGATGGCGGGCGTGAAGTAAATGGCGTGGCCTGCGTCCGGCAAGATGAGACCTGCGAGTGCTGACGATATCCCGTTACTGCTTGATCTGATGACCGATTTCTACGCGGAAGGCGGCTACGTGCTCGGCCGTTCCCACGCTGCCGCGGCATTCGTCGCCGTCCTGGCGGATGAACGGCTCGGCTACATCCGGATCATTCAGGAAGAGCATCAACCGGTCGGACATCTCGTGCTGACTCTCAAGTACACGATGGAATATGGGGGCATGGTCGCCTGCCTGGACGATCTCTACGTAAAGCCGGCCTGGCGCAATCGGGGCCTGAGCACCGCCGCGCTGCTTGAAGTCAAAGACTTCTGCGAGAAGGCGGGCATCCGTGCCGTTACGGTTGAGGTAGGCCACAACAACGGTCCCGGGCAAACGGTATATCGCCGCGTCGGTTTTGCCGAGGTCCCGGATCGTCAATTACTCGCCATGGCTCTCGCGGCTCCGACGCATGTTGTGTGAGCCGCTTACCGGGCCACCAGTATCACCCCGCACAGCACCACCAGCGTCCCCGCCAACCGCCGCGGCCCGATTCGCTCCTTCAATACCAGCCGCGCAAGAATCGTTTCCACAATGAAACTCCCCGCCGATGCCGGCACGGCGAAGCTTAACGGCTCAGCCTGCACCAGCGCCATGAACGCGAAGAAGGAAAACGCCAGGCACACAATGGAAAGAATCAGTTCGCGGTTGGCGGCCAGAAGGCGCGGCAGCCGCGAGAGGCCGCCCTTCGCCTCCGTGACGTCGCCCTGACGCTTCATCGCGTGGCTCTGCAGCAGGTCGCTTGCGGCCGTGGCGGCGATCATCAAACTGAGCAGAAGCCACTTCATCGCGCCCTGCCTGCAGTGGTAGGAACGGTTGTAGCAGCAGCGGTCGTATTCCGCGGCGTCGAACTCACCAGCGCGGCGCCGAAGAAGATCAGGATTGTTCCCAGCCAGCGCGCGCCGCTAACCGGTTCCGACAAGATCGCGTGTCCCAGCAGTGCCGCCAGCACGTATCCTACGGCCGTTACCGGCAGCACGAAGCTCAAATCGGCGACGCTGAAAATCGCCATGCGCGCGAAGATCGAAAGAATCAGCATCGCGATGCCGGCCGCGGCGAAGGGATCGACCATCGCCGCCAGATATGCCAATGGGTGAGTGGATAGCGCCTCGGGAAACCGCTTGGTCCCGAGCGCCAGCGCAAGATTGCCGAAAGCGCGCAACGCAACGAAGAGCGCAAGCAGAAGATAAGTGCGAAGAGTTCGCATGGGGCGTCAGCCCCAGCTTAACCCGGTCCGCGCGCGGAGGCATCTTGAGCCGTACATCGAGTATGAGGACAAAGCGCGATGAGTAGACGCGGCCCAGGAACGGGCGCAACGCTTCTCACGCGCCTTGCGACGAAACGGTGTGACAAATCCGGGTTAGACCACGCGTGGCAGCTTTTGGCGTCTCGACATCCACTGCTCGCTCGAAAAGACGCGCGGCCCCACTTGGATCATGCGCGGCAGCAGGGTGAAGAGCGCGGTGGGCGTCCAGGGGTTTCCATCGCGCATGCGGTAGCCGCGGCGGTTCATCTCGCTCGAAACTTGCGAGAGCGGGCAATCCTCCACAATCATATCAAGCGCCAGAATCACAATCTGGGTTTCCGATTCGTTCTCGATCAGCCGCGAACCATCGCTCGAAACCTGCATGCCGTATGGGATGTCTTCCGACCACGCCGGCGTCTCCGGCGCTTCGTTGGGGATATCGCGCTCCCATTCGATCGCGGCCAGGCGCCAACCGGCGGCCGCGCGTTCCGTCAGATAATTGGGATTAGCGAGACTTGTGACGGCCTCGCGAATGCGTTCCTTTCTGGGCATAGGCGTCTCCTATCAGCGCCCAGAACGCACGCCGGGCGCCAAGCGGACAGCCACTTTTAGCTAGCGCCACCAGCGATCTTGCCGCCGGTCGTGATCGTTTTTGGGAACTGGTGTCGCTCCTTCGGACAGGTGAACACCGGAGTGCTACCCTGGATTCTTCATGCAAAAATTAGCCCTAATTGTTGTCCTGTGTGCCGCTCTGCCTGTTTACGCCTGGGGACCCGAGGGCCATGCGCTGATCGCTCACATCGCTGAGGCGCAGTTAACCCCCGAGGTTCACGCCAAGGTCGTGGCGATCCTTGGACCCGGCGTTTCCATGGCGTCGATAGCCAGTTGGGCGGATAGCATCCGCCGTGAGCGCCCCGAAACCGGGCAGTGGCACTACATCGATATCCCCATCGATAAGCCCCATCGCGATATGGCCCGGGATTGTGCCAAGGGCGATTGCGTCGTCCAGAAGATAGAAGATTTCGAAGCTGTCCTGCGCGACCCGAACGCGCCCCCCACGCAGCGGCGCGAGGCCCTGATGTTCGTCATCCATTTCATCGGCGACATGCACCAGCCGCTGCACAGCTCGGACGACAGCGATAAAGGCGGTAACGATAAGCACGTGGTCTTCGACGGCCGCGAGATGAACCTGCACAGCGTCTGGGATAGCGGCTTGCTCGGACAAATGGGCAAGGAAAACGATCTCTTCCCCGTATGGTCGTCGGATGCGGCGAAGCACGCCAGAAAGTGGTCGAAGGGAAGCGTCGAGGATTGGGCCGAGCAGTGCCACAGAGTGTCGGTGAAGATCGTTTACGGCAAGTTGGCAAAGCCCGCCGAAAAGACCAAGCCCTATGTCATCGACGCCGCGTATGTAGCTAAGGCCGATCCGCTGATCAAAGACCAAATCGAAAAAGCCGGGGACCGGCTTGCGCGCGCGCTCAATCAAAACGTAAAGTGATCGTCACTCCACCGAGTTGTGGAGCGTGCCTATGCCGTCGATCGTGATCGAGATGTCGTCGCCGGATTGCAGCGTGAAAGTATCCGGCGGCACGATGCCCGTGCCGGTGAGCAGAATGCATCCGTTGGGGAAGTTGGTCTCGCGGTAGAGGTATTCCACTAACTCTTCGGGACGGCGTTTCATGGCGGCGAGCGTAGTGGAGTCGGAAAAGACTGCGGCGCCGGTGCGTCGAATCTCTATGCTAATGGCCGTTGTGGATGGCAGCGGCTCCTCCGAGACCAGAATCGCCGGGCCGAGCGCGCACGACCGGTCGTAGACCTTGGCCTGCGGCAGGTACAGAGGATTCTCGCCTTCGATGTCGCGCGAGCTCATGTCGTTGCCGATGGTGTAGCCGGTGATCTTGCCCGCCGGCGAAATCACCAGCGCGAGTTCCGGTTCCGGCACGTTCCACTGCGAATCGCGGCGGATGCGGACTTTCTGGTCCGGTCCCGCGACACGATGCGCTAGAGCTTTGAAGAACAGTTCAGGACGTTCGGCGCTATAGACCCGGTCGTAGAAACTGCCGCCGCCGGCCACCTCCGATTCGGCCATGCGCGCAGTACGACTGCGGTAGTACGTGACGCCCGCGGCCCAGACTTCCTGCGAATCGATGGGTGCGAGCGGCGTGGAGGCGGGCGCTTCCCCCTGCCAGCCGGTTGAGGTTTTGTAAATTAGCATCGTTGAAATCATAACGCGCCGCCGGTGCGTCCTCTCTGAACTACACTAAACAACATGACCGAAGACACAGCTAAGACGATCGCCGGTTTCATGATCGACCAGATCGAGCAGGAATCGGCCACCACCCGCAAGCTGCTGGCCGCCGTACCCGCCGAGCGCAGCTCTTACAAGCCGAGCGATAAGTGCATGAGCGCCCTTGACCTCGCTACGCATATCGCCGCCGCCGAAGTCTTCTTCCTCAGTGGGGTCGTGAACGGCGCTTTCGAATGGAAGCAGCCCGATTTCAAGACGCCCGCCGAAGTGCTCGCCTTCTTCGACGAAAAGGTCCCTGGTCTAATCGACCAAGTCCGCGCCCTGCCGGCGGCCAAGTTCTTGGCTCCACTCGAGCTCGGCTCATGGAAAGAACCCGCCGTCACATTCTTGACGCTCGATCTCAAGCACGGCATTCATCATCGCGGCCAGCTTTCCACCTACCTTCGCCCCATGGGCGCCAAGGTTCCCTCCATGTACGGACCCAGCGGAGACGCCGAACCGCACGCCGCCGCCAGCTAGTGTAGACTCGAATTGCGATGACAGAAGCAAGATTTCACGCTAAGCCGTATGCCGACGTGCTGCGTAGGGTCTTCGATCTGTCTGGTACTGGCATGACCCGTCCGCTCGCCGAAAGCATTCTTGCGCTCGATTTTCCCAATGAAGAACTCGATTTTCCCAATGAAGAAGAAGCGCGAATCGAAGAATTGAACGGCAAGGCGAATGAGGGCCTGCTTACGGCCGAGGAAGAAGCTGAGTTGGAAGCCTACGTCAACATTGCAGACCTATTGGCCTACTGGCAATCCGAGGCACGGCAAAGTCTGGGTCGTTGCGCTTAAATGATTTGGCCGAAGACGTTCGGCGGCGCGCCTCCCACCGATGCGAATATTGCCGGATTTCACAATTCGGATTCCGGCGGCAGTTTCACATTGAGCATATTATCGCCAGGCAACACGGTGGATTGACCGAGTTCGACAACTTGGCGCTGGCCTGCTGGAATTGCAACCTGAAGAAGCGCCCGAACCTTACCGGAATCGATCCGGCAACGGGGCAGCTAGCTCGGCTTTTCCATCCAAGAAAAGATCGTAGGACCGCTCACTTCGTAACTGCGGCGGCGTCCTTCGAAAAAAGTATCGAGATTCATGGCGCCACTTCTATCGGGCGCGCCACCGTCCGCCTATCGGGAATGAACCGGGAACTCAGGCCATTATTGCGGTATCGGCTTTGGGGGGAATCCGGGTTCTGATCGTTACGGTTACCGTACGATCTCGATATAATCGAACGCCGCCTGTTCGGTCTGATCGGGTGCGCCTTCGAGCCGCACGATATCGCCGGGCCGCAGCGCAACGCCCTCGATCAATCGCCGTGTGGATGACGTCGAATCGAGGCGCCGGCGGGCCGGCATCGTAGATGTCGTCCAGTCCCCTAGGGATGCCGTCCATTCGTCGATCGGTTGGCCGTTGATGGTCAGCTTGTAGCGCGCGGCGCCGTCGGACGTATCGAGGTATTCTACGTGCAGCGTGTACCATCCGGCTGCGCCATCGTATTGGAAGCTGGCGGAGCACGATGCCGCGGGACACGCCACCGCCTTGCCGCCCGACGCGTCTTCGGCCGGCGTCACGTCGCGCACGACATAGCCTTCCAGCTTCATCGATTCCGCTTCGTAGCGGCCGGGATAATGGCCTACGCGGCCCTTCGCATCGGGAATGCCTGACGCTTTCGCGAACCACGTATTCACGGCGTCGCGCCACACCTCGGCTTGTCCCGCTTGATACTCCAATTGCGCCAATATCTCGCGGTAGCGGGCTTCGTCGATGCCTCCACGCAGCGATCGCCATTGGCGAACATAGTCCTCTACGGTGGCTGCGCCTTCGTAGTGCGAATCGTAGATGGATTGGATCACTGTCTTGCCGGAATGCAGCTTGTAGGTGTACGGCACGTGGTGCAGGAAGAGCAATAGATCGTCGGGACACGTCGCCAGGGATTCGAACATCGCAGCTACGGCGGGGCTGTACTGCCCGATGTACCCGGTTCCGGTGGCCACCGTGCGATCCATGCCGACGCCCTTCTCGTCGGCCCGATGCCATTGTCCCCAGCCGTTGCGCTCCGAGGCTTCCACGTTCACGCCGTAGTGGTCGCCTGTGATATCGGTGAGCGTCTGCAGTCCCAGCGGGCCGGTGTAGTTTTCATAGGTGCGCCAGGAAGTGAGCAGAATGGAGTTGACGGTCTCATTCACGTTTGCATTGGAGCCGAAGGTTTGGCGCGTCCATTCCGCGGCGATCTGCTTCGAGGAAAGATCGGGATTCCAGGCGAGGCGTGCGAAGCCGTAGAGATTCGCCTGCGAAAGGTGGTTGCCGAACCAGTTGTCGTCGAGGCCCACGTTGGAAACGCCGACGACCGCGCGCACCAGCGACTTCACCGGCGTCGGATGCGTTCGCCGATTCACGCATGTCGAAATCGAGCGTCTCTTTCCACATGGGCACGAGAAACACTGTGTGGCGTGCCTGTCCGAAATACTCCTGCGTGATTTGCAGCTCGATGGACTGGCTGGTTTTCGGGATGCGCGCCGAAGAGCGGCGATGCGGGTTCGCGCACCTGGAAATCGATGGGGCCGTTCTTCATCTGCACGATGACGTTGTCGTCGAACTTGCCGTCGAGATCGTGGAAGTTGTCGTCAGGCGGCGCGGCCACGGTCGTTCTTGGGATTGTTCCAATCCATGTGGTGGTCGTAGACGAAGCCGCGGTAGAACAGCAGGCCGCCATGCGGTTTGAGCGCGCGCGCAACGACGTTGGCCGCATCGGCGTGAGTGCGGTTGTAGGTGGAGGGGCCTACGCGGCCTTCGGAATCGGCCTTGAGCACGATGCCGCCGAAATCGGGAATCGCCTTGTAGATCTCGTCCGCTTTGGCGACCCACCATGCGGCGACTTTGGGGTCGAGCGGATCGAACGTGTCGAGACCGCCGATGGTTTTGGGGCTGCCGAAATCGACCGAGATGGCGAGGCGCACGCCCCACGGACGAAACGCGGCAGCGACGCGCGCGATTTCCGGAATGAAGTCGGAAGCTAGCGCGCGCGGGTTGGCGTTGACGTTGTTGATGGAGCAGCCGTTGATGCCGAGCGATGCGAGCAGGCGCGCGTAATCGGCGGCGCGAGAGAGATCGGCGCGGGCGTGGAGGTTATCCCAGAAGATGGATCGGCCGCCGTAGCCGCGCTCGATGGTTCCATCGAGGTTATTCCATTCGTTGGTCCAGCGAATGGGGATGCGCGGCGATTGTTTCTCATCGAGATTTGCGAGCGGTTCGCCCAGGGCGATCTTGCGCAGTAGAGCGAAAGCGCCGTAGAGCGAGCCGCGGTCGTCAGAGCCGGCAATGAGTATGTTCCGGCCGGAGGATTTCAACCAATAGCTTTCGGGGGGGAGCGAAGCTTGCAGGTGCAGTTGCGCGAGCGTGCCGATCTGGATGGTGGATTCGGCAGGCTGGGAGGGGGCGATGCGGAGCGTGCGGCCTAGCATGCCGCGGATTCCGCGGATTACTTCATCGCGGGCGGTTAGCTGGAGTGGGGTATCGCCTAGCGCGAGAACAGTCGCGGGGACGGCTTGGCGGTATTGGGTGAGCGAGGGATCGTCGAGCGGGGCGTAACGGAGCCAGGCTTCGACGCCGGTTTCGGCTTGGGCGCAGGCGCACGTGACGAGAGCGGCGGCGCAGGCCAGGCGATGCAGCCAGTAGGACAGGCCTCCGGCCTGTCCCTCCCGACGGGTGTAAGCGACTCGAGCCTCAGGGCAACTCCGTGGATCAGGATCGACAGGCCGGAGGCCCGTCGTACAAGTCAACATGTGAGGTAGATGCCTCCATCTTCGACGGTGAGTTCGATGCCGGCCGAGATCGCGGCCTCTTGCAATGCGGCGTCGAGCATCACGATAGGGTCGGCGCTCACGCCCAGGCGTCGCATCAGGCCTTCGCCTTTCTTCGCTCCGGCGGTGAGCAGGATCTTCAGGCCGCGGCGCTTGGCCTTCACGGGTGTTCCGTCTTCGAGGGTGGCGTTCATCGGCTTGAGGAACGCATCCACGTAATGGACGCCGATGCCCGATTTGTCGTCAGTGAATCTCGGCAGCTTCTCGCGCGCCTCGCGGTCAATGTCACATAGCTTGTACTTCATGTTTCGGGCTCCAGTGATCGCGGATCCAAAGGTCTAGCGCTGCGCGAAAGGCGCGGATATGTTCCGGAGTGCTGCCGCAGCAGGCTCCGACGATAGCCGCGCCCGCGTCAAGCAGCGGCTCCACGCCGCACACCATTTGCTCCGGCGTTTCGTCATAGACCACTTTCATATCTACCAGCTTGGGCTGGCCGGCGTTCGGCTGCGCCATTACGGGAAGGTCCACAACGTTGCGATATCGCTCCACGGCTTGCCGCGCGCGCTCCATATCCATACCCGTGCCGCAGTTGAGGGCGGCAATATCCACGCCGTGCTCCTGCATGAACTCGGCGGCGCGTTCCGGATCCACGCCCATCATGGTCCGGAAGGTGGAACCATCACGTGTGACGTCATAGGCCATGGAGGCGATCACGCATGCCGCGCTGGCTTCCCTGGACGCCTCGATGCCGATCTGCAGCTCTTCGAGCGATGTCTGCGTTTCAATGATGATGGCGTCCGCGCCCGCGTCTACCAGCGCTTTCGCCTGCTCGCGGAAGGCGGCGCGCACCTGGTCCTCGGTGAAATCGCCGTATGGCTCCATGAGGCCGCCAAAGGGGCCTATGTCGCCGATCACGAAGCCGGGGCGTCCGCCGAACGCTGCGCGCGCGATTTCGACGGCCGCTCGGTTGACGGCGGCTACGTCACCGGCGTGTCCGTGGCGATTGAGCATAATGCGCGAGCCGCCGAAAGTATTGGTGAGGATGCAGTCCGACCCCGCTTCGGCGTAGCGGCGTTGGATGGCGAGCACGCGCTCGGGGTGCGTCAGGTTCCAGGCTTCGCCGCAAGCGCCCTGTTCGAGGCCGGCGAACATGAGCTGCGTGCCCATGGCGCCATCGCCCAAGAGGGGGCGTTCCCGAATCGCTTGTAGAATCGTCTTCTTCATTGCCCGTTCGAAAGTGCGTAATGAATGGTTTCGAGCACCAGGCCCCACTTGTGATCGCGGCTCGTTGGCTCGCAATAGCATCCCGCCGGCGACGAAGGACGGCGCCACGCGATCACTTCATCGAGCGGCCGGCCAGCTAGGGGCTTCTCATCCTCGATCACCCGCAGCAACTCGCCGCCCGCAAACTTGCACATGTGCGCGTGGCCGGAATCGCCTGGTGCAGGCCCGCAGTGCTGTGTGCGGATAGGATAACGCTCCTCGAGCGGCCCCAACGTGACGCGGTATTCGAAGGCCAGCGGCTGGCCCATATTGTTGCAGGTGGTGCCGTCGTAGCTGAAAAGCGCCTCGATTGTGCCGTCGCCGCGCCGTTCCATCGAGAGGCGCTCGGCCGCCCAGCGCCGTAAGGCTTTCGCGTTGACCTGATACTTCGCCGCGGGAGTCAGCGCGCGGCGATATTGGCACGGCGTAAGCGAGCAGTTTGCGCAGGGGATAAGATCGGTGAGGCGGGCAAGACCAGTAGTTCGATGCGTCAAACCAAATACTGCGAGCAGCGTCTTCTTCGGAGACAGCATGCCGGAATCGAGCGCGGTGATCGGGCAAGGCAGAGCGCTCTGAACTAATTGCAGCAGGCGCGGCTGATCGGCGATATCCCACTCCGGATAGCCGGGGCTGTAGTGCGGAAGAACGGCCATACCGCGCTCTTCGGCCCAGCCGCAAAGGCGCGCGCCGGCAGTGGCGACAAGATGCTCCACCACGGCGGAGCCGTACATTTCAAGAAAGAAGTATTCGTCGGGCTTCTCTTCGCGCCAGAGTCGCTGAGTGGCGCAGTCCACTTCGGTTCCCGCGCCGACAGCTACGAGCATTGCGCCATCGGCGTCGGCGCGGTTCAGAATATCTCGCAGGCGCGTCGAAACGAAGTTAACGCCTTCGATATGGATGGCGTTTTCGACAATCTCGAGATCCGCTGCCTGGCGCGCATAGATCCACGGGTGGCCGTTCTCCGTATACCAGGCCTGCGCCCATTCGGCCAGTTCGCGTAAACGGCCATCCCACTCATAATCGCGCGGAAAGCCCAGCAGGCGTTTGTATTCGGCGGGATCGACTTGGATGGCGGGCGCGGTATCGATCAATTCCATGCCGCGGCCACCTCGCGCAACCGTTCGATGGGCTTGAACTGGCAGCCATCAACAAAGAAATCGAAAAAGCGCGGATTCGTTTCCAACCTGCAATGTTCCACCCGCCGGACCATCGCTTCCATTTCGCCGCGCTTTTTTTCGGAGAGCAGCGCGATGGTGGCGCCTTCGATGGATGCGTTGCCCGCCTGCACCACGCGCTCTACAGGGATATTCGGAATGAGACCGATGCGCTGCGCGGCTTCCACGCTGAGATGGCGTCCAAAGCCGCCGGCGAGATAGAAGACCTCGATCTCGTCGAAATCGATACCGTATTCGCTGAAGACGGTATGCAAACCTGCGGCGTTGGCGCCCTTGGCCTGAGCCAGTTCATTGACGTCGCTTTCGAGGAGGTAGATGCCGGGCGCGATATCGATGCGCGACGCGCCATCGGCGAAGCGGCCCATGTCGTTCATCCGGCCGGTGCGCAAGAGTTCGCCAAGCAGCGCGACGAGGCCCGATCCGCAGATGCCTTGCGGGACATCTTTATCGCCAATCTGGCCGCCGATAACGGTGAAATGAAAATCGCCCCGGAAATCGATGGAGACATCCTCGATGGCGCCTTCGAGCGCGGGCATGCCGCAGGCGATAGCGCCGCCCTCGAACGCGGGGCCGGCGGGGCAAGATGCGGCCATCATGCGGCGTCGGTTGCCTACGATCAACTCGGTGTTGGTGCCGATATCCATGATCGCGGCGAGGCGCTCTTCGTGGGCGAGATCGACCGCCAGCATGCACGCTGCGGCGTCCGCGCCGACGTGTCCGCTAATGATCGGGGCGCCATAGACGCGCGCTTCGGGATGGATCGGCAGCAGACATTGCCGGCCGGTGCTGAGCAGGCTGGTGGTGGCGCGTTTGCCCTCGGCGACCTCGATTTCGGTAATGGAGCGGTACGGGTTCTGGCCAATGGTGTAGACGTTGAGGCCGAAGAAGAGATCGCGCATGGTGGAGTTGCCGGCGATTACCATCTCGCCGATGTCATGCGGGTCCACGGGGAACTCTTCGATGGCGTGCGTGAGATAGCCTGCCAGCGTGCGCATGAGGAGTTTACCGCGATTGTCGGTGTCGTATTGAATGCGCGACATCACTTCAGAGCCGCCGAAGCGCTGGGGATTTTCGAAGGAGGAGACGGCAAGGATCGCGCCGGTGCGGAGGTCGAGAAGGCGCAGGACTACGGTGGTGGTGCCGAGGTCGAGGGCGAGGCCGTAGGGGTGAGGGGGGACGTAGTCCGAGCGGCCCGCGCCTTCGGCGCGTGGGCAGGCCAGGAGGCCCATCCTACCGACTTCTATTTGCATTGCGCCGCGGCGCATGGTGTGGCAGCGGATTGCCCTTCGGATGCGGTAGGGCGAGCTCTGGCACGAAAGGCGGAAGGCTCCTTGAGATGCTCTTCGAATTCAGTGCGAGGCGTGAGGCAATTCATGCCATCGGACGATCTCGACCATGCACTCTTTGCACTTGCCCTGCTTGCGGCAGGAGGTAGGCACGCGGATTCCGGCGGATTCGGCGTGATCGAAAAGAGATAATGCGGGTGTTGCGGTGAGGGTTTGGCCGTTGATGGACAGCGTCGCCATCTTATGCCGAAACCCGCTGCGCCGCCAATCGCAAGAATAGATCGACGGCGGCCGACGCGTTGGCGCCGTAGCCGTCGGCGCCGATCTCGTCCGCGAACATCTGGCTGATAGGCGCGCCGCCCACGGCCATCTTGATGTGGCCCAGGCCTGCGGCTTCGAAGCCATCGATCACGGTCTTCATATACGTCATCGTCGTGGTGAGCAGCGCGCTCATGCCGATGATCGTCGGGTTGCACTTCGCCGCCGCGGCCATGAACTTCTCCACGCTTTGATCCACGCCGATATCGTGAACCTCGAAGCCCGCGCCCTCGGCCATCATGCACACCAGGTTCTTGCCGATATCGTGCAGATCGCCGCGCACCGTGCCCATCAACAGCACGCCGATGGGTCGCGTGCCGTTCCATCCTTCGCGCTGAGCAGCGGCTTCAAGACCGCCATACCGGCCTTCATGGCGCGCGCGGCGATCAGCACCTCGGGTACGTACAGTATGTTGTGCTTGAAATCTTCGCCGACCACGCTCATGCCGGCGATCAGACCTTCATTGAGCACCTCCTGCACGGCGCGGCCTTCGGCGAGCGCGTCCTTCGTCATCTGCTCCACTTGCTTGGCTTTGCCCTCGTAAAGGTATTGGTTCATCAGGGCATAATCGATCATCGCCGCCTTGACTACCTCCGGCCGTTGAAATCCGCAAGCGCGTCGAGCATCGCGACGATATTCTGACGCGGCATGCCGGGGCTTGTGCCGCCGCCCACGGAAAGGATAACGCCCTTCGCCGCCCGAGCCCTCGAGCACGTCGAGAGTCGCCGCCTTCACCTCGGCGGGCGTCCCGCGCACAGCGATTTCGAGCGGATTCACGTTGCCCATGAGACACATGCGATCGCCCACGCGCCGCTTCACCTCGCGGATATTCTTCTGCTTGCCCCAATTGAGAACGTGGAATCCGGCGTCGGGCAGATGATCTAGACACGCATCGACTTCGGCATCGTTGTGATAAACCTTTACCCAGTCATTGGGGAATGCGTCACAGATTCGCTTAAGATACGGATGCGCGAACTCCATATAGTGCTCTTCGTTGATGAAGCCCACGATGTCGTCAAGAATGAAGATACTCTCGACCTTGTCGCCCATCACTTTGTGTTGCGCCTTGAGCCAATCGATGATTACGCGAGTGCAGAGATCGATCAAATGATGAGAGCCTTCCGGATTCTCGACCAAATCGATCATGAAATGGGTCGTGCCCCGAACAAATCCCGCGGTGCAGAGCGGACCGCGCGAGGTAACCATCGGAAGAATGTAGCCATGGTCGAAGATGCGCTGGCGCTGCATGCCGATGCGATGCAGCGTCAAGGCCGCGAACGCGTCGGCCTCCACTTCATATTCCGGGAACTGGTCGATATCTTCCAGGCGGTAAAGCGTGTGATATTCGCTCGGCGTATTGTCCTGCCAGAACTTGATCTTGGCGCCCAGGACGGATGGCTCGGCGGCCATGCCGTATTCCATCCACCAGGAAGGAACGAAGATAATCTCGGGGAATTCGCGCATGATCTGCAAATTCGCCTGGAACCATACCTCCGGGTCGAGATAGTAGTCGAGATGCTTGATGCCGAGGTAACCGGGCATCCACGGGCTGTCGATAATCAGCGCCATCGGAATCTTGTCCAGCTTTTCCAGCCGGGAGGCGCGCTTAAAAATTTCCCACTGTTCGGGTAGCATCGGCTCTCTTACTCAAAACGGAATCGTCGGCGTGCGGTCATCCTCGGGGTCTGCCCAACGCGAGTTGGGAATCGTGGGCGTCCAACCTGGACGGCCCGGATCCCGATCGTACGGGTAGGACCCGAGGCGGCGGTAAAGCTCGCTATATTCGCGCAGCTTCTCATGATCTAATTTGACGCCCAGTCCGGGCGCATCGGGCACGCGGATCGCGCCGTCGTCATACCGCATCAGGCCGCCTTCGATGATGTCGTCGGTCAGGTGATGATAGTGCGCGTCGGCCGCGAAAGAGAGGTTCGGGATCACCGCGCCCAGATGCAGCATGGTCGCGAGCTGAATGCCCAGTTCGCCGGACGAATGCACGGCCACGCCGAGCTGAAACGTCTCGCAAACGCCGGCCGCCTTCACGCAGGGACGGATGCCGCCCCAGAACGTGGTGTCGAGCAGAATCACGTCCACGGCGGTATCAAGCACGTTGGCCGCGAGTTGCTCGAAGTTCACCACCACGGTATTGGTGGCCAGCGGAACGCGCACCATCTGCCGCGTGCGGCGCATGCCGTTCATGCCGAAGACGGGATCTTCGAGATAATCGTTGCGCAGGTCTTCGATGCCTTGGCCGAAGCGGATGGCCTGCTCGGTGGACAGAGCGCCGTTGGGATCGAAGCGCAGCGAATCGTCCGGGAAACGCGGCGGCCAGCGCGCGGTAGGCTTCCAGTTCGTAATCCGGATGGAAGACGCCGCCCTTGAGCTTGTGCGTGGTGAATCCGAAGCGGCGCTTCAGCGAGCAGGCGAGTTCCACCAGTTGCTCGGCGGTGCGGACCTCGCCCGCGCCGGTTGCGCGGATTCGGCGTAGCGGAAGAAAAGGTAGCTGGCGAACGGCACGCGGTCGCGCAGGCGGCCGCCGAGAATGTCGCAGACCGGCACGCCCCACGCCTGGCCGAGAATATCGAGGCAGGCGAATTCCAGCGCGGCCAGCACCTGCGTCCGATTGTTGTAGAGCGATGCGGTCGGATTGGCGATCAGGAAGCGCATCTCTTCGAGACGCGCCGGATCGTGCCCGACCAGATACGTCTTCATCGCGCGGAACGCGGCTTCGGCCGATTCGCCGCCGCCGCCCATTTCGCCCAAGCCGACCAATGCCGTTATCGGTTTCGACTTCGACGATCGTGCGCACGAACCGGCCCCAATGGCAGCCGTTGGCATGGCGCAACGGCGCCTCCAGCGGAACCGTGACCGTGGTGGCGCGAATGTCTCGAATCCGCATTTTGTTTTATCGTACAACAAACTGTGCTGAACATTCCTTTATGGGTGGGTTAAACCGTGATGTAGACTGACAGCAGGCATTTCAGAGGAGGTTGCATGGTAGACGCCCGTTCCCTCTGCCAGCAGTTCAACGTGACCTGTCTGGCCGTAGCAATCGCCGCTCTTGCGGCAGTTCTCGCTGCCGGAGCTAACGCGGCGGACCACCCTGCGTCTGTCACATTCGCTAAGGATGTTGTGCCCATCTTGCAGGAAAAATGCCAGATGTGTCACCGCGCCGGGGAAATGGCGCCGATGTCTCTGGTCACTTATGAGGAGACGCGTCCGTGGGCTAAAGCCATCAAAGAGCGGGTCGTGACTCGCAATATGCCTCCGTGGCACATGGACAAGACTGTCGGCATCCAGCATTTTCAGAATGATTTTTCGCTCTCCGACGCGCAAATCGCGACCATTGCCCGATGGGTAGATGGGGGCGCTCCGATGGGCGACCCCAAGGACATGCCGACGCCCAGGCAATGGCCTAAGGACAACGGATGGCAGCTTGAAAGAGAGTTTGGGCAGGCGCCGGATCTCGTCGTTACCTCCGAACCTTACACGATGCCGGCGAAAGGGCAGGACGTCTGGTTCAGGCCCCTGACGCCGATTCCAATTACGGAACCGCGCTGGGTGCGCGCGGTGGAAATGCGGCCGGCCACTCCCGAAGGGCGCAGGATCACGCATCATGCGCTGGCTTATTTGCAGCAGGAGGAGCCTGGCTCGAACACGGGCATCGCAACCCAAGGCTTGTTGATGGAGTGGGCCATTAACAAGAATTACGATGTCTACCGGCCAAACACAGGCAAGCTGCTTGTTCCAGGCGCGCGCATCTGGTGGGAGACGCATTATCATGCGGCCGGGCAGGAGATCCGCGACCACGTCGAGTTGGCGATCTACTTTTATCCCAAAGGACAGGAGCCGAAGTACCGCACATTTCTCACGGCGTTTCCAGCTACGCCCGGCAGCGCCGGATTCGGCCACCTGGATATTCCGCCGAATTCCATCACTGAGACCGAAGGCTATACGACATTGCGCGCGCCGGCGCGGCTGGAGAACTTCCAACCGCATATGCACCTGCGCGGTAAATCGATGTTGATGGAAGCGATTCTGCCGGATGGCTCCAGGCGCACGCTGAGTTATGTGGATCACTTCAGCTTCAACTGGATGACCAACTATATTTACGCCGACGATTCCGCGCCGGTGCTCCCGAAGGGCACGCTGATTCATGTTGTCGCATGGCATGACAATACGGCCAATAATCGGAACAATCCCGATCCGGACCAGTGGGTAGGATGGGGACAGCGGACGGTGGATGAGATGGCGCATGCGTGGGTGAACGTGACTTATATCAGCGACGACGATTACCAGACGTGGCTGGCGAAGCACGCGACGGGGCCTACGCAACCGGCTTCCGTGCGGCCTCGCAACTGAGAGCACGCTCATGCTGGGGAAACGGATGCTATCGCTCGTGATCTTCGCGCTAGCCGCGTTGGCTTCGGCTTCGCCTCTCGCCGGACAGCAATTGCAAATGGGGCCGCAACACGATTCCGGGCAAAGCGTAACGGCGGCGTTTGAAGGATGGTTTCCCAACCCCGACGGTACATTCAGCATCCTGTTTGGCTATTACAACCGGAATCTGAAACAGGAATTGGATATCCCAATCGGGGAGGGGAATAAGATCGAGCCGGCCGGTCCGGATGGCGGACAGCCTACGCATTTCCTAACGGGACGCAACTGGGGCGTTTTCACCATCACCGTGCCCAAGGATTTCGGTTCGAAGAAGATCGTTTGGACTATCGCCGCCAACGGAGTTACTACCGAGACGCCGGCCAGCCTTGCCGAGTTATGGGAGCTAGCGCCTTTTCGGGATGCCAATGGGAATACTCCTCCGTGGATCGGTTTTGACGCGAGCGGTCCGTTTGTCAATGGGCCGCGGGCGCCTTCTAAGTCGCTAACTGCCAGTGTGGGGACGCAACTTACTCTTCCTCTGTGGGTCGCGGACGATGCGAGCGTCGTTCCGGGCGCGTCCCGGCCGAAAACAACGCCAGTCTCGTTGACATGGAGTAAGTATCGCGGGCCGGGCGCCGTTCGGTTCGGGAATGCCAAGCCGGAGGCTGAGGCGGCCGAGTTCAAAGCGCCTCCCGGGACGGCGTTTCATGGGAAGGCCGTAACCGCAGTAACGTTCGCCGAGCCGGGCGACTACATTCTGCATGTATTGGCGAACGATTGGTCGGGCGAAGGCGGGCGCGGTTTCCAATGTTGCTGGTCGAACGCGGAAGTAATGGTTACGGTCAAGTGAAGCGCGCGCTTGTCATTGCCGGAGTGTATCTAGCGCTGGCTCGCGGGCACGACATCATCACAACGCCGATCACTTGGGATCGCGAGATTTCACGCATAGCGTACACGCGGTGCGCTGGTTGCCATCACGCGGGGGGAAGAGCGTTTTCCCTGCTGAGCTATAGCGAGGCGCGCCCATGGGCCATGGCAATCAAAGAGGAAACCGAGGAACGCCGTATGCCTCCCTGGGGCGCGGTGAAGGGCTTCGGCGATTTTCGCAATGACCAGGCGCTCACGACTGAACAGATCGAACTGATCGACAGTTGGGTGAATGGCGGCGCGCCGGAAGGCGACGCGAAGGATCTGCGTCAACCCGATTCGGCCGTCGCGGCTCCGGCGGAGAATCCGCAAGGGGGAATCGCCGTGACCGCGGATACGCGCCTGCGCGCGCCGATGGCGCTGGACGGGATCTGGCTGCGGGACGTCCCGGACGGCGCATCGTTTCGGGTTACAGCGGAATTGCCGGATGGCTCGATCGAGCCGATGCTATGGGTCTACCAATATAAGCGCGCGTTCAGGCATCTGTTTCTGTTGCGTGCGCCGATGCGGCTGCCGCTGGGCGCGACGATCCGTGGCGTTCCGGCGGGTTCGGCGCTGCTTTTCATGGAAGCTAGTTCAAGCGGCTCACCGGCACGTCGAAGCGAGCGGTATTGACTACCCCTTTGCGTTGAAATTGCACCCACACGCGGTAAGTGCGGGCGCGCGGGAATTCGACATTGAACTGGATGAGCGGGCCGCTCGCCAGGAAGGGATGAGTGTGGATGAGATCGATGAGGTCGTCGCTTGCCGCCAGCATGTGACCCCAAGCGCCGAGGTAAGTCTCGATTCCATCGGCCGGGGCGAGACGGAAGAACATGAGCGTCTTCATTCCAGCGACCGGCCGCGGGGGGTCGGTCGTAAGCTCGATGCGCAGGTTTTGGGCATCCTTGGACGAGTAGTCGCGAGCGAGCGAGGGCGCTTGCGGCGGAAGACCGGGGACGATGAGTGTCTTCGCAATCAATTGCGGCGTCGCGCCATCGGGATAAAAATCGGCCAGCAGCCGATACATGCCCGGCGTGGGAAACGCAATTTTATAGGAAAATGCGCCTCCAGGCAGCGGCGACGGATGGTCGTGAACGAAGAATTTGAGGTCCTGACTCACGACAAACATATGAAAGAGCCGCTCATGGATGAGTTGGAAGCGTCTGACGGGCTGGTCCTTCCATGGATCACGCACAGTGAAGCCGAGTTTGACGACCTGGCCGGTTCGAAGCAGGTGCGGCGTGATGGTAAGGTCCAAGTGGTATTCGACAGGATCCGGGAGTCCGGCGACGAGTTTCATGCCGCAGCGCGGGCAAACCCCGGGCTGGCTGGAGCGCACGTCGGGATGCATCGGGCAAACGTATACCGTGTCTTTCGCGCAGGCGATTGCAGCCAGGAGAAAGAGCAGAATGCGGACCAGCGCGCGCATGGGGCCATCCTCTCACAAGATTTGGATCGGGCCAAACGTGGGATCCAGCGGGGCTTCGAGCACCGGGTTGGAAGGAGATGCCACATGACTAGACCGTTATTACTGCCTACGTTTGCATTCTGTTAATGTCGGCCCGTACAATTCTCGCGGTGGTGGTCATGCCGAGTCGGTTGTTAAACGTCCGCTTTCGTTGTAGGGTCAAACTATAACCACAATCCGCGCTGGAAGCATGACATGGTGGGACGCCTGTCACGGCGGGACGCCGCGGCGGGCCTTGGCGGCTTAGGCGCTGCTACCCACACCGCTTCCCGGGCGATGATTTAACCAGGAAAATATAGTCGGTACGCTCGGCGGCGTTGTAGCGGTCGAATGTTGAGGCGCTGGCGAATATCGGGTATCCTGACGCAAAGTAATGAACGACGATGCCCTCGCTCGCGACGTGATCGCCAAACTGCGCGCCGCCGGACACCGCGCATACCTGGTGGGCGGTTGCGTGCGCGATTTGCTGCTCGGCGTGGAGCCCAAGGATTACGATGTCGCCACGGATGCGCGGCCCGACCGGATCATGGATCTGTTTCCGGACTCCGGCCGCGTCGGCGCGCATTTCGGTGTAGTGCTGGTGCGGAACGTATTCGACCAGATCGAAGTAGCCACGTTTCGTAGCGATCGCGAATACAGCGACGGCCGGCGTCCAGATGCGGTCCATTTCGAAACGGATCCCGCGCAGGACGCACGGCGGCGCGATTTCACCATCAACGGCCTGATGATGGATCCGGATACCGGCGAGGTGTTCGATTTCGTCGGCGGGCGCGCCGATCTCGAACATCGCGCTATTCGCGCGATCGGCGATGCGGAGGAGCGCTTTCGCGAGGACCATCTGCGGCTGCTGCGCGCGGTGCGTTTTGCGGCCCGGCTTGATTTTCAGATCGTGCCCTCAACCTTCGAAGCGATACGCCGCAATCATGCGCTCATCGCCAAGGTTTCCTGCGAACGAATTCGTGAGGAGCTTACGCGCATCCTCACGGAGGGCGGGGCGCGCTACGGGTTTGAACTGCTCGATGCGACGGGATTGCTGCAGGTTCTGCTGCCCGAGGTTGCGGACATGAAGGGTGTCGAGCAGCCGCCGCAATACCATCCGGAAGGCGACGTTTGGAAGCATACGCTACTGATCCTGGAACAGCTTGACCAGCCTTCATCGGCGCTCGCCTGGGGCGCGCTGCTGCACGATGTGGGAAAGCCGCCTACGTTCCGCGTAGCCGACAGGATTCGTTTCGATGGGCATGTTGACGAGGGCGTGCGGCTGGCCCATGGCATTCTGAACCGCTTACGGTTTTCGCGCGACGATATGGAGCAGATCGAGGCGCTGATCGCCAATCATATGAAGTTCAAGGATGTGGCGAAGATGAAGGAAAGCACGCTCAAGCGATTCCTCCGCCTCCCGGACTTCGACGAGCATCTGGAACTGCACCGGCTGGACGTATCGTCGAGCAACCGTAATCTGGAATCGTACGAAATGGTGCGGCGCAAGTTGAGCGAGTACGCCGAAGAGACGCTGAAGCCGGAGCCACTGCTTACGGGAGCGGACCTGATCGCGGCAGGGTATATACCCGGGCGGCGGTTCTCCGTGATTTTGGCGGCTGTAGAGGATGCCCAGCTCGAGGGCGAACTGCAAACGTCGGGGGAGGCGATGCAGTTCGTCCGCGAGCGGTTTCCGGCTTGAGCGACCGTGCGGGAAGGGAGAAAGCCCGCCGGTCGCTCCGCCAAAACTACATGGTTTCGTCCGCTGATGGCCCGTACATTCCGGGAACCTTGGCGCCGGCGAGCCGAAGGTACATGCCCAATTGCGCGCGGTGATGGATGATGTGGTTCATCACGAAACTGCGCAGGACCGCGATCCGCGGCATGGTGAAGAAGACTTGACCGTTGCCGCTGAGCGTCCAATTCTGAAACAAGGCTTCGTCACTCGCGCCCGCAATCGCGCCGCGGGCCGCGGCCGTGTTCTTATTGAAGATTTCGATGGCTTCCTCGCGCGACTTCACGGCAGGCGGTGGAGTGAAGCCGGTGAAATCCAGCGAGTCGGTCTTAATGGTGTCCGCGCCCCAGCCTGGAATGGTGACCAGATGAGTTACGAGCCCGGCCATCTCATTACTCTTTTCGTGCGGTTTGAAGGCGAGTTGATCGTTGGGAATGGCCTCCAGCATTTTGCGGGTATTGGCCATCTCGTTGTCGTATTCAGGTAGCAGAGATTCGGCGATGCTCATACGGCTCCTTTTGTTTAGATTCGCTTTTTGTTCGCCCTACGATCATAGGCGAAAGCACGTAGGCAATGCAAGTAAATTTTCGAGTACGAGCGGGCCTTCCGCTACACTCAATCCAGTGATTCCGACAAACGCATCAGACGGACTACTAACGCTCGGTCTGGCGCAAATCGCGCCGGTCTGGCTTGACCGCACGCGCACGCTGGAAAAGGTTTGCGCATACGTGGAACAGGCCGCGCAACGCGGATGCAATCTGGTAGCGTTCGGCGAAGCGTTGGCGCCGGGCTATCCATTTTGGCTGGAACTTACCGATGGCGCCCGCTTCAATTCGCCGCTGCAGAAGGAGATCTTTGCGGATTACGCGCGTCAGGCGGTGCAAATCGAAGCCGGGCATCTCGATGATGTCTGCGCGGCAGCCGCGCGGCATCGGATTGCCGTCTACCTCGGCTCCATCGAACGGCCTCCCGATCGCGGCGGGCACAGCCTCTATTGTTCGCTCGTCTACATCGACGCAAATGGCGCCATCGGGAGCGTTCATCGTAAGCTCATGCCGACTTATGAAGAGCGCCTTGCGTGGTCTCCGGGCGATGGCCACGGTTTGCGTACGCATCCGTTGGGCGCATTCCATGTGGGCGGTTTGAATTGTTGGGAGAATTGGATGCCGCTCTCCCGAACGGCGCTTTATGCGCAGGGCGAGGATTTGCATATTGCCGTCTGGCCGGGATCGCTTCGCAACACCCGCGACATCACCCGCTTCATCGCTCTCGAGTCTCGTTCCTATGTGGCATCGGTTTCGGGATTGATGCGCCGCGGGGATATCGGAGGGAATGCTGCGTGGCGGGATGCCGTGACCGCGGCGGCGCCGGAAATGCTCGCCGATGGCGGATCCTGCATTGCCGGACCCGATGGCGAGTGGGTCATACCGCCGGCCGGTCCGGAAGAGACGCTGGTGGTTGCATCGATCGATCATCGGCGCGTTCTCGAAGAGCGTCAGAACTTCGACCCCAGCGGACACTATGCGCGTGCCGATGTGACTCGGCTTGAAGTGGATCGCCGGCGTCAGAGCATTGCGATGTTGCGCGATTGAGGGAGGAGCAAGACTCAGATATGTCAGGTTTCGTCTTCGGCGTCAGACGCCGACCGTGGAAGGGATGCTCTTGATCGCGCCAGTCTGTAGATCCTACATCCCGGTTGCGCGCACTACCAGCGCGGCTGCTGCTGCGCCGATGAGCGGGCCCAGGATTGGAATGGGCGCATAGCTCCAATCCGAATTGCCTTTGCCGGCGATGGGCAGAAAGGTGTGCGCGAGGCGCGGGCCAAAATCGCGGGCGGGGTTGATGGCATAGCCGGTAGTGCCACCGAGGCTGAGGCCGATGCCCCACACCACGCAGCCGACCAGATACGGCGAGAGGCCCGGGCGCGGGCCCCATGGGTGCGCCGGCTTTCGAGCCGATCGCGCTGGCCACCAGAATCAGGACGAACGTACCGATGATTTCGCTCAACAGGTTGGCGAGCAGTGTTGCGAATCGCGGGCGAAGTGCAGAAGCAAGCGCGCTTTAGATCGGTCTCGGGAGTGACGCGCCAGTGCGGGCCGAAGTGCGCCCACACCAGTGTGGCCCCGGCGATGGCGCCGCAAGTAACTGCGCGATCCAGAAGGGGCCAAGATTGGAGAAATCGCCGCTGGTGATCGGCGGACGCCAGCGTCACCGCCGGATTCAGTGGCCGGGCGCGCCGCACGCTACGGCGGTGAAGACGCCGGCCATCACCGCGAATGCCCAGCCGGTGGTGATCACCATCCAGCCCGCGCCTTCGGCCTTCGACTTCCGCAGCAGCACGCTCGCCACCACGCCGTTGCCGAGCAGGATCAGCACCAGCGTCCCCAGGAACTCGCCGAACATCTGTTTTTCCATGTGTGTTTCTTATTCCTCCAGCCAATCGAACGATCGGGTGACTGCCTTCTTCCAGAAGCCGTACATCTTGTCGCGGCGCGCGGCGTCCATCGCGGGCTTCCATGTGCGATCCACGGACCATTGCGCGCGCAGATCGTCCACGCTGGCGAAGAAGCCGGTGGCGAGTCCGGCCGCATAGGCCGCGCCCAGCGCCGTGGTCTCCTTGACCGCGGGCCGCACCACGCGCGGTCCAGAATATCGGCCTGGAACTGCATCAGCAGTTCGTTCTCCACCATGCCGCCATCGGTGCGCAGCACGCTGACGGGAACGCCCGAATCCTGCTCCATGGCCTCCACTACTTCGCGCGTCTGAAACGCCGTGGCTTCCAGCACGGCGCGCGCCAGGTGTCCTTTGTTGGTGTAGCGCGTCAGCCCGGCGATCACGCCGCGCGCGTTGTGCTTCCAGTAAGGCGCGTACAGGCCGGAAAACGCCGGCACGAAATAGACGCCGCCGTTGTCCTCCACCGTGCGCGCCAGCGCTTCGATTTCGGGGCTGTTCGAGATCAGCCCGAAGTTGTCGCGGATCCACTGCACCAGCGCGCCGGTGATCGCCACGCTGCCTTCGAGCGCGTAGTTCGCGGGCTGGCCCTTCGCGCTGAAACGCCACCGTGGTCAGCAGTCCGTGCTTGCGAGTGCACGATTTCATCGCCGGTGTTCATCAGCAGGAAACATCCGGTGCCGTAGGTGTTCTTGGCTTCGCCCGGGTGGAAGCAGGTCTGGCCCACCAGCGCCGCCTGCTGATCGCCCAGAATGCCGGCCACCGGCACGCCTTTAACCGCAGCGAGCGTCGCCTCGCCGTAGACTTCGCTGCTGGAGCGAATGCGCGGCAGAATCGGCGCGCGGAATGCCGAAGGCGCGGAGCAGTTCGTCGTCCCAATCGAGCGTCTCCAGATTCATCAACTGGGTGCGGCTGGCGTTGGTGCAATCGGTGATGTGCAAGCCGCCGGTCAGATGCCAGACGAGAAAAGTAGTCGATGTTGCCGAACAGCAGGTCGCCCGCTTCGGCGCGTGCGCGCGCGCCTGCGGTACATGGTCCAGCAGCCAGCGGATTTTGAGGCTGCTGAAATAAGTCGAGAGCGGCAGGCCGGTCTTGGCGCGGAATCGGTCGGCGCCGCCGCTGCGCGCGAGAATTCCGTGACCGCATCGGCGGTGCGCATATCCTGCCAGACGAGCGCGTTGTGAGCGGGGCGGCCTGTTTGGCGATCCCACAGGACCGTGGTTTCGCGCTGATTGGTGATGCCGATGGCGGCCAGGTCGCGCGGGCGCGATGGCGGCGCTGTTGCCATCGCTTCGGCGATCACTTCCTGCGTGCGGCGCCAGATCTCGTCGGGGTCGTGCTCCACCCAGCCGGGCTGCGGATAGATCTGCTCGTGTTCCTTCTGCGCGGAGGCACGATGCGCCCGGCGCGGTCGAAAACGATGAAGCGCGTGCTGGTGGTGCCCTGATCGATGGCTCCGATGTAATCCGGCATGGATTTCCAATCTTACGACGCGGAGTAATCTTCGAAATCGGCGACGACGGCCTTTTCCATTTTGCGCGCTGCGCGATACAGCCAACCGCGGCCACGGGATTGGAGATCTTTGGCGAGCACGCGGGCTTTGGCTGTGCCGAGATGGACGTTGGCGGTCTCGTATCCCATGACATAGAGCAGCCGGCGCTCGTCGCGCTCTTTGGGGAGGGCGGAAAGCTCGATGCGCGAGCAATCGGGCGCGAGGCGGCGGACAATCCAGCGCTTTACGAAGTGCACGAAAGGGTCTTTGGCGCGCACGGCGCGGTCGAGAATTTCCTGGTAGCGAATGGGCGCCGTACCCTTGCCTAGTTCGGCCCAAATGCAGGCGGAGGGCGCCAAGGCTTTGGCTTCGCGCGCTATCGATCCGCCATTCCATTCGGCGATGGCGACGTAACGTTCGCGGCCAAGGCTGCCGAGTCCGGCAACGCGGTGGGCGACATGCCAGTGCAATCCCTTTTCTGGCATCAGACGGGCGATCGCGTTGAGGGCGCCGGCCGGCGGCTCGTCGACGACCTCGGGGAGTGCATGCAGCTTTTCCCAGAATGGCTCGGGATGGTGGAGACGGAGGGTGGCCATTTCGCGCAAGACCGGGTGATGTTCGGCGAGGGCGAAGGGGCGGCCGCCCTCATCTAGGGCGTCGCGGTAACCTTTGACGATTTGGTCGGTGCCTTCGCGTTCGCCGCAAACCACTTTGGCGAGCAATGCGCTGGTGGCGAGACGGATGAGATCGTTGGTATAGGGGAGGGTGGTCGCTTCGTCGAAGTCATTGACACCCCAGATGAGGCGGCCTTCGATGTCACGCCATGTGCCGAAGTTTTCGACGTGGAGGTCGCCCACGCCGAGGGCTTTGGGGGCGCCGGCCTCCTCGGGGCAGTGAGCGGCCCAGATTTGCGCCCAACGATAATAGGTGGCTCGCAGGAAGGGAAAGACTCCCGAGCGCATGGCTTCGTGCTTCTTGTTGAGGTCGTCTTCCAGGAGATGCAGGTGGCGGCTGAGCCAGGCTTCGTAGCGTTCGGTGGCCTTGGCGATCCTCATTCTTGGGACTCGTCTTCTACCCCTGCTTCATGCCCTTCCGCGAGCAGCGCCGCGGCTTCGGCCTGGGCAGCGAGGTCTTCGTCGGAGATCTCGTGGTCCAAAACCTCGTTGGCCTGGTCGACAAACTCGGGCGGGACGAAGAGTTTGACGTCGGTCGCTACATTGAGAACGGAGCTGGTGAGCGGCAGATCGGTGCTGAGCATGCAGGGAATCTCGGCGATGCGAAGCAGGGATCGCGCGACGCTGGCTTCCGATGGGTTATCGAAGGCGGCGATCTCTACCAGGTTTTCGCCGAATGCGTTTTGGGTCGGGGCGGCCTCTTCCTCTTCGGCCAGCGCGTCCAGGCCGCGGGCGGAGAGTTCGGCATCGTATACCTGCTGCGCCACGGGAACTAATTCGTCGCGGTCAATGTTGAGCAGGGCTTCGTCGTTCAAGCTGGAGTATAAGCGGCGGAAATCGTCTAGGTCTGCCTTCATTCGGTTCCTCGCTGCGATTTTACGCCAGCGCGGGGGTCAGCAGCCACTTGAAAATGCAGCGTGGGGCGGATCCGGTGGTTGTGCAAACCACGCGGGCGATAGCGCCTTTCTTGAAATCGGTCTGAAGGCCGGGGGCGCCGAGCAGGTGGGCGAGAAGCGAACTCATGAGAGGTTCGTGGCTGGCGAGCAGGATAGCCTCTTCGCCCGCGCGAGAGCGGATTTCGTTCCAGGCATCGGAGGGCGAGGCGTTGGGAACGAGCGCGTTGGCATGGACGATCTTGCCGCGGTAATCTAGCACCTCGGCGGCAACCTCGGCGGTTTCGAGTGCGCGGCGGAGGGGGCTCGAGAGAATCAACGTTGGAGCGACTCCGCCTTCGCGGGCGCGCTTGAGGACGCGGCGGAGCTTGTCGCGACCTTCGTGGGTAAGAGCGCGCTCGGAATCGGATGCGCCGGGGCGAGCGTCCTCGGCAATACCGTGGCGCAGGAGGTAGACGTCCATGGGATTTCAGCGGTTATTGTAGCGTGGAGGAACGGGATATTCGCGCGCGCTCCCGGGAAACTAATATGGTTATGTGAGTGACGGAACGGTAGAGTGATGAGAAGATCCTAAACATGGAATCACGCAATGTCCCGAGATGGAGATTCGCAGCGATACTGCTCGCCTGCCTGATCTTGTCCCTTATCTGCGTTTTGTACCCCGTCTACGTGATTCGGCCGTTCCGGGCGCAGGGAGCACATGAACTTCCGATGGCGCTTGCAGTGTTACGTTTCCGTCCATTGCTGACGGTGTTGTCGGCGCTCGTGGCTGTCGGAGTAGCGATTGGGTATTGGCGCGCGCGGACTCGAATCTGGCCGCGGGTATTGGTAACAGTGGGCGCGGCATTGGTTTGTGTCCTCGCGGCGCTGGCGCGGGTGAATATTTACGAGTTGATGTTTCACCATCTCGACCATCCGCAATTCGCCGCAGCCAGTGAGGCCCAGCTCGACAAAGACGACAAGCTGATCGTCGTGAAGATCGGCGGCAGCGCACGTGCGTATCCGATTCGCACCATGGGTTACCACCATGTAGTCAATGACGTCGTAGGAGGGACGGCAATCGTCGCGACGTATTGAACGCTCTGTCACACCGGTCTGGTGTGGACGAGAGATGTAGCCGGTCTGCGGCTGACGTTCCATCTGGCCGGCATCAACAACCAGAACTTCCTCATGCGCGACGAGGAGACGGGCACGCTATTGGCAGCAGATCAGCGGCGCTGCGATCGCCGGTCCGCTCAAGGATCGGCAACTCACATTGGTTCACTCCGACGAGTTGACCTTCGCGACGTGGAGAGCGGAAGAGCCGCAAGGCACGGTGCTCAAGGACGTGCCAGAGTATGCTTCCGAGTACGAGGCCAAGGATTGGGATGCGCGCATGAAGCGCGTGCCTACCGTCATCCAATTTCCGGAGCAGGGCATGCAATCGCGCGACTTGATGCTGGGAATTCAGGCATTCGGCGCCAGCCGGGCGTTTCTTTATGACGCGGTGATCAAAGAGAAATTGGTCAAAGACCATGTGGGGGCCGAGCCGGTATTGCTTGTAGTCGGTGCGGATGATCAATCGGTCAGGGCGTTCCGCGATCGAATCCCCGGTGTGGATGGCGCGCCGGATTTCTATCGTATGATCGCGAACAAGCCCGGCGTGCTGCTGATGGATGCGCCGACCGGCAGCGAGTGGAGCTTCCAGGGCTGCGCCCTGTCCGGTAAGGAGAAGGGCGTGTGTCTCGAGCAGGTCACGATGCTCAAGGACTATTGGTTCGACTGGCGAAATTACAACCCGAAAACAACGATTTGGCGAAAGAGATAGGCCGTTGCGCAACTCTAGCCGATAGACAGGTTTAGTATCAACTAGAGGATCATAATGCGCAGCCGAGCACTTCTCGCGCTGGCGTCGGCGGTGTGCATGGTCACAATTCCCGCCATCGCCGTCTCCGCCAAAAAAAAGAACGCTAAAGACGCCAGGGAAACCGGCGTCGGGCGCCAATTTCTGCAACAGATTCCCAAAGACCAACGCATCGAACAGGCGCTGAGTCGCTTGACGTTTGGGCCGCGCCCGGGTGATGCCGCGCAAGTGAAGGCGATTGGGCTGAAGGCATGGATCGACTTGCAGCTTCATCCGAACCGGGTTGAAGAGAACCCGGTTCTGATTGAGAAATTGAAGACCTTCGATACGCTGACGCTAAGCTCGGAGAAACTGGTGCGCGAATATCCCTCGCCGCAAATCTTGAAGCAGATGGCGTCGGGGCAGATGCCGTTGCCGACGGATCCCGACAAGCGAATGATGATCCAGAAGCGGCTGGCGAAATACGAAGCAAAAGAGGGCGATCAACCTCCGCCGAGTGTTCTGCCGAATGCCCCGCCCGATCCGAAGACTTTGCGCGCGATGCTGACGGACGATCAGATTCGCGGGCTGCGGGAAGGGACCCCTGAACAGCGCGTCGCGTTTTTTCAGACGCTGCCGGTGGATAAACAGGACGATGTGCTCGAAGCGATGCCGCGCGTCCGGCAGGCGCTCTCGGTAATGGGGTCGCCCGAGGTTCGCCGCCGGGTGGAATTGCTGATCGGTCCGCAGCAGGTGGTGTACCGCGATCTGGCGGAGGCGAAGATGCTGCGAGCGGTTTACAGCAATCGCCAACTGGAAGAGCAACTCGACGACTTCTGGTACAACCACTTCAACGTCTTTGCCGATAAGGGCGCGGACAGATATTTGGTGACGGAGTACGAACACGACGCAATCCGGCCGCATGTGCTAGGCAAGTTCCGCGATCTGCTGGAAGCCACAGCGAAGAGTCCGGCCATGCTGTTCTATCTGGACAACTGGCAATCGGTTGGACCGAACGCGCCGCAGCCGCGCGGACAGGGCAACAAGGCCAAGCGTGGACTCAATGAAAATTACGGTCGCGAGTTGATGGAGTTGCACACGTTAGGAGTGGATGGCGGCTACACGCAGAAAGACGTTACCGAAGTTGCGCGTTGCTTCACGGGCTGGACGATCAATCAACCGCAGCGCGGCGGCAAATTCGTCTTTAATCCGCGGCTGCACGATAACGGCCCTAAGGTCGTGCTGGGGGTGACGATTCCGGCCGGAGGCGGCGAGAGCGACGGAGAGAAGGTGCTCGACATCCTGGCTCATTCATCCCGCTACGGCGCACTTTATTTCGAAGAAGCTGGCGACGCGGTTTGTGGCGGACGATCCGCCGGCGGCGTTGGTGGATCGCATGGCAGAGACTTTCCTCAAGACGGATGGCGATATCCGCGCAGGTGATGGCGGCCATGATCGATTCGAGAGAATTCTGGTCGGTGGGCGCGTATCGCAGCAAGGTGAAGTCGCCGTTCGAAATGGTGGCTAGTTCGGTGCGTGCGATGAACGGCGACGTGGATGGCGCCTTCCCGTTGGTGAATCAGGTGGCGCAGTTGGGCGAGCCGCTGTATCGCAAGCTCGAGCCAACGGGGTATTCGAATTCGAGCGCGCAGTGGGCAAACTCGGCCGGGCTGATGGCGCGTATGAATTTCGCGCTACAGTTGGCGAGTAATAAGGTGCCGGGCGTGAAGGTGGAAACGGACGTGGCTAAGAGGGACGATCCACTGGCGGGGGTCTCGCTTGGGTCGCCGGAGTTTCAGAAGCGGTAGCAAAGAACCGGCGACAAGATCCGGGACGGACGCAAGTGTGGCCGGCAGCGCCCCGACGAAATCGGTTTCAAAGCTTTGAGTGCACTAGAGGTAAGTATGACGAATCGGCGTGTTTTTCTTCGTAATTCGGCGTTGGCGATGGTTGGCGTGGGTGCGGCGCCGCTGTGGTTGAAGCGGGCATTGTACGCCGCGGACGCTCCGTCGCCGCGGAAAAAGATACTGGTGGCGATCTTCCAACGCGGCGCCGCGGACGGGCTGAATGTTGTCGTGCCGCACGGCGAGAAGGCATATTACGATCTGCGTCCGACCATCGCCATCCCGCGGCCCGAACGGCGGCAAGGATGCGGCGATCGATCTCGATGGATTTCTTCGGGCTGCATCCCTCGCTTGCGCCGCTGAAGCCGATGTTCGATGCGCAGCATCTGGCGATCGTAGACGCGGTGGGTTCGCCCGACCCGACCCGCTCGCACTTCGACGCGCAGGACTACATGGAATCGGGCACGCCGGGTCTTAAAGCAACAGACAGCGGATGGATGAACCGCGCGCTGCCGAGAGTGCCGGGCAAGGAATCGCCGGTGCGCGCGCTGTCGCTGGGACCGCAGGTTGCGCGCGCCATGCGCGGGCCGGAGCCGGCGCTGGCGCTGCAGATCGATCGCCGGATTCCAAGTGCGCAACGAGCAGGCGGCGAAGCAGTTCATGGACATGTACGAATCCTCGAAAGACCCGCTGTTGCAGGCGGCCGGCCGCGAGACGTTCGAAGCGGTGGCGCTGCTGCAATCGGTGCAGAAGAATCCGTATACGCCGGCCAATGGCGCGAATATACGCGCGGACGCGTTCGGCAACAGCCTGAAGCAGATGGCGCAGTTGATCAAGGCCGATGTCGGCGTGGAGATGGCGTTCGCGGATATCGGCAGCTGGGATCATCACGTCAACGAGGTTGCGCAGCAATCGACCGAGGGGCAGCTTGCGCAATCGGCTGAGCGAATTCGGGCAATCGCTGACGGCGTTCTGGCAGGATATGGGCGATCGGATGCAGGACGTCGTGCTCGTCACGATGTCGGAATTCGGCCGCACGGCGCGCGAGAACGGCAATCGCGGAACGGATCACGGCCACGCCAACTGCATGTTCGTGATGGGCGGCGGACGTCAAAGGCGGCAAGGTCTACGGCAAATGGCCGGGGCTCGAGAGGGAGCAGCTTTACGAAGGCCGCGACCTGGCGCTGACCACCGACTTCCGCGACGTGCTGGGCGAACTCGTCTCGCGACACATGGGGAACCCGTCGCTCAAGGGAGTGTTCCCGGGGTATGATCCGAAGTTCCTTGGTTTGACTGCGGCTGGCGCTTAACGCAGGATGCTGTAGAGATTCGAGAAGTCGTCCGTCCACGTACGGAAATTGGGGAGCGGCTTTAACTCTTCGGCGCCGCGTTCCAGGCCGGGGTGCGCGGCTAACGACGAACGATCCATGATGAGTGTCCAATCGCAATCGAAGCATAGGAATTCGTCAGGCGACGATATGAAGGCGTAGTGCAAGGCGATCTTGCCGAAGGTTGCTGCGGCGTGCGCCATCACGGGGTCCAAATCCAGATAGCGGTTGGTGGTATTGAGCGCGAGGATTCCGCCCAGTTTCAAATGGCGGAAATAGGTCCGGAACGCCTCTACGGTGAGCAGGTGCACCGGCACGGCATCGCCGGAGAAGGCATCCACCACGAGAATGTCGTATTGCTGCGAGGGTTCTGCCTCGAGGCTAAGGCGGGCATCGCCCATTGCGACTTCCAGCTTTGCGGGCGTGTCTTTGAGGTAGGTGAACTGGGTTCGTGCGATCTGCCAGACCAGCGGGTTGATCTCGTAGATGCGTAGCGTGTCGCCGGGCCTACCGTATGCGGCGAGCGTGCCGCAGCCCATGCCGATCACTCCGATGCGGCGGCCCTCGCCGCCCAGGGCGCGCATGGCGCGGCCGACGCCGGACTCCGGACAAAAATACGTCACCGGCAGCCGGCGGTATTCGTCGTGTTGGAACTGTGCGCCGTGATTGATGGTGCCATGTACCAGCGTGCGGCTGGCTTCCTCCGGGTAGTTTGGATCGCCATCGTCTAAGACACGCAGTTGGCCGTAGAAATTGCGCGCGACCAGGCGATAGCCGAGCGTCAGTCGATTCACGATATGGCCCACGCCCCAGAGATAAAGGCCGAGTGCTCCGATTGTTACAGCGGCCGCGGCATATCGTATGTAGGCGGGATGCGTCCAGGCTTCGCGAAGGCAGAGAAGTGCCAGCACGGCGGCGCAGATGCCTAAGCCGAGAGGGAATTCGTAATAGGCACGGAACAGGTTGGGCGCGGCGAGTCCAACGAACAGGCCACCCATCGCGCCGCCCAGCGAAACGGTGACGTAGAAGCCAGTGAGATGCCACGGATGGGGCTTGAGCCGCGCCAATTCGCCATGGCACACCATGCAGACGACGAAGAGCGAGGCCGCGAGAAATTCCACCGTGCCCAAGAGGGAAGCCGGAGCCCCGTCCGTCCACATCTGCCGCATCATGAAGGTGAGCGCCGCTACGAGCAGCGGCAGGAAGAACGCCCGGTTGTAAAGGCTTGGCGCTTCGAAGCACAGGATGAAGCTGAGCAGATAGGCGGCAAGCGGGACGATCCAGAGGAAGGGAATGGCCGCGACGTCCTGCGTAAGGTGGTTGGTCACGGCCAGTAACAGGATGGAGGCGCTGCCGGAAAGGCCGAACCAGAGCAGGCGAACGAATGGAGAGGCGGCTGCGCCAATTGCGGATTCGGACGTGTGCAAGCGGAGAGTGTCTGCTTTGGCCAGAGAGCCGCGCCAGGCGGTGACGGCGCATAGCGCTGCGAGAGCAACATAGGCGGCGGACCATAAATATCCCTGCACGCGCGTGGGCAGATTCGGTTCCACCAGCAGCGGGTAGCTTACTAATGCAAGCATGGACGCGAAATTCGAGAGCGCGAACAGGCGGTAAGGCATGCCGCCCTTGTGGGTGCGCGCATACCATGCCTGCAAGAGAGGACTGGTGGAAGAGAGCAGGAAATACGGTAGACCGATGGTGGCCGCGAGCAATGCGAGAATCTTCAACGATGGCGCGCCTGCGGCGGTCTTCCACAGCGGGTTGGGCAAAATCGGAAGGGCCGCCATGCTGATTGCTAGCGCCACCGTGTGTACCGCGGCCTGCGTTCGCGGGCGCAATTTTTCGTTTAGCCAATGCGCGTAGAGATAGCCGAGCAGCAGGGTCAGTTGGAAGAACAGCATGCACGTGCTCCACACAGCCGAAGATCCGCCGAACCACGGCAGAATCATTTTGGCGAGTACCGGCTGCACGGCGAAAAGCAGGAATGCCGAGAGGCCGACGGTGAGCGCGTAAAGGATCATGTAGGAGGAACAATTGTAAGCGAGGGACACGCGGCTCCCGTACGGCTGCGGGCTAACGCCGGCGGACTGCGGTCTTTCTTCGAACGGGCTGGTGAAGCGGGACGGCGGCGGCTGCAGGCAAGGAGGAGGGCACGAACCGCACCCATTCCTTCCAGAAGGCGCGCAGCATGCCCGCGAAAAGGAGCAGGAGCAGGACCGACGGCGCGTCCAGCCCAGCGAAGGACGGTCCGGAGAGATGGTCGCCGATAAAGGTGATGCGGCCGCCGTGACGTCCGTACCACCCGCCGAAATCGTGGGCGTTCTGTCCAATGAGAACGTGCATTTGATCGGTCATGCGCCGCACGGAGGGCGTTTGGGGAAGGCCGTCCAATTGGTGAATCCATTGACGGTGCAAGTCGTCGCGGTTTTTCCAGAACCAGTTGAGCCATGCCGCGCCTCCCAGTGTATCGGGCCCTTGAGCGCCCATGGAGACACGGTTGTTATCCAATGTCAGACCGGAGAAGACGGTCCGCTGAGGCGTGTTCTCCATATTTTGCACGCGCAGGTTCAGGAAGATTCCAAAAGAGAAATCGATCGCGCAGCCTACAAGCAGGAACGCCACGGCAGCGCGGCTCCAGGGAAACCATGCGGCGAGCAGAATGATGCCCAAAGCCTCCAGAGGGATGAGCGTGAGATGGGCCAACCCCATGAGATCCGATTCGCCGACCACGGCGATGCCAAGGAAGATCACGATGGGGACGAATGCCAGCCAGAAGCTACGCTCTCCACGACGGCCTCGGGGGCCGCGGAAGGTTCGATAGAGCAGCCAGAGAACGAAAGGTCCCCCAACCAATCCATGCCGAAGATGAGGTTGGTTTGGTAGAGCACAAAGGCGTTGTCGCGGAGTTCGCCCCATTTGTTCGGCTGGTTGAACATGCTTAGCGACTCGGGGTTGTGAAGGATCGCTGGGAGAACGGTTGCCAGCAAGTTGCCCGCGATCTTTCCGGCGGTACTGCCCTGATACCGCTGCGAATCCGTGATGCTGGTATTGGATGCAAGGGTGTCGTGGATGCCGTAAGCCTTGATCGACCACCCGAACCAGATGGCGAGAAGCAGCGCACTGCTGACGCCGATCGCGGCCAGTTCGCGAATCCTATGGGGCCGCGCGGCGAATGCGCGGAGCAGATAGTGTCCCGCTACGAAGACCAGATAGGGACCGGCGGAATAGTGGACCAGCAGGCCGGCGGCGAGACAGAGGAAGGCCGACACGATGCGCAGGCTATCGTTCTTGCGCAGACCGGCCAAGTAGAGCCAGAGCGCGAACACAACGTAGAAGACCGCCAGGAGTTTAGTCCAGGGATACCAGGCGTTCTCCATCATCATGGGGTTGAGCGCGAACAGGACGGTGAGCGGAAGATACCGCGCCTTGCGACTCTTCAGCAAAGCGCGCAGCATGAGGCAACAGGGCAGGAAGGCGAGCAGGTTCAGGAAGGTGAAGATCACCTGGTGGATTTCATATAGGTCGGTGGTCTGCGCGAGAAAAAACGCGCCGAGCAGGTTCATCATCGGAGGACGAGCGGGTAGGATGTAGCCACCGGCGATAGCGATATTGGTGGGAAGGTGATGCAGGAAAAACAGCGTGCGCTGGAAGTGTTCGATCCAATCGCAACCCCATCCGGCGCCGGAGAAGACCCGGACCATGGCGAGCGCCGGCAGGCTCCAGACAAGCAGGAAGCCGAAGCCTGTGAGAGCTTGCCGCGCGCCGAATGCCCGCGCGAGGCGGTGTATGCCGCGCCACTGCCAGATGGCTAGAGCGGCGAACAGGCACGCGACGCCGCGGAAAATTCCAGTTTCCGAGCCGGGAGCGAAACAAAAGACGGCCCACCCGAGGACGTAAAGCAGGATGAGCGATGCGGCTACTGCGCCGCAGAGCTTTTCCAGCGGACGCCAGGGCAGGCGGCGCACCAATAGGAATCCGGGGCGAATGTGCAGATGGCCAGGGATGCCAGAGTGACAGCGATCTGCGCCCAAAGCATGCCCGCTTAGTTTAACAGGAGCGGCCGCGGCTAACAGGTGAGGCGCAGCGCCGCATGCTATGCTGAATCCGGATGTTCAGCAGGCCGCGTAAAGCCCGTGTTTTGTTCGGACTATCGGACATCATCCTGGTGTCGCTGGCATTCCTCACGGCCTATCAGACGCGCGCCGTTCTGCAACTTCAGCACAATTTCTTTCTCAATTCCGAGAAGCAGGCGCTGCTGCTCGGAGGCGCTCTGCTGGCGTGGGTAACGATCGGGTTGTGGCTCGAGCTTTACGATCGGCTGGACTCTGCTCATCCGCGAATTATTCTACGCGATACGGCAAAACAGTGCGCTTACGGCGCGCTGTTTCTGGTGGTATTCGAGTACGTTCTCCGGCTGGACCTTAGCCGCTCGTTCGTCGTCCTGTTCGCCGGGCTGGCCTGGGTGTTTTTGCTTTTGTTCCGGCTGACTGCCGGCCGGATGGTGGGCGTCTTCCGCCGCGGCTTTGCCGCGCCGCATTACGTGATGGTGGTGGGCACGAACGATCGCGCGCGCAGTCTGGCGAAAGAGCTGGAACAATCGCTCGAATATGGCGTACGGCTGCGCGGATTTCTGAGCGAACTGGCGGACGCAACGCGCTCCGAGATCTTGCTCGGAGCCGCATACCCCGTCTATCCCATTCGTGAATTGCCGGCGCTGTTAGGCGAGAATGTGATCGACGAAATTGTCTTCGCCGTAGGAAGCGAGCGCATCGCCGAATTGGAGGAAGTCTTCCTGCTATGCGACGAAGAGGGCGTGCGAACGCGGATTGCGGTGGACTTCTTCCCGCACGTCAACAGCACGGTTTCGCTGGACCGCTTCGGCGCTACGCCGCTGTTGACCTTTTCGGCCGCGCCGTATGACGAGATCCGGCTGCTGGTGAAGCGCGTAACGGACATCGCGCTGGCGGCGGCGGGATTGATTGTGCTGGCGCCGTTTATGGCGGCGGTGGCGGCGGTTGTCCGGCTGACGTCGCCGGGGCCGATTATCTTTCGCCAGCAGCGCTGCGGACTGAATGGGCGGCGATTCGAGTTCTATAAATTCCGCTCGATGGTAGAAAACGCGGAGGCGCTGAAACCCGCGCTCGAACATTTGAATACGCGTCAGACGGCATTCAAGATACCGGACGATCCGCGCTTGACGAGCATCGGGTGGCTGCTGCGTAAGTTTTCGATCGACGAGTGGCCGCAGTTGTGGAACGTGCTTCGCGGCGATATGTCGCTAGTGGGCCCGCGTCCGGCCGTGCCGAGCGAAGTGGAGCACTACAAGCGCTGGCAGCGGCGGCGGCTACGTATGCGTCCCGGACTGACCTGCCTGTGGGCGGTGAGCGGACGCGACAACGTGGATTTCGAAACGTGGATGAAGCTGGACATGCAGTACATTGATAATTGGTCGCTGGCGCTCGATTGGAAGATCCTGCTGCGCACCATCCCGCGAGTTCTCACTGGCCACGGAGCCAACTGACACATGCACCTAACCCCAACACAAGAAGACGTCGTAGCCCTGTTGCGCGACACCGGCGCTCTACGCGAAGGACATTTCCAAGACCCGAGCGGTCTGCATTCCAACGAATACCTGCAACTGCCGCTTGCGCTGCGGCACTATCAAATTCATCGGACGCTTTCGGTGGGTTTGGCGCGGCTGCTGCGCGCGAATCCCGAGATACGCGCCATCACGCAGGACCTTTCGGTAGTGACGCCGATGACCGGCGGACTGCCGGTGGCCTTCGGCGTGTGCGAAGCGTTGCGCGCCAAGCGAGTCTATTGGGCCGAGCGCGACAACGCCAACGAAGCGCTGCATTTCCGCCAGTTTCTGCAGCCGGAAAAGGGTGAGCAGGTTGTTTTGGTGGACGATATTCTACGCACCGGCAAGAAGCTTTCTGAATTGAAATTGCTGCTGGAATCCTATGGGGCCGTGGTGGTGGGTCTGGCGGTGATCATCTATCAGCCGTTTCCTCACTGCGCCAGCTTTGGCAACTTACCGCTGTATTATCTGGCGAAGCTGGAGGCGAAATATGCAGTGGATGGAGCGGATTGCGAGTGGTGCAAGAGCGGCGCGCCGTTGATTAAGACGTGGATCTGAGGCTCTTTGTAGCGCATCCCGTCTTAGTAAAAAACAGAGGGGCCTCGCCAGCCTTTCAAGCTGGAGAGGCCCCTTCGCATAGAGCAACGGCTTCCCGTTAGAAGTAGAACCGCAGCGAGAGCTGGAGGTTTCGCGCTAGCCCAGTCTTGCCTGTGATCTCCCCGAACTGGCTCGACGTTGGATTCAGGTTCGGACCGCTCAGGTTTGGATGATTGATGAAGTCGTACGCCTCAGCGCGGAACTGGAATCCCGCTCGTTCATTGACAGCGAATGTCTTGAACATAGCGATGTTCCAATCCTGGAGGCCCGGCTGGTAGACGGAGTCGCGCACGCCAGGTTGCAGGTTGAATGTGCCAGCCGCCGGCTGCGAGACGTTGGCGGTGAAGTACTTGACCGAATTGGCGTTGCCGCTCGGACCGGCATATGCGCCCGTATTAATGGTGACCGGTCCGTTCAGGTTCCAGAACTGGCCCTCCGAGCCGCAACCGAAGCTGCCGTATTCGCCGACGCCCGCGAAGTCGTTGTTGGTGCCGATTCCGCAAGGCGTCCCCGTCTGGAATTGCGCGGTGCCCGCAACCGACCATCCGCCGATCGCCTTATTCTTCTTCATGAACGGAATGGCATAGATGTAGTTCACGATTACTACGTGACGGCGATCGTATTCCGAAGGCCCCCACAGATTGCTGGTGTTGTAAGTGTCGGGAACGATATCGCGGTAATTCGATCCGTTATCCATGCTCTTGGAGAGCGTGTAAGTGACACCGAATGACGAACCGTTGGTGAATCGCCGCTCCCAGGAGAGCTGGAAGGAGTTGTACATGGAGTTCACCACGCTCTCCTCTTCCTGGATGGCGGCAAACCCTTTGTACGGCCGCAGCGCGTTCACATTGACGCCCGGATTTGCCAGCAAGGCGCCAACCGTAGGCTGATTGATGTCATAGACCTGCCATCCGTGTGTGCCGCGGTGCGCCACGTAGGCAACCGTCAGCAGGCTTTTCAGCGGGAGTTGGCGCTCCACCGTCACATTCCAGTTCCAAGCCTGCGGAGCCTTCAGGTGCGGATTCAACGTAGTGATGGTCGCGGGGGCCGCCGTTCCGGGAGTTACCGATGCGGGCGGGTTATCCACCGACACATTGTTGACCGTAATAAAGGGCTGGAACGGAGAATTGCCGCCGGGGAAGATGTTGTCGAGCAGGCCCATGCGGGTTGCGAAATTTCCGATGCCGGCGCGGGCCACAGTCTTATCGTTGATCCGATACGCCAGACCCAGGCGGGGCTGGAAGTCATTGCTGTTCCCTATGTAGTTTCGGGGCAGATTAGGAGCGAACAAGCCAGCGCAGGAGGCTCCATCGCACGCGTTAGCGGTGGCGGGAGTGGCTGGCAGAACGCGTCCAACGGCGGAGCTCGGAAATCCGCTGAGGCCTGGAATCACGACGCCGTCATACGGGTTCCCGGTGCCAAGGATCACGTTACCCGTCGTCGGGCTCACCTGCGGGGCCGTGCTTGGATTATACAGAGCGCCATCGAAGTAATCGTTATTTCCCCAGAGAGCGTGAAATCCCTGTATCTGGGTCCAGCGGAGTCCGAACTCGACATGGAGTTTGTCTGACACTTTCCAGGAATCCTGCGCGAAGGCTTCATGCATCCACCCGCGCAGGATGGTGAGCGATCGTGGACCAATCTCCGTGTAGGAATCGGCGAGGCCCAACGCCATGTTGGCCAATCCTATACCGGAAGTCGCACCCAAACCAGTTCTGGCATCCGTGAAGGTGAAGGTGCCGTTCTGGTTGCTCGCGCCACCGGGAACCGTGCTCACATTGATCTCGTCGCCGTCATTCTCACCGGAATACTCCAAGTTATATCCAAATTTCAGGGTGTGGTTCCCTATGATCTTTGTCAGGGTATCGCCGGCCGTCCAGATCGGGCCGGAGGAATGAGAAGGATACGGACCACCGGCCAAACTGGAGAAATTCGGTATGGTGACGGTCGGGATCTTGTTGGGCTCGTCCTTACCGTTGGGCATCAGGTACGGATAATTGATTCCGAACACGCCACGATTGAAGCCGTTCAATGCGGTATTCACCGGAATGTACACGTCATCGAGGCTGAGCGTGACGCGGGCTTCATTGATCATGCTCGAGCTGATGGTTGAAAGCAAGGAAACCGCGTTGGTCTGATTGGGCCGGATGAAATACTTGCCGGTGAGGCCGGAACCCTGATCGAAGGGTTGATATTCAAAGTAGGACGCATCCGTGCGCCGGGCGGTGATCTTGTTCCTCGCGTTGAGGATGATATCGAAATCTTCGGTGCCCTTGCGTTGGTTAATGGGGTGCGAAGCCTGGGCTATCCAGTTGCTCGTTCCCACCTGGAAGCCGGGGACCGGCGACGGATACGCGCTCATGATCGCCATGCCATTGTGGCTTTGCCGGTTGGCGGGGATGATGTTACCCGGGAAAGGCTGGCAGCTCGCTGTACCCGTTGAAGGGCAGGTCGAGGGATCGTAAATCACGTGGCTGCCCGAATAAAAGGGATTTGAGGAGAGCAGTTCGCTGAAATTCCCCTGGCGCATGAGGAGAGTCGGCACGGCCATCGTGTTGTAGTCGAGGTAGCGGTATCGGATCCAATCCAACGCTACGAAGAAAAAGAGCTTCTGGCGGAGCTTCGGGCTCAACCCGGGAGCCCACATGGGGCCTCCGACCGTACCGCCGAAATTGTTGTACACCGTCGGCTGAGCGAAGTTAGTCAGGGTGCTCTGGTTACGCGTCCAAGTATTGGCGTTCATGTCCGAATTGCGCAGGTACTCGTACAGGCTGCCATGAAAATCGCTGGTCCCGCTCTTGCTGATCATGCGGATCTGGCCGCCAGCCGCGCGTCCGTACTCAGCCGCATAGTCCGCCGTCAGAACCTGAACTTCCTCGGTCGCATCCACGTTCGCGACGCCGATTACCGCGCCGTTGGCCCGCGTGCGCAACGCCGGAGCGCCGTCGATGGTCACCAAAGTATCCTGCTGGCGCGCTCCGTTCACATAGAAGGGATTGCCGGCGCCAACCGAGAAGTTGAAATCGCCCATGGTCGAACCGCTGATCATGCCGGGAATGAGTTGGGCGATGTAGATCGGGTTGCGGCCATTCAACTCCTGCATGTTCACCTGTTGGCCAGTCACTTGACCCTCAACTGCCGCCGATTCAGTCTGCAAAACGGCCGCCGTGGCGCTCACTTCCACCGTTTCGGTTGCGGCTCCCACAGTTAACGAGGCGTCCAGAGAAAGCGCGGAATTGGGATCGAGTTTATTGTGAGTGCTTTCAAACTTCTTGAATCCAGCGCCTTCTACCGTCACGGTGTAGAGACTTGGCGGCAGGTTAGTAACCGTGTAATAGCCGGAATCGTTAGTGGAGGTCGAATGTTCCTCCCTCGTTCCTTCATTTTTGACGACAACCTTGGCCTTTGGAATCACGGCCCCGGAAGGATCTCGGACAAAACCGCCGATAGAGCCGACATCCGATTGCGCCATTACTGCACCGGCGAAAAGCGTGCATAAAAAACACGCAAGTATTACGCGAGTCTTGGACATCTCATTCTCCCTTTCGAGTAAAGACATAGAAATCGCCGAGGTGCGGCGGACACAAGCGGGAATCGCAAATATTTGTGGCGGAGTTCAAGATTGCGCGGCACAGACCGAGCATTATCCCTCTAAATATACTTACAGTTTATGAGCGGTTCGAGGTTCCCTGAAAGCCTCGCGCCCCGGCCATCTAAGTAGCTAGTTATTACGGTTGCTTTCGCGATGTTATCGCCGCTCCCGGAATGTGTCAAGACAATTATCGATTACGGGGCTGCGGCTCAAGACCCTTACGCAGCCAGGAACCGCTTTGACACTACCCGGCCCAGGGAAATCCCGGAGTGAAATCGCAACGAGGTCGTGCGACGCAATTTAGATAGAATCCGGAACCGGGTGGTTATCGTTCGATATATTACCTGCTGAAAAAAGGTGCAGTGTGTGACGAGGATATGACAAATAACGGATTTGGCCTGCCTAACGCCCGTTTTCCACAGGCTTTTCCACCAAGTCGTGGAAAAGGCTAGCCTCGGAGTCCCAGATCGGCTAAGGCATCTGGATCGTCCTCGTAGATCAATTTGGCCTCGCCCCAACCTTGCCGTCGTTCACGTCGTACCCACAGCCAGAGCGCGCCAAAGGCGGCAGCGAAGAAAGCGAACAGCACGGTCATTTGACTGACCGTTGCAATGATGATCGATAGCGCCGGCGCCAGGAAGAAAATTGCGGCCAAGTACCGGCCCACGACGGAAGCAAGGGGCTTTTTCCCTGGCGCGTAGGAACAGGCGAAGGGAAGCTGTTGCCAACTGTAAAAGAGCATCTCGAAGATTGCCAGAGACGCGAGCGCCTGCAGCGTCATCATGCGGAGGCCGGTGGCCCAACCCAATGCCATGATTGCCGCGGGCGCGAGGAGGACGAAGACTGGCGCTATGGCGTAGATCAGCACGAAGGCCTCGACGGCGCCCATCCACTGCGCGCGACCGTTGCTTTCGGTGATGCGGAAGATCCAATTGGCGCCCAGTTCCGTGGGCAACGAGAGCGCATGGCGTATTCCGGGAATTAGAATCATCGACGCCGTGAGCGGCCAATAGAACGTCATGAACCGCAGAAGCGTGTCCCAATCGATTTGCCAATGCGCGGCCGCCAGGGCCAACAGGACGCTGTTGATTAGTAATCCGAATGCCAGGCCGGCGTAGCCCAGTAGAACCAGCCGGTGCGTGCGACTCCGCGAGAGAGTCTTGTCCATAAAATCGAGAATCGCAGCGCGGCGAGGATCGCGCACCAGTAAGCTCACCAGATTCCAACGGCGGGCGGCCGGGGATGCGCCGGCGCCCGCTGGTTCGAGCAGCAGGCTGCGATAGCGCCAGTAGCTCAGGAAGTAGGCAGACACCGCGAGCGCCACCGCGGCGGCGAATACGAGCACTGCGCGAAGTGCGAGCGCCCCGATGAGGGGATCGCGATCACCTAAAAGCGCGCGATGGAGCGCTGCAAACCACATCGGCGGCGCCCAACTGTATTGGTAAAGAATCCCGGCGCTGCCAGCCCAATCGGCGACGTGCCAGCTCTCGAGGGCGGCGAGGAAAAACACGGTGGCGGAAATACCTTGCACGTATGCCGAAGCCCTTGCATACACGCGGCCCGGCAAAAAGTTGAGCAGCGCGCCCTGCAGCGCCATCATGAAGAACAACGCGAAGAAACAGGCCAGCGACGAGGCAGCTGCCTGCGCCGCCACATTCGCCCAGTAGGAACGCGCCGGCGTCAGGGGAGGCGCGAACAGGCTGGGCAGGGCATTCAGCGCAGCGACCGCTACAAGCGAAAACAGCATGAAAGCCAGGAAACGCGCGGCGAAGACTTGCCGCGGACGCACGGGCAGCGAAGCCAGGGCGAGATAATCGTGGCGGCTGGGGAGCAGCGCTTGCCACTGGAGCACAGCGATCAATCCGGAAACCGCGAGAAAAAGCATCATGCGTCCCGCTTCGCCCGCGAGCACCGTATCCCGAAGGGTTTCGGGTGACGCATACGCAAGGCGATGGAACCGCGCAACGGTCAACGGGCCCTGGTAGAAGGCAGCCACGCCCGTCAATAGCAGCATGGAGAATGCGCCGATAGCGGCAGAGCGCCACCGCCCGGCGGCGGAGAACAGCTCGCTATCGAATATGCGCGAGAGGAAATGGCGTGTCAGTTCATACACGGGGCCATGCGTCTCATCGAAGAATTTCATGCGCGCATCGCCTCGACGATGCTGTCCGCGACTGAGGCTGGATCGGCCTCCTGTGTTAATTCGGCGAAGATGGCCTCGAGCGATGGAAGACTCATCAACTCGCGCAGTCGCTCGACGGAATCGTCCGCGGCAACGAGGCCTTTGTTGAGGATCACTACGCGCGAGCAGACACGTTCCACCACTTCGAGCACGTGCGAGCTGAAGAGGATGGTCTTGCCCTGCGCCGCCAATTTCTTCAGTAGGTCGCGAAAGACCAGGGCGGCGCTGACATCGAGACCCGACATGGGTTCATCGAGAATCAGGATATCGGGATTGTGAAGCAATCCCGCCGAGAGCAGGATTTTTTGCCTCATGCCCTTCGAATAGGAAGTCACGGGGGAATCGCGGTCGTCCCATAGGGAAAACAGGTGCAGGAAGGCGTCGATCTTCGGTTCCAGAATCGTGCGCGGAATGCCGCGCAGGCGGCCGGCGAGCTGCAGGTACTCGCGGCCGGAAAGGTGCGGATACAAGTGCGGCTCCTCTGGGACGTAGCCGATGCGCCGCTGGAAGGCAGGGGGATCGTCGATGACGCTGCGCCCGTTCCAAATCACCTGACCTTCGCTGGGGTCGAGCAGGCCGATGAGGATTTTCACCGTGGTCGATTTGCCGGCGCCGTTGGGCCCGAGATAGCCAAGGATCTCGCCCGGACGCACGCAGAAGCTCACATCGTTGACGGCCGTGAAGCCGTGAAAACGCTTCGTCAGAGCGCGGATTTCCAGCATGGACGTTAGACCGCCGGGCAAACCGCTTTGTTCCCGGTGCGGATATAATCCGGAGATGACGGTCTACGATCTGGGCTTCATCGTTTTGCTCCTTGGCGCAATCGGGATGCTGGCGACCGCCGCGGCTCTCGCTCTTATCGGCCGCAAACGCGCCTCCCGCTTCATCTTGCGCGGCATGGCGGGAGGCGTAATCGCTTATTTTGTGGCGTTGGTAACGCTGGCGGCGTTGGCAAAACAAGCTCCATTGGGCGTCGGCGATCCGCAGTGTGTCGACAACTGGTGCATCGCGGTAGAAAACGTGAAATCAACGATGCTTAATCAAAGCCGCCAATACGATGTCACTCTGGTTCTATTCAGCCGCGCCGAAAGAGCCGTGACCAGCTTCGGAGCGCACGCCGCCGCCGACCCGACCACCGATGTCTATGTGGTGGACGGCGATGGAACGCGCTACGACGCTCGGCCGCACCCGTCGGAGATTCCGCTCAACATTCCTTTGGCGCCAGGCGAAGCAGTCAGGACCCGCCGCGTGTTCGACGTACCTGCGAACGCGCGGGACATCGGCCTGCTGGCCGATCGCGGCTCCTTCGGGATGTGCCCTATGATCGGTGAATGCAGCACCTCGCACAGCGCCGCCGATTACGTGGTTGCTTCGGGCGTATACCGAAAAGGATCGAATTTTCTGGTGTTGGTGAACGCCCTGCGGCGGAGTGCCGCGACTAAGCCCGTGGAGTGGCGATAGCCGATCCCCGGCGCTGCGCGATTTCGTTAAGCTGTTAAGGTGTCCCGCACCCACACACCCTTCACCCCCGAGTTGGCCGATTACCTTTTTACCGTAACCGATCGCGAACCCGAAGCCCTGCGGCTCGAGCGCGCGGATACCGAAGGGCATCCGATGGCGGGAATGCAATCGTCACCCGAACAGTGCCAATTCTTGCATCTGATGGCGCGGCTGGTGGGGGCGAAAAAGACGCTCGAAGTTGGCGTGTTTTTAGGTTACAGCTCCAGTTGGGTTGCGCTCGCGCTGCCTCCGGGAGGCAAGGTGATCGCATGCGATGTGAGCGAGGAGTACACGGCACGCGCGCGGCGCACGTGGCGGGCCGCGGGAGTAGAAGACCGCATCGACCTGCGGATGGGACCGGCGCTTGAGACGCTCGATCGATTGCTCGCCGAGGGGCATGCAGAAACCTTCGATATGGCGTTTATCGACGCGGATAAGACCAATTACTCGAACTATTACGACCGCGCTTTCCAGTTAGTGCGAGCGGGCGGTTTGATCGTCGCCGACAACGTGCTGTGGGACGGCAAGCCGATCGATCCCTCCGCAACGGATGCGGATACGGAGGCGATCCGCGCCTTCAATCTCAAAGTTCATGCCGACCCGCGCGTGGCCATCGGCATGGTCCCGCTGGGTGACGGGTTGATGCTGGCGTGCAAGCTTTAAGCCCATCGCTATTTCTCTGTTACGCGCCGGCCGATCGCGAGACTGCGCGGCGGATCGCGGCATTTATCGAGCGGGGCGCGGACGTTCGAGTGCTGCCGGATGGCGGCGAGATGCAAGCGGGCGAAGATTTGGCCGAGAAGACGCGGCAGGCGCTGGGTTCGGATATGGCGCTCGTGCTCTTTTCGCGCGATTCGCTGCCGTCGCGTTGGCCGCGCGCACAGTGGGAAGGCGCGCTGGTGAAAGAACCGGCCGAGGCGGGCGTGCGCATGGCTTTCGTGCGCTGCGACGATTGCGTTCCGCCACGAGTTCTGGCGCCGATGTTCGAAGCGAACGCACTGCGCCCGATCAAGCGCTGGGCGCGCGGCCACATGCCCGCGCCGCATGGCGAGAGCACGCACGATGGCGACCTGGAGGTGCTCGGTATCGCGATCGCCGATCGGCCTGGCGCCGAGACGGCGGCCGATGAATCGACGGCGCGCCGCTTCAGCCGCGCTTTCCAGCACGATTTCGACGCAGTGCTCGAGTTGGAATGCGGAGCGCGCAGTATGGCGGCGCTGGCGGGCGACTTAGGCGCGCAATTGGGGCTTCGACTCGAGGGCGACGCCGAATCTAATCGCGCGCGGCTGCGCGAATTCTGCAGCGGGCGTCGATTGTTGATCCTGCTAAAAGAGGCAGGAGAGGCGCCGCTTGAATTCGGCGGGCGGGCATCGACGCTGTGCTTTCCGGGAACCGTAGCCGAGCCGCGAGACGAATCCATCCGGGGCATTCAGCGCGCGCTGCGCGAGCGGCCGGCGGATTGGGCGGATTACTGCCGGCTTGCGCGGCTAGGCAGGCGCCTCACGCGCGAGGCGGGACGCATCGCCGAATGTCACGAAATGATGGCGCAATGGCATGCCGCCGCCGAGGCGCGCGACGACCTCAAGGTACTGGACGAATCGGCGCGCGAGTTGGTTTGGATTCTCGAGAGCTGGGGCAGGCCGGACGAGGCTTATCGGCTGGATTATCTTCGGGCGACGGAGTTTGACGAGCAGATGGGGCTGCCGTTCGGCGGGTGAGAATGGCGCTGTTATGCAATGCGCAATGACAATCGGCGCCGGCGTGCCATTTCCAGCTGGCGAGGTTCTAACTTATTGCGGGCGGCGGAAGAGCCCGAAGTAGGCGGCCTTTCCGCGAACGTGGCCCGCCATCGCCTGAAAGACCGACGTCCGGATGGCCTGCACGTTCGGGTTTGGATCTTGCGGCCCTTGCGGATTGACCTTGATATCGAGCATTGTATCGAGAGCGTACAGTTCTAGCACGTAGTGATGAATTGGGCCAGTGGCGGAAGCTCCCGGGCCACGATAACGCGAGCCGCTGACGCTGATCTGGCGCGTGCCATCCGGCAACTCGAAACCATCGGGCACGCTTTGCGGGAGGCTTGTAGAGGTCGCCGGGATGTTCCAGAGCATCCAGTGCAGTAAGTCATCGGTGGAGTTATTCGCGGCGAGCGCGTCGGCATCGTGGAACATCAGCACGAAGCTGGCGGTGCCCGCGGGGGGCGCGCTCCATTGAATGGCGGGCGAAATTTCCGGTCCTGCCTGCGTGTATCGCAGCGGGATCATTCCGCCATCGGGCCATGCGGTGGTGGTCAGCGTCAGGTTGGGAAAAGCGCCCCGCCCGCGGCCGCCGCCTCCGCGGCCACCTCCGCGGCCACCGCCACCGCGTTGTTGGGCTGAGACGCCGGCCAGGGCGATGAGCAGGATGACGGGAAGCACAATATATTGGCTGGATCGAAGGAAGCGCATTTTCTTTCTCCTGCTGGATTAACGTTTGAACTCGGGATGAGCTTTGAGCCAAGCCTCATAGCGCAGGCGGAGGGTCTTTACCGGGTTCAGGTTCTCGCCGGGTTTAATGTTGAAAGCCGGTCCATGATTGGGCTGCGATACGGTCACATACATCGTGTATTTGCCGTTGTTGTGCGAGTTAGGCTGGTTGCCAGGACCATTGGTGTCTTGCGGATCGGCAGCCAATATGTAGGCGACGAGCGAAGTGCGGGTGGTGCAAGGAATGGAAGCGCTCCCGGCCGGCGGCGCGGGATTCTGACAGGTACACCGGCTATCTCCCCCGGCGGCATCGGCGGCCTCCATCGCGGCCATCACGCGGTCGGTGACGCCTCCCTTCGCGGCGAGGAATGCCTTCACGGCGCTGGGTACCACGGCGCCCGAGCGGAGAATATTTCCTTGAATGGAGTAGAAGATTTCGGTTCCGGGCGCCTGGCCGTGCATGTCTTGAGTGACGAAGCCGTTAGTCAATCCCGAATGTCCGGCCATGCGTCCCTGGAGATCGACGATGCCGAACTGGCGGCTCTGAAAAGCGGGATCCTGGCTGAGCAGTTCGATGATTCGGGCTGGGTCGGTTCCTCGCTGAAGTTCCTCGAAGACGAGCGTCTGGTTCTGATGAGTGGCGCTGTCTACGCCCGCCTGACAGGCGGCGACTCCCTTACCGGGAACGACCACGGCCTGCACATCCTTCAGAAAATCGTCGGTAGTGCCGGTGCAAGTGGAGGAGGCGATGACCACGCGGCCGATGGCGCGGTCGACGGCGATCACCGACCAGGTCGCGAAGGCCGCGTGACTGCATGTAAGTAAGTAACGATGAAAGGAGGATCGCTTTTCGCATGGGTTTTTCGAAGGGCCAGCGGCGGAGACGGCCGCATAGAACCTTGTTTGCGCCATTGTACGTCAAATCCGCGACGTGGCGCCGATAGCTTTCTGTGCAGAAATTTCAACAAATAGCTCGCGGCATGTGGCGTGCCCGATGGCATCGCGCACAAAGGCAAATCGAATCGTTGATCTCTTTTCATCTCGCTGTCTTGAACTCGAAAATATCACAGAAGGCAATGAAATACTCTGGGATCAGATTATGGAACTACTTAAATTGCGACTACAGTTCCAATCGTTCGTTGCCCAGATCCTCGTTAGAGGGCCGCTAGCAAACGCCAACAACCCGAAAGGGTATGTCGCTACGGCCGCGTTCAACCAGATGCAACGAAGTAAGTTGATTAACAAGATCGAGCTAAGCTTCAAGCTCCAAAAAGCTGGACGATGCCTCGGAGAAGATCACGCATTCCCCCGACGTCTCAGTTGACCGCCTCGGAAACGATAAGCCGATATCGGCTGAAGAGCGTGAAGATAATCGGAACTTTCGCCTAAACCCATCAATATTCATTGGCGATGATCGTGGTGGTCGTCCCATAGTGCCAGAATGGTTGCGAGATCCGGCTAGTCCCGATCAAATTGACTGGCGCGAAGTGGCGGCACGTAGCGGATATAAGCCGTGGAAGCTGCCTGTTTTGGAGCGAACGCTCTTGTTGCGATCCCATCTTGGCCTGAGCAGGGACGCCGCGCTTCGAGAAACGAAAACACCACAAGAGCATCGGGGCGTGCAAGCGGCATGGAGATGATCGATGACAACTTAGAGGAGCGGGTCTCGCCCAATCTGTCCGGGAAAATTTGAGCTTACTAAAAACCAATGCTCGCTTAGAGCAGATCCGTGACCATCGTTTCATCGCGCCCAAGCCGCTCTCCCGCAATATTATCAACCGCCGACGAGGAGATGATGATGACTTCATTTGCGCACCGTCGATCGACAGCTTACTCGATGCTCAGCGGACGAGTATATTCCAGGCATTGCGGTTGCCTCCAGAATTAGTTTACAGGTGGCATCGCGGCAAGAAATTCATGGATGATGACGACGCATTTGTGGCGACAATTAGGGACGAAAAAACAGGGCTAGATGATATTGCGTACGGTGACGAACACAAGGAATTCATGGAGGATGTCCACGACATCCTTAACAGCTGGTCGCGTGTATCCCGCATATCGGCATAATTTGACGCGAATGTGCGGCCGATCAGCAATCAAGGGCTGAGCTATCTCTTTAGAAATCAATTAGTTGTGGCCAAATCTCCCGGAAAAGCGGTTTTGGCGACACGTATAGAGAGTAGAGGGCGTCGATTTTCCTCGTAGCACGCGCCCCGGTATCAAAAAACCATGGCAAATCATCATATGGGCCGTATTGCGCTAATGCTGGTCTATGAGCCTACGCTAAAGAATGCTGAAGTTGTACCCTTGGCGCGAATCCCCGATGAGCGTCTAGCAATCGCGGCTGCCGAATTCGCGATTCATGAGGCGGAAAGCTTAGCGCACGCGATCTCGACCGAAGACGAATTTATTGCGGAGATTGAACGCACGGAGGCGCTTCGCCTCCGTGCTCTACTGACTTTTCTTCTCCCACAATTGCGCAATTCCAGAAGTTCGGCGGCTACGAAGCAGCCGGTGATGTAATTGGCGTGCGAGCATTCTGAGGACAAACTATGACCAACTCCAAACTTGTTACCATTCCTTCATTCGCCAAGTCGATAGGTACCAGCACCAAACTTGCGCGAGAACTCGTAAACAGCGGAGATATCCCGAGTGTGCAGGTTGGCAAACGACGCCGGGTAAGTGCGGCCTGGATTGAGCGGTGGACCTCGGCGGGCGCGAACGATAGTAATACACGGGCGACAGGCTGAGCGGCGAAGTTAGCGCTTTCAGTTTGATGCTGTCTACGTAACACCTTCCTTTCTCTTTTTCAAACCCTTCCCCCTTCTCTTGCAATGCCTGCCTCTGTAATCAGCGGTGTGTCTGGACTTCTTGAGCGCCATTTCACGCCCGCAGATCTAGCAGAGGCATAACGCCTGGACGAAAGCACTGTACGTCGGATCTTCATCGACGAACCGGGCGTGCTCAAGATTGGGCGCAAGACTGGCCGCGGTAACAAGCGTTCGTACGTGACGCTCCGCATTCCATCGGCTGTCGCAGAGCGGGTCTACACGGAGCGCACCCGATGAAATCTAGTTATGATCGCGGCGCCATCAGACGCCGACTGGCGGAGCGATATCAGGACGACAATTTAGCCGCGGCACGCCTCATCCTTCAAGATCGCGCACGCTGCGGCGACGGATCTCTTCCTGTGATTTGGGCGGAGGCCATCGTCCGCGGCGAGCAGGAGCGGGATGCGGCGTGGGGGTTAACGGCATGAGCGCGTTTCCGATCCGTTCAGTTGGCGTATACGGCGGGAAACTGCTCCCCGAAGACTACGTCGTCTTCACGGATTGCTACTGTACGCCTGAGATCGTAGACCGCGCCAGCATTCGCCGGGTATCGTCCGACGAAGGGCGGGAGATTGTAGGCCGCCATGATAGCGGGGATTACGCCGGGATCTTTTTCCCTTACCAATGGCCGGGAACGCGCGAGTGTTATGCGCACCGCCTTCGACTGGACAATCCGCCATATCAGATCAAAGCTGGTGTGAGGGTTCCGAAGGGCAAGTACCTGAGCGCGCCGGGCCGCGGCAATGCGCTCTATTTCCACCCGGACACGCCGGCATCATCACTAACCGACTCCGGCCTTCCCATCGTGATTTTGGAGGGCGAAAAAAAGACTTTAGCGGCGTTCCGTTTCGCCTACGAAGTGGCGGGCGAAACTTCTGATACGCCGCACAGTTTGGCTATCGGCCTATCTGGGGTGTACGGTTTCCGGGATAAGCGCCAGAAGGCGGAGGATTCGCGCGGGCGCCGGATTTCGATAAGTGCGCCCATTCCACAGCTTGACTTAATTAACTGGCAGGACCGGAAAGTCTACATACTCTTTGATGCGAACGTTACGACCAATACGTCCGTTGCCTTCGCGCGTTCCGAACTCGCCCTCGAACTGAGCAGTAGGGGCGCGCAGGTTTGGCTGGTTGACCTGCCCGTGGAGGACGGCATCAATGGGTTCGACGACTATCTCGCCCGCCATGGTTCCGGGCCGGCCCTTCGGCTCTTCGACGCTGCCAGACTCTTCGACCCAAAGGAACGGCTGGCGAAGCTCCCATCCACCGACTACGGCAACGAGTTGGCGTTCGAGATTTTGCATGGTGCCGACTTTCTCTACAACCGAAATACCGAGCAATGGCTCCGTTGGAGCGGGATTATTTATGCGCCGGATGTCATGGGCGCCGCCGACCGAGCAATGCTCGATGTGGCGGCCGAGCGCTTAAACGCGACATCTACTATCGAGGAGAAAACTCCCGAGGAAACCGAAAGCAAAAGGAAACGCTATATCGCTGGCGCGCTGAAGTTGCAGAACGTTCAGGGACGCATAGCGGCCTTGAAGAGCGCCACATCAAACCCGCGTTTCGCCAAGCTCGCTGGCGACTTCGACCAGCATGACCTGCTGCTCGCGTGCGGCAATGGTGTCCTAGTACTACTGGGTCATAAAAAGAACATTCTGATGTAGAATTGTTTTGTGGGATCACGCCTGTCTGCGCCAGGCCCACAAGAGAAGCGCTTCGCGGCATATATAGAGGGCCTGGCGAACGCCGCGGGGCACAAAGACCGGCATACGCCGTTGAAGAACTACTGCAAGGGGCTGCTGTTGCCGGGTGAGCGCAAGAGCATTGAGCCGATGGCTGCCCGCCTCGATCCGGATAATGTTCAGCCGATGCGGCAATCCCTGCATCATTTGGTGGCTAAATCGCCCTGGAGCGATGAGAGCTGCTCGATGAAGTGCGCAACCATGTGCTGCCCGCGATGCAGCAACAAGGACCAGTGGTGGCCTGGATCGTAGACGACACCGGCTTTCCCAAGAAAGGTGAGCATTCGGTTGGAGTCACTCGTCAATATTGCGGACAAGTGGGCAAACAGGAGAATTGCCGCATCGCCGTAAGCTTGTCGGTGGCGACGTGGAATTCGAGTCTGCCGATTGCCTACCGTCTCTATCTGCCAGAGGACTGGGCCAGGATCGCGCGCGGCGGAAAAAGACAGAAGTACCCAAAGATGTCGAGTTTCAGACCAAACCGGAGATCGCCCTGGAGCAGATTCGCGCAGCAGTAGCGGCGCAAGTGGCCCGCGGGGTGGTACTGGCTGACGCCGCCTACGGCATCAACACTGAGTTTCGCGACGGACTTACCCAACTCGAACTGCGGTATGTAGTGGGGGTGCAAAGCTCGCTGACAGTCTGGGAGCCCGGCAAACAACCTTTGCCAGCGAAGCCACGCCGAAAAATGGGGAGGCCTCCGCGACTGTTGCAACGGACCGCGAACCATCAACCGGTTTCGGTGAAGCAGTTGGCGATGAGCCTGCCCGCGCACGCGTTTAAAGACATCACTTGGCGGGAAGGTGCGGAGCGGAAGTTGCGATCCCGCTTTGCCGCCGTTCGAGTCCGCCCAGCGCACCGCGATTACGAGAAAGCCGAGCCTCACGCCGAGGAATGGTTATTGATCGAATGGCCGCGAAGCGAATCGGAACCCACCAAATACTGGGTATCGACGCTGCCTCCGAATACCTCCCTCAAAGCCCTGGTCAAGATGGCCAAACACCGCTGGATCATCGAACGGGATTACCAGGAATTGAAGCAAGAGTTGGGACTGGGACACTTTGAAGGCCGCAACTGGTGCGGGTTTCACCATCACGCCACACTATGCATCGCAGCTTATGGGTTCCTGGTCGCCGAGCGGAACCGTTTTTCCCCCTCTGCCCGCGCCGGCCATCTTGGATTCGCTGCCTCCGGGCCGCCGCCGAACTTCCGCCCGCGCGGGTCGCCGCGTTCGCCCCGAGCGGCATAATCCGAATTCCATTGCGACCTTGAGAGTGATTCTTGCCCGACAGCTACTTGGGCAACTTCCTCAATGTCCTTTCTGTGGGTCGCGCTCGGGATGATCCTCGGCGTCAATATCGGCTTCCGTCACGCATGAAGCCGGGCGCGAATGATTCGGCGCGGTGTGCCAAGCGCTTTCCACTAATTTCACCCTGCCGAGTTTCTCCAGCGCCACACAACGCCAATTTGCAGGCGAACCTGCCGGGCGGAGTCCGCTCTGGCTTTCGCCCCCGTATTGATAGCAGAGCACGCGAAGCTGCCCTTGCCGATTCCGACCCAGCCTGTGCGGACAAAACAGTCGAGGCCGTCCTTGGTAGATGGCTTCGATCGGCTTCTTGCTCGCCACGGCCGTCCAGACCAGCTTATAGATCTCCTCCACCGTCTGAATCGGCGCCTGGACAACTCTCATCTCCACTTAATTAATCATGCCGTGGCTCGGTCTTCAACAGCCGCTATTTTATGACCCAGTAGTACTAGCAGCCCGTGTCTAAAGTCTCCAAAACATCTTTACCCAAAAATGTTTTGGCCGTAATATTGGATCATGGCGATGGGCACGCGGAAGAAGAGGGAGCGGCAGGAGCCGCTGTGGTATGGAAGCGAGTTGCCAACCGCTCCCGGTCACCCTTTCTATAGCCGTCTCAACGAGGTTCTCGACAAAGCTGGCTTTGACAGGTTCTGCGAAGAGGCATGCGCGTCCTTTTACCACGCCACACTGGGTCGCCCTTCGCTGGCGCCGGGGATGTATTTTCGCGTCATGACGGTCGGTTTCTTCGAAGGTCTCGACAGCGAGCGCGGGATTGCCTGGCGGCTGGCGGATTCACTCACTTTGCGGCAGTTTCTGTCCATCGGACTGGATGAGAACACGCCCGACCATGTGACAATTTCGCGTACCAGGCGGCTGATCGACGGAGAGACTCATCAGCGGATCTTCACCTGGGTGTTGGAACAACTGGCGCACGAGGGACTCATCAAAGGCAAGACCATCGGAGTGGATTCGACCACGCTGGAAGCGAATGCGGCGATGAAGTCCATCGTCCGGCGCGATACGGGGGAGAACTATAACGAATATCTGAAGCGACTGGCCGAAGCCGAGGGGTTGGAAGCCACGGACGCGGCGGCCTTGCGGCGCATGGACCGCAAGCGGAAAAAGAAGATGTCCAACGAAGATTGGGAGAGCCCGAACGATGGTGAAGCGGAAATCACGAAGTTGAAAGACGGACGGACGGCGCTGGCTTACAAGGCGGAGAACGCGGTGGACATGGAGACCGGCGCCATCGTGGCGGTAACCACGCACGGCGGGGCGGCCGCGGATACGGCGACTATAAAAGAGACGGTGATCGAAGCGGGCGTGGCGGTGGCGGAACTGCTGACGGAGGAAGCGCCGGAAGGCGGGTATGCGATGCATCCGGGCGGAGTGGAAGAAGTGGTGGCGGACAAGGGATACCACAGCAACGAGGCGGCGGTGAGCTTGGGCGAACTGGTGGCAAGAACTTATATCGCGGAACCGGATCGGGGAACGCGCGACTGGGACGGCAAACCGGCGGAAAAGGCAGCGGTGTATGCCAACCGGCGGCGCATCCGGGGAGAGCGCGGCAAGCGGATGCAGCGGCAGCGTGGGGAGAAAATCGAACGAAACTTCGCACACCAATTCGATACAGGTGGCATGGACCGGCTATACGTTCGGGGCATCGGGAATGTGCACAAGAAACTGCTGGTCCAGGCGGCGGCGTGCAATTTGGCGCTGCTGATGCGGACGATGTATGGAGCGGGCAAGCCCCGAGCCGCTCATGATCGGGCAGTCGAAGCGATTTTCGCGATTCTGGCGCTTATAAGAGCGATAGCAAGCCTCCCGGAGCCCTGGGACGCGACCTCGGGTAATTCGCCACGTCAATCGCACCGTTTTGCGTATAGATAGACATTCTACCTATCGCCCCGGAAATTCGACCATTTAGACACGGGCTGCTAGCCCAATACAACAAAAGCAATGAAATGTTCTGGGCCGGAGTTGTGCTGGTTCGCTGCCAGCCGGAGCCACTTGACTGCTTCCTTAGTAAGCGGGTTGCGTTATCGGCGCTTGAGGTTGGTTAGGGGTGCCACCTTGTGTGAGAAAGACTATTTTATCGCCCGGTCCTTGATGCACCTTCTGGCCGGGTGGCCCGACCACGCGCCGTGTCCCATGATCGCCGCCGATCTGAACGGTCGTCCGTTCCGTGCGTGCAGTGATGCTTGTAGCGAAGTTGCAATGGCTGGCGAAGCTGTATGCGAACGATCGGGTTGGGTGGACTGTGAAGTTGGCAAAATTGGTGCCGGTGGCGGCACCGCGGTTACCGCTGCCCATACACATATGCAGACTGATCCGTCCGATTACGGCATTATTGAGCCATCCCTTGACGTTCGTGGCGAGGGTCTTTGCATCCCACTGAATGTTGTCACCCATAATGAAGGTTGACTCCGGATTACCGTGCGCAACGATGATGAGCCGGGAGTCGGTAAACCACTTTATACCGGGAATTGTCGGGTATATCGTTACCTTACAAGCGACTTGGAACACCTCGTTGATTTCCTTCTCGTGGTCTCCTGCTTCAACGCGTTTGTCATGTCGGGCCTGGGCAGTCGGCATTCAGTCGGCTGCCCGGGAAACGATTCCTTGAGTGGCGTGGTCCATAGGGTCGGGCTTCGATTCCTCCTTCGAGTGAGATTTCTGTCCAACACGGACGATTTGCGCACACATTTTTCCATAATTAAGGGTTGTTTGTCTTCTGTCACCCTCGGGTTTTGCGATAGCGTCCTCGGCATCCCCGTAGGCAGCAACCCGCAGCTATGCCCCGTGCGCTCTGCGGCGATGGCTCATCGCGTCGATGTCTGATGGTCCGCTGTTTCGCGGGGTAGATCGCCACGGTAACGTTGCCGAGTCCGCTTTGACAGATCAGTACGCCGCTCGTCGCTGGCGGGCCGACCAGTTCAGCGCGGCGATGCCGAAATTAAAGAAAAGGGGCGCGCCCGCTTCGTAGCGGGCCCGCCCGAGTCCCCTGACAACTCGACGTGCTGGAGATCACGCCTTTCGTGTACAGCCCGCGTCGCCGAGGGAAGCCGATGAAAGGCATACGGCTATCGCTTTGCGCGACGCTTGCGCGGTTTCTCGCGCATGATCCGGTTCAGCTTCGCCGTCAATTGACGCGTGGCGCGCAAGACCCGGCGAGCTTCCTTTTGTCCGATAATTCTCGCGGGCGGCAAGGCCGATAGCAAGATTTGGCCGTGGCTACGCAACTATCGAGGAACTAGATAGCCTCATCGCGTCGTATAGGCTTCAAGATCGATGTTCTTCTGAAGGAAGGATGCCGTTGAGCAGTAGAGTGTGACTAGTGTCTATCCGAGCTTTCCTCCCGTCCGCGGCGTCCGCCGCCTCTGCTGCTGGGCCATTTTTGAGGATTCGCCGTGCGAGGCGGCGTGCCTTCGCCGCTTCGGTAGTGGTCATATTCTTCGTGGCGAAGATGTTTCTCCGCGGTCTCTTCACGGTGATGTCAGCACCAGCCGAAGTCATGCTGCCTCCTTCGTCGCGCCGTGGTCGCCGTTCATCTCCTCCCACCGCTGGCGATGCTCGGTGGCCTCCTTCGAAGTCTAACAGCCGAGACCCATCCACGTTTTTCGGTGAATCTTGGTTCTGAATCCATTCCAAAGTCAATACCTCCGTATTGGTAGTGAGCCTTGATGGCATCATGGATGAAGGCTTCGGCCGGCGCGTAATGCCGCAATGGTTGAACTGCATGTCTACATGCCGCGCAACTTGCTGTAGACGCCATAACGGCGCTCCCGACAGCCCTATCAGGATGAACGCTGTTAACTGCTATTAAAGGTCGCTGATTCCACCTTTTTCCTTTTGATACGGGTTAGCCCTCAATGCAGACCGCAGTGAAATTCGAGACGACTCGTCCGCGCGACCTAATACCTCCTCCATAAATGCCGTCGGGAGCGTCGGATCGTTACCGTAGCAGGTGCAGTTTCTCCCGGTACGTGCGCAGCAGCCGCACCATGAGAGACAGGTCGGCATTGGTCGCAATGCGCTCGAATTCGCCGAACAGATCAGGTAGTTCGTGAACTTCCGTTTGCCGCGCGGCTAGCTCCATAGCGCTCATCGCGGCCAATTTCGCGTCATACGGATTGGATTTCGGTGTGGCAGGAGGCGCCGGAGGACCGCAGGTTGAGGTTTGGCGGTCGGCCTCTTCGTACGCCGCGCGGCCGGCGTCTTCGGCGTTGCCGATTGTTAGGGGTTTCGCCGGCGGCGCGGCGGGTTTCGGTGGTCATTTTAAGTGACATGGTTTCTCCTTTTCAGTTCAAAGCTTTTGTTGTTGTGCGAATGTCCTTCGGGCTGCCTCGCGGTTCTCGAGGAATATGGAGCACCAGAATCGCGAGTCGGCTCGCTTGGCTTCCGGCTACGCGCTGCCATCGCCAGCAATCGCCATTCGTTGGCGTCCATCGCGATAGCCTCCGCGCTCCCGAGCCCGGCGGCATCGAGCGTATCCGCAAGATGCAGGGCTTTAAGCAATCGCTCAGGCACGTGACGCAGGCGTGTCATTTCGGGTTGGTTCCGCTCCATTTGCTCGACAACGATGGGTCGTGGAGCTTTGGGTGTCTCAGGAGCCGGCGGAACCGCGTGGCCAACGCTCGAAAAGCCAGACATCCAAGCTGCGGCGTGATGGCCTACGCTCGCGCAAGCAGCCTTTCCTGCCTCACAGCAGACCGCAGGGGGCCGTGACAGCGTTAGACGATCCGAGACGACCGTATCCCGCATGCTCTCGCAGTGCGCGCAGGCGGAGCCCTTATGAGCCCGTAGCGCGGCGACCATCTCACCAACTGTCGGATGCAGCATCCAGGATCTGGCGCTTCACGGGACAGGCCGGCGGAATGTCCGGGGATTCGTCCGCGGCCACGCAGCAGGCGCCAACCATCAGGGTCGTGTCCCATTCGCAGGGGAACAACTCCAGAACGCGCGCGCCGCAACCCTGGCAGCGGAGGGGATCGGGTGTTTGATCCGCCGTGGGGAGCGATACTTCAGCGGTGAAGCGGCCGTAAAAGGGTTGGGGGCGAAGCTGATCCATGAATCTATCGTATACTTTGTCTAGCGCTACGTCAAGCATTATTTGACCTAGCGCTATGTTAAGATTTTGGTGATGGCGCGTTGAAAAAATATCCAGCAGCAGTTAAGCTTGGCAAACTGGGCGGCAAAGCTCGTGCCAAGAAACTGTCTGCAGTTCAGCTATCCGAAATCGGACGCATGGGTGGAACGGCCGGCGGAAAAGCTCGCGCTGAATCCCTCAGCGGCGAGGATCGATCAGCGATTGCCCGCAAGGCCGCGGCCGCACGCTGGAAGGACAAGCCAAAGAAGGAAATGGCGCCGAACCGCGAAGGCGACCACCAAGAAGAAAGCAAAAAAACAGTAAACGTAGTAACCGTTGCAACAGCAGTCCGATGGGGGGAGAGGAACGATGAGAAGGAGAACTGGCCCATGGCCGAACCCGCCCGTCAACGCGTAAACGAACAGAACGCGGAACCTGCCCAGCTTGAACTTGTTGCCGCGCCCGCTACGCCGCCATTGCAGCGTGAGCGTGACCCAGAGCAGTTGCATCTTTCACTACTTCGCGTGGTTGAAAGCGTGAGGGAGACCGTGCAGGCTATCCACGCCTCGCAGCGCGCTATTACCGAGGAACTCCGCGGTATTAAGACCAGCCTTCCAATGCAGCGACGGCCGCTCTCACGCAGGACGCAGTCGATCCACCTTCACGCGACGTTGACCCGGCGCAACGGTCTCTGCCTTGCTGTCAGGAAACGCCCGTATGCACGGATACCGGCCGCCTGTCGGGTGCCGAATACGATCACTTCTTCGCGCGCGACAAGAATCGCGTCAGCCAAACCTGGCTTGTATGCTCCGCGTGCAATGCCCGCCTGATAGACACGGACTACCGAGCGGCGGCGCGCAGCGCATTCGAGGCGTACCAAGCCGCCCTGAAGCCGCTATTGAGCAAGCAGGTGTCGATGGAGTTGGCGGGGAAGGGGGAATGATGGAAAAGGAAGAAATTGAAACCGTGACGGCGCAAAGCATTATGGACGGCGCTGCCGACATAACCGCGCGTCTCACGCAACTGCGCAACACGCCCGGTATAAGCGCAAGAGGTTAGCATGCAAGCAGAGCGAGCGCTGAAAGCGCAAGAACTTCATACGAAGAAGCTCAAACGCCTTCTTGGCCTCTAACTGCCGAGCACGCCACTTCCCCCACTTCTGACCTGAGAACGCGTATGATGACGCGGATACGTCTCATCGACGCCCAGCGCGGAGGAATTCGATGACTCGCGGGTTCGGGAAATTTGTGCTCCGTGGTGGGGGCCATTGCGATCCTTTGTTTACAGTTATCGGCATTACTTCACTGAACAGCCACCGTAGTGAGGATTCAGGGAAACTCACAGAAACACCAACAGAAAAACCGACGCCCAGAACGCCATTGGCGGCCGTAATTACGACTCCGCCAGCTCCGCAATTTCCCATCCCAGAGGATGAAGAGGCATTCATCGCCATTGTGGCTTCTGCGGCGCGCGCCTACAAGGCGGGGGCAAATGAATTCCAGAAATCTGCAAGCCGCGGCGAAAAGGCGGCGGCGCTCGCTAGGATCGTTTCGGCACGATCAATAAACGGCTGGGTTGGTATTGTTTCGAAAATGGAAACAACGCACAGCCGCAATGGCGTCCTGGTCTTGACTATGCCGGGAAATAAGTCCATTCAAATCGAGACCCTGAATAACGACTTCCTGGGTGTCGGTACGCTTATCCCATTCGGATCTGAATTATTCCACCGCGTAAGTTCGCTCTCTGTTGGAGATCGGGTAATCTTCGATGGAATCTTCGGAGCAAGCTCCGACGACCATATCGAGGAGCTTAGCCTTCGCGAAGGGGTTCGATGTTAAATCCGGAATTCCTGATGAAATTCACGATATTCAATTGGAATCTGTGGCGATGGCAGCGATTCGCGACTCGGCGGAAAAACCAGTCACGCAAGAAACTGCCACCGAAAATAAACCAGAGGCCACCGTTGCCGCTCCGGCGACGGTTCAACAATGCTTGAAATATGGCCAGCCTACTTCTTTTGGGGCGTCGTTTCGATTGAAGCGCTACCTGGCCCGCCAAGCTTTATCAGCGCGCGAAATGCGACGGCCTCCAACCGATATGGATTCTTGGGCTTCATCAGGATGCCGTATGCATTTCCGAGGATAGGGAATCCGGTGACCCGGCGGTGAACGACGCACCATCAATACAATTACTCCTTACTGACGTTCAGTACGACAAGTTTCTTCCGATGGTTGGACGACTGGTTGAGATTGCCGGAACCCTACCGCGCGCAGAGCGCGCTCATCATTACAGAAGCGTGCTATTGCAGGTTTCGGATATCCAGCCGGCGTGGGTGAGGTGATCTCCATCAGCCAAACTGAACCCTTCAATTTTGGGCTTTAAGCATCGTGAAATTCTCAGTCACACGACATTTCGCCAATGAATCCAACCATTTACGTATTTCTCTGATCACCTCAGTAGTATCCTGAGAGCGGCTGTGAGACTTTGCCTTTTCAAGGAGTCCGCAACCGCTGCACATTCCGGCCCATGGGGCACGTGTAAATACTTGATTCCAAGTGGCAGTCAGGACAAATTGCATTTTTGCCAAACGAACCTAGTCCCAAAATCGGACACTGCGAATGTTGAAACGAATGGCCAATTCTGCAAACTGGCGGAGCCGTACCTTCTAGAGCGCCGCCGAGCGCAATAAAATCCGGTACAGACAGGAGTTCGATAAAAATGCTAAGCATGTGGCGCCGACACCTCAAGCGTTGCCAACACGCATCGAAGGGCCGTATCTGGACAAAGTGTTCATGCCCGGTATGGTGCGACGGCGAAGTCAACAACAAGCGGGTCCGCAAGAGCCTGGAGACACGCGACTGGGCGCGCGCCGGTCGCAAACTCGCAGCGCTGGAGGACGAACTCGCTCGACCGGCTACGGCGCAGGAAGCAGCCAAATCGACTACGGTCCAAGCCGCATGTGCGGCGTTCCTATCTCAATCGACGGTCGAGCCTTCGACGATGCGGAAGTATCGTCGAATTATGGACCGCCTAGAAACGTTCGCGAACGACCGCGGTATCGCGGCCGTTGGCGGATTCTCACTCGAACGGCTCGATGCGTATCGTTCGACTCGCGAATTGTGTCCGCTCTCCTGGCAGAAGGAATTGCAATTCCTCCGCACCTTTTTTGAGTTCTGTCGAGACCGCGAATGGATCGAGAAGAATCCCGCGCGGGCGATGAAGATGCCGCTCGATCCAAAACCGAAGCCGCGCGCGCCCTACACTCAGGCTGAAATCATCCGTATACTGGCGGCTACCGAATCCTTCGGCAAGGGCAGTTACGAGCGGCTACGCGCCCGTGCAATGGTGCTGCTGCTGCGGTTCTACGGGTTGCGCGTTTCGGATGTGGCCACGCTGCGGAGAGAACGAATCAAAGGGGATCACGTTTTTCTCCACGCAGTGAAAAATGGCGCTGCCATCTGGTTGCCCCTATATCGGGACGTGAAAGAGGCAATCGAACGTCTGCCGCTACCGCGTGGCGCCGATCAAGACTGCGAGTATCTCTTCTGGACTGGCAAGGGGGCGCGCGACGGCCATATCAAGACCGTTGATCAGACGCTCAAGTCCGTGTTCGCCACTAGCGGCGTGGATTCCGCATGCGCCCATCGGTTTCGCCACACTCTGGCGACGGAGATCCTCATCTCCGGCGGAACGATCGAGGACGCGGCCAACATCCTGGGTGACTCTCCAGAGATCATCCGCAAGCATTACGCAAAATGGTCCGTTGAATATCAGCGCCGGACGGTCGATATCATGAGCAGAATCCATGGCACGTCTACGGCACACAAGGAATTATCGGTTCCATCTGCATCAAAAGAAATGGGTTATTTGGTGCCGGAGGTGGGGGTCGAACCCACATGCTCAGTGAAGAGCGCTGGATTTTGAGTCCAGTGCGTCTGCCAGTTCCGCCACTCCGGCAAGGGGTGAGCTAAAACGCTGGCCGAACGGACATTATAACGTAGCGGCGCCGCGGGCTACTTGGCTGGTTCGCTTTGCTGGACCGGATAGCCCTGATCGATCCAATCGGCTTTGAAAGTGGTGGGGATGTGCAGCGCCGTCACGCGCGTGAATCCCATGCTCTTCAATAGCTCGATGGCGGGCTTGATGTTTGGGCACTTGTCCCAGGGACAGCAGCCGCAGTAGATCACGATCTCGCGATCGCGAGGCAGTTTCGCCACCGCCGATTTGAGCAGTTCGATTCCGTCGGGACGCGATGCAGGACCGGCGTATATCGCGCCGGGGATGTGGTTCACGCGATATTGATAGCCCACGCCCACCTGCAGGATCGCGATTTGCGGCGCCTTGCCGAGGCGCGCTGCCAAATCCTTCGGTTCCACCGTGGGCGAATCCGCCGCCATCGCGACGGTCAGGGCGAACAAAGCGACAATAGAGAAGGCGCGCATGAGAGCTCCCGCATTTACATTAACGCTCTTTTTGTCCGTTGGGGCGGGTTCATGAGCGGCGGCGCCGAGTTGCTTCGCGCGACGATTCTACATACGCCCCGCAACCCGTTCTCCGAAGAACACGCACTCGAAAGCTACGCCGACGGCGGTTTGGCGATCGCCAACGGCCGCATCCTCGCAATCGGCGACTACGCAGCGAGTTAGCGCCGCGCATCCCGATGCCGCAGTCACGGATTGGCGCGGTTCCGTGATCCTGCCGGGCTTCATCGATACGCATACGCATTTCCCGCAAACGCGCATCATCGGCGGTCTCGGCTGGCCCTTGCTCGATTGGCTGCGGCTGCACGCGCTGCCCGAAGAGGCGCGCATGGGCGACGGGGTCTATGCGCGCGCGGTCGCCGAAGAGTTCGTGGACGCGTTGATTCGCCACGGAACCACTACGGCGCTTGTCTTCGGCGCGCACTTCGGCGAGGCGACGGAGGCCCTGTTCCAAGCCGCGTCCACAGCAGGGGTGCGAATTGCCAGCGGGCTCGTGGTCTCGGATCGCGCGCTGCCGGAAGCGCTGTGCCAGACGCCTGACATGGCGTATCGGGCCAGCAGCGATCTGATTGCAAGGTATGACGGCCGTGACGGGCAGCGCTACGCCGTCACGCCACGCTTTGCGCTTTCTACGTCGGAAGCAATGCTCGAGGTTTGTGGCGCGCTGATGCGCGAACATCCCGGCATGCTGTTTCAAACGCATATAAACGAAAGCGCGGAGGAGATCGCCGCCGTACGCGCGGCGTTTCCCCGGGCGGAGAATTATCTGGCGGTTTACGACCGCTTCGGACTAGCCGGTCCTCGATCTGTATTCGCGCACAACGTGCACGCCACGGATGCCGAACTGGCGCGACTGGCCGAATCAGGAGCGACTGTCGCGCATTGCCCGTGCAGCAACTCCGCGCTAGGGGCCGGCATTTTTCCAATGCGGCGGCATATTGCAGCGGGTGTGCGTTTCGCGCTGGGGACCGATGTCGGCGCAGGCATTGGATTCGGCATGTTGAAGGAGGCGCTTCACAGCTATATGATGCAGCGGCTGATTCCCGAGGACGTGACCCTCTCACCGGCGCACCTGCTCTATCTAGCGACTCGCGCGGGCGCCGAAGCGCTGGGACTGTCAGATGAAACCGGCGATTTCACGCCCGGGAAATCGGTCGATCTGGTTTGTTTGCGCCCTCCAAGCGGCACGCCGCTCGCATCGGCAGTGGAACGCGCGGAAACGCCTGAGCGCGCCCTCGCCGCGCTGATCGCTCAGGACGGCGCGGAGAGCGTGCGCGAGGTCCGCGTGCGCGGCGCCGCCCTTGAGACAGATCGTGAAAATCGACCGCGAAAATAGGGATAAGGGCGTAGTCTCTCATGATAGGATATGGCCGATTGGAGGTTCGGCTGATGGCTGACCATTCCAGACGTAATTTCTTAAAGGCCGGACTCGTCGCCGGGTGTGCTCGCGCGGAACCGGAGGCCTTCCGTTGCGTGCGGCGCGCGGGACAGCTACCGATTGGGTGACGCTCGGAAAATCCGGCGTCAAGGTGACGCGGCTGGCGTTTGGCACCGGAACGTTCAGCGGGCAAGTGCAGCGCGATTTGGGGCAGGAACAATTCACCAGGCTCGTGCGCCACGCGTACGACCGGGGCATTCGCTTCTTTGAGACCTCCGAAACCTACGGCGAAATGCATAAGATGCTGGGCGTGGCGCTGAAGGGCATTCCGCGCGATAGCTACCGGCTGATGTCCAAAGTGACGACCCGCGAAGGCGTAGATCCGCGAGAAAAGATCGACGAACTGCGCAAGCTGGCGAATACCGATTACTTCGACGTGATGCTGATGCACTACCAGCATGTCGCCACGTGGCCGACAGACACCGTGCGGTGGCAGGACGGGATTCTGGAGGCTAAGGAGCGACAGGCTGTGGTGGGTTATGGCGCCTCGGTTCACGGGCTGCCGGCGCTGCGCCGGTTCCCTGGAAACAAGTGGCTGGAAATCGCCATGATCCGGATGAACCACAAGGGCACGAAGATGGATGCCGAAGATTACAACACGAACGGCCCCGGAAATGTGAGCGAAGTGGTGACTCACATGAAGCAGGTCAAATCGCAGGGCATGGGCGTAATCAGCATGAAACTGGTGGGAGAAGGCGCCTTCACCACCCGCGAGGACCGGCAGGCCGCGATGAGGTTTGCGTTCAACAACGCGGGCGTCGATTCCGTAACAGTCGGCTATAAGAACACGGCTGAGGTCGACGAAGCCATTGAAAACTTGAATCTGGCGCTGGCCTGACCTGGTTCGATCTTAGAAATTCGCCGAGGGCGAACGCTCTTGCTGCCTTATTCGCATCCAGCCTTGTTTGGCCCAAGAGTCATCGCGGTCGAGGGATGCCGCGGTTTGATACTCCTTTTTGGCATCCGCCAAATCGTGGTTCTTTTCAAACCATAGCGCCAGGGAACCATGAGCAGGCGCCGACTGCGGATCTAGCCCGACCGCTGTTTTTAGAGCGCCGCCGGCAGCCTCCGATCGTCCGATTTCGGCGTAAGCCAAACCCAGCCATTGGTATACCTGCGAGGTCGGCTTCAACTTGGCGGCCGTCTCGAACCTATTCACGGCCCGGTCGAAATAGCCAAGACACGCGAGCGTCCGGCCCCACGTAACGTTTACGTAATAATTGTTTGGCAGTCTGCTTTCCGCCCGAACGAGATAGGGCCGCGTGGCGGCGCACTCATTCTTCTCGATCAGAATCTCGGCGAAATTAAGCAGAGGACGGGGGTTGTGAACCGCATTGTCCGCCGCCATTTCGATGAGCTTGTCCGGATCCCCCCATAAGCGATTACGGTCATAGCACAACGCGCCGAGTATGATTCCCGCGATGCACAGCGATGCCACACAAGCGATAGTAGGGAGCCTCACGCGCATTCCGAACTCACATCCGATGAGAATCAAACCGATGAGCGGCAGATACATTCGCCGCTCTACCAATGCGTCGTCGAGTGGAACGATGGAGGACGTCGGCGCCAGCCAGATCAGAAACATCAGGAAGCCAAAGCAAAATAGCGGATACCGGCGCCGAAAAACAATCGATATTGCTACGAGCGCCGCTAGAAGAATCATCCAGAAAATCGCCCCGTGCTCCAGAATGGTGTGCGACGTTGCAAAGTCATGATCGAGCGACAGGCCGGATGGACAAATCGTCATCCGAATGTAGGTGAAGATGGCGCGAGCCTCGGTGAAGGCATATTGGTACCACTTGAAGGTCGCCACCGAGAAGCCCGCGGTTCCCGCGGACGCCAGCATCCGAAAAACGGCGAACGCGGCGAAGATTGCTCCCGGTATCATGAGGCCATAGAGCCGCCAATTGCGACGCAACCCGCGTAGCGAGAAAGCCTCGGGCCAAAACACGTCGGTAAGTATCAGAATCGGCGCCAGGGCGACGGCATTTTCTTTGGTCTTCACCGCGGCGGCGAACAAAACCAGTACCAGCACTGCTTCCCACCAAGAGATGGCTTCTTTCCGCCGGTACAGAAACACCACATATGCGAGGAGCAAGAATAGCGCCGCCAGACTCTCCGACCTTCCCGCCACATAGCTTACGGATTCCGTTTGAAGAGGATGGATCGCAAATACCACGGCCCCAAGCGCAGATGCCAGCCGCGCTTTACGCCCGATCCATCCGGTTTTCTGGAGGATCCGAAGCAGGACCAGGAACACCAGGGCAGTGTTAACAAAATGGATGACCAAATTCACGAAATGGTAACTGAACGGCCTGTCGGCTGAAATCTTGTAGTTCAGCCAATACGACATCATCAGAACGGGACGGACGCCGGAGTTGGAGATCCACGCTGAAAGCGCGGCGTGGCGAATGGGCTTGCAGAACGGTAGCGCCAAATCGTCAAAGATGAAATGTCCATTCAATGCAGGGGAGTAAAGCCACAGAATGACTGCGAAGATTGCCAGACACAGCCAGGCTGCCGAGGGCCATTGTCTTGAGAGGGACGATGACTGAATCATATGCAGTGTCGTGCGCTGGCTTATTTTCTGCAAACCTCTCATCTACCACGCGCAAAAGAATAGTGTCTGTACGCGCAATCACACAAGCCTTTCGTCTTTTCTTTGCCCGACTCACAAATTGTTGAGAAGAATGGCCTACTAAAGCTACCTCATTAGAAGAGACGAATTCTATGCCCTTATTCCGGACCCGCAGCGCCGCAGTTTATGGCATCGATGCGCACCTGATCGACGTCGAAGTCGACATGTTCCCGTCCGGATCGGCGCGCGATTTCGCCATGGTCGGCATGCCCGATCTCGCCGTGCGCGAGAGCCGCGAGCGCATCAAATCGGCGCTGATGAATTCCGGCTTTGGCTATCCCGCAAAGGCGCGTCACCATCAACCTCGCGCCGGCCAACGTGCGCAAGGAAGGCGCGGGATTCGATCTGCCCATGGCGATGGGCATTCTGGGCGCGATGGGCGCGGTGCAGCGATCTCGACCAGCACCTGCTGGTGGGCGAACTTTCGCTCGATGGCGCCATCCGGCCGGTGCGCGGCGCGCTTTCGGTGGCGGTTTGCGCGCGCGATCAGGCGATCCCGAATCTGATCGTGCCCGCCGAAAACGCGGCCGAGGCGGCGGTGGTGCGCGAGGTGCAATGTCTACGGCGTGCGGCATCTGGCCGAAGTGGTGGCGCTGCTGACGCGGCCCGAGGAATTCACCCCGGCAAAGGCGAATGGCGCGGCCGCAAGTGGAAGATGCCGCGATCCGCGCCGGATTTCCGCGATGTGCGCGGCCAGACGACGGCGCGCAGCGGGCGCTCGAAGTAGCGGCGGCCGGCGGCCACAATGTGCTGATGATCGGGCCGCCGGGCTCGGGCAAGACCATGCTGGCGAAACGCCTGGCCGGCATCCTGCCGCCGCTGACTTTTCAGGAAGCCATCGAGACCACCAAGATCCATAGCATCGCCGGGCTGCTGCGCAACGGCGCGGGACTGCTGCGCAGCGGCCGTTTCGCGCGCCGCACCACACCATCTCCGATGCCGGCATGGTCGGCGGCGGATCGGGCATCGCCGCGTCCCGGCGAAGTCAGCTTGGCGCACAACGGCGTGCTGTTTCTCGATGAATTCCCCGAATTTCCGCGCGACGTGCTGGAGATCCTGCGCCAGCCGCTTGAAGACGGCTCGGTGACCATCTCGCGCGAGCAATCTCACGCTGTGCTTTCCATCGAGTTTCATGCTGGTGGCGGCCATGAATCCGTGCCGCTGCGGATTCTACGGCGATGCCACGCGCGAATGCCGCTGCACGCCGGCGCAGATCCAGCAATATCTCGGCAAGATCAGCGGACCGCTGCTCGATCGCATCGATATCCACGTCGAAGTTCCGGCCGTGCCGTACAAGGAACTGCGCGGCGATTCGCAATCGGAATCGTCGGCCGAGATGCGCGCGCGCGTCGAGCGCGCCCGCGCGGTGCAGCAGGCGCGCGGGTACTACAACGCCCGCATGCCCGTCGCGCCTGATCCGCAAGCAATGCGTGCTGGACGATTCCGGCGAGCGGACGCTCGAAATGGCGGTGCGGCGCATGGGCCTTTCGGCGCGCGCGCACGACCGCATTCTCAAAGTCGCGCGCACCGTCGCGGATCTGGCGGGTCGGAGACGGTGGCGGCCAAGCATGTGGCCGAAGCGGTGCAATACCGCAGCCTGGACCGCAATTACTGGACATAAGCACCGCCGGCTATATCTTCGCCTTAAAACAGACAGTGAATTGAGGGGTTATTTTGGGTGCAGTGGGCGTCCGGGTGCTCCGCTGTTCAATATGAAACACCATATTATTCTCACGACAATCGCTGTCTCCGGGTTATTTGTATTTAACGCCGCAGCACAGCAGAACCAAGCCAACCGGATCCGACAGACAGCCGACGGCTCTTTTGTCACAAAAGCTGTCCAAAGCGGAATGGCCGAAGTCGAACTGGGCAGGCTGGCAACACAGAAGGCCTCGAGCGAAAAGGTAAAGCAATTCGGTCAGCAAATGGTAGACGATCATTCCAAGGCGAATGATGAATTAAAAGGAATCGTCGCCAGACAAGGGATGACAGCTCCTGCTACTCTTGATTCCGCATCCGAATCCGCCAAGACGCGGCTCTCCAAATTGAACGGCGCCGAATTCGATCGCGCTTACATGGAAGAGATGGTCAGCGGTCACAAACAGGCCATTGCCTTGTTCCAGCGTGAAGCGGATCACGGAACCGATCCGGACATCAAAGCGTTTGCCGCAAAAACGCTTCCTACCATCCAGCATCATCTTCAGATGGCTGAAGACACGCTGAATGCAGTAAAGCGCTAGGTAGCGGGATAGCGCGTGAACCGTGAGCAGTGACAGAACCGGCCAAGGATCAATAAATGAAGCGGTGGTCACAGGAGGTTACAGAGCATAGCAACGCTCTGGACCTCGACAATGGAGTTTTCGCCCTCGAAAGCGCCAGCGCCAATGCACGGTCGCTCAAGCGCTCGGCGGATCGTAGCAAGCGGCGAAAGGCCTCTCCATTCCAATCGGCGATGTCGATGTTGAATTTCTACTTGAACCGTGCAGGTAAGACGGTTTCGGGCCGCCGAAGACGCGTGCTGGAGGATGCTAAGACGACGTTGCGAAAGTTGTACGGTAAGGCAACCGGCGTCTCACATAGCGATCGCACTATGACCGCAAAGAAGAAATTGCCATCAGCGCGGAAGAAGTTGCCATCGGCCGGCGTCAAGGCGCGCGCAAATCGAGGGCGAAGAATTCCGAAGAAGGGAAATAAGTAATTTTCCGTGAAACGCCTTGCTCGTGAAATGCACTACTAGATAGCGATATGAAACGAATGATCTGGCACGGTCATGCCACTGGTAAGTTCCGCCTCTAATAAAATCCGCAACAAAGCCCGCCAAAATCTCACCTTGATATCTACACAACTCTGCCGTGCCTTCACTAAGACCTAGGTCGTGAAAGGTTTTCGTTGATCGCGGATTTCGCCTCGCATATGTTTAGGGCCGCGCGTCCCGTGGTGGTATCCTTCGGGCATGACCGCAGTGGAAAATCTGTTCGCCGTCACACAACTCAGTTCCGATCGCGCCGAGGCCATCAAGAAAACCTATCTCCTCCTGGGTCTGAGCGTCGCCGGAGCTCTTTGCGGCGGCTATCTGGGCGCGCATTCGGACGCGCTGGCGAATCTTTTTACTGGCTGGATCGGCTGGATCATCGCCATGCTGTTGCTGAACATGATCCCGCGCGTGGCCATCGCCGTCCGACACAATCCCGTGCTGGGGGTTACGGCGCTCCTGGCCGACGGGTTCGTCTCGGGATTGGTGTTGGCGCCGATTCTACGCATCGCGAGCTTATACGAGCCAGGAACGATTCGTATCGCGATGTTGATGACGCTAATTGTCTTCGCCGCGGTTACGCTCTACGTGATGTCGGCGAATCGAACGTTTTCCGCGCCGCGCGGGCTGATGCTGGGAATCTCAGTCAGCATCATCGCCGCTATAGTGCTGAACGGATTTCTGAATATCGGCTTTTTAGGGATGCTGATCGCGGCCGGAATCGGCATCGTCGGCGTCTGCATTCTGGTCTACGCCACCAGCAACGTTCTACACGACCCGACTGCCGATAGCCCCATCCCCGGCGCGCTGATGTTGTTCGCCGGCCTGTTCAATGTGTTCGTGGCGATTCTGAATATTCTCCTGCGATTGAACCGTCGTCGGTGAACGTTCACGACTTGCTGACGCCGACGTAATATAAATCCGTCGCAACCTGAAACTCATCCTTCTTGAGCGGCGTCTTCATGGTCTGCCACTCCGGCAGTGGGCCGAACAATCTGCCAGCGATTATTGGTTCCCACGCGCACAGGCATTGCGAATGCCGCTTCGTCAGCCTTCCAACGGTAGGAAACTGTGCCTGCGGTTTCGTCGAATTTCAGTTCCAGTGCAGGCAAAGCCGTGTGGCGCAAATACTCGTCGAAAACCGGCGTCAGGTTCCTGCCGAGCTTTTCGTTGAAATACTGCACCACGTCCTCGGTCATGATATTCCGGTACTTGAAGTGTTGAAAGAAATCGTGGAGCAGCGCGAACCACTTCTTATCGTCATCCACCATGCTGCGCAGGGTGTTGATGAAAAGCGCGCCCTTGAAATACTGATCCTGGGGCGGCTCCTGATTCACGCCGCGCTGCGCCACGATGGGCCTCGTATTCCGCACCTTGGTCTTATACCCGTTGGTATACTTCAAGCCGTCTTCCTTGCCCCATCGAAATTCCACATACAGGCACTTCGAGGTACGTCGCCCAGGCCTCGTGAATCCACATATCGGAACGGTCGGCGGCGGTGATGGCGTTGCCGAACCACTCGTGGGCGCTTTCATGAATAATGATGAAATCGAACTTGGGACTGATGCCGACGCCCGTCCAATCGCGCCCTCCGTAGCCGTTGATGAAACGGTTCCCGTAAGTCACCGCGCTCTGATGTTCCATGCCGGTGTAAGGGGCTTCGATCAACTTGTATCCATCTTTCTTGAACGGATACTCGCCGAAATAATGCTGGTAGGCTTCCAGCATGCCTTTGGCTTGCGCGAACTGCGATTTTGCTTTTTCGAGATCTTCCGGCAGCGCGTAGAAATCCAGCGGCAGATCGCCCAACTTGTCGGAGAAGTGCTCGTAAGCGCCGATGTTGAGCGACACGTCGTAATTATTAATTGGATAGTGCACCTGCCAATCCCAGCGCGTGTACCCATCGCCGAGATCGGTCTTCGAAACGAACTTTCCGTTGGAGGCGTCGGTGAGGCCGGTGGGAATCTCGACGCTAATTTCCATGCCTTCCACTTCATCGCGCCACTGGTCCTTGTTCGGCCACCAGATGCTGGCGCCCACGCCTTCGCACGCGGTGTTCACCCATGGACGTCCGGCGGGATCCTTCTGGAAAGTGATTCCGCCGAAGCGGCCGGTCGAGATCGGGTTACCCGAATAGTAGAAATCGATGGTGTACTCGCGGCCAGTGCGCAACGTTTCCGGAAAATCGATAAACACAGCCCCGGAATCGCGCTCATACTTGAGCTCGGTCTTGCCGAACAGAATCTTATCCACCTTCAGCGCTTCGTGCAGGTCGAGTTGGATACGCGTTCCATCCTGCAGCATCTTGAAGCGGATGCTGTTGTCTCCGGAGAGGAACTTCTTCTCCGGGTCGACGCGGACGTGAAGATGGTAATACAGCAGATCGTTGTTGGCGCGATAAGGGCCGTATTCGCCGCGCAGCAGGTCGGCATGCGTCGGTGCGGCGGGTGTTTGGGGCTGTTGCGCGGGAAGTGCGGCAGGCAGGCCTGCAAGCGCTACCAAGAGAATGGCGGATCGCGTCATGTTAAGAGGATACACCTCGGAAATTTGAGTGCCGAATTACTCCGCTTACGGATGGAGCGACAGTGTGGCCTTGCCGGCGGAACCGGAGTAAATCAGTTCGACCGAATAGATGCCCTTGGCCTGGCCACCGTAGCGAAAGAAGATCAGACCGGCAGCGGGCAGCACGCGGTCGCCTTCCGGCAGCGCGGCCTTCATCACGTTCTGCTGCCAGGTGCGCTGCAACGAGAACGGCGGTTTCGGCTTCACCGGCGTGGAATCGTTACCTCCGCCCCGATCCGCCGATACTGGTTTTCCCCCCTTTCGATTCCACCGGCTCTGGCGGCTCCCATTCAGGATCCTTGAGCGAACCGAAGATCATCGAGTACGGCTGGGCGGGTAAAGCGGATTTCTTGTCGTTGACGCGGAGTGAAAAATCTCCGGCGGAAATCGTAGTGTGCGCTTCCGAAGGCCCGAAAAAGCCGACTTCCACCACGATGTAGTCGTCGGTCGATAGAACACCCTGCGGAACCGGCGCCGAGTGCGCCGAGAATTCGGCGCCAATATTGACCGCGCCTGCCTGTGTGTGGGCCTGGTAATCGCCGGGGGTTGCCCTTGGAGGCATGCCCTTAGCTTGAGAGGCCTGAGCGGCTTTCTCTTGCGCGGCGTTGTCTTGCGTGGTTTGCGCACGAAGGCCGGTAACGCCAAATGACGCCGTCAGAAGAGCGACTGCCGCAACGCGCGCTTTACAGTGAGGAAAGGAATGCAAACTCACAAGTTTAAAGTAACACGGCAGGCGCTCACTGCTGTAAGCCGCCGGGCTTCTCGGGGATACCCGGCTCCATCCAGAACCTGCGCCGTAGTCGCCGGGTCCGAGGCTCTTCCAATCCTGTAGCACCCAGACACTTCTTATCCGCAGTCACTTCGACAAGCTTAACGCTTCGGGCCGGTCTTCCGCTTTGGTTTCTCACGGGTGTTGGCGGTGAGAGCCGAAGAGAGACTAAAATCATGATGTTCCAGAGTTAAACTATCAGCTTATGCCCCGGTTTTGGGCCTTGTTTTTGTCCGTTCCGCTTTTCGCCGCCACCGTTCCCAATCGCTACATCGTCCAGTTCTCCATCGATCCGGTAGCCGTCCGTGCCTCACGGAATACGCAGCGAGGGAGCATTCGCGTACGGCTGCATTCCGCGGATCTCGAACAACACCGCGCCGCGATCCACGCACAGCAGGCCGCCGCGCGGGCCGCGATTGAACGATCCGGTGGAGTGATCCGCGGCTCGCTGGAAACCCTGAGTAACGCGCTGCTGGTGGAGATCCCCGATGAGATGGCCGGCGAACTGGCGCGAGCGCCGGGCGTTCAGTCGGTCTACCCGGTGCGCCGCTTTAAAATGTCCCTCGATCACGCGCTGCCGTTGCATCACGTGCCCGAGGTCTGGACGCAGATAGGGCTCGCCAACGCCGGCGCCGGCGTGATGATCGGGATGATCGATAGCGGCATCGAGATCGGCCACCCGGGCTTCAACGATGCCGGATTCACCGCACCGCCTGGATTCCCGGTCGCCGGCGCCATGAGCGATTTCGCGTTCACCAATAACAAGGTGATCGTCGCACGCAGCTATGCAAGCCTTTTTGCGGAGAAGGATCCCGACCCCTCCGTGCGTGACCACGTCGGCCATGGCACAGCGACCGCGATGACCGCCGCCGGAGTCGCGAACACGGGAGCGCTCGCTACCATCAGCGGCGTTGCCCCGCAGGCTTACTTGGGCATCTACAAGGTCTTCGGCACGCCCGGCATAAACGACGACGCAAGCGAAGACGCCATCCTCGCGGCGATCGACGATGCGGTCAACGACGGCATGAGCGTCATCAACCTCAGCCTCGGGTATGACGTGCCGAGCATTCCCACCCTCGACCCGCTTGTAAAAGCGGTCGAAGCGGCCAGCCAGTTCGGCGTAATCGTCGTGGCCGCAGCCGGGAATAACGGCCCCAATCCAGGAACCGTAGGATCGCCCGCTATTGCGCCACACGCCATCGCGGCGGCGGCGTCCAATAACAGCCGGATGTTCGCTGGGTTCCTGCAGGTTCCGGGTGGCGGCGCCATCACCGCACTGCCTAGCGCGGGCGTGAATCCCTTCTCGCCCATTGCTGGTCCCCTTGTCGATGTTGCAACTCTTGACCCCACTGGACTCGCCTGCAACCTGCTGCCTGCGAATTCCCTAAATAACGCTATCGCGCTGATCGAACGCGGAACGTGCAATTTCGAAGTGAAGTTCGATTACGCACAGGCGGCGGGAGCGGTGGCCGCAATAATTTACGACAACGTCCCCAACGAAGCTCTTGTGCTGATGGGAGTGGGCCATGCCATGCTGCCAGCCGCCATGATTTCGAATTCCGACGGATTGACTCTGAAGCAAATAAGGAGTTCTCCGGCGGTAACGATTCAGTTCTACCAGCCGACCTATGTGAATCCGGAGAGCTTGGCCACTTTCTCCGCCGCCGGGCCAAGCCTGGACAATTCGATTAAGCCCGATCTAACGGCGGTCGGCGAAAACTTCTATACGGCCGCCGAGACTATCGATTCCAGTGGCGTGCTCTACAACCCCACGGGCTATACCGTCACTCAAGGAACCAGCTTTTCCGCGCCGTTGGTGTCGGGCGCCGCGGCGCTACTCGAATCGGGAAGGCCCGGGCTCAGCGCCGATCAATACCGCTCCCTTCTCATCGATACCGCGGACGCGGCCTATGCGACGCCCGGAAGCGCCGCGCTGGTGCAGCAATCGGGCGGCGGCTTCATGAACGCGCTCTCTGCGTTGAATGCGACCGCGGCGGCCTCCCCGGTCTCGCTTGAGTTTTGGCACGGGCGCTTCGGCGAATTCCAGCGGGGCCCTGACCATTTCGAACGTCGGCGCGGTGGCGGACACGTTTCAGATTTCGGCCGCTCCCCGCGATGCCGGGCGCCGGTACCCCAATTTTCCACCACTCAAACACGGCTCGAGCCGGGCGCGTCGGTTTCGATACCCGTTGTATTCACCGCCAACGGCGTCGCGCCGGGGCAATACGAGGGCTTCATTCAAATTCAAGGCGCCTCGGCGACCGTACCCACACGCGTACCGTACTGGTTCGCCGTGCCATCCGGAACACCAGCTTTCGTTACCCTGCTGGAGCTCTCGGCATCCGGTACTGCCGGCAGCACGCTCACCGATGCCGCGGTGTTCCGCATCACCGATGCGGCTGGATTGCCGGTTTCTACCGCCCCATCGGTGACCACGGTTTCGGGCGGTGGGCGCGTCAACGGGATCACGGGCCTAGGGAGCGCATACCCGAACGATTACGCCGTAAGCGTGCGGCTGGGCGCGCAACCCGGCTCGAATGTATTCCAAATTCAGGCTGGCAGCGTCTCCACACAGATCACCATCACCGGCCAGTAGGCCCCGCTCCTGTATAATGACAACCGTGGGAAGCCGCGCCACCCGATGATCGATATCAAGAAAAAACTGCAGGATGAGATCGCCGTGCTGGAGCATGAACTGCACGTGGATCTCCCCAAGGAAATCCTCAAGGCGCGCGCACATGGCGACCTGAGCGAGAACGCCGAATATCACGCGGCCAAGGATCGCCAGGGCCTCGTCAATGCCCGTCTGGGACAATTGAAGAAGCGCCTGTCCGAAATCGCCATGGTGGATTTCACCAAGATTCCGCAGGGGCGGGTCGGACTGGGCTCCACCGTGGTGGTGCTCGACACCAAACGCGAGGAGGAGATCACTTACATCCTCGTGACCAGCGAAGAGGCCGACGCCGCGAATGGCAAAATTTCAACCACTTCGCCGATCGGACGCGCGCTGCTCGGCAAAGAAGAGGGCGACGTGGTCAAGGTGCAAAGCCCGGGCGGCTTGAAGGAACTGGAGATCCGCAAGCTGACCACCATCCACGATGCGGCCTAGATCGATGACGTATACGCGCGCCATTGGCGTGGTCTGCGGCGCGATCATCGATCGCATTGTGCGCTGGCTGGCGCTTTCGCGCATTAATCCCAACGTCCTGACCTTTCTCGGCCTGGTGATCAACGTCTGGGCCGCGTTTCTGTTCGCGCAGGGCAGCTTCTTTTGGGCCGGGATTGTGGTGATTGGCGCCGGCCTGTTCGATATGGTGGATGGCCGCGTGGCGCGCGCCACCAAACAGGTGACGCGCTTCGGCGGATTCTTCGATTCGGTTCTGGACCGCTATTCCGATCTCTCCCTCTTCATGGGCCTGCTGGTCTACTACGCCTCGATCAACCGGTTCTTCTATATCGTGCTGACGGCGATCGTGATGACGGGTTCGGTGATGATCAGCTATGCCCGCGCGCGCGCCGAATGTACGATCCCGAAGTGCAAGGTGGGCTTTCTGGAGCGGCCGGAGCGTGTGGTGCTGATCATTATCGGCGCGCTGTTCAACCGCATGGCGCCTGTATTGTGGGTGATCGCGGTGCTTTCCAACCTCACAGTGATTCATCGCATGATCTACACGTATCGGGAGTGCCAGCGTATCGGGGACGCGCAGCCATCTCAAGAAGCTCTCACAGAACTGCGCAAGGCCTGAAAGCCGCGCCGACTGGGCGCGTCTGCGCGGCTTTGTTCATTGAATTCTCTTGGAATTCTGGCGGCTCCGACGAGAGAGGCGACAGATCTTTTTACGCTTCGAACCTCACCGATAAAGATCCGGGCACAAGCGAATCGAGTACCCTCCAAAACAAAAAGAGCGCAAGCCGAAGCCTGCGCTCTCTTGTTGGCACTTGCGTGACGCCCACGCCCAAAACCCGCGCCCTCCTCTTGAACCGCGCGACGCCGCTTGAAACTACTTCTTCACGGCAGCAGCGGGCGCCGAGCCTCCGGACGCCGGGACGGCCCCGCTGTCGCTCTTCACGGTCGACTTCTTCACGCCCTTCTTATGGGCCTTCTTGGTGGTTGTCTTCGCGGCGGTCTTCGATGCGGTCGAGGAACCCGTCGCAGATGGGGTGGCAGGTGAAGCCGCGGTCTGCGCGGCGAAAGTAAATGGCACGGCGGCAGCCGTCAGAGCGAGTGCAAGAATCGTATTTTTCATTGTTTTCTATCTCCAGGCGGGCCGTTTTTTCTTATCGCCCGCTCACAAATCCATCTTGCGGCTTTTGGCGGTTTTTATCGATAGCCTGCGTAGGCTATATAGAGCGCCTAATTTGGGTCTATCGCGATTAAGATTCATTAGCGATACTGGAATCGCCATGCAGCCGCGGCAAATCACGCACCAGCAACATCCTGCGCGTGCTGGTGGCCGGCTTTTCCCTGGTGATCCTGCTGATGCTGGCCGCGGCCGCCGTGGGGGTGTACAACATCCAATCGATTCAGCGAAACGCGGCCAACCTGGTGCGCGAGCAATCGGTCACCAACGGCCTCATCGACGAATTGCATCGCCAGCAGACCAGCTTGAGCGACGTCTTTTCGGTGATGGCGCGCGATCCCGATTCGCTGGACTACGTCCACATCCTGCAGCAACTCGACGAGGCCGACCGCGATATCGACCGTATCTCCGCCGAGGGCGCGAAGACGCCGGAAAGCGACCTGTGGACGCGGCTGAAGCAATCGTCGGTGCAATTTTCCGACGAGGCGCGGCGGATTCTGGCCGTGGATGCTCCGGAAACCTTCGCGCCCGCGGAACTGTTCCGCGACCACGAGGCCTTCATCTCCGTGGTGGCGAAGCTGATCGAGGCCGAATACCGCAAAGTGAGCGCGGCGCAGGCACAGATCGACCAGCGTTCCACGCGGCTGCTCACACTGACCGTGATCTTCGCGGCGGCCAGCGTGCTGCTGGCGCTGATATTCGCCGTCATCACCATTAAGATGACGCTCGATTTGACCCGCCGCATGGAATGGCAGACGGCGGAACTTGAGCCGCGTTTCGTTCCACATGCTGGAAGATCAGGAGGCCACCGCGCGGCGCTTCTCGCATGAGCTGCACGACGAACTCGGCCAGCAGCTCACCGCCATGAAGACCAACCTCGCCGCGCTCGACGCGGGCGGGCAGGTGAATCGCGCGCGTCTGGAAGATTGCCTGCGCCTGGCCGATGAAGCCATCGGCAACGTGCGGCAGATGTCGCAACTTCTGCGCCCCACCATCCTCGACGATTTCGGCCTAGAGGCCGGGCTGCGCTGGCTCGCGGAGGGCTTTGCGGCACGCACCGGGATCGAAGTGCATCGTGGATTCGAACTACTCCGGCCGGCTGCCCGACGAAACCGAAACGCACCTCTTCCGCATCGCGCAGGAAGCGCTGACCAACGTGGCGCGGCACTCGGGAGCGAAGCGCGTCGAGATGAAAGCTGGAATCGGCCGACGGCCACATTCGCCTCACGATTCGCGACGACGGCCGGCGGCTTTCCCCGCGGAGCGTGAACGGCGGCGGCATGGGAATGATCGGCATGCGCGCCCGGGCGCGCAGCGCCGGCGGCGATGTCGAGATCCGCTCTGCGCCGGGCGGCGGTGTTTTAATTGAAGTGCGGGCGCCCTTCCGGAATGAAACGAATTCGCATTCTGCTGGCTGACGATCACGCGGTAGTGCGGCAGGGCTTCAAAATGATTCTGGCCGAGCAGCCCGACATGGAAATTGTGGGCGAGGCCGGTAACGGCCGCGAGGCCGCTGGCGCTGGCCGAATCGCTCAAGCCCGATATCGTGGTGATGGACGTCGCCATGCCTGAGCTGAACGGCATCGAGGCCACGCGCCGCATGGGCGAGAGCGTGCCGCACGCCCGCGTGGTGGCGCTCAGCATGCACAAGGATTCAGTCTACGTGCGCGAGATTCTGCGCGCCGGCGCGCGCGGATATCTGTTAAAGGATTCCGTGGCGGGCGATCTGGTATCGGCTGTGCGCGCCGTGGCGCGCGGCGAAGGCTACATCAGCCCGCAGGTTTCGAACGCGGTGCTGGACGATTATCGCCGCCACGTAACCAACCCCATCGACACTGCTGACCAGCCGCGAGCGCGAGGTGCTGCAAATGCTCGCCGAGGGCAAGACGAACAAGGAGATCGCCGTCGTATTGAATCTGAGCGTCTACACGGTGGATGCCCATCGCGGGCGCATCATGGAGAAACTGAATCTGCACAGCATCAATGAGATGGTGCGCTTCGCGGTGCGGAACGGGCTTATCGATTGAGGTTGCCGCTTACGTTCGCGATCGTGCTCGCAGGCGCTGGCTGCGCGGCGGCGCAAGACGAGCCTGTGGCGACGTTCGGAACCACGGTTGTGATTCCATCGGGCCTGCGCGGGCTTGTTTATCACATCAAGCATGATTCGGACCGTCTGCCAAACTTCGCCAAGCTCAAGCCGGCGGGTACGATTTACACCTCGTCGCTGAACATCCCGCCGCAGAGTTTCAAGACGGGGTTTCCAGGCGTTACCAAACGCTTCGAGTGGTTCGCCCTCGCGTACAGCGGCAAGTTCTGGATTCAGAAGCCGGGCGTCTACCGGTTCGCTCTGACGTCCGACGACGGCTCGCGGCTTGAGATTGACGGACGGGAGGCGATCGATAACGACGGCATCCATCCGGCGACGCGGCGCGAGGCGCGGGTGGAACTGGCGGGCGGGATTCACGAGATTCGCGTGGAATACTTTCAAGGGCCGCGCTATGAAGTCGCGCTGATTCTGCAGATCGCGGGACTCGGCGAACCATATCGCATCTTCAGCACGGACGAGTTCAAGCCGCCGGCGAATCCCGACGATTGGAAGTTTCCTCCGACGGTGAAAAAGCTGCCTCAGGCGCAATAGCGGGCGTCCAACGTGCGAACTTTCGCCGAAAGCGTCGTTCGCTTCAAGTGCAACATGTCGGCGGCGGCTTTCTTGTTGCCGCCGGTTTTCTGCAGGGCCTGCTGCAGAATGCTGCGTTCAATTAAGGCGAGCGTTTGATCGTAATCGAGACCTTGCTCGGGAAGAGCAAAACCGGGAATGCCGTCAGAGCCCATGGGCGCGGGCCGCGCGGCGGGCATTGGGAAATCGTAAGCGAGGAGCGTCTCCCGATCGCCGCTTAAGGCCACAGCTGCTTCGATGGCGTTTTCCAATTGGCGCACGTTGCCGGGCCAGGCGTACTCGCATAACTTCTCGAGCGCGTCGGGAGCGATCGATTTCGGCGGCATGCCTTCCATCGTGCAGATCTTGGCCGCGAAGTGACCGGCGAGCATGGGAACATCCATGCGGCGCTGGCGCAGCGCGGGCATGGCGAGAGGAATCACGTTCAAACGATAATATAGATCTTCGCGAAAGCGGCCTTTCTCGATGCGATGCATCAGGTCGCAATTCGTCGCGGCAACCACGCGTACATCGATGCCGACCGTTTCGGAACTGCCGAGGCGTTGGAATTCGCGTTCTTGTAGGACGCGCAGCAACTTGCCCTGAAGATCGAGCGGCAGATCGCCGATCTCATCCAGGAATATGGTGCCGCTATTCGCCTGTTCGAATCTTCCAACGCGGTTTTGCAAGGCGCCGGTGAATGCGCCGCGGGTATGGCCGAAAAGCTCCGCTTCGAGAAGGTTTTCCGGTAGCGCTGTGCAATTCACCGCCACCCAGGGTGCTTTGCGCCGTTGGCTTGCTAGATGCAGCGCGCGCGCCGCCCGCTCTTTACCCGTACCGCTCTCGCCCGTGATCAGCACCGTCGCTCGGCGAGGCCCAGCCAGTTCGATAATGCGATGCACCTGCCGCATCTCCCAGCTTTCGCCGATAAGCAGGCGTTCCCAACCTTCCGCATGTGCGAGTGGCGTCATTACCTGTCCTGGGGGAAGAATCGGCGAGTTCCGCCATACCTTTAGTTCTGTGCGTCAATTTAATCCCATTTAATCGGCGCTGCTTTCTTCCATGGTGATCAAATTGGAGAGCTCGACATCGCGCACGCCATAAAACCGTAGGATCTGGCGGCGGATATCTCCGGCGATGCGCTCGGGGTTCTCTTCGGCATCGTGTTCCAATTCGACCTTGAAGAAGAGGTTGGTCACGCTCATGTATACATGGTATCGGGCCTCGCGCACTACACTAAGGGAATGCTCTGCGCCATTTGCCAGAAACGCCGCCCGCGCCGCCACTGTCCGGGGGTGCGCGGCGAGATCTGCGCCGTGTGCTGCGGCACCGAACGTGAGGTCACCGTTCGCTGCCCTTCGGATTGCGAATTCCTGATGGAAGCCCGCAAACATGAACGTACCGAAGGGCTTGACCCGGCCACGATTCCTCACCGCGATATTACGATCTCGGAGGAGTTTCTCGAAGAGCACAGCGCTCTGATCGCCAACCTGAGCGGCGCGTTCACTGGCGAGGCGTCGCATAACGGCGCCGTAGATTTGGATGCCCGCGAGGCATTGGCGGGTTTGATTCAGTCGTACCGCACACTCCAAAGCGGCGTGATTTATGAAAGCTTGCCGGCTAACCCGTTGGCGGCGGATCTACATCGCGCAGTGAAGGCGGCCGCGGCGCAATTCCTGGCGGAGGAGCGACAAACGATAGGCATCGCCAAGACGCGCGACGCCGATATTTTGCGCGCTCTGGTATTTCTCGACGTGCTCTCCATTGACCGCAATAACGGCCGGAAATATGGCCGCTCCTTTCTGGACGCGCTGCTCGGATTTCAACCGGCGGAAGCCAGCGCGGGCCGAGAGGAGAGAGGTTCGTCTTTGATTCTTCCCTGATTCGCCTGTACGCCGATCTCCTCGACAACGCAGGCCCGTTTTTTCCCGGTGCTCACCATCTGAGCGCGAAATTTTTCAATTCCGTTCACCAGCAGATCGACCGGTTGATCCACTGGAAAATCGAATGCCAGCAACTGCCCCTCTTCCAAAGCGAGAAAATCGCGAACCGAAAGGCGCGGTCCTTCGAGCCGCGCTTCGAGCATAAGCGACGCGCCGCGCAACAGGCGCAGCACACGGGCCTGCTCCGCCTCGCTCGCCGTGGTCTTGCGGACCGACCATTGTTGGTCGAACTTCTGCCGCATCATCTTAATCACGATGGACGGCATGGCAATATTCATCATGCCGACGGTATCGCCCATGCGGACCTCCACGCCGACGGAAACCACCGCTTCGTTGGGCGCGAGAATGTGCAGCAACTGCGGCTCGGTCTCCATGTTTTCAATGGTGAAATCGACTTCGGTGACGCCGCGCCACGCCTCGCGGAGATCGTTCAGGATAATGCGAAAAAGGCCATCGAGCAGCTTTTGTTCGATTTCGGTGACTTCCCGCTGAATGGAGCCCGATGCTTTGCCGTTTCCACCCAAGAGCATCTCGAGAATGGGGAACACCAGCGAGGGGTTCAGCTCCAATACGCCATTGCCGTCGTATGGGCGCAGACCGAGCGAGACCATGCAAGTGGGCGAGGGCAATCCATCGAGAAATTCCGCGTAGGAGAGCTGTTCCACGCTGACCAGGTTGACGGTGAGATAGGAGCGCAGATAGGCCGAAAGGCTGGATACCACATTTCGGACGAACGTGTCATGCAGCAGGTGTATGGCGCGCACCTGGGATTTCGGGATTCGATCTGGACGCCGAAAATCGAAGCGGGCTGCCGGCGTTTCACGCTTGCGGTCTTGCAGATTCTGGAAGACGGCGTCGATTTCCTGTTGTGAAAGTTGGCGGTTCACGTGTCCCTGGGCGATTATCGGATGAAGAGGGGGAAAGCTTTAACTGCTTTGTCGCTCGAGGCGCTAGAAAATGTCCGGTTCCACCGGCGCAGCCCCGCTCCCCAGAAAATCGAAATCGCATCCTTCGTGCGCTTGTGTAACCCGCTCTCGATAAAGCGCCAGATACCCGCGATCTTCCTTCGGAATGGGACGCGTCCATTGCGCGCGGCGGCTCGCAATTTCCTCTTCCGGCACAAGCAGGTCCAATCGCCGGTTCGGAATGTCAAGCGTAATCGCGTCGCCGTCCTGCACCAGAGCCAGCGGGCCGCCGATATAGCTTTCCGGCGAGACGTGGAGCACGCACGTTCCATAAGAGGTTCCGCTCATGCGCGCATCCGAAATTCGCACCATGTCGCGCACGCCTTGCTGCAGAAGCTTGTTCGGGATCGGGAGCATTCCCCATTCCGGCATGCCGGGACCGCCCAGCGGCCCCGCGTTGCGCAGCACCAGAACGGAGTTCTCGTCCACATTCAGATCGTCGCGGTTGATGCGCGCTTGCAGATCGCGGAAGTCGTCGGAAGACCACGGCCGGCCCGGTATGCTGCCAGAAGCGCCGGTCGGCCGCGACGCTTTTGATGACCGCGCCGTCGGGCGCAAGGCTTCCGTAGAGAATCGCCGTTCCGCCCGATTCTGCGCAGCGGCGTTTCGCGGGCGCGAATCACCTCCGGTTCACAACGCGCGCGCCTTCCAGATTTTCGCCGAGCGTCTTGCCGTTCACGGTGCGGCAATCGAGATGCAACAGATCGTTCGATCTCCGCCATCAGCGCGCGCAACCCCCCGGCATAGTAGAAATCTTCCATGAGGAACTCGCCCGATGGCCGGATATTCGCCAGCACCGGAACCTGTCCCGGCGATCTCGTCGAAGAGCGCGCAGCGGCAGATCGAGCCCCCGCCGCCGCGCCAGCGCCACCAGGTGAATGATGGCGTTGGTCGAGCCGCCGATCGCCATATCGACGGCGATGGCGTTCCGGAAAGCGGCGAGCGTCAGGATGTCGGCGGGCTTCAGATCTTCCCACACCATCTCCACGATGCGCTTGCCGCTATCGATCGCCAGGCGCACGTGGTTGGAATCGGCCGCAGGAATCGATGACGCGCCGGGCAGCGTCATGCCCAGCGCTTCGGCGAGGGCAGTCATGGTGGCGGCCGTTCCCATGGTCATGCAGAAGCCGGGCGACCGCGCGATGCCGCTTCGATGGCATTCCAATCTTCGTCGGCTCACCGTGCCGGCGCAGCGCTCGGTCCAGTATTTCCAGAGGTCGGTCCCGCTGCCCAGCGGCTGGCCGTTCCAGTTGCCGCGCAGCATCGGTCCGGCGGGCAGGAAGATGGCGGGCAGGTTCATGCTGATCGCGCCCATCAACAGCCCGGGCGTAGTTTTGTCGCAGCCGCCCATCAGCACCGCGCCATCCATCGGCAGGCTGCGCAGCGCCTCCTCCGTATCCATCGCCAGCAGATTCCGGTAGAGCATCGGGCTGGGCTTCATGTAGGTTTCGGTGATCGAGAAGGCTGGGATCTCCACCGGAAAGCCGCCCGCCTGCCACACCCCGCGCTTTACCGCTTCGGCGCGTTCCCGCAGGTGGGCGTGGCAGGGATTGATCTCGCTCCAGGTGTTGACGATCGCGATCACCGGCTTGCCGGTAAAATCCTCGCGGCGGTAGCCGAGCTGCAGCATCCGCGAACGATGGCTGAAACCGCGCATGGTATCCGGCCCGAACCAGCGGTAGCTGCGCAATTCTTCCGGTTTTTTATTGTTCGTCATTTCGCGTGACCGGCTCGTGCAGTTACGCGGATCTGCATGGCCAGCGTGCCCGCTATTAGCATGCACGCGGCCAGAACCAACAATCCCGCGTCGTATTCGCCGGTGATGGTCTTAAGATAACCGAAAAGCCACGGTCCGGCGAGGCCACCCAGATTACCGAGGCAGATCAATCCAACCGCCGTGGCGGCCGCCGATTTCCCCAGTACCGTGGAGGGCAGTGTCCAGAACGCGGGAAGATAGGCCTGCGACGTGAAGCCCGCCAGGCAAAACACGCCCATGGTGAGCCATACGTGACCGCCTGACAGGACGGCGAGAGCCAACGAGACGCCTGTGGCCAGCATCGGAATGGCGGTGTGCAACCGCAGCTTGCCCGGTACGGCGCGCCCACATTCCGTTTAGTAGAATTCCCGCCGCGCTGCAAGCGTAGGGCAGGCCGGCGGCGAGCGTTCGGACCTCCACCGGCAGGCTCTTCATGTTCTCCGTGATCGACGGAAGAAAAAAGATCAGCGCCTGGTTGCCGGTCACAATCAGGAAGAAGATGGCGATCAACAGGAAGGTCTGCGGATAACGCAGCGCATCCAGCACCCGCACTCTGCCCGCCGAAATCTTGCGCGACTCTTCGGCCTTCAGTTCTTCCATCAGCCATCGCTTCTCATCTTCCGGCAGCCATTGCGCCTGATGAGGCCGATCGGTCAGATACCACAGCGTGACGAGGCCCATCAATACCGGAGGCAGCCCCTCCAGAATGAAGACCCAGCGCCAGCCGGCGAGGCCGGCCCAGTGAATGTTCTCGAGAATCCAGCGTGAAAACGGGACGCCGAGAGCGACTGCGACGGGCTGCGCCACCATGAAATAGGCTTTTGCCTTCGGCCGATCCTCTAGCACGTACCAATGGGAAAGATAGACGATGACACCCGGGAAGAATCCCGCCTCGGCAATGCCCAGCAGCAACCTCAAACCGTAAAACTGCGTCACCGGGCGAAACGCGCCGAAGAGCGGCATGCCCACGAATCCCATCAGCGCCGCGACCATTCCCCACGACACCATGATTCGCGCAATCCATTTGCGGGCGCTCCATCGCTCCACGATCAAGCTGCCAGGAATATCCAGCAGCAGATACCCGAGGAAGAAGATTCCCGCGCCGAAGCCGATCACCTCATCGCTGAACCCGAGCGCAGACTGCATCTGCAGTTTGGCCACGCCGAGGTTGGCGCGATCGAGATACGCCAGGACATAGATGAATATCAGGAACGGAATGAGACGGCGGGTGATGCGCGCTCGTGCGCGATCGGCCACCGGCCTCGTCTCTCGCGCCGCTACGGACCCGGCGCCTTTCAACGAACCTTACCGGCCGCCATTTCGCGTTCCGCTCCAATAAAACCCCAGGTGATCCATACCTTGCCCTGAAGTACGCGGCGAAAATACTCCCGGGCCTTGGCCGCATTGCCGTTATAAAGTTCCCAGTTGCCCATTCCATAGCTGACCGTGTCGAAGGCTAACTCGGCTTCCGTGTCTGACCCGTCGCGCGGCGGTACAGGCGGCGTGATTTCGGCCGGTGTGGCGCGTCCTTGAAACAAGCGGACCAGGTTCAGGTAATGCAGGGTGTGCGGCGCCGTATTCTTCATTTCTGCTGGAATCGCGTTCAAGGCCCGCGCGGCTTCTTGAGGGCGATTGGCGCGGCGTAGAGCGGCGTAGACCCAGTTGGTGGAGTTGATTCGCTCATCGTCGTTGGGTGCAAACTCCACGGCATGGCGGAAGGCTTCCGCGGAGGTGGCGAACTCGCCCAGGAAATAATGCGCCAGGCCCAGATGGTAATAGGCGTCCATCCGTTTGGGCTCCAGTTCGACGGCCCGTGACAAATCCTCGCGCGCTTTGGCGAACTGGCGCAGCGGCAACTCGCGATGTCCGCGTTCAGTCAGCAGTGCGGCATTCTTCGGCGCTAGCGTTAACCCGCGCGTGCATGCCTCCACCGCTTCGCGATCCTGCCACACGGCGGCGTGGGCTTGCGCCAGCTTGAGATACAGATCGGGGTTTTTCGGATCTTCTGCAAGCGCCTTCTTCGCGGCCTCCACGACGCCCCTGTCGTCGGGGATTGAATAGAACTTCGTTCCCAGCGGCGAGGTGGCTTCCAACACGATCTTGGCCCCAGTCTGACCGTAAGCCACCACCGCGGCGTTCAGCGCCAACGCCGTCAGAATCGAAAGCTTCATGATTGCAAGAGATTATACCGTCACCGCCAACTCGCGGCGATTCGGCTGCGGATGCTCGCCACAGACATCGCTCCTCAATCCGGTCCTTCGCCGGCGATAAAGCTTTGGAGGCGCCATCCGGCGGCGGCCAGATAGGTAATTGTGACGCGTATCCTGGACATAGTATCTTATACGCGACAAAGGGATACGACCCCATTTTCAACCCCATCGTTGGCCGTTCCGCTCGCATGCCGGATGGTGTACCCTTTATACTGATCCGGAGTTTAAAGCTATGCCCTATAAACTCACCGTAAACGGGCGCGCTACCACGGTAGACGTCGCCGGCGGATATGCCCCTGCTTGTGGGTTCTCCGCGACATGCTCAATCTGCACGGCACGAAGTACGGCTGCGGAATCGGCCAGTGCGGCGCCTGCACCGTCCACCTGAACGGCGTAGCCGTGCAGGCTTGCCTGACGCCGATTTCGACCGTCGGCGCAAAGCGCGTCACCACCATCGAAGGGCTTTCGGCCGACGGCACGCATCCGGTACAGATCGCCTGGCAGGATATCGATGTGCCGCAGTGCGGCTATTGCCAGGCGGGCCAGATCATGTCGGCCGCGGCGCTGCTGGCCAAGAACGCCAAGCCCACCGACAGCAGATATCGACGCCGCCATGAACGGCAATCTCTGCCGCTGCGGAACCTATCTGCGCATCCGCAAGGCGGTCCACAAGGCGGCCGAACTGGCTTCGATCGCGTCCGTCAAGAAACCGGTCACCGCTTCGGGCAGCGGCGGGCAAAACCAGGTAATAAGGAGGGCATGAGATCATGCGCATCGACCGGCGATCATTTTTGAGAATCAGCGCGCTCGCGGGCGGCGGCGTCGCCCTCGGCTTGTACTCGGAACCTGAGGCGAAAGGCGCAGGGCCGCGGCGGCCCGCAGCGCCCGCCCAACCCGCACGCCTACATCCGCGTCGCGGCCGACGGCACGGTCACCATCATGGCCAAGAACCCCGAAGTCGGCCAGGGCGTTAGGACCATGCTGCCGATGCTGATCGCCGAAGAGCTGGATGTCGATTGGAAGTCGGTCAAGATCGAGCAGGCCGATTTCGACTGACAAAATACAACGGCCAGAGCGCCGGCGGCAGCACGGCCACGCCCGACAACTGGACTCCCATGCGGCAGGTGGGCGCCGCGGGCCGCGCGCTGTTCGTTAGCGCCGCGGCGCAGACATGGAATGTGCCGGAATCGGAATGCACCACGGCTTCCGGCCGCGTGATGCACAAAGCGTCCGAACCGTTCGCTCGGCTACGGCGAACTGGCCGTCGAAGGTTGCGGCGATGCCTGCCCGCGCCGAACATTGCCAAGCTCAAGCTGAAAGATCCGAGCGAATACAAGATCATCGGCCACTCGCAGCAGGCGTCGGACGTGCAAGCGCCATCACCATGGGCAAGCCGCTGTTCTGCATCGACGTGACGCTGCCGGGCATGCTGTTCGCCGTGTACGAAAAGTGCGGCGTGTTCGGCGGCAAGGTCGCAGCGCACAATCTCGACGAGATCAAGAAGCTGCCGGGCGTGCGGCACGCGTTCGTGGTCGAGCGCCCGGATATCACCGAGCCGGTCGCTCCCTGGCGATCCCGGGCCTCGAAAACGGCATCGCCATCGTGGCCGATACCTGGTGGCACGCGCAATCCGCGCGCAAGAAGCTGAAGGTCACCTGGAACGAAGGTCCTCGCGCGCGAACGACAGCAGCACGGCGTTCGCGCAGCACGCCGAAGAGATGAGCAAGCAGGCGCCGCAGTGGACGATCCGCACACGATGGCGACGCGGAAGCGGCTTCAAGATGCGCGCGAAAGTGGTGGAAGCGGCTTATTCCTATCCGTTCATCGCGCACGCGCCGCTCGAGCCGCAGAACTGCACGGCGCATTTCAAAGACGGCAAGCTGGAAATCTGGACCAACAGCCAGATTCCCGGCAGGCGCGCGGCGTCTGACGTCGCGCAGACAGCGGGCATCGATCAGAACGACATCACGCTGCACATGGTGCGCGGCGGCGGCGGCTTCGGCCGCCGGCTCACCAACGACTACATGGTCGAAGCGGCCTATATCGCCAAGCAGGTCCGGCGTGCCGGTGAAGCTGCTGTGGTCGCGCGAAGACGATATGGCGCACGATTACTATCGTCCCGGCGGCTTCCAGTATCTGAAGGCCGGCGTGGACGCTTCGGGCAAGATGGTCGCCTGGCGGAATCACTTCATCAGCTATCGCCGACAGAATGCACGCGCCAGGCCACCGAGACCCGCGTTTCATTTGTAGCGTCCGGCGCCATGGGGCCCACGGAGTTTCCGCAGCGCTTCATCCCGAATTACGCGCTGCACGCTTCCGTGCAGCCGCTCGGCATCCGCACCGGCGCCTTGCGCGCGCCCAGCAGCAACGCCTTCGCGTTCGTGATCCAGTCGTTCATCGACGAACTGGCGCACGCGGCCGGTAAGGATCCGGTGCGAGTTGCGGCTGGATACTGCTCGGCGCGCAGATGCCGGGCCGGGGACGGCGACTGGACGCTGGTCCCGCATGAACGGCGTGCTCAAAGCTGGTGGCCGAGAAATCGAACTGGGGCAAGCGCACACTGCCCAAGGGCACGGGCATGGGCGTGGCGTTCCACTTCAGCCACAGCGGGCTATTTCGCCGAAGTGGCCGAAGTCACGGTGAGCGCCGCGAACAAGGTGAAGGTCAACAAGATCTGGGTGGCGGCCGATGTCGGCAGCCAGATCATCAATCCCAGCGGCGCGGAGAACATCTGCAAGGCGGCATGATCGATGGGCTCAGCGAAATGATGGGCCAGGAAATCACCGTCGAAAAGGGCCGCGTGGTGCAGACCAACTATCACCAGCACACCATGGTGCGCTTGGCGCAGGCCCCGCCCGCGAATATCGAAGTGCACTTCCTGAAGACCGACTATTCGCCCACCGGTCTGGGCGAGCCGGCGCTGCCGCCGGTTCTGCCCGCGGTGGCCAACGCCATCTTCTCGGCGACCGGGCAGCGCGTCCGTCACTTGCCGCTCTCGAAGTCCGGCTTTAGCTGGGCGTAGCGGTTGTTTTTTCGTCTTACCGCATTGCTGATGGCGCCGGCGCTCTTCCCTGCGCTCATGGCAGGACGAGCGTCAGGTCGTTTCGCCGGACGGGCGCGTCGTATTCCGCATCTACATGGCCCCGCAAGCGCCGGGAGATCTCTTCCGTCTCGCATATGACGTGACGTCGCAAGGTAAGCCCGTAATTGCACGCTCCTATCTGGGCCTGTATCTGCTGTACATCGAGCCTTTGCTCGGCGAGAACGACGGTCTGATCGGATCGAGAATGGGTTCCGGCGCGGGATACAACTCGCTACTCGCCGAATACATGCAAGACGGATCGCTCGGCCGATTGTATCGATATCGACGCGCGAGTCTACAACGATGGCGTAGCGTTTCGATACGTCCTCCCCAGAACGACGCCTCTCGCGGACTTGAAAATCGTGGATGAGGCTACCGAGTTTCGCTTCTTTGCCGGCAGCGAGGCGTTGCGCGGCGTACCCGAACCGGGAATCGGCCGTTGCCGTTCGTAACGGCGCTGGCCGGCGGCGGACTGGTTGCGATTTTGGAGGTAAGGCCGCCGGATTTTCCGGCGATGTCACTGGCGCGGCTCGATACGAGCGCACTGGTGACCAGATTGGCAAGAATGCCGAACGATTCCGAGTTGGCGTTTGTGGGACACACGCCGTTCGCAGGCCCCTGGCGAGTGATTCTTTTCGGGAAAGACCGGGCGAGGATGTTGGATTCGGCCTGGCTGAAGAACCTGAAGCCCTGAGGCAGCGCTACGCAATAATTAAGCGGCGAGCGCTTTGAACTTGACGTGCAGCTTCGACGCGGCCTTCGCGTTCTTGCCGGTGATCGCCTTGCGCATTTCGCGAATCGCGTGGCACCGGCGCGACTTGTTCTTTCGGTTGAACTGCGTGCGCCGGTCTGCCTGGCGCTTCGTCGGGGTGATCTCCCTCCAATCACCCTCGTATCGCGAGCACCTGGAGATACTCGGCATCGACTTTGGTCGTTCCGTCGCTGGCCCGATTGTTATCGGTCCACAGTTCGGTCAACTCCCCGCGAAGCTGCTGTTGCGCATCTTCTCCGATCGATGCAAATGCGCGTGTCATCGGCCCATAGTTCTCGCGGAAAAACTCGACTGCGTCCGCCGGCGAAAACGGATAGCTCAGTTCGTACATGCGCCGGGAGCATTTGTGGTCAATATCGCGGAGGATCCCGCAGGCCAATGGCTGGCGAATTCGATCCAGTTTTCCGTGCGTGAAGCCGGAAAGGCGGGAACCGGCGTGATCTGTTCTTGCAAGGCTGTCCGAGGTTCTGTTCATCGAGACGCTGCGTCGTTTCATCCGCGACATGCCGGACGAGCGCAAGGGGTGGCTCGCGGGGGCGCGCGATCCCGTCATCGGGGAAGCGCTTGCGCTGCTGCACAAGAATCCGGCGCGCCCTTGGACCATCGCCAACCTCGCCCATCAGGTCGGGGTTTCGCGCACGCGATTCGCCGAGCGCTTTCGCCACTTTCTGGGCGAGACCGCCATGGCATACCTCACCCGATGGCGGCTCAAGCTGGCTGCGGAAATCCTCGTGTCTTCAAGTGCGAATATCGCGGAGATTGCAGCCGAGGTCGGCTATGCGTCGGAAGCGGCCTTCAACCGCGTATTCAAGCGGGAATTCGGATGTCCGCCGGCCCAGTTCCGCCGCTCGCGTAGCATGCGGGACAAACAGAGTGGTTCACACAGGAATTTCGGGAAAGGAGCCCTGTGATGTGGCGGAAGCGCGCCCGGAGATCTCTTCCGTCTGGCACGACGTGACGTTGCAGGAGCCGGCGGTGATTGCCCGCTCGCATCTCAGGCTGGATCTGCTGCACATCGAGCCCTTGCTCGGCGAGACGCTGGTGGGCGGCGGGTTGATGGCAATTTTGGAGGTCAGGCCGCCGGATTTCCCGGCGATGTCGCTGGCGCGACGCGAGCGCGTTGGTGACCCGATTGGCAAAGAATGCCGAAACATTCCGAGCTAGCGTTTACGGGACACACGCCGTTTGAAGGCACTTGGCGCGCGATCCTCTTCGGAAAAGATCAGACGAGGATGTTGGATTCGCAGTGCGCGCTGGCTACGCCGCGAGCGCTTTGACTTTGACGTGCAACTTCGACTTGTAGCGCGCCGCGGTGTTCTTCTTAATGATGCCGCCCTTGGCGGAGCGATCGATCACGGAGAAGACCTTCGGCAGCATGTCGGAGGCGGCCTTCGCGTCTTTGCCGGTGAGTACCTTGCGCATCTCGCGGATCGCGTGTCGCAACCGGGTCTTATTCTTTCGATTGAATTCCGTGCGCCGGTCTGCCTGGCGCATCCGCTTTATCGCAGAATACGTGTTTGCCATCTTTGCTAAATCTTTTCCTTACAGAACGTTCGAACCTTAGGATAACCCAGCAGGGGGGGCGTGGGCAAGTTGCGTGGCCCAAGCAATCGTTGCCTTCCGGAAAAACGCTACACTGGTCTTTCTCCGCCGTGAACGCCGTCGAATTCCAGCAGGTTTCGAAGAGCTACGCCATCTACGACGCGCCCTCGGGACGCCTTCAGGAGCTTCTCGCCTTCAACCGCCTCCGGCGCCATCGCGATTTTTGGGCGCTGCGCGACGTCACCTTCGAGGTCAAGCGCGGCGAAACCTTCTGCATCGTCGGCGAAAACGGCATCCGGCAAGAGCACGCTGCTGCAGATGGTCGCCGGCATCCTCCACCCCACCGCGGGCAAGGTCTCGATCAACGGCCGCGTGTCGGCCCTGCTCGAACTGGGCGCCGGATTCAATCCCGAATTCAGCGGGCGCGACAACGTCTACCTCAACGCCTCCATTCTCGGCTTCACCAAGCGCCAGATCGACCAGCGCTATCGCGAAATCGAAGCCTTCGCCGAAATCGGCGACTTCATCAACCAGCCGGTCAAGACCTATTCGAGCGGCATGGCGGTGCGCCTGGCTTTCGCCGTCGCCATCCACGTCGATCCCGAGATTCTGCTGGTGGATGAAGCCCTGGCGGTCGGCGACATCTATTTCCGCCAGCGCTGCATGCGCAAAGTCCACGAACTGCGCGCGCGCGGCGTCACGGTGCTTTTCGTCTCGCACGCCACCGCCGACGTGAAAGCGCTCGGCGACCGCGTGATGTGGCTCGAACACGGGCGCATCGTGGAAATCGGCGCGCCCGATCGCGTGATTTCGCGCTATCTGGCCGCGATGTCCGCCAAGGATTCCACCTACCGCCAGCACGAAGTGGAAAGCCACCGTCCCGCAGCCCGCGCGCGCGGCCGATGCGCGCGCCGGAAATTGTCGAGACCATTCCGAATATCGACCATCGCCATGGCGACGGGCGCGCCGAAATCATCGGCATCGCCATCCTCGATGAGCACGGCTTCCCGCTGCACATGCTCGAACCTTCGTCGCGCATCCTGGTTCGCATCAGCGTGCGCGCGCACGCCGCGCTGCGCATGCCCAATGTCGGATTCATGCTGCGCAATCAACTCGGCATCGATTTTTCCGGCATCAACACGGCGCGCGAAGGCTATGAGCTGGAACCGATGCAGGCCGGCGACATCGTGACCGTCGATTTCTATGTCGATCTGCCCGAGCTTTACCCGGCGTCGTTTTCCTTTTCGCCCGCCATCGCCGATGGACCGCTCGATTCCTACGCGATGTGCGATTGGATCGATAACGCCGTCACCCTGCAAATGAGCCGCTCCGAAGGCGAGATCTACGGCTACATGCACCTGCCCTGCCGCATCGAAGTGAACGCTCCGGCTCATGGAGAAACGCGTTGGCTGAGTTCACGGGCGAGCGGGTCATCCCCGGCCAGGTGGATATCGACCTGTTCAACGAGCACATGGCGCGCTACGCCTTCGCCGCGCGGCTGGCCCGCGGCAAGCGCGCGCTCGATGCCGGCTGCGGCGCGGGCTACGGTTCGGCCGAACTCGCGCGCGCGGCCGCAGAGCGTGATGGGCATCGATTCCGCTGCCGATGCCGATCGAATTCGCGTCGCGCCAATTACCGGGCGCCCAATCTCGCGTTCGAACAGGCCTCGTGCGCGCGCGCTGCCCTACGCCGACGGCAGCTTCGATCTGATCGTCGCGTTCGAAGTGATCGAGCATCTCGCCGATTGGCGCGAATTTCTGCCGGAAGCGCGGCGCGCGCTCGCGCCCAACGGACAGTTCATCGTTTCCACGCCCAACAAGCTTTATTACGGCGAATCGCGCGGCGCGCAGGGGCAGAATCCGTTCCACGTGCACGAGTTCGAGTTCGCGGAGTTCCGCGACGAGCTGCGCAATGTCTTCCCGCACGTTTCGCTGTTTCTCGAGAACCACGTGGAGGGCGTGACGTTCCGTCCGCATGAGGCCGGCAACACCGTCGAAGTGCGCGTCGATCCGGGCGATGCCGTCGCCCGAGGAATCGCATTTCTTCGTGGCCGTCTGCGCGCATCGGCCGCAGTTGGGCAATCCGACGTTCGTCTACATCCCGCGCGCGGGCAACGTGCTGCGCGAGCGCGAACGGCACATTGCGTTGCTCGAAGAGCGAACTGGCACAGAAGAACGGCTGGCTCGAAACCGCGAAGAACAGCGCTGGCCGCTCTGCAGCGGCGAGCACGAAAAACAGACGGAAGAGCTGGAAAGAGTAACCGCTGGGCTGAAGAATTGAATGCCGAAGTGGCCGCGCGCGGGGCCCGCGTGGTTGCGTTGCAAGGGGAACTGGCTGGCGAACAGGAAAGGGCGCGAGCCGTGGCTGAAGGCTATGCCGCCAAAGTGGCCGCGCTCGAAGACGAAATCCGCGAGAAAACGCAATGGGCCATCGACGTGGAAACCAGTCTGAAGGCCGATGTCGCCAGGCAGACCGCGGAGCTGGTCAAAGCGCGTCGAAGCTCTGCATCAAACCGAGAAGGAATTGGAGAGCCGCACCGCGTGGGCGCACAGTCTCGATGCGGAACTCCGCGCGGCGCACAGAACCGGTTGGCGCTCTACCGCGAATCGCGATGGGTCAAGCTGGGGCGCAAGGTTGGATTGGGCCCGGCCTTCCCGGCCAGTTGAGATGGCGCTGCTGAAGCGGATTCTGCGCGCACTCCCTTTGCTGCTGATTTCGCCGTTCCTGGTGGCGATCAGCGCGATTGCGCTGGCCATTTCGGATTTCTTCTCGACGCGGAGGCGCAGAGACGCTGAGAACACAAGGACGCTTTTCTCTGCGTCTCAGCGTCTCTGGGGTGAAGACTTACGCGCCTCTGCCGTCATTCCCTAATTGGAACGGGCGCGATTTGCTGGAGAAGTATCTTGCCTTCGGTAATCGCGGCCTTTGCTCGGCAATCCTGGCAACGAAGTGATCGTAGTCGATAACGGCTCGACCGATGGCTCGGCAGATTTCGTCCGCGCGAATTTCCCGCAGGTCAGGCTTGTAGCGCTTGCCCCGCAATCTGGGATTCGGCGGCGGTTCGAACGCCGGCTTCGCGGCGGCCAAGAACCCCATTGTCGTTCTGCTGAACAGCGACATGCGCGTCGCTCCGGATTTTCTGGCGCCGCTGCTCGAAGGCTTTCGCGATCCCGATGTCTTCGCCGTCTCCTGCCAGATCTTCTTCAGCGACCCCGCGAAGCTGCGTGAAGAGAGCGGCCTGACGCAGGCTGGTGGGAAGACGGCGGATTGCGCGTGCGCCATCGCATCGACGATGCCGTGACCGATCTGTTTCCCTGCTTCTACGGCGGGTGGTGGCTCGTGCGCCTTCGATCGCGAGAAATTTCTCGAACTCGGCGGCTTCGACCCGCTGTTGGAGCCGTTTTATCTGGAAGACACAGACCTCGGGTTCATGGCGTGGAAGCGCGGATGGAAGGTGCTGTATCAGCCGCGCAGCGTGGTATACCACGAGCATCGCGGCACCATCGGCAAGCGCTTCCGCGAAGACCAGATCCAGGCGGTACTGAAGAAAAACTTTCTGCTCTTCTGCTGGAAGAACATCCACGAGTGGCGCGAGCTCGCGCCGCATTTCGCCTTTGCATGGGCCGGCGCGCTGATCGGCGTGCTGTTCGGCGACGCGTCCGGACGCCCCAACCTGCCGCGCTCTGTGGCGCGCGTTCCGGCAGTTGCCGGGCGCGATACGCTCGCGCCGGCGCGCGCGCGCGCTTGGCGCGCGTCTCCGATACGGAAGCCTTCCGCCGCCCGCTTGGCGGGTACTATCGCGATCGCTTCGCCGCCTTCGAACGCCACCCCAGCGCAACTGCGCGTGCTGTTCGTTTCGCCTTATCCGATCTGCCCGCCCGTACACGGCGGCGGCGTGTTCATGTACCAGACGCTGCGCGAGATGACGAAGCTGGCGGAGGTGCATGTGGTCGAGATTGCTCGATTGGCCCGCATCAGGAAGAAGACAACCTGGAACTGCGCGAGTTCTGCGCCTCGGCCGAATGGCTTGTGCGTCCCAGCGGCAAACCGCGCGACATGGGGTCGCTGCTGCCATACGCGGTGCGCGAGTTCGCCAATTCCGATCTCGAGTGGCTGATCCACCGCCAGCTTTTTCAAAAGCGCATCGACGTTCTGCAGCTCGAGTACACGCCGATGGCGCAATATCGCGGCGCGTTCCGCCGCATCGTGACGGCGCTGTTCGAGCACGACGTCTACTTTCAATCGATCGCACGCGGCTTGGGCCATCAAATTGGCGCGATGGGCGAAGTGAAGGCGCGCGTGGAATATCTGCGCGCGCTGCGCTACGAGTTGCGCGCTTTGCCGCCGTTCGATCAAGTGCAGGTCTGCACGCCGGCGCAGCGCGACTATCTTCTGGAGTTTCGTCCCGCTCTGGCGGCGAAACTGCGCGCGGGGCTGCGCGCCGGCATCGATACCTCGAGCTACGAATTCCGCCCGACGGCCGCGAGCCGCTCACCATGCTCTTCGTCGGCAGCTTCCGCCATGACCCGAACCGCGTTGCGCTCGATTGGTTCGTGCGCGCAGCGCTCCCCGTGATTCTAAAGCGCGAGCCACGCGCGCAGGCTGGTCGTCGCAGGATCCGAACCGCCGCCCGCCCACGCTTATGCCGATTACGCCGGCAAACCTCGACATGCTCGGCTATGTGGAAGACGTTCGCGAACCGCTGGCGAAGTACGCGGTTTTCGTGTGCCCCATCCTCAGCGGATCGGGCGTGCGCGTGAAGCTGCTAGAAGCTTTCGCGGCTGGAATTCCGGTGGTATCCACTTTCGTCGGCGCCGAAGGTTTGGCAACGAAGGACGGCGTGATTTGCGCCCTGGCCGACGATCCCACGCAGATTCGCCGAGCGCGTGTTGAGGCTTGTTCGAGAATCCCGACGCAGCGGCTCAAATGGCGATGCGGGCGCGCGCCGAAGTGGAAGCCAATTGGGACATGGCCGGCGATTACGGGCAAGCTGGTGGAAGGATACGGCGATCTCGCTCGCGCCAAGAGGCTATGAGAGTGGGGGAACGTGCCTGTCGGTGAAATTCCACCCGCCGCATCTCGCGATTTCGCGCGCGAGATTGTGATCGCGCACGGTTGGAATTCCACCTCATACCAGATCTTGAATCCAGGGATGCAATATTGGTTCTCCGCGGCGCACTCGGCCGTGGTGGGGTACACGCGCCGAGACCACATGCTGCTGGCTGCCGGATCGCCCATCTGCGGCTTGGAAGCGCTCCCCTATGTTTGCGCCGAGTTCGAAGCCTTCGCGAAAGCACAAGACTGTTACGTTTGCTATGTATGCGCGGAAGAACGGCTGCGGGCGGTCTTGGCTGGGTCGTTGCGGTGTGCGGCTATCGCTCTGGGCGCCCAGCCGGTTTGGAACCCGCGCACCTGGTCTGCAATCGTTCACCATCGGTCTTCCCTTCGCGCACAACTGCATCGCGCGAGAAATAAGGGCGTGGAGATTGAAGACGTCAGCACTCAGCACGCCGCGAGCGACCCAGAACTGCGCCGCATTCTGCAGGAGTGGCTCGAGGGCTGTCGGCTTCCGCCACTGCACTTCCTCGTCGAACCAAACGTATTGGATGGCGAACTCGCCGACCGCATCGTGCTTGTGGCCCGCCGCCGCGGCGTGCCGGTAGCGTTCCTGGTGGCATCGCCGATCCGGGCGAGGAACGGATATTTGGTGGAGTTGCTCGCGCGGTCGGCCGGATCCCCCAACGGCGCCAGCGAGTTGTTGATCGACGCCGCCATGCGCCGGTTTGCCGGCGAGGGCTGCGATTACGTGACTCTTGGCCTAGTGGCGCTGGCCCACGCGGCGGATGAGGACATCCGGCGCAACCCCGCATGGCTGCGGATTCTTATGTATTTCGCGCGCGCACACGCCAACCGTTTCTATAACTTTCGCGGCCTGGAGCACTTCCGCCTGAAGATGGAGCCCGACCGATGGGAAGGCGTCTACGCAATCTCCAACGAGCCGCGATTCTCCATTCGTAGCTTATACGCCATGGGCGGCGCGTTCTCCGGGATCGCACCGTGGGCAGCCATCGCCATCGGACTCGTACGGGCGGTTAGGGATGAGTTCAGGTTGTTGCTGCGACACGTGCGCCGCCTGGCGTGACACCGTGATGGGTTACGGGCACTTGCAGTTGTGTGCGCGACTGGTTCACCGCAGGAATCCGCTCATCCCTGTCGTCTTCGAGCTGAGTTCGTCATTGCGAGGGTCGTCGAGCGCCAGGATGCGCCTCAATTCGGGCGAGAGGCGCGCCCGCGTCTCCGGCCGCAACATTGCTTTCTGGTATTGTTGCTGCGGCTTGTCTCCGCGCGTGTAGAACGCATGCAGCGCGCGGCGCGGCATTCCGGTGCGGTTCGCTGTTCCGCCGTGCCAGGCGTGCGTATTCATTACGACGACTGTTCCGGCCCGACCCAGCACCAGCGCCTCATCGGGGTGCGTCGCTTGGGGATCGGCCAACGCCTGCTGCGGCAATTGCCGGCGGCGCTGCGAGCCCGGAACGATGCGTGTAGCGCCGTTCTCCGGCGTGAAGTCGTCTAGTAGCCAGATGGTGTTGCATACGAAGAAGCCGGAATCATCGGCTATCGCGCCGGCGTCGCAGTGCAGTGGCTGGCACTCGGGCCACCATGGGTCGGTGGACCGCGCATTGAGGCTGCTTAACTTGAAATCGTCGCCCAACACGTGCCGCACCGCTTTCAACACATTCGGATGCGATACCACCCGCTCGAATACCTCGCCTTTATCGACCAGGTTCGCTAGCCGGCGCGCGCCCGGCTCTTTGCGGAATTCCGATCCGGCGTTCTCGCCTTCTTCTTCCCACAGCCGCTCCACCGTTGCCTGGATCTCTTCCAGGAAAGTCGCGTCCATCGCGTCCGGCAAGCACATCCAGCCCGCATCGTCCAATGCATCGTAAGTCATGCTTGCATTCAGTTCCGTTTCAGCGCCCCAATATCCTTCAGCCAATCGCCCAACCGCAATTGCCACGTGGTTGCAACCGGCGATGGATTCTTGGTGTTCGGATTAATTCCGAAGCCATGGCCGCCTGACGCATACACGTGCATCTCCGTCTTGATTCCAGCGGCCTTCAATATTGGATAGAGGCCGGCCAGCGCCGCGGAGGGTCCCTTGTCGTTATCGGCGCAGAGCATGAAAGTCACCGGCATGTCTTTCGGAATGGTGTAGTTCTCCGCGCGAATTCCTGGGTAGATCAGGGCATCGAAATCGGGCCGCGAACTCAACCTATCGATGGCATCTGCCGCGTCCGGTTTGCCAGCGTCGAAGCGCGTGGATGCGAGCGCGGCCACCTCACCGCCTGCCGAGAATCCCATGATCCCCACGCGGGCTGTGTTCACGCGCCACTCTTCGGCGCGGCTGCGGATCAGGCGAATGGCGCGCTGCGCATCGGCCAGCGCGTCTTCGATCTTGTACGTCGACCCCGGCTCGCGCGCCAGACGGTATTTAAGTACGAAGCCCGCTACGCCGATGCTGTTAAGGTACTCGGCGACATACGTGCCCTCCTGATCGAAGTTGAGGAATTGATGCCCGCCGCCGGGCGCGATCGCCATCGCGGCGCCGGTCGAGGTCTCCCGCGACGGCAGGAAGACGGTAATGGATGGGTTGTGGACGCCGGTTACTTTGAAGTAACCGTGGTCGTTGTTAGGCGCCTCGTCGACTTCCTTCGCCGTCTTGCCCTCGGAGCCCGGGGCGCCGTGGCCCCAAAGCGGAATCTCGGGATGATCGGCGGCAAACGCCAATCCGGAAACGACGATTGAAACACAAGCCAGTCGCAGGCGCATGGAGGAATTCTACACCGGCGCTAGTGCGAGGCGCTTGTCCAAGCCTGGTTGAGCATCTGGAAGACCTCGTTGTACTTGCCGTTCTCGGCTGCAAAGCGCAGAAACTTGACTCGGTCCACGCAGATCTCGCTAGTCGTGGGTTGCGCCTTGAAAATTGCCATCGCTTCGGCGATGAACTGGTTGAGCGGCATGGCCCGGGGATCCGAGGCGCCATCCATCAAATCTGTAGCGACGTAAGGCGGAATCAATTCCAGGACGTCGGTCGTGGAGCCCTGCAGTTGATGGCGCAGGGATTGTGTGTAGGAGTGAATAGCGGCTTTGGTTGCGCAATACGTCGGCGTGATGGTCAACGGTACAAACGCAAGGCCGGATGAGACATTCACTATGGTCGAATGAGCTTGCTTCTGTAGCAAGGGCAGAAGCGCCGCGGTGAGGCGCATAGGCCCCAGCAGATTCGTAGCGACGATCATCTCCGCATCGGCCAGATCCTCCGGTTGCGCCGCAAGCCTCTCGGGTCGCATGATACCGGCATTGTTGATCAGTACGTTGAGCGCGGGGAACCGCTTCGCCGCTTCGGCTGCAAAAGCGCGAATCTTAGCCGGGTCCGTGGCGTCGAGCGTCAGAGATTGCATCCCCGGGTTCGCAGCAATGGTTTCGTCAAGCGTCTGCTGGCGTCGTCCCGCAATAATGACGTGGTTGCCGAGAGCGTGAAAGGCTTCGGCAAGTCCCCGGCCGATGCCCGTGCCGCCGCCCGTAATGAGGATGGTGTTACCCGTGGTTTGCATGGTGTTATTTTTGCCCGGAGCGGTACGCGACATCCAACACTTTTTCCGAACCGTCGATTCCAGACGGGGACTTAAGGCCCAGGATCTTCACAATAAACGGGAAAACGTTCACGTTCTCGAAGGGTTTGATCTCGATGCCCGGCCGTACGTTCGGCCCGACGGCGTAAAAGATCGCCTGCATCGTCTTGAACGCGGCGGGGTCGAAGCCGTGCGCGCCCCGCGAAGAATTCGGCCTCGGCGATCCACGGCCTTCGGGCCGCTCCCGCGGAGGCCCAGCGCTGAGCGACGTGGCTTCTTTAACGCAAATGACGAGGTCACCGATGCGCGGGTTCTCGGAGAAATGCCACGCGGCGGGAGTCTCCTTGCGCCGATAGACTTCGAACTTGGGGCTCTTGCCCTTGAGCGCCGCGTAGACCTGCTCGGCGGTCTGCGGATTGGGCGCATAAACAAATGCCACCGGGCCTTCGGTGACGACGCGGACCTTGCTGAGATCCGCGAACTCGCTGAGGTTGACGGAGCCTACGGTGGTCTGCATTCCGTGATCGGAGACCACAATCAGGTTGATCGGAAGTGGCAGCGCCTTGATGCCTGCCCACAGATCGCCGACCAGTTTATCGACGCGGTGCACGGCCGCCTCCGTCTCGGCCGAATCCGGACCTGTGCGATGACCCGCGGTATCGACATCGTCGAAGTAGAGCGTGATGAAATGCGGCCGCTCGGCTTCGGGCAGCTTCAACCACTCGATCACCTTCGCCACCCGGTGTTCATTGGGAAAGCGTCCGTCGTAGAGCGACCAGTACGTAGGCCGCACGCCGCCGATCTCGGAATCGGCCGTGGGCCAGAACATCGAGGCGGATTTCACGTGTTGCTCTTCCGCTACCACCCACAGCGGTTTGTAAGTGTAGAAGGCGCTCTCGGCAGACGAGCGGTTCATGCTGTACATTTCCTGCCGCGCCGGATCCCAGAAGGAATTGCCGACCACGCCGTGATGCTCGGGATATTGTCCGGTCACGATGCTGATGTGATTGGGGAAAGTGACCGTAGGAAACGAGGGGATCATGCCTTCCGCCGCCGCACCCGCTTTTCCGATTGCAAGTAGATTCTCCGCGTGGTAGCGTTCGGCGTAATCGTAGCGGAATCCATCAAGCGAAACGAGCACCACGTAGGGACGCGCGGCATCGGTCTGCGCAGCGGCCAGGAACGCGGTAAGCAATGCCGCGAACAGGGCCAAAATCGGGAAGGATCGGCGTTGCATCGCTAAAGCTTATCATCCATTTATGACTGCGCAATTAACTGTGGCCGTGCGCCAGGCCAGCGTTTCCGACCTCGATTTATTGGTCCCCATGTTCGACGCATATCGGCAGTTTTACCGGAAGCCGGCCGACCTGGACCTCGCCCGCCAGTTTCTTCTGGAGCGTTTCCAGCACAACCAGTCGATCGTCTTTATTGCTGTCTTCGGAGACGGTACAGCGGCCGGGTTCACGCAATTGTTTCCGAGCTATTCGTCGATGTCGGCCGCGCGGATTCTGATTCTGAACGACCTATTTGTCCGGCCGGAAGCGCGTCGCGGGAAAGTAGGTTCGATGCTGCTTACCGCCGCAGTGGGCTACGGACGCGCAGTCGGCGCCGTGCGGCTCACGCTCTCTACCGAGGTGAGCAATGCAGCGGCGCAATCGCTGTATGAAGCTGAGGGATGGATACGGCAGGAGGAATTCCTCACGTACAACCTGGCATTGTAGAAGCAACGCGCCGATGCATTACAATAGCTTCCGATGCTTCGCCGTCGTTCTTTTCTACAACTCGCCGCTGCCCTTCCCGCAGCCGCCCAATCGCAGCGTGATTGGACCAATCGACAACCGGTCCGTTATCCCGATGCCGACGTGATGTCGCTCGACAACTCGTTCGAGAAATATAAGATCTTTAATTCTCCGATTGAGCGCCACTATGTCGGCTGCAAGTGGGCGGAGGGGCCGGCGTGGTCGACGGAGGGCCAATACCTGGTTTGGAGCGATATCCCCAACAATCGCCAGTTGCGCTTTATCGAAGACGATTCCCACGTGACCACGTTTCGCTCGCCTTCCGACTATTCGAACGGCAACACCTTCGATCAGCAAGGCCGCCAATTGTCCTGCCAGCACGCTGGCCGCCGCGTAGTGCGCTACGAACACGATGGACGTGTCACTGTGATCGCGGATAAATTCAACGGAAAGCCGCTCAATTCGCCGAACGATCTCGTGGTCCATCCCGATGGCGGCGTCTGGTTCACCGACCCACCCTACGGAATCCTAGGCAACTACGAGGGCTTCCAGGCCACGCCGGAGCTCAAGGAAGCGGTATATCGCGTCGATCCGCAGAGCGCGAAGGTCGAGATGGTCACCGACGAACTCGACAAGCCCAACGGCATCTGCTTCTCGCCCGATTACAAGAAGGTGTACGTGTGCGATACCGGCGCGCCCAAGGATATCCAGGTCTTCGATATCGTATCCAACAAGCTACGCAATAAGAAGCGCTTCAACGACATGAAGTGGAAGGGCGTGGAAGGCATCGCCGATGGCATCCGCGCCGATGTGGATGGCAACATTTGGGCCGGCGCCAGCGGCGGCGCGGGCTACGACGGCGTACACGTCATCACGCCTGCCGGGCAGCGCATCGGCGTGATCCTGCTGCCGGAGGTTTGCGCGAACATTTGCTTTGGCGGCCCCAAACGCAATCGCTTGTTCATGGCGGCAAGCCAATCGCTGTACTCGATATACGTCGGGACCCGCGGCGCGCACGTAAGCTGAGCGGCCGCCGGCAGCGAGAATCTAACCGAACATCTAGTAGTGGTAGCGACAGGCGAGAATCCGAATCTTGTCCGGCGGTACCTGGACCAGTCGATGCTCTTGGTCAATGCGCCGCGACCAGCAGCCGGCCAACTCGTGCCGCAGCGGCGCAGGCTTACCGATGCCAGTGAACGGATCGCGCTGCGTGTCGCGTACGAGACGGATGATGCGAATCGCTTGAACCGGTTCCTGTTCTGCCCATCATGCCAAATTGTCAAACGCTTCAGGGTCGAATTCGATGCTTCTCACAAGCCCAATTTCGCCACAGCGTCATCTAGCGGCACGCCGCTCCCACGTTCCAGCGCAGCCTGCAAGCGTTGCCGCGGTCTCAGACTTCAATAGATAAGCAGTTTCGTGCTCGGAAGCAATTTCCTTCCAAAGCGCGAGTGGAACAATCACCGCCGTGGGCTCGCCGGCCTCATTGGACACGACTTGGATATCGGCTTCGGACACATCTTCCCTCTAACGCCCAAAGATTCACCGGCGTGGATCATCGCCCGCGGGGGCGACGGACGCACTCACGCGATCTCGCCGTAGAACTTCCAACTCGCTTGATAATCGCGCGCCACCTTTTGACCATTGATGGCCAGCCGGACCATCTCGATGGGCATATTGCCTTCCCGATAGAGCGCGTCATGGAACCTGCGGTTCGTCATCTTTCCAGAAGCCACGAGTTCCTTGTGCAGGGCGTAAAACTCCAGCGCGCCGAGCATATACGCGCATTGATAGATTGGCTCATAGGACCCATTGAACGAACGGCGCACCTCGCCTTCCGCATTGGCCTTTTCGTGGCCCACGCGGTCCACCAGGAACGCCACGCACTCGGTCGCCTTCATCTTGCCCAGATGGAAACTCAGCGAGAAAATGATGCGCGCGCAGCGATGCATGCGCCAGAAGAGAGCGCCGACGCGTTGCTCGGGAGTATGCGTAAAGCCGAGGTCCCACAGCAGCATTTCCCAATAGAACGCCATGCCTTCCGTCCAGAACGGCGTCGAAAAGATGGAGCGGTAAGTGCGGTACCGCTGCGTCATATACTGCTGCATGTGGTGGCCGGGGATCAGTTCGTGGAACACCGTAGCCCGCGCGAAGTAAATGTTGTTGCCGCGCAATGCTTCCAGGCGCTCTTCGATGGTCTGGCTGCTGGCCGGCGAGGAAACCTGAATCGTCGCTCCGCCGGTAAAGAACGGATTGACCAACTGCATCGTCGGCGTCATAGCCTCTTCCCAATAGTCGGCCTTGACCAGTTCGGGAATGGTGACAAGCTCGTGCTTTTCGACGAACTCAATGGCCTCACGCGAAAGATCGCGCACCAGATAGATCATCTCGCCCGGTTCGACGTACTTGTTCTTGACTGCTTCGAGCGCCTTCTTCCAATCGGCGCCGAAGCCCATTTCATTGGAAGCCCGCAACATCTCCTTGTCGCACCACGCGAATTCACTGTTGGCGAGGCTGATCAACTGCTCCGGCGTATAGGCGATCATCGCCGTGCGCAGCGAAGTCAACAAGGCTTCGCGGCCCGCGGGACCGACGCCCGAGAGTTCCTCATCGCTGCCCACCGGCCCATTCACGCGTCGCGCCGTGCCGCGGCCTCCACCCCCGGCGCCGGCTCCACCTCGGCCGCCGCCGCGTCCTCCTCCACCTCCGCGACCGCCGCTGACAGCTTCGAGCGTTCCTGTCGCGCCCGAAGCCTTGTGGAGAAACTGCGCGTGCGCTTCCACAGTATCGTCAGCCTTCTTGAATTCGGCCTCTGTCCACCAGACGAACTTCGGATCGTATAACGCATAAAAGTCATACCAGGAGCGCATCGTGGCGCGCAACTGCTCCAGGCGCTGCGCAGCGCGACCCAGTAGCTCCGGATTGTTCTTGGCGCCGCTCATGGAATCCTTGGCAACGGCGATATCGCGGACCAGCTTTTGGAGTGCCAGGGCGGCCTTCTGGCCGTCCATCGTCTCCATGCGGCGGCGCGCTTCCTCGAACCCGACGATTGTTTGTTGGAAAGGCACAATCCGCGCGATTTCGGCCTCGGCGTTTCCTTCCGCAACGACCTGCTTCTTCTCGCGTTCGAGACGCGCCCGAATCAAGAGATAGTCGACCTTGCCCTCCTGGCTGAGGGAATCGAAATGGATGTTATCAAGCAGGTGCAACTGTCCGGTATAGAATTTTTCAAGGGCGGCCTGGCGCGCAAGCGACCCGGGAAGCGCATAGATGCGCTCATAATCGCGCAATTCCACCTGATAGCGCTCAATCACGGCGCGCAATTCGCTGGTTCCCGTATCGAGAGGTGTCCCATCGCCGCCGAGCGTGCAGTTGCAGTCTTCCGCCGCCGCCGGGGCCGCCGCACTTCGCGCGGCGTTCTTCTGGGCTCGCGCCGGCGGTTCCAGTTGCGATAGAGCGCCAGTTCCGAACAGCGCCAAACCCGTATTCTTGAGGAGCCTGCGACGGCCTCCATTAAACAGCATTATTTTCTCCTGGTTCTTCGTTCTGCCGCGACCATTCATGCCATGCCGCGAGTTGCGGGGCGACAAATAGGCCAAATGTTTTTGGTCCGCTACCCGCGAAACGGTAGCATCGACGACGATCCATTTTTGCAGCTAATTGTATAACGGTGCGGGGAGTTTACTACCAGAGACCGTTTGCGCCTTGGTGAGTACGAGCATGAATAGCCCGGCTGCTCGGCGAGCACCCGGAGCGCGCGGTTGACCGCCTCGCCCTCGGGAAAGAGAGCCGCTTCTAGAGATTCGCGGCTGTTTACGAGGGCCCTACTCAAACGTCACGTTACTAGAATTTAGCTCGTTCCCTACTCTTAGAATTTCTTCTTAAAAAAGAAATCCAACCCAGTCATCCCGTTCTCCTCTCGCAGCGCCACAACGGACCACTTACTGTTCAACGCCCATTCCACTTGCACGATTTGCGGATTAGTGGTCGTGACGCTCGTGATATAGGTGAAAGTCACGTTCGGCGTCACCTGCTGCTGCAACGTCAGCCGCGCTTGCGGATTGGCATCGATGCCGGGAATCGTCGGGTCAATGCGCAGGCTGCTCACACCGAAAAAGCGCTGCAAACGTCCTGTGACCGGCGCCGAGATCGCCTGGCCTAACAGCGCCGACGCTCCTAACTGCTGAAAGGCGCCCGGTCCCAGCGCGTTCTGCCCGGATAGCAGAGCCGGGTCCGACGTCGGCGGTCGTCCCGTGACCAACAGAGAAATGATGTCGTTGTAGTTCAAGGAGGAATCCGAGCTCGGCGTCAGCGTGAGATGATCGATCGGGCCCGAAATCGTGAGCGTGATCTCGATTCCCTGCGCCTTGGTAGTGAGGTCGATATCGAAGACGGGCGCGATTTTGGTCGGGTTGTAGAACGAAATCGAGCCATCGCTTACCGTGTATTTAGTTCCGAAGAACTTGAGCTGGCCTTGTATGATGTTGATCCGGCCTAGCAGTGCGGGGTTGGTCACCGTACCGCGCAGTCGCAGGTTCGCTTCTACCTGCACATCCTGCGTGAGCGTGCTCTGCACCTGGATATCGGGCGCCGTGGAGACCTGCACATCTAAGCCGAGTCCGGCGAGGAATCCCGTCTGCGCGGAGGGCAACTCCACCGGTTGGGCGGAGGCGGCGATCAGTGAACTGAAATCCGATTGCGGATTGAAGGCCATGCGTTGAATCGTGATCGTCCCGGAGAGCAGGCTGCGCTTTGTGGTGCCGCTGAGGCTGAGATCGGCGTTGGCCACCGTGCTTACGCCTTCGGGCTTGCGTACACGCACTTGCTGCACGGTCGCGTGAAGTCGAAATACGCCTTCTCCGTTCGTATAGGTTGCGAAGCCCGTCAACTGGACCTTGCCGCCGCCGGTTTCGCCTGAGAATTCTTGAATGGTGGCACGGGTGCCGCTAAAAACCACCGACCCGGTGGCATTCGAGATTCCATTGGGAAAGTCGGCCACATTGAAGCTGGCCTTCTGAAACTCCAGTCGTCCGTTGACCTGCGGCGAACTGAAATCTCCGCGGATCGTCGCGTCCGCGGTTACCGCGCCCGTTGCAATGAAGTCCTTGTTCAGATCGTGCAGCAATCCGAGATCGATGTGCCCGCCGGCGCGCAGATCGAGCGCAAGCTTCGGTTCGAGAGTCGCTTTCCCGGTGATCGAAATATCGGTGGAAGGGCCCGTGAAGTGGGCGCTCTCCACGGTCACCGTAGAGTTTGCCAGGCGCGCCACGATTGGAGCCGCGTTCGTGACGACAAACGGCGCGCCAAGCGGGTTCGAATTATTCGCCGGCGCAATTTGAAATTTCGGAATCGTGAACTGGGCGGTAAGACTGGCGGGCTTCAGCGCATTACCGTCGATGCGCAAGCTGCCTTCGGCGGAGCCGGTGAAATCGGGCGCCTGCGCTCCCGGCGAAAGCCAGCTATTCAACTGCGCGAAGTCGAGTTTCGAAAACGTAAGGGTCGCGCTGCCCGGATAGTCGCCTGTTAATTGCCACTGTCCATCGCCCTGAATGGCCGAATTGGCGAAGTTAGATTCCAGATGCGCGTGCAAAGCGCCATTTTGCGAGCTGGCAGTAATGCTTACGTCTCCGAAAGCCTGTCTGCCCAGTCGCAAGCCAGTTGCGGAAATGTTGGCGTGCAGATCTTCGATGCGATACCCGAGGCGCCCGCCGGAGGGAGGCGCCAAGTCCACGGTTCCATTCGCGTCGAGTTGCAGCGTGCCCTGTGCGCCCGGACGCTGCTTTTGCACGGTTTGAATTTGCTCGAGTGGCATCGCGTTGCTTGCCAATTGGAAGCGCAGGCGGCCAGTGTCGAGGCGATCCGCCGCGTGTTCGTAGTTGGCCGTTACCGTGAGGCGCTTGCCCGGAGCGTCCAGTTCGCCGCCGGTGAGAGTCACCGTGCTGCCGCTGTATGTTACGTGACCCGCAAAACGGTCGAATGGCTCATCTTCGATCGAACCTTTGGTTGCGATAACGTCCGCGCTAGCTTGTGGATTGCCGAAGGTGCCCGAGACTTGCGCGGTTAGATCCACCGTTCCACTCGCCGGGATCGCTCCGGGCTTCACTCCATTGATCTTGAGCGCCGCCACAAGATCGGCGACCGTGGCGTTACGCAGCGTCGCGCTTCCGGAAATCGCCCCGGCGGGATCGGCCTTCCAATCCGCCAGCGCGGCATTGAATCTCAACTGCGCGCGCAAGGGGCCGCGCACCGCGGTCGCATTCTGCAATTGAACGCCGTTAGGCGAGGCCGAAATATCGGCGGTGAACGAATCGAGGGTCTCGTCGTTATAAACAGGATGAGTTGCCGTCAGATGCCCAACGGCACGCAGAGAATCGAGCTTGCCCGACGCCGTTCCGTCGAATACCACTACGCCATTCTGGAGCTTGACCGGTATGGCGCTCGCGTTCTGTCCAAGCGCCGGAAGGAAGTCATTCAGATCGCGCGTCTCCAGGTGTACGCGCAACTCCTGGCCGAGCACGCCGGAAAAATCCACGCGCGAGCTGGGCAGTGAAAGGGTGGAATTTCCCAGGTCGAGTGTGCCCGCGCGCGCGTTGTACGTCGCGGCGATGGTTCCATGTACCGGTGGCCCTTCCGCAGCCGGTGCGACGTTCAGAGTGGCGGTGATGTTGACATCGTTCGCGTGTTTCAGCGAGGCATCCAGTTTCACCGGGCCCGAAACCGAACCATCCCAGGGAAGCGGCTCAGGACTATAGACGGCAACGGCGCGGCGGATATCGAACCCCGATATGTCTCCGCTTGCGGTGAAGCGGTCGAAATTATGCAGTCGAGCATTGCCTTTGAAAACGCCGCCGAGCGCGCCCGCGGTCAGCCCTCGCAGGTCGAGATCCTCCAGGCGAAGCAGCGCGGCGGTCTCCACCCGGCCGGCTATGCCAACTCCGTTGGCGGTCCCGGAATAACGCAGTCCGCGCAGTTCGAGTTGCTTGGGATTCGCCACCAGCGAGCCATCCGCGCGCGCGTTGACAACGCGTGTGGCTCCGCTGCGGACATAGAAGTTATACGCATGCAGCGCGCCGGTCACGGCGTAGTTGGCTGCGCCTTCCCAGTCGGCATTGCCGGCCAACTCTACCGTGCCGCGATCGACGAGCTTCAGGCGGAAAAGCTTCTGCGCCGCCAGAGCGTCGGCGCGAAGCGTATACTTTGCGCTGACACGCGGATCGGCCAGATTCCGCACATCGCCCGCGAGTTGCAGCTCAATGCCGCCTGTGGTCATCCTCGCCGATTCAATCGCGATGCGGTCCCGCTCCGCGGAGATCGCAGCGGAAACGGCCCATGGTACGCGCTCAATACCGGGGATCCGCGCCTCAAGCGGGTCCACCGAAATGAGACCGTGATACCGGGGTGTCGCCGCGTCGTAATCCAACTTGGCGCTCAGATTCCGCCCGCTCGCCTCGAAGGGCGTCCGGCCGTGCGATTCCACTTCGAAGACGCCGTTCGACAAAGCGAAGCGGCCGATGGCGAGCTTCAGCAGAGTCTGCATCGTATTGCCGCTCGAGGCGGTCTTCGGTTTCGGCAGATTGGTCGATCCATCGGGCGCGACGATCACATAGACGTTGGGCGAGGCGACATCGAGCGATTGAACGTCCACATCGCGCTCCCAGAGCGAAACGATCTTCAGAACCACTGCCACCTTCGCCGCGTGGAGCAGTGGGGGCTTGCCTGCGGGTTCGGTTCCGTGCAGCGTGAAGTCCGAAATCTCCGCGCGTAGCTGCTTCCAATAGAAACGGAATGCGCCGATTTCGGCGCGTCCGCCGGTTGCCGTCTCCACCGTGCGAATAATCCGCTCGCGGACCTTGTTGTAGAACCAAGGGCTCTGCACGGTTAAGATGGCCACCACAACGAGCAAGGCCAGCAAAATCGACAAAACGCCGGCGATCTTACCGGCAAGCCTCCAACGCCGTCGCCGCCTCACTGGAACGCCTCGTCGTGATACACAATTTCGGAGCGCTGCTTCGTCTGCTCCAGCCAGCGGTTCAATTCGTCGTCTTCCTTCTTGCCCGCCAGCGTCTCTTCAATCTGATCGCGGTATTCGTCAAGCGTCGCCGACTTGCCCGGATGGGCAGCGTCGGCGGCGGGCTTGACCACCTTTTGAAAATAGTCTTGAATCTCCTTGTCGCTTACCTGCACCGACGGCCGGAAACGAACATCGATATACGAAAGCAGCGTGCGCTGCCAGAGTAGCTCGTTTATCACGTCTTGTTCCGTAATCCCGTAATCGGTCAAGGCGCGCTGGTAGGCGGCGTCATCCGCATAGTGTTGCTTCTTGAACCCGTCTAGAGCGGTTTGAACCTCAGCCGATGTGGGCACGGGATATCGGCTTGCCTCCACTTCTATCCGTACCAGGGTTTGCTCCACCAAGCGGCCCGCTGCGGCGCGGCGCGCCGAAGGGCTGAAATCGGGCTTCACTCCGTTGAGGAAGGCCGTGATGCGAATCTCGCGATCGATATCGCTCGCCGCGATCGCGCGATTGCCGACCGAAACCGCGATGCGATCGATGATGGTGCCCGAAGCCGCCAGGACGCATAGCGCGAGCAATGGAAAGATGCGTTTCAAAACGTCTGCCCGATCGAGAAGAAGTATTGAAAATGGCTGATGCTGGTTTGAGTGCAGGCGCCCGGCGTGCCGCAAGGGTTCACGCCCGCGTTCAACAGTTGCTCCAGCGTTCCGGGGTATCCGAAGAATTTCGGCGGATTAACGCTGTATGCCAGATCGACGCGCAAAGGCCCCACCGGCGTGCGATAGCGTAACCCGATTCCCACCGCGTGAACCATGTAATTGAAATCCTGCAGCCCGTGTTGGTGTACGTGGAAATTGATGTTGCTAAGGCTTTGGAACGTGTTTCCCATGTCGTGAAAGAACACTACACCGATGTTTTCTCCGATGAGCGGGTAGCGCAATTCGGTTTGATTAAACAGCATTGCCGTGCCGCCGATAGGGAACCCTGTATTGGGGTCTCGCGGACCGGCCTGTTCGGGAGGGAATCCACGATCGGTTGTATCGCCGCCGGAGTAAAAGCGCTCGGGAAGGGGAATGGAATCGTACGCCGTACCGGTGTAATCGAACGCGAGGATTTCGCCGAACACGGTGTTCCGCGCCACAACCAAACGCTTGCCGACCTTGTAATACGATGAATGCCTGGCTAACAGGCGCAAGAAATTGCGTTGCGAGCCGAAGATGTGCTCGGCGAGGCCCAGATCGACCGAGAAGTAGTAGCCCTTGTGGGGGTCCAGCGGGTCATCGCGATGATCCTGAATCAGCGCGCCGGAAATTAGACCGAGCCGCACGGGTTGGGAGAGCAGCGGAATCAGGAACGGCGAGATCTTCAGCGTCCCTTGGTCCACGCTGACGCGGCGGTTGGTGTATGCCCAGGAAAGCCTGGTGGCTTTCGAGAGCCGCTGGTCGAGCCGGATCGAGCCTTCCAGGCGCGTGTAGGAGAACGTGCGCACATCGCGCGAATTGTCGTAAAGGGCGTTGAAGCTGAGAGTAAGATTGGGGTTGCCCTGGAAGCGCGGCCAGATATAGCTCAGCACCGCCCGCTGCTCCAGGGTGGAAACTCGCAGCCCTAACGTGACGCTGTGGCCATCGCCCCATAAATTCCCGCGAGTAATATCGAAGGAGACGCGCGGCGCGAATCCGTTCTGTCCGGCCGGCGCGTCGAGACAGTTCTGGCACCCTCCGATTCGGGCGAACTCGGCGCCCAGGCCCACCCGCATGGTAAAGCGCTTTCCCTCTTGCAAATCGTACAGCACATACTTGTTGACGGCTTCGCCATCCGGATCCTGAATAGCGGTATCCACCCGCGAAAACACGCCAAGGTTGTACAGTTTGCGTTGCGTATCGGTCATTTCGATGGGAGAGAGCGGCTCTCCCGGATTGAGTTCGAGCATGCGGTTGATGAGCTGCGGCTTTGTGTGGCGGTTTCCCGTGTAGATCACCTGCCGCACGAATTCCTGGCCGCCCTCGGTAATCGCATAGGTCACATCGAAGCGGTGCGGGTCGCTGGAGGGGGTTGAACTCCATTCGAAGGTCGCATTGGCAAACCCTTTTTCGAAGTATTGATTCAAAATCGCTTCGCGATCGAGCGCTACGTTGTATTCGCTAAAAGGCTGATTCTCAACGCTGCTGAGTCGGCTCAAAATCTTCGCTCGATCCAGAGTCTGGATTCCCGTCACCGTGAGCTTCCCGACCAGATAAAGCGGTCCCTCGCTGATATTGATAAAGACCGTTACCTCGCCGGTCTTGCGTCCGGGCCGGGTTTGATCGTCGATTCGATGCGTGACCTTCACATCGCGATAGCCGTTCGATTGGTATAGGCTGCGGATGGAATCCTCGTCGCGGCTGAGCAGATTTTCACTGTAGCGGCCGTGGGGAAACTGCAGGAAGAAGGCGGCGCGCAGGTACATGCGTTCGCGGATCGTGGTTGTATCGAAGACCTTGTTCCCGCTGATCACGATCGCCGTCAGCTTGTGGCGCGCCCCGGGAGCGATCAGATAATCGATGTCCGCTTTATCGTTGATCACGTTCTGCCGTTTGAACTGCACGTCGGCGTCGAAATAGCCGGTGGTCTGGAGATAATCGCGCAGGTTGTGCGCGCCTTCCACCAGCAGGTCGTTATCCACGGCGTGCTCCTGGTACACCGGAACGTACTTCCTTAACTGGCCGTCGGAAATCTTGGCGCCGATAGCGCGCACATCGATGCGTGGCCCGGCGTCGATGTGTAGAGAAACAATGGCCTTGTTGCTCTCGGCATCGTACTTCACGCCCTCCAGCGCCACTTTGGCTTCCAGCCGGTTCTGCTTTTGGTACAGATCGCGTACGCCGTTCAGCCCTTGCTGCATGCGCGTCTGAGTCATCGGCTTCCAGCTGTGAATGAGCCAGCGCCGAAACTTCAGGGCCTTCACGATTCTATCCAGCCCCATCTTGAGATCGCCATTCACCACAGGAGGCCCGAAACGCGCGCGTATGCCGCTATCCACTTCGAAGCGAATGCGCACCTGCTGGTAGGCATCGTCCCACTCGAAGACCGGGTGCAGTTTGGGTTGGAACAGGCCATTCATCTCCATGAGGCGCCTCTGCGCCGTCTCGGCATCTTGCAATTTGGCTTCGGTGTAAGGCTGGCCCAAATCGAGATTGCCCGCGCTCGCCAACTGGTTGGCGCCGGGCGGCGGATCGATGTCGCCCTGATCACGCACCCCGCCTACGAACCAACGGTGTTTCGTCAGAAACGTGATCGCGACTCCCCCATCGTAAGGCTGCGCATCCACCGAAATATCTGCATACCGCCCGGTGGCGAAGAGGCGCGCGATAGCCGCGCGCACTGTCTCCGCTTTGAGCGGCTCACCGGCCTTCAAAGGGAGAATTCGGTGCAGTTCATCGGCATCGAGCGGCTGCTCCGCCGGGTCGAAGCGGATCACCGCGATTCGTTTTCCTTCGAACTGCTGATACTGCGCGACAGCGATTTGCGGCCATGCCGCCATAACCAGGATGCCGCAAGCGAGTAGCGAGAACCGCGGGCGCACCGTTCTCATGATAACGTAAGCCCAATAAAGGCAAGTCTGTTACCATCGACGCCATGGATGCGGTTGCGCGCGAACGCTACTCGCGCCAGATCCTGTATCCAGGCATCGGCGAGGCTGGCCAGGAAGCGATTTTGCATTCCCACGTCGCGATTGTAGGCTGCGGCGCCTTGGGTAGTTTTCACGCCGCGGCGCTGGCTCGCGCGGGCGTCGGCTGTCTCACCATCATCGACCGCGATTATATCGAGCCGGGCAATCTGCATCGCCAGTGGCTCTTTGAAGAAGCCGATGCGGCCGAGGCTCTTCCCAAAGCAGTCGCGGCCGAGCGCCGTCTCCGATGTATCAATTCGCTCACTTCGGTTCGCGGCATCGTCGCCGATATGACTTCGGCGAATGTGGACGACCTCCTCGCCGCCGCGGATCTCATTCTCGATGGAACAGATAACTTCGATACCCGCTACCTGATCAACGACTTCGCGGTGAGCCGCGGCGTCCCGTGGATCTACGGAGCCGCCGTGGGTAGTTATGGTCTGACAATGCCCGTAATCCCGGGGCGTACACCGTGCCTGCGGTGCGTTTATCCCGATCCGCCGCAAGGCGTCCAACCCACCTGCGAAACCGCTGGGGTGGTGAACGCGATCGTTTCGGCGGTGGCGTCGTTGCAGGTTGCCGATGCTCTAAAGTGGCTATCTGGCCATCCGGAAAAGATCCGCGCGCGCATCGCGACGATCGACGTTTGGGAAGGAACGCTGCGCCAGATCGACGCCCCGGAACGCGACCCCGATTGCCCTTGCTGTGCGCGGCGCGAGTTTACGTTTCTGGAGGAGCGCGATCTGCCGCCGGTAAGCCTCTGTGGACGCAACGCGGTGCAGATCAGGGGGCGCGCTCGGCCGCTCGACCTGCGAGCACTCCGCGCGCGGCTTGAGCCCCTAGGCGAAGTGCGTGCGAACGAGTTTGCTTTGCGGTTTGCCGCCAGTGGTTACGAGATGACCTTTTTCCCCGATGGACGCGCCATCGTGAAAGGCACCAGCGATTTGGGAATTGCGCGCAGCCTTTATGCGCAGTATGTAGGCTAGGCGCTCGCGCGAAGCCCCGGGTTCAACGCCGCTACCCAGACGTGATATTCTCTCCAAGGAGTCTGTCAATGGAGCCAACGAGAACCAAACTGCCGACTGAGGCCATAGAACTCTATAACCGCTTTATTCACGGCGAAATCAGCCGCCGCGACTTTATGGATGGTATACAGCGATTTGCCGTGGGCGGTCTGGCGGTGGCCTCGATCGTTGAGGCGTTGATGCCGAACTATGCCCTGGGACAGCAGGTCTCCAAGACCGACGACCGGATCAAGGCAACCTATGAGACCGTTCCTTCGCCCCAAGGAAACGGAAGCATCAAGGGTTATCTCGTCCGGCCCGTGAGCGCCGATACGCGCAACGCTACGCCGTCGAAATTGCCCGGCGTTATCGTCGTCCACGAAAATCGCGGCCTCAATCCTCACATCGAGGACATCGCGCGCCGGTTCGCCCTGGCAAACTTCATGGCGTTTGCGCCGGACGGCCTAACTTCTCTCGGCGGCTATCCCGGCGACGACTACAAAGGCGGCCAGATGTTCAGCAAGGTCGACGGCAAAAAGATGACCGAAGACATGGTGGCTTCCGCGCTATGGCTTAAAGCGCGCTCAGATTGCACGGGCAAGATCGGCGCCACCGGTTTCTGTTACGGTGGCGGGATCGCGAATACCCTCGCCGTCCGTTTGGGGGCCGATTTGGCCGCCGCCGCGCCGTTTTATGGCGCTCCTCCCGCCAAGGACGATGTCGCGAAGATCAAGGCGGCGATTCTTGTCCATCACGGAGCGCTCGACACGCGGCTGGCCGGGACGTGGCCGGCGTATGACGCAGCCTTGAAGGCTGCAGACGTTCCGCACGAAGGCTATATTTATCCCGGCGCCGTCCACGGTTTCAATTGCGATGCGACACCCGAGCGCTACAACAAGGCCGCGGCCGATCTAGCCTGGCAGCGCACCATCGATTGGTTCAATAAATACGTACGGGGATAACTAGACACAACGCCCGAAGGTCGGCCTGAATCGTTGCTGTTGGCTGTCGGCAATCACGCGTGCGCCTTGGCCCGTGCGATTTAACACCGGCGCCGATTTCCCCATTCCGTACAATGAAACGATGACGAAACGATTGCTGCTCTCTTTTCTTCTCGCCTCGTCTCCGGGCTGGGGCCAACTATTTTCCGCCGGCATTAAAGGCGGTGTCCCGCTGACCGATTTCTTCAGCACCGTTCAGAGCCAGAATTTTTCATTCAGTCCTAGCACTAACCGCTACATCGTCGGCCCCACGGCGGAGCTGCATTTACCGTTCGGCCTCGGCGTCGAAGTAGACGCCCTTTATCGCCACATGAGCTACACCGGCGCGGGAGTGTTCCAAGGCGTTTCGGCCGCTTCCCACTTCAACAGCGGCAATTGGGAGTTTCCGCTATTGCTCAAATATCGATTTCCCGGCAAGATCGCGCGGCCCTATCTGGACGCCGGCGTGGCGTGGGACACGCTATCGGGCATTTCGCAAAGCGTGGCGCAAACAATCTCGAATGGATCCCCGACGGTGGTTCATAAAAACTCCACCGCCGGATTCGTCATCGGCGGCGGCGTAGATCTTCACGTTGTGGTACACATCCTGCCCGAGATCCGCTACACGCGTTGGGGTTCCACGCAGATAATCGACCCGACGACGCTGCTCAAGAGCAACCAGAACCAGGCCGAGTTTCTCCTCGGGATTACCTTTTGAGTGCCGCAGGCCTCCTGGCCTGTGGTCTACGGTTGTGCCGCACACTAACCTACCAACCAGCGGCCTGTGCCACCAGTGCCGCCACTCGCGTGTCATCCGGTCCGACCGTGGAAGCGTATTCTACTTGTGCGAGCGCGCGCTGACGGACGCAAGTTTTCCGAAGTATCCAAGACTGCCCGTGATCGCTTGCAGGGGCTACGATCCTAAGCCGCCTTCGCCAACCGCTCCTGATACTTCGCAATAATCACCATTACCGAGTACTCTTCCGCTCTCAATCCGCGACCTTCGTAAGCGGCTTGTTGCTCCCGCCCCTGCGCCATCGTGTCGAATAGCGATCCATCCGCGTAGGCGTCGAGAATCGCCGGATGCACATAGTATTTCCGGCAGGTAGCCGGTCGATTTCCCAATTGACGCGCGACGGTTTTCACGGCGGATACAATCGCCCGCTTCGACTCCGTCGCGCTGGTCGAAGGCCCCGCGGCGTCCAGTTCGCGCGCGGCCAGCAGTGTGCCGGCCCAGGTACGGAAATCCTTGGCCGTGAAGTCGTGCCCGGTGAGCCGCCGGATATATTGATTCACGGTTCCCGAATCGATGCGGTGCGTCGCGCCGTTCGCATCCACGTACTGGAATAGCTCGTAGCCCGGCAGATCGCGGCATTGCTTAACAATACGCGCGAGCCGCCGGTCCGTAAGCGCCACAAGGTGGTTCTGGCCGCTCTTGCCGCGAAACTGAAACAGCAACTGCGCGCCGGCGATATGTACGTGGCGGTTCTTCATGGTAGTAAGTCCGAACGATTCGTTGTCTCGTGCGTACTCGTCGTTTCCCACACGGATATAAGTAGTTTCGAGCAGCTTCACCACCGCCGCCAGCACCTTTTCGCGCGGCAGCCCATGTCGGCGCAGGTCGCGATCGATACGCCGGCGCATCAATGCGAGAACGGTTCCGAACGCGATCATGCGGCTGAACTTCGCTTCGTCGCGATGCGCCCGGTAGCGCGGGTGATATCGATACTGCTTGCGTCCGCGCGCGTCGCGTCCAACCGCCTGCAAGTGCCCATTGGCAGACGGGCAAATCCAAACGTCTTCCCACGCGGGCGGAATCACCAGCGAGCGAATTCGATCGAGATCCTTCGCATTATGCAACGGCTGCCCGTTCGTGCCGAGATAGCGAAAGTAGCGCCCGTGACGAGTGCGCCGGATGCAGGGCCCGTTTCCAGTGACGTAGCGTAGGCCGGCCTCTTCGGCGGCGGCGCGCGGTGCGGGCGAAGCCATAACGCCTTGCTAATGCAATTCCGGCGCCGCACCCAATCTTCCCGCATCGAACAGCCGCCGGTCCATGCGGGTCAGGCCGCGAATCTGCGCCGGCGTTAGGACTGGCCGGTGCGGAATCTCGCATAAGTATTGCGGAATCGCCCACGGGTCTTTCTCCGAAGTCATCCAATCGATCCGGTCGAATCGCGTCAAATTTACCGCGCGCGAAAACCCGCGCAGCGTCTTTTCTCCGCGCAAGTTGTAGAAATGTTCAAAGTACGACATCGCCAGCTCGCGCAGATCGCGGTAGATCGGCTCCCGAAACCGCAGCCCGGAAAAATTCGATTTGCCGAGCGCGCCCCAACGGCCGCGCGCGCGAAACAGCGCCAGCACGTGGTCCGTGTCCTGCACTGCCTCGAGATCGAACAGCAGCGGCGGATAGCCCAATTGCCGCAGCGCGGCCGCGCCGAACAGCGCTCCCTCCATGCAGTGCGCCGTGCGGTCGCGCATTACACGCCGCGGCGAGCGGCAAGTGACGCCGCCCGGCTCTTTGTTGTAGGCGAGATCGTCGAGGAAGCGCTGAATGCGCGCGGGCGTGTTCAAGCGGCGGAAAATCGCGCGTTCGGCGGGCGTAAACGGGCTGGCAGGCATCGGCGGCGTGTAACGGAATAGCGTAGCAGCAAGCCGCCGCGCGTTAAAATGCCGGTAGTGTTAGTCTCCATCGCTCCAAAGCAGGAACGTCCACAGTGGCTGCGTGCGCCCGCGCCCGTTGGCGCCAATTATCGCGAGTTGAAGGGCCTCATCGAGCGCCTGCGGCTTCACACCGTCTGTGAAAGCGCGGCGTGCCCCAACGTGGGCGAATGCTGGAACCAGCGCACCGCGACGTTTATGATCCTGGGAAACGTCTGCACCCGCCGCTGTGGATTCTGCGCCGTGCAAAAAGGCGCGCCTCTCCCGGTGGATTACGACGAGCCTGCGCGTGTTGCGGAAGCCGTGGCATCCATGGGCCTGAAGTTCGCCGTTATCACGAGCGTGAACCGCGACGACCGCAAGGATGGCGGCGCCGAGCTCTTCGCGATGGTGATTCATGCGATTCGGCAGCGGATTCCCGGTTGCGGCGTCGAGGTGCTAATCCCCGATTTCCAGGGGAACCTCGAAGCTGTCGAAACCGTGATGCGCGCGGCGCCCGATGTACTCAATCACAACACCGAGACCGTCCCGCGCCTCTACCGCCAGGTGCGTCTGGGCGCCCGCTATGAGCGTTCGCTCGGCGTACTGGCGTATGCCAAGAAGCTGGCCCCGAAAACGCCGGTGAAGTCCGGCCTGATGCTGGGTTTGGGCGAAACCGCCGACGAAGTCCTGCAGACGATGCGCGATCTTCGCGCGCATGGCGTCGATATTTTGACGCTCGGCCAATACCTGCGCCCATCGCCGAAACATCTGCCGATTGTGCGCTACGTGCCGCCCGCGGAATTTGATGATTTCCGCCGCGAAGGATATGCGATGGGCTTCGGACACGTCGAAGCCGGGCCTCTGGTGCGGAGTTCGTACCACGCGTCGGACGCGGCGGCTGGCGCCGCTTAGAAGCCCAGAGGATGGCTGGCAAGTCTGCTCAATCCGGCAGCGCGAAGGCGAGAATATTCGAACCGGACGCCACCGCAATGTGCTGCTTCCCATCGAAAACATATGTCATCGGAGATGCGCGCCAGAAATGGTTCGCCTGGAAACGCCACAGCAGCTTGCCGGTCGCGGAGTCCATCGCGGCAAACTCATTACCGTCCGCGCAGAAAAACAGGATACCGCTCGCGGTAGCGAGAACTCCGCCGCGCGTCGTACCGGGGCCGAACTGCGGGAGTTCCCACGCAATGCGCCCGGTGTGAATGTCGATGGCGCGCAGATATTTCTTGGGCGGATCATCGGGAGAGTCGCGCGTGCTCCCGCCATTGAATCCCTTCCCAGCCTCCCACTGCGTCTCTCGTTTCTTAAAAATCGCGCAGCTTTCAAGCGCCGAAATGTAGTAGAAGCCCGTCGCGGGATCGTATGCAGTAGACCACCAATTCGTAGCGCCGATCAGGGACGGGCACACGCGCACGCCCTTTTCCGTGCCCTGTTGATCGGGATTCAAGACGGGTCGGCCATCGGCGCCGATCTCACGCGCCCACGTCAATTTCTGAACGAACGGCTTGGCGAGTAGCAGCTTTCCGTCCGTGCGGTCCAGAACGTAGAAGAAGCCGTTGCGGTTCGCATCCAGTAGCAACTTGCGAGGATGTCCTTCCCATTCCGCATCCACCAGCACCAGCGGCTGCTGCGCATCCCAATCCCAGACATCGTGCGGCGTAAATTGGTAATACCATTTGAGCTTGCCAGTCATGACGTCGAGAGCGACCACCGAGCAGGTAAAGAGGTTGTCGCCGAGGCGCTCCTCGCCATTGAGATCGGAGCCCGGGTTTCCCGTCGGCCAATAGAGCAGGCCGAGCTCAGGGTCAAACGTCCCGGTCATCCAGGTGGCGCCGCCGGGATGTTCGATCGTCGTACCTTTCCAGGTTTCCGAACCAGGTTCGCCCGGCAGCGGCGTGGTCCAGAAGCGCCAGCGCTCTTTTCCGCTCGCTGGTTCGAAAGCCGCGACGAAACCGCGGGCGCCAGCATCTCCGCCCGCAATCCCTGCGACCACCAGACCACCGGCGAGCAACGGCGCGGCGGTGGCGCTGTAGTTTTGGCGCGCGTCCGCCATCTCGACCTCCCACGCCACTGTGCCGTTAAAACGATTTAGCGCCAGCAGGTGTGCGTTGTCCGTCATCATGAAGACGCGATCGCGTTCAATTGCGACGCCACGATTGATTCCGCCTGCCGCATTGCCAACCAGTCCCTTGCTCCGTGGACGCTCGAAGTGCCAAATCTGCCGGCCGCTGCCCGCATCGAGCGCAAAGCATTGATTTCCACTGGTGACGTACATGATCCCGCCAACGACCACCGGCGTAGTCTGAAGGCCTGTGGTATCGTCCATCGCGAAAATCCAGCGCGCCGTGAGACGTGCAACATTCGTTTTATCGATCTGCCGCAGCCCCGAAAATCGATTGCCGCTGTACTGGCCATCGTAGGTAGTCCAATCTGCCTGCGACGTCACCGCACGGAAACGGTCACCGGCGCGGCGCAGCAGATGAATCTGCCCGTCAGATGTTCGGAGTTGGACATCGTCAATCCCCTCGCCAGTGACGACCCCTTCGAGACTCTCGCCGGAAGTGAGCGGTAGCCGGATGGTCCGCTCGCGGCGAGTGGGGCCGGAAGGACGCAACGTGTGCAGGTGCGCAAGGACAGCCGTAAGCTCCGTACCCGTCAACGCCACCGGAGGCATCCCACGGCCCGGTACTCCCGACCGAATGATGTTGGCCAGTTCGGCATCGCGCAGTGCCGCGACTCGGGTCACGATACTCGACGCAAACTCCCCGCCATTGCCATCGGCGCCGTGGCACACGCCGCAGCGGCTTTCAAAAATCGATCGGCCGCTCTCCTGCGCTTGGACCGGCGGCGCCGCGAGGAGCAACGCCGAGCAACACAAATGCCATAGACACACCTTAATACGACAATAGGCTCGATCAGGCCAGCACAACCGCCACCCAGCCGCATTCCTCTACCCGAATTGCTGTAAGATCCGGAGATTAGGAGCCGATTTGCACTCTCATTCCCGTCGTGGATTTCTTGCCCGCACCTTAGGAGGCGCATGGGCAGGCGCATCCCTCCTCGAACGCGCGGCGTTCGTCGCCGCACGCGCCCGCGCGCAATCGAAAGAGCCGCTGCCGGTGCTCTTCGATATCGAGAAGGTTGCGGAAGGAATCTATGCCGCCATTGCGCGGGGCCGGGCGCTCATCAACTGCAACGCCGCGATTTTCGAGAACGAAAAGGACCTGCTGATCGTCGATGCGCATTCGGCGCCCTCGGCAGTATTCGCGCTGGTTGCGCAGATTCGCCGTGAAATAACGCCCAAGCCTGTTCGCTATGTTGTAGCCACCCATCTGCACGGGGATCATACTCAGGGCCTTCCCGGATACAGGCAGATCGCTCCTTCGGCCGATATCATCGCCAGCGCAAAGACGCGCAGCCTCATGGCCGAACTCGGCGCCGCCCGGTTGAAATCGGCCGTCGAGGCCATACCTCGCTCGATCGAGAATCTGAGCCAGCGGCTGGCGCAGTCGAAAACGGCGGAAGAAAAGGCCTATTACCAGGAGATGATCAATCAGTCCAGGGCCTTCTTCGAAGAGATGCGGAATGTTCCGATCGAGTTGCCCAATGTCACTTTTGACGACCACCTGACGTTGCACGACAAAGCCCACGACCTATACCTTTCGTTCCGCGGCAGAGGCCACACCTCCGGCGATATCGTGGTGTTCTGTCCAGCCAAAAAAGTAATCGCTTCCGGCGACCTGCTCCACAGCTTCTTTCCCACAATCGGCGATGGCTATCCGCGCGATTGGCCGGGTACCCTGCGCTCCATCCAGCAACTCGAGTTTCAAAGGGCGATCGGCGGACACGGCAGTGTTCTGGAAAGCCCGCAGCGCGCCACTCAGATGCGCGCTTATATCGAAGAGTTGGTCGAGATTGTTGCGCGCGCGAAACAGTCTGGCGTGCCGCTCGAACGTCTGCAGCAGACCGTTACGCCTGGTTCCTTGAAGTCGCTTCAAGGCGGCTACGGAGACTATCTGACCGATTCGGTCAAGAAACACGATTTCCGCGTGCACCTGAGCACGCCCGCTCGAAGTAATGGCGGGCGGCGTGAGAGACAACTTGACGGCGGTCTTCCGCAATTTTGACCGGGAGTGAGTTGCTCAGCCCCGTTTCGCAAAGATCTCCCGCAACGTATCGCCGGCCGCCGATAGATTCGCAAGCCACATCTCGACATATTCCCGCGCCAGAACCACACCATCGGCGCCCGCGTCGAAGGCGGCATGGACCGACCTCCTTACGTCATCAGGCTTCGTGCGCTTGTCACTCTGCCGCGTTGGCACATCGATATCGATACCGGGGTACAGCTTCACGTCCGGACCGGTCGCGGCGCGTGCCCGCTCTACCTCCCGTGCCAGGTAACCGGGTGTGAGACCGCGGGTGTTCAGCGTCTCGTACGGCCCTTCTTCGTAGTTCATGATCTTGTAGTAGAACTGCAGGAAGTCGTTGGGCTTCGCATCGTGAAACAGCGTCGCGCTGAGCCGATCGAGGTATGCCTTCATTCGCGGCCCGCCGGCGTTATTGTAGGTCGCCAGCTTCAAGTAGTCGGCATAATTCTTGGTCTTGGAGTAATCTTCCTCGGCCCGATAGAAAGGGCTGAAGGTGACGTTCTGCATGATGTGAAAGCCAAAGGGCTTTTGCGGCGCGATCGCCTTGGCCGCGCCATACAGCTCCGCGCGGACCTCATGATAGCTGTCGTTCCAGAGCTTTTCCCACGCCAGAATTTCGGGATACTCCAGCAGCATGCGCCAAAAGGTCACGAAATAGCCGTCAACCGGCCGCTGATCTTGCGCCGCCGCGCGAATCAAGCGCGCAAACTCGATGTATCCGGTCTTGGCGCGGTCGGCCGAGATGCCGCGCTCCCGGGCTTTGGCCAGGCAATGCTCGCAAAAGCAGCCGATGCCCTCGCTGGTCCAGCCCCCGCCCATCACGTTTTGGAACGGTCCCTGCCGTTCGCATCCCCAGGCGATGCCGGCCACTTCGTTTGGATACTGATCCAGGTAGCTTTCGATTTTGCCGATCTCGTGCGCGCGGTAGTCCGGATGATTGAAGCACGGCCCGATCATGCGGCGGCCGTAAACGTCCACTTCGGCGGTCTTGATGGCGTTCGGCATGTTCTGCATCATGCGCCGGCTTTCGTTGTTGTAGTCCCAGCAGAAGAAATCCATCCCGCGCGCCTTTGCTTTGGGCGCCACTTCGGCAATCACATCCCAATTGCCATAATCCGGCGAGCGGAACTGGCTGAGCATCGTGCCGCGAAAATACTTCGGATCGTAATTGAAGAAGGCTCCGCCGTGAAAAGTCGGGTCGCCGTACTTACCGTGGTCGGGGAGGGGAATTGTCCCGTTAGGCGTGTTGCGCGGACCCATTTCCCAGTCGTAAGTGTAGGCCCAGATGGTGTTAACGGCGCCTTTCTGGAGGTTGTCCAGGCATTGCTCGATGCCCTCGTCGAGCCAGGCGTGCGGCTTCATCTGGATCGCGACGAAGTCCTTGCGGTTATTCACCGCACGGCGGCCGGCCTGGGGCGCCGCGGCGGCCTTTTGCGGACTCGACATCCAAGCTGCCACTGCCGAACAGAGTTGGAAAAACGTCCTACGCTCTAACATTTTCATGATTCACCCCCCTAGTCCGTTCCCAACGCCAGGACAAAGTACTTCGTAGGCGCGGTTCCGGGATTACGGTATCCGTGAAGGTCGTTCGAGGCAAGATAGGCGCACGAACCCGGACCGAGGGTCGTGCTCTGCCCGTTAATTGTCACTTCCATTTGGCCTTCCCGAATGAGAAGCATCTCCTCGTGCCCGTGCCTGTGCGGAGGATGCGGCGCCATCCCGCCGGGCAACTCACTCTCGTGAAGATCTACCGGGTAACCGGAATGAGTATCGCCGGTCAGAATCTGGTACGACTTGATCGTCGCGCTCTGCCGTCCTGTGAGCTGCTCGAACGGGTAGGCTTTGGAAGGCAGCATGCCCTTTTCGGCCGCCGCCGGCTGCGAACGCTGCTGCGCCGCCGCCAGCGCAGGAAACAAAAGAGCCAAACTTCGTCTCGTGGGATTCATATTTTTCTCAAATCTCAACCCGTTTTGCGACCCAGTTCGCGGATCGCGCGACCCACCGCCCTCAGATTGGGAACCCGCATCTCTTCGTATTCCCGGGAGACCACAATCCCGTTCGCGCCGGCTTCGAAGGCCTTCAATACGCATTGATAGACCTCTTCGGGATCGGCATCGAGATGCCGGTTGCCCCAGGGAGCGTCGAATCCGATGCCCGTGTAAATCTTCGTTTTGCCTTCAGCAGATGCCACGCTACGCTTGGTTTCGCGGAAGACATAGTCAGGCGAAAACCCTTTGGTTGCGAGCTCGTTCAATTTGGGCTCGACCTTCTTGTCGTAGCCGAAGAGATCGTAATAGAGATCGAGCGACTCCTCGAGTGATAGCTCGCCGAGAATCGTCTTCTGAAACCGCTCGAGATACCAGAACCGGATGCGCGGCCCGAGCACATCGTGATACGCGATGAACTTGATGAAATCGGAGTGGGGCGCCATCTCGGCATAGGACATTTCCGCGCGGTAGACCAAATCCCAGCTCGAAGGCTGATGGTCCACATGCCAGCCCACGTCGGCATCGGGCTTGATTGCCTTGATCGTGCGGTACATGCCGGCCTGCACCTCTTCGCGCGATTGGCGGTATTGATATTCCCAGGAAAGAATCTCGGGATATCGGATCAGCAAGCGTACAAAGCCGACGAAAACGCCATCGGCCGGTTTCGATTTCCCATTCATCAGCCCGCGAACATAAACGTAAAGCTCTTCGAAGCCTTTGCGCGCGCGCTCGGGGTCGATCCCGTTTGCTCTTCCCCGCGCCAGGCAGAACTCGCAAAAACATGTTGGCGCCGAATCGTTCCAGGGCGAGATGACATTCATCAGAGGACCCATGCGCTCGGCGCCCCACTGGAACCCATCCAGCCGATAAGTCCGAAACAGGTCTTCGACCGTGTCGTTCCACCAGGCGCGATATTCGGGATGATTCCAGCACGCAACCCGAAGACGCTTGCCGTAGACATCGACGGTTTCAACTTTCGAAAAATTCTGAATCGTTGGCGAGGCCCCTTCGAGGATGCGCGCGTAGATCTTCATGCCACGCTTGCGTGCGGGCTCCTGCACCTCGGCGAACAGATCGCGATCGAAATACTCGAAGCTGCTGTCGGGAATCTGGTGGCGCAGGGTGGTGTTCTTGTAATACTGCTCGTGCGGCTTTACCCACACGGCGGGCAATTTCCGGTTTCGCATCTCGCGTGGGGGTACGCCATGATCGGTGGCCAGGAATTGTGGGGGCTTCCGGATATCGCCGTGGTAGGTGTGGCTGTAGATCATCAGGGCGTTGATGGCGGCCGTCTCCTGAATCAGGTCGAGGCAGCGATCGATGCCCTCGTCCAGCATGGTATGCGGGCCCATCTGGATGGCGTTGAAGAGTGCACGCGCCGCCTGGGGCGTCTCCGCTTCCAGCATGGGTAACATCGGAGCGGTGGCAATCGTTTTCACGAAGTTGCGTCGTCGCTGGTCCGGAGCTTTCATGACGACTAACATACACCAGACTTGCGATTCTTCGCCGCAGTAACAACGGCGAGAATTAGTAGAGACGGCCTTGCCCCCGCGACGCGAAGGGCGCGCGCCAACCGCAACCTCCTGCTAAAATCTTCGCTTCATGTTTCGCAAGATCCTCATCGCCAATCGCGGCGAGATCGCAGTCCGCGTCATCCGCGCGCTGCGGGAGATGAACATCGCCAGCGTCGCGGTGTATTCCGACGCCGACCGCGCTTCTCTCCACGTACGGCGCGCCGACGAGGCCGCGCACATCGGGCCGGCGGCATCTTCCGAAAGCTATCTCCGCATCGATCGCATCATCGACGCGGCCAAAAAACACGGCGCCGAAGCTATCCATCCGGGATACGGATTCCTCAGCGAAAACGCCGATTTCGCTCAGGCATGCGAAGATTCCGGCCTCGTCTTCATTGGGCCGTCGGCATCGGCCATCCGCGCCCTTGGATCGAAAACCTCCGCGCGGCGTATTGCCAAGGAGGCGGGCGCGCCCACAGCGCCGGGCATCGATCGCGGCGTTACCTTCGACGAAGCTCGTGCGTTCGGACGCGAGCATGGCTATCCGGTGCTGCTCAAGGCGGTCGCCGGCGGCGGCGGCAAAGGCATGCGGCGTGTAGATCGCGAAGCCGAACTCGAATCGTCTCTGCGCGACGCTGCGAGCGAAGCGGAGCGCGCGTTTCGCAATGCCGAAGTCTACGTTGAAAAGCTGATTGACGCGTCCCCGCCACATCGAGATTCAACTGCTCGGCGACCGTCACGGCAACATGGTGCACTTGGGCGAACGCGAATGCTCCATACAGCGGCGGCATCAAAAGGTGATCGAAGAATGTCCCTCGCCCTTGATTGTGCGCTATCCGGAGATGCGCCACGCCATGGGTGAAGCCGCCATTCGCGCGGCGCGCGCCGCTGGATACTATAACGCCGGCACTGTCGAATTCCTGGTTGACGAAGACCGCCGCTTCTACTTCCTAGAGGTGAATACGCGTCTGCAGGTCGAGCATCCCGTGACGGAGTTCGCCACGGGCCTTGATCTGGTCAAGCTGCAGATTGAGATCGCAGCTGGCGCGAAGCTTCCCTTTGCGCAGGAGGATATCTCATGGCGCGGATCGGCTATCGAGTGCCGCATCTATGCCGAAGATCCGGCCAATAATTTTCTTCCCTTTCCGGGGAAAATCACGCGCCTCGCCGAACCCGCCGGTCCCGGCGTGCGCGTCGATGGCGGCGTCTACGAAGGCTGGACGGTCCCCATGGATTACGACCCTCTTCTCGCGAAGCTCGCCGTCTGGGCCTCCACGCGCGACGAAGCCGCCGCGCGCGCCGTACGCGCGCTGGGCGAGTATCGCGTGGACGGCATCCGCACTAACGTAGGCTTTTTCCAACAGGTGCTCGAAGACCGCGAGTTCCTCGCTGGCAATCTGCACACAGGATTCATCGAAGAATTTTTCGCCCGCGTTAAGCCGGCGTCGCCGCCGGGCGATGTCGAAGCAGTTGCCGCCTTCGTCGCCGCCCTTCACTCCACCAAGCGTGACGCTCAACCGGATCCGCGCCCTTCCTCCAGCCAATGGCTTGCGGACGGACGAGCCGCCAACCTGCGATGAAGCTCAATCTCACAATCGAGGGCCGCGAGGAAAACATCGAACTCACTCCCGGCAAGTTTCAGCTGGGTGACACTCCACAGCACGAAGTAAGCGTCGAAACTCCTCAGCCCGGCGTCTACTCTGTGTTGCTCGATGGCCGAAGTTATGACGCCCGCGTCGAAGACGGCGCGGTCATCGTTTGCGGCCATCGCTTCGAAATCGAAGTTCGCGATCCGCGCCGCTACAGCCGTCAGTCGGCCGCTGGCGCGCGCAGTGGAGTGCAGCGCGTTGCGGCTCCGATGCCGGGCAAAGTGGTTCGCGTGCTGGTTGCGGTCGGCGATGCGGTGGAAGCGGGCCAGGGAATCGTGGTCGTCGAAGCCATGAAGATGCAGAACGAAATGAAGGCCGCCCGCTCCGGGATCATAGCCAGCCTCTCCGCGAAAGCCGGCGCCACCGTGGCAGCGGGCGACGTGCTTGCCACCATCGAGTAACCGCCTTCAGTCCTTCAGGCTTGGGTGAACGACATTCCGGCGAAGCTCACCACGCTGTTGGCGTCGATATTCCACTGCTCATAACGCAGCAAGTCGCCGCGCACGCCAGGAGCGCTCTTCAGGAAAGTATAGAAGGGCGAGGACCCACACCATTTGAGATCGTCGCGGTTCTCCTGCACCAAATTCCAGAAGCCATCGGCGTCGGACGCGTTGATGCGCGCAATGCGCTTCCGGTCGCGCGCATCCACGGCGGCCATGCTCCTTCTCCCGCGTGGGCCGCGAATCGATCTTGATAGCGCGCGCCCATGTGCGCCATATCCACGCCCAGAATCCAAAAAAGTTTGTCGCCTTCGCGCTCGCGCATTTCGCCCAGCGCTTCGAGAAACGCCTTCGCCTTGTCGTCGTCTTCCGGTTTGCCGCCACGAGCAACGCTGCGCGCGAACGGCCCGCAGAGAATCGGCAGGATGCGCACGTCCGATCCCAGCGCGTGCTGCAGGAAGATCAGTTGCAGCTCGATGGTGTGCTCGAACGAATGGCAGAAATCCTCCATCTCGATCGCATTGCGGAGCGCGCGCCGCCAATCCAGTTGGTTAACCGAGTGTCGGTGGCGACCTCGCCCAAAGGTGTGCGGAACGTCTTGCGCGTCAGGCCGAAACGTTCCGCCGCTCCGTAATGCGAAGTCGCCAGCACCACGAACGTGCGGTCGCGATGCTCGGGGCCAAGTACGTTATACGCCTCGCGGTACGATTGCCATCCGCCTTCCGGGACTGACGTGCGGCGCCGCGATCCCCATCAGCCCGTGCTGCGGTGTCCCGTTCCCGTTGCCGCCCTCCGCATAGCGACGCATCGTCGCTGCCAACTCATCCTGTTCCGCCGGATATGCCGAGCCTGCATGCGCCGGCTCGCGCACGGGATGCGCCGCGAACTCGCGCCGCCGCTCGTCGCGCATAGCCTCGAAGGTTTCGTTCTCCAGGAATCCGGCCTGGTCCAGCGCTTCCGTCAGCTTCGTTTCGATCTCGCTTACCTGCAAATCGCCCGTCACCCGCACCAGCGCCGCGCGCAAATCGAGCGGTGTATGGGCTCCGTCGAAGCAATCCAGGCACTCGATGAGCGCCGGCGGAATCACCAGCATGGCGTCGGAATAGCGGTAGGGATCGCGAACGAAGAGCCCCGGATGTTCCGGCGCGGGCGACGGCATGAAGTCGAGATCCATGCGCAAGCGAGGCAGATTTTCGGGCAAGCTCATATCGTAACGCAGGCCCGTTCACCGCCCCGATTTCACAGCGTCTGCATCTTTAACAACGCGAATGCGTAAACCACCGGCAAGGAGAAGAGCGTGCTATCCACGCGATCGAGCAATCCGCCGTGCCCGGGTAGAATCGAGCCGCTGTCTTTCACGCCGGCGCCGCGCTTCATCGCCGATTCGCACAGATCGCCAAGCTGGCCGGCGATATTGGCCGCCGCGGTCAAAACGATCGCTTCGACAATGCCGATAGTGGGCACAAAGTAGACCAGATAGGCGCCGGCGACCAGGACTGCCGTCACCACCGCTGCTATCGCGCCTTCCCATGTCTTCTTGGGGCTGACGCGCTCCGCCAGCCGATGCTTTCCGAAGGCGCGCCCAACGTAATACGCGCCGATATCGCCCACCCAGTTCAAGATCAGCGCGTACATCAGCCAGTGTACGTTCAAACGATGGAGAACGATCGCGCACTTCCACGCGCCGAAGACATAAACGATGCCCGTTACCAGTAGGGCGGACCGAGGCAGCGCGTGCGCTATATCGTCCACGCGGAGCGACATCGTGAACGCGATTAACGCGGCGGCCAGAACGACGAGCCACGCATCCCCGCCCCACCACAAGAGCAGCAAGCCCACGCCGTAACCGATCGGCCCCGGCGCGCCGAATCCGTGAGCCGCGGCGATGGAATCGTACTCGTAGTAGCAAATCGACGCTACCAGGGCCACAACGGCGAAAAAGACCCAATCGTTGGCGAGGAAGACGGTGGCAAGGACGGGAGGAAATAGCGCGGCGGCGGTTAGAACACGCTTCATGATTCGCGAAGGGCTGGTTGCATGAGGCACTCTTCCTGAAGCGCCAATGCGTCCTTGGGTGCGCTCAGTCCGCCGTAACGGCGGTCGCGTTTTTGGTATTCGAGCACGGCTTCCAGTAGGTCGGCGCGGTTGAAATCGGGCCAGAGAGTTTCAGTGACGTAGAGTTCCGCATAGGCGATTTGCCATAGCAGGAAATTGCTGATGCGCATCTCTCCGGAGGTTCGAATGAGAAGGTCGGGGTCGGGATACGAGGCCGTGTAGAGGCTGTCCGAGATCAGGTCTTCGTCGAGCTTCAATGTGTGGATGCTGCCGTCGAGGCGCGCCATGTCGAGAATCGAATTGACGGCGTCGACAATCTCGGCGCGCCCGCCGTAGTTGATCGCCAAATTCAGCGTCATGCCGCGGTTGGCGGCGGTAGCCTCGATGGTAGCGTCGAGTTCACGGCGCACTTCCCCGGGCAGCGCGTCCGTGCGGCCGATCACCTGCAGCCGGATGTCGTTGCGCTGCAATGTGGGCAACTCGTGATTGAGGTAGTAGCGCAGTAGGCGCCAAAGCGTCTCCACTTCGTGGCGCGGGCGCTTCCAGTTCTCCACCGAGAACGCGTACAGGGTAAGCACCTTCACGCCCATGCGCGCGCAGGTTTCGGCAGTGGTGCGGACGGGTCCAACGCCAGCCTTGTGGCCGGCGACGCGGGGCAGAAAACGCCGTCCGGCCCAGCGGCCGTTGCCGTCCATAATGATTGCGATATGCGCGGGCAGACGAACGGGGTCGATTGCTTGGGCCAGCTCCCAATCCCGTTCACCGGGCCGGAGCGATTCCAAAAGGGCCTTCATGAATAATCCCTTATAGTACAACACGATCATGGCAAACGATGTGAATCCGGCCCGCACAAGGCCCAGCGATTTCCTATACTGAAAGTTCGCCCATGGAAATCACCCGCCGCCATTTTTTCTTCGGCAGCATGGCCCTGCCTGCGTTTGCCGCAAAGGCGCCGCCGCCGCGGCCTAACGTGTTGCTGTTCCTGGTGGATAACCTGCCCGCCTGGATGCTTGGCTGCTATGGGAACAAAGAGGTCCATGCGCCGAATATCGATCAGTTGTCGCAATCGGGCACGCGTTTTCTGAACCACTTCGTCTCCACGCCCGAACCGCAAGCGAGCCGCGTCACTTTTCTCACGGGCGCCATCCCGGCGCAAGCCGCCTCGCCCGATACGGGGCTCGACAAGATTCTTGGCGGCCTGGGCTATGAAGTCCACTCGGGAGAGGCGGCGGATGTCGCCGGGTTCCTCGGGAACCAGACCGCGGCAGGCAAGCCGTTTTTCTTTACCGCCGGCTATTCCAAACTGCGCGCCCCCTACGACGGGGTGGCGCAGAAATATCGCGACATCTATCGCGATGTGAAATTCGAAGGCTACGCCGCCGATACGCCGAGCCCCAATGCCGCGGCGGGGAAGGAGATGCTCTCCGATGTCATCGGCAATGTCCGCAAGTTCGCCGCCGGAGTTTCGGAGCTTGACGACGCGGTCGGCGCCGCCATCGCGCAGGTCCGCAAGCGCGGTCTCGTGGATAACACGCTCATCGTGTTCACCTCGACCTGCGGCTCTCTGCTTGGCCGCCACGGATTGTGGGATTCCGGCGACGCTTCCGATCCTGTCAACATGTACGACGAAGTGATCGCGACGCCGATGTTGTGGAGTTGGGCCGGACGCGTTCCTGCCATCGCGATGCAGGTGGAATTGATCTCTTCCTACGATTTCGCGCCTACCATTTGCGAGGCCCTCGGCGTCGCTCCCTCGAACGGATGGCGCGGCAGCAGTTACCTGCTGATGGCGACCGGCAAGCCATTTCCCAAGAGGACGCACTGGCGCGCGACGGTCTGCGGCGCGTACAAGAACACCGAGATGGCGCGCGTGGAGCGTTACAAGTGGATCCCGCGCAACGATGGCAAGGGCCCGAACGAACTCTACGATCTGACGGCGGATCCGCACGAGCGGACGAACCAGGCGGATAATGACCAGTTCGTTTCGATTAAGACTACGCTGGCTGCGGAGATCGTGAAATGGAAGAGTGGCGGCACGCCGCCGGCGGCGCACAAGAAGAAGGGTAAGTAGGCCGGAAGCTTACGCGGCAGGGGGCATGTTGAGGCGCTTTTCGACTTCCAAGAGGCGTGTCTCGAAAGTTGACATCCGGCTCAAGAAGACCGCGATATCGCATCTTCCTGCATCACGCGTTTGTCGTTAGACGCGGCGTAGCCGTAGAAGGCTTGCAGCAGTTTGGTTTCGGCATCCCGGATGGTCTCGAGAAGGTCGTTGTACTGGTGGCTTGCCTCGGCGCGGAGTTGCTCGCGGTCCGATTTCATCTCCACCCTGAGTTCGGCGATATCTTGCGTGGTCGCCGACTTCAGGTCAGCAATCTCCTGCATCGTGGCTGACTTCAGGTCGGCAATCTTCCTGCTACCAGTCGGCCTCGCATCGTGGCTGACTTGAGGTCAGCGATCTCCCGTATCGTAGCCGACTCGAGTTCAGCGATATCCCGCTTCGTTGCAGGCTCGTTCCCGTTCATATCCCCTACATTATAACGGCGGTACAAGGAATGTACGCGTCTCCACGCAAGTCGCCTGTATGATGGGAGTGGTGAGTTCACGCTCTCTGCTTCTAGTCGATGCCGACCCTGACGTTCAGGAACTTCTCAGGGACCTGCTCAGCCGCGACGACCGCTCCATTCAATCTGTGGAGGATGGGAACGATGCGATCTCCTATCTGCGTGAGACTCCATGCGACCTGATTCTCGCCGGGCAAGGCCATAACGGGTTCGATCAATTTCAACTGCTGCGCCGCGCCCGCGCCATCCGTCCCGATACCAAAGTGATCCTGGCTGGGGACAGCGACCCCGCCGCCGCTGTGCGCGCCTTGCGCGAACGCGCCTTCAGCTATCTGCACAAGCCGCTGGCCGATCAGCCTGTGGCAGATCTGGTGCAGCAGGCGCTCGATAGCGAATCCTGGCAGAACGATCTGCGGCTGGTCTCCTCGCGCCCCGATTGGATCGCGCTCGATATCCGGTGCAAGCTGTCGGCTGCGGACCGTGCCACCCAGTTTCTGCGCGAACTGGAATCGGATCTCGCGCAGCACACGCGCGAGGATATCGCCGCCGCCTTTCGCGAGTTGCTGCTGAATGGTATCGAACACGGCGCGAAAGGCGACCCAAGGAAGCGCGTGAGAGCTTCGGTCTTGCGCACCGACCGCTCAGTGATCGTTCACCTTCACGATCCCGGGAAGGGCTTCTCGCTTGAACTGCTGCCTCACGCGGCCATCTCGAATCCTGACGATTCACCGGTGCGCCACGTCGAATTCCGCGAAGAACACGGACAGCGGCCGGGAGGCTTCGGCATCCTAATGACGCGAAATATGGTGGACGAACTGCTCTACAATGAGTGCGGCAACTCGGTGCTCTTTGTGAAATACCTCAAGTGAGCGTAGACCATTGCCACGGGCAGCCCGACCACATTGAAGTAGCAACCGTGGATCTTGTCCACGTATTTCGATGCGAGTCCCTGAATCGCGTATGCGCCGGCCTTGTCCAGCGGCTCGCCGCTCGCGGCATACTCGGCGATCTCCGCTTCCGTCATGGCGCCGAACCAGACTTCGGTGACCGCCGTATCGCTTACGCGTTCTTCGCCGCGCTTGAGGCAGATGCCCGTCATCACTTCGTGGCGGCGGCCGGCGAGCAGCGTCAGCATGCGGCGCGCATCGGCTTCGTCCGCGGGTTTGCCTAACATCTCGCCATCGATTACCACGGTCGTATCGGCCCCCAGGACGATCTCGTCCGGCGCGGCCGGAACTGCGGCGGCTTTCTCTTCAGCCAACCGCTCCACGTAATCCAACGGCCGCTCTCCCGCGCGCGGCGTTTCATCCACCGATGCCGGCCGGACGGAGAATGCGATGCCGGCCTGTCGCAGAATTTCTGCGCGCCGCGGCGATTGCGACGCCAGGACGATCGACGATGCATTCGCCGGTGATACGGGCGCGCTCATTTCTTCTTCGCCGCCTTTGCCCGAGGCTTTGCCGAGACCTTTGCCTGCACCGCCGACAACCTCAGCAGCCCTGCCGCGGCGCGTAAGCGCACCTCTTCTCTGTCGTCTTCGAACATCGGCTCGAGATCGGCTCGCAAGGCTGGATCGTTGCGCAGCGCCAGCGAATGGACCGCCGCCGCGCGCACGCGCCAATCCTTGTCGTAGAGCGCCTCCTTGAGCGCAGCGGTGGTGGCGGCGTCTTTATCGCGGCCCACCAGCAACGCGGCCGTGGCGCGTCCGGAGACGCCGGGGTCGGTGAGGATCTGCTGCATCGATGAGATGCCCATGCCCAAGCCAGGCACCGGCGCGAAACCCACGCCTTGACGGATGGCGTAAAGGAACGTCGTGCGCGGCGTGTGCATCATGCGGATCGCCTCGCGCTTCTCCTTAGTGAAAAAGCCGGACGACGTTTTGTTTTCGCCTGCAAGTACGGCCAGCAGTTCCTGTTTGCCCGCGGGATCGTCGAGCGCCCACAGCGCCTTCGCCGCCGCGAAGCTCACTTCCGGCGCGGGATCTGCGAGCGCCGTGTGCAGTGCAGCGATGGCCGGCTTCGTCTTCAGCTCCTGCATGCCGGCGATCACCGCCAACCGCACCTCCACGTCCTTATCGTGAAGCATACTCTGCAACTGATCGAAGAGCGCGGCATTCTCCGCGGCCAAGCTCAGGGCGACCACTGCGGTTTTCCGGGTATCCGGGTTACTCGCGCTCAGCGCATGCCGTAACAGATCGGTACATTGTTGATCGGTTACCGCCGCGAGACAGGGCAGCGCGGCGAGGGTCAATAACCACGAACCTGAGGGGGTCATCGACCCGATTGTAATCCGCGCGGCGCCGATGCGAAAGCCACCTACTGCCAGATGGGCGTATTGCTTGACCCCATGAAGCCGAGGAAGTACGACGTGACGTTTCCGCCCGCAGTCAGCGGAGCTGTAAAGATCCCGTTGCCGTTCGACGGGTTGGTTGCCGAGAAGACGGCGAGGGTCGAGAGTGTGGCCCCGACCGCCGAGGTACTGGGATTCAACGCCGGGAATTGGGCGGTAATGGAAGCCGGTACGGTTAACCCGCCGGTTCCAGCGGTGGTGGTGCAGACGAATTCGCCGCCGGTCTCGGTAAACGTAGTCCCGGACGCGCTTGTGGTGCTACTGGTTGTTGCCGCGAGCCCTTCGATGATCACCAGGTCCGACGAATTGCCCCCGGTCCATTTCAGCGTCAACCCCGCGCCGCGGTTCACGGTTGTGGGAAGGCCGCCGGTAATCGTCAGTGGCGAGCCTAGGTTGACCAAGCCTGTAAATGGACCAACGTCCTTTCCGCCCGAGCCAGTCAGCGTATATTGCCCGCCGATGATCGTACCGTTGTTCTGCATGCCCGGAATAGTGGGGAGGCCGGAAATCTGCGTCGAGATGCTAACGCTGTAGGCATTGGCAGTTTCAGTAAAAGGAAGGCCGCTGATACCCGAGCCACTCGGACCAGTGAGAGTAACCTTGCCCGCATCGAGGAAAGTTGCGGTTCCAGTTGGAATTGGCGAGGACGAACTTGTTGACGTGTTCGTCGAAGTAGCCAACGGGATAAACTGGCACGCGTTGGTTGCCGCAAAGGCATTCGCATACGCGGCATACCCGTCCAATTGAAAGCCGGTGTATTTGAGGAACTCGCCGCTGGCCAGCCCGAGAGTTGCGGTAGTTGCGCCAACACCCGGAATGTTTTCCATTGCGGAAATATTCTCGATCAAGAACGAGCCTGCTGTGATGCTCGAACCGCTGCCGCCGCTGAAGAGGCCGTTCTGTAGCGCTTGCAACTGTGACGTGGTAAACCCGGTCTGTACGCATGCGCCGGCGGTGGAATTGGGCGCGATGGCAATGTAGGTGGGTGCGCTCGTCACGCCGTTAGCCGAGATCTGGAACGACACCGCGCAGCCCGTTGGAACATTCGCGGGAAGTACGAAATCGACCTGGTCTTCGCCGGCGAGTCCCGGCGCGCGGCCGGCGAAGGTCGGCGTGATGGCGACGCCTCCAACGATGACCTGGACATTGGAAGAGCCTGCCACGTTAAGAACGGGAGCGGCTGTATTATCGCCGCTACCGATCGGCCCGAGCCCGGTGATCCACGCGATCAAGGTCTGGCCTGGGTAAGCCGGGGACACGGTCTGCTGGTTGAGGACGCCGGTGACATAAAGATCCTCATCGGTTTCCGATGCGGAAACGTAATTCTGAACGATCGCAAGGCCGTCGCCCGCCTGGTCCAGGGTAAACATCGCAGGCTTGGATTTAACTACGCTGAGCTGCAAATGGAGCGCTCGTGGCGCCGCCGCTGGTTACGGTGACGTTATAGTTACCAGGGGTTATGCTCGACGGCAATATCGCGGCAAGCTGGCTCGTGCCGCTGGTATTGTAAAGATAGATGAGGTAAGCGCTGGTAGCTGAGCCGCCGGATGTGGGCGTGAAATTGATGCTGACGCCATTCGAGCTGGAGGGCAATGGAAAGCCGAAGGAGAGAAGGCCGCCGCTGCCTAGACCTGACGGGCTCAGGTTCGTTCCTTTCACTACGAAGATGCTTCCCTCAGCGATACCGGCGGTATAGCTGCCGGCGTCTTGCACGGCGGTGATGGCTGGTCCACTGCCGGTAGCGCCAGTTGCGCCCGTACTTCCCGTGCTTCCGGTGGAGCCCGTTGTGCCGGTTGATCCCGTGGTGCCCGTTGTCCCCGTCGCTCCGCCTACCGTGATACTTCCGGCGCCGGAAAAGCTCACCGTGATTGCGCCCGCGTTCGAGATGGCGCCGGTGCCGCTAACGTTGGGAAATGAGCCGGTAGCGCCGGCGTAACCGCCCGTGCCTCCGGTGATGGTGACTGAACCGGTTCCACCACCCGCTGCCAAGATCGATAACGGAAGCGACACAGTGCCGGTGAACGTGCCACCGGTAAGCGTGATCGTAAAGTTGCCCGAGATCGCCAGGCTGCCTATTGTGATCGTCGCGTTGAAGGTTCCAGTACCGAAGTTCGTCAGCGTTACTGGTCCGGAAGCCGTGGTCGAGGTGCCCACCGATACCGTCGCGTTCGAGACGGAGATCGTCGTCGAAGTGGTGGTAGCCGCGTTCGCCATGGCTCCCACGAAAATCGCCAGGGCGCAGGTCTTCATAATTGCCGTCATCGTTTATCTCCTCCGTAACACACAAGCCGGAAAATAGCACGGAAACAGCGCAAAGGCAATTTCCGCGGGGCGCTCTGGGAATGTACCAGTACTATGGTAGGAATCTGGCTATCGAAAGGGGGCTAAGCTCGGCCGGGCGACGGCGGTGGATCACCAACTGACTGGCGCCATTCGCCTTCCAGAATTCCCCAATTCACCAAGTCCACCCAGCGATCGCCCACCCATTCGGCTTCCAATTCCAAACCCTCGTATCGGAATCCGAGACGCTTGGGAATGGCGCAACTTTGCGTGTTACCGGTGGCGCAACGGATGCACACACGATGGAGCCTTAACTCCTCGAAAAGGTAGCGGAGAAGCGCCGCGCAGCATTTCGTCATCACGCCGCGGGAACGAACCTCGGCATCGAGCCAATAACCCAACGCGCAGCTTCGGTTCGCCCAATCGATGGCGTGACAGCCAATGCCGCCCGCCAATTTGCCGGCGACCCAGATGCCGCAAATTGGTCCTTGATTCCCCTCGTACTGCGGAATTGCCACCGTGCGGATATAGTTGCGGATATCCTCCGCCGAACGCGTCCTGTCCACCCACGGCAGCCATTCGCGCAGCGAGGCGCGGTTGCGCGCGACCGTTTCGAAACATGCGTCGGCATCGGCGAGGGCCCATTGCCGGATTTCGATTTCAGGCGCAACGGCAATTTGGAACATGCTGGTTTTCGGCTAAGCCCCGCCTGGCATTTGAGGATTGCGGGATTTCGAAATAGCCGGTGTCTCCGCGGTTTCGGGCTGAGCGTGAGTTAGCAGGCCCTCCCTCAACAGATCGAAGGCTGTCTCGGGATCGTCGGCGTATTGGAACAGTTTCAAATCCTCCTGCGAGATAGTTCCCCATTTCACCAGCGCATCGAAATTGAGAACCTCTTTCCAGTATTGAGAACCATAGAGCAGCACCGTAATTTTCTTGGCCAGTTTCTGCGTCTGCACCAACGTCAGGATTTCGAACATCTCGTCCAAGGTCCCGAAGCCGCCCGGGAAGACCACCAGCGCCTTCGCCGGATATGCGAACCAGAACTTGCGCATGAAGAAGTAATGAAACTCGAAACTGAGTTCGGGCGTGATGTACGGGTTAGGGTACTGTTCGAAGGGCAACCCGATATTAAGCCCGACAGTCTTACCGTGCGCGTCGGCCGCGCCGCGGTTGGCGGCTTCCATAATGCCGGGGCCTCCGCCGGAGCAAACCACGAAACGGTATGAGCCATCGATGAACTGCTGTGCCCACTCGGTGACCAGCTTGGCCAAAGTGCGCGCGTCCTTGTAGTACTGGCCAAGCGGACCATCCTCCGTGACACGAGCCGAGCCGAAGAAGACCACGGTGTCGCGCAGTTTTTCCCGTCGAAATACGGCCAGCGGTTCGAGATACTCCGCGAGCAGACGCAAGGCCCGCGCGTCCGGGCTGTTCATGAACTTCGCGTTCAAATAAGGAACCGGACGGCGTCCGTCACTCGGAAGATTCGCTTGAGGCATGTTTCTCCAGTTTCTCTACCTTCTTCTGCAATTCGCGGATGGTCTTGAGCAACTCGGGCAGCTTGGGGAAAGCCGTGATGGCCCGCAGCCACTCATTGGCGGCGAAAGCCGGCGAGCCCGAAATGCGCGCGCCCGCCGCTACGTCCCCGCCGATGCCGCTCTGGGCGTAAACAATGGCGCCCTCGTGTACCGTGAGGTGTCCCGATGAACCCACCTGGCCCGCAAGTAGCACGTTGCGTTCGAGCGTGGTGCTGCCGGCAAGACCCGTCTGCGCGCAAACGATATTGTCCTCGCCCACCACGCAGGCGTGCCCCACTTGAACCAGGCTATCGATCTTGGCGCCGCGTTTTACCCGCGTTTCTCCAACCGTGGCGCGATCGATGGAGGTGAGACTCTGGACTTCCACATCGTCCTCGATGATCGTCACGCCCGATTGGACTATCTTTTCGTGAGATCCATCGGCGCGCTTGGCGAAGCCGAAGCCGTCGCCGCCCACTACGACGCCGTTCTGCAGGGTGACCCGGTGGCCGATGCGGCAGAACTCGCGTACGGCGGCGTGCGAGTGCGCCAGAAAATCGTCGCCAATTTGCGCCCCTTCGTAGATCACCACATGCGGGTGCAAAACGGCGTTGCGGCCGATGCGCACGCGTTCGCCTACCGCCGCGAAAGGAGCGATGGAGCAGTTCTCGCCGATCTCCGCGCTGGGGGCGACGTAGGCCAGCGGATGCACCCTGCGCGCCGGCTCGGGCGGTTGATAGAAGAGCGCCAGGGCGCGTGCGAAATCGAGATATGGATTGGTTGAGACAAGCGAGGCAATTCCCGCGATGGGCTCGGAGACCAGAATCGCGCTGGCCTGGGTATTCTTCACCTTGGAAGCGTACTTGGGGTTCGCGAGAAAGGTGAGGTCGCCGGGCCCGGCGCGCTCCATTGCGGCGACGGCGCGAATTTCGATTTCGGGATCGCCTTCGAGGCGGCAGCCGAGCGCTTGGGCGATTTCACGAAGCGTCATGGGCGAATACTCAGGGTAGCGCGCGGGCCGGGTGCGCGAGGCGCGGCTCGGATTCCGCAAAATGTGATACTCTCGCCCACATGCGGAGATCGTTGGTTGGAATGCTGGCCGTGCTGTGCGCGTGCCTTTCGGCGCAGGTCGGCTCCACGGAAAAAATCGACCTGTCCATCGTGCAACAGATACGGCATGAGGCCTTCGGGCAGAATTCGAAGGTGATGGATACGTCGTTTTACTTGACAGACGTCTATGGGCCACGCCTCACGGGGTCGCCGAACGCCAAGGCGGCGGGCGAGTGGGCCGTCAAGAAGATGACCGAGTGGGGTCTGGTCAACGCCAAAATGGAGCCCTGGGGGCCGTTCGGGCGGGGATGGGTCTGCACCCGCTTCATGGCGCAGATGAAAGAACCTGAGTTTCAGCCCATCATCGGCTTCGCGCAGCCGTGGTCGCCCGGTACGAATGGCGATGTCTCGGGCGAAGCGGTATACGCGGTGATCAGCGGGCCGGAAGATCTGGACAAGTGGCGAGGCAAGCTCAAAGGAAAGATCGTGTTGGCTGCCGCGCCGCATCCTTCGGAAATGGTCGCTGAGCCTTACCTGCACCGATTGACGGACGCTGAGTTAGCGCAAGCTGCCGAAGCGCCGGATCCGACGTCGGGCAATCCGAACATTCTCCCGCTCGGATTCACACGCGGTCCGGTGATTCCGGCGCCCCGCGGTGGAGCGGCCGCGGCGGGCGCAGGTGGTCCTGGCGCGGGACGCGGAGCGGGTGGACGTGGCGGTGCCGGCGGCCGGGGCGGAGCTGGCGGCGGGCGCGGTTTCGCGGCAGAGTTGAACAAATTCCTGCACGACGAAGGCGTATTGGTGGTCGTGCGCCCAGGCAGCGGTCCGGACGGCGGTACCGTGATGGGCGGCGCGGCGGGCGATCGCAACATGACAGACGACCAGTTGCCTCCGCCCTCGGTGCTGGTGACCAACGAGCACTACAACCGCATGGTGCGGCTGACCGAAAAGGGCATCCCGGTGACACTCGAGTTCGATATCGCGACGAAGTTTACGCCGCCGGCGGATTCGTTCAACATCACCGCCGAGATCCCGGGGACGAAACCGGATTCGGGCGTGGTGATGGTGGGCGGCCATTTCGATTCGTGGACGGGCGGTACCGGCGCCACCGACAATGGCGCGGGTTCAGCCGTGGCGATGGAGGCCGTGCGTATTCTGAAATCGCTCGATCTCAAGATGCAGCGCACGGTGCGCATCGCCTTATGGACAGGCGAGGAACAGGGTACGCTGGGTCTCGCGCATACGTGAAAGATCACTTCGCGGACGCCACGGACATGAAACCGAAGCCCGAATACGCCAAGCTTTCCGCCTACTACAACCTGGATAACGGCTCCGGGCGCATCCGCGGCATTTACATGCAGGACAACAACATGGTGGAACCGATTTTCCGTGCTTGGCTGGAGCCGTTCAGAGACCTGGGAGCCTCCACGCTGACGATTCGCGCCACTGGCAGCACGGATAACGTGCCGTTCGACAATATCGGGCTGCCCGCATTCCAGTTCATTCAGGATCCATTGGAGTATGGCTCGCGGACGCACCATTCGAACATGGACGTCTACGACCGGCTGCAGGCGAACGATCTGGAGCAGGCGGCGGCGATTGAGGCCTGGTTCGTGTACAACACCGCGGCGCGGCCGGATATGATTCCGCGCAAGCCGATGCCGAAGCCGCAGGCAGGACGCGGGGGGCGCGGCGGCGACTAACGTTTCTTGGCATGGGAAAGAAGCCGCAGAAGAGCGGTTGGCCGGAGGCAAAGAGGCTCTGCCGCCTGAATCAGAACGACGTGGAGATGGCCAAAGCGCTTGGCTTCCGTCCCGATGTGCTTGTTCAGGCCATACCAAGTCCGAAGCAGAGATGGAAGCAGCCCGTAAAGGAATGGGTCCACGAGCTATACCGCAAGCGCTTTGGCCATGTGCTTGGTGAGAAGACGCTTCCGGCGTCCGCGCCAATCCCGGAGGAACTCGGACCGGAGGAGATGCGCCAGTTCGCGGAGCAGTTCTACTGGGAAGACTATTGGGAGCGAAACGAGGCCTGACACGCGAATCGTTTCGTTCCATTCCGCGACCAGTGGCTTTTGTGTTTCCAAGTTATGGGCAAACCAAAGACCTTACTCGAAGACCTATGCGCGCACGCCTTGGCCTGCGGCGCACAGTCTATTGAAGTGGAACATAAGCCGGGCGATGAGTGGGTCTTTATACGTAAAGACCAGACGGCGTATCGCGTTGCGAAGTTCGCAAGGTCGAGCCGCGAAGCCAAGGAACTGCGTGAGAATCTCGATGCGGCGCTGAAAAAGCCGGTTAAGACCGCGATCGGCGGCCAGGTGTTGCTACTGAACGTGAGCATCTACGATAGCGGCGGAGACGGAGACGCATTCCGCGTAAGCATCGATCCGGCGCCAAAGCTCGACCCGTCCGCCCCGCCGCCCTTTACGAAGAAACAGGGGCAGTATTTGGCGTTCATTTACAACTACTCGAAGATGCATCGAAGGGCGCCCTCGGAAGCGGACCTTCAGAACTACTTTCGGACCACGCCGCCCTCCGTTCACCAGATGATCAAGACGCTCGAACTCAACGGCTTCATCGAACGTACTCCCATGCAGGCGCGATCCATTCGGCTGCTCGTGCGTCCCGAGCACTTGCCGATGCTCGAGTAGCGCGGTTGCGCCGGATGCGGCGATAATGCCAGGGTACAGTTAAGTCAGCGCCGTCCCGGTGAGCGAAAAGCGAATGTCCGCGCCCGAAACCATCATGCCCGCGAGCGCGCCGCCTGCCATCCGCGCGCAGTCGCTCTATAAAGGCTACGGCCTGCAACTTGCCGTCGACGGATTGACGCTCGAAGTCCCACGCGGCTCGTTCTTCGGTTTTCTCGGCGCGAATGGAGCGGGTAAATCCACCACCATCCGCATGCTCACCGGCCTCATTCCGCCGGATTCGGGATCCATCGAAATCCTCGGCTTCCAAATGCCGAAGGACGAACTCGAAATCAAGCGTCGCATCGGTCTCGTCCCCGATGAGTCGATGCTCTTTGACCGTCTCACCGGAGTAGAGTTCCTCGAATTCGCGGGCCGTATGTACGGCCTCGCGCGCGCAATCGCCATCGACCGCGCGCGCGATCTCATGAGGTTATTCGAGCTTGCCGACGATGGCAAGATCATCGGCGAATACTCCAAGGGCATGCGCAAGCGCGTGGCCATGGCGGCTTCGCTGATCCACCACCCCGAGTTGTTCCTGATGGATGAGCCATTCGAAGGCGTTGACGCTGTCGGCGCGCGACTGATGAAAGACATCCTGCTCGATCAGGTCGGGCGCGGCGCCACCATCTTCCTCACCAGCCACGTGCTCGAAGTAGTGGAGCGTCTATGCGATCGGGTTGCCATCATCGATCATGGCCGCATCGTCACTTGCGGATCCATGGAGGAGTTGCGCGCCGGCGGCGAATCGCTCGAAGACGCCTTCGTGCGCATCGTTGGAGCGGAACACCATCGTGAACGCCTGGGCTGGCTATGAGCGCCAGGCCGTAAGAGTTTAGTATGATCGCCGCCATTCTCCGCGCTCAATTTCTCAGCATGCGATGGGGCCGAGGCCGCGGCGCCGTAGGGCGCGCGATCCCGCTGGTGATCTGGTATGGATTCTGGCTGGCAATCGCGGTCCTCGCTTGCTTTGGGGCAATGTCGGCTGACGCTGCCACCCTGCGCCGGTACCTCCCCCTCGGCTTTCTGGCGATTGTCTTCTATTGGCAGTTCATGCCCGTGCTCACGGCCAGCCTGGGCCGCTCGCTCGACCTGAAAAAGCTTGCCATGTATCCTGTCCCGCACGACAAGCTGTTTCTGGTCGAGGCGCTGCTCTGTCTTACGAGCACGCTGGAGATGTTACTGGTGATCGCTGGCGGAGTGGCCGGCCTCATCGCAAATCGCGGAATCGCCGCCGCGCCGGGCATCCTGCTCGCCGCACTTATCTTCGTTACGTTCAACGCGCTGCTTGCCTCCGGAACTCGCAGCGCGATAGGCCGGCTGATGTCTAGGCGCAAGATTCGCGAGGTGGTGATCCTGGTGACTACCTGCCTGTGGATGCTGCCGCGCATCTTCATACAGCTCGATATCCACCCTAGATGGCTTGGCCCGTTTGCCGACGCGCTGCGTGGACCGGCCTATCCGTGGAGCGCCACGGCGCTGCTCTCCTTGGGACAATTCGGACCGTTGCTGACGTTGCTCCTTTGGACGCTCGCCGCGCTCTGGTTTGGGCGCAGGCAGTTCGAACGAAATCTGCGGTTCGATGTCGCCGCCGCGCAGGCGCGAGTATTGACGCCGGAGTCTTCGCGCCGGCGCAGGTGGTCGGACTCGTTCTACCGTCTGCCGGCTATTCTCTGGCGCGACCCGCTTGCGGCCATCGTCGAAAAGGAACTCCGCTCCCTCGCTCGCACGCCGCGCTTCCGCATGGTCTTCGTCATGGGATTCACCTTCGGCATCCTGGTCTGGCTGCCATTGGTTATGGGGCGGCGCGGACAGCGAACGGGTTCGGAGTACTTCCTGGCGATGGTCTGCATGTACGCGTTGAGCCTGCTGGGGCAGGTGACTTACTGGAACTGCTTCGGCTTCGACCGCTCGGCGGCGATGTTCTATTTCGCCGCGCCGCAGCCGATGCGGCGCGTCCTGGTCGGCAAGAACATAGCCGCCGCGATCTTCGTTTACCTCGATATCGCGATTCTCGGCGCGGTGGTGAGTATCTTCAATTTGGGCGGCGGCTGGCAGCGCATGGCCGAAACGCTCGTGGTGATTGCCGTATGCGCGCTCTACCTGTTCGGCTTGGGCAATATGGCGTCGGTGAACTATCCGCGCGCTCTGAACCCGGAGCGGGTTAGCCGCGGCGGCGGTTCAGCCAAGGCGCAGGGACTGTTGGTGCTCTTCTATCCCTTGGCGCTGCTGCCGGTCGTATTGGCGTACGTCGCGCGATGGGCGCTGAAGAGCGAGATTGCATTTGCGATCGTGCTGGCTCTCGCCGCCGCGATTGGCGCCGCGGTTTATTGGATCGGACTCGATTCCGCCGTAATCGCAGCCCATCGCAAACGCGAGGAGCTGCTAGGCGAGTTGTCGAAGGGCGATGGTCCGATGGCGGCCGAGTAACGCCCGATGCTACATTCAGCGCGCTATCCCGCCCCGGCAGCCTCTCCCTTGGCCGTTGACGGCAGCTTGAAGTGCCCGGCGACGCCGATCCCTACCAGCATCGCCGCGCTCCCAAAGTAAAGATTCGGAATCCCCGCCTTTTGGGCGATCGGACCCGCGAAAAGCATCGCGACCACTTGTGAGCCCGCAACCAGCGACATTAGGCAGCTCATCACTCGCCCCAATAGCTCATGTGGCGTTTCCCGCTGAAGCAGGGTCGTTGCGGTGATGAAAATCGCCGCCGCGCAAAAGCCTAGACCAAACATGCCGGCCGCAGCCGACGCCATAGTGCCGAATACCGCTGTGATGAATACCGCTACGCCCATTCCACCCAATCCGTACACCACTAGCTTCTGCTCCGAGACATGCCGCGCGAAGCGAGTCAGAAATTGCGTCCCGATAATCATGCCGACGCCGATCAGCGTATTCAGCAGTCCGAAAGCGGCGGCGTTGGACCGCAATATGTCCCGCACATATATGGAGAGTAGCGCGCCGAAGCAACGCATCGCGAACATCCCGGCCGTCATGGAGAGAGTCACGAAGGAAATTGTCGAGTGCGTGAAGATGAAGCGGAATCCATCTCGCATCGAATCGAGGACTGCCACCGCTCCAGCGCTCGCAGCCCGGCGGTCAATTGTGAGAGTCATCACAAGCGCCGCGGAAAAGAAGAAGCTGAAGCTGTCGAACAAGAAGCAGGCATTCGCCCCCACAAGCTGCACTAATTCCCCGGCAATACTCGGCGCGATGATTTGCGACCCCTGCTGCGCCTGAGACATCAACCCGTTCGCCGCCATGAGCCCCGCCACGGGCGCCACCATGCGCAGAGTGACCGACTGGGCCGGAATGAAGAAGCTGGAAACGATGCTCATCGCGAACAGAATCGCGTAGATCAGGTATAGATCATGCACGAAGACAAGCGACAAGACGAGCAGACCGCGAATGAGGTCGCTCGCCACCATCGTGTGCTTTACAGGCCAGCGATCTACGAAGACGCCGGCCAAGGGGCTGACGATGGCTAGGGGCAACATGAATGAGACCAACACCATGGCGACCTCGGTCGCCGTCCCATGAAATTTGAAAGTGACCACGGCAAGGATTGCAAAGATCGCCAGGAAGTCACCGAATACGCTGACAAGCTGGGCAATCCAGAGTCGCCGGACCGAACGAATCCGCAATACGTCGCGAAAAGATAGAGATGTACCCGACACGGACATATGGTGAGAACTCCCCGCTGAGGTTGATTGGGGATAGGATAGCACGCGCCGCGTAACTTCCCCGCTTCGATATTCAGGGGTGCGGGAAGCTCGGTGATTGTGCCTTTAAGCGATTTCCAGTCGCTTGAGCTTTAGCCGTTCGCGTCTGACGTGCGCAAGGTCGTACTGCGCCTGTTGCACAAGCCAGCCTTCCTCCGTGCCGCCGAAAACCTTCGCCAGCCTCACTGCCATTTCGGGAGAAATGCCGCGCTTGCCGTTCACCAGTTCGGAAAGCGTGTTGCGCGTCACCCCCAGAGCTGCGGCGGCGTCCGTGATCGACAGGCCCAAAGGCTCGATGCACTGGCGCAACACAACGCCACCCGGATGCGGCGGGTTTTTCATGGTCACGGGTCGTTCTCCGTGTCTAGTGGTAATCGACATAATCGACTTCCTCCGCGTGCCCTCGACGAAACGAAAAATCACCCGCCGGTTGGCACGGACGGTCACTGCCCAGAAGTCTTTCATCCGGCCCTTGAGCGGGTGCAATCGGAAACCCGGCAAATCCATATGCGCAATTGTCGGGGCGGCATGAAGCGTCGCCAGAATATCTCGCAGCTTATCGACATGTTCTGAGCTGATGCCGCTCGGGTCGTCTTCTTCAAACAGCCCTTGTGACGGATTGTCCGTATCATCCCGTAACCCTCCACGTGCCGCATGTCAAGAACATTTAGCGTATCGAATTGGACCGTTCATGAAATGTCGGCTTGATGCGATCTTCGCGAGCGCCGACTGCCATTGACCCTTGCATCGGGTATTCTAAACTCATCGAGTTGATCTTCGAAATTCGCGACGCAGAGGAGGGGGGCTTCTTCGCACGTGCGTTGGGCCACTCCATCTTTAGCGAAGGCGAAACCTGGGAAGAACTACGTGCCAACCTGTTGGAGGCAGTCTCAGTGCATTTCGAAGAAGCCGCGGTTCGTCCTCGACTAGTGCAGATGCATTACGTCAAAGACGAATTGATTCCCGTGGAAGCTGCATGAAATTGCCGCGCGGCATGTCCGCCGGTCGGCTGATCCGCGCGCTGCAGCACCTTGGAGATTCCGTAATCCGGCAGAGGGGAAGCCATGTCCGTCTGCAGCATCCAGGACCTCCCGCTCATCCGTCACAGTCCCGCTGCACAATCCGCTGAAGACCGGCACGCTTCACGGAATCCTCGCCGAGGTCGCCATCAGGCGATCGACGACGGTCGAGTCTCTCGCCCGCTTGCTCTGACCCACGCAACACGTTAGGGCGTCGAATCCGAAAGGCGGTTAACGCAAAACGCGCTACTGCTTCTTCTTGAGCACGTCCACCATTTCCTGCACGGAATCGGCGCTCTTCTTCAACATCGCCCGCTCGTCGTCGGTCAGTTTGACCTCGTAAATCTTCTCTACGCCGCCGGCCCCCAACTTCACCGGCACGCCGACAAACAGGCCGTTGATGCCGTACTCGCCTTCGAGGTACGTCGAGCAAGGCAGCACTTTCTTCTTGTCCTTCAGTATCGATTCCGCCATCTCCACGGCCGAGGCCGACGGCGCATAATAAGCGCTTCCCGTCTTCAGATATTTCACGATCTCCGCCCCGCCGTTGCGCGTGCGGTCGACAATCCGGTCGATAGTCGCCTGGTCCATCAATTCGGTTAGCGGAATTCCGCGAAACGCTCGTGAGCCGCACCACCGGAACCATCGTGTCTCCGTGCCCGCCCATCACTACGCCCGTCACGTTCTCCACCGAGACCTGCAACTCAGCCGCTATGAACGTGCGGAAGCGCGCGCCATCCAGCACTCCGGCCATGCCCACCACCCGGTTCTTAGGGAATTTGGACGCCCAGAATGCCACCTGTGTCATTACGTCGAGAGGATTCGTGACCACGATGATGATGCAGTTCGGTGAATACTTCGCGATTTGCTCGGTGGCCCCTTTCACCACGTCGTTGTTGGCGAACAGCAGATCGTCCCGGCTCATGCCCGGCTTGCGCGCGAGGCCAGCGGTGATGATGGCGATGTCCGAATTCGCCGTCGGCGCGTAATCGTTTGCGCCAGTGATGGCGACATCGTAGCCCTGCACCGGGCCGGATTGCAGAATATCGAGCGCTTTACCTTGAGGGACGCCCTCGACCACGTCGACCAGTACGACGTCGGCCAGTTCCTTATCGGCAATGCGCAGCGCGCAATTGGCGCCAACATTCCCGGCGCCCACAACTGTGACTTTCTTTCGCAAAGTTTGCTCCTTTTGGATGGGTGAAGATCGATTATAGCGGGATGCGCACTGGGGATGCCACGCAGGAAGCTTACTTGCCAAATGAGAAGCGCAGGCCGGTAGAGAACCGCATATCGCGACGCACCGAGTCTTCCACCTGAATCCGCAGATATTCGGCCTGCAGCGGTTGGAACGTCAAGAAATCGCCTAATCGGTAGTCGATGCTGCCGCCAATCGAAGCGCCCCATCCGTTAGCCCCGTTGAACCCGCGCTCCATCGGCAGCGATGGCAAGATCCCAAATCGCGGTGGTGTCGCGTCGGTAGGCTGCTTGAACGGATTCTCCAGCGCAAATCTCTTCATGTTGCCTGCCATCGCCCAAACATTGATTGCCACACGATTTCCAAGGAAAAGATGATACTCGGGACCCAACAGAAACGTGTGCTGGTTGCCGTTCACCGCCGCATTGAATCGCAAACGCGGGTTGATTTCGAAACTCCCGGGTCCAGGAGAGAACAGATAGTGCGCAGAAGGAATCTCTCCCACCGTGTCGCTCAGTCGCCAAAACGTGCTGGGCACAACCTGCATGTTCGCGGCTGTCTGAGCCGAAGCCCAAAAACCCACTCCGCCTAACATCAGAATCAGGCGAACTCGCATTTTCAGGCTCCAGCAGATGGCCTGCCATTCCAAGCCTTAGTCCGGATTGGGGGGAACGTGGTCGAACCGTGTGCGCGCGCCACGCCTGTGCCCGTGGCTCACGAATGCAGGTAAATTTCGCCTTTCCGCTTGCTTCGTATCGGATAATGGTTCCGTGAGCGCCGCGGCAGTTTGTCCTAAATGCGGAGGCACAGGCTTCCTGATCGTCGAAGGCGCCAGCGTCTCCGGCGCCAAGCCGTGCGATTGCCGCGCTCAAGGCCGCGCCGGCCGCCTCGAAGAGAAGGCGCAGATTCCGCCGCTCTATCGCAACGCCTCGTTCGAGAATTTCTCCGCGCCCGGCCCCGAAAACCCAATCGCGCGCCGCGAACTGATGGGCGTGATTCTGGCTGTCAAGAAGTACGCCAACGATTTCCCCAACGAATCGCGACCCGGCTTGCTTCTCACCGGCGAACCGGGCACCGGCAAGACTCACCTCGCGGTCGCCGCCATGCGCCAGATCGTCGACAAAGGACACGAGTGCCTGTTCTGCGATTATCAGACGCTCCTCAACAGCATCAAATCCGGTTACGATCCCTCGTCGAACTCATCCGACAAGGAGGCCTACCGCACCGCGCTCGATGCCGACGTCCTGCTGCTCGACGATCTTGGCGCGCACCGCGTCACCGATTGGGTGGAAGACACTGTGACTTCGATCATCACCTACCGGTGCAACAACCGGAAAGCTCTGATCGCCACCACCAACCTGCCCGATCCCGATGCGGGGGGCGCCACAGTGGAGAAATCGGCCCTCGGCCGACCCGAGTATCGCACCACGCTTGCTGACCGCATCGGCCCGCGCGGCCGCTCGCGCCTTTTTGAAATGTGTACCGTGGTTCGCATGCCCCTGATCGAAGACTACCGGCTGCGGAAGGCGCGCACGTTTTGAAAAGAGCGCCCTTGAAGCGATCCGCCGCGCTTCTGATGGCGCTCTTCGCTGCCCCCGCGCGGCCGGCTGCGGATGCCGTCCCCGCGCCGTTCGTGCAGGCCGTCCAATTCCAATACGATCTCTGCCCGCCCAATCTCTGGGAGCGCGAACTCGTCCAGCTCAAGAACATCGGAATCGAAACCGTCCAATTCTCCGTTTCCACGCAATGGCACCAAATAGCGGCGGGCGATTTCGATTTCACCGGCCGCACCAACCCACGCCGCGATCTCGCCCGCTTCGTGCGTCTGGTGCGCCGCGTTGGACTGCAAGCCTGGGTCGAAACAGAGGCGGGACCGCCTCAGGCTCTTGCCGCAATCCTGGCGCCGCAGACCTTGAATCACGGCGGACCTATCGCCTGGACGGCGCCGCCCCTCTCCGGCGTGGATGCCGCCACGCCGCCATCGCCCGTTCATCGCATCGTCGCGACCGATCCGGCCGCGCTGGCGCAAAGCCGCGAAGCCCTTGCCACTGCGCGCGGCGCACTGCTTTGGACCGCCGCCATAGACGCGTTGTATCCCGGGGGCTTGCTGCGCGAAGGCGCTCTTGGGCTGAATGGCGAAGAGCGCTCGGCCACTGCGCTCCGGCGCGACGCCGCGCTCCTGCACGGGTGGGCGCCGTTGTTGCCGGCAATGCAAGTGGCGCCCGCGCCCAAACCGGTGTCCGGCAAATTTCCCGATGGGGTGTCCGCCGCGCTGCTGGTCTCGAATCCGGCGTCGGCGGTTTCGTTGGTGAATCACGGCACGCAGGGCTTCCAAGGCGATATCCGGGTCGCCGACCCCAAGCGCCCCATTGTGTTTCCAGGCGTATCTCTCGGGCCAGGCGAGTCGCTCTGGCTGCCCGTGGGCGTCTCGCTCAGCCAGAAGGCGCTGTGCCGCGAATGCTCCAATTTTTCTCCCGTGGAAGAGATTCTCTACGCTACCGCCGAGCTGGTTTCCATCGAGTATGAAAACGGCATTCTCGCCATGGAATTCGCCGCGCCCCAACCCGGAAGCGTAGTGCTGCAACTCGAGCGGCAGCCGGTCGGACCGTTCCTTGCATCGGGCAAACCGACCGAGTTCGAATGGGATGAAAAGACGCTCCGCGCACGCCTGCCCATTCCCGCGGGCGTTGGGCCAGATCGCCACGTGCGCATCGGCATTGCCATCGAGGAGCCGGAAACTTCGGCATTCTTCGACGATGCGCGCCGCCTGATTATCGGGGCGAAAAACCTGGTCTCGACAACCTATTCGTCACCCGACGTCGCTGCGCGTTCGCGCTTGCGGTTGCCCGAAGGCTACACGGCGGAAAAGGTCGTCAGAGCGCCCAACCAGATCGATTACGAAATCGCCGTGCCAGCGAGCGCGGCTGACGGGGATTACGCCAATTTCGCGCTCGAAGTGGACGGCATGGCGCTGGGTCGTGCGCGCCTGCAACTGTTCCGGCCGATCGCGGTTCGGTTCGCCGGAGCCATCGCCCTACATTTTGGACCGCGCGACACGCTTCTGTCCGATCCGCCGGTGATTCCCATCGATCCCAAGGCGGGCACCAATATCGAAGTTACGCTTCGCAATAACTGGCCGGCCATTCGAACTTACAAAGTGGAGGCCAGCGGCGAAGGCTTGGAATTCTTCCCGCCAAAGACGGAAATCACCATCGGCGCCGCCGGCGAACGCAAGATCGATCTGCGCGTTTTCGGCGCTCAGGGCGCCGCTGCTTTGCACGCGGGGCGCCTGCGCGTAACGGGCGGCGCGACGCTTGATCTTTCCGCGCGAATTTTGGCCGTCCCGCATGTTGGAACCGTTGTCTGGAGCGCCGATCTCGATGACGACGGCTCGCCCGAATGGATATTGGAATCCGCGCAAGCGCGAGCGGTTTTCTCCACGCAGGATGGCGGCCGTTGGATGGAGTTCACCTGGAAAGACGGCGGCCTCAATTTTCTTCCGGACCAAGGGATGTTCGCGGCGGCAGATCCGGTGGAGGTGCGAAAAGCCGGCGACGCGCTGGAGTTTATCGGCAAGGGTTGGACGCGAACGGCGCGGCTGGATGGGGCAGCGGTGACAATCACGCAGAATCCGGCACTGCCGCCCGACAGCCTGAAGGCGGCGAAACGTGGCAATGTATCGCTAACCATCTCGCGCGAGAGCGCCAGTCGTGTGAAATACGCCTTGACCCGGTAGGACAGACCTCCGAGCATCACCTTCTTACTGCTACGACAACTGATGCTTTGAATAGTTTGATACCGCCGGTGAGCGAACGAAAGCTCGCGCCGGGCGTGCGCACCATACGAAGTGGAGACAAACTCCCGACACAGAGCCGCGACCGCAAGGGAGCGGTCCTTTGGGTTGAGCCGATCGCCCAGACAGCCGGCGTTCCGAATCTATATTTCGGGAGCACCGCCATCCTGCTAGCGACCGGCATCGTGGGACACTCTAGCTCTAACTTGGTACACAAATTTAGTCTCGAATGCGGAGCCCTGTGGGGCCGCCCTTCTGGGCTGCCGCCGCCCTCTCGAACGGCGTTCTTCGCGCGGGGAATACGCTGGCGAACTTCTGAAATGACGTACTTACCACGCTAGACTGCCTGAGACCGCCCAAGCCGGGCGTCGAAGCCGCATAACATCGGCCGCTGGCATAGGAAGCGATTCCACCGGCCACGGTAACCCCGGCGCCTACCGGAGCGGTGACCTTGCCAACCCTGGGTCAGGTTAGTTGAGGCATGCAATCCGACCTCCTTAGGAGTTGCGTATCATCCAGTCGAAACGCTGGGCGACTACACAGGATCTTCGATGCCGCGGGGCGCCGACTCTCCCCTGACAGGGCTCCGCCCTAGAGGCCCCCGCTTCAGGGTCTACTTACACTTACTGAAGCTTGTCTCGCGACGGCGGAAACATCACGGGTCCTGCCGGGAAGACCCCTCGACTCTTTTTAATAACCACTCACGCAAAGCGAAAACCCTGTTTAGTGAAGGGCAATGTGTGAATGCGCTCTCCGTCTAGCCGTAAAGATCGCGTTGCAGACGGCCGGGAGAATCGGGGGCAAGCCGGGTTCCCCCAGACCGTTCGGCGTATTGTTCGTTTTCACGAAGTGCACCTCGACTGGAGGCGCCTCGGGCATTCGCAATACCGGATGCTGATGAAAATTCGATTGCACGACCCGGCCATTCTTCAGCGTGATTTCCTGTATCAGTTCGCTCAGACCATCGATCACAGCGCCCTGCAACACATGCTCCGCAGCGCCCGGATTGATAGCATGACTGCCGACATCCGCCGCTACCCAAACCTTGTTGACCTTGACCTTCTTGTCGGCACCCACGGTGACTTCGGCGACCTCCGCAACGTGGCCGCCATGGTCGAAATGGAACGCGATGCCGAGCGCCGTCCGCGGCGGCAACTGGCGTTTGCCCCAACCGGACTTCTCCGCGACAAGCTCGAGTACCCCTCGCATCCGAGCCGCGTTCAGGCCCGGTCTGCCTCCAAATGCAGGCCCACCTCCGGGCCCGGGGGCAGGCGCTGCGGGCGCAGGCGCCGATGCGAGCAATTCCAGCCGAAGCGCCAGCGGGTCTTTGCCAGCGGCGTGGGCGACATCGTCGAGGAAAGACTGAACAACCCACGCGCTGCAGTTGGATCCTGGCGCCCGCAATGCGCCGGTCTTCAATAGCCAGCGGCAATACCGACGACTGCACCTGATAGTCACGGATCAAACCTGCCGGAAACTGACCGGCATCGAATCCGCCCTCCGCGATAAACGAATTCCCTTCGCCGTAACTAATGAAATGATCGTGCCATGCGGCGAGCTTGCCGTTCTGGTCAATCGCGGCTTTCAGGTACTGAAATCCTCCGGGACGATAATAGTCGTGCTGCACGTCGTCTTCACGAGTCCACAACAACTTGACGGGCGCCCCGACCGTCTTGGAAATCCAGGCCGCTTCCGCCATGGAGTCGTTATAGCACCGGCGTCCGAAGCCGCCGCCGGCGCGCACCATGTGGACGGTCACATCGTTCTACGGAATGCCCAGGACTCGGGCCACCAACTGGCGCCCCGTCTGGGGTAGCTGGCTGGTGGACCAGACTTCCACCTTGCCATCCCGGTAATGGGCCGTAGCATTCTGAGGTTCGAGGGTGTTGTGAGCGATGATAGGAAAGCGGTATGCGCCCTGGATCACTCGGACGTCAGTTCGCTGAAAAACCGCATCCGCGTCTCCGTCCTTTCGAAGCGTCCGCGCCGGCGCTTGTTTGGACAGTTCCTCCGCTTTCGCGGCATTCTGATCGCTGTCCTGCGACGCCCACTGGCCGAGATCCCATTTCACCTGCAATTTCTTCCGCGCCGATTGCGCAGCCCACCAGCTATCCGCGACAATCGCAACGCCGGCTTCGAGCCCCGGATCCGCAAACAGGTAATTCGGATAATTCCCGGTAACGGGTATGCCTTCCACGATGAAGGCGTGCTTCACGCCCTTCATCGCCTTGATGGCGTCGAGGTTCGCACTAACCACTTTGCCGCGCGACACGGGAGTCTTTTCGAAGACTGCATAAAGCATTCCGGGGACGGTTATGTCGATGCCAAACGTAGCCTTGCCCCGGATGATGTCTTTCGTTTCCCCGCCGAGCGTTGTGGTGCCGATGATTTTGTAGTCCTTCGGGTCCTTCAGCTTGAGCGTGCTGAAGTCCGGCACGGGCATGGTGGCGGCCTTCGCCGCCAGTTCGCCATAGGCCGCGGCGCGGCCGGACGGGCTGTGAACCACGCGGCCCGGCGTAGTGGAACATTCCGCAGCCGGGACACCCCAGTTCTGTGCCGCCGCGGCGATGAGCATACCTCGCACCGCGCCGCCGATCTGACGCATCGGCACCCAATTCGAGGGGGTCGCGGTGCTGCCGGCAGTGAACTGACGGCCAAACTGCTCGCCCACCCCGGTACGCACGATCTTGACGTTCTTCCAATCGATGTCCAGTTCTTCGGCCACCATCATAGGCAGAAGATTGAATGATCCCTGCCCCATTTCCTGTGTTTGGCGGTGCCGATCGAGGCGATCCCGTCGGGCGAAATGCTGACGAAATTGGCCGGCGACAGCGGCGCCGGAGCAAAACCGCCACGCCCTGGCCCGGCGCGCCTGGCGCTGGCGCCTGGGCCCGCGCGTCGCGCCGGGGAAAAAGTCCGAGCATCATACCGCCGCCCGCCATCGCGGTAGCCCGCAGTATCGAACGCCGGCCGAGATTGATCTTCTCCATGGGTTCTCCTTGTGTCCGGTTCATCGATTCGCGCTCCCGGTTTCATCGCTTCCGATGCTTTGTGGATCGCCGCGCGAATCCGCCCATATGTCCCGCAACGGCAGATGTTACCTGCCATCGCCGAATCGATGTCAGCGTCCGTCGGAGTCTTTTTCTTGGTGAGCAGCGCACAGGCGCTCATCATCTGGCCCGCCTGACAGTAACCGCACTGCGGAACGTCGAGCGCTTCCCAGGCAACCTGCACGGGATGCGAGCCGTCCGGCGAAAGGCCTTCGATTGTCGTGATCGATTCGTTCGCCGGCTGCGGACGCTTTCGTCAGACAGGCGCGGACGGTTCGCCATTGACGTGAACGGTGCATGCGCCGCACAGTCCCATGCCGCAGCCGAACTTGGTTCCTTTGAGATTCAATTCATCCCGCAGCAGCCAAAGCAACGGCATTTCGGGATCGCCGTCAAACTGCTGATGCTGCCCATTGACTTTGAGCCTGATCATAGAACTCTTCCTGTTATGTTCCCACGTTCCGGCGGTTGCAAGACGCTGCGCCGTGCGGTCAGCCGTCTACACTAATTCCTCTGCTTTGCCTCTCACCGCCCGGACATTCTTGAGAACTTCCTCGGGAAGCCGGGCGCCCTGAATCGTTATCTTGGAAGCCGCGCTTTCGATTTCGCGCAGATCGTCCGCCGTGAGCTCGATCGCGGCAGCGCCTAGGTTCTCCTCAAGGCGCTCCAGTTTTCGGGTTCCAGGAATCGGCACGATCCACGGTTTCTGAGCCAGCAGCCATGCGAGCGCAATCTGCGCCGGCGTCGCGCGCTTTCGTTTCCGCGATGCGCTTCAGCAGATCGACAAGCGCCAGATTGGCGGCGCGGGCCTCAGGCGCGAACCGCGGAGACCGATTGCGAAAGTCGGTGCTGTCGAAATTCCGTGGCCGCGCCAATCTTCCCGGTTAGGAATCCCGCGCCGAGGGGACTAAACGGGACAAAGCCGATTCCTAGTTCCTCGCATGCGGCGAGTACGCCATCCTGTTCGGGATCGCGGGTCCATAGCGAATACTCGCTCTGCACGGCCGCGACCGGCTGAACCGCATGCGCACGGCGGATCGTCGCCGCGCCCGCCTCGGACAGGCCGAAGTGCTTCACCTTTCCCTGCTCGATCAGTGTTTTGACAGTTCCCGCCACGTCCTCAATCGGCACAGCGGGATCGACGCGATGTTGATAGAGAAGATCGATCGCTTCGACCTTCAGCCGGGCGAGCGATGCCTCGGTGACCTGCCGAATGTGGTCAGGCCGGCTGTCGAGACCATAGCGCGTACCGTCCGCATTGATGCCGAATCCAAACTTCGTGGCGACCACGACTTCATGGCGGAAAGGCGCGAGCGCTTCTCCCACCAGTTCTTCGTTTGTGAAAGGGCCATACGCCTCAGCAGTGTCGAAGAACGTGACGCCGCGCTCGACAGCGGCACGGATTATTTTGATGCCCGCCTGCCGCTCAGCCGGTGGGCCGTAGTTGGCGCTCAGCCCCATGCAGCCGTAGCCAAGCGCCGACACTCAAGCCCGCATTTTCCGAGGTTCCGCTTCTCCATTGCGTTCCTAAAACCAGGGTAGGAAGAAAGGACGATGAAACGGTATCCCGATCCTGCCGAATGATTGCCTAATCCTGCCGATTCGTGCCACTGTTGTTGCTCGCCTGGCGCGGTTCACGGTTATCCTGAAGGGAGGGAGCCGAGATTTCGTGGCAAACACTCGTGACAGAGCTGTCTTGGGGGCGAACCGGGCGCATGGACTGAGCTTGAGTTGGCCTCCAGGGTTGCCCGGCTGATCGGCGCTGCAGAGAAGCAGGCAACCGCCATTCCTCGCCTGACATTGCACCAGAGGACAGCTCCCACTCCCGCGTGCCACGTCACCTACGAGCCGAGCGTGATTGTGGTGGCTGCAAGGACGCAAAGAAGTACAGATTGGCAAAGAGAACCCTGACTTACGATTCGTCCCGTTACCTGCTTACCTCGGTAGATCTGCCCACCGTAACCAGAGTGTCCGAGGCAAGCGACGAGCGCACCCTGCCTTGCCGTCGCGCTGAAGCTTGATATCTCGATTGTTCGTGAGTTCCTCAGCCGCGAGAAGTTCCCCATGCGTCTGGCGCGGCGCCGGATCGTCCAGCCATGTCCATTTGTCCTGCCACGGCAGAGTTTCTCAGCGCGTTGTGCCGATTGCTGGACCTGCTGTCGAATCCTGAGGACATCCCGTTCCTGAGCGGCCTCCTCGAACGCGAGATCATCTATCGAATCCTGCGTGGACCGGAGGGAGCGACGGTTACGAGCAATCGCGACATTGGGCGACCAGAGCCACCGCACCGCCAAAGCAATTACATGGATCAAGGCAAACTACGCGAAACCGCTTCGCGTTGAAGAACTTGCAGAAATTGCGGGTATGGCTGTTTCTACGCTTCACCATAATTTCCGGGCGCTCACGGCAATGAGTCCGCTTCAATATCAGAAGCAGATTCGACTACAGGCCGCGCGGGCACGGATGCTCGCCGATGATGTCGATGCGGCGACTGTCGCCTTTGAGGTTGGATACGAAAGCGCGAGTCAATTCAATCGTGAATACAGCCGCTTGTTTGGCCAACCACCCATCCGCGATGTCCGGAACCTGCGTTCGCCAGACACTCCGAGACTGGAACAGTTGCCCGGTTCAGCCAAGCGTCTGAATCGCGGCCAGACTGCCCCCATCGGATGAAACACGAAACCTCCTTCGGGTGCATTGTCGCCACTCCGAGATTGGCCGGCGTTCTGCGAAATCGGGGCCGCATTCCCATCGATTGTCCCCTCTAAATCACGACTATCGTGCGGGGCCCGATTCTGCAGGCCCGTCTCGGCACTTCCGCAGGCAAGCTGTTGCCGTAGCCCCAGCGGTTAAGTGAACAGCAATGATGCTAGCCCTTGCGCATCCCGACCGTGAGTAGCCGAAGCGCCAACCCAAAGGTCCCTGAAATCCCAATTTCAAGCCCCGCGAAAAACTCAGTCCCAAACTTTTCAAAAAAATCCGCCTCAATCCCCACAACCACTTACAGCGATTTCCTGCAACTTACGCCCGGTTTCCATTCCGCCTCTCTGTAAACTCGAATCGGGATTAAAGGGATCCCAAAAGCATGACGTTCTATTCACGCGCTCGGAAACCGAAACCGCCAGCCAGGAAATATAAGTACCCTGTCCTTTCCCAGGTCCGGGATGTCGAAAACGACCTATGGGATGTGCATGATGTCCGCGCCACCAGGCACGGTTTCGACGTACTCTACGGTTCCCCCATTTATCGCCTCTCCAACCACCATAATGGCCCGTGTCTCATCGTAACCAAAGAGCTCTTCGCTCATTGGGAAGCCAACAAGACCAGGCGTGACGGCGTGCTATTTGACCTTCCCCCTTTTTACTTTTTTCTTTCCACGCTACCTGCTCCATCGCCCGGAAGTGAGTCGTCGCCAATGTTCACGGTCCTTCCCCTCTCTGCATTGCTCACACCGCCATCAGAAATCGCCCGTTTTGTCTATGCCGCGACAGCCTCGGTCCACCCATCGGGGAGCGTAAGCGCGCGAGCAGCAGCTCAGCGCGCCAACTCTATAGGATGGTGCAATGAACTCTACTGGCGTTCCCGGAGGCCAAATGGCCCCGAAGATACCGTCAAATAAGAGATTACTATCGGCCGTACCACGCTCAAGCGCGCGCGTCGGCGTTTCGGCTTTAACAATTATCAAGACCTGAGAGATTATTGGAACGAACATATCCACGAACTGGAAGCCCTCTCGGCGCGCGAGTTCGCCGCCCGGCACAACCTGGATGTCGGCTTGGTGTTCAACTCGCGGCTCAGAGTTCTCGGCAAGCGCGCACGCGATCTGAATTGGTGGCGCACCCCCGATACTCTCGACATCCTGCGATCCAACATCACCCTTAGAGAAATCGGCGAGAAGCTCGGCATCGGAACCAGTCATGCCAAACGTTTGCGGGATCGCGCTCGCCTTGCACCCGCGGCCTAACCTAACTAACTAAATACTGAAATCGAGGTTATAACCATGTATCCGGAAAACGAAGCTGCAGCTACAACAGACGAAAAGCCCTGGTCCCAGAAACCGCGCGACCGCCGCGCCCTCTCGGCGTACCGTCACGGCCTGACCGGGCAAATCATTCTACTGACTGACGCCGACCGCGTCGCCTACGAGAAACACTGCCAGGGCTATCATCAATCGCTCGCGCCCAGAGGACCCGTGGAAATCGACCTCGTGCAGGCCGTGGCCAACGACCGCTGGAGACTGAACCATGCGGCTTGCCTGGAGTCGGGGATTTTTGCCGACGGCATCACTCAGCCCGACGAAGTCGTTTCTGGAAACGCCGAAGTGGACACTGCCCTCGCGCAAGCCCGCGTCTGGATCTCCAAAGGAGGAAACCTCGCGCTCCTCGGGACGTACGAAGGCCGCATCCAGCGCCGCTTCGAGAAGAACATGGCCCTCATCCGCACCCTCCAGGCCGATCGCAAGACCTCACTGGAGCAACTCCTCGAAGAGGCCGACCTGCTCTGCCAACTCGCGGAAAGCAAAGGGGAGGAGGCCGATCCATCGCAATTCGTCGTGCTCACGCGATTTGATTTTTCAGGCCCCGATGTCATTCGCCTGGTAACGCGCCGCCGCGCCCTCCGCGAGGCCCGAAAGAAGTTCCAGAACCCCCGTAAGCCCTCGAAAATCGCCGCGTAACCCGTGGCGCAGGCCTCCTGGCCTGCGAATTTGCGGTCCTAGGGCCTCAAAATAATCGCAAGTCCTCATCGGTAAGCTCTTCGTGCGACGGGCCTCTGGCCGGTCGAGCGCGCGAAGCGCGCTGGTTTTTGTCTAGCGAATCACTGCTAGACGTGCATTGCAGGGACCGGTCTCCCTCGCCGTAAGGCCTACGGAGACACGGCCCATAGATCTTTGAAAATATAACTTGCCCTTGGCCCGGCCACCCGTATTTACATGCCCGCGGGTGGCCGTGAAGGTTGACGAATATCCGGCTTCCACCACCGGGAAGCCGAAAGTCTAAGCGATCCCAGGCAACTGCCGGCAGCCTTGCGCCCGAATCTCCGCGGCCGGCGTGTCCAGGCCGGCCACGCTTACAGCGGCGGCTTGGGCGGCTTCTGCGGATTCCAAACTTCCGTGCCCTTCACCTTCACCGGCGCGCCGGAAAAGCCTGCCCGCCTTCGACCGCATACATCCAGTTCCCCGCAAACGCCATGTGGGCGCCACGCCGCCATAGCCCGGCGCATTGAGAATCGCCGCCGAGCGCCCGTTCGCCTCGCACATCTGAATCCCCACCGGCGTCGCGAAATAAACCTGGCCCGACGAATCTTCCGCCGCCGCGCGCACGCCGCTCATCCATCCCGTTTCCGGCATCTCCAGCCGATAGAACGGCTCGCCATTCGTCAACGATCCATCGCTCGCAATCTGAAACGACCAGCTAAATCGCGATTGCGCGTCGGTCACGATCAGCATCGCCTGGTCCGGCGAAAGCGCCAGCCCCGCGGGCATCGCCATCTCGCCGCCGCTGTAGACCACGCGCACTCTGCCATCGGATCCGACGCGCCGATCGTCTTGTGCGCCGACATCCGTGAAATAGACCGTGCCCTTCGCCGTCACTGCCAGCCCTTCCGCATCCATGTTCTGCGCGACGATTTTCTCGCTGGCGCCATCGAATGACGACAATCCGTCTTCTTCGCCGGCTGCGTGGCGTAAACGCGCCCATCGGCACCGGCTGCCAGCATCGCCGCGTCCGCCGGCATTCTCGCGGAACACGCCGATCTTGCCATCAGCGCCCACGCGGTACACGCGATTCGTCGCCGTGTCGGCGAAATACACGTTGCCGTCGCGCGTCCGCCCGTCGGCATTCACCACGGAAGCATACGCGCCGCCGACCTGCTCCCAGCTTTATCGGCCGAGACAATCGACCACGACCTTGCCGCGCGGGTCCCACCCGGGCTGAGACATCGCCGCCGGTTCGTGCGCCATGATCGGCTGCGGATAATCCCGCCACAGCCAGCGCAGCGCGTCGGGCATGATGGCCGCGCCCTGCCGCATGTCGTGGCCGCCCTCGCCGATCGTCCAGCTTGACGTCGTAGCCCGAATACTGCAGCGCCTCGAACATCACCTCGTTGTTGATTGGCCAGCTTCCGGCGAAGAATGTTCCGAACGGCTCGGCCGGCCACGATGTGATCGTTCTTGCCGTCCTGCAGAAAAACGCGCAGCGGCTTGGCTTCGGTCTTGCGGATCAGCGCGGGCATCGCGTCCGCGCCCTTCATTGCGACGAACGTTCCGATGTAGCTGAGCACGCGATGAAACTGGTCGGGCCGGTTCCACGCCGCCATAAACGCGGCCACCGCGCCTGTGCTGACGCCCGGCCAGGCCGCGATCGTTCGGATCGCTCGATAGGTTGTACTTCTTGGCCACTTCGGGAATCACTTCGCTCAATCAGGAAATCTGGCGAAGCGCCCGCTCAGCGAGTCGTATTCGAAAATGCGCTCGTAGCGGTTCTGCGCCGCATCCGAAACCGCCGGCAACACGCCCGGGTCGATGAAGATTCCGATCAGCGGCGGCAGTTCGTGGCTTTGCGATCAGATTGTCGAACACCACCGGCACGCGCTGGCTGTTGCCGACCGCGCCGCTGCCATCCATGATAGATCATGAAAGGCGTGGGCTTGCTCGCGTCATATTGCGCCGGAACATAAACCCAATAGGTGTGCGGCGTGCCCGGATAAAACTTGCCCGGCGCCAATTGATACTTCGTCACTGTCCCCTTCGGGACGCCGTCGTGCGGCTGCGAATCGGGGCCGAGCGAGTATTCTTGCGCGCGCCCGCACGACGTGGCGAACAGCAGGGCAAAGGCGAGGAATCGCATCGATCATTTGAGCATAGCTGAATCGTGTTGCGCGCCGCGTGCTAGACTTGCTGCGAATGAGACATTAACGAATCGCGCTTGGCCCCCTGGGCATGGTTCTCGCTTGCGCCGCACTTTATTTTCCATTGCACGTGGCCGCGCAGCGCGGCGCCAACAGCGCGTTTCCCGGCGGAACGAATCCAGATGGGTCGCTGCGCCCCACGCCGCCCGTGACGCGCCTCTTTTCGCAGGACGCTTACACCGAATACGCCCTCCTCGCGCCTGGCTCGGAACAGTTCCGCATCAAATTCCTGCCAGAGGAAACGCGCGTTGGCGCCACAGAACTAGTGAACGCCACTCGCGGCGGCAGCGAAGGCTCAGACGTCGAGGTGCTACGATCCGCGCACCGGCAAGCCGCTCAAGTTCACCTATCGCGCCCGCAAAGAACGATCCCGAAACGCACGAAATCCGCGCCACGCTGCCGATCCCTGTACCGAAGGCGGAATAGGCCGCGTGCTGATCTATAAGACGTACAAAGACGATCGCACCTATATGATGCACGGCGAGGATATCGTCTGGGTGCGCAGCCTGAGCGGTTATCGCCTCGGCGTAATTCTGCCGATGGGTTTCGCGCTTCACTTCATCCAATGTCGCCGCGCAGCAAAGCGTGACCGAAGACGGCAAGCTGAAGCTCGCATTCGCCAATCCGAGCGGCCAGAGCAACCCGGTGACGATTCACGCGCACAAGACCACCGCCGCCTTCGCCGCCACGCCCTACAACGATATGTTCTTCGACGATGTGAAAACGCTCTACGATCTCGACGCGCCAGAGACTCACAAGATCAAAGTCGAGCAGACTTATAGCGACTATCGCAAAGGCGAAACCGCGAAGCTCGATTCGCTCGCCTATCTGTCACTGCAAGATCTCAAAGTGATCGATCTAGACACCGCGAAGCCGTTCGAACTCATGCTAGGAAAGAGAAGCACTGTTGCCAAGCTCGAAGTGCCCATCGCGGACCCCAAACAAAGCGCGCACATCCGCATCACGGGCACGTTACAGGATGCGAGTTACACAGAGAAGGGCGGGGAACTGGTCTTCGACCGCCCGCTTCACGGGTTACGCAATACCGTTCTGCTGCCGGCGGGATAGGAAGTGGCGGCCGTATCGCAATCGGGAACTGTTGGCATAAATCAGGGCCGCGCGTTTGTGGCGCTGATCAATCTCAACGCCGAGAACGAATACCGGGTAACGATTCGCGCGCGTAAGTCCTCACGATAGGCCCCTGCCTCTCGTTGACAACACCCCAGCCAGCGCGGTACAAAATCTCATGCCACCCACTTCGCGGCGCGGATTCCTTGCAGTCAGTCTCGGCGCGGCCGCCGCTGCCCGATTTGCCAGCGCGGCGGCCTCTTCGGAACTGTGCGCCCTAACGCTCAAGCAGGCGTCGGACAGCATCCGATCGAAGAAAGTCTCCCCGGTGGAACTCACCGAGGCGTGCCTCGACCGCATCAAGACCTACAACCCCAAGATCAATGCCTGGATCACCGTCATGGGTGACAAGGCGCTGGCGCAAGCGAAAACGCTTGCTGAGGAACAGGCCGCCGGCAAACTCCGCAGTCCGCTGCACGGGATCCCCATCGGCGTCAAGGACAGCATCGACGCCCTGGGCGCCCGCGCCACCGCCGCAAGTGCGGTTTACGAGTATCGCTTCCCCTCCGAAGACGCCGAGGTAGTCCGCCGCCTGCGAGCCGCAGGCGCGGTGATCGTGGGCAAGTGCAACATGCACGAATTCGACGCGGGCGCGTCCTCTGCCGTGAGTTACTGGGGCCCGGTGCGAAATCCGTGGAATCTGGAGCGCGTGTCGGGCGGACCGTCCGGCGGGTCGGCCGCGGCGGTCGCAATGGAGAACTGCTTCGGCGCCCTCGGCACCGATACCGGAGGAGGCATCCGCACGCCCGCAGCGTATTGTGGCGTGGTCGGGTTTAAGCCCACTTACGGCCGCGTGAGCTTGCGCGGCATCGTCCCCTTCGCCTGGTCGCTCGACCATTGCGGGCCCATCGCGCGCACCGTGGAAGACGCTGCCATGCTCCTGCAGCAGATTGCCGGCTATGACCACTTGGATATCGATAGCCTCGACAAACCCGTGCCGAACTACGTCAGCGCAATCGGTGCTCCGGTGGCGCAATTCCGCCTCGGAATCCCGGTGCAATTCTACGATCATCTCGACGACGATGTCGCCCGCGCCATTGACGACGCGATGGCCGTGCTGAACAAGTTGACGAAAGGTTCGCACGAGGTCTCGCTGCCGTCACTGCTGCACGCGAGCGTCGGCGCGGAGATTGCCGCCTTCCATGAGAACCTCCGCGGCGTTAACGGCGGCGGCTTCGAGGCCAGCACCGGCCGAGCGTTCCCGTCCGCCGACTCGGCGCGCGCCGTGGATTACATCCGCGGCTGGCGCGACCTCGAAATGGTGCGCCGCACGGTGGATGAGGAGATTTTCCAGAAGCAGAGCGTCGATCTGCTGATCGCTCCGGCGTCCCGTCATGCGGTTCCCACCATTGAAGAGGAACTGACGCAAGGCACGGGCGCGGCGGGCGGAGCAGGCGGCGGGCGCGGCGGCGCGGGCGGTGGTGGTGGTGGAGGAGCGCGGGTGGCGGAACAGCGGCGGCAGGAGCGAGCAGGCAGCGCGCCGGCCGGCCAGCCACCCTCAGGCGCCAGCGCGCGTTCGCGCACGCAAATCGATCCCGAAGAGAACACGCGCGCCTTTAACGCCTACGGGCTGCCGACGATCACCATTCCGTGTGGATTCGCCAAGGACGGCATGCCCATCGGCCTCCAGATCGCCGGCGCGCAATGGGCCGAGATCAACGTGTTAGCACTCGCGCACGCATATCAGGAAGCGACTGAGTGGCATAAGAAGCGCCCGACGCTGGCGCCAGACGCCAAGGTCCCGGCGCTTTCCAAAGCCGCCTCGGAGCAAACAGGGGGATAACATGAGCGCCACTTCCCGCCGCGATTTTCTCGCTGCTACCGTCGCCGCTCTTGCCGCCGCGCGTCTCTCCTGCGCGGACGCCTCCAGCGACATCGCCGCTCTCACCCTCAAAGAAGCCTCTGAGCGTGTCCACGCTAAGAAAGTCTCCCCGGTTGAACTGACGCAAGCGTGCCTCGAACGCATCCAAACGTTCAATCCGAAAATCGACGCCTGGATTACCATCATGCGCGAGCAGGCCCTTGCTCAAGCTCGCGTGCTCGAAAAGGAACAGGCCGCCGGCCGTTTTCGCGGCCCACTGCACGGCATCCCCATCGGCCTCAAGGACAACATCGAAACCGCCGGCGTACGCACCACCGCCGGCAGCAAGACGCTGGCCGGATACATTCCCACCGAAGACGCCGAGGTCACCGCGCGCCTCAAAGCCGCGGGCGCGGTGATCGTGGGCAAGTGCAACATGCACCTTTTCGCCAGCGGTGCGACCTCCGCGGTGAGTTACTTCGGTCCCGTGCGCAATCCCTGGAATCTGGAGATGATCGCGGGCGGATCGTCCGGCGGTTCGGCAGCCGCGGTCGCCATGGATAACTGCTACGCTGCGCTCGGCACCGATACTGGCGGCTCCATCCGCACCCCCTCGGCTATGTGCGGCGTCACGGGATTCAAGCCCACCTACGGACGCGTGAGCATCCGCGGCATCGTGCCGCTCACCTGGTCGCTCGATCACTGTGGGCCCATCGCGCGCACAGTCGAGGATACAGCCACGGTTCTGCAAGTCATCGCCGGTTACGACCGGCTCGATCTGCAGAGCATCGATTATCCAGTGCCGGATTATTCAAAGGGCATCGGCGCGCCCGTTCGCCACTTCCGTCTGGGTGTTCCGCCCGATGTTCTACGACGGCTTGCAGGAGGACGTTGCGAGCGCCCTGGAAACCGCCATCGCCGTGCTAACCAAGATGACGGAGGAAAGCAAAGAGATAGAGATGCCATCGATTCTCGAGACCGGAGCCAGCAGCGAAGGCGGCGTCTATAGCGAAACCCTCGGCCGCCAGTTCGAGATCGCGGGACTTGGCGGCGAAGCCGGCGGACGTGGCGGCGCGCGCGCCGTCGATTATATTCGCGAATGGCGCAATCTGCGCCTGGTGCGCCGCAAAGTGGACGACGAAGTCTTTCAAAAGCAGCAGGTAGATTTCATCATCACCCCGACCATCCGCGAAGTATCTTGGAGCATCGAAGAGGAACTTGGGCGCGGCGGCGGAGGGCGAGGGCGCAATCCGAAGCCCGGTAACACGCGCTCTCTCGACGATTACGGTCTGCCGAGCATCACTGTTCCCTGTGGGTTTTCCAAGTCCGGCCTCCCCATTGGACTGCAGATCAGCGGTCCGAATCTGGCGGAGGTGAACGTGCTCGCGCTGGCCCACGCCTACCAACAGGCTACCGATTGGCACAAGCGCAAACCGCCGCTTACGCCCGATGCGAAAGTCCCCGTGTTATCGAAGGCCGCCGCGGCGCAGACGGGCGAAGCGGTCACTCGTTAAGCAGCCCATCTAGCCGTCGGTCGTGCGACGCGACGAATTCCTAACCTTCTCGATACTGAGACGTCTCAATATCAGTTTCCACTATGGCAAAACCCGATTCCCTCCAGGGCTCGCTCGATTTGCTCGTTCTCAAGATTCTGTCGCGGCGGCCGCGCTTCCACGGCTATGCCATTATGTCCGCGATCAAGGAGTCTTCCGGCGACGTGCTTCGCGCCGATGAAGGATCCCTCTATCCAGCCCTGCACCGGATGGAGCAAGACGGCTGGATTCGCGCCGAGTGGATCACGAAAGATACGGGACGCCGGGCGCGCATCTATGAGCTGACTGCCGCGGGTAAGAAGCAGCTTGCCAATGAAGAATCTCGTTGGCACGCAGTCACGACCGCCGTAAATAGGGTGCTAAGGACGGTCTGATATGCCGCTGTGGTCGCGCATCGCAAATGTGTTTAGTCGGGACCGGTTGAACCGGGACATCGAAGAAGAGCTTCAATCGCACATCGCAGAAGGAATCGCGGAGGGCCGAGACCCCGGCGAAGCCCGTCGCGCGTTTGGTTCCGCGTTATCCCATCGCGAGAAGAGCCGCGATATTCGTCTCATACCTTGGCTCGAATCGCTGTATGCCGATGCGGTTTTCGGTTGGCGGCAACTGCTGAAGAGCAAGGTAACGTCGGCTGCCGCCGTGCTTTCCCTCGCTCTCGCCATTGGGTCGTGCGTCGCTGCCTTCCGTCTCATGGACGCTATGCTGTGGCGGCCGCTACCGATAGCCGCGCCCGAGCGGCTCTACGCTCTGTCGCGGGAATTCAGCGACCCGGACGGCAAAGTTGTAACGGGCGACAATTTCGAGTATCCGCTGTTTCGCCAGATGCGGGCCCGGGTAAAGGACCAGGCCGAGTTGGTCGCCGTCTCGAACGCCGATCACATCGACCTTACCTATGGGTCGGATCAGGAAACGGAGAAGGCATATCAACAGTACGTCTCGGGGTGGATGTTCCAGTCGTTCGGCATTCGCGCCGTGCTCGGGCGCGTATTCACGGAAAACGACGATCTCACCCCTGGCGCGCACCCGTACGCCGTCCTCTCTTACGCTTATTGGAAGCGGCGCTTTGCAGAGGATCCGGCAGTGGTTGGGCGGACCTTCCGTACGGGCAATGAGGTCTATCAAATCGTCGGCGTGGCTGAGGGACCATTCACCGGTACCGAACCGGGGAGGGTAACGGATATCTTCCTTCCCACGATGATGATGAAGAACAATGCGATCGTACGTTCCGATTACCAGTGGTTTCTCACCTTTGTCCATCTGAAGCCGGGCGTGAGCGTGACCCTGGTCCGCGAGAAACTGCGGCCTACGTTTCAAGCGTTTGTGGAAGAGCGGGCAAAGGTCTCGGTCGGGAACCCTCACCTGGATCAGAGGCTTATGGTGAATCCCGCGTCTGCCGGCGTTTCGGGATTGCAGCAAGACTATGGGATGGCGCTGTTCGTTCTTGGGGCGTTAGTGACGCTGGTGCTCCTCATATCCTGCGCCAATGTGGCCAACCTGATGACGGCCCAGGCAACCGCGCGCCAACGCGAGATGGCGCTGCGCGTTTCCATCGGCGCCGGCCGATGGCGTCTGGTGCAACTCGTGGTGATCGAGTGCGCCTGGCTGGCATTCTTTGCCGCAGGAATCGGCGGCTGCTTCGCCTGGTGGGCCGCGCCGCTGGTGGTGGGTATGATCGGCACGCCCGATAATCCGGTTCGCCTGGTTCTTCCAGCGGACTGGAGAGTCCTTGGATTCGGGCTAGCCATGGCGCTTGGTTGCACAATCCTATTCGGCATGGCCCCTGCTCTGCGCGCTTCAGGCGTGAGGCCGGCAAGCGCCCTGAAAGGCGGCAGTCCGCGCGCGCGGCCACGCATGATGCAACTGCTAATTGCGGCCCAGGTGGCTTTTTGTGTCCTCGTACTTTTCATGGCTGGACTCTTCATGGCGACTTCCGGCCGGCTTTCCCGTCAACACACGGGATTCTCCGCCGAACGTCTTCTCGCCTTGGAGACGGTAACGTCGCAACCGCAGCCGGCTTCCTCGTGGGAGCAGGTTGCCGATCGACTCAAAACAGCGCCGGGAGTGGAGGCGGTGGCCATATGCGAGTGGCCGCTAATGGCTGGCGGAAGTTGGAATGGATTCATCTCGGTCAATGCAGCCCCGCCAGGTCCGGTTGCATCCTACTTCCTCAGTGTCTCGCCGGAATGGCGGGAGTTGATGAGGATTCCTTTGCTCCAAGGCAGGGACTTGCGCGCCAGCGACGCTACCGGCGCCGCCCTGGTCAACCAGGCATTCGCCCGGCAGTATTTGGCTGGAGAGAATCCGGTGGGAAGGTCGTTTGACGTTGTGCTGAACGAGGGACGCCGCAACCCCTATCGGATTGTCGGTCTGGTTGGAGACGCGCGCTACCGAAATATGCGCGAGCCCATGCAGCCAACAGCCTACTTTCCGTTCAACGGGAGCTATCGGCGGGCGACATTGATGGTTCGTACAGCCAGCCAAAACCCGCTGGCGATGGCATCCGCTCTCCGGCTGGAGGCGCCGCGAGCGCGCCCCGGATTCCGCGTCAGTAACATCCAGACGCAGACAGCGCTCATAGAGCAGCATACTGGCCGCGAGCGGCTGCTGTCGATACTCGCGATGTTCTTCGGAGTGGTAGCTCTCTCGCTTGCCGGCGTCGGTCTGTATGGAGTTCTAGACTACTCGGTTCTTCAGCGGCGGCGCGAAATCGGCATCCGCCTGGCCATCGGCGCGCAAGCCAGTGACATAGCGTGGCGTGTAATCGTGGACGTCCTCGCGGTGGTTTTTACCGGATCGCTATTCGGAATCGTTTTGGGGATTGCATCGGTCCGATTCATCGCGACGCTGCTCTTCGAGGTCAAGGCTACGGATCTGGGTGTGCTCGCGCTGCCGACAGTGACAATTCTCGCGGTAGCGCTGCTGGCCGCGCTGCCTGCGGTAATCAGAGCGGTTCGGATCGATCCGGTTACCATGCTCCGATCGGAATAGTCGAACCGCTGTGAAGGCAATCCAGTACTTAGTCCCCTTCGGCATTGCACACTGAATCGGTGCACGTGTGCATGCGTGCCTTCGAGTTCCGGCGATTTTCCCAGACGCAAATCGATATTACTGCACACTCCTCCCCAATCACCCGTCATTTCTGAGGAGGTACCAATGAGCCGTACAGCCCATCCTGCTCAGGCATTCCTGCTCCTTCTCCTCTTGGCCACCGTGCTCCCCGCCCAGAAGACCGAAGGAAACTCGTCGCCTCGCCTGTTCGACGTCGCCTCTATAAAGCGCAGCAAACCGGATGCAGCAATCCAGGACATGCGAATCGCCTTTCCGCCCGGCCGGATGGAAGCGGTGAATGTAACGCTGAAGGAAATGCTCTTATCGTTTTCCGGATTCTCGGGCAAGGTCGAAGGCGGACCTAAATGGGTGGAGTCTGAGCGGTACGACATTATCGCGAAGGCCGATGGTGAAATCACACTCGCCGAACGTGGTCCGATGGTGATGGCGCTCCTCGAAGATCGATTTAAACTGGCCGTCCATCACGAGGCAAAAGAGGAAGCGGGAATCGCTTTGACCAAAGGAAAACAAATGCCCGATGTGAAGCCGGCAAAAGGTGGTGAACAGACTCTCGGACGTTTGGATGACCACCGGCAGGTCGTCTTCAAGAACGTCAGGATGTCCCAGTTCGCGGGCTATCTCCGTGGAATGTGGAGCGTCCCTGTAGTAGACCGCACCGGCATGGCCGGCGCCTTCGATTTTTCCCTCGATCCAGACAGCTTTGCCGCCACTCCGAGCGAGGCCTTTCGCGACCGCATCCGCCCGGCAGTTGAAGCGCTGGGCTTCAAACTGGAATCGCAGCGAGTCACTCGCGACATAACCGTTATCGACCATGTTGAACGGCCAACGGAAAATTGAAGGTCCAGCGAAGTTAATGACGATTAGTGCGATCGCACTCGCGCCACCAGATACCAAACGATCAGCACATTGACAACCATAACCGCCAGCCTTGCTGTTGTGAAATGCCGGGCCAGTTCGAAGACTTCAAACGGGAGCAATCCGCCAGTCGTGACGATCGTAAAATACTCCGCCCATCGCTTGCGAAGCAAAAGGCCGATACCCTCCGTTGCGAAAAGGCCCGCATAAATAAAGGTACCCACGCTCAACTCCTTTAACTGCGCCGGCGTCAGGCGGAAGATCCTCACCAGAAGCCCGTGAACGAATCGATTGTCCGGGTCCACCCGCAGCACCTGCACCCAATGCAGCGCCGTCCGCGCGAGGTCCCTGTGTAGGAGCCTCATTGCGCCGACCGCAACGCCAAACAGGAGGACGGCCTTGAACAGCTTGAATATTCCTATGAGAACGATAATGAAGGACGATCTTCCGGAGGATCTGTTCAGCCGCGGCCTCTTGGCCGATTTCGGGATAGCTGCCTGGCGCGCCACCACTTCATAGTAACGGTGCTGCACCGCCAGTTTTTCGGACCGAGCGATGTACAACTCGGCCGGACGCGACTAAGGGCGCTCCGACCGTCCCTCCTTCAAGAAACGGGCCACGGCTCTGTTGCGAGCATCTTTCCGCTGAAGTCCGTATCATCCGTAAATCGACACGGGGAAAAGGGAGAGCCGAGGAGTAAACTCAGTCATCCAGTCAACACCTTTTGCGCACTGGTCCGATATGCTAAAACCTGATGAACGATCCGCAGTGGAAAAGGGCTCTGGAGCTTTACGATAGCCTGGGGAACCTGCCGCCGGACGCAGCGCGCGCGTTCCTTGATTCCTCCGTCGAAGATCCGGTCGTCGTGCACGAAGTAGCTGCGATGCTCGGATCGCTCTGTGAAACTCAATCTGACGTGCCCGCGGTTCCGGAGGCGCCGCAGCCGCAATATGCCGGTGGCTCCATCGGGCGTTACGACATCCTCAACCTGGTCGGCCGGGGGAGCACCGGAGATGTGTATGCCGGCCACGACCGCGAGTTGGCGCGCCCGGTAGCGCTGAAGTTCATGTCTCTGGAATTCGCCGCCAGTGCGGTCGCTGCGGAGAGCTTCATCCGGGAGGCAAGAGCCGCCTCGTCGCTGAATCATCCCAACATTGTGACGGTGCATGAAGTAATCAGTTGGAAATCCATGCCGGTAATCGTCATGGAGTTTGTCGAGGGAGAGCTTCTGCGATCTCTTTGCGGATCGCCCCTACCGCTCTCGCGAGTGATCCTCATCGGTTCACAAGTCATGCAGGCGCTGGCGTTTGCGCATTCGGCTGGCGTCGTCCACCGCGATCTCAAGCCGGAGAACGTCATTGTGCGGTCGGACGGCATCGTGAAGATTCTGGATCTCGGGCTTGCCCGCCGGACGATTGTTGAATCCGCCCGTCAAAACATATCGTCCACGGCCGGTTTGCCGGTGGGAACATTGCGGTACATGTCGCCTGAACAATGCCGTGGCGAGGCGGCCACGCCGGCGAGCGATGTATTCGCGGCGGGCATTGTTCTGTACGAGATGATCGTGAGCCGTCACCCGTTCCATGCCGATTCTCCTCTCGATACGGCGCATGCGATCGTTTGGTCGCCGCCGCCTCCCCTGAGTCAAGAGCGTTCCGATCTTCCCCTATCGATTGAACCGTTGATTATGAGAATGCTGGCAAAGGATGCCCAGGCGCGCCCGTCTGCACCGGCGGTAGCCGAGGCCTTGGCCGCCGCCGGTAATGACAAACCGCAGCCGGCTGTTCCTCGCGCATCTCTCAGGTCCCACTTGGGCAGCCTTGCGGTGGGATCGGCCGCGGCCATTATTTTGATCGGCGGCCTCTGGTATTCGTGGGCTTCCCGTCGAATCAATTCCTCGTCTGAACTCCAGATCTCGCCGCTCGCAAGCTGGCTCGGCGCAGAACGGCAGCCATCCATTTCGGCCGACGGCAACCGCGTGGCGATTGCGTTTAGGGAGGCGAAGGATACCACTTCCCACATCTACATCAAGAACGTTTCGAATACCGGGTCGATGCGCCTGACGTCAGGTGCGTTACCTGACTTCTATCCCGTTTTCTCCCCGGACGGCAGCAGAGTGGCTTTTCTTCGACAGGCAGGAGGACGTCTCCGCGCCATGGTTACCCCCTCCGTAGGCGGTATCGAGCATCAGATTGGTGAAATTGCGGATATCCGACGTGAATACGCGATCATGACATGGGACCCTGAAGGCCACAATCTGCTGCTGGCGGATCGCGTCAGTGAATCCCGGCAGGAGGTTGCGATCTTTCAGATTTCAGTCGAGACAAGCGCCCGCCGACAGATTACCTTTCCACCCGCCGGGGCGAGCGACTGGATGCCGGCGATTTCGCCCGACGGGCGGAGACTTGGTTACGCACGGGTGGTGGAAAACGGACGCGGCGACATATGGGCGATGCCTGTTCAAGGGGGGCCTTCCCAGCGCCTCACCCACACCAATGAAGTCTTCTTCTGCTGGACCTGGGCAAACGATGGAGAGGACCTCCTGATTTCTTACCGGAGATCGGAGCGTACGTATTTGTGGCGGCAACCTATTGCAGGAGGCAAAGCGACGCGAGTAGCCGGCCTGGATGATCAGGTGAAGGAACTATCGGTAGCTCGCAAGGAAAATCGGCTGGTGTATGGATCCAGCACCGAGGATGATTACAATATCTGGAAATTTTCGTTACCACCATCGACGGCCCCTCCCAAGCCGCTCATTGCGTCGGCGGCTTTTGACGGAGACGCACGATATTCGCCGGATGGCGCCCGGATCGCATTTGCTTCAACCCGGTCAGGTCAGTCGAATATCTGGATTTGCTCGAGCGACGGCTCGGATCTACGGCAAGTGACCTCGATGGAGCACGCTGGTTTCACGGCAGGAAGTCCAAGCTGGTCTCCAGACGGCAGGTGGATCGCGTTCGATTCGCGTTCCGCGGAGAGCGCAAGCAGCATCTTCTTATTAGATACATTAGGGGGGAAGCCGAAGCGTTTGACAGGACCCGGGCCAACTGACATCATTCCAACCTGGTCGCGCGATGGTCACTTTGTCTACTTCAGTTCGGACCGCGGCGGTGGCCCCTTACAAATCTGGAAGGCGCCGGCAGCGGGCGGAACGCCGGTGCAAGTGACTCGCGACGCTGGGCTCGAGAGCTTCGAATCTCCCGATGGCCGCTACTTGTACTACACCAAACGCGGCCGGAAGGCCGGCATTTGGCGAATGCTCCTGGGAGGCGGCGACGAGACCTACGTACCGGAGCTGGCGATGGTAGCCAATCGATATTGGCAAAATTCCTCTCAGGGTATCTTCTTCGTTCCTCCTTCCCAGGCGCCCGCGCTGGAGCTGTTTCATTTTTCGGACGGCCAGGTCAGTCAGGTGATGAGCCTGCCGGTGCAGCCCGCGCCAGTCGGCCGGGGATTATCGATTTCCCCGGACGGTCGCAGTATTCTCTACATGCAGGCCGATGTTTCCACGTCGAACGTGATGGTAGTCGGCAACTTTCATTAGATAGGTTGGAGAAAATGCGCCTGCTAGACTATCCCCATGGCGCCCATGGCTTCCAGCGAAACCATTAGCGGCCTCATGGCAGCCCTCCGGCGAGGCGACAAAGATGCCGCCAATCGGCTGGTGGAAATCTTTTATCCGCAACTTCGCCGGCTGGCGAATGCACGCATGCAGCGCGAACAACCGGGCCATTCCTGGCAAGCCACTCTTCTGGTTAACGAGCTGTATTTGGAGTTAATCAAAATCAAGGCGCTTCCCGCGCCGGAAATAGATAACGGAGACGGAAGGGCGGCGTTCTTCGGGCTGGCGGCCCATCTGATGAGGCGGTTGCTGATACATCACTCCCGGCCGCTCGCCGCGAAAGCGGTGAAGCTGGAACTCACCGACTCCGCGGCCGTTTCCGGCACTGAGGCGATAGCCGAAATTGAGGTTGCGCTCTCCCGTTTGGAGGCCTTGCGTCCGCGGCTGCGCGCGATCGTGGAACTGAAGGCCTTCGAAGGTATGACCCTGGAGGAGGTTGCCGATCGCTTGGGATGCTCAACCGCGACCGTGACTCGCGATTGGAATTTTGCCCGGCATTGGCTGCAAAGGGAGCTTGGCGGCCCGGCTCCTGGCCTGGCCTGCAATTCTCACACAGTTTCTTCCTGAGGCGCGTGAGAAGGCCGTGGATACGAGACGCGCGCCGGTCGGCGTGCGGAGGCGTATTTGAACGGTATGCACCTGAAGCGTCGACTATAATGTCCAGCGTGTTTCACGAGATTTCAGGAGCACGCGCTTAACGAATGCTGTCGCCATGCGCCGGATGGCAAGCTGACAAAACCGGCTGGAGATGAACTGCGACTGCCCTATTTGGGCCGCAGGCGCGCACGCAGCCGCCAAAAGGCGCGCGAGATCAAAACACACTGCTCGACGGAGGGGCGACTGCCCGGTCCTCCGAAGCCGCGCCTGACGCGACACAAATCGCGAACTGCGCCGGCCTTCCCTCCGTGCTGATAGGCTAATCCACCGCAAGAGCGGCGCGGACTCGCATCGGCAGATGGACCGCAGATGAACGCAGTACGTTTCACCTGAGTGGCGTGATGATGGAAGCAATCCGGTTTCCAGCCGAAGATTTCAAACCATCGCGTGCGCACCGAAAATTTTCCCCCTCGTGATCGTAAATCACCATCTGCTCTCCCTTATAGAGTTGAGCCAGGCCGCGCTCCGGACCTGGTGGAGAGAAAGGAAATCACCCACCGGCATGACACCCGACGAAATTCGTAACCGTCTGAAAGAAAAGGGACGCGAGATCGGCAAATATAGTCAGACATCGCGCATCGATAATATTCCAGCGCTCCAAGGCGCGGCTGCACACGGATTCTGCACCGGAGCCAGCCTGGCGTGGGTCCAGCGTGTGCTCTGTGGCGGCAGCGCGGCTGACGGACCGGGAGATAGAGACGCTGTCGCCTCCCATCTTCTTCAATCTCCCAGCACGAGAGAGGCATTCATTAATGGCCGCCAGCGCGCCCTACAAAGTGCGTATAAGAAATCGATAGCCCAAGAAGACCTGGACCTTGAGGAACTCAATCAGAAGGCGGACCGAATTCTTGCCGCGAAACTACCAAGCCTCTCGTCTGACCAGAAGGATGCATTCTTCAATCAAGTTAACGCTGCCTTCGAAAAAAACAGCGCCATCGTAAAAGCGAGATCCCAGTCGCAACAAAACCTGCTTAGCGCCGCTATGAAGAAGGATGCTCTCTTCGATGCGTTTTGGAAGGAGTTTGGCAAGTTGGTCGATGCCAAGCTGCGCACCAACAACTATTCCTCGCTCACGGTAGTACGCACCTCCCTTACTCGCGTGTACGGCCCTGGTGATGGACTGAACTCGTTTTTGCGGGAGGTCTTGACCGGAGACGCGCTCGCAACGGGGAATGCTGGCGTACTTGTTATCTTCCCGCCATTTGCCAATTCGAGCGGGCACTCAGTTGCTGTTCACCGGGTAAGCGATCAGCTCTATTATTTCTTCGATCCGAACTTTGGCACCTATGCGGCGGATTTGCGAACGCTTATGTGGATGTTCCTCTTCCTGTTTTTGCATGCGTACCCAAGTGCGGGCACAAGCTCAGACTACCAAGTCTATCAGGTTGGGGGTGTTGTTAAGGGCGAGTACGTGATCTACAAGGGCCCATCGAAGGGCCATATTTCATCTCGCGTAGCGCCTTGCGACCTGGTCCTGGCGTCCTGACCCAAGGCAGTCGCTGACGCCGCCGCTCCCGCACCAGGGTTGATCCTAATGTTGAACCGATTGAGTAATCGACCGCGAAGCTGGCAAGACCGATGTCCGAGTCCATCAGCTCGTGAAGAGCCTTGGGTGCGGACTGCTTTCAGATAGCGAGGGTTGGCATTCTTACACATCGCAAACGGTCTGATCGAACGTATGGACATCGAAGCAAGTGACGCAGGCTCTGAGCAGAGCGCGTCTTCAGCGTTCTCCCATCACCAGGCGTAGCCGGGATCGCCGGTCTGACCTGCGTATGCGTCTTTGCTGATCGCAGTCAGCCCTGCCGCACGAGCAGGGACGTTTCTCATTCCCACCTATGCCGGTATGCTCGGCGGAACCCGAGCGCCGTCACCCGCGAGCGTGGCACGAGTGAGGAGTTCGTGGGCCCGCGGTGTCTGGCGGACCTGGAGATTCCTCCTAGCCAGCCACAGCGCCCGATCTGGGTCCCCGCCTACCTCGAGCCAGAATTCCGCCGCGTGGTCGGCGAAGGCCTCGAGATGCCGCGCGACCAGTTCGTCATAGCGCGCCGCCGCTTGGTCGCGCCACCCACGGGCCTCCGCCACACGGCCAACCTCACTCAGGATGCGGGCGAGCTGTCCCGCGTAATCGGGATCGTCGGAGGAGATCGTCAGTGGGCGCAGCCGGGCAATCGCAGAGTCGGGTTCACCCAGGGCAGCCTCGACCTCGGCCAGATGGCCCTGCGCGGGAGCGTAGCCTGGCAGCCGGCGATGCGCGGCGCTGAGCCATGTATGGGCGCGATGGAGATCGCCCTTCCCCAGCCACATCTGGGCGCGCCGGAAGTCGAGCAGCGCCAGCGGAAACGGCGTAACACCACGGTAGCAAGCCCGACTCTCGTCGAAGAAGCGTTCCGCCATGGCCACATCCCCGCGCTCAGCATGAAGCGTAGCCAGCGCCGCGAGGGAAGCGAAATCGGCTCGACGTTGCGCAGCCTCTCGGAAGAATTGGAGGGCGTCGTCGTAGCGTCCGAGCGCCTGGAAGATTGCGGCGTGCTCGGCGCCTACAACCGCAGGATCAGCTCCGAGCTGTTGCGCCCGCTCGAGGTCGGTCAGGGCGTCCGTGAAGCGATGGAATGTGGCGCGCGCCCGAGCGCGAGCGAGAAAGGCCACGCCGTCAGCCGGGGCATCGCGCGTTAACTGCTCGGCGCGCTCTTCAGCCCACTCGTAGTCGGCGATGCAACCCAGGACGTGCCCCCGCAACGCAACCAGCTCTATGAGCTCGGCTTGATCGCTGACGGTGAGAAGCCCCGTCCTGTCCCGTCGCTCCTGTCCTTCGATTTGCGCTTGCAGATTCGCCAGCGCGAGGGCGCCCGCCGTCGTAAGGAACTCGATCATCCCGCTAGTTGCCCCCACTGCATCGCTGCGTCTCGTCATCACCGGCCTCTTCACGAGGACTTCGATCGTAAGCTCTATCTTTCCCGGAGGGTTCGGGTCCGGGGGAACAAGATACGGGAAGGCGCGGGTGGCCGGAATGGCCTGCCCGTCGACGCCGTCGCTGATCCGGGGGCCGTTGCCGGCATTGATCAGCATGGTCAGCAACGTGTCCCCGATGTCGTCATTAGGCGATCGGCCGCCGCAGGTTTCATGCCCGGCGCCCTTCAGCAACGCGCGCTCGATCTCGAAGTAGCTATCCTCGGCGTACGGCTTCGAGACATCCACCACCATGAAATCCGCCAGCAGCAGCTCGGTCAGGGGGTGGGCGCCGTGCGCGTCCAGCGGCCAGTCAGTCTTCTGGTCGAGGCCATCCCAGAAGCTGAGATTCGCGTTCATCCGCGCGCGATACGCACCGACGTATGTCGGCCCCAGCTTGAATGCGTCCTCCTGGTTATACAGATCGCGAATATCCAGGTCCCGGTTAACGGTATCGTAGTGCTTTGCGCCGAGGACGACGCTTTTCATCAGGGGGCGGCCGAAGCGCTCCAGCCGGACGGTGATCGGCCCAACCATCGCCGTTTCGCCGACGACGGCGAACAACGGCCCGGCATCCGCCCCGAAGATCGTCGCGACGTCGAATTCGATGACGATGCTCAGGCAGTTTTGGCGATACTGCCTGCTATCGCCGGGGCTCACAAACGCGAGCCGCCCCGTCATCATGGCCTGCGCCACCCTTACGCCGTCTAAAAAAAACGGATCCATCCGCCGTCCGGCAAAGACGCGCAGGCCGTCAGCTCTCCCACCCTCTTCGTCGTTCACGCGAAAGGAGACGGCCTGACCGGTCGAGGCGGTACAGGCGCCTTCCTGCACCAGCGGCCCGCCGACTTGGCTCTGGATCGGGGCCGCGAAACGGCAGCTAATGGTGTACTCCTTCTCGCTAACGGCAAACGCGGCTCCTGCTCCGGGCGGGATCTTGACCGGCCGCACCCGGAATCGGTAGTCGACTGCATCCGAAAAGAGCGCGGTTGGTTCTGCGTTCGGAAACACGTCCAGCACCAGGACCAGAGAGCCGGGCCGTTCGGGATTTGGGAAGACGTAGAGATCCGTGATGTCCACCACGGGATCCGCCAGGGCCCGAGGCCCGGAGTTATGGTCAGACATTTCTAGCTCCCTCCTTGTGCTTAGCTCTTGAGATCCGCCAACCAGCGCAAGGCGCGCAGCCCTGGTGCGAAGAAATACTCGCCGCCCCGTGTGACGACGAAAGCGGGCAGACCCTGCAGTCGCCGGCGAATCGGCTGTTGCGGGATGGTGAAGGAACCGCTACCATCGTTCGCGCCCACGATGGGGTCCTTATCGATGGGAGGGCCGTGAAAGAACAGTCCCTTGTTCACCCACTCCGACTGGACGAACTCGAATTGGCGCTCCAGGCTCGCTCCGACAAACACGAACGCCAACCCTCGTTCGGCGCCGTCGTCTTCGAGGACCCCGGGCGGAAGCATCGGGCCGTAGCTGCTGCCGCGCCGGATCATGCGATGTATCCGCGCGAAGCCGCTGATGTCTGCGTCGCGTGGATTCATGCGTCGAATGTGCGAACCGGGAGGCGTCTTGAACCCCTTCGGATCGTCATCCTTGAAGAGGAAAACGTTATTGCGCTTCGGATCAGCTCCCAGTTCGGGATCATCCCGCATTGGACACAGCGCCAGCGGCGCGCCGCTCTGCCAGCGCCCCATCATCTTTGCCCCCAAAAGCTCTTCCGCTTCGGGGCTCGAGGAGTTCGCCTTCAAATACTGGCGGAATGCCGCCACACGTTGGTGCAACTTGCGAAACACGACGTAGGTGCCGTTTTTACCCAGGACCTCAGGCCGCGGCATCGGCGGCAGTTCTTCCATCTCATTTGGGTAGCCCAGGAGGAACTCGCCCGCCTTGATCGGCTTCTCCATGGGGTTCGATCCGGGAATGCCGCTCCCTTCGACTGCGGGATGGCTGATACCGTCCTTGAACCCGAAGGCTTCCTTCTCGGTAGGTAGCGCGTGGCAGTCCAGGCGCCAGATGACGCTGACCCCCGACAGTTCCTCATACCCTTTCCGAGCGCGCGCAAGTACGCGCTCGAGCCGGTCCGCGTCCGGCGAGAGCGCGCTTACGGCGACATGGACGTCCGGCGTCCCGAGAGGCTTTTCCCAGTTTTCGGGGGCGCTCTCACCAATATCCCCCAGTTCTGCGGCGCGCGCGGCCATGCCCTGCCGGAACGGCAGCGAGAAGCTGTCGAGCGAGTCCTGCGGAACACCCAGCGCCTTGAGGCCCTGGAACGTGAGTTGGGCGCTGACCCACGCCTGGTGGCTCGGATCCGTCGGGTTCGTGGCATCGGTCAGGGCTGGAATCAGCCGTCGTAGCAGCTCGCGACCGGCGCGCCGGTCGTCGATGCGGAGCAGGATAAAGACCCCAACGTACGGCGAGGGCCGGGGCCGCAAGGCTCCGCTCTGGATATCGTCTAATTCAAGCGACACGCGCTTCTCCTGGATATGGGCGCATTCTTCTATCGCCAACGGCATCGGCCAGCATGGTCCCAGTGGACCGCATGGGCCCCGCGCCAACCGTTGTGTCCTGCGAATCAGTCCGCCGCTTCCTCGAGCAGCGGCTTCAACGCCGGGTGCTTGAGCGCCTGCGCGGCCTCGGGGTGGTCGAGCACCTGTTGAAACGCCTTCTGTAGTCGCAGCGCTTTCTCGATTTCCTGTACCGACCCGTCGTCGGTATTGGCGAAAATCTTCGCTTCTACCTGCGTCGTAGCCAGAAAATTCTTGACCTCCTCCCAGGTCTTGGAGCGGTACCCGCCCTCCGGGAATTCCTGAACACCCTCGACCCACTCGAAGCCGATCTGGCTCGGGTCGCCGCCAGTGAAGAGCGCCAAGGCGTCGTCGAAATACTTGTCAAAGTCATTGTCGAAGCTGATCGTGATGAGAAGCCGCGTGTCGTTGTCGAACAAGACATACCTGGCGTCGTGAACGCCGATATCCTTATACGACTGCCTTATCCCTCCCGGTCGCCTCGAAAGGCCCGCCAAGATATCATCGACAATCTTCTGGCCGGACACCCCCGGCTTCAGCGTCCAGAGGACGCACCACTCGGTGATCGACCCGCTCATCTTGCCCTTTCTTGGCACTCTGGCTGGCGTTGTCTCTTTAGGGGGCGTTGTCTGTCTAGCGGACATGGTTAGTCTCTCCTCTCTGTCTGTACGATGCATTGATACGCCGCGCAGTGTGGAGGTTTAAATAGTTTTCCACGCCGCCGCAAGGCTCCGCTCTGGATATCGTCTAATTCAAGCGACACGCGCTTCTCCTGGTGACATTGGCCCATTCTCCGATCACCAACGGCATGATCAGCATGCCGACGGTGTCAAGCGGACGCAGCGGGCCCTCCGGATCACTCCGCCGCTTCCTCGAGCAGCGGCTTCAACGCCGGGTGCTTGAGCGCCTGCGCGGCCTCGGGGTCGTCGAGCACCTGTTGAAACACCTTCTGCACTCGCAGCGCTTTCCTGATTGCCGGTACCGACGCGTCGTCGGTATTCGCGAAGATGTTCGCTGCTATCTGCGTGCTAGCCAGAAAATTTTTGATGTCCTCCCAGGTCAGGGAACGGTACCCGCCCTTCGGGAATTCCTCAAGATTTTCGAGCCAGTCAAAGCCGGCGCTGTTCGCGTCGCCGCCAGTGAGAATTGCCAAGGCGTCGTCAAAATATTTGTCAAAGTCGTTGTCGAAGCTGATGGTGATGAGAAGCCGCGTGTCGTTCTCGAGCAACACATACCTGGCGTCGTGAACGCCGATATGCGAATACATTTCCCTTGCGTTTCCAAATCGACGCCCAAGGCCCGCCGCGATCCGATCGACAGTCGCCTTGCCGAGCCCCGGCTTCACCTTCCAGAAGGCGCAATATTCGGTCACCGGCCCGCTCATCGTGCCCTTTCTTGGCACTCTGGCTGGCGTTGTCTCTTTAGGGGGCGTTGTCTGTCTAGCGGACATGGTTACTCTCTCCTCTCCGGTCTATACGGTCTATACGGTCGATTGATGCGGCGCGAGGTGTGCAGGCTTTAAGTAATTTTCCACGACGCCGGTGGTCACAATCACGTGACGGGGACGCGCACTTTCAATCCATCGGCGTCACCTCGGCGCCGGCTTATGGCGGGCTGGGAGCGCGCATTTTACGAAGTCCAATAGACTACTGGCGAATCGATTGCTCGCACGAAGTATCAAGGAGTGGGATGTCGAACACTCAAACACTGACCGTCTGTTTTTCGCGTTGAGCCGGAAGTGATCGAGCACGCCGTAATCGGCGAAGTTGTCGGGCCGCACCGGTCGGTCGAGGTTGCTGCAAAGGATGCCGTCAATCGCGCCGCCCTTCAATTCCTCGAAGATCTTTTCGAAGTCGCGCTGGCCGCGCACCTTTGGCGCCGCTCTCGATCACCTGCACCATGCGGACGATCTGGACGCCATGCATGTGAGCGGCCGCCGCCATATCGGTCCTCTGCCGGTCGATTCCGGCTTTGCCTTCGACGGTCGCTCCGCAGTGCTCAGTCGAAGGAGGCCGACGCGATGGCGTTACTCAATAGCTGGAAAGTCTCGCGGCTGTGTCTGGAGGTCTCGAAGCAGCCTCGATTGTTGCCGACCTTCATGCGCATCGTTGCAATGGTTCCCTCGACGGTCGCGAAAACGCACGGGTCTGAACGTTTGGCTGCGTAATGTGTACGGAACGCCGCATCTTCGCTCCGCGAATTGTCGGCGTCGGAGAACCTAACCTTCGAGTTGATGTAAAAAGAAGGGAGAATGTTTCCGCCGCCCACCAAGAGCATTCCTTGCAGCGAACGCAACCGCCTGCAACGGCTTCTGTCCGAGGCCATCGCAAAGGTATCCCGCGTTGACAGGACGGCGGATTATTTACAACACTTCACAGTCGCACGGACGGAGCAACAAACCGCAGAGCGCAACTTGCGCGAGCATGTCAAGGAACACGGGTGCAAGATTAGGGTCGTTGGCTAGCGGATCAGATCACTCGCCGCCCGCTGGAGCCGAAGACCGGCTTGGATGTGACGTTGAGAATTTGGACGGCCTGTCTGGGAAAACGAGGCCCGTGACTAAAGCTCGTAGTTGCGACGCAACGAACGGCTTGGATAGAAAATGCCACCCCTCATTGAGCACGAGCATTCCACCTGGGAATGCAGACATCAGCAGCACCTTGAGTTCGGGCCGTTGAACGGTCATCAGAGTGGCCAATTCTACGCCCGTCATCCCAGGCATCTGGAAGTCAGACAGAAGCAGGTGTATGTCGCCCTTGAAATTGATCGATTGATTTAGGCCGTCCGCACCCCCTGTCCCAGTGAGGATATTGTAGTGATCATTTTAGCTAAGATTGCACGAACGACGGTGAGCACGGCTGGGTCATCATCAACCACGAGAATGGTCTTTTGATCGGCGGAGCCTACTGGCGGATGTTCCATCGTTGCCACCTCTCTGGTCCGGCAGAGAGGCGGCGGGCCTTGGATCAGTCAATAGGCCGCGCTCAGTGGAGAAGAACCAACCTAATTGTCCCACAACTGCGGGTAAAACCCCCAAACCTGACGCGAGCGAGGCTGCTCCAGTGGCCCGCCAGGATATCCGCGATTCCGCGCAGGGAAGGCCGCGGCGCATCGCGGGGCCGCCGGTTAACTTACGGCGCCCGCAGCATCCTGCTTTAGATATTGCTGCACTCTGTCAGCCGCAGCCATGCATGATTCGCGACGCCTGTTGACGGCCTCCAATAACGCGGCACACCGGCCCGGTGGCAGATTGGCGCGTCCTAAAAGCGCGACGGCATCCGAGAATTCACGCGCGCGCATTGCATAGCACTCCACAAGTTCTTGCCACAGGGAATGTCTCATTTCAGGATCGATACCGTTTTCTTTTCCGGGAGCCTTCGCGCGGACTGGCGAGGGTGGGGGAAGGCTTCGCGTTTACCCGTTAAAGGAGAGGCGGAACCCTCGTCCGCGAGGTTACCGGGATGTCGGATTCAGATGGGGTTTTACAGTTGCCGCCTTTCCTTTCTGCAAAGTGGCATAAATCCCCCGTGGAATGATCCTCGGTCGGCGGCATCCTGCCCAAGGTAACAAGATCCGAATATCTTCTCGGGACGCGCATGTATTCGTGGAGAGCCTCGTCCTCGCGCCCAGAGTCTTCAGGCCGCGTTGCGCCGCCCCCGGTCAACATTTGTGATCATCACCGGCTTCGGCGACACCACGATCAAATCGGGGATGGCGCGAAACTGTAGCGGCGCTGTTCAGCGCGGTAAACGCACCGAAATCCGCACGCGCGAGCATTAGGTTGGCCACGTTCGCGCGGGCGAAAGCCCCCAAACACTCGGCGTTGCGTGCGCTGCGTTCACGAAGCACATGGACGGCATGTTGTCGCCCCAAAAACTCAGTCACAGCACTTCAAATACCCATACCAGCCAGATTCCAAAGCACTTCGCTCTCCGTCGGCAGTCCAAAATTTCCAGTCCTCTGTCATCCTGGAAGTAGTAGGAGGTGGACGAAAAAATGTCCCCACAGAAACAAGCCGCGCAAATCGCGAACGCGCAGAAGTCCCGCGGTGCAACCACGGAGGCAGGCCGCGCCCGTTCGAGTCAGAATTCGATCCGTCACTCGCTCTGCAGCAAGAAGTATTTCATCGTTCCGGAAGAGCGCCCCGAGTTCGATATTTATTACAACAATCTGATCGCGGCCCTCGCGCCCGAAGGCGCCTCCGAAGCGCTCCTCGCGGAGGCCATCATTCTTGACGCGTGGCGATTGACCCGCGCACGCCTGGTCGAAAATCAGGTTTTCTTTGGCGGGTATATGTCCGCCAAGCAGCGGCTCGCTGCCGGCGCCGAAACGTGGCTGGCTCACTCGAAGGAGCTCTCAACGCTGACTCTCTACGAGCAAAGAATCAATCGCGTTCTCACACGCAACAAAGCCGAATTCGCGTCCATACAATTCGCCCGAAGTGGCGCGGACCTCCCAGCCTGTGGTACACCCGTGCCTCATCCGGGCGCGCTCCCAACTACGCAAAGCCAGGTGCTGGAAGCGCCCCAGTTCCCCGCGCAACCCACTGAACCGAAACCCGAAGTCACCACGCCCGCCCGACCCGCTGGCTTCGTTCATTCGAGCGATGCCTCGGCCCCGCATTCAGCCGAACTCGCTGAACCGAAACCCGAAACCGCCGCCCCAGCCCGGCCCGCTGGCTTCGTTCATTCGAGCGATGCCTCGGCCCCGCTTTCAGCCGGACTCGCTGAACCGAAATCCGAAACCGCCGCCCCAGCCCGGCCCCTTGGCTTCGTTCATTCGAGCGATGCCTCGGCCCCGCTTTCAGCCGAAGCCGCGGAAACAAACCCCGAAACCGCCGCTCCAGAACAGCCCGCTGGCTTCGTTCATTCGAGTGACGTATCAGCCCCTAACTCCCAACTCCTCGCGAAACTACCCCCGGCCCCGTCCGCGAGGCGGCCCGCTGCTGCCCGCCGTGCCGCCTGATATGCGAACACTCCCCTCCCTCTGCGCCCCCTCTCCCAATCATTCGCCCCACGTGTCCTCGACTCCGTCTTCGCGCGACGGCGGGCAATCGTTTCATCGAGCCGAAAAGACGAGCCAACCGCCGCACGGCGACCCACGTCACGCCCTCTATCCCCGATTGACAACGCCCACCCCATTCAATACCATCGTCCTAACCGTTATGAAACCTGTAACCCGAGCGCTATTCCTGCTCGCTCCGGCGACCTTCGTGTTATTCGGAGCCGAGACCTACCAGAAACCTCCCAAAGCGATCGAAGATATCCTCAACTCGCCCACCACCCCCACGCTTTCGCTGAGTCCCAACCGGGCTTATGCACTGCAGGGCAGCCCTGTGCGCTATCCCCCCATCGCGGAACTGTCCGAGCCCATGTTGCGGCTCGCTGGCATCCGCATCAATCCCAAGACGAATGGGCTGCACAATACCATATTCCAATCCAACTTGCTGCTGCGCAAGATTCCGGAAGGCACGGAAATCAAGATCGCGCTGCCCGCGAATCCGAAGCTGGAGATTGGGCCCTGGAGCCCGGACGGCAGCCGTTTCGTCTTCACTAACTCGACGCCGGCCGGTATCGAAGTCTGGGTCGGCGATGCCGCCACCGGCCGCGCACGTAGCGTGCCAAACCTGCATGTCAATGAAGTCTTCGGCGGCGGAGGAGGCCGCGGCGGCGCCGCTGCGGGCGGTGGCGCGGTGCAATGGATGGCCGACGGCAAGTCGCTGCTGGTACACGCGGTGCGAGCCAATCGCGGCGCCGCGCCGGCCGAGCCCACCGTGCCTGCCGGCCCGCACATCTCCGAGAGCATGGGCGGCGAAAAGGGCGCTCCCACTTATGAGGATCTGCTGCAGAATCCGCACGACGAAGATTTGTTCGAGTACTACGCCACTGCGCAGCTCGCCGTGGTCGATAGCAGCAGCGGCGCCATGTCAGCCCATCGGCAAGCCGGCGATGATTGAATCCGCGCGCATGTCCCCCGATGGCAAATACTTCATCGTGAACTACATTCACCGGCCGTTCTCGTATTCGTATCCCGCGCGCCAATTCCCCACGGAAATCGAAATCTGGGATCGCACCGGCAAGATGCTGAAGAAGGAAGCCAGCATTCCGATGGGCGGCACCGGGCGCGGAGCGGGCGCGGCCGCTGCGGCGGCGGACGAAGACAATCCGGTTTCCGCCGGTCCGCGCGGCCTGGCGTGGCTCACCATCGAGCCTTCGACGCTGATCTGGTTTGAAGGCACCCCCGGCGGCGGCCGCGGCGGACGCGGCGGCGCGTGGCGCGCTGCCGCAACGGCGGCGGCATGCGGAAACGCGGAGCCGAGCCGGTTCACGAAAAGATCATGGCGCATGAAGCCGCCGTTCAGCGGTGGCGCAGTCAGGTGATCTATGAGGCCGATCGTCGCCTGGAAGGCTTCACCTTCACCGAAAACCTGCACACCGCGATCGTCGGCGCCGGCGGCGGAGGACGCGGCGGTGGTGGCGGCGGGGCAGGTCGCGGCGCCGGGACGCGCGCAGACCGCGTACCTCATCGATTTCTCCAATCCGAAGGAAGCGCCCAAGCCGCTCTGGACCAGCGGCCCTTCGCGCTACAACAATCCCGGCAGCCCCATGGAAAAGACGCTGCCCAGCGGCCGGCCGCGTCGTCATTCTGGATGGCGACAACGTCTTCCTGCAGGGCGCGGGCTCCGTCGCCCACCGGCGACCACCCGTTCCTGACCAGCTACAACCTCGCCACCAAGGAAACCAAGCCGCTCTTCAAGTGCGACGACGATCACTACGAAGTCGTTCGACGCCCTGCTCGACGCGCACGGCGATAAGTTCCTCACCCGCCGCGAAAGCCCCACCGAGCCGCCCAATTACTATGTCCACGCGCACTGTCCGGCCAATTGACGGCCATGACCAACTTCCCCGATCCGCAGCCCATCATGCGCAAGGTTCACAAGGAGCTGGTCACTTACAAGCGCCCCGATGGCGTGGAGATGTCGTTCACGCTCTATCTGCCGCCCGATTACACATGCCGCGGCAAGCGCCTGCCGACGATCATCTGGGCCTATCCCTACGAATACGAAACCGCCGACGCCGCCAGCGAAACGGCCTCCAACGGCTCGCGCAAGCGCTTCACCGAAATCGGCGGCTACTCCGAGATCTTCTTCGCGCTCGATGGCTACGCGGTGCTCGATAACGCGTCCATGCCCATCGTCGGCCCGCGCGCCACGGTCAACGATCATTTCCTCGACCAGTTGTTGATGGACGCCAAAGCCGCCATCGACAAGGCCGTCGACATGGGCGTCACCGACCGCGACCGCGTCGGCGTGGGCGGCCACAGCTACGGCGCCTACATGACCGACAACCTGCTCGCGCACTCCGATCTCTTCAAAGCCGGAATCGCCGAGAGCGGAGCGCCCAATCGCACCCTGACGCCGTTCGGCTTCCAGAGCGAGCGCCGCACCATCTGGGACGACCCCGATCTCTACATCAAGATGTCGCCGTTCCTGTACGCCAACAAGATCAAGGCCCCGCTGCTGCTGATCCATGGCGAAGCCGACGACAACACCGGCACCTTCCCCATTCAGTCGGAGCGCATGTATGAGGCGGTCCGCGGCAATGGCGGAACGGTGCGCCTGGTCTTCCTGCCGGCCGAAGCCCACGGCTATCGCGCCAAGGAAACCATCGAGCATGTCAATTGGGAGAAGTTACGCTGGTTCGATAAGTGGGTGAAAGATCCACCGCCGCCGAACCTGCGCAACAACTACGACCAATAATAACGAGAAGAACGATAAGCAATAAGTGATCGAAGGCCTCACGCGGCGGCTGGCGTACTTTCTGGCCGCCGCGACTTACTCCGATTTACCCGTTCAGCCGTAATTGAAGATAGCCAAGCGTGCCGTGCTGGATTGGCTTGGCTCCGCCATGGCCGGTTCGCTCGAGCCGCCCGGCGCGCATGGCGCGAGAAGCCGTCGCTTCAATGGGTGACGCAGCTGCGGCGGTTGCTTTCGGGCGTGGCGTCTCCTCGCACATCCTCGAACTCGACGACATCCACAAGACTTCCACTGTCCACGCCGGCGCGCCTGTCATTTCCGCCGCCCTGGCTGTCGCTGAACGCGAACACTCCGATGGCCGCGCATTCCTGTTGGCGGTAGCATTGGGTTACGAGGCCGCTTTGCGGGTCGGCGAAGCTGTCAATCCCTAGCCATTACCGCTACTGGCATCCCACTGGCACGGCCGCCACCTTCGGCGCCGCGGCCGCCGCTGGATCGCTGCTGAAATTAAACGCCGCACAGATGCTGATGCCCTCGGCTGCGCCGGAACGCAAGCCGCCGGCCTCTGGGAATTCAACGCCGATGGCGCCATGAGCAAGCACCTGCATCCTGGCAAAGCCGCGATGAATGGCGTCCTCGCGCCGGATCTGGCCCGTGTCGGATTCACCGGCGCAACCCGCGTCCTGGAAGGTGAGCGCGGCTTCTTTCGCGCCATGAGTTCTTCATACGACGAAAGCCGCATCACCGATGGTCTGGGCGAGCGTTGGAAGGTCTCCGAAAACTGCTACAAGCTACACTCATGCTGCGGTCACACCCACACCGCGATTGATATTGCCCAGTGCCGCAGGCCTCTTGGGATGCAGGGACCCACTGACATACGAGATATCCTCGTCGAAACCTACGCCTCCGGCTACGAAATCGTAAAAGAGATGCGCCCCCAAACTCCCTACCAGGCTAAATTCAGCATCGCGTACTGCGTAGCCGTAGCGCTGCTGGATGGCCGCGCGGATCTCGACCAGTTCACTCCACGGCGCATGGCAGATCCCGCCATTGCCGCCTTGCTGGAACGCACCCGCGTAACCGTAGCCGGCGATCTGACCGCAAGGTATCCCGCCGCATGGCCGGCGCGTCTTACCATCACCCTCGCAAACGGCGAGACCATTCAGGGCGCCGCGGATTTCCCGCGCGGTAATCCGGAAAATCCGGTTTCCACTCAAGAGCTGGAGGAAAAATTTCGCGGCTTAGTCGCCCCACGGTTTGGAACTGCCGCTGCTGCCCGCGCGATCGAAACCGTAGCGCATCTGGAGAGTGTCAGCGATCTATCGGACATCTTCCTCGGACGTCTGAAAAACGAATAGATGGTGCCCGTAGCGCTTGAGCGCGCCAACGGCCGCCCGGCGTAAACTTCTCTCCACTCCATTGAGCTGTGAGGCTGCGCCGTTCAGTCCCGTCCCGGTTGCGGGAAACGCTTCGCGGCATCGTCGATCGCCAACACCCAGTCGTTGCCGTCGCGCGGCTCTCCCGGCGGCGTGAATTGACGCTCTCCCTGGTTGGCGAACGCGCCGATCAATCTCGCCGATCCGTCGCGCGGATTGTACCAGTTCGCCGTGACGCGTGCTCCGCTGATCGCGCCCAGGCGGATGCGGAACGGCTTGCCGGAGTAAGTGTACGCGAAGAGGTAACTCGACCCTCGCGTAGCGATAACGTAGTCGTGCTTCGTTCCGTTTTCGCCCGCGACGCTGGTCAGATCGGGCGCCCGCTCGAAGTAAGGACGCGAAAGCATAAGCGACTTCAGATGTTGCATCTGACCGGACCCCGGATCGTTGATTGCGTCGAACCAATACTCCTTGGCGCCATAAGCGGGCGCGCCATCGCCGGGCTTATAGAATTGCATGACCGCGTTGTCGCCATATGTATGTCCCGCGGCGCCCGCGAATACCGACCAGTAGGCATAGCGGCGCGCATCGGCAGCGCCCCAATAGGGCTGCGTTGTATCGTGTAAGCCCTGCGGAATCCCCTCGTATGATGGCTCGCCGTCGATTACGGGCTTGACCGGGTTACGTGCATAATCGTCGCGCACATAGCGCCAGTTGTCCTCGCCATATTTGTGAGGCGAACTCGCATCCTGGTCATAGCGCTGATGGCCGGATTGGAAGAGGTTGAAATCGAACCACCGCTCCTCGTGGAACCACATTGAAGACTGCATGCGGCCGAAGGGATGAAACGTAATCAGGTGGCCTGGGTCCTCGGCCTTCAACGTGCTCCCCAGCAGGTTCCAAACGGCCAAATTGTCGCCGCCGCGAATGTCTCCGCCGGCTACCCAGAAAACGTTGGGTTTGCTTTTGTAGCGTCGCGCGAGAAAGGTTGCATACGCGGCAACGTTGCCCTCATTCAATTGGCGTCCCTTCACCAGCGACCCCCATGCGGGAATCATTGCGAGATAAAGGCCTTTTTCCGCCGCTCGGTCCACCACCCAATCGATATGGTCCCAGTAGTCGTACTCTCCCGGCTTTGCAGGGTCGGCGCCGGGAGTGATGTTAGGTTTTGCCGGGTCGCCGGCGATCAGCGCGGGCACGCCGCTTGTCGACTTCATCGCCGGGCTGTGCAAAATGCTTACCTGGATCACCGTGAAGCCCTTGCTTCGCCGATCCTCCAGGTACTTCTCCGTCTCCGCGCGGTCGAGCTTGCTGAAGAGGAGCCATGCGGTATCGCCGAGCCAGAAAAACGGCTTGCCGTTCTGGTAGGCGAAGAAATGTGGATTCGTCGAAATCACCACGTGTTGCGGCGCAAGCGGTGCGCTGAACGATGCGAGGGCCAACGCCGCTACGATGGCTGTTGAGAGAGTTCTTATTTCCAAAGTTCCCGCAGTTGCTTTCGATCGGCTTCCGATATTCCCGCATGTTTCCGAATATCCGCACGCGCATTCAGCAGGCGCCGGTAGCGGCCGAAGTATTCCTCGATATCGCCGCCGAATTGGAAGCTGTACATGATATCGGCAAACGACGGCGGTATGCCGCAAGCCCGAGCGCGTGACCGGTCTCGTGAACGCAGGTCAGGTAGAGGACAGCGTCGCGCAGCAAGAGATCGGCACTGTTCGGATTGCTCGGGTAAAACGTAAACCTCGGCGCCGCGAATGCCATCCACCACGATCGGGCGCGCTTCGCCATAAAGCCCGTTGCGTCCGTTCGCCCAGAAGACGCGGATCTGAGCATTCTCCATTTTCGGAGCGGCTTCCAAATGCAACGCGCCGTCCGATGCGGCCTGCCAAGCTTCGAGCGCCCAACGCGCAAGTTCGGGGTCGCCCTCGTGGCATCCGCGGCGTCTCGCTCTTCGGCGCACGGTTCCACCCAATAGCGCAGGGTGAGCGCCCGCGGCCGCGCCGTGGCAAAACAGTAGAAACATGAGCAGCGGTTTCACTACTTAAAAATGCTCTTCGGGATCATGCCGTGGATGCCCTTGGTGCCATCCACCGCCTGCGTAACATTGAAATCCACAGCGACGCTGCACAGCGCGTAAGCATCCTCGCGCGTCATGTGCTTTTCCGTCACCAGGAAATCGATGGCATCGCGCACCGCGAACATCAGCGCCTGGTTCAGATCCGGGTCGAGGCCCATGGCGATCCAGTGCGTGGGCGTTTCGCCGCGCGGGCCTTTCAGGTGCATGTCCTTGCGCACGATGAACTGGAACGTGCCGATGAGCGAAGTCTCCATCGCCGTGATATCGGCTTCGCCATTCCCCTGTCCGGCGTGGCCATCGCCTACTTCGAACAGCGCGCCGGGCACGAAGACCGGGATGAAGAGTTTGGTTCCGGCGATGAGATCTTTGTTATCGAGGTTGCCTGCGTACTCGGCCGGCGGGCCGCTGTTCACACGGCCCTTGGCGGGAGTCGGGCGCGACGCCCATACTGCCGAAGAACGGGTGCAGCGGAATCTCGATGTTGTCCGCGAATTTCGCCACCATGCGTTGCTTTGTCGAGCGGAATAATCTTAGTCTTGCGCCACGTCTGGAAATCGGTGGCCGGCAGTACGCCGCGGTGCGGGCTGAAGCCGTTCGAAGCGTAGGGCATCGCCAGACTCGATCTTCTGGATGCGCACTTCCAGGGTGTCGCCGGGCTCGGCGCCTTCGATGAAGATCGGACCGGTGAGGATGTGGCCGCCCGGGCCTTTCTTTCGCCCGTCACCTGCGCGTAGATGTCTTTCAGTTCCTGCTCGACGTCTTCCGGCTTGACCCCGCCGCGCGTCAGAGCGGTTGGGGCTCGACGTGGTCAGCGTGTGAACCGTGACCGTGTCGCCCGATTTGATCCGCAGCGCCGGCTTGGCTTCCGACCAGTAATATCCAAACGCCACCGTGGATGGCGATGACTTCAGTTATAGTCCGCGGCGTATCCGGCCGTGGCAGCCGCGAGCACTAGCAAAGTAGTCGGCTTCATAGTATCCAGAAATTCTATCAGGCGCGGGCATGGGTTTGTGCGAGTACCGATTGCAGCTCTGCGGCAAGGCGACGATTGGCGCAACGATAAGCTTCCGTACTTTACCGCTATCGTTCGGCGTTTGCTTGCGGTAAGAATCCGACTACACTCATGCCCGCAATTCCATCGATCCGCCCTCTCGCCGCGAGTTTTCTAACAGCGGGTCTCGGCGCCAGCCTGCTGCCCGTTGCCTTCCCAGCTCCAGCCGACGCCGCGCCGGGAATGACCCGCTGCTGCGCGTCGATTATCAAAAGCTCGTTTCGCGCGCCGATCTCATCTACGACAAGCCCGTCCCGCGTAGCGAGGAGGGATTCCTATCGGCAACGGCCGCATGGGCAGCCTGGTCTGGACCACGCCCGACGCAGCTCCGCTTTCAGATCAACCGCGTCGATGTTTACGCCAGCAACTGCGCCAGCAACAGCTTCTTCGAGCGCCATACCGATTATTGCGGCGGCTGCGCCTTTCGCCGATATCGATTTCTACCCGGCTGCGCCATTCCCCGAAACGGGATTCCGCCAGCACCTTTCGGTATACGACGGCGCGCTCGCCATCGATGGCGACGGCGTGCGCGCGCGCCTGGTGGCGTGGACCGGCGCAGGACGTGATCGCGATTCGCGTGGATGGCGCGCCCGCAACGGCGCTTCTGCGCATGCTGCGCTACGAGCCGACGAAACTTCGGCGAACTATCGAAAAGCTGACCGCGCAGCATACGCAGGTGGTCTCAGACGCGCAGCCACACGGCAGCCTCGCAACTCATCGTCAACGGCGGCCGCATCGCGCTCACGCAGGAATTCCGCGAAGGCGAATTTCTGCTGCAAGTCGGCGGTCGCCGATCGCGATCGAAGGGCGCGCCGGAACGGAGCCGGGATTCTCAACGAAATCGAAGCTGGCGCTGAACGCAGCCGGCAACGGCGCCTTACACCATCCTGATCGCCTCCGCCGCGACTTCGATCCGCAAGCAGATGTTGCTGCGGCCACGGCGTTCCGCCAACTCGACGCCGCGCAGGCGAAGGGCTTCGCCGCTCATCGAACGCGAGACCGCCGATTGGTGGCACGCCTTCTGGCGGCGCGGATTCGTGCACACTCAGCAGCGCGGACGGCGCGGCCTATTCGTCGAGCAGAACTACACTTACTTCCTCTACCTGATGGCCGCCAGCTCGCGCGGCAAGTACCCGCCGAAATTCAACGGCATGGTCTTCAACACCGGCGGCGATTTTCGCTCCTGGGGAGCGCAGCACTGGTTCGCCAACCTGAGCTGCTACTACGAGGCGCTCTTCGCCACCAACCGCTTCGAGCTGATGGACCCGATGTTCGACATGTATTCCGGACATGCTGCCCGCCTGCAGCGCGGCCGCGCGGCAGCAGTGGGGCAGCCAGGGCATGTACATCCCCGAGACCGTCTTACTTCGACGGCCTGGAGAAACTGCCGGACGATATCGCCGCCGAAATGCGCGCGCTCTACCTGTTGCAGAAGCCGTGGGAGCAGCGCTCGACGCGACTTCATGGAACTTGCGCAGACCAAGCTGCCGCACTCCAGCCGCTGGAACTGGATCGAAAGCGGTAGCTGGGTGAACGGCCGCTGGGTCATCAAAGAGCGCGGCTTCGGACCTTACGGCGCGGTGACCCACATCCTCGGCAGCAACGGCCAAGATCGCCTACTGGTATCTGGCGGCGCTACGAATTCACGCACGATCGCGAATGGCTCGAGAAGCGCGCTTACCCCATGCTGCGCGGCGCGGTGGAGTTCTACCGCAACTTCCCCAACGTGAGGAAGGGCGCCGACGGCAAATATCACATCCATCGCGTCAACAGCAACGAGAGCGTCTATGGCGCGCGCGATACGGATGAAGACTTCTCCGCCATGCGACGGCGTCACGGCGGCGCTGCTGCGCGCGGCGGCGATTCTCAACGCCGACGCCGCCATGCGGCCGGTATGGGCCGAGTTTCTGGCGAACCTCGCGCCGCTGCCTACCAGCGCCGATCCGGAAGCGCTCAAACCCGACGACATACCAGGGTCCGCGCGTCTTCGTCCGCGGCCTCAAACCGGCGTCAAGGCCGGCGGCTTGCTGCCGGATTCCAACAGCCTGCCGATGTGGTTTTTCGACCTCTGCAACGTCGAGAGCGCGCGACCGCGAGACGTTGGAGATCGCCAACGCCACGCTCACGGCAGCATTCCGCAACGGCGTGACGGCGCAGACGCCGGTTTCGGTGCTTTCGAAGTTGGCCATCGCGGCGGCGTCCCTGGGGCGCGCCGACGCTGTGCGTTACCTGATTCCCAACCAGATGCGCGCCCTTGCCCCGAAGCGCGCCACGGCTTACCGCAATGGCGGCGTTCTGGCCAACCGCATGACGCTGCGCGAAGGTCCGCAGGCGCTCGACGCCGAGCGATTGGGCCGCGCTTCGGAAGCGCTGCACCTGGCGCTGCTTGCAGAGCAACCCTCCGGCGCCGGGCGAAGATCCCGGTGCTCCATTTGTTCCCCGCGTGGCCCAAGGAATGGAGCGCCGCGTTTCACGCTGCTGGCGCGCGGCGGATTCCTGGTGAGCGCGTCGATCCGCGAGGACGCGTGCGACGTTCGTCGAATTGGAATCGCAGGCAGGCGCGGAGTGCCGCCTGCGCAATCCGTTCGAAGGCGCGCGTCGCGCTATATCGCGACGGAAAGAAGGCCGGAAAAGCTCGAAGGCGCGATGCTTCGCTTCGCCACGCGTGAGGGCGAACGCATTGCCGTTTTACCGTCGAACGTTCGTCTGGAGGATGTGGCCCGCGGCGTGCAACATTAGGTGTTATGAAGAAGCGCAAGGAAACACCGCGGTCCTTCGGCGCGGTTTCACCCGAAGAGAAGGATTTAGGGCCGGAATCCGCCGGGCAGTCGGGGGACACACAGGGATTGTCCGATGTGGAAGAGGCAGGCCCGGAGAGCGTTGCGGAGCTTGTAGAGGAAGGTCAGGCCTTCGAGGCTGAGACCATCAAAAGCGTGGAAGACGCGCCCGATCCCGACGAGGCCGAAGTTCGCACCAAACAAGTTCCGGAAGACGACGTTCCTCTGGAATATTTGCATCAAGATTAAGGGTGAGTGATCGCGCGCGAACGCAATTCCTTCACAGCTTCGAACCAATCCTCATCGGAGGATCCTTCCGGACAGCCGCGAGTCTCCCAACGTTCATAGGCGAGAGCGGCGATGTCGTCGTGTCCAAAGGTGGCTATTCCGTGACCAACTGTCGACTCATGGGCATGCCGCTGAAGTTCCTGTTCGCGTTCAAACTCCTGGTGCGAATGTTCACTTCCGCTCAGATGGTCCTGTTTGCCATGTAGTTCGCCTGTTTCGTGGGCATGCGCGGCGCCTTCGTGCAATTCGGCGGCGCGCGGATGATTTTCGTAATGAGAACCGCGCTGATATCTCGAGGACATGCCTATTCCAGCGCACGAGAGCGGCCAAAGTACGTTCCTTCGCGCGACTATCGGCCGCGATCTGCTACGACGATCCGTGCGCTGTCGTCCACCCGTGGCATTCGCGCCCAGATTTTGCCCATCGATTTGAAGATCTGCGCCTTCATCCGGGCAGGCATGCGGACCAAGGTTTTCCCCATCTGCTCATTGTCCCACCGCACTGAACGGGTACGCTAGAACGGCGTTCTTACGGTAGCGGAATGGGCACGCGGCGCTCGCGATCGCCCGCGCCGCTCCAGACCCAGCGGCGGTCGCGCGCGCCATGCGTCTCCATCGACGTCAAAATCAGTTCCGCTTCGAGACCCCGCTCTTTGAGAAATCCTGCGATGTGGCCGCGCGTCTCGGCCGCATCGCCCTCCGGATCGAGCACCACCAGCACCGACGGGCCGCTGCCGCTCAGCGCCGCGCCTAGAACGCCCTTTTCCGACGAAAGAGAACGCAGCGGCGCGAGCAGAGGACAGAGTGGGCCGCGATACGGTTCGTGAATACGATCGCGTAGCGCGAGGCGGATCCAATCGGCGCGCCCTTCGATGAACGCGGCGGTCAGGAGCATGGAGCACTGCAGGTTGCTGACGGCGTCGGCGCGCGAATAGGTGGGCGGCAGAACGGAGCGCGCGTGTTCGGTGGAAAGCGGCGCTTCGGTGACGGCTACCAGCAACGGCCACTCGGCGCGCACGCGTAGTTTCACGGCCCCCTCGGAGTGCACCAGCGTGACGCCGCCCAACCAGCAGGCGGCGGCGTTGTCGCCATGGCGTTCGCGCTCGATGGCCTCATTAAGAATGCGGTCGTCGCTCCATCCCAGGCCCCCAAAATGGGCTGCGAGTGCGATGCCGGCGAGGCGCGCGGCGGCGGACGATCCCAAGCCTTTGCCGATGGGAATCTCGTTATCTACTTCTATGGCCAGGGGCGCGCAGGTCTTGTCGCAATCCGCCAAAACCTCGGCATAGGTTTCCAGCACAAGGTTTCGCTCCACGCATCCGCAGATGCCGGCGTCGCGGCCCCGTGCTTCTATGGTGAACTCCTCCGCTTCCTTGGCGCGCACTGTGTAGTGCAGACGCATGGCGATAGCAGCCGCGTCGAAAGCCGGTCCCAGATTTGCAGAGGTAGCCGGCAGAACGATCTCGATCGGGTTCGCCATGCCTCGCGCTTACGCCGCGCCCTCCGGCATACCGCTTTCGAGCATACGAACCACCGCGGCTGGATCGGCATCCATGGCAAGCGCGGGCTTGTGTTGCTCGAGCGTATATTCGGGATCCTTGAGACAGTGGCCGGTGAGGATGAGGACCACCGAATCCCCGCGGCGCACGAACCCGGAGCGCGTCAGTTTCTTCAATCCGGCGAGCGTGGCTGCGGAAGCGGGCTCACATCCAATGCCTTCTACACCTATTTCGCTCTTCGCTTCGGCGATCTCGCCTTCGCTCACCTCTTCGCACGCGCCGCCCGTTTCGCGCAGTATGGCTACGGCCTTCTTCCACGACGCGGGGTTGCCGATGCGGATGGCAGTGGCGCGCGTTTCGGCTTTCACCGGCTCGATGCGCTCGCCGTGGAATTCGCGCATGCTGCGTACCAGTGGATTTGCGCCCGCGGCTTGAATGATCGAGATGCGCGGCAGCCTTGCGATCAGGCCGAGGGCGCGCATCTCGATGAAGCCTTTTCCGAGCGCCGAAGAGTTCGCCAGGTTGCCGCCGGGCACGATCACGTGATCGGGCGCCTGCCAATCCAGTTGTTCCATCAGCTCGAATGCGGCGGTCTTTTGGCCCTCGAGACGATACGGATTCATCGAATTGAGCAGGTAAAGCGGATAGCTGCGGATGATTTCGAGCAGCACGTTCACGCAGCCATCGAAATCGGTCTTGAGTTGCACCGTGTGGGCGCCATATTCAAGGGATTGCGCGAGCTTTCCCCAGGAGATTTTGCCATCGGGCAGCAGCACCAGGGCGCGCATCCCGGCGCGCGCGGCATATGCCGCCATGGAGGCGGAGGTGTTGCCGGTGGAGGCGCAGCCAACCCATTGAAATCCCTTGGCCTTCGCCACCGATAGCGCGGCGGTCATTCCCGTATCCTTGAATGAGCCGGTCGGGTTCATGCCCTGATGTTTGGCAAGAAGCGTGTCGACGCCTGCGCTCTTCGCGCAGCGCGGGAGGTTATAGACGGGCGTGTTGCCTTCGCGCAGGGTGATGGCATCGGCCGCGGATGGGAGAATCGGCAGCAGCTCGCGGAAACGCCATACGCCGCTTTGATCGGCTGGGTCGAGCGAGGTCTTGCGCGCGCGCCAGAGGCTCTTGAGCGCTGAGGAGTCCGCCTCAGGCGGGGCGTAGATGACCTCGAGCAGATCGCCGCATTCGGTACAGCGAAAGTCGCGCTCGGGTTCAGCAAGGATTCCGCCGCATCCGATGCAGCGCAACGCGGGTGACGAAAAGTACGCGCCGTGAGTCGATGGTTCCAATCCGCTTGCCTGGTTCATGATCCCCTCGCGAAAAAAGAAAAAGCCCGTCCGCCGTTACCATCCGGCGAGCGGGCTTTTCAAAAACCCCAGCTTCGGGAGCTTGCTACAAGGAGCCCCCGGACTCGCCGGAACGCACTGTGCATGTGCCTGTGAGTGCGCACGGGCGAGTAGCCGTTATCACAAACGCTAGGGTACAACCCCGCTGGGAGCATGTCACCTAATCGTGCCAAGTAGAAATGTCCTATTGACGGGTCCAGGCTGGAGGGGTGGATTCAGGAACATTTCTCATGACGCAAAAGGACCGCGACCGGCTGGTCGCATTGAAAAAAGCAAAGAAGGGCCTGATCACGCAACGACAGGCCGCCGAGGAGATCGGCCAGAGCGAGCGGCATGTGCGCCGGCTGTTGAAGCGGCTAAAGGGCAAGGGGGACAAGGCGTTAGTACATGCCCTGCGCGGGCGGCCGTCCAACCGCAAGCTGGACGAGAAGACCAAGCAAAAAGCGGTGGAGATACTGGGCCGCAAAGTCTATCACGGCTTCGGTCCCACGCTGGCGGCAGAGTACCTGGCCAGCAACCACGACATACATGCCGGTCGCGAGACGGTGCGGAGCTGGATGATCGAAGGCAAGCTGTGGCGTGCCAGCCGGCAGCGGGTCGACACGATCCATCAGTGGAGACCGCGCCGGTCACGAGTGGGCGAGTTGGTGCAGTGGGATACCAGCGAGCATGCCTGGCTAGAGGATCGCGGTCCGAAGCTCTACCTGATCCACATGATCGACGACGCGTCCAGCCGGCTCCATGCGCGATTCGTATTGCACGATTCGACAGCGGAAAACATGCGGCTGGTGTGGAGCTACGTGGAACGGCATGGCCGGCCAGTCAGCTATTACACCGACAAGGCAGGTTTGTTTCAAACGGCTCCGAAAACGGCGCGGTATGCCACCGCGTTACCGCGAGACGAGCGCGAACCTTTACCGCCGACCCAGATCGGACGGGCGCTTCGGGAACTGGACATCGTGTGGATCGGGGCGCACTCGCCGCAGGCCAAGGGTCGAGTGGAACGCAGTTTCCAGACGGCGCAGGACCGTCTGGTGAAAGGTCTGAGGGTGGCTGGGGCAAAGAGCCTGGAACACGCCAACGCCTATTTGGAAGAGGAGTTTGTCGTATGGTGGAACAAAACGATTGCCGTCGTTCCGGCCAGCAGCGACGACGCCCATCGGGCGTTAGGCAAGGAGCACTCACTGGCTGCTTCGCTGAGCTATGTGGAAAACCGACAAGTCAGCGATGGGTACACGATTCAGTTCAATACGCAGACCTACCGAATAGCCCGCAGCGACGTTCGTGCGGGCCTGCGGGGGGCCGCTGTCCGCATCGAGATGCGGCTCGACGCCTCCATGGCGGTGCGCTTCGGCAACCGCTACGTAACGGTCACCGCTTGCGAGCCGCGTCCCAGAGTGCCAAAGCCCAAGCTCGCGCGTGCACGCAAACCCGCCGCACCGCGCGCCAAAAGTCGATGGATGGAGAACTTCCACCTGACCAGTCCGGAGAAAACCGCTCTGTCTGCTCTCGAAGCCGCCGCCAAGCTCCGCAGCTTAAAACCAATTCGGTAGGCCGGGCAAAAGCGGCCCGTCCAACGTCGCGTTTATTTTATTCAAAGCCTCTGCTCGGGAGTCTCACCAAAGTAAGCTTGCCTACAAAAGCAAAACCCCCGGAGGGTACCCCGCAGGGCCCGGTTAACCGAGGGTTTGCCGCCGTTTACTTCGGAGCCAACTCCGTCGCATCGGCTTTGAATCTTCCCCAGAACCGCGACGTCCCAGAGAATCATTCACACTCTAAACCACACCTCTCGAAACTCACTGCCAAACCGGACATTTCTACTTGGCGGAGTTTAGGACATTTCTACTTGGCGTTGACAACGCGCTTAAGCGTCTAACCCGCCTGGCTAAACCGCACGGCGAGAAGAGCACAGCGGAACACGGTCAACTCGAGCATTGATTGAAGGGGTGAATATCCTGTGCGCACAGGATTCTCTTGCCGCGCTGCAAGGAGTATGAATCATAGAAGGGGGAAAAGGATGATACGAATCGTAACGATGAGCTTGTTGGTTCTGGCATCCATCGCGCTGGCCGACGACTATGAACAGCGCACCAAACTAATGGGTTCCTGGCAAGTCGAAGCCAGCGGCGCAAGTGACGTGTCCTCGTGGACATTGCAGGAGTTGCCCGAGGGTATGCACATTGCTGGTTCCGACGGCGGCAAGACAGTGATTGAATTCAATTGCAAGATGGGGCAAGAATGCGACATCAAGGATTCCGGTCATCACGCTAAGATGACCATGTATTTCAATGGCGCCAAGTTGGTGCAGAACGAAACAATTGGATCGCGGGTAATCCGGCGCCGCTTCACAGTCATCGGCGATGGCAACACGATGCAGTTGGAAGTGATTCCTTTAGAGCCGGAAGGGAAGACCGAGACCACCACCTTCAAGCGCGTATCGACGGAATCGGCGAAACAGTAGCGGCAATTTGGCCAGGCGCTCCCTGCCATGGCGCATGGTTGGCGACGAACGGAGCGATCTCACCCCTTCCGCGGCGGCGACGCTACAAACCGGTATCCAACGCCCCGCACCGTGAGCAGGTGCCGCGGCTTCGTAGGATCGTCCTCAATATAGCGCCGCAACCGGACGATGAAATTGTCGATCGCGCGGGTGTCCGTATCTTCGTGCAGGCCCCACACCTGTTCCAGGATCGCTTTCCGGCGAACCGGCTTGCCCTTCGTGCTGGATCAGATAGCGCAGGACGTTCGCCTCCATCAGCGTCAGGGGAAAGACCTGATCGCGGACATGGAGCTCCAGCAGATCGAAATGGACCGACTTATCGCCGAATGTGAAACGTCTGGCTCGATTCGAGTCGTCGGCCGTGCTCGCCGTACCGTTCCGCAACCACTCGCGGCGGCGCAGCAGTCCGCGGATGCGGGCGATCAGAATGGCCAGTTCGAAGGGCTTCGCCAGATAGTCGTCGGCGCCGGCGGCGAAGCCTCGCAATACATCGTCGGCGTGGCCGCGCGCCGTCAGCATCAGCGTCGGAACGAACTGCCCGGCGTCCCGCATTTCGGACATCACGCTAAAGCCGTCCTTGCCCGGCAGCATCACGTCCAGCACCACGACGTCGAAGGCCGCCGCGATCGGCCATCAGCAGTTCGAGCGCGGCCTCTCCGGTTTCCACCACCTGGACCTGATAGCCCTCGGCTTCCAGATTGAAACGCAGCCCGTCGGCCAGGTGCTGCTCGTCTTCCACCACCAGAACCCGGCTCATCGGTATTCGCGATCGGAAGCTGCAGCACGAATGTGCTGCCGTGTCCCGGACCCTCGCTTTCCGCCCATGCCCGTCCGCCGTGCCGCTTGGCGACGGAGCGGACGATGTACAGGCCCAGACCGGTTCCTTTGACACGCGACGCAGACGGCCCGGCACACGATAAAAGCGCTTGAAGATCCGCTTCAATTCGGTCTCTGGAATGCCGGGGCCCTGATCGCGCACGCGCACCGCAACGTATTTCCATCGACCGCGACCAGTCTCCACCGTTACTTTTACATCGGCTGCCGGAGTACTTCACGGCGTTATCGATCAGATTGGAAACCGCCGCGCGCACCTCGTCCAGGTCGGCCAGAATCGTCATCGGCGGGCCCAGGCTGGTATTGCAGCGATTCCGGCGGCAGGCTGTGCAGTTCGCGCGCGCGCGGGTCACGCACTCCTCCACCAGTCGCCGAGGTCGATGCGGGACGAGATTGAGCTTGCGCCTGCTGTGACCGATGCGGCCGGTGCGCAGGATCTGTTCGATGGTCGCCAGCAGGCGGTCGCTATCCTCCAGCATGATGCGGTAGAACTCCTTGCGCTTGGCTTCATCCACCGGGCGCGTCTGCAGCGTTTCGAGATACAGCCGGATGGAGGCGACCGGAGTTTTCAATTCATGTGTGACGGCGTTGATGAAGGCGTCGTGCTGCTCATTGCGGCGGATTTCGCGGACCAGGAAGACGGTATTCAGCACGACGCCGCTGATGATCACCGCCAGCAGCAAGACCCCAGAACCAGCAGGATGCCGGTGCGCCAGTTGAGCAACACCCAGCCGATGTAAAGAAGAAGGATGACGGAAATCAGGCCGACGCCGAGAGCGATGAAAAAAGCGATGGATTTCCGCCGCCCGGCGACGACCATGCTCCAGCTTAATGCGCGGCGGACCCGGCAGCCCGCCCGCCCCAAAAACCTACGCCGCTTCGCGTTCGGCCGATGGGCTGGTGACCGTCGCCACCTGAACTGTTTTTGATGATCCCAAGACTTCTCAGCAGCTTGATCAGTGATCCAGGATTGATCGAACTCGTACCATGCCAGGCCGTGCCGGGCGGACGTGGGATGCGCGTGGTGGTTGTTGTGCCAGCCTTCGCCGAAAGTGAAGAGCGCGACCCACCAGTTGTTGCGGGAATCGTCGCGGGTATTGAACCGGCGGCTTCCCCACATGTGGGTCGCGGAATTGACCAGCCATGTGGCATGCAGGCCGACAACCACGCGCAGGCAGATGCCCCACAGCAACATCGGAAGGCCGCCGATAGCAAGCAGCAGCAGGCCGAGCACGACCATCGGAACCCAGTGATAGTTGTTCAGACCGACGTAGAAGCGATGCTTGGCCAAGTCGGGCGCATACTTCGACATGAGCCTGGTGTTGTTGTGGTTGGTCTCGCCGTAGAGTATCCAGCCGCAGTGGGACCAAAATGCGCCTTCGCGCGGCGAGTGCGGATCGCCGGGCTGATCGGATTTCTGATGGTGGATTCGATGCGTGGCAACCCAGAAAATCGGCCCGCCTTCCAGCGTCAACGCGCCGCAAACGGCAAAGAAGTACTCCAGCGCCAATGGCGCCTGGTAGGACCGGTGCGTGTGCAGACGGTGGTAGCCCATGCTGATGCCAAGACCGGTGCAAAGCCATAGAAGAAAAAGCGCCACCGCAAAATCACGCCAGCTGAACATGAAGAGCGCTGCAATAGCGCCGACATGGAAAAGCGCCATCACAATGGCGGTCACCCAATTCATGCCGCGGCGCTTGGGGAGGCTTTCGACGGTCGCCTGAGATTCCGTATTTATCATTACCGCTTTAGGCTACCAGGATTTCGGCCTGTGCTTTGTAAGACTTATGTAATTTCGGGCGAGAGATTCCCCAGTGAAACAACGGCGTGGATCTGCCGCAGGCGTTCCCAAAACGCGCCGAGTTTGTCCAGGCGCAGCGCATTCGGGCCATCGGATAGCGCACGCTCCGGCGCCTCGTGTACCTCGACGAACACGCCGTCGACGCCCGCCGCTACCGCCGCGCGCGCCAGCGTTTCGATGAACTGCGGCTGCCCGCCCGAAACGGCGCCCGCTCCGCCCGGCAACTGCACGCTATGCGTCGCGTCGAAGACCACCGGCCATCCGGCGTCGCGCATGATCTTCAGGCCGCGCATATCGACCACCAGGTTGTTATAGCCGAACGACGATCCGCGCTCCGTAAGCATCACTTTGCCGTTTCCGGTCGACGCCACCTTTTCCGCCGCGCGGTGGATATCGTGCGGCGCCACGAACTGGCCCTTCTTGACGTTCACGATGCGTCCCGTTCGCCCGGCCGCCAGCAGCAGATCGGTCTGGCGGCAAAGAAAGGCGGGGATCTGCAGAATGTCCGCGCCCTCGGCAGCGATCTCGGCCTGCGCCGGTTCGTGGATATCGGTCAGCACGGTATACCCTTCGCGCCGCAGCGCCGCCAGAATGCGCACGCCTTCGCTGCAATCCCGGGCCGCGATAGGCATCGACGCTCGTGCGATTGGCTTTGTCGAACGACGCCTTGAAGACGTAATTCGCGCCGCCGTGCGTCGCGAATCGCGCCCGCCATGAAACGCACGTGCTCTTCGCTTTCGATCACGCAGGGTCCGGCGATCAGCACCAGTGGTTTGCCGTGGGCAAAATCCGAGAAAGTCAACGCCCGGAGAATCAGCGGGCACGCGAATATTGCGGCTCCCCGGCCTCTTCGGTGACTGCCGATCTGTCGCATCGCGTTGCTCGTATGCCGCGCCGATGAACGCCGCGAACAGCGGATGCGGCTCCATCGGCTTCGACTTGAATTCGGGATGGAACTGGCACCCCAGAAACCAGGGATGTCCGGCGATCTCGCAGATCTCGACGTACGTGCCGTCGGGCGTTTCGCCCGTGATGCGCAGGCCCGCGGCGCGTCAACTGCTCTTCATATTCGCGATTGAATTCGTAGCGATGGCGGTGCCGCTCGTGAATCTCTTGCGCGCCGTAGGCTTTTGCGCGAAGCTGCCCTCGCCCAGCCGGCAGGCCCAGCTTCCCAGCCGCATCGTGCCGCCCAACTCGTCCACGCCCTTCAATTCGCGCAGCTTGAAGATCACGCGATGCGGCGTACCCGGGTTGAACTCCGTCGAATCGGCATCTTCCAGGCCGCCACGTTGCGCGCAAATTCGATCACCAGCGTCTGCATCCCCAGGCAGATGCCGAAATACGGGACCTTCGCGCTCGCGCGCGTAGCGGATGGCGTTCAGCATGCCGTCGATGCCGCGCTTGCCGAAGCCGCCCGGCACCAGGATGCCGTCGTATCCTTCGAGTTGCCGCTCCCAATCCGGCCCCGCGACGCCCTCGGCTTCGATCCAGTGGATGTTGACCTTCAATCCGTGCGCCGCCGCGCCGTGAAGCAGCGCTTCCTTCAAACTCTTGTAGGAGTCCTCGTATTCGACATACTTGCCCACCACCGCGATGGATACTTCGCCGCGCGGATTCTGCATGCGCTCCAGCATGCCGATCCAACGGCTCAAATCGCGCGGCCCGGCCTCGATTCCCAGCAGCCGCAGAGCGATCTCGTCCACGCCTTCGGCAGCGAACTCCACCGGGACTTCGTACACCGATTTCACGTCGCGCGCCGTGACCACGGCTTTCACGTCCACGTCGCAGAACAGCGCGATCTTCTCCTTCATCTCCTGCGGAAGCGAGCGCTCCGAGCGGCACAGCAGAATATCGGGCTGAATACCGATGGCGCGCAGTTCCTTCACGCTATGCTGCGTCGGCTTGGTCTTTAATTCCTGCGCCGCCGCGATCCACGGCACCAGCGTCACGTGCACGAAGATGGTGTTTTCGCGCCCTTCTTCGTGGCGCATCTGGCGGATCGCTTCGAGAAACGGCAGCGATTCGATATCGCCCACCGTGCCGCCGATCTCGGCGATCACCACGTCCACGTCGCCCGCCACGCGCTTCATCGCGGCCTTGATTTCGTTGGTGACGTGCGGAATCACCTGCACCGTCTTGCCCAGGTAATCGCCGCGGCGCTCGCGCGCCAGAATCTGCTCGTAGATTCGGCCGGAAGTGAGGTTGTTGCTCTGCGTGAGCTTGGCGTGGGTGAAGCGCTCGTAGTGGCCCAGGTCTAGATCGGTCTCCGCGCCGTCATCGGTGACGAAGACTTCGCCGTGCTGAAACGGGCTCATGGTTCCCGGATCCACGTTCAGGTACGGGTCGAACTTCTGGCAGGTCACTCGCAGGCCGCGGCTTTCGAGCAGGCAGCCGATGGAAGCGGCCGCGATGCCTTTTCCCAAGCGAGGAGACCACTCCGCCCGTTACGAATATGTATTTAGCCATTCGAATCCTCCGGGACCAAACCGCCCGCGTAGCCCGCGAGGCCTGCGCCACTTAATAAGTACGACACTCTTTCCAGATCCTCCGGGGTATCCACTCCCCATGATTCGTATTCGGTCTCCACTACACGGATGGAGTAACCGTTCTCTAGAGCACGCAACTGCTCCAGCCGTTCCGCCTGTCTCCAGCGGACCCACCGGCAGCGCCGGGTAATTGAGCAGAAAATCGCGCCGGTAAACGTATAGATTCCGATGTGCTTGTAGTAAGTGATGTCCGCGCTGCTCGCGATCGTAGGGAATCGCACAGCGCGAGAAATAAATTGCGTCGCCTTCGCCATTCGTCACCACCTTCACCACGTTGGGGTCGGTGATCTCGCGCTGGATCTTCGATCCGCTTTCTTAAGCGTCGCCATTAGCGTGCCCGGTTCGTGAACCATCGGCAGGATTGCCGCATCGATCGCCGCAGGGTCGATGAGGGGTTCGTCGCCCTGAATGTTGACCATGATCTCCGCGTTTTCAGCCGAAGCAACTTCGGCCACCCGGTCGGTACCGGAAAGGTGATCGGCGCGCGTCATCCGCACCGGGGCTCCGAACGCGCGCGCGGCGTCGAAAACGCGTTGGTCGTCGGTGGCAATGATGGTGCGGGTGAGGTAACGGGCCTGCTCGGCACGTTCAAAGACGTGCTGCAGCATGCTTTTGGAGGCGAATAGGGGCGAGTACTTTGCCGGGAAACCGTGAGGAGCCGAACCGGGCGGGAATTACGCCCAAGATTTTACGCGGCACACGCGATCTTACCATAAAACCGCTATGCTAGACTTGGGAAAGAAAGGCTGGCCAGCCGCCATGCTGCCCTCCTGTAGGAAGTTCTTTTATTTGAGCGCCTTTGGCGCGGCGCTGGTTTATTGCGGGCTTTCGCAGGATACCAGTCAGATCGCGATCACACCGCGTGCTAAGACGACGGTGAAAGAGGAATCGGTCCTGCCCAAGGCCGATATTCGCGTCAACGCCACCCTGGTACTAATCCCCGTCACCGTCACCGACCCGCTCAACCGGTTCGTGACCGGACTCGACAAGGAAAACTTCAAGATCAGCGAAGATAAAGCAGATCAGATAATTACCGCAGTTTTCGAGCGAGGATGCCCCGCTCTCTGTCGGCGTGGTGTTCGATTGCTGCGGCAGCATGGGGGACAAACTCATGAAATCGCGCCAGGCGGTGGCCCAATTCTTCAAGACGGCCAACCCCGACGACGAATTTTTCCTGGTGCAATTCAACGACAACGCGCAGTCTGGTTCAGCCCTTTACGCATAATCTGGAGGAGATTCAGAACAAGCTGACTTTCACGCAGTCCAAGGGCCAGTACCGCGCTGCTCGACGCTATCTATATGGGATTGCACGAGATGAAGAAGGCCAAAAACGCTCGCAAGGCGCTGCTGATCATTTCCGACGGCGGCGACAATAATAGCCGCTACACGGAGACAGAAATTAAGAACCTGGTGAAGGAAGCGGACGTCCAAATCTATGCGATCGGAATTTACGAGATGGGCGGGGCGCGCGGCAGGACGCCGGAAGAGGCGAGCGGTCCCGGGTTGCTGACGGAAGTGGCCGAGCAGACGGGCGGACGCATGTACGAAGCCGGCAATATCAATGAACTACCGGACATTGCTGCCAAAATCGGCATGGAACTACGCAATCAATACATTCTGGGATATTCGCCCACCAACCAAGAGCGCGACGGCAAGTACCGCCGCGTGCAGGTCAAGATTATTCAACCGAGAGGTTTACCGCCGCTCCGGGCATACTGGAGAACGGGCTATTATGCTGTCCCTCAATAAACGAGTTTTTACTTCCTGCTTTGTCGTCTGCGTGGCCGCCGCCACGGTATCGGCGCAGCAGAATGTCACCAAGCCGGCGCCGCAACTGCCAAAAACGCAGAAGCCTCAGGACGATGGCGATCTGGCGAAGTTCACATCGGTGGTTCGGCGCGTCGTGTGCCCCACCACAGTCGTCGATAAGAACGGGCATCTGGTAACCGATCTGCCGAAATCCGCCTTCACGGTGTATGAAAACGGCAAGCCGCAAACCATTATTGGCTTCAAGCGCGAAGACGTGCCGGTCTCCCTGGGACTCATTATCGATAACAGCGGCAGCATGCGGGAAAAGCGCAAAAAGGTGGAAAAGGCCGCACTCGATTTGGTGCTGGCATCGAACAAAGACGACGAGGTTTTTGTAGTCAACTTCAACGACACGCCGTATCTTGACCTGCCCAACGAAAAGGACTTCACAAACGATGTCGAGGAAATGAAGCAAGCCCTGGCGCGCATTGATTCACGTGGCGGAACCGCCATGCGCGATGCGCTTCGCGTCTCCATCGATCATCTGAAAGAAAAAGGAAAGCGCGACAAGAAGGTGCTGGTGGTCGTGACCGATGGCGTAGATAACGCGAGCATGATCAGCCTGGAGAATCTGGTGAAGGTATCGCAGCAGACCGGAGTTCTGATCTACGCCGTAGGTCTGTTGACCGAAGAGGACCGCCGCGACGCGAAGAAGGCCCAGCGCGAATTGCAGGCCCTGGTCGAAGCTACCGGCGGCGAGGCCTTCTTTCCCAAAGAACTGACCGAGGTAGATGCCATCGCTCAGGAAGTAGCGCGTGACATTCGCAATCAGTACACCATTGAATATTCGCCCGGAGATGCGGCGCTCGATGGGAAATACCGCGAGATCAAGATCGCGGTGAACGCCCCCGGCCATCCCACCGTCCGCACGCGCAGCGGCTATTACGCTACGCCCGATCAGAGCGACGCGAAGAGTTCCAAATAGCGGGATCGATGCCGTGATCCGTCTGCTTTGGCGCATGAGCCGCGGGTACCGCCTGCGTCCGTGGCGCAGTCCATATCTGCGGTGGCGCATCGAGACGTATTCCGGGGCGCACGCCGAATCCATCGGCTTCCGCGGGTTTTGGCGATTTGTATGGTGTTCGCGCCGCGAGTTTATGCGCTATCTGCGCTGGGCGGCGGGGATGACAGAGGGGCGCGGGGCAAACGTCAGTCGTACAACGTCTTCTCGGACGTAGGGTCCGCGCCGCTAGGCTAGGGCCGCCGGAGCCAAGGATTTTTCCAAGGGGAGCGTCAGCCACACCGTGGAACCCGGACTTGGCCGGTCCGTCACTTCGATTGTGCCGCCCATCCGTTCCACCAGTCTCCGGCTGGTCGCCAGCGCGAGCGCGTCCCGGGCGGGTGCATCCACATCGGGAGAACCTGCCGGGAAGAACGGCTGGAGAAGGCCCTCCCAAGCTTCCACCGCCACTGCGCCGCCACCGATCCCGATTCGCAAGTCCACCGCGTCGTCATAATCCGCTACGAGCGAGATGCGCACCACAATCTCCCCGCCCTGGCTAGTGCGGACGGCGATGCCGGCCAGGTTTGTCAAGATCTGGCCGAGCCGCGGGGCATCCCCGCACAAGTGGTTCGGCACGCTCTCCCCAATCCGCGCGACTAGCGCCATATTCCGTTCTGCTGCCTGCGTGGCGGGCACGGCGGTGGCCTTTCCAAGTAGGCCCCTGAGGTCGAAATCGGCCATTTCCAGATTCAGTTCGCCGGCCTCCATCGCGAAGTAATTTAAGATCTCGTTAAGGGAATCCAGCAGATTTTCGCCATTGCCCCGCACGGCTTCGGCGAGGTCACGCTGCTTCTGGCTGGCTAGTTCGGTGTCCAGCAGGAGACGGGTCGTCCCCACGATTCCGTTCAGCCCCGCGCGGATTTCGAGGCTCGTGCCGGCCACTAAACGGCTCTTGGCTTTTGCGTCGTCCTCAGCCTCCTGGTGTGCCAAGGCAAGATCCTCGCTCAGCCGCGCCAGCATGTCGGCCTGCTCCTCGATCAGGCGGTGGGCCTGTTCGATCTCGCGCACGTGGCGCTCCCGCTCTTCGGCGACCCTCTTGCGCTCGGAGATGTCCCGGATAACCAACTGCACGGCAGGCTGGCCTCGCCAGGAGACCGGGCCGACAGCGAATTCGACATCCACCGCGGTGGCATCCAGCCTGACCAGTCTGTCCTCCACCAGCGGCGGCGCCGTGCACCTTCGTTCCGCATCCGGCGAGGGTTGCCGTGCGTAGTCCAGACCGCCGGGAGGTGCGAAGTCCAGCAGCGGGCGGCCCAGGACCGCGGTCGCGCTCTGCGCTCCGAATAGGCCTGCCGCAGCTTGGTTTAGGAAGACGATGATGCCGTTCTGGCACACGCATACCGCGTCTGGAGAGAGTTCCAACAAGGTCCGGTAGCGCTCTTCACTTTCCCGCAGCGCTTCTTGCGCCAGTCTCTTTTCCAAACGCACCCGTGCATCGCGCAGTTCGCGCTTCAGCGCGGGAACCAACCGCCCAAGATGGTCTTTGGCGACGTAGTCATGTGCGCCGGCTTTCATCGCGGCTACGGCGGCGTCCTCCCCGATGGCTCCGGATACGATGAGGAACGGCACGTCCAGACTCCTGCCCTTCAACAGAGCGAGCGCCGCGGGGGCGCTGAAACACGGCATGGAGTGATCTGAGAGGATCGCGTCCCAGGCTTGGCGGTCGAGCGCCGCGTTCATTTCCTCCTCAGTCTCTACGCGTTCCCAGACGGGTACAAAGCCGCCACGCCTCAGTTGAAGAACCAGCAGTTCGGCATCGTTCGGCGAATCCTCCACGAGCAGCACCCGCAGTGCGCTGTCCATACCGTCGTCGCTGTCGCGAAAGGGGCTCACAAAGATCTTATCGGCGTTTCGCGGCGGTCCATTATGCCCGCATTAAACATCGGCGCGGATTGGGCCGATATGAGTATCTGGAGGCGAAGGGCTATGGTCAGCATCAAGAGGCATCTGAATGCGCAACAGTCGAGGGACGAACTGAACGAGGCCTTGTTGCGTTTCACTGTACTCGTGCTGGAATCGATCCGGCTGCACGCAATCACCGGCGATGGCGCGGACCACGAGAAATTTCAGGCGGACATCCTGCGATTGGAGGAGACCTTCGCCACCCCTCCGTCGCCCAACGAGGTGTTGATCGCCGCCGGCGCGGTAAGCAAAACGCTGGATGATTACGCCCACAGCAGTAGCCGATTTCTCAACCAGCGGAAACACGAGCTCCAGACCATTGTCGCGGCGCTGGCCGAGACCTTGGGGACAGTGGCGCACGCCAGCGAACGGACCATCGGCCGCCTGGAGGAAATCAAGAAGCAACTGGAAAAAGCGGACGTTATCGAAGACATTCGGCGGCTCAAGGCACGGTTGACGGAGTGTCTGGAGACGGTCCACGAGGAGAGCGTGCGGCAGCAGACCGAGGCAGCGCGGGCGGCGGATCAACTGCAAGAAACAGCCGGAATCTGCGAAGCGTTTGGAGCAGGCGAGGGCTCTCCTCCCGCGGCTGCCGGCGGGGTAGCTGGGCCCGCCGCGGAATCGAGCGAAGGTAACCACGCGATGCCGGCATCGGCGCCCAGACCGGTCGTGGCTGGCTTGAATGACTCCGGGGGGGAAGCGAGAGAGCGGGAAACGGTAGAGAAGGTCCTCGCGACTGTGCTGACCCAGAGTGAGGAGTCCTGGGTCGGCTTGTTCAAGATCGAGCGTGCCAACCTGCTTATGTCCCGCTTTGGCCCTCCCGTATTCGAGGAGGTTGTGACATTCGTGCAGCAGCGTCTGTCTGCGGGTCTCAACTCATTCCGTCAATACCGGTGGGACCAATCCGCCATTCTGGCGCTGTTACAATCCCATCAAGACATCAAACTGATTCGCAGAAAGATCAATGAGCTTTTCGCCGAGCGACTCGTCATGAACTTCGATCTCGGAAGGCGTGAAGTAATGCTTCCCATTGGCTGCCAGTGGACGGTATTACCCTGCTTGCCGCATCACTCGGCCCATGTGCTGATCCAACAGATTGAAGCCTTTCTCAGTGAACGCCACGTAGCGGCCAGAAGAATTTAGGTATCCTCGGCCCGTCTCTGCGATTTTGGTGTTCGCGAGTGCCGCCGAAACGTCGGGTTTGACCCGCTAGTCACCCCTCGTCCGCGTTTTCGTGGCCACTGGCGCGCGATTTCGGCGGAACCTACTATTTTGAAGTCCTCACTATAATGGGCGACCTTGTCAGCCGATAAAAGGATAGGAAGACGTTGGCAATTATGCCGCATCTGAGAGAGCCGATGCCGCTATTTCGCGCACGAATGAAAGCCCCTCCTGGAAGAGGCCGTGCAACCTCTGGCTCTCCGGTTCGAACGGATCGGAGCATCATGCCCTCTCGGCTGCCGGAGTTGACTGTCAACGTGAATAAAGACTCATAGCCGGAGGCCAGCCTATATGTTTACATTTCGACACTACTCGATCACGAAAAAGCTGTCGTTAATGAACCTGCTAATAAATATCCTGGTCATTGGCGCCGTTCTCTTCTTGGCCTGTCTGGTGATCGGCTCGTACGATCTCAACACATTCCGCGCCAACCTGATACGCAACGTGTCGGTTCAAAGCCAGATTATTGCCGCCAATAGCGCTTCCGCCCTGCGGCTCCACGATGCAACTTCGGCCACAGCTACTCTTTCGACGTTGAAGGCTTACCGTAGCATCTTGTCCGGCGTCATCTACACCGCCGCCGGTGAGCCTTTGGCGGTGTATGAGCGTGCGGCCGGAGTGAGCATTCCGCTGCCGGCTACGATGGCCGCTGGTCAAACGGAGAAACATTGGACCGCCGGCAAGGAATTCACACAAATGCGCCCGGTCGTATATCAGGGCAAGGTCATCGGCGCGGTCCTCCTCCAGGTCGATTTGAGGGCGACGAATGATCGGATGGGCAAGTACGCCGGTATTGTCGCGCTCGTATTGTTATTCTCTTTGCCTGCGGCCTTTCTGCTACTCGTTGTGCTGCAGCGGGCGTCTACCCGCCCTATTCTGCAGTTGGCGGAAACGGCGCGGATGGTTTCGCGGGACAAAAACTATTCGGTCCGGGTGTCCGCAACCGCCGGCAAGGACGAGGCGGGCCTGCTGATCACCGCATTTAACGAGATGCTGGTTCAGATTCAGGAGCGGGACGCAGCCTTGCAAAAGGCGCTCGATCTCAACCGCAATATCCTCGATTCCTCCACGGAATATTCAATTATCGGGGTGGATCTGGACGGTGTGATCGTCCTTTGGAACGAAGGAGCGCGCCGGCGCTACGATTTCGAGCCGTATGAAGTTATCGGAAAGGCGAACGCGTCCATTCTGTATGCGCCCGAGGACGTGGCCGCGGGAAAGCCGAAGGAGATCAGCGACGTTGCATTACGCGACGGGAAATGGGAGGGCGCGCTCCTTCGGCTCCGTCGGGGAGGTGAGCGTTTCATGGCCCGGGTAGTCGTCACGCCTCGCTGGGACGGACCGGGCGAGCCGATCGGTTTTCTGCTGATCTCGATCGATATCTCGGAGGAGATCCGCCTTTCCGAGGAACTCAAGGCATCGCATGCAGAGTTGGAGCGGCGGGTCGCGCAGCGGACGGCCGAACTCGACGCCACCAATAAAGAGCTGGAGGCGTTTACGTATTCGGTCGCTCACGATCTGCGTGCCCCCCTGCGCCACATTCAGGGCTTTGCCGATTTGCTGACGGAGTCCCTTGGGCCGGGACTGGAACCCGATGCCGAGAGGTATCTGTCTCGTATCGGTCAAGGCACACAGCACATGGGAAATCTGATCGAGGACCTACTGAGGCTTGCTCAGGTCAGCCGGCAGGAACCGCGACTCCAGGCGACCGGCCTCAATTCCGTGGTGAAAGAAGTCCTCCAGGACTTAAAGAATGAGACCAAGGACCGGGACATTCAGTGGCAGGTTGACGATCTGCCGTTTGTCGATTGCGACCCCGGACTGATGAAGCAGGTCTTTTACAACTTGCTCTCCAACGCCGTCAAGTATACCCGCCCCCGCAAACCGGCCGTAATTGGCATCGGTCAAACGTCGGTCGAAGGACAGCTAGTGACTTTCGTGCGCGACAACGGAGTGGGCTTTAATATGAAGTACTCTAATAAGCTGTTTGGCGTCTTTCAGCGCTTGCACCGCAAGGAAGATTTCGAAGGCACAGGCGTCGGGCTGGCTACCGTGCAACGAATCGTTCACAAGCATGGCGGGCGCATATGGGCCGAAGCCGAACTGGACAAAGGGGCGACCTTCTTTTTCAGCCTGGCAGCCTAACGAATGGGTAGTTGTTCGGCGAATACTCGCCAGGGAAGGGGAATGGAGATGACTGATCAAGTGATAGAGATTCTGGTAGTTGAGGACGACCCGCAAGATCTGGAAATGACCATGCTAGCGCTAAAGAGCGATCACGTAAAGAATCAAATTGAGGTGGCTCGGGACGGGGAGGAGGCCCTGGACTTTCTGTTTTGCCAGGGACCTTACAGCGCCCGGTCGCTATCCAATCCACCCCGTCTGATTTTGTTGGATTTGAAGTTACCCAAGATCGACGGACTCGAAGTCCTGCGGGAGATCAGAGCCAAGCCGGAGACGCGAGCTATTCCAGTAGTCGTACTAACGTCATCCGCGGAGCAGCGGGATATTGTCGAGACTTACAGACTCGGAGTGAATAGCTATATTCAGAAACCGGTGGATGCCGCTCAGTTCCGGAAGACCGTCAATACAGTAGGCTATTACTGGTTGGTAGTGAACCGGCCCCCGCCCGCTAACTAACTCGCTGGCGGAAGAAGCACACTGAGTCGCCAGTGGGAGGACAGTGTGTATGGAAGATGTTCCCCGCAAAAGTCCTCTCTTTCGCCGATAAGAATCTCGTGACGGAGATCGCGGAATGACCAGCCTTTCTGCTTTGATACTGGAAGACTGGAAGCCGGATTTTGAGCTGGTTGCACATCAACTGCGATCTGCCGGTTTCGATGCCCGGTGCCACCAGGTTGAAACCATGGATGAGTACCTCGTCCAGCTCGATGCCGCGCCAGACGTCATCCTGGCCGATTATGCGTTGCCTGGCTTCGATGCATTACATGCCCTGCAGTTGCTACAGGCGCGCGGACAGGATATCCCCTTCCTCGTCCTTACGGGAGTAGTCGATGAAGAGGCGTTGGTGGAATGCATAAGGCGCGGGGCTGTCGATTATTTGCTCAAGGATCGGTTGGCGCGCCTTGGTCCCGCAGTGCATCGGGCCCTTCAAGAAAGCGAGGTACGGCGAAAAAGAAGAGCCGCAGAAATAGCACTAGGAAAGAGTAACCGCCGGTTTCAATATCTGGTAGAAACCACCGGCGCTATCCCGTGGGAAATGGATGCCGACAACGGGCGATTCACCTATGTCGGGCCTCAGGCTGTGAAGCTCCTTGGGTATCCAGTCGAAGAGTGGTATCGCGCTGGGTTTTGGGACGGGCACGTCCACCCGGAAGACCGTGGAGCGCTACGCGCCCAGCCTTCGGAAAACTGCGAGCGTACTTGCCGCATGCGAACCCAGGACGGCGCGATGGTTTACTTGCATTGCGCCATCAGCAAGCCCTCCCCTGACAGCAACGGCAGTCACCTGTACGGATTCATGATGGACATCACAGAGATGAAGTCCATGCAGGATTCGCTGGCGAGCCAGGCGGCGGCGCTGGCGTCATCCAACGAGGAGTTGAAGCAGTTTGCCTACGCCGCGTCTCACGATCTGCAAGAACCGCTGCGCATGGTAGCTTTTTACACGCAACTCTTGGCAAAACGCTATCGCGGGAAACTCGACTCCGATGCGGACGAGTTTATCGGCTATGCCCTCGAGGGCGCCACCCGAATGCGCGACTTGGTCAAGCATCTTCTCATTTACTCGCGCGTGAGCACAGGGAAACCTTCGATGGCGCCCACCAACTCTGAGGAGGTTTTTCAGGAGTGCCTTGCGAACCTGCGGCTGGCGTTGACTGAGAGCGGGGCGAGTGTGACTCACGACGCCTTGCCTTTGGTGAACGCCGACTGCTCACAGCTCGGCCAGCTCTTCCAAAACCTGATTGGCAACGCCATCAAGTTCCACGGCGAGAATCCGCCGGTGATACACGTGTCGGCATCTGAGGCGGATTCGGAGTGGCAGTTCTGCGTGCGGGACAACGGGATAGGCATAGAGGAGCAGTACTTCGAGCAGATCTTCGTCATCTTCCAGCGGCTCCATGGGAGTGACCAATACTCGGGTTCCGGTGTAGGGTTAGCCCTTTGCAAGCGCATCCTGGAGCACCACGGCGGCCGGATTTGGGTCGAATCCGAGCCGGGCGCTGGAAGCGCATTTCATTTCACAATTCCCAAGCGACGCCAGGTCAACTTCTGATGCTACAAGATAGGCAGTTTCAAATCCTGTTGGTGGAAGATAATGCCGCCGATGTCCGCATGGTGGTTGAAAGCCTTAAAGGAGTGGTCCCGGCGCCCACATTGAGCGTCGTGTCGGATGGCCTGGAGGCGATCCGGTTTCTCAAAAGAAAAGGCGATTTTAAACAGGCGCCCAGGCCGGATCTGATCTTGCTCGATCTCAGAATGCCCAAGATCCCCGGCTTCTCAGTCCTCAACGAGATCAAAGCAAATGCCGATTTGTCCGGCATTCCAGTGGTGGTCCAATCCTCCTCGGCGACGGAGACGGATGTTAAGTTAGCGCGGCGGCTTCATGCGGATCGCTACATGGTGAAAGTGGACAACATCGACGATCTCACCAAGTCCATGCAGGAATTGGTCGATTTTTGGATAAGACCCGTGAACATACTGCTGGTGGAAGACAATAATGCAGACGTCCGTCTTGTGGCTCACAGCCTCAGGTGCGTCCTGCCAGAGGCCAAAATCAGCGTGGCGGTAGACGGTGTGGAGGCGCTGCGGTTTCTCAGAAAGCAGAGCGATTTTTCAGCAGCGCTCAGACCGGATCTGATCTTGCTGGATCTACGGCTTCCCAAAAAAGATGGCTTCCAGGTTTTGCAAGAGATCAAGCAGGACCCAGCCTTGTCCGGTATTCCCGTGGTAATTCTGTCGTCCTCTACGGAGCAGGCGGATATCAATCGGGCGTACCATCTGCGTGCGAATTACTACGTCGCCAAGGCATTCAATGTCGATGACTTGAAATGGGAAATGCAGTTTCTGGTTGAATTCTGGAGGACGATCGCCATGGCGCCGGAAGACGAACATAATGAAGAACAATGCTCAGGTCTGTTTTATCAAACCGTGTCGGGAGACGTCCCACGCGGTCCCGGAGCTGTCGGCACGCCCGCAGCAATATCCCAAACGCAAAAACTTGAATATCCTGCTCGTCGATGACAACCCGGTGGATGTTCGCATTGTCGCCGAGGGACTCAAGGAAGCTTTGCCGGATGCCAGGTTGAGCGTCGCCAAAGACGGCATCGAAGCGATTAATTTTCTCCACCAGACGGACAAATATGCAAATGCGCCGAGGCCGGACCTGATTCTTCTCGATCTACGGCTTCCCAAGAAGAGCGGTTTCGAAGTCCTCCACGAAATCAAGCAAGACCCTGTACTGGCTACCATTCCGGTGGTCATCCAATCCTCCTCGGAGGAGATGGCGGACATCCAAAAAGCTTACAGCCTGCACGCAAATTGTTATATCGCAAAGCCCGACACACTCGACGAATTCAGTTGGACCATGCAGCTTCTGGCCGATTTTTGGCTCACAGCGGTTAAACTGCCCGAAGCGGAGGACTGGAAAGCCATTTGATCGATGGCCTTTTGCAGACAATCCGCTTGACGATCGCTCTTGGCCTTGCGTGCATGGCTCATAATAGCCTCGCCGCGCCGGGCCTTTGGCCGCGGACGATGATCTTATAATATAAACGTGTCGAAAGCCAAAGAGCTGGAACAGCGCCTCGAGCGCACCGAGCAGCAACTGCGGCTCTTCCAAAAGATCAGCCGCTTCATGGTTCGCGACATGAGCCTGCCCGACGTGCTCAAGGGTGTGGTATCGCTCATCGTCGAATTCACCCAGTGCGATTCCTGCCTCATTTATCTCGAAGACGACGGCGAGTTGGTTTTGTGCGCTTCCAACACTCCCCACACGGGAACCATCGGCAAGGTGCGCATGAAGACCGATGAAGGTCTCACCGGCTGGGTGGCGCGTGAGCGGCGTCTGGTGGCGATTTCCCGCGAAGCTTACAAAGATGCTCGCTTCAAAGGGTTTCGCGATCTGCCGGAAGACACTTTCGATGCTTTTCTTTCCGCGCCGATTATCGCGCGCAATCGCGTGGTGGGCGTCATCAATGTGCAGCACCGCCAGCCGCACCAGCACACCGGCGGCGAAATGGAAGTGCTCACTACGGTCGGCGAGCAGATCGGCTGCGTGCTGATGCTCGCGCGCATGGGCTCGGCCGCGCTCGATTCATCGAGCCACGTGGAATTGGCGCTCTCCGGCCGCTAGCCGCAATCCCAACGATTATGGAATTGAAACTGGTCCCGCTCGAAATTCCCGAGAACGGCAACATCGTGCTTGGGCAATCGCACTTCATCAAGACGGCCGAGGATATCTATGAGGCCATCGTGAACACCGTGCCCCAAATGAAGTTCGGCGTGGCCTTCAATGAAGCTTCCGGCCCGTGCCTCACGCGTGTGGAAGGCAACGACGAGGCGCTCAAGGACATGGCGGTGCGCAACGCTTCGGCGCTCGCGGCGGGTCATGTCTTCGTAGTCGCGATGCGCGAGGGTTATCCTATCAACGTCCTGGGCCGCATCAAGGACGTGCCTGAGGTCTGCTCCATCTTCTGCGCCACCGCGAATCCGGTACAGGTAGTCATCGCCGAAAGCGAGCAGGGCCGCGGCGTGCTGGGGGTAATCGATGGCGCGCAGCCCGCCGGTGTGGAAGGCTCCGAAGACGCCGCGAAGCGTCACAAGTTCCTGCGTATGATCGGCTACAAGCGCTAGCCCTCGCGCCAGACCGGGTTAGACCGGCTATTTGGCCGCCGGTCCGAGCAGCGCCTCGATCTTATCCGCCAATTGCCTCGAAGTGTAGGGTTTGTGCAGGAATCCGTGTACGTGCTTGCGGCTGAATCGGGACGCCGCCTCACGCTGTCCGTATCCGGTGGATACGATGACCTGCACGCCGGGGCGAGCCGCCACAATGAGATCGATCGCTTCCTCGCCGCTCATCACTGGCATGGTGAGATCGAGCAGCACTACGGCGATCTCGGGATGCGCTTTCACCATTTGAATGGCTTCCAGGCCATTCGTGGCCAACAGCACCTGGTAGCCGCGAATTTCGAGCGAAGCCTGCGCAATCCTGCGCACCATGCTTTCGTCATCCACAACCAGTACGGTGACCTTATCGCTTTTCGCCGGCTTGGGCGCTGCCGGAGGGGCCTTCACGGGCGCTTCGCACGGGAACGTGACGCGGAAAGTCGAGCCTTCGCCCACGCCGCTGGTTACCTGGATGGCCGCCTTGTGCCCGCGCGCAATGCCCGCCACAGCCGCCAGTCCGAGCCCGCGTCCGGTGAACTTGGTTGTGAAAAACGGGTCGAAAATGCGCGACCTGGTTTCGGCATCCATCCCGCACCCGTCGTCGGCAACCTCGAGATAGGGACAGCCACCGGCATCGAGCCCAGTCGAAATCGTGAGATGCCCGGACGCATCGCCTATGGCCTCGGTGGCGTTCACTACCAGGTTCATCACAATTTGCTGTACCTGGTTCGCGTCGGCCTCGACGAAGGGGAGCCCGGGTTCGAGCCGGAACTGCAGAATGATCTTCCTTGGAACGGCCGCCTCAATAAGCCCGCCCATACCGCGCAACAGCGCGGAAAGGTCGACCTTTTGCAGGAAGTGGCGTCCCTTGCCGGAATACGCCAATAACTGACGGGTAAGATCGGCTGCGCGCTGGCTCGCGCTAACTACATCCTGCAAGCGGCTATGGAATGGATGGTCGCTATCGAGATCGCCCAGCACCAGGCTGGCGTTGCCCATAATGCTCGTAAGGAGATTGTTGAAATCGTGTGCTACGCCAGCTGCGAGCGTACCCACCGATTCGAACTTCTGCGCTTCGCGGAACTGTTCCTGTAATTGGTGCTGTTCAGTTACATCCGAAACAATGTGCACCGCGCCCGCCGGCTGCCCGCCGTTTTCGAAAATCGGATCCACGACGATATTCAAGCGACGTCCATCGACCTCCAACTCCGCATTCTCCCGCCGGCGGCTCCGCAGCGCCAGCATGAAGGGCTGGCGCTCCGCGGGGAGCGCACCAAAGAGGGTAGTACAGTCCGAACCGACCAATGCCGATTTTTCCCGCCCGAACATTCGCGTCATGGCATCGTTTACTTGCTGGATGCGGCCTTTCGCATCCACCAGCGCCACGCCGTCATGGATTGCATGAAACGTGATTTCCCATTCGCGCGACGAGATCCGCGCCATCTCCTCGGCATGGCTGGCGCGCAACACGGCACGGATTGTCGCCAGCAATACCTCGGGCTCTACCGGTTCGATGAGATATGCCTCGGCTCCGGTGTCCAATCCTTTCGCCAGGTCGGAACCCCTCGCATAGGACGCGGTAATATGCATCACCGGAATGGCGCGATGTTTCAGACGCCAGTTTCAAACGGCGGCAAACCTCGAACCCCTTGATATCGGGGAGGTTGACGTCCAGCAAAACCAGATCGGGATGCAAGTCGCGCGCCATGCGCAACGCATCTTCGCCATTGGCCGCCTCTCCTACCTCGAATCCGGCGAGTTCTAGAACCCGCGTAACCGCGTAGCGGCTGCCCTCATCGTCGTCGACATTGAGAATTCTTGGTTTACCGATCGTCATCGCGAGTTGTATCCTTCTGTGAGCGCCATACGCAAGCGCTGCGGACCGTCAGGCTGCGACAGCAATTCTTTCGATAGCACCCCGGCCACGCGTCCGTTGAGCGCCTCCAATTGCTCCCTCGTCAAGGCCTGTCCAGTTAGAATCACAACCGGAATCTCCCGGCTGTCCGGGTCTGCACTCAGCTCCTGCAGGACCTCGAAGCCGTTCATTTGGGGCATATTTAAATCGAGGATAATGGCGCGTGGATGACGGCTCCGCGCCAGTTCAATCCCCGCCCGGCCACTCGAGGCTTCAATCGAGGTAAGGGAAGGACCCAGGGCCTGGCGAACCAAATAGCGCGACACTTCTTCGTCGTCGATCAGCAAAACTGCCGGGTGAAGCTCCTCGGGCCGGCCCTCCGCCATCGGGTATTCCAGGGGAATCTCGGCGTAGAAGGTCGAACCTTCGCCAAGCGTGCTCTTTACGCTTACCGTGCCGCCCAGTAACTCCGCCAATCCTTTGGCCAACGGCAGGCCCAAGCCCGTCCCGGCCGCCTTCTGCTGCATTGGCGTCTCGATCTGTGCGAACTCCTGGAAGATAGCATCGAGATTTCCCGGCGCAATTCCGATGCCCGTGTCGGACACGGAAAACACTACCGATCTCCCGCTCTCTCCCGGCTCCGCTCGCACCACAATCTTTCCGCGCTCGGTGAACTTCAAAGCATTCGACACGAAATTGCGCAGGATCTGCGCCACTTTCGTTTCGTCGGTGTAGAGCTCCGGAATGCCGAGCGCTTCCACCCAAATCAGATCGACGTCCGCCGGTCCAGTAGACGGATGAAGCACGCCGCGCAACGGTTTGAGCACCCCTTGCAGCGCGGCGAAAAGCTCCGCCACCGTAAACTGTGTCGGTCTCACTATGCCTTTGCCAGCCTCGATACGCGCCAGATCGAGCAGTTCGTTCACCATCTCCAGCAGCGTTTCCGCCGATTTGCGGATGAACATCGCCTGTTTATGCTGCTCCGGCGAAAGCTTGCCATCGATCTCATCGGTAAGCAGGCGGCTAAGCGCCATGATGGAGGTCAGCGGCGTGCGGAACTCGTGGCTCATGTGCGAAAGGAAGCGCGATTTCATTTGATCGGCGCGCCGCAGCTTCTCGGCCTTCTCGTCGATCTCTGCGTAGAGCGCCACCACCCCGCGATTGGTATGCTCCAGTTCCGCGTTGAGCCGCGCCAAATCCTCCTGGCGCGCCAGCAGTTCTTCCATCACCCGCAGCAGTTCGCGGTTTTCATGCCGCAATTCTTCCATCACGCCATAGGGCGCCGCCTTGGCAATCTCCGCCGTCACCTTCGCGACGCTGCGCGGGGCCGCGGGGGCTTTCGCTGTCAGCCGCTTTCGCAGTTCCACCACCGAGCCTTGGTTCCCGTCGGACTCAATGTGAAAACTCTCCATCAGCCGTTGCGCACCCGCCAAAGCCATCGCGCCTGGCGAATCGCCGCCCAGCAGCCGCCTGAGGTCGTGTTCTCCCCGCTTCTTGGAGGAGATCCGAATCGTGAGCCATCGCGTATCGGAATCCAGGTTAAATTCGGCCGCGCCGCCGCCCGCGTGGGAAAACGCGTCTCGCGCCACTTCGGAAACCGCCGTAGCTATCCGCGTCTGCTCGTTCAAATCGTAGCCGAGCAAGGCGGCGATCTCCCGCGCCTTGCGCCGCACCGATACGACATCCTCTTCGGTTTGAATTGCCGCCGAATACAACTTGGAACTCATGCTTAAGGTCTCTCGCGGATCGCCAGAACGGACGCGTCGTCTCGTCCACGCTTCCGGTCGCGGTAAACCACCGCCGAGATCAACGACGGGTCGAGCGAGGTCAGCCCCTCATACTCGTCCAGGGACCAGTGTGAGCCGATGCCATCAGAGTATATCAAGACGACCGAGCCCGCAGGCCAGTCGTAGGTGAATTCCCGCACGGCTGCCATGTGGTGTCCCACAATGCCCGGCATCGCGACAAAGTTCTTGGTATGGCCGGGCGCGCTCAACACGCCCAGAACGTTGCCCACGCCCGAAAAATGGATTTGCCGCGACACAGGGTCCAATGCCGCTACCGAAACGGCGGCGCCGCGCGTGCCGCGCAACGCCAGGTGAATCTCATGGATCAGCTTCGCCGGCGTCTCCTCTTTGCTTTGCTGGAACGTCTCGATGGCGCGCGCGGCGCATTCCGCAGCCGTAGGTCCGTGGCCCAAGCCATCAGCCAACATCGCTAGCAGGCTTGCGCCGGCCCGGCGCAAAGCGTAGCCATCGCCGCATACTATCTCGCCGGCCAATGGCACAGCGATACCTCCTGTCGCAAAGGAATCGCTTCCCTTAGGCTGCTTGCCCCGCTTGCACAGCCGCGCCAGGATCGCCGTTCCCTTGCCGGGCCGCGTGAAAACCGCGCATTCAGACAGCCGGCCTACCGCGCCGAGGCCGGAACCGGAGGTGCCCGCCGTGGAGTACCCATCCTGAAAACAGCGTGCCACATCGTGCATTCCCGGTCCGCGATCCAACGCGATCGCCTCGACGCACGGCTGGCCCTCGAGTTCACACTCGGTGATTAGCATCTCGCCGCCAGTACCGTGCTTCCACAGGTTGTTGGCGCACTCTGTAACCACAATCGTGACCCGCCCTACGTCTTCCTCGCCGAAACCGAGCGACCTCGCCATGTCTGCCGCCGTCCGCCTCGCCTCGCCCACTTCATCCGCCCCGTTGACTGGAATCGAAACTGTACTCACGCCTTCCACCGCCGCAGCGCAATGCGCGTTCCGCCACCTAGGGAGGAAGAGATCTCGAAGTCGTTCACCAGCCTCTTGGCGCCGCCCAGCCCAAGACCGAGGCCGTTGCCCGTCGTGAATCCATCCTGCAGCGCCTTGTCGATATCGGCGATTCCGGGACCCTGATCTTCAAAAACGATTTGAAGACATTTACGATCGCCGCGATTCAAAATCTCCAATTCAGCCCATCCTCCCCCGCCGTAAATCACGGTGTTGCGCGCGATTTCGCTCGCAGCGGTTACGATCTTGGTCTGATCCACCAGGCTGAACCCCAGTTCCACTGCGCGCGAGCGTACGGCCTGACGAACCGTCACGACATCTTGGGTGTCGCTTAATGTGAGCCGTTCAGTCTTGGGCGACATTGCCGCCGTCCGATTCTGATTCCATGGTCCGCAATAGTTCCATTCCACGCTCCAGGCTCAGCGCGGTCCGTACACCTTTTAGAGATAGCCCCAGTTCCACGAGCGTAATCGCGACGGAAGGTTGCATGCCGGCAACAACGGTGTCAGCGCCCAATAGCTTCGACATGCCGGCGATATTGCTGAGCATCCTTCCGATGAAGGAGTCCACCATCTCGAGCGCCGAAATGTCGATAATCACGCCACGGGCGCGGGTATCGGCGATTCTTGCGGTCAGGTCCTCTTGCAGAGTGAGCGCCATGCGGTCATGCATGTCCACCTGGATGGTTACCAGAAGAAGTCCGCCGATTTTGAGGATGGGAATTCGTTCCATGGGTTATCGGGCTTCCGCTTTCGTGACCGCGCGGCCCAAACGGCTAAGCGCAATGCGGAAGGCATCGGCCAAAGTGGCGCGGGTCGTGACATCGCCCAATTCAACTCCGAGGTGAACAATCGTTTGCGCAATCTGCGGACGCACGCCGCTCACGATGCAGTCGGCGCCCATGAGCCGCGCCGCAGCGATCGTCTTGAGCAGGTATTGCGCCACTAAGGTGTCGACCGTGGGCACCCCGGTGATATCGATAATTGCAATCGTCGATCCCGTCTGGACGATCTGTTGGAGCAGGCTTTCCATCACCACCTGGGTACGGCCGCTATCCAACGTTCCTATCAGCGGCAGCGCCAGAACACCATCCCAGAGTTGGATCACTGGCGTCGAAAGCTCGAGCATTTCTTGCTGTTGGCGCTGGATGACCTCGTCGCGTCCCTTGCTGTAAGCGTCGAACGTGACCAATCCAAGCCCATCGAGAATTTCCGTCACCGCCCATGTGTCGTTAGCTATCGACGCGGCGTCCTGGCCGTATTCTTTGCGCAGGCGTTCAAATAGAGGCCGCTTCAGCGAATAGACGAAGGTGGCGGTTTCCACTGGCGTGGATCCCTGCCGCGCCCGCGCCCGCGAGGTTCCGCTGAGCAGTTCGCGCGCGTTTTCCCAGGCCGGGGCGGAAACGTCGGTTGAAGCACCAGCCTCCAAAGCCGCGCGGATCGCGCTCAACAGCGCCGCGGACTGTTGCTGGTGTTCGGCTTCATGGCCACCCTTCCCCCGCGGCGACGGCCCGGCCTTCTGTTGGGTCGATCCATTCCGCGAGTATTTCAGATTCGTGATGCCGTAAAATTTCTAGGAGTTTCGTTGTCATGTAATAAACCGAACCATGCGGTTAACTGCGGACGTTACACGAATAGCGAGTATGATACCCGTTTCGCCTGTCTGTCAAGACGGCCAAATAGACGATGATTACGGGTCGTCGAACCCTACCTATCCTCCCAATCCGGGCACTCCCCCCATCGTTTTCGCCATGCGTACGGCGCGCAGAATCGCCTGCGCCACCGCCTCGGCCGCAGCCGAGCCCAGCGAATTGATGTTGGCCTTCGCGTCGCCTATCGATAGGGCGAATGTGATGTCGCCATCGGACAGTCGTATTTACCGGATAGATAGTCCGCGCCACGCCAAGACTGGCGAATTGCGCGAGTTTCTGCGCCTGCACCTTAGTGAGCTTCGCGTTGGTCGCGACCACGGCGAGCGTCGTATTGTGCGATCCGGCCGGCGGCGCTAATTCGATCATGGCGCGGTCGCTATCCACAAATTCGCGGCTGCCGGCCGACTTGCGCGCGCCCGCGACTATCTTTCCGGTCGTGTGGATCGCGCACGTCGCCGAAAGCGTTCACCGCCACCAAGGCCGACACCAGAACGCCACCCGGCAGCGTCACCGTGAACGAGCCGATGCCCGATTTCATCGCCTGCCTCATGCCGCGGATCTTTCCGACCGTCGCGCCGGTTCCCGCGCCCACGCACCCTTCCGCCACCGCATCGGTAGTGGCTGCCGCAGCCGCGGCTTCGCCCATCGCCATCGTAGGCCGCACGTTGGCCTTGCCGATGCCGAGATCGAATAAGATGGCGCCGGGCACGATCGGAATCGTATGGCGCGCCGAACTTCAAGCCCGCGCCACGTGCGTTCCAGATATCGCCGCACGCCGGACGCCGCTTCCAGCCCGAATGCGCTGCCGCCGGCGAGCAGAATTCCGTGGATCGTCGCATCCTGACGTGCAGGGGATCGAGCGCCGGCGTTTCCTCCGTGCCGGTGGCCGATCCGCGAATATCGACGCCGCCAACCGCGCCGCTGTTCGCACAGAATCGCGGTGCAGCCGGTGATCGCGTCAAAGTCCGAAACGTGACCGACGCGAATGCCGGGGATGTCGGTAAGTCCTTTCATGAGCGAGGTGGGTACTAACCTTATGGTAGCATCGGGGAAGCGGGGACCCGACCGATTTGCTCGACTTCCTGAAAGAGCCAGTTCTGGCGGTGCAAGAATTCTTCGTGCTGACCGGCCAAGCCCTCCGGAACATCGTCCGCCGGCCCGCACTATGCCGACGATATCGTCCTCCAGATGGACACCATCGGCGTGGGCAGCCTGCCGATCGTCGTTCTCACCGGCTTTTTCAGCGGGCGCCGTCATGGCGCTGCAGATGTCGCGCGCGCTGCAGCACCTATGGGCAGGTCGGCAAGACCGGCACGCTTGTCTCCATCACCCTGGTGCGCGAACTGGGACCGGTGCTGACCGCGCTGATGGTGGCCGGGCGCAACGCCTCCGGCATCGCCAGCGAGCTGGGCTCGATGAAAGTCACCGAGCAGATCGACGCCATGCGCGCGCTGGGCACCGATCCGATTCAAAAGCTGGTCACGCCGCGTCTGATCGCCACGTCGGTCATGCTGCCGCTGCTGACCATCATTGCCGATTTCGTCGGCATGTTCGGCGGCTGGATGATCGCGCTGCTTCTTTCTCGAACCTCGGCTCGCAGCAATACTGGGACCACCGCCTGGCAGGCGCTCGAATGGAACGACGTGGCGCAGGGGCTGCTCAAGCCGTTCGTGTTCGCCTTTGTGATTTCGCTCATCGGCTGCTTCTACGGCCTTCGCACCACCGGCGGAACGCAGGGCGTGGGCCGCTCCACCACGCAGGCGATGGTCGCCGCGTCCGTGCTGATCTTCATGCTCGACGTGTTGATCACCAAAATCTTCGTTTGCCAGAGCGGTAGTTAATGGCGGAAGACACAGGCGCGCAGGGCGGATCCGTTCTCCGGTTCGAGAATGTCACGGTCTCTTTCGACGACGTCCGGCGTTGCGCGACATCTCGTTCGATAGCCTTCGAAGGCGAATCCCGCGTGATCCTGGGCGCAGCCGGCAGCGGCAAAACCGTCCTGCTCAAGACCGCCATGGGTCTCGTCAAACCCACATCCGGAAAGGTCTTCGCTTTCGGCAAGGACATCACCACTCTGCGCGAGCGCGAGCTGTTCGAGATCCGCAGCCGCGATCGGCATGCTGTTTCAGGAGAGCGCCCTCTTCGATTCGCTGACCATCGAAGAGAACGTCGCCTATCCGCTGCTGAACCAGAAGTCGATTCAAGTGCGCCGCAGGACCAGGTGCATCCCAAGGTGTCGGAAGCGCTCCAGTTTCGTCGAGCTCGGGCGGCACGCTTGGAGAAATTTCCCAGCGAACTTTCGGGCGGCATGCGGCGCCGCGCGGCGATCGCGCGCGCCGTGGTTACCGAGCCGCCGCTGCATTCTTTACGATTCGCCCACCGCCGGGCTCGACCCGATTACCGCGCACACCATCATCGCGCTGCTGATCAAGGAGCGGGATCATAAGCCACACCACCACCCTGGTGGTCACTCACCGCTATCAGGACGGGAACCTGATCGCGAATTTCCGCTACAATTCGGAACGAGGGGAGTTGGAGCCGGCGCGGCAGGGGCCGGGCGACGCTGCACAGACCATTTTCATGGTGCTGCGCGAAGGCCGGCTGGTCTTCGAGGGCGATCAGGACCAGTTGGAAGCTTCGCAAGGACGCCTATATTTCGAAGTTTGTGAAGCCGACGGGAATTAGAACGATGCCGGATCCGAAGAAAGTTCGATGGTCGAAGCTGAAGGTCGGAATCGTCGGCCTGCGCGTTTCGTCATCCTCTTCGCCCTGGTCTTCCTGCTGACCAGCGCCAAAGGCATCTTCCGCCAATATGCGCATGCTGCGCACTTACATGGACGACGCTTCGGGCATTAGCGCAACGGCACCGCCGTGCGTCTGAACGGCATTCCGTCGGATATCTCGATCAGTTGCAGCTGACCAGTTCGCGCGACCCCAAGCGAACGCGTGGAATTCGACATGAAGGTGCAGGCCTCAGTATCTGCCACGAAATTCCGGTCGATTCCGTCGTCGGTGTTGCGCGCCGCCAATCTGCTGGGCGATAAGTTTCTCAACATCACCAAGGGACTGAGCATCGCAGCACGTGGTGGATGGCGCGGAATTGCCAGCTCTGCAGGCCGCAGGACATTCCCGAAATGATGGCGCAGATGAGCAACGTGCTCGATTCGTTCCAGAACATCGTGAGCCGCGTCGACAACCTGCTCGCCGGCGTGGAGGCGGGCAAAGGAAATCTTGGGCTTGTTGCTCAAGGACGACGATCTGTACCACCGTCTTAACGCGATCGCCGCCGAAGGACAGACAGTTGCTGGCCGACGTGCGAAACGGCAACGGCACGCTCAGCAAGCTGACTTACGACGACACGCTCTACAACGAACTCGACAAGCCGCATCAAGCGTATCGACGCCATGCTGGCCGATTTACAAGCCGGGCAGGGAACAGCCGGCAAGTTGCTTAAAGATCCGGCCCTGTTCGACGACGCCAATCAGACGCTCGATCAGATCCGGCAGTTGGTGGCCGACATCAATGCGGGCAAAGGCACGGCCGGCCATCTTTTGAAGGACCCTGTGCTCTGCCAACGGCTTGACGATCTGGTCGCCAAGTTCAATACCACCGTCGATAAGATCAACTCCGGACAAGGCACACTCGGCCAGCTCGCGACCAATCCGCAGCTTTACGAGCCCTAACGGCGCGACGCGGGAGTTCCAATCGCTGGCCAAAGACATGCGCGCTAATCCCGAAGAAGTTCCTCACCATCCGGCTTGCAACTGTTTTGAGCGGCGTAAGCGCCAGTTAGTGGTCAACGCCGACGATTTCGGCTTCACGCCCGATGTGAACGAGGGAATTGTCGAAGCGCACCGCCGCGGCATTCTCACCGCCACCACGCTCATGGCCAATGGCGACGCTTTCGACGACGCCATCGCCTGTGCGCGCGAAACGCCGTCGCTCGATATCGGCTGCCATCTGGTCCTGATCGGTGGACAGTCGCTGCTCACCGGCCAGCACTTTCCCCACAAGCGTCACGCAATTGGTTGCGCGCTGGCGCGCCGCGATATTCGGCCTTACGACGAACTGGCGCGCGCAAATTCGACACGATCGGGACGCCGGCATCCGGCCTACGCATCTCGATACGCACAAGCACACCCACCTCGCCCCGCCTGTGCTCGACGCCGTCGCGCGGCTTTGGGAGGAGTTCGCCATCCGCTGGGTGCGCCGCCCCTTCGATTTTCCGCTGAACACGATGCGCGGCGCGGTTCCGAGCTGAAGCGCATGACCAGCAACGCGCTTGGCCTGCTGCGCGCGCCGCGTGCACCGTGTGCTCAAAAACCACGGCTGCCGCACGACCGATCACTTCGCCGGATTCCAGATCACCGGCCGCTTCCATGTGCGGAACTGGTCGAATTGCATGCTCGATCCTGCCCGAAGGCAGCACGGAATTTATGTGCCACCCTGGCCGCTGCCGGGAGGCCTTGCGCGCAGCGCGCACCCGCCTGAAAGAAAGCCGCGAGCGGGAACTCGAAGCGCTTATCGCGCCGGAGGTGAAGGAAGCGCTGGCGCGGAATGACGTGGAGTTAGTCAACTACGCCGGAATCGGCTGACAGCTAAATAACCGGCCGTGACAGTCCAAAAACACCGCTTGCTACTGTGCGCGATTCTGTAGATTCAGTACTTTACAGAGCCGCGAGCGCAAGGGGGCGGGTTTTGACACACACAATATTAGCTAACCCAAGCGCTGAGAAACTCGAGTCTGGCACGCAGCTCTTCAGTCGATTTGGTCGCAGTCAAGTGTAAAAACGAAGTTAACCGGGGTCGTCGCGATTGAGCATCTTCGCGTCGCGCGCCGTCAGAATATTGACGTGATAATACGCCAGTGCTGCATGTACTTGAGCCAGTGAAATATGCTCGTAGTTGGCCGCGATCTCCTCCGGAATCCATCCCTGGTTGTGCCATCCCGCAATGCGCAACACGGTCACTCCCGTACCCGCGATCTTGGGCCGCCCGCCGCGAATCTTGGGATCGCGGTCGATCGACGTTCCGATATCAACCGGCTCAGCCATCGATTTGATTATATTTCGGGCCCCTCACACCTGGAACCGAATCCCCTGCGCCAGCGGCAATTGCGCTCGACCAGTTGATCGTGTTGGTCTGCCGCCGCATGTAAGCTTTCCACGCGTCGCTGCCCGATTCGCGCCCGCCGCCGGTTTCCTTCTCGCCGCCGAAGGCGCCGCCGATCTCCGCGCCGCTGGTGCCGATGTTGACGTTGGCGATGCCGCAATCGCTGCCGCGATGGCTGAGGAACGTTTCGGCCGAGATCAGATTGGTGGTGAACATCGCCGACGAAAGGCCCTGCGGCACGTCGTTGTGCCAGTGGATCGCCTCGTCCAGCTCGTCGAATTCCACCAGGTAGAGAATCGGCGCGAAGATCTCTTCTTTCAGGATCGGCATGTCCGGCGCTGCGCGCGCACCAGCGTCGGCTGCACGAAGCAGCCCGTCATGCGCTCGCCGCCGAAGATCACTTCGCCGCCCTGCTCGCGAATGCGCGCGAGGCCCTCCATCATGTCGTCCACCGCGCGGCGATTGACCAGCGGGCCCATCAGCGTGGACTCGTCCAGCGGATCGCCGATCTTCACCTGCCGGTACGCGCGCAACAGGGCCTCGGTGAATCTGCGCCGCGATGCCGCGCTGCAGGAACAGCCGGCGCGTGGTGGTGCAGCGCTGTCCCGCCGTGCCCACCGCGCCGAACACGACGGCGCGCAGCGCCAGATCGAGATTGGCGTCGTCCATCACGATGATGCCGTTGTTGCCGCCCAGTTCCAGAATGCGTGCGGCCCAGCCGCCGCGCCACGGTTTCCGAGACGCGCCGGCCCACTTCGGTCGATCCCGTGAAGCTGACCAGCGGAATGCGCGGGTCGTTCGACCAGCGCCTCGCCGATCGGCTTGCTCGCGCCGATCACCAGATTGAAGATGCCCTTCAGGCCGTGCCGCTCCAGCACGCGGTTGCAGATCTTCTGCACGGCGATGGCGGTCAGCGGCGTTTCCGAGCGACGGCCGCCACAGCACGCAGTCGCCGCACACCGCCGCGATCATGGCGTTCCATGCCCACACCGCGACCGGAAAATTGAAGGCGCTGATCACGCCCACGATTCCCAGCGGATGCCACTGCTCGTACATGCGATGGCCGGGACGCTCGCTGTGCATCGTGAGCCCGTAGAGCTGGCGCGAAAGCCCGACGGCGAAATCGGCAGATGTCGATCATCTCCTGCACTTCGCCCAGGCCTTCGGCCAGAATCTTGCCCATTTCGAGCGAAACCAGCGCGCCGAGATCGTCGCTTGTGCAGCGCGCAGCTCGTTGCCGATTTCGCGCACGATCTCGCCGCGCCGCGGAGCGGGCACCATGCGCCAGTCCAGGAACGCTTCGGCGGCGCGCGACACCACGGCTTCGTAATCGGCCAGGCCTGCCGAGCTGAATCTTGGCCAGCGGCTCGCCGGTGGAGGGGTTGTGCGATTCCAGCTCGCCGCCGCGGGGATTGGCGATCCAGTCGCCATAGCAGGCGCCGGAATTCACCGGCTCAATGTGCAGTTTTTCCAGGATTTCGGGGATGGGTTTGCTGGCAAGTGTGCACACCTATTATTATCGCCAGCTTCGAGGTTAGCGCAGCGATTGCCCCGACTCGCGCGGCGTCGCGAGTCCATTGCCGTGTCGCGCTTGAAAGCCGCCAGCGCACACGTATTCGCGGCCGCCGATTCGAAGCGCATGGCATACGGCTTGCGCCACGTCGATCTCGGGTTGTTACTGCCGGTGAATGCGATACGCGACTATCTCAGACCCCGGACTCAGCACCGCGTGGGCGCGTAATTCAACGTCCCACGCAGGCAATGTTAGCGATCATATTCCTGTTCCACGACAGCGACACTCACCCCTATGCCTCGGTTGGGCCGGCTCTGAGGCGCCGGCCGGATTAGGGATAAGTTAACGCATTGTAACCAACTAGATACCGTATCTTTTGGGCACATTAGAGCTGGTCTTCGTACTGTTCGAAGGCCACTCGTACCAGTTGCCCGCGCGTCCGCACGCCGGTCTTTTGAAACAGGCTCTGCAGAATTGCCTTCACGTAGCTTTCGGAAATCTGCAGACGCCAGGCGATCTCCTTTTCGAAAGGCCTTCCAGCACGAAGCGCAGCACCTTGCGTCTGCCGGTCGGTGAGGCGCGAGTTGGCCGCATTCCGCGGGTCTTCGGCCGCAGCGGCGCCGAAGGAGCGGATCCAGCCACGAGCCGCCCGCCGCCACCGTGCGGATGCTTTCGGTCAGTTCGCTGAGCGGGGCCTTCTTGAGAAAAATGCCGGAAACGCCCTGCCGCAGCAGCCGCCGCGCTTCCGTATCGCTGACCCAGGCGGTCACCACCAGCACGCGCCCGTCGAAGCCGGCCTGCCGCGCCAGCGGCAGGAACTGCGAAGCGCGCTCGCTGCCCAAATCGTGATCCAGCAGCACCAGGTCGAAACGCTGCTCCGCGATCAGCAGCAGCGCTTCGCGAATGCTCGCGCAATGTTCGATCTCAAGCTCGGGATTCTCGCGAAAGAACCCGCACCACGCTCTCGCGAAAAAGCGCATGGTCGTCGATCAAAAGAGCGCGTATGGTTGCAACTTCGACTTGCATCATCCCTCACTGGTATTCTCCACCGGCCACAGTTCCACTGTAAAGCAGCTTCCCCGCGTCTGGGGCTCATAGCGCAGCCCCCCGCCGTGCGAGCGCAGGATGGCGCGCGTGATGTACAGGCCCAGCCCGGTGTGCGAAGCCGCTCGGCTGAAACGGCCGGAAAAGTTCTTCGGGATGCGCCACGCCGGGCCCGGAATCGTAGAAGCGCACGACCGCCAGATCGTTTTCCACTTTGGCCTGGACGCGCAACTTCGCGCTTCTCGCATTGCTCCAGCGCCTGCTGGCTGTTGCGGGCCAGGTTGAGGAACGCCTGCAGCAGGCTGTGATGATCGCCCTGCACCACCGGCAGCGGCCCCTGCACTTCCCAGCGTAGCGTAATGTCCGGCTTCGCGCAGCGCCGGCTCGATGACGATGCGCGTTTCGTCCAGCACCGTGCCAGATCCGGCCACGGCGCGCTCGCGGCCCGATGACATCTGCAAGCCGGCGGACGCGATCTTCTCCAGACCGCGGATCAGCGTGCCCAGCGCCTGATAGTTTTCGCCTGCGTGCGGCCGTGGCCGGGGTGCCGCCGCCAATGCCGCATGCGCCGATGCCGCGGCCGACGCCAGATTGCGGATCTCGTGCGAGAGCGCGCCGACCAGCACGCGCGAGGTCGCCATCATCGAATCGAGGCCCGCGCCTTCGCGGTCGCGCAGATTCTCGGAAGAATCCCAAACCACCGCGGCGAGCCCCGGGCCGTCCGACGTGTCGTAGGTCGAAAGCCAAACGTTGGCAAGAAAGATATCGCCGTTGCGCCGCTGCCCGCGAAATTCGACGTTGGTGCGGATGTTGCCGCCGCCGCGATGCAGCATGCGGCTGAGTATGGGCAGGTACGGCTCCACGGGCTGCCCTTGCAGCGCCTGGCTTTGTCGAAGCCCAGCAGCTGCGCGCGCCGATTCGTTCGCCAATTCCACCTCGCCGCGCGCTGTTGAGCGTCAGAATCGCCAGCGGGCTGGTCTCGATCAGCATGCGCAGCCGCTGCTCCGCTTCCTGCCGCAATTGAATCTGCACTCTCCCGTTCCGCCAGATGTTCCGCCAGCAGACGCCGCCGCTGGTTGATTCGCGCGGCGAAGAATCCGGTCATGGCGAACGCCGCCACCGCCACCACGAGACGGCCCATCGATCCCGGGCCCAATTGTCGGGCAGAGTCTGCTTCAGAGTCCCAGCCGGTCTTGCCCGCGGCCCCTGCAACGGGTCTAACGCTTCGGTGAGGAATCCGCAGATCGCGGCGAATCCACGATCTGCCAACTGGTCATGGCGGGCGCGGAAAACAGAATAGGAATCAGGTAAAGAAAGCCGATCGAGACGTCGAAAAGCAGCCAATCGAGCCATGCGACGCCAAAGTCATCGCCGCTGCCGTCGCGAAGACGACTCCGCGGTGGGATTCCGGTGTAGGCGAGAAATCGATCGAGTCTGTTCATGCGCGCACGCCGGAACCTATGCGGCCGGCAGCCCGGCGGCGAACGGCCTCGTGTCTCGCCATCCCGCCGCCTAGCGCCTTGACCGGACGCCGTTACGGCAGTTTCGTCTCATGGCGAAACGTCCGATAAGTGATGATACTGCACTTCCAATAGCTTCCAGCAGATCGAAGGCTGTCGGGTGCCGCGCCGGATGCTCGCGTCCGAAGTCCTCACGAGACTCGTCGTCTCGCGCCGAGACGCTGCATTTATCGGGAACAGTACCTGCGAAGCCCATGCGTACGTCTCAAAAAATGTAGTCTTCAAGCCGCATCGCTTCGGCATACACTGTGACTGTAGGATGAGATTCGCCACTCTCGGCTTCCTGCGCAGAGCGCCTTCAGTTATAGCGTTGGTTCCGGCGTCGCTTGGTTTGGCGCTGTTTATCGCGCCGCACAGCCACGCCAGCGGTCCCGATTATTTCGAGCCGCACCACCGCGTCTCGGGCATCGGCATTGAGCGCGACGATATCTCGCGCGGATCTTCTCGCTCTCCGTGCCGAGCGGATGATCGAATCCGCAAACCTTCAGCATTCTGCGCGATCCCGCAGGCATTGCCCGGCGCGAAGCGTATCACGGGCAGCGCGAAGCTGCAAGCCTTTTCCAATCCGCGGGTGCGCGCAGCGGACTGCCTCCGACTTCCTGATCGAAGCCATCTCCTATCTCGAAAGTTGGGGCGACGCCGACGCGCCGAAAGCCCTTCCGGTCCGAAAGGCATCATGCAGATCTCCGCAGCTACCGCACGCTCCATGGGCCTGAAATCGCCGTCGTCACGCGCTACAGCGTGACGCGCGATAAGGCCGCAGTGAAGACCGAAATCGGCGCAACCGTTTACAGGATTGTCACGCACAAGACGCCTTATATGGTTACGGTGCGTGACGACCGGCTTTCGCCCGATCGCGCAATTCCCGCCGCCGCCGTATATCTCTCGGGCCTCGAGCGGCAAGTTTGGCGGACGCGATTGGGCCATTTTCGCCTACCACTGCGGCGTAGGCTGCGTGGGTGAAATGCAGGAGCTGACGCGCCGCGCGCAGAGGCATTCCAAACGATCAGTCAATGTGCCGCGCATGTTCTTCTCGGCAGCCCCGCCTAGAATCGCGAGCTATATGAAGCGATTGAACAGCAGATGCAGCGCGACTATTCGCCGACTTATTACTTTCGCATCCGCCGCGCCGAGCAATTGCTCGCTCTATACCGCAATTCACCCAAAGACTTCGAAGCACTATCCGCCACTTATAAGAGCGACTTCGTGCCATCGAGCCTCCGGGCCCCGCATCGTCTTTCCGTCTGGCTGCGCCGCGATGATTTGGTCTTCCATAGCCGCGACGATATCCGTACCGACACCGGTAAGCGGCTGGTGCACGCGCTGGATCAGCCGGCCTATTTCGGCTACTCGCTAAGCTTAACTCCGGATTTCCCGCGATATCGAAGCCCTCTCGCAGGCCTCGCCGGCGGCGTTGGGAACGCTGATGTATATCGCGTTCGAAACCCGGCGCATGCATGAGGCCATGAAAGCCAAAGGCGAAAAATTTGTCCCGCTGCCGGTGAGTTCGCTTGTAGAGGCGGAGGACTCTCCACGCATCACGGACAAGAACGAAATCTTGTCGCACGCCTCCGGGCAGGTGTTCGATATCGATTATTCCGGCCTTCCGCCCGGCGAGTTGGAGTGCCTCCGCTTCGTGTCTGGACGATCTCGGCTGGGACGGCTACCTCGGCTTCATCGATGAAGGCCGGGATAACCTGCACATCGGATGCGCGCCTAGCACGCGGGATTTCTTCGCCACGGTGTTTGGGGAAGCGCTGGCAGTGAAGTCCACCGAGTGAATTCAGCAGGTTTGAACCCCTGCCTTTCTTCACTTCCGCGCATTCCTCGCTTTGGCGCTAAAACCTTGCTATAATGTAACTTAACCCCAACATGCCAGACCAGGAACAACCCCCACAGCTTCCTCTGCCGGGAAGTGGAGATGGCGGAAGCCGCAACATTCTGCCCACCAATATCGAAGACGAGATGAAGCGCTCGTACCTCGATTACGCCATGAGCGTGATCGTGGGCCGCGCGCTGCCCGATATTCGCGACGGCCTGAAGCCGGTGCACCGCCGCATCCTCTACGGAATGCAGCAGATGGGCCTTCAGCCCAACCGGCCCACGCGCAAGTGCGCCAAGATCGTCGGCGAAGTGATGGGCAAGTACCACCCGCACGGCGACGCTGCCGATCTACGACGCCTTGGTCCGCATGGCGCAGCCCTTCACGCATGCGCTATCCGCTGGTCGATGGCCAGGGGAACTTCGGCTCGGTCGATGGCGACCCGCCCGCGGCCGACGCGGTACACCGAAGCCCGGCTTTCGCGCATCGCCACCGCGCTGCTCGAAGACATCGACAAGGAGACCGTCGATTTCAGCCCGAACTACGACGATAGCGAAGTCGAGCCGGAAGTCCTGCCCACGCGCGTTCCCAACCTGCTGGTCAACGGATCGTCCGGCATCGCCGTCGGCATGGCGACCAACATTCCGCCGCACAATCTGACCGAAATCGTCGACGCCACCATCCAGCTGATCCAGCATCCCGAACACGCCGCTCGCGAAGATTCTCGAGATGGTGCCCGGCCCCGATTTCCCCACCGGCGGCTTCATCCTCGGCCGCCAGGGCATTCTGCGACGCCTACACCAAGGGCCGCGGCCAGCTGAAGATGCGCGCCAAGGCCGCCATCGAGACGCATGGGCAAGGACCGCGAGCAGATCGTCGTCACCGAGATTCCGTATCAGGTCAACAAGTCGCGGCTGCATCGAACAGATCGCCGCGCTGGTCAACGAGAAGAAGATCGAAGGCATCTCCGACATCCGCGACGAGAGCGACCGCGACGGCATGCGCATCGTCATCGAGTTGAAGCGCGGCGAGCAGGCCGAGGTCGTGCTCAACAACCTTTATAAGCACACGCAGCTGCAGACCGGCTTCGGCATCATCATGCTGTCCATCGTCAACGGCCAGCCGCGCGAGCTGGGCCTGATCGATTGCCTCAAGTACTTCATCGACCACCGCGTCGAAGTGGTCCGCCGCCGCACCGAATACGAACTGCGCAAGGCCCGCGACCGCGAGCACATTCTGCTCGGCTTCCAGAAGGCCCTCGACAACCTCGACGAAGTCATCCAGATCTGATCCGCGCCGCCAAGAGCCCCGCGCGAAGCCCGCGATGTCGCTGATCGCGCGCTTTCGAGTTCACGCGAAAAGCAGGCGCAGGCCATCATCGAACTGCAACTCCAGCGCCTCACCGGCATGGAGCGGCAGAAGATTCTCGACGAGCTGGCCGATATCCAGCGCCGCATCGCCGAGTATCTCGAAATCCTCGGCTCCGATAAGGTCCTGCGCGACCTGATCGTCAAAGAACTAAGGAAGTCCAGAAGGAATTCGGCGACGAGCGCCGCACCGAGATCATCGAAGACACCGGCGAGATCCGCTCGAAGATCTGGTCGCGGTGGAAGACGTGGCCATCACCGTCACGCGCGGCGGATATCTGAAGCGCACCTCCGTCGATACCTACCGCCGCCAGACGCGCGGCGGCAAGGGCCGCATCGGCATGGGCACGCGCGCCGAGGATTTCGTCGAGTACCTGCTCGTCGCCTCCACGCACAGCTACCTGCTGATCTTCACCACCCGCGGCCGCGTCTACTGGCTGAAGGTTTACGAAATTCCCGACGCCGCCACCACCGGCAAGGGCAAGCACATCTCGAACCTGATCAACCTGCAGCCGGACGAGACGCGTGAAGGCGTTCCTGGCGGTGCAAGGACTTCGTGCCCGACCAGTTCATCGTGATGGTCACCAAGCACGGCGTGATCAAGAAGTGCGAGCTGACCGAGTTCGACAATCCCGCTGGCGCGCGGCATCATCGCCATGGCGCTCGACGAAGGCGACGAGCTGATCGCCGCCCGCATCACCAACGGCGAGAACTTCATCTTCCTCGGCTCGCACGAAGGCCAGGCCATCCGCTTCACCGAAGCCGAAGTGCGCGCCATGGGCCGGCCGGCGCGCGGCGTGCGGGCGATGGATCTCGCGGAAGGCGACTACCTGGTCGGCATGGAAGTGGTGGAGAAGGACGGGCTGATCCTCTCCATCGCCGAGAACGGCTACGGCAAGCGCACGCCGCTCGAGGATTACCGCCTGACCGCGCCGCGGCGGCAAGGGCGTGATCAACATGAAGACCACCAACAAGACCGGCAAGGTGGTCGCGATTCTCTCGGTGAAGGAAGATTCCGATCTGATGATCGTCACCCAGAACGGCAAGATCATCCGCATCGATTCGGCCACCATCCGCCAGGCCGGCCGCTCCACGCAGGGCGTGAGGCTGGTCGCACTGGAAGAAGGCGACAAGGTCGCCGCAGCCTCGGTAATTCCGGACACAGAAGGCCCAACCACAAACGGCCAGGAATCGCTCTTACAATAGCGTGACCACACCTGCTTAACCTTGACCTTCTCTACCCGCTAACGACAGCGGCCAGGACGATGTGCGGCAGCCCTTCCGGGCTGCCGCCGGGCTTTCGCCCGGCGCTCCGCAAGCGCGGAGACGCTTCCCCTCACTGGAACAATTCCGGCGCAAACTCCGCCAGATAATCCCGCCAGTTCCGCCACACATGCCCTTCCTCCGACGGCGCGAACTGATGCTTGATCTGATGCTTCTCCAGAGCGTCGCTCAACGCCTGTGACGGTGGAAACAGGCTGTCCGTCTTCCCACACGCAATGAAGAACACCTTCAGCTTCTTATTCGCAGCCGCCGGATCGGCGAAGAAATCCTTGAACGCCTCCTCCGGATTCCCGCGCGCCGCGGCGCTGAAAGCGCCGATGTAATGGAATGTGTCGAGGTGCGCCAGGCCGATCCTCAACGCCTGTCCGCCGCCCATCGACAAACCGGCAATAGCGCGATCGTCCGCCTTGGCCGAGACGCGATAGAGTTTCTCCACGTACGGCACAACATCCTGCAACAAGTCGTTGCCGAACAGTTCGTCCGCATTCGCCGGGCCGCGCCCGGCGGATGGAACCAGCATCACATCCGGCAGCGGACGCCCATACGGCATCACAATGATCATCGGTTTCGCGCGACCGGCCGCGATCAGGTTATCCAGAATCAGGTTCGCCCGTCCTACATCCACCCATCCCGCTTCAGTGTCTCCCGAGCCGTGCAACAGGTACAGCGCCGGTAGCTTCGACTTACCTTCCTCATACCCCGGCGGCGTGTAGACGTAAATACTTCGCGGCGCATTGAGCGAAGCGGAGTGATACCAATTGATATGCACCGTTCCATGCGGGACTTCCTGGTAGTCGTAAACCGCCGGTTTGCCAGCGGGAACCTCGAACATAGATTCCGCCGACCGGTCGCCCAATTTGACCATGGGATTATTCGGATCTATGCCGCGAACGCCATCGACAGTGAAGGTATAGTTGTAGGCCGCTGGGTGAAGCGGACCTACCGTAATCGTCCAAACGCCATCCTCGCCTTTAGTCAGATCCTTCGCGGCCGAAGGCGGCGGCCCTCCCGGAGTGGCTGCGGGCGCGGTGAGAAAATCACCATTCAGCTTTACGCTGGATGCCTCGGGCGCGCGCAGACGGAAGAGAACCGTCCCATCGGGATGAACTTCGTAAGGCGGCGCCGGCGGCGCTCCGCGTCCGCCTCTTCCGCCGCCGCGGCCCGCTGGCGTGCCCGCTGCCTCCTGGGCGACCGCCAACGAACTGAAAATCAGGCATTGCGCGGCTAATGCCGCCGCCATCGCGAGAAACGAGCTTCGCTTCATCCAAGCCTCCTTTGAAATTTTCCGGGCTATCGGGGAGTCTATCATACGGGATTTCGAGCCCGCCTGAACCCTTTTCCGGCGCTCTGTTATCCTCTTCCGTATGCGCCCCAATTTGCCAGCCGCCGCCGTTTTCATTCTGGCTGCGATGTCTCCCTTCATCTCCGCCCAGGCGCCAGCCTCCGTGGCTTCGCGTATCGCCGCCCAGAATGCACTTTTTGACGACGCGTGGCAGGCCAACCTCAAGATGAATCCCATCCAGGCGACCGCCGCTGGCGACTACCGCTACAACGACCGGCTCCCCGACTATTCACTTGCCGCCCCCGCGGCGCGCCACCAGCGTGATCTTAGCGACATCGCCCGCATCAAAGCCATCGATGCTTCCGGATTTCCCGAGCAGGACCTGATCTCCCACGACCTTTTCCTCCGCCAGCTTCAAGAGCGCGTCCAGGACTACGACCTCAAAGAGTTCGAGATGCCCCTCAGCGCATCCGGCGGCGGCGGTGGCGTCCATGTCAACCTCGCCGACCTCCCTCTTTCCATGCCATTCGATTCCGTCAAGCACTACGAGGACTACATCTCTCGCCTCCACCAGATTCCTCGGGCCTTCCTCCAGACCGAGGAAGTCCTCCGCGCCGGCGTAAATGACCACCTTGTCCCCGTCCGCTTCATCGCCGAAAAGATTCCCGGCCAGGCTGCGGGCGTGATCGCCTCCAACCCCTTCCTCCTCCCTCTCAAGAAATTCCCCGCCAGCTTTTCCGACGCCGAAAAGAAGCGTCTCACCGAACAGATCACCTCCACCGTTAACAACGAGGTCTTTCCTGCCTACAAGCAGTTCTCTGCCTTCATTACCACGGACTACATCCCGCACACCCGAACCACGCTCTCCATCAACTCTCTTGGCGGCGGCAAACGCCGCTACCAGGCTACTCTGCGCCGCTTCACCACAACTACCCTCACGGCCGCCCAGATTCACGAGATCGGCCTGAAGGAGGTCGACCGCATCACCACAGAAATGGCCGCCCTCGCTAAGGCTAACGGCTACCGGGACCTCGCCACTTTCCGCGATCACATCGAAAACGACCCCAAGTATCGCGCCGTCTCCGCTGAAGCCATCGTCGAAGACTTCCGCAAGTACATCGCCCAGATGCAGCCCCATCTGCCTGAGCTCTTCAATCTCCTGCCCAAGACCGCGGTCACCGTCGAGCCCATTCCTCCTTTCCAGGCCGCCGCCGCAACCCACTACCAGGGCGGAACCCCGGACGGAAAGCGTCCCGGCCGCGTCTCCGTTGCCGTCTCCGACCCCACTCACCGCAGCTACATCAATGACGAGGCTGTCGCGTACCATGAGGGCGTCCCTGGCCACCACCTCCAGATCACCATCGAGCAGTCTCTCACCGGCCTGCCCGAGTTCCGCAAGCACGGCGGAAACTCCGCCTACACGGAGGGCTGGGGACTTTACGCCGAGCAACTCGGCAAGGAGATCGGCCTCTACCGGGATCCGGGTTCCGACTACGGCCGCCTCCGCTCGGAATTGTTTCGCGCGGTGCGTCTGGTTGTAGACACCGGCATTCACGACATGGACTGGAGCCGCGACAAGGTCGTCGAGTACATGCGCAACTCCCATGCCATCGATGAACCCACGATCCAGGCCGAGACAGACCGCTACATCTCCGGCCCCGGGCAGGCCTGCAGCTACAAGCTCGGCCAACTAAAGATTCGCGAGCTGCGTGAGCGCGCAAAGCAGCAGCTAGGCGCCAGGTTCGACCTCAAGACCTTCCATGATGAGATCCTCTCCGGCGGCGCCCTCCCGCTCGATGTCCTCGACGCTCGCGTCAACCGTTGGATCAAAGCCCAACTCGCCGCGGCTGGCGACTGATTTCAGTCCCTCGCCCCCATGTCCCGCAGCTGATTCGGTGACGACCCGACTTTGTGGGCCAGGCCTTCCGGCCTGCCGACGGGCTTCTGCCCGGCGCTCGCGGGGGCAGAGAGCCCTTGCATCCACCACAAAATCGGAGGTGTAGGCATCACCATAGGACAGCATGCGAACCTCACCCTGCTGACGACGATTCTTGACGGGATCTTCGTTTCATGTAGCATTTAGCCAGTTCCCCTCAAGAAGCAGCCGGCTTTGCCGGCGACCACTGGGCAACCCATGCGCCATTCTCCAGCGACATAGTCTCTTCGCAACGTTGAATGAAGGAATCCCGGTCCGCTTTGTCCTGGTCGGTCTTTCCGCTGTCCAGCCATTGGTCTTTCAATAACTGCAGCCTTATCGCGGTCGACTGATATAACCCGATGATAGATTCATAACGCTGGTTCTTCACAAAGGCCGTAACGGAGGCGGTCACGGTAGCAACAAGAGCCACCCAAGGAGAGAGCGAAAACGTCGCCGATACCGCGCCCAGAATCGCGCTGAGAGCGGCGGTGGCCATCGAGCAGTATCGCCAAAAATCGGCTTTATGCTGATACCGCGCCGCGGAGCCGGTATAAAACTCGATCTGGTCGTCAACGCGGTCCCGGATGTAGTCCGCCCCGGTCATTAACCCCGGCGGCTCTTTATCCATTTTGCCCGGACGCAGTTGGATTCCCGCCAACTCCTTCATAGTGTTTTCAACCCGCTCCGCGAGAGCAGCGGCACGGGTCGGTCCGTCGAAGGGCGGCACTGCGGCGCTGTATAGATAGATTGAACTCTTCAAGGCCTCCGCGGCCGCGCGGCATCTGATCCGGAGCTTATCGCGGTCGCCCGACGTAGCCTGCGTAGCCGCCAGGCCGGCAATCGCCACTAGAACGGCTGCGAGGACGCCCAACACCTTAGACGCGAGAGAGGCGGGAGCAGGCGCCACGTACTGCGTAATCGTCCCAATAGCCGCACCGATAATTCCAAGCCAGAGACTCATTCTTGTAAACGTCTCAAGCTGGGATTTGTGAAAAGCCGATGTGGCCGCACAGCGGCGGTACATGCTCCAGGCGCCATTGACCCCCGTAGTAGATTGAGTGGCCATTCCGACCTCCAGGGCAGCCAGTCTAACACTCTACGGCCTCGGCGCTCAATTCAGGCCGGCATGGCGCGACTAAATCTCCCTGGCGACTCGGTGTTGGGTCATGGCTCAGTTAGCCGATGAGATGTCCCGACGGATTGGGAACCTTGCGTCGAGGTGAATGGGAGGACTGCAGCGTGTTAAGCGCGTGACCCGGCCAACGCCCACATTGGTATACGCCGCGCGACTGTGCGCGAGTAATTCCGCGCTCACCATTCCTTCGTCGGCACTTGTCCGAGATGATGGATAGGATCAGTAAGAGACTGCGGGCAAGCTCGTTTGGGACGCTGCGCCAATTTCAGGGCAGAATCGAGGCGACAACGTATGAACACGCATGGCACTATCCATTTCCTGAGAGCCTTGTGGCGCCCAGTGGATTCGCGCTTGAAGGACTACGATATGCGAAAAGGGTTTACGAGAAAACCGCAAGCAGACGAGCCCGCGACGCGAGTCAAGAACTACATAACGCCGAGTGGCCTGCAGCGCCTCAAAGAGGAGCACCGGTTTCTGCTCACCAGGGAACGCCCGGCCGTGACGAAGGTGGTGGCGTGGGCTGCGAGCAACGGCGATCGCAGTGAAAACGCCGACTATCAGTACGGCAAGCGGCGGCTGCGCCAGATCGATGGGCGGATTCGCTTTCTCACGAAGCGAATCGATGCCGCGGAAGTGGTGGACCCGGAAAGTCCGAGAGCGGGGCAGGCGGCGACGCGGGCATTCTTCGGAGCGACCGTGCGCTATGCCAATGCCGCAGGAACGGAGCGAGTGGTGAGCATCGTGGGCACCGACGAGGTCGATCTCAACCGCAACCACATCAGTTGGGTGTCGCCTCTGGGGCGCGCGTTGATGAAGTCGGCAGCGGGCGACCGCGTAGCTCTCCAAGCGCCGGGCGGTACAGAATACCTGATCGTCCTGGAAGTGTGTTACGAGCGCATTTCTGTGGAACCGTTCCGTGAACCACCTGGAGCCGAGGCCTCGGCAAAGGGACTCCCTCGCCGGCGCCAATCGACCTGACGAAGGTTAGCGAAGCGGCACATGAAATTCCGCTTCGTCAACCTCCTACCATTTGGCAGAGCCTGTGACCCTGAAATTCTGCCGTTGTCCTGCTGCTATAATCCCGAAATGTCCATGCGCGCATTCATCGCAACAGCACTGCTCGGGCTTGCCGGCGCCACCGTCGCGCTGGCGCAGGATCGCATCAAGGAGATGCCGGGGTACGATCAGTTCACCAAGATGCAGCCCCAGATCAACGGCTCCGTCACACCCGGATCCTTGGCCGTCACTTGGGCGGGCGACGGCAAGAGCTTTACTTACAATTTCGCAGGGAAATCGTACAAATTCGATACAGCTACCCGCGAAGCTGCGGTGACCGGCGACGCGCCGGAGCCGGCCGGCAATGCGGGCGGGCGCGGCGGGCGTGGCGGAAGAGGCGGTCAGGGACAGGCGGCGCGCGGCGGCCGCGGCGGTATGGAGCAGGAGCAATCGGAGATGGCAACCACCCCTATGGAAGGCTGCCCTACTGGCGCAACTGCGCGCGGCCGGCAGGCGTTCTGCGTCGAATCTCCCGACCATAAGCTGAAGGCCTTTTACCGCAATCGCAATCTGTGGATCGCCAATTTTGATGGATCCAACGAAAAGGCCATCAGTACGGACGGCAGCGAAAAGGGACGCATTAAGTACGGGACCGGTAGCTGGGTTTATGGCGAGGAACTTGCCCAGACCACCGCAATCTGGTGGTCGCCCGATAGCTCGAAGGTCGGATACTATCGCTTCGACGAGAGTCAGGTAAAAGACTTCTACCTGCAAATGAACCAGACGGCGGTGCAGGACACCATGGATGTCGAGGCTTACCCGAAACCGGGCGCGCCGAATCCAATCGCCGATATCTTCATCTACGACGCTGCCGCCGGAAAGTCCGTGAAGATGGACATCCGGAACGGGAAGCCGTTCTCCGATGACGTGGTTGGGCACTATGCCTACGATGTGCGCTGGTCCCCCGATGGCGCCGAGCTTTTCCTGAACCGTACCAATCGCCGCCAGCAGATCATGGAGTTCGTTGCATGCAGCCCGGCCACCGGCGCGTGCCGGGTGGTGGTACATGAGGAGTGGCCGACCGGTTGGACTAATAACCGCCCCGCCATGCAGTATCTGAAGGATAATCGGCGGTTCATATGGGAATCGGAACGCAACGGCTGGCGTAACTTCTATCTCTACGATCTTAGTGGCAAGCAACTCGCGACCCTGACCGGTAACACGACCTTCGAATCGGGAAATATCGTTAAAGTCGATGAGCCCGCCGGCGTTATGTTTTACACGGCGCGCGACGGCGACAACTTCATGAAGATGCAGCTTCACCGCGTCGGACTGGACGGCAAAGGGGATGTGCGCCTGACCGATCCGAAATTCAACCACGCCATCGGCGCTTGCGGAGAAGGCGGCGGAGGCGGTCGCGGCGGCCGCGGCGGTGGACGGGGCGGCTTCGGCGGAGGCGGCGGCTGCGGTATCTCATCGGACAATCAGTTCATCGTCGATGTCTATCAGACTCACGACCAGCCGCCAGCCACGCAGCTTCTGGATGCGTCGGGGAAGGTAGTGGCGCAACTGGCCAAGGCCGACGCTTCTAAGTTCGATCAGCTTGGCCTCAAGAAGGTCGAGATGTACACCTATAAGGCAGCCGACGGAAAGACGCCTCTATTCGGCACGATCGCCTTCCCGTCTAACTTTGACCCCGGCAAGAAGTATCCCACGCTGGTTTCGGTGTACGGCGGTCCTGGGGCCGGCAATAATGTGCCCACCGAAAATTTCGCTACTCCGAGCCCCACAACCGAATACGGGTTCCTGGTGGTCTCGGTCTCTTCCCGCGCCATGCCTGGAATGGGCAAGCGCATGTTGGATTCCGTCTATCTCAAGCTTGGCGTCACCGAGATGGACGATATGGCGGAGGGCATCAAAGCGCTCTGGGACCGGCCATATTTCGATAAGACGCGTGTGGGGATCTATGGCACCTCATACGGCGGATACACGTCGGCCATGGAGATTCTCCGGCACCCGGATGTGTTTACGGCCGCGTCGGCTTCTTCGCCACCAACCGCGTGGTATAACTACGACTCGATTTACACGGAGCGTTACATGTGGATCCCCGAGGGGAACAAAGAGGGCTACGAAGCCGGTAGCGCCATGAACTTCGCCAAGGACCTGCGCGGCCGCCTGCTGCTCTATTATGGGACCGCGGATAACAACGTGCACCCTGACAATTCGATGCAACTGATTCGCGCACTGCAAAGCGCCGGCAAGAGTTTCGAAGTGCAGGTGGGTCCCGACCAGGGTCACAGCGGAGTGAACAACCAGCACATGATGGAATTTTTCATCGAGAATCTGGTCGTGCATCCTGAGGGGCTGATAGCCCCGAAGTAGGGCAGCAAGATACTTGACTAGTCCATCGCTGAATGATCGGCACTTGTGACGAACTCCTTCTCAATCCAAATGGAGTGCATACAGGCAAGCTCTCCTACAATTTCACCAACCTCAAGTTGGATGAGTTCACTGCCGATTTCCGGCACCGGAACTATCCCAAAAATGGGGAATGTGCGTCCGAGACAAAGATGGAATAAAGATTTCGTTTCGCCTTCCAACCCGCCGGGTATCCCGACCACTTTTACGTTGTCACCGATCTTCATATCGATTAGCCAACTATATCAATGCCAGAGCAAGAGCAGAGTCCCGATCATTGGGGGATAATGAAGTATGACTAGGGTCCCGCCCGCATTCGATATCGAACGTGAGATGTGGATCCCTGCTACCAAGTGGCTTGCTGGTCAAGGTTTGGCGCACAAGCGCGAGTTTCGTATGCCGTGGGGAATCTGCGATCTCGTGGGCGTTGAGTGGTCAAACTACAGGGTAGCCGAGCGAATGCTTAAGAGGCAAAAGGCGCCGATTGGGCCTCCTGGAAGAGTAGCGCTGCTGCGAATGGTGCCCAACGAGGAAAGTGGTCGTTCGATCAGTATCGATGAACTCAGCGCTCGAAGCAGCCAGCCGGTCCAGCACGTGGAGCGCGAACTGAAATCGCTTATCCGCGGGAACTTCGTCAAAGCTAACGAGGATGGTTCGCTTACGAGCACTGTTTCGTGGACTCCCCTGCATTCGCGTATCGTTGCGATAGAGCTCAAGCTGGATCGAATAGAGGAAGCCATCAACCAAGCCCGCTCCCATCTTGCCTTCGCGACAGAGTCGTTTGTGGGGTTTCCGCAGGCAGTTGCGGAACGAATCGTCTCAAGCCACCATGCCGACATTCTCAAGCACGCTGGTGTGGGACTCCTATCCGTAACGAAGGCATGTACCGTTGTGTTGACGAGATCGACGGTGAGTTCGCCGGTTCCAACCGACGATGTGCTGCAGATGCACTGTATTGAACGATTCTGGCCTCAGGTCACAAGCAGAGTAGCATGAGTTGCTGTGCGACGCGTTCCGGTCTGCGGGATAGGCCTTCCTCCGGCAGTTCCCCTAGCGTTCTGCCTAGAACGTAAGCTGATGAGAGTTGCTGATATAGGGCCAAAGCACGACCAGGCATTGGCGCCGCCGCAATCGAATCGAGCCATCGGCGATAAACGTTGCAGATTTGATCGCGATTGTCTCCCTGCCAAAGAGAGTTAAACTTTTCGAGCAAAGCTCGGAGCTCAACATGGGCAGGATCGCTGGTCGGGATGGTCTTCAGGGACTCCGCGAGCCAATGCTTTAGCTCGGGTTTCGCGACAACGAGTCGCTTTATCGGGTCAAGCGCGATACGAGTGCTAGCTTTCTGAGCACGACCACCCGGCAGGTGATATCTGTAGCGGTTTCCTAGCGTCACGGCAGGATAGCGGACGATGCCGCGCGCCCATAGGACTAGGTTCAAACCCCAGTATGGACCAGCGACGATAGAAGGATTTCCGGGCAAGACTACCGCTAGTTCCTGATGAAACTCAATCAGGGCACGGAGACGCGCATCAAGGGTTCCGGCCCCATCCTGATCGGTGAGATTCGAATCTACGACCCATACGCCCTTCGCATTCGACGCTTCGAAACATTGGCGAACTTGGGTCACCTTCGGGTTTCTCGCGGTCTTCTTTCCATATTGGGTTGGATGAGTAAATATTACCGGGAGGACGAGTGTAATCTGCTGTCGCGTTTCAGCCCACTTGGAAGCCGCCCTTGCCAATTCTTTGTTGATTTTGTTGCGCGATGTGTCAGAAGTGATCGGAAGCTGGGGAATCGAGATTAGCTTAGGCTTGACGACAGCGCAGGCGTTGAGAACGGCGTTTACGAACTCACTGACAATGCCCGGTTCCGGCTTTGCTTGAAATGCCGGATCCGAGATTTTGTCAGAATGTGCAAAATCCTTCAGGTAATTTGCGAATAGATCGCTGGCCTTGGCTATCTGGTGTAACCCGTCAATTTCGGCATCGATCCAAACTTTGGCTTTTGCCGGAAGCCCAGGGATGAGCCTCTTTGAATTGTGAAGAGGGATGCGCACAAATGATGCATCGCTATGAAATTTATTGAACAATTCGCAGTCGCGCTCCGTGTAGACAAACGGAAGATAGTCAGTCGGGATCGAAGCAGAGTTCATAGTCCCGCCCTGTTTTTCAGAAATCGGCATGTGTGCTCAAGCTCTGGAAACATGGACATCTCGTCAATTCCAATTCTCTGGAGGTCGCGCTGCAATTGCAGCTTGAATTCACGCAGAACAGGGATGAAGACCAAGGAAGGCGCTTGATCGAAGTCCAGGTTCGACGTCGTCCCGTGTAGAGTAAAAACTCCTTTTTGTGCCATCAGTCTTTCCGAGTTCCAGACTGGGTTGACAGCGACAGTCTTCAGTCGCTTCTTGGCGGTGGTCGACCCGGTTAGCCTCAGATATTGTTCCAAAATCTTTGAGTCTTGGTGTTGATCAAGAATTCGCGGCAGCTTGGGAAAACTCGCGCGGTTGAGGTCGACCGGATTCATCACGAAGACTCCACCATCGACCAGCAGATTCTGACACGCGAAGTAGAGCGCCACGGTTGGGCTTTCGGTCCAATCAAGTAGCCGCGTTGGCAGCCCATAGTGTTGAGCCAGTTGAACCCATCTAAACTCCTCAACCCACAAGGGAGGCCGGAGCAACTTGATCTCTCCGAGGCGTCTAAACTCTGCGATCAAGTTAAGCGCGGAGTTTCGTAAGTCCTCTGTTGGGTACCTGAGCGCCGAGGGCACCAAATCGTATTTGAGATCATCATGGCCCCTACACCAAAGAGTCCCCGTCATTCCGAGGACAGTCAAAAACTCGGCGAGGCTTCTGATCTGCTTTTCGATTAGCGGACAGCGAACAGGGCAACGTCTGAATCGCAATGCCTGAGCTTTGGTAAGCGGATTGAGTAAGGCAGGCGCCACGCGTTTCGCACGATATTGTAGCAACTGGTACCGAAGGGTGCCGGGTTGTAACCCTAAAACTTAGGAGAGCCTCGCGTCAGATTCGCATAACGGCAGCCTGCGCAACCAGCTGATCCTGAAACCAGAGCCTGCGTTGCGAAACCCGATTGGCACTTGCGAACGTATCGCGACTCATACACAGCGTTGATGCGTGAGAGGTTACAGGACATTCTGAAAGTCGTCCAGGCTGACGCCCGCCTGACGCAGGATACTTTGTAGTGTGCCAACCACCAGATTACGATGCATCGGCACCGTGACTCGCCGATCTCCATGGGCCAGTCTTACGTGAGAGCCCGCTTGCCTAATTACTGAGAAGCCGAGTCGCTCCAGCGCTCTCACCGCCGCCGTTCCCGAGATATCTCGGGGCAACTTCATCCCTGAACCAGGATAGGATCACTGACAAAGTGAACGCGGATCCGCCGAGGAGCAGCGCCATCGTCAAAGTGAAGGCCAACCGCCTCCGTGATCTGCTGCTGCAAGTCCCGGAGATCTTGGCCCTGCGTGGTGATACCGCCTTCCCCGTCGGAATCATCCCACCATGCCGTTAGCAAACCCGATTGTTCGTCACGTTGGACTTGAAATGTGATTTCTTCCATCGCCTAAGGACATTATTCCATACGTGCGATGGTCCCACCGGTTCCCCCCGCAACAAGCCGCGACCTGAAAATGAATTTCCCGCCGCGGTCATAGACCCGGCGGCCGCATCGGTCGCTCGGCATACACGCCGTCTTTGGAAATCCCTTCGCTCCGGGTGAATCGTCCGCTACTCTTCCAAAGCGCAAGGTCGCGCAACGGCCGCCGACAGCAATGGAAGAGTGGCGCATGACACGGCCGGAACGCATCGCGACTTCCCATAACGCGTTTCACGTTACTGATGTTCCGGCAGCCGGTTTCCGACCTTGCAGCCTAGACAGCTGGCGCAATGATAAAAGGATGAGCCCTCCAGAGAGCCCCACCCTTCGCTTTGAATCCGTTTCACGAATGGGGCGGCACGACAGGCCAGGAGGCCTGTCGAACGAAAACTAAAAGTTGTGCTCTACTCGTGGCTCTTCGCATTGGGGTCAGGGGCCGGGGTTGGGATACGTGGGAGCATCTCTTCCCGGGTGGCTGCGTTGTAGGCAAACCACGCTTCGATCATGGAACTCTGCATCACATCGTCCTTCTGCACGCGGTCATAGGTGTCCGCGTTGGAGTGGTGGGTACGGGTACCGTACTCCAGCCCATCCTGCTGGAAACCGATGCCGTTCAGGCCGATCCACGAAAAGGCGCTCGAGTCCGTGCCGCCGGGGCTCGCGGTGGGTCTGAACTGATCCCCGCCAGAAACAGCAACAATATGCTGATCCTTGATGGGCTCAATCCAGGACTTGAAGATGGCCGCCATCTGCGGACTTCCCCCCGCCGAGACTCCGCGGAAGCGGCCGGAGCCGCCGTCGTCGTTGAAGTACACATCCAGCTTGTCGTACTCGGGGGTCTTCACCATGGTGGTGCGTTGAGCGAAGTGCTGCTGCACGTAGGCGGTTGAACCGTAGACGCCCTCCTCTTCGCCGCCCCACAGAGCAACGCGAACCGTACGCGCCATGGGCTTGTGCAGCGTAGCCAAAATGCGCACTGCCTCCATCGCCACTGAAGATCCCGTGCCGTTATCCGTGGCGCCGGTGCCGCCCTGCCAACTGTCGAAGTGACCGCCGAGCATGACGACTTCGTCCGGTTTGGTGGTCCCCGGAATCTCGCCGATGACATTAAATGCGTTCTGGTCTTCCTTCTGATAGTCGACAGCGATATCGAAGTTCAGCTTCGGCGTGATACCGTGCTGCACCAGGCGGACGAGGCGGTTATACTGCTCTGCCCCAATGGCGACGATCGGCGGCGGAATTGGATCCTTGGGATTCTCCGACCCGCCATACGTGGCAAAGATCGTGCCGCCGTCTCCGTTGTAACCCGGCGTGATGGAAATGGCCACGCCCTCTTCCTTCAGGAAGGTGTTGACCTCGTTGCGCAGAACCCCGTTCTTCTCATTGGCCAGCGCAAGCGACGTCGGCGTGTACTCCCATGTGCCTTCACCGGGGCGCCCCCGGTTGCTGGGGTCGCGATCTGCTGCAGCGCCACGGCCCGGCAGCGCCGGCTGCTGCTGCGCCGCGCCCGCCGCCACCGCCTCCGCGCGCGCCTCCGCGTGCCAGAATTTCCTCATCCGTTGGGGAAGGCTGCGCGTCCGCCCGCATGTGGAGCGTGAGTGGAGCCGGGTCAAACATCAGCAGCGCCTTGCCCTTCAGCTTGCCATGGTATTTGGCGAAGTCTGCTTTCGAGTGAATGGGCGCCCACACCGGCTCGACCGTGATCGGGCCGTTCGTCCCAGGCGTCCATGCCAGCGGGAACCCGGTAAACGCAATATAGACCGGAGTTTCCATCGCGGCGTAGAAATGCTTGATCTGCCACCCATAGCCGAACGGCCACTTTTCCAGGTGGACGTTCTTAAGTCCCCACTCCTTCATCTGCTTCATAGCCCATTCGGCGGCGAGCTTGTGATTGCGGCTGTTGGTGACGCGCGGGCCATAGACCTCGGACATCCAGAAGAGGTTTTCCATCACTTGCGAATGCTGGAAAGCCTCGTTCTTGATCTGGGCCAAGGCGTCCAGATCGACTTTGTCGCCTCCTGGCGCCTGCGCGAAGGAAGCTGGGATGAAGAAGAGGGCCGCAACCGTTGCGGCAGCGTGCCTCAAGCGGAGTAGTTTCATGGAGATTCTCGCTTTCTCCGGTACTTGACGTCCGCCACACGGCGTTCGAGGCTGCCCGGACAGGGAATAAGAGAATCATTCTCGCACACTAATTGTCCAGCAGTCGGGTTGTGGGGAAATTGCAGATCGGCGCCAGGAGGATCGTCGCCATTCCGGCGAGTTGACATCCCACCGGGCATTCCCTGACGGGTAGCCGCAAGCTGTAGTATGGCGTGCGATGGAAGAATATCCGCGCAGCCTACGGGAGTTTCAGGAGCAGTTAGCGACAGAGCAGGCGTATCGTGCTAGCCCGCTCGATATTTCGGTAACTGAGGTACGCTGCCGCAGAACCCGTTATGATGCATGAAGCAGCCGAATTGAACGGAGGCCTCGTGAAGTCAAGCTCCACCCACGCAACACGCCGTGCCATTCTCCAATCCGCGGTCGCGATAGCTGCGTCTCGCGCCGCCACTACTCCCTGGAAACCTAAGCTCGGCATCTACTGCCGCTATTCGCCCGCCAATATTGCCTTCGCGGGAGAGGAGGGATTCACGGGAGTGCAACTGGCTGCCGGCGGCCTTATCTCGCCCGACTCGACCGAGGAACAACTTGCCGAGGTGAAGCGCTCGCTTTCAGCCCACGGACTGACATTAGTCGCGCTGAACGGAGGCGGGAACCACCTCGATCCAGCCGCCCAGCAGCGATTCGTGAAAATGATCGAGCTTGCCGGCCGCCTGGGAGTGTCATACATCGGCGGTTCTTCCGGCGCTATCGCGGGCCGGCGGCTCGATGAGCAGGTGCAGGCGATTGTCAAGGCTTACGAATCGCAGTATTTCCCCTCGTGCGAGAAGTACAAAGTCAGAATACTCTGGGAACCCTACGTTAATCCCGCGAACATTGCCACTAGCCCGGTGGCCTTCTCGGCGCTGCTCCATGCATTCAACGACTCGCCGTACGTCGGCATCCAGATGGACCCGTCGCATCTCGCCTGGCAGATGATCGACCCCGTCGAAGCTACGCGCGAATTCGGCAAATATATTTTCAATGTCCATCTGAAGGACACCGAAATCCTCTGGCCTCTCGTGCGCCGCGGCGGCATTCAGCCGATCGACAATGCTAAGTGGTGGCGTTTCCGGTTGCCGGGTTCCGGCGTGATCGATTGGAAGGGCTTTTTCACCGCCCTAGCCGATGCAGGATACGCCGGCGGCATGAACATTGAAAATGAGGATCAGTTCTACTACCCGAACTACGACGGCGATAATTTCACCGAGGCCTTCAAAGAAGGCTTCCGCGTGGCGCACGCCTATGTCCGCCAATTCGTGCCGCCAGGCGCCCAAAAGTAAAGGCTGAACGCATCGGAGTGCTTTTCGGCGCCCCGCCGACCTAACCCCGGCCAGCCGCACACGTCAATTCCCGATGTGAGGGGGTTATCGCCAAGGAATCTTCATCCGGGTCTGTGATTCTCCGAGATGGAAGTAGCGCATCTTGCGCCCCTGGAACCCTGTCGATGAGTGACTTGGCGATACTGCGCTGGTTGACGACGCGCAAGCGATCGCGACCCCGATGAATTGCGGTAGTAAAAGCCCGAGCGCAGTTGTATCGAGCCATTCCCGTTTGCTAGCTTGGCGTAGATGCCGGCGCCTGTACCCGAGCAACTCGGCAAGACCATTGAGACCCTTTACCGGTCGGAATCGGGCCGGGTTTTGGCGACGCTGGTGCGCCTCCTCGGAGATCTGGATCTCGCCGAAGAGGCCATGCATGAGGCATTCGCCGCCGCGCTGGAGTTCTGGTCTCAGACTGGTACTCCGGACAAGCCACGCCCCTGGCTGATTTCGACGGCACGCTTCAAGGCCATCGACGTGATCCGTCGGCGCGTGCGCTTCAACGGGGCGCAGAGAGAGCTTGTCGCCCACATGGAATCGCGCGTCAACGGCGGTCCCGGCGGAAAGGAAGAAACCGGAGATGAAGAGATCGAGGACGATCGCCTCCGTCTGATCTTCACCTGCTGTCACCCCGCTCTGCCTCTGGAGGGACAGGTTGCGCTCACCCTTCGCGAAGTCTGCGGCCTGACCACGGAAGAGATCGCCCGCGCATTTCTCGTGACGCCGGCGACGCTCGCCCAACGCATCGTGCGCGCCAAGGCAAAAATTCGAGAGACGCCGATTCCATACGAGGCGCCGGCGCCGCAGGAATTGCCGGAGCGGCTGAACGCGGTGCTTCAGGTCGTCTATCTCGTCTTTAACGAGGGCTATTCGGCTGCGGCGGGAACGGAAGTAACGCGAGCCGAGATCACCGGCGAGGCGATCCGGCTTGGAAGGTTGCTGGCTGAGCTCCAGCCGGAGCCGGAAGTCAATGGGCTGCTTGCTCTGATGTTGCTTCAGGAATCCCGGCGTGCGGCGAGGACCTCGCCCGCAGGAGAGCTGATTTTGCTGGAGCATCAAGACCGCGCGCTCTGGAACCGCGAACAGATTGCGGAGGGATTGGGATTGGTGGAGAAAGCCCTGAGCTCGCGTCGCTTCGGCCCTTACACACTGCAGGCTGCGATTGCAGCCGTTAATGCGGAGGCGGAATCGACCGCTGCGACCGACTGGCGGCAGATTGTTGCGCTTTACAACCAATTGGTACGAATTCAGCCTTCGCCGGTCGTATATCTAAATCGCGCCGTGGCCATTGCGATGCGCGATGGTCCGGAGGCCGGTCTGAAGCACATCGACGCGGTGTTGGAACATGGCGAATTGGCAAATTATTACCTGGCGCATTCAGCCCGCGCAGAGTTATATCGCAGGCTCGGCAGGACCGCTGAGGCGCGGGCTTCTTACGAGAGGGCGCTGGCGCTCACCCAACAGGAACCGGAGCGGCAATTCCTGCAGAAACGGATTCGGCAGTTGAAATAAAAATTGGAGCGGCCGTCGATTTTCGGTTTCCCCAACGACTATAGGGCAGAACGATGAGCTACGATTCCTGGGTGAACGGGAAACGAGTCATCGGGAACAAACCACAGAAGGTAAGGAGAAAAAATCATGCCACAATATCTGGTCGCGAACTACCTCCCCGACGACTTTGACCCGTCCACTGTAACCGAAACGATGATCGAGGAGATCCACGCGCTCAACCGCGAATTGATTGCTGCCGGCGTGAGGAGATTCGCCTGCGGAATTTCCGCGGCCGCCAACGCGAAGACGCTGAGGAAGCAACCCGACGGCAAGGTGCTCGTCACCGACGGACCGTACACCGAGACCAAGGAGCACATGGGCGGTTTCTGGATACTGGAATGCGCAGACCTGGAAGAGGCGCTGGCGTGGGCGCGCAAGGGCGCCATCACCTGCGATGCGGTGGGCGAGGTGCGCGAGCTTCTTTTCTTCCCGGCTCCGGAACAAGGATCCGGCGGAAGCAAGTAAACAACCTGGCCATTGCGGCCCAGAGCACGCCGGCGCAATGCTGTTGGCGCCGGCTCCGTCGATCCATCATGAGGAGAAGAACAATGAAATACATCTGTTTGGGGTACTACGACAAAGGTAAATTCGACGCCATGACTGAGAGCGAGCGAAACGCCATGTTCGATGCATGCTTTGAATACGACGACCATCTTCGGGCCAATGGGCATTCGGCTGGAGGAGAGGCGCTTCAGCCTCGGGAAACCGCCTTGACCCTGTCTTGGAAGAACGGCAAAGTCGCGACGACCGACGGTCCCTATGCGGAAACCAAGGAGCAACTCGGCGGCATTGGCGTGCTTGAGGCCCGGGACATGAATCATGCTGTACAGCTCATGTCGCAGCATCCGGCCCTGAAGTATGGGACGTTGTGGGAGATACGACCAGCGGCGGACATGAGCGAAATCATAAAGGCAAGCGAGCAGCGGCGAAGCCAGAACAATGCGGGCTGAAGACGGTTATGCTTTGTCAACGGCGGGATCGACGAAGCGCGGCCCCTCACGGACAGGATTGCGGGCCAATGGTCGCGGCGTCGTACTAACGGTCCGAACGATTCTTTGTGGGGCCAAGGCTTCTGTCCGGCGTTCCCGAGTGAGGCCATCGGCTCATCAACTGGCACTGTCTTCGCTTGCCCCTCCGAAATCTCCGGCTTAGACACAGCACCCGCGCAGTCTGGTAACTGCCAAAAAACCCAGTCACAAGACCTGCAAAAAAACTCGATCCAATCCCCACAACCACTTACAAGCATTTTCCGCATTCCACCGCCTGTTGCCTATAACGTCGCCCGCTAACATTGAGTCGGAGGCGACACTTGATATCTCAAACGAACGAAACACAAATTACCGAAGCCCCAGCTCCCTGGGCCCAGAAACCGCGCGACCGCCGCGCCCTCTCAGCGTACCGTCACGGCCTCACAGGCCAAATCATCCTACTAACCGACGCCGACCGCGTCGCCTACGAGAAGCACTGCCAGGGCTATCATCTTTCCTTCGCCCCCAGAGGACCCGTCGAAGTAGACTTAGTCCAAGCCGTGGCCAACGACCGGTGGAGACTTAACCATGCGGCATGCCTGGAGTCGAGTATCTTTGCCGACGGGATCACGCAGCCCGACGAAGTCACTTCCGGCAACGCCGAAGTAGACACCGCCCTGGCACAAGGCAGAGTCTGGGTTTCGAAAGGAGGCAACCTGCAACTCCTCGGACTCTACGAGAGTCGCATCCAGCGCCGCTTCGAAAAGAACATGGCGGAGATCCGCATCCTCCAGGCGGATCGCAAGACCTCACTGGAACAACTCCTCGAAGAGGCCGACCTGCTCTGCCAACTCGCGGAAAGCAAAGGAGAAGAGGCCAATCCGTCGCAATTCGTCTTGCTCACCCGATTTGATTTTTCAGGTCCCGATGTCATTCGCCTGGTGACGCGCCGCCGCGCGCTCCGCGAGGCCCGAAAGAAGTTCCAGGACCCTCGCAAGCCGTCGAAAATCGCCGCATAAGCGGCGCCGGCTGGCGAATTCCTGGTTCTGACCGCGAATTTAGCGGTTCCGGGGCCTCAAATGAATCGCAAGTCGTCATCGCGAAGCCCAGAGTGTGTCAACTCAAGCCGCGATCCGATGTTTTTATCTCTGTGTCTCAGCGTTTCTGCGGTGAAATGATCGCCGCGCCGTTCTTTGCCTCGAAAATAGTTCAGGCGAAGACGTCACGCCGACTTAGGTTTTTTTGTTTTTGCTTTTTGTTTTGAGCGTTTGTTGTTAGGCTGCGCCCTACGAAGGCCTCCGGCCGATGGATCTGTGACAACTGAATATTCTTGCGTCCTTTCCGCGCGTGCGCGGAATCCCAGCGCGCCTTGGCGGGCCTTTACGGTGTAGGTCTTGCGTATCCGCCGGGGCGCGGCCGCCTCTGCTTGGGCTTCTTCTGGTGAGCAGTCCGGCGACTCGCTGAGTTGGGCGATCATCTGTTCGATCAAGCTCTCCTCAGCGCCCAACTGCCGCAGTCGCTTGGCATGATGCCGTACCAGTTTTGTCCTCTCCAGTTCATGCATCTCGCCGGGATCGGGCTCGCGATACGCTCTGCGCTCCTTCAATAGCGCGTAAACCAGCTTGAGCAAGCTGTGCGCGATAGCAAGATTCGCCTTCGCCTCGCCCAGTTTTCCACGCCACCGATGATAGCGGCGCTGGAACATCGAATCCCGCTTGTGCGCCGCCGCCCATCCCGCCTGCACCAGCGCCGCCAAAAGGAATCGACTCCCTTTCTTTATCCGACCGTGCTTACTCTTGCCCGCCGACCGGTTGTTTCCATTACAGATCCCAGCCCAACTGCACAGATGTTTCCCCGTAGGGAACGGGCTCATGTCCGGACCGATCTCCGCCAGGATGCTCGCCGCCGCCGTCTCCTTTACCCCGGGAATCGTCTGCAATAACTCGTATTCCTCCCGGTAGACCTTCAGTTTTTCTTTGATCTTGTCTTCTAATTCCTCCATCTGCCGGTCGAGCAGCACAGCGTGGTCGACGCTCTGCTGGATCAGCCAGCGGTGATGCTCGTTCATCTGGTGTCGCTCCAGCGCTTCCTTCAGTTCTGGGATCCGCTGCCGCAGACGCCGTTTACTCAGATCCGCGATCTGCTCCACCGCGATCTCGCGCCCTGAAATCAGCACGCTGACCATCGCTTGGCCGGATACGCCGAACATATCGCTGATGATGTTGCCGATTTTGACGTTGGCCGCCTCCAGCACCTTCTGGATCCGGTTCTTCTCCGCTCCCAGATTGCTCTGCAGCTTCTTTCGCCGCCGTGTGAGATCGCGCAGCTCGACGATGTCGCGGCTCGGCAGGTAGCTTCCCCGCAACAGCCCGTGACGGTGCAGATGCGCCAGATTCCTCGCATCCCGGAAATCGGTCTTCTCGCCCCGCTCCGACTTCTGCTTCCTGGGGCAGACGAGCACGATCTTCACGCTCCCCTCCGAACGTTCTTCACCGGAATCCAATACGATCCCGTGCTTTCCATTGCCACGCTGGTGCAGCCCTCCTGGACGAGCCACTCTCGAAGTTGTTCCAAGGCCGGCACAGTCGTGCCAAACGCCCGTGTCTTCACTTCGCCCTCTTGGTCGGCCGGACCCGTGATGATAGCTACCGCTAGCTCTCTCTTGCCGACGTCGATTCCAGCGCATCGCTCTAACACTGCGGGGATCTCAATCATCGCTTCGCTCCTTTTGCGCGAAACGAGCAGCCGGCGTAATCATGTACACTTTGCCTCGCGGGCCTCTAAGGGCGCCAATCCGGGGTCCATCTCCGCCAGCCGGACCAGGTTGAAATACGGGACTTGCTCTCCAGAAGGAAATCGGTCTTCGCTCGTTCGCAGACCAATTCTACCGATCCGTGGACTACCCCGCTATTTTCATGCTGGGGGGTGGCCCACCAGGGCGGCGGAGGTTGAAATTCGAATATTCCTCCGCACGAGAGCAGGGGAACCCGAAGTGTGCCCGAAGATGGGGCGGACGCCGCCCGGTCCCCCCCGGGCCGAGCACTAGAGCGTGCGCGCGTCGATCCAGTTGACTCGGCCCGTTCGCTGTTTTACTTCGTTGTACATGTGCTCGGTTCCACCCGGGCCGTCGCTGCCGCCGCCGTTCCACAAACAGACGAACCGCGTCTTCTCCAGGCCCCACGCCAGCGTAGTGTAGAGCAGCCAGAGATTGCAGCGCTCGAACGGATCCACTCCAGAGGGCAGCGGACCAAGTTCCTCAGGCATGATGCGAATCGGATCTGTGAGCTTCTCCTTCAACTTGAAGTATCGTTTCCGCCAGGTATCGCCTCCTGCCGACGGAAGAATGGATTGCTCGATGAATTCAGGTTCGGAGAGGGGCAGCAGGATCTGGCAGCGCACACCGCGTTGTTGACATGCTTCCAGAAACAACTGGTCTGCGCCTGCCGCCGCCTGACAGAGGGCGAGATCTTCAGCCCCGGCGCCAAGAGCGTCGAGGGCATCGGCGATCTTCTGTCCCGCGATCCCTTCTTTTTCAGCGGGAAATCGCGGAGTTGGGCGGCCCGGGGCATCGATCATATGCCCGCTGAACAGGATGACCTGCCGCGGCTCCCATTTTCCAACCGGCTTGGTGAGTCTTGCCAAGGCGCGGTCAAACACCGCGAGCCCGGCCTGGACGCGATCCGGATGGAACCCCAGGGTGTCCAATAGTTCCAATTGCGAGCGGCTGGACTCGAGTGCGAACCAATCGTTCTCGTCCTTGGCGACGGCTTCTTTGTAAGCATTGGTGACCGATGGCGGCGTGCCTACCAGCACTTCCAAATCTCCCAGCGTCGCCTTCGCCCAGTAAATCTGGGCCGGATCTCTTTCGCAGCCCGCGGCAAAGCGGACCGCTCCTGCCATGGTTTCCATCTGAGCGTCGTACCGCGGGTCATCCTTGAGATGGCGGTAGAGGTGCATCAGCGTGAGGGCATTGATGCCTGAGTAATAGTGTCCGGGGCTGATCCGATAGGCTTCTGTGTAACTATCTATCGCCGCGCGCAGTAAGGCGTCTTCATAAGCTGCATCGTCACGCTTCTGTGCCGCTGTCTGGCCGGGAAGATCCCAAGCCTTCACCCAGGCGTCTTTGTCTACGCGGGCGAGAAGCGCCCACATCTCCGCATCGCACGGGAAAATTGTGAGCGCCGCCCGGTAATGCTGCCGCGCGCGCTCGAGAGAGTGCCCTGGCGCGCCCGCGAGGGCCAGTCTCTGAAGACAGATTCCCGTCTCCCGAAGCAGCTCTAAATTGTTCGGATCCCGATCGAGACCATGCTGCAGGTGCTCGAGCGCGAACTGGAACCGCCCTGCCTTGCGAAGCGCCTTTCCGGCAGTGACCCATGCGTCAACGCGAAACGCCGAAATTGGGGCCTCATTTGCCAGTACCAGAAGGTCGCCGATGCGTCCGGTCTGGCGGGCCAGGTCGATCCGCCGTTGCCAGGCTTCATGCCGCTCCCAGAACTCGCGTGCATCGCCGATCTTCAGCGACTTCCAATCCGGCTCCTGCAGGTTCGGCATCAAGAAATAAACCGGGCTGATCTTGCGGCCATGCCAGGCGTCCATCGTCGCCTGCGCCATTTCCGCAAGTTTGCGCTTGTCCCGTTCCAAATATTCTGGATCTGGCGCCCCGTCCTTCAGCTCGTAGCGCAGCTTGCGGTCCGTGTAGATATCGAAGGCGCTGGTAACCCGTCCCCCGCACAGAATGACGACGCCGCGAGCACGCAAAGCATGCCGGACGCCAAGCTCGTACCAGACGTTCGGATTCTCAATCGTCAGGTCGGCGATCACCAGGTCGGCAACGAGCAGCTCTTGAAACATGTCTGCGATGATGTTGCCTGCACGGATCTCCTCGTCTGCGCGGAACGGCTCCAACCCGGCCGACTCCAGCGCCGGACGGATGTACTCGCTGTACACGCGATTGAAATCGATTGGTTTACCGTCGGGGCCGGGCTTGCTACCAAACGGCATCGCTACGAACGCATGCGGTCTCGCCGCCATAAGATGTGTACCGCCTTGAAGATTTCCGAAGAGCCTAAGGGCCACGGCTCTCTAGATTCAGTACTTTACTGAGCCGCGACCGCCAGCTAGACAGCCGAGGTTCGCCGGCTCGCTCAGTATTATAGCTGCGCAGGCACCGGTAGAACGGTCGTTAGTTACTTTGCGATGGTTTGTCGCGAGTGGCGGGCTCCGGCGTACAAGTCTTGGCGTCCCCAGGGGGATTCGAACCCCCGTTACCGCCGTGAAAGGGCGATGTCCTAGGCCGGGCTAGACGATGGGGACTTGCTGGCCGGAGAGCAGGCGAACTCTTTTACTGTAGCTTCACCTATACCGCAGCGTCAACCATGGCCATCTTTCGATAGAATTGAGATTATGGTGAAGTTCTCGCGTTGCTTAGTCGTGCTGGCCGCCATGGCCGCGCTGTGCGCCGGTCTCCTGTTCGCTGGTGATCCGGCCGGCGATTGGAAAGGGTCACTGGATGCGAACGGAAACGACGTATCGCTGACCTTTCATTTGAAGGTGAAAGATACCAGCCTCACCGGCGCCATTGAAGGAATGCCCACCACGCCGGCCGATATCCAGAATGGAAAGATCGAGGGGGACAACATAACCTTCACGGCCGTCACGGATTACCAGGGCAATTCCGTAAAGCTGATTTATAAGGGTAAAGTTGACGGTAACCAGATCAAGTTTTCGGTAAGCACCGACGATGGAAGCTGGAGCGCCGATTTCGTCGCCAAGCGATCCACCTAGGCCTTTGCAAATCCCCCATACCGGCGAAAATACGCTACCAATCCGCCAGCTTCGATGATGCGCAGCATCACCTCCGGGAGCTGTTCGGTGGAGATGCGCCCGCCGGTAGTCACATTCACCACGGCGTCTCCAATGTCCAGTTGGTCGCCTTCGCGGATACGCGCGGTATCGCAGATTACCGGACGCAATCCGTTGTTCACCGCGTTGCGGTAATACGTTCGCGAAAAACTACGCGCCAGCACCGCGTAGATCCCGGCTCCCAACACCGCCGTCACTGCCACTTCCATGGCCGAGCCGCAACCGAAATTCTTGCCGGCGACGATCGCATCGCCGGGCTCAACCGAGGCCGCAAACTCCGGCGCGATCTCTTCGAACAGAAAGCGGCGCAGCTCCAGTGGATCGAGGGTGTCGCGCTTGCGGCGCGAGGCGATGATGTAATCGGTGTTGATGTCGTCCCCGAAAACGCGTGCGCGGCAGATCATAAATGCTATTTCACTCCAGGAACTCCCGCGGGTCGGCGATCTCCCCGCGCGCCGCGGCCGCGGCGCAACTTGCTGGTGACGCCAGATAGATCGAAGCCGCGCCGTTGCCCATTCGCCCCTTGAAATTGCGATTTGCGGTGGAGATCACGTTCATGCCGTCACCCGGAATAGCGCCGCAGGTTCCGCAGCAGGAGCCGCAGCCGGGAGTCTGGATCACGGCGCCCATCGCGATCAGTTCGGCGAGCGTGCCATCGCGCGCGAGCGTCTCGAGCACCGTGCGCGAAGCGGGCGTCACTACTAGTTGGACTCCGCGGCGCCACGCCGCCCGCCGCCTTCAGCACGGCCAGCGCCTGATGGTAATCGCGCACTCGTCCGCCGGTGCATGTGCCGAGATACACCATTTGCACCGGGCAGGCCGCTGTCTCGCCGACCGCGACGCCGCGATCCGGTTGGTGCGGCAACGCGACCAGCGGCGTCAGCCGGTCGAGCGCAATACGAATCTCGCGGGTGTAGCGCGCATCGCGATCGGCCGCGGCGCGGCTCGCCGCGCGAGCCCGCCAGATACGCGAAGGTCTTTTCGTCCGCCGGGAAAATGCCGTTCTTCGCGCCCATTTCGATCGCGAGATTCGCCACGCACCAGCCGGTCTTCCAACTCGAGAGAAGCCAATCCGTCGCCCGCGAATTCGAGTGCCTGATAGTTCGCGCCGTCGGCGCCCAGTTCCTTCGCCAACGCCAGCGCGATGTCCTTTGGATACACTCCGCGGGGCAACTCGCCGGTCAGCGTAACGCGGATCGATTCCGGCACGCGCAGCCACATCTCGCCCGCTGATCAAGATCGCCGCCAGATCGGATGAGCCGATGCCCGTGGCGAACGTGTTCAGCGCGCCGTAAGTGACCGCGTGGCTATCCGCGCCCACCGCGAGTCCGCCCGGCAGCGCGCGTCCCGTCTCGACTATAAGCTGGTGGCCGATGCCCTCGCCGACATCCCACAGCAGAATGCCGTGCCGCGCCGCGAATTCGCGCATGCGTTCGATGCAGATGCGCGGTCTGAGCGGCTGGGCGCGGGCGCGTAATGATCAAGCGCGAAGACAATGCGCGATGGCATCGTGCACGCGCGTTCCGCCCATGGCGTCGAAATAATCGAGGCCATGGGCGTTGAGCCATCCGTGCCCAGCGCGCAATCCACCGCGGCAGATCACCACGTCGCCCGCGCGCGCATCGCGGCCCGATTTCGCAGAAAGAATCTTCTCGCTGATGGTTTTGCCGGCGCACAGCTACCAATCGGTGGCCAGGCGAACCAGCGTCCGCACCGGCAAGCCCGTCGGACCCTTCGCCATATACGGCTTCGCGTCGTCCAGCCAGGCGGTGCCGGCGATATCCAGATGCACCCACGGCGTATCCTCGGCGAACTCCTTCAGGAACATCGCCGCGGTGATCGCGCCGCCCCAGCGTCCGCCGATATTGCCGAGATCGGCGAAGGCGCTCTTGAGATATTCCTTGTAATCGTCGTCGAGCGGCATGTGCCCACATCCGCTCGCCTTCCGCCTTGAGCCGCGGCAAGCACGCGGTCGCGCAGCGCGTCGTTGTTGGAGAACACGCCGACGTGGATGTGCCCCAGCGCCACCACGATCGCGCCGGTCAGCGTGGCCGCATCCACCAGGTGCGTGCAGCCCTGCTTGCGCGCGTAAGCCAGCGCATCGGCCAGAATCAGGCGGCCTTCGGCGTCGGTGTTGAGCACCTCGATGGTCTTGCCGGACATCGCAGTCACGATGTCGCCGGGCCGCTGCGCGCGGCTGCCCGGCATATTCTCGACGCACGGGATGAACGCCGTCACGGGGATCGCCGGCTTCAATTGCGCGATGGCGCGCATGGCGCCGATCATGGCCGCGCCGCCGCCATGTCGTACTTCATCTTCTCCATGCCGTCGGCGGGCTTGATGGAGATGCCGCCGGTGTCGAACGTCACGCCCTTGCCGACCAGCCCCAGATGATCGCTGCGATTTCGCGGCATGCCGGGCTTGTAGCGGATCACGATCAGCGCGGGCGGCTCCGCGCTGCCCTGCGCCACGCCCAGCAGCGCGCCCATGCCGAGCTTCTCCATCTGCTCGCGTTCCAGCACTTCGCATTCGAGGCCGACTTCGGCGCCATGGCGCGCGCCGCTTCCGCCATCTTGAGCGGCGTCAGCAGATTGGCCGGCTCGTTGGCCAGGGCGCGGGTGAAGTTCTGCGATTCCGCCAGAATCCGGCCCCGCGTTACCGCGGCCTCCGATCGCCTCCCACGATGGCGACCGATTCCAGCGACTTCTTCTCGCCGCCCTTGTAGCGGTCCGGCTCGTAATCGCCCAGAATCGCGCCTTCCACGGCGGCGGCGGCGAAATCGCGCGCCGCGCAAACGCGCCTTCGAGCGCGATCGCGATTCGCTTCATCCCCTTCGGCTTCAGGAACCGCACCGCCGCGGCTAACCAGCTTGCGCATTTCGGCGGCATCGAACTTCTCGGCTTTGCCGGCTCCGGCCAGCAGCACCCGCTTGGCCGCGGCGCCGGGCGCGCCGTGCAACAACGTCAACTCCAGCGGCTTGCCCGCAACTTCGCCCGATTCGCACAATTCGGCGCGCGCCGAAGCGGCTTTCTTTGGCGCCTTCCATGACCGGCACAATGAGGGCGTCGGCCTCAATCTGTTCCAGGGGTTTTCGTTCGACAGTGATTTGCATCACTTCCGATTGTGCCCAACCTGAGGCTCCGCCTGCAATGCCGCAAATTGCAAAGGGATTCTTTACATACCACAGCGATTCCAAATTTGGAATTCCATCGGCCCAGCTATGCCATCTGGGCGCTATCTCGCGTGTTTACAAACGTGCAAAACGAGGATTATGGTAAAGTTTGGTGATGAATACCTCGGATCCGAAATTTTCCAAAACCTGTAACGGCGTCCCCGCTTTCGTCGTCCAATATGGCGTAGCGGTCCCGTCGTCGGGGCTGGTGGATCAATATGGCAGAACTGCAACCCAACAACCCGCTTCCCTGGCGAAGACGATCATCTTTCGCGACTGCTTGTTGCCGAAGTCGAAGAGCCGTTTTACAAGACCTTCATTCGAGGGACCTGAAAGAAACCATTCAATCCGCCCAAGCTTCCACCGCTGGAAGTGACTTCGAAACCGGTCGCCGTGAAAGACATCTGGGGCCTTTACGGCAACCAGAAGAAGTCCTTCATGATGTCGTTCGGCTTCCAGATCGCGCTTGTGTTGCTCGTGGTGTTGGCGCTTTCGACGAAGCCGGTGCAGAAGGCTGTGAAAGCAACGGTTGCGGCGATCGTGATGCCAGTCGATCCCGTGGATGTGCCCAAGCCAGCCATGCACGGCGGCGGTGGCGGCGGCGATCGTTCTCCGCTTCCGGCCAGCAAAGGCAAACTTGCCCAAGCCCCAGCCGCGGCAATTCGTTCCTCCAACGGCCGTAATTAACAACCCCGCTCCGAAACTGGCGATGGATCCCTCGATTCTGGCCCCCCCGGATGCCAATCTGCCCAACATCAACCTGCCGAACTACGGCGATCCGCTGGGCAAACTGGGTCCTGCATCAAACGGAACCGGCTCCGGCGGCGGCATTGGATCCGGTAAGGGCGGCGGCGTAGGTTCCGGTAACGGCGGCGGCGTCGGCCCTGGCAGCGGCGGCGGAATCGGCGATGGCGTTTACCGCGCCGGCAACGGCGTTACCAAGCCGGAACTGCTTCACAAGGTCGAGCCGGAATATTCCGAAGAAGCTCGCAAAGCGAAGTTTCAGGGCGTGGTGGTTCTGTACATCGTGGTCGATCCGAACGGCAACGCTGTCAACCCACGGTGATGAAGAGCCTGGGACTTGGGCCTCGACGAAAAGGCCATGGAAGCGGTCAAGCAATGGAAGTTCAAGCCCGGCTTCAAGGACGGCAAGCCGGTTCCCGTGGCGGCGACAGTCGAAGTTAATTTCCGGCTGCTCTAAAACAAGTCGAGCGCTGCAGGCTGTTATCTTGGTTGCGTGAAAGCACTGGTCAAAAGCAAGCGCGAGCCCGGCCTGTGGCTCGAAGACATTCCCGAACCCGCAGATCGGCATCAACGACGTGCTGATCCGCGTGCTGCGCGCACCGGCATCTGCGGCACCGACGTCCACATTTACAAATGGGACGACTGGGCGCAGCAGACCATCCCCGTGCCCATGGCGATCGGCCACGAATTCGTCGGCGAGATCGTCGAAGTCGGCTCGAACGTCACCGATTTTCATCCCGGCGACATCGTCAGCGGCGAAGGCCACGTCGTCTGCGGCCGCTGCCGCAACTGCCTCGCCGGGCCGCCGCCATCTCTGCGCGCACACCCAGGGCGTCGGCGTCAACCGCCCCGGCGCTTTCGCCGAATACATCGCGCTGCCGATGACCAACATCTGGCGTCACCACGAAGGCATCGATCTCGACGTCGCCGCCATCTTCGATCCGTTCGGCAACGCCGTCCACACCGCGCTCTCGTTCCCCGTGCTCGGCGAAGACGTGCTGATCACCGGCGCGGGCCCCATCGGCATCATGGCCGCCGCCGTGGTCGCGCCACGCCGGCGCGCGCTTCGTCGTCATCACCGACGTGAATCCCTACCGCCTCGATCTGGCCCAGCAAGATGGGCGTCGACCCTCGCCGTCGAACGTGCGACGAGCAGACACTCGCCGACGTCGCAGAAGCAACTCGGCATGAAGGAAGGCTTCGACGTCGGCCTGGAAATGTCCGGCAACCCGCCGGCCTTTCGCGACATGCTCGCCAACATGAGCCACGGCGCGCAAGATCGCCATGCTCGGCATCCCCGCCGAAGAGATGGCCATCGACTGGCGCACCGTCGATCTTCAACATGCTCACCATCAAAGGCATCTACGGCCGCGAGATGTACGAGACCTGGTACAAGATGACGCGTGATGCTGCAATCCGGCCTCGACATCAGCCCGGTGATCACGCACCGCTTCCACTACACCGAGTTCGAGAAGGGCTTCGAGGCGATGTCGTCGGGCAATTCCGGGAAGGTCGTCCTGAGTTGGGAGTGATAGTTAGCGCAAGAGCGGCAGCACTACGCGATCGAGTTCGGCATCGGTGAAATCGGCAAGCCGGATGCCGCGATGCAGGCTCCAGTGTTCCACGTGCGCGGCGCTTTGATTTGGCTGCACCTTGGCCAGCGGACTCAGGGTTTCCATTTCGAGAAACTCGTTGCTGGTGAAGGTTTCGAAGGAGCAGCCGAAATCGGGATACGTTTTGGCGGGGTCGGACTGCGCCTGTTTCACGAATGCCTCTCCATTCAGCACGTACGCTACCCAGGTTTTCGGATTGAACAGGCCGAGCTTCTGGGGGTCGGCGGCGTTCGGATTCTGGCGCAGCATCAGGTACTTCTTCGTGAACTTCCACCGCGGGTCGGAAAGATCGCTATAGGCCCACATCACTAGCGGATTGGTAGCCGCCAGATCGATGGGATGTGTGCCGCGAGGTGGGAAGCCGGTAATCGCGATGCCGCCTTGCGCCATCATGCTCATCGCCCACACCGAATATTCCAGCGGGAAGAGCGAATGGTTGGCGATGCGATGGATCACGGTGACGTCCGTGCCGGAAGGCGCCAGGTGAATCTCGATTTCCTTTTGTAGCTTGGTCAGCGGCTCGATGGGTTCGCGCGCCGTGAGTCCATCGGCGGCGAGTTCGATCTGGACGGGCACGTTGTCGGGCGCCCAACTGGCCACAGGATCTTCAGGCGCTTTCCACACCCGGTGCCCGCCGCGCAATTGAAACTCCGCTTCACCGCTCTTGCCGATCTGATCGGGAAACTCTTTGAAGACGTTCTGTCCGCCCACGAAGCCAAAGCGGATGATGCGCGGACCGATGTCGGAGGTAACCACCAGTTCGACATCGCCGTTAGTGATGCGGTAGCAATTGGGCCATCCCTTGTACGCCGTCTTGTCCACCTTGACGGCCGCATGCGTCGCCATCGCGCACGCAGCCAGAAGTATGAGTTTCTTCATGAGCGCTCCAAAAGCCTTTCGATGGATTATCGCAGAAGGCGCGGGCGCCCATCGCAAGCGCGCTGCGTCCGGTTTTCTTTTCTTGAGCTGAAACGCTCACATCGCTCGAGTCACTACTTAGAGCGTCGGCGTTCACTTGACCGATCGACCAGACACCAGCGGACCACGGCCGCGCCCTTTCGGGCCGGCGACCGTAGCCCAAAGGGAAGACATAGATAATCGGAGGATTTTAATGCCAGATTTTGAATTTGAACGAGAGCGCTTTCTTCCACTGTTACTCGCGAACCCGAACTACTTTGGAAATCTTGAAAACAGCAAGCTCAAACCGGTAAAGAAAATCGTCGCTAACAGTTCGTATGAAGAACTGAAATGCGTCGGCTTCAACCCTCAACTCAACCGCCTGGAAGGCGTGGTCTGGGTCAAGCAGAATACGGGATACAACGGCGGCATTTGCACCAACGGTTCGGTGGAATACGTCAGCTTCTATCTCTCCTACGACAACGGCGCTACCTGGCTGTCGGAAGGGACGACGAGTTTCCCGGTCTACGATGTTCCGGGTCCGCATCCCTTGGAATATGCGGTGAGTGTGGTGATCCAGCCGGACAGGAAGTTCTGTTTTGTAAATAACCTGCCGCTGGTCAAGGCGATCCTTTCCTGGAACACGCCACCCACCGGACCGTTCTACAACCCCGTGTGGGGCAACACCGTTGAGGCGCGGATTCAGATCGAAGGCTTCCAGCTCATCGTCGATCTACCGGATTTGTTGCAGGCCGCAGAACTCAAGCTTCCGGAGCCCATTGCCGGCCTGGTGTCGGAGGGGGCAACGGTGAAGTTACAGGCGCCCAAAGCTCTGACTGCGGCGGAGTTGGCTCAGCAATATGCGAAGGCCAATGTTCCCGCCCACCGGTTCCTCAACAAGGCGATTCAAAAGGCCGTCCTGAATCCTCCGAAACTCGAGGCCATGAGCTCATACTTTACGGAGCTCGGGATCAATCTTAGCGACGTGTTCGGCGCGCTGCAGAAGACCAGCGGCAACACCGACTACGAGCAACTGGGATGCATCGGACTGGACGAGGGAACCGGGTCGCCGGATGCGCTGGTAGGAACCATTGTGGTGAAGCTGCCGACCGGGTACTTGGGGAATCCGTGCTCGACGGGGAGCAAGGAGTATGTCGCATTCTGGATCGACTGGGGCGCCGGTTGGCAATGGGTGGGGACGCCATCGGTGACGGTCCACGACATTACAAGCATTCCCAAAGGCGGCCTGAACTACGCGGTATACCAACCGGTCGACCTCAATGCACATCGAAAGCCATGCGGAGAAGGGCCTGTAACCGCGAAGGTGCGGGCGATTCTCTCCTGGGATACGCCTCCGCCATCCAACAACCCCGATTACGTTCCCGTGTGGGGAAATCGGCTGGAAACGGTGATCTTCGTGAACCCCGGCCCAACCACTGCGATCGGCGATTTCACACCTTATCTCACTGGGATTTGCTACGTGCCGATTTGCAGCATCGATCAGACGTCGGGGTGGGCCTATCCCGGCGCAGGCGATGCTCCGTTCGGCTATACAGTCAAGATCTTCGGTAACATTCCGGGCGCTCCGTTATTCAATTCTCCGCCCCCGCCGTTACCCAAGTACCAGATCACGGTTCAGCAGATCGATACCTCTACAAACACATTATTGGGCGTCCCACAGATCGTGACCGACACCTATTCGCTCAGCATCACCCAGGAAGTGGGCGGCGGACCGGTAACTAACTTCGGAATTACGCAGAACGCGCCTGGCGGTTACTTCACTTACCAGGAGATGAACCCGAGCGCGGCAGGCTGGCGGACTGTGTTCGAGGACGACCTGCTGGGCGTGTGGAACACGACGGGCAAGACCGGCACGTGGCTGATCACGGTGACTGCATGGGACGCGACTTTGACCACGCAGTACCCGGCGGGATCTACGACCTGTTCGGACGGAACGGCGCGCAAAGGCGTAGTGATCGACTTGGATCAATTGGCGCCGGTTCCCGCGCTCGAGATCACCGGATACAAGCCCGGCGGCGTCGGGCCATGCATCTCCGCGGTGGATTGCCAGACGTTTACCATCGGCGACGTAATCTGCGGCACGTACAGCGTGACCGACGAACACCTCGGCGGCTTCTCTCTGCAGGCAGAGCCCACGCCCTCGCCAACTTCCGGATTCACCATCGATGGAGTAAGCGGAATCAACGGGCTCTCGTACCCGAATCCCGCCCTTCCCTTGAGCGGAACGAAATCCGGCGAGTGGACTTACAACACGGCTGGGCTGCCCGCTTGCGGTTACACGATCGAGTTATTTACCAATGACCGGACTATCGTGGGCTGCACCAGTAACTGGGAGGACAACAGCAAGTTTGTCGGCTTCTGTCTGGTGGCGCCGAAGGCTTAGAGCTAAGAGGCGTACCAGCTTGAGCGACCTTTATCGTCTGCTGCTCGGCGTGTTGTGCGTCTGGCGAATTACGCATCTCATCCAGGCCGAAGATGGGCCTTGGGACGCGATCGTCAGCATACGGCGGGCAGCAGGCGATAGTTTTGTGGGTCGCTTGATGGATTGTTTCTACTGCCTGAGCTTATGGGTATCGCTTCCCGTGGCTTGGGCTATCGGCCGAACGACGGCCGAGAGGCTGTTGATGTGGGTTGCGTTTTCGGGCGGGGCAATTCTGGCGGAGCGATGCGCGAGCCGAGCGGTCGCGGAGCCGCCATCAGCGACCCGAGCCCAATACCAAGAGGATCAGGAGGACTAAGAACATGGCATGTTGCGGACAAAGACGCGCGATGGCGGCGGGAAGTGGCCGGGCGATCCAAGCAAACCGGCTCCCGCGGCCGGTATCTCACGGCGCGCTCTACGAATACACGGGCGCGACAGGGATGACGGTGACTGGCTCCGCCAGCGGGATGAAGTATCGTTTTGGACAGCCGGGGAGCAAGGTACAGATCGATTCGCGCGATGTCTCTTCGATGGCAGGATTGCCGAATCTTCGGCGGGTGTAGCGCGGTAAGCTTCCGCAAACACCGCTCCCTCGCGGTCGCGGCTCGGTATGAGCCTGACGGACTTTGGTCTGCTACATCACTGCAGCGAGACGGTGAAGAGTTGAAATGGAGCCCAATAGTAAGGCTTGCGGAAAGGAGCCACTGGAACCGGCGAGTTCCAACTTTGCCTGACGCAACGCTTCGGCGGGAGGCGCTCCGCGACGCAATTCGCGGTACATGCTTTCCATGAGCTGCGCCGTGGAGCGGTCGTCCACTTCCCAAAGGCCGGCAACTACGTTGCGCGCGCCTGCGGCCAGGAACGACCAGGCGAAGCCAACCAGTCCTTCACCTGCATAAGTTCTGGCGCCGGCGCTACGACAGGCGGAGATGGTCACCAAGTCGGCCTGAATGCGATGATTGCGGATTTCCCGTGCATACAGCTTGTAGTTTCCGCGGCGCGGCGTGAGGACCACGGCGGAATCGAGGGGGCTTTCCTGGTTGGCCGTGGCATGCGCGGCGAAATGGATAAGGGTGAAATCCGCGGGTTTCGCTTCCGCATACGCATCCGGCGTGGCGGCGGCGCCCGTGCGTAGCACGCTATCGCCCGAGGGGAACTGCGCACGAATCCGCTCGATCTCCTTGCCGGCATTCTCCAGACGAGGGAAATCCTTTTGGCTGGCGCTCAGGGCGTCGCCGATCAACAGTAGACGAGGGTGCGCCGGGCGCACGGCATCGTCGGGGCGCAAGAAGAGGCTGAGCGACGGCGCCACCGACACGGTCACATCCCGCAGCCAGTAGTGCGCGCCGCCGGTTTGGACGGGCAGGGATTCGAAGTTGATGTCAAATAGAGGGCCGTCCGGGACAATCACCAAATGGGCGCCCTGCGGCACAAGCTGCTGGACCTGCCCGATGAGCGCGGTGGACAACTCACGGCCCGGGTTGGGGCCTGACAGGGTGTCGCCGAAGCCATCGATAAAACGGCGATACGAGTCCACCATCGATCGGATGGCAGTATCGGCCGGTAACGTTTTATGTTCGATCTCCCCCGCGGGTGTGATCGCCCAGAGATGCGACTGGACTGGGGCAATCCAGTAGAACAGAAAGACCGTGTTGGTCTTGCGGGCAAGTTCGACGAATTCGTCCCACTTAGGGAACGCTTTGGCGACATTCGACTGCTCCGATAACAGACGGGCGCGGCTGGATTCGGCGACCTCGAGAGCCTCCGATGGGCGGTTCTGAGTGAAAAGAAGATCTACGTAGTCGCGAGAGACCTGAATCAGGCTATCGGTATACGTAAGCTTCGACTCATCGCGGAAAAGGTCGGCGCGAGAGTTGTCCAGCTCGGACAGGGCTTGCTTGAGCGCAGCCTCTGCCTCCTGCGGGCGTTTTTCGCGTTCCAGGACTTTTGCCAGAAGTTGGTCGGCGTCGATGACGAATTTGGGTTGCGGGATTCCGGAGTTTGCCACAGAGCGGCAAATCGCTTCTGCATCCGCGAGTTTGCCTCGCGCTGCTGCGATACGGCCGGAATTGAGCTTCATGCGAAGGCGCGTTTCATACTGCACGTGATCCGCGGGGACGCTCTGCGCCTGGTTGTTGATTTCCTCGCCGGCGTTCAAATCCCCCATCTGAATCAAGACGGTCGCGAGGTTGCCGCGGCCTTCGGCCAGATTTTGCAGTTCGTCGGTCTTCGTGGCGAGATCGACTACCTTTTGATAGTAGTCGCGCGCGGCCGGCAGGTCCCCCCGTGCCACCGCTTCGGCCCCATTGGCATTCAGGTTGACAGTTAGCGCCGACCACAGCTTTTGTTGGGTGAAGATCCGTTGCGCGTTGGCGAATAACGCCTGGGCCTCCTCGTGCTTGCCCAGGCGATAGTCGCACCAGCCGAGGTTGACCGAGACTCTGGCTGTCAGGATTTCCGCGCCCAACGTTTGGTAGGTGTGGAGAGCGCGCTCAGACCGAATGGCACACTCGTCGTAGTGGGAATTATTCAGGTCGAGAAAGCCCAGAGCGTCGTAGGCGCGCGCCTGCAGGTAAGAGTCGCGCGCAGCATCCGCTTGGGCCAGAGCGGAGGTATAGCATTCCTCGGCCTTCGCACGATCTCCAAGAGAAAACCAGACAGTGCCAAGACGAACCAGTACCGTGGATTGGATCGCCGGCAGGTGACTGCTAGCCGCAACCTCGCGCGCCTTTTCAAGAAGAGATCTGGCTTCCGGATATCGCCTGAACCGTGACAGAGCATAGCCGCGCACGTAGAGGTATCCGGCTTTGAATTCGGGAGTGTCCGGGAGAGAGAGCTGCGGCGGCGCATCCAGCAGATCGAGCGCTTGCTCAGGAAGTTCCTCCATCACAAGCAACTCGGCCTTCAGGATGCGGAAGCGATGGAACCAGGAGGGATTGCCGCGTGATGCCGCGAGGCCGCGATCGGCCAGTTTTAGCGCTTCTTCTAACCGATCGCTACGTTGCAAAGACTCCGCTTCTTGATAGAGATGCTTGGACGGTCCGCAAGCTCCACAAGCTATAAGGAGGAAAACAGCAAGAAAAGCGTTTATTGCGAATATGGTGGGAGGCCGTTGCCACCCATGTCGGGACCGGAAGAATTTAGTTGTACGGGACATCCTAGCTCCGCCCGCATCATCGACAGACGCCGCGAATACTGCTCGATGATGAACTCGCCGAAATGCAGCTTACCAAATCCAGGTACAGTGACTGTATTTCTTTCGATGGTCAAACCGGGCCCCCCGCCTGTAATGTCGGGTACGATTGATCCTACCAGCATGCCTCGCGCCGGTGGGAACGCGGCGTCTTCAGAGACGTTGAAGCGGGCTCGCAGTTTGGGATCTCCTGCGATCTTCTTGCAGAGGTCCGTATACGAAAGGGTGCTGTTGAAGAAGTCTGAGTCCATGACGGGTGTCAACTCGAAGCCGGCGACCATAATCTTTCCGTAATGGCTCCCCACGGGGGTGATAGTCGGTTCGTCTGGACTCTCGTCTGTCGGCGGCACTACAGGATGCTTGGAGTGCAGGCGACCCGCCATGTAATCCACCTTCACCATGTCCAAAAGGTTGTATCCTTCCAGTACGCCGCTCACGTGCGTCTCGAAGGAGTTGCTTTTGGCGCTCAGGATTCCACTGGCTTGAGTATGAGCGTGCGCGAAGGAGAAAATCTCGTGACGGCGGAAGTTATCGACGCGGGCGCTGGCATAGCCGCCGGTGACTCCCAGCGAACTGGAGGCCTGCGATTCGATGACTTCGTCGAAGGGCGCCGTGATTCTTCCGGAGAAACCCATCGCGTATCCGTTAAAGAGAAATTGTCGAGGCATTCGTTTCCTCAGTAGACTCTAATCGATTTCGATTGTAAAGGGATATCTTCCAATTTCGGCGTTATCCGAGGATTTTACAACTACGAGTACGTATGGGCCTGCCGTTATCCGCCTGGCGTCAAGCAGAACGGTCAGCTTTTCGCCGGCCGCGACCGGCGGCGCATGAAATCTGAACACCGCATTTCCGCGATCGTCCAGAATCTCGCAACTGTACCCCCCGGCGGCCGGATCCACCTCCTCCGCCCCGATTTCGAAGAACCGCACGCCTTTGGGAAGCGCAACCACTTGAACCGCGCCACGAACCGCGGGGCGAAGCGCGAATTGAGGCGGCATGGCGGCGGCGTCCTCCGTAAGCTGGCGCCGGTATTCCGGTATAACTTTCAGGTTTTGGTAGCCCACCACCGCCAGCAATGCGATGGCGGCTGCCAGCGGGACCTGCGACCACCATAACCGCCAACCCGGCCGCGGGGGGGCGGCCGGGCTGGCTGGAACAGGGTCGGGGACCTCTTCGCGCAGTACAGCGCGCGAATTGTCCACCAGGATGGCTCCCACGTGCAAGTCCTCCGAGCACTCACCACAAGAGAAGAAATGCTCCTCGAATTCCTCCCGCTCAACTGCGGTCAGTTCACCGAGTAAGTATCGGTCAACAGCGTGGATTCGAATCGCTTCCTTATGTTCCATCCTTACCGAGCCATCCTAAAGTGAAATGGAGCCTCATTTCGTTTCATCGAAAATCAATCTCCCGCGCGCATTGTTTTGGGGGTATCGCGCTCCAGCATTATTTTTTTGAGGCGCTGGCGCGCGCGATGCAACAAAACCCTTAGATATCCGCGGTTTACGCGCATGGTCTCGCAAACCTTGTCTTTGTCTAAATCCTCGAGGAACACCATCCGCAATATGGTCCGATCCTTGCCCGAAAGCTCGGCCAAAACGGAATGGACCATACGCTTTCTCTCATCGTCGACCAAGTCGCCTTCAAGGTCGACAGTGTTGTCCGGGGGATCGGGCGCGGACTCCTGCAGCTGCGGATGGCGGCCTTCCGAGCGGAAGAATTCCATCATCACGCGATGGCAGACGCCGTTCACGAAACCGCCCAGGCGCTCCGGTTGATCGATGCCCCGCTGGGACCGAATCTGTTGCAGCACACGGAGGAAGGTTTCCTGCTTCATGTCCTCCGCCAACTGCGCCGAGCGGACGCGTCCGCGTAGTTTGAGGAAGATGAGCCGGCCGAAATATGTAGTGAAATGCTGCTCCACCGAAGGATCGCCTTCGGCGAGACGCCGCATGTATTCGCTGTCGAAGCTGAACGTCGTCAAGGAGCCACTCGTGAACATGATAGTACGGAGGGCTGAAGAAGAGTCTGGCCCCGGCAGAATGCGGGCCGGGTTCGCGTTTCCGGGCGACCCCGTGGTTGCCTCTGGCGGCCAGAGCCGCCGCGCAAAATCCTTTTTCCGGTCCGCGTTCGACCGATTGCAGCCGTCTGTTTCCCAGCGGCGGGGGCAGGCGGAATTAGAAACCCGGGTCTCCCGGTTACTTGCCGCGCTCCTTTCCGGCTGGCGGGCGGCTATGCCTCATCTCTGAATGGCCAGATACGCCTTCCCGGCGCTTACCATGAGCGCGGTAGTGTGGATTATCCAGTCTGCTCGCGTCTTCCTCCAACTTTCCCATCCCTCCGGAAGGCGCTTATGCACGAACATCGATTCGACATCTTCCAGGGGCAATGCCGGCTCGTCCAATTTTTTCGCCCCCGGCTTATTGGCAAAGAAGGCAAAAAGCAACCCATACTCACCGGATGACCCGACAAGATTGTCTTCGCCCGTGAGTCTGGTCAGCCTTTCATCGAGCTCCCTGTGAAGACTCTCGTCATGGGGTCCACGCAGCCTTTCCAAAAGATCGGGGCCCAGGCTCGCCACAAATTGTCCGAGATCGTGAGCCAAAAGCCCCGCAACCGATGCGCCAAACACCTTTGATCTCGGATCGCGGTGCAGATTGTCGGCAATGAACTTCCCCACATCCGAACGCTTGATGAACCCGTCGATGGCCAGGCTTGCAAGCCTTTGAAAATCGGCAACGCTAAATCGGCCGGAGTCCAATTCCCCTGGGTCTCCCTCCAGAATGCCACTGTGTCCGGCGTGTGAACCTTTGGCGCCGGGGAACTCCAACGAGAACATGCCGTCGGGCGTCTTTTGGTCCAATCGGCCGTTTGGACCGCGCATAAATGCATGGTTCCCGGTTGCGAAGACAGCGAGAACATCTCCAAGGTCCCCGCCACCGGTATTCCCCAGCCTCCGTACATCCTCGGTGCCTGCAAGCGGATTCGTGGCCTCGTTGCGTACTCGCAAATTGCCGGTTGCAACAGCAGCGCCAACGAATGGACATGTAGCTTTCTTTTCTACAATCTCATGCAACGATTCTTGGCCGAGCTGAAGTACCTCTTCCGTCATAAACTCTCTCTTTAAAAAGGGATTTTCAGCTTTTGATTCCCCAGCACGGATCGGTATATTCCCAACAACCATCCTTGGTCTGCTTGGTCCTGCCGCGCGCCACGATAGCCACCGGCGCCGCAGTCCGTCGATTCGGGTTGCGGCTGCTATCGAGGCCGCTCCTTCTTGCCTGCCTTCATCGACTCTATAAGCCCGGCGATCCGTCGCGCGCAGATCGGGACTGCGCTTTGTCGCGTCGATCCACCGCAGGTAGTTCTTGCGATAGAAGGTCGCCAGCCCATCGAAGAATCGGGCAGCGTCCGGCTCGGCCGCGAGTGCGCCGGCAATGTCGGCCGACAGAGCTTCGCTCTGAGGACCCTCCGGCATAAGCGCCACGGTGACCGGATCACCCATCTGCAGACCAGCTCCGCGGCGTGCCTCTGCTTGTGATACCGCGCTCGCGATCCCCAAATCTTCCCTACATCGAACGGCAGAACCACATAGACACGGCCCTTCGCCGAGCCCTCCAGTCTGGTTTGAAACGACCGCTCCGAGGCGTGTTTCGACTGCATGGTCATATATTGCCACGCTGCGGCCTTGTGAAGAACAAGTACACAGGCTCGATCTATCCGGAGCATCCGCGCGCGTTTGACGCCGACCGCGACCGCGTGGCGCCGGGCGGGCGTTTGCCAAGCGTTTGCCCAGATATCCGGGCGGCGGCGGATACACGGGGATCGCTTACAGCGTGGCCTACGCGCGCGCGATGATGCAAGCCGCGCTGGAAAGCGTTTAGGCGGCAGGCTTATCGATTGCCTTGAGCCTTCTTTAGCAAACCTGCAAATTCGTTCTTCGACATCTTCAGCTTTTCAGGATGTTCGTCCACCCACTTGGCCAAGGCGGCGAATTTCTGCGCGCTCCACCCGCCTTCGAATTCCGCGCCGTTCTTACCTTGGCGATTCAGTTCGAAGTTGAAGGCGTCCTGAAGATTGGTGAACTCGGCCTTGGCGATGGCGGCAGCGGCCAGGATGGCCGGAATAAAGATTACGCCCTCGCGTTTCGCCAGGACTAAGTCTCCCGGCAACACGGTGGCCCGGCCGATGCGCACTGGGACATTGATGCCCATCAACTGCATTTGCGCCCAGGCCGATGGATCGTATCCGCGGTAGAGTCCGTTGAGATTTTCGATTTCGCGGTTTTCTTCGGCGTCGCGAATGCCGGCGTCAAACACGAACCCGGAATGCGTGTGGGCTGCGATGCCGCTTCCCAGGTTGGAACCGATGATGGTCCCTTCGACGATCTTTCCGTATCCATCGACGACCATGGTGTCGCCCATCTTGAGTTCGTTAATGACCCAGCTATTGGTTCCGCTGACCCGGCCTTCCGCTTTGCCCTCGGCCGCGACGGCCGCCGCCATATCGGGCCGCCGCGGGATAAACTGCGCCGTCAGCGCGCGTCCGGCAAAGGGCTTGTCGGGATGCAGAGCCTGGAATCCGGCTTCGAATTGATTCACATATCCCTGGCCGCGCAGGTAATCCCAAACGTCTTCGATGGAGACATCCAGCGCGCGCGTCAGCAGATCGTCGGGCAGCTTGGGGCGTCCATCGGCGAAGCGATCGCCCTTCCAATCCGGCGTATAAAAGAGGATCTGCTCCCGGTTCGGCTTGATCTGAGCGCGCGACGTGGAAGGCGCCAGCATGACGCACGCTATCGAAATCGTCCAGACGAATCTTTTCATCGGCTTTCCTAAGCGATTGAGTTTATTCGCTCACTGCGCCGAAGTCAAACGCAAAATTCAACGCTGTCAGCGCCAAATGATAATGTCCTAATCGTGCCAAGTAGAAATGTCCTATTGACGGGTCCAGGCTGGAGGGGTGGATTCAGGAACATTTCTCATGACGCAAAAGGACCGCGACCGGCTGGTCGCATTGAAAAAAGCAAAGAAGGGCCTGATCACGCAACGACAGGCCGCCGAGGAGATCGGCCAGAGCGAGCGGCATGTGCGCCGGCTGTTGAAGCGGCTAAAGGGCAAGGGGGACAAGGCGTTAGTACATGCCCTGCGCGGGCGGCCGTCCAACCGCAAGCTGGACGAGAAGACCAAGCAAAAAGCGGTGGAGATACTGGGCCGCAAAGTCTATCACGGCTTCGGTCCCACGCTGGCGGCAGAGTACCTGGCCAGCAACCACGACATACATGCCGGTCGCGAGACGGTGCGGAGCTGGATGATCGAAGGCAAGCTGTGGCGTGCCAGCCGGCAGCGGGTCGACACGATCCATCAGTGGAGACCGCGCCGGTCACGAGTGGGCGAGTTGGTGCAGTGGGATACCAGCGAGCATGCCTGGCTAGAGGATCGCGGTCCGAAGCTCTACCTGATCCACATGATCGACGACGCGTCCAGCCGGCTCCATGCGCGATTCGTATTGCACGATTCGACAGCGGAAAACATGCGGCTGGTGTGGAGCTACGTGGAACGGCATGGCCGGCCAGTCAGCTATTACACCGACAAGGCAGGTTTGTTTCAAACGGCTCCGAAAACGGCGCGGTATGCCACCGCGTTACCGCGAGACGAGCGCGAACCTTTACCGCCGACCCAGATCGGACGGGCGCTTCGGGAACTGGACATCGTGTGGATCGGGGCGCACTCGCCGCAGGCCAAGGGTCGAGTGGAACGCAGTTTCCAGACGGCGCAGGACCGTCTGGTGAAAGGTCTGAGGGTGGCTGGGGCAAAGAGCCTGGAACACGCCAACGCCTATTTGGAAGAGGAGTTTGTCGTATGGTGGAACAAAACGATTGCCGTCGTTCCGGCCAGCAGCGACGACGCCCATCGGGCGTTAGGCAAGGAGCACTCACTGGCTGCTTCGCTGAGCTATGTGGAAAACCGACAAGTCAGCGATGGGTACACGATTCAGTTCAATACGCAGACCTACCGAATAGCCCGCAGCGACGTTCGTGCGGGCCTGCGGGGGGCCGCTGTCCGCATCGAGATGCGGCTCGACGCCTCCATGGCGGTGCGCTTCGGCAACCGCTACGTAACGGTCACCGCTTGCGAGCCGCGTCCCAGAGTGCCAAAGCCCAAGCTCGCGCGTGCACGCAAACCCGCCGCACCGCGCGCCAAAAGTCGATGGATGGAGAACTTCCACCTGACCAGTCCGGAGAAAACCGCTCTGTCTGCTCTCGAAGCCGCCGCCAAGCTCCGCAGCTTAAAACCAATTCGGTAGGCCGGGCAAAAGCGCCCGTCCAACGTCGCGTTTATTTTATTCAAAGCCTCTGCTCGGGAGTCTCACCAAAGTAAGCTTGCCTACAAAAGCAAAACCCCCGGAGGGTACCCCGCAGGGCCCGGTTAACCGAGGGTTTGCCGCCGTTTACTTCGGAGCCAACTCCGTCGCATCGGCTTTGAATCTTCCCCAGAACCGCGACGTCCCAGAGAATCATTCACACTCTAAACCACACCTCTCGAAACTCACTGCCAAACCGGACATTTCTACTTGGCGGAGTTTAGGACATTTCTACTTGGCGTTGACAACGCAAAATTCAACGCAAAATTCATCCGGCGCTCGTCTACGTGACGGCATTCGTCCCCAAGGAGGGCCAGAGTTTGCTGGATCTGACAAGCTGCCGGAAGGAGCCGGGGATCAATCCAGGCCAATCTCACAATCGAAGGAGAACCGCCGGTTGCCACCATGCCGGCCGGGGCGTCGTGTCACGCATTGTATGGCCGTTGCACGGGAGGCAGCAGCGTGGGCCATCGCGCGGCAGCGTCCGCAAGCCATGGCTCCGTAGGCAACGCCGGTATCCATCCCCTCCGGGGCACTCGACGCTATCAACCCGGTACTATGTGCTATGTACCCGTGATCAAGCTATCCCGCCCGCCCTGCAGCGGCGGATGATTGTTGAGAACGCGTGCGCCGATGTCGTTGAGCTCGACACGGATCACCCGCCGCACCTGTCCATGACCAGTGAGATCGCCCAGGCTCTCCATCGATTTGCGGCGCACTCGTTCCGCTGACCGCTTGCGTTTCTGCCCGCGATTAGTCCTGGATTACGCGCATACAGGAAACTGAAGCTAAACGGGGGTCGAGGCCGAAGTTCCTGTTTGCCGCATCCACCCTGAACGAGGCGCATCCGCGGGCCCTCGAAGCGCCGCTCACCGCGCAATTGAGCAGTCCAAGCAGAGGCCGACGCCACTTGCGAACACCAGCCTAATCGAGCCAGCGAAGCTGTACTGCCAGGATTGAACCTCGGGGCGGGCATCTGCTTCGAGACTCAATTTCGGATACCTTATGTGTTGAGAGAATGAACCGTTTCCAGACGCGATTAGGTTTTGGTGGCGAAAAGGAGACTAAATGTCTACAGACGAAAACGCAATTGGACGACGTACGCTTCTTGGCACGGGCGCGGCAGTCGCGGGGCTTGGCCTCTTGGCTGACCTCGAAGCGTATCCCCAGAATGTCAACCGGAATTCAATTCCGTCAGACTTGAAAATCACGGACATGCGCATCGCCGTTCTAAGAGGGCCGGGAGGCCAGGGGGGCGGCGGACGCGGCGGCGACAGGGCATCGCTGCCTCCTGCGACTCCCGGTGCGGGAGCGGCATCGGGCGGCACGATCGTCGTCCGAATCGATACCAATCAGGGGATTTCGGGTTACGGCCAGACGATTGGCGACGGCCCCCAGCCGAATTACGTGCTGACGCATAAGGCCCGCGTGCTCGGCGAAAATCCCTGCAACGTTGACAAGATCTTCCGCAAGATCAAGATCCATGGCGCGTATAACCGTCGGGGGAGCGGCGTCAACGCGATTGAGAACGCGTTGTGGGATCTGGCCGGCAAAGCTTATGGCGTGCCGATCTATCAAATGCTTGGCGGGAAATTTCGCGACAAGGTCCGGATGTACAGCGAGGGCGACCCGCGCTCGAACTCCATCGCAGACATCGCCGCCGATTATAAGGAGAGAGTCGCCGCGGGATTTACGATGCTCAAGTATGATCTGGGCGTAGCTCGCGTTCTTCAAGGCAAGCGGGGCACGATGTCCGCGCCTGCAGGCTATAACGGGGAACCGGGGGAGAACCCTGAGAACTTTTATCAGGGATTCGAGATCAGCGTCAAGGGAGCTGAACTCGTAGCCGACCATGTCGCTGCGATTAAGGAGGCCATGGGTAACGCCGCCGACATTCCCATGGCGCACGACCATTTCGGGCACCTCACCGTGAAGAGTTGCATCAAGCTGGCCAAGGCGCTGGAAAGGGTCACCCCCTCGATGTTGGAAGACATGGTCCCGTGGTTCCGGGTAGAGGAGTGGAAGCTCATCAACGATTCGATCGATGTGCCCACCTTGACCGGCGAAGACGCCTACCTGGTGGAATCGCTCGAGCCGCTTTGCCAGGCGCGTGCAGTCGATTATATCCATCCGGATCACCTTGTGATCGGCGGCTGTCTCGAATTGAAGAAGACCGCCGACATGGCGGCCAAATATTCGGTGGGGATGATGGTCCACAGCAACGCTACCCCGATCGGTTATGCAGCCGGCGTGCACGCGATAGCCGCCTGCCAGAACTTCCTCGCCATGGAATGGCACCAGCCGCAGCCAGCCTGGCACAAAGACATAACCGACAAAGGGGACCTGGTGGTTAAAGGTTACATCCCCGTTCCGACGGGGCCAGGCCTGGGCATCAAAGTCAATGAAGAAGCGATGCGCCCCCTCTGCAGGCAGGGTGAGTTCTTCACCGATCCTACGACGTATTGGGATTCGCAGGTCGGCGGAGACAAGGCGTATACGTAAAGGGAGGATGTCGAGGCGAGCCTTACACATTCCGATTATGACTGAAGGTATATAGGCTTAATTAGCCTGTTGGGCGCCGCGGGCCGGACGACCTGTTTTCCTCCGATCCAGCGTGATCTATCTTCTCGATACCAGTGCTATCAGTGCTCTGATGTGACCGGACTCACGGATGGCCTCCTAGCTCTCGTCGATTGGAGCCGATGATCGCGTGGCCACTTGTGAGATCACCCGCGGCGAGATCCGGTTCGGCTTGGAGCGGCTGTCTCCAGGACGGCGCCGAACCGAACTCGAAGGGAAGGCTGGAAAATTCTTCGCCGTATTGCCATGTGAGCCGATCCCAGCAGCCGCCCGGGATCGGTACGCAATTGTGAAGGCCGCTCAACAACGCCGCGGCCTTCCGCTGGATGAGAGCGACCTTTGGATCGCCGCGACCGCCCTCGTCATGGGTGCAACCCTCGTTAGCACAGACAGTGACTTCAAGACAGTCGAGGGGCTGCCTGCTTGCCGGGTGCTAACCGTTCTGGGGAAAAGGCCGTTTCAGCCACGGATGCACACGGATACTGTTTTGTTTTGAATCGGTGTGAATCCGTGTCCATCCGTGGCTAAATGATTTTTTCGGAATTCCCCAAAACGGTTAATACGCACCCCGGCTTGCCTTGGTGGAACCCCAAGGCCTGATTATTCGCAACAAGTAGGCTTGGGTCCGCTTATTCGCGCGTGGCTCTACTCAGCCCCCGATCTGCTCCGCGTCTTGGACCGCCGCAACCGCGTTACCCGCTCCTGGGACGTCAACAAGCGCCCGCCGACGTTCCCGAAGAAGGCCGCCTAGAGCTGCAAATTTGATCGAACAAACTGTCCAATACGAAGCCTCATTCAACACCCAAGCCCGAAAACGCAATGAACTCCGCGCCTATCTCTGCGTCTCTGCGCCTCTGCGTCAAAATCGCGCCCTCACTCCCCCACGCAAACCCTCAACCCCCTCCGCTATGATGGAATTTGTGCCATACGATCTGATTGTGATCGGGAGTGGTCCCGGCGGCTACTCCGCTGCCATTCGCGCCGGCCAGTACGGACTGAAAACCGCGCTGATCGAAAAGCAGCCCAAACTGGGCGGAACCTGCCTTCTGGTGGGCTGCATCCCCACCAAATCGCTGCTCCACACCGCCGACGTCTGGGAGCAGTTTCGTGCATCCGGAAAAGGAAGGCATCCACGTGCGAGAATCCGCGCCTCGACTATCCCAAGGTGAAGGACCGCAAGGACGGAATCGTCGACAAGCACTCCAAGGGCGTCGAGTTCTGCTGAAGCGCGCCAAGGTGGAGCGCATCACGGGCTTCGCCACGCTGAAGGGCGGCGGCAAAGTCGAAGTGAAGTCGGATGCCGGCGTGCAGACGCTCGAGGCCAAGAACATCATCATCGCCACCGGCTCGGAAGCGCGCATGCTGCCCGGGCTTGCAGCCCGACGCCGAGTTCATCCTCACCAACATCGAGATTCTGAACCTGACCGCGGTTCCCAAGAGCCTGATCGATCATCGGCGCGGGCGCGGTGGGCGTGGAGTTCGCCTCCATCTTCAAGCGCTTCGGCACGGACGTCACCGTGATCGAGATGCTGCCGCGCATCGTGCCGGTGGAAGACGAGGACGTCTCGAAGGAACTGGAGCGCGTCTTCAAGAAGCAGAAGATCCGCGTGGAAACCGGCGCGCGCGCCGAGAATATCCGAGAAGACCGGCAAGGGCGTGAAGCTGACGCTCACCACCAAAGACGGCAAGCAGGAGACAGCTCGAAGCCGAAAAGCTGCTGGTGGCCGTGGGCCGCAAGCCGAACACCGACAAGATCGGCCTGGAGAACACCAAGGTCCAGCTCGACCGCGGCTTCATCAAGGTGGACCAGTACCAGCAGACCGCCGAGCCGGGCGTCTACGCCATCGGCGACGTGGTGGCCGGCACGCCGCAACTGGCGCACGTGGCCACGCGCGAGGGCATGATCGCGGTGGCGCACATGGCCGGCAAGCCGGCCGTGCCGATCAACAAGAACCGCATCCCGGGCTGCACCTACACCGAGCCGGGCATCGGCAGCGTGGGCCTCACCGAAGCGCAGGCGCGCGCGCAGGGCTACAAGGTGAAGGTCGGGCAAGTTCCCGTTCGCGGGCAACAGCCGCGCCACCATCCTGGGCCATCACGACGGCTTCGTCAAAGTGGTGGCCGACGAGAAGTACGGCGAGATTCTGGGCGTCCACATCATCGGGCCGGAGGGCTTCGAGCTGATCGCCGAAGCGGTGGCGGCCATGGAAGCCGAAGCCACGGTCGACGTGATGATGCAGACCATCCACGCGCATCCCACGCTCTACGAAGCGGTGGGCGAGGCGTTCAACGCCGTCTACGGTCTTTCCATCAATGCGTAACTGCTGACGTGCGCGAACTCGGGCGCATCGACTACGGCGCAGGCGCTCGAACTGCAGCAGCAGCTGGTGGCGCGAGCGCAAGCAGGGGCTGATTCCGGATCAGCTCTGCTGCTCGAGCATCCGCACGTGATCACGCTGGGCCGCAACGGGCACATGGAAAATCTGCTGGCGAGCGACGAGATTCTGGAGCGCGCCGGCATCGCGTTTCTATCCCACCGACCGCGGCGGCGACGTCACCTATCACGGCCCGGGCCAACTGGTCGGCTATCCGATTCTCGATCTGCGCGATTGGAAGCGCGACGTGGGCGCGTACGTGCGCGCGCGTCGAGCAGGCGATCATCGACACGCTGGCGGATTTCGGCATCGCGGCCGGGCGCATTCCCAAGCTGACCGGCGTGTGGGTGGACGAGCGCGAAGATCGCCGCCATCGGCGTGCACATCAGCCGCTGGGTGACGTCGCACGGCTTTGCGCTGAACGTGAACACCGATTTGAGCTATTTCCAGTACATCGTGCCCTGCGGATTGACCAAGCCCGTGACCTCGATGGCGCAGCTTGGCGTGCGCGCCAGCGCTGGAGGAAGTGGGCGCAGACTCTGGCCGGGCATTTCGGCCGCATTTTCGATTGCGAGATGCTGCCGGAAGCGGCGCTCGCAGGTGCATGGAAAGAGAGAACTGAACATATGACCGACGTAGTGATGCCCCAGATGGGCGAAAGCATTGTCGAAGGCACCCTGACCAAGTGGCTGAAGAAGCCCGGCGACCGCGTGGAGCGCGACGAGCCGCTGTTTGAGATTTCGACCGACAAGGTGGATACCGAAATTCCGTCGCCCGCCGCCGGCACGCTGGCCGAGATCCTGGTGGAGGAAGGCAAGACGGTCGGCATCAACACCGTGGTGGCGCGGATCGACGAAGGCGGCGGCGGCGGCGCGCAGCCCGCGGCCGCGAAGCCGGCCGAGGCCGCCGAAGCCGAACCGCGCCCGCCAGGCTGCCGCAACCCCGCCGCACGCCGTCCAGCCCCGCCAGCCCGCCGCAGGCGACCAGCGCCAGCTCCGCGCGCCCGCGCCCGCAGCGCCGCCGAAGCCGCGGAACCGGCCGGCCCGCTTTCGCCGCTGGTGCGCAAGATGGCGCGCGAGAACAATCTCGATCTGAGCCAGGTGAAGGGCACCGGCGCCGGCGGCCGCATCACCAAGCAGGACGTGGAGGCGTTACCTGGCGCAAGGCGCCGCCGCGCCGGCTGCCCGCGCCAGCTGCCGCGCGCAGCTCCACCGCCCGCCGCCGCGCCGCGCCGCCGCTCCACGCCGCCGCCGGCCACCGCCGCCGCTGCGCCGCTGCCGCGCGGCGCAGGCCAAGACGCGCATCGAGCCGCATGAGCACCATGCGCATCAAGATCGCCGAGCACATGGTGATGTCGCAAGCGCACCTCGGCGCACGTCACCACCGTTCATCGCGTCGACATGACGAAGGTGGCCAAGATGCGCGAGCGGCACAAGGCGCGATTCCAGGCGAACTACGGCTTCTCCCTGACCTACCTGCCGTTCATCACGCGCGCCGCGGTGGTGGCGCTGCGCGCAGTTCCCGCTGCTCAACGCCTCGCTCGACGGCAACAACATCGTCTATCACAACGAGATCAATATCGGCATCGCGGTGGCGCTGGAGAACGGCCTGATCGTGCCGGTGATCCGCAACGCCGACGAGAAGAACGTGCTCGGCCTGCAGCGCTCCATCGTCGATCTGGCCGCGCGCGCCCGCTCGCGCCAGCTCAAGCCCGACGAAGTGCAGGGCGGCACGTTCTCCATCACCAATTTCGGCAGCTTCGGCAGCCTGTTCGGCACGCCGGTGATCAACCAGCCGCAGGTGGCGATCCTGGGCGTGGGCACGGTGGAGAAGACGCCGGTGGTGATCGACGACGCCATCGCCATCCGCTCGATCTGCCATCTCTCGCTGAGCTTCGACCACCGCCTGATCGATGGCGCGCTGGCCGATCAGTTCATGACGCAAGGTGAAGCAGGTGCTGGAGAACTGGTCGGAAGAAGTGCTGTAGCCTCGAACGCCGTCGCCACCGGTCAAACCTACGGGGAAGTGAAAGAGCGGATTGCCTTTTCGATTCCGCTGCACTTGGAATCCCTACGCGCGCACGGGGAGCCGACGCCGCCCCCGGTGTTCGCCGCGGAAATTGTGGAAGTCGCAGCCTGACGTTTCAGTTCTCAACGGGCCGCTCTACCCGCTCAATCGCGAAAGTTTCGGCGGGCGCCGCGGCCCGCTCGAGCTTCAGTCCGCACTGCTCCTGTATGGCTGTAAAGATCGAAGGGTAGGGGGAGTCGGTTGCATTCTCCGGCGCGTACTGGACACTGAAATTGTAGAGGCCTTCGAGGCCCGTATGGTCGATTACCGGCTTCTGGAACCTGGCCTCGAGCAGAGCTACGAATTCCCCTATGGTTGCCCCGTTCGCCACCAACTGGTCGGGGCGCCCGTAAATTCGCTTCGGTCCGCCCGGCTCGATCTTCGCCAGCCGAAAGCCGTTTTTCGCGATCGAGAGCGAGTAGGATGGGACATCCTTCATCTCGCGGCGCATGGCCAGTTGGAAGCGTTCGGACAGCAGCGTCCGCAGCATGGCGCGCAGCCGATCGGTGCGCTCGGCGAAGCCCAACGGACGTAGGGAATCATCGGTCTTGCCGACGATGTCGTAACCATCGGAATCCACCCATTTGGGGCCGCCCGACATTTGGTATTCGTGCAGACGATAGGCGAACTGTATGGCCTGGCGCAGCGTCACATTCCGCATGATGAGCGTGTCGGGTCCGGGCTCGATATTGAAGCCCGGCTGGTTGGGCGGCGCGGGTTTCACCGTGGCAACTTCAAACGCCGCCGGGGGCGCGGCTTCCTGCCCATGCGCGACGCCGCAGATTGCAGCGACTATCGCGGCGCTTATCCCAACAAGGGCGAGAAAAGTCCGTCGCATCGCGGGCATGCGCGTTAGACGGCAGCCGCAATCCATCGATAGCATGGCGGGTCAGTTCGCCGAAGGACGTTCGGCTCGCTCGATTACGAACGTATCTCCGGGCGCGGTGGTGGTCTCGAGTTTCAAGCCACACTGTTCCTGCAGGGCGGTGAAGAACGATGGCTCTGTGGAATCGGGCGGTTCGTTGTCGGAGGCCAAGTGGAGATCGAAGTTGAATACGCCTTCGGCGCCTGTACGATCAACAACCGGCCGTTCCACTTTGGACGCAATTAGACCGGCGATTACGCTCATGGACGCGGCGTGCGCCGTCAGTTTTCGAGATCCCGAGCTTGTTCCTCTGGGATCGCCGGGCGCCGCCTTCTGCAATTTCAGTCCGCCCTTCGCCATGATCAGCGCATAGGCGGGCAGCGGCTTTATCTCCTTGCGCAACACCAGTTGGAATCGGTCCGCGAGCAGCGTCCGCAGCATCGGGAAGAGGTCGTCGCGTTTGGCGTCCGACGGGTCCGCCTTAGCAGTAATGTCGAAGGCTTCGGAGGTGACCCATTTCGGACCGCCCGAAAGCTGATAATCGTGCAGATCGTACGCGCAGAGTATCGCCTGCCGCGGCGTCACGTTGTTGAGCTTTATCGTCCCGCGCCCGTAATTTATGCCGTAGCCCGGCTGGTTTGGCGCGGCGGGTTTTATTGTGGCCACTTCGAACGTGGGAGGCGCCGTCTGTTGCGCCATTCCGCAGGCCAGAAGCGGGATTGCGACGAGTCCCGTGAATTGGCGCATAACGCCCCTCCTGGTTCTTACGGTTGGTTTCGCCGCTCTATTTTGACCACGGCGGCTTAATTCCGTTCATGCGCGCATAGGCGATGGCTTGGCCCAAGTGCTCGCCCATATGCGTATCGAGCCAAATCAGGATTCCGCGCCGGGTCGTCTTTTGGCCGAAGAACTCCATATCATGAGTCAACGCGGACGCCCGCACCTCGTCCAGATAAGCGTGAATCTCTCCGAACGCTTCCGTCAGCGCTTTAAGGGTCTTTTCCTTGTTTATCGGCCCCTGTTCGATCTTGCCGTTTTGGTCGGCGATTTTTTGGATGTCACCCGACTCGGCGCCCTGGGCGATATTCAGGATCAAGTGGTTGCCAGAAGCGATATGCAGAAATACCTGCTGGAACGTTCGCACCCCGGGACCCGGCCGCCAACTGTATTTCACTTCGGGGACGGCTTCGGCAAGCTGCATCACTTCGCTCTCCAAGCTTGCGAGCGAAAACAGGACATCAGCCGCGGCTGCGGCAGGCGGCGCCGGAGTGGTCTTGAGAAGTTCGACGTCGAAGATCAGTTCCGCCTTCGGAGGAATGGATCCCCGGCCTTGCTCGCCATAGGCCAATTGATATGGAATGAAGAGACGCCGTTGGCCGCCCACACGCATTCCTTCGAAGCCCATTTCCCAACCGGCGATCACCTGCCGGCGGCCTTGCACAAATTCAAGCGGCTTCTTGCCGATGGAGGAATCGAACTTCGTGCCGTCGCGCAGCCAGCCGGTGTAGTGAACCGTGTACTGCTCGCCGGCCTGAGCGGGCGCGCCATCGCCAGTCTTCACGTCGATGTAGCGGAGCGTCGCCGCCTCGACCACTTTGCCCGAGACGGCGGGTACGGCGTCGGGCATCTTCGGGTCCCAAGTCTGGGCGCATAACGGCGCAGCAAGCAGCGTGAAGATCGTCGCGAATCGCATGGTTGTCATCCCAGTTTCTTCTTCGTAAACCACTTCGCATATGCCGCTGGCGGATTGTGCCCCTGTGCGCTTGCGGCCTTGCGGTAATACTCTGTCGCTTTATCTTTGTCGCCTAGCTTCTCGTAGGTCTCACCGGTCATGCACTGGATGAAAGCGTCGCTCTGCTGCGCTTGCTGAAAATCTTCCAACGCCTTTTTGTAATCGCCGGTGTAAAACGCGACATAACCCGTGAGATAAGGGAAGAATGCCTGCTGCTGGGCCTTGAGACTGGTCATGCCATCCACCAATTGTTTGGCGGCGGCGAGGTGTTTTTCGGCTTCGGCTTTGTTTCCGCGCCGGGCGGCAATGCGCGCCATGGCATGCTCGTAGCGGAATTCCATAGCTTCACGCGGTCGGCGGGGATATCGGGCTGTTTTAATCCAGTGTCACGGCCTTTTTGGTAATACTCTTCGGCGGTTGCGAGGTCGCCCACATCGATGCAGACGCGCGCGGCTTCTCGTAAAGCTCGCCTTGCTGGTAGAAGCGATCGTTGGCGTCGGCGTTGTCGCGGTAGTATCCCGCGGCGAGATCCTCGTATTTTACGGTGTTCTTGCAATCGCCCTCGAACGCGAAGGACATGGCCAATGGCGTTGCGCCGCCGACTTCGCGTGAAGCGTCTCCGCTTGTCGATAGCCTGTTGATAGAGTTCGCGCGCCTCTTTGAACTTTCCCGAAAGGTCGTCGGCGTTGGCGGCGCGGAGGAGCGGCGATCCTCCACCTGGGCCTTGAGCGTAGGTAACGGAGGCCGCGAACAGGGCGGCAAGCACGAATCGGATCATGCAGAGGATTATCGCAAAATGGGCGATTCGCTACATCTCGCGGCGGCCTTCCATGGCCTTGGAAATGGTCACTTCGTCCGCGAATTCCAGATCGCTGCCTACCGGAATCCCCATGCCGATACGCGTCACCCTGACACCCAGCGGCTTCAGCAGCCTCGCCAGATAGACCGCGGTGGCTTCGCCTTCCACAGTGGGGTTGGTCGCCACGATCACTTCCTGAATTTCGCCCTGCGCCGATACGCTCCACCAGGCCCTTGATCTTGAGCGACTCGGGTCCGATGCCGCGGAGGGGCGAAAGCGCGCCGTGCAGCACGTGGTAGCGGCCCTCAAACTGGCGGGTGGTCTCGATCCCGACGATATTGTGCGGCTCTTCCACCACACAGACCACTCGGCCATCGCGATTCGAATCGGCGCAATACTGGCAGATCTCGCCGCTGCTGATGTTATTGCAGACGCTTGCAGATGCCCAGCTTATCCTTCACGTCCAGGATGGCCTGCATAAGATGCTCGGCGTCGTCGCGCCCGCGCGCGCATCACGTGAAAAGCGATGCGCTGCGCCGATTTCTGTCCGATGCCGGGCAGGCGTTTAAATTCATTGATGAGCCGCGCGAGCGGTTCGGCAAAATCGGGCATAGTGGTCGATGGCCGTTAGATCATGCCAGGAGGCAGGCCCATGCCGCCAAGCATCCCGCCCATCCTCTGCTTGATCTCGCCATCCACCTTCTTCACGGCCTCATTGGCCGGCGGCCACAATCATGTCCTGAAGCATCTCGACATCGCCCGCAACCTCCGGATCGATCTTCACCGCCAGGAGGTTTTTCTGCCCGTCCATTTGAACCGTGACCATGCCGCCGCCCGCGGTGGCCTCCACCTTAATTAGCGCAATATCCTGCTGCAGCTTTTCCTGCATCTGCTGCGCCTGGCGCATCATCTGCTGCATGTTGCCGGGTAGTTTCACTTTGGCTACTCCTTGAGATTTCGAACTTTGCGGATCTCGCCCCCAAAGACCTCGCGGAAGCGCTTCACTTCTGGATTGGCGAGCGCCCGAACAGTAGCCTCGTCCTCCGCTGGCGGAGCCGCAACTGCCAGGGGCGCCACCGGTTCGGCCGTGGCGCCGCCTGCGGCGCCAACGACGACTCTGACGCGCAGGCGCTCGCCGAAGTGGCTGATGGCCTTGTTCAGATCGTCAGGCCTGAGCGCCAGCGAGTAGGCTTTGGTGGTAAAAACTTGCAGCTCGCCCGCATTCTCCACCACGCGCGCGTTCTCGATAGCGTCGGCGGTAAACGGCATGCCAAGCTCCATCAGCGCCGCGTGCAGCCGCTCGCGCCACTCGCCCGTTTGAGGCGTGACCTGAGGTTTTGCTTGGAATTCGGGCTCTGGCTGCGGCGCAAGCGCGTTGGCGCCGGAAGACTGCGGCTCGGACGGGCGCGATTCCGCTTTCTTGGCGCGATCGAGTTCGAACGGCGAAGGCCGTCGCGGTTCGTTTGAGACAGGCGCCGGCGGAGGCGCCGCGGGACGCACGGGTGTTTGCGGCCGGGGCGATTCTCCACCAAGGGAGGCCAGCGCTTCCTCGATGGGCAACAGCTTACCCGCCTGCACCAGCCGTACGAGCCCTATCTCGAGGTGGAAGCGTGGCTGCAGCGAGGATTGCATGTCCTTGAAAACTTCGAGCGTCAAGCTCAGGTAGCGCGTGAGGTCCTCTTCAGAAAACCGCGCCGCGATATCCGCCATGCGTTGCCGTTGCGCGGGCGATGCGGCGATCAGCCGCGTATCGGCGCCGGCGATTCTCGCCACCAGCAGATTACGCAGATATCGCGCCAACTCGCGCGCAAAGTGCTGCAAGTTGTTGCCGCCCCGTTCGAGTTCGTCCACCACTTCGAGCATGCGGCGCGAATCGCCATCGGCCAACGCCTGGCTGACGCGCTCCAAAGATTCGAGCGAGAAAGCGCCAAGCAGAGCGCGGACGTCAGCCGCTTTCAGCTTCGCGCCGCAGCAGGCGATTGCCTGGTCCAGCGCGGAAAGCGAATCGCGCACACTGCCTTCACCGGCCTGCGCCAGGACGGCGAGCGCCTCGGGATCGGCCTCGATGCCCTCTTCTCCACAGATCCACGCCATCCGCGCCACGAGATCGTCGAAATCCACAGAGCGGAAACTGAAATGCTGGCAGCGCGAGGCAATCGTCGCAGGGATCTTGTGTGCTTCGGTTGTGCAGAGGATAAATACAGCCCACGGCGGCGGCTCCTCGATCGTCTTCAATAGCGCGTTGAAGGCTTCGTTGGTGATCTGGTGCGCTTCGTCAACGATGAAGATCTTGAAGCGGTCGCGCGCCGGCTGATAGCGCACGTTCTCGCGCAGTTCGCGCATTTCGTTGATGCCGCGGTTCGATGCGGCGTCGATCTCGATCACATCCACCGTGCTTCCGCCCGTACTGATTTCGAGACAGCTCGCGCATACGCCGCACGGCGTGGCTGTAGGCCCGTTGACGCAGTTCAAACAGCGCGCCATGATCCGCGCCACAGTGGTTTTCCCGGTACCGCGCTGCCCGCTAAAAATGTAGCCGTGCGCGATTCGATTTTGCGCGATGGCGTTTTCGAGCGTGGTCTTTACGTGTTCCTGATTGACCACGTCCTGAAACGTTTGGGGGCGGTATTTGCGTGCGATGACTTGATACATGCGGCGGGCGTCCGGGCGATCACAGGCCAGTATGCCAGGCCCCGGGTAATCCGCGGCACACGAACCGCACCGCTACCGTTGCTTCCTTCCGGACCTGGCGGGGTTTGCAGCCGTCCATTGCACGGAGCCCGAGACCTGACAAGAGACTATCGTAACATCACACCGAACGGCGGCCGGTTTGGGTTGCGGCCGCGGGGGATGGAAGCGAACGGGAGTCAGCAGGCGGCGGCCATCAGAGCGCCGCGGGCGGTAGAGTTTAAGGGGTCGTCTGACATGCGAACTTCCTGAATGGGTACGGGAAAGTCTTGGGTGCGGAGGGCGGCGATGAACTGATCGAGGAAGCCTTTCGGCATGGCCGTGCCGCCGCTGAGCACCAGGGGAATCGGCCGATCGAACCGGGGGAGTTTTTCCGACGACGAAAGCCTGGAGCGCAAGCTAAACGCAAGGGTTTCGATCACTTCCTGGTAATAGATGGTGAGAGCGTTCTTCATGCGGTCGCCGGTAAGTCCGTTGAGCCGGAATCCGCGCTCTTTTTCCATACGCAAAATGGTGGCGATTTCTCCGGTGACGGCGGCCGCGTGCGAATCGATGTAATCTCCGGCCTTGGGGACGCTGAAGCTTACCACTGGGACCGACAAGACGGCCAGGCACACGTTGCACATGCCGCTACCACAAGAGATGCCGATGCCGGTGTAGTTGGAGGCGCACATTTCACCAAACACCACGGCCAAGCCTTCCTCGATGGGATGCGCCTCATAGCCAAGCTCGGTGACGATCTGCTTAATGGTGGCATTGTGATACGCAATTCCAAGATCGTCGCCTACTGAAGCGGCCGGAACGCTGTAGAAGAGTTTGCGGCCCTCGAACGCGGCTTTGCCAATCAATTGCGTAATGATGCGGCGGATCACCCGAACGCCATGGGGTTCGCGAGGGTTGAGCACTCCTTGCAGCATCGGACGCCGGGTTTCGACGTGGAAGACCTCGGCGAACTGCTGCGCATGATTGCCGGCAATCACAATTTCGTTGTCGAAGACTTCGTGGAACACCTCCTCCCGCGTCAACAGGTTTTCCGCCAGTTTGGAATAGGGCAATGTGATGAAGGCATTCAATTGCGTCTCGTAACGGCAATTCTTGTCCCGGCCGCGCGCCGCGACAATGCGGCTGGTGCCCACATCCAGCCCAACGGGCAAATTGGCGTCTTTTTCTTCGGTGCTCACACTTCTCTCCTCTACGAGACAGCCTTGGGGACCGGGCGGTCCGGAAGGCGGACGGTCATTATTTGGATTCATTTATTCAAAGGGATAAACTTCGGATCGGCGCATCTGATCCGATAGCCGCCGGATGCGCGGCAGTTCGTTGCGCGAAAGGCGCAGGGAGGCGCGGTAGAGCGCGAGGTAACCGGCAAACGCCGTCGCGATGCCCAAGGCGAAAACCCCCATCATGGCGGCTCCTCAACGGCGTGCGGCGCGATCGAGCGCCGCCGCCAGGTTGTTTGCAGTAACGTCGGGCGGAGCCAGATAGCCGCAAGCTTCCGCCATCACCGCCAACTCGCGCTGCTTGGATTTTTGCCAGGCTCGCAGTGAGTCCTGCTGTTTGGCCACCTCGTTAACATTGGCCTGAATCCGCGCCAGATATTCCCCGTTGATGCGATCCAGCTCCTCTTGAATCCCGCGATTCAGCTCGGCCTTGTAGGATTCGAAATCGCGCATCTTCTTCTGCTGCGACTCTTCGTAATCGCTGAGCGCGCGCTGACGCACCATGGCGTCCTGCAGGATGTCCTTGGGTTCCACGTTAGCGGCTTCCAGCGCCATCATGAGGGACCCGCGCTTGGATTCGGCGGAAAGGCTGGAGATATGTGGACTCTCCAGCATCTGTGCCACCTTCATGATGTCGTAGGCCAGACTGGGCTGGTTGGCAGGCCCGCTGCGATAGATCTCGTCGAACGATTCGAATCTGCCCAGGCCTAAGCTTTTTTGAGGAGGCTCGGCATCCCGAGTCTGCGACCGGTTGATGTTGCCCGCCAAGGCATCGAGCGACTCGTCATGTGAGCCTGCGATCTCGACGTCCGCGGATGAAGACTGAAACAGCTTTCGAAACATAACGGGATACTCCTTCCAAGCGAAACATGAGCGCTTTGCGCCTCGCGGCGCAGCTCGGTGAATTGCTTGATTCTCAACTATTCAGTGCAATCCACCAGCGATGTTTCTCATGAATTTCTACGGCTGGATGGATCGATCGCTGTATATCCCTAAAACCTGGGAAGGAATAGGCAGTTTTGCGAATGTATCCGGCGCAGGTTTTTTTTCGAGGCGCGTATAAGGTTTCTGGCGAATCCGCCGAAGAAAACAGCTATGAATGCCTCCCCTGGTGGAACGCCTTGGGTCGACTGGACGGCTCGCTGCATATCCGATCCAGTACTTCGTCTGCGGTTCTTAAAGGCTGCCGCTCCGGCATGGCAGGCGGCGCCCGCGAAGCGCCACCGTTGGCGCTGGCGCGGGGCGGGAGTTGCGTTGGCGGCTCTGGTGTTTGTCTTAGCCGCCGTCCGATTCCTGGATGTGAGGAAGGCGAGCGCGTCCGGTACCTTCGAGACCACCTTAGGCGCGCCGCCGAAAATTTCCGTTCCGGTTTCCATTCCGGCTGGACTATCCATACCAAAGGATGCATCGCCTCAGGAAATCTGGCCGGTAGAACAGACTGCCGCTTATGAGACCTACAGCAACGGTCTGCGGATCGAGAATAAATTCTCTACCGGGAATCATCCGCGCTCGTACCTGGCATTCGCGGCGGATCAATCGAATTTCGCCACGGAACGCCGAACGGCGCCCGCCGGCATCGTCTTTCATACTACGGAAAGCCTACAGGCGCCCTTTGAGCCCGATCAGAACGGCAAACTGGTAAAGGTGGGCGAAGCGCTAATCGAGTACGTGAAGCGGAAGAAGGCCTACAACTTTATCATCGATCGCTTCGGCAGGGTCTTCCGCGTGGTGCGGGAGGCGGACGCGGCGGAGCACGCCGGGTATTCGGTCTGGTCCGACGAGAAGTGGCTCTACGTAAATCTGAACGAGAGCTTTCTCGGTGTCGCCGTGGAAACACGGACGCAGCCGGGACAGTCAGATGCCGCGGTCACGGCGGCACAGATCCGAGCCATCGCGATGTTGACCGAAATGCTTCGCCAGCGATACGGCATTGCAGCGGGAAACTGCGTCACCCACGCGCAGGCGTCAGTGAGCCCCACCAGAATGTTGGCGGGCTACCACATGGATTGGGCGTCTTCGTTTCCGTTTGAAGCGGTTGGGCTGCCCGACAATTATTCAAGGCCGCTGCCGTCGGTGGCAGTGTTCGGATTCGATTGCGACGCGAGTTATTCGCGAACGGCCGGTTTCCGCCTCTCGGAAGGCGCCCGCCTGGGAGCCCAGGAGTTAGCGAGGCAGGCCGCCGTAGCCGGGACGAGCGTCCCGGCTTATCGCAAGGCTGAGCAGCGGCGTTATCGAGAGCGTTTGGCGGCAACCCGCGGGGCAGTCATCAGTCACGAGGGCGATTAGACCCGGTAATCGTCCAGCTTCCACTGCTTAATCGCGCGTTTAATGTCGTCCGGCTTCATATTGTCCTTGGCCGCACGCTGCGCCAACGCAAGGAACTCGCCATCGCTCGCGAAGCGAAGCGCCACGATCTGTAAGGCGCTCAGCCGCGCATCGAGCACCTTTCCGGTCATTGCGAAATGACGTAGATTCTCTTCGGCACGAATAGCGCGATCCTGCGCTTTAGTCGCAAATATCCTCGCGAAGATGGCTGTCAAAACGCCAGCGAAGCTCAATACCAGTATGAGCGCCGCACTATAGATGCGCTCGTGATCGCCAAGCGATTGGACGACATTGACGATCGAGCCGATAAACGCGATCAGCAATAGCGGCAGCAGCACAAAATGAAACAGCGGCACGGTGCGGCGGTGATTGGCGTAGTTTTGTTCGGCCATGCTGGAGTCATTCTATCTCCGCGTACTTCATCGCGCCATCCTTTGCCACCATTGTGTCGGCGCCATTGCTACCGGCAGCGCAGGCGGGACTGGGAAAGCGGATCTCTGGTCTTGCAGAGTTTGGGACCTCGGGTTACAGCGATATACAATCAAATGGACCGTTTTCCAGCCCTGAAAAAGAGCGCTCAATAAAGCACTGCCGGGCAAGGCTGAGAACATGCACGGCTTCCGCTGCATAGCGCCGAATCTGGTAGAAGGGAACGCGCCGGAGCTAAGGAGTTTTGTCATGCCCAATCGCCGCCATTTCCTACGGTCTGCCTTTGCCGCGCCATTGTTGGCCAGCGCCCTCGACGCGCAGCAAGGCGGCCTCGCAACTGCGCCCGCCCGCGCAAATGACCGCGCATATTGGGCGAAAGTGCGTGAACAGTTCCCGCTGGCGCGCGATAAAGTCTTCTTCAACAATGGCACCATCGGCGCCATGCCAAAGCCTGTGGTGGACCGTATGATTGCTGAGATCCACCGTATCTCGACCGACGTCGCCGAATGGGATTACCGCGGCCCCGAGTGGATCGGCGGATACGGCGATTATCCCGACCTGCGTGGCAAGATGGCTAAACTCCTCAACGCCGATGAGAAGGAGATCTCGCTCACCGAAAACAACACCTGCTCGATGAGTTATGTTGCGAGCGGCCTCGATCTGCCGGCCGATGCCGAGGTTTTGATCACCGATCAGGAGCATCCCGGCGGCCAGAGCTCGTGGCTTAACGCAGTAAAGCGCCGCGGCGGCGTAGTTACGAAGATGACCATCCCCAAACCCGCGCACAGCGGCGAGGAGATGTTCGATATCGTGCGCCGGTCGATCACGCCGCGCACGCGCGTGATCGCCATTTCGCACATGATCTCCGGCAGCGGCGCCATACTGCCCGTGAAGGAGATTTGCGCCGAAGCCCGCCGCCGCAGCATCATGACGGTGCTCGATGGCGCCCAGACCGTGGGGCATATCGCGGTGGATGTAAAGGACATCGGCTGCGATGCCTACGTCAGTTGCTTCCACAAGTGGCTGTTGGCGCCCGCCGGTAACGGTTTTCTCTATTTGCGCTCGGAGCGCAGCCACGAAGTATGGCCGAGCATCTGTAGCGGGAATTACGATAACGACAAAGACAACGGTTATCGCCTTTCGCAACGCGGCACCGGCAGCCTCCCCGTGCTGATGGGCGCAGATGCCGCAATGGATTTCCATTTCCAGATCGGCCCGGAGCGAGTCCAACAGCGCATCAAGTATCTGGGGGACTATCTGCGCGCGGGCCTTGCCGGCATTCCCAAGGTGAAGCTGTACACGCCCAGCGACTCCAAGCTCAACGCCGGCATCACGGTCTATGGAATTGAGGGCTACAATGGCGCGCAGTTACAGGATGAAATGTGGCGCCGCGGCCGGCTGCGGCCCCGATCATCCTCGGGTATCGCGCTACGCCAAAGTACTCACATCTTCAACAGCCCCGAAGAGATCGATCGCACTTTGCGCGTTGTGCGGGACTTGGCGAAGGGGTGATCCGCGGCAATCGTCAGGAAAGATTGCCGGCCGCTCTCTCGTCTGCCAATTCGTAGTGCTTCAAGATCCCGCCCCACAAACCCTTGGCCTTCAAGATCAATTCCACCACTTCGCGCACGGCGCTTTCGCCCCCGGCGGCCGAGGTCACATAGTGCGCCTCACCCTTCACCTCCGCCCGCGCATTCGCCACCGCGATCGCGAACCCAACGCGATGCATGATCACGATATCTGTGAAATCGTCTCCGATGTATGCCACTTCTTCCGGGGACACCTTCGCATCGGCCAGAATCTCCTCCAGAATCGGAATCTTCTCGATATGTCCCTGGTAGACGTACGTCATCTTCACCTGCTTCGCGCGTTCGACCGTGGCGGGCGATTGACGGCCGCTGATCACACCGGTCCGTATGCCGTTCCAGTTGAGCCACGTCAACCCAATCCCGTCTTGCGAATCGAAGCCCTTCGATTCCACCATCTGGCCATCCGGCCCCGGCACATTATAGAGTCTGCCGTTGGTGAGGACGCCATCCACGTCCATGAGCAGCAGCTTAATCCGGGAAGCGCGGTCTTCAATGTCCATAGGGAATGAAGGGAGAGGCTACAATCGAACTGTGCTCCAGCGGGTCGCCGAAGTCATCACCCGTTATAACATGTTCACGCGCGGCGCCCGTGTTGGCGTAGCAGTCTCCGGCGGCGCGGATTCCGTGTGTCTGCTGCACCTTCTCACGGAGCTCTCCCGTGAGTGGAATCTTGCACTGAACGTCCTCCATCTCGATCACGGACTGCGCGGCGAAGAATCGCGCGCCGATGCGGCCTTCGTGCGGGAACTCGCCGCCAGCCTCGGATGGAATGTGCGGGTCCGCGAAGCTAAACTTGAACCCGGCGAAAACCTCGAACAGGCCGCCCGCGAAGCCCGTCTAGCCTTCTTCCGCGACACGATGGGCGAGGCATCGCTCGGCGTGCGTCGCTACAGGACACACCCGCGACGATCAAAGCGAAACCGTCCTCTTCCGGTTCCTGCGCGGTTCCGGAACCGCTGGATTAGCCGGAATTCGCCCCTCCACACAGCACGGCATCGTTCGCCCTCTGATCGAAACCCATCGCGCCGAAATCATGCAATACCTTCGCGACCGCGCCCTTCCCTGGCGCGAAGACTCCACCAATTTCACCTCGCAATTCGCCCGCAACCGCATCCGCCACGACCTGTTGCCGCAACTCGAGCGCGACTGGAACCCCGCCCTTCGCGATACCCTCGCCCAAACGGCCGAATGGGCGCGCGCCGAGGAGTCGTATTGGAAAGCCGAAATCGATCGCCTGGCCATCCGGTGTTTAACCGAGGCGAACGGCTTCATCTTAGTAGATGTGGAGAACCTGGCGCCTTTGCCGCTTGCTACCGCTCGCCGCATGGTTCGCCGCGCCATTGAGCGCGTAAAGGGCGATCTGCGCGGCATCGATTTCCTTCACGTGGAATCCATCCTGGCCATGGCCGCCGCTCCCGAAGGCCACGGCCGCGTGCAAGCTCCCGGCATCGACGTATTTCGCTCATTCAATTGGTTAAGATTTGGGCCGATTGTCGCCGATAGCCTTTCCGATCGTAACTACCGCGTCGAAGCGGCCATTCCCGGAATCGCCCACGCGCCCGTCGCCGGCGTCGAGATCTCGCTGGAAGTGCTTGAAAATCCGCCGGATTTCGAATTCGATCACATCCGTATATAATGAAGACATGGGTTGGCTGGACAGGGACCGTCTGTCCGGTTCGTTAACCCTGCGGAACTGGCGGCCTGGGGATCAGTACCAACCAATCGGCCGTTCGCGCGCCGAAAAGATCAAGTCGTTGTTCCAGGAATTTCGTATCCCATTGTGGGAGCGCCGGCATTGGCCGGTTTTGATTGACGGCGAATCCATCGTATGGGCACGGCAGTTTGGTGTAGCCGTTGGTTTTGCGGCATGCGCCCGCAGCCGGCGCGTGCTGCAATTGCGGGAATCGAAAACATACCGGCGGGCGTCTAACACTGTAGTGCCGGGAGCAGAGGGTGCGGAGGCTTCGTGAGTTCTAACTTGAAATCATTACTATTTTGGGCGGTTTTGCTGGTTTTGGCCGGAATGTTATTTGTTGTCGTTAAATCCGGCACGGCGAAAAAAGAAGTGCCTATTTCGCTCACCGATTTCGTGAGCAAGGTTCAGGACAAAGAAGTCAAGGACGTAACCATTACCGGCTCAGACGTCCACGGAGACTATGTACAGAATCCTGTTGGTTTTACGACACAGCTTCCTCCCAACTACCCGGAAATCTACACCCTCCTCTATAACAACAAGGTCACAGTTAACTACAAAGGCGAAAGCTCGTCGGGCTGGGTCACCATCCTGGTGCAGGCGTCTCCCTTCATCGTTGTGATCGTCTTCTGGATCTTCATGCTGCGTCAGATGCAGAGCGGAGGCAACAAAGCGCTTAGTTTCGGTAAGAGCCGCGCCCGCCTGCACTCCACACAGCAAAAGAAAGTAACATTCAAAGATGTCGCCGGCGTAGAAGAGGCCAAGGAAGAGCTTCAGGAAATCATAGAATTCCTGCGCGAACCGCAAAAATTCCAGAAGCTCGGCGGGCGTATTCCGAAGGGAGTACTGCTGATCGGCTCACCGGGTACCGGGAAGACGCTTTTGGCGCGCGCCATCGCGGGCGAAGCGAGCGTGCCGTTCTTCTCCATCTCGGGGTCCGATTTTGTCGAAATGTTCGTGGGCGTCGGCGCCAGCCGCGTGCGCGATCTCTTCGAGCAGGGCAAAAAGAACGCGCCGTGCATCGTCTTCATCGATGAAATCGACGCCGTCGGCCGCCATCGCGGCGCTGGCTTGGGCGGCGGTCACGATGAGCGCGAGCAGACTTTGAATCAACTTCTGGTCGAGATGGATGGCTTCGAATCCAACGAAGGCGTCATTCTGGTCGCCGCCACCAACCGTCCCGATGTGCTCGACCCCGCACTGCTCCGGCCCGGTCGTTTCGACCGCCGTGTAGTCGTCGGCCGTCCCGACGTGCAAGGCCGTGAAGCCATTCTGCGCGTACACACCAAAAAGATCCCGCTGGGCGATAACGTCGAGCTCTCCGTGCTGGCTCGGGGCACGCCAGGCCTCGCCGGAGCCGATCTGGCCAATCTGGTGAATGAAGCCGCCCTGAACGCCGCACGCCAAAACCGCAAAGTGGTCATGATGATCGATTTCGAACTCGCCAAGGATAAGATCCTCATGGGCGCGGAACGCAAATCGCTGGTCATGAGCGATGCGGAAAAACGCAACACGGCATATCACGAAGCCGGTCACGCACTGGTGGCCGCCTTACTGCCGAATGCCGACCCGCTGCACAAGGTAACTATCATTCCGCGCGGCATGGCGCTCGGAGTGACCATGCAATTGCCCATCGACGATAAGCATTCGTACAACAAAGACTATCTGCTTGCTCAGTTGGCCATCCTCATGGCCGGCCGTATCGCCGAAGAGAAATACATGCACCACATGACCACGGGCGCGGGCAACGATATTGAACGCGCCACGGACATGGCTCGCAAGATGGTTTGCGAATGGGGCATGAGTGAGCTCGGCCCGCTTAGCTTCGGCAAGAAGGAAGAACAAATCTTCCTCGGCCGCGAAATCGCGCAGCACCGCGATTACAGCGAGGAGACTGCCATCCGCATCGATGAGCAGGTGAAGAAACTGGTCCAGGGCGGCTACGATACCGCCGCCGGCGTAATCGACCAGCATTCCGAAGCGCTCATCAAAATCGCGGAGGAGCTGCTCATTCGCGAGATCCTCGATGGCAACGAAGTGATGCAGATTATCAAGGGCGGCGACCTGCCTCCCCAATCCACTTCGGGCACGAAGGACACGGCCGATAACACGCAACAGGTGATTCGCCCCGAGACCGGCCGCCGCCTCCCGGGATTCACTGAAGGGGAGCGTCCGCAGCCGGCGTGATTCCTCGCTTTCGGGCCTATCTTTTCGATATCGACGGTACTCTGCTCGATTCCGCGCTCGATATCTGCGGCGCGATTCAACAGACCCTTGAACCCACCGGATGCGGCCCGCTGACATTTGAATATCTGCGTGGTTTCATCGGCCTGCATCTCATCGATTGTTTCGGCGATGTTCTGCCCAATTACACGCCACAACAGATGGATGAACTGGTGCAGATCTACCGCACGCATTATCCCGCGCGCGGCCATAAGCTCACCACCATCTATCCGGGCGTCGCGGAAGGGTTGGCTGCGCTCGACGCCCGCAAAACAACGGCCACCACAAAAGGTACCAACGGCTCGCGCGCCATCCTCGAGCAATTCGGCCTGCTGCCGTATTTCAATCATGTGCAGGGCACAGACGGCTTCCCCTGCAAGCCCGCACCCGACGTAATCCACCGTGGCATCGAAGCCCTGGGCGCCAAGCCCGAGGACTGCCTCATGGTCGGAGACGCTCCCAGCGACATCCTCGCCGGCAGGCGCGCCGGCGTAAAAACCTGCGCAGTGCGTTATGGCTACGGCAGGCTTGAAGAAATCGCCCAAGTCGAGCCCGATTACTGGATCTCAGACCTGCGGGAGTTGCTGTAATCGTCCGATACGCGCTTGCCTAGCGCGCGATGAAGCCATCCAAGTCGATGTAGGCGTCCGTCGCTTCTGCCCTCTTTCCACCGGTAGCGCGCAGCACGGCCAGATGTCTGCCGCGGCCGAGGCAGCAAAAATTCACGTGGTCCTGCCATTGGGTTGTCGCCGCGTAGAGATCGATCTCGTGTGGCACGCCGTCGATTTCCAGATTCGCGATACCGCGGTTGAACGACTTCGTGAACACGTATGTTAACGAGTCGCCAATAAATGCGAAACTTGCTTTGGCGCCCGGCGAATCCGTATAGCTGATCGAGTGGCGAAACGGACCATCGAAATGTCTGCTGCGGACCCAAATGCCCTGGAAGCGGAGCGCGGCGTCGAAATCGTCATACTCTCCGGGAGAAACCAGTGCGGGCGGCATTCCTTCGAGCTTCGCTTCGAGCGCTGAATCGCTCAAGCCATCGCACTCGCGAGTGATCTCAGCGGCGTAAAATCGGCCGTTCTCGATCATCGTCGCTGTACAGTTGGCCACGAATTCGGCTAAGGCGGAGGGGGAGAGCAGATCGTCGTCCGGACCGGGCCGCCGCGCGATGAAATAGCGGATGCCGAGGCGCGAAAGTGCGTGACGCAGGTCGGTCACCGTTGCGGCATGGGCAATCTGCTTCCAGATTTCGTATTGATGCCAGTGGTATTCGTAGGCAGCCGAACCCGCGTCGGCCAAGTCTTCCTCAGCCAGCAACAGTACGCGGTCTTTCGGGCGGATCTTGCGGAAGCGGATCGTGACATCGCGCAGAGGAACGCCTTCGCGGATGACGTGCGCGCGGCCGTCGTGGCGAAAAATGGCGGGCGCATAGAGGTCCTTGTGATACCAGCCGGACGCCGGCATGAAGTAAACATTTAAGCCAATGCAGACAATGGTCGCGACGAAAAGAGAGAGATAGAGCCCGCGTTGGCGGAGAGCGAACCGCGCCGCGAGGCACGCGAACGAGACGGTGAGCAGCGGCATCGCGGGATAAACATAGCGTGCGTAGGGCTGTGAGGCCATGACCATTGCGCCACCGGCCAGCGCGATCGCCGCCGCGATACGCGCACCGTAATTGCGGGCCGCGAACAAGGCGATGGCAGCGAGCGGAATCAGCAGCAGGTATTGGAAGCCGATTGCCCCGTTGAGACTCTCGAGGTATCGACCGGTGTGAAATGTAAGGTCGAAAGGAGTCTTCCACGAAACCGGCTGCGTGAACTGGTTGTTCTTAAACTCGGCGCCGTGTTCAAGCAGCCAGGAAGGAAAGCGGCTGTTGAGAAACGGAAAAACGGGATTGCCGGTCTTGGCATAAGCAATGAGATACGGCGGCGCGGCGAATGCCAGCAGCAACCCGGCCGCTACCAGTGCTGGCCGAAGCGCCCGGCGGCGTCTTATTTCCACCGCTGCAATTGCGAGTGCGGCCAGGACAAACGCGCACGCTCCGAGTTTGGCGGACGCCGCGGTTCCACCGAGAGCGGCCGCGAACCACAGATGGCGCCGCCCGCCGGTTTCGTGGAACTGCCAAAGTTCGATCGCCATGCCAAGAATCATGGCCGCTACGAAGTTCTCGATGAACAGGGAACCCGTGACCAGGTGCGCCAGCGGCGTGCTGGCGAAGAGCGCGGCGATCAGCATGGCCGCGTCGCGCGGCAGCCACTGGCGGACGGCGCGATAGAGCAGAGCGACGATCATTACCAGCAGCGTGAAATTGAGGAGGCTCGCCGCCGCCTCGCCGCCCACGAGGTAGACGATGGAGTAAGTGAAGTCGGCCGCCATTGGCATCACCGACCACACGAACCGATCGGGGAGAAATGTCATGACGTGGTGCGCGGCGATATCGGCCGGCACGGCGAGATGCATGGCCATGCCGTCGGCGCTGTATTCCGGTTGCAGCGCGGCGAGCCAATGAATGCAGAGGATGAACAGCAGCAGAACGAGAGCAGCCCGCTCGCGCCACGCGGCAAGCTCGATGGATCGAAGCTCCGCAAACCAACTGCCGAGGCGGCGGACAAGTCCTTGGGAATCGAAGACGAGAGGCAACGCCAGCAGCACGCCCCATGTGGCGGAATAGTTCACCTGCAGACGCGCAGTGAACGTCATCAGCAGCGAGTAAATGCCGATGCCCAGCTAGCGTGTATGAAATTTCCCCTTCGCGTCGCTTGGGCGGCCGCAGTGCCCGCGCCACGCCTCGCCCCAGCGTATTGGCGGAGAGCAGGAAGAGCAATACGGCGCCCACGGCGAGCGGACCCTCAGCGAGAGCGCTGGCGCCGGCCAGCAGCGCAGTGAAAACCGTGACATATGCCCACGGGAACATCACCAGAATCGGCAGGCTCAATCCACCGAATAGCGCGCCGAAGTGAAGCAACCGGTGTAGGCCCCAGGGCAGCCAGATGAACTGGCTGAAGAGGTGGCCGGTGGCAAAGCCATTGACACTCGCGGCGATCGTGGCCGCGAATAGGAGGAACACCAGGCCGGCAAGAAGGCGTGTCGTGGCGCGATAAGGGCGCGCGGTGGCGAAGAACCACAAAAGTGGACGCGCCATGCCCGGCCGCGCGATAGGCGAAGTCTATTCCCTCCTCGCCAATCGGAATTGAATGCTCCGAGGCGACTACGAGTGTTTCCACGTCGAATTCGGCGCCGTTCGATTCGAGCCTTAAAAGGTGCGGTACCAGCTTTGCCGGAATGGAGCGGAGCGTCGCCCCTGGGTCGGACACACGGATTCCGGCGAGAACGCGCGTGGGCCAATTCACCCGCGTTTTCGCCTGCGCGCCGAGCGTGAGAGCGTCCTTGGTAGCCGACACGCGCGCGATGTCGGACGCGGAATGAAACTCCTCGGCGACCACGATGCAATCGAGATCGGGCGCCGCCGCCAAAGCCGCATGCATGCCGGTGCGAATAGCCGCGCCCCGTCCAACGCGGACGGCGTGACGAACCACCGTGACGCCCCGATCGCGCAATTCAGCGATATCGCTCGAAACGGGGCCGCCATCATCCACCACCACGATTGCGGCGAACTCCCCTGGCGGCAGCGACTCGATCAATTCCAGCAGCGCGCCGGAGGGCCGGTACGCGGGAATGACCAGCGCTTTCACTTCTTCCTCCGCGCGAATTTCATTCCTGTCCAATCGTCGTCGACGGCGCAGATCTTATAATCCACCAGGCCCACTGCCAGCGCCGATTCCCGCACATCGGTGGCAACGAAATCGCAGCGCAGGCTCCCAGACCGCTTTGGATAAACGATCCATACCGAAGCCCCGATCGGCATGTGAAGGCTCGCGCGTTCGGCGGCGAAGATCATCTCCGCGCTCGTGCGTACGAACCAGATCACCAGTTTGGTATCGGCGGCGATTCTCGATTGGAAGGCGAAATCTTCAGGTAGGCCGTCGATGGTCTCCCCAAAGCCTTCGGGCGCCCCGATCAAGGCGCAAGGAATCACCGTCTGAAGCCCGAGTTTGCGGGCAAGTCCGGAACCCGTATAGCGTTCCATATACGGGCGCGTTTTGACCGGGTTGGCGGCCTGAGCTTTCAGCGCCTGGCGAATGGCGGTGGCGGCGCTTTTCCACGGCGAGAAGACGGCATCGGGCAACTCCTCGCGCGCGGCAGCGATCTTCTCTTCGATACCGCCGGCGAAGACGATCGGAATGCCGCGCGTGGACGCACTCGAACGAAGCGCCGCCGCGACCGCGCGCCCGTGCGAGGGGAGACGGTCAAGATCGATCACGATGGCGGCCGGCGGATTCTCCTTGATTGTGCCGATGACGCGCGACGTGTTCAGGCGCGAGCTATCGACCTTGAAACCGGCGTCGCGCAACGCCACGGCGCGTTCCACGGCGAGATCGGCATTCCAGCAGATGAGACGGATTGGCGGTGAAGAGGGCAGAGCGCTATTTTCGCATCCGGCGAGGGTTGGCGCGGGACGGGAATTGATAGCATATGCGCTAGCATAAAAGTGTGGCGTTACTCCGCGCCGTGATCGACACAAATGTCTTGGTTGGTGCGTTGATTCGTCGCGATGGGCGTAATCGATCGGTGCTTAGGGCCTGTTTCGAGGGCCAATTGCAGCCGATTGTGGGACAGAGCCTGTTTTTGGAATATGAAGATGTACTTGGACGCGACATCCTGTTTAAAAATTCGCCACTCTCAAAGCGGGAGCGCCAACAGCTTTTCGAAGCTTTTCTCAGCGTTTGCGAATGGATTCAGATTTACTATTTGTGGCGCCCCAACCTCCGCGACGAGGCCGATAACCACGTTCTCGAACTCGCCATAGCCGGAGGCGCCGCGACCATCGTGACAAACAATGTAGCGGATTTTCGGGGATCGGACCTTCAATTTCCCGGCGTTCGCATTGCCAAGCCAAAAGAAGTATTGGAGACCATACAATGAGCACGCTTACCATTCGCATCCCGGAGAGCAAACACGCCAGATTACGAAACCTTGCAAGAGCGCGAGGAATCAGCGTTAACCGCCTCATGGACGAACTGGCTACAGTTGCCCTAGCGGAGCACGATAGCGAGGCGAGGTTCAGAACCCTGGCGACGAAGGGGTCCAAAGAAATCGGCCTGGCGTTATTGGGAAAGCTCGACCGAGCATTCGCGACACGCCAGTGAAGCCTTCCGGCGTTGCAATTGAAACGCCTACTGTCTCAGTGGCTGGAGCAGCGCACTCCGCAAGGGTTGGGGGGTGGGTCGGCTATTTCAGTTGGCTATTGCGTCCGCGATTGAGCGCCGTGCCAAATCCGGGAGATCCCAGCGACGTCGCGGCGGACCCGGTACACGACCACGTAGGGCAGTGGCGCTAGAGGCAACTCGCGGCGTCCAGACGCCAACCCAATTCGCCCACGATTGGGGAACGATAGCGGCGAGGATCGGATCTTGTCAACCAGCATCCCTACCGCTTCCTACCGCTACCGCCTCAATTCCTGCAGTAGCGCGTCCTGTCCTTTGGTGCGATAAATGTCCGTCAATCGCTGCTCTTCGAGCGAAGGCGGCAGGGCCTTGCGTAGCGTCGGGCTCGTCGAGATTCTCGACGGCTCGGCACCCAGATCTTGCCATCGGCGAACTGCACCTGGCTAACGAAGCCGGTCATGCCTTGAATCTTCAGCGGCTGGCCGCTGCGGGATAAATCGAGGACTTTATCTTGCACCACTTGCGTGGTCCGTCCGGCGGGCAGGTAGAGATCGGGACCCGACGCCGGCAGCGATGCCGCCATGTACTGCTCTCCGCTCTCGTCGCGCACCAGCCAGCCGAGCTCCACATACTTCACGGGCTTGTTGGAGAGATTGCGCACTTCGATGCGCGGCGAACGCATCTCGTTGCCGGCTACCTCCGCCCAGCCACTGACAGCTTCCACTGGGGCGTCACGGAGTTGCAGAAACGCGAACTTCTCGGCGCGCTCTGGGCCGAGCGCGGCTGAAGTCACCGCCGGTCCGCGAGGCATGCGCCAATCGAGCCGCGGGCGCAAACGCTGCCGCTCCATGCTGGCGAAGATCTCGCGCTTCAGTCCCTCGACGCCCGATTGCGCCAGCGTGCGCCGAAAGTATTCACGATCGCGCTGCGCTTCCAACTCCCAGGCGGTCATTGTGCGTTGCGCGTTGAGATCGGTTCCGTAAAAGGAGAGGTCGTCGAAAAGCACACCCTCGAGCCGCACTTCGACCAGTGGGCCCGCGCCTTGGAACGGCTTCATCAATTGCGTATCGATGCGCACGGGGAACGTCTCCCCGGGGCCGACGTTCATCCCGGTATACGATTGAGAGCCCTTGCCGCCCAGCGCGACTTCCTGCGCCACCACGCCCAACTTCACGCTGTGGACGCGATGAGTCCCGATATTTCGCAGCACAAGGGACAAGTGAAGATCGATCAATAACGCCGCGCCGCTGGCTGCGGTTCGCGACTCGCCCGTTGTGGCATCGACAAACACCACCGGCGCGTCTTTGGGGAATTTGACGCTCACAGCGCTGGTCGAAAGAGGGGCATCCTGCCCCCACAATGGCGCCAGGATCACCACCATGGCAATCCCGCCAGTGAATCTATTGTGCATCGACCTCGCTCACAGTCATGTATGAGGTAGTGGGGTCGGTGTAATGGGCCTGCACCGAGCCTCCGGCGCTCGCGGAAAGCTGGACGCCATCCGCGCCGCGATACATCAATCGCATACCCTGGTTACCTATGCCATCGGGCGACGTTTGCAAGGCCGCATTCTCTTCCCGATTGAAGCGCATATGCGGATGCTCGAGGATAATGCCTGTAATGACAAGAGCCCCAATACTAGCCATGGCAACCAGTGGCCGCCATCCCAGATTCAGCGAGATCTTTCTCTCACTCGCGCGCACGCACTCGCCCGCTGATATTCCCAGCCGGATGTTGGCGCGCATCTCAGCGGCCATCAGCGTCCACGGCAATTCGGGCATTTCCGCCAGTTCAGCTATGGAGTTGCGCACGGATTGAAAGGCCGACACTTCTTCCCGGCAGCGCCCGCATTGCGCCAAGTGCCGTTCCATTCTCCAGCGCGCGAACGCGCCCAAGTCGCCGCCCGCATGCAATGCCAGCGCCGCTTGATTGGGGTGTTTCATCGTACTACCGCTTCCTTCTTTCCATATACCGCCGCAGCTTGGTACGCGCATTGGCGATATGCGAACGGACCGTTGCCTTCGAACAGTTCAAATGCTCGGCAACCTCTTCCGCCGCCATTCCCTCCACATCCCGCATTGTGAGCGCCGCGCGTTCCCGAGGACTCAACAGCCGCAGACCGTCTTCGAGGTATTCCCGGTGCTCGCTGCGCAACAGCAATTGCTCTGGGCTTTCCGAACCAGTGTAATGCGAGTCGTCGATCTCGCAGAACTGCGCCCGTCCGCTGCGCCGCAAAAAATCGATCGCTGTGTTGGTCGCGATGCGCGAAAGCCAGTGCGCGGCCTTCTGTTCGTCCTTGAGCTGTTCCTGATGCTGCAGGGCCTTGATGAAGGCTTCCTGCGTCAGGTCCTGAGCATCCGCCACATTACGCACAATGTGATAGATCTGGGCGAATATGCGGCGTAAGTGCTCGGCGACGAAGCGGTCTTGCCGCTCCGCCATCCCCAGCCCGGGCTCGATCGCTTCGCTCATCCGGCTGTAAACGGCTGTTCCCACAGGGTTTTAACGTTACTCTACTGAAGATGACGCGAAACCCCTAAAAACGTGGAAACAAAAAGCGTTCCGGTCCCATTCTACCTGACGATGAGTCGCGAATACCTCGGAGCGGTGCGGCGTTTGCCCTGAAGGATTGGCGACGGCGCCGACAGCCGGTCCGCACTTGCTTTCATTTGGGATCGAATCGCTCACTTCGGTAATCTAAATGGTATGAGACCCGTTGCCGTGATCGGCATAGGAAAAACCCCCTTCGGCGCGTTTCCGGACCGCGACTTGCGCTCCCTGGCCGTCGAAGCCGGCGAGAAGGCCCTGAAAAACGGCGGCGTGCGACCGGACCAGATCGAATCCTTCTACCTCGGCAACTTCGCCGGGCCTTCGTTTGTCGGCCAGAATCACCTGGCCCCCTACGTATCGACCGCGCTCGGCATCCAAGGCGTACCCTCGACGCGCATCGAGGCCGCCTGCGCGTCGAGCGGCTCGGCGTTCTTCCATGGATGGGCCGAGGTTGCGGCGGGAATCAATGACATCGTGATGGTGGCGGGCGTGGAGAAAATGACATCGCAGCCGACCGCGCGAGTCAGCCAGATCCTGGCCGAGGCGGGAGATTGCTCGGGCGAGATGAAGGCCGGTTCGACCTTCGCATCTCTCTTCGCCATGATCGCGCGGCGCTACATGTACGATTTCGGCGCGAAGAAAGAGTACCTCTCCGCGGTTGCCGTGAAGAACCACGCCAATGGCGCGCTGAACCCCGATGCGCACATGCGCAAGGCGATTACGCTGGAGCAGGCGATGAAGGCCAAGCCGATCGCCGAACCGCTGAACCTCTATGATTGCTCGCTGATCAGCGACGGCGCGGCGGCGGTGATCCTGGCGCCGCTCGAACGGGCGCATGAGTTCACTTCGAAGCCGGTGCGCGTGCTCGGCATCGCGCAGGCGTCGGATTACGTGGCGCTCGATCAGAAGGACGACATCACGACTTTCCCGGCCGTGCGCCGCGCGGGAGAGAAGGCGTATCGAATGGCGGGGCTGTCGCCGGCCGAAATCGAATTCGCCGAGATTCACGACTGCTTCACCATTGCCGAGATCATCGCAACGGAAGACCTGGGCTTCGTGCCGCGTGGCAAAGGCGGCGAATTCGCATATGAAGGGCAGACGTCGCGCACGGGCAAGATTCCGGTCAATACCAGCGGCGGATTGAAATCGAAAGGGCATCCGGTGGGCGCGACGGGCGTAGCGCAGATCTGCGACCTAGCGCTGCAAATGCGCTGCGAGGCCGGCGAACGGCAAATCCCTCGGCATTCGGTGGGTCTGGCTCAGAACCTTGGCGGATCGGGCGCGACCTGCGTGGTTAGCATTTTGGGGGCGGCATGAGAACCGGAACCGTCTACACCGAAACCGTAATCTATTCCGCGCCGGAAGCCTTCGCGGCCGAAGCGCCTTACCAGACGGCCATCGTTTCGCTCGACGCGGGTGGCCGGCTTACCGTGCGCGTCGCCGGAGAGCGCGTTGCGATTGGCGATCGAGTCGTCGAGACGGAGGCGCGCGATGGCGTGCCGTTTTTCGTGAAGGCGTAGACGCCCGCGCGCTACTGGGTAATGTTGATATTCGCCGCTGGGCTGGCCGCCGAGCCCACCGTCACCACCACCGGCTGCATACCGAGCGACACATTGCTAGGGATGGTGAAATTGATCTGTGTCACGCCGACTAACCCGCTCGGGATGCCAGTAAACTCAATATCCGACGGCGCAACCGCCACGCCTCCCACCGTAATCGAAACCGGCAGCTTTGGCGTGGGCGTGGCGGCGTGCGGGGATGGCGTTGCTCCGGTCGCCAAGGCGGGCGTCACGGCTCCATCTCCGGTGATATACATCGCGATTTCGCTGCCGCGCGAGGCGGTGCGATACGGATTGATCGAGCCATCCGAAAAAGTAAAGATCCCTGGCGCCGCAGCGCTCACTTGGAAGCGATACGTAACGCTGGTATACGGATTCCAAATGACCAGCGTGGCCCGCCCCGGCTGCGTTTCATAGGGAATCTGGACGTTCACCTGCGTGGGAGAGGCGTAGTAAATCGGCGCTGTGACGCCATTGATGGTTGCCTCAAAACCAGCCAGATATTGCGGCAGAGGAACCGTGTACGCCGATTCCACAAACGTCCCTAGCGCCGCGCCGTAAATGCTGAGGATCATACCCGGCGCATAGACCTGTTGCCCAGTAGCGGCATTGCTTACGCCAGCCACGCTCAGTTGCGTTTGGAATCCCTGGAACGGAACGGAAAGCTGCTGGCCCCACTGCTTTCCGCTGGCATCCACGCCGCTAAACGTGAAAGGCACATTAGCCGGCGCGGCAATGTTCGCCAGGCCGATATTCGCTGTGATCGATCCCGCCGCCGGTATGGACGCGCTTCCAAATAGTGAAGCCATCTGCGAAGTGTAATCCACGCCGTTAATCGACATGCCTGTCAGCGTGGTGGCAATGCCGGCCTCCTCGTTCAGCGTCAGATTGAAGACCCAGCTATTGCCTTTCGCGTCAGGCTGCTGCTGAAAAACCGGATTCTGATCGAGCGATGCGACCACGGCCGAAGCCTGCGGCGCCTGGCTGCTCCATTGATGAATCAGACTCGTTGCGTCCACCGAACCCCAGCCCGACGCCGCATCGTAATTTGCCGCGGCCTCGATACCCATCGTGCCCGTGGTGCAATTCGGCGAGCCCACGGCGCACGGCACGGCGTTATTTCCCGCCGATACATCGTGGAAAACGCCGGGCGTACTTTGGCCGAGCCGGTATAGCGCGGGGTTGATGTTGCCCACGCCAGCCTGGCTCTGTACTCCAGTGGAAACCAGATAATGGTTCAACAACGCGACGATGCCGGCCATCGTCGGCGCCGCCACCGAAGTTCCGCCGAAATAGTTGGCGCTGCCGCCCGTGTAGACGTAGTAGCCATCATGATCGGCCGAAGCGCTAAACGCCAGATCGGGCACATGGCGAAACGCATCGGTTGGAACGCCCGGTCCGGTTTGCCAGCCGGGCCGCGAAAAGTAAACGCTGGCTCCGCCGCCGCCGCCCGACAGTTCTCCATCGCCGCGCGGTGTCGTTCCAGACCGTCTCGGGGATATAGGACATCGCGTAGCCCGTCGAGTCCCAATAGGAACCGGAGCCTTCGTTCAGCGTCGTCCCGCCCATCGAAGTGATCTCGGGAATGCTGCCCGGAATATCCACCGCTAACCCATCTTGTGCAATCGACGCCCCCTGGTCTTCGCAATCCGCTGCGGCCGAATCGCCCGACGCCGCGAGCCACGTGATGCCCTGCGCGTTCGCCTGCTGCGCCGCCGCGCGGAATCCAGGCAGATCGCCCAGATCGCTCTGCTCGCACGCGCCGTAGCTCATGGTGATCACAGGCGCAACGTTGTTATCCACGGCATAGAGCGCGGAAGTCCAAACGTCGCCGGAGTAGACGTACATGATCGTGGCGTTCTTCGCTACCGCCCCCGACCACTCGATATCCAGATCGGCCTCCGGCAGATCGTCATTGCTGATGCCAGGGTTGCTCCCTGCGAGCACCTGCTGCAAGTTGATGGCGGGCAAACTGAACGTCGTGCGGAAAGCCGTGATGTCGCTCAGCTTAATAGCCGTTTGACCCACCACCGCGATCTTCTGGCCCGCGCCATCCACATTGGCGGCATACAGTGGCGCGACGTTGTAAATCGCGGCGAAGTCGGCGGGCCCGATATGGTGAGGTCCGTTCGGAGTCGCAGTGTACTGCGGTGCCAGTGCCTTCCGCAGGCGCGGCTTCATTTTGAAATCGTTCAGGCCGCGAACTCCGGAAACGATTCCCGCAAGCGCCACCGGAACGGAAGGCTCGGCGGAATTCGCGTAATGCATCTCCCCGTTCACCTTGTAGCGGTGGATCTCCGTCTGGAAAGCGCTCTTCGCCTCCCCAGCTGTGCCGGAAAACGACACCCAGTTGCGCCCGCGCGCTGTCTGGTTAATCTGAAAACCCTGCGCGGTCAGCCACGCGTTCACTTTGCGCAAATCGTTCGCGCTGACGCCAAATCGATCGGCATATTCCTCCGGCGTCAGCCAATGGTGGAAGTTCGGCGAGGAGGGGTCCTGCTGTTGAGCCAGCAGTTGGTCGAGCGCGGCTTGCTGCGCCGCCGACGGCTGAAAAGCGATCGTGATCCCGGGAAGAACGAAGGAATCCGCAACCGCGCCAGCATCGTTGCCGGCCCTGGCCGCGGGATGCACAAACCCATGCAGCGACGGTGCGTTGGCGATTATCCACCGCCGCTCGCAGGCGGTCGCCTTGGGCGAACAGGTTAACCGTGGCAATGCCGCTGATTAGAGAGAGAAGTACGAAACGCTGGAAGCTTCGGTTCATAGGCGTAGATCCGGGGACGCGGAAGCGCCTCGGGAACGCGGGGGGACCGGGCACTGTCACTTAAGACGTATTTAACCACGCAGCGCGTTTCACTCGCGACTTGAAACTCCTCTATTTCTTAAGAACTGCAAAACGTTCAAGTTGCGGCGCATCCGATTTGAACGGCTGCAGCGAAACATCAAGAGTAAGGAGATCGAATGGCAGCGCTTGTGCGCCTCTACCGCCTCTTAATATCTGTTGCATCGAGCCTCGACTCGGCTTTTCTCTTGATTGTGCGCCTCTACTGGGGCGTACAAATGGCGCAAACCGGCTGGGGCAAGCTCCATAGCCTGGAACGCGTGACAAATTTCTTCACTTCCCTGGGCATCCCCGCGCCAGGCGTCAACGCGGTTTTCATCGCCACACTGGAGTTCGTGGGCGGCATTCTCTTCGCGTTAGGGCTGGGTTCCCGCCTGATTGCGCTCCTGTTCGTGGGCGACATGATGGTAGCCTACTACGCAGGCGATCTCGAAGCGCTGCAATCGTTCTTTTCAAGCCCGGATAAATTCGCCGCGGCGGCGCCGTTCGTGTTCCTGGTCGCATCGCTGATCGTGCTGGTATTCGGTCCGGGCAAATACTCCCTCGACTCCCTGCTCGCCAAGCGCTTTACCCTGACTTCCACAAATCGCAAACCATGAAATTGATCGTCGCCGAGCCCGGCCACTTCCACGCCGCTCTACTGCAAAAAGAGATGTATCCCGGCCTCAACCGCCGCGTAAGCGTGTATGCGCAGGTTGGCTTCGACGCCATGGAATACGTCAACCGCATCGCCAGTTTCAACGCCCGCGCCGTCAACCCGACCGATTGGGATCTCGACATTCATTTCGGCGAAAATCCGATGGAGGAGCTCGTGCGTGACCGCGCGGGCGACATCGTCGTGTTCGCCGGGCGAAATCGCGGCAAGATCGACCGCATTTTGCAGGCGCTCGAAGCCGGTTTCCACGTGCTGGCCGATAAGCCCTGGATCATCGAATCGAGTGATCTGGCCAAGCTCGATCGTGCCCTCACCATTGCCGCCCAGCGCGGCCTCGTCGCGTACGACATCATGACCGAACGTTACGAGGTGACTTCCGAACTGCAGCGCGAGTTCGTGAGCGACGCCTCCGTGTTCGGCGAGTTGGAAACGGGCAGCGCGGCGCAACCCGCCATTTCGCTTTTCAGTGCGCACCACATCATGAAGACTGTCGCCGGCGCTCCACTGCGGCGTCCCGCCTGGTTCTTCGATTTTGAGGTGCAAGGCGAGGGTCTTTCGGATGTCGGCACGCACTTGTGGACTTGGTGCAGTGGACCGCCTTTCCCGAACAGGCGATCGAGGTTGCCGCCGGTATTCGTATCCTGGGAGGCCGCCGTTGGCCGCTTGCGCTGACCGCGCCGCAGCTTGAAACGGTCACGGGCGAATCGAGCTATCCCGAGGGGCTCAATTATCACTGCAATAACGTGGTCGACTATACTCTGCGCGGCGCGCACGTACGCGTCGAAGCTGTGTGGAATTGGGAGGCGCCCGCCGGTACGGGCGATATCTACACAGCGGTGTTTCGCGGCAGCAAGGCGTCCATAGAACTGCGTCAGGGCGCTGCCGAAAATCATCGGCCGGAGTTGTATATCGTGCCCGCATCCGCCGCATTGCGCGAGGAGGTGTTTGCCGCCGCGCGCCGCCGCATCGCCAAGGCGCAGACGCGCTGGCCTGGATTGGACGCCGTCGGAACCGGCGGCGAGTTGCGGCTCGACGATTCCCGAAGAGTTCCGCGTCGGCCACGAAGCCCACTTCGGTCAGGTGGCGCGGCGGTTCTTCGAGTATGTGCGCGCGCCCGTTTCTATGCCGGAGTGGGACCGGCCCTGCATGATGGCTAAATACTTCGTTTCGACGAAGGGCGTGGACGCAGGGCGCTCGGCTCAATCTGCGCCATAATACATTTAGGTCGCTCGTGTTTCGGCGCGTCTGGCGCCCACATCGGGCGCAGGATCGGATAAGGAAGGCGTATTTGCCCGATTTCTACGAATTCTTCGCCGGTGGAGGCATGGCGCGAGCCGGACTCGGTTCCGATTGGCATTGCCTGTTTGCCAACGACTTCGATCCAAAAAAAGGCCGCACTTACTGCGAGAATTGGGGCGATGAAGAGTTAAAGATCGCGGACGTAAGAACCCTCGCCACGGCGGACATCCCCGGGAGCGCAAGTCTGGCTTGGGCGTCGTTTCCATGCCAGGACCTCTCGCTTGCGGGCGGTGGCGCCGGACTACGTGGCGACCGTTCGGGCGCGTTCTGGCCTTTCTGGAAGTTGGTTGAGTCGCTGGTTGCAGAAGGTCGCGGACCCGGCATCGTCGCCCTTGAGAACGTTTGTGGAGCATTAAGCTCGCATAGCGGGAAGGATTTCGCGACGATCTGCGACGCGTTCAACCGGTCAGGCTATTCAGTCGGAGCTTTGGTGATCGACGCATCGCTGTTCGTGCCCCAATCGAGGCGCCGCTTATTTATTATCGGAGTTCGGGCGGGAGTGCGATTGCCGGAGAACTTAGCGGGCAATTCCCCATGTTTACCATGGTGCACGCAAGCTCTGACAGTGGCTTACGAGAAACTGCCGTCGAGTGTCAAAGCAGGCTGGATTTGGTGGCAACTGCCTCTCCCGCCTCCACGCAAGGCGAGTTTTGCCGATATCATCGAGGACCCTCCTGAGAAGGCTCACTGGTATTCACTGGCCGAAACGAGGCGTTTGCTTGACATGATGAGCGGCGTGCACCGCGCGAAGCTTCAACAGGCGCAAATGGAGAAACGCCGGATCGTGGGAACCCTTTATCGGCGAACGCGGAAAGACGATTGCGGCCGAAAGGTTCAGAGGGCAGAGATCCGGTTTGACATTTCGGGATGCCTGCGGACGCCGGCTGGCGGATCCAGCCGACAGGTCGTGTTGGTCGTGGAAAGCGAAGCGATGAAAGCTCGGCTAATCTCGAGCCGGGAGACGGCGAGATTGATGGGGCTTCCCGACACCTATAAGCTGCCGAAAAACTACAACGAGGCTTATCACGTCACCGGCGACGGCGTGGTTGTTCCCGTCGTCCGTCACCTTGCCCGCCATTTATTCGACCCTTTTACTTAAATTCTCGGAATACAGGACGAGCACGGCTGCATAAGGGTCGACGCGCGAACCAGGCAGAGGCCGAACTGGGCGGCTTACTTGTTACCCCTACGCCCGCGCCACCGGCGCACCGGCTTGACCAACAACGCTCCGATCGTTCTGGAGTAGCAACCCTTCCGTTCGCTCGTAGACTGGGTTGCGTCCCCCTTTTCGAAACGATGCGGCCGCCGTTCTCCACGGCCCGTTGTCAGATTCCCGACGCACTATGGAGCCTTACTTCGCCGCCCGAAAACGTCACGACTCGGGGTCATTGCGAGGTTCGCTGCTGCTGCCGGATCAGCTATGAAGAAGTTCCAGCCGACATTGGCACAAAAAGAGATGTGAATTTCCGTATAGAATTGTGAAGGCAGCACCGAAGAAGTACTGATCAACGTCCGGTGACATACACTCAGAAGGACATAGACGACCTCATCAAGTCTCAAAAGAAGATTTCTGATCCACCCAAGCGACAGATGAAGCTGGTCGGGGCACATTGGCGCAACGACTGTAAGGTCGTTGCAAACGGCATCGAAGGCGCGTTCTCAATATTCATACGGAGGAGTGAAGAAGTAAGCGTCAGAGCAAACCATCTGTTCGATTGATGAATTTGGTGATGAAGTAGGGGGAGTGAGTGAAAAGCCATCGGGAATCGGCAAAAGGCCGAATCGGTATTTGCAGAACCCGAACAGAAGGGCGCTACTGCTGCCGGGCGGCCCACGCCGCAGGGGTCAGGCTGGCAAGGCGCTGGATGGATACCTCGGCGATACCCGGCAGGACAGCGGCCAGGTAGTCACGGACCGGAATCTTCATCCGACGGCATGTCTCTACTATCGAAAGGATCGCCGCTACTTTCGGGCCGGCCTTCTGGCTGCCCACGTGAATCCAGTTCTTCCGGCCCAACGCCACCGGACGCATCGAGTTCTCCGCCAGATTATTACTCAGCTCCAACTCTGCGTGCTCCAGGAAGCGTGTAAGTTTTTTCCACTGCGAGACGGTGTAGCTCGCCGCCTTCCCCAACGCGCTCGAAGGCAAGCAAGCATCGCGAGCTGCCTCGACTTCCCCGCGGATCACCTCCACCAATGGCCGCGCCCTCTCCTGACGCAGTACGTGCCGTGCGGCATGATCGAGGTTCTCCTCGCGAGCCAGCGCGTCGATGCCGAACAGCTCATCGATCAGTTTTACGATGCGCGTGGCGACCGCATCGCCGGGGTTGAGTTTGACCGCATCGAAGAACTTTCTCCTCGAGTGCGACCAGCATCCGGCATGCACCAACTTTGGCCCACCCAAGCGATCGTAGGCAGCATAGCCGTCCGTCTGCAGAATTCCTTCGAACTGTCCCAGAAATTCCTTCGGCCCTTCGCGTCCGCGCCCCAGACAGAAGTCGAATACCACTCCGGCTCCCGGCTGACTGTATTGCCAGAGATACGCCTGATGATTCTGTCCCCGCCCATCGTGTAACTGTACATCTACCGGGGTTTCGTCCGCTTGAATGTAACTTCCTCCGAGTAACTCGCGGCGCATGACGTCGACTATGGGAATCAGTAACTCACCAACCCGCATCACCCATCCATCCAGCGTCGCCCGGCTGATCTCGACGCCCGCCTCCCGTTCGAGGATCGCGCTTTGGCGGTAGAGGGGCAGGTGATCGCTATACTTGGACACCACCGTGTCGACCACCACCCGGTTGCTCACCAGGCTCTTTTCGATGATCCGCTCTGGCGCCGGCGCCGCTACCACGCCGCCTTCCTCGCAGCACTTGCAGGCGCGCTTTTCGCGTTTGGTCACTACGACGAAGTATTTGGCCGGCTCCACCTCCAACTGCTCGCTGACGTCATAGCCAATGACCGCCTTGGCTTGACCGCAAGCCTCGCAGGTGCACTGTTCGGGCGTACAAGCGATCACTCGCTCCACGCGTGGCAAGCCGGCGGGCAATTCCTGCCGCCCCGGATGTTTGCGTCTCTTTTGCTGTTTCTCCGGCAGAGGTTCGCGCTTACTCTCCGCTTCGACTTCGGCGTTGCTCACCCCGGGCTCCAACCCTAACAACTCGAGTTGCGCATCGCTGAGTTTCTCGCTGCCGGGTCCGTACTTCTTGATCCGCTCCAGGCGCAGTTGCTCTTCCAATACCTGGATCTTCAGCTTGGCCCAGGCAAGTTCCTGTTGCAGTTGGACGATCTCACGCTCAGATAGCGGACTGGGAGAGGGACTCGTCACGTCAGGTACTTACTAAGATAACCCAGCGTAGACTTGCTTACAACTGACTTATGCAAATATTTGTGTCTCTATAACTGGAGTCATTTCGCGCCGGTACCATTGCCGACGCTGCGTGTCCGTCAGATCGATGCCGCCCAGCAACAGTGCCAGTTCTTCGTGACTCAGTACGACCTTGGCTTCCTCGCCTGTAGTCTCCGGCCAGCGGAATCGTCCCTTCTCCAGGCGCTTGTAACTCCATTCGAAATGCAGGTGATGCGATCGCAACCGCGGGTCTTGTGCGGGTGACGCATCCGTTTCATCCACTCAGTGGCAGGCAGTTCGCGTGCGTAGGTGAGCGGTGCAACCGGTATGGGAAGCGACTTCTGCTCCGTGTTGATGATGTAACCGTTCGCTCGATCCCGCCGCAGTGGACGGATCTCGTTCCTACCGATCCAGAGATCACCCTGGGTGGGAATCGCGCGCTTTTCCGCGTTGCGGATCTACTGGAACTCGCAAAGTTGGTGGAAGAACTCAGCAGGCGGAGGTCGCCGTCCGGACCGAGTGTAAAGCGGATTCTGCCGCATGTGTAAACGTAACTACGCCGCAATACGTCAGCCATACGTCTTTAATGCATGCGGATTTATGCAGTATCTAATGCCACCCAAGATGGTAAAAATATTTGCATGCCATCGGTTATTGCGGCATAATTTAATGCGCATAGCAGAGGAGGCGATACCTACGAAAATCAAAGCGAAAACCGCCAAGGTGAAGGCCCTAATCGAAGAGGGCACTTTGAATCCAGGCCCCGCGAAGGTGCACGATCCGAAGTTTCAGGAAAATGAGTTCTTCGACCCGCGCGACCTCGTGCAAGTCAAGTATGAGATGCTCCGCCGGGTCTCCATCGAGAAAACGTCGGTGACCGAAGCCACGGAGCAATACGGTGTGTCGAGGCCGACCTACTACCAGACCAAGGCCAGCTTCGACAAAGGCGGCCTCGCTGGACTGATACCCCGAAGGCGCGGTCCACATGGACCCCATAAGCTGCAGGGCGCGGCGCTGGAGTTCGTCCAACAGCAACTCGTTGCGGGCCAACCTGTGCGGGCACGCGAACTGGCAAAGTTGGTCCGGCAGAAGTTCGACCTGGCGATACACCCCAGGACGATAGAGCGATCGGTCGCTGGAAAAAAAACACCGCGATGACGAACGCAGAGGGCAATGCGGTCAACCCGTCCATCGCTGTTACGCAATACGAAATTCTGCGCGCGGCCGCCCTCGGCAATGCGTTACCGCCCGAGGCCCGAGCCGGGCTTATGCTCTTTCTTCATACGGGCATGTGGGGCTGGGCTCGGGCGGTGACCGCCATGCGTACGTTCGAGCGTCCGGCCGGCGCCAGACCATCGAACTGGAAGGCGCCGGAGGAACACAGAACCCTAATCCATCTCTTTACAGCCATGGCGATCCCAACCGCTATTTCCGGAGCAACCCCATGAATGAATCTCTTAAGGTTCAGCCTCACCATCTTCAACGAAGCGCGTATCTGTATATCCGGCAGTCCTCCATGCGGCAGGTTATCGAGAACGTCGAGAGCACGAAGCGTCAGTACGCCCTACGCAATCGTGCCGTAGCATTGGGCTGGCGCGACGATCAGATTATCGTCATCGACAACGACCAGGGTGAGTCGGGCGCATCGGCAGCCTGGCGCGAAGGTTTTCAGCGCCTGGTCACCGATGTCGGCATGGGACACGCTGGCATGGTTATGGGGCTCGAGGTCTCACGCCTGGCCCGGAACAATGCCGACTGGCATCGTCTGCTGGAGATCTGCGCGCTCGCCGACACACTGATCCTCGATGAGGATGGCGTCTACGACCCATCGAGCTTCAACGATCGGCTGCTGCTCGGCCTGAAAGGCGCCATGAGCGAAGCCGAACTTCACGTCCTCAAAGCCCGATTGCGTGGCGGGATCATCAACAAGGCGCAACGCGGCGAGTATCGTTGTCCCCTGCCTACCGGCTTGGTCTACGACGAAGCCGGCAACGTTGTGCTCGACCCCGACGCACAAGTCCGGGATGCGATTGCCTATTTCTTTGAGACCTTTTCCCGCGTGGGTTCGGCAAGTCAGACCGTGAAGGTGTTTCGGGCCGAAGGGCTTGATTTTCCATCTCGCCTCCGCGGCGAGGCGACCGTCTTCCGGCCTCTGACCGCATCGACGGCGATGCGCACGTTGAATAATCCGCGATATGCGGGAGCTTACGCGTATGGACGCCGTCAATACCGGCGGGCCGCCAACGGCAAGAAGACGATCCAGCGAAAGCGCGAGGACAGCGATTGGCTGGCCTGCATTCCGGAGGCCCATCCCGGCTACATCAGTTGGGAGCGATTTCAGGAGAACCTCAGAATCCTTGAATCAAACGGCCATGGCTACAATGTGGCTCGTGCGTCCCCGCCCCGCGAAGGAGCGGCTTTGCTCCAGGGACGCGCGGTCTGCGGGCGGTGCGGAAGGCACTTTCGCGTTCGGTATGTCGCGCGGCGTGGAAAGCAGGAAGCGTGGTATGTGTGCGATCGGGGGCACACGGCTCGTGGCGAGCCGAACTGTCAGTCGATCGCGGGCGCACCCATTGACCGAGCTATCGGAGCGCTCGTGACCGGGGAAATGACGCCTGCGGCCATCGAACTGGCCCTGGAAATCAGACGCGAGATCGAGGCTCGATACGAAGAGGCCGATCAGCTACGCTGCCGCGCTGTCGAGCGCGCCCAGATCGAAGCGGATCTCGCACAGCGCCGATTCAAGCTGGTCGATCCGGGCAACCGTCTCGTTGCCGACACCCTGGAGCGGGAATGGAACGACAAACTTCGGGCTCTGGCCGCGGCACGCGAGGAACGCACTCGGGCGCGACAGCGGGACGATGTCGTTCTCGATGATGCGATCCGCCAGCGGTTGGCTGCTTTAACGACGGATTTCCGCACGCTCTGGGATGATCCGGCCACGGCGAACCGCGAACGCAAACGTCTCCTCGCCTACATCATCGAAGACGCAACCCTCATCAAGATCCCGGCCGAAGGGATTACCAAGATCCACGTTCGATTTAAGGGCGGCAGGAGCGAGACGCTCATGACAAGAAACCCAAAGTCATCTTCGCAGCAGATCAAGACACCGCCAGAGATCGTGGGACTGGTTGATGAATTACTCGACGACCATGTCTATTCCGAAATCGCCGCCATGCTCAATCAACGAGGGTTTCACCCGGGCGCATCCGCGCGACCAAGCCGGGCGGCTGACCGCTTTTCGGCCAAGCACGTAGCCTATCTCATGCACACTTATGGCCTGCGTTCGCGCTATGATCGGCTTCGTCAGCGAGGAATGCTGAACAGGAAAGAGATGGCCGATCGTCTGGGCATTCACGAGCAGACCGTGGACCGGTGGGCGAAGTCTGGAATCATCAGAGCGCACTCCTATAACGACCACGGATGGCAACTCTATGAGCTTCTGGGCGCGGACATACCCTTGAAACATTGCAGCCGATGGGATCGGTTGGTGGATCGAGGAGCAGGTGTGCAGCCAATTTCTCAACGTGCTGGACTGGAACCGAAAGAGGTGTAGTGTGAAGACGGTTAGTTGGCGCATACCCACAGACCGCTGCCGTCCCAAAACAGCAGCTTCAGTCGATTGCGCTGCGCATTGGCGAACAGGAAGATGTGCCCGCTCAGCGGATCGCATAACAAACGATCCCGCGCCATGCCGTACAAGCCCTCGAAGCCCTTGCGCATGTCCGTGGCTCCGGCTGCCAAATAGATTCGCGTCGCTCCTCCAAAGCCGAACATGCTCAGACTCCCTCCAGCACGCGCACCAACTGCTCCAGCGACCGTGTGTCGAACCCGCGTCCCACTTCGATTCGCCGCCCCCCGCGCAGCACCGCAACGAGCGCGCTGCCAGTTCCCGCGGTCGGCACCGCCCCTCGGGTGGACACTTCCACCGCCAACAATGCGTTACTGCCAGCCGGCGTCTGCCGCTTCCGTCGCGTTCGGTACCGGTCGAGAGTGCTCAACCCCACTCCCCGTTCCCGGCAGAACTCGAGCCGGCTCAACCCGCTCGATTCGTACTCGGCAACTAACTGATCGACTTCTTGCCGGCTCCGCCGGCGTGGCACTTTGCACACCTGTTCTTCATTCATGCCCCTACTTCATCATCAAATTTGACCTTGGAACAGATGGTTTGCTCTGACGCTTACACTGAACTCATGAAGAATTGCGGGCGCAACGTCTTTGCCTCAAACTCCTCCCTGTGGTTGGGGTTGCGGAAGAAGTCGATCAGAACGTTGGTATCGGGGACGGCCTTCATTTCTTGGAGGCCTTCTTGCGACCGCTCATCACTCCATCGGGAAAGATGGTTTCGAGTTTCGCAAGCCCGGGACCATGACGCCGGAATGCGGTTTCGATCTCGTCACGGATCACGATCTCCTCGAGCGCCCGGGTAACCGTCTCCGTCTCAGTCCGAGCGCCCGAAAGCTTCTGCGCACGCCGCACTAATTCGGGGTCGATAAGCCAAGTTTTCTTGACAACGGGCATACGTATAATTCTACCATGTATCCGTATGCACCCTCTGACGTCCCTAAAACACCGTCACCTGGTGCGTATACGCCGGCAGCCAGAACGCCCCGAAAATCATCGGATCCCCGGCGCCCGGAGTGACAATCCCGATCATGGGGCTCCAATGATATTCGGCCTGGATCTCGAATTCCGAGCCCACCGCGTTATTCGTGCTGGGTAGCCATTGTGTCGTGTTCCGATCGCAGCCGTTGGCGGGGATTGTGGAATCCGTCAGCAGGCACGAAACCGAACTTAGTACCGTCGAGTGATCGTTTGAACTGACGGAGTTAAAAGTTAAGCTGATCGCGGTCGCAGGAACTCCTATGGCGTAGGTCTTCATCTGCGACGCCAGATTCTCGATCTCTAAGAGGCAACTGTTCGAACCGCCGCAATCGCTGCCGTGCCGCGCGAGGTAAAGGCCCGTCGCTTTCACCGCGTACTGCAGCGTGTGGTAGTGCCACATGCCCAGCGCCATCTGGATGGTGGAGATCCAAATGAAAATCAGCGGCGGTCCCGTGAGGGCAAACTCTAGTAGAGCCGCCCCACGGCGCTTGTTGTGGCGCTTCACGGTTAACTCCTCAGGCGCATCTGCACCACGCGATAGATCGTCGCGCTGCCCTTCAGCAGGCCGGGAATGGAAATCAGCCCAACGGTCGTATACTGCACCGTAATCTGCGACGCCGGTTCCAGGTCGGCGCTGTTGGTGTTCGTTTGCCCTGGCCCCACTTGAGCCGCGGTGACAATTAATGGGCTTGCGCTACACGTCGGCGTGCCGGTTCCTCTCATGTTGTTCATGATGCGGAGTTCTTCGGTGGCGAGGATGCATGCGGTGGATTGGTTCGCTGCCTGGGCCGTGCTTTGCGATGTCAATTCCGCTGCTACCCGGGCCGCGCTTTCGGTGGATATCAGCGCATGTGCGTAGAAGCCCCAATCGTACGTGCCCACGAAGAAAAATACATACCAGGGGAGCATCAGCGCCATTTCTACTATGCTGCCTCCCCGTTGCCTGCCTCGCCGTCTGCTCATAGCGCCGCCTGCTTATTGCATAACAGTATTGGCAACAGCGCATCAAGTTATCAATAGTTATGTGGGGAAAGTCATCTGGCGCGCCGAATCTGCCGGAACCGGGACGTACCTGCGTATTATGGGAGAGGATGAAGCAGGAAGCTCCCTTCTTCGAAGGCAAAGAGGCGGTTCTAATTTATATCGCTAAGAAATTGAAGGATGCCTTGCGGCTGGAAGAAACGCTAACGGAGGCGGGAATCGATTACGGCGTGGAAGCCGATGAATACCGCGGCGGCGTAATATTCCGCTCGACGCGCGTGGGAGCGTTTTTCTATGTCGTGAAGGACGGTGTGGACACAGCTCACGCGGTAATGCGAAACTACGGATTCTCACCGGTCGTCGAGAACGGAGAATGAGACGGGCGAGAGACCGATGGCCTTCGATCGCCCGTCTCGGAATGGCTTGGCTCAGGCGGGCGCGATTATACCTGGAAAGAGCTGCCACAACCGCAGGTGGATTTCACTTGCGGGTTGTTGAACTTGAAACCGGAACCCTCCAGCGTCTCGACGTAATCGACCTCGGCGCCATCCAGATAAAGCAGGCTGGCTTGGTCGACGAAAATCTTCAGCCCGTCGTAAGTGTACGTCTTGTCCAGCATGTTGGGCTGGTTCTCGAAAGCCATCGAGTAGCTGAATCCGGAGCAGCCTCCGCCGACCACGGCGATCCGCAAACCTGCCGGCGCCGGATCCTGGCTCCCCATAATCTCCCTTACTTTTCCCACCGCTTTTTCCGTTATCTGAATCATGCGATTTCTTGCTCCTGTATCTTGGCTTGAAAATCCATTATACCCATTTGCTTGGATGTCCTTGCGCCTTCGTTCGTCGCAAATTTCGCCGGGCCGCTTATGGTATTGTGCAATTGAAACGCGAATCCGCGTAGGCGCGTCCGAGAGGGTGTATGGGAACGATGACCGGCGCACTCCCGCTACCCGGATTCGGCAGCAAGGTTGCCGCGAATATCAAGGTGGACTACCAAAACACCCCGGAAGGTTCGCTGGTACGGCGCGCTCAGGCGGGCGATGAAACCGCTTTCCGCGAAATCGTCGAGCGTTACCAATCTAAGGTATTTTCCATTATCCATGGCATCGTGCGCCAGCGGAATGACGTGGAAGACATTGCACAGCAAGTATTTGCGAAGATTTACGTCTCCGTTCGCAACTTCGATTTCCGCAGCTCGCTGATCACCTGGATCTACAAAATCACGGTTAACGAATGCTTCGATTACCTGCGGAAACGCAAGGTCCGCAAGCTGGTCTATGAGAGCGACATGAGCGAGGACGAGGTCCGCCGGGTAGAGAATACCGAGCCCAGCGTGGATCGGACCGCTCCGGCCGATTCCTCGCTGGCGCAGCGGGATTATGTGACGAAGCTGCTCTCCCGCGTTTCCGAAGAGGAACGCATGCTGCTGATGCTAAAGGAAGTGGAGGGATATTCGGTAGAAGAATTGGCTGCCAAGACCGGTATGAACGAGAACACTATCAAGGTCAAGCTCTTCCGCGCGCGGCAAAAGCTGGTAAAAGCGGCGCAACGCCTGGAACGGGCGCCGGGCCTGGTCGCCGGTTAGGCGGCTGAAGACGTAACGTTCGGCAGCCGGCTCAAAAACGAGACCGGAGGCCGGGCTTGAGAATGCTCCCGAAGGCGGGCGGTAGACCTGTCAAGGGTTGTTGGAACGTGTTAATTTACAAGGGAAGAATCTATGCACGCAGTGGTGATGGAAAGCCTTGAGGAGTTCCTGGCCGGCACGCTGGAGCCGCTGGAACGCCGCTCGATTGAGGCGCATCTCGGTAATTGTGTAGCATGTCGTGAAGAGCTTCAGGGAATGGAAGACTTGAGCTTGCTGTTCCGCTCTTTTCGCCCCCAAGAAGAGATTGAGCCTTCGCCCGGGTTTTATACGCGGGTCATGACGCAGGTCGCGGAGCGCAATGCCGCTCCTTCGTGGAGCAACTTCTTCGCGCTCGAACCCGCATTGGGCCGCCGTCTGGTCTTTTCGTGTCTGCTGGTGCTCGTCGCGATGGGAACCTATCTCATCTCGAACGAGCGCGGCTACTCTTCGGGACCAATGCCCGATGCCGTGATGGCGGAACAGACTCAGCCTTCGTTCGATTCCGCGCCTGCCTCGGAAAGCATGCTGGTCACGCTAGCCAATTATGAACACTAGCGTCATGAGCCAGGCTTCGGTGCGGCGTGGGTGGGATCCGCGTGTGGCATGCGCGGTCATGCTCGCCCTGGTATTTCTCTGCGGAGCCGGAGCGGGCGCTCTCGCTATGAATATGGGCGTGCATCGCGTCATGCACCAGCCCGATTTCGATACTCCAACCGGCAAGATCCGTTTCTTCGAGCGCATGCAAAAAGAGCTCAACTTGACTCCGGTCCAATCCGAACAGATGCAATCGATCTTGAATGACTTTTGGCAATACTACCGCAGCGTTCTGAGCGATTCCAAATCCCGCGTAGAGCAGATTCTTACCCAGGAGCAGCGTCAAAAGTTCGAGCGCATGCTCCAGGACGCCCCTCGTCAGTAACGCAGCACCCGTACTCTGGTACGGAGTACTCGGCTGACTCCCCCCACATTTCGATTGACACCCGGGTTACGCCAAAGCCACAATCGTATTCTTATCCCTATGCGCGCCCTTCGTTTTGTGCCCTTTGTGCTCGCCTCCTGCCTTCTCTCTTGCTCCAGCGTCGAACGAACGGAAGTCCGTCACATCTATCAGATGGGCGAGCGGGTAACGGCGGGGCATCTGATTTACACCGTGTTCGAGCGGCAGTGGCAAACTGAATTCGGAAGCGGCCCGGACGCCCGCCTCCCACAGAACCGTTTTTTTCTACTGCGCATCAGCGTAGTCAATAGCGGCGCTAACGAGGCGATCATTCCGAAAACAGAACTCATCGATGACTCCGGCGTCACTTACCCCGAAGCCACCGACGGTGAAGGCGTGCAGGATTGGATCGGGAATACACGGCAAGTGCCCCCATCCGAAACGGTGCAGGGATATCTGCTCTTCGACGTTCCGCCGAAGCACTACAAGTTGAAGGTTCTCGGCGACGAGGAAAAACAAGTCGCGCTGATCGACATTCCGCTAACCTTCGATTCAGACGTTCCCGACGTGACTACGCCGCTCGATCCCGACAAAATTCCGACCAAGAAGTAACACCCCCGCGCGCCCCTCCAGCGCGCGCCATAACTCCCGCCCGCATACAATAGAAGTATGTGGATCGCGGCGGCGCTGCTGTTCTTCTTTCAGTCCGCTGGCCCGGCCGGGGATGGCCTCAAGGCCCTCGAAGAACATCGCTACGAAGCCGCCGTGGAATCGTTCCATAAAGCAATCGAGGCCGATCCCGCCGATTACGCCGCTCATTTCAATCTTGCGGTCGCCTACGGGTTTCTGAACCAGGACGCCGCCGGAATCGCCGAATACCGCAAGACTCTCGAGTTGAAGCCGGCGCTCTTCGAAGCAGAAACCAACGCCGGGCTGCTGTTGCTCCGCCAGAAAAATCCCGCCGAGGCATTGCCGCTGTTCGAGGACGCCTCGCGCCAGAAGCCACAGGATTTCGCGTCACGCTACCACCTCGCCCAGTGCCAATTGGCAACCGGAGAAATGGTGAAGGCGGAAGAGAACTTTCGCGCCGCGCTCACGATCAATGCCAAATCGGCCGGCGCCGAGTTGGGCCTCGCACACTCGCTGGTAGGCCAGGAGAAGCTCGGCGAAGCCGCGCCGCACTTTCGCCAGGCGGCGCAAATCGACGCCAGCTATCGCGATGGTCTGCTGGAGTTGGCCGGCCTCTACGAAAAGAACAACCAAATCCTCGAAGCTTTGGCGATCTTGCGCGAATTTCCCGAGAACGCCGCGGCGCAGGAGCATTTGGGCGAGTTGATGCTTCGCAGTAAGAAATACGCCGATGCAATTCCGAGCCTGGAAAAGGCCTATGCCACGGATCCAACGCCCGCCAACCGCGCCGCGCTGGCGCTGGCTTACCAGGCAAATGGCGACTCCGCTAAAGCACTCCCGCTTTTGGAGAAAGCCTCCGAGGCCGATTCTGCCAACTTCGACCTTCACTTCACCTACGGCCAGGCTTTGCTCGAAAGCAAACAGTACCCCGCCGCCGTCGCACAATTCGGCCAGGCAGCGAAACTTAAGCCCGCCGACATGCGCGCCTGGAGCAATTTGGGCGCAGCGCTCTATCTCGCAGGAGACCTGGAGCAATGTCTCGGCGCCATCGACCGCGCCCGCGCATTGGGCGAGAACACCGCCGGAAACTGGTTCCTGCGCGCCATCACCTTGGACAAACTGAAGCAGTTGAAGCCCGCGCTAGATGCGTACCAGCAGTTTCTCTCCATGAGCCATGGGGAACATGAGAACCAGGAAATCCAGGCGCGGCTGCGCTCGAAAATCCTTCAGCGCGAATTGGAGAAGCATTGATGAAGACGCAATTGGCTTTCGCCGTGATGCTCGCTCTGGTGAGTGCGCAGAACATCCACGCCGATTTGAAGCGGGCGATGGCGGAGTCCAACCTCGAGAAGCGTTCGAAACTGGCCCTCGAGAACGCCAAGGCCGCCTACGAGGCTGCGCGCGGCGCGTATCAAAAGGGCGATCTCACCCAGGTGCAGTCCTTCGCCAACGAAATCGAAGAATCGGTGGATCTGGCTTACCAATCGCTCCAGCAGACCGGCAAAAACCCGCGCAGCAGTCCACAGTACTTCAAGAGCGCCGAGAGGAGACCAGCCAATTGGCGCGCCGTATCCAGGGATTGGAAGAGGAGATGAGTTATACCGAGCGCCCCATGCTCGAAAAGACCAAAGCCCGCGTGCAGCAGGTTCACGACGATCTGTTGTTGGGATTGATGGAGGGCAAAAAGAAATGAAGTTCCCGGTCTGGTTAATAGCCGCGGGGTTGGCGCTTGCCGCGACGCTGTCTCCCGTGGCGGCCGCGCAGGATCGTGATTTCCTCACGGGCGACGAAACCGCGCAAATCAAGGACGCGCAAGATCCCAACCTCGCATCCAACTCTATGCCAGGTTCGCCCGGCGGCGCATCGATCTGTCAAGTCGCTGCTATCGAAGGATAAACAGGGCCGTTCGATCGTAATTCACGACGCGCTTGACGATTACGCGCAGATTCTTGACGCCATCGATGCCGTAATCGACGATGCGCTCGTCCGCAAGATCGACGTCAAGCCCTCTATGATGGCGCTTGCCAATTACGAGCGCGACTGCCTGCCCATGTTGAAGAGGATCCGCGACAGCCATCCGAACGATCTCGACCGCTACGATTTCGTGCTCAAGACCGCGATCGACGCAACCACGGACGGCATCGAATCGGCTTCGGCCGACATGGACGAGCGCGCCAAGGATGTTCAACACAAGGCCGACGTGGATCGGAAGGCCATCGAACAGATGGAGACTCCGGCCGATCGCGATGCCAAAAAGAAGCAGGAAAAAAGAGGACGGCGACCAGCAACAGCCGTCGCAGCGCAAGCCTCCGACGCTGTTGAGACCCGGAGAAAAACTGGGGCCGACTGGCGTGACGGGGTCTACTGGCCCCGTAGCGGGTAGGCCCCCGGCTTGGCCATCCCGATTCACCGAACCGCGTCGCTACCTCGGATCTGGCTTCACCACCAAGGTCCGCTCATAGCTCTGCCCGTTCACCGTCAGCTTAACCGTATAAGTGCCCGGCGGAATCCATGCGCCTTCGCCGCATGGCGTGTCCATATAGATCGCCGAAATCGGACATCCGCCGCCCCGTCCACCGCGTCCGGCGGCAGCCGCGTGCAAATCCCACACGAACCGATGCATCCCCGCGCTGGCTGGCAGTGGCTGGAACGGACGCACCCAATAAGCCGGCACATTTAAATTGGGATCGGCTGGCGGCGCCGGATCCGTGCTCGAGAATCGCGCGGACCAGCTTGCCCGCGGCGTCAGAGATCTCGAGCGTTACCGGCCCGCTTGCAGCCGCCTTCAGGTAGTAATAGAGAATCGCGCCGTCCGGCGGATTCTGTCCCGCTGGCTCCTCGGGCGGCAGTGGCGTATCGGTGTTGGTATCGCGCGGAAATCGGTAGACCGCGCTCGGCGCGAACAGGTGTGCCGGCGCGGCCGCGGCCTCCGGCGTCAATTGCCGCAGCGGCGCAATATCGTCCAGAATCCAGAAGCCGCGGCCGTGCGTGCCCGCGACCAGATCGTTCTCGTGAATCACCAGATCGCGTATCGAAGTGGCCGGCATGTTCATCCGCAGCGGCATGCCAATCGCCGCCGTCGTTGAACGAAACATAGGTCGCGATTTCCGTTCCCGCGAACAGCAACCCCTTGCGAACCGGGTCCTCGCGCACTGAGTTCACCGGCCCATCGGGAAGACCGCGCACGATTTCCGTCCAGGTGGCGCCGCCATCGTGGGTGCGAAAGATGTGCGGCTTCATGATCGTCCACGCGCAGGCGATTGACCGCGGCGTACACCGTCTGGTCGTCGAAATGCGACGCATCGAGTTGCGCAATCTTGCTCCACGGCGCCACTGCCGCCGGCGTCACGTTCTTCCAGCGTCTTGCCGCCATCGCGCGTGACCTGAATCAGTCCATCGTCCGTTCCCGCCCAGATTGTCTCTGTCGTCAGGCGCGACGGCGCAAGCGAATAGACCACGCCGCGCCGCGTCGCTTGCTGCTTCGCCTCATCGGGATAGACGGCGACGCTGGCAGGGCAGCTCGTACGTTTCGCGCGAAAGATCGGGACTGATCGTCTCCCACGTGTGGCCGCCATCGGCGCTACGGACCACTACCTGCATTCCCATATACATCACGTGAGGATCGACCTCGGAGAATACCAGCGGCACCGTGCGCAGACTGCGGAACGTTACCCCGGCAGGCGGTCGCACGGGCAAGTGCTCCACTACGCCGGTGACGCGGTTGAAGCGGCTCACAGAACCGCGTCCGCCGCCATAAACGAAATCGGCGTTGAGCGGGTCGGGCGCGATATAGGCGTACTCTTCGCCGCCTACCGGATGCCATTCGCGGAAGGTGATCTGGCCATCGTTGCCGCGGCTCGACATGCCCACCGATCCGCTCTCCTGCTGACCGCCATAGATGTTGTACGGGATGCGATTATCGGTGATCACGTGGTAGAACTGCGCGGTCGGTTGGTTATACCAGGAACTCCACGTGCGGCCATAGTTCACGCTGAGCGTCGCGCCCTGATCCGCCGCGAGCATAATGATGTTCGGGTTGACGGGATTGATCCAGATGGTGTGATAGTCGTCGCCTCCCGGCGCGCCTTTGATGGCGGTGAATGTTTGCCCGGCGTCGGTGGAGCGATAGGTCGCAGTATTCGCGACGTAGATCACGTCACGATTTTTGGGGTCGACGCGGACGCACGCAAAATCGTTGCCGCGTCCATAGATGCGGTTCTCGCCGTTAACGCGCCGCCACGTAGCGCCCGCATCGTCCGAGCGATACAGGCCGCCCGCCTGCCCGCGCGCCTCCACCAGCGCATACATCCGATTCCCGTCGCTCGGCGCAATCCCGATCCCGATGCGGCCTAGCCCGTCCTTCTCAAACGTAGGCAGCCCGCCTGTGAGCTGGCTCCAGTGATCGCCGCCATCCGTCGATTTGTAGAGTCCGCTGTTCGGACCGGAGAACGCTCCGTTCTCCCACGGCCCCTGCTGCGCCTGCCACAGCACCGCGTAAACCATTTGCGGATTGCGCGGATCGAATGCCAGATCCACCCCGCCGGTTTGTTCGTCCTTATAGAGCACCTTCTGAAAATTCGCGCCGCCGTCGGTTGAGCGGTAGATGCCGCGCTCGGCGTTCGGTCCGTAGGGATGCCCCAGCACAGCCACGAACAGGCGGTTCGGATTCCGCGGATCCACTATGATCTGCGGAATCTGTTGCCCATCGCGCAGCCCCAGATGCCGCCACGTCTTGCCCGCATCCGTGGATTTGTACATACCATCGCCCACCGAGAGATCCGGCCGCTGCAATCCCTCGCCGCTGCCCACGTAGACCGTATCCGGCTGCGACGGCGCTACCGCCACTGCGCCGATGGACCCCGTCGGCTGATCGTCGAAGATCGGGTCCCACGTGAGACCATAGTCGTCGGTCTTCCACACGCCGCCATTATTGACTCCGATATAAAACGTGCCGGGCTGCTCCGCAATCCCCGCCACGCCGACCGTGCGTCCACCGCGGAATGGTCCGATCATGCGCCAGCGCAGGCCGGCAACGAGCGATCGATCGATGGTTTGGGCGGATGCCAGCGTGAGGAATAGGATGGCGAGAGTGACGTATTTGCGCATAAGACGAAGAATATCACCGTGTAATACCTGAAGCGCCAGTGCGGGCGCGCGGCGCTCGTTTACGGTTTGCACCCCACGTGCTGCGCGCCTGTGCGGACGCGTGCCGCGTCCGCTGTTTGGCGTTGGGCTTCGAGCAGCGGGATCAACCGGGCCGAGGCTTCGCATAACTCGCGCTGCACCAGCGGACAGCTCGTGTCCAACCGAAAGGAATTGCCCGATCGAGCAAGCGCGCAACTGCCTGGCTCGGTCAGGCTGAAGATCTTGACCAGGTTCGTTGCCATGACGCCGTCGTCGTGGCGCCAGATCAACCCTTCGAGCATCGTGACCTCGGCGTCATGCGGATCGTTCTTTCCCACAAGAGCGGTAGCGAGGTTGATGAACATATCGGGAACAAGCGCCAGCCGCATAGCCTTCTCGAGCGCGGCCGCGGATTCGGCGAAGTTCTTGCTCTTCAGCTCCACATAGCCGAGATGCTCATATAACACCGAGAGGTCCACGGGATGAAAGGGCCGCCCATGCGCCATGTCGTCTTGCCTGTACCGCTCGTTTAGCGCCGCTGTAATGCGTTCACCACGGCGCAACGTGTCGAGCGCTTTCTTCCTCCACGCTACGCCTTCCGCCGCCGAAAGCGAATCCGCCTTGTCGCTATAGACCTTACCTGCCGTGACGTACGGATTCGGTAGGTTTTGCGAATCGGGCAAAGGGTTCAGAATCTCCAGCGTGCGATCGGCCTCCCGCACCGCATCGTCAAGTTGGCCGGCCCGCAGATAAATGGACGCCATCGCGCTGTGCGGCCGAAAGCTCGCCGGCTCGGCAATCGTCGCGCTTTGAAACAATGCCCTTTCGGAGTCCCAATCGAAGTTGCGCGCAAAAGTACGCGCGGCGAAACACAGCGCGATTGCCGCGAAGGCCGCCCGCATCCACCGGGCTTCCATGCGGCCGCGTAATGCCCAGAAGGCTGCGGTTATGCACCCGGCGAATGCGATCGCGGGCACGTAGAGGAACCGCTCGGCCATGATAGTGCCAATCGGGAAGAGAAGGTTCGAAGTGGGCAGCAGGGCGCCCAATCCAAACAGGACCAGGAAGAAAAGCTTGCGATTGCGCCTATAGCCCCAAACCGCGATCGCGGCGGCAGCGAGAAGGACCGCAATCCCACCCAAGACCGCGCCCGTGAATCCCGCCGCGAGCGGAATGGCATTGTATGAATAGTCAGCCGATAGCCGCATGGGCCAGGCCAGCAGAGCGATTTGACGGCCAATCACGCCGATTGCGGTTAGCCGGCCGGACCAAAATCCAACGCCGGCAATTGGGTTGTCCGTGAAGAAAAGGCGCATCACGGGCGAGTCGCGCAATACCGCTTGCCGAATGAGAAGAAAGAGGACGCAGGGAAGCGCTACCGCCGCATAGCCCGTGAGCCGGATACGCCATGTTTCCTTCTTTCGAAATGCAATGTCGAACAGCGGTACGGCCCCCAGGACCACGATGGCGCTTTCCTTGGAGAAGATTCCCACCGTCGCGGCCACTCCGCAGCCGATCCACCAGGCGACGCGGCGACGTCCCGCCGATTTCCGGCCCTGCGCGAAGCACAGTAACGCCGCGAGCACGCCGAATGCGCCGAGCAGATCCGCACGCCCAACAATATTCGTGACCGATTCGGTAAGCGCCGGATGGACGGCCCAGATCGCCGCCATGGCGAACGCCGGAACCACTTCACTGAAGAGCGGCAGAGCCAGCAGAAGCACCAGCGAGGCATTCATTGAGTGAATCGCGTAGTTCACCACATGATACCCCACGGGGTTCGGGCCCTCGCCCAACACCGCGTAGTTGAAAAGATACGTGAGCGTGGTGAACGGCCGATACAGTCCGTTGCCTGTGCGCGGATACCAGTATTCATCCGTCAGAATCAGCCGCACATTTTCGCTCGAGACGGCGTGCAGTCGAACGTCTCTGCCGATAATCGCTGCGTTGTCATAAACCAATCCGGCCTGGAACGAGTTGGAATAGGCCGCCAGCGTGAGAATCCACAATGCAGCAAAGGGGATGAGACGGCGCCAATCAAAAGCGCGGCGCTGCGGCGGAGACGGCGCCTTCGGCGCGGGCTGCTTTTTCATTCGGCTGATCGCGAAGATTCGAATCGGGCGCCCAGGAGGCCCGGTCTTCAGGATAGCAGCCGCTACGCGATCTTCAAGAGCGCGCCCACGGCTGCATCGAGAGCATCGAACCGCGAAAGCTCGTCCATGCGAATCTCGATCCGCGATAAGCCGGCGTGTAGTTGCCGCAGAGACGGCAGGTCTTCATCGCTCTCCGACCAGAACTCCGCCGCGTATAAGGCCGCCGCGCCGCTCGACCCGCTTTCAGCCGGCCGATGATGAAATCGCACCGCCTCGACAATCTCTTCTGGAAATCGCCACGATTCGAGAATTCGCGCCCCAAGCTCGGCATGGTCTACCCCATACAGCAGGGTCTCCGCCCAGGTCGCCGCGTTGCCCGCTTCGGTGAGACGCGCGAGCGTCGCGGCCTCCTTTTGACGCACCAGCGCAATACGCCCCACATCGTGAACCAGCCCCGTCAATAAGGCCTCGGGGGGCTCCATGAAGCCCTTGTCCCGCGCCATGTTTTCCAAAAACTGAGCGATCTTCAGCGAATGCTCCCATAGACGGCGCAACGTCCCCGAAGATCCGAACATCGATCGCGCCATCAGCGCCGTAACAATCCTCCGGCTGGCGTTTTCGCCCAGGTACGCAAGCGCGTGCCGCACCGATCCGATGCGCATCCGCGCGCTGAACAGCGGCGAGTTGGCCGCCTGGATCAATCGGCCGGCGGTCGCTGGATCGCGGTTGGCGATCTCCGCCAGGCGCGACAGCGAGTACGCCGCCGGTTGCCTCAGAAACCCAGCCAGGTGCTGCGCCACGTCCGGCTGAACAGGGATTTCCCATGTCCGCTGTGAACCAACCGTCCCCGGAAAGAGTTCGCTTGCGCGGACCCACAGCTTATCCGTAAACATCGCCCGCAAAGGTTCCAGGCCTTCCCAAACCGCGACGTGCGGTACTCCATCCACTGCCGCGCCTTCGATCTGTTCATCTATCAAGTTCGCCAGCGCAAGGATCTCGCCAAGCAAATCGCCCATGGCATTGCCAGTCCGCTCGGGAAAGCTATGAAACGCCTGAAGCGCCGACGTTAGGCTCTCCGGCGCCTCTGTCGGCTTCCAAGCGCCCGCCGCGTCCGCAAAGACATCCGCCAGCAGCCGGCCCGCAGCCGCGTCGCCCGGAATGAGCTCCGCGCAGTGGTGTACCAATGCCGCTTGTTGCAAAACCATTGCAGATCGTAGCGGAATGGTGAGAGTCCTGCCGATCTCCGAGGCCAACCCACTAACCCGGACGCAATGCGCATGAAGACCCGGCTCAGAAGGAGAGAACCGGGCGAGTTCTCCGTGGGTTAGTTGGAGGCGCACCAACGTCTCATCGGACGGAACCTGGGGAACATCAGTGCGGGAATTTGTCTTCGTATATTTACTCACACTAACGCTTTGAAGTCGCGCGTCTCGGCGTCTGGATCGAAATAGTCCGTTTCGGAACGTCCAAAAAACTCAGCCCTTGGAACGCTGCTCCATAACCCACTTCTCTTCAGCAAGTTAAGCAGAATTAACTCTGCTAAAAATGCCGCCCTCCGGGGACGTTTTTCATTCCCGCTGGCGTCGGACCCGTGGGGCCGAAATTTTGAGTCCCTAGAAAACTTTGACCGCTAGTTCTATGAAAGGCCGGGGGTTAGGTCTGCCGATGGTGTTACGCAAACTGTCAGGCCCAGGCGCTCCAGTCGTCGAACCAGCCGCTTGGCTGTACGCTCCGGGTGTAGTTTGTCGAAGTAATCGTCCCCCAGATCTCGATACGGCGTCCCGGTCTTGAGAATGCAATAGGCGATCACCACGATCTTATGTGCGACAGCAATTACAGCGCGACCCCACCCGCGTCTGGCTTTGACTCGGTGGAAGAATGCACGCAGGTATCCCCGCTTACAATGTGAAGCCGCCCACGCCGATTGCGTCAGGATGCGCCGCAGGTATTTATTGCCCTTCTTGGTGCGCCCGCTCAGTTGCTTGCCTGCGCTTTCGCAACTTCCAGGGCTCACCCCCGCCCAACTAGCGCAGTGATCGGCATCCGGGAACACCGACATGTCGGCCCCCAACTCCGCAATCAGATGCCATGCCGCGATCTTCTCCACTCCCGGAATCGTGGCCAATGCGTCTACCCGATCCGCATACGGCTGCATCCGCCGCGCGATCTCCGCCTCCAATTCCTCCACCTGCCGGGTGAGAAATTGATACAGCGCATAATTCGTTTTGAGCGGCATGCGGTGGAACTCGCTGAAGCAACCCTTGAGCGATTCCTTCACCTCCTTCTCTCTCTTGCGCAGCTTGCCCTTCACCTTCCAGGCCAGCAACTCGGGCGAGTCCTCACCCGCAATCATTGCCTCGATGATGCAGCGCCCCGTCAACCCTAGTAAGTTGCTCGCCACCGAGGACAGCTTGATATTGGCAGTCTCGAACAGATCGCGAATCTGGTTGTGCGACTCGCCCCGCTGCTGCAGCAAATTGAGACGGTGACGCAGTAAATGCCGCAGTTCCCGGATCTCCTGCGGCGGCACGAAGCTCGGATCCAGACGCCCATCTTGCAAATACTCGGTGATCCGCTTGGCATCGCGCCCGTCGCTTTTGCGGCCTTGCAACGCCTTCACCTGCGCCGGATTCACTAACAGCAGCCGGAAGCCATGATCTTCTAAGACGTTCCACACCGGACGCCAATAAACGCCCGTCGACTCCATCGCGATCTCGGTCACTTTCAATTGTTTCAGCCAGATCCGCATGCGGATGAGATCGTTGCGAAAGGTCTTGTAAGTCTTGCGGATTGGAATCCCCTCGTTCCCGTCGGCCATCAAAACGCAAACTACAATCGTGTCTTTGTGGATATCCATCCCACAGCAACGGCGGTACACTACGTTCGACATAAAGTCCTCCCTGCCGCCGGAGACGAGGGACGCTGGAAGAAAATCGGACTTTCCCTGGCGGGCTTCCCGCCTTGCGGCAGGAGCCTCAATCGTAAATTCCCAAAGCGCGTCCCGGCCACATTCACAAACGGGCTATCTATAGCGCCAGACCGTGACCGGCCTATATCGTTCCGACAGACGGAACCAGAATCGCGCAATTGGCGCCCGTTTTCATCCCCGTAAGTGGCGAAGCGTAGCGCCGCCAATTGGCATTCACAGCACTTCGAAAATCGCTAACCCACATCCTATCAATCACCTACAACACCCGCCCATCCCTCGCCTTTTTCCCGCCCGCTACGATGAAATAGGGGAAGAAATTTCCCCCGGAACGGATTCTCACTATGATCGCAACCAACGAAATCGAAACCACCGAAACGCCTGAGGCAACCGAACCTGCACCCGCACCCGCCAAAAAACCCATCAGCGAAGCCAAACTGCTCGCCAACCGCCGGAACGGCGCCCTAAGTCACGGACCCGTGACTGCTGAGGGCCGCCGCCGTTCTAGCTTGAATGCTTATAGGAACGGGTTGAACGGGCAAATCGTCTGCTCCAGTCCCGAAGAGCTCGTGGCTTTTAAGTCCTTCTGTTCGGAGATCCAAACCGAACTCGCCCCTTTGGGCGCCATCGAAAGGTTTTACGCAAAATCCATTTCGGAGAACATGTACCGGCTTGAGAGGGCTCGCTCTTTGGAAATGGGGATGTTTTCAAACGGGCACCGCGACCATGTCGACGAGATGCAATCCGGACATCCCGAGGCCGATACAGCCTTGGCGGCCTCGCGCACCTTCCTGGAGCAAGCCCATGAGTTTCACTTGCTCACAGGTTACGAAGTGAAGATTCTGCGGGCCCTGGAAAAGCATCAGGCCCACTTGAAGGCCCTCCAGGACGTACGCAAAGCCGCTCACGAAATAGCCGTCGAGCAAGCCACGCAATTCGTCGAACTGGCTGAAGCGATGGAAGAAACCTACGAGCCGGGTGAAGACTTTGCGCCCGCCTCCGCGCACGGTGGGTTCGTTTTTTCTCAGACTGAAATCGATCGCCGCCGCGTGCGCGCCGCGCACCTTCGCGCTGCCCGGATCTACCATTTTCAGGGCAAATTGCCGAAGGGCGGCGCCAAACCGGATGACAAAACCGACCTTCGCGCCGCATAATCGTCTTCCCCGAGGTCAAAATTGATGAGCCAGCCACACTCCACGCCAGACGTGCGCTCGTCTCCCGGCCCTGTTGACGCGCCGTCGTGTTCGTACGACAGGCCTCCGGCCAGGCCTCCGGCCTGTCGATCCCGACGTCACGGCATTTGGCCCATCCTTGGATTTGCCAACGCGATCTTCTTATGCAGCCTTCAAGCGATCGTCAACCACCCGCTCGCCGCAGCCCCGCAAGCGAGACTACAATCGAAGTTGCGCCAAGTCACCTTCGAAGTCCAGGCCGAGTGCCCTCACACCCGCGCCCGGGCGGGCCTGCTCCACACTGCCCACGGAACCATCGAAACCCCCGTTTTCATGCCTGTCGGCACCCAGGCTACGGTCAAAGGGCTCACGCAACGCGACCTCGCGAACGATCTCGGCGTGGGCATCCTCCTTGCCAACACCTATCACCTCTACCTGCGCCCAGGCCATGAGCTCATCCGCCAACTCGGCGGCCTGCATCGCTTCATGTCCTGGCCCAACGCTATCCTCACCGATTCCGGCGGATTCCAGGTCTTTTCGTTATCCGGCCTGCGCAAGATCACCGAGGAAGGCGTGACGTTTCAGTCCCACCTCGATGGCAGCCTGCACAAATTCACCCCCGAATCCACGGTCGATGCCCAACTCGCCTTCGGCAGCGACATCCTCATGGCGCTCGACGAGTGTCCCGAGTATCCCGTCAGCCACGAGTACGCCCGGCAAAGCATGCATCGCACTCTGCGCTGGGCGCATCAGGCCAACCGTCATTTCCGGTTGCGCATCGCCGAATCCCCCACACGTCACGCGCTCTTCCCCATCGTGCAGGGCTCCATGTTTCCCGATCTCCGCCGCGAATGCGCCACGGCGCTTCTCGATCTCGATGCCGATGGCTACGCCGTCGGCGGCCTGTCCGTGGGAGAGCCCCGGCCCTTGAGCCTTGAAATGGTGGAAGCTACCGAGCCCATCCTCCCCCGTGACCGTCCGCGATATGCCATGGGCGTCGGCATGCCGGCGGAGCTTCCTCAATATGTTGCGCGCGGCATCGACATGATGGATTGTGTGCTCCCCTCGCGCAATGCGCGCAACGGATACCTCTTCACCTCCGAAGGCCGCCTCATCATCAAGCATGCGCGATATAAGGACGATCCACGGCCGCTCGATCCCAATTGTTCCTGCTATACTTGTGGGAGTTATTCCCGCGCATATTTAAGGCACCTCTTCCTGAGCGGGGAGATTTTGTACGCCAGCTTGGCCACCCATCACAATATCCGGCGGTACCTTGACGTCATGCGCGAAATTCGTTGTGCTATACTGGCGAATTCATTTTTACAATACCTGGACAGGGCGCAGGCGGTCTCTAGTCAACCTGCATCCGATGTTTCCGTGAACGACTAAACGGTTGAAATCGTGGTTCCAAACCTTTTTCTTTTGCAAGCCGCGGCGAGCAACTCGCTCATTCAACTCCTGCCGCTATTGCTGCTCTTCGGCGTCTTTTATCTTTTAATTTTTCTTCCCATGCAGCGTCAGCGCCGCAACACCGCAAAAATGCTGGCGGCTCTCGAGAACGGGCAAACCGTTCTGACGAGCGGGGGCATCGTTGGAACCATTTATGCGATTCAAGACGACGACACGCTGATTATTCGCGTAAAGCCGGACAATATAAAGATCCAGGTAGCCCGCAGTTCGGTTTCGAGCGTGGTTACCGCCGGCGAGGCTAAGAAGTAGTACTCTATAAAACAGGCTTTAAAACTCCCATGCAAACGAACATCACGGCCCGCTCGGTGGTCATTTTCCTGGTCATCCTGGCCTGCGTCTACGGAATCATAGGATTCCCCACTTCCATCGCCGCTATTCAGAAGAACTTCTCCAACAATATTCACCTCGGCCTCGATCTCAAGGGCGGTTCGCAACTGGTTCTCGAAGTTCAGGTACAGGACGCCGTCAAGGCCGATGCGTTGCAGGCCGGCGAGCGCCTCAAGGAAGACCTCAAGAAGGAAAACATCACATGGGCTTCAACGGACGTCAACGACGTTACGTCCGTCGCTGAAGCGAACCAGGTCGCGCTCACCATTAAGGGCATCCCCGCCACGCAGTCCAGCGCCTTCCGCAACATCGTTGCCGAACGTTATCCCAACTACAACCTCACCTCGCTGACCTCCACCGACTATCAGATGAAGCTCAAGCCTACCGAGTTGATCGCTCTCGAAGGCGAGACCGTGCAGCGCTCCATCGATACCATCGGCAATCGTATCGACCAGCTTGGTTTGGCCGAAAAGTCCGTTCAGCAGTACGGCCGCGCCGGCGCCGATTACCAGATCCTCGTACAGTTGCCCGGTGTGGACGATCCCGGGCACGTCAGGGAATTGATCGGCACGGCGGCGGTGCTCGAGATCGATGACGTAAAGGATGGTCCGTATCCCAGCCGCGACGCCGCGCTCGCGCAGCACGGCGGCATTCTTCCCCTCAACACCAAGCTGGTGAAGGTTAAGCCGCGCGGTGCGAGTGAAGGCGAGCAATGGTATCTGGTTGGCAAGAACCCCGTTGTCAGTGGCCAGGAGATGCGCAACGCGCGTCCCGCCCAGGGCGACGTCCGCGGATGGGAGACCGATTTCACCCTTTCGCCCGACGCGGGCAAGCGTTTCGGCCGTTACACCGAAGCCAACATCAATAACAAGCTTGCCGTCGTTCTCGACAACCAGGCGGTCAGCGTCGCCACCATTGAAGCCAAGATCGAAGACTCCGGCCGCATCACGGGCCTCGCCAATCAGGACGAAGCGATCGATCTTTCGCGCTATCTCCGTTCGGGTTCGCTGCCCGCTGGCATTCAGTATCTGGAAGATCGCACCATCGGCCCCTCGCTCGGCGCCGATTCCATTCACGAAGGCTTCGTGGCCGGCATCGTCGGTTTGATCGCAGTCGTGATGATCATGCTGATCTACTATAAGCGCAGCGGCATCAATGCCGTTCTGGCGCTTTTGCTCAACGCAATTATTCTGTTGGCCGCGATCTCCTATTTCAATGCGGTCCTGACGCTACCCGGAATCGCGGGCGTAATTCTGACCATCGGTATGGCGGTCGATTCCAACGTGCTGATCTTCGAGCGCATCCGAGAGGAACTGCGCGCCGGGAAATCGGTGGTGGCGGCCGTGGACGCGGGATTTGGCAAGGCTTGGTGGACTATCGTGGACACCCACGTGACGACCATCGTGTCGTGCGCCTTCCTGTTCTTGTTCGGTGAAGGTCCGGTGAAGGGCTTTGCGGTGACTTTGACGATTGGTTTGGCGGCCAATATTTTCACGGCCGTCTTCGTTTCGAAAACGATTTTCGCGTGGGAACTCTCCGGCGGCACTCGCCAGGAGGCCCTCAGCATTTAGTGGTAGTGGGGTTTTCTTTGTAGCGCCAGCGGTATTTGGCGCCGGGTCTTCTAGCTTTAGAAGAAGTTGAAGCCCCACCCTGGGAACAAATTTGAACACGCTGGAGTCGAAGTAGTTAACGGCAAACCAGCACGGCACGAGTCGATGGAATTATTTAAGAATACAGACTACGATTTTCTGGGCAAGAAGTGGCCGTTCATCATTGCCTCATTGATTTTGACGGTAGCCGGTTTCGCCAGCATGGCTATCAAAGGCTTGAATTACGGCATCGATTTCAAAGGCGGCACCCTGATGAGGGTGAAGTTTGCCCAAACGCCTCCACTCGACCGTATCCGCGAAGCATTCTTGCATGCGCAGCAGACCAAAGGCGAGGTAAGCGTCCAGAACATCACGGACGTTTCCACCAAGAATGAAGTCGAAATCGGCATCGGCAGTGAGAAGCAGACCGACGCGCAACTGAACGTGAACCGCGCCGCGATGCAGCAGGTGCTCTCTGCCACGTTCGGCCAACCCGCCAGCGGCAAGCTCGATCTCAATAACACCGGGCAGGACGCCTTGTCTTCGCGGCTGATGGATGGTCTGTCCCGCGCTAATGTTCCGATGGGCGCCGATCAGGTCAAGACGGCTGCGGCCAATATTCTCAAATACTCCGACCAGCACTCCGGTTTAATCTACAATTTCAGCGAGCTGAATGGAGTCCCTGGCGTCACGCCGCAGATCTTGAGCGTGCTCCAGCAGGAAGCCTATCTTGCCCCGTACCACATTCAAAAAACCGAAATGGTGGGTCCCAAGGTTGGCGCGCAATTGCGTCAGAAGGCAGTCCTTGCTACGCTTTATGCGCTCGGCGGCATGCTGGTCTATATCGCGTTCCGTTTTGAGTGGATCTACGGCGTGGGCGCGGTTATAGCCGTCTTCCACGACACGCTCATCACCGTCGGCTTGTTCTCGCTCTTCAATGAAGAGATTGACATGACCGTGATCGCCGCGCTGCTCACGCTCGTTGGATACTCGATGAATGATACGATTGTCATCTTCGATCGTATCCGCGAGAATCTGAAGCTCTCGCGGCGCGATTCGCTGGAGCGCGTCATGAATGTCGCCGTGAACCAGACTCTGAGCCGAACCATTATGACCTCGGGTCTCACGTTCATCACCGCCGTCGCCCTGTTCCTGTTTGGCGGCCCCGTGTTGCATGGGTTTTCATTTGCATTGGTTTGCGGCATTCTCGTAGGAACGTATTCTTCGGTTTTCATCGCCAGCCCGATTGTGCTCTTCTGGCACAACTATGCCGACAAGCGCCGTAAGACCGCGCCGGCGTTGGCGACAGCGGCCCGGACCGACAACGTCCGTAAGCCGACTAAGGCAGTTAAATAGGAGGGGGTAAACGTTGCATGTTTGAACAGACATTTGTACAAACCGGCAAAACGAACACGACCAAAACGGTCATTCTTTCGTTCGCCGTGCAAATCGCCGCGATAGCAGTGCTGGTAGTGCTGCCGCTTATTTATTTCCAGGTGTTGCCGTCGGCGACGTTGACCTCGCTGATCACGGCTCCGCCGCCGCCGCCTCCTCCTCCTCCTCCTCCCGCGGCGGCGCCTCCCAAAGTGGTCAAAGTCATTCCCCGCCAGATGGACGCGGGCAAACTGCTCGTTCCCAAGGTCATCCCCAAAGAGATCAAGCAAATCAATGAGGACGAAGCCCCGCCTAGCGCTGGTATGGGCGTGGCTGGCGGCGTACCCGGCGGCGTAGCCGGCGGCGCAGTAGGTGGCGTGCTCGGTGGCATCCTGGGCGGAATCCCCTCGGCCGCTCCTCCGCCTCCGCCTCCGCCTCCCAAGAAGGAAGCGCCGAAGCCGAGCATCGTGAACGTCGGTGGACGTGTGCAGGCGGCGAAGCTCATTCGCAATCCGCAACCGGTTTATCCCCAGATTGCGCGCCAGGCGCGCATCTCGGGAACCGTGGAGTTGGCCGCCATCATCGGCGAAGACGGCCATATCCAGTCGCTCAATGTGGTCAGCGGCCACCCGCTGCTGCGGCAGGCCGCGCTCGACGCGGTCAAACAATGGGTCTATCAGCCCACGCTCTTGAATGAACAGCCGGTAAAGGTAAACACGACCATCGACGTCATCTTTACTTTGGGTCAGTAGTAACCCGGCGCTCCTATTCGAACGCCGGATATAAAGTAACAAAAATCAACTCGCAGGAGAGAAAACTAGAATGTTGGCTTTGCATTTTCACCAAGTATGGTCCTTCTTCCTAATGCTGCAAGACGATAGCAGCGTAGGTTGGGACCCCGTACACCTCTGGGCGCAAATGGGCGGATTGGCCCGCGGCGTCGTTGTTCTGCTGTTCCTCATGTCCGCCTATTCCATCGGCGTCATGATCGACCGCTTCATGGCATATAACGCCGCCAAGAAGCAGTCGCGCGCGTTCGCTCCGGCCGTGGCTGGCGCGTTGCGCGAGGGCAAGCTGGATGAGGCCGTGAAGATCGCCGACCGCTACAAGAAGAGCCATCTGGCGAAGGTTGTAGTGGCGGGTTTGCAGGAGTTCCAGGCGCACCAGATTTCGACCGATATTCCCGGCGAAGAGATCGAAGCTTCGCGTCGCGCTCTTGAGCGCGCCGAAGCCATCGTGCATGCCGAATTGAAGCGCGGCGTATCGGGCCTCGCGACCATCGCGTCGTCCGCTCCGTTCGTCGGTCTGTTCGGTACCGTCGCCGGCATCATCAACGCGTTCCAGGGCATTTCGACCCAAAAGTCTACCGGTCTCGGCGCCGTCGCCGGCGGTATTTCGGAAGCCCTTGTCACCACCGCTATCGGTCTGTTCGTGGCCGTCCCCGCGGTGTGGGCGTTCAACTACTTCACCGGCCGCATCGAGGCCTTCGACGTGGAAATGGGCAACTCCAGTTCCGAGTTGATCGATTACTTCCTCAAGCGGTCGCAGCGCGGCGTTCGTAAGTAAGGCCCATTAAGTAAAGAGCGGTCTCCGATTGCGAGTTGACAAAAGTGGGGCAGGCGGTTCACCTGCCTCACTCCAGTTCTCCGAACTAACCGGTCCGCGAAAATAGGAGAAATCGTATGGGTATGCAAGACATGCTGAAGCAGAAGGCGCCGCCGCCGGTGGCCGACATTAACGTCACCCCCATGGTGGACGTGATGCTCGTGCTGCTCATCATCTTCATGGTCATCACGCCAATGTTATCGAAGGGCGTGCCGATCGACTTGGTGAAGACGCACAACCCGATCGCCATGCAGGCGGCGGATCGCAGCGACGCGGTGCTTATTTCCGTGTCTCGCGATGGAAAGACATTCCTTGGACGCGACGCGGTTCCCCCGGACCAGTTGACTGGCAAGATTAAGGACATGCTTTCCAACCGCACGGATAAAGAGTGCTTCCTCAAAGCCGACGTGCGTGCGAAGTATCAGGTGGTTTTGGACGTAGTACAGAATTTGCAAGCGGCGGGCGTGGACCAACTCGGCCTTTTGACCGAGCAGATTCAGGGAGAGCGCCACCCCACCGACGATCAGAAGAAACAGGGCGGCTCGCCGTCCGGCGATTAACGACGAAAAGTTTATTTAAGGAGCAATCTTATGGCAATGTCAATGGGCGGTGGTGGCGGGCCCAAGTCCGACATCAACATGACGCCGATGATCGACGTACTACTCGTGCTGATCATCATCTTCATGGTCATTACGCCGTTAACACCGAAAGGCCTGGAAGCGCTGGTACCGCAGCCTCCGCCGAAGGATGCAAAGCCGAATCCGGCTGACGACCGCACCATTGTGGTGACCATCAACAAGGATCACTCGATGCTGGTCAACACAGAGCCCATCGCAGAGAATCTATTGCAAAAACGTCTGGAAGACATCTTCAAGACGCGCGCCGAGCGCATCATGTTCGTTAAGGGCGATCCGGACATCGAATACAAGTGGGTGGCGGAAGTAGTGGATATCGGACACGGGGCCGGCGTGGATAAGATCGGTCTGATGCCGTTCAAAGACCTCGGCCAGTAACGGATCGAGGCGATTTTTTGGGGAAAGTACATGCGTAAATCGATCATGACCGCGGCTCTCGCCGCTCTCGCGTTGCTCGCCGCCGGGTGTACCCAGCTGCGCTCGCGCTCTCAGATCAACGAAGGCGTTTCGGCTTTTAAGAACGCCCAGTTCCCGCAGGCGGTGGAGCATTTTAAGACCGCTGTCGAGTTGGAGCCCGAGTTCTCTACGGCGCGGCTCTATCTGGCCGTCGCCTATATGCAGCAGTATGTTCCGGGAGCCGAAAGCCCGGACAACATGAAGATGGCGGATCAGGCGCTTGCGGAATTCCAGAAGGTTTTAGAAAAGGACCCAACCAACAAGACCGCTGCCGCTTATATCGCCACTCTGAAACTGAACCAGAAGAAGTGGGACGAGGCCGAACAGTGGTATCAGAAGGTGGTCCAGTTTGATCCCAAGAACACCGATGCCTATTACAGCCTCGGCTTCATAGCGTGGTCGAAGTGGTATCCCGCCTATGCCAGTGCCATGCACGATTTGAAGCAGCCCATGGACTCCAACTTCCCCATCAAGGACAAAAAAATCAAAGCGGAATTGAAGGAGAAGTGGGACACCGGTGATTCAGACCGGCATAGACAATCTCAACAAATGCCTCGAGATCGATCCGCTGTATGCCGATGCGATGGCTTACGAAAACCTGCTGATCCGTGAGCGCGCCTACCTGCTCGACGACCAGAAGGAGTTCGAGAAGCAGATCGCGATCGCCAACAACTGGATCGACAAGGCCATGGATGCCAAGAAGAAATTGGCCGAGAAGAAGGCCAAAGCGGCCGCCGCGAACGGCATTACCACGGAAGAGAAGTAGCCCGATAGCGGCGCAGGCCTCCCGGCCTGCGCCGCTTATTCGTACCTCAAGACCTCGGCTGGCGCTATCCTCGTCGCGCTCCTCGCCGGATAGATCGTCGCCAGGAAGCTCACCAGAATCGCCACCCCCGCGATCCAGATCCCGTCCACCCACCGCGCCTCGAACGGCACGTAGCTGATCGAGTAGACCGCTTCGGGCAGCTTGATCCAGTGATACTTCTCCGCGAAGTAGCAGAGCGTGTAGCCGACGATCAGCCCGATCGCGCTGCCTACAACGCCGATCAGCACGCCCTGCAGCATGAAGATGCGGCGGATCTGCTTGCGCCGCGCGCCCATCGACATCAGCACCGCGATGTCGCGGTACTTCTCCATCACCATCATCACCAGCGTGATCAGAATATTCAGCGCCGCCACCAGCTCGATCAGGCCGATCACGATGATGGTCACCATCCGCTCCATGTTCAGCGCGCCGAATAACTGCTTGTTCAGCTCCATCCACGTTGTCGTCGTATAGCTTCGGGCCGACTGCCTTCTCGATCTCCTTCGCGATCACGTCAGCCTTGTTCAGATCGTCCACGTTGAGTTCGATCTGGTTGACCACGTCGTCGAGCGACAGCGCCTTCTGCGCCGCCTGAATCGACGTGAACGCCCAATTGTCGTCGAAATCGTAAAATCCGGTTTCGAAGATCCGCAGCGTGAAAACTTTCTAAACGTCGGCATCATTCCGAATGGCGTCAGATTGCCCTCGGGGCTCGCCAGCGTGATCCTTGAATTCAGCACCATCCCGGTGTCCTCGGCCAGGCGCGAGCCGAGCAATGATCCCGGGCGGGTCCGCATTTGGATCGCGCAGCCGGTCGAGCGATCCCGCCTTCAAATGCCGCAGCGTCGGTGGTAATCGCCAGTTCCGCATCGACGTCGATGCCCTTCAGCTCGACCCCTTTCGCATTGCAGCGGCCCCGATCAGAAACACCGGCATATAGAGCGCCGGCGCGACGGCCGTCACGTGCGGCAGCTTGCGGATGCGCGCTGCCAGATCGCGCCAGTTTTCGATGCCGTTCGACTGCTGGCGGTCATCACGTTGATGTGCGCCATGGCGCCCAGCAGTTCCGCTGCAGCGTGTTGCGGAAGCCGTTGGTGACCGCCAGCGCGATCACCAGCGCCATCACGCCGGCCGCCACGCCGACCACCGAGATCACCGTGATGACCGAGATCACCGCCTCCTTGCGGCGCGCGCGCAGGTAGCGGCTGGCGATGAAGAGTTCGAACCGCCGATGCTATTCTCACTGCGCATCCAGTTCGCGCAGCTGTCTGCACGAGTTCGATCGGGCCTTCCGGCCGCAGCAGCGGAAACAGGATCACGTCGCGGATGGACCGCGAGCCGGTCAGGATCATCGTCAGGCGGTCGATGCCGATCCCTTCGCCTCCGGTCGGCGGCATGCCGTAGGCAAGCGCGCGCACGTAGTCTTCATCCATCTGGTGCGCCTCTTCGTCGCCGCGCTCGCGCATGCCGAGCTGCATCTCGAAGCGGCGGCGCTGCTCCTGCGGATCGTTCAACTCGGTGTAGGCGTTGCCGATCTCCATGCCGGCCGCGTAGATTTCGAAGCGCTCGACGAAAGCCGGGTCCTCGCGGCTTGTTCTTCGAAAGCGGCGAGGTCTCCACCGGATAATCGTAGATGATCGTCGGCTGGATCAGCTTGTCTTCCACGTGCCGCTCGAAGATATCGGCGAGCGCTTCGCCCGCCGTCGCCTTGCGCGGAGTGCCGCGCCAGCCACTCGGGGTTCGCGACGTCGTCGCGTCGATGGCCGCCCTTCGCCCTCCCAGAAATGCACCACCGCCTCGCGCATGCTGTAGCGCTCGCACATGGCGCGAAATCGAGCTTGTGGCCTTCGAACTCCACTTCGGTGCCGCCGGTCGCGTCGATGCGCCATCTGCGGCAGCAGTTCTGCGGAGAAATCCATCAGGCCGCGATAATCGGTGTAGGCCTGGTAGAACTCGAGCATGGTGAATTCGGGATTGTGCTGCGTGGAGAGCCCTTCGTTGCGGAAGTTGCGGTTGATCTCGTAGACGCGCTCCAGCCCGCCCACCACCAGCCGCTTCAGATACAGCTCCGGCGCGATGCGCAGGTAGAGATCGATATCGAGCGTGTTGTGGTGCGTGACGAACGGCCGCGCCGCCGCGCCGCCGTAGAGCGGCTGCATCATCGGCGTTTCCACTTCGATGAAGCCGCGCGCTTCCAGTTGCCGCCGCAGCGAGGAGATGATGCTTGGCGCGCGTCACGAAGACCTTGCGCACGTCGGGATTCGCGATCAGATCGAGATAGCGCTGGCGGTAGCGCGTCTCCACATCCTCCAGGCCGTGCCACTTCTCGGGCATGGAGAGCAGCGTCTTCGAAAGGAACTCGAGCTTCTCGGCGTGAACGCTCAGTTCGCCGGTGCGCGTGCGGAACAGATAGCCTTCCACGCCGATGATGTCGCCGATATCGAGCAGTTTGAACAGCTGGTAATCGCGCTCGCCCACGGCGTCTTTCTTGACGTAGATCTGCAGGCGCTCGCCATTCTGCTGCAGATGCGCGAAGCCGGCCTTGCCCATGTGCCGCAGCGTCATCACGCGCCCGGCGATGCGCACGCGGATCTCCGGCGTCAGCTCTTCGGCGGTCTTCGCGCCATACTCCGCCAGAATCTCCGGAACGGTGTGCGTGAAATCGTAGCGCTTGCCGTAGGCGCGATATCCGAGCGCTTCGATCTCGCGGATGCGCGCTGCGCGCTGCTTCAACAATTCGTCTTCCAGCGACAATAGAATCTCCTATGGGGTTATACCGCCTGGGCTGTTGCGAATTCGCTATTATAAGACTTCGTTTGCGCCGATCCATCTCTATTATCATTCCTGCGTACAACGAAGAGAAACGGCTACCCTCCACTTTGGCTCGCGTGCGTCGAATATCTGGACGCGTCCCATTGGGAATTCGCCGAAATCGTCGTGGTGGACGACGGCTCGCGCGACGCAACCGGCGCCGTCGGCCGAAGCCGCCGGCGCGCGCGTGCTGCGCAACCCCGGCAATCGCGGCAAAGGCTACTCCGTCCGCCACGGCATGCTGGAGGCCAAGGGCGACTGGGCTCTGTTCACCGACGCCGATCTCTCGGCGCCCATCGAAGAACTGGACAAGCTCTGGGGCGCCGCCGAGCGCGAACGGGCGCAGGTGGCCATCGGCTCGCGCGCGCTGGACCGCTCGCTGGTCGGCGTGCACCAGCCGGTTTTCCGCGAAACCATGGGCCGCATCTTCAATCTCGCGATGCGCCTTGTCACCGGCCTGCCGTTCCACGACACGCAATGCGGCTTCAAGCTTTTCGAGACATCGGCGGCGCGCGAGATCTTCCGCCGCCAGCGGCTCGACGGCTTCGGCTTCGATGTGGAAGTCCTCTACATCGCGCGCCATCTCGGCTATCGCACGTTGGAAGTGCCGGTACGCTGGAACGACGTGGCAGGCACAACAGTAAGCGCGTGGCGCGGCATCAAGGCATTCTGGGACCCGGTGAAGGTACGCTCGAACGGCATCCGCGGCCTGTATAAGTAGGACGGACCTCTGGCCGGTCCACGCGCCGAAGGCGCGCAGGTGTTGCCGCACGTTTACCTTTCCATTCCTCCTCGTCTTCGGAACATTTGCCGCCGCCGCCCCGCGCCTAATCCGGACCTTCAATGCGTGTAGACTTTCCTCATGGTGTTCACCAAGCGCCTCCGCGAAGGCGTTCGCCGCGGCGACATCACCTGCAGCGTGCGCATATGGATGCGCCCGCACGTCAGGGTAGGCGCCCGCTACAAGATGGACGAGGGGGAGATCGAAATTGACTCCATCACGCCGATCGGTTTTCCGGATATCACGCCGCAGTTAGCGCGTGAGTCGGGCTTCCTGGGTCTCGTCGATCTCCTGAAGGTTGCGAAGCACGGCAAAGGCGAGAACATCTATCTGGTTCGGTTCCACTACCTGCCGCCGCGCAAAGGCTCTGGTCGCGAATGAATGCCTGCCGCTCTTAGGTGGGCGACCCGTCTGGAATCGCCAAATAACCCTGCGCCATCTGCAGAAATTCCTTTACCTGCGCCGCCGCCCACTCCTCCGAACGCCCCAATTCCCGCGCCATCAGCCGCGTCGCGGGATCTGCCATCTCCATCGCCGCCCTAGCATTCAGAAACAGCGCGCGCGTACGCCGCGCCAACACATCCTCCAGGTTTCGCGCCATCTCCTCGCGCGTTGCCCACACGATCTCCGCGCCTGTGTAGGGCAGGGACGCGCACAGTGGAACCGCCAACGCGACGTCGCCTTCCATTAGTCCGCGAATTTTCGCCGCATCGGACCCGTACACGCTCAACGCGCCGTACCGCTCCGCATTAGGTAGATGCCCGTGGATGTTCAGACTCTCCGTCGGACATGCCCGCTCCGGTAGGCGCGCGAACGTTGCGGCCTGATTCACGCAATCTTCGGCCATGTGCCGGTATGTGGTCCACTTGCCGCCGCAGATGGTAATTATGGCGGAGTTTTCGATGCGGATAGTATGGCTCCGCGAAAGGGACGCCGTGTTCGCCGCCCCATCCGCCTTCACCAGTGGGCGAATGCCAGTGAACACGCTCAGAATATCCGCGCGCGTCGGCTTCTTCGCGAGGTAGAGAGAGGCCGTTCGCAAGATGAATTCGATCTCCTGGTCGAACGCGGTTGGCTCGAGAGTGGCCGATTCAATGGGCGTGTCGGTCGTCCCCACCACCACATGCCCGTGCCAGGGAATGGCGAACAGAATTCTTCCGTCGCTGGTATGGGGGACCATAATCGCGCTGGCGCTCTCCAGGAACGAAGCGTCGAACACCAGGTGCACGCCCTGGCTCGGAGCGACAATCGGTTCCACCGCCGGATCGGCCAGCGCGCGAAAGGCGTCGCTGAACGGGCCCGTGGCGTTGATCACTACCCGTGCCAACGCCTTGCGCTCCTCGCCCGATTCCAGGTCGCGGAAGCGGACGCCATTCACGAATCCGTCTTTGTCTTTCAATACGTCCGTAACGGGAGCGTAATTCAGCAGTGCGGCGCCCTGTTCCCAAGCAGTCGCTACGAGATGAATCAGCAGCCGGGCGTCGTCAAACTGGCCGTCGAAGTAGATCACGCCGCCACGCAGGCCGTCGGTGTTGATGGTGGGCAGGCGCTCCAGCGTTTCCTCCTTTGAGAGAATCCGCGACGCGCCGAAGCCGTACTTTCCCGCGAGCATGTTGTAAATCTTGAGACCCACGCCGTAAAACGGCGATTCCCACCAATCGTAAGTTGGGACCACGAATCCCAGATTCCGCACCAGGTGGGGCGCGTTTTCAAGCAATAGGCCGCGCTCGCGCAGCGCTTCCATCACCAACGAAAGATTGCCCTGCTCCAGATACCGCACGCCGCCATGCACCAGCTTTGTGCTGCGGCTCGACGTGCCCTTTCCGAAATCGTGCTGCTCCAGCAGCAGAACGCCATAGCCCCGCGCCGCCGCGTCGATGGCTACGCCCACGCCGGTGGCGCCGCCCCCTACCACGACAAGGTCCCACGGCTCGTTACGGCTATCGAGGCGGCGGATTTGGTCTGCCCGATTCATCTGCTCTTCATGCTACTAACGTTGTAAGAATACAGCCGTATAAGTAATTATCCGCGACCGTCGGTGAACAGTGATACAACCGTCATCGAATAGCAACGGAACTGAATGCACCATCATGATAATCTGCACGGGAGGAAAAATGAGAATAAAGCTGTTTTTGTTACTTATCGCACTTACTCCATTATTCGCGCAATACGAGACCGCCGATGTGCTCGGAACGGTTAAGGATGCCCGCTCCTCCGTTATCCCGAAGGCTACTGTCACGTTGATTAATCAGGAAACCGGCATCCAATCCAAAGCCACTTCGGACGAAAACGGGAATTACCTCTTCTCCCAAGTCAAAATCGGCAAGTATACGGTCACCGCCGAGGCAGCGGGATTTTCCAAAGCGGTCGCCACCGATATTACGGTGGATGTGGGTGCGCGCCAGCGGGTCGATCTCACTATGCAGGTGGGCGCGGTGACGGAGACTGTAAACGTGGTTGGCGCGGCCGCCGCGCTCGAAGCCGATTCGATCGCCCACGGAGCAGCACAACCTTCAGACCATCATGACTTATGCGGCTACGGGGCAGGAAGTGACGGGCCCAGCGTTTCTGGCCGCTAAGGAAGCGGCTGCGCTCCAAGGGCAGGTGTACAACCCGGCCTTTGGGTTCGAACCGGTGTCTGTGGCGAAAAAACCGGTGTTCTACGTGGATTGGGGCAACGTTGCGCCGCGCGTTTCGCTCGCCTGGAATCCCTCAGGCGGAGGTGGTTTCCTGAAGACTCTTCTCGGCGAACGCAAGACAGTCATCCGTACCGGGTTTGCCATGGTGTACGACCGCGGTAACACCGTACAGAGCGTCGAGATACCGATGTTGGGTATCGGGTACGACGAAAACATCGCCGTCACCACGCCGTTCTGCAACGCGACTGGCGTGGGCGGCGCGGGTTGCAGCGCTTCGGCCGGTCTCGCAAATCCTGGCCTTTCCAGTTTCCGTGTTGGGGTTGACGGGGCGCTTCCCCTGCCCGTTCCAACCGCAGCTTCCGTCCCCATCGTTCCTGCGCCAGGGGCGGAACAACTCTCGTTCCAGGTAGACCCGAAGATGAAGGTCGGCCGCGCCTACAATTTCGATTTCAGCATTCAGCGGGAATTGCCCGGTGGTTTAATTTTCGAAGCCGCCTACGTCGGTCGGCTTGGACGCGATTTGCCCAGGCGGTGAACGTGAACTCGGTGCCGTATATGTTTGTGGATTCGGCCTCGGGCCAATCGTTCGCCCAGGCGTACGACGCCGTAGCTAATGCGCTTCGCGCCGGACAGACCGCGCCTAACGCGCCGTTCTTCGAGAATCAGTTCCCGGGCCTTGCAAAGGCCGAGGGATCCACCGCGACCAGTTCGACGGCGTTCATCGTCGGCGCGAACAAATCGAACATTGTGTCCGGCAACGTCGGACAACTGTTCCTGACCCTGGATGCCTACCGGGCCAAGCTGGGACTCACGCCGTATGACAGCGACCAGGCGCAGATGGAGTTCCTGCGGACTTACATAGGCTACTCGAATTACAACGCCGGCATCATTACGGTGAACAAGCGTCTCTCGCACGGGCTCAGCCTCACCGCAAATTACACATACTCCATCGCTCTGGACGATGGCCTCTCCAATCAGAACAATGCGGGATTCTATTCCGTTTCCTCAGCAGAACTTGTGGGGCGATTCGGGTTCCGGGAGTCGTCCCAAGTTGTGATAGAGGGCCATTTCCATGGCATCGAAGGTGCGAAAGCCGTAGGATCGTCTGGTAACCACTCGGATTTTGTTGTTGAGACCCTCAACAGCGCCATTTGAGATTTCTTTCTTGGCGCGAAACCAATTGAGGATCAGCGGCTCATGGGCGCGCAGCATCCGGGCTACCTGCTTCATCGGTTCCAGACGGCTGCGCATGGCCCGGAAGCACCAGTAGTCGAGAAAAGCGCCGGCCCAAATCACGGAGTTGTACTTCCAGAAATAGGAGAAGGTTTCCTTCAAATCCCAGGCCCGTGCGGTGGCCAGCTTGCTGGCCAGCAGGGCATTGAGTTTTTGCCGAGCCCGACCACGCACCCGGCTGCCGCGGCGGAGTAAGGGCCACCGCATATGCTTGAGCCGCTGGGCGGCTTTCTTGTCTTTCCCGCGTAGGCGTGAGTTCTCGGCACGGCGCACCTGATCCACTGCCTGATTCAAATGGCTCGTGATATGGAATCGGTCCAGTACGTGCAAAGCCTGACCGGCCTGGGCCGCGATGACTTTCAAGTAGGGCTTCCACATGTCACTGCACACAAAACGCAATCCTTTGACAACCTCCGGTCCCAGTACCTTCAGGCCCCGCCGCAGCGTGGCTTGCGAGCGTCGGCGTCCCACCCATAGCAAGCGCCGACACTGCCGGTCGATTTGGTAGATGACGGTCAGAAAGTTGTCTGCGCGCAAGCCGTGTCCCCAATGAATCTCGTCCACCCCAATGGACTCGACCCCGCTCAATTCACGATGCGCCAAGCCCCACTGCACAAACCATTCCACCGACCGGTACACCGCTTCCCAACTGGTCTGGAACGCTCGCGCCGTTTCCAACCAACTCAACCGTCGCGCCCAAACCGCTAAGAACCCCATCATGGCGCAGGTCACTGGACGCTTGCCCTCGCTCCACGGAATATGCTCGACTACTACCCCGTGCTCGGCACACTCCACCCGACGTGGCGCATAGAAAAATGGGTCGGGATGCCCCGAAGGGGCACAAATAGCCAGCACCGCCGAGGTAAACGGTCATAGCCGGGCGCTGGTCGCCGGCAACGCGAACAGCGCCCGCGGATCCCGCCATGCGGCTCTACGATGATCTCGATCACCTGCGCTCCCGCCTGGCTGCGATGCATTCGGACCTCTTGGTAGACGAACCCTATGAAACGTTGCACCTGATTCAAGATGGTCTTAACCTGTAGTTGAATGGCTGATCTCCTCGTCGGTCGATGAGTCTCGGTCTCTCAACTGCAGATTAATCCAATCCGCTGGAGATCAGCTATTCTTCTTCGCCGGCTGTCTTGCACCAATGCCAGCTCGGGCAATCACTCTTCAATCTCCTTGTGACGCGTCAGTCCTCGACCCCGACCAGCGGGAGGGAGCAGAAATGCTTCTTGTTTTTCCTTCTCAGAAAGGTTTCGTTTTGGTTTTCTCAAGGGGGCGAAGCCCCGTCGGATGCAGAGGGTTCACTCCCGTCGATTCACTCGCGAATTTCCCCGAAGATCCCCCAAATCCTACCCATAGATTCTGCTATAGAGCCTCTATTCCAACAGCTTCAATCCGAGCGTACAGTACGGCTTTTCCGGCTACGACCGCCGGAGCGTGTTCAATGCGATCTATCAATACGACATTCCGATGGGTCAGGCGCACAGGCTGCACGGAAACGGCGTAGTGAATAAGATCATTGGCGGATGGTACACCTCGGGAATCTTCGCAAAATGGAGCGGGTTGCCGGTCAAAGTGACTGAGGGCAGCAACATCTGGGGAGGTGGAACGAACGCAATTGCCGCCACCGAATATATGATTCCAACCGGACCGCTTCCGACGACCGGATTGACCCATCATGTCTCGAACACTTCCTCATGCAGCAACTCCATTTTCAGCGGAACAGTGGGCAGTGCCGTTGGCGGCTCAGCGGTTCGAATATGAATCTGTTTGCTAACCCTGGCGCGGCGTTCTGCGATGTCAACTATGTCCAACTCTCAACCGACGGGCGCACCGGAAGCGCCAACCCGATGCGGGGTCTCCCCTTCTGGAACCTCGATACCCGCCTCGGAAAGACTGTCGGCATCTACGAGAGATGGAAGGTCTCGTTTTCGGCCGATTTCTTCAATCTTTTCAACCACGAGAACTTTGCCAATCCATCGCTCAGTTTTGCCAGCCCGGCGACATTCGGAGTGATCACGGGCACGTTTACGCCGCCCAATCGAACCAACAGCGCGCGCTGGATTGAGTTGGGACTGCGACTGGATTTTTAGCTTTCCCGGCTGCGACTCGCGCCGTGGCTCATTTCACGCGTTTCGCGACTAAATCCCCTCGCCCATCTCGGCAATGATGACGTGGAACTTCAGCTCCTCGCCCGCGACGGCGCCTTTGTAGGTGATCTTGAACTGGCCGCCGCCGGCTAACACGACAAAAGAGACTGCGTCGCCCTTTACTGTCCCCTCCGTGATCTCCTCCGTACCATACATATTTGTGACCGTGCCGGTCAGCTTTTCACCATCGATGTGGAAATCAAAGGTGGTCTCCAAAGCCCCATTGGGCGTCTGCAAGTCTCCTTTCCATTTCCCGCTCAAATCGGCGGCAGAAATGGCGAAGCAGATCAACATCAAGATTGCAGTGAGAGCAAAAGCGCGGTTCCTCATTTTCGGTAGTCCCTTTCGGTTAGGCGTGAATCCGGTCGTCCGGCTGTGACCGAGTATAGCGTTTCGGGGATTGTCATTCCATAAAATACGCCGCACCCCGCTCTTCGGCGATTCTGCTTCATGGAGGAACTCCTGGAACGGGCAGCTCTTGTCCCGCCCTAAGGCTATTCAGTTAAGGAATCGAGCAGTGAGAATTTTCTGAAATCTCTATAAGGGATGCGCAACCAAAGCGCCGTGCTTCGATGCCGCATCCATCACAGCAGCATGAGCTCTCTCCCGCGCGTACGGCTTGTGTGCGCGACTCCGCGTCGAGCTTCCGCATGATGTGTTGAACGTGGGTCTTTACTGTGGCCTCGCTGACAAAAAGCCGCCCGGCGATTTCCCGGTTGCCAAGTCCTTCGGCCATGATGCGCAGGACTTCCAGTTCGCGTTCGGAAAGCGCTTCTCTGCCCGAGGCCCTTCGGCGTTCCGCGGGGCGCCGAGGAGCTCCAGGACGTGCTCGACGTATTCGCGGCGATATCTTGCGCTCATGCGCGTGGCGCAGCAAGGGGACCACGATCGGGATTTTCGCGCATCAGGCATTCCGGCAAGCCCTAGATTTCCGATTCCATCCAGTAAGGGCCGGAAAACATCCATCGCTTCGCGGCCCGGCCGCGAGCCAACAGCGCGTAGGCCAGCATGACCCTGGCGCTGGAAATGGCGCGGGTTACCTTGAATTGTCCTTCTTCGCGCGAGCGCCTCGCGGAAGGCCTGCTCGGCCTGGGCGTAGGCGTTCGGCCATGCCGCAGCATGCCACGGATCAGATGACGGTACGGCCGTGCCGCGGGAGCCTCCACGGGATTGGGCAGCAGGGCCTCCTCGTAGGCCCGCGCAGCCCTTCGATGTTGCCGCGTGTGCCAGCGCGCGCGCGCCTGCAGGTATCAGAAATGAAGCCGCCAGTTGCGCGCGATCTGGCCGTATTTGTTCTCGTCCAATCCTCGAGGCCCAGCTTCCACGTCCGCCCATCGGCCTTGGCCCGCGGCCGTGACCGCGAAACTGGTGTCCAGCGCGGCGATGATCATTACCACCTGGCCGCAGTCGCGCCCGATGGCCAGCGCTCGCTCCGCTTCGCGGTCCGCCCTCATCCATGTCGCCGCGATAGATGCAGGACGGCGCCGTTCAACAGATGGTAGATGGCTTGGCCAGATCCCGGCGGCCCGGCAAGGCGCGTGCGCATGGCAGTGCAAATCGCTTCGACTTTGTCGCACGTAACCGGGGAGCCCTCCGAGAAGAAACTAACTGCGTGGCCAGCGGATTCGGATGCCTTCGCCGCGCTCCACGATCTCAAACACTTTGCCGAGATGATGTTCGGCTTCCCCCAGTCCGCCGGTAGATCGCGTCCCACGCCCCGGCAGTATGTATCTGCGCCTGACTCGCCGGCGGGAATGTCGAACGTGAGCGCCTCGCGGACGCAGTCTCGCGCGACTCATCGAAGCGATTGTTCATCAGCGCGCTGTTGGCCAGCGCGACCAGCGCTTCGCTCTGCCCGACCAGATCGCCGTTCCGTCGAAAGCCTTCGAGCGCCTGCTCCAGGAAGGGCTGCGCCAGTGAGAATTCGCTGCGCGTCCAGATCGCCTGGCCCGAGCAGGTACAGCACGCGGGGATGGGCCAGGCGCACCTCCCGGGAGCGCCGAGATCCAGCGTTGCAGGGTGACGACGAATCCCCGGCGGCGCATATTCGGGACCGATGGCCTCAATTTCGGCGGCCGCGCTTTCCCAATTTCGCCGCCAGGAATGACGCAGGCGATTCTGCGGACGAGCTTTCGGCACGAGCCGCCCGCTCGTGCAGAGCACGCCACTCTCGAGCCGTTCGCGGCGAAGCGCTCGCGCAGGAAGTCGGCGAACAGATCGTGATAACGGAAGCCGGTTTCCGCTTCGTCGGCGGCCACGACGTACAAGTTGCGGCAGTACAGATCGTCGAGCACGCGGAGGAATCGTTCCGGCCGGTGAGGCGTCGCACACCAGCGGGCGAAGCGACGAGAGGATCGAAGTTTCCAGCAGGAAACGGCGCAGATCGGGCGACTGGCGATCGAGCACTTCCTCGGCGAGAAAATCGAAGATGCGGCGGCTGCCCTGCATGCCGCTTTGCAACAGATTGCTACGATTGGCGGGGCTCTGGGAGAGCGAGGTGGCCAGCAGGCGCAAGCCGGCGGCCCAGCCTTCGGTGCGCGAATGAAGACTGGGCCACTTCCTGCTTCGACAGGTTGAAGCGGAGACACTGGTTTACCAGGCGCCGGTCTCTTCTTCGGTGAAGCTCAGGTCCTGCGAGCCGAATTTCCCTCAGTTCGCCGCGAACGCGACGGCGTGCCAGCGACAGCGGCGGATCGTGACGGAGGCCAAGACCACATTCATATTGGCCGGCAGATGGTCGACGAGATAGTCGAGAAGTTCGTGGACGGCGCGCTCGGCGATCAGTGTGCAGGTCATCGAGCACGACCGCCATCGGATCTGTCTGGCGATCTGCGCCGACCTGATTGACGATGGCCGTGATCAGGACCGCGCGTCGCCGGGCCCCGAGTGCGATCTTTTCGATGGATCGCCGGTGCGGCGGCGTTTAGGGAGTGCGATCAGCGCCGCCGCGAACAGGGAAGGGTCGTTGTCCTCGGCATCGAGCAGGAGCCATGCCCAGGCGGTTTCGGGAAACGCGTGCCGGAGTTCCGCGAGGAGTGTCGTTTTACCAGCGCCCGCGGGCGCTGAGACCAGCGTCATTCGCATGTGGGCCATCGACCGTAGCCAGCAGATCGATCAATCGTGGACGCAGCGAGCGCGTCATGCCGGCGCGCGGGCGCGGCTAACTTGGTGGCTGCGAGCCAAACTTCGGGTGCTTGAGTAACCATGATCCCCGTTTAGGAGACATTTTCTCACGCGATTTTCGGGCCCACGCCTGAATCGTTCAGCTACTCCTCGGGGGCTTCGACGGGCAAAATTCCATGCTTTTCGAGGATGGGCGATAGCTGACGCCAATCCAACCCAGACGCACGCCGCGCCAGCTCGCCAACGTCGCGGATGAAGATCTACGCCTCCGGGTACGGTCAGCACGAGCAGCCTGCCCTTTCCAGGACCTCCATTACGAAAGGCATACGCGGTCTCGCGCGGAATGAAGATGGAAGTGCCGGAGGGCGCGGCGATTGTTTCCTTTCCAAGTTGGAATCGAACTTCCTTCCAGGACGAAAAAGAAACCGTCCTCGTAATGGTGTGTGTGCAAGGGCAGGCCGTCCTCACCGGAGTTTTGAACCTCGCTGATCGTGAAGCGGCCTGCCGTCGTACGGCTCGAGAGCAGCACATGCACCTCAACGCCTGCGATTTTCCACTTATCGTTTTCTGCCACAGCTTCATATCCCTCGGGTTGGTCAGGCGAGCGGCGGACCGGCGATAGTGAGTCCGTAGCGTTTCATGAGCGCTTCGACGGCCTCCGGCTCCCGCGGCCCGAGAGACATCC
>CAVPSN010000007.1:0-440763 GCA_963708385.1 Bryobacterales bacterium | reverse complement strand
CGAGATTCAGAAGTGCCTGAAACAGATCTCAGGCCTGAACGTGGAACTACTGGAAGAACGAAAAAGCGCTGACGCGCTTTTTTTGATTTCCTTATCTTTCAATACAGTGATGAAAGAGTGACACGCCTATGCCCGATCTCCTCGTCCGCTCCTTTGCTCCCCTACTGTTCGCCTTTCAGCCGTGCTTTACCCGGCCCGGCTTCTCCTCCTTCTGGGCGCTGACCTGTGCCTGGATCCTTTGCTCGGGCCGCCGTTCCCTCACACGTGTCATTCAGTCCGGGGAACTGGGCCGCTTCAAGCACTTCTGCTCGTTTCACCGTTTCTTCAGCCAGGCCCGCTGGAACCTGGACGACCTCGGCCACTGCGTCTTCCAACTGCTACTGCCTTTCTGTCCCGAAATCCTCACCGGCGCCGTCGATGACACGCTGGCGCGCAAGTCGGGACGCCACATCTGGGGCGCGGGCATGCACCACGACCCGCTCCGTTCTACCCAGAAACGGCCCGTCTTTTCCTTCGGCCACAGCTGGGTCGTTCTCTCCCTGCATGTCTCGTTTCCGTTCGCGCCCCAAAAGACATGGGCACTCCCTGTCCTCGTCCGCCTCTATCGCAAACGGAAGAACCCGAAACTCACGCCCGGCCGCAATGGAAGGCCGGAAAAGAAGCAGACCGGGCAGGCGACCGAGAAGCAGTATCGAACACGTCCTCAACTCGCTCTGGAAATGATTCAGGTCGTCGCCCGCTGGCTCGGCCCGCGTAAACTCCGCGTGTTGGGAGACAGTGAATATGCCGGTGGTTCTATCAGCCGCCATCTGCCGGCCAACACCGAGTTGATCAGCCGCATGACCATGAACGCCGCCCTGTATCAGTTGCCTCCGCGCGGAACCGCCAGTCGCGGGCGGCGGCGCAAGAAAGGTGTGAGGTTATCGAATCCGCTCCAGATGGCACAGGACTCCCGCAGTTCCTGGATCAAAACCACCGTGTGCCTCTATGGACGTAAGGTCAAGGTTTGGTATCGGTCCATCGACGCACTTTGGTATTCCAGCGCCGGGTCGAGACTGCTGCGTATCGTTGTGGTCCACGACCCCAGTGGCCGCCGCCGCGACGACTGCTTCTTCTCCACCGACCTCACTCTGAAACCTCCACAAATACTGGAAACCTTTGCTCTGCGCTGGCCCCTGGAGGTCTGCTTCCGCGACGTCAAGCAGTTCCTCGGCTTTGAAGACCCCCAAAATCGAGTCTCCAAAGCTACCCAGCGAACCGCTCCCCTGATCTTCTATATCTATGACCTTGTACTGCTGTGGCACGCCAAGTCAGGCCATCTCTTTGCGCCGCAGTCAGCTATCGGGCGTCCTTGGTACAAACGCAAGACCTCCGTTTTCTTTCGAAGATATACTTCGAAATCTGCGGCAAGCCACATGGCAGGAAAAGATTTTCGGCGACCCCAGACTGGACGCGCACACGCGAGAAATCCTTCAACCCCTTGCAGAGTGGGTCAAAGCTGCTGCATAAATGTGCAAAACGCTAGTCTAGGATTGATCTCTTCTAGATCCCTTTGATTTCGCCGCCATCCATGCGAACAGAAGCGCCCGTAAGCCAACGAGCCTCCTTGGAAACCAGGTATGCCATCAAGCCGGCAATCTCTTCCGGTTCGCCGTAGCGGGCGATGCCGGCCTTTTCCGGAAACTGCTTCATCGCCTCTTCCACGCTCATGCCGTGCTCCGGCGCCCATTGATCGAGAAATGATCGGCGGCGGCCTGTCATGACCGCGCCTGGCACTACGCTGTTGACTTGGACTCCATCCTTGATGCCTTGCTCGGCAAATGCCTTCGCGAGCGCGATGATGGCGGCGTTGATGGTGGCTACGGCCGCGAAAGCCGGGCTTCGGATCGAGAGCCGCGCTTCCCGAGATCAATACGACCGCGCCTTTCGAGGCCTTCAGAGCATCCCAGGCGCGTATCGTCAGCCGCCGCGCACCGTGCAGCTTAAGCGCCATGCCGTCTTCCCACTGCGCGTCCGTCATCTCGAACAAATCGATCTGCGGCACGGCGCCGGCAATGTTCACCAGAGCATCGATTCTGCCAAAGCGGTCGAGCGTGCCCTGGACGAGGGTCTCGGCCGAGCCGAGGCTCGCGCAAATCGAGCGCATAAGTCAGCGGTTCGGCGCCGGCGGCTTTTACTTCCGCCGCAGTCTTCTCAAGTTCGTCGCTCTTGCCTTGCGGCAAGGACAACGGCTTGGAAATCGCGCGCCAGGCGGATCGCGGTGGCGCGGCCAATTCCCTGGCTCGCGCCAGTGACGACGGCAACGGATTCAGCTTGCATGGTTTCTCCCTATCGCCCGCGCTAGGATACGAGCGTCTCCTTCGCCGCTTCCAGAATCACGGCTACGACTGTGTCCGGCGCCGTATACATCGGACTGTGATCCACATGGTGTGCCCGAATCTTCGCGCCCATCCGCTCCGCCATATAGCGTTGCGTCTCCGGCGCAATCATGCGATCCTCTTCCGCCAACAGAAACCACGATGGCCTCGTTTTCCACGCCGGCGCGGGAGCCTTCTCTTGAATGCATTTCACCGCGATCGGCCGCTGCACGGCTTCCAGAATCGCGGTCTGGTCCGGTGAAGCTTTGTGAGCGACCGCGTGGGCAAAGCCACCTTCCGGCATCCAGATCAGCCCATGCGCATCGGGCTCGAGATGCGGCGCTTCGAGGATGCGGCTTGGCGCGATAAAAAACATCGGCGACGGTCTCACCTTCGGCGGGCGCCAACGCCGCGATGTACACCAGCGACCTTACCCGGGCATCATTCGCGCCGGCGATCACCGCGCCCCCATAGGCATGTCCCGCCAGGACCGCCGGCCCACTCGTTCTCTCAAGTACGCGTTGCAGAGCGGCTATGTCCTCGGTAGAGCGATGTGAGGGGAATCGGCGCACACGTTACCTTGAGACCTTCTTTTCTCAACGGCAGAATAACGTTGCTGCCAGCAGGAACCGTCCGCCCACGCGCCATGGACCAACACGATCGTGGCGTTCGGAGCAAAGGAACTCATTGCGGCGCCTCGTTTTCCGCCCGGCGCGATGCGCCGTTCGCGGCCAGGAACTCTTTCATCGCAGCGGCAATTTCGACGACGTGCGTCTCTATGGCAAAATGCCCGGTATCCAGGAACTCAACCCGCGCGTTCGGTATGTCTTTTCGAAATGCCTCCGCCCCGGCGGGAATGAAGAAGGGATCGTTCTTGCCCCAGATCGCCAGCAACGGCGGCTTGGCCTTCCGAAAGTAATCCTGAAACGCCGGATAGAGCTTCACGTTCGACGCGTAATCGAGAAACAAATCCAGTTGAATGTCCTTGTTCCCGGGACGCTCCAGCAGCGCCGCATCCAACGTGTACGATTCAGGCGGAACGCTCTCCGGATCGCCCACGCCGTGCGTGTACTGCCACCGCGTTCCTTCCAGCGTCAGAATGTTCTTGCGCGATTACCTCTCGATTCTCCGGCGTTGGCTCAGCCCAGTATTTCCGGATCGGCCCCCAGGCATCGCCAAGCCCCTCTTCATAGGCATTCCCGTTCTGTGAAACGATCGCCGTTACTCGATCGGGGTGAGCCATCGCCAGACGGAATCCAGTTGGCGCGCCATAGTCGAACACATACATCGCATAGCGGCTGATTTTGAGCGCTTGCGTGAACGCATTGAGCGTCGCGGCCAATCGGTCAAACGAATAGACGTATTTCCGTTCCGCGGGAACTTCTGTGAATCCGAAACCAGGGAGGTCTGGCGCGATCACGCGGTAGTCGGTGGCGAGACGTGGAATGAGTTCGCGGAACATGAAAGACGATGACGGGAATCCGTGCAGCAACAGCACTACGGGCGAACTCGGGTCGCCTGCCGCCCGGTAGAAGACGCGGACTCCATCCGCTTCGACCCTATGGATGGATGTAACAGGCACGGAAAGCCCGGAAGCCTGTTGCGATGATTTCGACGCGAATCCGGAACGGCTCATGAAAATCTCCTTACTTGGTGAAATCTGGCTTTGTGACAGGACAGCATTCTAATGGCACCTGGCAGGCCACAACCACGAAATCCGAACTCGAACTCAACGGGAAGGGCTAAGTACTTGTTATGTTGGAAATAATTCGTCGCGATGAAGGCGCGATGTCTCGGTTCTAACTGACGGGAGTCGCGACGGATCTCCGTCACTGACAGAGATCCGTCGCGGCTTTCGTCGCGGCGCCCGCAGACGCCGTCAGCGACTGCCCGGGCGGACGGCTGATGCGAAGCTTTCGCATCCTGTAAACCAACGATGTCCTCTTCATCCCCAATCGCTCGGCAGCGCCATTGCGGCCGCCTACGACCCAATTGCTCGCTTCCAGCGCCCGGACGATGTGATCCCGCTCCACTTCCTCGAGACCCGTCATGGGAAGGTTGGACTGCGCCGGGCGCGTGGAAGGGCTCCAACTCGGAGGTTGGGGCGCGCAATACGGAGTGCGGAGAAAGAATGACGGCTCGCTCGATGAAGTTCTGCAATTCCCGAACGTTTCCGGGCCACGGGTATCGCACCAGCGCATCCATTGTCTCGGCAGGGATTTCGTCGATTCGCTTGTTCATTCGCCGGGCATAGAGCTCCGTGAAATGCCGAACCAGTTTCGGAATGTCCTCAGTGCGCTGCCGCAGCGCCGGAACGCCGATCGGAAATACTTTCAATCGGTAATACAGGTCCTCGCGAAAAGTCGACTGCTTGACCATGCCCGATAGATCGCGATGCGTCGCGGCGATCAGCCGGACATCAACCTTATGAGTGCGGTTGCCGCCGAGTCTTTCGAATTCCTGCTCTTGCAAAACACGCAGCAATTTCGCCTGAAGTTCCAGCGGGATGTCGCCGACTTCGTCCAGAAAAAGCGTGCCCTTATTCGCCAGTTCAAAGCGCCCCATTTTTTGAGCGATTGCGCCAGTGAACGCTCCCTTTTCATGACCGAACAGCTCGCTCTCCAGAAGCCCCAGCGGAATCGCGGCGCAATTCAATTTCACGAAGGCGCGTTCGCGGCGCGCGCTCAAATCGTGGATCGCGCGGGCAATCAGCTCCTTACCGGTTCCAGTCTCGCCCAGGATCAGCACGCTCGAATCCGTAGGCGCGACAACGGATACCAGTTGCAACGCGGCCTTCAAAGCGGCGCTCTCTCCCACGATTGCCCCGCACTGAGCGCGAATTTCCTCTTCGAGGTAGAGTCTCTGTTTCGTTTCTTTATCTCGATCCTCTGATCGCCTTTTCGTACTCCAACGCGTTCTCGACTGCAATCGCTACCTGGCGGGCCACCTGTTCCAGAAAGGCGACGTCGTCTTTCTCGAATGCCCTCTCGGACCGTTTCAGCGCCGACAGCACGCCTACCACGCCGCTTCTGCCGATGAGCGGAAGATCGCATCCGGACACCAGGCCTTCCGCCACGACGTGCTGATAGAAGCGCCGGCCAACGCTGCTGCCGAAGCTTTCAGGGTCGTCGCGCAGCTCTTCAATGTGGTCGAAATGTTGCGTCCTGCCGGTCCGGAAGGCTTTGCCGCAGATCGAACCATGGATCGGGATAATCGTCCCGTCGCGGACGGAACCTCGCGCCTCGGGGTTGTACAAGGTGGTCACTCGCAAATCCCCGCTATCGGCGTCCGGCAGCAGCAAGGCGCAAAAATCACATCGCGTTACGCTCAGCAGATTTGTGGACAGCGCCTCAACCAAACGTGGCAGGTCCAGCTTCGATGTCGTGCTGTTCGTGATTTCCAGAAGCAATCGCAGCCGATCGCGTTCGTGCCGCAACGCTTCTTCATGAATATGCCGCTCAATCGCGATGCCTGCAATGTGGCTGGCACTTTCGATCAACTGCAGGTCGATGGCGTCAGGATTGCGCACTTCACGATAAAGGATGGCGAAAGTGCCGAGGACCTTACCTTCACGCGTGAACAGGGGGCGCGACCAAACGGCGCGAATACCATATGGCAGGACCAGGTCGCGATAGTCGTCCCAGATAGACTCCTGAAGGATGTCGGCAACATAGACCGGCTCCCTCCGATAAACGGCTGTGCCGCAGGATGCGCCTTTCGGGCAGACCGACATGCGGCCCGACGTTTTCGGCAAATCCAGGAAGACTGGGCGCGGCGGCGCAATGGAGATGCTTTCCATCGGCATCGGGAAGCCAAATCGTGCATAACATGCCGTTGCCTTGAGATTCGACCAATTGGGCAATGATCGTCAGCACCTCAGACAATTCAGATCCGGCAAGAATCAACTTGAGAATGTCGAGAACCGACTCGCTGGAGAAGAAGCCCGAGTCCGTCTGCGCCGGTTCGACTTCCGATAGGTTCTGTGCGGGCGATCGCGTTGCCGACGGCATAATCAATATCTCCGGCTCCAACCGCCGACTTGGTCGCCTTAATCCTCGGCCGCGGTCAGGCAACAGAGGAAACGGATCCTCTTTTCAGGTTATACCGATGGACGTGTTAAGCGCGATGCTCGAGTTGCTAGAGCGAGCCGGGCGCAAAGAGCCCGTCACGACGCCGGGAATCTCTTCGTAACTTTATTAACATTCGTAAGATTTCCTATGGGCCTGACATTTGTTGTTCCGCCGCAGTTGCGAACCGGTCTTAAAGTTCGCAGCCATTTCGTACTTGCAGGAGATCCGAATGTCGATCAACAAAATAGCATCGTATCGTATTACCTTGTGCGCGGCCCAATTCTTCCTGGCAGCCGCTGGAATATCGTGGGCCGCGGGACCTCCCGCGCCCTCGCCAACCTCACCGGCCAACGGCGCCACTGTGCGGGCGCCGTTCACCATTTCATGGACTGCTGTCAGCGACCCGGCTGGGCTTGCCGGCTACAACTGGCAAGTCAGTACGTCATCCAATTTCTCGGTGAATACATCGCAGAATTCGAACAATGGTCAAACGACGCAAGCGACAATCGGCGGACTTGCGAACGGCAAGTACTTCTGGCGCGTCCAGGCGGTTAACAATAATCTGGTTCAAGGCGCCTGGTCTGCAGTACAAAGCTTCACCATCAGCGGGGCCGCGCCAGGTTCTCTCGCCGCGCCTGTGATGGGGCCGCCGAAGGGATATTCCACATTTCATCCCCTCGAAGATATGACGTTCAACTGGAGTACCGTGCCGGGAGCGGCAACGTACCTGTTCCAGTACGCGACGGACCCATCTTTTCCATTGACCACCCGCGGGCAGTTCGACAATATCCCCACGCCTACGTTCTCGTTTGGGACTCCCGATCAGGGGAATTATTTTGCGCGGGCCTTTGCGGTGAGTTCCAGCGGAGTGCTCAGTCAACCTTCGAATGTCATCACGTTCTCGGTCTTCTACAGCAACCCGCTGCCGGGGCCTCCCTCGCCCATTTCACCCGTGAACGGGAGTCAACTGACTCTTCCGGTGACCTTGAGTTGGACGGATGTCCCCAATCCTCAACCAAGCGGCTACGAGGTCGAGATTGCCAAGGACTCTGGTTTCACAAATATTGAGGAAGACGATCCACAGTTGAACGAACCGACCCGCACCGTGCTTTCACTTACTCCGGGGACTAAGTTCTGGCGTGTTCGATCCAGCCAGGGCGACGCTTCACCGACCACCGGCGCCGTGACCGCCTGGTCTACTGCCGGCACATTCACGATGCCCGCGACGCCGCCTGTGCCCGTCTCCGTCGGGTTCACGCAGAGCCCGATTCCCAGCGGGGCGACCGTGTTCGTTCAGGTTCAGTTATCGGTTGCAGTCGGCGCCTCGGGCGCCGCAATCCAAGTGACAAGTTCGAACGCCGCCGCACTCCCGGTACCGGCGACCATTACCATGCCCGCCAACCTGGGCTGGACTCAATCGAATTTTACGGTGGGATCTGTTACATCGCCAACGCCGGTGACTGTCACGGCGACCCTAAATGGAGTGACAACCTCGACCCAAGTCACGGTTGAGCCGCCTGCCCTGAAGAGCATCTTCTTCTCATCGAACATGATCACCGCGAACTCCAACGCCCAACTGAACGTGGCTCTTACCGGCGCGGCGCCGGCGGGTGGCGCCATACTCAGTCTTACGAGCGATTCACCCGCCGTAATCGTTCCATCGCAAGCGGTTGTGCCGGCAGGCGCCACTACCGGCGCAATCTCGGTTCAGACGGGCGATGTGACCGCTAATACTCTCGCCACGATCACCGCGACATGGAACGGTATAACGGTTCAGACGCAGGTTACTGTCACTCCGCAAGGCCAGCCTGTTTCCCTGACGCTGAACCCGGCGGTCGCGTCCAGCCCAGCCGGATCGACGGGACTGGTGGCTGTAGATTCCGCGCCGGCGCAGGACGAAACCTTGACGCTTACGAGCAGCAATCCATCCGTCGCATCTATTCCGGGCGAGGTGATTATTCCGGCGGGAGCCACAACGGGAGGATTCGGTATCACTACCAGTGTGGTGAGCCAGGCTACGGCGGTGACGATCTCGGTCTCGGGTGGCGGAGTCACTCAATCCGCAGTGCTCACCGTGGAGCCGCCTCCGCCCCCGCCGGCCAATTCAACCCTTCTGGTGCAGGCGAGCGGTAGAAGCGGAGAGACCGTTTCGTCGTCACCCGCTGGAATAAAAGTCGCTACCGGATCGAGCCAATCGACGCAATTCGCCACCGGGACATCCGTCACCTTAAGCATCAGCGATGGGCGGGACGCGATCTGGTCGGGGGCCTGTTCCAGTGGAGGCCAGAAGCAGAAGACGTGTACGCTGGTCGTGAATACAAATCTTACGGTTAATGTGAACGTTCAGTAGATCGGTCTAGCCGCATGCCCCAACGCCGGACGGCAGCTTCCCAACTGCCGTCCGGCTTGTGCTTGGGCGAGTACGAAAGATGCCGCCAGGTTTTGTATCTCGGGTGGCCTCCGCTCCTTCGGCTCTGCGCTACAATCCAAGATCTATGCGCCCCCTGGCGGCCCTTCTCTGCGCACTTTTGACGATCTCCAGCCTTTCTGCGCAAAAGAAAAAGAAGGAGGAAGAGACCCAGACTCTACGGCTGCCAGAGGAACTTCCCAGCGCTGTGACGGGCGAGACTCGCAGGCTTGCCTTCCACACCACGCCGCTTTCTGCCAAGGGATTGCTCTCGCCACAGGTACGCGATGCGCTCAAGGCCCTGCAGCACGAGGCCGGCGGCGAAACCGTACTCAAGATCCGCGTGTTCGTGGCAGGAACGGGCGATCTGCGCCACGTGCGAGATCTGGTGAGTGAATTCTTCGCGGGGCATAAGCAGCCCCTGCCCACCATCGCGCTGATTAAGGTGGGAGCGCTGCCCCTCGAAGGCGCGCAGGTGGAGTTCGAAGCCATCGCGGAAGCCAAGAAGGACGTGAATCCCGAGGGAGTCGCTTTCATTTCACCCACCGTGGCGACTGCCGAAGATCCCTCGGGGCCGGTGCAGCCGCTAATCCAAAAATCCCTTGCCGGGTTGAAGGAGTCTCTGGCGCAGGCGAAGCTCGAGCCTTCGGATGTCGCCCGTATCACCTGCTTTGTCAGTTCGCTTGCCGGCTTCGGCGAGACCCGCCAGTTCGTCGACGCCGAATATTCACACGCCGCGGTCGATTTCGTGCAGCCCGAGCGCGGCCCACGCGAAGCGATGGCTGCATGCGAGGCAGTTGCGCGATTGCGCGCCGCGCCCGCGCAGCCGGTGGAGTTCATCGGAACCAATGGCGGCGAATCGCAATCCGCGCTGGTCGCGGCCCCACAAGTGGTGTTGACCGGCAGCCAATATTCATTCGGATACCAGGAATCGGACGCGCGCCTGGCCTTCGAGCGGCTGAAAAAGTCGCTGGAACAGGCAGGCGCGAGCACGGCCAACGTAGCCTATGCGCATTATTACCCCCTTTCGCCGAGCCTTGCTGGCGAGGTACGCAAGGTTCGAGCCGATTTCTTCCACGCTCCGGCGGCCACCACTTTGATGTTTGAGGGGTTACCTTCGATGGATGCGGGCTTTGGCGTGGACGTTATCGCGGTAAAATAAAAGGCAATCTATGTATCGCAGTATTATGGTCGCCTGCCTGGGCGCTTTAACGCTCGGCCTTCCAGCAATTCCGCAAGAGGTAGTTGCGCCAAAGGTAGGGGCCGCGCCCGCGGCTGCACAAGCGGTTCCGCAACAGACGACGCCGCCGAATCCCGGTGACGTAAAGTTCGGCTCCACGTCCACTGAAATCATCGTGCCGGTGACCGTCACCGACGAGCGCGGCAAATTCGTGTCGAACCTCGAAGCCAGCGATTTTCGGATCCTCGATGAAGGGCGGCCGCAAAGAATCAGGTTCTTCAGCCACGATGCCAAGCAGCCCGTCGTGATAGGTTTTTTGCTCGACATGAGCGCGAGCGCCAGGATCCACTGGAAGACCTTTCAGGACGCGATAATGGAGCTAGTTTGGGCCATGCTTCCAGGCGATCCCAAATATACCGGCTATCTGATTACCTACTCTACCGAAGCTGAACTGGCCGTCAACACCACGCAGGATTCCGAGAAGATTACGGATCGGATCCGCACGCTTCGTCCGGGCGGCAATGCGGCCCTCTTCGATGCCATCTATCGCGCTTGCACGGATCGAAAACTGGTCCCCGGCGAGCCTTACGAGCCACGCCGCGTCATCGTGATAGTTGGCGATGGTCACGATAGCTCGAGCAAGAAGTCGCTCGGCCAGGTTCTGGAGTTGGCGCAACGCAACCTGGTTACCATCTATGCCATCAGCACGCAGAATTTCGGATTCGAGAACCCCGATAAAGACATCCTGGAAAAGTTGGTAAGCGAAACTGGCGGCCGCATCGAATATCCGCTCGACAACCTCTACAAAGACGTTTCCGGCTATCTTTCGCACCCCACCGACGATGGCAATTACGCGCTCGACGTGGGTACGGGCGGATACGCCGGCGAGATCTCGAAGGCGATTATCAAAGCGGTGGGCGGAATCTCGGGCGATATCCAGCAGCAATACGTGATGCGATACATTCCCGAAATCGCGGAGAACGACAAGTCTCTATACCGTCACATCAAAGTCACGATCCCGTCGTTGAACAACGTTATTATTCGCGCAAAGCCCGGGTATTGGGCTCAACCGGTACACAACTAATGACCGGCCGGGCAGTCTCCATTTCCGGACGCCCGGGCGTATACGCCGTTCTCGAGAGCGCCCTGCCCGAGCGAGCGCCGCGTAACATTGGCGTTCTCTTGATCGATTCAGACACCGGCCGCGGCTGGCTGAAACTGCGCGAGCAGTTTGACGACATCGCAGAACCCGAAGATGCCGAAGTCTTCGCCGCGCTGGAGGACGATCTTCGAGACCGCATCAGGGAAGACGGCGCCCCGGCGCTGCTCGATTGGATGGAAGACACGCTCTCCAACGTGCTTCGTATCAGTGACCGTCGAGAGGTAAAGGCGGAATCGTTCACACGCGCTCTGGCTCAGCTTTACGACGAGAACGTGGAGCCCGTGGAGGTGCGCCGCTTCGAGACGCACCTACCGCTCTACACGCTCCGCGCGGCCGCGGGGCGCCTCGGCGAGGAGATGCCGGTAGAGGCCGAAGATTGGGTACCCGCGCCCGAAGGCATGAAATTAGACCCCGGCCTTTTCGTAGCGCACGTGACCGGGCACTCGATGGAGCCGCGAATCCCCGACGGCAGCCTGAACCTTTTCCGTTTTAACCCGGTGGGCTCACGGCAAGGGAAGATCGTGCTGGTGGAACGCTTCGGCGTATCCGGCGACACCGCGCGCTACACCATCAAGCGCTACACCAGCGAGAAGCGCCAACAGGGCGGCCAATGGGAGCACGCGCGCATTCGCCTCGAGCCGCTGAACCCAGACTACGAAGCGTGGGATGTAGAGCCGGAAGGGTTCGCCGTCGTCGCCGAATGGCTTCGGGTTATCGATTGATTGCCGCCGCACAGCGACTCATCGCCTGGTACGAAGCAGGCCATCGCGATCTCCCCTGGAGACAGACGGACGATCCGTACCGGATCTGGATCTCCGAAATCATGTTGCAACAGACGCGCGCCCAGGCGGTGGTCCCCTATTACGAGCGCTTCCTGCGGCGATTTCCGACAGTGGAAGCTTTGGCGGGCGCGGCCGAGGAAGAGGTGCTCACGCTCTGGGCTGGCCTCGGCTATTATTCGCGCGCACGCAACTTGTGGCGCGCCGCGAGGCAGATCGCAGGAGGCGACGGCTTTCCACGCGATTACGATGGACTACGCGCGCTTCCCGGCGTCGGCGATTATACCGCCGCGGCGATCGCCAGTATTGCGTTCGCGCTCCCTCACGCTGTGCTGGATGGCAATGTGATGCGCGTGGTAGCCCGCGTGGAAAACGATGCATCGGATATCGGGGCCGCACGCACGCGTGAACGGTTTCGTGAAGTCGCGCAATCCTGGCTGAATTCGAAGAAGGCCGGCGCATTCAATCAAGCAATTATGGAACTCGGCGCCACGGTCTGTGTGCCGAAGAACCCGTTGTGCAAGGCGTGTCCGCTCGCGGCCGGCTGCGCCGCGCTGGCCGCCGGAACGGTGGCGCAACTACCGGTGAAGCTGCGGCGAACGACGCCCGTGAAGATCGAGGACACACTGCTCATCGTGCGGCGCAACGGCCGCATTCTGCTACGCCAACGCGAACCGGATGCCAGGCGCATGGCGGGATTTTGGGACCTTCCGACGCCCGACGATCTTCCGAATGCCCGTCTGCAAAAAGAATGGGGCGAGATTCGTCATACGATTACGCATCATCATTACCGCTTAACGGTTGCGGCCGCGGCCGCGCGCATCCCGAAGGGCCCGTTTCGTTGGTTTCCTATTGCCGAAATCGAAGGCGTACCACTCAGCACAACGGCGCGAAAGGCGCTGAAGTTGGCCGCAAACTCTTAGCGAATCTTAACGAGTAATTCTCCGACGATGGGTGTTTACTGAAACTATGACGCGTCAACGGAAGATTGTTTGGGCCAAAGCGGCAATGGTAATGGGGACCTTGCCCGTTCTGCTTTGGGCATACGAATACGGCCCGGACCCAGGATACTGCGGCGTGCCGAATGAGAACGGCGGATCGAGCGGAGCGACCTGCGCGAGTCTTGGCTGTCATTCCGGAACTGCAAATGACCCGAACAACAAAGGCAGCGTGGCCATTAACTTTCCAAACGGTATGACTTATACACCTGGTGTGGCGCAGACCCTTTCAGTGACAATCACCGATTCGACTGAAAAGGCCGCGGGCTTTCAATTGACCGCCCGCCAGGCGTCTTCTGTATCTACAATGGCCGGTACATTCGCTACTGTCGATACTAATACACAAGTAGTATGTTCGCAGCCGAACTTACAGATCTTCACATCAACTACAAGTAGCTTGCAATGCAAATCGAGTTACACGCTACAGTACATTGAGCAGACAGGAACTCAAACAGGGCCAGGCTATTCGAATTCGATCGCCCATGGTCTTCCTTACACGTATTCATTCACGTGGACTCCGCCCGCCACTAACGTCGGCAACATAACGATCTATGTGGCTGGGAACGCTGCCAATGGAGATTTAACCAGTAACGGCGATCACATCTACTCGACCAAGTACACGCTGACGCCGAGCGCTGGTGGCGGCGGAAGCGCGCCGGCCATCATGTCCGGCGGCATCGTCAGCGCAAGCGCGTTCGGTGGATTCTCGGCCGCGACGGCAGGCTCCTGGCTTGAGATCTACGGCACAAACGTCGGCCCCTCCACTGCCTACACGTGGGCCGGCAGCGATTTCAACGGTAATAATGCGCCGACGGAACTGCAAGGCGTGAGCCTGACGGTCAACGGAGTGAATGCCTTCATCGATTACGTGAGCGCGACTCAGGTCAACGCGCAAGTCCCAGCGGGCGTGGGAACGGGACCAGCCACCATGATTCTGACCAATTCCAACGGAACCAGCGCGCCTTATACACTAACTCTCAACGCGCTCGAGCCGGGATTGCTGACTACGTCCTCATTCCTGATCGGCGGCAAGCAGTATGTGGTGGCCTTACATGCCGATAACACTTACATAGTTCCTACCGCGGCGGCGGCACTCGGGACTCCTGCCAAACCGGGCGAGACGATTCTCATCTACGGCGTCGGTTTCGGTCCTGTTACGCCAACTATCAATCCCGGCATTATCGTGACGGCCGCTAACAAAGTGTCCAATCCGATGCAGATGTTCTTCGGCGGCACAAGCGCTACGCTTGCCTACGACGGTCTGGCTCCCAATTTTGTGGGACTGTACCAGTTCAACGTGGTCGTGCCCACGTCGCTCTCGAATAGCGACGCAATTCCGCTGACGTTCAACATTGGCGGCAATACGGGCAACCAGACGCTCTACACGGCAGTCCATAATTAGGCGTGGAGCAATTCGCGCTCGAATTCGATCTCACCCCGCAGCGGCGTGTCCTCAGCGTCAGCGAGTTGAATGCCGCCATCCGCGTCGTGCTCGATGAGGAGTTTCAGGACGTCTGGGTATCGGGTGAGATCTCCGGGCTGAAGCTGGCGCAGAGCGGCCACTACTACTTCACGCTCAAGGAGCGCGAATCGCAGGTGAAGTGCGTTGCTTTCCGCTCCTCGCACCGCTATTGGAAGTTCAAGCCGCAAGATGGGCTGGCCGTGCTCGCCCGTGGGCGCATCGATGTATACGAAGCTCGCGGCGAGTATCAACTGCTAGTGGAGTTGATCGAGCCGCAAGGCTTCGGCGCGCTGCAACTGGCCTTTGAGCAATTGAAGAAGAAACTCGCGGCCGAAGGGTTATTCGCCGCCGAACGCAAGCGAGCGCTGCCACGCTTCCCGCGGCGCATCGGCATCGTGACATCTCCGCGCGGCGCCGCCATCGCCGACATGGTGCATATCCTGACGCGGCGATTTCCTGGTCTGCACATCCGTATCTTCCCGGCTCTGGTGCAGGGCGAAGGATCGGTGGAGGAGGTCTGCCGCGCAATCGATTACTTCAGCCGCGACGCGAGTGGCCCGATCTGGTAATCGCCGGACGCGGCGGCGGCTCGCTGGAAGACCTGTGGACGTTCAACGAAGAGGCCGTTGCACGGGCGATTGCGGCCTGCGCCGTGCCTGTGATTTCGGCGGTAGGCCATGAGACCGACGTCACGATCGCGGATTACGTAGCCGATCTGCGCGCTCCAACGCCTTCGGCCGCGGCGGAATTGGCGGTGCCGCTGCTCGAAGATCTGATCGAACGCATCTCGCTTGCACGAACCAAAGCCGCGCAAGGTCTCCGTTACCGCCTGGCAATGCTCGATCGGCGATTGCGTCAGCAGGGGATCGACCGTGCATTGGGCGTGTTGCACCGGCGCATCGGCCGCAATCTGCAGCGCGTGGATGAACAGGAATTCCGCCTTCGGGAGCGGATCCGCGTGTCGATGGACTCGCGGGAGCGGGAGCGGCGTGCGCTCGAAACGCGCCTCCGGCGGTTCGACATGCGGCCGCGCCTGGCGGCCGACCGGCGGAGGTTGGATGTGGCGATGGTTTCGGCCGCGCAGCGCATGCGGCTGTTGCTCACCGCGCGCCGGCGGCGCATGGAACAACTGGCGGCCAAACTCTCACAACTCAGCCCGTTGCTGGTTTTGCAGCGAGGTTACGCGATCGTCTCCCACGACGGCGTCGTCCTGACCGACGCGGCAGAAATGCGTGCGGGCTCGCGGATTCACGTGCGCCTGTCCAAGGGGCAACTGGACGCGACAGTCGATTAGCTTTTCAGACAGTACTATGCCTGTTGCTGAGCAAGCGGTCCGATGATCGGCAGTGCGGGTGAGCGGCCCTGATAAGTCGTGACGATCATATAGACCCAAAGCACGATGCAGGCCAAATTGAATATCCGCCCTATTGCAAACGCAAACCACCATCCGACGATCGAAGAGATCATCGTATCGAGAATCCCGACGGCTATCGCCACAATGACGAGGGCCACGAACAGAAAGATCGATTGGAACGCATGGAACCGAACGGTCCTGTTCTGGTTGTATGGGGGCAACACGAGAAACAGCACGCCGGTAATGATTCCAAGCGCGTAACAGAGCGCCGAAGCCGCATTATCGGTCATGCCCGCGGCGCCGGGCGGCGGAACCGGGGGAGGATAACTCGTCAACGGCGGCGACTGGGGCGGCGGCGGGCTCGCCGGTCCCGCGCCGACGGCGGCGCCACACTTCGCACAAAACCGTCCTTCAACTTGAGATCCGCAACTTGGGCAAAACGGCATGTACCAAACTCCTCCTAGTCAGAACTTTAATGCGCGCCGCGGCGAGCCGCAAGCAAGTACTGTACTACCACTCACCGCGCGACGAGCGCGGTTTCGAGATGCGCGACCCATCCTCCGAGCCAAATTATCGTGGCTGCAGCGCCGTACGCAAGTGCGCCCTTCCGAATCCAAAGCCGCGCAAATGCTGCTCGATCTTCCTCCCCGGCCCATTGGACGGAGGCCAGCGCCAGCATCGCCAACGAAAACGCCGCCAAGCCGGCGACGGCCACGGGACCGGCGGGCTCCAAGCTCCAGGCACGCGCGAACTCGCCGTGCAAGCTCATCACCACGCTTCGCGTGAGCCCGCACGTGGGGCAGGGCAGGCCGGTAGCGGCGCGGAAGGCGCACTGCCAATTCAATGGTGTGCCTGCTAGATAAACTCGCGCTTCGTCGGCCCATAGCAATATCCGCCCGATGGCGAGATCGGCGAGCGTGACGCATCCGATTATGAACGCCGCAAAACCCGGCCGGGCGGTTAATGCCATTTTCGAGGCTACCTCATATTGATTACGTAACAGTTAACGGCCTTATCGTGCAGCGTCTGCCGGCGGACATCCCATAAGGGCCACAGGAGGTCGAGTAAGGGCAAGAACGGCACAAATCCGAAGGCCACGCGCACCAGCAAGCGTATCCAGGCGGAGCCGGTCGTAAGCAGATTTCCCGCGCCGTCGACCACCATCACCTTCACCACTCCCTGCCCGATGGAATACCCGCGCTGCGCGATCAAGTACACGCTGTTGTAGATGCCGACGACGAACGTGGCCAGCGGAAACAGCATGATCATCATGCAGCAAATGGTTCCCGAAGCCTCTCGTCCACCCGCAAAATGAAACATCGAAGTGAGCGTGGCGCCCACCACAAAGTAAAGGAGGGCCATCCCGGCGCCCACCAGCAACGCATCGATGATATAGCCGATGGCGCGCGTTCCCCAGGTTGCGTAGTCCCACACCCGTAGGGCGGGTTGCGGGGATGCGGCATACGACGGCGCCGCATACACGGGTGAAACCGGCGGTGGCTGCTGCGGCGTCGAGGTCTGCAGGTTCGCCCCGCACGTAGGACAGAAAGCCAAACCGGCCGCAACCGATGCCCCGCACTTCGGACAGTACATGAACTGCCTCCTCAATACAAAATTGTTTTACCTTATCACGGATGGAGGGGAATGTCAGTGGCCCGGCTGGCCGAGGATAGTTAAGGGGATCGCCGCGCCTACAATAGCGCCCAGGATTAGCGCTATGTTTCCAGCGCCAAGAAAGTCGACAGGAAGGCCGATCAACGCGCCCATGCCCGCGCCGACCACGGCGATCATAATTCTCTTTGCCACTACCTTATGTTAACGGATGGACAGAGATGCTGTGATTCGGCATATCCTTAAAACAGCAGAGCGAAATTGAACAAACGTTGTTTACCAGTGTTGCGACGCCTCAAGAATCATGCAGGGCTGTTCATCGGAAAGAATATGCACTGCGCGGAATGTTCGGAGGAAAGTGAATGAGCGAGTATGAGGTGGATTTTCTTGCGTGGTGTCGAGAGACTGCCGATCTAATTCGCGAGGGCAACTTAGCTGAAGTCGATGCTGAACACGTCGCGGAGGAGATCGAGGACCTGGGAAATAACTGGCGCCATAGTTTGCGCAGACGGCTGCGGCAGTTGTTGATGCATTTGCTAAAAATCCGGTATCAGGGAAATGCGCAACAGCATTTACGATCTTGGCGAATTAGCGTGAACAATCAGCGTCTGGAGATCGGCGACCTCCTCGCCAGGGCCTCCAGCCTGCGGCGTGAAATGGAATCGATGCTTTCATCCTGCTTTGATAGAGCGCGCGAGATGGCTGAAGAGGAGACCGGTCTGCCCATTTCAACCTTTCCGGTGGAGTGCCCGTGGTCGCTGGAGCAGATCATTGACCGCAAATTTTGGCCAGAGGCTCTGTCCCATCACTCGATCCAGCCGCCGCCCAGGACGACATCGCCGTCGTAGAAAACCGCGCCCTGGCCGGGCGTCACGGCGCGCTGCGGCTCGTCGAAAGTCACTTCCACGCGCGCGCTATCGCCCGCAGTCTGCAGGGTAGCTGGCGCCGGAACGTGCTTGTTGCGGATCTTCACCTGGGCGCGCACGGGACGCATTGGCGGCAGCGATTGAAATCCAGTTGACGTCCTTCACGAAGCAGCGCCTGCGCAGCAGACCATCGTTCGATCCAACGACGACGCGCTGGGTTTGCGGGTCGGTGGCGATGACATACAGCGGCTCGGCGGCGGCGATGCCGAGGCCCTTGCGCTGTCCAACAGTGAAACGGTGGACGCCTTCGTGCCGGCCCAGCATGCGGCCGTCCTCTGATGACGATCTCGCCTTCCGTGCGCGCGGGCTCTACGCCGGTCTCCTTGAGATAGGCGTTCATGAATGCGGCGTAATCGCCGTTGGGAACGAAGCAGATCTCCTGGCTGTCGGCCTTGACGGCGACGGCTAGATCCATGGAACGCGCCAGTTCGCGCACCTCGGGCTTAGTCAGGTCGCCGAGCGGGAAACAGCGTGCGCGCGAGCTGCGGCTGCGTGAGGCCGAACAGAAAGTAAGTCTGGTCCTTGGCGTGATCTACGCCGCGCAGCAGTTCGTAGCGACCGCGTCTGGGCGTTGTGGCGGATGCGCGCGTAGTGGCCGGTGGCGATCTGCTCGGCGCCCGCGGCATCGGCCATTTCCAGGAAGCGATCGAACTTGATGTAGTTGTTGCAGAGCGTGCAGGGCACGGGCGTGCGGCCGGCGAGATACTCGGCGACGAACGGCTTCACCACCTGCTCCTCGAACTGGCGCTCGAAATTGACGACGTAGTAAGGCACGCCGAGCTGTTCCGCCACGCGGCGCGCATCGTAGACATCGTCGAGCGAGCAGCAGCGGCCCGTCGCGCCTTCCGCTGAGAGTTCCGGCAGGCGGCGCTGGTTCCAGAGCTGCATGGTCATGCCGACGATGCGATGGCCCTGGCGCACCAGCAGCGCGGCTACGGTGGAACTATCGACTCCGCCGGACATGGCGACGGCTATGGGTAAAGTTTCATTCATTTCAGGCATGCACCGAAATGCGGCGCAGGTGCGCTACGGAAGCCTCGATGGCCGTCGACCAGCTCGTCCACCTGCTCCGCGGTATTTGAAGCGCCGAGGGAAAAGCGCATGCTGGAGCGGGCGCGATCCGCGGAAAGGCCGATTGCCGTGAGCACGTGGGACGGCGTTACGGCGCCGCTCGAACAAGCAGAGCCGGTGGAGACGGCAAAGCCGCGCAGATCGAGGGCGATGACCATGGCCTCGCCATCCATGCCATCGAATTGGATATTGGTGGTGTTGGGGTGCGTTGCGCGCGCGAGCCGTTGACGCGCGTTCCGGGGATGCGCTCGAGCACGGCGCCCTCCAGCCGGTCGCGCAGATAGCGATGCCGGGATCGCCGTCAGACGCGCCGCCAGTTCGGCCGCGGCGCCGAAGCCGGCAATCGCCGGAACGTTCTCCGTACCGGGCCGGCGGTCCGCGCTCGTGCTGGCCGCCGAAGGTCACGCCGGCGAGTTTGACGCCCTTGCGCACATAGAGTGCGCCCACGCCCTTCGGCGCGTAGATCTTGTGGGCGCTGACGCTGTAGAGGTCTACGCCCAGCTCGCGTACGTTGACCGGAATCTTGCCGAGGGCCTGCACGCCATCCACATGCAGAGGAACGCCGGCCTCGCGCGCGATGGCGGCGATTTCGGCGATGGGCTGGATGGTTCCCAGTTCGTTGTTGGCGTGCATGATGGAGATCAGCACGGTTTCGGGGCGCAGGGCTCGGCGGATATCGTCAGGATCGACGATGCCGCTCGCACCAATTCGGACGCGCGTCACATCCACGCCTTCGCGTTCAAGCTGCGCGCAAGGGCCGAGAACGGCGGGATGCTCGATGGCGCTGGTGATGACATGCGCGCTGGCCGATCGGCGGCGCGCACCACGCCCAGGATCGCGAGATTGTCGGCTTCGGTGCCGCCGGAGGTGAAAACCATCTCTTTGGCATCGCACCCGATCAGCGCAGCTACCTGCCGGCGCGCGGCTTCCAGACGCTGCTTGGCAAGCTGGCCGAAGTAGTGGATGCTGGAAGCGTTACCATACACTTGACCAAGACACGACGCCATCGCTTCCAGCGACTTCGGGAGCGATGGGAGTGGTGGCGTTATGGTCGAAGTAGAAGTGCTGCACGTAACTCTATTTTAGCGAATGGCCGAACCGATCCTCACTCTTACCACCGATTTCGGGCTCGTCAGACCACTATGTGGGCGTGATGAAGGGCGTGATCCTGGGAATCTGCCCGCAGGCGCGGATCGTGGATATCAGCCACCAGGTGACGCCGTTTGAGATCGCCGAAGGAGCTTATCTCATCGCGCAAGCCTGTCGCTTATTTTCCGAAAAAGACGGTGCACGTGGTGGTGGTCGATCCGGGCGTGGGGTCGGCGCGGCGCGCCGATTCTGGTGGAGGCGGCCGGGCAATACTTCGTCGGGCCGGATAACGGCGTCTTCTCGCTCGTGATGGCACGGGAGAAGCACAAAATCGCGCGTGATTACGAACGATCGCTACTTCCGCAAGCCAGTGAGCCGCACGTTTCACGGCCGCGACGTCTTCGCGCCGGTGGCGGCGCATCTCGCGGCGGGCGTTCCGGCCGCGCGCATGGGCAAGAATTTCCCAGGCGTCGTCCTGCCGGATCTGGAGCGGCCTCAGGTGCTACATATCGATCGCTTCGGGAATATCGTGACCAATCTGCCTGCTGACGATCTTCAGATAAAGCGGGTTTCGCTCGAGATTGACGGCACGAAAATCTCTTCCATCGCAAGCCATTACGCGGAAGTCAAACCGGGGAAGTTGTTCCTGATCGAGGGCAGCTCGGGATTCATTGAGGTCTCGATGAACCGCGGCTCGGCGGCGGAGCGGATCGGCTGCAGCGCTGGGGCGATCGTCCGGGTTCGCAAGCGTTAAGCTCAGGCGACGATATTCCGGATGCTGATCACCTTGCCGGACGGAACCGCGTTCTCGATGCCGCGCAGCACGCGATCGAGTTCACTCTCCTGCACGGGCTTGGGAAGCACGAAGCGGCCGTCGCCCTCGAAATCGCTCGCAAGTTCCGCATCGTAGCCTTCAGAGAGCAGGACGAAACCGCCGACGCGCGAGTGCATGCGCTCGGACAGTTCGACCCAATTCAGACCGGGTGCGTGTACGGAACAAAATGCGACGTCGAAGCGCATGCGCTGCGCGAGATCCAGGCCATTATCGGCGCTGGTGAGCGGAACCACGCGGAAACCGCGCGCTGAGAGGAGGGCGATCAACTGCCGTTGGGCGCTCTCTTCGGGTTCGATCACAAGGGCCGTCATGCGGCTGCCGGGTTCGTGGGGCGCGGGTGGGGCGGAGGCGGGCGCCGCGGCGCGATCTCTGGCGAGCAGAGGGAGATCCACTTCGAAGCGGGGATCGAAGTTGGGCTTTTCGATGAGGCGCACTTCGCCCCCGTGACCGGCCACCACACTGCGGGTTACGCCGAGAATGGAGGCGGCGTCTTCGGGCTTGCTGGATTCGGGAGCGGCGGAGAACGAGATTTCGACCAATAACCGCTTGACCAGCACGCTGGTGCGGATGGAGATTGTCTTGCGAGGAGATTCGGCGATGGCCTGTTCCGCGTGAACCAACAGGTTGAGAAAGACCTGCTCCAGTTGTCCCTGCGAACCGAGCACGTTGAGCGGCTCGCGGCTGATGGTCTCTGTGAGGCGGATGCCACTTGCTTTCCAATCGCCCTCGCGGAATTCGATCAACGTGCGCAGCAGCGCGCCGACGGAAACCGGACGCGCTTCGGATTGTTCGGCGGCGGCGTACGACACGAGGCGAGCTACAATGCCGGAAGCCTTCTGCGCCTCGCTGGAGATGGCCTTCAGATCCCGCTCGGCCCCATCCAAAGAGTCGCGCTCCAACGCGAGTTTGGCCAGTTCGCCAATAGACTGTAGCGGGGTTTGCAGTTCGTTCACCACGCCCGAGATCAAGCGGCCCACGGCGGCCATTTTTTCCGTGCGGAAAAGCTGCGCCTGAACCGAGCGCTGCGCCAGCAGGCGGAGTGCGGCGCCAATCTGATTGCCTAAGTGCTGCGCGAGAGCCTGTTCGTCGGCCGAGAAGTCGCGCATGCGGTCGTCCTGATCCAGCTCCATTACGCCGATGACTTCGCCTTGCGCCATCATGGGAACGAAGAGCAGGGATTGAGGCGTGCTGCGGTCCGAGGTGGCGATGGGAAAGGGGCTGCGCGAGATATCGGGAATCACCAGTAGCGTGCGGTAGTGGAAGCAGGCGGCGGCGCCCGATTGCGTGCCAGCCGGGGGCGCGGAAAGCAGAATGGAGACGGATTCGCCGGTTAGCTCCGCCACTCCATCGAGAGTTTTGGCGGCGCGATTGTGCACATAAAGATGCACGCGCGTGATGCCCAGAATGGAGGGTAAAGTTTCGGCGATATGGGTCCAGACGGCTTCGGGTGACGCGGCGCCGAGAATCTCTTCGCCTAATTGATAAGTCTTGCGCAGACGTTCGCGTTGACTGCGCATACGGCGTTCGCGGTTCCAGAGGACAAATCCGGTAACCAGAACGAGGGCCAACCCGAAGCCCACGGCGATAATGGGCAGACCGAGCGCCCGCTCTTTGCGGGTGACGCTCTCCGGCGATGGGGCAAGGATCTCAAAGGAGCGGTTGAAGGGCGGGCGGGGACAATACTGCGAAGCGATCCCGATGGCTTCCACAAGGTCGCCCTTCCCGATAGCAGTAAATTCGCCGGAGGGCTGATTCTGTTCGCGTGGAAGGAAGATCCAAAGATGTCCCGCATCGTTGAGGGTGACGGAAGGGCCGGAGGAGGTTAGCTCGGTGGAGTGCACGCGCCCCTGCGTGCGAACCAGGCGGCCCAGATAACGGAAATCCTGCAAATCGCGGGGCGCCACAGAGACGGGTACGGGAACCGGCCTCTGGCCAAGCAGATCGATGGTTTTGGACGCGATGACCGGCATTCCCAATCCCTGAGAGACCACTCCAACGACGCGAAGTTCGTTGCCGGGCCGGTAATTGTCGAGTCTTGGGCCGCCGGCAGGGGAAGTTAGAATGGCGCCGCCGCCTCCATCCTCAATGGCCAAGGCGGTATATGCCGGAAAATGTATCGGCGGGGCGCTAACCACGCCCTGGACGAGCACCGTTCGGCCCTGATAGACGGCCGAAAAATCGGGGGGTTGACGTTGGTTAACCTGGGCGAGCGTGAGGTTTAACGGGGCTGGGGGCGTTTGTGCAGTGAGGCGCAACGCCGCGAGCGCGGCCAGACACAGCGTTCCCCGGTAAAATCTCACTTCGCGGCCCCGGCGTTGGCAGCGAGCCATGTTTCCAAATCCCCGCTAGTGAAATTATCGATGGTTAGTTCGGCTCCAGGCAAGTTGACTTCGGTGGTACGCAGCCCAATAATCTTCATTCCCGCCGCCAGAGCCGCTTCCACGCCCGAATGGGAGTCCTCAAAAACAAGGCACTCGGCGGGCGGGATGCCGAGCAATTCGGCGGCGCGCAGAAAAACATCGGGAAAGGGCTTTGGGCGGGCTACCTGGTGGCCGTCCACAACAGCGCGAAAGTATGGGCGCAAGCCGGCGCGATCGAGAAGGAATTCGACATTGGCTGGTTCGGCATTGGAGGCGACGGCCTTGGGGATCTCGCGATGTCGATCGAGAAAATCGCGCAACCCGGGTACGATCATGCTCTCGACGCGATCGCCGATCATTTCGCGGTATAGCGCTTCCTTGGCGAAGCCGCGGGCGGCGACCTCATCTTCAGAGAGTTGCTCACCGAAGAAACCGCGGACGATCTGATCATTGCGGCGGCCGTACATAAAGCGATGCATCGCCTCCGTGGTTTCGAGCCCATAGCGGCGGTTGAACGCTTCCCAGGCGAGGCGATGCTGGGGGTTGGAATCGACGATGACGCCGTCCATATCGAAGATGAATGCGGAAGGGTTGGGCACTAGTCGGTTCCGAGGCTCGCTCCGAGCCATTCGAGATATGCGGGCGACGCATCGATCACCGGCAGGGCGAGGGCTTCCGGCAACTCGTAGGAATGGGCCGCTTCGAGAGCTGCCCGCAGCGAATCGAATTTGCTGCGCGATGATTTGATGACTAACAGGCACTCGACCGCGGATTCGATGCCGCCGTTCCAACGATAGACGCTGCGCATATTCGGCAACACATTGACGCATGCGGCGAGATGGCGTTCGACGAGCATTCGCGAGAGGCGGTCTGCCTCCTCCCCGGAGGCGCAAGTACTGAGAACCACAATCTTATCGGTCATTGGAAAAAAGTGAGGTAAGAACTCCGTTGGTGATGTTACTATTATCTTCCAGGCGCGACCCCGATGAAAGCCCCGCTGATACGAATGGCATATTTCGCGGCATTCCTCGCGGCGGCGTGTTATGCGTTTTTAACGTTGCACGGCCCGCATGGAATCCCCTGGCTGCTGGAGAAGCGGCGGGAGATCCACGAAATGGAAGATAAGAACGCGCAGCTTGATCGGGAAATCGAGCGCATGCGCGATCATATCAAGCGGCTGGAGACGAATCCCTCGGAACAAGAGCTCGAAGTGCGCGAGCGTTTGAAGCTGCTGAAGCCTGGGGAAAAGGTCTATATCACCGGCAAACCGGAGTAGAGCCCCCAGAGAAATGCTCTGCCTAAGCGCGGGCGGCATCGCTGCCGGTAGGCTCGAGGTCCCAAAAATTCCAGATATCAATGCAGGGCTTGCCACGCAGATCGAGTGAGCGGTAGGCATCGTGCGGGGTACAAAGTACCAGTACGTCGCTCTGTTCGACTACTGTTTCCAGCGGCAGTATATCGGAGTCGTTGAACACGAAGGGATCGGTTGTCAGAATCTTCCCGGCGCGCAGGGCGAGGAGTTTCTTCAGCTTGTAACTGAGCGAAGACCGCGGGTCGTCAATGTTGGCCTTAAAAGCCATGCCCAGAAGACCGACGGTCGCTTTGGGGAGGTCGCACTGCGATGCAAGGCGGTCGGCGATGAACTGGGGCATGCTTTCGTTCACAAGCATGGCGGCATAGCCGAGGCTGAACTGGTTGCGGTAGAAGGCAGCCAACTGCATCGTGTCCTTGAAGAGGCAGGGTCCGGCGGCGAAGCCGGCGCCAGGGATGGCCCCGCGCGAGTAATTGCGCTTCATGCCATCCATGACCCGGTAGTAATCCACGCCCGCCGATTCCGCAATGAGAAAAAATTGATTCGCGACGGCGAATTGGATGTACCGGAACGCATTGTTGAACAACTTGACTAATTCGGCTTCGCGCGGCGAAAGGCGAATGATCTCGGGCGCGATCGATCCGAACAACTCAGCCGCTTCGTCTTCCGCTTCCTTGCTCGTGCCACTTACAATCTGCGGCAGCGTCTGCAACTCCTCGATGGCGAACCCCTGCACGATGCGTTCCGGACAGAATGCGACGCGCGTCTTTTTTCCCTTGCTCGCAAGATATGCCGCCATCGATTCGGTCACGCCGGGATATACGGTGGAGCGCATCACGATCAGTTGATCGTCGGAAAGAAACGGAACGAGTTCGTCGAAGCAGCGGTGAATGGCCTTCAGCGACGGATTCAGGAACTCATCGACCGGCGTGCCGATGGTGATGATGATTACGGGAACGCCGCGAATGCACTCGGGGACGGTATCGGCATCGAGCATCCCCTTCGAGAGGACGTCCTTCAAGAGCGGTTCGGCGCCTTTTTCCATGAAGGGCATCTGGCCAGACATCACGGTTTCGATCGTCCTGCGATTGATGTCGAAGATGCGAACCTTCTTGCCTTTGGCGGCGAAGACAATCGATAAAGGCAGGCCGACGTGGCCGCCGCCCCCCATGACGCAGATATCGGCGCTCATATATGTGTGTACTTACTCCTGGCGTACGATCGGCATACGCCAGCCAGTGCCGAAAGCGCGCGACGTTACTTTCAAGACCGGGGCGGCCTGTTTCCGCTTGAATTCGGCCATGCGGACCAGTTTGAGAACCTTGCGAACCGTAGCTTCCTCGAAGCCCTGGGCGATAATCTCTTCGGCCGATTGCGATTGTTCGACGTGCAACTCCAGAATCCGGTCTAGCAGATCGTATGGCGGAAGGCTGTCTTGATCGGTCTGATCCGGGCGCAATTCGGCGGAGGGCGCTTTAGATAATATCGCCGCGGGAATATCGGGCTTGCGAAGATTCCTCCAACGCGCAATCCGATAGACCATCATCTTTGGAAGATCGGCGATGACGGCGAGCCCTCCGTTCATATCGCCATAAAGAGTACAGTAACCGACCGCTAATTCCGACTTATTGCCCGTGGTAAGCAGCAGCGAGCCGAACTTATTGGACAGCGCCATCAGCAGATTGCCGCGGATTCGCGATTGTATATTCTCTTCAGTAACATCCGCGCGCCGGCCCTCGAAAGCGTCCCGCAGCGCGGCGTCGTAGTCGCTCATGATGCCGCCAATGGGCAGCGTGAGGGTCCGGATACCGAGGTTTCGCGCGAGTTCCACCGAATCGTCGACGCTGCCCTGGCTTGAGTAGATAGAGGGCATCATGACTCCCAGGACGTTCTCAGCGCCCAGGGCATCGGCGGCGATGGCGGCGGTGAGCGCGGAATCGATGCCGCCAGAGAGACCGAGCAGGACTTGGCGAAAGCGCGTCTTACGGGCGTAATCGCGGACGCCCAAGACGAGGGCGCGCCAGATCTCGGATTCAACCGTGAAATCGTCGGAAGCGATGCGACCCGCGGATGTGTCGGGATCGGCGTTGAGGTCAACGATCAGCACATCGTCCTCGAAGCCCTTGGCGCGCGCCAGGAGGCGGCCCTGGGCGTCGAAAGCGCAGCTTCTGCCATCGAAAATCAGATCGTCGTTGCCGCCCACCTGATTGACGTAGGCGAGGGGAAGGCGATGGCGGCGTGCCATTTGCCCGAGCATGCGTTCGCGGAGTTCCTGCTTGCCGGCTGTGAAGGGCGAGGCGGAAAGGTTGAGAATGGCGTCGGCGCCGGATTGGGCGAGGACTTCGATGGGGTCTTGGTGGTAGCGGCGCCGCTTCCAGAAATCGCGGTCGTTCCAGACATCCTCGCAGATGCTGATGCCGAGGCGGCGGCCGTTCCATTCGAGCATTTGCGGTCCGCATGCAGGCTCGAAGTAGCGGTCTTCGTCGAAAACGTCGTAAGTGGGAAGTAAGGTCTTGTGGAACGCGGCGCCGGCGACGCCGTTGTGCAAGAGCACGGCGCTATTGAAGAGCGGGCGGCCCATCTCCGAGGGGTTTGGCGTGGCCACGCCTACGAGCACGGCGGGAGCGTCCTTCAATTCTGCGGCAATGTCGGTTAGCGCATTGCAACTCCGTTCGACGAAGCCTCGGTTCATCAGGAGATCTCGTGGCAAGTAGCCCATGAGGGCGAGTTCGGGGGTAACGGCTAAATCGGCGCCCTGCGATTGCGCGGCGTGAACGGCTCGAACAATGAGCGCGGAATTCCCCTGGAGATCGCCAGCGGTGGGATTAATTTGGAGCAGGGCAACACGCAAGAGGCTTTCCGCCAATGAAAACTGAATATAGCATCCTGGCCATTTCGGCGCCGATGAACCTCAATTCCGGCGCGGCATAAGCGACGCCGTTCGTTCTGTTGTAGCGTTATTAAGCTGTTGCGGGAGTTCTCAATTCCCGCGGCGCGTGCAGGCCTACTGCCCGGAACAGGGTTTCGAACCGGTGGTGGTAAGTATGTTCAGCCAGGGCGCGCCGGTGGCCGGCGCGGCGGATGCGTTCAGCCTCGCCAGGATGATCCAGTAGCCAGCGGACCTGTGAAAGGAGTTCCTCTTCGCTTCGGTAAGTGATAATCTCACGGCCGGGTTCAAAGAAGTGGGTCAGTTCGTCTACATGGCCGGTACAGTAGAGCGCGCCAGACATCGGCGCTTCGAATTCGCGCAGGTGCGTGTGGCGACGGATCTCTCTGCTTGGATCATTGCGCTCGTAAACCTCGATAAATCCAAGACTGATGTGGCTGCGGCTATAAAATCGGATCAACTCCTCGTCGGAAACAGGCGCGTGCAAATTCGAGCGGAATGCGGCATCGAGTTTGATGTTGAAATCATGCCCTGCGAGTAGCGCCGAGGCCGTTGCGCGTGATTCCGGAGTGCGCGCTATAGCCGACTTAGCGAGGAGTAGCCAGCGCTTAACGAATGCTCGGAACGGCGTGCGCGCGGCAAATCGCCAAGTAGGGCCGTAGGCATGAACGTCGATCCCGTGCTCGAGCAGATATGCGATATAACGGGCGCGCAGTGCATAGTTGGCGCCGACAAAGCTCACCGGTATATTGCGCGGCACCTCGTAAGGGTGGAAGTATTTTGGATTGGAAGCCATTGGCCACCACAGCGGCTTCGCGCCGGCCTGCACAAAATAATCGCCTCTATCGCCCTCGGAGTGCAGATTGTAGTCAAAGTGTTTGGATATCTCGCGCACCAAATAGAACTGATGACAGTTATTGCACGAAAAATTGACGGCAACCACCCCGGCGCGACGGATTTCCGCTATAACAGCGGGGTCAAGCATGCCGTCCACAACATAAGCGAACAGCATGTCGAACGGGTCCCGCGCATGTTCTCTACGGAAGTGTGTCAATACGCGATCATTGAATTCAGCAAGCTTGCGGCTATCGTGCGAACGCCAAGCCGTGCGGGCTGGATTGGTGGAAATGAGATCCACCTTGCAACCTAAGTCCAGCAGTGGCTCGTGAAGGTTACGCAGCCACGACTGGCTAACAACGGCGGAGTTGCCGGCGGATTCGATGAGTTCGAGAATTCGCATAGAGTTATCCGTGAATAGTTAAGCTGAGGACCACCGAGCGGCGAGGCAAATGCGAATAATTTCATGCGTCCTCTATCGGTGGAAATAGAGCCTGACTTTAGGCGGGAATCCGCACCGGGATCGAGGATGGCGCGAGAAAGGGAGCAAAATCGCTCGGGTAACCACCCCGATCGGAGCGGGCCACGTATCGATCGTGGATCCAGGCGTAAGTTTTTTCCAAGCCGACTCGCAGAGGGATCGAGGGCTCCCAACGGAGATATTCGCGAATCAATGCATTGTCGCTGTTACGGCCCATCACCCCCTTAGGGGCATTGAGATCGTAATGACGCTCGAGCTTGATTCCGGCAATCTCCTCGACAATGTCGACCAGCTGGTTGACCGTCACCATCTCAGAGGATCCGAGATTGATCGGCTCCAGAATATTGGAATCCATGATCATCTGTACTCCCTTCACGCAGTCGGCGATGTACATGAAGCTACGGGTACGGGAGCCATCCCCCCAGATGACGATCTCGTGCCTACCGGATACTTTAGCCTCGATCACCTTGCGGCAAATGGCGGCTGGGGCTTTTTCACGACCCCCATCCCAAGTACCGAATGGACCATAAACGTTGTGGAAGCGGGCCACGCGGGTGTGGATGCCGAAATCCTCGTGGAAGTGACGGCACAGGCGTTCGCTGAATAACTTCTCCCATCCATAGCCGTCTTCCGCCATCGCGGGATAGGCGTCCTCTTCCTTCAGTCCTGGGTTGTTGGGATCACGCTGCTTGTCGGCATTGTAGACGCAAGCAGACGAAGAGTAGAAGTATCTGGCTACGCCGAATTTTTGCGCGGCCTGCAGCATCTGGGCATTGATCAGAACCGAGAGCATACATAAAGCTTTGTTGTTCTCGATGAAGCCCATACCGCCCATATTCGCCGCGAGATTGTAGATCTGGTGCGCCCCCCGAGCCGAGCGCTCGCAGTTTTCGAGGAGATTCAAATCGAGGACGAGGTTCTCGACATCGGGGAAGATCTGATACCATTCGTCGTGCGGTTTGATATCGACGGCGCGAATCCTCGTGTAGCCCTGACGACGAAACTCGGCAACCAACGCGCCTCCGATAAAACCGCCCCCACCAGTCACGACCACAAGTTCTTTCTTCATAAGCTCGCCTCGATGCTTCTATCGGCGGATTTACGGGACTCAGGAGAGTCGAGGAAGTCAGAATTGAAACAGGCCGCTTAGAATGCGCGTCGGAATGGATGCTAAACTGACGTGAATCAAGGGACGCCGTTCGCCGATGCCGTCTAGATCTCTATGAAGCTGTTGTGGGTGAAGACCGACTTCCTGCACCCCACTACTCGCGGCGGACAGATTCGAACGCTGGAGACGTTGCGGCGGCTGCACCAATGGCATGAGGTTCATTACGTAGCGTTTGACGATCCCGCGCAGCCGGAGGGTCTGGCGCGCAGTTTCGAGTACTGTGCGAAGGCTTATCCTGTGGCTCACAGAGTGGCGGAGAAAACGTCCGTTAGGTTCGCCCTGCAGCTTGTCGAAGGACTGTTTTCGCGCATGCCGGTTGCGGTGAGCCGGTACCGGTCGGCCGCCATGCGGCGCAAGCTGGAAGAGCTTCTGCGGCGGGAGAGATTCGATTCGGTGGTGTGCGACTTTCTCTTTCCCTCGCCCAATTTCTCACGCCTCGAAGGCTGCGTTCTGTTCCAACACAATGTGGAATCCACTATATGGAAACGATATGTGGAACATAACTCGGGCCTGAAGAAACTCTATTTCCAGTTACAGGCGAAGCGCATGTCTCGGTATGAAGGGAAGGTCTGCCGCTCGGTTCGCAAAGTGGTGGCCGTTTCGGACGGCGACGCGGAGGCTATGCGCCGCGAGTATAAAGTGGAACGGGTCTTCGCGGCGCCTACCGGAGTCGATCTCGATTACTTCGCACGCCCGGAGGGCGGCAAGAAGCTGGCCGATATGGTGTTTTTGGGATCCATGGATTGGATGCCGAATATCGACGGGGTCACTTGGTTTGCACGCGAAGTGCTGCCCCTGATCCACGCCAAGATGCCGGAGTGTACGTTGGCGATTGCGGGAAGGCGCCCTGCGCCGGAGGTATCACGCCTGGCGGAAAAGGACCGCCGGATCAAGGTTACGGGCACTGTTCCCGACGTGCGGCCGTGGCTCTTCGGATCTCTCATTTCGATCGTGCCGTTGCGAATCGGCGGGGGGACGCGCCTGAAGATTTACGAGTCCATGGCGGCTGGAACGCCTGTCGTCTCCACCGCGGTCGGCGCCGAGGGGCTGGATGTATCCGACGGCGCTAACATTTGTTTGTCGGATTCGCCGGCGGATTTCGCCGGGCGGTGTCTGCAGTTACTCGAAAACGCCACCGAACGGGAGCGACTCTCGCGCGCTGCCTGGGAGTTGGTGGCCTCAAAATACTCCTGGGATGTTGTGGCGCGAGGTATGGAACGGTTATTGTTTGATTAGTCATGTTCGCAATCGCACTATTTTGCGCCGCGGCCGCCGTCGGGTTTTACATCTCCTGTGGGTACCCGGTGCTGTTGGGGCTGATGGCGCGGGTTCGATCAAGACCGGTTCTCAGGCGGCGGCAGCAGAAAGGCGTCTCCGTCGTGATAGCCGCGTATAACGCTGCGCCTTTTATCGGCGACAAGCTCGATTCACTCCTGGCCCTCGACTATCCGCGCGAGTTGGTGGAGATTCTGGTAATCTCCGATGGTTCTACGGACCGCACCGACGATATTGTGCGCCGATATGCCGCGGACGGCGTGCGATTGCTGCGAGTGGAGCGAGGCGGTAAAGGCGCGGCGCTCAACATAGGTATTCCGCAATCCAAGAACGAAATTCTTCTTCTCACGGACGTCAGACAGGTGGTAGCGCCGGACAGTCTCCAGGCTTTGATCGATTGTTTCGCCGATCCATCGGTGGGCGCCGTCAGCGGTGAATTGTTGATTCGCGGCGGGCAGAGGCATGACGAAACGGACATCGGCCTGTATTGGCGCTACGAAACCTGGATTCGGAACAGGCTGAGCGCTATCGATTCCATTTTTGGCGCTACTGGCCCGCTTTACGCCCTGCGGCGCGAACTGGCTGTGCGGATTCCGCCCGACCAATTGCTGGACGATGTGTACCTTCCCCTAGCGGCGTTTTTTCGCGGATATCGCTTGATTGTCGAACCGCGGGCGCACGCTTATGATTATCCGACCAGACGTTGGACCGAGTTTACTCGGAAGAGAAGGACGTTGGCGGGCAACTATCAGATATTGCGCGCGTATCCGCAGTTACTGGGTCCGGCGAATCGCATGTGGCTGCACTTCGTTTCGTATAAGTTAGGGCGATTGATGCTTCCCTGGGTGCTGACCGTGCTGTTTGCGAGCAGTTGTTTTCTTCCATCGCCGTGGAAGTGGTGGATGCTGGGCGCCCAAGCCCTGTTTTACGGGTCGGCCGCGCTCGGATCCGCTCTTCCCGGCCCGCTTTCCCTTGAAGCGCCTCTCCTCGTTCGCACGAACGTTCGTCTCGTTGATGCTCGCGGCGGTGTTCGGGCTTTCGGTATTTTTCGTTCCGCCACGCAGCTTATGGCCGGATTCAACAGGCATGCCGAAGCGCGCCCTCTAGGGCCAGGGCTAGCTACCAAACGCGCAGGGGCACATCGCCGGGAGACCATCCTACTCCGAAGCGAAACGCGTAGATGGGCCGGTTGTATTGCGCGAACGTTGAACTGAAATAGCGATTGCCGGTGACGCTCATCACCATATGAAAGTTGCGGACGATCTGCCGCGACGCGTTGAGCGATCCGCCTTCGTTGCCGTAATTGCCCACGATGTTGCCGAATGAATTGGCGCGGTTGTAGAGTGCGTTCAAGCTGAAGCTCCAGCGGCGCAGACCGGTATAGTTATATCCGCCAGCGAGCTGAGTGGCTTCCGAGGTAAGGAACAGCCCGTTGCCGGGAACCACCAGATGGCCTCCGCTCGCGTAGAACAGGCCGTTATGAACGATGAATGACAGCCGGGCATCGAAATCGGGAACGTATCGGATCCCATAGGACACCTGCTGCGCGGACTGGATGCCCAACAGCGCGGCGATGGCGGGGTCGACAGGAACAATCTGCACAAACTTGGTTTCGGCGCGTGTGACGCCGCCATAGCCGGTGAACTCGAACCGCCGTGAGAGCCGCATGGCGAAGGTTCCGGCGAAGCTGTGCAGATCGGTGCTGCTGAAGATACGCGTGAAGCTGTAGTGTTCGTAACGGTAGTTGGCGCCGATGGTAGTGCGGCGGGAAAGGCGGTACTGCATGTCGCCGGTGGCGCTTGCGCCGGTGACTCCATAGAGCGCGGTAGAGCGGCGCCGGTTAACGAAGCCGCTGCCACCGAAATCGAACGAAAGCCGTGAGCTGCGTTGATAGATCAGATCGGCCTGGGTATTCAGATACGTGGTGCGGTTATCGAAGAAATCGGTGGTGGGCAGCGTCGTCTGCGAGGGATCGTAGGGCAAGGCCTGTTGAATGGCGCCCAGGCTATAGTTGCGGTCGAATAATCCGGCGGTCTCGCGCAGGTTGAGGGCTAGGTGCCGCGTGAACTGATGGCGAATGCCCAGCGCCAGATATTGATCCGTGCCATCGTAAAACGTGGTCTTATTGTAGTGATTGATATCGCCGCGGTAATCGAGGCCGATGGTGGTATGGCGCCAGGAGTGGCTGCCGCTGATTCCGCCTGCGACCTGAATGCCGGCAGCAGCGGTAGTACCGAGTTCGCCTTGCGTGTTTACTCCGACGCCGGCGAGACCAGTGTCGTAGATAGCGGTGACTTCGAAGTAAGGACGAAAACTGATTTGCGTTCCCGACATCGCCGCAGGCGCGTCGCCGCGGCTCAGGATCGCCGGTCCGGCATATTGTGAATACGCCGGCAGCGCAAATAGGCAGAAAAGAAATGTCGATTTTAGACTCAAACTTCGCTCTCCGGCGAGCCGCAAAAACGATCCATGTCAAAGTCTGACGCGATCTTCGCCGTTGTGTCAAGCTTGCAACATTAATAAACGCCGAAAGCAGCGGGGATTATAGGGATAAATCCATGCCAGCTTGCGGCGGCTTGTCATTAGCGCCCAGCCAAAGCGCATCGATCGAGCGGGCGCGAATGCTACCGGCTGCAAGATCCGCCGTTGACGAAAACCCCACCGGCGTCGCGGGCCGAAGCGGTGTTCGGAGCCGAACACCATGTTGCGAAATGGGACAGCGGCTCTTCGCCCGGCGTCGCCTATTGGCTCTGAAGCCCTGAGCCTGCGGGATTTAGATCGGCACTCCGATTGCACTTTTAAGCGCCTTCTACAGAATGGGGACTATGAGAATTCGCTTTGCAATTGGTCTGGTGGTTTCGTGTGCCGCTTTTGGGCAATCGTTCGCTCAGCCCTCCGAGGTTGCTGTTTCCACGCCCGCGCCGTCCCCGGTTTTCGGGAGACTGTTGCGGCCGTTTCACCTCGAAAGGCGCATGGTAGCTCCGGCGAGGTTGACCAATTCCTCGCGGTTGGAGTCGCTAATTCGCGGCGGAAACTTATATCTCACGGTGCAGGATGCGATCGCGCTGGCGCTGGAGAACAATTTGGATATCGCGATTCAGCGCTATGGACCGTTTATGGCAAACGAAGGTTTGCGACGCACGCAGGGCGGCCAGCTTTTGCGCCAGGACTTTGCCCTGCCGTTAGTTCCGGGCCCGGTCAGCGTGAGCCCAATCGGCGTGAGCGGCAATGCGAGTGGCGTAGCTGCGGGCGGAGCGATCGCAGGCAGCGCGGTGCTGGTGGGCTTTGGGCCGAACCCGCCCAGCCTGGACCCTAAGTTTTTACGCGCAGGCGCAGTTCGGCCACTATTCGACGCCGCAAACCAACCTCAGCCTGAATCAGACCACAGCGCTGGTGCAGGACCAACGATTCTACGTGGTGGGATTTCAACAGCAATTCTTGACGGGTACTTCGATTAACGCCAGTTACTTCAGCCAGCGTGTCGCTAGTAACAGCCCTTCTCTCACGCTCAATCCCTACATCACTTCCGATATCGATTTCACCATCAGCCAGCCATTACTGCAAGGCTTCAGCCGCGCGGTGAATAATCGCCAGATTCTCATTGCGAAAAACAATATCAAGGTGACAAACCTGACGGTGAAACTGCAAGTGATCACGACAGTCTCCGCAATCTTCGAATCTCTATTGGGATTTAGTAAGTTTCAACGACGACGTACGAATCAAGGAACAGACTCTGGCTACTGCGCAGCGCCTTTATGAAGACAATCAAAAGCGGGTGCAGGCCGGCTCACTGCCGCCGGTGGAAGTGACGCGCGCCGCGGCGCAGGTTTCGGCTTCGCAGGAAGCGCTGCTGATCTCGCGCACCAACCTGGCGCAGCAGGAAACGGTTCTGAAAAATGCTCTGAGCCGCACCGGCGTGCAGGATGCCGAACTATGACGCTGTGCACATGGTGCCGCTCGACCATATCGAGATTCCGAAGACGGACGAAATCCAGCCTATACAGGATCTGGTTCATACGGCGGTCATCAATCGCGCGGAAATCGAGCAGAGCCGGATCAATCTGGAAAACAGCAAGATCAACCTACAGGGCACCAAAGCGGAACTGCTTCCCAGCCTTGAGCGCGTTCGCGGAGGTGACCAACAATGCGCTAGCGGGCACGCTGAATCCGATCTACAACAATTGCTGCGGCGCGGCGACGCCTTACTTCATCGGCAGCTAGGGAACGGCGCTGGCGCAATTGTTCCGGCAGAAATTTCCCCAATTACTCCGCGGGATTTTCGTTCAATATTCCGCTGCGGAATCGGGCGGCGCAGGCCGATTACGCGATGGATCAACTCAAGCTGCGGACCGAGGAACTGCAATTGCAACGCTCGCTCAACCAGATCCGCGTTGACGTGAAGAACGCGGTGATCGGGCTGCAGCAGGCGCGGGTGCGCTACGAAACCGCGGTGAACACGCGCGTGCTGGCGGAACAAAGCCTGCAAGCGGAGCAGCAACGATTTCAGTTTGGCGCGGCTGGGTCGGACGTGACGACGGTGATCCAGGCTCAGCAGGATTTGGCCAACGATCAGGATCTGGAGGTGCAGGCGATGGCCTCCTATATTCACGCGCGCATCGATTTCGACCAGGCGCTGGGACAAACGATGGATAGGAACAATATCAAAATGGATGAGGCGCTGAGCGGCCAGCGTAGACGCGCCCTTCGTTTATTCCCGATTCCGTGCCGGGAGAAAGAAAATGAGGCGAGCGATGTATGCCATTCGGCCGTTCGCAGTTGGTCTCGCCATCGCCGCAATCGCAATCGCTCCCTGCGAGGCGCAATTGCCTGTCGTCGAAAAGCCGTCCGGAACTGCGGGATTGCGGTGGTACGAGGGAACTTATGTTGGGCCGGCGCGCTTGAACAACTCGAATCGGATTTATTCGCTGATTCGCGCAGGCACGTTGTACCTGACAGTGCAGGACGCGCTGGCGTTGGCTATCGAGAATAATCTCAACCTGGAGATCTCGCGCTACATGCTGCCGACGGCGGATTGGGCAGTAGTCCGGGCGCAGGCAGGCGGACCGATCCGCGGCGTTCCGGTCGGCGCGCCACAAGTGGGCGCTAGCGACAGCGGCATCGGCGTGCTGGGCGCCATGTCAGCGGCAGGACTGGGCGGCGGCGGAGGCAGCGGCGGTTCCGGCGGCAATTCCGGCGGGGTCAGCGTGCAGCAGGTTGGGCCGGCAGTGGTCAACTATGACCCCTCATTCACCGGGCAGAACACGTTTTCGCACATCACGGTTCCATTTGCGAACCTGACGGCGGCGGGCGTCAACCCGCTGGTGGTCGCCGAGCAGATTTCCTCTACGCAGGTTCAGCAAGCGATCTCCACGGGTGGCTCTGTCACGGTCCGGAACTACTATTTTCGCCAGAGCGAGAATTCGCCGTTTGACTCAGTCGATCCCGTGCTGGGCCCGAACATGCGGATCCACTTGCAGCAGCCGCTGTTGCAGGGGTATGGCGCAGTCTTGAACAGTCGCAGCATCCGGGTGGCGCGGAATGGAATCGGGGCCGCGCGCGAGAACTTTCGCGGGCAACTGATCGCAACCGTGGCGGATACGCTGAACCTTTATTGGAACCTGGTAAACGCCAACGACGAGTTAAAAACGCGCGAGCGGGCTCTTGAGGTGACGCAGAAGTTCGCCGAGCAGACCAAATATGAAATCGAATTGGGGACGTTGGCGCGATATCAACTGCCGCGCGCCGAAGCCGAAGCGGAAAGCCGCAAGCAGGATTTGATCCTGGCGGAAGCCGCGGTGCGTCAGCGCGAAGACCAGTTGAAACTGGAAATCACGCGCCAGGAAGATCCGGCGGTAGAAGCGGCCCACATCGTTTGTCTTGACGCGATCGAGATTCCTCCGGAAGACAACCTGACGTCCATTCGCGACCTGGTGACCGGCGCCTGGCCAAGCGGCCAGACGTAGCGGCCGCGAGGATCGGCAATGAGAACGCGGAGATCAACGCGATCGGCACTCAGAACGGATTGTTGCCCGTGGTGATCGCTTACGCCGATACTTACAACAAAGGCGCGTCAGGCCAGGTGGTAGCCGGAGGCGGCGCCAATGGTTATTTCAGCGGTGGATATGGCGCATCTTTGGGCCAGATCTTCCGCCGTAATTTTCCCAACGAATACGCGGGCATAAATCTTGGCGGATTCCCGCTGCGCAACCGCGGGGCGCAAGCCGACTACGGAATCGAACAGTTTCAATTGCAGGCCTCACAACTCACCAGTCAACGGGACGTCAATAATATCAGCGTGGCGATTTCGAACCAGGCGATCGCTCTGCGGCAAGCGCGCGCGCGCTATTCAACAGCCGTCAATACGCGTAAGTTGCAGGAGCAGATTCTGGAAGACGACCGCAAAAAGTTCGCCTTTGGCACCGCGACCTTCAACAATCTGATTACCGACGAGCGCACGCTGGTGACGGCGCAACTCGCCGAGGTCGGCGCGATTTCGGCTTATCAGCGCGCGCGCGTTTCGCTGGATCAAGTGCTGGGGCAGACGCTCGAAGCGAACCAGGTTTCGCTCGACGAGGGAATCCAGGGACAGGTCGAGCGGCCGTCCAGGGCTCCGGAGACTCCCGCGCCGGCAGCGGGCTCGAAGCCTGGTTCCGCTGTTCCCCCGAGGTAAGGCCCGGCGGCGCAGAGAATCCCGCTCGTGTAGTTGGGCAAACGGTTCGCCCTGCAATCGTTGCCTGAACCAGCGGGCGCTGTGGCTGTTGCTGCGAGGGTTGACGGAACTTCCTTGGATTTCCGCTGTTTCCGCGGCTGCCTCCGCGAAATTGTTTTTACGATGACAGCGCCCATTGGAAAAACGCTGGATCTTTCCGGCGGCTCCTGGAATAATAACCGGGAGGAACGAAGGAGCGCCGCAAATAGGATTTGCCTCCATCGCAGGAAGTAAAATGAACCCTCCCCAGCCCCCCGATTTTGCTGCCATCGCCGACGCGGACGTGAAAGGCGCGTTCCTGCGCGGAATCCCGGAGATCGTTGCATGGCTCGACCCTGGGACAAAGCTTTTCAAATGGACGCAGTCTCTCACCACGCCAAGAGGCATCAGCCCGTGGTGGCAGTTCCTGCTCGCGCGTCGGTTGCCCAACGGCGCTACATGTCCCGGCATCCGAGAAATGCAGGATTACGCTAGCCGTCTGGTCGCCCATGACCGTGATTTCGCCCGTACGCGCGCTGCCGTCACCCAGCAATGGAACAAGATGACCAACGCCGTCGCGATTGACCTGATCAATGGCGCCTGGGGTTACATCGGAAAGGCCGCCGGGCAATTGAAGGACAAGAACGATTCACAAGTGTTTCTCATCGGCGGCGAATACCAGGTTTGGATTCCGGGCTTGGTCGCGAACGATATCCGGCGTATTTCGCTACTTCCCTATTTGCAACCGAACGCGGCCTTCGGTGCGAGGTGAGGGGTGGACAAGTATATTGGTCGCGATAGAGGTCGGCGGACGAGGGCCAGCGGGGTATCTTGGTTGCCGATGCTGCCACGCGATCGCGAACGAGCAAGCTGATATTGGGCGGCTCTTGAGGCGCTATATGTTTTGGGTCAACATCGGAGCCTTATCATTACTCGCAAGTGTCTCGTGCTGGGTTTGGCGGGATGCGACAAGGCGGGACATGAACCCGCGCTGGGGAATCGGCGTAGGGCTAATGCTGATTGTCTTCCTTCCGCTTTATCTGTTGATCCGCAAACCGGTGAGGTGCGGGAGGTGTAGGAAGGAAATCCCCGCTTCCCTCGCGATGTGTGAGGAGTGTGAACGACTGAGCATCAATAACGAAGGCATCGCCAGGTCGGGCCGCATTTTCGGATAATTGCTCGTCGTCAGCGCCTGCGCGGGGAGGCGCCGGTAGCGTCTGGGGGCACTAGGCCTGCTAGCCCGGGTTAGAGGTGAATTGGCCGGCTGTCCGCGCAAACGTATGCTACCGTGCCTTCATGACCCTGCAACGGACACTCGCATCCATCATTGCTATCCTGCTTGCCGCCTTGGCCGCCACTGCCCAATCGCGCTCCAAGAAAGACGATCCCGACGTCAAGGAAATCCGCGACTATCGTCTCAGCATGGACATCGTCGATCGCTATGTCCGTGCGGTGAAGAGCGCTACCGCCGATCCTGGGGCGAAGAAATGCTTTGACAATAACTCCCCCGGAAATGCACCCAACCTGGATGCTGGTGAGAAGATTATCAACGCGTGTCCGGCCGCCGTCGCCGACCTCAAAACTGCCGGCATCAAGCCGCGCGAATTCCTGATCGTGACCGCCGCCCTGATTGGCGATGTCATGGCAGTGGGCATGAAGAAAGCCGGAACCATCAAAGAATACCCGTCGTCGATCTCCCCGGAAAATGCTGCCTTTGTCGAGCAGAACTACGACAAGTTGCAAGCTATGCTCGCGCCCCTATCCGGCGATGGCAAGTAGCCCCCAGATCGCGTCGTTCAGTAAACCATCCGCTGTTTCGATTCCGCTTTTGTGGCGAGCGAGAAGCGCGGTTCGGGTGGGGCCTCCCTGAGGATTTGCGAGGCCGCGTATTCTCCAATCGCCGGTCCGTGCTTGAATCCGTGGCCGGAACCGCCGCCAATCAGCCACACGTTTCGATCGTCTGGAAGGTGGTCGATCAGAAAGTCCCCGTTCGAGGTGTTGGCGTACTGGCAGACGCGCGCTTCGGTGAGCGGGGCGTCGCGTAGAACGGGAAATCGCTCGCCTAGAAATCGGCGCGCCTGTTCGACTCCGTCGGCGGAAACTGTGCGCGAGTCCGTATCGGGGTCGAACGGTTCGCCATGCTGGTCAAAGGCTAGTTTGATGCCCCGGCCCTCGATATCGGGGAATCCGTAGGGGCCAGTGGGATCGGTGAAATCGGTCCAAACAGGGAACCTGTCCGGTGCGAAGCTGTCATCGCCAGCCGGAGGCGCGAAGAAGTAGACTTCCTGACGCGTAGGATAAATGCGGCGGCCGAGAATCTCGGGGAACAACTTTGGCAGCCACGGGCCGCACGCGAAGACAAACGTCGCGGCGTTGATTCGCGGGTTGGGCCAGGTAACGGATTGAATGGCATAATCGGCGCCCTGCGCGATTGCTTGATCGACCACCGCAGCCACAGCACGGCGCGCCATTAGGGCGCCGCTTTCCGGCTCGAAAAGTCCATAGGTTCCGGGGACGGGCAGGCGCATTTGCGGCCAGCGGCCCGCGAGTTCGTCTGGCGTCACTACTTCGTGCGGCGCGCCCACGCGGGCGAGCGTGGCGCGCGAAGCCACGCTATAAGCATCGTCGTCGTGCGAAAGACGCAGCACGCCCGTTCGGTGAAAGAGGGGCTGGCCCGTTCGTTTAAAAAGTTCCAGCCACATGGCGAGCGAACGCATCGACATGCGCGTGTAGATTTCGTCGTCGCCGTAGCCCAGCCGGATGATGCGCGTCTCGCCGCCGGAGCTGGAGCGGGTGTGACCGGCGCCCCAGGCATCGACCAGCAGCACCGATTTTCCGGCGCGCGCCAGATGCCACGCCGTCCAGGCGCCGAAGACGCCGGCGCCGATTACGGCTGCATCGTAATGCTTCATATCAGCCGTGCCAACGCTTCCGGCGAAAGGTTGCGCCCGCAGAGTACGATCGCCACGTTACGCCCCGCGTAGCGCTTCGCGTCTTGCAGATACGCTGCAACCGCGACAGCAGCCGCGCCCTCGACGAGCCAGTGCTCGGTTTCCATGATGCGGCGCATGGCGGCGAGAATCTCGTCTTCGGAGACTAACGCATGCCGGTCGATGGCCGTCCGGCAGACATCCAGCGTGACCGAACCCGGTTCGAGATTGCCGGCGGTGCTTTCGGAGACGGTCGGTTCCTCCGCGACCTCGACGATGCGGCCGGCGCGCAGGCATTCGTGGAGCACGGGCGAATTCGCGGCCCAGCATCCCACAATCTCTGTCGCGGGCGAGACAGCCTTGAAATAGGCGCCGATGCCGCCAATCAACCCTCCCCCGCCCACGGCGACGAAGACGGCGTCGAGTTCCGGCAGCTGGCGATGCAGTTCTACCGCGATAGTCCCCTGGCCGGCGATGACATCCAGATCGTTGTACGGTGAGATAAACACGCGGCCCGATTCTTCCGCCTCCCGCCGCGCCGCAACCTCCGCTGTAAGCGGATCGTCGCCAGCGGTACGGATGCGCGCGCCGAGCGCCTCGATGCGGCGCGCCTTGGCGAGCGAAACGTGAGCGGAAACGTAAACCTCGGCCGCGATGCCGCGAGCTTGCGCCGCCGCAGCGACGCCGAGTCCGTGATTGCCGTTCGACGCCGCGACGATGCCGCGCGCCGCCTGATCGGCTGTGAGCAGCGCGATCTTGTTGGATGCGCCACGCAACTTGAAGGAGCCGGTGAGCTGCAGGTGTTCGAGCTTTAGGAAGACGTTGGGACCGGCGGCGCTCCACGGCTCGACGGGAGTTTCGCGGACGTAGGGTCGGATGCGGGCGTGGGCGGCTTCGATAGTGGATTTCATAGGAACCTGAAATACGAGGGGCAATCGCGATCGGCAGCAAGCGCAAAACTTGCTCAGACCTAGTCGATGGTGTAAACCCGAACTTCCGCCTGTGGGTTGGCGCCCTTCTTGGGAACCGCAAGATAGACGCGATTCAGATCGGGTACGAACAACCCCGTGCGCGCGCCTTCCGCCGTCTTAACCTTGCCTAGCGATTGATATTGGTCCGCGCTCTTCTGCGCGAAGGCTTCGAGAAATCCGTTGCCGCCGGCCACGTAGATGCGCTTACGGACGGCGTCGTAGAACATGTCGTCGCTGTCGCCCGGACAATCGAGCTGCGAGATCACCTTGCCGCTCTCCATATCGATCACTACCAGCTTGGCAGGTTTGCGGCAAACCACGAACACCCGGTGGTTGGCCTCGTCGAGCGCCATGGGGAAGTTCTGGGTCAGCGTCGTCATGGGCCACTTCGCCAGAATCTTGCCCTGCAGGCGGTCCAATACTTCGATCTCCTTCGCGTCCGGAATATTGGCGAAGATGCGCGTGCCCTTCTGTTCGATCTGGAACGATTCCGGGTGCCCATCTACGGAGATGGCTTTCAGCTTCTTACCGGTGGCGATATCCACCGAGGCGATGCCTCCATCGGCGTAGCCCACCCACACCAGCTTGTGCGCCACATCGTAACGGACGTTATCGGCGTCGTCGCCGAATTCCACTTCGCCCGCGGGCTTGTAGGAAACGCCATCGAAAATGCGCAGCTTACCGTCCTTGCCGTTGGCCACGTAAATCTTGTTGGCCGCCGGAACATAAGCTGTGCCTTGGGGCTCGTGCATGCCGGTCAGTTTGTGAATGATCTTGCCGGCTTCCACGTCGACCACTTCCACCTCATCCGTGCCGAGCGCCGAAAGCAAAAGCCGGTGGCCCTTCACATCCATCGCAAGATGGTCGATGCGCCCCTCCACGCCGGGAAGTGGAATAGTTTTCTCCAATTTAAACTGCGCGCACAGAGGCGCTGCGGCGCAAAGCAGAAGGAGGGTGAGTCGCATAGGACCTCCCATTATATTTTGTGGCGAGTGGGTTTTTTCAGAGGATCTTCGGCGCCGGTGAAAGTGAGAGTCACATCGACGGCGTTGGTCTTGGCATCGATTTTTGTGTCCGCTTTGGTCTTGCCCAAATGATCGAACAGATTCTCCTCGCGCACGGTTTCCAGAAAATGCTCGGGGTATTCGGGATTGAAGGCATCGCCGGGCTTGAGCTTCCAAATGCGCTTCATCTCGGCTTCGCCATCCAGATCGAGACCTTTAATATTGAGCTTGCCCATCGAATACAACGGGCCGGAATCGATGCGGAACGTGACGTCAGCGGTCTTCTTGGCGTCGTCGAACTGGCGGTCGATCGATACCTTTACGTCCAGGTAGCCCGCGCGGCGCACGGCGGCTTTGACGCGCTCGAGCCCTTCGGCGATGAGGTCGAAATTGGCGATATCGCCGGTCTTGATATCCGCTTCGTGCAGCAACTGAGCCTCGGGCAGCGGGCTAGGTTTCGCAATACCAACGTTGTGCAACGTGTAGACCTCGCCCTCGTCCACCGTCACGATGACGTGAATGCCCTTGACGTCCTCGTCCTCCTCGGTGCGGATCTTGGGGAAGGAGACGCGCATGCGGCCGCGCCCTTCGTATACCGGGCGAATGGAGGCGTTGAGGATCTCGCGGAAATGACGTTCCGTGTACAGCGAGCCGATTCCAGTCTGGGCGATGGCCGAACGCAGCACGCTGCCTGCAACGATCTGGTTGCCCTCGAAGCTGATCCGCGCCACCGCCGGCAAACCTCGCGCTGGCCGAAACAACGCGGCGAGCTTGCCCTCGCCGATGTCGGCGACATTCGCGGCGACCTTCACGGATGCGCCCTTCTCGCGAATCCCGCGCGCTGCGAGAATCTCTTCCACCCAACCCGCATCGCGATCGAGCGTGGCCTGATTGCCTGGAAAGTTCGCCATGGAGAACAGCGGATCGCGGGCGGCAAGTGCAGTTGCCAGATCGGCATCGGGCACGCCGAGGTCTTCGAACTTCACCGGAAAGAGCGATGTGGTCTCAGCCAGCTGGAAGCTGGCGTGGAAGCCTTTGCCACCGGGCGCGGGAAGAAACTTGTAGCCGACGGTTTCAAACGCGCCGGATGCTGTGAGCCGGTCGCGCGCCGCTTCGAACTCGGGTTCGCCGGCCACCTGGCCAATCTTGAGACCGGCGACAGCGAGAATGGCCGCGGTGGGGAAAACGTGGTTGCCTTCCACGGCGAGCGTCTGGATGGGCCATTTATCCGGCACGGCCGGAGCGGCGCCTGGAGCCGCGGACGCCGCAGTCTTGGAGGCGCGTCCGCCGCGGGATTGCGCGAAGGCGCACGCGGCGAGGGCCAGGACGGCGAGAAGACGCTGCATGGGTTTGTCGTTACGGCGCTGCTTTAAGTATGACGTGCCGCGGCCTGCCCGGTTTCCGCAGGATGGCGATATGATGTTCCCGATGCTCGAAGCCTCATAAGCGTCGGAAGATTTTCACCAATGACTCGTATCCAACTGGTTCTCTTCTATTGCTCGACTGTCTCGCTTTTTGGCGCCGACGTCGGATGGCCGGTCAATGGCGGCCCCTACAATATTCGCTACAGCGAACTTGGTCAGATCACGCCTGCCAACGTTGGCAAGCTGCGGGTTGCGTGGACCTGGGATGGACACGATGCCTTTAAGAATTCCGAGATGCAAAGCAATCCGATCGTAATGGACGGAGTTCTATACGCCACCACTCCCACGCTCCACGTGGTGGCGCTCGACGCGGCTACCGGCCGGGAGCTTTGGAAGTTCGATCCGAGCATGGGCTCTACCACCCAGCGCCGGTTCCGGCACCGTGGGGTCACGCTCTATCAGGACCGCGTGTTCGTCACCTACCGCAATTTCCTCTTCGCCCTCGACAGGCGCAGCGGCAAACCCATCCCCAGCTTTGGCGAGGAGGGCCGCATCGACTTGCGCAAAGGTCTCGACCGGCCGGTCGAATCGATCAGTATCAGCGCATCCAGCCCCGGGGTCATCTTTGAAGACATGATCATTTTGGGCAGCACTGTTCCGGAAACGCTACCCGGATCGCCCGGCCACATCCGCGCGTTTGACGTCCATTCCGGCAAGCTCCGCTGGATCTTTCACACCATTCCGCAACCCGGCGAATTCGGCTACGAGACCTGGCCGAAGGAAGCATACAAAATCTCCGGCGGCGCGAACGCGTGGGCGGGCTTAAGCGTCGACCCGAAGCTCGGCATGGTGTTTGCCGCGACCGGGTCGGCCTCTTTCGATTTCTACGGCGCCAACCGCCTCGGCGACAACCTGTTCGCCGATTGCGTACTCGCGCTGGACGCGCGCACGGGCCGGCGGATCTGGCATTTCCAGGACGTGCGTCACGATGTCTGGGATCTGGATTTCCCCGCCGCGCCGAGCCTTGTCACAGTAACGCGGAACGGCCGGCCCGTGGAAGCAGTCGCGCAGATCACCAAGACCGGTTATGTCTTCGTGCTGGATCGCCGGACGGGCAAGCCGCTCTTCCCTATCCAATATCGGCCGGCGCCGGCCTCGCAGGTGGATGGTGAGAAGCTAGCCGAAGCCCAGCCATACCCGGTGAAGCCGCCAAGCTTTACGCGCCAGCGTTTTACCGAGGACATGATCACCAATCGCACGCCCGAGGCCCACGCAGCGGTGCTGGAGAGGTTTCGCAAGCTCGATTCCCAGGGACTGTTCGGGCCGCCCAGCCTGCGCGGCACAATCCTGTTTCCCGGCACGGACGGCGGAGGGGAATGGGGCGGCGCTGCCTTCGATCCGGCTACCGGCCTGCTCTACGTCAATTCCAACGAGCAGCCGTGGATTATCCGGCTGGTCACACACGACACGAAGTCGCTCTACCAGAATAATTGCGCCGGTTGTCACGGGGATAAGTTGCAAGGTTCGCCTCCGACATTTCCTTCGCTTGTGGATATCGGCAAGCGCCGCAGCCGTGCGGAGCTGAGTGCCATCATCCGCGAGGGAACCGGCCGGATGCCCGGATTCACGCACCTTGGACGCGGCGTGGACGAGATCGTCGAGTTTCTCACCACCGGCCGGGACACCGGCGTAGTGGACCCGGCGGATGCCGCCAAGGATCCCAACTGGCTCAAGTACCGCAACGAAGGCTATATTCTGTTCCGCGACCCGGACGGCTACCCGCCACTGACGCCTCCCTGGGGCACTCTCAACGCTATCGACCTCAATAAGGGCGAAATCCGGTGGCGGATTCCATTCGGAGAGTACCCGGAACTGGTGGCCAAAGGGATCAAGGACACGGGAAGCGACAACTATGGCGGTCCCGTGGTGACGAAGAGCGGGCTGCTGTTCATCGGCGCAACCAATTTCGACAAGAAATTCCGCGCTTACGATAAACTGACGGGGAAATTGCTGTGGGAGACAGTCCTGCCGGCCGCTGGAAACGCCACGCCGTCGGTGTACGAAATTGGCGGCACGGAGTATGTGGTGATCGTTTGCGGGGGCGGTAAAAACGACGCGCCATCGGGCAGCAGCATCGTCGCGTTTGCCCTACCGAAGCCGTAGATGGCGCAAGGTTCCGCTCGCGGCGGAAGAATCTCGAAGATCGAATCGAACGTTTCGCCGTACTTGAGTCCGCCCGATGGCGCAGTCCGGGACATAGGACTCGTTGTGTCGTAAGCGGGGCCGGTCCCGTTCCTCGCGAAAGAAAGAGCTCACCTACTCGGGTGGCGAAAAATAGAGCTGTCCCTGACGGCATACTGACGGGACGCTGGTGACGATGCGTGTCAGAGTTTCGTTCCGCTGCCGGTCGAGATGCCTCCCGAAGAAATTGCCGGTCAGTTTGCGTGTCATCATGCGTGAAGGCGCTACAATTCTAAACAGATCGGCTTATGACGGATGTTCAGCTCTACCTCGCGATTGGCGTGCCCATCATAGCCATTCTTGCCAGCCTCACGTTGAGCTTGATCCAGATTAACGGTATTCGCGAAGATATGCGTGCTTTTCGAGCCGAGATACGCGAGGACGCACGCGCCTTGCGCAGCGAATTTCGTCAGGACATGCAAGGTTTACGCGCGGATTTGACGATGTTGACTGGCAAAGTAATCGAAATCGACAACCGTCTGACCCGCATTGAGGAACGGCTCGAACACAAGTAACTCGGGTTGCCAGTGGCGAATGCCGTTGGGCGGACAAATGTCGACTGCCATCATCCTCTTTGCGCACGGTTCACGCATCGAATCCGCCAACGACGCCGTCCGGAAGGTTGCTGCCGAGTTGGCGCGCGCCGGCGGATTTCCAGTGGTCGAAGCCTCGTTTCTCGAGCTCGGCAAGCCGGATCTCGCCTCCGCGGTCGCCGCCGTGACTGCTACGGGAGCCCGATCTGTCACCGTCATCCCCTATTTCCTGACACTCGGCACCCACTTAGAACGCGATTTACCGCGATTGATTGAGGGAATTGCACTCGCAAATCCAGGGCTGGACATCCGCGTAACCCCACCGCTCGATGGGCATCCGGCACTCGTGCAAGTCCTCCTGGATCGCGCAAGATATTGATTATATTGGCCATCATTTATACTTGACAACAATACACTCATATCTGATAATGGGTTTGTACTAAGGGAGGAGCGGAATTCGCAATGGGAAAGATTATAGGCATTGATTTAGGTACGACGAACTCCGTGGTGGCCGTGATGGAAGCCGGCCAGCCGACGGTGATCCCCAATCAGGAAGGGCAACGGACTACGCCCTCGGTTGTGGCATTCACCAAGAGCGGCGAACGGCTGGTGGGCCAAGTGGCGAAACGCCAGGCGATCACGAATCCGGAAAACACGATTTTTTCGATTAAGCGCTTCATGGGGCGGCGCTATGACGAAGTCTCGGAAGAGATGAAGATGGTGCCCTACAAAGTGGTGCGCGGCGATAACGGCGATGCCCGCGTGGATGTCAGCGGCAAGAAGATGTCCCCGCCCGAAATCTCGGCGATGATTTTGACCAAGCTCAAGGAAGCCGCAGAATCGTATCTGGGCGAAAAGGTAACGCAGGCGGTGATCACAGTGCCGGCCTATTTCAACGATGCGCAGCGGCAGGCCACCAAGGATGCGGGCAAGATCGCGGGCCTGGACGTCCTGCGCATCATCAATGAGCCAACCGCGGCAGCGCTGGCTTACGGGCTGGATAAGAAGACGAACGAGACGATCGCCGTATACGATTTCGGCGGCGGCACGTTCGATATCTCCATTCTCGAAGTGGGCGATGGCGTTGTCGAGGTGAAATCGACCAATGGCGATACCCACCTGGGCGGTGACAACATCGACCAGCGCATTATCGATTGGATCGTGAGCGAGTTCAAGAAAGAGAACGGCATCGATCTTTCGCGCGACCAGATGGCGCTGCAGCGTTTGAAGGAAGCTGCAGAGAAGGCCAAAATGGAGCTTTCGACGCTGCTCGAGACCGAGATCAACCTGCCGTTTGTGACGGCGGATGCGTCCGGTCCCAAGCACCTGCAGATGAAACTGACGCGCGCGCGGTTCGAGCAGATGGTGGAAGACATCATCCAGCGCTCCACCGGTCCTTGCAAGCAGGCGCTCCAAGACGCGGGCGTGACGCCGCAGAAAATCGACGAAGTGGTCCTGGTGGGCGGCCAGACGCGCATGCCCCGGATCCAAAGCATCGTGCGCGACCTGTTCGGCAAAGAGCCGCACAAGGGTGTGAACCCCGATGAAGTGGTCGCAGTGGGCGCGGCGGTGCAGGGCGGCGTGCTGGGCGGCGAAGTGAAGGATGTACTGCTGCTCGACGTGACTCCGCTCTCGCTGGGCATTGAGACCATGGGAGGCGTATTCACCAAGTTGATCGAGCGCAATACCACGATTCCGACGCGCAAGAGCGAGGTCTTTTCCACGGCGGCGGATAATCAACCCTCGGTTGAGATCAAGGTCTATCAGGGCGAGCGCGCCATGGCGAAGGACAACCGGATGCTGGGCGTGTTCCAGCTCGGCAACATCCCGCCCGCGCCGCGCGGGATGCCGCAGATCGAGGTGACGTTCGACATCGACGCCAACGGCATCCTCAACGTGACCGCGAAAGACCGCGGCACGAACAACGAGCAGAAGATCACTATTACCTCTTCTTCGGGGCTCTCCAAGGACGAAGTGGACAAGATGGCGAAGGATGCCGAATCGCACGCGGCCGACGACCGCAAGCAGCGCGATCTCATCGAAGCCCGCAATCGCGCCGACGCCATGGTCTACAACGTGGAAAAGACGTTGAAGGAGCATCGCTCGAAGATCGGCGAATCCGAGGCCAAAGAGATCGAAGCGGCGATCGAAGAGACTAAGAAATCGATCAACGAAAATGACGCCGACCGGATGAACGCGGCGGTGGATCGGTTGACGCAGGCGAGCCACAAGCTGGCCGAAGCCATGTACAAATCGTCCTCGCAACCAGGTGCGGGCCCCACTCCTGGCGGCGACGGCGCCGGACCGGGGGCTGGACCTTCCCCGGATGGCGGCGGCAAGAAGGACGACGTAGTGGATGCGGAGTTTGTGGACGTCGACGATAAGAAGTAAGAGGGCTCGCCCGCTCGAGGCAGGCCGCAAGGCCTGCCTCCATTAATATGTCTCCTCCAAAGCACGAATATTACGAAACGCTCGGGGTAGAACGGAAGGCGTCTGCGGACGATATCCGGAAGGCCTACCGCAAGCTTGCGCGCAAGTATCATCCGGATTTGAATCCGGGTGACAAAGCAGCGGAGGACCGTTTCAAGAACGTTCAGGAGGCTTACGATATCCTGAGCGACCCCAAAAAACGGCAAGTGTACGATCAGTTCGGGTTCTATTCGGAGAACGGATTCGCAGGGCCTCCGCCGGGCGCCGGAGGACAGCGCCGCAGCCAGTCGCCCAACATGGATTTTAGCGGGTTCGACTTTTCGGACGCGTTCAGTGACGCTGCTGGTGGGCCGCAAGGAGGCGGGGGCCGGCGTCCCTCGGAACAGGGCGGATTCCGCGACATCTTTTCGCAGTTCTTCAACCGGGGCGGCCAAGCTGAGCCGCAGGTTCAGCCGGAGAAGGGCAACGATCTCGAATACGTGCTGGATATCGATTTCTGGCAGGCGATTCGTGGCGCACAGGTGCGCTTGAACATCACTCGTTATGAGGTCTGCTCGACATGTCACGGCACGGGAACCGCGGATAGTGGCGACGTGACTTGCCCGCAATGCAAAGGTTCGGGACAGGTTTCTCAGATGGCCGGCGCAATGCGGTTCAATCTGACGTGCCCGAAATGCGGAGGCAGCGGCAAGCTCCACAACGCGTGCCCTACGTGCGGCGGTGACGGACGCGTGGCGCGCACGGAAGTGGTGGAAGTTCGCATACCGCCCGGCGCACGCAATGGATCCCGATTGCGGGTGCCCGGCAAAGGCAATGCGGGAACCATGGGCGGCGCGGCGGGCGACCTCTACATCACGACGAAAGTGGGCGAGCATGCGTATTTCCGGCGCGATGGCGACGATATCGAGATCGAGGCGCCCATCGCCGTGTGGGAGGCCTCGCTGGGCTCGAAAATCGAAGTGCCCACCATCGACGGGCGCACACTGCTCAAGATCCCGCAAGGCACCAAGAACGGGCAGAAGTTCCGCTTGCGCGAGAAAGGCGTGCCCAATTCGCGAACCGGGCAGCGCGGCGATCAGTTCGTGCAGGTCTCCATCCAGGCGCCCGACCCGCGCGATGAGCGCACGCGGGAACTGCTGAAGGAAATGGCGAAAGTGCATCCCGAGGATGTGCGCGCGGGCATCTGGCCCGAGGTTTGAGCGCGCGAGATTAGACCATGGCGAAGGCAAAATCCAAAGCGGCGTACATGATCTCCGCGATCGCGGAGCAGTACGAGATCCATCCACAGACGCTTAGGCTCTATGAGCGGGAAGGGCTGCTCAAGCCATCGCGTAGCGAGGGCAACACGCGGCTCTACACGGAGGGCGATATCGAGCGGCTAGAGGTGATTCTGCACCTGACGCGCGATCTGGGCGTGAACCTGGCGGGGGTTGAGATCATTCTGAACATGCGCGAGAAGATGGGGCGGATGCAGTCTCAGATCGCGGAATTCGTCTCCACCCTCAATCGAGAATTCGCCGCGCGCACGGAACAGCCGCCCGAAAGGACTTCGCGGAACTGGCTGGTCCCGGTGATCAGTGTCCGCGGTCCGGGACGTAAACGGTAGGCGATCATCGAATCGATAGGGATCTTATAGTCGGGCTTTGAAACAGGACGCTCGTTGCCTGGGCGCGTGGTTTTCACGCCAGGCTTTTCGAAGTAAATTGCCCGCGCGATGGAGCGGCCGGTTCGGCGCTCGCCGCGCCGCGTTGCGGGCGAGGCTCGTTTTGCGGCACCCTTCTTACGCCGATAGTCGCCGCTATTTCTCCCGCTCGGCCACAGTCGCGGTCGCGCCCTTCTTTAGATACTTGTCGTACCAACTCAGATATCGCTCCAGCCTGTCCCGCTGATAACTAGGCCGCTGGATGCCGTGCGTCTCATTCGGATAAATAATCAACCGCGTGTCGATGCCCAGGCTCCGCAGCGCCTGATACATTTGCTGGCCGCCCTGCACTGGTACATTGAAATCGCGTTCGCCGCCGAGGAACAGGGTCGGCGTCTTGATGCGGTCGGCGTGCAGGAAAGGGTAGGAGATCTTCACATACGTATCGAAGTTCTTCCACGGCGGTCCGATCTCGTAATCGTACTGAATAATGTACTGATCGGTGCCGTAGAAAGCCACAGTGAACGCGGTTCCCGCGCCGCTGGTTGCTGCCTTAAAACGGGTATCGGTTGCGATCATGTAATCGGTTAGAATCGCGCCATAGCTCCAGCCGCCCACGCCCAGACGCGCCGGGTCGGCGATGCCCATCTTGATAACTTGATCGACGCCGGCTTCCAGATCCTCGACCTCATAGTGGCCCCAATCGGCGAAGATGGCGCGCGAGAACTTTTGCCCGCGTCCGGAGCTGCCGCGGTAATTCACGGCGAGTACGGCGTATCCGTTGGCGGTGAACCATTGTTTTTCGGGGCTGAACGAATGGGCGTCCTGGCCGTTGGGACCGCCGTGAATGCGCAACAGCAGCGGAACCTTCGCGCCCGCCGTATATCCAACCGGCTTAGTGAGCAGGCCGTGGACCTCCGTGCCATCCTTGCTCTTGAAGCTTACGTCTTCACTGGGCGGAATATCGATCTGCGCGAAGATTTCGCCATTCTGGTGGGTCAACTGCCGCAGCGAACCGTTCTCAAAGGCGAAGATCTCGTTGGGACGCGTATCACTCGCTACGATGGCGGCCGAGCAACTGCCCAATTGATGCAGCGCGTTCATTACGATCGGCGGCTGCATGAGCTTCTGCGCCGCTCCACCGCCGAGAGGAATGCGCGCGGGATAAGCAGACCGATCGTCCGCCACGATCACATCGATGGCGCGGCCATCGGCGGTGAAATGGGGCGCGGTAACTCCGCGATCGAGATCGGCCGCGGCCTTTACCATGGTGGGCTTGGCGCTGCCATCGGAGGCGACCAGGGCGAGATGCTCCATACCGTAGGCGCCGTACTTCTTCTCATCGCCAGTCAAGAAGGCGATCCACTTGCCGTCGGAGCTCCATTCCGGGCGTCCGCGCCCGGCGGGCATGTCGAGCGGCGAGAGCGCCTTCTCCGCCGATGCCGGCCGCGCGTCGGCCACGTACAATTGGCCTTCGGGGTCGCGGTCCGGGTCCGCAGCGTGGTTGCTCATGAAGGCGATGCGAGCGCCGTCCGGCGACCACGAAGGCGAGGTTTCGTCGTAGTTTTTAGCGGTGGTGAGGCGGTCGAGCTTCTTGGTGGCGACGTCGAACAGGTAGATGGTGCTGTGGCGGCCGGAGAGCAGGTAACCGGCGCCATCCGATTTGAATTTGTAGCGATCGATGACGATCGGCTTGGGCGCTTTGCCGCCGCGGCCGGCGCCCCGCCGGCGCCCGATTCCGCCGCGGGTTCGGCGTCGGGATCGGGATCGCCGATAACCAGCGCGAGACGCTTCGCATCGGGCGACCACTCGTAGCTCTGGAGGCGGCCTTTGACGTCGGTCAACTGCACTGCTTCGCCGCCGCGGCGATCGAGAATCCATACCTGGCTGCCGCGGGCTTTGCCGGGGCGGCTGGATAGAAACGAAAGGTATCGGCCGTCGGGACTCCAGCGCGGAGTGCCTTCGCTCTCAGGGCTCGAGGTGACGCGCAGATCGGTCTTGCCGTCATAGGAGACCATCCAGATGTCGCTATCGTGCTTGTCCTCTTTAACGTCGATGGTTCCGACGGAATAAGCGACCCACTTCCCTTCGGGCGAACATTGCGGGTCGCGGACTTCGCGGATTTTGGCGATGTCATCGAGAGTGAGGGGACGCTTGGCGGGCTGAGCGAAAAGCGCGGCGAGAGAGACTCCAACGAGGAGCGGGACGCGGCTTAGATGCAACATAGTGCTCCAAATTCTAACATTGAAAGGGTGTCAGCGTCTTTTTGACGCTGAGACGCAGAGATAAGGAGGCGGACGGCGCGGTCAATTACGCGGAGCAGTTCGGGGGTTGAAAAAACGAACTCACCACGGGCCGAGGCGGGCAGGAAATTGGCGTTTTGGGGCGCCAACATTTGAGTGCGCGCTCGCCGGCCAAGTGTGTCGAGGCGATTGGGGCGGATCAGGGAGTATATAGGAAAGGCCTGCTGGAGATGTCTCTAGGGATTGGTTGGCCATCCCCTGAAGGGCAGAACGTATAATCACGTAGTGGTCGTCACCATCAGGCGGCTGGTATAGGACTGAGAGCCGCCGATTTTGCGGAAGGGTACAACGAAAGCGATGCTTACAGATTCCGCCCCGCTCAACCCGATTGTCGAGTACGCACGAAGCCAGACTCCGGCACTGGGCGACCTCTGTGACAAGTTGCAGGCGGAGATCGACGGGGCTCTTCCCGACGCCGCTTCAAGGATTTGGCATGGCGGTCCGGTATGGTTCGTTGGGGAAAATCCGGTTGTAGGCTATACCGTCCGGACGAAGCGCGTCGATCTGATGTTCTGGAGCGGCCAGCTCTTCGATGAGCCGCGTCTCACGGCTCTGGGCAAAGACCAAGCTGCTCAAATCGGTATCCGGGACAAGTCCGAGATAAGCCTCCCTGAGCTCAGCCGGTGGCTTACAAAAGCTCGGACAATCATATTTGACTATGCGGGAGTGTATGCGCGGAAGCGGGGAACCCGATCCGCCTGAGTTGCGATGAACGCCGAAGTGGCGATCGTGAGGTTCCGCTTGTGGCAACCGGGTAAACTTGACCCTTGCTGAGCAAGGCCGCACCGAGTCTGCCCGGCCCCGCCCGGCCCCGCCGGCGTGGGAAGATTCGGGAATGGGATAGCGCGAAAGGGGCCCACACCGTCGCGAGTTTTTGTTTTGGAGATCGCGCGTGAGTAGCGCGCCGCTCCTCGCCCGGATGGGCGACCGAGCCAGCGGGACCGGCACGCGATACGCGGTATCAGACTGCCACCCTTTCATACCTTTGCGCCCGATTAACGCATGACGGTGCATGGCGGTGAGCGGCGGAGCCTTGCCGCCGCTCATCCTGGAGCATTTTGAGCATGCCTTGAACGAACCCACTCTAACCAAGCATCGGTGCAGACACGGAACGCGACCTGGGAACCTGGAGCGAGCTCGTGAATCTTATTACGCTTTCGCAGCCTTCCGCCGTCGGCTGAAACCGAGTGCTGTGAGGGCAGCTGTCGCCAACAGAGCAACGCTCATCGGCTCCGGCACCGGACTGGTCTCAGGCGTGATGGTTAGGGAATCCACAGATAGGCCAGCTCTATCGAATTCCGGAGCCGACTGGCAATCGGTCTGGTCCGATCTACACTCCGTGTATGGGTCGGATTGCCCTGGTCTGGTATAGAGAAACAAGTTATAGTCGAGTGCTCCGTCGGTAAAACCGAGGCCGGCAAGATCCAACAGATTCGTATTCGGTGGTTGAAAGATCTCATTGTCGTTGCTCCCATAGGCGCCTGGAGCAATCAGGGAGATCGACGATCCGTTTTGCGTTCCGCTGAGCGCGGTGACTTCGAAGCTACCGCCGCCTAGATCCGTTGCCGTAAGCGTTGCACTGCCAGGTCCAAATGCCCCGGTCCAGGACAGGTCGAAAACATCCGCGTAGGCACAATGTGACGTGCCCATAAAAACAAGAAGGGCTCCGGCAATAGCGGACCCACGAATAAGCTTATTTACAGGTTGTATTTTCCGTTTCATTTCAAGTATAGAATCCTTATTTAACGCATCTATCGTTATTTGATGCGACTCGGCCAGGGCATTCGCCTCTCCAAACTCCAGGAAACGCTAAGCTCTTGCCGCTGTTAAGCTATTTTCCTCACCCATCACATCCCAATAGGACTAATTCCAAAGGACTAGCCTCCGAGGCAAACTAAAGGGAATTCCACTAGCTGCCTACGAGCGCGCAATCCAATCGAGGATTTCCACTTCGGCTCTTTGGTTCGCGTGGTTGTTCTTTCCATAAATATCAGGACACGACGGCGGTAGTCTCCGGCTATTGAGGGTTGAAGCTCTTTCCTCAAATGTGGTGAGCGCTGGACGTCGTGCGGTCCAGGCGAATGGGCGTCGGACCTTCGCGGCGTCGAAATGGGAGGTGCGCGCGCCGCTTAACCTTTTGCTTAGCTGGGATATCGGGCGAAATCGCAGTTCACGGTTACGGTTCCAACCGGGTCTTTCGGCATGACGATCCAGGCGATCAAGTAGCCGACGAAGCCGATGCCCGCGCCGAAAGCCAAGGCCAACCAGACGATGCGGATCAGTACGGGGTCTACATCCAGATAGCGGGCGAACCCGGCGCACACTCCCGCGATTTTCTTATTTTGGAGATCGCGCCTGAGTAGAGGGCGCTCGACGCCGGATGGGCGGCCGAGGCCGGTGGGAAGGGCACACTGGGAACAATACCGGTCCTTATCGCCCAACTGGTTACCACATTGCGTGCAGAACATATCGCCTCCGACTTTAGATACGCGAATGGTCTGTACGGTGTTCCGTACTCCGCGCGCGTCTCACCGGCGCGCCGGGGCGCGCGACGATATCGGGAAGTGTCAGTCGGTATCCGCACAGGGTGGGGAAATTCTCCGTGCGACGGCGAAGCGGGAGAAAACTTTGCGTCACAAACGTGGAATACTTTGATTGAACGGCGCGTTATGTCGTGGCCGAATTTTTGTGGTGGATCGCAGGCGTTGCCTGGGATCGCGGAGCGCCGAGCGGAAGGCCGGCGGCAGGCCGGAAGGCCTGCCCGACAATCAAAAACTACTTTTTCAGGATTTCAGCCAGCAACGTCATGCGGTTTGCATCCGCCGGAGTGGCTGCTGTCGCTGCGCCCTTCTCGAGGGTCGCCGCGAAGGCTTTCAATTCCTTGGTGTTCTTCTTGTCCATAGCCGTCTTCATCGCCGTCGCCTTGTCTGCAGTCAGGGCGTTGGTGCGGGCAAGCTGTTCGACATAGGCTTTGGCGGTGACGAAGTTCGCGGGGTAGACAATCTTCGACGGGGCCTGCGCGTTGAACTCAGCGAGATGTATCTGCTGCGCCGCATCGATTTCCGCCTGGCTGACGAACTTGCTCGGCGTCAGCCGGAAGACGTCGAGGCCGCGGGCGATCTCTGAGCCATAGATATAGCCGTTGTACCAATAGGCCGACCACTCGCCGCCATCGATGAACTTATTGTCGTCGAGCGGTCCGCGGTCGAAGTAGGCGATCTCGAACGGATGCGTGGCATCGGTGAAATCCATGATCGAGATGCCACCCTGATACCACGACTTCACTTCGATGTCGCGTCCGGGGATGGGAATGATCGATCCATTGTGGGCGGTGCAGTTTTCATTTTCCGTCTGCGGCGCGGGCATCTTGTAATAGCTCCCCAGGACGAGTTCGCGGTTCTTCAGGGTGAAGATGGAATCCGCGCCCCATGTCATTGGGTCTTGCGCGCGGCAGCGAGGCTGCGAACCGCCGCCCCACTCGTCGTCGAAGATCACCTTGTCGCCGGCGTTGTTGAACATCGCCGAATGCCAGAAAGAGAAGTTAGGATCGGAGATCGCAGTGATGCGCTTGGGGTGCACCGGATCGCGGATATCGAGGAGGATGCCAACCCGCGTGCAGGCGCCGGCGGCTAGGCCGAGCTCGGGGAATGCGGTGATATCGTGGCAGCCGCTGACGTCGGTGGCGGGAGCGCCTTCGCCGTGCACGTTGCCGACGTGCAGACCGTTCATCGCTCCGGTGGCCTCATCGGAGAAAATACGCGGGCTGTTGACGACCTTGGCCAACTCGGGGTGTGCGAGAGGGACCTGGATGACGACGATGGTATACAGTGCGGTGTTGGGATCGTCGACTCCGCCGCCGGAGCAGCCGGCCAATTCCTCGGCCGAACGGATAGCCGAGTAGCCGGAGACGTACAGATAGATGTTGTCCTTGTCCTTGGGGTCGACCACCAAGGTGTGGGTGTGCGAGCCGCGGCACGTTTGGACGCCGGGCAACTGCTTGGGATGAGCCAGGTCGCTGATATCGAAGATGCGCACGCCGCGAAAACGGTCTGGGCTGGGCGGCGCCGGCGCACGGCGCCCTCCGCGGCCGCCACGCCCGCCTCGTCCGCCGCCGGCAGCGCCAGCGTCGGCGGCATCGGTAGCGGCGGAGGGCGGGGGCGCCGGTGGAACGTAACCGGGGGGTAGCGGAATGCCCTGCGTACCGCAATCGATGCGGGCGCCGGTGGCTTCCACCGACATGAAGAGTAGATGGCCATAGACCGATACGTCTCCCTGAGCGCCGGGGCACATCACTGAGGTGGAGAGCTTTGTTTTGGTGGGATCCGTAATGTCGTAGAAGTTCAGGCCGTTATAATTGCCCACGAAGACGTGATTGCCGCTGAAGGCCAAATCGGAGTTAGTGGAGCCGTACGCTCCAGCGCGTGGGGGACGGGCGGGGGCGCCGGGAACTGGCGGTGGCGGGGTTGGCGGAGGGGCCGCGTCCGTAGGGGTGGTGCCGGCTGCAAAGCCCGTTGGCTTGGGGAGGTTGACCACAAGCTCCATGCCGAGGGCGGCGACGCCTGCGTCGGTGATGCCCCCCTTCAGTCCAACACGCGGATCGTTGGGCTGCTGGGGATTGTTATAAACGGTCGGCTTGGCCGGCCCCGCCACGGTCTGAGCGAACGATGCCGAAGTAGCGACGATGGATAGCGTACATGCCAGGGCGGCGCGACGCAAAGACGGTGAGTTGATTAGCATTTCTATTTCTCCTTAGCCAACATATTTCGCATCGTGTCGATCTCACCCTGCTGGGTGACGCCGATATCGGCGGTGAAGTCGAATAACTGCGGGTCCTGGGCCGCGCCGGGCGTGTCGAAGAGGTCCTTGACCATGGTCAGCGCTCCACCGTGATGTTGGATCATTCCGGTCAGAAAGAGTTGGTCAAACTTGGGACCGGTCGCCTTGCGCAGGGTAGCCATCTGTTTGGGCGTTAACATCCCGGGCATTAGCGGCATATCCATGTGGCTCATGCCGGGCATATCGCCCATTTCCGTAAGCGGCTTGTCGCGATAGGTGAGCCAACGCTTCATGAACTTCATCTCGTCTGTCTGCGAGATGCTGATACGTTGACCGAGCGACAGCACTTTGGGGTTTTTGGTTCGCCCTGGCATCAGGGCGACCATCTCGACGGCCTGATTGTGATGCATGATCATGCCCTGCATGAACTTGACGTCAGCCTCGGTGGGCCCCTGCTGGCCGGTGCCCGCGGTGGTGGCCGGAGTAAGGATCTTGTCGGGCTTTCCCGGCGCTCCGGGCTGGATGAGCGGCACGCTGTTTTCAGACTGTGCCGATTGCTGCCCGAATGCCGCAGGCGCGCCTAAAGAAAGCAAGGCTGCGCAAACCAACGAAAACCGGAGTGGCATGAGATTCTCCTTCACGTAGCGACGGCTTGGCTCTGGGTATGAGAGTCGAGTTGGGCCATTTTAACATTGAAACGAACGTCTAGCCGGTCGGCGATTACGAAACTTCGCGCCGGCATGGCGCGATGCCGACCGCTCGTCTACCTGCCGAGAATTCAATATTGCGAGTGTGGACAAAAGTCCACCTGAGTCGTTACCAATTGAGGGAGAAAATGCCCCAACCGGTGACCGATCTGAAAATTACGGTCCGGATTTCCCAAAACGGCGTCAAAGGGAAAGGAGTTCGAATTATGAAGAGGATTGCCTTGTTCGGCCTGTTGGCAATAACGCCCAGTGTGGCCCAGCAACCGAAATTCGTTATCGCGGATGTTCATGTCAGCGCGACGGCGCACGGATTTGCGCAGAATTTCGGGGGCGTGCTTCGCGCCGGCCGGTACGTCAACCGGGATGCAACCATGCTCAACCTGATCGAGGCGGCATACGGCGTTTCGGAGGATACAATCTCCGGCGGCCCGGGCTGGGTGAGTTCTGAGCTTTACGACGTGGTGGCCAAAGTTCCCGACGGCACGACAACGGCGGCGGCCAACCTGATGTTGCAGGCGCTACTGGCGGAACGCTTCGGCCTGGCGATTCACAAGGGCACGAGCCCGGCGCCGCGCTACGTGTTGAGCGTGGGCAAGGGATCGAAATTGAAACCGGGAAGCGGAGCGGAAAATCCTGGATGCCAGCAGCAACGGCAGGCGGGCCGCGGAGGCAATCCGGGCGATCCAGCGTCGATGCCGAACATCAAAGTCGCGTGCCACGACCTGACAGCGTCCGGCATCGCCGAGAACCTGCATCAGATGGCGGGCGCCTATCTGGATCACGACGTAATCGATTCGACAAAGCTTGATGGATCATATGACTTCGACCTCGAGTGGACGGGGCGCGGCGCGTTGGCTGCCAAAGGCTCGGACGGCATTTCGATTTTTGACGCCGTGGATAAACAACTCGGATTGAAGTTGGAACTGCAGAGTGTTCCGGTGCCATCGTTGGTGATTGAGAGCGTGAATCGAAAGCCAACTCCCAATCCGGACGGCATCGAAGCGACTTTGGCCCTGGCACAGGCGCGGTTTGAGGCCGCGACGATCAAGCCCGCGGATCCGAACGGACGACAGATGACCGGGTTGCTCTACACTGGCGGGAGCGAGATGAAGGCCGGAGGCACGCTGCGAGCCCTGATCGCGATGGCGCTGCAGATTACGCCGAATATCGCAGCCGATATGGTGATTGGCCTGCCTAAATCGGCAGACTCCCAATCATGGGACATCACGGCGAAGGTGCCGAGTACCGGCGAAGGAGCGCCCAACGTTGTGGGAGGACGGCCGCAGCCGCCGCCGCTCAGCGTCGGTTTAGAGATGCTGCGCGGCCTATTGCTGGACGACTTCGAGCTGAAGACTCACACCGAGACGCGAGAGGTGACAGTATACGCGCTGACCTTGGGGAGCGGGAAGCCGAAGTTGGCCAAGGCCGACGATTCCGAACGTTCCGGGTGCAAGGTGGATCAGGCCGCCCCGAAGCCGGTGACGAAGATGGGGCCGATGATTGGCTGTAAGAACACCACGATGGCTGAGTTGGCGGAGAGTCTACAACGAATGGCCAATGCATATATCGACCACCCGATTGTCGATGCAACGGGTCTACAGGGTGGGTGGGATTTCCTGATTGGCTGGACGCCAAGGGGCATGTTGCAGGCGCAGCCGGCTCCGAATGCGAACCAGCCGCCGGGAGCGACGGCCGAGGCCTCGGATCCAAGCGGGATCACGCCTTTCGAGGCGGTTGAAAAAGAGCTTGGGCTGAAGCTGGTTAAACAGAAGCGAACTATCCCGGTGATTGTGGTGGATCACGTGAACGAGAAGCCTAAGGCATAACCAACCGGCGTGGATCATTCCAAGTCGTTACGCAGGGCGAGCTTCGCTCGCTTGCACACCGGCGTCAAGACCGCCGGCGGTACCAGTCAACGTCGCCCTTATCAATTTGTTTATTCCGGCGGTCTTCACCAGACTGTTTCCCTATCGTAATCAACCAGTAAATTTCGACTGGCAAAATACGAATACCTCTAAAGGGAAACCGACAAAAAATTATGGTGAACATCCGCAAGTGTATAGGTGTGTCCGCGCTGTTTGTGCTGTCCGTAGTTCCGAGCCTGGCACAGTTTGAATCCGGATCGGTACTCGGGACCCTCACGGATCCCTCAGGTAAAGTTATTTCCGGGGCCTCAATTACGCTAATGAACGTGCGCACTGGCACGTCGATCCAAAGCAAGACCGACAGCGGCGGCAACTTTCTCTTCGTCAACCAGCACCTGGGTACATACCTGGTCCGCTCGGAGATGACCGGCTTCAAAGGGGCCGAGACCAGCCCGTTCGACCTCACCGTCGACGCCCGCCAGCGCGTCGATCTCAAGCTAGAAATAGGCGCGGTTTCCGAATCGGTGACGGTTACGGGGGCGGCGGCCCTTCTCGAGGCGGACACCAGCTCTCGCGGCGAAGTGATCAACTCGCGCGAGATCGCCGAGCTTCCTCTCAATGGACGCGCGTATGCGGACCTTACGCTGCTGGTGCCGGGCGTGGCGAAGTCGTTGCTCGAAAACGGCACCGATTCCAGCCGCGACGCTTCCTACAACGTTAACGGGCAGCGCAGCGAGCTGAACAACTTCATGCTCGATGGCGTGGACAACAACGCATATGGAACAAGCAACCAGGGCTTTTCGAATCAAGTGATCCAGCCCAGCCCCGACGCCATCCAGCAATTCAAAGTTGAAACCAACAACTTCAGTGCCGAGTACGATCACGCGGCGGGCGCGGTGATCAACGTCACCCTCAAGAGCGGCACCAACCAGCTACACGGTTCGCTGTGGGAGTATAACCGCAACACGGTCATCAATGCCGTTGGTTTTTTCAAGCCGCTGAACGGCACGCTGCCGTTTAACCAGAACCAGTTCGGCGCCGCGGCCGGCGGTCCGATCCGCAAGAACAAGCTCTTTGTCTTTGGAGACTATGAGGGTTTTCGCCGCGCGTATCACCCGCTGCAGTTCGCCACCGTTCCCACGCTTGCGATGGACCATGGCGATTTCAGCGCATACGGCCTGCCGATTGCCAACCCTTTCACGGGCGCAGTGGCTCCCAACGGAATCATCCCCGCTTCGCAGTTCAGCCCCATCGCCGGCGCGCTCACCTCGCTGCCCGCACCCAACCTTCCTGGACTTTCGAATAACTACGAATCGGCGCCATCCGACATCATTAACAACGATAAGGGCGACATCCGGGGGGACTATTACATCAATTCGCGGCTCACATTATTCGCGCGTTATAGCCAATTCGATACGCGTATCTTCAGCCCTCCGAACATCCCGGGACCGGCGGGAGGCAACGCCAACGGCAACGTCTATATTCAGACGAAGCAGGGCGTGGCCGGACTCACCTGGACGCTCAGTCCGACTTCTATCCTGGAATTCCGGTTCGGCGGCGACTACAGCCACAACGGGAAGCTGCCGTCAACGGTAGGCCAACCGACCAACGGTTTCACGATTCCCAATGAGCCGCTCGATCCATCCTTCGCGGGCGGTCTCATCAGCTCTTCGGTCAGCGGATTCTCACAATTCGGAAGGCAGGGCAGCAACCCTCAATATCAATACCCGCTCGTCTACGATCCGAAAGTCAACCTCACCAAGATCCACGGCCGCCACAGCCTGAAGATCGGCTTCGAGATGCAGTTTATCAATACGGACGTCAGCGATTTCAATCCGAAGTACGGGCAGTTATCTTACGGCGGCTACTTCAGCGACCCATCGTACTTTACCAACCCCTCGTCGGTAAACAACCTCAGCTCCACCGCAAAGCAAGTCTATGCGCTGGCGGATTACTTTTATGGGGCGGAGAGTAACTACCAGCTGAATAACAACCCGGTGGCGCATTACCGGCAGCGAATGTATTTCGGCTATGTTCAGGACGATTTCAAGGTCAGCAGTAAGCTGACTCTCAACCTGGGTCTGCGTTATGAGTTCGCCACGCCGCAATACGTAAGCGACAACCACCTGGCGAATTTCGATCCGCAGAACAACAGCTTGATCTTCGCTACGCCAGGCAGCCTATACAACCGCGCGCTGGTTCATCCCGATTCCAACAACTTTGCGCCGCGCATAGGTCTCGCCTATCAGGCGCTGCCCAAGACCGTCATCCGCGCCGCATATGGCGTGAGTTGGGTGCAGTTCAATCGCGCGGGCGGTGAAAACCTGCTCGCCTACAACGGCCCATTCATTATCAATTCGTCGATCAATCAACTGCCGAGTCTGGGCAATTGCGCCAGCGCCGATGCGCCCACGGGAACGTGTTTCCGCTCTACCGCTCAGGGCTTTCCGAACGGCTTGATCGACCCGGCCAACTTCAGTACGGCGATCTCCGAGGTGCGCTACATTCCGGGCAGCCTTCGTACCGGCTATGTGCAAAGCTGGCACTTCACCGTGCAGCAGGAGGTGACGAAGGACCTGCTGCTCGATGTGGCTTACGTGGGGAATCACAGCGTGGGGCTCAACGTTCTTTCGGATGCGAACCAGGCTCTGCCGAATCAATTGAACCAGAATCAAAGCCTCATTTCACGCCGCCCGATCCAAGGCTTTACCGACATCGAAATCGCCTACAACGGCGGCTTCGGCAGCTATGAAGGGCTACAGGTCAAGGTCGAAAAGCGAAATTCCAACGGGCTCTATTTTCTGAATTCGTTCACATGGTCGAAGGCCATCGACAACGCGCCGGGGCATCTGGAAAACTACGACGGGGATAATTCGCGCATCAATTACTACAACACCAAGATCGAGCGCGGACTTTCGGGCTACAATCAGCCGCTCAACGATACCTTATCGGTGCTGTATGATCTACCCGTGGGACGCAATCGCCGCTTCAACGTCAGCAGCAAAGCGCTCGATTATGTAGTGGGCGGCTGGTCGGCGAATATGATCAATACGATGACATCGGGACTGCCGATCGATGTTGGCTACTCGGCCAGTTCGCAACAGCAGGTGAGCGATCTGGTTTCGGAGCGGCCCAACATCGTCCCCGGCCTGCCTCTCTACCTGAGCACGGGAAACCCGGTCAACTACCTGAACCCGGCCGCGTATGGCGTGCCCTCGTACACCCAGCCCTTCGGCAATACCGCGCGCAATAACGTGAAGACACCCGCCGTATTCGAAACCGATTTCGGCCTGCATAAGAACTTCGCAATCACGGAAGGCCGCTTTGTCCAGTTCCGGGCCGAGGCATTCAACCTGCTCAACAAGACCAACTTCGCAACGGTAAGCGGTACGAACTCGAACAGCAGTGGCTTCGGAGTCTTTAACGCAACCTTCCCGGCGCGGCAACTGCAGTTAGCCCTCAAGGTGGTGTTCTAATGAAACTCGCCGTTTTGGTGTTACTGGGACTTGCGACGTTGAGCGGCCAGCAGGTGAAGATCAACGAAATCCAGTTAGTGGGGACTCACAATAGCTACCATTCCGGCATTAGTCCGAATGAAATGGCGAACCTGCGCAAACTGAATCCACGCGCGGCAGATTCGCTGGAATACCGCCATCCGGCGCTCGAAACGCAACTCAACGACGGCGTTCGCCAACTTGAGATCGATATCTATGGCGACGCCAAAGGCGGACTTTTCGCCCACCCGCTGGGTCCCGTGATGGCAGCCAAAGCGGGACTGCCAGCGGACCCCCCTTTCGATCCGAGCGGCATCATGATGAAGCCGGGCTTCAAGGTGCTGCACGTCCAGGATGTGGACTATCGAAGCAACTGCGAGCCGTTTACTAAATGTCTCTCGATTATTCGCGAGTGGTCGAAGGCTCACCGCGACCATCTGCCGATCTTTGTCCTCGTCGAAAACAAGGATGGGAAGGCCTCGCTGGAAGGTGGGGTAACGCCCGAGCCCATTACGCCGGAAACCTTCGATGCACTTGACACGGAGATCCGCTCGGTTTTCCAACCCGGCGAAATGATCACGCCCGACGATGTGCGTGGCCGGCATAAGACGCTGAATGAAGCGATTCTGGCGGATGGATGGCCTACGCTCGATAAAGGCCGTGGGAAGGTCATCTTCCTTCTTGACCAGCGTCGCGTCGGCACGATGTATACGATAGGCCATCCGTCTCTCGAAAAGCGCGTCCTGTTCACCAACGCCGCTCCCGGTACGCCCGACGCCGCTTTCACTGAGTGCAACAATTCCGCCAGCGACCCCGGACTCGTCCCTGGTCTCATCCGCAAAGGCTACCTGGTCCGCACGATGACCGACCCCGGATTCGCCGGCGTCAAGGCCGACGAGACTGCCAAGCGCGATGCCTCGATCAAGAGCGGAGCGCAAATTCTGAGTACAGACTACCCTGCTGGCGAGGCGGCGGAATCGGGCTTCTTCGTGACTGTGCGACCTGCGGGACAGACTTACCCTAATGCGCGATGCAATCCGGTGCTGAAGCCGGCTAACTGCACGGATGCGATGTTGAAAGAGAAGAAGTAAACCGGGAAGCCGGGAGACTGAACGGACCGGCGCAAGGCTCCGGCGCAATGCTTCTCACGCGCTCGGCAAGGCGGAACTGTATGTGACTAGCGAATTCCGGCCCGGCCAAGCATTTCCAAAAGCTGATGCTCGGTGCGCATGTCGATAGCCTGCGCTGAGAGGCGTCCTTCGCGATCGTAGATGAACGTCTTGGGGATGCCCTCCACGTCGAAGAGCTTGTTTACTTTGCGGCCGGGGTCGAGTAGAACAGGGAAGGTGAACTGGCGCTCCGCGATAAACGGTTTCACTTTCGCGGCGTCCTCGTCGGAAATAGCGAGAATTACCAATCCCTGGTCTTTGAATCGCTTGCCGAGTGCTTCCAGGTCGGGCATTTCCTTGCGGCAGGGCGGGCACCAGGTGGCCCAGAAATTCACCAGCGCCACTTTGCCGCCGAGATCCTTGAGGGTCCAGGAATTGCCTTGAAGATCCTGCAGCGTGAAGTTGGCATCCTGGCGAGCGCGGTCGGCGGCTTCGAGTTTGGACACGGCGGCGTGGAATTCGGGCACATCGAGCGACGCATCTACATGCTCATAACGGACCAGGGATGCGAGTTCCTCAAACGCACTCGCGGGAACGGCTTGACCAGTGTTTTCGCGGATTGCGGAGGCCAGCGTGGTGGCCACGGTTTGCAGCGTATCGTGCCCGAAATCGCCCTCGGTAGAGAGACTCGCCAGGCCGTTTGCAAGGCCCAACCGGCTGACCGAAGCGTCCGGGAGATTTCGGATCTCCAATGCAAGCCGTTTCGTGACGGCGCCTCGCTGGTCATCGGGTATTGAGCGCAGGCCGCCGATCTGTTTCGAGATGGCTTGCTCGGCCTCGCTGGGCCTCTGTGCCTGTTTTTGGGATTGCGCCAAGAGAGCAATGGCGGTTAGCGATATGACAGCGGACAGGACATAGCATCGCATGGCGTTACTTTACATGAAAACTTAGACCGTTGCGCGGTCTACTTGAGCTTGGTGAAACACGCTGTCGTGATACCATCACGGGTCGCAATGCGACGGGGCGAATACGGCTACGATGCACCTTACGCGCTGGCGATCTTCGGATCTTTGGCCGTACTGAGTGGCTTTGGAACGGCGATCGCCTGGTGGCGAATGCCAAGTCAGGCAGCGGCTTCGTTCACGCTGTATTTTGTCCTGTTTCTGGTGAACGCCACGAGCTTTTTCTATACCACCAGACACGGCAAGTTCATCGAGTGGGACCGCATTCTGGACCGAACTCAACTGCGCGGCGACGAGATGGCACTCGATATGGGGTGCGGTCGAGGCGCGGTCCTGACGGCCGTCGCGCGCCGGCTGACGACAGGCCGAGCGACAGGCGTGGATATCTGGAGTACAACCGACCAATCGGGCAATGCGATGGACGTCGCCCTGCGCAATGCGTCGCTGGAAGGAGTCGGCGATCGCGTGCACATTGAGACCGCCGATATACGAGCGCTCCCATTTCCGGACGCCACTTTTGATCTGGTGGTTTCGAGCCTCGCGGTACACAACATCCGATCAAATGCCGACCGGAAGCGTGCGATCCGCGAGGGGTTCCGGGTGCTCAAACCCGGAGGCAGGATGGTGATTGCGGATATCCGTGCCACGGCAATATATGCGGATGAGTTGCGGAGGCTTGGGGCGTCGTACGTCGAGCGCCGCCGGTTGGGGTGGAGGTTTTGGTGGGGAAATCCCGTGGCCGCCACAACTCTCCTCACGGCTTCAAAATCTCAAGTTTGAAAACCCACTAAAACCCTCTTTACGTAACCATTTAGTTACGTTACTATAAAGTCACATATGGAGGGGAACGCAACCATGACAATAGACGATTTGACGCTGGATACGACGCAGAGCATCGATGTTAAGGCGGACATCGGAGACGTCTTCCGCAGCATGCTGCACCGGCTCGGTGAAGGGTTCACCAAGCCGCCGGAGGGCGAATCGATGCAGATGATACTGGAGCAATGGGCGGGGGGCCGGTGGTTCCGCGATCGCGGCAACGGCATTGGGCATCTATGGGGACACGTGCAAGTGATCAAGCCGCCTGTGCTGTTGGAATTGAGCGGCCCCATGTTCATGTCCTACCCGGCCGTGAACCATCTCGAAGTGAAGCTGGAACAGCGGCCCGGAGGAACGCATGTGGACCTCCGTCACCGCGCCATGGGATTCATTGACCCCGAGCATCGGCAGGGTGTGAGCGGCGGATGGAAACACCTCCTGGATGGGATCGCCCAGGATTGTTCCGCACACACAAACGCGCAACGGGGATAAGGTGCAGGGCGACGAACTCGACGGCGTGTGGAAGGCTTTGTCTGACACCACGAGGCGATCGATTCTCGACCTCTTGCGGCAGGGCCCCCGCACGACCACTCAGATCGTCGAAGCTTTTCCCCACCTGAGCCGCTTCGGGGTGATGAAACACATTGATGTGCTCCGCGAGGTTGGCCTGGTTCACACGCGGGAAGAACGGCGGCAGCGAATCAACTCATTGAACGTCGTGCCCATCCGGCAAATTTACGAGCGCTGGGTGGGGCGCTTCGAAGAGTTGTGGGCGAGCCACCTGCTGCGCATCAAAGAAGATGCTGAAGCGAAAGCCGCCGAAGCCCACATGACTGAGGCGGAAAGAGAGCCGGCGGCGAGATCCGGAGCAGATGCGGCGCCGCCGGCGCTACAACAAGCCAAGAAACGCCGAAGAAGGGCTAACCGATAACGCCGCAGGCGCCAGTGAGGAGACTGAGCCTTGCGTAACCCGTAAGTATTCAGAGAAAGGAAAAATCCGATGACTGCAATTGCACCGAAAACACCGCCGGTGGTGTCGCCGCAGGAGTGGGAGGCAACGCGCCAGCAACTGCTCGTGAAGGAGAAGGAATTGACACGCTCCCGTGATGCGCTGGCGGCCGAGCGCCGGCGGATACCGTGGATGGCCGTGGAGAAGAAGTACGAGTTCGACGGCCCTAAGGGCAAGGCAAGCCTGCTCGACTTGTTTGAGGGACGCCGCCAGTTAATCGTGTACCGCGCCTTCTTCGAACCCGGAGTGTTCGGCTGGCCCGAGCACGCGTGCCGCGGTTGCTCACTGATGGCGGACCAGGTGGCACACCTCAGCCATCTGAACGCCCGCGACACCACCCTCGTGTTCGCTTCCCGCGCGCCGCAGACGGACATCAAGCGCCTGAAGGCGCGGATGGGTTGGGAGATGCCGTGGTACACGATTACGGACAGCTTCGATGGCGACTTCGGCGTGGATGAATGGCACGGCCACAATGTGTTCTTCCGCGACGGCGAGCGCGCGTTCCGCACCTACTTCATCAACAACCGCGGCGATGAGGCGATGGGCAGTACCTGGAGCTACCTCGACGCAACTCCGCTGGGACGCCAGGAAGAATGGGAAGATTCGCCAGAGGGGTATCCTCAGACCGCGCCTTACAAGTGGTGGAACTGGCACGACGAATACGCCGCCAACGCCGCGCCCGACAAAAGGTGGAGCGAGGTGGTGGATGCCTCACTCGAACTACTCAACCTCGCGGCTCCTTCCGAAAAGCCGCGTGAGATGGACGGGTGCTGCAAGCACGAAGGAGGTGCGTGATGACTGAGCAATGCTGCATGGGCGGGCCAGCATCGCGTAGGCCCGTCCGGCGGCTCTTTAGCGGCGCGGGTTCGATCTTACCCGGAGCCGCGCTGGCGTTGCTGCCGAAATGCCCGCTGTGCCTCGCTGCCTGGCTGACTGCCATGACCGGCATCGGTTTCTCGGCGGCCGGCGCAGCGTGGGTGAGCGGGATAGCCGTCCTATTTGGAGTTGCGGGTGTGACGCTTGCCGTGGCGCCGATGATTCGAGGCGGAGGTATCTATTCGTTCCGGAGAGCGACATCGGAGCGCCGCGCGACGCAGGGCGCGCAGGGACGGAACAGGCCAATGGCGGTATCTAGACTTCTAATTCGCGCGAAGGCATGAAATCGAAGGTGGAGGGCATTACGCCAACACCTCGTAAGGCTCGTCACTGAGCGAAATCTTGCGACCAACGATGCCGGGTGCGCCGCCTAAAGCGGCGCTGCAATGGCCCGTGGCTGATCATGACGATGCTCGCGCCCTTGTTGTCCTCATCCTTCGTGAAGGCGCGTCCCAGCATCGGGGTGTGCACCAAGCGCGCTTCCGAAAATCCACGTCACCCTTCGGTCGCCTAGCTGTTCGGGCTCGCCACCGGAGAGCGTGGGGTCGGCGAGTTGGCGGTCGCGAGGTCGGCGAATACGGTGTTGAGCCGCCGCCACTCGATCGACTCCGCCGGCGTGGACTTGTGCTTCGCCGGACTTGCACGTGTCCTCCGAGACCATCTTGAGGCGGCGCTTTCCAAAATTCGCGTATTCCCCGATCTGACGATTCGCCTGCCGCGCAAGGTGGCGTAGAGTGCACACTTGTGCGTTAATGGGAAACCGTGAGCGCATCTCGCAGCGAACTGGAACGCTTGTGGCGTAAACGGGTGGGCCAGGCCCACGAACAATACATGTTCGAAGCCAAAATCTGCAAAGCTCTGCTGGCGGAACGAGTGGAGACATTCCCAAACATTCTGCCACCCGATCCCGACGGCACTCTGGCTCTACATCAAGCGTTCCAGCGAGAATCCGGGGCGCTCAACGAATACATGCGCGTCCTGAAAATATATACCGATCTCGTCATCCAGGGAAAGACTCCGCCGACCGAGGCTGATCACGCGTGTGGGGTAGGCAATACTTTGCCAGCAGATAGGCGGCAACCGTAAAACCCCATCGAATCTGACATTCTGTAACCTCGCAGACAAGGGCTCCGCCTCTTCTTCAGCGGGTAAACGCGAAGCCTTTCCCCACCCTCGCCAGTCTGCGCGAAACTCCTCGTCAGAAAGAAAACGGTACCGACCCTGAAATGAGACAAACTCAGTGGCAGGAAGTTGTGGAGAGCTATGCAATGCGGGCGCGCGAATTCTCGGATGCCTTGCGCTCTTCGTGCCAATCTGCCACCAGCACAGTGCGCCGCGCTATTGGAGGCCGTCAACGAACGTCGCGAATCGTGCATGGCCGCGGGTGAAAAGGTGCACCAATACCTAAAGCGTGATGCCGCGGCAAATTGGGCCATCTAACCGTCCGAATCGGCTTGCCGAATCGGCATAAAGAGCAACCGCACGGAGATGCAGAGGATCACCAGGTAGTAGAAAATGGCCTCGCTCGAACCGCATTCTGGATCCGAACTGAGGACCCAAAAGGAGGCCATTATGAAGCATTCAGTAAGAGTTATGTCCCTTCTGATGGCACTCTCCGGCGCAATAGTACCCGCAGCGCTAGCGCAAACGACGCCACCTGCCCAAACACCACCCGCGCAAACGGCGCCGACAACATCAGCGCCGACAGAGACCCAACACCACCCTAAGGCTAGCGGTGCGGCAAAGGGCGCCGCAATCGGAGCTATGGGGGGAACGCTGCCAAGGGCGCGGTGGTCGGCGCGGGCCATAGCCGTCGCAATGAGAGGAAAACGGAGCGAAAGAGCAAGTGAGACCTGCCCCCAGCCGCGCGCCGACTGGAGAATGGCGGGGCGGAATAGCGTTGCATCCGGCGTGGCACAGTTGGCGTGCGGCTAAAGTGACGAGCTAGCGCCGCTTGTAGTGGCGCCGGATTTGATGGCGGCTCAGGTGTTGATGGAGATGCGTCCATCGCAGCGCAGACTGACGGCGACAGCCGAGCGATCAACTCGCGGATCTTGGCATCCAGATGGCCGGCCTTCTCTCCCGCGTCGGCCAAGCTCCGGTAGCCGCGGAGAATCTCAGGCAGCGCATGGCCGATTTCGCCGATCCGTGACAGCGGTTCCTCTTGGTATCCATTCCAATCCGATCATCATTTATGGGGGATCTCCATTGCGATGATCGCAGGTGCGCGATGATGGAAGATATATGATTCGGCGAATTGCGCCCCTGGCGCTGTTGATTCTCGCGGCAGCGGCGATCGAGAGCCCCGCGATTGAAGCGAGCACGCCTCAACAACCGCTTGAGGTGAAGACGGTGAAGAGCGCCGATTTCGCACGCGGCGGGACGGTTCGTATCGGCGGCACGCAGGGCGAGTTGAACATCGAGACTTGGGACCAGCCGCGCGTGGAAGCGACGCTAACGCGAACGGAATACACCGACGCCGACGAGCGCGATCGCATGAAAGGAAAGCTGGAACGCATCGGGCTGGCGGTAGAAAAGCACGGTAGCGATGTAGCGGTAGAAGTGCAAATTCCAAAGCGGATTTTCATTGCACGGTGGCTCCGCGGCAAGACCAACGCTACCTTGGTGTGCCGGGTGATGGTTCCGCGCGACGCCAAGTTGGTGGTGCGACATGAAAACGGCAGCGTCTTTGTGTATGGGGCCGCGAACGATGTCGATGCAAAGGCGCGGTTCGGCGATATCGTCTTGCAATTGGCCGATCCCGGCAGGTACGGAATCAATGCCAAGGTAAACGTGGGCGGCGTGTACACCGACTACTCCGGGCGATACCGCCATCCTGTGCTAGTGGGAGAGAAGTACGCGAGCGACGCGCCGGCCGGGGGGCATACAGTGACGCTCCGCGTGGAAATCGGTGGGATCAGCATTGTGAAGATGGGCCCTGTTCCCACGTCGGGGTTCTAGGATACGGCTTTCCTCAAGGCAACCTGCGGCATCTGGCCGCCTTTACATACATTTTCATTCCCTCGTTCAAGCCGCGCGTCTTATGTAGTGGAGGGCAGGAAGATGCTAAAAAAGATTGGACTTCCGATGATCGCGCTGGCCGGAATCTTGGCTTTGAGCGCGCCGCGCGCGGCTGAGGCTCGCGTGCACTTTGGGGTTGCGATCGGAGGACCGGTCTATACGGCTCCGGTGGCCCCTTACCCATACGGCTACGGCTATGCGCCAGCGCCTTATGTTGACCCGTATTACGCCCCGGCCTACGCGGCGCCGGCTCCGTATGTCGCTCCCTACTTGGGCATCGGCGTTGGTATTGGCGGCGGCTACGGCGGTTACGGTCACGGCTATGTCGGCCGGGCTTATGCGCCGGCATTCCGCGGCGGCGGTCACGTTGGTGGATTTCATGGCGGATTCCACGGCGGACGGCGTTAACAGAATATTGAACGAATAGGAAAACGGGAAGCCGGGCGCGAGCGCCCGGCTTCCCGTTTTTTTTATTGGCTGCTAGGCTTCCGGCGCGAGAAACTCTGGGCTAAAGTTTCTTGAAAAGCTTGTCGAAGGCGCTGCGCGCATCGTCCGCGTTGCGTGGCGCGGGCGGGCCGGCCGGCGAGGGGGGATGATGGGGGGCGTGCGAGTTGCCGTTGGCCGAAACGCCGTCGCGCGCTACCGTCACTCGGGGCTTAAATAGCGCACACTCATTCGCTTTGTCCTTGATGGGAATTCGCACAGGAATCGGCTTGGCGCATTGGAAGCGTGTCGAGGGGTCGAAGTAATTGCACTGCTTGCAGCAGTGCAGTTCGGCGCCGCACTTCGGGCAGACTCCATTGAAATCGATTTCGGCCGGAAGAGTGGTCGCGCAGCTGAAACAGCGTGATGCGGCTACATGCTGCACCAGGCGTGGCAGCCTGGGTCCGGTGACATCGATTGGGGGGCGAGGTCCTTGCGGTTTGGGGCGGTCGTCACGTATGGGTCTGGAATCGCGGTCGGAATCCATATACCCGTTCTGTCTGTACTTGCGGTCGCTGTCCATTTGGGAAACTTGCTCCGTTGTTAGCTGGACGTTAAGCGTTGAAAACAAAGACCCATGGCGCCTAGCTTTGAAAAAATCGGGGGAACCGCAGCGCTTTCGCGCAGGGCCGCGCGACGACACTGACACTTGGCGTTGGGATCACAGCGAGGCTTGCGGGAAATCCGAGGCGCATCGGTTAACAGGTTCGGTAACCCGCTACTGCTTCCAACTACTTATTTACCACGGAATTCACCGGATTGCACGCCCTAAGTTTGCGGGTATCGGTGCGAGGAGTTCTAAGGGTAAGGGGGATGGCACGGGAGGTGGAGCTGTCCGGTTTGTTTCAGACGGCTCCCTCCCAGCCCCCGCCGAGCGCCTTGTACAGGTCAACCACGCTAAGAAGTTCGCTGAGGCGGATCTGCGCCAGAGCCAATTGGGCCTGAAAGAGGTCGCGATCCGCATCGAGGGCGTTGAGCTGGGTATCGACCCCGCCCCGGTAGCGCACGTAGGCGAGGCGCTTGCGATCTTCGAGCGCCTTCACCAGCTTCTCCTGTTCGACGCGGCTTTCGCGGGTTCTCTGGTGCGCGATCAGCGCGTTCGAGACCTCGGTGAAGGCGGTCTGGATGGTCTTTTCGTATTGCACCAGCGCGCTCTCGCGTTGGGCTTCGGCGAGATGCACGTTGGATCTTAAACGGCCGGCGGTGAAGACCGGCTGAGTTACTTGCGGAACGAAACTCCAGGCGCTGTGCGGGCCAGAGAACAGGCTCGACAGCTGCGTGCTCTGGCCGCCAAGGAATCCGCTGAGGCTGACCTGCGGGAAATACGCTGCCTTCGCCACGCCGGTATTGGCATTGGCGGCGATAAGGGCTTGTTCGGCAGCGCCAATATCCGGGCGGCGCTCGAGCAGCTCGGATGGAAGTCCAGTGGGAACCTCGGGAGGCATCTCCTGCTCGATGAATTTGCGCCCGCGGACGATGGAGCCTGGGTTCCTGCCGAGCAGGAGGCTGATCTGGTTTTCCATCTGCTCCATCTGTTGTTGTGTCGCGGGGATAATTTCCGCGGCGCTGCTTACGAGTTCTTCGGCTTGACGAAGGTCCAGAAGCGTGGAGACGCCGCCGCCTCGGCGTTCCTGCACTAACCGTAGGGAATCCTGGCGTGTTGCGAGGGTGTCGCGCGAAATCTGCAAATTGTAATCGAGCTGCAGGAGCTGGAAATAATCGCCGGCGACTTCGCTCACGAGCGTTGTGATGACGGCCTTCCGGTTCTCGTCGGCATTGAGGAGATCGGCGCGCGCAGCTTCGGTGGCGCGGCGCAGACGGCCCCAGATATCGATCTCAAACGATAGGATGTTGAGACCACCCTGACCCCAGTTGCGGTTCTGAGATGGAACGAACGTCTCAGGCAGCGGCAGGTTGCCGTCGCGCGACAGGCGTGTGAATTCGAGACTGCCGCTGGCAGTGAGCTGCGGGTATTGGTTCGAGCGAGTGACGCCGAGATTGGCGCGGGCTTCCTCGACGCGCGCCACGGCGTCGCGCAGATCGTAGTTTTGCGTGAGCGCCGTGTGGATTAGCGCCTGGAGTTGCTCGTCCTTGAAGACCTCGAACCACTTGAGGCTGGCAAGCGACGCGGCCTGCTGCGGCGGCAGAGGCTCGGGCGCGCGGAAACTCGTGGGCGGGTTCACGGAGGGGCGCACGTAGTTCGGTCCGACAGTGCAGCCGGTGAACAGAGCCGCTGCGGCGGCGATGGCGATGGTTGAGTATCTCATGTCAGTCTCCTTGAGCCGGTGAGGGCAGCAATCCAGGCTCATGCCGTTGCGCGCCCGACAGTTTTTCCACCATGTAGAAGATCGCGGGAATGAGGAAGATGCCGATGGCGCTGGCCGCGAGCATGCCTCCAATTACAGTAGTTCCCATAATCTGCCGTCCTACGGAGCCGGCTCCGGAGGCCGTCCATAGAGGAATGCAGCCCAGTATGAAGGCGAAGGACGTCATCAGGATGGGCCGTAGACGGAGCCGCGCGCCTTCGAGCGCGGCTTCCGCGAGCCCCATTCCGCTCTCGAATTTATCTTTGGCGAACTCCACGATAAGAATGGCGTTCTTGGCGGCGAGGCCGATGAGCATTACCAATCCGATTTGGGAGTAGACGTCGCTTTCGATCTGGATCATGTACTGCGGGAGGAAGAGACTCATTGCCCATCGGCGCAGCCACAGAATGGCGAAGGCGCCGAACAGCGCGACGGGCGTGCTCAGAAGCACGCTGAAGGGGAGCGTCCAGCTCTCATAGAGAGCGGCGAGGATGAGGAATACGAAGAGCAGGGAGAAGGAGAAGATCGCCCACGTCGGCACGCCCAATTGAGCCTGCTTTTCCTGGTAGGACATGCCCATGTAGTCGTACCCCATCTCGCGGGGCATGGTTTTGTCGAAGGTCTCTTCGAGCGCTTTCATCGCTTGGGCCGAGCTGTATCCAGGCGCGGCGCCACCGATGATCTGAGCTGAGCGGTACAGGTTGTAGCGCATGGTGAATTCTGGGCCGGGACGCGATTCGAATTTGGTGAGCGCGGAAAGGGGCACCATCCCGCCTTTTGCGTTGCGCACGTAGAAGAGACCGGCGCTATCGAGATTGTTGCGGTACTGGGCCTCGGCCTCCACGTAGACTTGCCACTGACGGCCAAAACTGTTGAAGTAATTGACGAACAGTCCGCCCATATAGGCCTGGATGGTGCGGTAAACGTCGGTGAGCGCAACGCCCTGCTTGAGCGCCTTCTCGCGATCGACATCGAGAAATTGCTGCGGCACGCTGGGCAGGAAGGTACTCACGAGACCGGGCGCAATCTCGGGGCGTTTGGAAGCGGCGGCGACGAATTTGTCCAGATTGTCCGCCAGGAACTGAACATCCTTGCCGGCCCGATCTTCGAGAACGAATGTGAACCCACCGGAAGTGCCGACGCCTGGGATGGCGGGCGGCGGGAAGCTGAGCGCGAAGCCATCCGGGATTTTAGCCAGCTCCTGGTTGACGTGCGCCACAATCTCCTGATATTGCGTAGCGCGGCTCTTGCGCTCGTTCCACGGATCGAGCGTGACGAAGAAGAACCCGGTGTAGCTGGTGCTGACGAAACTCAACAGACTGAAGCCGGCGACGCGCGTGGTGTATTTCACGCCGGGCGTGTGCAGCAGAATCTGCTCCACCTTGGAGCAAGCGGCCTCCGTGCGTTCAAGCGACGATGCATTTGGTAATTGCAGGTGCATAAACATGTAGCCCTGGTCTTCGCCCGGCAGGAAGCTGGTGGGCACGCGTCCGCTGAAGAAGGCTGCGCCAACGCCGGCCGCAACCAGGAGGAGAACCACCACGGCGCTCTTGCGCAGAAGGCCGCCGGATAAATGAAGATATCCGTTGGTAGCGCTTCCGAAGGCGCGGTTGAAGCCGTTGAAGAAACGCCGCAGCGGGCCGCGGCTTTCCTTTTTCGGGCGGAGCAGCAGCGCCGAGAGCGCGGGGCTCAACGTGAGCGCGTTGAACGCGGATAGGATCACGGAGATCGCAATGGTTACCGCGAATTGCTGATAAAGGCGGCCGGTGATTCCGGGAATGAAGACGGTTGGTATGAACACGGCGGAGAGCACGAGCGCGATGCCGATCACGGGTCCCGAGATCTCTTGCATGGCTTTGAGCGCGGCGGCTTTGGCGCTCATGCCTTCTTCAATGTGACGTTCTACGGCCTCGACGACTACGATGGCGTCATCCACCACGAGGCCGATCGCCAATACCAATCCGAAAAGCGACAGCGTATTGATGGAGAAGCCGAAGACCGGAAACATGATGAATGTCCCGATCAGAGAGACAGGGACGGCAAGCAAGGGAATCAACGTTGCGCGCCAACCTTGCAGGAAGAGATACACGACGACGGTAACGAGCGCGATCGCGATCAGGATGGTGACGACGATATCGTGGATGCCTTCGGTAACGGAATCGGTGGTATCGAGCGACACTACGTAATCCACGTCTTGCGGAAAACGTTTTTTCGCTTCTTCCATCAGCTTGCGTACGCCGCGCGCCGCATCGACGGCATTGGTGCCGGGAAGTTGATAGACCGCGATGATGGCGCCGGGCTTGCCGTTGATGCGGCCGGTGAGGGTGTAGTCCTGCGCGCCGAGTTCGATGCGCGCCACGTCGCGGACACGCACGATGCCGCCATCGGGAAGTTCGCGCACGATAATGTCACCAAACTCCTCGGCCGATTTGAGGCGGCCCTGCGCGCGCACCGAATATGTATATTCCTGGCCCGGAGGCGCGGGGCGCCGCCGATTTGGCCGGCCGGATTCACAGTGTTCTGAGCTTGAATGGCGGAGACCACTTCGGTGACGGTGATGCCGAGCTTCGAGAGCTGATCGGGTTTTACCCAGAGGCGCATCGCATACTGGCCAGCACCAAACACTTGTACGTTGCCGATGCCGGGGACGCGCGTCAACTGGTCGTTCAAGTTGATGTAGGAATAGTTGGCCAGAAATTTTCCGTCATAGGTGCCCTTGGGCGAAAACAGGCCCATGACCATAAGTGGCGCGGTCACCGATTTCTGCACCGTCACGCCAAAGTTGGTGACGTCCTGTGGAAGCTGCGAGGCCGCTTGCGTTTCGCGCATCTGCGTGAGCATGAGATCGGTGTTCGGGTCGCTCTTCACGTCGAAATCCACGATCATGGTCATTTGGCCATTGCCCGCGGCGTTCAGCGAGTACATGTAGTTGAGGTTGTCGACGCCGCTCATCTGCTGCTCGATGGGAGTAGCGACGGATTGCTCGATAGTCTGCGCGTCCGCGCCGACATAGTTCGCGCGAATCTGGACTTCGGGCGGAGCAATCTGCGGGAACTGCGCGATGGGTAATTGCGAAATGACGACTAAGCCGATGATCACCATCAGGATGGAAATCACCATGGCGACGATGGGGCGGTTGATGAAAAACTTTGACATTACTGAGCTCCCTTGCTGGCGTCCTTCGGATTCACGAGTGCGCCGGGGCGGATCTTGAAGAGACCATCGGTAACAACACGCTCACCGGGTTTCAGTCCCTCCTCGACTACCCATTTCGAACCGACGCGGTCGCCGACTTTCACTGGCGTGAAGCGGATGGTGTTATTGGGGTCGACCACGGCGACGAGGTATGCGCCCTGCGTATCTGTGACGGAGCGCTGCGGCACGAGCAGCGCGCCCGATCGAACGCCGAGCGTGGCGCGCACCTTCGCATATTGACCGGGGCGGAGTCTGTTACCAGGATTGGCAAAGAGTCCGGTGAGTTGAATGGACCCTGTGCTGGGATCGACCTGGCGATCGGCGAACGAGAAGCGCCCTTTGTGCGGGTAGAGGCTACCGTCGGAGAGGATCAAATCGAGCGCGAGCTTGCGTAACTGGGAATCGGCGGCGGTGAGTCGCAAATACTCCTGCTCGCTGACGGTGAAGTTGGCTTTCACCGGGTCGAGGGTTGAAACGGTGGTGATGGCGTTGCCGGCCGGACCGACGAGATTGCCGACCTGCGTAGTGGCGGCGCCCGCGATGCCATCGATGGGGGAGGTGAGCTTCGTGAAGCCAAGATTGACTTTGGCGGTTTCGACGGCGGCTGCGGCTGCGGCGATTCCAGCCTGCGCGGCTTCAATGGTGGCCTTCGAAGTCTCCACCTGCGCCTGCGCCGCGGCTACTTGTGCCTTCAGAGAGCGATTGGTCTGTTTAGCGTTGTCGAAGTCCTGTTGGGTGATGGCCTCCTGCTGGGCGAGCGGAGTGTAGCGGTCCTCATCGAGCTGCGCTTTGCGCTGGTTGGCTTCAGCGCTTAAGAGTTGCGCCTGCGCCTGGACTAACCCGGCGTTGGCTTGGGCGAGTTGCGCCTTGGCTTGAGCGAGCTGTCCGCTCGCCTGGTCCTCGGCGGCCTGAAAGGGCCGCGGGTCGATCTCGAAGAGCAGTTGGCCCTTATGGACGAATGAACCTTCGGCGTAATCCTGTTTGAGCAGATAGCCGCTGACTTCGGCTTTGATGGCGGCATTGACCAGACCATCGAGCGTACCGATCCACTCGCGCTCGATAGGGATGTCTCTCTGTTCGACGAGCGCGACCTCGACATCGGGAGGCGGAGGCGGCCCGCCCGCCGCGCTGGTAGTCTTACCGCAGCCTGTAGTGACGCTGGCGGCCGCGCCGAGTAAGAACGCCAGACCTGCGCTCGCGATTGAGTTCTTCGAATGAAATTTCACTTAGCTTCTCCCTTTGTCTTGCCCTTTGTCTTGCGATTCGCCATTGCACGGCGCGAGCCCGATGATTCGCCGCAGTTGTCTTTCCCCGTTTAACTTCAGGTTGTCGATAACGTGCTGCGTCTCAACTCCGCCGGCGACGAATGAAACTCCAGCGTCGTGCATGTCGGCAAGAAGCCGCTCGCCGTTTTCGTCGATGAAGGTGACGCCGGTCAGGTCGATGATGTCCTGAGACCCGGCGGCGATCTGCCGCGTGTCTTCCCAGCAGGAACGCAGCTCTTGGACCCACGGGCCAGCAAGGCGGCCGCAAAGGGTCCATTGCTGGCCGGTTTTGGTGGGGGAGTAATTAATCCGCAACATAGTCCGTTTCGCTTTGTCGCGGGTGAGTGCACGCCTCGCACCGTTGGCTGACCATGGGGGCGATGGGTCGTATTGGCTTTAGAGGCAGGAACTTAAGAAGGCGACGAGCGGCGCTGCCGGAACGCCCGGTATGCCGCGAATCCGGCTGGCGCCGATATTTCGGCAGATGGAAATCAGGGTTAGAGATCGAGGGAGTCGGAATGGTGGCGTTCTGGGCTGTAGAGTATCCGCGTCGCGCCTGTGACGACGCGATTAACGAAAAGCTGACTGTAGAAGTGCCATTCTCCCGGCCCTGACACGCCGATGATCGTCATCGACGGGCGGCTATCGTATCCACCGCCGTGATCGGGAATGTTTGAATACCCGCTGCCGAATACACGGAAACCGCCTATGGCATTGCCGGGATCGGCGAAGTTCCCCGCTGTTACCGCCGGCGCGCGATCGCCTGCCAGTTGGTGGGCAAGCTCATTGCCGCCTCCCGTGATATCCGAGCCCGGAACGTGCTGCAATCCAGGCATGAGGTGGGGCTGCGAAACGTCGGTGAGTGGCGGTCACTTCCTCATGGAGACAAGTAGGGGGACAGAAAGGATCAGGGCCAACCCAGCGACTGGACCCCGTCCAAGGGTCATTGTGCCGTTTCTTCAGGCGACGTCGTCTTTTGGTAATGCCGGCAAGGCCTGGATGGTTAACTTTCGACTGCGAAATCTCAAATGATAGTGACACAATTGAGCGAAGTGCGTATCGCAGTTCGCTCTTATGCGCCTCTGCGCGAAATCCGAATCGCCAGCTTTTGCATGCGCGATTGAAGGGTCGAGCGTTTCATGCCCAAGAGGGCGGCGGCGCCGTTGGGGCCTGCGACGGTCCAGTTTGCCTGCTCCAGCGCTGCCAGGATCTGTTGCCGCTCGGCATCGTCGAGAGAGTCCCGCATGTTGCGAGAGGGCGAGTGGAGATCCGCGGCCGGCGCGACGGGAAGCGGATTCGCGTGGCCGTTGGGCATGCGCAAATCATCGACGGCAACATTCAGAAGCGGGCCCTTGGTCAAGATTACCGCACGCTCGATCACGTTCTGCAACTCGCGAATGTTGCCAGGCCATGGGTACCTGCCGAGGGCACTCATCGCCTCCGGGGCGATGGCGTCGATGGTCTTGCCAAGACGCCGGCTGAGCTGTTGCACGAAATGCCGGACCAGCAGCGGAATGTCCTCGGGGCGTTCGCGCAATGCGGGGACGCGGATCGGAAAGACATTCAGGCGGTAATAGAGATCGGGGCGAAACTTTTGCTCCTGCACCAACTCTTCAAGGTCGCGATTGGTGGCGGCGATGAGCCGGGCGTCGGAGCGCAGCGTGCGGGTGGCGCCGAGGCGTTCAAACTCCCGTTCCTGCAGGACGCGCAACAGCTTCGGTTGCAGTTCGAGCGGGATTTCGCCGATCTCATCGAGAAAGATGGTGCCCTGGTTGGCGAGTTCGAAGCGGCCGATGCGCTGCGCGATGGCGCCTGTGAAGGCCCCGCGCTCGTGACCGAAAAGTTCGCTTTCAAGCAATCCAGTGGGAATGGCCGCGCAGTTCAGTTTGACGAACGCGCGGGCGTGGCGCGCGCTGAGGTTGTGGAGCGCGCGGGCGATCAATTCCTTTCCCGTGCCGGTTTCGCCGTAGATGATGACGGTGGAATCGGTGGGAGCGACAGTCTCCACTTCGCGCAAAACGCGGCGGAGGGCCTCGCTCTTGCCAACGATCTCCTCGAAATTCCGCTCACTGCGGATTTCGTCCTCGAGATACAGCTTCTCTCGCGCCAGCTTTTCTTTGAGATCGGAGACCTCGCCAAAGGCCAAGGCATTTTCGATAGCAATAGCGACTTGACGGGCGATTTGCGTCAGGAAGGGCAAGTCGGCCAGAGCGAAAACATTCTCGCGGAAGCTGCCCAACGACAGGACGCCAACGGTCTGGCTGCGCCCGGTAAGGGGGATGTGGACGAGAGATTGGATGCCGAGTTCTGCGGCAATGGGCAGGGAAAGCAGCTCTTCGCGCGACATGATCGCGGGCTCGCCGGTGTGGAATACGGTGACAGCGGTATCGCCTTCCTTTGCCGGGGGTTCGAAGCCTTCTACGATAGGTCCCGAATTACCTGGAAAATCGAGCGCATAGAGTCGGAGCCTGCCATCCTCGGGACTAGGCAAATCGATACCCACCCCGTCGCACTGCATGGTGCGCCGGATGTTGGCGGAGATTTCGCGCAGCACCTCGCGGAGATCGAGCTTGGAGACAACCTTGTTGGTGAGGTCGAGCAGGAGTTGCAGGCGCTCCTGCGCCTGCTGCGAGGCGCGGAAGTTGATCGCATCACCCATCGCAAGGGCGATCTGGCTGGCGACCAAGCTGCAAAAGCGGACTTCTTCCGGCGAGTAAGCGTTGCGTCTCATGCTGGCAATTACCACGCTTCCTAAGCGCCGGCTCGGAGTGGTCAGCGGGAAGGCGCAGACCGATTGAAGGCCCGCTTCGCGCATGAGGTTCGTAGAAGCCGGGAAGCGCGTTTCGCGATCGAGTGTTCCTAAAACCACCGTCTGCTGGTGCTCGTAAACCCAGGCGGCGATGGTGTCATCTTTCGCGATTTGGGAAGGGTCGTACTTGGTCTTTTGGCAGCCGGCGCAGAGGTGAAAAGCGACTTTGTTCGATTCCTCGTCGTACTGCGCGATGCCATCGAATGGAACGACTTGGCCGAGTTCGTGAACGAGAATATCAAAGAGTTCACGTGGCTCCTTCTGAGATCGGATGGAGGTAGCGATGCGAATCAGGGATTCGTATCGCTCCGCGGTCACCTGGTCCGGTTCCGCAAGTGCAATGGCCGAGGTGGACATAACCTATAGACGTTCCGGGTCAGGCAAAATAGACCGCCCTCGCTCCGGTGAGGAATTTGATGCGCCGAGGAGCCCCGGGGATTCAGGAGCGCCTCGCGCCGTGGCCGGCAGACAGGGGGCTGGGGTCGGGGCGCGCGAATGCTCGCAAATATTGCGCGGGCGGATCGAGTTCGGCGCCTAACGCACCGGCGGCGTGTAAGGGGAAGTACGCGTCGCGCAGGAATTCGCGAGCCAGGAGCACCATGTCGGCCTGGCCGGAACCGATAATGTGTTCGGCCTGCTCCGGATTTGTGATTAGGCCTACGGCGCCGGTTGGAATGCCGGCCTCGGCGCGGATGCGCTCGGCGAAGGGGACTTGGTAGCCGGGAGCCATCGGAATCTTTTGTTCGAGGGAACTGCCGCCGGAGGAACAATCGATCAGATCGACGCCCATCGGCTCCACGCGGCGCGCTAAGGCAATGCTGTCTTCGATGCTCCATCCGCCTTCCACCCAATCCGTAGCGGAAATGCGCAGCCATAACGGTAGCTCCTGGGGCCACGCGGCGCGCACGGCTTCAACGGTTTCGAGCGCAAAGCGGATGCGGTTTTCGAAGGGGCCGCCATATTCGTCGGTGCGGCGGTTACTTAACGGCGAAAGGAACTGGTGCATCAGGTAGCCGTGCGCGCCGTGGAGCTCTATGAGTTGAAAGCCCGCCTGCAAGGCGCGGCGCGCGGCCGCGACGAAGGCATTCATCACGGTATGGATCTCGCTTTTCGAAAGCTCGGCAGGTACGGAGTCGGCGGGGCGGAAGGGAATCGGACTGGGCGCGACCGTCTGCCATCCTCCTTCGGCCGCCAGGATTGCGGAGCCTCCTTCCCAAGGGCTCCGCACGCTTGCTTTGCGTCCGGCATGGGCCAGTTGGATTCCGGCAACGGCTCCGAATTGCTTGAGAAACACCGCGATGCGGGTGAGGAATTCAACGTGTTCGTCTTTCCAGATGCCTTGATCGAAGGGCGAGATGCGCCCGCGCGCTTCCACGGCGGTGGCTTCCATCATGACCAGAGCTGCGCCGCCGACCGCGCGGCTGCCAAGATGGACCAGGTGCCAGTCATTGGCGAAGCCGTCGTCGCTTGAATACTGGCACATGGGGGAAACGGCGATGCGGTTACGAAACGTGATGCCGCGCTGGGTCAGGGGCTGGAAGAGGTTGGTGGCCATTCCTTCTTAGTATCGCCGCTTGCGGTAGGCCCTACCTCCAAGTCCTCAGCGCAATAAGAATATCGCCGCGGGAATCAGCGCCAAGATCACCGCCATCACAAGCCAAGACATTCGGTTGCCGAAATTCAAGGTGTACCCAAGCCCGATCCGTTTCGGTACGAACAGCGCCGGGTCCGCCGGGTTGTAATAAATCGAAGATAGCCGCCAGCCCGAATCCGGCGTCGCGTCCGCCGGGACGTCTGGATCGCTTGTCAGTTTGTAGGAATAGGCCAGCACAATGCCTACAAGAACGAATACGGGCATCACGAGAGCGATCGGCGAAAAATGCCACAGCGGCAACATTGCAACCATCCCAAAGACAAATGCGAGCAGGTACATGACGCACAACATCATCTTCAACATCGCGAGGCGCATCGTCGATCTTCGCGAACCGTAGAAGCCGGCGAGCCCGAGAATAATGAACATTGCCAGGATTGCCGCGCCGAACCACAGCGGCCCGTATACCCCGTGCGAGGTGCGCAATACCCAGCGGTTGGGCTGTCCGTCCAAGCCCCAATGCACTGGAAACCGCGGCGGAATTTCATCCCAGTGGGCGCGCAAGTAAGCGGCTACACAGGCGAGAATCGCGAACGGAGGCAACGCCAGCAGCGTCCATATCCGCAAATGCTCCGGGGCGCGGCTGATCTCCGCTTCACGAACGGGAACGGCTGGCATTGAATGACTCTGTACGCGGTTGCGAGCGTAAAAGAAGGCGACGCACGTAGTCAGCGGAACAATAATCATGGCCGCCGCGGGGGCAGTCCGCGGCAAGGCTATCATAAGCGCCGCCGCCGATATCGCCGCGATCTCGATTGCGACAGTGTATACGCGGCGAATGGCGCGGCCCGTCTCCGATTCGGGAAATTCCGGGGCGACTGTCAGACCGAAGTAATAACGGCGCGGCGTGAGAAATCGCGCCAGGATGCCGGCCGCTGCCAAGAGGATGATCGTACCCATTGAAATCCATATAAGTTCGTTCATTTCAGGCTTTCCGTCGCGGCGCGCAATTCCGCGGCGATCCGCGCGGCAGGAACGCCCGCGGCGCGCATCTGCGTCACAAGGTTGCGCAGACGTCCGCGAAACTCGGCAAGCCGCTCAGGCGATGCGGGACCGGGCTTGCCGCGGTCGAGCACTGTGGCGCCGCTGCCATGCCGTACATCCAGCCAACCTTCCGATGCCAGTTCGCGGTACGCCTCGCCTACCGTGTTGAAGTGAACCCCGAGTTCCATCGCCAGCCGCCGGACCGAGGGGAGCCGGGCGCCGGGTTCCAGCTCACCCTCGACAAATAGATTCCGCAGGCCATCCACAATTTGCCGGTAGGCCGGGACCGGCGACGAGACATCGATCCGAATCTTGGCGTCACGTCCCATCCACTGCGCATTGTACGCGTACACTATACACTTCGCAAATTCGCCTGCACCTTTTGGGCGCATAGCACGTCATCCGGTCGAGATATATGCGTAGATCGCTCATCGCGCTTGCGTTCGCGAGCACGCTACCCTGGTTGACCTATGCCGCGGTGATTCGCGGCATGGTAGTTGAGAACCAGACGGGCCATCCGCTGGCGCGCACCGTGGTGGTGGCATCGCCGGTGGCAGGTACTCCGGGCGGAGCGAAATCCACGCGCACCGATCTTTATGGCGGATTTGTCTTCGAGGACCTCCCCGCCGGCGCCTTCCTCGTCTCGGCCGCTCGCAAAGGCTTCGCAAGCGTCCAGTATGGCCAAAAACAGTGGAAGTCCGCCGGCCTTCCTGTCATCCTCGAAGAGAACCAACGGATGCAGCTAGAGATCCGCCTGCCACGGCTGGGTGCGATCGCGGGCCGCGTGGTGGACGAGAACGATGTAGGAATGCCCGATCACGAGGTAGTTGTGTACCGTGTGGCGAAGCCGCCGCTGCTAGTGGCGCACGCCACATCCGACGACCGCGGCGTATACCGCATCGGTAGCCTGGAGCCCGGCGCTTACCTCGTGCGCACCGTGACCCGCGTGTACGAAGAGGGCGGCTATCTCCCCACTTTCTACCGCGACGTTTCCACCATCGATCAAGCCCATCCGCTCGAGGTTTTGCTCGATCAGCAAGTGGAGGATATCGCCGTGCGCCCCATGCCCGGCCGTCTCTTTAAGCTGGCTGGTATTGCGAGCGTGCCCCAGATGCGCGACACGACAATCAACATGACGCTGGTCTCCGATATGGGCAAAGAGACCGTGGTCGCCGAGACCCCTTCGGGCAAGTTTCAATTCGATCCCCAGGCGCCGGGAAAATACGAGTTGAATCTGCACGCGGTAAACGGCGGCTTTCAATACTACGGCTATCAGGAATTCGAGATCGACCGCGACCTGACGGATATACGCATCTCGGGTACGCAGGCGCCCGTGCTCCGCACGCTGCTCGAAGATAGCCGGGGCGGCCGCGTGGACTTCCGCCAGATGCAGATGTTCGCACGCCGTCAGGAGCTGTCCGGCCCCAGCGAGCGTCAGAAGATCGACCTACGCGCCGATTCGGTGCGGCTTCCTCCCGGCCGGTGGGAGTTTGCTATCGATCCTTCCTCCGTGCTTTATGCCAGCGGATTTCAGACCAACGGGAGCCCTGTCCCCGGCCGTGCCGATGGCTGGAACGCGGACATGATTGTTAGCGGCGTCGGCGTAAACACGGTAAAGTTCGTTCTATCGAATTCGCCCGGATCGGTCCACGGCGCCGTGACGCTCGGCACGCAGCAAGCTTTGGGCGCACCGGTGTTCCTGGAATCTTCGGAGATCGAGCCCGCCCGCCGGTTCAGGGAGCCTTTCATGATTCGCACGAATACACGCGGACAATATCAATTCTCAGGCCTCGCTCCAGGCGAATACCGCCTGCTCGCGACCTTCGAGTATCAATCTCCCACCGCTGCTGAATTCGATCTCGCGCGCGCGGTCACCATCAAGATCGAGGAATCGCGCGATTTGCAACAGGATCTGAACCTTTTTGTTGCGCGCTAAACGCCGCAAAAACACGAACCCGGAGAGCGGGGCCCGACAACCGCATCTCCGGGTGAAACAGGGAGAAGGAAATACTTCTGATCACCTGTCGTTAAGTGAGACGCGCCGCGCGACCATTAGGTTTTAAACGGACGGGTTACAGCCAATACTGCCACTCGCCGGTCGCCAACACCCAAAGGGCCAGGACGGCATTCGTCACAGCGTGGGCCAACATGCAATCCGCCAAGCTTCTGGTCCGAATAAGCCACCAGTTATAAGCAATGCCGGCAACCAATCCGACTTCCCAGTACGGTCCATGCTCCGATGCAAATAGGATCGCCACTACCCAAAATGCCATCGGCGCATACGTTCCCAACGCAACCTTCTGAAAATTATTGTCGATCAGCCAGCGCATGAGCCATCCGCGCCAGAATAGTTCCTCGGCAATTGGTACTAGGGCAACGGAGCCAAGAATGCGAATCGCCAGAAACCACGACGCAGTCTTCAAATCGGGCGCGATGGAACTGGAGGCCGTGCCCGTAATGGCGTTGTCGAACAGCCAGAAATGCCGGTAATGGAACAGCCGGTCCGGGGCGACCCAGATAGCGAAGACGGCGATGCCGAGGACGATGCTGGCGAGCGGGGCCTTTGGCCGCCAATCGATGTATGGCCATGAAATGAAGAGGATCGCCGCCAGTGTCACGGCAAAGCGAATGGGATATAGGATTTGCGAATTCGGCAGAAGGGCGTGCTCGGCCGCCATGATGACGACGAAGGCGACAAAAGGGGCGATGTAGCCGGCTGTGGCGTTCCCGGCCAGGATTTGACGCATCATTCTGTTGTACCGCGATACGCTCAGCAAGGGCCGTGAGAGTCGAATGACCCAGATGCAAGTCGCGGCAGCAGGATCCAAGAACTCGGTACCTGCGGCGTCATTCCCAGCCCAGGTGCCACGGTCCGCCGCCAGGAGACGAAGCCGCTTCAAATTGTTGCGGGTCTACATGGCAAACGGAATATTCGATGAGTTCTGGAGCAGTGTCCGTAGTTTTCACGTTGTCACGCCGTGATCGCAATCACCCGCAGCGGGCTTCCCGAACCGTTCACGATCTTCAACGGCGCAGCGATGACCACTGCGCCCGTCGGCGGCAGTTGATCAAGATTGCACAAGCCCGCCAGGCCGAACTTGCCGCTGCCGTGCATCACGTAATGATTGGGAAACGGCGGATCGAAGGTCGCGGCGCGGCCGGCATCGGTGCCGACCGTCTCCACGCCCACGCCCAGAACATCGCGCTCTTGGGCCAGAAAGTCTGAGCATTCCTTCACGAATCCTGGCGTATGCGGCCCATCGTCCTGCAGATTGATGTATTGCTTCGGGTCCGTGCGCTTCGACCAGCCGGTGCGCAGCAGCATCCATGCGCCTGCCGGAATACGCCCATGCTCCGCTTCCCACTGCTCGATGCGCTCCACGGTCAGCAGGAAGTCGGGATCGCGGCCACATCGGCCGTCACGTCGATCACGCAGGCCGGCCCGACGAACTTTCGCGGGGAATGGTATCGCACGCTGTTCTCCGGCAGGTCCTTGCCGCTCACCCAGTGGATCGGAGCGTCGAAGTGCGTGCCCGTGTGCTCGCCGGTCTCAAAACCGTTCCAATACCACGCCGGGCCGCGCTCATCGTAGTGGGAAATCTCCCAGATGCGGAATGCCGGCGTATTGGGCCATTGCGGCGGCAGCGGCAGCAGCGGCGTCTGCGGACTGAGCGGCTGCGTGAGATCCACCACGCGCAGCGCGCCGCTCGCCAGTTGGGCCACCAGTTCAGCGAGAATATCGGCCATGCGTCTACTTCTCCTTCAAACTTCGAATGTGCCGCTTAAACTGAAACCGGTTCTCCAGCAACGCCAACTCGGTCACGTATCCCTTCGGCCCGATCGGCCTCCACTTTGGCCACGATGGAAGTTAGATTCGCTCGACGCCCATCGCATCATCGAAATGCCCGCGTGAAATCGCCGATGGTCGCGCACAGTCGTGCGCGTGCACGCCGGCGGCGCGGGCCACGCCTTCAAGATCGCGTGCCGGTGGAAGTCGCGGTCGGAAATCCGCCGACCGAAAGCAGGCTCTCGTTGTCGAAAATCACATGCACCAGGTTGCGCGGACGATAGCGCGCGAGCGTGGTGAATCCGCCAAGGTTCATCAGGATCGAGCCATCGCCATCGAACACCACAACTTTCTGCTCCGGCAGGCACAGCGCCAGTCCCAGACCCATCGACGATGCCAGGCCCATGGCGTGCTGCAGATAAAAAAAGTTCGGCTGGTGCCCAAGCGATTGCAGTTCACTCGCCACCGCGCCCATGATGGTCACCACCAGGCAGTCGTCAAGCCGGCCATAAATCGCGCGCAGACATTCCAGCCGCTGCATCATGCGCCCCATCAGGCTCCTCCCACATGAGTTCGCGCGTAAGCAGCAACGCCGCCGGATGCAGGCTGGCATAGGCCCAGGTTTGCGCTTCAGCAATGCGCTTTTCCACTTTTGCCGGATCATCCAGAAACGAGTACGGAATCCCCAGAGCGCGCAGCAGCGGCTCCGTGGCCGCCGCCGCCCTGCGTCTGCCAGGGATCGCGCTCGCCGAAATGGCCGCGGTAACTGATGAGCATCAGCAGCGGAATGCGGTAGAGCTGCGCGAAAGAAACGATGCCGTTGATGCTGGCGAGAAAGCCGTGGTTCTGCATCAGCATGGCCGATTTCACGCCGGCAAAATGCGCGCCCGCGGAGATGCCCACGCCTTCTTCTTCCTTGGCCAGACGCACCAGGATCATCTCCGGATCGTCTTCCGCCATGCGGATCAGGTGCACCAGCCAGGTTTCCGGCAGCGCCGACACCAGTCCGATGCCGCATTTTTTCAGCGCGTCATAGACCACTCCCGAATTGTTTTGAGAGACAGGCATCGGATGAAGTAGCTTACCCGGATTCGCGGCGCATGGCAAACTAACCCTAGGCCCGCCGCGGCGTCCAAGCGGCCAGGGAGGTTTCATGCGATCCGCCATCGTGGCTCCTGCTGCTGATTTCCGCCTCTTCTTCACGCCCAGACCGCGGAACAGAAGCCCGCATTCGCCGTGGCGTCCATCAAGCTAGATCCCAAAGCCGATGGAGCGGATTCGGAACCCGGCCCCGGGCTGCTTCGCGCGCAGATGACCCTCGCGCGTTTTATCGCCACGGCTTACGATGTTAAGCCCTACCAAGTGACCGGCGGACCTAACTGGATTGATGCGGAGCATTACGACATTCTCGCCAAATTGGAACACGCCGGTGAGGAGGCTCTACCTCCGGACAGCACGCCGCGCCAGCGCGCCGACGCCAATAGCGAACGCCTACGCCTGGCGCTGCAAGCTCTTCTCGACGATCGCTTTCAACTCAAATTCCACCGGGAAACGAAAGAGATGCCCTGCTATGCGCTCACGGTCGCAAAAGGCGGGTTCAAATTACAGGAAAGCCCGAACACGGGCGAACACGGAACGCAATCGAAGAGCAATGGAAACGGACGGACTCTCGTGGCGACCGGCGTCGATATGGGAAGATTGGTGGCGTTCCTCGCCCGGCAGGTCGATCGGCCTGTCGTTGACATGACTCACATCCAGGGCTTGTACGATTTCACATTGGCTTGGACGCCCAACGATCTGAAGGCCGCCGGCGCGTCGGACCAGCCTGCGCTTCCATCTCTTTTCACCGCTCTTCAAGAGAAGCTCGGCCTCAAGCTCGAATCGCAAAGGGCGCTCGTCGAACTTCTCGTGATCGACAACGCGGAGCGGCCTTCGGAAAATTGACATGCGATCGCCGATCTTCATCCTATTCCTGATCCCGCACTCCGCTTGGTCACAAACCGAAGCAAAGCCGGTATTCGAAGTGGCCTCCATCAAGATGGTCCGTGCTACGGGTGGATCCGGACACTCCGATGAGAATAGCGATCCCGGCCTGCTTCACGGCTCCATGACGCTGAAGAGCTATATCATGGCCGCCTACAACATCAAGACGTACCAGGTAACGGGCGGCCCGAACTGGGTCGACGACTCCACCTACGACATCGTCGCCAAACTGGATATGGCGGAGTTGCCGAAACTGCCCGCAAATCTTACGGCTGGCCGACGCGCCGCAGCCGAAGAAGAACGCCTTCATATTGCCCTGCAAGGACTGCTGGCGACCCGCTTCCAACTGAAACTCCATCACGAAACGAAGGAAATGCCCGCCTACGCCCTCACGATTGCGAAGAGCGGATTCAAGTTAAAGGAGACATCTGAAACCACCGGATGCGGAACGAACTCCAAAGGTAACGGAACCAGTATCAACTTCACAGCGACGTGCGTGGACACCGCGAAATTCGCCAGCTACCTCGCCCGAGTGACGAGGCAGCCGGTTTCGGATGAGACCCATCTGCACGGCACATACTCGTTCCGCTTGGAATATGTTCCCGACGACCTCAAGACCGCGGCTTCTACGGACCAGCCTGCGCTGCCCTCCCTCTTCACCGTCCTCCAACAAAAGCTCGGCCTGAGGCTGGAGCAGAAAAAGGTCCCGGTCGATATCATCGTGGTCGATAGCGCAGAGCGGCCTTCGGAGAATTGACTAACTCGCGCGGCGTGGCATGATGAAAGTCATGACGCGCCGTTCGCTTCTGATCGCTGGCGGACTCGTCCCTGGTTTACGGCTCCCTCTGGCGGGGCAGGCGTCTCCGCACGATTATCCAGCTCATCCCATCCCGCTCACGCAAGTCGAGATTCACGATGAGTTCTGGTCGCCCGCGCATCGAGGCCAACCGCGACCGTCTCCATCTGGCACTGCTTCGATCGAATGAAGGATGCCGGCGATTTCGGCCTCTCGAAGCTGATCGAAGGCGCGGCGTACATGCTCGCCAAGCAGCCCGACGATCGCCTGCAGCGACTACGCCAACCGGCGCATCGCCGATTTGCTCGCGCGCCTCGAGGCCGCGTATCGCCGATCCCGATCGCGCCGTGCATGTGTCAGGCCATTTTCTCGAAGCCGCGCCGCGTGGCATCGCTACACCGGCGACCGCCGCATGCTGGATGCCGCCATTCGCGACGTCGATTCCATCCTGACGGCTTACGGCCCCGGCAAGAAGACCTACATCTCCGAACACGAGGGCCAGAAGATCGGGCTCGTAGCGCTCTATCGCGCCACCGGCGACCCGAAGCTATTGGCAACTGGCGAAGTTCTTCCTCGACCAGCGCGGCCGCGACGATTATCCGCGCCGCGGCGAATACGCGCTCGACCGCACTTATGCGCAGGATCACGCGCCGGTCGTCAAACAGACGGAAGCCGTTGGCCATTGCGTCCGCGCCATGTTCCTCTACATTGCGCTGGCCGATCTCGCCGCCCTCACGGGCTCGGCCGATTACCGCGCGGGCGCTCACGGCGAATCTGGGAAGACGCGACTTACCGCAAGATGTATGTCACCGGCGGCATCGGCTCCATTCGCTTCCACGAACAGTTCGGCGCGCCTTACGAGCTGCCCAATCTCAGCGCATGGAACGAGACTTGCGCCTCTTATGGCAACATTGTGTGGAACCACCGCATGTTTCTGCTGCACGAAGACGCTGCGTATATCGACGTGATGGAGCGCGTTCTCTATAACGTCGTTCGCCGCCGGCGTCTCGCTGAAGGGCGACCGGTTCTTCTACCAGAATCCGCTGAAATCGTTCGGCAACTACGAGCGCTTCGAGTGGATCAACACGCCGTGCTGTCCGCCGAACGTCGTGCGCCTGATGGCGTCGCTGGGTAGCTATATCTACGCGCAGTCTCCTACGGCGACTTACGTCAACTTATATGTCGCGAGCACGGCCACCATCGACGGCGTGAAGATCGTTCAGGAGACGCGCTACCCGCTTGACGGCGATGTCACCATCCGCGTGGATCCGCCTGCGCCAAAGATATTCACGCTCGCGCTGCGCATCCCCGGTTGGGCGCAGAATACCGCCGTGCCCGGGCTATACGACTTCATCGATTTCACCGCCTCGCAGCCCGCGATCACGGTGAACGGCTGGGCGCAGCGCCTGGAGCTGCAGCGACGGCTATCTTGCATATCGATGCGGGAATGGAAGCCAGGCGACCGGATCGAGATGCATCTGCCGATGCCGCCGCGCCACTTGCGCGCCAACGGTCTCGCGAAAGAGGATCTGGATCGCGTCGCGATCCAGCGCGGCCCGCTCGTCTTCTGTCTGGAGTGGCCGGATAACGACGGCCACGCGCTCAACTTCCTGATGCCGGCCGGCGCAGCGCTCAAGAGCGAATTCGACCCTGACCGCATGGGTGGCATTCAAACGGTCACGGGCAATGCTACTGCCTTGGGCTTTGGGCTGCGCACATTCACCGCGATTCCCTATTACGCCTGGGCTAACCGCGGCATGGGCGAGATGCAGGTGTGGATCGGCCGCGGCATCAAAGAAGCATGGTGGAATCCAAAGCCGCCTGAACCGATCGCCCGTGTAACCGCATCCGCGGAGTTGCCCAAAATCGCGACCGGCTACAACGATCAGAACGACGACCTGCGCGCGGTGTACGATGGCGCCGACCCGATCAGTTCCGCGGACGAATCGTCGGCCTATTTCCGCGTGCGGCCGGCCGCGGGCGAGCAGGCGTGGGTCGAGTTCGAATTTCGCCGGCCTACGCATGTCTCGTCCGCGCATGTCTATTTTTACGATGACCGGCGTTTCTGCCGCTGCCCGCGGCCTGGCGCATCCTCTACAAGGATGGCGAGGCGTGGCGGCCGGTTGCGAATCGCGGCGCGTATCCGGTGGAGAAAGACAGGTTCAACGCCGTGCAATTCGAACCGGTTACTACAGCAGGCCTCCGTCTGGAGATAGAGCCACAGACCGTGCAATATAAGTCGGGCCAGATCGGTCCGCCCGATGCCATGTTTCTCAGTCAGGACATAGCGTGGCGCGAAGCGGGAATCCTGGAGTGGCGGGTAGGATAGAGGCTTTCTCTCTGCTGCCTAGAGTGCTAAGATTGCTGGCCAGATACCAACGTGATAGGGATGAGTATGAGTAGACTCGATTTCTGCGCCGTTGCTTGTGGCCGCGGCGCCGGTTAGACTGGTTGGAATATTGCCTTTCCTGAATTCCTTTATGAAAGCGACCCATACGACGGAGCGGGCGACTACGCCGAATTTGACGCTGAGGCACAGGCCACGGCAGTGCCGCAATGTTTTGTGCAGCTCAAGTATCGTCCCGTGGATTTTGTCGGTGTGACCGTGGGGAACCACTCCTTCTGGTGGATTCAGGATTCCGGATCGCGGCAGTGGGTCACCGATGCTGGACCTTCCGGTACATGCCCCTTCTCCTGTGGTTATCTGATTGACTGGGTTGTGCAGGGATCGACCGGACACTACTCGGAGGATAACTCGGGCGCCTCTCTTCAATGGAACAGCGGCCTTTCACCGAGCGTCTGGACTCCTGTGACGAACCTGTACAACTACGCTACGGGTTGGCCGCAGACCACCTACAATTATGCCGTCGGCGCGTCGCCCAACAGCAACAGCCTCGCGCACTGGGCGGGCAACGCAGCGCCCTTCGCCGCCTCGGAGCCGCCCAATACGCCCGGCTGGTGAATCCCCCGCGCCCAGGAAACCCCATGACTATCCGAAAACGGAAACTCTTGGCATTGCCGTTTGCGGTCCTTTTCTGCGGGTGTTCGCACTCGTGGGCCTGGAGCGGCGCCGAAGACAGGGCGCTGGCTGTGCTTTTTCCGCGATATGAAACGGTGGTTTCCTCCACCACCGGGGTGCTGGACCGGATCGACTTCAGTCATCCCGAAAAAGACTTTGGCCGAAATTACCTTGGCCTTCCGTTCATTTATCTGATCGGCGGACTTAAGGCGGTCGGGCCTCACACTCTGAAGGATTTGTATGGCGCTTCAGCGGCTGTGGTGACGGGCGCGCGCAACTTCACCAAACCGGCCGGCCTCGGCATGGTTGGTTCACGAACCAGCTATATTGCGATTCTCAGCCCGGGCGGCGCCGGAGTGGTAACCGCACAATTCGCAAAGGTTCATGCAGCGGAATCCGGAGGGCTCACGGTATGGGATTGGAGCACTCCTCCGTCGGAAGGGTACGCCGAACCAACCCGCTTTGCCGCCGCTGTGGTCCGCAATGCTGCAGGGGAGTCCTTCTTTGTGATGGCGAACTCCGATGACGACTTCCGGGACGTTTCGGGAGCCGTCGCGGATAGCGCGGCGGATGCGGCTCCGGTCACCGGAACCGCCGGTTCGTCCGAACTGACCGCGCTACGCTCCTACGCGTATTGGGGATGGCGTCGCATACGGAGCAGGAACGGGCAGGCGTCCGGCCCCGGACTTGCTCATCTGCCCGCCGGCGCGGCTTCGGTTAAGATGTACACGGAGTTCGACAGCGGCAGGCTGTTATTCGATATCGCGGTAGCCGAAGCGCCGGAGGCGGGCGCGAAAAGGCAGCCTGCGCCACCGCCTGGTCTGCCGTCTTCCGATGCCCTTATATTTCGGCGCGCGGCGGCCGGAGTCTGGCGCGCTGAAATCCGCCTTGACGGGCCAAGGGCCACGACCGGCATATTTCAGGCGCTTGCCTGCCTCAGGGTATGGGGTGGTTTTGTAATCCTACTGCGACTGCACTCCGAGGCGGACCGCGACGGGCGATGCGGGCGAAGGAGTTCGATGCGCTGACCATCGCCATTATAACCAGGCCCTTCACTTTCGGAGGCGGCGGCCCGGATGCGCCGCGGCGTGTAGCATGGCTTTCTCTCTGCTGCTGAGAGTGTTAAGATTACTGGCCAGATACCAACGTGATAGGGATGAATATGACTAGAGTGTCATTCTGCGCCTTGATGGCGCTTGCCATACCTGCGCTGGCCGCGGCGCCGCCCACGTACAACAAAGATATCGCTCCCATTCTGAATACCCAGTGCGCGCTGTGCCACCGCCCTGGGGAAGTAGCGCCGTTTTCGCTGCTTAACTATCAGGATGCCGCCAAACGCGCCGCGCTGATCGCCAATGTGACACAGAAGCGCTTGATGCCGCCGTGGAAGCCGGAGGCGGGTTTCGGCAAGTTCCAGCATGAGCGGCGTCTTTCCGACGACCAGATCGCCCTGCTCGGCGCTTGGGCCAAGGCCGGCGCACCCGAAGGCAATCCTGCGGACAAGCCGCCCGCGCCCTCCTTCGCCGCTGGTTGGCAGGGAGGCGAGCCCACGGCCGTCTTCAAGACAGGTCACGGATTTAACGTCCCTGCCGACGGCCCGGACCTTTATCAATGCTTCGTGATCCCACTCAACAACGAGCAGGAATCCTACATCCAGACCGCTGAGTTTCGGCCCGGCAACCCGAGCGTGGTTCACCACGGCATTATCTACGTCGATGAAAGCGGCGGTGGACGCAAGTTGGCCGCCAATTCCCCCGATGGCAGCTATTCCTGCTTCGGCGGACCGCGCGTCAACGCCGCCCTGGTCGACGGATGGGCGCCTGGCACACTAATCCCGCCGGGCGATCCGCAGCTCTCGATACCGGTCAAGAAGGGCGCCGACCTCATTGTGCAACTTCACTACCACCCCTCCGGAAAGCCGGAGACGGACATCTCGACGGTGGGGATTACTTACTCCGGCCCTCCTAGCAAAGGCCGCCTGACTTACATCGTGTCGGACGAGGACATCGATATCGCACCGGGGGATTCCCACTATGTGGTCCGCCACTCCCTGCGATTGACTCACGATGTCCAACTCTCCACCATCTATCCACATGCCCACTGGCTTGGCAAGGATTTGAAGATCGACGCCCGGTTTCCCAACGGGGAAACCTCGCACCTGGTCTGGATCAAGGATTGGGACTTCAACTGGCAGGGTGGGTACCGCTACGAAACCCCCGTGCAACTTTCAAAGGGAACCCTTATCGAGTTGCAGTATACCTATGACAACTCGGGAAAGAACCCGCACAACCCGTCGAATCCGCCCATCCCCGTGAAGTATGGCGAACAGACGAATGACGAAATGGCCGTGGCGCTGCTGACCCTGGTATTGCCCTCGCCAGCGGATGTCGCTCCCTTCCGCCGCGATACGCGCCTGGGAATCATCGAGGACATTATCGCCGGCAATGATTACACCGGTCTGCGAGGCCGCATTCCCGGCTACAATGCCGCGCGGACCGATCAACTGGTGAAACAATACGACAAGAACGGCGATGGCAAGCTCGATACAGAGGAAGGGGCGGCTCTCATGGAGTTCATCGGGGGTCTTATCAAGTAGGCGGCCCACGCCCCAAGGCTCAAATCCTTCTCCTGAGGTATTGTTTTCACCGTGCCAAGCATTCACACCTGTAGCGGGCTCCACTCGTTGTTGGGGCTCCCAACATCCGCTAGAATAATGTCTTACGGTCTGGAGAGTTAGCTGCTTCTGGTCAATTCCGAATGAACTTTTTCCGGGGAAATCGTCTGGCGGCCCGTGTGGGCTGCCTCTGTCTGGCAGCGGCTGGACTGTGGGGCCAAGGTCAACAAACTCCGCCGCAAACGCCACCCGCGCAGACTCCCCCGCAAACTCCGCCAGGCCAGACTCCGCCCGCGCAGACGCCGCCGGGCCAAACACCGCCGCGGCCCGCGAATCCGTTTGAGAATGCGCCTCGAACCCCTCAACAGCAGCAGCCTATCCAGAACGCGCCGATCGAAGCGCAGCCGACGCCGGCGCCGGCAGTTGAAGCCCGGGCAGCTCTTCATCGATTCGGTTGAGGTTCGTGGTTCGCGCCGTGTTCCATCCGAGACGCTCAAGGCGCTGCTGGCCACCAAAGCCGGCGATATTTACGACGAAGAGCTTCTTCGCCGCGACTTCATGGCGCTGTGGAACCAGGGGCGCTTCGACGATATTCGCCTCGAAGCGGAACCTGGCGAGCGGCCGGATTCCGTCCACGTCACCTTCATCGTTACCGAGCGCCGCGTCATCCGCACCATCCATTACAGCGGCATCCATACGGTTACGGTATCGGAAATCCTCGACCGCTTCAAGGAGCGCAAGGTCGGCCTGGTGGTGGAGTCGCAATACGACCCCAACAAGATGCAGCGCGCCGCCATCGTGCTGAAGGAGTTCCTCTCCGAGCGCGGCCGGCAGTACGCCACGGTCGAGCCGCAGATCGAGCAGATTCCGCCTTCCTCGCTCAAGCTCACCTTCAATGTCAACGAAGGGCCCAAGGTGAAGGTCGGCACCATCACGATCACCGGCAACCACGCGTTCAGCCAGCGCTGGGTGATCGAGGCGATGAAGAACCTGCACCCATACGGCGTCCCGCATTCGATCTTCTTCGAGAATATGTTCCCCAAGACCTACGACGCCGCCAAGCTCGAAGAAGACGACGAGCGCATCCGCCAGGCTTACACCGATCACGGCTACTTCCAAGCGAAGTCGCTGGAACATACGGTGAACATCGTTCCGCGCGGCGGCAAGGGATGGCGGCTGCCCATCATCAAGATGGAATCGCCGGGCATCTACGCCGATATCGCGCAGCCGGTGGAAGAGGGCCGCCTGTATCACCTGCACGTTATGAACTTCGATGGCGTGAAGCTGTTCCGGACGCCCGAAGCGCTGATGCGGCCGCTGTTCGGCATGGGCCCGGGCGATGTCTTCCAGACCGACAAGCTGCGCAAGGGCATCGAGAACCTGCGCAAGCTGTACGGCAAGTTCGGCTACATCGATTTCGTGCCGGAGCCATCGTTCGACTTCATTCCGAATACCGACCAGATCGATCTCACGCTCACCGCCGATGAAGGCAAGCAGTTCTTCGTGCGCCGCATCGATTTCTCCGGGCAACACCACCACGCGCGATAAGGTTATCCGCCGCGAGATTCTGCTCGATGAAGGCGACATGTTCAACACCAGTCTGTGGGATCTCAGCATTCTGCGCCTGAACCAGCTCGGCTACTTCGAAGTGCTGAAAAAGGAAGACGCGGCCGACATCCACAAGAACATCGGATCGAACACGGTGGATATCACGCTGAAGGTGAAGGAGCGCGGCAAGAACTCGATCGGCTTGAACGGCGGCGTCTCGGGCATCGCCGGCAGCTTCGTGGGATTCAATTACTCCACCAATAACTTCCTCGGCCTGGGCGAGACGCTATCGCTGGAATCGCAGCTGGGCACCCGGCAGCGCAACGTGAGCTTGGGTTTCACCGAGCCCTATCTCCTCGATCACCCGATTCAAACCGGCTTCACGGTCTATCTGAACCGCTTCGACTTCGACCAGGGCCGCGAAGCTTCGATTCTGGCCGGGCAGAACCTGATTCCGCTTTATAACTCGCTGGGCTCGCAGAACCTGCTGAATTACATTCAGAACAGCCACGGGTTCAACGTCTCCGCCAGTTACCAGCTGCACCGCAGTTTTTGGCGCACCGCCATCACTTACGGCTACGATATTTCGCAACATCAGACGGAGACCACGGCCGCCACCAACTATTTCCAGTACATCAACTTCAGCGGCGTTGACGGACCGAATGCGCTGAACGGAATCAAGACCAGCACCATCACGCCGTCGCTGACTTATAACACGGTCAACCATCCCATCAATCCGACCGGCGGCAGGAGCATCTTCTTCAGTATCGCTTTCGCGGGCAGCGTGCTGGGCGGCAACGTGAACACGGTGCGCCCCACCATGGACGTGAAGTATTTCCATCCGGCGCCCATCAACAAGAAACACGTGCTGGCTTTCCGCGCCATCTCTTGGCTGATCACGGGATATGGCGGCAAAGAAGTGCCGCCGTTCTCGCGCTCCTTTATGGGCGGCGAGCAGGATATCCGCGGATTTGAGATCTGGGGCATCACGCCGATCGCCTTCATCGCATCGAGCGCCTCGGTCGCATGTGCTGAACTCGGACGGGCAGTCCGCGCACGCAGAAGACGGTGAGCGGCGGAGTGTTGACGGCCACCCCCGTGACGATGCAGATTCCGACTTACCAGCTGATCACGCCGGGCGGCGATATCCAGGCGGTCACCAACTTCGAGTACCGCATCCCGATCGTCGGACCGGTGACGCTGGCGATCTTCGCCGATGCGGGCTTGAACCGAATTCTGCGGCCCGACCAGCTCACGATGGATCCCGTTCGCGTGCAGGATCTGAACCTGCAATTCCCGCAGGCCGGTTTCAGCGGCAAAGTGCAGATCGCGCCCGGCACGGAGAAACCGCGCGCTTCCACGGGACTCGAACTTCAGGTCCTGTTACCCGTGGTGAACGCGCCGTTCCGCGTTTATTTCGCCTATAACCCCTTAAGGGTGGCGGAGAATTTACAGCCGCCCATCGTCGCGGACCGGGCATCATTCCCGAACGCCGCGACATTTTATAGCGCGGTAACCAGTATTGGCCAGGCGTATCCATTCGATGAGCGGCGGACGCTGTTCCGCTTCACGGTGGGAAGGACGTTTTAGGCGCAGCGGGCTGAAGGGCCGGACTTCGCAGGTATAATGAAATTTAACGTTTAGGAGTTTTCGCTTGAAGAAGAATTTTGTAACGGTAGCTATTTCGCTTGTATTCGCCGCGATGGCGCAGGCCCAGGGCGCAACGGCCCAAGCGGCCAACACGAACCGTCCCGCCCCTCCGCCAGCCGCGAATCCGCCGGCCGGCAATGTCACGCTTCCCACCAAGATTGCGGTCATCGACATCCAGGTGGCGATTATGAACACCAAAGAGGGTTCGGCGGCCGCCGCTGTCCTTCAGACCAAGTATCAACCGAAAAAGGATGAGTTTGAAAAGCGCCAGCGCGACATCCAGGCGATCCAGGACCAGGTGAAGAAGGGCGCTGCGACCATGAGCGACGACGCCAAGGCGAAGCTCGAGCGCGACATGGATGCGAAGAACAAATCCCTGCAGCGCGACACGCAGGAAGTGAGCGACGATTACGAGCAGGATATGGGCAAGGTCTTCCAGGAACTTGGTAACAAGATGCTGCAGATCATAGAGCAGTACTCGTATCAAAACGGGTACGCGGCGGTATTGGATGTGAGCAATCGCCAGACATCTCCTGTGCTCTGGGCCGCTCCGTCGAGCAACATCACCGCCGATATCATCAAGCTCTACGATCAGGCGCACCCAGCCGCGGCCGGTTCAGCTCCCGCGCCTAAGCCGGCTGCCTCGGCTCCGAAGCCCGTTCCGCCAGCAGTTAAGAAGTAGGTTTTCTGGCGAAGTGACCGGCGGCTCAGACCGCCGGCGCTACAAACAGCCCTGCTTTATTCCAGCACTTCCCCGCAGTCGTAGTTAGGAGATGGGTGTGCTTTGTGCGCGTCGCGACGAAGGCGGCGCCTAGTCGCCAAGCGACATTCGATATGCGCTACGAGGATGCGGCTTGCGCCACATCCAGCTTCATCTTGCGCGCGATCATGAAGGCCAACTCGATCGACTGCTCGTAGTTGAGACGCGGGTCCACCTGCGATTCGTAGGCGCGCCCCAAATCCTCTTCGGCCGTGCCGCGCGCGCCGCCGATGCATTCGGTTACGTTTTCGCCCGTCAATTCGATGTGGACGCCTCCCAAATGGGAGCCCATCCGGCGGTGGATGTCGAAGGCTTGCTCGACTTCGGAGTAGATATCCTCGAAATGGCGTGTCTTAATCCCGGAAGGCGTGGTGTGTGTGTTGCCGTGCATGGCGTCGCAGATCCATAGGACGCGTCCGCCCTCGGCGCGGACCGTCTCGATCAGCTTCGGGAGCCCCTCGGCGATGCCCTTCACGCCCAGACGATGGATGAAGGTGAGCCGGCCGGGCGTGCGGTCAGGATCGAGCAGTTCGAACCAACGAGCAATCGCTTCGCGGCTGGCTTTGGCGTCCACTTTGATCGCGATGGGGTTTTCGATACCACGCATGAATTCGACGTGGGCGCCATCGGGATGATTGGTGCGGAGGCCGATCCAGGGCAAGTGCGCGGCCAGGTTGAAATAGCCGGGACGGCGCGGCACGGTGCGTGTCTGGGCCTCCTCGTAGCCAAGATGCAGGGCTTCGTGCGAGGTGAAGAACTCGATGCGGTCGCTTTCGCCGGCGCGCACGCCGAGCACGTTCTCCATGAAGCGCAGGGATTCGCCGATGGTCTCGACCATGCGGTGGTATTCGACGCGATGCGGCGAATCGCGCACCCAATCGAGATCGAAGTACTCGGGATGGTGCAGATCGGCGAATCCGCCCTTGACCAACGCGCGGATGAAGTTGAGGGTGAGCGCCGCGCGTTCATATCCGCGGAGCAAGAGCTCAGGATTGGGCGTGCGTGCTTCCCGCGTAAACTCGGGGCTGTTGATGATATCGCCGCGGTAACAGGGAAGCTCTACGCCATTGCGCGTTTCGGTATCGGACGAGCGCGGTTTGGCGTACTGGCCGGCAAACCGGCCGATGCGGATGACGGGCTCCCGCCGCCGACCACCAGCACCAGGCTCATCTGCACCAGCACCTTGAGCATGTTGGCGATGCGGCGCGGCGTGCAATCGGCGAAGCGTTCGGCGCAATCGCCGCCCTGCAGCACGAAGCGCTTGCCATCGGCGGCCTCGGCGAGTTGGGCGCGGAGCTGTAGGATCTCCCAACTGGTGACGAGCGGCGGAAGCTGGCGGAGTTCGGCCAGGGCGCGATCTACCGCGGCTGGATCGGGATAATTGGGTTGCTGCAAGGCCTGGCGCTGACGCCAGGAATCGGGGGTCCAGAGCATGAAATCTTAAGCTAACACGGTGCGGAATGGAACCAAGACTGCTAGCATGATCGCAGACATGACGGAAACCATGCAGGTAGCTTGTGGCAATTGTGGCGCCAGCAACCGGGTAGCGCTCGACAAGCTTCAACCCGGGCGCGCGCCCGTCTGTGGACGGTGCAAAACGCCTCTTCACCTTGGCGAGGAGCCCACGGTTGTTACGGACGGTACGTTTTCCGAGCGGGTGGAACGGTCGCCCTTGCCGGTGCTGGTCGATTTTTGGGCGCCGTGGTGCGGTCCGTGTCGAATACTCGGCCCGGTGGTGGACGAGTTGGCGGCGGAGTTTGCAGGGCGAATCCGCGTCGCAAAGATGAATGTGGACGATAACCCCACGACGGCATCGCGGTTCGATATCCGTGGTATTCCAGCGCTGGTCTTGTTCCGTGGGGGCAGGGAAGCGGGAAGGCAGGTTGGCGCTCAACCTAAATCTGAACTGCGTAAATGGATCGAACGGACGATCGCGTAAAACGCCGCGCCGTGCCTATTGAATCTGGACCAGGTCGGCTGCCTGTTGAGGGCGCGGTCTGGATGCGTTGCTTGCCGCGCCAGAAATCGATGTACGAAATCTGGTGCACGCAGGCCACCGTGCAGCGCGGGGCGCAGCTTTTGGCGGTGCGGTATTCGCGGCGGATATCGTCCACCGTGTATTCCATCAGCGGCTTGCCGGGATAGCCGCGCTGCTGCGAGCAATAGTGCACCAGGCCGTCCTCGCAGATGTAGAGGTAGCGCGCGCCGGCGCGGCACCGCCAGTTGTTTTCCTTGCCGTGCGCGATGTTGTCCTGGAAATAATTGATGCGCGCGTAGCTGGCTTTTTCCATGGCGCGCATCTGCGGTATAGACCTCGCGCTCCGCGCCGCCCAGCGGCCGCAGCTGGCCGTCGCCATCGTGAATGATGCCGACCGTGGAGGTGAAGCCCAATTCCAGCGCGCGCTTGCCGACCACCAGCGCGTCGTGCGGATCGCGAATGCCGCCGCCGACCACCGAATTGATGTTGACGTGAAAATCGGCGTGCTCCGCCAGCAGCTGCAGCTTCTTGTCGAGCACCTTGAGGCTCTTCTTCGAAACCTCGTCGGGCATGACGTTGTCGATGGAGATCTGCAGGTGCTCGAGCCCGGCGCGATTCAGCCGCTTGATGCGGTCGGCCGTCAGCAGATAGCCGTTGGTGATCATGCCGGCGATCATGCCGCGGCGGCGGATGCGCGCGATGATCAGATCGAGTTCGGGATGCAGCAGCGGCTCGCCGCCGCTGATGGTGATGATGGTGGTGCCCAGATCGGCCAGCCGGTCGAGCCGCTGGTACATGGTCTCGATGGGCACGGGCTTCGAGAAATCGTCGTATTCGTTGCAGTAGGCGCAGGCCAGATTGCAGCGGCGCATGGGAATGATGTGCGCCAGCACCGGATGGTCTGGTCGATGCCAGCCCCTTGGCGATCATGGCCGATTTCGCGGACGCGCCGGTGCGCGCGTTTCCATGTTCGGCGGAGCTTGGACGGAGGCCGGGCATAGCAGTCAAGACCCTTTATTACAACATACTTGCGAGGATTTGCCTGCGCCCGCGGGCCGCATTGGCGCCTATTGCAGGTTGAACGGGCGGGAGGGGAATCCAGTGCTTCCCGCACCGCCGCGGCCAAGCGTTTCGGGAAGCAGGGGCTTGCGAAGAAGCGGACATCCGCGAGTGAGCGCCCCGGTGTCGTGAGAGGTGCGTCGTCGGGATACCCGGACATGAAGACAACCTTGAGGTCTGGCCGCTCGGACGCAGTAGCTTTTCGGCCAATGCCGGCCCGGTCATGCGCGGCATCATGACGTCGGTGAGTACCAGGTGAACGTCCTCGCCATGATCGCGGAAGAGCGCAAGGCGTCTTCGCCATCCGGAGGCTTCCAGTACGCTGTAACCCCGGATGCGCAGCACGTGGCTCAGCAGGCGGCGCACGCCCTCTTCGTCTTCGACCAGTAACACCATTTCGTCGCCGCGCGTTTCAGCGGCCTTTCAGCTAGGTTTGATGATTCGCAGCCCGCCTTTGGATTCTCGAAGCGCGGCAGGCAAACCTGGAAAGTAGCGCCCAGCGCCGGCGCCGCTCGCGGCCCAGACCGCGCCGCCGCAGGCGTGGACAATTTCCCGAACCGATGCTCAACCCCAAACCCGAACCCTGGCCTTCCGGCTTGGTCGTGAAAAACGGCTCGAAGAGCATGCGGCATGGCGCACGGATCGATGCCGGCTCCGGTATCGGTTACGCCGAAAATGACGCACGGGCCGGCCGCCATCCCCAGCGATGCGGCGCGCTCGGCATCCAGTTCGGCGTTGCGCGTTCTCCATGGTGATGATGCCGCCCTCCAGGCATGGCGTCGCGCGCGTTGAGCAGAAGGTTCATCAAGACCTGATCCATTCGGACCAGATCCGCGATCACCTGCCCGAGCCCGGGAGCATGAGCCGCAACCGCAGCGTGATGGATTCGCCGATGATGGGCCGAAGCATGCGCTCCACGCGTCTCACCACATCGTTCAGATCGATTGGCTTGGGCGTCTCGCGGTTCGATCGCGGGTGAAGCCCAAGAAGTTGAGTGGTGAGGGCCGCGGCCCGATTGGCGGCGCGGCGGATCTCTTCCAACTCGACGCGGCCCGGCGGCGATTTCCGCGCGCGAGCAGAATCTCCGCATAGCCGGAAATCAGCGTGACGATGTTGGCGAAATCGTGAGCCATGCCGCTGGCCAGGCGCCCAACGGTCTCCAGCTTGGAACCTTGTTGGATTTCGGACGCTGGCGGAAGCGCCGTCCGCCGGCATCTCGCTTTGACCACTTTGGGAATCGCCGCCACGTTGCTCCCGGCCCAGAAATTGTGAGGCCAAGCCCTCTGAATACCCAAATCATTGAAATTAGAGCTTGAAGCGAGGCTTCCACGGAAAGTGAAAACCTGGGCCTGCCGGCAACATTTTGCCCTGGAAAAATGTCTAGGCGATTCGGCCACTGAGCAAAGACGCGGCAGTGGGCGCGGCGGCGCCGGCCAGATGCGCGGCGCGTTCCCGGCGGCCCTCGGGAATGGCGTCGCCTTCGCCCGGCGCCAGGAACAGGTTGGCGTCGATGCCGTGCTGGCGCGTGTACGAGATCGTAGTAGCGGCCGCGCAGATCGTAGAGCGATTCGTGCGTGCCGCGTTCCACGATGCGGCCGTCTTCCACGACCAGGATCTGGTCGGCGCGGCGGATGGTGGAGAGGCGATGCGCGATGACGAACGTGGTGCGGCCCTTCATCAGGTACGCGAGGCCTTCCTGAATGGCGGCTTCGGATTCGGAATCGAGGCTGGACGTGGCCTCGTCCAGAATCAGGATGCGCGGATCGGCCAGAATGGCGCGCGCGATGGAGACGCGCTGGCGCTGGCCGCCGGAGAGCTTCACGCCGCGCTCGCCGACGATGGTGTCGTACTTCTTCTCGAAGCGTTCGGCGAATTCGTCCACGCGGGCGATGCGGCAGGCTTCGAGAATCTCCGCCTTCGGTGGCGTCCGGGCGCGCGAAGGCGATGTTCTCGCGGATGGTGCCATCGAAGAGGAACGTGTCCTGCAAGACCACGCCGAGCTGCGTGCGGTAGGCGTCGAGACGGACGGTGGAGAGGTCGACGCCATCCAGCAGAATGCTGCCGCGCGCCGGGCTCGTGGAAGGCGGCGATCAGGCTGATGATGGTGGATTTGCCCGAACCGGACGGGCCCACCAGCGCGGTGACGGTTCCGGGCTGCGATTCGAAGCTGATGCTCGTGCAGCACCGGCTTGCCGGCGTCGTACGCGAAATCGACGTGTTCGAAGACGACGCGGCCCTCGATGGGGCCGATGGCTTCGGTGCGCCGCGGGTCTTCGTCTTCGGGCTTCTCGCGCAGCACTTCCTGCGTGCGGTCGAGGCCGGCGAGCGCCTCGGTGACCTGCGTGCCGATGCCGACCACCTGGAACATCGGGCGCACCAGAAACGCCAGGAACGCGGTGAACATCATGAAGCCGCCCAGCGTGAGCGTGTGCGCGATGATCTGCCGCGCGCCGACGTACATCACCATCGCGCCGACGAAGCCCATCAAGCACCGTGGCCGAAAGGCTCATCAGCGAAATGGCGGTGAGGCTGCGCAGCACGTTGTCGAGCAGGCGCTGCACGCCGCCGGCGAAGACGCGCGCCTCCTCGGCTTCGGCGTGATAGCCCTTGACGACGCGCACGCCGGCCAGCGATTCGGTGAGGCGGCCCGCGACTTCGGCCGTGGATCTTGCCGCGCTCGCGGAAGATGGGGCGGATGTTGCCGAAGGCCTTGCGCAGGCCCAGCGCGAACCCGGCGATGAAGAGCAGCGCAAGACCGGTCAGCAGCGGGCTGATCCACAGCAGGACAGCGAGCGAAAACACCGCGGTGAGAATGCCGCCGCAGAATTCCACCAGGCCGGTGCCGATGAGGTTGCGCACGCCTTCCACGTCGTTCATGATGCGCGAGACCAGCAGGCCGGATTTGTTGGCGTCGTAATAAGCGACCGGCAGCCGGCCGATGTGCTCCTGCACCTTGCGCCGCAGTTCGGCGATGAGGCGCTGGGCCTCTTTCGAAAGCAACTGCGTCAAGCGTGAACGACGTGCCGCCCTGAATCAGCGTGGCGGCGAGCACCGCCAAGATCAGCGGTTCGAGCAGGTCGGTCTGGTGTTTGCCGAGGACGTTATCCACCAGAAACTTGGTGGATGCGGGCAAGACCATGCCGCAGACGCGGTTGACGATCATCAGGCGCGAAGCCGAACGCCAGCAGCTTGCGGCGCGGACGGACGAGTTCCTTGAGCAGCGGCATCACGCTGCGGAGGGTCTCGGAGGCTTTCTTTTTCGATACGGCGGGCGACACTAGCTTTCAGGATAAGGGAAATCGGCGCGCGGGGGCATCGCCCGAATGGGTAGGGCCGAACGGGGAGGCTGCTTACGCCTGCTTGGGCTCTTCGGGCCGCGCTTTCTGGCGGTTGCTGGATTCGCGCAAAACGAGCTTGGGCGGAATGAACACCGACTCCGACCGGCAGCGGCTTCTTCGATTCCATGCGCTCGGAGAGCAACTCGGCGGCGCGCTCGCCGATCAGGATGCTGCTTTGATCGACGGTGGAAAGCGGCACGCGCAGCAGGTCGGAATAATGCACGTTGCCGGCGCCGATGATGGCGATATCCTCAGGCACGCGCATGCCGAGTTCGAGCGCGGCTTTGATCGCGCCTGCGGCGACGGGGTCGTTGTAGCAGAAGACGCCATCGGGCCGCGGGATTGTTCTTGAGAAGTTGCAGCATGGCGTCATAGCCGGTGCTATCGCCGTGCTGGCCGCTGACGATGTATTCCTTGCGCACGGGAATCTTGCGGCGGTTGAGCGCGTTGCGGTATCCCTGCAGGCGATCGACGCCGGTGGACACGTTGGGGCCGCGAATATGCGCGATGCGCTTGCAGCCGAGACCGATGAGATGGCTGGTGGCGAGTTCGCCGAGGTCTTCGTCCTTGACGCCGACGTAGTTGGCCTCGAGGCCAGGCACTACGCGGTCGATCATCACGTAGGGCGTCTGGCTTTTTTCGAGCAGGCGGAACTCTCTTCCTGCCCGCTGCGCGCGGCGGAGGCGATGATGAATCCATCGACCTTGCGGTTGATGAGGTTTTCGACGTGGCGGCTTTCGGCCGTCGGCGTCTTCCTCGGTGTTCAGGATCACCACCTGGTAGCCGAGGGGTGCAGCTTGCGCGCGATGCCGCTCGCGACCTCGGCGAAGAAGGAGTGCATCAGGTCGGGCATCACGAGGCCGACGAGGTAAGTGCGGCGGGTGACCATGCTGCGGGCGATCCAATCCGGCTGATAGTTGAGCTCGCGCATGCGCTTGAGCACGCGCTCGCGCGTTTGTTCGCTGATGTCGCTATGATTGCGCAGCGCCTTGGAGACGGTCATCTGCGACACGCCCAAGTCGCGGGCGATATCTTTCATTCGGACAGGCAAGATTCCTCTATTATTGCCCGAACGTGCGAGTCGGCGCGGGAGGTTAACACGCAGGGTTAGCGTAAGGCGGTCTTGCAGCATGGCGCGCGCGGATCTATAAAGTGAATATGAGCGTCCGCTAATGGAAACCGGCAGATCAGGGGAGAGCGCCACGGGGCGCGCTTCCCGATGCCTGAAGATAGGTTAGGGAGGCCGGATTTCAAAAAGCGAGCATCAATCGGGAAGTGCAGAATGGCGGCACGACAGCGCCGGGAATCGTCCCCAACTGCATGCACTGGCGAGCGGGGTGGCGCGTAGGCGTGGAGTTTGAGGGAAGGCCAATCAGGCTGGCGAAAGCGGTGGCGGAGGCGGGGAAATTCGAGTAAAGTAGAGGTTTGGCCCGCCCGGTTCTGCGGGCGCGTAGCTCAGTTGGTTAGAGCGCCTGCTTCACACGCAGGAGGTCACAGGTTCGAGTCCTGTCGCGCCCACCATTCTTTTCAAACAGATACAAAGGGACATAAGAGTTGGAGCGAGCATTGTGACGTAAGGACCCAACCGGCGAATAATCCGCGCCGAGGCTTACGGGTTCCGCCGGTATAGTCATAACGGATACCATGACGAAACTCGAGCTCAGGCGGAAGTTCCGCGTGCTGCTTGACCGAGTGCAGGCGGGCACTCAAGAAGATTCCGCGGCGAAATATACGCTATCGACGGGTACGTATTGATGGCCATCCCGCCAATGGATCTGATAATCCGGCAAACTCATTAAACCTGCGCCCCACTTTTTCCGCTGTCCCATGCGTGGCAGGAGGGACGGTTAGTTTTTGCTGCATCACACCTTAGTAGTCCTGACTGGGCGTGAAAATATCGCAAGAAAAAGGCCAATTCCGTACTGCCGGTACTATTGCAAGTTTGCCAGTTTGGGAACCCTCGATTCCTTTAATAACTGTTTTGTAATGTTACTCGTTCCGCCTGAACAGCTATAATGCAACTCAAATGGCAGATAGCAATTTGTTTCTCAATCTTTTTCGTCACAAGGAAGGAAAGCACTACACCGCGGGACAGACCATCATCGAAGCAGGAACGAACGGCGCCACCATGTATGTCGTACTCGATGGCGAGGTGGAAATCCATATCGGTGGTCAAGAACCAAGCGTAGGAGGTCCCGGGACGATCTTCGGAGAAATGGCTCTGATCGACGATGATCCGCGCAGCGCGACGGTTATCGCAAAGACAGACTGCCGGCTACTGGAAATCGACCACCGGCGTTTTGAGTCACTGGTTGCGGAGACTCCATACTTCGCTCTGGAGGTCATGCACGTGATGGCAGATCGCTTGCGGAAATCTAACGCGAGAGTGGCCTCGGCGTAGTGTTTCCATCGGCGAACACGTACCGCTGACACCTTCGTCCTGGGCGTGCGAAGAACGTTGTGCGCGGTTAGTTGACTATTTCGCGCAGGCCAGCGGGAGTTATAGCGCCAATTCGTAAATCCGCGATGACGTTCGCCGCGCGTGGGTGAGCTAGCTCGACCCTGAGGTAATTCCCGGTAAGCGCTCCCCCGCCATGCAGAGTAACACCGGAGAGCGTGCGCCCCACCATACCTTCGCGGAAGGCCCGGTTCTTTGACTCGGCCAGTTCGCGCAGCACGCGATTGCGCTCTTTGCGGACGGGCATCGGAACTACGGCTGGATCCCGCGCAGCCGGCGTGCCGGGCCGCTCCGAATAAGTGAAGACGTGCAGATAAGTGAACGGCAGGGCTTCGATGAAACTGCCGGCTCTCTTCGAAATCGGCGTCGGTCTCGCCGGGGAATCCCACCATGACGTCGGCGCCGATGGCGGCGTCCGGCATCAGCGCGCGCGCTTTGAGGATGCGGTCGGCGTAATGGCGCGGCCGGTACTTGCGGTGCATGCGGCGAAGCGTGCGGTCGCAGCCGCTTTGCAGCGGGGCGTGGACGTGCTTCGCGATGCGCGGCGATGGCGGCCATGAGGCCGAGCAGATCGTCGGAGAAATCCATCGGCTCGACGGAGCTCAGGCGCAGACGCGCGATATCGGTTTCCTCCAGCAGCAGGCGGATCAGGCCCGCCAGGCGCATCGTCGCTGCCCGGCTCGCGGCCCCAGCGGCCGAGGTTGATGCCGCTCAGCACCACTTCGCGATACCGCGCGGCGAGGTCGCGCACCTGCTCCACCACTTGCGCCGCCGGGGCGCTGCGGCTGCGGCCGCGCACGAACGGGATGATGCAGAACGAGCAGCGGTTGTTGCAGCCATCCTGAATCTTGAGATTGGGGCGGGTGCGGTCGCCGGCGGCGTCTTCGACCGGCGCGGAGAGGAAATCGTGCTGCGCGAAGATATCGCCCACGTGGATTGGCCGTGATAGGGCGCGCGGCCGCGTCGGCGATGCGGACCAGGTCCGCGATCTGCGTTTTGTGCGAATTGCCGACCACCCATGTGACGCCCGGCATGCGCGGCGAGTTCCTCGGGCGCGCGCTGCGCGTAGCAGCCGGTGACCAGAATCCGCGCCGCGGGATTCTCGCGATGCGACGCGCCGGATGGTGTGGCGCGCGTCTTCATCGGCGGCGGACGTGACGGTGCAGGTGTTGAGAACCACCAGATCGGCGGAAGCGCGCTCCTCGCGCGGCCATCAAAGCCCCGCGCGGCGAGCAGCGATTCGAGGGCCGCCCCATCGGCCTGAGCGGCGCGGCAGCCGAAATTTTGCACGAAAAAACGCTTCAAACTTCAGTATAAGGGTGGGACGCGCCGGCGCGCTTCGTCTGCCTCACAGAGGGGTACGCTAAAGCATGGACGCGGAACTTCGACGCGCATGGACGAAGATCGTCGTCCATGCCGATTACGACGAGCACATGGCTGCCATTGGCCAGGCACAAGCGGTCGCCGAGTTGACGCGTTATCTGATCGAGGCGGCATCGCTGGAGACCGGCAGCCGTATTACCGTCGCCGGAGCCGGCACGGGTCAAATGTTCGATCTTCTTCCGCCTGCTGTTTTCAGTCCATATAGTCTTACCATCTCCGACCTCAACCCGCTCTTCCTTTCGCGCCTGCGCGAGCGCCTCGCACTACAAGGACTTGATGCCGAAATCGTAGCGGATGACATCGAGCGCACTGCTCTCGCGCCCGGTTGCGACCTGCTGCTGGCTACGCTCGTGTTGGAGCACATCGATTGGCCACGTGGGGTCGGGACGCTCGCAGCATTAAGGCCGCGCATGTGCGGCATAATCTTGCAGGAGAATCCGCCGGATATGAGCACGGCGGTCACACCGGGCCGCTGTTTGCCGCCCTCGATCGCCAAGGCCGTAGAGAAGGGCCACCCAACGCTCGTACCGCGTGGAGACCTGATCGCCGCCATGGCAAAGCGCGCTTACCATTGCATTGGCAGCGCGGTTCGGGAGGTTGCCGATGGCAAACGGTTGGTTGCTCTTCTCTTCAGCCGATCGGATTGGAACCGCGGCGATTCCGGAGTATAACAGTCAGGTGCGGCATACCAAATTGCGACGGCTTCTGATTCTCTGTTGCGTACTAGCGCCCATCTGCTTCGGCGCGCGCCCGGTGATCTTCGATACTGATATGGGCAACGACATCGATGACGCCCTCGCACTCGCGATGCTGCACGCCTTAAGCGATCGCTGCGAATGCGACCTCGTAGGCGTCACGCTGACGAACGCGCACCCATCGGCTGTCTCCTACATCCGAATGGTCAATCGCTTTTACGGGCGCGGCAATTTGCCGGTGGGAGCCGCGCTCAAGAGACTAAAGGATGGCGCCGGCGATGGCTACATGACAGCCGCTCTGCGCACCGCGCCTGGCGATGGCGGCGGCCCCGCCGAATCCTCACTCGTTGTCCTGCGCCGCCTCCTCTCCACGTCGCATGAGAAAGTCGTCATCGTGCAGACGGGTTTCAGCTCCAATCTCGCGGCGCTGCTCGATTCCCCCGGTGGCGCCGAGCTCGCCCGCGATAAGGTTGCGCTGCTGGTAGCCATGGCGGGGAACTTTGCGGGCGGAGAACCCGAGTACAACGTCCGCATCGACATCCCATCGGCCAAGGCCGTCTTCGAGCGCTGGCCAACACCCATCGTGTTCAGCGGGTTCGAAATCGGACGCGATCTCTTGTTCCCGGCCGCCAGTATCGAACGCGATTTTTCGTATGCGCGGCCGCATCCCATCGCCGAATCCTACCGGGCATACTCCAAGATGCCCTACAACCGGCCCACTTGGGACCTCACCGCGGTCCTCGAAGCAGTCCGGCCGGATCGAGGCTACTTCACACGCTCCGAACCGGGCTCCGTTGTTGTTGAATCGAACGGCGCCACCCGCTTCTCTCCCGGCCGAGGCGATCGCCAATACCTTCGGCTCGATCCATCCAAAAAAGCGGAGATTCTCGAAGTTCTCGAGTTACTCGCCAGTCAGCCGCCCATCCACAGATAGCCGCGCCTTAGATTTGCGAATTAGTTTCGGATCGCGCAATCACTCTGGGACAATAGCAAAGATGTCATTCGCAGACCTGCTGTTCGGACGCACGCTTGCCTCGACCGAAGACCGCGCCGAAAAGATCGAGCCCGCCGCCGGCATCCCGATCTTTGGTTTGGATGCGCTAAGTTCCGCTGCGTACGGCCCGGAAGCCGCGCTGACTCTGCTGATCCCTCTAGGCGTGGCTGGCATCAAATACATCCTGCCGATCACGTTCAGCATTCTCGTTCTGTTGACAATCCTTTATTTCTCGTACCGCCAGACGATTGCCGCCTATCCCGGCGGCGGCGGCTCCTACACTGTCGCTCACGAAAATATCGGCGAAGGCGCCGGACTGCTCGCCGCCTCGGCTTTAATGATCGACTACGTCCTCACCGCCGCGGTCGGTATTTCCGCCGGCGTAGGCGCGCTTGTATCTGCCATCCCGAGCCTCTACCCCCACACTCTAGGCATCTGCCTCGCAATTCTTCTGATCGTTACCATCGTCAACCTGCGCGGCGTCCGCGAAGCCGGAGTCGCCTTCATGATCCCCACCTATCTGTTCGTCGGCTGCCTGTTTCTCATGATTGGGATCGGAGTAGTTAAGGCATTGGCCGCGGGCGGACACCCGGTCGCCAGTCGAGCCCATTCCCCACTTGCCCCCCGCCACTGCCATGGTCAGTTTCTGGCTGCTGCTCAAAGTGTTCTCCAGCGGATGCGCAGCCATGACCGGCGTCGAGGCGGTATCCAACGGTGTAAAAGCTTTCCGCGAACCCACCGCGCCTAATGCCCAAAAGACGCTCACCGTGATCATCTTGATCCTGATGGTGCTGCTGGCGGGCATCGCCTATCTCGCCTTCGCTTACGGAATCGCCGCCACCGATCCGAACAAAAACTATGAAAGCGTTCTCTCCATGCTACTCCGCGCCATCACCGGCAGGGGGGTGTTCTACTACGTCTCCATCGGCGCCATCTTATTGGTGCTCTCGCTTTCCGCCAACACCGCCTTTGCCGATTTCCCGCGTCTCTGCCGCATCCTCGCGCACGATAGCTATCTTCCTCACTCCTTCGGATCCACCGGCCGCCGGCTCGTCTACGCCAACGGGGTATATATCCTCGCCATTCTCACCGCGTCGCTGCTCATCCTTTTTAGAGGCGTTACAGACCGTTTGATCCCCCTCTATGCCGTGGGAGCCTTTATGGCTTTTACTCTCTCGCAGGCTGGCATGGTACGGCATTGGAAGCGCGTCGGCGGCCCCTGGCACAACATGGCGGTCAATGGAATTGGCGCGTTCGCCACCGGCGTAACCACGGTCGTTGTGCTGAGCGCAAAATTCATAGAAGGTGCGTGGGTCACCGTACTCTTGATCCCGATCATGCTCATCGTAATGACATGGGTGCGTCGCCACTACCGGCAAGTGGTCGCCGAGCTCGCCACTGAAGCTCCCGCCGATTTCAAGAATCTTCAAGGTCCAATCGTCGTCACCCCCATTGCCAACTGGAGCGTCGTGACCCAGAAGGCGCTGCGCTTTGCCTATGCGCTGTCGCGCGAGGTGCATGTGGTGCATATCTCCGCGAGCGAAACCGAGGATACCTTCTGTAAGCACTGGAACCGCCTCGCCGCCGCGCCCGCCCGTGCGGCCGGGCTTCCTCCACCGGAACTGGTAGTGATCGAGTCTCCTTACCGCTACTTGCTAACTCCGATACTTAACTACATTCTCGAGGTGGAAAAGAAAAACCCTACCCGCCAGATTGCGGTCTTGCTGCCGGAGATGATTGAACGCCATTGGTTTCACTATGTCCTGCATAACCAACGCGCCGAAATCCTGAAGACCTGGTTGCTCCTTAAAGGCAATCAGCGGATTGTACTGGTCAACGTGCCTTGGTATCTGAAGGCTTAACGCACCTGACGAATGTACCCTTTGGCACGAATACCCGCGCGCTAACACGGCGCAGCCTTTCCTGGCGCCCCGCTTGCTATGGGTTGGAGCAGGTGCATTTCAATGAGAATTGCAAATCTTACTTTCGCCGCGAGCCTTTTGGCAATAACCTCCGCTATGTTCTCTGTGCCGAAAAAGGCGCAAGCTCAATCTTATCCATCGAGCGACATTTTCGAGGTCACCTTGTCCCATCCAACTACCATAAACGGCAAGGTTCTTCAGCCTGGAAATTACAACCTGGAGCCAATGAATATAGCCGGGGGCGATTCGCCTGTTCTGGTAATTCGGGGCGGCAAAGACACGCGCCTGGAAGTTTCGGCAATGACTGTTTCTACATACGCCACTCGCCCGCAAACCTATACTCGTGTGCTTTTCCACCACATTGGAAATAAGTATTACTTGGATAGAATCTGGGTGAAGGGACAAAACTACGGATACAAATTCCCGCTGCCGAAGAACGTCGTCGCGCGCGTCGGTGAGCAGTAACCGAACCGGCGGCAGTACACCGGCGCGAGGAAACCTTCACGACCTTCGACATTCCTGGTACCGCGCCACCGGCACGGATCTGGCAATGATTCTTCGCGCAAAGTAAATCAAAACCATCGCCCTGTTCGGCATTGCGACTAGCGGCGTTGTGCTCTCGAACTATTGGACGCCGGTGATGCCGATTATCGCGTGGTCGTGATAGCGGATTGCTGTGCGGACCTGACGCGCCGCTTCACGAGGCGCTTTTAAATCGGCTATTCCCCCGGCGCGCCGAGGTCATCACCGCGAATGACTTTGTAAAGTCGCTATAGGCGAGCTAGGCGCCCGCCCGATCTTACTTCTTACGCTGTCCCCAGGTTGGTGGCGGCGGTTCGGTGGTCAAGCGGGTCACGGGCTTTTCCGTGAGCATGCGCATCGCCTCCTGGACGGCGCGTTCCAACTGCGCGTCGTGCCCGGCAATAGCGTCCTTAGGCCAATTCTCGACATCGATGTCAGGCGCCGTGCCTTCGTTCTCCACAGCCCATTTGCCTTCGCGAGTAAAGAAGCCGCCGCGTGGCGCGATCATAGATCCGCCGTCGACGAAAGGTGGCGTGTCGGCAGTATGGACCAGGCCGCCCCATGTGCGTTTGCCAACCAACAGACCGATCTTGCGATACTTGAACATCCACGGCATGAGGTCCCCGCCGGAACCCGCCATTTCGTTCACGATCATCACCTTCGGGCCCCAGATTCCCGCCGAGGGGCTGGTGAAGGGGTAGCGGTCGCCGGCCACGTTGTTGAAGTAGCCGTCGAAATCGCGCTGCAAGACATCGATGATGTAGTCGGCCGCTGAGCCGCCGCTGTTATAGCGCTCGTCGATGATCGCGCCGTCTTTATCCTGCTGCGAGAAATAATAGCGGTTGAAGCTGGCGTAGCCGGGCTGCCCGGTGCTTGGCACATAGACGTAAGCGAGTTTGCCCGATGAGAGCTTATCGACCAGGCGGCGGTTGGCTTCCACCCACGCGCGCGTGCGTAGAGCCTGCTCAGTGGCGACCGGAACGACGGTGGTCTGGTGGGCTCCATCCAGTACCGGCCGGCTATTGACGGTCAGCACGGTCTGGCGGTTGGCGGTGCCGTCGAGCAGCCGGTAGATATTATCCGGCGTCTTTAACTCGATGCCATTGATTGCCAGGATGTAGTCGCCCGTGGAAACCGTCACGCCAGGTTCGGCGAGCGGAGCGCGAAGCTCGGGATTCCAGCTCTCGTTGTCGTAAATACGAGTAACTTTGTAGCGTCCGTTGTCGATTTCGAAATCGGCGCCCAACAGGCCGCCCGGTGAACTGGGCAAGGAGGGCATATCGCCCCCGCGCACAAATGAGTGCCCGATAGCGATTTCGGCGCCCATCATGTCCAGCAGGTAGTTGAGGTCGGCGCGGTGGTTCACGTAAGGCAGCAATTGACCGTACATTTCCTTCATCTTGGGCCAATCGGAGCCATGCATGTTTGGCACATATAGGTAATCGCGCTGCGTGCGCCAACCTTCGTAGAAGATCTGCTTGAACTCCTCCTTAGGCTCGAGATACATGCGTAAGGAGACGTTGAGCCGGCCGGTTCCTGCTTGCGGAGCCGCACGATCGGCATCCACCAGGAATACCGAAGGACCGGCCGGAGCGGCTCCGGCGGCGCCTCGTCCGCCGCGTCCGCCTCCACCGCCCCCCGCGCGATAGACCAGTTTGTGGCCATCGGCGCTGACAGCGTATGCGGCAACGCCGGTAGCGAAGGGCGCCGCTCGGCGATCGCTGAGTCGATAGCGCTGCAGCGCGCTTCCACCGCCTTCGCCAGCCGCGCCGCGGCCGCCGCCGCCCTCCAGATAGTAGACCGTGCCTGCCACCCCGGCGCGGAGTTCGCTGTACTGACGTGCGGCGACGCCCTGGACAGCCACGATGCGTTGATCGATGCCGTCAAAATCGATCTGTACATTGACTGGCGTGCGCGGAGCCGGTGCGGGTGTAGCTGCCGCATCGGTTGCGTTGGCGTCGGTTTGCGCGGCATCGCCACGTCCTCCGCGCCCACCGCGTCCCCCTCCCCCGCCGCCAGTTGGAGCGCTGCCCACGCCGCGATCCTCATCGCTTTCAGGCAACAGCGGACTCGGCTCGCCCTTCTTGAGCACGGTCAGGTAAAGGCCAAAAGTCTCGTTGTGGTCGTACGATGTCATGTCCAGCCATTGCGATTTCAAACCGAAGTCCGTGGAGGCAAAAAACCAGAGATACTTACCGCTGGCATCCCAGACAGGCCACACTGAGTCGGCCAGGCCATCGGTAATCTGCTTGCTCTCGCCGGTTTCCGCATTCGCAATGTAAATCGCATGGAAGAGCGATTTCAGACGGCTGGAATAAGCCACCCATTTGGAATCGGGACTCCATGCCGGATTAAGAGTCCTCTCGGGGACCATCCACGGATCGCGTCCGATCACCTTTGTCTTGCCGCTGGCGATATCGAGCACCCAGACGTTGAGATTTGTGTCGGTGTAAAGCAGTTTCTTCGAATCGGGCGACCAAGCAGGCGTGTAGTAGCGGTTAGGGTGGGGCAGAGTGATCTCGCGCAGGGGCGTCAAGCCATCCTGCGTCTCGAGCACCAGTCGGTATTCGCCCGAGCGGTCGCTGAAGTACGAAATATATTTGCCGTCGGGCGACCACGCCGGATCGTGCTCGGCCGATCCGCTGGAGTGGCTGAGATTGCGTACATCGCCCTTATCGGAGGGGACGGTGAAGATTTCGCCGCGTGCTTCCATCACTACGCGCTTGCCCGTGGGGGAGAGGGCAATGTTCGTCATGCGGCTGGTGACATCTTCCCAGCGCGGCATCATCCATGGAAAATCGCCTGCAGCCGAAATCTCGACCACGTGCGTCTTACCGGTCTTGGGGTCCAGTTCGTGAACGTAGCCCGCCTGTTCGAAGACCACCACGCCCGCGCCGGAATCCAGGGTCTTCACGTCGAAATCGGTGAACTTAGTAACCTGGGTGAGCTTCTTGGATTTGGTCTCGTAGGACCAGACGTTAGCCACGCTGTCCCTGTCCGAGATGAAATAGACTGTATCGCCGATCCACGCCGGATCCATGTCTTTGGAATCGGTCCATGGCGGCGAAACCAGAGCGTAGGTCTTCAGATCGACGATCCAGATGGGCCGGTTCTGCCCACCGCGGTAGTTGCGGCGTTCTTCGTCCCACGAGTTGTTCATGCGATACGCGATTCGTGTGCCATCCGCCGAAATCTTGCCCTGATACGCGCGCGGCAACGCCATCGGCTCCTCCACTCCGCCTTCCGCGGGGACGGTCCAAAACCGGGGCGCGGCGCTCGGCGCGGCTGTGGCGCGGGCCGATGCGAAGAGCACGGATTTGCCGTCGGGCGTCCAGCCCTGCGCCACATCGGCGCCGGGATGCCAGGTCAAACGCTTCGGCTCGCCGCCGCCTGAGGCGACCACGTAGACGTCCACGTTGCCGGCGTACTCCGCGCTGAAAGCGATCCATTGGCCATCGGGCGAGAAGTGCGGGTTGCTGGTCTGGCCTGGAAAACTGGTGAGCCTGCGCGCCGCACCGCCTGCGCGATCGACCACCCAGAGGTTTTCGGCATAGATGAAAGCAATCTGCGTGGCGCTGACAGTCGGCGAGCGCAGAAGACGCGTGGTTGGGACCGTTGCGGCGTTTGCCGTGGAGCAAGTGAAAAGAAAAAACGCGAATAGCAGGGTGGGTTTAGACATGATACGACTCCGTTCGAGTGGAGTCAGTATATCATCGGCGCCACCACGCTGCCCATTGGCGAGCGAAAGAGGAAGACCGCACGGCGGCCGTGCCTCACTCGAACAGATCGGGCTCTTGAGTGCTGATCATCTTCCACATCGGCTGGTATTGGAACCATCCGTTGAACGCGCCCGCCACTTGATCGCGAGTGGTCAAGGCGCTCTCATGCGAAATCGGAATCGGCTTGCCGGCCGCTTCGGCAAGCAACTGCACATGGCAGCTCCGATCCATGGTGATGAACCACCATGCGGCTTCATCCACCGTTTCCCCCACGGTCATCAGGCCATGATTTCGCAAGATCGCCGCCTTGCATTTGCCGAGCGCCTGCGCGATGCGATCGGCTTCGGAGGTCTCGTAAACCACTCCCGTGAAATCGTCGAAAAGGGCGTGGTCGTCGTAGAACGCGCAAGCGTCTTGCGTGATCGGGTCAAGCAGACGCCCCAACGATGCCCACGCCTTCCCGTGTACCGAGTGCGCGTGCGCGGCCGCAACCGTGTCCGGTCTCGCCGCGTGAACGCGCGAATGAATTGCGAAGGCCGCGGTATTGACGTGGTGGTCGCCCTCAATTACCTCGCCCTTTTCGTTGACTAATATAAGGTCGGAAGCACGAATCTGTGAGAAGTGCATGCCGAACGGATTCACCCAGAACCAGTGAGTGTGCTCCGGGTCGCGCGCCGTGATGTGGCCGGCCACGCCCTCATCGTATCCGAAGCGAGCGAATAGGCGGAACGCGCCCGCCAGGTGGACCTTACGGTGACGCCGCTCCTCTTCGACGGTGGCAAACACCGGAGGCGGTTCCAAATTCTTGATTCTTCCAGGAGCTTCAGTCATATCGTAAGAATACAAATTTCGAGGGCGGTTTGGAAAGCGCCGGCTTCACGACCGGCGCTTTGGAGGATTGCGCCCCATCGGAAATTGTTCCAGCTCGATTGTGTTTCCCGATAGCGGCCAACTGTCCTTCGAGCACCAATAAAGCGCTGCGGCGGCGATCGCTTCGGGACGGGTCATCGTTCCGAACGGTACCGAGTCCTCCGGTGGATGAAGATGCCAGTCTTTCTCCAGGCCATCGCGAATCTTCAGTTCGTATTCGTTTGGCGAGAGGATCCAACCCAACACGAAGTGGTTTACGCGAATATGGTGCACTCCCCAAGCAGCGGCGAGGTTGCGCGATAACGTGTGGAGCGCGCCTTTGGAGATGCTATACGGCAGCAGGACGTCTTCCCCGCAGTACCCGTTGATGGAGCCGATATTCAAGATGCAGCCGCCGCTTTGTTTCAACGGCGAAAACGCTTCCCGGCACAGCAGCAATGGAGCCCGGACGTTCACCGCCATCATCTGGTCGAATACCGCGGCTGTAGTAGCAGCCGCGTCAAAACGCGCCGTGCTCGCCGCATTATTGACTAGGACATCCAATCGTCCGAAGCGCTCCAGCGCAGCGTTCACCAGCCGGCGCGGCGTCTCGATGTCCGAGAGATCGCCATACAAAAGGTGAGTGCGCCCGGAGTAACTCTCCACATCCCAAGTTAGAGAGCCGGGCAGTCCCGTTACTAGCACCGAAGCTCCTTCCGCCAGGAAGAGCCGCGCCATCGTTTCGCCGATGCCGCAGGTGGAACCCGTGATCAGACAAACCGTATCTTTCATCTTCATGGCTGCTCCGGCGGACTAGTTCCCCAAACCGTCCAAAGCCGCGCTAATCGCCTTCTCGGCCAAGGGGTTCATAATCTCGTAGCCCTTCGCTGTAGGGTGTAAACCATCGTCGGTAATATCGGAGCGGAAGAAGCCCTTGTCGTCCACTGTCGCCGAGAAGTAATCGAGGAATACGAAGCCCTGCTTTGCCGTGAAATCCTTGATCCAACGGTTGAGCGCGAGAATAGTTTCGGGCGGGCGCCCTACGGTCATCGGCGGCCGTCTCGCGATGTCGCAGACTGGCGTCAGCGATGCCATGATGACTTTGATCCCATGCGCGTGGGCAAGGTCCGCCATGGCGGCGAGATTGTCTTCGATGGATTCGAGTGAGACCGGTCCGAGGTTGCCGCCGATGTCATTGGTCCCGCCGAAGATCACAACCGCTCTGGGCTTCAGCGCAATCACGTCCGGGTAGAACCGCAAGAGCATTTGCGCCGTCGTTTGGCCGCTGATGCCGCGATTAAGGTACGGTTGCCCGGGGAAAAATCCGCCAAAGCGCGCATTGTGCAGGTTGTCCGTTATGGAATCGCCCATGAAGACGACGCGCCGCTCGTTCGCCGCAGGCGCCTTTACGGAGGCATTCTCCGAGGCATAGCGCCGTGTGTTGCCAAAATCGTTGACCAGACTTGCCACCTGTCGCAATGGCGGCGGAATAACCGTTTGAGCGGGGACTTGAGATTGGGCCAACGCGGCCAGAGGCGCTAACAAGGCAAGCGTGATTCGCATCCCGCTATTGTACCCGCGAGCCTCAGTGAGCGGCGGGCGCTTTGCCTGCCGGTTTGAAATGGCGAATCAACAACATCAACGGCACTGTGGCCAAAGTAATCCATGCAATGATGCGGAAGCAATCCATGAACGCCAAAAGGCTGACTTGATGCTGCAATTGCTGGAATAGATAGCCTTGCGCGGCGTTCGCCGCGTCCGGTCCCGTGAATCCCTTGGTGGCCAGATAGTTCGACAACTCGGCCGCGCGCGCCGCGAGTTGCTGGGAAGTGGAGGTAATCGCGGCGCCCACATTCGTCTGATGGAACTCATGACGCCGTTCGGAGACGGTGGTGATCAGTGCGATTCCAAAGCTGCCGCCCCAGTTGCGAAAGAAGTTCGTGAGGCTCGACGCGCGATTGTTTTGATCCGCCCGCAATTGGGAGTACGCAATAATATTCGCCGGCACAAAGAAGAAGCCATATCCAAGCCCTTGAAACCCTCGCGCCAGGGCGTAATGGCGATAGTCCGTCGCCAGGTTGAACGTACTGTAGTGCCACATGGCGGCCGCGACGGTGGCCAGGCTAATCATTATGAGAACTCGCGGATGTACCAGCCGGCGCTGAATCAGTTGCGCTCCAACCGGCGCCAGCACCGTGATGACAAGCGCCCCCGGTCCCAATACAAGTCCCGCATCGATCGCGCGATAGCCATATAGCGACTGCAGCATCTGCGGAATCAGCGTAGTGCTGCCGAACAGTCCAAGACCGAAAACGAAAAACAGGATGCTGGCGATTCCGAAGTTCCGATCGGCGAGCAATCGAAAATCTATCACCGGCTCATGTACGCGCATTTCCCAAACGATGGTCGCGATCCAGCCGACGAGGGCCAGCCCCAGCATCCAACAGATAAAGGGGCTGCCGAACCAATCCTCAATCTGCCCGCGGTCCAGGGCTACCTCAAGCGTGGCTGAAGCCAGCGCGATCAGCGTGATTCCCAAACCGTCCACCGTGAGCTTGCCACCCTGCCGCACCGTTGAGCGCTCGGCAGCGAATGATGGCGGATCGTGGAGGAGCCGGCTGCTGAGCAGTAAAGCCACGATGCCGATCGGAATGTTGATAAAAAAGATCCAGCGCCAACTATAGTTATCGGTAATATAGCCGCCGAGCACGGGCCCGATCGCCGGCGCCGTAACGATCACGATGGTATATAGCGCGAACGCCGATGCCCTCTTCGCCGCGGGGAAAGTATCGACCAAAATGGCCTGAGCCACCGGCGCGAGCCCGCCGCCCGCGATCCCCTGCAACACGCGGCTTGAAAGCATAATCCCGAGCGAGGGCGCGAGCCCGCAGAATAACGAGGTAAGTGTGAACAGCGCGACGCAGCCCAGATAGTAATTCTTCCGTCCAAAAACGCGGCTTAACCATGCCGACATCGGCAGAATCACCGCGTTGGCGACTAAGTAAGTGGTAAGAATCCAAGTGACCTCATCGTAACTCCGCCCCAAGCCGCCGCCGATATAAGGTAGGGATACGTTCGCGATCGACGTATCGAGCAGCTCCATAAAGGTTGCGAGCGTAACTGTCACCGCGATCAACCAAGGGTTCACTGCTGGCTTAGTCGTCTCTGTATTTGTGAGTTGACTGGACACGGTCTTCTCCGTCACAACCTACTGAACGCTAACCCGCGGCTCTACCGACATTCCCGGCCGCAACAGCCGCTGCGGATCCTCGCCGTTATTCAGGCGAATACGCACCGGGAACCGCTGGACCACTTTCACGTAGTTACCCGTGGCATTCTCCGGCGGAAACAGGCTGAAGAGCGGCCCGGCCGCCCCGGGAAGATTCTCGATCTTTCCCTGAAAATCGCGATCGAGACTATCCACGTGTATGCGGACCGCCTGACCCGCGTGCATGCCCTCCAACTGCGTCTCCTTGAAATTCGCCGTGATCCATATATCGTCCAGCGGCACGATCATCAGCAATCCCTGCCCGGGCTGAACGCGATGGCCAAGTTCAACAGTCTTGCGCCCTACCACGCCGCTCACCGGCGCGTAGATCTTCGTGTAACTGAGATTCAGTTGAGCGGTGTGGACGTCCGCCGCGGCCTGCTCCACGCGCCCGCCGGCTGATTGAGACTTCGCTTGTGCGTCCACGATTTGCTGCGGCGCCGTGCGCGCGGCGTCGACCTGCGCCTCGCGCTGTCCCACCAGGCTTTGCGCCTCTGTGATTCTCTGTTGGCTCGATTGGATTGCCGACCTGTCCGTCTCCACCAATTGCGCGGCCGCGACGGCCTGCGTCTCACGCGCGTCATAATCGGATCGCGAGATCTCCCGCTTCTCTACCAGCGCCTGGTATCTCACGCGGTCCCGTTCGGCGTGCGCCGCCAGCGCTTCGTCCTGCCGCAGCCGATGCTGCGCCGCGGCCAAATCCGCCTCCGCCTCGCTGATCTTGGCGACGGCCTGGCTCTTTTCCGCCTCCGCTGCACGAAGCTGATTGACCGCGTTGGCATCGACGATCGGAACCGTCACTCGCGCCGAATGCGCCTCCGCGCTCGCGGTGTCGAGGTTGGCTTTGGCATGTTCCAACTCCGCCTGATAGTCTCGCGGGTCGAGCTCGATCAGCAGGGTTCCGGCTTCGACGAACTGATTGTTCTCTACGTTCGGGTTGATATAGGCCACCGTGCCGCTGATTCGGGAACTGATGGAATCCAGGTGCCCCTCCACCTGCGCGTCGTCGGTGGATTCATAACCGCGCGATCCGTACCATAAAGCGCCTCCTGCCGCCACGATTGCGGCGAAGGCGAAGAGAGAGAGCCACTGAACCAGTCGCGATTTGCGAGGCGCTTTACGCACTGGAGACTCCGCGTTCTTCTCGCCACGCGTGAGGTCGTCCGGCTCGCTGCGCCGTGCAGGTCGAACTTTCGGCGATTCCAACAGCTCCGTCTCTTCCAGTTCCTGCGTCATGTCACTTCCCTCCCATTAGTTGTTCAAGCCGTGTATCTGCGCCGCCCATGGCGCGGGCGAGCGAGATTATCGCCACGTCGAACGAATACAGGCTTGCGATGTAGTTCTCATTCGCGCCAGCCACTGTCTCCTGGGCTTGTATCACTTCCAGGAAGTTGGTCACGCCGTTGGCGTAACGGTCGCGCGATTGCGCCAGCGCCTTCTCCGCCAGCGCCCGGTTCGCTTCGGCCACCTTCACGCTCGAATCGGAAGCGCTCGCATCCAGCCACGCTACGCGGACGTCGTAAGCGATACGCCCTCGCAAGTCCTCATACTCCGCGCGTCGCCGCGCCAGGTCGGCCTCGGCCTGTTCGATATCGGCGCGAATGCGTCCGCCGGTGTAAATCGGCACGGAGACGCTCCCAGAGACCGTGTAAACCTGGTTGAAGTTGCCGAAATTGGGCCCACCGCCGCCATAATCTGCGTTCAGCGAAACTACCGGAAGACGTTGTGCCTTCTCCGCCCGCAGCGTGGATTCACCGGCTCGGACGCTAGCCTCGGCGCTCGCCAGGTCGGCTCTCGATTTCAATGCCTCCTGCGTCGCGGTCCCAGGATCGATTCCTGCGAGCGAGCGATAGGTAAGCCGATCGGTCAATTCGAACTTCTGATCGATCGCCAAACCGGCTACGCGCGCGAGCGTGAGCTTGTCTTTCTCCAGTTCATTAGTTACATTGATCAGCCTTTGCTCAGCCGATTGCCGCTGCACCTGAGCGCGCAGCGATTCGATCTCCGGCGACACTTCCGATTTCACGCGATTGGCTGTCAGCGTATCGAACTCCCGCGCCGCCGCCAGCTCCGCTCGCGCCGTCTCCAAGCGCGCCGCGCTCGCGATCACCTGGAAATACGCGCCGCCAACCGCCAGGACCACCACGTCCCGCGAATCCTTCACGCTCAACGCCGAGGCCTGTTCGTTCTCCTTCTGCGTTTTGTAGCGTTCGCGCAGTTCCTTGTTATAGAGCGTTTGCGTAAGTCCGACTCGGGCATCTTGAAATCCGAAGCCGCCGCTGGTGGGAGGAAGGCCGGGAAAGCCGGGTATTGCCGGAAGCTTGATTCCGATCTCTTTGAAGCTGAGGGCTTCGTAAGTCTGCTGGCCGTGGGCTTCGATTTGGGGCAGCAACGCCGAGAGCGCCCGTAGGCGTTCGGCGCGAACGTCGGCGCTTGCCTGGTTCGATTCGACTAGCCCGAGGTTATAGCGCAGCCCTCGCGTGATCGCGTCCTGCAGGGAAAGTTGAATTGTCGTTCCTGTCGCTTTAACCGGCACGCTGCCCAGGTAGGGATTTTGCTGCTGCGTCGCCTGCGCGCTAGGAGTGGTGGTCCCCTCCGCCGGATTGATCGGTTTTGGCGTCGGGATGGAATAGGTCAAAGGGCCGGTCTGCCCAAATATTGCTCCGCAACTCGCTGCCAGCAACGCAATTCTAGCGCCCCATTGAACTTGTGCTCTTTTTCGCATTTGATCCCGGCCCTTCTGGGCGCTCACCAACTTGGATGTGAAAGAGACCAGCCGGTCGCAAAAATCTGCGCGCTGACGCAAGAAAAAGAGACCGAACGGTCTCGAAGAGCATCCAAACGACCGGGAGCGCTGAAATGATATGCTGATAAACGACCATTCGGTCTCAAATAGCGCGGGAGGGTCCGGCCGCCGTATGACGAAGGGTGAACAGACTCGACGCAAGATCGTGGCCGCCGCGGCTCCGATCTTCAACCAGCATGGCTACGAAGGCAGCTCTCTAGCGGAGTTGATGGCCGCAACCGGGCTGCAAAAAGGCGGAATCTACCGCCACTTCGCGAGCAAGGAAGAGCTTGCCGCCGAAGCCTTCGATTACACCTGGAAGACCGCTTGGGATACCAGGATACGCAACATCGATGAAAATTCGCCGGCTCCCGAAAAGCTCAAACAACTCGTCGCCAATTTTGTGGAGCGACGTGCTCCGGTTTGCGGCGGTTGTCCCATATTGAATATGGCCGTGGAGTCCGACGATGGAAACCCTATGCTGCGCGAGCGCGTTGCGAAAGCGCTGCGATCCTGGATGGCATTCCTACAAGCTATCGTCAAAGAGGGCATCGAGAGTGGGACGATGCGCGTGGCGGCCGATCCCAAGACCGTTGCCGTGTTAGTCGTCGCATCGCTCGAAGGCGCCTTGATGATGAGCCGTATCGAACGCAACCACGATTCGCTCCGCCGCGTCCAGGGACATCTTAATCGCTATATCGATAACGAGCTTGCCGCTGCCGCGGGTGCGCCGGAGCTTGCCGGCGTCCTTTAAGAACGTGTAGCCGCACGTCACTGCTGCGTGTCGCGCGCGTCAATCAGTTCATCCCATCAGTGAGTGCCAAGAAACGAAGTCCGACGATCAAATATTCAAGTTTGTTCGCGTTCAAGCACTCGACAAACTCTTGCGAATCGCAGTGCGTCGGCGGCGTCCGCTTCTTCGAGGCTGCGGTAAATCCGAACAGATTTCTCCATTTCCGATCTTACCTTGTAAGTTATCCGATCACTTCGCGGTACTCGCGATAGTCCACCGGCGCTTCGATCAAATACGGAACGCGGCGGGCGAGGGCCTGCTCAGCCAGTGAGCGCGCTTCGGCAATTGTAGATGCACGCCGGCCCTCGATACCGAAAGCCTGCGCCGCGGCGGCGAAATCAGGCGGGAGGAAATCGACGCCCACGGGTTCGAACTTGCGGCGCTCGGCAGCCAGGCGGATCAGGCTGAGGCTGGCGTCTGTGAACACCACAATCACGATCGGCAGCCTGAGCTCACGGATTATCACCAGATCGTGGAGCATCATCAGCATGCCGCCATCGCCCACCATGGCCATCACCGGCCGGTTCGGATAAACCAGCTGAGCAGCCATCGCCGCTGGCAGGCCGAAGCCCATGCCGGAAAGGCCGTTCGCCATCAGGAAGGTCCCGGGCTCGTATGCGCGCCAGAACTGTCCGATGGCCAGCTTGTGCGATCCTACGTCGCAAGCCGCGATGCCATCGCGAGGAAACACGGAACGCAGTTCTTCGATCAGGCGAAGCGGCGAAAGACCGGCCGGCGCGTCGAGAAATCGCGGACGCATAGCCTCATGGCGTTGGCTCAGTAATTCCTCGGGCCACGGCCTCGCCGGCGCGATGGCGGCGAGTTCGGCGATCAGAACCGAAAGCTCGCCAAGCGCTTCCGTGGGGCTGTACGACCCCTCAACCATCGAAACTGTATCCAGCGCCGCAACGTCGAGCGAGGCAAACCACGTCTTATCGCTTTCCACGGGGTCGAAGCCGATGCCAATGACCAAATCGGCCTCGCGCAGAGTTGCGACGATTTCGCGATCCAACGCCATTCCCGACGCCACGCCGAGGAAGAGCGGGTGCTCTTCGCTGACGATGCCCTTCACTTTCGGCGTGACCAGGAATGGCGCCTGCAATCGCACAATCAGCGCGGCGATAGCGGGTGCCATGGCGGGGGTGGCGCCGAGCCCGATCAACAGAAGCGGTCTTTTCGACGCGGCAATGCGGTCAGCAATGTCTTGGACGCCGGCGGACGGTTTACGGATGTCGGAGGAGCGGCTTTCCGCCATCCTTGGCCCGCATTCCTGCGTAGCGACATCGCTCGGCAGGGCAAGATAGACCGGACCCGAACGGGGCGCGAGAGCCAGATCGACCGCCGAGTTGGTCATCGCGGCCGTATCGCCATCGCCGGCTGTAACCACCCCCTTCGAAATAGGCTGGAAGAGTCGCGGCAGATCGAGCCGCTGGTGCGTTGCCGTCGCAATCTCGCGATTGGGCGTCTGCGCGCTGATCGCGATCATCGGCGCGCGTTCGAGCAATGCCGAAGCGATACCCGTGACCAGATTGGTCGCGCCGGGTCCGAGAGTCGCAGCGCAGACTCCTGGAATGCCGGTCAGTTGCCCGGTGATCTGCGCCATCCAGGCGGCGCTGGCTTCATGGCCCGTCAACAGGAATCGCAGCCCTGAACGTCGGCACGCGTCCACGAATGCGAGAATTTCGCCGCCGGGCAACCCGAAGACGGTCTCTACGCCGCGAGCGGCCAGCGTTTGAGCGATTGCTTCCGAATGGGTCACCTACCGCTCGACCACCGTCAGTGACACCTTCGAAGCGTATTGAGCCGAGTGATGCACCGCGTTGTGCGCCACTACGCCCTTCGATTCGTCGTAGTTGTTTCCACCCGTATTCAAGTTACGGTCGAACCGCGGGAAGTTGCTGCTGGTTACTTCAATCCGCACGCGATGTCCGGCCGCAAAATAATTGCTTGTGGTCATTGGCTGCAGAGTAACTTTGTACACCTTACCCTTCTCCATCCAGACTGGCGGATGGTCGTATCCATCGCGATAACGCGCGCGCTGAATAGTCTCATCGAGGTTGTACGCCGTTCCGTCGGGATATACGTCGATCAGCTTCACGGTGAAATCGGTGTCCTTCGCGTCGGACGAAACATAGAGCGTTACGTCGATAGGCCCGCTCGCCTCTACCCCTTTGGGGAGAGGTTGGGAAGTGTAAACCAGGATGTCGGGGCGCGCCTCCATTTTGCGCTGATCGAATGCGCCGCCGGTTATCGCGGTGCCGGTGCAGCATACGTTGCCGCCATAAGACGGGACGGGGTCCATTGGATCGTAGGTGAACGCATCGGGACTATCCGACCCCGGCGCCGCCGTTGCAAGCGCGCCGTCGCCGTTCAAGGAATTGGCCTTGCCGCCGCTAGTCAGGAAGAAGTTCATCGGCTTCGCGCCCGCGGGAGGCCACGTATCGGCCGTCTGCCACTTATTCAATCCCATGGTGTAATAGCGCACTCGAGGCATATTTTGCAGAACGTGGTTATCTTCGCCTTTGAGAAAATGGTCGAACCATCCGTAAGTAAGCTCGCTGTAATTCAAGCGAGCGTCGCCAAAGTGACGCTCGCCGACCACGGTATCTTCGGTGGCGCGTGTATAAGAGCAGTGCAGCGTGGGAGCGATCACCGCATACTGTTCCGCGGCGATTTCGGGTGTAGCCGTCTTGCGCACGAAGTTATAGGCTGCCAAGTTCGGTCCGACGGAAACGTCGTACCACGACATGAACCAGAATCCGGGAATATTGATCTTCATATCGTCGTGCCACAAGCCACCGCGATACCACGCGGCATCGTTGGGCGCGCGCTTGATCATGGCTCCCCCGGTGGAGACCTCGGCGCGGTCGGCATAGATGCCATGCGGGCCGCCGACGGCCTCGATGATGTCCTGCTCCGGCAAATGCGCCAACGCCTTCGCCCAATCCACTGGCGGCATTTGCGGCGCGAGATCGAACATTTTCGACGCCTCAATCAAATCCTTCTGCGAGGTGTTGGGCGGAAACATTGGCCGCGTCTGGTTCTGCTCGCCATAAATCCATGATGCGAAGAGCATCTGCACGGCGCCGCCGCGGTACCAGTTGCCCTGCTCGTAATAAGGCGCTACGCGTCCCACGCCCGCGCCGAACCCCTGCGGGATCATGGTGGTGAATCCCTTCGCGCCTTGGGCCGCCACACCCAGTTGCCACTCCGCGGTGGAGGAGCATCCGATCGTCCCGGCCTTACCCGTGGACCATGGCTGCGCGGTGATCCAGTTAATGGCGTCGACGCCATCGGTGAGCGGCGCACCGAGAATGTCATAGATGCCTTCAGAGAAGAAGTGGCCGCGCTCATTCATTTCCACGTAGGCGTAACCGCGCTTCACGGCTTCGAGTTCGGCCGTCATGGCGCGGTACGTCCCGTTGCGGACATCCCAATAATTGAAGTTGTAAGGCGTACGCACGAAGATGGTGGGATACGTCTTCGACGTGTCCTTGGGACGATAGATATCGGTCGCCATGCGCTTGCCGTCGCGCATGGGAACCATTACTTTGCGGTCTATGATGGCGATCGATTCCAGTTCGGTCTCCAGAGCGTTACGCTGCGCCCGAGCTTCAGCCGTCATGGCGCCGCCGCGACCCTGCGCGGCGGAATTGCGGATTACGCCGAGAGCGGCAAATGCCAACACGAGCGCCGGGAATCCGATCCGAACCAACTTGTTCCGTGAAGTCATGATGAAACCTCGATTTCTGACAGTGTACCAGCCAAGGAAAGGCGGCTCGCGTGTAAGCATTTGCTAACATTTCCTCAATATGGCGGCGGTTGAGATTTCATCCGTTACAAAGACGTTCGGCGCCGTAAGGGCCGTGGACGATCTTTCGCTCCTGGTACCCGAGGGCGCGGTGTATGGATTCATCGGGCCTAACGGATCGGGCAAGACGACGACGATGCGCATGATCGTCAACATCTTCTATCCGGATTCCGGCGCCATCCGCGTGTTTGGCGAAGCGATGACCGCGGAGCGCACGGGGCTGATCGGTTATCTGCCGGAAGAGCGCGGGCTTTACAAGAACATGCCGGTGAAGGCGCTGCTGGAGTTTTACGGGGAACTGCGGAGCGGCCGCAAGGTATCCGCCGAAGTGGATCGCTGGCTGGAACGCTTCGGGCTCTCCGAGTGGGGGCCGCGCAAGCTGGATGCGCTGAGCAAGGGGATGACGCAGCGCGTGCAGTTCATCGCCGCGGCGATCGGGTCGCCGAAGCTGATGATTCTCGACGAGCCGTTCAGCGGGCTCGATCCCGTAAGTGCGGAATCGCTACGTGAAGCGGTGCTAGATCTACGACGCAACGGAACCACGGTGATTCTGAGCACGCACGATATGCGCACGGCGGAGACACTCTGCGACTCGATCCTGATGATCTTTCGAGGGCGCAAGGTGTTGGATGGGACGCTGGCTGAGATCCAGGACGAGTATGGCAACGATACGATTCGCGTTTCGACGGCGGGCGGCATGGATGCGATCGAAGGGCTGCCCGGTATCGAAAGCATTCGCGACCTGGGACGGGTACAGGAGTTGCGCATTGCGCGCGGGCACGATGCACAGGAAACGCTGCGAGCGCTGATCGAGCGCACTCGGGTGAAGAGTTTCACCATTGCCCGGCCATCGCTCGACGATATCTTTGTCCGCATCGCCGGGCCTGAAGGAGTGGCAGCGCAACATGCTTAACCTCACGCAGTTGATGCCGACCCGGAGGGCGATGCTGATCGCCAAACGCGACTATCTGACTTCGATTCGTAGCAAGGCGTTTCTGATCGGACTGATTATTTTTCCGATGCTGTTCGGCGGCGGGCTCATCGGCGTCGCCGCAATGAAGGCCAAATCGGATCTGCGCGACCGGCATGTCGCGCTGGTCGATCGTACAGGCAAGCTGGTGCAATACGTGGTGGATGCGGCCTCGCGCAAGAATGCAACCGACGTCATCGATGCAAAAACGGGGGTGCAGACCTCGCCGCGGTATCTGGTGGACGCGGTGGCGGCGAACGGCGACCCAAATGAGCAGCGACTGGCGCTTTGCAATCGCATCCGGCACGGGGATCTGTTCGGTTTTATCGAAGTGGCGCCGGAAGCGATTCATCCGCCGGAAGGCGTGGGATCTCAGAAAGCGCAAAAGGAACTGGCAAGTTTCTACAGCAGCGCAGGCAAGATCGACCGCGCGGAAGCCTGGCTCAACGGAGTATTGAACGATGGCATCCGCGCGGCGCGGTTGGCGGAGGTGGGCGTCGACCCAGGACGGACTCCATTTCTCATGAAGGGCGTCGACCTCGACACCATGAATCTGGTGGCGCGCAACCCAAAAACGGGAACGATTCAAGCTCCGGTGAAGCAAGACGAGATTGCGGCTTTCGCGGTACCGTTCGCGGCCATGATGCTGATGGCAATGGTGGTGATGTTCGGCGCGGCCCCGATGATGACGGGAGTGACGGAAGACAAATCGCAGCGGATTGTGGAGATGCTGTTGGGAATCGCCACGCCGTTAGATCTGATGGCGGGCAAGGTGATGGCGGGAGTAGCGCGGTCGCTGACCAGCTCGCTGCTATACGTAACGGGCGCGACCGTAGTGCTGCTGGGCATGAACGTGGTGGGTATCGCGCCGATGACGCTGTTGCCGTGGTTTTACGCCTATCTGCTGGCGGAGGTGACATTACTATGCGCGTTGGCCGCGGGATTGGGCGCGGCGTGCAACACGCCGCAGGAAGCGGGAAACCTGGTGATGGTGGTGATGGCGCCGATTATGATCCCGATGTTCTTGATCGTGCCGGTGGCGAACAAGCCGAACGGCGCGTTTGCAACGGCGATATCGCTCTTCCCACCGTTCACGCCTCTGATGATGATGTTGCGGCAGACCATGCCGGGCGGCGTGCCGGCATGGCAGCCGTGGGCCGGGTTGGCCGGAACCGTTGTGTTCGCCATGCTGGGTATTTGGGTTGCGTCGCGGATCTTCCGCGTGGGGATTTTGATGCAGGGGCAGCCGCCGCGGTTGAAGTCGCTGGTGCGGTGGGCAGTGAAGGGGTGATAATTGAATCGTATGCCGGCTATTGCTGAACACAAGCTTTCAAAGGAAGAGTTTCACGCCCGGTATGACGGCGAGAAACCTTACTACGAGTATTGGGACGGGGAGGCGGTACAGAAGGCGATGCCGAAGTGGCTACACGGATTAATTCAGAAGCTGCTAACACGGATGTTAGACGACATCGGGTTTGAATCGGCATCCGAGGTTGAGCTTCATCTGGACCCGAACTACGAGCCCGTACCAGATATCATCGCCGTGGTTGCGGCGCAAAGAGAACCCTATCCAACGAAGCCGTTCGAGGTGGTTATCGAGATCCTTTCGCACACCGATCAATTCTCGCGCGTGCTGCGTAAATGCCGGCTCTATGAGAAATGGGGGATAAGGCAGATTGTCATTGTCGACCCTCAAGATCGCGTCGTTTGGCGGTTTGAAAATGGCGGGCCTGTTGAGACCGACGTGATCGCATCGCGAGGCGAAGCGAAGGTCTTGGCGGCGACTCTTTGGGAAGAAGTGGACCGCCGTAGCGCCTAAGGCTATCGTCTTCCGAATCTTCTCCCCACACTCGGCGGGTGGAACGAAGGCCGAGGAGCGGACGGACGCGGCGTGAAGTGCGGGGCCTCGGATGGCCTGCTGCTGCTGCCGAAACGCCTTGGGGCTGTGGTCGGCATTGGGGTTGCCCGCGTTGGGCGTTGCGAAATGCGAATCGCGATAGCTGCCGCTCTTTGAGGCGAATTGCGAGTTGCGGAATCCGCCGCTCTTCCCGTACGAACTGCCCGAGTAGCGATCCGCCGTGGCCGTTCCCTGGGTACCGTATTTCGGAAGACTATTGACCGCGTCGCGGCCATAGTAGGTGCGGCCTGTCTGCTGATAGGTGCGGTAATCGCGCCATTCGCCATAGTCGATGGGATGGTAGCCGCCATGGAACAGCAGGTCGCGCATCAGCGCGTACTGTCCGTAGAAGACCCAAAAGCTGTTGCCTCCGCTGCCGTGTTCCCAATAGCCGTATTGGTTGGACTGTCCGGGCGGCGCCATATAGGCGAAGCCGGCGGGCTGGGCTACGCGCTCCGACTCGCTATCGTACTTGCCGGCGCCCTTGTGCTCGATCGCCATGCCGAGATCGTTGCGCATGGCTTCGTAGGTCGGCTTGCGGAACGTCGACCCAACGCTCGTCCGACGTGGTCGCGCCGGATTTCGAAGCGGCGTCGGGGACGCGCGTGGTGACGGTGCGGATTTCCTGATCGTAAGTCTTCGACTTGCCGTGGCCGCGCTCCTCCATATCGACCAGCAGCTTGTCCCAAGACGTGTAGAGCTGGCCGGAGAGGGTCGTGAGACTGGCGGACTTTTGCGGCAGATCGGCCGCGGCGGTGTGTAGCGCATCGGCATCGCCGCCGAGCGCGCCGAAATTCAGATGCGCGTAATCGTTGGCAGCGGCCTCGCGGCGCAGATCGGCGCTCGATTGCCATACTTGCTCGCCGCGCGCCTGGACGGACTTCAGGGACGCGAGGCGGGTTTCGAGATCGGCCTTCTTTTCCGGCCAATCGGTCTCGGCGCGCTGAACGGTGCCGTGATCGGCGTGAAATCGAAGCCGTGAATCGCGTCGTAATCGCGCTGCCATCTGCTGCACCTGATCGGGCAGATTGCCGCTTGAGATCGACCCAGTGCGAGGCTTCGTTCTGGGCGGCGGTGGCCTGGCGCACGGCGGAAGATCGCAACCGGCGCTCCTCGGCGAGGAGTTTTTCGGCCTCGGCGCTGTCGGCGCGGCGGTTCTGCTTTTCGATCGCGTTGAGGCGCTCGATGTCGCGGTTGGCAGATTGCAGCGTGCCTGCGGCGCCATCGAACGTAACGGGCCATTGGCGGCTGGCCGGGACGGTGCGGAAGAGCTCGGCATCCGCCGCGACTTCGCGCGTGACCTCATCCTTGGCGTGCTGGACCTGGGTAGAGGCCGAGGCGACCGCGGCGCGTTCGGAATCGATGGCGGCGCGTGTCTGGCGCGGCAGATCGTCGAAGCCGAGGAACGGCACCACGGCCATGATGGCTACGACCATGACGGCGGCAAACTTCAATCCCGATGCGGTTCATTTGATTTATGCCCGGCCGCGGTAAGACGGTGACGTCGCCGGCCGGAATGGCGTGTAAAAAGCGTCACGGCGAACGGTTCGTCTTCGGCTTTGCGCACGCCGAGAATGCCGGGGCCGCCGTTCTGGCGGAACTCCCAATAGTAGAAGCCCTCGGGCTGACGACGGTCGCTGCGTTGTGCCTGCACTTCGCGGCTGATGACGTAAAGCCATGTTTGGTTATCGAACTCGAAAGAATCGGCTGTGTTCTGGCGCTCATCCATCTGCGCCAGATCGTCTTCGGAGAGACCAATATCTTCGAGCGTGATCTTGCGTGGGTCGTTGTGGATGGCGACTTCGATCTCCTCGTCGCCACCAACGCGCATGGCGACGTGACGTTCCTTATACGGTCCGGAAAGCTCGAACCATTGGCGCGAGCCGGCGGTGATCTCGAGGTTGCGGTCGGCGGTGAAATCGAGATCTTCCATGTTGTCGCCCACGCCGGAGATGGAGATGGCATCTCCGACGCGAGCGTCCTGCGGCTTGAGATTGGCCAGGTCTTCCACCGGTGCGGAAGAGGCGGCAGGTTGCGGATGGCGCTTGAAGAATTGCATAACGACGACGGCCAGCATCACGCCCAGGACGGCTTCGACGGTAAGGGTGATCATGGGCGCGGCGCTCGGCTATTACGCTCCGGCCTTTTCGCCGGCTTTTTGAGTGGATGAGATGGAAGCGCCGCCGCTGGGCAGTTCCTTGGGAATGTAGGGCGCCGCGGGGCCGCCGGCCTTCAATTGCCTCTCGGCCTTGAGCGCCTCGAGTTCGGCATCGACGCTGTGGCCGCCGAGTTGAGCGAACTGCTTTTCGAGATCGTCGTCCTTGCCGGCGGAAGCGAGTTGGTCGAAGGCTTTCGCGGTGGCCTCTTCCTTGGAGACGGATTGCTCGAACCGATTGAGTTGGGAGAAGGCGTTATCGGCGTTGCCCACGCCGGCCATGGCTTCGGCAACTTTGCGCTGCGCGGAGGCTGCGTTCTTGCGGGCGACCAGAGTGGTTGCGGTGCGCTCGCCTTCATCGATCTTGCGTTTGAGCTCACCAACCTGCTGCTTCAGCTTCTCGCTGGCAGCCTTCGCCTGTTCGACCGAGGTCTGCATCGATGCGACCTGCTTATCGCTTTCGGCCTTCTTGGCGAGAGCCTTCTTGGCGAGGTCTTCGTTGCCCGCGTCGAGCGCCTGACCGGCGCGATCTTTCCATTCCTGCGACTGGCGCACATACTTCTGGTATTCGGCGTCGAGGCGGTTGTAGTTGCTCATCGCCACGGCGGAGGCGCGCACCACGTTGTTCAATTCGTTCTTCATGTCGAGGACCGTCTGCTTGACGGTAGCCTCGAAGGTGGCGTCCTCGATGACGTCCATGCCTGCGTTGGCCTGGCCGCGGGCGACGCGGCCGGCGCGATTGAAGATATCCGATAGGAATGCCATAGTTTCTCCGTTTACGCTGCTCCGTTACGACTTCAGGCCGCTCAAAAGACGGCGGGCGGCCATTACATCCACCAGCAGGAAATGCACGCAGGAGAGGATGTCGTCCTCATCGTCCGCGCCGAGATCCTGCAGTTTGCAGAAATTGTTGAGGGTGACCGCCACCTTGCCGCCCGGCGCCTTGTAGAGCGAGAAGTGCGAGGTGGAGATGCCGTTACCCGCGTCGAGCATGCGCTCCATGATTTCGGGAGTGATGGACGCGCGCGGAACCACGATGCATGGCAGCGAGAGGAACATGATGTCGCCCTGCACCACGGCGTGGATGGAAACGCCGCTATCGGTTTCGCGAATGTTCAGCGAATCGGGAGACGGTTCGGTGACTTCATAGCCGCGCTCGGCGAGCAGCGCGTGGATTTGCCCCAGTTGGGGGCTGGCGGTTGCAGTCATAGGATGCACTCAATGTTTGGTACGACGTTAGGGGCCGGGATGTTCCAGGAAGCGACGTCCTGAACCATTGTACGGCGCTCGCTTCGCCGGCGGGGACGACATCGGGCGCAGCGGTCAGGTATGGCTCGCTTCGCTCGCGGGACCGGGTGTCGACACACTTCGCGCTCTTGCAAGGGAACGTGCGACCGGTTGTGGCGCGGCGCGTTATCTCATAGGAGTTTTCTACGCTCCTGCACGGGCCAGAGGCACTGCGGAACCGACGGCAACGCGGGTTTTCGCCTCTTCCAGGCGGCGGGAGCGGTCGATGACGCGAGCGATTTCGGGCGCTGAATAAACAAACCCTCCGTGGGACTCAGTGGGCGGGAAATCGGGCGCGGGATCGTAGGTTTCGCCTTTGGATTCGGCCAGTTGCGTGAGGGCGAGGGCTTCTTCGCGCGCTTTCTCGCGCTCGGCTTTCCGCTTGGCTTGCATGGCCTCAAGCTCGGCGGTGTTCTTCTCGATGGTGCGTTGAAGGCGGTGGGCATAGACGGCGACTTTTTGCAGACCCGTGGCGGCGTCTACCCAAGCGATAGCCTGCGCGGTGGCCGCGTCCAGTTCGCCGGCCTGTTCCTTTTCGATTCGGCTGAACAAAGCGTTTTCCATATTTCGTGCGCGGCGACGCCGCCACCGATCGCCGACGATTCCATCGACGATGTCCTCTTCGAGTGGGCCTACGGGGGCGAGCGTTTCGCGGAGTTCGAGGGTGAACTGATCGAGGGCCGGCTGTTCGCCGGGGAGGGCGGCGTCGGCGGCGCCCGGCCAGTCCGTGAACGAGCGCGTTTCGGCTGACGGCGTCTTTTCCGGGTTGCGTGACCGGGCCGGAGGATTTTTCGTGTGTGCGGTTGGTTTCGAAGCTGCGTGGAGCCATCATGGCAGTGTGTTTTCCTTTGCGTTCGGTTGAAATAGAAAAGGCCGCTGCGCGGGGGGGGTCCGCGAGCGGCCTTTTCAAGTTCAGAGTAACATGGGGGGCTCAAAATTTCGGGGTGAGGAGGTAGGGGAAATGGGGTTAAGTGGTTTGGGACAGGGGGTTGAAATTATTTTTAAAATCTGTGAAAACCTGTGAATGCCTCATGGCGCCTGCCACAACCGGGGATGAAAACGGGCGCGGCGATCATGCATCGAAGGAGTCCACGACTGAACCGGCGCGTGCCTGAAACACAGACAGTCCTTCCCGCCGGTGCTTGAAATGGGCGCGCTGGGTATACTGTCCATCCACGTCTGACCCCGAATTTCTCGAATTAATTTGCAAGCCAATCACTCGGCTGCCGCCCCGGAATCAATGACTTAAAAATAGTGTTTTCGAAGGACTGAGAAAGATCTCTGATTTTTGGGGTGGGAGACTTTTCTTGGCGGCCTACACCGATTCGAAGAATTTGTCTGCTAAGGAGACGCGCTCCAGAGGCGGAAACAGGGCGCAAAACCCCGGTCCTCGGAGATTGGATCGGATACTGTAGCTTCACTGGAGTTCTTGGCGTCCTGGCGGCTTTGCGTGAGGCTCTTCTTCCAGTCCGGTGACGATGGATAATAGCGTCCTTGATGAGCGCAGTACTAGAGTTGATCAGCAGGCTAAGCCGTCTATCGGCCAGCCGCAGGTAGGTGAGCAACTGCTTTCTGTGAACCGGCGCCAAGCTCTCTACCGACTTGATCTTGACGATCACTTGATTCTCGACAATCAGATCAGCGCGAAACCCGATGTCAAGCCGAATGGTCCCGTAGACTACTGGTATTGCTTGCTGGTTCACCGTTCGGAGTCCACGCTGAGCCAGTTCATAGGCAAGCACGGCATGGTCGAATTCCGGACGGACTCACAGCCGGGGATTCTAGTAATTCCGGCCCGAGAGTGGTATGGATTTGAAAGGCGGCGCCCACGATCTGTTTGGCGATAGCGTTCTCATTCATAGCCGCTGCCTAATGGTCTCTCGCCAAGACGCTAAGACGCCAAGAACCGCAAAAACCAGCGATGAGAACCGATAGCACCCGTCCCTGATTCAATGTTGCGCAGGGGCAGCCGACTTCTACTTGCGGTACTTGTCGATGTCGCAACCGCTGGCGGCGCAAAAGGTCTGCGCGGCGGCAATATATTGCGTCCAGTCCGAGGCGACTCCCTTGCGGGCGCTTTCGATATCCATTCCCTGCAAGATCTTGATCGCGAGATAGGATTCAACCTGGTCTTTGATCTCTTTGTAGTTTTTGCCATTTGGGGCTCGACCGCATTGAGGCCAGATATTGTCGAGCGAATCGGCGCCTCCCATTTCAAGCGGCACAAGATGGTCGAACTCACAGGACGGATTCGGCGTCACGCCATAAGCCTTGTAGGTTGTCTTTTTCCTGGCGCCATCGGTGAGACAATCGCGAAGGCATTTGGTGGTGAACTTCTTATTGCCGAAGATTGCGGCGGTCGCCGTGGGGTTGTAGGCGCCCGGCGTGCACTTCGGATCGGGAAGCGGGTAGCCATTCGAGGCGCGGCCGGTCTGGCAGGGACCGCCCATCTTGGCGGAGCCGAGGCTGGTTGTCTTTTGAGAATTGACTCCCGCAACCGGACACGTGGTACAGAAATTGTTCTTGCTCTTGGCCAGGACAGACTGTTGCGGGTGGACTGCTGCGCCGAAGAGTAGGGCGGCGATGAGAAGAGCGCGATAAATCGGCGGCGTCAGGTTGGCCATGCCTTAATCTAGCAGGCTGAGGAAAGAACGGCTGTGGTTCCGGTCGGCAGTTTTGCCGAATGATTGGCGTTAACGATCTGACGTGCGGCTGGACAGCTAAACGCCTGCCCTTGCTTCCTTTTGGGCTTCTGCGATTTCGTCGCCGGCTTGGCAGACACTCTGTGGACAGCGTTCCCGTACTTCACTCGCGGGGATCTAACGGCAATGCTGTCAATTAAGGAGTCAAAGCAACCGCAAGAGTCCTGCCTTCACCCGAGGCCCTCTTCGAACCGGGCTCCTCCAGAACCTCTTTGGCAGCACTTCTATGGGATGGGCATCCGTACAATTTGACGTGTGAGAGATGCGCAAGATGTGGTCGCTGACAGCGTAGTCTTTGGGATTCTCCGAGCAGCCGACAATCCATCCGGAACAGCAGCTTACTTCCATCCGATACCGGCAGTCAGACCGCGGCTCAGACGCCTGACTCGACCGTGGCGATTGATTCCAATCCCGGAGTTCCCGGCGAGCGTAGGTTCCGCGCATCGCGAATCGGTGGGACTTTGCGGCGCTTGTACAGTACACGTGAATGGCGAGCCTACCCGCCCTTGTTTGATGAAGGCGTCGGACACGGCCGGCAAAGCGATCACGACCATTGAGGGCATTTCCAGCGATGGTTCGCATCCGGTTCAGGCAGCGTGGGCAGCCCTCGATGTGCCACAGCGGGTATTGTCAGGCAGGGCAGATGATGACGGCGTGCGCTCTACTAAGAAATACGGCGCATCCGACCGATGCCCAAATCGACGCTGCGATGAGCGACAATCTGTGCCGCTGCGGCACCTATCTCAGGATTCGCGCGGCTGTGCACAACGCGGTGCAAATGAGCATTGCCATGCCGGCCACCGCAGCGGGCTCGCAGGGCAAAGGGTAAAGAGGTTATGAAGATGAACCGGCGTTTCTTCCTGTGCGCCTCGGCAATGGCCGGCGGCGGCTTCATGCTCGGGCTCTATCCCAAGCCGGAACTCAAGGCTCAGGGCTTTCCGGGGCAGGCCCGGCATTGTCACCGGCGGACTTCATCAGCATTGCTCCGGACGGCACAGCGACGATCGTAGCGAAGAATCAGGAATTAGGACAAGGCGCTCTCAACCTGCTACCCATGATGATCGCCGAAGAGCTGGATATCGATTGGAAAGCGGTCCGCATCGTGCGTTCGGGAGTCGGGCCGCAGTATGGAGGGCAGATTACTGGTGGAAGTTCCTCGACTCCATCCAATTGGGAACCGATGCGCCGGATCGGAGCGGCCGCACGGCAAATGATGATCGCGGCCGCGGCTCAAACCTGGGGCGCTCCACCGGAAGAATGTTCCACCGCCTCCGGCATCGTTTACCATCAGGGGTCGAATCGCTCGCTAAGTTATGGCGAACTCGCGCCGAAGGCGGCAAAAATGCCGGTACCCGTGTTCGCGTCGCTCAAGCTCAAAGACCCAAAGGATTACAAGATCATCGGCAAGAGCACGGCAGGCGCGGAAACAAAAGAGATCATCATGGGCAAGCCGATCTTCGGCATTGCCGCTTGCCCCAACCCGATTTCTCCGCCGCCAGTTGTATGACGTCGGCCATATTGCCTGACGCCGCAGATCTTCGTTGTCAGGCTCCCCTGGGAATCGGCAGCCGCACCTGAAAGTGAGTCTCGCCAGGATGCGAGTCGACGCGGACATCGCCCCCATGCTGGCGGACAATCCGGTACACCGTGTCGAGTCCAAGGCCCGTGCCTTCGCCTACCTGCTTGGTCGTAAAGAACGGATCGAAGATGCGGCTCTTGACCTCCGGCGGAATACCGGGGCCGTTGTCGATGATATCGACCAGTAGAAAAGCGCCATCTCGCGCGGTGCGAATGGTGATTTGACCGCTGCCCGCTTTGGCCTGTTCAGCCAGCGCGTCGATCGCGTTATCGATCAGGTTGGTCCAGACCTGATTAAGCTCGCTTCCCTTAGCGCAGACCTTAGGCAACGATCGATCGTATTCGCGGCGGACGTTGATCCCGTTCTTCAGACTCGTGATGCAGCATGGTCAGCGTGCTTTCAAGACCTTCGTGCAGGTCGACCTCTTTTTCACCGGACTGGTCCATGTAGGTGTATTCTTTGATCGCCTTGACCAGGTCCGAAATACGAGCGGCGCTGCTCTCGATCTGCCGCAGGGTCTTCTCCACCTCAATGGTGGCGGACATGCGGCGAAGAGCGAATTCCAGTGTCTTGCCGGGGAACTGCGCGGACAGTTTTTCCAGACAGTCGTCGTCGGCCTCGGCCTCAACCAGCGCCGGCGCGAGCTCCCAAGGCCGAGTGACGCCACGCTTCTCCAGCCATGCCGTGATGCGGTCCTCGCGATCGCTGCGGTCCAGCGCGTCCATCACCGGCGAACCGGTCATCTCGGTCGCGACCTCTTTTTCGATCTCCGAAAGGTGCTCCAGCACTTCGTCCGACAACTCTTCGCGGCATAAGTCGGAAGTTGGCATCGCGCAAATTGGCGAGGGCATCGCGCAAGACCGGCAGTCGATCTCCGCACCGCCGACGCGGGGTTGTTCAGCTCATGCGCGAGACCCGCCGACAGTTTGCCGAGCGCGGCCAGTTTCTCGAGCTGTTGATCGGCCCGCGTGGCCTCGCGAACGCGATCGGTCAGCAAGCCAATCAGTCGAGGCTGGATGTCGGGGATGCGGCGAAACATCTCTTCGAAGTGGTCCTTGTGCAGGGAGGCTAGCCGGGTCGGCGCGGTCGCGCGAATGGTGGACGGGAAATTGCGTCATGCGCGAGAACGGCAGCATTCCGGTAATTGCGCCGGCGCCTACTATATAGACGCCCGCCGCCCGTGGGCCGCTTCCCCTGCAACTCGCCCGCGAGGATGACAATCAACTGGTCCGCCGGAGCGCCGGCCTCAACCACCACTTCGCCAGCCTCGAAGTGCAGATCCTCGGCATTGGACGCGAACCACTGGAGCTGATCCTCCTTTAGATCTTCTAAAACGGGGACCTTGCGGAGGGCCTCAATGAGTGGAGTTCCGGTAACAGTCGCCATAATTACACCTTGCTCAGATACTGATGCACGAACTGTATCGCAATCGAGCCTTCTCCCACGCCGGAGGCGACCCGCTTCACCGATCCATGGCGGACGTCTCCTACCGCGAAAACCCCGGGGACGCTGGTTTCGAGTAATCCCGGATCGCGGTCGAGAGGCCAGCCCTTGGGACGCTTGCCCTCGCGGACCAAGTCGGCGCCGGTCAGAATGAATCCGCGATCGTCGCGCTCCACCACGCCTTCCAGCCAGTTGGTGCGGGGCTCGGCGCCGATGAAGATGAACAGCGAACTTGCTTTCACGCGGTCCACGGCGCCGGTTGCGTGGCACTTGATCGAAATCTCTTCGAGCCGAACGCCGCCGCAAACTTCCACCACGCTGGCTCCGGTCTGCACTTCGATGTTGGGAGTCTGCTCAATGCGATCGATCAGGTACCTGGACATGGTCGCCGCCAGGGAATCGCCGCGCACCAGCATCACCACGCGCCGCGCATAGCCGGAGAAGTGCACCGCCGCCTGCCCCGCCGAGTTGGCGCCGCCCACGATGTACACGTCCTCCTCCTTGCAGGAGCGCGCCTCCACAATCCCGGCGCCATAGTAAACGCCCGCTCCCTGCAGCCGGTCCATGCCGGGGATGCCAAGCTTGCGCCACTGCAGGCCGGTCGCAATCACCAGCGCATGGCACCATACCTCCGTCCCGTTAGACAGCTTGAGATACCGATAGGGACCGTCGATTCGCAGAGACTCCACTTCCTGCGGAGCAAGAATCTCCACCTGAAACCGCTTCGCCTGGATAACGGCTCGTTGCGTAAGGTCCGATCCGCTGATGCCCGTGGGAAAACCGAGATAGTTCTCGATGCGCGAACTCAAACCGGCCTGACCGCCGGGAGCTTCCCGCTCGATCATGAGCGTCTTGAGCCCTTCCGATGCGCCGTAGACCGCGGCGGCAAGGCCCGCCGGCCCCCCACCCGCGATCACCAGGTCGTAAAACTCGGTCTCGGCGCGAGTCCTGAGACCCATTCGCTCGGCGACTTCCGAGTGAGGCGGCTCCGCGAGCCGGCCGCCGTCCGGAAACAGAACCAGCGGCAAATGGTCCAAATCCGCCGGTTCGAGCTTGGAGAGCAGTTGCTTGACAGCCCCGTCCCGATCGGCCGCCTCGACATCCAGCCATTGATAGGGAATCCGGTTACGCGCCAGAAATTCCCGCAAATCATAAGACTTTGGCGACCATCGGCTCCCGAGCACGCGCAGCCCTTCGAACGGCGGCGTATACTCCGCGAGCCAGTCGTCCAGAAGTTCATCGATGACTGGATACAGCTTCTCTTCCGGCGGATCCCACGGTTTCAACAGGTAGTGATGCAGTTTGATTTCGTTGATCGCCTGAATGGCAGCGTCGGTATCGGCGTAGGCTGTCAGCAATACGCGGCAAGCGTTGGGATAGATCTTCATGGCCTCGGCCAGGAACTCGATGCCGTTCATCTGCGGCATGCGATGATCGGCCAGCAACAGCGCAACCGGATCGTTGCGCTGCTCCAGCTTCCGCAGCAGATCCAGCGCCGCCGGTCCGGAATCCGCGCGCAGGATACGATACTTTTCGGCATATTTGCGGCGAAGATCGCGCTCGACGGCGCGGAGCACATCGGGATCGTCGTCGACCGTCAATAGAACTGGCTTAGGCATGAGCTTTTTGGGGCTTATCGAATGCGGTACGTGAGAGGTCCACTTCTAGGTCTAGGATATCGCGGGGAGGCCTGGGCCACTCCTTCCGGGGCGTCATGATTTCTGGTTGCGCACGGCGCCGGTCTGGGATTCGACCTTAAATCGTCACGATTGCAGGAACTGATGGAACAATCGAACGAAGGCGCGTTAGACTCCGGCGAAGAGGCCGAGCTTGATGGTTACCTGAACATCGCGAACCTTTTGGCCGTTATCCACTCTCGGGGCTCGACTATCCCTTAGGAGCGCCGGCTTCGAGTGCCCTCCTGACATGATATTCGTGAATCAAAGCTTGATCCGCGCTGCCATCTGCCCGCTTCAGCCTACGGGTATTCGTTCCACGTCGACCACATCGTTGCAAGGCAGCACGGCGGGGCATCGAGCCTGCAAAATCTGGCTCTGGCTTGCATGCATTGCAACCGGCGTAAAGGCCCCAACCTTGCCGGAATGGATCCCGATACAAGTGAGATCGCTCACCTTTCATCCCAGGCGGGACAGGTGGAGGGACCGCTTGAACGGACCCGATCTAAGGGGAAAGACGAAGATCGGTCGTGCGACGATTCAGGCGCTCGCGATCAACAATCCGAACTGTCGCGCTTTTCGGATCGCGCTGAGAAATGAAGGAATTCTCGACCGCGATTGATGCTTCTCACTGCCCACTATTACCGTGGGTCGCCTCGTCTTAGGAGGGCGGCGCGGTCATGCCAGCGGATTATCTACTTCGAGAGGAAGCTTGTGGCTCGCCTGCGCACCGGCGGCAAGACCGCCGGCGGTACCAGTTGTGGTGCGCAGTTGATGCCCTGACTAACCCTTGGCGGCCTTGCGCGCTTCGGCGGAATCGTAACTTTCGCCATACATGGCGGGGACTTTGCTGCCCATGGGGCGTAGGTAGGTGGACAATTGGCCGCGGTGGTGGACGGTGTGACTCAGGATGAAGCCGAGGTACATCACGGCGGGCAACTGGAAAATGCCACGGAAATCGATGATCTTGAGTAACTGGTCGTTAGACAGCTTCGTTAACTTTTCGAGGTGTTGGGCGAAGTGGTCTGCATACCAGGATGCGAAGTCCTTCGAGTTCTTGATGGACTCGGGCATCGGCATCGGGCTGAAGTCAAACGCGCCCGACTCCACGGCGTCCATAAAGCGCATTTCGGTGGAGGCGATGTGCCATGCGAGATCGAGCGCGGGCCGCGCGAGGGGTTCCGGACGAAAGTCGCTTTTATCCAAGAGAATCGCTTCGATCACGCTCTTGGTGATGCGATGCTCATTTTGCAATCCCGGCAGATAGACGCCGTGAAGCAGGAAGCTTGCTTGATCGGGTTGAATGGATGGCATGTGTCCAGAATAGCTTAGGAGCACGGGTGCGGTCTCTACGCGGCGGAGTGCGATAACACCGCCGCTTGCGAACGGCGGTAGCTTGTCGCAGACTGGATCGAGGAGAAATCTGCCATGAAGCGCTTCTTACTTTTGATCGCGGCTTTGTCCGCGACCGCGTTGGCGTCCGATATCAGCGGCAACTGGAAAGCAACAGCGGAGGGCCCGAACGGCGCGATGGAGCGGACCTTTGTCTTCAAGGTAGACGGCAACAAGGTTACCGGCGAGACTACAAGCTCATTGTTGGGCAAATCCACGATCACGGATGGCAAAGTGGAGGGCGATACCGTCACCTTCACTATCACCGGCAACATTCAGGGCACGGAAATGAAGCTGAATTACAAGGGCACGATCAAAGGAGACGAAATCGTATTTCAGAGCTCGGCCGGGGGAGATGGCCAGACCATCGAATGGCACGCGAAGAAACAATGACGGCGCGTCACTTTCCGATACAGAACGTCGAAAAGATGCGGTTCAGAATGTCGTCGGCCGTGGTGGCGCCGGTGATGGCGTCGATGGGCCGCAGCGCCGCGTAGAGATCGAGCAGCAGCATCTCGTGCGGAATGGCGGATTCCACCGCGCGCGCGCGCCTTCTCCAGATACTCCGCCGATTCCGCAGCAGCTGTTCGTGCCGCAGGCTGGTGATGAAGCCGGTCTCCTGCTCGAAGGCGCCGCTGCGGCGCGATGGCTTCGAGGATCGCCTCGCGCAAGTCGTGGATGCCTTCGCCGGTCAGCGCCGAGACGGCGATGCCTTCGATAGCGGCCGTGCGGCAGGTCGCATTTGTTGGCGGCCAGCTAGCATCTTACGGCGCGCGCGCCATCAGCTCGCGATCCTCGGCGTCATGCGGCTGCGAAAGATCGACCACCACCAGCGTCAGGTCGGCATCCGCCATGGCCTGATAGCTGCGCTCGATGCCCAGCGATTCCACCCGTCTCCCGGGCTGTCGCGGATGCCCGCGGTGTCGCACAAGCTTCACCGGGATGCCGCCGATGGACGCGGTCTCGGAGACCAGGTCGCGCGTGGTGCCGGGGATGTCCGTGACGATGGCGCGGTCCTGCTCCAGCAGGCGGTTGAACAGGCTGCTCTTGCCGACGTTGGGCCGGCCCACGATGGCCAGCGTGAAGCCCGGACTGCACCAGCCCGCCGTACTGGAAGCTCTCGGCCAGGCGGCGAATGCCGTCGTGAATGGGCTCGAGCCGGCGCAGGATCTCGGCGGCCGGCGCCACGCTGATATCGTCTTCGGCGAAATCGATGCCGGCTTCGAGCAGCGCGATCAGTTCCAGCAGCTGCTCCTTGAGCGGCGCGATGCGGCGCGAGACGGAGCCGTCCACCTGCTGCGCGGCGATGCGCGCCTGATAGAGCGTGGTGGCTTCGATCAGGTCGCGCACGGCTTCGGCCTGCGGCAGATCGATGCGGCCGTTGAGGAAAGCGCGCAGGGTGAACTCGCCGGGCTCGGCCAGGCGCGCGCCGGCCTCGAGCGCGCGCTCCACGGCGTGGCGCAGCACGACCGGCGAGCCGTGGCAGGAGATCTCGACCACGTCTTCGGCGGTGTAAGAGCGCGGCGCGGCGAAGAACGTGACCACCACCTGGTCGATCGATGGCCTTCGCGTCGAGCAGTTGCGCGAGCTGGGCATGCCAGGGCCGCCAGTCCGGCGAGGAGCGGAATGCAAGATGCGCTCGGCGATGGCGCGCGCGCCTGCGCCCGGAGAGACGCACGACGCCTAGGCCGCCGCGGCCGGGCGGAGTGGAGATCGCGACGATGGTGTCGTTGAACCTGCAAGAGTACGGCGCAGCTACCGGCGTGCGTCGCGGGATCGGCGCGGAGGCCGCGCTCACCGCCGCCGTGGCGCGGTCCGCCACCGCGGCGCGGCGGTCCATCGCCGCGGCGTCGGCGGTCCGCCTCCGGACCGTGTCGAGGCGGGCGGAGCGAAACCGCGCGGGGGTTCGGGCAGGCTCGCCATGCCGGCCGGATAGACCACCACCTGCCGCTGCGGACCGGCGCCGCAGCTCTCGCTGCGCAGCTCGGTCTCATTGCGCAGCGCCAGATGGATCACGCGGCGCTCGCGGCTGTTCATGGGGTTGAAGCGGAAAGGCACGCCGGTGCGCTTCACCTTCTCCGCGGCGGCCACCGCGCTCAGCCGCAGCTCTTCGATGCGCAGCAGGCGGTAATCGTTGGCGTCGAAGGAAATGCGCGAATGGTCTTCGGACGGCATGCGCAGCATTTCCATGGTGACGTGCTCGAGCGCCAGCAGCAGCTCGGCGCGGTTGGAAAGCAGCAGATCGACGTCGCGGCCGGTGAACTTCACCACCACGTCCGGCGTTTCGAAATCGTCGTCCGGCGGGCGCGGCGTCCTGGATCTCGTAGTTCAGCTCGAAGCCGCCATTTTGCGAGGGTGATCCGTCAGGAACGCATCGATGCGCGGGCCGATCGAGGCCACGGAATACTTTCGCTCAGTCACAGGCTATTTCCTGCCGTTCTTTTTCTTGGCGGCGGCTCCACCGACTGCGGCGGCAAGCGGCGCCGTATCGGTGTGATTGAAGAACCACTGCTGCCCATGCCTACCAGATTGCTGGTCAAGTAGTATAACACCAGGCCGCTCGGGAAATTATAGAACATGAAGCCGAAGATCAGCGGCATGAACATCATCATCTTCTGCTGGGTCGGGTCGACGCCGGGCTGCGGCGTCATCTTCTGCATGAGGAACTGGCTCGCGATCATGATCAGGGGCAGAATGCTGAATGGGCAGATGTCTCGGGCTGCGAGAGATCGTCACCCACAGCCAGCGCGCGCCGCGCATTTCCACCGAAACCGTGAACACCTTGTAGAACGCGAAGAAGAACGGGAATCTGCAGCAGCATCGGCACGCAGCCGCCCATGGGTTGACGCCGTGCTTCTTGTAGAGCTCCATGACCTCCTGGTTCTGCTCGGCCTTCTTGCGGGTCGCGCATGCTCAACGCTCTTGTACTTGGCGTTGATGGCGTCGATCTGCGGCTTGAGCGCCTGCATCTTGCGCATCGACTTCATGTTGCTGATGCTTCAGCGGGAACAGCACGAAGTTGATGACGATCGTGACCAGCATGATCGCCCAGCCGAAGTTGTGGACGATGTTGTCGTTGACCCAGTTCACGATCAGGAACAGCGGCTTGGCGAGGATGGCCATCCAGCCGAAATCGACCAACTGTTCGAGCTTGGGGTCGATGCCCTTGAGCAGGTCGAAGTCCTTCGGACCGACGAAAAGCCGGAACTGATTGACGTCGCCATCGGACACGGCAATCCCTGGGAACGCCAGCTTTTTCGCGTCCAGCGCCGTCGGCGCGTAGTCGGTGAAGATGGTCTCGCGCATGGCGTCTTCGTTAGCCGGCAGGAAGACCGCCGCGAAGTAGGTATCCGTAATGCCCGCGAAGGACTGCGTGCCCGCGGCTTGAATCGGTCCTTTCGCCGCCGCGGTTGGGCCGTGATCCACCAACTTGCTTTGCGATAGATCGTAGTAGACCGCGTGTTGGGTAGGCGATGGATTGGCCACAGTGAGATCGCCGAATCCGCAGCGCCAAACAAGGCCGTTGGGGACAAGGCGTCCGTCGATGGTGAGCTCGCTCGAGACTCGCGAGAGATAGGAATTCTTCTCGAAACGGAAGGTCTTCTTGATCGCTACGTGGCCGTCGGAGAACTGGTAAGTCACGCCGAGTCCGTCGGGATCGGGGGTTTGGGCGTAATACGTCCAGTTGAGCCGTTGCTCCAGGGCCCTGTCGCTGGGAATATCGAGGCTGAACGGCGCCACCCAGCCGTTGGGATTCATCAGATCAAGTTGCTTGCCGTCGTTGCCACGATACTTCTTGCCCCTCAGTTGCCAACTCTGTACGGTCGCGCCATGGTTGGTAAAGACGACGTGGTAAAGATCGGTATCAATGAAAAACGAGGGCAGCGCCTGTTGTGGGGTTCCGGTTCCGGCAGGCGACTTAACCGGGGCGACGGCTGCCGCGGGTTCCGGCGGCGGCGCTTGCGTGGAGGTTTGAGCCGCCGGGTTGGAGGCTGGGGCTTGATGCGCCGGCTGCGTTGCGCTTTTCTTTTCCGGCTGCGGCGGCTTTTGGGGCCCCAGGAGATAAGGGCCGAGGAACAGGATCGGAACTGTCAAGAGCAGCGCCAGTAGCAGGCGCATCTCCATCGACATTTCCTTGCGCGGCCCAATCTTATTGCCACTATTTTGCAATTCTGGCATTTTGAATTCCGTGGTTCTCTACCGAACCGGATCGAACCCGCCTTCGTGGAACGGGTGGCATCGGAAGAGGCGGCGTAACCCCAGCCACACTCCGCGCGCGGCGCCGTGTCGAACGATCGCTTCGCGCATGTATTCCGAGCACGTGGGATGGAATCGGCAGGCTGAGGGAAGCATTGGGGACATCCACCGCTTATATACGCCGAGGGCACCCGTTAAGATCCATTGCAGCGCCGAAAGAGACGCTCCACCTCGCGCCGGATCTCCTCGGTAGAGGCTTCCAGCGTTTTGCGGCGAGGATTGATCACGATCGACCACTGTGGATTCAGCCGTTCCAATTCGAGGCGTACGGCTTCGCGGACGCGCCGCCGTGATGCGGTTGCGCACCACGGCCTTGCCAACCGCGCGCGGCACTGTAAAGCCGATGCGCGGGCCGCCGCCATCCGCGTTCCGCAGGCAAAACGCCGCGAACAGGGAACCGGAGAAGCGGCTACCTTCATCATAGACTCTACGGAAATCTTTCGACCGCAGGATACGGACACGTTTCGGAAAACCTGGGATGGAAAACTACCTTTCGTCGCTGACCGTGAGTTTCTTGCGGCCGGCAGCCCGCCGGCGCGCGAGCACGGCGCGGCCATTCTTGGTTTCCATCCGGCTGCGAAAGCCATGCGTCTTGGCGCGGTGACGGTTATTCGGTTGAAAAGTACGTTTCGGCATGTTAGTTCAACTATTTAGTATAAAACAGGCGGCACACCGAATGCTTGAGTCAATTCGGGTGCACTCCAAATTTGTGAGGTGAACTCACGCGGCAGCCTTAAGCTTAAGAGGCGATGAGCGACGTTCCCAGAAATCCTCGAATCGTCCACTGAGTTTGACGCACCGCAGCGCGATGATGGCGTTGGCTCCAGAGACGCTCCAGTGCATACCTGCTCTCTTGAGCCGGGTCCCGATCGCCACTTTGCATCCGGCTTCCAGGACGCCGGTAGAGGTACATAAACCCTGTGCGTGGAACTTTGGATAGCGCATGCGACGACGGTTGCGAATAATGTAGGTGGCACATTTCGCGGCTTCATGGGCAGAGCCGATATGGGGCCGGAGCGCGCGGATGATGGCCTGCAACTTTCCAGCATCCAGTTCGTCACAGCGCGCCGTGGCCCATGGTTTGGCTTCAGGGCTGGTGGCGCCGAAGATCGCGTGAGCGGTTCGGTGCAAAGCGTCTTTCGCGTGGTAGCGATCGAGGATTTGATCGGCTTGGGGGAACAGTTCCGCGGCGGTGTTCCAGATCCAAGCAGAGCCATCACCCAGTACTGCGCATCTCGGCGCCTCGGTGAAGCCTCGCCGCGTGGCCTCTCGCAACACGCGCTCGGCGAGGTCGGATCGTTGGGAACTGGTGTCCAGCGCAGCGGCGCTTTCGATTGCAGCCGAATAAGTGATCGATCCTGGGTCCCGCACCGGCTTGCCCTCCTCATCCCGCGATTCCGCAGTCCACACCGTGACGACCTTGGCCTCGCGGGTTTTGGCCGAGCCATCCGGCTGCTTGCCCGCCCGGCCTGCGACTTCCGCGGGACGCATCGGTACACCGGTGCCATCCATCCCCAGGTACATGGTGGGAGCGACTTCACCCATTCTGTCCACGCAGGCGCGTTCATCGGCGATGATTTCGGCGCCAAGCGCTTCGGCGGCGCGTTGCACTTGGCTGACACTGACTTCCACTCCTGCCAACTCGTGCAGCAAAGCGCTACTCTCCTCGAAGCTCACCAGCGCTGCTGTGCTGCCTGTCATGCGCAGGACCCCAGGCGTGAGCGAAAACAACTCCAGATGCAAAGCGCGGTCGCGCGGGCAGAACCCTCCCTGGCACTTGGCACAGTGATAGTAAGCCCGCTCCAGATGCAGAGGCCCCAACACGCTCTCAAACGTCTTCTCGTGACGGCCTCGATACTGTGCTGGCGCTCCGCAGGAGCAAGGCAGTTCCGGGCCGGCATGATCGGAAGTATCGGCGTTCAGTCGTTGCTCGAGTGCGCGCGCGGCCAGCCGCAGAGCCTGTTGCCGCGCCGCCATCTCCACGGCTTCGAAATCCAGATCGCCAACCGCGCCAGAACCTAAGAGAGTTTCGATTTCCTTGGCGATTTCGACTTGGAGATCCGCTTGGACCCCCCTTTTTTAGCCTCTCCGGAGGAGGCCGGGACATCCGCCAATTGACTGTCTGCCCATTGTTCGCATGCCTCCCACAACGCGTCCACATGCCCACGAAACTGGCGGCCCGTATCGATTTGTTGCCGGACCAGATCGGCCTCATCGGCAGTGAGGAAACGTGACCGAGTCTTGCCCCCGACGGCATGCGTGAGGCTGTAGTAAGGACCATGGCGCGCCTTCGGATCTTGCGCACAAGCACAACCCGGCTTGCTGCACTTGATGGTGCGTTCCGATAGTGAGCCTCGGCGCATGGGATGGACATCAGCCACCTCTGTGGCGAGCTGGCGGACCTGGGGCGGGACATCGGGCGGAGTGGAAGTGGCCATGCCTGTATCTTACGGCTATTATCGCCGTAAGAACAAGCTAAAAATAGGCTATCCGAAGAGACCGCATTCTGCTGGTGTGCACCCAGTCAATTCCGCGTGACGGCGAGGGGCGAGAAGCGGGTGACGAGTTGTAAGGCCAATACATTTCCGAGAGCTCCAGGCGTTGCCGGCCCGTTCTGGCGTTCGTAGTCGATCTTGACGAGTTGAAAGCGGTTCGGCCGGAAGCCTAGGGCAGTTTCGTAGATCGTCTGGTAAACGCCGTAATCGCCGGACAAGTGATTGACGCGGAAAGCGGCATACCATCGGGGGCTCAATGTACGTTTCACCTCGGCGTACCAGACGTTCTCAGTGAAGGTCGGCATGATGTGATACGCATACTGAAATCTCTGGAGCTCGGAATAGAAATTCCAGGGGCCGCGGGCCGCCTCCAATTCGATGCTGTACCCGGTACCTGGCAACGTCCGCGGCGGCGCTTCGCCAGGGAAAAAATACTGGTATCCCCGCTCAAGGTAAGGTCCCCGGTAGGCTGAAGCCCCTATCCGGACCCCTTGAGCGATTGTATATCCGAGCCCGCCAGTCCAGTCCCCATATTGGCCGTTATCGAAAACGCTGCGCGGGTTCGCGGGCGACGAATTTGTAAATTGAGCGCGCAAATCGAGATGGTGAATGGAGGCGTCAACCTCGGCGCCCATAAGGCCTAAAGTTGTCACTCCCTGGTAGTAGCCGTATGAAACGGGCATATCGATCAGCGGATTGCGAAAATCATCGTAGCGAAGCAGGAAAGAGCCGAAAGCGCTTGACATCTGGCCTGCACGAATCGAAAAGGAGCGATCCTTGACAACTCGCGAATACGCAAGCTGCGCCTGCAGGATATCGACCTTAAGCCCGTATCCCTGCGTTGCAAACTCCTGAAAGAAGTAGGGCCGCGAACGAAGTTGAACCGCGCTGATAAAACTCCAATGGCCGCCAATTTTCCACTGGGGATAGAGAACGAGGCGCATGCCGGCTGCCCAGGGCGACCCATCGCGAGGCTGAGCCGAGAGTTGGCGGGTATATTCGGTTCCCGCGCTCATCGTACCTTCGACCTGAAAGCCCGACTGGGCTTCCTGGCCGAAGCATACGCCCAGGGTAAGGATAAAGGCCGTCGCTAATTTCATGCCGGTTTCAACTCCACGGTATTTTCCGCACTTACGTTTTCCATTAGCCGCATTAGGCCGCTCGTGCCAATACCCAAGTTCAAGAATGCGCCGACAATCGCAGGGTCGAACTGCGTTCCGGCAAAGCGGTTCAAAATGCCAAATGCTTCCGAGACGGACATGCCACGGCGGTATGGACGATCGGATGTCATGGCATCGAATGCATCGGCCACATGAACGATGCGAGCTGCCAGCGGGACGTCTTGGCCGGTCAGGCCCCGGGGATATCCGGTGCCGTCCCAGTTCTCGTGATGCAATTCCACTACTGCAAGATAGGGGTGAAATCCATTTACGCCTTCCAGAATGCGGCGTCCGATGGTGGGGTGCATTTGAATGAGGGCGAACTCATCGCTGGTCAACCTTCCCCGGCTTCTGCAAGACGCTATCGCTGACGCCGATTTTTCCAATGTCGTGCAGCAACGCGCCAATCCGAATGTCTCCCACATCGCGAGCGGATAGGCCGAGGTTCTCGGCGATTGCGCACGAATATTCGCTGACGCGTTGGCTGTGACCGGCTGTGTAGGAATCGCGCGCATCCAACGCACTTGCCAGCGAACCGGTAAATTGCAGGTAGGCGTGCTGCAGATCTTCCTTACTCCTACGGATGGCGGATACTGCCCGGTTAAAGCTCGCCGTAAGCTCACGGACTTCCTTGATCGCCTCAGGACCGAAATTCATTTCACTCAAATCGCCGCTTTTCTCGCTTTCGTGCAGGTGGGAAATCATGATGTCAAGCGGCTGCACAATCGCGCGCGCCGAAAGCAAACTGCCCAACAGGGCAAACCCAAGCGCGCCAATTCCAGCGGTGACGAAGATACTGCGCAATCGCGCGGCTACGGGGCCTGTCGCCCTGTCGAGGCTCTCGAGACTGATCAGCGCACAACTGTCGGCGTTCCATGAGCCGTCGAGTTTCGTTATCAGATAGTTGGCATTCGCTAGGCTGAGTTGGCAATCCTGGCGCCCTTTACACGCTTTGAGCCCCCGTTCAATCTCTTGTGCGGGGATCGCCGGCACCGTCGAGAGGAGAACTTTGTCCCCGTGCAGCAGTATGGCCGGCGTTTCGAAATCCCCAAGATCGAAGGTGCGTCCGACCGAAAGCTTTCCGAGATCCTCGCCGCCTTGCATTACCTGATTGGCGGTAACGGTATAGACGACGCCATCCGCCCAAACAAAGCCGCCCGCAGGCGAAGAGAGACGGCCTGGCTCCAACGGGCGCCAACCCCCCGCGGTACGGATCATGCCCGCCATAAATCTGCCGTCAGGGAAGGAGGCGCTCAAGAATCCAAGATCGAGCGGCACGCAGATCTCTCTGAGTTGATCTTCCAGCGTGCGCTTGGCGTCGGGGCCGCGCTCCAAGGCCATCAATTGCATCGCGGCCTTGAGCGGTGCGTTTTCGCTGACTATCTTCAACAGGCGAACATTTTCAGCTTCGGACCTGACACGCGAATGAGCTATCGTAAGCTGCGTTTGCCGCAGGGATTGCTTCGTGTCGTTAGTTAGCGCCGAGACCGTCAGGTTTTCGATGAAGAAGAAAGCCGCAATCAACAGCGCGATGTTAGGCGCGGAAGAAAAGAGAAATGTTCTGGTGCTAAACCGCATTCCTACTACCTTTTAGCCGATAAATGCGATTCGCTGGCATCGCCAAGCGGGACCAGGAAATCCACGTTCGATGGCGCGCCGTCCGACACCGTGACGTCTTTTCTCAGAAAGCCCGTGGCTTTATGCCAAGCGGTCACCGTATACTTGCCCGCGGGCACGGCAGGAATAGTGAAACGCCCTTTCTCATCCGGCGACGCGTAGAACTGGTTTGGAGCGACGACCACTACCGCGCTCATGTTGGTGTGCAGCCTGCAGTTCACCAACACGATTCCAGGCCTGTTGAATTTGACCGTTCGCGTCTGGCCCTTGCTGTAATTCCCCAAGTCGAAGCTCTTGGCCTTGGAGAGCGAGAACACGTTGTGGAAGATCGGGTCCATGTTCGGGAACGACACGGATGAGCCAACCGGTACGACAACGAGATCGGGACCGAACGCCCTGTTTTCCTGACGCAGACCCTTTGTGATCGCTGGAGCCATTGGCATTTCCCCTTCGATGTAGACCACGGTGTGCGTACGCTCGTAAACGAATGGATCCTCATCTTCAACGGCGATCGGAACAGTGGCGCCGCGTTCGTAAGTGTCGAGCGAAGGAGCGGCGACACGCTTCGTCAGTTTATGCTTGATCGTAATGGTTCCCACTATCTCCCCTGCCGTCAGTGGGTAAAGAAGACCGAGCGCCAACGTGCAGCTTAGAAACCGTCGAATATGCACATCTAACGTATCGGCTGAATGGCCGATGGCGATAGGGCGAGGCGCTCTTGCCGGGACCCGGTCGGTAAATCGGTGAAACGCTAGGCCGTGGCAGGGGTGGACCAGCTTTGGGCATCCTGCAAGACGTGCGCTGCGCCGGCGCGCCGCCCTACATGGGATGATTGGCTAACCGAACGCGCGAGTATTCGTAGAACAAGAGGGAGAAATCCATCATGATGCAGGACTTGCGTCTGGGCCTTCGCACTCTGCGGAAGCAGCCGGGCTTTGCCTCAATTGCCGTATTCACGCTGGCACTGGGGATCGGCGCGATGTCGGCTGTGTTCAGTTTGGTTCACGGGGTGCTCTTGACGCCGCCGCCCTATCGGCAGCCGCGGCAGTTGGCGCTAATACAGGCGGTGCGCTCCGACGGGCGGCGCACCGACAGTCCTGAGAATTGGGCAGCCGCGCAATGGATAGATTGGCAGAAGCAGGTGAAATCGCTCGATGGCGTCGCGGCCTATAACTGGTCGTTCAATTATCTCGTCCGCGCCGAGGGTAGCCAATCCGTCGAGGGTATGTACGTCACCAAAGATTACTTCCGCATCATGGGAATCGCTCCCGTGCTCGGCCGAACGTTCTTCGATTCGGAAACGGTGGATGGCGCGGATTCGGTAATCGTTCTGGGTTACGAATTCTGGCAGCGGAATTTTGGAGGCAATCGCAATGCGATCGGCAGCACGCTACGCATCAGCCGCCACAATGCGCCGTATCGCATCATTGGCGTGATGCAGCCGGGGGTCCGGTTTCTGCCTTCGCCCGGCGCTTCGCAGGAGCCGAATTACAACGTGAACGCGATGGTGGATTACTTTCTCCCCGCCGCGCCCGGACCCAAACAGATGAAGGCGCGGTATTGGGACGTAGTAGGGCGCGTCAAAAACGGTGTCACGCTCTCCACGGCGCAGGGCGAACTCAAAGTTGCCGTTACGCGCGAGGCGCAGGGCGAGCCGGATTTTCAAAACCTGGCGCCGCATCTGGAATCGCTGGGTGACGAGATGAATCGGGACGGGCGGCGCATTCTCTTTCCGCTGTTGGGAGCGGCGGCGCTCGTGCTGCTGATCGCCTGCGGGAACGCGGCGGCGCTGCTGTTGGTGCGCGGGCTGCAACGGCAGGGCGAATACGCGGTGCGGGCAGCGTTGGGCATCGGACGGCTCGCTCTTTTCCGTCAGGCATCGATGGAGAGCTTGCTGCTCGCGCTCACTGGAGGCGCTCTCGGAATCGGCATCGCTTTCGCCGTGGTCAACGCGTTCAAGACGATTGGAGGGCACGCCATCCCGCGCCTGGATGCCGTGACCACGGGCTGGCCGGTTCTTGCCTTCGGATTTGCATCGGCCACGGTGGCCGCGGTGCTTGCGGGGCTCTATCCAGCCATGCGAGCGTCGCGGCTCAATCCACTCGAAGCGCTGAAAAGCGCGGGGCCTAAGAGCAGCGCGAGCCGCGGCGAGCGTCGTCTGCTGCGCGGCGTCACTATCGTTCAGACGGCGTTGACGTTGGCGCTGCTAGCGGGCGCGACGCTGCTGATTCGCACCATGATCAACATCTCCAACGTGCAATCGGGCTACAGCGTCGGACACATTCTCACCATGAGCGTTACGGAGGTGCAGAACGGCCAGTGGTTGGATTTCCATCGTCGCGCGCTCGACCGCGTCTCCACGATGCCAGGCGTGCAGTACGCTGCCTTCGCGTGGGGTGTTCCGCTGACTGGGAACAGTTGGCCGTCGACGGTTGAAATCGAGGGGCAGCCGCTGGCGAATAAAGATAGCGACCGGATCGCGATGCCGTTGCGCGCCATCACGCAGGATTATTTCAAAGCGCTCGGAATGCCGATGCGGGATGGACGCGAGTTCCGGGCCACGGACGACGGCAAACAGCCCACAGTTGCGATTGTTAACCAGGCTTTTGCGAATCGCTACTTTCCCGGCGGTAAGACGATTGGGAGGAAGGTTTGGTTGAATGGCCGGGAAAGGCCGGCCATGGAGATAATCGGCGTAGTGGCCAATGGGCGCATGGGCGATCTGACCCAGGCGCCATCGCCCGAGATCTACCTTTCACTATGGCAGGCGAACGCCTTTTCGAAACATCTTGTTGTGCGGACGACGGCCGACCCGGGCACGGTTCGCGCGGCAGTGGAGCGCGAGTTGCGGTCGGTCGATTCATCGGTTTCGGTGGAGAACGTCAAGACGCTGGAGCAGATTCGCGCCGACTCGCTGGCGCCTCGTAATTTCGCCATGCAACTGCTGGTGGGATTTTCGATTGTGGGAAGCGTCCTGACGCTGGTGGGGATTTACGGCGTGCTGTCTCTTTCCGTGGCTTCTCGGCGGCGCGAGATTGCAATTCGCGCAGCGGTGGGCGCGGCGCGCGGGGATATCCGCAATCTGGTGTTGGGCGAGGCATTCCGGCTGATCGCGGGGGGAGTGATCGCCGGAGTCGCGGCGGCATTTCTACTGGCGCGCGTGTTGCGCACCTTTCTTTATGGGGTGGAAGCCACGGATCCGGTAGCCCTGGTTGGCGCGAGCGTGGCGTTTGCGGCCGTGGCGTTACTAGCTTGTTGGGCGCCGACGCGAAGAGCGGGGAAAGTGCATCCGGCGGAAGCGCTCCGCTACGAATAGCGGCACGCAGGGATCGGCGCTTCTTGTAAGCTGAATATATGCCAGTTCCCGCGTCCCAGATGTGGACCGTCGCCAGCTATGTCCTGAAGCAAAAGCTCAAGGGCCGCAAGCGCTATCCGCTCGTGCTGATGCTCGAGCCGCTTTACCGCTGCAATCTGGCGTGCGCGGGATGCGGCAAGATTCAATATCCCGGCCACATTCTCAAGCAGCGATCTGACGCCCGAGGAGTGCTTCCGCGCGGTGGAAGAGTGCGGCGTGCCCACGGTGGCGATCCCCGGCGGCGAGCCGCTGATGCACCCGCAGATCGACGAGATCGTCAAGGGCCTGGTGGCGCGCAAGAAGTACGTCTACATGTGCACCAACGCGCTGCTGCTCAAGGAAAAGCTGCACCTGTTCACGCCGAGCAAGTACCTGACGTTTTCGGTCCACATGGATGGCGAGAAGGAACATCACGATCTCTCCGTGTGCAAGGAAGGCGGCTACGATATCGCGCTCGCCGCCATCCGCGAGGCGGTTGGGCGTGGCTTCCGCGTTACTACCAACACGACGATCTTCGATGGCGTCGACTCGAAATCGGTGCGCGCGTTCTTCAGCGAGATGATGGATGCCGGCGTCGAGGGCATGATGCTCTCGCCGGGATATTCGTACGACAAGGCCCCCGACCAGCAGCACTTCATGGGACGCGAGCGGAATATCTCGATGTTCCGCAAGATTCTTTCGAATCGCGATCCAAAGTGGCAGTTCAACATGTCGCCGCTGTTCCTCGAGTTCCTGATGGGGAAGCGGAATTTGGAGTGCACGCCGTGGGGTATGCCGGCATATTCGATCTTCGGCTGGCAGAAGCCGTGCTATCTGCAGCAGGATGGCTACGCAGAGACGTTTCAGGAGTTGGTGGATTCGACGGATTGGTCGAAGTACGGCTACGAATCGGGCAATCCGAAATGCGCCAACTGCATGCTGCATTCGGGATATGAGGCGTCGGCGGTGGATTACACCTTCTCGTTGCGCGGGGTGTTCGCTACTGTGCGCGCGATGCTTACCTCGCGCTACCGCGATGCCGAAGCGCTGCAACAGGTGGAGGCCGAAACGCCGCATAAGACGTTGGTACAGATTTCCGCCGCCCCAGCCAAGCCGACATTGCAGGGCACGGAGATCGCGGCGAAGGATAAGCTAGCCGACGGCGTCGAGCAGGCGTTCGATTATCGAGGCGATGTGACCGTGCAGTTGAAGAGCGGGGATAAGCTGGAGGGCTACATCTTCGATCGCGGGAGTTCGAAGATTCGCATTCTTCTAAAATCGGCGAGCAAGAAGGTGACGGTGCCGGTGAACGATATCGAACAGCTTTCGTTCACGGGTCGCGATATGGCGGATGGGCGGAGTTGGGAAGCCTGGGTGAAGAAGTACGCGGACAGGAAGGCGGCGGGCGAGAGCGATATCGAGCTTGTGCCGGAAGCGATCGAGTAGCGCTTCCGGTGGCGGCTACTTTGCTTGGCGCAACGCCTGATGCAGTACGGACTTGATGTACGTCTGGTAGGGAAGGCCTTTTTGATTTGCCTGCTGGCGCGCCAACTCAATATCATTCTCTGGCAACCGAATTGAGACGACGCGCGTCTTCGAAGCGGCGAGACGGGCTTTCAGTGTTGCCGGGTCAAGGCTCTTCAGCCTGCCCTTTTTCGCGGCTTCCGCAAGATCGTTGTCCAGCAGTGAACGGTTCTTGTACCACCACTCGGCTTCTTCGGTCTCGGATTCGAGCGCGGGTATTACACGTTTCTGTTTCATCTGCGGGTCTCCCAATAAAGCTCTCGGTAGGCTCGGCTCGCGGCGTATGCCGTAACGGCCCGGATCTTGCCCTCTCTCGGCGTCCAAATTCCAATCAAAACGCGATCGGCCTCGGTGACGCCAAGAACCTTGTATCGCTCCTCGTCGGCTTCGGTCTGATACTCCACGTAAACCGGATCGATGGTCATCAGCTCTTCAAATTCAGTCGGGGTCACTCGATGCCGCTTCAAGTGCCGAATGTTTTGTGCGTCCCAATCGAACTCAATACCGGCGCCCATGCTTTTTCTATTATGTTGTCGGTGTATATACAATGTCAAACAGCGGGGTTGCGAAACGCTCGCTGGAAACGGCGGTACAACGCTTGCATGCCGAAAATGGAGATTGGTAACCGTGCTTGTCGCGAGCGATAATTGGCTCAGGACGTATGACTGCACCCAACGAGCAGTACGCTTATTTCACTATTGCCGGCGATTTCGATCCCGCCGATATTTCGCGCCTGGCTGGGATTACGCCCACCGAGTCGTGGCGAAAGGGGATGTCAATCCGCGCACTCACCTTGAGCGCAAGTTCAGTTGCTGGTCGCTGTTTTCCCGTCTCGATAAGACACGCGACATTGAGGCCCACATTGCAGACGTGATCGACCAGTTGGCTGCGCACAAGCGTCAATTTACCAACCTCTCATCGAAACACGGCGGGGTCATGCAGTTGGTTGCATACTTCAAGACGAACTACTCTGGAGTGCATTTGGAACGGCGGGACCCGTCTCATGGTCTACACGATTGCGGACTGAACACAAGGCCAATTCCCGTAAGATGGCGTAAACCCGCTCTGTTACGCCAGCACTGCCTTCACCACATTCCCCGCCACGTCCGTCAGTCTATAATCTCGCCCCGCATGACGGAACGTCAGTTTCGTATGATCGAAACCCAGGCAATGCAGAATCGTCGCGTGGAAATCGTGGACGTGGCATTCGTTCTCGACGATCTTTGCGCCGAAATCGTCCGTCTTGCCGTACGCCATTCCAGCCTTTGATGCCGCCGCCCGCGAGCCATGAGGAATAGGCGCGGTTGTAATGGCCGCGGCCCATTTCGCCTTCGGCGGTCGGCGAGCGGCCGAACTCGGTGGTGAAGACGACCAGCGTATCCTTCAGCATGCCGCGCGATTTCAGATCGGCCAGCAGGCCCGCGACGGGCTGATCGATCTTGCGCGCCAGCGGCTCGTGGTCGTGGATGTTGCCGTGCGCGTCCCAGTTTTTGCTTGAGCCGGTGTCAATCAATTCAACGAAGCGTACGCCCTGCTCCATCAAGCGCCGCGCGACGATGCACTGCCAGCCAAAGCCAGTGGTGGCGCCGCGCTCCATGCCGTAGAGCTTGAGGGTGGCGTCCGATTCCTTCGACAAATCGAGCGCGCGCGGCATCTCCATCTGCATGCCGAATGCGGTCTCGAACGACTTGATGCGCGCTTCGAGCATCGGGTCGCCCGGATGGCGGGCTTCATGTTTGCGATTGAATTTTTCGAGCAGGCTCAGCTCAAGCTTCTGCATCTCATCCGAAGGCGCGCGCCGGTTGAGGTCGGGAACAGGCTCGGGGCCGCTGGCAATGCGTGTGCCGGAATAAATCCCCGGCAGAAAATCGGACGACCAGATTTGGCTGCCCGCGTACGGCATTTCGGGCGCAAGGACCACGTAGCACGGCAGGTTCTGGTTTTCGGTGCCGAGCCCGTACGCCACCCACGAACCGGCGCTGGGCCGCTTGAACGTCACCGAGCCGGTGTGGATGCCGAGCGTGGCCTGGAAGTGGTCGTTATGATCGCCGCGCATGGATCGAATGACGCACAGATCGTCGGCGCAGTCGGCGATGTGCGGGAAGAGGTCGGTGATCTCCGTGCCTGACTTACCGCGCGGCTTCGCGGCCCACGGCGATCCGAGCATCTTTCTGCCGTTTTCCAGCTTTTGGTCGCGCTGGTACTCGGCAAGTTTGGGCTTCGGATCGAACGAATCGACGTGCGACATTCCGCCGCTGAGATACATCCAGATCACGCGCTTAGCCGTGCCGGGAAAGTGCGGGAGCTTTCGGCGCCAGCGGATTGACAGCCGCGGCCGGCGCGCCTTTGGCGAGCAACTCGCTCACCAGGGCAGGGAACATGCTCGTCCCGAGCATCAGGGAGCGTAACGCGCTACGACGCGTATCTTCGTATGCCATAACTCAATCCAATGTCATAAATTCATTCGCGGCTAACAGGACCCGCATCAGACTAGCCCAAACCATGCGCGCCCGCTGCCACTCGGGCGTCGCTGCATCGGCCAGAGATTTTCGCGCGTTTTCGAGAAACTGGCGCGCCTCGCGGATCTCATCCGGCGCCGGGGCGCGGCCGTACAACAGTTTGTAGGCGTAGGCCAATCTTTCGGCGTCGGAACCGAAATTCATGCCCGACACGCAGCGCCAGCCCGTCGGCCTGCGCGTGGAAGAACGGGTCGTTCATCGTGTAGAGCGCCTGTAGAGCCGTCGTGGTCAGCGGGCGTATGCCGGTTTCGGCATTGGCGTCGGCGCCATCGAACAGTTCGAGAAAAGGCTGGCGGCGGATGCGCTGCTGCATCAGATAGACACTACGTTTGTTCGTTGCGTAGGCGGCGTCCGCGCCGATGAAGGGATTATGCTGCGTGTACTTCCATTGCATCTCGGGCGGAAACGGCTGCTCGCCGCCGGGTTTGGGGTCGAGATTGCCGCTTACCGCGAGCAGCGAATCGCGGAACTCCTCCGCATCGAGCCGGCGCCGGTTGAAATGCCAGAGATAGGCGTTTTTTGAATCTTTCAGCGAGTCGGCGTCGTTCGTGCCGCTCGCCATCTGGTATGCGCGAGTGAGCAGAATGCGCCGGTTCAGTTTCTTGATGGACCAACCGTCCTCAATAAATCGCGAAGTCAGGTAATCGAGCAGCTCGGGGTTAGTCGGCGGCTCGCCGCGCGCGCCGAAATCGTCGGGCGTTGCGACAATGCCCTGCCCGAAATGCCACGCCCACACGCGGTTCACGATCACGCGCGCAGTCAGCGGATTCTTCGGGATCGGTGATCCACTGCGCGAGTTCCAGATCGCCCGCTGCCCTTCTCATCGGGCGACAATTTCTGCCCGCCGAGAATCGTCAGGAAGCCGCGGGGAACTTCCGGTCCCAGCGTCCCCGGCTCGCCACGCACCATGATCTTCGCGTTGACGGGCGTGCCATCGGAAACCGAGTACGCCTTCTGTAAATACGGATACTGCCGCGGACCACTTGCGGCCATTCGTCTGGTCTTCCTGCTCGGCATTTGCGCTTGTCGGCGTCGTTTGCAAACTTGACCCTCCCGGCCTTGATGTCTTCGATGTGGTTATCGAGCCCCGAAAGCTGTGTCTCGACTTCCTTCAACTTCCCGGCGTCTGCCGCATTGAGCGCCGCGAACCCGTAGGTGTGCGGGTAGATCTCCGTGCCCGCGTGCGCGTAGTTGGTGCTCTTGAAGATGCCGTAGAGCCCGTAATAATCGGCGGTGGGGATGGGGTCGAATTTGTGATCGTGACAGCGCGCGCAAGCGATGGTCAGGCCCAGCACGCCCTTGCCGAGATTATCGATAGTGTCGTCGATGGTGAGATGGAATTCGCTGGCGCGCGATCCGAAGCGGCGCGAGTTGGCGAGATATCCCGTAGCGATGATCTTCGCCTGCCAGTCCTCTTTGTTTTTCGCCGGATCTATCTTCGCTGCCAGCAGGTCACCCGCGATCTGTTCGCGCACGAATCGATCGTAAGGCTCGTCGCGGTTGAAGGCCGCGATCACCCAGTTGCGATAGCGGTACATCGAGGGGACGGGGAAATCGGCATTGTCGCCGGCGGTGTCGGCGTAGCGGACCACGTCGAGCCAATGGCGGCCCCACTTTTCGCCATATTGCTGCGAAGCGAGCAGGCGGTCCACCAGTCTCTCGAAAGAATGCGGCGACGTATCCTTCATGAAGGCGTCGATCTGTTCCGGTGTGGGAGGCAGACCGATCAGGTCGTAGGTCACGCGGCGGATCAGCGTCAGCTTGGATGCGCGCGGCTGCGGCGTGAGCTTCTTCTCATCGAGCTTTGCCTTGATGAAGGCATCGATGGGCGATTGGTTCCATTCGGCCGATGAAATCCGCGGCGGCTGGGGATCGCCAATAGGCTGGAACGCCCAGTGTTTGCGGGCCTTGTCCCAATCGTAGCTGGAAGCGGGCGCGGAAACCGCTTCGGTTCGAGGGTCCGGCGCGCCCATTTTGATCCATTCCACGAGCGCATCGATCTGGGCCGGTTCGAGCGTCTTGCCTGGCGGCATGCTGAGTCCGTTGGCTGTGTGTCTGACCGCGGCGACGATCAGGCTGTCATCCGGTTTGCCGGGTACTTCCGCAGGGACGCCCGATTTTCCGCCGCGCAGCACGCCCGCTTTGGTATCGAGCGTAAGGCCGCTCATGGGGCTGGCGAGCTTCGAGCTGTGACACGCGTAGCAATTTGCGGCCAGCAGGGGGCGGATATTCTTTTCAAAGTAGGCGATTCCTTCGGGCGAAGGGGCGGGCGGGGTTTGGGCGAAGCAACACGCCGCAATCAGCAGCGCCGCCGCCAAGACCCGCATGATCATAGTTTCCCACAAGGTACAATTTCAGGAGTCACCGATTGCCGCATGTCTACGAAGTCCGCCCCCGCCGAGATTGAGCAGAAATTTCAAGCGGCGCTCGAAGTTTTGATCGGCCAGATCAAGCGCGATCGCTCGATACTGGCCGCCGTGCTCTGCGGCAGCTTATCCCACGACAGGGTCTGGTCGAAATCCGATATCGATCTGCTGCTGGTGACCATCGACGACAAGAAGGGCGCCAAAGAGAGCCTCTCCCTCTATGCCGATGGCATCAACGTCCACGCCTTCCTGATGCAGCGCGCCCAGTTCCGAAAGTCCATTGAAGGCGCCATCCGCAATTCGTTTCATCACTCGCTGATCGCCAAGGGGAGGCTGCTCTACTCTCACGACGACACCATCGCAACGCTCTGTGAGCAGTTGCATGTAATCGGCGAACGAGATACGCGGGTACAGTTGCTGGCCGCGGCCTGCCATGCGCTTCCCGCGCTCTACAAGGCGCACAAATGGTTCCTCACGCGCGGCGACCTTGACTATTCGGCTCTTTGGATCCTCTACACCGCCAATGCGCTGGCCAAGGTCGAAGTGATCCGCGCGCGGCTGCTCGCCGACCGCGAGGTTCTGCCGCAAGCGATGAAGATCAACCCGGTACTTTTCAAAGTCATCTACTCCGATCTGCTCAATGCCAAGAAGACGGCGAAGAGCGTGCAGACAGCGCTCACGGCAATCGACGAGTATCTCGCGAGGCGGGCGCCCGAGCTGTTCGGCCCGCTAATCGATCATTTGCGCGAAGTGGGCGAGGCGCGGTCCGCGACGGACATTGACGACTATTTCAGCCGTAACTTCGGCATCGAATGCGTCACCGGCGCCTGCGAGTATCTGGCGGATAGCGGCATTTTCGGCAAGGCCGCGCTGCCGGCGCAACTGACTAAAAGGAGCAACGTCAACGTGGAAGAGCTGGCATTTTTCTACGCCGGAGAGTCATCGAATGTCTACTAAAGCGCCTGCTGCCAGGCCGAAACCCGCCGCGCGGAACGCCCCGCGCACCACCATCGCGGTGCAGGGCGCGCGGGTACACAATCTCAAGAATGTCTCGCTCGAGCTGCCGCGCGACCGTCTCATCGTGATCACTGGCCTCTCGGGCTCCGGCAAATCGAGCCTGGCGTTCGACACCATCTACGCCGAAGGACAGCGCCGCTACATGGAGTCGCTTTCGAGCTACGCCAAGCGTTTCGTAACTCAAGTCGCCAAACCCGACGTCGATTTCATCTTCGGTCTCTCGCCCGTGATCTCGATCGAGCAAAAGACTACCGGCAGCAATCCGCGCTCGACCGTCGGCACCATGACCGATATCGCCAGCTACCTGAATCTCCTCTTCGCGACCATCGCCGAGGGGCACTGTCCGCGTACGGGCGAGCGCGTGCCGGGCCGTTCGCAGAGCCAGATTTTGGAAGCGATTCTTTCGCTGCCCGAAGGCGCGGAGATCGAACTGCGCGCGCCGGTGTTCCCCGTATACGGCGAAGAGCTCGACTTCGTCTTTACCGAAGTCCGCAAGAAGGGCTGCCGCCGGCTAATCATCGATGGAAAGGCGATCGACCTTTCCGCCGAGATCGCGGTTGACGAAACCAAGGTCAAAAACATGGACGCGGTGGTCGACCGCTTTATCGTCGGTCCCAAGCATGAGAAGGCGATCAAAGCGGGAATCGCGGCGACGCTGCTGGTGGGCGACAGCCTGATGCAGGTGCAGGTAATCAAGGGCGCTACCAAGGCGGAGGCCGAGCGCTTCTACCAAAGCCTATGCAGCGCAACGCACCATTTCGTCTATGGCGGCGTGGAGCCCGAATACTTCATGTTTAACAACCCCGAGAGCGCCTGCCGCACGTGCGGCGGTCTTGGGGTGCACAAGATCACCCATCCCGAACTGCTGGTTCCCGACCCAAAGCGCAGCATCTTGAGCGGCTGTTTCGTCAAGGAGGCATATAAGTACAACCCCGATACTTGGGACGGCCGCGTCATGTACACCCTCTCGAAGACCGTCGGCTTCTCGCTCGAAACGCCCTGGGAGAAGCTGCCGGAACCCGCGCGGAACGCTATCCTCTACGGCGCCGGCGTGGAGAAACTGATGCTCGCCGTACCGCCTGAAACCAAAGTCAAGCGCGACGATTGGCAGGGCAAGGAGGTTCGCTTCGGCGGAATCGCACACCGCATCGAGCGCTACTACCGCCGGTACCGCCAGCGCGGCGAATCGAACGCGGGCATCGAACAGTGGCTGGAAAAAGTGATGGTGGAACGCACGTGTCCCGATTGCAAAGGCGCGCGGCTTCGGGCTACGCGGCTGCTCTTCACCATCGCGGACAAGACGATCTATGACGTTGGCAACCTTCATTTCGACAAACTGCATGCGTTTCTCGGTTCGGTGAAACCGGCAGGGCGCGGCGCGGACGCTGGCCGCCAGGTGCTCGGCGAAATCCGCGGCCGGCTGCAACTGCTGCTTGGCATCGGCCTCGATTATCTCAACCTCAATCGCCGGTCGAGCACGCTCTCGGGCGGCGAATCGCAGCGCATTCGGCTTTCGACGCAGATCGGGTCGGGTCTGATGGGCATGCTCTACGTGCTCGACGAACCGAGCATCGGCCTCCACCCCAAGGACAACGTGAAGATGATCGCGACGCTCGAGAGCCTGCGCGATATCGGCAACACCGTGATCGTAGTCGAGCACGATCAAGACACCGTTCAGGCCGCGGACCACATTGTCGAAATGGGCCCGGGCCCGGGCGTCCATGGTGGCAACGTGGTTGTGGAGGGGACGATTGAAAAAGTGATCGCGAGTAAAGCCTCGCCCACCGGACAATTCCTCTCGGGCAAGCGCTGGATCGCGACCCCCAAGCAACGCCGCAAGGGCATCGGCGAATCTCTCACTGTCCGCGGGGCGCGCGAGAACAACCTCAAGAACGTGGATGTCGAAATCCCGCTCGGCATGCTGGTGGCCATCACCGGCGCGTCCGGTTCGGGGAAGAGCACGCTGATCAACGAAATTCTCTACAAGGCGTTGTGGAAGCGGCTGGTCGATACGCGCACGCTACCCGGCAATCACGATTCCATCGAAGGCGCTGACCACGTACACAAGGTGGTGAACATCGATCAATCGGCGATCGGCCGCAACAGCCGCTCGAATCCAGCGACTTACATCGGGTTCTACGACGCTATCCGTGATCTCTTCACGCGCTCGCCGGTTTCGGTGGAGCGCGGTTACAAATCCGGCCGGTTCAGCTTCAACGTCAAGGGCGGACGCTGCGAGGAATGCCAGGGCGAGGGCGTGATCTCCACCCAGCTCTACTTCATGCCCGACGTCGAAGTGACCTGCGCCGTATGTAAAGGCGCCCGCTTCAGCGCCGAGACTCTCGAAGCCACGGTTCGCGGAAAGACCATCTCGGACGTGCTGAACCTGTCCATCGAGGAAGGCGTCGCATTCTTCGCGGAGGAACCGGTGATCGCGCGGAAGGTGAAGGTGCTTAACGATCTCGGCCTTGGATACATCACGCTCGGACAATCCGCCACCACGCTTTCCGGGGGCGAAGCGCAGCGCATCAAGATCGCGGCGGAGCTTTCGACGCTGCAGCGATCCAAACACACGCTTTACATCCTGGATGAGCCAACCACGGGCTTACATCTGGCCGATATCGAGCGGCTGCTTGAATGTCTGAATCGCTTGGTCGATGCCGGTCATACAGTGCTTGTGATCGAGCACCACCTGGACGTTATCAAGACCGCCGATCACGTGATTGACCTCGGACCCGAGGGCGGCCACGCCGGCGGCGAGGTGATTGCCGTCGGCGCGCCTGAGGAAATCGCCGCTTGCGCGAGATCCTATACGGGGAAGTTTCTGAAGGCTCACTTGCGCAAGTAGTGTCTCACCGTACCGCCGACGCCCGTTCATACTCGGCGTTGAATTCGCAGCCGATCAGCGCGACGATGGCGAGCACGTACATCCACACCAGCAGCGCGATGCTGGCGCCGACCGATCCGTACATCACGTTGTAGTGCGCGATGTGTACCGCGTACCAGGCGAAGCCCGAGGTCGCGGCCAGCCACAGCACGGTCGCCAGGATCGCGCCCGGCCACACGTATCGCCAGCGTTGTCGCCGGTAAGGCCCGAAATAGTACAGGCAGCGCGCTGACGGTACACAGTGGTGGCGAACGCCACCACATACTGCGCGATGCGGCTGAGCAGTTCCCAGACCCATGCGAGCGGCGTCCACATCGGGTCGATCTTCAGCCAACCCAGGACAACCTGCTCCACCTGCCTCCCGAACAGGATTAGAAGCGACGCCGCAAGCAACGGCACCGCGGCCAACAGCACCAGCGCCATCGCGACCAGGCTGCCGTGCAGGACACCCCGATCACGCGGCACGCGATATGCCGCCTGAAATCCTTCGATCAGGCTCTTGATCACGCCCGACGCGGCGAAGATGGAAACCACCGCCGCTACCACCAACAGGGCGACCGGACGCGAACCGCTCACGCGGAATTGCTGCAGCACCAGGTCTTCTGTTCCCGGCGGCACGATCTCCGAAAGCGAGCGCTCCAGCATGTTCGAGAAGAAACCGCGCGCGTTTCAAGCAGGATGGTTGCTGCCGAGGCAAGCACCGGGAAAGAACGAGAGCAGCGCCGAATAGGCCGCGGCCTTGGCGATGCCGAAGCAGTTATCGTCGAGCGCGCCGCAGCACGCTGCGGCGCAGCAGCCAGAAGATGTTGCGCGGCGTCAAGCGCATTCAGATAACAGGATGGCAGAAACAGGAGGCTCGGTGGCGCGAGACGTGGCAGCCGCATCCATCTGTCTTGGCGTCCCTATGTCAGCATCTTCTTCACCACATTTCCCGCCACGTCCGTCAGCCGGAAATCGCGGCCCATGTGGCGGTAAGTCAGGCGCGTGTGGTCCAACCCCAGGCAATGCAGCATCGTCGCCTGCAAGTCGTGGACGTGAACCTTGTCCTCGACCACGTTCATGCATAGGTCGTCGGTCTTGCCGATCACCTGCCCGCCCTTGATGCCGCCGCCCGCCAGCAACAGGCTGTAAGCCAGCGGATGATGGTCGCGGCCGGCGTTGTTGACATCGCGCGGGTCGCGGATCTCCACCATCGGCGTGCGCCCGAACTCCCCGCCCCAGACCACCAGCGTGCTATCCAGCAGCCCGCGCTGCTTCAGGTCCTGGATCAGCGCGGCGGTCGGCTGGTCGGCGATGTCGCAGTTCTTCTTCAGCTTGCGATTCAGATCGGTGTGGTCGTCCCAACTGGCGTGCGTCAGCATGACGAAGCGCACGCCGCGCTCCACCATGCGGCGCGCCAGCAGGCAATTGGTGGCGAACTGCCGCGTGGGGTCCTCGTTCACGCCGTACATCGCCAGCGTCTCGGGCGATTCCTTGGAAAAATCGAGCAACTCCGGCGCCGCCGCCTGCATGCGGAACGCCAGCTCGTACGACGAAATGCGCGAGGCGATCTCCAGATCGCCGGTCTCGCGTCAGGTGCTCCTCGTTCAGGTCCTTCAGCGCGTCCAGGCCGGCGCGCTGCATCTCGCGCGGTGACGCCCGGCGGGTTCGAAAGATACAGCACCGGGTCGCCCGAGCTGCGGAACACCACGCCCTGATATGTCGATGGCAAGAAAGCCGCTCGACCAGTTCGACGTTCCCGCCGCTGGTGCCCACGCCCGAGCTCAGCACCACGAATCCCGGCAGGTTCTGCGACTCGCTGCCGAGACCGTACAGCACCCACGCGCCCATCGTCGGCCGGCCCACCTGAATGCTGCCGCCGAACAGCAGCAACTGCCCGGGATGATGGTTGAAGGCGTCGGTGTACATCGAGCGCACCAGGCACAGATCGTCCGCGCAGGAGCCGATGTGCGGGATGTAGTCGGAAAACTCGATGCCGCTCTGGCCGTACGGCTGGAACGTGCGCGGGCTGGCCAGCACCGCGGCGTTCGGCTTGGTGAAGGCCAGGCGCAGGTCCTTGGTCATCTCGGGCGGCAGCGGCTTGCCGCTCCACTTCTGCAAGTCCGGCTTGGGGTCGAAGAGATCGATCTGGCTGGGGCCGCCTTCCATGAACATGAAGATCACGTTCTTGGCCTTGGCGGGAAAGTGCGGCTGCTTGGGCGCCAGCGGATTCACGTCGACGGCGGCAGCCCGTCCCTCCGATTGCATCAATTGCGCCAGCGCGACGATGCCGATCCCGCCTGCGCACTCTCGGAAGAAGCTGCGGCGGCTCTGGATTCTGCGGAACTCTTCGCGAGTCCATGATTATTCCCTCGTGATAAACTCGTCCAGGTTGAGCAGCACGCGGCTCAACTCCACCCAGGCCGCGGCCTGCGATCTGCGGCACGCCTTCGATGCGGTTCGGGAAAGAGCGCGGCCACGGTCTCGGGCTTCTGCTCTAGACCATGCAGCGTTTCGTCGAAATACTTGCCCATGCGCTCCGCTTCGCGCGCGTTGGGCGCGCGGCCGAGCGTCATCGCGTAGGCATAATTCAGACGGTCGCGGAAGGCGCCGTCCGATTCGCGCATCACGCGGAACGCCAGCCCCTGCGCCGCCTCGAAGAAGACCGGGATCGTTCAGCAGGTTCAGCGCCTGCAGCGGCGTGTCGGTGCGCTCGCGCCGCGTGCAGGAGAGGCTCGGCGCCGGCGCGTCGAAATTCATCAGCTGCGGATAAGGCGTGGTGCGCTGGAAGTGGATGTAGAGGCCGCGGCGATAGCGGTCCGGGCCCGCGCTCTCCTCCCACTTGACCGACTTGTGATACGACAGCTCGGCGACGCCCTTCGGCTGCGGCGGCTTCACGCTGGGGCCGCCGATGCGCGGGTCGAGCAGCCCAGCGGCATCGAGCGCTTCGTCGCGAATCAGCTCCGCCGGCAGGCGCAGGCGCGATTGCCGCGCCAGCAGCGTATTCTCCGGATCGCGCGCCGTCAACTCCGGCCGCGCGTTCGACGACTGGCGGTAAGTCGCCGACGTCACGATCAGCCGCACCATCTGCTTCATGCTCCAGCCGCGGCTCTCGAATTCGCTGGCCAGCCAGTCGAGCAATTCCGGATGCGTCGGCCGGTCGCCCTGCGTGCCGAAATCTTCCGAGGTGTGCACGATGCCGCGGCCGAACAGCTCCTGCCAGATGCGGTTCACCGCCACGCGCGAGGTCAGCGGATTCTCGGGCGATACCAGCCAGCGCGCCAGCGTCAGCCGCGTCGGCTTTTCGCCCGCCGGCAGCGGCGGCAGAATCGCCGGCGTGCCGGGCTGCACCTCCGCGCCGTGCTCGCGCCAATCGCCCTTGACATGGATGTAAGTCTTGGGCGGCGTATCGTTTTCCAGCAGCACCGGCGCATAGCTGATCTGCGGCGGCTTGGCACTCAGCTCGTTCAGCTTGGTACGCAGTTCCGGCAGCTTGAGGCCGGCGCAATACTCCTTGGGGAACAGATTGCCGCACGAACTGATGAACGTGTCAGTCATCGCGTCGCGCTGCACCTCGCTGCGCTTCGCCGGGTCGAGGAACAGCACCTTCTTCGCGTTGTCGACGGTGTGGGTGAACTCGCCGTAAGCGAAATCCCAATCGTCGTGTTCGCCGGGATGCTGCTGCGGCGTAGCGCAGCTTGTCTTCCCAATCGGCCTCCGCGGCCGGGATCTTGTATTGCTCGAGCAGCGCCTGCTTCTGCGTTCGTATTCCGGACGCGCGGCGAGGTACGGCCCCATCTCGCCGGGCAGCGGCGCCGGGATGTTGACCTCTTCCTGCGTGTTGAAGAACGCGGAGAGCTGGTAAAACTCCTTCTGGCTGATGGGATCGAACTTGTGGTCGTGGCACTGCGCGCAGCCCACGGTCAGCCCCAGCCACACGGTGCCGAGCGTGGCCGCGCGGTCGAGCACCTGCTCGTCGCGGAACTGTTCGGGGTCGGTGCCGCCTTCGCGATTGGTGAGCGTGTTGCGATTGAAGCCGGTGGCGACCAGCGTTTCGATGGTGCGGTTCGGCAGCAGATCGCCGGCGAGCTGCTCGATGGTGAACTCGTCGAACGGCATGTCGCGATTGAGCGCGTCGATCACCCACTGCCGGTAGCGCCAGGCCCACGGACGCGAGCGGTCTTTTTCGTAGCCGTCGCTATCGGCGTAGCGCGCCAGATCGAGCCAGTAGCGCGCCCACTTTTCGCCATAGTGCGGCGAAGCGAGCAGGCGGTCCACCAGGCGCTCGTAGGCATCGGGCCGGTTGTCGCGCAAGAAATCATCTACTTCCTGCGGCGTCGGAGGCAGGCCGGTGAGATCGAGGCTCACGCGGCGAAGGAGCGTCGTCTTCGGCGCTTCGGGCGAGGGCGCGATGCCTTCCTTTTCCAGCCGCGCCAGGATGAAGTCATCGATCGGATTGCGCGGCCATGCCCGATCGCTAACGGCTGGCGGGTCGGGCCGCGTCACTTTGCGGAAGGACCAATGCGTGGGTTGCACAGCGGAAGCGGTCGGGGCGTGGCGGGCACGCGGCCAATCGACGCCTTGGTCGATCCAGGCGCGCAACAACCCGATCTCGGCGGCCGTGAGGCGCGGACCGACCGGCGGCATCACTTTCTTGCCCACGCCGGCAACCATCTGGATCGATGCGGCTGTCGGCGCTGTCTCCGGGCTGGATAACCCGGAGCGCGGCGTCTTTTTGGTCGAGGCGCAGGCCGCTCATCTGCTGCTGCGCGCCATGACACATGTAGCAACGGCTGGCCAGCAGCGGCTCGATATCGCGAGCGTAGACAATTTTCGTTTTTGCGGCGGGCGGCAGGTCGTTGGCGGCAAAAGCGGCAATCGATAATATCGCGGCATAACAGGCCAGCCGCATGCAAAGCATGGCACTTATTATATTCCCGCTTTGGCGCGGGCCTGTTCGCACAGCCTAAAGCCGGCGGCCCAGAGGAGGTTCGGTCGCTATAATGGAATTTATGTTTCGCTGGTTTTTGGCGCCGGTGCTCCTTGCCGCCGCTGTTCCTCTTTTAGCTCAAGATTCGAATCCGCCGCAGCAAGCCCCTCCCGCGAACCCTCCGAAGATGGAACGCCAGCGGCCCCCCGAAAAGATCTCGGACAAAGACGTCGCGCCACCCGAGGAAGATACGACCATCGGCACAACCACTTATTCGTTCAACCCGCTGCAGGCAAAGAAGGATATCGAAGCCGGCAACTTCTACGCGAAGAAGCACGATTTCCGCGCTGCCGCGAACCGCTTCATCTCCGCCACCAAGTACAACGATGGCGATGCCGAGGCTTGGTTGAGGTTGGGAGAAACCGAGGAGAGGCTCAAAGACAAACACGCTGCGCGTGACGCCTACCAGAAGTTCTTGGATATCGCATCCGATGCCAAGACAGCGCCTGAGATCCGCAAGCGGCTGGAAAAGCTCAAGTGAAACGCAGCCTGCGAAACACGCTCCGACCGTTGTCTGCGCCTGTCTACCACACCAACTTCACCAAGCCATAGCAAGCAACGCACAGGCAAAAATCTACAGCCAAGCCCCAGTCAACGCGATAGATCTGGTGCTGTGCTCCCTCCGGCAGGTATCGCTCGACGCTGTAATAAATCAGATTTCCAGCCAATATGGCGAGCAGAGATCGCCAGAAGTTGGTCTTCATCGTTGCGCGCTTGCCTTCATGAATGAGCCAACTCTATGTTGGCGCCGGGAAAGCCGCGCCACGGCTGGTCAAGCGACTGACGGACTTTGGCGCAAAGAGCGGCTGCGGTGAAGGGCTTCGCAATAAAAATGGCAGGTACGCGCTCGAACGAACGAATTAGTGGATCTTCGGAAAAGCCGGACATCAACAGAATTCGTATATCGGGACGCCGTTTGGCCAAATGCCTTGCCAGTTCAGATCCCATCATTTTCGGCATGACCATGTCCGTAAGCACAAGATGCACCGGTTCCACGCCGCTCTCTATCAGTTGGAGCGCCTCTGCGCCGTCCGACGCAGCCAAACAATTATAGCCCTGTAGGACGAGCATGCCGCAAACCAGGCGCCGGATCTCTTCGGCGTCTTCCACTACAAGAATCGTCTCGCTGCCTTGCATGACGTCCTCCGGCTCGTGAATAAGCAAACGGTGTGCCAGATGTACGTCTGGTTGCTTCCCGGCCGTCTCGATTGATATAATCGAAAGTCAGTCTTATCAGGGAGATTCAAGTATATGGCTCGAGTATGCGAGATGTGTGGAAAAGGACCGCAGTTTGGCAGCCGGATCAGCCACGCACATAATGTCACCAAACGCCGCTGGAATGTAAATTTGCAGACTGTACGCGCCCTTGTTAACGGAGCGGGCCGCCGCCTGCGCGTCTGCACCTCCTGTCTGCGTTCCGGTAAAGTACAGAAAGCGGCGTAGTTAGTCCTTTTTTCGTTTTCCTTCCAATCCTGGCCCCTTAGTTGCACCCTTCGGACTCGGGTTAACCGATGCCGGAGAACGAGCTCGCCGATTCACAAGTAGACAAGCAGCTGGCTTCAAGCAGCGCGGGTCCGCCATTCGGCGAACCGTTACCGCCCCCGATTCCTCCTACCGGGTCGGACGAAGGCGGGGCGCGCCAAGCCGAAAGGCCTCCATTTTTCTTTCGCAAGTGGCCGCGCCTTGCACTATTTTGCGCCATTGGCCTCTTCACGTCCGCTGTTCTGATCTTCGGTTATTTCTATATGAAATATGCCGGCATGATCGATGCCCGCCTTAAGTCCGGTCCCTTCTCGGACAGCGTTGACATCTTCACCGCGCCGCGCGTGGTTGGCGTGGGCGATGCCATCACAGCTGCCGACATGACTGCCGATTTGCGGCGCAGCGGATACAACAATTCGCGTGACAACCCCTGTAGGATGGTTCAACGTTCCAGCCGGTCCGGCTCACCGCATCGAGATCTTTCCAGGCCGTGGTTCCTTCGCGGGTGGCGAGCCAGCCATGCTCGAATTTCAAGACGGCCGGATCGCGCGCATCGTGTCCCTAGCCGATAATACTGAGCGGCAGCGCATCTCGCTTGGCCCTCAACTGATCGCTAATCTTTCAAGCCACGGAGAAAAACGCCGTATCGAACGGTTCCGGGATTTACCCCAGAACCTTGTCAACGCCATAATCTCCGCCGAAGACAAGCATTTTTTTCATCACACGGGGTTCGACTCGCTGCGAATTCTCAAGGCCGCTTACGTCGATCTGCGTACTGGCCGCAAGGAACAGGGCGCGTCCACCCTCACGATGCAGTTGGCGCGGGGGTTCTTCCTCGACTCCGATAAGCGCTGGAAGCGTAAGCTCGCCGAATTAATCATAACGGCGCATCTTGAACACAAGCTGACCAAACAAAAGATTTTCGAGGATTACGCCAACCAGGTGTATTTGGGCCGGACCGGGCCTTTCAGCATCCACGGATTCGGCGAAGGCGCGCACGTTTTTTTCGGCAAGGATCTCAGCCAGCTTTCGACCTCGGAAGCTGCACTGCTGGCCGGAATGGTACAGCGGCCCAGCTATTTCAATCCCTACCGCTATCCCGATCGCGCCAAAGACCGTCGCGACATCGTATTAGGCATGATGCGTGAAAACCACTATCTCACCGAGGCTGCGTATGACGAAGCTTTGGCGGCGCCAGTGAAGATCGCACCAGAGAACACCAGCCATCTGCAGAACCAGTATTTCGTCGACGTGATGAACAACGAACTGCAATCAAAGTTCGACGACCACGATCGTCAGACGCGCTATATCTACACCACCCTCGACCCGGACCTGCAAAAGGCCGCTGAACAGGCCGTTGCCCTCGGAATGGAAAATGTAGACAAGCTGGTAAAAAAGCAAAAGAAGCGCGCGGCCATTCCCCCTGGACAGCCGCAAGTAGCTTTGATAGCGCTTGATCCCCATACGGGGGAAATCAAGGCCTTAGTGGGCGGCCGCAATTACGATACTAGTCAGTTGAACCATGTGTTCTCCATGCGCCAGCCTGGGTCGGTATTCAAGCCTTTTGTCTATGCCGCCGCGCTCAATACGGCGATAGAAGGCGGTTCGCAAATCTTTACCGCCGCGACCATTTTGAAGGATCAGCCCACTACTTTCTCCTACGGCAATAGGACCTATCAGCCCGGCAATTTCAAGCATGAGTTTATGGGCGACGTCACCTTGCGGACCGCGCTGGCTCATTCTTTGAATGTGGCGGCGGTGAGCCTGGCGCAACAAGTGGGTTTGGAGAAAGTGGTCGCCATGGCGCATCGCGCCGGTTTGAACGAGGCCCTTAACCCCACTCCGGCAATAGCACTGGGCGCATATGAAACTACGCCGCTTGAGATTGCGGGAGCGTATACGATGTTTGCTAACCAGGGCCTGCGTGTGCCGCCCACGGCGATCTCGCTGGTGCGAAGCGCCGATGGAACCGCTCTCTACGAGCATCAAACGGATGCCACGCCGCAACTCGATCCGCGCGTAACGTATCTAATGGTTAGTCTGCTGCAGGAAGTGTTGCGGAGCGGAACCGGGGCCGGCATTCACGCATTCGGATTCAACCTTCCGGCGGCCGGAAAGACGGGAACTTCACACGACGGTTGGTTCGCCGGTTTTACCAGTCAGTTGCTCTGCGTAGTCTGGGTGGGGTTCGACGACAATCGCGAGCTCGATTTGGAAGGGGCACATTCGGCGCTCCCCATTTGGGCGCAGTTCATGAAACGCGCCGCCGCGATGCGGCAGTATAAGGATGCAAAGCCGTTTCCCCAACCATCGGGTATCGTCTCCGCCAAGATCTGCATGGAGAGCGGACAACTAGCGGGCGATTCGTGTCCGCGCACATTTGTCGAACAGTTCATCGATGGCACGCAGCCGGTGCAGCAATGCCCGCTGCATAGCATGCCGGTTTCGACCGCGGATCGTGTGATCGATCCTGCGACCGCGCCCACAACCTCGCGCGCGACGGTGCCCGCCCCCGGCGCGTCAAAAGCGAACCCGCCTGATTCTTCAGTGGAACCGTTGCCGGCCGTGGTGCCGGCGACTGCACCGCCGCCGACCGCCCCGCCTGCGCCTGCATTACCTGTTACGGGCATGCCGAAAAAGCAGGGCGGTGGATGACCGCCGCAATATTTGAGTGTGTCATTTCGAGCTAACAGCCCGGCGTTTCTATGCCATAATCGCAAGAACCTTGACGAAGCGCGTAACAATTTTTACTGCCTCTGCAGCGGCGGCGATGGGTGCTCCGTCACGCAAACGGCGGCGCTTTTCTGTCACAATTCCTTTAGTGAGGATAGGGCTTGTTCTCATCTTGGCCGCTTCGCAGATCCGCGCCGCCGCGGACATGCCGATGACTCTTGTCTCGGAAAACGAAGCCGAGCCTATTCACGGCGCGATTTTGCGCAAGGAGGCCTGGACGCAAGACGCCGTTCGCCGCCTGCGCGCTGACGCCGACAAGCGTATGACGCAAGGCCCATGGACCGTGACCGCCTCCCGCCCAAAGAATATCGAACTCGATGCGCACGATTACTACAGCGAGGCGACCTACTACTGGCCGGATCCGGATCATCCCGGCGCCCCCTATGTCCGTCAGGACGGCCATGCGAACCCGGGCCGGTTCATGGACAACAAGAACGCTCTCAACGCCATGAGCGACGCCGTGTTCGCGCTGAGTTCGGCCGCATTCCTACTGGATAATCCAGCGTACGCGCAGCGGGCCGCACGCGTGGTGAATGCGTGGTTCGTGAATCCGAAGACTCGCATGAACCCGAACCTGGAGTATTCGCAGGCGATTCCAGGATCGGACACTGGCCGTCCCGAGGGAGTGCTTGACGGCCGCCCGTTGATTTCGGGCTATTCAAGGCATGGAGTTTCTGGGGGCGACAGGCTCGTGGGACGCGAAGGATCAGGCCGCCGCTCACAAATGGTTCGAGGACTACCTTCACTGGCTCATGCACAGCAAGACGGCCGAAGACGAAAAGAACAGCGGCAATAGTCACGCCTCGTGGTACGTGGCGCAGCTTGCGGCGGTGGCCAACTTTGTCGGCGATAACGCCGCGCAGCTATCGGCCTTTGCCTTATACCGCGACAACATTTTCCCCAAACAGATTCGCAAAGACGGTAGCGCGCCGCGGGAAGAGGCGCGCGCGCGCTCACTCTCCTACTCGGTCTTCAACCTGGAAGCTTTCTCGATGGTGTGCCGCATTGCGCAGGTACAAGGGATGGATCTCTGGTCTTTGCAGGCGAAAAATGGCGCGACCATTGGCATAGTCATCGATTATCTGGCGCCTTACTTGAGCAACCCACGTATGTGGAACAAAGAGCAGATCGTGGATTTCGAAAGCACCGGCCTCTATTCGCTCGCATTCGCCGGAATGGGACTGAAGAAACCGGATTACGTCGCTCTCTTCCGCAAGGTGGAACGTCCCGAAGGCGCGTGGATGGCATTTGTGGATCTCATCGTGGGCCGATGGGAATCTTCCGGTCGCCGCAACAGCCATTGAGGCTTAGGTATTACATAACCGATCGCCAGACCGCCGGTGGTTCCGAAGCGCTGCTGGGATTCATCGCGCGAGCCATGCGCGACGGTGTGGAGCTGATCCAGATTCGCGAGAAGGATCTATGCGCGCGGGATCTGCTCGATCTCACGCGGCGTGTGCTCGCGCTGGCGAATCCGCACGGGTCGAAGGTGCTGGTGAACTCGCGGATGGATGTGGCGCTCGCGGCGGGGGCGCACGGTATACACTTACCGGCGGGATCGGTTGCGCCGCGTAAGCTGCGAGCCATAGCTCCGTCAGGATTCCTCATTGGTGTCTCCACTCATTCGCTCGAAGAACTTCACGCGGCCGAGCGGGAGGGCGCCGATTTCGCCGTGTTCGGACCCGTCTTCAAGGAAAAGCCTCGCGCCGTTGGCATTGAGCGTTTGCAGGAAGCGGTTTCCGCGGTCTCGCTTCCTGTACTCGCATTGGGAGGGATCAATGAAGCCAATGCGGCTGAATGCATCGCGGCAGGCGCGGCCGGGGTTGCAGGGATCTCAATGTTTCAAGGGAGATGACGGCGCGAACCCGGCGCCGGAGAGGGTAGCCCTGCCGTCAAAAATTGTACTTCAGCGCCAATTGAATTTGCCGCATGCTGGCAAAGGTCGAGGTGATTACGCCGAAATTCGATGGCGGCGCCACGCTCGAGCTGCCTCCCCAGCCCACGGAACCGGGAGTGCCCAACTCCACATGGTTCGGAGCGTTGAACATCTCCACGCGGAATTGAAGCGACTGCCTCTCGGCAATCGGAAATCCTTTGATGGCCGAGAAATCGATATTCACCGTGCTCGGCCCGCGCAGGTTATCGCGCCCGCAGTTTCCGAACGTGCCGGCGACCGGATTGGAAAAAGCCGCCGGGTTGTACCAACCGTGTCCGCCGGTCGCGTTGGGATTGGGCGAAACCGGATTGACGCCGGCCAGGCAGTTGAGCCGGTCGCCGCTCGGCGAGAAGACGACCCCGGCCGAATCCCAGGACGACGTTTCGGTAACGGAGCCGCTTTGCACCGTTGTGATGGTGCTGAACTGCCAGCCGCCGACCACCTGATTCACGACTCCTCCGTGGTTCAGAAAGCGGCGGCCCCTTGCCGAATGGCAGCGTGTAGAGGATGGAGGCCACGAATCGCTGCGGAATGTTGAAGTCGGAGGGGCCGTAGTCGCACGACCGGCAGCGCGCGTTGGGCGGCACGAAATCGTTGCCAGGGCCGCGGATGGCGCTGCTGTCGTCCATGGATTTGGAAAACGTGTAGCTGAACAAGGTCGTCAGAGCCGCTTCCGAAGCGCTGGCTCAGCTTGGCGCCCATGCCGTTGTAGTTCCCTACGCCGTCGTCCTTCAGGAACTGAATCCCCGCGGCGGCGAATTCCGGATAGGGCAAGCGGTGTGACGATGGCAGCGGTGCCCGGAATCGGCGCGTCCGCGTTGATCAGGCTGTCCAGATGGCGGCTTTGCGAGCCGTTGTAACCCGACTTCCAAAGTGGTTGATTTGCCGAACGTGCGCTGGACGTTGAGCAGGTACTGCATGCTGTAAGTGGTCGGCAGGATGTGATCCGCGCCCCAGGTCAGGCCGACCGGTATGGTGACGGGAAGCGCAGACGTGTTGATGAAATTCGTGTAAGCCGAAAGTCGGCGACCCATAAGTGGTCTGCGTGCACTTGCCCGGTGCGGCCTCCCAATCCGCGATTCAGATCGAAGATGGAGTTCTTGCTCTCCTGCGAGTAGAAGATGCCGAAACCGGTGCGGATCGACCATTTGTCCGACGGGCTCCAGGCGATGCCGAGCCGCGGCGCGAAGTTGTTGTAATTGGTGTTGATCAGCCGCGACCCCATGCGGCCGTCGCGGGCAACCTGCAGCGCGGGAGATCCGGGAACGGTGGCGACACCTGAGCTGCCAATAGGGCTGGTAACGGAAGTCGAGGCCTTCGTAAAAATCTCCCGCTGCCCGCGCGCACGTATACCGGATGCTGGCTCATGTCCGTGCACGTTCGCGACCGAAGGCGAGCACGTCGTTGAGCTGCACGCCCACCTCGTTGCCGGACGCGTCGAGCATCGGCTGGGCCACTTCCCAGCGAAGCCCGGCGGTGATGGTCAGGTGCGGCAGTACCTTCCACGTGTCGTCGATATAAGCCGCCCATTCGTTATTGCGGAAATCGGCCGATGCCAGCGCCACGGCGATGATGCTGTTCTTCATGTCGCCCATGCAGGAAATCCGCGCCCGAGTAGCCGCCGGTCTGCGCGGTAGGCGCTGATGGTATTGGTGAACTGTCCGTTGAAGAAGAACTGGCCGCGCGGAAATTCGTTGCCGAGCTGCGGAAACTTGTTGTAGCGGTACTCGCCGCCCATGCGCAGCGAATGCTTCCCGATCACCCAGGAGAAATTGTCCACACCCTGGAAGTACCTTGTCGTTGATCTGGAACGGGCTGCTGGTGGGGTTGCCGAAGCTGGTCAGGTTGTTGCGTCAACTGGATGTTGGGGATGCCCCAGGAATTCTTGTCCGTCACCTTCACCGGCACGCCGATCTCCGCATCCACGTTCTCGACGCCCGCCAACTGCTGGGTAATGTTGTTGAACAGCGAGTTGTAGCCGAACCGCGCCTCGTTCACTTTGGTAGGCGAAAGAATGCGGACATTGGAGACCACCCACTGGCTGGCCCTGTGTATACAGAGTCTGCCCATCGTCGGCGGTGATGCCCGGAGTGAGAGTATGATTCGTCGGTCCAGCTGTAGCGGCCGAACCACTGCGATTTCGAGCTCTCGTTGAAATCGATGCGCTCGGTGAACTGATCCTTGTCGACCGGCGTATTCGCCAGGTACTGATAATTTCGCAGCGGCAAGCCGGCGGCGGCGGGCTGATTCGGCAAGGGAAAGAACTTGTCATCAGCAGCACGCGAGTTCTTGTCGAAGCGGTTGCTGGGAATCTGATTTCCGGGAAAGGCCGAGGAAGTGATGTTGGGGAATGTCCCCGTGCGCGAAAGCGGATCCTGCAAAGGGGTTGGGACGGCGGAGAAATCGCCGTTCCGCATGGCCTGCGTCAGCGTGGTGGCAAAATTCGTCAGCGTCTGTGCGGGACTTGAAAGCCTTCGAAATTCGACATGAAGAAGAGCCGGTTCTTGCCGTTGAACAGTTTCGGAATCCGAACCGGACCGCCCAGCGTGAAGCCATATTGATTCTGGCGGTACGGGTTGCTTTTGGGAGATGGATTGGTCGCGCTGCGCGTGCGGCGCTGAAGTCGTAAGGTCTGGCATCGAGAACGTTGTTGCGCAGGAATTCGAAGGCCGTTCCGTGATACTCGTTGGTGCCGGGCTTGGTGGAGACGTTGACCTGTCCGGCTTCGCGGCCGAACTCGGCGGGATAGATTCCGGACTGGACCTTGAATTCCTGCAGCGCGTCCACCGAAGGCAGCACGATGTAGGTATTGAAATCGACGTCGGTGTTGGTGATGCCGTCCAGCGTGTAGTTTGCCCAGGTGGCGCGCGCGCCGGAAAGCGCCATCGTGAGAGTGGACCGCGTGCCGCCCAGGCGGCCGCTGGCCTGCTGCGCCGGAGTGAATCCGTAAGTCACGTTGGGGCTCAGCGCCACCAGGCTGAAGAAATTGCGGCCGTTCAACGGCAGCTCGGTGATGCGCCTCTGCTCGATCACGGTGCCGACGGTGGCGTCTTCGGTGGTCAGCAGCGCCGCGTTGGCGCTGACTTCAATCGTTTGCGTGGCCTGTCCCACGGCCAGCGTGAAATCGATGCGGGCGTCTTGCTGCACCTGAAGCTCGATGTTCGTCTTGACGACGTTTTCGAATCCCGCCGCGGCCACCCGCACTTGATATGTCCCCGGCGTCAGTTCGGGAAAACTGTAAATTCCCGCACTGTTTGTCGTCGTCGGCCGCGCAACGTTTGTTGCCGTATTCGTAGCCGTGACCGACGCGTTGGGAACTGCCGCGCCGCTCGGATCCGTGACTTCGCCAGTGATTTCCGCCGCCGTTTGGGCCAGCAAGATACCGGACGATAGACATATCAGTCCGATTCGAACGACTGAACTCAACATAGAGCCCCCTAACATGGAAGTTGACCCACCCCAGGTCATCCAATAAAGGCGGTCCGCGCAACCTTCGCGCCGCGTGGGTAGAATATATCACCGATTTATGGAAGTGTGTAGCAAAAAAGGAGGACTGACGAGTTCAGGCAGGGCCAGAAGGGCCGGGAGGCGGACAGGCCCGGCGCGCGCGGATGCAAGAGTTTGGCCCGGACGCTTCGACGCCGCCTTCTCATTCGCTCCCGTATGAGCTAATATGATCGCTTGCGGCGCCTTTCCGCCATCCTGTTGCTGGCACTCTTCAGTTCCTCGCTGTTGAGCAGCGCTTTCAGTTCGTCCTCGGAGTCCAATCTTGCAGCCTGCTGCCGTCGCGACGGCAAGCACCATTGCGCAATGCCGGCGGACAGCGCAACTGAAAAATCCGGCCTCGGCTTCGAGGCGCAAGCGAGATGTCCGCTGTATTTGCCGATCGTCCTCTCCACAGGCGCTTTTTCAAAGGCGCTGGTGACGCCCGCGATGTCGCTGGACATTTCGGATAGCGGACAAGCGATTGGTCTGCAATCCAGCCAGCCGAACCCTTTCACTCTCCGCGCAAGCGCGCATCATAAGCGCGGACCTCCCTTTTCCTCCATTCAAAGTTAGCCTCATAGCGCTCTCCTGTCTTAGGGCGTCAACCTCAAGAATCGAAACGAATTTCCGTCGCTTCGCAAATGCGCGACAAGTGGTCGCAATTGTGAACGCGATGGGCAAAGGATTTGGTCCGCGAGCGTTTGGGAAAAGTGAGCAAACGATTCACAACGCGGCTCCTGCGAGCGCCCTTGGCGTGCCTGCGCCCTCTGGCGGCGCTTGCGCTCATGGCGGTCCTCCTGGCGCCATACCTCTATCCATTTGTCCCAGAAGCCGGCGAGCAGTGTTCCTGCTGCGAGAAAGAGAAATGCGGCCGCCGCTCGAACTCTGCGCGACGCGGCGGCGCGATGTTTTCACCCGGCCCCGTTTGTCCGTCCGGCTGCGCGCAATCGCCGGGGCTGGCGGGCGCGGCGCCAGCCATCCTTCAGGCTGCGGAGGTGTCCGTCCATTCGGTGGATTGCTCCGCACGCCTTTGCGATCCGAGGGCGGTACATGTTGCCGCGTGCCTGGCCGCACTCGAGTTCTTCCAACGTCCTCCTCCATCCCTCTGAAGCACATCCGGTCTAAGTTCAGGCCGATTTTTCATTCGATTCAGAGGAGAAGATTTGAATAATAGAACAGGCCGCTTCATCTCATTCCTGGCTGTAAGCGCGTTCTTGGTTTCCAGCAGTGTGTTTGCGCAAGAAGCTGTCAACTACGCGAGCGTTGGGGGCCGCGTAGCCGATCCTTCGGGAGCCGCCGTGCAAGGCGCCAAAGTTGTCGCCCGTCAGATGGAAACGAATATCGCCACCGCCCAGAGCACCGATCGGGACGGCCGTTTCCGCTTCCCGTATCTCAAAATCGGTTCTTACGAGATCACTGTCGTTCATCAGGGATTTGAGGAATCCATGCGGCGTGTCACCCTGACCGTCGGCGCTGCGTTCGAGTTGCCTTTTACGCTGGTAATCGGGTCCATGGAAACCAAAGTTACGGTAAGCGCCGAGGCCCCTGTTCTTGAAGGGGACCGGTCACAGATTGCCGGCGGCATTTCACAGACTGAGGTGCAAAACCTACCGCTCAACGGCCGCAACTATTTTGACCTGGCGCTCTTCATACCCGGCGTCTCTCCCACTAATACCGCCGCCAATCAGCTTTTTGCGGAAACGTCGGCCGTACCCGGGCAGGGGATTTCCATCGGCAGCCAACGGAACTTCTCCAATAGCTTCATTATCGATGGCGTCAGCGCCAACGACGATGCGGCGGGAGTGGCAGGCGCGTTTGTGGGGCTCGATGTGGTGCAGGAGTTTCAGGTAGTCACCTCCGGCGGCCAAGCCGAACTGGGGCGGGCGCTTGGCGGCTACGTCAACGTAGTGACGAAGAGCGGCGGAAACGTAATGCATGGAGACGTTTATGGATACTTCCGCAACAGCCGCTTCAACGCGGCCAACGCTCTTTCCAACACCGTTCTTCCGCTCACCCAGGCTCAGTATGGCGCTAGTATCTCAGGGCCGGTGGTACGCGACAGGACCTTCTATTTCGTGAATTTTGAAGGCCATGATCTGAACCAGTCGGGCCTTGCGACTATTGCGCCCTCGGCGGTGGCGGCAATCAATACGCGGCTCACTGCCGTCGGCTATCCCGGCCCACGAATCTCGACGGGCGACTTCCCCAATCCTGTGCATAACGAAAATCTATTCGCCAAAATCGACCATCGCTTCAATGGCGACGACCAGTTCAGCGCCCGCTACAGTCTCTATCACGTGGATAGCATCAATTCGCGCGGCGCCGGCGGTCTTAGCGCGTCCAGCGCGTCAGCCAACCTTTTCGATACCGATCAGACTGTTGCGGTAAGCAATATCAAAACGATCTCGTCCCGCATGGTGAATGAGACGCGCGTGCAGTTCTTCAACAGCAATCTCTCCGCGCCTCCTTCAGACCCCATCGGGCCCGCCGTCACCATTTCAGGCGTGGCGACGTTTGGAACGCTTTCCAGTTCACCCACAGCGCGGGTCAACCGTCTCTACGAAGGCACGGACAGCCTGTCCGTGCAGTCGGGAGCGCATGCAATCCGCGTTGGCGCCGACTTTCTCTACAACGACGACGCGCTTACGTATCCGCGGACGATCCGCGGGAGCTATGTCTTTTCCTCGCTGGCCAACTTTCTGGCCGGCACTTACAATAACTCCGGTTTCACTCAGACGTTCGGCGTGACGCAATGTACAGCAGACTAACCCTAACATCGGATTTTATGCGCAGGATGAATATAAGGCGACCGCGCGGCTTACGCTCAACATCGGCCTTCGCTACGACCTGGAATTCCTGAAGACCATTGCCACCCAGACCGGAAACGTTTCTCCGCGCGCCGGTTTCGCCTGGTCGCCGTTCGCTTCGCGTCGCACCGTCATTCGCGGCGGTTACGGACTCTTCTACGATCGCATCCCCTTACGTCCGCTAGCCAATGCCCTGCTCTCCGCGGGCAACACCACGGTGGTTGGCGATCTGCGGCAACTGAGCATCAGTCTCTCGCCGGCGCAGGCGGGAGCGCCGGTGTTTCCGGGGATCCTCGGCAGCCTCGCTATTCCCGCCGGCGTGCTATTCAACTTCTCCACCATGAACCCCGCCATGAGGAACGCATACTCCGAGCAGGGAAATTTTGAGATCGAGCAGCAGTTAGGGAAGGGAGCTACGCTGAGCGCCGGATATCAGCATGTGCGTGGGCTGCATCTAATGATTAGCGTGAATCAGAATGTGCCCTCATGCGCGGCCGTGGCTTCTAACAACGGTTGCCGTCCAAACCCTAACTACGGAAATGACAGCCAGTATTCCTCGCTAGCCGATTCGCGACTATGACGGCCTTCATGTCTCCTTCGTGCAGCGCCCCGTAAAATGGGGTAGTTACCGCGTCTCCTACACCTATTCAAAAGCGCTTGACAATGTGGGCGAATTCTTCTTCAGCGCGCCCATCGACAACTTCAATATCTGGCAGGATTACTCACGGTCGGATGACGATCAACGGAATCGTCTTGCGTCGGATTTGACCATCCATTCGTCGCTCGAAAAAGCCAACACGATGTGGCAGCGTTTCAGTCACGGTTTCCAACTCACTACTTCGCTTACCGCCTACTCTCCGCTGCCGTTCAACATCACCAGCGGAGGGGCCACCATCCAAGGCACTTCGGCCCGGCCCACTATCAACGGAGTGTTCATTAGCCGCAATGCGGGCGAAGGCCATAGCATCTTGAATCTGAGCGTCCGTCTGAGCCGTAACTTCGCGCTCGGCGAACACATCAAGTTGCAAGCGCTAGCGGAGATGTTCAACGCGTTGAACCATGTGAACGTGGTGACGCTGAACGGCGTCTTTGGCTCAGGTGTTTATCCAACAAACCCGTCGCCGTCGTTCGGGCAAATTACCGCCGTGAACGACCCGCGCGCCGCGCAACTTGGGCTGCGTCTGAGTTTTTGATGAGACAGTGACGCGTCCCTTGCGATCTAATCGATCATCTGCGGATGAACGAAAAGAAAATGGTCGAAATAATAGTGCATCAGCAGGACGCTCAATATCACTACGAAGTAACTCTGGTCGGCCGAGAGCGGCGTAATGGCGCGCACCATAATCGTAAGAACCACCGTGACCCCTGTCGCGGCCAGGAAGCATAGATAGTAAGCGCCCATTCCCTTTCGGCGCACAAGGCTGCGTACGAACCCGTCTTCCAGTTCGCCGCGCTGATCGCGCAGCCGGTTGATAATCCACAGCAGGAAGAGATATTGGAACGAGTGCCAGGTGTTGTATCCCTGAAACAGCACATCGAGATTCGAGCCCAAGGGCAGGCAGAACGAGACCACCGTGGTGATGCCGATCAGCAACGTCTTGGGCACGTTGCCACGTCCTTCGCGAAACTCGACGGTGGTCTTGACGATCCATGCGATCAGAAAGCCGGCGAAGACGGCGCCCGCCAGCGCCGCCAACGGCAGAGCCTTCAGAAAATCGGGGTAGGGAAGTAAAACGCCGCCCACCTTGAACTGCTCGAGCGACATCTTGTAAATCCCAATCGGGTAGAGCCCGGTAAGGATCAGACCGTAATCCACCAGTTGCGACCATCTCTGGTCCACCCATGCGGCCCGCGTCCGGTAGCAATCGGTCAGGTACATGATTTGATGGAGAACATGCAGCGAGGCCCAGGTGAAAAAGAAGGTAATCAGCGCGGTATAGTGCGTCACGCCCAGATACACCACAATGGGCGGAATCAGAAGCGCCAGTTTGGTGTAAACTCCGTGCTTCGCGCGAAAATTATTATCCAGGAACGTGTAGCTTATGGTGGAGAACAGGTGCGGTCCGCCAATGAGCAGGGCGACAATGATGTTAATCGCGTCGATCGCCTGCGCCTGCGTCATCCATCCCGTCGCCTGCGCGCCCCAGGCCAGCAGAAACGGTAGAGGAACCAGCGCTGAACTGAAAATGATAAGTGTAAGATCCCACTTGCGGTTATAGATCCAACCGGGTTCGCGTTGTGTAACGCTAATCGCAGCAGAAGCCATGCGAAAGATCATACCGCATTCCCAACCATGACCCCCCTTGCTTGACTAGGGGATTCCCCGCACAGGCCACCAAAAAGGTTATAGTGATTTAAATGACGATTTTGGGATCCCTGCGCCGCCTCGGGCGTTTTGGGGGCGGTTTGTGCGCGCTTCTCCTTGTCGCGCTCTGCGCGGCTTTACCAGCCGCCGCGGATACCATCATCGAAACCGGCGTCGGCGCGAATGGACCCTCCGTAAACGGCGGCCAGTTTGAAGCGCAGGGCTGGACCCAAACGGAAACCTACGAAGACGTCAGCATATCCGTCGCTCTCTTTTCCTGGATGCCGGGCGCTACATTCGACATCACAGCCTACCTGACCACTGAGATTGGCCCCCTCGGCACGTCTTCCGCGCTCGCGTCGATGTCGTTCAGCGGCGAAACTCCAGATTCCAACCCGCGGCCTTTCTTGCTGTTTAGCGGTCTGACCCTTGGGCCGGGCGCCTATTTCCTGACGTTATCCAGTACGGATAACGGGGGCGGGGAACAGGGCGCCCTCTGGCCCTTGGAGTGCTCTTCCGGTTGTCCCTTGACGCTCGATTCCGGTGTGGTTTTACTTTCACAATATTTTGTCAACCAGAGTTTTGGCGCCGAGAATATAGCGTATGCCCCCGGCTCCATATTCATGACGTCAAGTCCCGCCCTGAATCTCAGTATCACCAACGATCCACCGGATCCGGCCACGCCCGAACCAGCGACGCTTCCGGCCGCAATTGTCGGAATGGCCGGTCTACTGATCGCAGCGAAATTTTGCAGCCGGCGCGCTTAACCATCCTCCAAACCGATGCGTCAGAGTTGACAGCTGACCTGCGGTTGGATGACGATAACCGCATACATGAGCGCGCTGACCACGGCCACCCCGATCGAAGTTACCGCGGAAGCTTGGGAATCGATCACGGGCGCATACGATCTGCATGTCCACGTGGCGCCCGATGTAATCGGCCGCCGCATTGACGATATCGATCTGGCGCATGAATTTCTTGCGCACGGACTGAAGGGCTTCATCCTGAAATCGCACTATATTCCCACTGCCGAGCGCGCCAAGGTGGTAACCAAGGCGGTTCCCGGAATTTCGGCGTTTGGCGCGATCACGCTGAACCATGCGGTGGGAGGGCTCAACCCGGTGGCCGTGGAGATTGCCGGCCGCTCCGGCTGCAAGCTCGTCTGGATGCCCACCGTTGACGCCGAAAACGAAACCGCGGGTCTGCCTGATAGTGGCGGCAAGAAGCTGCCGTTTTGGGCGGAAATTCAGCGTGAACTGGCAGCCATGGGCATCTCGCCGCCCCGGATGCGCGTCATCGATGAGGCTGGCAAGCTGGTTCCGCAGGCGCGGACCTGCATGGAGTTGATCCGCCGGCACGATATGATTCTGGCCACCGGCCACTTGGGTTGCGACGAGATTTTCGCCGTAGTAAAAGGCGCGTGGGAAATGGGGCTGCGTAAGATCCTGGTAACGCATGCCGAGTTCCCTTCGCAGAACCTGAGCGGCGAAGAACAGGCCGAATTGGTGAATCTCGGAGCCGTCATCGAACATTGCTTCACCACCACGTATACCGGCAAAGCGGAGTGGCAGACGGTGTTTGCGAACATTCGCCGCGTGGGAATTGAGCGCTGTTTGCTCTCGACGGACTTGGGTCAAACCGTAAACCCGCCGGTTTCGGAAGGGTTTGGATCCTTCGCGCAAAACCTGCTCGACGCGGGCTTTTCCGTTGCAGAGATTCGCCGCATGGCCGTGACGAACTCGTCGGATTGGGTGGAATAAATGCACAACGGGCAGCAAACCGTTCTGGTGGTGAGCGCCCATGCCGCCGATTTTGTGTGGCGTGCAGGGGGCGCCATCGCCATCTACGCGGAACGCGGTTACAAGGTGCGAATTCTCTGCCTGTCGTATGGGGAGCGAGGCGAGTCCGAGCGCCTGTGGAAGATTCCCGGCATGACGGTGCAGCGCGTGAAACAGGATCGACGCGAGGAATCGTCACGCGCGGCGGAAATCCTGGGCGCCGAAATTCGCTTCTTCGATATGGGCGATTATCCTATCGTCCCCACGGAGGAGAAGATCGTCGAACTGGTGAACGAGTTCCGCTTGAATAAACCGGAGATCGTACTCACCCACAGCTCGGAAGATCCATACAATCCCGATCATCCGATGGCGAACGATCTTACGTTGAAGGCGCGGGTTTATGCTCAGGCGTCAGGCTACCCGGCCGAAGGCAAAGGCCAACAGGACGACGCGCCGCCGGTATTCTGTTTCGAGCCGCACCAGCCCGAACAATGCAATTTCAAGCCTCAGGTATTGCTGGATATCACGCCGATCTGGGAAAGGAAGCTGGCGGCGATGAAATCCATGGCTGCGCAAGAGCACCTGGTGGCCTACTATACCGATCTAGGCAAACGCCGCGGCGTGCAGGCAGTCCGTAATTCGGGGCGGCGCGCGATCAAGTTCGCAGAAGCTTACCAGCGCATCTATCCACAAGTGACGAACACGCTCGCGTGAGGCCCATCGCTCGACTGATCGAGGAGGATTTATGGGACAAATCGTAGCCGCCGGCGCCACCGTTCACGCGCCACAGTTTTTCAGCTATCCTCCCACCGAGGATTTCGCCCAGCTCGATGCCAGCATCGCCGCCATGCGCCAGCTCGGCCATCAAATGCTCGACGACACGAAGCCCGATGCTGTAATCGTTATCGGCAGTGACCACTTGGAAACCTTCTTCCTCTCCGCTGTGCCAACTTTCGCCCTGATCGGCGGCGAGCGGGTAAAGGCGGCCTTCGCCGGACGCAGCTACGATCTGCCCTGTCATCCCATGTCCGAAGGGCTCATCGAGCACCTGGTGGGTTCCGGGTTCGACATGGTCTATTCGCAGGACGCAGTGCTCGGCCACGCATTCGCTGCGCCTTTCGAATGGGTGATCGAGAAGCGCGAAATCCCCGTAGTGGCGATGTTCGTCAACACCTACTTGCCGCCGCTGCCCACGGCGCGGCGTTGCGCCGCTTTGGGCGAGGCGATCGCTTCTTACCTTGGCACGCGTCCCGAACGAGTGGCGATCGTCGCCTCGGGAGGTCTGTCGCATTATCCAGGCACATGGAAATACTCCCAGCCCGCCTACGATTTCGATCGCTGGGCAATCGCCCACATGGAGCGAGGCAATACCGAAGCCATCCTGAGCCTCACCAACCGGCAGATCGATGAGGTGGGCAACACCGAGATCCTGTCGTGGGCGGTGATGATGGGCGCCATCGGACCGAAGCAAGGCGAACTTCTAACATACCAGCCGACCTGGCACCACGGCCACGCCGTGATGCGCTTCCTGCCGCCGTCCAAAAAGGCGATGGAGACGGCTCCGATTCCGCCTTTTCAATTCGCCGATGCTCCCCACGAATTCTATAGCCATCCGGCGCCCTCGTCCTATAACTTGAACAAGCTGCTCTATGACTTGCGGCACGATGCGGTGTTGCGGCGCCGCTTGATCGAAAGCCCGGCCGAAGTCGCGGCGGAGCGCAGGCTCAACCCGCGTGAAGCGGCCGTAATCGATACGCTGCTGGATGAAGATATCGACCTACTGCGCAACCGGCAGACGCATCCGGTTGTGGAAGCCGGGGCACATCCGTTGGGATTGCTGATGTCGCTGATGACCGTTCAGGCGGAGATGCGCAAGATGAGGAAGGCGGCCCCGTAATGAGGCGATTGGAGAACCGAGTGGCCGTGATCACCGGCGCCGCGGCCGGGCTAGGACGTGCGATTGCGGTCCGGCTGGCTGCAGAGGGCGCGGTTGTTGAGATTCTCGATCGTAAGGACGCCACCGAGGTCTGCGCCGAGATCGCCGGCGCGGGCGGCGACGCGCATGCCACCCTCTGCGACGTCACCGATGAGGCGCAGATCGCAGAGGCGGCCAAGGGAATAGCCGACCGGCACGGCCAGATCGACATTCTGCTCAACAACGCCGGCATTCTTTCCGGCCGATCCCCTTGGTACACCATTTCTCGCGAAGAGATGGAGAAATTCATCGATGTGAATTACCTCGGCTACTTCTTGGTCGCCAAGGCCTTCTATCCGCTGATTAAGAGGAACAGTACCGGCCGCATCATCAATGTCGCGTCGCGCACTTATTTCCTGGCGAATCCCGGCCAGATGGCGTACGTTGCGAGCAAGGGCGCCGTGATGGGTATGACACGCGTCCTGGCGAAAGAGTGCGGTGACGACGGAGTCACCGTCAATGCCATTATGCCGGGCATGGTAGCCACGCCCGGAACAGCGGCCCATTCGCAGGAGGAAGCGTTTAACCGCGTAATGATGAACCAATGCATCAAGAAGCGCGTCACCCCTGAGCACTTCGCGGCGCTTGCGGCTTTCATCGCCAGCGACGACGCCGAGATGATTACCGGGCAGATGATTCTCTGCGACGGCGGAGGATACCTGCATTGACACGGCCCCGGCGCCGGTGATAGCGGCGAAGGCCTATGCCTTGGGGTACTCGTAACTGAACATCCAATGGATGCCGAACTGGTCCTTGAGCATTCCGAAATGCGCGCCCCAGAACTGATCCTGCAGAGGCATGGTCACGGCGGCGCCCTCGCTCATCGCGGAAAAGAAACTCTTGATTTCATCGAGACTGTCACATCCCACGCTCACCGAGAAATTGGTGCCCTGTTGATACGGCATGCCGGGCATAGTGTCCGACGCCATCAAAATGGCATAGGGAAGCCCCTTCTTCATAAGACGCGCGTGCATGATGCGGTCTTTGGTGGCCTCCTTGTTGCCGCCGCCTCCTCCAGGCATGTCCGAGAACGGCATAATCGTCAATTCAGCCCCTAGAGCTTTGGCATAAAACTCCATCGCCGGCCGGCAGTTGCCGTCAAAATTCAAGTAAGGGATCGTCGCATTCATATTAAGTTGCTCCTTTTCTAACCACCTGCTATCGCTCCAACAATCAGGAAAGGCTCTCTGCCCTTTGCAACCGCGTCCGGCAGCGGGGTGTCTGTCGATTCATGCGACAGGTCCTGCTCGCACGCGAAAAACCGCACGAAAGGCCGCCGCTGGCGGGTCGCGTAATCGCGCAGCGTGCCGCCGAGTGCGGGATATCGTGCCTCCAGCGCATCCAAGACCGAGGTTTGCGTGACCGCGCCCTCGATCTCCAGCCGCACCTCGCCATCGATGCGCGCCAGAATCCGCAAATGCGCCGGCAGAACGACTCGAATCACGGCAGCGTCTGCACCTCTACCGAAAGCACCGACGGGAAGATCGCGGACGATCGGCGCCCAAGTATCCCCCGCATCAGCCGACGCATACACCTGGCCGCCGGTCGTACCGAAATAAATCGCCGCACTCATCGAGCGAATCCACCGCCATCGCGTCACGCAGCACATTGACATAGCAATCGCTCTGCGGCAGGCCCTTCGTCAGCGGTTCCCACTCGTTGCCGCCGGTCCGGCTGCGGATATACGCGCAGCTTGCCCTCGGGCGGATAGTGTTCCGAATCGCTCTTGATGGGCACCACATAGACGGTTTCGGGCTCGTGCGCATGGACGTCCATGGCGAATCCGAAATCGGTTGGCAGATTCCCGCTGACCTCGTGCCACAAATCGCCCGCGTTGTCGCTGCGCATGACGTCCCAATGCTTTTGCATGAAGAGCGTGTCCGGACGCGAGCGATGCATCGCGATGCGATGCACGCAGTGGCCGACTTCGGCCTTGGGATCGGGGATGTGCGGCGAAACGAGTCCCTGGTTGATCGGCTTCCATGTTGCGCCCGAATCGTCGCTGCGAAAGGCGCCGGCGGCCGAGATGGCGATGTAGATACGCGCGTGATCGCTCGGATCGAGAAGAATTGTGTGCAGGCACATCCCGCCCGCTCCAGGCTGCCAGTGCGGGCCCGATCCGTGGCCCGCGCAGGCCGGGCAGTTCCTGCCAGTTCTGGCCGCCGTCGGTGGAGTGGAAAATGGCTGCGTCTTCTACGCCGGCATAGACCGTAGTCCGGATCGGTGAGCGACGGCTCGAGATGCCACACCCGTTTGAACTCCCAGGGATGCGGCGTGCCGTCATACCATTGGTGCGTGCCGGGTACGCCATCGTAGGCGAACTTGTTACCCACCGGTTCCCATGTCTTGCCCCCATCGTTTGAGCGTTGAATGATCTGCCCGAACCATCCGCTGGATTGCGAAGCATAGATGCGGTCCGGGTCGGCGGGCGATCCTTTCATGTGATAGATCTCCCAGCCGCCGAAATGAGGGCCGCTGACTTCCCACTTCTCGCGCTTGCCGTCGGATGTCAAGATGAATGCGCCTTTACGAGTACCTGCCAAGACTCGTACCCCACTCATGATTTCGTTTGCCTCCTGGGATTACTCCCGGAAATTCGCAGCTTCCTGCCTTCCACCTTGGGAATCAGCGGCGTCAAATCGCGTTCGCGCCATCGTCGCCGCGTTTCTGCGATCACCCGGTCGCGATGTTTCTCCATCTCGGCGATGATGCTGCATGATGCGCCGGTATCCTCGTGCCGCGCCGCCCAAACAAAGATCTCTAACAGCGCTGGCGCCAAATCAATCCCCTTTTTTGTCAATCGGTAGTTGATCTTTCGTCCGTCCGTCTCTTCCGCTTCGGGGGTGATGATACTGGCAGCCTCCAGCTTCTTCAGACGGTTCGCCAGGATATTCGTCGCGATGCCTTCGCCCGATTCTTTGAATTCCCGAAACGTCCGAAATCCGCGCACCATCAGATCGCGCACAATCAGCAGCGACCAGCGGTCGCCGAATACCTCAAGTGAGATGCTCAGCGGACAACCCGACCGGCCCTTCGTCTTTCGCTCGCCGGACACGTTCGATCTTACCGAGATCGGTTGCGATTTGCAAGTAAATTTTCGCGACGTTGCGGCAGGCTGTATAATCGCAAACTATGATTCGGATACCCCGCGCGCTCCTCTGCACTCTACCTCTCATGGCCGTTCATGTTTGGGGTCAGGTGGCGGCGACGGCGGCTGGAGACTTCCTTCTGATCAACGGAAAGATCCTCACAGTAGACGCCCTCGATTCAGTGGCGCAGGCCATTGCAATCACCGGCGGAAAGATCGTCGCCGTCGGATCGAACGCCGCGGGGCGGCAGGCTGCCGCGAAAGACGCTCACGTCATCGACCTCAAGGGCCACGCGGTTACTCCTGGGCTCATTGACGCCCACTGCCACTTCCAGGAAGTCGATGCCCTGTATTCCGTCGATCTGAGCGACCCCTCCGTAAATACGATCGCCATCGCCATTAAGAGAGTCCAGGAACGCGTCGCGACGCTCAAACCCGGCGAATGGGTGCGCGGCAACGGATGGGATGAAGGTAAGCTGGCCGAACTCCGCTACATTCGAGCCGCCGATCTGGACGCCGTTTCGCCCGCAAACCCCGTGTGGCTTACGCATACCACCGGCCACTACGGCGTAGCCAACAGCGCCGCGCTAAAACTCGCAGGCATCACACGCGACACCAAGGACCCGAACGCGGGCACCATCGATCGCGACAGCGCAGGAAATCCTACCGGCGTGCTGAAGGAATCGGCCATGGGCCTGGTCACACGCCGCATTCCGCGTTACACCCACGAACAGGAACGCAATGGCCTCCTGCGCATCATTCAGGATTTCAACAAGGAAGGGATGACGGCGGCCAAGTATCCGTCTATCGGGCAATCCCAGTGGGATCTGCTGAAGGAAGTCCTCGAGATGGGCAAGCTCGACGTGCGTATCACGGCTATCTGGATGGGCGGCCGCACGTTAGAATCGGCGCGGCAAACGCGCGACAAGCTCCTCGCCCTTCCAATCCCGCCCGCAATCCTTGGGCGATGGGCGGCTGCTTTCAGGCGGCGTCAAGCTCTATATCGATGGCAGCGGCGGCGCACGCACGGCGTGGATGTATCAGGACTGGAACAAGGATTTCACGGGCATCGACAAAGGCAACGTCGGCTATCCCACCACCGATCCTGAAGTGTACCGCGCGCAGGTAAAACTGCTGCACGATGCCGGTTTGCACGTCAGTACGCACGCGATTGGAGACCGGGCCATCGACTGGGTGGTGGATTCCTACGCCGAAGCTCTGAAAGAGAAACCCACGCATGGGCTGCGTCACGGCATCATTCACTGCAACATTCCTAGCGACCACGGAATCGAAACGATGGCGGCATTGCAGAAGCAGTACGACGCGGGATATCCGGAAGCGCAAGCGCCCTTTCTATGGTGGATCGGCGACACCTACGCTGGAAACCTCGGGCCGGAGCGCTCGCTGCGCCTCGAGCCTTTCGCTACTTACTTGAAGAAGGGCATGATCTGGGCGGGCGGATCGGATTACAACGTCACTCCCTTCGCAGCGCGCTACGGCCTATGGGCGTCCGTTGTGCGCAAGCCGCTGCGGGGCGCCTATGGAGCGCAGCCGTTTGGAACCGCCGAATCGGTCAGCGTCCACGCCGCGCTGAAATCGTACACCATCTGGGCTGCGCGGCAGTTGTTTCTGGAAGACCGCATCGGGTCAATCGAAAAAGGCAAAGACGCCGACCTCGCGGTGTGGGATCGCGATCCTTACGAGATTCCGGCAGACGATCTCCGAAACCTGAAGTGCCAACTGACAATGATGGGCGGACGAATCGTCTATCGGGCCGCGGGCTCTGAGATCGCGGTTCAGTAGGTTGTCTTTCATTCAGAACGTGAACCCCGCTCGTTCATCGAGTATTCAGGTTTGCCGGCTATTCTGTTCGCAGGAGATCGACATGAAGCCATCCGCCACAATCATCCGTATCGCTGTTTTCGTCTTTGCGGCCGCCGCCGCGGAAAAGAAAGTTGAATTGAACGACCTGCCGCCCGCTGTGCAGAAAGCCGTCGCTGAGCAGACCAAAAACGCCGAACTGAAAGGCCTCAGCAAAGAGACTGAACACGGCGTGACGTCTTACGAAATCGAGACCGTCGCCAATGGCAGGCACCGCGACGTTAGCGTGGATGCGAAAGGGAACGTGACCACCGTCGAAGAGGAGACGCACATCGATTCCATTCCGGCCGCCGCCAAGGCGGCCATTGAGAAGAAGGTTGCCACCGGCAAAATCACCATGGTGGAGGCCGTCACCAAGAATGGCGCTGTCGCTCTTTATGAAGCCAGTTACACGACGAAGGCCGGCAAGAAAGCGGAATTTGCCGTGAAGCCAGACGGTACTCCGACCAAGGAAGACTAACGTGCTCCCGCCGCACGGATTCCTGGTACATCGACTATGCGTTCGCCCTTCACCGGATGGTCTACCGCGTCCGCCAGCGCCGCGGTCATCTATCGCAGCGCGACCAATCCAACCTCCGCGCCCCTTCGCGCGTAGCCGGTACGCGCTCCATAAACCAATAGACTGGCAATAAGGCTACAGGCCACCAATACCCCGGGCCGAGGACATACCACGGGCGAAGGATGGTCGCGTTTAAACCAGCGTTGCGAATCAGTCTCTCGCCTTCCATCCTTGTCTCGATATAATTTTTCATCGCGGGCGCGGGATGCGCCGCGCTAACACACACCAACTGCGGCGGCCGTGCGGCAACAGTTGCCGCAATCGAATTCAGATCGATCTCGCGAAACCGTCGCGCCTTTTGCAAGCTTATGTTTCGACCCGGGCCGCACCAACGCCCGAACCGTATGTCCTCGGCTCAGTAGCTCGGGAATCAGCGCGTGACCCATATATCCCGTACCACCAGTCAGTAATACATTAGCCATCTCGCTTAGTCCACGAAATCGGCGCTCCACCGGATTACCTCTTGCGCGTCCTGCCGCCTGCTGTTAGAGTCATGGTCGTTTACACCCCATGCAGTCCACCGCGTTACCCACTAATGCCGTGCTCACCAAGGAAGAAGAGCTCTACTGGCTCGCTCTAATGCTCGTTCCCGGACTGGGAACGCGCACCGCCAGCAAACTCCTCGATCGCTTCCGCACGCCGCAAGCCATCTTCCGCGCTTCGCGCACCGAACTCGAAGCCGCCGGAGTCTCCGGCGCCGTGGCGCAATCCATCGCCAGCGGCTGCACCTTCGAAGACGCCGCCGCGCAGCAGGAAAAGATGGTCGAATGCGGGCGCGGTGGCTGATCACGATCGGCGATCCGCGCTATCCGCAGGCGCTGCGCGAGATCTTCGATCCGCCGATGCTGCTGTTCGCGCGCGGCCGGGTCGAACTGCTGCAGTCGATCTGCGCTCGGCGTGGTGGGCACGCGCCGCCCCACGCCCTACGGCCTCGCCGTGGCCGAGCGGCTCTCGGCCGATCTGGCGCACGCCGGGCTGACCATCGTCAGCGGCATGGCGCGCGGCATCGATACCGCGGCGCACAAAGGCGCGCTCGCCGCCGGCGGCGACACCATCGCGGTGCTCGGCTGCGGCGTGGATGTGGTCTATCCGTCGGAGAACCGGAAACTGGCGGCGGAAATCGCGGCCAAGGGGCTGCTCGTTCTCGGAATTCCCCATGGGCGCGACCGCGTTTCCGCAGAATTTCCCGATCCGCAACCGCATCATCAGCGGAATGAGCGTCGGCGTGCTGGTGGTGGAGGGCGCGCAGTACAGCGGTTCGGCCATCACCGCCAAGCTGGCCATGGACCAGGGCCGCGAGGTTTTCGCCGTTCCCGGCAACATCACCTCGAAGATGAGCTGGGGACCTAACCTGTTGATCAAGCAGGGCGCCAAGCTGGTTCAGGACTGGAACGACGTGGTCGCCGAACTGCCCGCTGAATCCCGCCGGCATCTAATCGAATAGGGGCGGCAAAAGCTGCTGGCGGGCGAGGGCGGACAATGCAACTTCTGGACGGAGAACCGGCATCCTTATTCAACAGCCATGGACCCGGAGCTGGGCGATACGGCCCGCCGGGCGCTTGAAGCCCTCAAGGTGGACGCCGCCGATACATCTTGGACGATCTGCTTGAAAAGATTGAAGATACTTCGCCTTCCGAATTGATCGCCGCGCTTTTCGAGCTGGAGATGCTGGGGCTGGTGAAGCAACTGCCCGGCAAGAACTTTGTTAAAGTGTGGTAACGTCAGACTGGATAACAGGCAATCATTAACGCGCGGCGTCGGGCGCCGCATTCGAAAACTCTATGGCAAAAGCTCTGGTAATCGTGGAATCGCCGGCGAAGGCGAAGACCATCAACAAATACCTGGGCAAGCAGTTTGTCGTCAAAGCTTCGCTCGGTCATATCAAAGATCTTCCCAAGAAGGACCTCGCGGTGGATGTCGATCACGGCTTCGAGCCGCGCTACGAAGTCATCGAAGGCAAGAAGAAGCTCATCGCGGAGCTGAAACAGGCCGCCAAGAAAGTGGAAGACAGTCTACCTCGCGGCCGACCCGGACCGCGAAGGCGAAGCCATCTGCTATCACCTGCAGGAAGAACTGCAGGACGGCAAGAAGGACGGCCCCGAGATCTTACCGCGTGATGTTCAACGAGATCACCAAGAAGGCCATCGAGAAGGCGTTCGAGAAGCCCGGCCAGGTGAACGTCAACCTGGTGGATGCGCAGCAGGCGCGCCGCGTGCTCGACCGCCTGGTGGGCTACAAGATTTCTCCGCTGCTGTGGGACAAAGTCCGCCGCGGGCTCTCCGCCGGCCGCGTCCAGACCGTGGCGCTGCGGCTGATTGTGGAGCGCGAGCGCGAGATCCGCGCGTTCATTCCAGAAGGAATACTGGACCATCGACGTCGATCTGGCCGCGAAGAAGCCGCCGGTGCTCACGGCGCGCCTCATCCGCAGCGGACGACGAAGGCGCCGGAGGTTGGCAACCAGGAAGCGTCGGACGCGATCGTCGCGGCGCTCGACGGCGTCGATTACATCGTCAAATCGGTCGGCACGCGCGAGAAGAAGCGCAACCCGGTGGCGCCGTTCATCACCTCCACCCTGCAGCAGGAATCCTCGCGCAAGCTGCGCTTCAGCGTGAAGCGCACCATGATGCTGGCGCAGCGGCTGTATGAAGGCGTCGAGCTGGGCAAGGAAGGCGCGGTCGGTCTCATCACCTACATGCGTACCGATTCCACGCGCGTTTCCGACGACGCCATCGCGCGACGTGCGCGATCTACATCACCGAGCGCTACGGCAAGGAGTTCCTGCCCGCGACGCCCAACATCTACAAGTCGAAGAAGGACGCGCAGGATGCGCACGAAGCCATCCGCCCCACTTCGATGGCGTATGCGCCGGAGGTAGTGGAGAAGCATCTGGCCGAAGACGAGATGAAGCTCTACCGGCTGATCTGGAAGCGCTTCGTGGCCTCGCAGATGATGCCCGCGCTCTTCGACCAGACCACCATCGACGTCTCCGCCAAGGGCAAGAACGGCGTCGATTACACCTTCCGCGCCACCGGCTCGGTGCTGAAGTTCGACGGCTTCCTCAAGGTCTACGAGGAAGGCAAAGATCAGAAGGACGAAGAAGACGAAGAGCTGAAGCATCGGCTGCCGCTGGTGACCGAAGGCGAGATGCTGCAATTCCAGGCGATCCGGCCCGAGCAGCACTTCACCGAGCCGCCGCCGCGCTACAACGAAGCCACGCTGGTGAAGAGGCTGGAAGCCGACGGCGTCGGCCGCCCGTCCACCTACGCCTCGATTCTTTCCACCATTCAGGAGCGCGAGTACGTCAAGAAGGAAGGCGGCCGGTTCACTCCCACCGAGCTCGGCATGGTGGTGACCGACCTGCTGCTCGAAAGCTTCGACGACATCTTCGACGTGAAGTACACCGCGCGGATGGAAGAGGAACTCGACGAGATCGAAGAAGGCAAGCTCGACTGGCGCGCCGCCATGGGCGAGTTCTACGAGCGCTTCGACAAGGACCTGAAGCACGCCGAAGAGCACATGACCGACATCAAGCGGATGGAAAAACCCACCGACTTGATGTGCGAAAAGTGCGGCAAGCCCCTGGTGATCAAGTGGGGCAAGCACGGCAGCTTCATCGCCTGCACCGGCTATCCGGATTGCACCTACACGCGCGAGCTGACGGTCGATCTGCCGGACGTCGATAAAGCCGATCTTGCGCGAACAGGGCGAAGAGGAATACTGCGAGAACTGCGGCCGTCCGATGGTGCTGAAGAAGGGCCGCTTCGGCACGTTCTTCGCCTGCACCGGATATCCCGACTGCAAGACCACCAAGCCGATCGGCGGCGCGCAGAAGAAGGCGGATCTGCCGCTCGACGAAAAGTGCCCGCAGTGCGGCAACAACCTGGTGCTGAAGTACGGCCGCTTCGGCGAGTTCACCGCCTGCAGCAATTATCCGACCTGCAAGTACGTCAAGCAGAAGACCATCGGCGTGAAGTGCCCGGAGTGCTCGCGAGGGCGAAATCGTCGAGCGCCGCTCCAAGCGGGGCAAGACCTTCTACGGCTGCAACCGCTATCCCGATTGCAACTTCGTCGCCTGGGGCAAGCCGGTCGCCGAGAAGTGTCCGGAATGCGGCAGCCCCTACATGGTCGAAAAATGGCTGAAGGCCGGTCCGGTGTGGCAGTGCCCCAACCCGGAGTGCAAGCACAAGCACGACGCCCCGCCTGAGACGTCCGCGGCCGTGCAGGAGGCGCCTGAGCCCGAAGAGGCATTAGTCAAATGAAGTGCGCCGAACTAACGCGCTTCCTTCATTCTGACTTCTATCTTCGGACTTCTGGCTTCTCGCCCATCCAGTGAGACGCGAATGAACCGTCGCCGGGAACTCACGTGGGGCGCTTTGGGGCTCCTCGTGGTCTCGGGATTTCTTAACTACTTCGACCGCTCGAACCTTTCTGTTGGCGCAGGACAAATCCAGAAGGAGTTGCATCTCGACAGCCTGCAACTCGGCATGCTGTTTTCAGCCTTCTTCTGGACTTACGCTTTGATGCAGCTCCTGCTCATTTCGGGCTGGCTGGTCGAGCGCTTCAATGTGTGCTGGATTTTGGCCGGTGGATTCTTTCTGTGGTCCGGCGCCACCGCTGCCACTGGCGCGGCGCACGCCTTCGCCGTCGTCTTCGGATTACGGCTGGTGTTAGGGATCGGCGAATCGATCGCCTATCCTTCTTATTCACGCCTGCTCGCCAACTATTTTCCGGAGCAGCGGCGCGGCATCGCCAATGCGCTGATTGATGCGGGCACGAAGCTAGGGCCGGCGTTCGGAACGCTGCTGGGTGGATTACTGATGATCGTCTATGGCTGGCGCGCGTTCTTTGTAGGCTTGGGCGTGGGCAGCCTGCTCTGGCTCATCCCGTGGCTTTTATGGATGCCGCACGGCAAGGGCGCGGAGACCAGAGAGCATCCGGAGGCGATGCCGAGCGCATGGGATATTCTACGTCAGCGCTCCGCCATCTTCACGGCGCTGGGGCTGTTCTGCTCGAACTACTTCTGGTATTTCCTAATTACCTGGCTGCCGCTCTACCTACAAACGGAGCGCCACTTCAGCGCAGCCAGGATGACGGCCGTCGCTTCCTCCGCTTATTTTGCTATTGCGCTCTCGGCGACGATGTCGGGCTGGCTATCCGACCATTTGATCGCGCGAGGATCCACGCCCAACCGCGTGCGCAAGACCTTCGCCGGGGTCGGCCTATCTCTTTCGACAATCATCTTGCCTGTAGCTCTAGTGGATGATCCGAACATAGCCATCACGCTTCTGGTCGTCGCGTGCTTCTGTTTCGGGATCTACACCGCGAACGTCTTCGCGATCACGCAAACCCTCGCCGGCCCGCGTGCGGCTGGCAAGTGGACCAGTCTCCAGAACGGCTTTGCCAACTTCGCCGGTGTGACCGCGCCATGGCTCACGGGCTGGATAGTGAATCGCACCGGGGAATACTACTGGGCCTTCGTGGTTGCGGCGGTCGTCGTGTTGGCCGCCGCAGCCATCTTCGTGTTTGGCATCGAGTGCGTCGAGCCTGTCCGCTGGCCGCGCCATCCCGTAGCTTCGCTTTCCTCTGCAAAATCGTGATGCGCGAAGACTGAGTTTAAATGGGAGAATGCGGCGACGCGTGGAGCAACTATGAATCTTCAACTTCAAGGCAAGATTGCGCTGGTTACGGGTTCCACTGCCGGCATCGGATTGGCGATCGCCGCCGAACTGGCGCGCGAAGGCGCCGAGGTGATCGTCAACGGGCGTACGCAGGAGCGCGTGGACGCCGCAATGAAGAACAGCGGAGCCGCGAACGGCATCGCCGCGGATCTCGCAACCGAGGCAGGCGCGCAGGCCGTGTTTGCACGGTTCCCTGAAGTGGATATTCTGGTCAACAATCTGGGAATCTTCGAGCCGAAACCGTTCGAAGAGATCCCCGATGACGATTGGCGGCGGTTCTTCGAGGTTAACGTGCTCAGCGGCGTGCGTCTTAGCCGCCATTATATTGGCCCGATGAAGCGCAAAAATTGGGGCCGTATCATCTTTATATCGAGCGAATCGGGATTGCAGATTCCACCGGAGATGATCCACTACGGCATGACCAAGACCGCACAGCTTGCCGTGTCGCGCGGTCTTGCGGAGACAACGAAGGGAACGGCCGTTACAGTGAACGCCGTCCTTCCGGGTCCGACTGCGTCTGAAGGCGTGACTGACTTCGTCGATTCGAATGGCGAAGTCGCGCGGAGATGCACGCGAAACAGTGGAGCGCGAATTCTTCCGCTCGGTGCGTCCGTCGTCGCTGATCCAGCGCTTCGCCGAACCGGAGGAAGTGGCCGCGCTGGTGGCGTTCGTATGCAGCCCGCGCGCTTCGGCCATCAATGGCGCCGCGTTGCGGGTAGACGGTGGCGTAGCCCAATCGGTCGCATAGCAGAGGCCCGAAAGGATTCAACGCTTCTGTAGCTCGGCGTCGATCCCTCGCGAGATTTGACGGGTGCACCTTCCTGAATTGTTTCGGCGACTCGCCTCCCACATGAGAGTCGCGTCATACCGGCAGGTATTTGGTTCGGGACCTCGCTGGGCCAAAAGCGCCTCGGAGCAAGTTACTTCTTGGGTAGGGAAGTGATATAGGCCTGCCACTGACGTTCCAAAGACGCAATGGCGCGTTCGGTTTTGGCAATCTGCTCGCTTTGCTTCTCGACAATCTGGATGAGCGCCTCGATTCGGCGATCGCGTGCTTCCAGCGGGTTATTGTGGTGGACGACGCTTGACGTCAGGGAGTCCACGACGTTGAAAAGGCGATCCAGTTTTTCTTCAGTCGTCATCTTTCTGTCTTGATTCTAATGTACGACCTCTCACCGTCGGCGAGGCTATTGTGTCAGCGCCCCGCGATGGTCCGTGACGTACTTTCCGACGTATTTGCCGAACGAATGCGCCAAGGCCTGCCGCGCAGCGCTGGCGGGTCCAACCTTTTTCCCTTCGACCTCGAAGACGGGCAGCAGGTCGCGCGTTGTCGAAGTGATGAAAACCTCATCGGCGGCCTCCAGATCGGCAGGCGTGAAGCTTTTGGCGCTCACCTTGATACCGGGCGCCTGCACTTCCCCCAGTAGCAGTTCGCGCGTGATGCCGGGAAGGCATCCCGAGGTAAGCGGAGGCGTCCAGACCTCGTTGCTGTTGGCAATGAAGATATTCGCCGATGTACACTCGGAAACCTCGCCATGTTCGTTGAGTAGGATCACCTCATCGAATCCGCGCCGATGCGCCGTCTCGAACCACGTCAGGTTCATCGCCCACGAAAGGATTTTCGTGCCGGAAAACGGGGACGCCGCGTATCGGCCGTTCGGCTGATACGCCAGTTTGACGCCGTCGCCCCAATCCTTCGATTCCGCGGTCAGCGCGATCAGGTCGCCCTCGCGCCCGTTGGATGGCCCCGCCCACATACCGCCGCCATTGCGCACCGAAACCAGGCGGAGCGTGCAGTTCGGCGCGCCATTGGCTTCAACCAATTCCATAACCTTCCGCCGCACCTCGTCGGGATCCTGCGGTAGCGGAACGTGCATCGCGGTCGCGTCGCGCTTCATGCGCGCCCAGTGGCGCTCGAACGCGAAAGGAACACCATCGGCGATGCGCAGCGTGCTGAAGACGCCCCATCCCGAAAGCAGGCCCACTTGGCCGGGTGAAAGGCTCAATTCCGTCGCTTCCTGGATTGCGTCGTTATGAAGGACAAATCGATGAATCACGATGCCATTCTAGCGAATACCGGGTATCGCCGGATGTATCCTTAGCCCCGTTCATCGAAAGGCTTCCCACGGTGCGAAAGGCCGGCCGCGTGGTGCCAGCGGTCCACTATTCCGAACTCTCGTCCAACGGGAGTTGTAGGACCTCAGCGAGTTGATTTAGGCGACGCCGAGGGAAGATCTATTGTCGTCTCCGCTTCCGCGCGGCCACCTCGTTGGAAGCGGGATTGGTTGAAACCATCCGCTGGTATCAGGCGCAGATGTAACGCGTAACGCTCTTTCTTCGCCGGGCGATTCGGGATCTTCACCAACGCCTCACGCTACACTATCCTCATGCCACGAAAACTCCTGTCGATTTTCGCGCTGCTAGCCGCGGCGGTGCTCGCCCAAACTAACTCCACGCGCGTTTTCGAACTGCGCACCTACACCTGCAACGAAGGCAAGCTCGACGCCCTCAAAACGCGCTTCCGCGACCACACCATCGAGATCTTCAAGCGCCACGGCATCGAGAGCATCGGCTACTGGATTCCGCAAGATCCCGAGCGGTCAAAGAACACGCTGATCTATCATCATCGCCCACCCCAGCCGCGAAGCCGCACAAAGCAATTGGGCCGCATTCAGCGCCGATCCGGAATGGAAGAAGGTCGCCGCCGATTCCGAAAAGGACGGCAAAATCGTGCAGAAGGTCGATTCGCTCTTCATGGATCCCACCGATTTCTCGCATGCTGAAATAACCGTGGACGTCGCGCGCCAGGCGCACATGCGCCTCCTCGTCGAACAACTCGCAAAGCTCGAAGCGCGCCTGCGCGAAGGCGGCGGCGCCGACGCGCATCGAAAAGCAGCATCGCGCCGGCAAGATGACCGCGCGCGAGCGCATCGCCGCGCTGCTCGACCCCGGCGCGCGCTTCCTCGAAATCGGCCTGCTGATCGCCTACGACCACTACGACGGCCAGGCCCCCGCCGCGGGCGTCGTCACCGGCGTCGGCAAGATCGAAGGCCGCCCCGCCGTCATCGTCGCCAACGACGCCACCGTGAAAGCCGGCGCGTGGTGGCCGGAGACCATCACCAAGATTCTGCGCGCGCAGGAAATCGCCATGCGCAACCGCCTGCCGATCGTCTACCTGGTGGATTCGGCGGGCGTCAATCTGCCCTATCAGGACGGCATCTTCCCCGGCCAGTACGGCGCGGGCCGCATCTTCTACTACAACTCGCTGATGCGGCGCAAGCTGCGCATTCCGCAGATCGCCGCCGTGATGGGGCCGTGCATCGCGGGCGGCGCGTATCTGCCCGCGCTCAGCGACGTCATCATCATGGTGGAAGGCACCAGCTTCATGGGCCTCGGCGGCCCGAACCTGGTGAAGGGCGCGACCGGCCAGGTGATCGATTCCGAACCGCTCGGCGGCGCGCACCTGCACACCGCCATCAGCGGCGTGGCGCACTACATGGCGAAGGACGACGCCGATTGCCTGGAGCGGATCCGCCAGCGCTTCCGCCAGTTGCCCGCGCCGCCCGCGACGCCGCTGGCACGCCGACGAGCCGGCGCGCAATCCGGCCGAACTCTACGGCGTGCTGCCCGCCGATCATCGCCTGCCCTACGAAATCGAAGATGTGATCTTGCGCATCTTCGATGCGCGGCGATTACGTCGAATTCCAGCCCGAATACGCGCCCGAGATGCTGTGCGCCAATGCGCGCCTGAACGGCCGTCCGGTCGCGATCATCGCCAACCGCCGCGGATTTCTGAAGGCCGAGGGGCGCCCGCGCATCGGCGGCATCGTCTATACCGAATCGGCGCGCAAAGTGGCGTACTTCGTCGAGACCGCCGAGCGGCTGGGCCGTCCGCTGATCTATCTGCAGGATGTTTCCGGCTTCATGGTGGGCCCGGAAGCCGAGCGCGAAGGCATCATCCGCGCGGGCGCCGAAATGGTGGAGACCATGTCCTGCGCCACCGTGCCCAAGATCGTGCTCACGCTCAATCACGCCAGCGGCGCGGGCTATTACGCCATGGCCGGCCAGGGCTTCGACCCCAACTTCACCTTCAGTTGGCCCACCGCGCGCATCGGCGTGATGGAAGGCGATTCGGCCGTGCAGGCGCTGTTCTCGGTCGAGCTGGAAAAGTACAAAGGGCAGGCCGCTGCCCGAGGAACTGCAGGAGTCCATCGAGAAGACGCGCGCCGATTACGAGCGCTGGCTCGATGCCCGCTACGCCGCCGCGCGCGGCCACTGCGACGCCGTGATCGATCCGCTGGAATCGCGCGAGGTCCTCTCGCTTCGCGCTGGAAGCGCATGCACCGCGCCGCGCCGTGCCGGGAGGCGCCGTTATGATCCGCATCGCCAACGGCCAGGGCTTCTGGGGCGACTGGCTGGAAGCGCCCGTGCGCCTGGTGGAGCAGGGGCCCATCGACTACCTGGCGCTCGACTATCTGGCCGAGATCACCATGTCGATCCTGCAGAAGCAGAAGCAGGCCGACCCCAACCTCGGCTACGCGCGCGATTTTCCGCCGCTGATGGCGCGCATCGCGCAGCCACATCCGCGAGCGCGGCATCAAGGTGATCGCCAATGCCGGCGGCGTCAATCCGGTCGGCCTGCGCGCGCGAAGTGGTGCGCGCTCGCGCCCGGGCTGAAAGTGGCGGTGGTGCTGGGCGACGACGTCTTCCCGCGCCTCGACGAGTTCCTCGCCAAGGGCTACGAGATGCGCGACATGGATACCGGCGAGCCGCTCTCGCCAGTCCGCGACCGCATCCTGAGCGCCAACGCCTACATCGGCGCGTTCCCGCTGGCCGAGGCGCTGGCCACCGGCGCCGACGTGGTGATCGCCGGCCGCTCCACCGATACCGCGCTCGCGCTCGCGCCGATGGTCCACCGCTTCGGCTGGAGCGCCGACGATTGCGACAAGCTCGCGGCGGGCACCATCGCCGGCCACATCATCGAATGCGGCGCGCAGTGCACCGGCGGCAACTGCCAGGTGGATTGGCAGAGCATCCCCGACATGGCGAACATCGGCTACCCGATCGTCGAGGCCGAGCCCGATGGCACCTTCGCCGTCACCAAGCACGCCGGCCGCCGGCGGCCGCGTCAGCGTCCGACACGCGTCAAGGAGCAGCTGCTCTACGAACTCGGCGATCCGAAGAACTACATCACGCCCGATTGCGTCGCCGATTTCACCAGCATCCAGCTCGCGGACGACGGCCCCGACCGCGTGCGCGTGACCGGCATTCGCGGCGGCCCGCGCCCGCCCACGCTGAAGCTCTCGCATCAGCTACGCCAACGGCTGGAAGGCCATCGGCACGCTGGTCTATTCGTGGCCGCAGGCGCTCGAAAAGGCGCGCGCGGCCGACCGCATCGTGCGCGAGCGGCTCGCAGCGCCTCGGGCTTGCGCTTCGATGAGATCTACACCGAATTCTTCGGCGTGAACGCCTGCCACGGCCCGGCGGCGCCGCCCAATCCCGATCCGCCCGAAGTGCAGCTGCGCATCGGCGTGCGCGGGCAGGACCGCAAAGCGGTGGACCGCTTCACGCGCGAACTGATTCCGCTGGTGCTGAACGGCCCGCCCGGCGCCACCGGCTTCGGCGAAGGCCGTCCGCCGGTGCGCGAAATCGTGGCGTACTGGTCGGCGCTGATTCCGCGCGAAGAGATCGCGACGCGCGTGGAAGTGGTGGAGTGAAGCATGCCTCCAAAGCCCGAACGCGTGCATTGGGAGCGCGTGTCCAAGAATTGGTGGAGCTCCGCCGTGGGCTGTGCGCGCGAAGAACGGGGGGTGTGGACGGGATTCGTGTACAAGAATACGCGTACGGGCGAGGCGTATACAGAGTCCCAGACCGGCTTCGATACGGCTCTGGCGGCGATTCGCTGGGTCGAGAATAAATGCGAGAGCTGATTGCGTATGGCGAAGCAGAGCGCTGGACTCCTACTCTTCCGTGAAGGCTCGGACCATTTGGAGGTACTGCTGGTGCACCCCGGCGGTCCGTTCTGGGCAAAGAAGGACGATGGCGCGTGGTCGATTCCGAAGGGCGAGTTTACCGACAGCGAGAACCCAGTTGCCGCTGCCCGGCGTGAGTTCGAAGAAGAACTGGGCGCCGCGGTAGACGGTGAGTTGATTCCGTTGGATGCGCTGAAGCAGTCCGGCGGCAAGGTGGTGCATGCTTGGGCCGTGCGGGGCGATTTCGATCCATCGAATCTCAAGAGCAATACGTTTTCTATGGAGTGGCCGCCGCGGTCCGGACGGCAGCGTGAGTTTCCAGAAGTAGATCGGGCGGAGTGGTTTGAGGTGGAGACAGCGCGAACGAAAATCCTTAAGGGTCAGGCGCCATTTCTCGACCAAATATTGGCGCTTAGAAGATGAACTGGGCAGGCGCCGATAGCCTACCCAGTCTCTCTACACGCCGCTAGTTGCCGCCGCCGCGGCCGAAAGCCGCAGCCGGGGCGTTGCTCATTTCCACTTTGAAATACTGCATGCCCGCGTCGGTCATAACTTTGTTCAGCTTCGGCATTTCATCCCAAAGAGTGTTGACCGCACCTACGCCGCTCTTGAGTTCCGTCTGGTCCTCCGCGAGATCCTGCATCTGCTTCGAGGTCGGCGCCGACGAGTACGCATCGATCTGACCCATCAACTGCGTGATCTTCTGCGTCACCGGTGGAGGCGTGTAGCCCGCTGGTGGTCCGGCGCCTCCACCGCCGCCGCCACGCCCGCCGCGGCCGCCGCCCGCGGCTTCGAAGACCGCCGCCGCCCCTTTCAGGCGACCGTTGAAATCCTCGACCGCCTTACGGACTCCCTCAGGCACCGGCGCGGCGTTGGGCGCCTGCCACGAGGCCAAGAGATTGGTCATCGCTGTGGTCATGCCGACAGCCTTGCGCCGCGGCTCTTCAGCGTCTTTGATCATCGTGACCAGAGTTTGGATGGTCTGGCGTTTTTTGGCACGGTCTTCGTTGGACATCTGGACGCGCGGGTCGTCTTCCACTTCGATAGCCATTGAATCCTTGGCGTTGCCCGCGGTCAGCGTGATCGTGTACTTGCCGGGATCGACCAGCGGGCCGCCCCCGCCGCCGCGTCCGCCGCGTCCACCACCACCTCCGCCACCGCCCCCACGTCCCGCAGGCGCTTCGGCGCCGAATTCGGCGTTGAGTTCGCCAGCGAGACCTGCCGCTGTTCCCGCTTGCGCTTCGCCAGTGGAGGCCGAAGTTGTCGTGGGCGGAGTTGTTTCAGCTCCGGCGGCCGCGCCGCCTCGTCCAGCGCGTCCGCCGCCCGCCCCACGTCCGCCACCCCCTCGTCCTCCGCGTCCGCCGCCGGTCGCTGCCGCCGCGCCGGCGCCGGCAGGAGGAACCGGCGGGTCATAGCGCATGTCCCAGGTGAGGCGGTTGACCACGTTGGCCTCCGCGCGTGTGTTGAGCGTCCGCACAGCTGCGCCGCTCGCATCGGTAATGGTGGCGCGAACCGGACCCGCGCTTTTGGTGAAATAATCCACCGTCAATCCGGCCGGCGCGTTCGGCGCGAGGAAGTTGCTGGTCCCCATGAAGCCGCGATAGTCGGCCATCTTCCATTGAATGCCGGGACGCGTTCCGACAATCTTCAAATCGGAAGTCAGCGTCTGCGGGCTCATGTTCTCGAGCGCGGAGATATCGTCCATGATCCAGATCGACCGGCCGTGAGTCGCCAGAATCAAATCATGGTCGCGCGGGTGAATCTGCAGGTCGAACACAGGCACCGTCGGCAATCCGTTCTTCACGCGGTGCCAACCGGCGCCGCGGTCGAATGTCACGAACAGGCCGAACTCCGTGCCCGCGAAGAGCAGGTTCTGGTTCACCGGATCTTCGCGCAGCGCATGTACCGTTCCTGCCTCCGGTGGGATGCCGCTCACGATGCGGGAAAAGGAGTCCCCGAAGTTCGTGGTGCGGTAGATATAGATGTTGTAATCGGCGCTGCGGTGGTTGTCGAACGTGATGTAGGCGGTTCCCGGCGCGAAATGCGAGGGCTCGATACGGCTCACATAGGCGCCCTTCGGCACGCCCTGTACGTGAGATACGACGTTGACCCAAGTCTTGCCGTTATCCTGCGTCATCTGGACATTGCCGTCGTCCGTGCCTACCCACAACACCCCCGGCTTTACGTACGATTCGGCGATGGCCGTAATGCAGGGCCATGCCGCTACGCCGTCATCGAAGGAAAGCGTAGTCCCCCGGTCGAGCTTTTTGCCCATCACGGGGATTTCGCCCCGGTCCTGTCCGGTAGTGAGATCTTTGCCCAGGCGCTCCCAGGTGTCGCCGCGATCGTGTGATCGGAAGAGGTAGTTGCCGCCGAAGTAAATTGTCTTGGGATCGTGCGGCGAAATCGCCATCGGCGAATTCCATTGGAAGCGGTAGCGCGGATCCTTGTCGCTCTCCTCTCTCGGCCGGATGGACTTCGATTCGCTGGTTCGCAAATCGCGCCGCGAAAGATTACCATCCTGTGATTCGGCGTAAACGATGTTAGGGTCGCTTGGATCGATGCGGTTATAGAAGCCGTCGCCGCCCTGCACCGTAATCCAGTCCGAATTGCCGATGCCCCGCGTTTGCATGGAAGAACTTGGCCCGCACCACGAATAGTTGTCCTGAAGACCGCCGCAGACGTGATAGGGCTTCTGGAAATCGTAGGCCACTTCGTAGAATTGGCCGATCGCAATGTTGTTCAGGTGCTGCCAATTGCGCCCGCTATCCCAGGTAGTCCACACGCCGCCGTCACAGCCAATCACGAGGTGATCGGAATTGGCGGGATCGATCCAGATACCGTGGACGTCGCTGTGAACGTCGCGGAAGCGGCTCTGGTCGAACGTCTTGCCGCCATCCTCCGACATGTAGATGTTGACGCCGCCCAGCCAGATCTTGAGATCGCTGTTAGGATCGATGCGCACCTGGCTGAAATATGAAGGCCGCGGATTGGTGTCGCTTACGCGCGTCCACGTTGCGCCCTTATCCTCGGAGCGGTAGATGCCGCCGAGCGTGGCGTGCTCGATTTCGGCATAGACGATGTTCGAATTCTTGCGATAAACCTCGAGCGCGCAGCGGCCCATGTCGCCGGTTGCGGGCAATCCGCGTCCCAGCGCGGCCCCGGGTTTGCCGAGCTTGGTCCATGAGTGGCCGCCATCAATAGAGCGGTAGATGCCGCTGCCGGGGCCGCCGCCGCTGTATCCAAAGACGGTGCGGCGCCGTTGGAAGGCGGATGCATAGAGGATATTTGGACTCTGCGGATCGATAGCGATATCGTTGACTCCGGTGTCGTCGTCGATCTTGAGAGTCTGATGCCAGGTGGCGCCGCCATCGGTGCTCATGTAGACGCCGCGCTCGGGATTCGGTCCCCACAGGTCGCCCTGCGCGGCGACGAAGACGATGTTGGGGTCGGTGGGGTGGATTACGATCCGGCCGATGTGGTGTGTCTCCTTCAAGCCCAGGTGAGTCCACGTAGCGCCCGCGTCCATCGATTTGTAGACGCCGTCTCCCCAAGACGAACTTTGCCGGTTGTTGGCTTCGCCCGTACCCACGTAGACGATGGCGGGATTCGATGGGGCGATGGCGATATCGCCGATGGAGGAATTCGGTTGATCGTCGAACAGGGATTGCCAACTCTGGCCGCCGTTGACGGTCTTGAAAAGACCGCCCGCGGCCGATCCGATGTACATGATGCGGGAGTCGTTTTCGACCACGGCGACATCATCCACGCGTCCGCCCATGGTCGCGGGTCCGATGTTGCGGAAACGCAGATTCTTCATCGCGTTTTCGGGAGTGAGTTGCGCGGCGGCCTGTGGGGCGAACCAAGAAAGCGCAAGAGCGCAGGAGGCGATGCCGGTTAGCATCTTGTGAAAAGAGATCATGGTAGTATCCGGTTTCGGAAAACCATTCTACTACCGCCACGAGTAGTTAGGGCGAGCGCTCGCAAAGATTCAGCGGGCCTTCGCAGGACGAGGCGAGATTAAGTCGACATTCGATTCCGTCTACGCTCGACCGATGTATCCCTTTAGGTGATCGATGGCGAACGCTTGGTCGGATATGATCGCGCTCGCCAAGTCACCCATGGAAACGACTCCCGCGAGCTTGCCTTTGTCGATCACGGGAAGGTGCCGGATATGGTGCTGGGTCATGACGGCGAGGCCATGGGCCGCGTCTGCGTCGGGCTCTATCGTGACCACGGGACTCGACATGATCTCCTGAACACGAACCGCTTTCGGATCTCTACCTTCCAGAACTACTCTCCTGCCATAATCTTTGGCGGAAACAATCCCGGCCGGCTTCCCGTTCGATACGACCAGGACGGCGGAGACACGCTTTTGGGCCATCACGACGAGGGCGTCGTTTACCACTGCGTCAGGCGGCAAAGAGTAGCTTTCATGTCCCTTGCGGTCCAAGATTGAACCAATGGTCTCGAATGTCGGCATTCCATAAGTCAGGACGCACCGCCGGGCCGCGCGTCGCAGTTTATTTTGAACAAGGAACTGCAGGTGCGTTCAACCGCTGAGTTGCTCGATCATCTGCACCGAGGGGCCGGAGTCGTCGATGCGGACGCCCAAAGCTATTTCCTGTCGACTTCGCCTGGATACTGTTCAAAGTTAAAAAGTAAACACAGCGGTTGGTGAACGGCGGCCGCCGCGTTACGATTGAGCTGGTGTAGCTGTGCAGCTACTCGCCGGTGCCGCTCCCGGTGCGGTGCTTGCTAATCACCTCCGGCCCCTGCCGCGAATTGTTGGCCATGCCTGCTGTCAGTGTCAGGGGATCTCCCTTCACGCATCGTCATCACGGATTCCGGTAGTAGCGGCACAATGAGCAGGATCAACAACGTGGACGCGCCGTTCAACCATGCCAGACGCGTGAAGCTCAAGCCCAGGTGCTGATAAAGCCACGAACCCGATAGATCCGATATCGCCACCGCGAAGTTCGCCGGCGTCCACTCCAACGCTGCCCCGACGGCCTCGTGTCCTTTAGGCACGGCGCGGACCAATAAGTCGAGCACCGGCATCCACACGAATCCGCGCATCAGACCAGCGGCCGCTTCGATGACCACGGCCGAAGCGGGCGAGCCGTAGAATACATACAACCCGTGAAAGATCGCGTCGAGTGTCACCGATACGGTCAGCAGCGTCCGGAGCCCCGCCCTCTTGCAGAACCAGGGATAAACACCGGCCCCCACAATGGAACAGGCGGCGCCAATCAGGGTGAGGTTGCCGATCATCCCCGGCGTGAATCCTAGTGTGTTGGTCTGATAGTAAAAGAACGGCGTCTGAAAGCCGGGAGAAAATGACAGCAGAAAAAACAGCAAGCTGGCTCCCCACATCGGCCGGCATGAAACCAGCAGGCGTACGCTTTCCCGAAGTTCCACCCGGGTCTTGCGCGCCGGAGCCAAATCCTCCGCGGACGGAAAGGCCACCACCAGAAAAGCGAAGATTAGCGCAATCGCTGCGCAAACCGATCCGCTGTAGCGGAAAGAATAAAGCGCCAGCATCCCTCCCGCGGGTCCTACCACTACGCCGGCGACGTGTTCGGCCACGCGCCGGAAGGTGCTGATTCTGCCGGTGGCGGCATACATGCGCCCGCCTTCCACCACTAGCGCGCTGACTGTCGATTGGCAGATGGCCAGCACTGTGCTCAGCAGGCACATCGCGCCTAATAACGGCAGCGGCGTATGCGGCCCGAACCCAACTACGAGCCAGAGAAAAGCGAGGATGATCGCTCCGCCCAGCATATAGGAATGGCGGCGCGAGCCGAAGAGCGGCACATAGTCGGAAAGCATGCCCGCCAGCGGCTTCAGATACCAGGCGATGCCGGCCACGCTGAAGAACCGCGCCATGTCTAGCGGCGTGAATTGAAGCTCTTGTTTCAGTAAGAACTTGAGCGGCAGGAGCGCCAGGCCCTTCTCCGGGCGCAGCAGAGTCAGGATGAAAAATCCCGAACCGACCAGGAGGTAATGCCGGCGCAACTTGGATGTCAGAAATGGATCCTCAAGCCGAACTCCAGATTCCTCGGCGTGTTGGATTGCGCGCTGATGACGCCGAAGTTCTGAGGGCTATCCAGGCTCAAGCTGGGGTTCGCCGGTTGCATATGGTTGAGGACGTTCGTGAACTGGAAGAGAAGTGTAGCGCCCAATTTACCTTCACGCGCGAGCACAATGTCCTTCGCCGCGGTCAGATCGAGATTCCAGGTAGGAAAGCCCCGGATCACGCCCGCACCGCCGGCATTGCTATCGATCCCCAACGTCAAGCGCCGGAACTGCGAGTAAATCTGCGCCGGGTTCGCGAACATATTGACGCCAGACCCTCCGTTGGCGATGTTGCCGTTCAGCCCTACGGAACTGCCGCTAACGGCAACATTGTAGTTCGCGCTGTTGCCTCCAGTGTAGGGAGCGGCCAGCGCGGCGTTTTCGAAAGTGCTGCCAGAGGCGCAGTTAATCTCGCCGAACGACTGGCAGTTGCTGCCCGCACCCTGGCTCATGGAAACCTGCAGGGGAGCGCCGGTCTGCGCCGTCAGCAGCGGCGAAAAGGTCCAGCCACCGAGGAGATGCCCCACGACGCCGCGTTGTCCGCGAAAGTAGGGCGGCTGGTAGATCAGGGTCTGATTGTAGATGAACTTCAGATCGTATGGCTGGGCGCCGTAACTCGCGCTGAGATTCCAGGCGTCCACCGGTGTATAGAGGATGCGGCTCTGCGGCACGTCGCTAGTGCCGAGCGCCCGGCTCCAGGTGAAGTTTGCGCGCGAAGTTAGACCATGCCATTCGCGCGCGGACCAGGATACGAAGGCCGCGTTGTAGTTGGCATATCCGAGGCTGGTCGCCATGATGAGCGACGATACCTGCGCGGGATTGGAACTGGGCATCGTCCGCCCAAGCGTCCAGGAAGACGTGTTATTCAACGCCGCCCACAAATCGTAAACGCGGGTTCCCGTGATCGCGGTCCGCTGCGCCGCCACTACCGCGGCCGTACAATTCGCTGCGGTCCGGCAGAATGACGAAGAAGCCCCGCCCAGCGCCGCTTCGAGGAAGGGCTGTGGAGCGGGTGTTTGGCCCGCGGCCAGTGCGGTGTACACGTTGGCGAAGGCTTGCGCGAAGCTTTGTCCGTTCAGCGTGGTCATGTAGGGCACGCTATCCAGGTTGAAAGGCGTATAGGTGTTGCGGATGATGCGGCCGATGTATCCCACTTCAACCATTTGGTTCCGCGAGATCTCACGCTGCACGGTGAGTGTGAAATTGTCGGTGCGGGCGGGACGGAAATTCGGATCGAGCGCCGAACCGTCACCCGCCGAGGCATTGCCGTTCACGCCGGGGAAGTACGGCTGGGCAAGATTCTGCGTCACCGCGGGCAGAGGCGCGGCGTTTCCATCGGTGCCGATGCGAAACGCGGATGTCGGATCCACTCCTCCAGTCCCCAGGCACTGACCGGTGCGGCTGGCGCCGGTGCATTGGATGGCCTGCATCAGGCCCGTGCCAAGCAGTGGAACGAGCACCTGCGGGACCCCGTTTAATCTAGCGAAAATGCGGCCGTAGCCGGCGCGAACCACTGTCTTGGCGTCGGCCGTCCAAGCCGCGGCGATTCGTGGACTGAAGCCGCCATAAAACGGATGATAGGGATACTTCAATCCGCCGCCGACGTTCGCCACCGTGGCGAATCCGAGCGTTGGATTGTAGACCTGCCCCGCCAGCGCCGCTTGTTTGCGCGATGCGAGATAATCCGCGACGTCGATCGGATTTCCGGACTGGTCCACCACCTCCACCTGCTTGCCATTGATTTCGTAGGGAGGCATCTCAATCGAGTAGCCCATTCCATAAGTCAGCGTGAAGCGCGGCTTCATGCGCCAGGCGTCACTGAAATATACGTTGTAGTAGGGGATGATGCTCTGATCGAATGCCGGCGTACCGAGAGGCTGCAAGCTCAGGTTCGGCCCCTGTCGCGTATACAGTGTCTGCGATTGCGATACCAGGCCAAGAACCTCTGCGTAAAGAGTATTCCAGTTGTTTACCTGCGCCGCGGGCAGCGATCCAGGCATGTAGGCGGAAGGCACATTGATGCCAGACCCGGCGGCGACTTGATAAACAGTCCAGTTAACGGTTCCGCTGCCGTTATCGGTGCGCATGTGGTAATCGAAGTTGCGCTCATAAACGCCGCCGAACTGGAGGAAATGGTTGCCCTTCAACATGGTCACGTCGTCGCGGATTGCTTTGTCCTGTCCATCCCAGAAACGCTGGCGAATGTCTCCGGCATCGACGTTGTAAGGGACCAACGCGTTTGCCGATTCGCCACCGATCTCGACCGCGCCTCCCAAGCCGGGCAATTGTGGCGGCGCGCCATAGGTTCCCCACTGCCAGAAGTTGCGGGTGTAGTTGAAGCGAAAATCGTTCGTGACACTCGGAGAAATGGTGGTGGTCAATCCGGCGAGAAGATATGAGGGCAGTTGGACACGCGGCGCGTAAGCCGCCGGGACGCCGGGTTTATCGCCGGGCAGCGCTCCGCCGATGTCTACCTGCGCGGGATTGATTTGCGTGTAGCGGGTCAAGCGGTAGCTGCTCATGAAGCGCCAGCGGTCGCCAAAATCGTGATCGATGCGCGTTACGAGTGAGTTGGATCTCTCGGGCGTAGCCAACGTGGAGAGATAACCTTGTGTGTTGAAGTGGTCACCCGCCGTAGGATCGTTCGGCAGCGGCATGAATTTCGACCAGATCTGGTTGACGACGGGGTTCAGTCCGAGCCCGCGCGGATCGCAGGGTCCGCCAGCGCATACGGCGGGCTGATAAGTTACGCCCGCGACAGTAACCGCTCCAGGGTTCAGGTTGTAAGGCACGTACTGGCCCGCGCTGTTGGGCAACTGGATCACGCCCGCACGCATCAGCGCGGAGGGCACTGGGCGTTCATAGGTTCCATAGTTGGGAAAGCGATAGCCTTCAACGTTGGCGAAGAAATAGGTTCGGCCACCCCAAAATCGCGGCGTTAAGGGGCCGCCGATGGCAGCGCCGAAGCGATTTCGGTGAGTAACAGGGAGCGCCGTGTAGGGCATTCCGTTGGCTGGCGTGTGATTGTTCTTCCAGGTATTGGCCGCGCCGATATTGGTTGCGAAGTAATATTCATAAGCCGATCCGTGGAAGGCGTTGGCGCCGCGCTTTGTGACCAGTTGAATCTGTCCGCCCGAAGCGCCATTGAAGTCCGCGGTCTGGTTGCTGATCGCCACCTTGAACTCCTCGATGCTCTCCACGGGCGTTGGAATGGCGCCGGTTGGGGCGCCGTTGGAGGCGAAGAAGGTGGTGTAGATAATCTGGTTGCCATCCATGTCGCTGGTGATATTACCGCCATCCAGCTGGAACGTGTTCTGATCGTTCATCACGCCCGCCACTGAGCCGGTGGGCGTCACCGCCGGCTGGAGAGTCGCCAGCGTGGAAACATCCCGTCCCAGGTTCGGGAGAAAAAGCAGCGATGTCCCCGACAGCGTCGACCCGACGGTGGCGTTCATCGTCTGCAGTGCAGACCCTGCTGCTGCTTTCACTTCGATGGTGGTATATTCCGGTCCAACCTTCAGCGTGGCGTCGATGGTCAGCGTCAAACCGACCTCGACAGTCTGTGAGTTCACATGGTCAACGGAGAACCCTATCTTGGAAATGCTCAGATCGTAAGTTCCAGGCGGCAGTTGAACCGTATAACGCCCCGCGTCGTTGGTGGTAGTTCCGCGCACGGCGCCGGTGGCGGCGTCCTTCAATTGCACGGTGGCTCCGGAGACAACTGCGTGCCCCTCATCCGTGACCACGCCGGAAACGCCGCCACTGGAGGTCGATTGTGATAGCAGGCAAGGACCAAAGGCGGCAGCGCAGAGGAATAAAAAAGCTCGATTCACAGTACCCCCTCAGATCTTTTGGGCTGTCGCCAGATTCTATCATCATTTTTTGTATCTTACCTGACAAAAGATTTTATTGTATTTTAATTGACAAAAGTTTTTAACTCCGGTAATGTTGCGACTAAACTTGGTTGGTTAATAACGAAACTTTTCTTGTGGAGTGCTAAGGAAAATACCTGATGTCTACCCAGCAAATTCAAATTAAGACCAATGCATCGCCCACTCGCTCCCAGCCTGGAGAGTTTTCCCCTCGTGCCGTAACGGCAAACGCCGGCGATAACCTCACTTGGTTCAATCAGGATAGCCACGATCACTGGCCGGCTCCCAGCGCGGCCCAGAACACGGGATGGCTCCCGTATCAAATCCCCCCCGGCAGCGAATCCAGAGGCGATTTGGCCTTAGGCCCGAATGCTGCCTACGTAGCTACTGCAACCAACGCTAACCCGGTTGTCTTCACTACTCGCGGATCGGCCCCCGCCACGGGAGTGACAGTCAAACTGAGCTATTCGCCGGCGACTCCGAAGCCGTCACCACCACTTCCCTGGGAGGCAGCTACAAACGGAAAGTCATTTGTCGCGACCAACCTGGGGCCGGACACCTGTTCCATCCCGTTGGACAGCACTGCCCTTGGCCCGCTAGCGGGGCTGATTACCATTTCGAAGCCAGGGCCCTACACGCTGGATTATGTGTGCGCTATACATCCCGAAGAAACGGGAACGATCACTGTGAACCCGCAACAGTAGTAATTAAGGAGAGGTCAATGCTCGAAGATAACGAGACGCCTTGCGCGCAAACGGGCGACACACGTCGAGAATTTTTGGGCCGGGTAGTGGCGGCCGGCGCCGGCCTCGCGCTAAGCGCCGGACTCCCTTACGGGGGTACAACCGTGGAAGCCCAGAGCGCACCTACGCCCGGCGCGCCGGGTGAGAAATTGGTTTCCATCGCCGAGATCAAAAAGACCGCGCCCGGCGGTCCGGTGCAGGGCGTCATCAAAATTCTGAACGAGAACAAGGCCTATCTCAGTGGATCGAAAACTGGCGGAGCACCGGTTCCCAACACTGGGCAGATGCGCTATTTCGCAGGCTCCCTACCGCACGGTCCTCAGATATGGCCGCCCAAGAATGGCAATCCCGCGCCGGGTCCTACACTGCGCGCCCGTGTTGGCGACACGGTGGAAGTTACTCTTCTGAACCAGGTGGACGTCAGCGTCTTCGGCAATACTCTCGATACCGGCGAGCAAGGCAATGGCTGCGATGTCGTGACTTCCGTGATTCCCGGCGGCAACCTCAATACCTATCCCGGCGACCCGCCGTTCGACACCATGCCGAACTGCTATCACGGATCGAGCACCGCCAACCTGCACTATCACGGCACGCACATCAGCCCGAATATCATCGAAGATAATGTGTTCGTGCAGCTTCGGCCGTCGCCGCGCGTTAAAGGCGCGCCGGTAGTGGACGAGGGGTACCTGTCCCGGAACGGCTTCGCTAAGATCTTCACCGAGTGCCAGGCCGGTCACTCGCCGGCGAAATGGCAAGATCTGCCGTTTGCATGGCAGCGGGCGCAAGAAGCCCTATTAAAGGAGTACGACAAGAACTCCGTCTGGCAGGGCAAGAGAGGTGCAACGCCTCAAAACGATCAATTGTGGTACCGAGACTATGCCGATATCGTGAACGGCCGCTGGCCTCAATATTTCATCGGCGCCTATCCATCCTGCTTCAAACTCCCGGTTTGGAATGGGCAGTCCGGTAGCATGGGCCAGTCCCCGGGAACACACTGGTACCACGCGCACAAGCACGGATCCACGTCGCTCAACCTGAGCGACGGGCTGGCTGGCGCTTTCATCATTGAAGGCGACTACGACGACAAGCTAAAGCCTTGGTTCGATAAAGAGGTGGTGCTGGTGCTCCAGTCCTACGCCGCCCAAATCAGCGCACTCCGCGCCCCCAATGCCAGCACCACCGACCTCGTTTATGTCAATGGGCAATACACGCCGGTACTCGAGATGGGGCCAGGCGAGGTTCAACTTTGGCGGATCGTCAACGCGACTAGCGGAACCTCCTTGCCGCTGAATGGCCCCGACAACTCCGCGTCGGCGCCCGGCCTCAAGTGGATCCAAACGGCGCAGGACGGCGTGCAACTCCATCCCGAAAATTATCAACTGGGCGTCAACATCGCCCAGAAGACCCCGGGGACTTGGACTAATGCCACGCTGACCACGCCGATGGTGGCGCCCCTTGGTTCGGCAACCTCGCGGCAGGGAATCGCGTGGATATGCTGGTGCAAGCGCCGGCGTCCGGTACGTTCCAGATCACGTTTGGCGCGGGGCAGACGCTGCTCTTCACCGTCAAGGTGACAGGAAATGCGCCGTCCAAAACCATTGCCTTTCCGCCGCCGCAGACCGAATTCCCGCCGATGCCGAAGTTTCTCGATGACCTCTCCTTTCAAGATGTGCACATACACCGGGAGCTGCACTTCAAAAGTACCTCGGTAAGCGGAGGCGCTCCGGGTTTCACGATTCCGCAGACCCAGACTATCGATGGTAAGCGGTTTCAGGACCATGTCATCGATCAGACAATGGAGTTGGGCGCTACTGAGGAGTGGACGCTATATAACGATGGAGGCGCGGCCCACCCGTTTCATATCCACGTCAATCCGTTTCAGGTAACGGAGATCAAGACATCTGCAACTGCGGACCCAATCAAGCTTCCCACGCCGTGGATCTGGTGGGACAACGTAGCCATCCCACAGGGCGGCTACATCAAAATGCTAAGCCGCTTCGCCGACTTTACCGGCGTCTACGTGCTGCATTGCCACATCCTGGATCACGAGGATCGGGGCATGATGCAAATGGTGCAGGTAATCTCCGCCACCACAACGATCGGACATCACTAGATTTTTTGCCGGCGAATCTGTCGATTGGTCTCGCAGATTGGCGATTTCCTCCGCCGTGGCGTGACCGGCAAGCTGTCAGCATTCAGCGTTCAGCTTTCGACCCAAGGACCATGCCGAACTGTCGCAGCGCGCAACGGAACTCAAACGCAGGCTGACCGCGCTGTTCCAAAAGCTGACAGCTGATCGCTGAAAGCTAGCGGCAAGATCTTAAGTCTCTTTGATGATGCCACGCTACCCGCTTGCATCCCCTGTGCCAATCTGCTAACGTATCAGAAGTCCCAACTAAGCTCAGTGGGAGGTCTGTGCTTTTATGCAGGCCGCTTGGACCAATGAGGAAACATGGCGAATAAACCAGGCAAAAAGTACGAGTCTGCGCGGAAGCAGATCGAATCCAAGGAATATCAGCTCCAGGATGCCATTCCGCTCCTTCAAAAAATAAAATTTGCGAAGTTCGATGAGACCGTGGAAGTCCACATGCGTCTCGGCGTCGATCCCAAACATGCCGACCAAATGGTGCGCGGCACTGTGGTAATGCCCAACGGGCTCGGCAAATCCAAAAAAGTTCTTGTCATCGCCAGCGGCGATAAGCAGCGCGAGGCTACCGAAGCCGGCGCGGACTTCGTCGGCGGCGAGGACATGGTCAACAAGATTCAATCGGAAAGCTGGACCGATTTCGACGCGGTGATTGCCACGCCGGATATGATGCGCTCGGTCGGAAAACTCGGCAAAGTGCTCGGCCCGCGCGGCCTGATGCCCAATCCGAAGACCGGCACCGTGACGGTGGATGTGACCAAAGCGATCCAGGAAATCAAAGCCGGTAAAGTAGAGTTCCGCGTCGACAAGACCGGTATCATTCACGCTCCTGTCGGCAAAATCAGCTTCGATGCCAACAAGTTGATCGAAAATGCGGCCAGCCTCATCACCGCTGTGATCAAAGCGAAGCCTGCGGTGGCCAAGGGCAAGTACGTCCGGAGCGCGACGGTGTGCTCCACCATGAGCCCGGGCGTCTCTATCGACACCACTCCATTCAGCGAAAAGGCGGCGGCAGTTTAACCGCCCGCGGGAGATTCCATGAAAAAGAAGGAAGATAAGCAGAAAGATCTCGACGCGCTGCGTAAAGACCTGGAAAAGACCGGCAACCTCTTTGTCACGGGCTACGAGAAGATGCGCGTCAATCAGGATTTCGAACTGCGCAAGACCGTGCGCGGCGCTGGCGGCAAATATCGCGTAGTGAAGAACAACCTCGCGGAAAAGGCCTCTGAAGGCATACCAGCCGAGCAGGTTCTAAAGGGGTTGCGCGGCATGACGTCGCTGGCCTACACCGAGGGCGACCCGGTCGCGCTGGCAAAGGCGCTCACCGCGTATGCGAAGGCCAATCCAGCGTTTACGTTCAAGGCGGGAATGGTGGAGGGCAGGGCGATCGACATCAAAGCGATCAACGACCTTGCCACGATGCCATCGAAGGAAGAGATTTTTGCCAAGTTGCTGTTCCTGATTCAAGCCCCGGCGCAGCGGTTGGTCACGGCGCTGAACGCCGTTGGCCGCAATCTCGCGGTCGTGGTGGATCAGGGCGTGAAGGAAAACAAGTTTCAATAGGTTGTCGGCGATCGGCGCGCGGCGTTTAGCCAACCCGGCTTGCACCAAGCTGATTGCTGAGGGCTCATTGCTGAAAGCTTAAGAATTCGAACGAAGGAGTTTAAGAAAATGGCGGATATCAACGCAATTGCGGAACAGATTCAGGGCTTGACGCTGCTCGAGGCATCGCAGCTCGTCAAGTTGCTTGAGGAAAAGTTAGGCGTGTCGGCGGCGGCGGCAGCCCCGGTGGCGGCCGCAGGCGGCGGCGCGGCGGCAGCGGCCCCGGTGGTGGAAGAAAAGACCGAGTTCTCGGTGGTTCTGACCGCAGTGGGAGCCAACAAGATAAATGTGATCAAGGTGGTCCGCGAAGTCACCAGCCTGGGCTTGAAAGAAGCCAAGGATTTGGTCGATGGCGCTCCCAAGCCCGTCAAGGAAGGCGTGAGCAAGGACGAAGCCGAGACCATCAAGAAGAAGTTCGTCGATGCCGGCGCCACAGTAGAAGTGAAGTAGCGGCTTTCCAAATTACCGCGGAGACGTTCAAAAACGCGGAGAAATCGACTCCTGCTTCGCTTTTCTCCGCGCTTCGGCGTCTCGGCGGTACCAGGGAGCTTGCGCTTGACAGCAGGGGACATCCCTGCTAGTGTAAGTAGTTGGGCTTTGGATTTAAGGATTCGATTCCCAATTGGTGACTGTGATTCCCGAATTCTGGTATACTAATTGCAGTGTCGAAAAGACTGCAGAGAGGGGATCTCTGCGCGTTCACGCTTCCGCAATTCGACAGGATTCGTGCGTCACCACTTCCACCGGATCCCTCCCCATCGCTGGCATTTCTCCGGTACCTGAAAGTTTCCTGCCCCTTTGTCTTCATTCGGCGCTTCGCGAGTTGTCCGCTTGCGAAGCGCCGTTGGCTTTACTGAACTAGCGTCTTTGCTCGGCTGCCCGGCCGTCAGGAGTTTTTAAGGAATGGATATTCAAAATAACGGCGCCGTCCCCGAAAGAGTTGATTTTTCAAAAATCAAGGCCTCTATCCCGATCCCGAATTTGATCGAGGTTCAGAAGAACTCGTACGAGCGCTTTCTGCAGATGGATTTGCTGCCCAATGAGCGCGAAGATATCGGCCTGCAGACGGTTTTCAATTCGGTCTTCCCCATTTCCGATTTTCGCGGCGTCAGCGATCTCGAATTCGTCGATTATTCTATCGGCAACTGGGAATGCAAGTGCGGCAATCTCAAGGGATTGCATCACCTGCGATCCACCTGCCGCAACTGCGGCGCAACCATCCGCACGGATCCGTTTCATGCGGGCGATATCCTCTGCCACCACTGCGGCACGTTCAACAAGAACGTCGTAACGTTCTGCAACAAGTGTGGCGACCCGGTGGGCCTGCAGCTTAAGTACGACATGCAGGAATGCCAGGAGCGCGGCATGACGTACGCCGCCCCGCTCAAAGTCACCATCCGCCTCACCGTTTACTCCAAAGATCCCGAGACGCAAAAGAAAAGCGTCCGTGACATCAAAGAACAAGAAGTCTTTTTCGGCGAAATTCCGCTGATGACCGATAACGGGACCTTCATCATCAATGGCACCGAACGCGTCATCGTTTCGCAGTTGCACCGCTCCCCCGGCGTGTTTTTCGAGCGCGTCGCCGCGCAGGGATATTTCCTCGGCAAAATCATTCCTTATCGCGGAAGCTGGGTCGAGTTCGAATACGACAATAAGAACATCCTGTATGTCCGTATCGACCGCAAACGCAAATTCTACGGCTCGGTTTTCCTGCGCGCCCTCGGGTTGAAAACCGATGAGCAGATTCTGCGCGCGTTCTATCGCGTCAGCAAGATCAACATCAAAGACAACAAGCTCTTCTGGAACGTGGATGAGGGCCTTACCGGTCTAAAGCTTTCCTATGCCGTCAACGCAAAAGGCGGGGAAACCGTTGTCGGGCAGGGCAAGAAAATCACGTCCAGCCTGTTCAAGGAAATCCAGAAGGCCAAGATCGAGCGCGTCGAAGTGGCGGCCAACGATCTCGAAGGCGCCTACGTGGTTGCCGACGTCGTCGACATGTCCACGGGCGAAGTGATGATCGACGCCAACAGCGAACTCACGCCGGTCATTCTTTCGAAGCTAATGGAAGCTGGCATCGAATCGTTTGAGATTTTCTTCCCGGAGCGCGACGACGTTGGTTCCGTCATTTCGGCCACTATCCGCAAGGACGCGGTCAAGGCGCAGAACGAAGCGCTGATCGAAATCTACCGCAAGCTGCGTCCCGGCGATCCGCCCACGCTCGATACCGCAACTCAGCTCTTCCAGGGCATGTTCTTCGACCCGCGCAAGTACGATTTTTCGCGCGTGGGCCGCATGAAATTCAACATCAAGCTGCACGAAAAGGCCGACGCTACGTCGCTCGATAAGCGCACGCTCGATGGCGACGATTTCAAAGCCACCATCAAATATCTGCTCAAGCTGCGCAGGTACGCTGGAACGCCCGGCTCGGCTTACGCGGTGGACGATATCGACCACCTCGGCAATCGCCGCGTGCGCGCAGTGGGCGAGCTGCTCGAAAATCAGTTCCGAATCGGTCTGGTGCGCATGGAGCGCGCCATCAAAGAAAAGATGTCGGTCTACCAGGAAATGTCGACGGCCATGCCGCACGACCTGGTGAACGCCAAGCCCGTAATGGCCGCCATCCGCGAATTCTTCGGATCCAGCCAGCTTTCGCAGTTCATGGATCAGACCAATCCGCTTTCCGAAATTACCCACAAGCGCCGTCTTTCAGCGCTTGGACCGGGCGGTCTCTCCCGCGAGCGCGCCGGCTTCGAAGTGCGTGACGTTCACCCCACTCACTACGGCCGCATCTGCCCTATCGAAACGCCGGAAGGCCCGAACATCGGTCTCATTTCGTCGCTCTCCTGCTTTGCGCGCATTAATGAGTACGGCTTCATCGAGAGCCCGTACCGCAAGGTGATCAAGGGCGTGGTGGCGGACGAAGTTCGCGTCCTGAACCCCGGCGAAACCGATTACAAAGTCGGCGATATCCTCCAGCGCGCGGATGCGGAATCCGCTAATCGGAAGCTCGCCGCCAAGAAGCAGGCCGCGGAGTTCGAAGCCCACTGCGAATATCTTTCGGCGTGGGAAGAAGACAAATACATCGTCGCCCAGGCCAATGTCGGTCTCGACGAAAAGGGACGTATCATTCCCGATCTCTGCAACGCCCGCCAAGCCGGCGATTTCGTGCTCAAGCCGCGGGAAGAGATCGAATACATTGACGTCAGTCCCAAGCAGTTGGTCTCGGTGGCCGCGAGCCTGATTCCGTTCCTTGAAAACGATGACGCCAACCGCGCGTTGATGGGATCGAACATGCAACGCCAGGCCGTACCGCTGCTACGCGCCGACGCTCCCTACGTGGGCACCGGCATGGAGCACGTCACCGCGCGCGATTCCGGCGCCGTAGTGCTATGCAAGCGCGCGGGCATCGTCGATTCGGTGGATTCCGAGCGCATCATCGTTCGTGTGGAAGGCAACGCCCACGAGGGGCAGCTTTCACGCGAAGTAGGCGCCGATATCTATCAGCTCATCAAGTTCAAGCGCTCCAACCAAAACACCTGCATCAATCAGAAACCCATCGTCAAGGTGGGTCAGCGCGTCGTGAAGACGCAGGTTTTGGCCGACGGACCCTGCACCGATATGGGCGAGTTGGCTCTTGGACGCAACGTCCTCGTGGCGTTCATGCCGTGGCGCGGTTACAACTTCGAAGACGCCATCCTGGTCAGCGAAAAGCTGGTCAAGGAAGACTACTACACTTCGATCCATATCGAAGAGTTCGAAATCGAAGCCCGCGACACGAAACTCGGTCCCGAGGAAATCACGCGCGATATCCCGAATATCGCCGATTCGTTCCTCCGCAATCTGGATGAAAGCGGCGTAATCCGCATCGGCGCAACCGTGAAACCCGGCGACATTCTGGTCGGTAAGGTGACGCCCAAGGGCGAAACGCAGCTCACTCCCGAAGAAAAGCTGCTGCGCGCCATCTTCGGCGAAAAGGCCGGCGACGTGAAGGATGCATCGCTCTACTGCCCGCCCGGCATCGAAGGTACCATCGTCGATTGCAAGATCTTCTCCCGCAAAGGCCAGGAGAAGGACGAACGGTCGAAGAACATCGAAGAAACGCAGATCCAACGGCTGCAGCGCAACCTCGAAGACGAAAAGCGCATCCTGCACGACGAGCGCTCCAAGCGCCTGGGCGTCCTGCTCGAAGGCAAGAAGATCCTGGCCGACCTGCACGACGAAAAGACCAACAAGCGGCTCCTATCGAAAGACACGGAGCTCACCCGCGATCTGATCGAGAAGATGAAATCGCGCGACTTGAAGCGCATGCGTATTTCCAACAAAGACCCGCGCCTCAACGAACAGATCGACGAAATCGAAGAGATGACTTCGCGCCAGATCGCGGTGCTCGAAAAGATCACCGATGAGAAGATCGCGAAGCTCCGCAAAGGCGACGAACTGCCCCCGGGCGTCATCAAGCTGGTCAAAGTCTATATCGCCATGAAGCGCAAGCTTTCGGTAGGCGATAAGATGGCCGGCCGCCACGGAAACAAGGGCGTCATCGCGCGCATCCTGCCCGAAGAAGATATGCCGTATCTACCGGATGGAACTCCGGTGGAGATCGTGCTGAATCCTCTCGGCGTGCCTTCGCGTATGAACGTCGGTCAGATTCTGGAAACCCACCTCGGGTGGGCGGCGAAGGCCTTGGGCGTGGAATTCGCGACGCCGGTATTCGACGGCGCAACCGAGAAGGAGATCAAGAAGGCGCTAGCCGAAGCTAATCTCCCATCCTCGGGGAAGACCGCTCTATTCGACGGTATGACGGGTACGCAGTTCGAGCAGCCGGTGACGGTGGGCTACATCTACATGCTGAAGCTCTCTCACCTGGTGGACGACAAGATCCACGCGCGCTCCATCGGCCCGTATTCGCTAATTACGCAGCAGCCCCTGGGCGGCAAGGCCCAATTCGGCGGCCAGCGTTTCGGAGAAATGGAAGTCTGGGCGCTCGAAGCATACGGCGCCGCCTACATTCTGCAGGAACTCCTGACGGCGAAGTCCGACGACGTCTATGGCCGCGCCAAGATTTACGAGGCCATCGTCAAGGGCGAAGCCGCCATCGAGCCGGGCGTGCCCGAATCGTTCAACGTTCTCATTCGGGAGTTGCAATCGCTTTGTCTCGATGTGGAATTAATGAAGAAGCTGCAAGAAGCGCCGGATACGGCGTTGGCAGCGGACTAAGAATTGGCCACGGATGGACACGGATGCACACGAATTAGACAAGTTTGGTTTTATCTGTGTGCATCCGTGTCCATCCGTGGCTCTAACTGTTTTCTTGATTAGTTATTGGAGGCCATTATGAGATCTTCTCCATATGATCGCGCAAATTTGATCGCCGACTTCGACTCGATCCGCATTTCCCTGGCATCTCCGGAAAAGATCCGGAGTTGGTCGCACGGCGAAGTCACCAAGCCCGAAACCATCAACTACCGGACCTTCAAACCCGAGCGCGACGGACTCTTCTGCGCCAGGATTTTCGGGCCTACGCAGGATTGGGAGTGCTTGTGCGGCAAGTACAAGCGCATGAAACACCGCGGCGTTATTTGCGATAAGTGCGGCGTCGAAGTCACGTTGGCGCGCGTGCGCCGCGAACGCCTGGGTCACATCGAACTCGCCAGCCCCTGCTCGCACGTCTGGTTCTTCAAGGGCCTGCCCAGCCGCATCGGCCACCTGCTCGATATCACCCTTCGAGAGTTGGAGCGCGTCCTCTATTTCGAGGCCTACGTCGTCGTCGAGCCCGGCGAAGTGGAAGGCATCTCGCGCGGTGAAGTGATCACCGACGAGCGTAAGCGCCAGCTCGACCAGGAATTCTCCGGAAAATTCGTCGCCATGATGGGCGCCGAAGGCATTAAGGAACTGCTCAAGAAGATCGACGTCGAATCGCTTTCCGAAGAGATTCGCGCCAAGATGAAGACCGAGCAGTCGCAACAGAAGAAGCTGAAGTTCGGCAAGCGCCTCCGCGTCGTCGAATCGTTCCGTAAATCGAGCAACAAGCCGGAATGGATGATTCTCGATGTCCTGCCGGTCATCCCACCCGAGCTGCGGCCGCTGGTTCCGCTCGATGGCGGCCGTTTCGCCACGTCCGATCTCAACGATCTTTACCGCCGCGTCATCAACCGCAACAACAGGTTGAAGAAGCTCATCGAGCTGCACGCGCCCGATGTGATCGTGCGCAACGAAAAGCGCATGCTGCAGGAAGCTGTCGACGCGCTGTTCGATAACGGCCGCCGCGGACGCGTACTGCGCGGCGCTAACAACCGCCCGCTCAAATCGCTCTCCGATACACTAAAAGGCAAGCAAGGCCGCTTCCGCCAAAATCTGCTCGGTAAACGCGTGGATTATTCCGGCCGCTCCGTGATCGTGGTCGGTCCCGACCTGCGCCTCAACCAGTGCGGTCTTCCCAAGAAGATGGCGCTTGAGCTGTTCAAGCCGTTCATCTATCACCGCCTCGAGCAGCGCGGCCACTGTACCACCATCAAGCAGGCCAAAGAACTCGTCGAGCAGGCGGACCCGGTGGTTTGGGACATTCTCGAAGAAGTGATCAAGGACCACCCGATCCTTCTCAACCGCGCACCCACGCTTCACCGCCTCGGCATCCAGGCTTTCGAGCCCGTACTCGTCGAAGGCAAGGCCATCAAGATTCACCCGCTGGTTTGCACCGCATTCAATGCCGATTTCGATGGCGACCAGATGGCCGTTCACATTCCGCTTTCGCCGGAAGCGCAGATCGAAGCATCGACCTTGATGCTTTCATCCAACAACATTCTTTCGCCCGCACACGGCGGACCTATCGCGATTCCCACTCAGGACATGGTGCTTGGCTGCTACTACCTCACCAAGTCCCGTCCCGGCGCCAAGGGTGAAGGCCGTACTTTCGCCTCCACCGACGACGTGTTGATCGCGCTCGAAATGGGCGAAGTGGAAACGCTTACGCCCATCAAGCTGCGCTACACGGGCAAAGTGATCGACCTCGTTCACGCGTTCGATACGCAGAACGTGATGCACACCGAGCCCATTGAGTTCGTAAAGCAGTACATGGAAACCACCGTCGGCCGCGTGATTCTCAACGATGCCCTGCCGCAGGATATGCCGTATATCAACGGCCTCCTGAAGAAGAAGGGCTTGAGCCAGCTCGTGCACTATTGCTACCTCAAGTTCGGACTTCAGATCACGGTGCAGATGCTCGACGAGGTCAAAGCGCTCGGCTTCCTTTACGCCACTCGCGCAGGAATCTCCATCGGCATCGACGACATGGTGGTTCCGAGCGAGAAGGCCGGCTTGGTCCGCGACGCCGAAAAAGAAGTGGTAACGGTCGAAAACCAGTATCAGGATGGCGCCATCACCCATGGCGAGCGCTACAACAAGATCATCGAAATCTGGTCCAAGGTCACCGAGCGCGTCTCCGAAGAGATGTTCACCGCCATGGAAGAGGACGACCGTACCGGCCGCTACCTCAATCCGATTTACATCATGGCCGATTCCGGCGCTCGCGGATCGAAACAGCAGATCCGTCAGCTTTCCGGTATGCGCGGTTTGATGGCCAAGCCCTCGGGCGAGATCATCGAAACGCCCATCACCGCCAACTTCCGCGAAGGCCTCAACGTGCTGCAGTACTTCATCTCCACGCACGGCGCCCGCAAGGGTCTGGCTGACACCGCGTTGAAGACGGCCGATTCCGGCTACCTCACCCGCCGCCTGGTGGACGTGGCGCAAGACGTGATCATCAGCGAGAACGATTGCGGCACGGTCGAGGGCATCTACGTCGAACCCATCATCGAATCCGGCGAAATCATCGAGCCGCTGCGCGACCGCATCGTTGGCCGCGTCGCTCTCGAAGATCAGAAGGATTATGAGGGCAACGTGATCGTTGGCGTCAACCAAGAGATCACCGAAGATCTCGCGGCGGCCATTCAAGCCGCCGGCATCGAGCGCGTCAAGATCCGCTCCGTGCTGACGTGCGAATCGAAGCGCGGCGTCTGCGTCGCGTGCTACGGCCGCAACCTGGCGACCGGACGCCTCGTCGAGCGCGGTGAAGCGGTCGGCGTGATCGCGGCGCAATCCATCGGCGAACCTGGAACGCAGCTCACCATGCGTACCTTCCACATCGGTGGAACGGCGACCCGAATCAGCGAGCAATCCACGCAGGATGCGAAATCCGATGGATTTGCGCGCTACATCGGCATCCAGACCGTTCGCAGCAAAATCGGCGAAATCATCTCCATGAACCGCAATGGCATCATGGCGGTAGTGGATGACAAGGGCCGCGAAAAGGAACGTTACCCGGTGGTATACGGCGCACGCGTTCTGGCAGAGGACGGCGCCCCTGTGAAGGCCAATCAGAACCTGCTCGAATGGGATCCGTACACGTTCTCGATTCTTACCGAAGTCTCGGGCGTGGCGCACTTCAAAGACCTCATCGATGGTCTTACGCTGCAAGAGCGCGTCGATGAAGTCACCGGCATGTCGCAGCTTGTCGTGTCCGATTCACCCGACGAGAAGCGGCAGCCCACCATGATCGTTCGTCCCGAAGGTGCGCAGGGTTCGCGCTCGGAAGCCAAGAAGTACCTGATGCCGACCCACGCGCACCTCATGGTTCGCGACGGCGAAGAGGTCCACGCGGGCGACGTACTGGCAAAGATCCCGCGCGAGACGACGAAGACCAAAGACATCACCGGCGGTCTGCCGCGCGTGGTGGAGCTGTTCGAAGCGCGCAAGCCGCGTGAAACGGCCATTATCGCGGAGATCAACGGCGTCGTGAAGTACGGCGAAGTAACTAAGGGCCAGCGCAAAATCTTCGTAGTCGGCGACGACGGCGAACAGCGCGAATACTCGCTGCCCCGCGGCGTACACATCAACGTTCAGGAGGGCGAGCGCGTGAAAGCGGGCGAGCCGCTTATGGACGGTCCCCGTAATCCGCACGACATTCTGGACGTACTCGGCGAAAAGGAACTGCAAAAGTACCTGGTCAACGAGATCCAGGAAGTCTACCGCCTGCAGGGCGTCAATATCAACGACAAGCACCTCGAAGTCATCTCGCGTCAGATGATGCGCTGGGTAAAGGTCGAAGATATCGGCGACACCGAATTCCTGCCTGAGGAAGTGCTCGACAAGTTCAAGTTCCGTGCTGAAAACCAGCGCGTGCTTGACGCGGGTGGGCGTCCGGCGCAGGGTAAAGCGGTTCTGCTCGGCATCACCAAGGCGTCGCTCTCGACCGATTCGTTCATCTCGGCCGCGAGCTTCCAGGAGACCACGCGCGTACTCACCGAAGCCGCCATCAATGGCAAGGTGGACAACCTGCGCGGCCTTAAGGAGAACGTCATCATGGGCCGCCTGGTCCCGGCCGGCACCGGCATGGCGTATTACCGCCAGGTCAAAATCGCGGGCGAGGACGTAGTGGAGGAGCCAGTGGCCGAACCGCTCGACGTCATTCCCGGTTACGACGAAGAGGCGCGCGTGCAGTACGTCGGCGGCCTCTCGGAGGATACCGGCGAAGAAACGCTCGCCGAGTAAGCGTGGCGCAGACCTCGGTGGTCTGCACATTCGTCATAAATACTGGCCGGGAGTTTCCGCATGGATGAGATCATCTTCATGGTCCATGAGCCGCCGGAAGGCGGCTTCGCGGCGGAGGCTCTCGGCCATTCTATTTATACAGGTGGGGATACGCTCGCGGAATTGAGGGAAATGGTCCGCGACGCCGTGCTATGCCACTTCGATGATGACATTCGCACGAAGATTATCCGCCTGCACTTCGTCCGAGAAGAAGTAATCGTGGCACGAAACTGCCGCGAGAGCCTACGTGACACCCGCCAAAATGCCGGGTGCCCTCAAACGCCGTACGCGCCATGCCGACGTAATAAACCGTACAAGCGTAGTCGTAAGATCAATTTTGAAAAGAAGACGTCAAGAAGCATATTTCAGCCGCGAATAAGAAACAAAAATGCGTCGGATATAAAAGCGGAGAGCGTCGGACGTCAGAGTTCGGCGTGGTCGGTACGCAATGTAAGACGCTAAAAAGGAAGCCCCCGTCTACTTTTATGCGATGCACCCGAATAAAACTATTGACTTCGATTCGGGGGGGGGGTACTGTATCTTTGAGAGGTAGGAAATGAGAATTCGTGAAGTCTCTCGGCTACTCTTTCTAGTAATCGTCATTTCACCGGCTTCGGCGGTCGCTCAACACCAAGTCACCGCAATGCAAAGCGACATTCCGGGCGTGGTCCCGAGTGACGGGTGGATACCGCGTTGGAGAAATAATTGGCTGGTAGGGTGCGAGCACTGCCAAGGCTCACCTCTCCTCTATACTGTTGATGCCGGAGGCCGGCGCGAAACCATTGCGCTCGATATCGCCGCCTCGGCCTTCACATACGTCCATGATGTGACCGTCGGCGCCGATCGAAGCATAGCTGCAGTGGGGCGCGCGATTAGCGACGACTCGCGCAAAGGCACGTTTATCGTGTGGATCTCGCCGGACCGCTCACGTCAAGTTGTTACTCGCGTCTGGCCCTACACTCCGTACGTAGTCGCGATGGCATCAGATGGTACGATTTGGACGGTCGGCGCCGTCCTAACCGATACCTATCGCACCATGTACCCCAATGTCCTTCGGCACTATGCGCCGTCGGGCCAACTCCTAACGTCGACTAATATACTGAACGCCCGGCCAAATAGCGGTGGTGCTTATACCGTAAACCAAGCGTCAACGTTGATGGTCTCGAAAGACCGGGTCGGTTGGCTGACGTTCGCATGCCAATATCTGGAGTTTTCGACAGACGGTGTGGAACTAGGCCGGTACAACTGCCCCAACGGACCCACTACCATCACGGAGCTCGGCGGCGTCGCTTTGAGTCCGTCGGACGACTTACTAGTAGGCGCAAAGAACGCTGCGCCTCTCGCGCCCCTAGAGCTGAATCGGGCAACTGGCAACTGGAAGCCAGTAACGGTTTTAATGGATTCCGGCAATACGAATGAGATCCTCGGTTTCGATGGAGCTACGTTGGTAACGCGAGCTGGGCTGGCCGTGCGCCGCTATGCTTGGTCGGGTCAATAGCAGACGGCCGAGGCGCTCGTCTAGCGGAGATTTTCATATAGGAGCGGACATGCTCACCAAATGGACTACAGCTTTACTGTGCCTAAGCGCTGGTGCCCTCACCGCCTCTCAGTGGAACGGCGAGTATCTGATGCGCCTCAGGGCCCATCATGTGCACGAATCGGTCTTTGTCTCCGCGGGAAACCGTCGGCTAGCGGGTTTCTTCGATGGTATATACCCTGACCCGCACTGGAGTGCCGAACGGATGGCGCGGGTCGCCCGTCAAGCCCGGGAGTGCGGCCCCAGCCGGGGCTGGGCAGCTCGGCTCCTTTCTAGGTTCGAGCAGGTCGTGTATGCAGATGGCCCATGCAACGCAACCGGATGCAGTGGCAATTTCTATGACCAGGCGCCTCCGCAGCCGTGTGGAACGAACAACGTCTGCTCGCCCTACGATGCCACCTACAGCGGCGGCGAAAACTGCAACAACGGCTCTCACTACACCGGAGGGCTCGGCTGCCAGGGAAGCGATCCGTCATGCGTCGGGGCGTGCAGTGTTGACACCTGCGACAATTCCCAGAACTGCGGCGGCGGCGGTGGTAGCTCCGGATGCTCCTGCGGTAATTGCGGCGGTTGTTGCCAACCCCTAACCCCGTGTACCAACAATGCGGATTGCTGTTCTGGAAACTGCAGCGACAGCAACAATTGGTGCCTGGGTCCAGTCGAATGAGCTGGGTTAAGATACTAGCCTCTGTGAGCTTGTTCGCGGTGGTCTTGGCCACGGCGGCGGCATTTCGCGCACTCACTCCCGGACGGTGTTCTGCCCCTTCTCGGGCGGACAAGGAGCGGCTAGCGGCCTTCATTCGTCACAAGTACAATCTGCCAGCAGGCGCCGACATCGGGGTGGCGGATGGCGGCCCCGTATCGGGATCGTGCTTCAGGGAACTGGTGTTCGCCAGCCTAGAGGGGCCCGCCTTCAGGGCTAAACTGTTCGTCTCGCCGGATTTCCGCTTTTTGACGAAGGACATTCTGGACGCCAGGCCGGATCCTAAAGCTGAAGCGGATCGGCGGCGGATAACAGCTGAGGCACTCGCTGTCGGCAACGCGCCAGCGCGTGGCACGGATACCTCGCCCGTCACGCTCGCTGTTTTTTCAGATTTTCAATGTCCTTATTGTGCGCGCCTTGCCAAGACAATCAGCGACCTGCCCTCGGCCGACCAAGACCGGCTGCGCATTCTCTATCGCTATTTCCCGCTCTCGATGTATAAGTGGGCTCGAGCCGCAGCGGAGGCGCCCGCATGTACTCAGCGGCAGAACGGCGTCGCCTTCTGGAATCTGCACGACTACCTGTTCACCCACCAGAAGGAGATATCCTCCGACAACCTGAAAGCGCGCGTCCTCGACTGGGCACGTTCCGTCCCCGGCATTGACCGGAACGACCTTGAAACGTGCATGAGCCGATCATTAACCTCGGGCCAAGTGGAGCAAGACATTGCGCTTGGGAATGAGCTTGGTGTCGGCAGCACCCCGACGGTTTTCCTGAACGGAGATCTCGTGGAGGATACATCACCAGATAAGCTTCCTGGGCTGATCGCGCGCGCCCTCTCGACCCGCCAATAAAGAGTGCCCACTATTTGATCTGGCCGCGCCTGCGAGAACCCGAACGCGAAACCAACCATTAAGACGAAGGACATTCACCGGAGGCCTGCCGCCTGAGATGGCCATCGTCGCGGAGATCAACGGGGAAGTGAAATATTGAGCACCGTAGCGATTTACAGAAGTTAAGATTGACCACCTGCAGCGTCGCGGCAGAGAATACCTTTACGTCATCCAAAGCCCCAATTTGCCGGTTTGGCGATATACTCCAAGCCAAGCTGGTCAGGCGGCCGCGGAAACCTATTATTTTCTCGTCTCATCAAAGCGAGCGATGTGGGGCTAAATATGAAAATTACATCGTGCCCAACGTGCGGAAGCCGGAAGATTCAGAAAGTGCGCCGCGACTTGGAAAGTGAGTTTGACGGCAGAAGCTATAAAGTTCAGGCGCTCGATTTCTACGAGTGCCCGGCATGCGGCGAACAGGTCTTCGACCCGGAGGCGATGCGGCAAATCGAATCCGTTTCGCCTGCCTTTGCGCGATCTCATCGGCTGAAACGGCCGGCATAGCCTGAGGAGGTTTTGCCTGCGCCTCCATCCGAATTACGCTACCCTGATCCTTAATGCCCAAGGCTAAAATCACCGCTCTAGGCTGTTACGTACCGCCGCGCGTACTCACCAACCAAGATCTCGAAAAGATGGTCGAAACCAACGACCAGTGGATTGTCGAACGCACCGGCATTCGGGAACGCCACATTGCCGACGAGAACGTCGCCACTTCCGACATGGCCATTGCCGCCGCGAGGTGCGCCCTTGCGCAGCGCGGCATCGAGGCCTCCACGCTCGACGCCATCATCGTCTGCACCGTCACGCCCGACATGCTCTTCCCCTCCACCGCTTGCCTGGTGCAGAACGCGCTCGGCGCGCGTGGCGCCTGGGGATTTGATCTTATCGCGGCATGCTCCGGCTTCGTCTACGGAACTACCACCGGTGCGGCCCTGGTGGCCGCGGGCACGCACCGCAAGGTGCTCGTGATCGGGGCCGACACCATGAGCCGCATTCTCGATTACACCGATCGCTCCACCTGCATACTCTTCGGCGACGGTGCCGGCGCAGTGCTCATTGAGCCCGTCGAAGAGGGCGAGGACGCGGGCTTCATCGATTTCCTTGGCGAAGTGGATGGCTCGGGCGGTGAGTTCCTGAAGATGCCTGCCGGCGGCAGCCGCAGGCCCGCTTCGCACGAGACCGTTGACCAGCGCATGCACTTTGTCCACCAGGAGGGCCAGCAGGTCTTCAAGTATGCCGTGCGCAAGATGTTCGAGGCGGGTCGCGACCTGCTCGCGCGCAATGGCTTCACCGGCGCCGATGTCGCCGTGATGATTCCCCATCAGGCCAATCGCCGCATCATCGAGGCTGCTGCCGATCGCCTTGGGCTTCCAGAGGAAAAGGTGATCGTCAACATCGACCGCTACGGCAACACTACGGCCGGCACCATCCCCCTGGCCATCCGTGATGCCATCGAGCAAGGCAAGCTAAAGAAAGGCGATCTAGTGCTGCTAGCCGCCGTCGGTGCCGGATACACCGTCGGCGCCAGCCTCTGGCGTTGGGCGTACTAGATTGCCGGCAAACTGTCAGCTATCCCGTCGCTTTTCCGCTCGCAGCCGTCCAGCCTTCGCGTTCCAGCAACGCCCGCTTCCTCCACAATCCCCCGCCGTAGCCAGTCAATTCGCCGTCGCTTCCAATCACCCGATGGCATGGGATCACGATCGAGATGCGGTTGTCGCCATTAGCGTGAGCCACCGCCCGGGTTGCGGTGGGCTTCCCGAGCTTGCGTGCGAGGTCGCCATATGACCACGTTTCACCGTAAGGAATGGTGCGGAGCGCCGCCCATACCTTCTCTTGAAACGGAGTGCCGCTGACATCGAGCGGCACGGTGAACTCCCGCAGTTCCCCCGCGAAATACGCCGCCAATTGCGCGCGCATCTCGCACGTATGCGCGTTCTCGCCTGGAACGGCCGCATCGCCAGACCACTTGCGTACGCGGGCTAATTGTTTTTCCAGTATTCGCCGGTCGGTATATTCCAGCATGCAGATGCCGCGATCCGTCGCGCCCGCCACCACCGGCCCGATTGGGGTTTCGATCCACGTCATGTGAACGCAATCCGCGCGTTCCGCTTGTCCCGGAGGACATCCGAACACGCGCTCGAAAGCCGACCGGAATCCGCTGTGCGATTCGAACCCGCTTTCGAACACCACGTCGTCGATCTCCGCGCCCCCGCGAATCTCCGTGAACGCCTCGCCCAAACGGCGCGCCCGCATGTGAGCCTGAAACGTCATCCCATACTTCGCCTGAAAGTGCCGCCGGACCCGCGCCGGCTCAAGACCCAACTCGCGCAGATCGTCGTCTCGCCAGCGGCGGCGCGGATCCAATTCGATCGCGTCCAGCAGCGGACGCACCCAATCCGGCGACGCGCCGGGCGCTTCCATCGGCTTGCAGCGCTTGCACGGACGATATCCGGAAACGAGCGCCTCGCGCGCCGAATCGAAGAACTCCACATTCTGAGGCAGCGGCTTGCGCGCCGGGCAGGAAGGAATGCAGAAGATGCCGGTGGTTCGCACCGCGGTATAGAAAAGACCATCGTAAGAGCTGTCCGATTTCAAAAACGCGTCGACCATTTCGTCGCGCGTGGCAAGCAAACTCATGTCTTTATTTTAGGTCGCGCCGCCGTGGCCCTCCACCGAAAAAGCGACGTTGAATTCGCAGACGCGGGCTTTCAGCAATCAGCGGTCAGCTTTCAGCTTTTGGAACGCCTCGATCGACATGTCTCTGAGTTCCGTTGCGCCCTGCTACAGTTCCGCAGCGGCCCGAGGGTGAAGCTGATCGCTGAATGCTGAAAGCTGAAAGCTGAAAGCTTACCTAACCCGCATGCCGTAACAACCCCGTATAAGCGATCTCGACGAATTGATCGGGCTTCATGCCCTTGCCGAACCTGGCGTCGAAATCCTTGGTAGGCGCGGCTGCTACTACTTCCTTGGCTGTCTTGCCCTCTTTGCGGGCTTTCTCCAGGCGCTCGTGGATGGTCGCCAGCATGTCGCGGCTCGCCTTCAAATCGTCCTTCGTCGCCATCGGTCCGTGGCCTGGAATGATACGCGTTTGCGCGTCGCCGGTCTTGAGCAGACGGTCCCCGGCTGCCACCATGCCGCCGATCCAGCCGCCTGTCGAGTAATCGATCAACGGGTACGTGCCGTTGAAGAGCAGATCGCCGGTGTGCAAGATGTTGACGTCGGGGAAGAAGAGATACGCGTCGCCATCGGTGTGAGCCGGCGGAACGGGTGCAAACTCCACGGTGCTATTGCCGAACTTAATCTTGCCGCTCAGCATGAAGACCTCGTTGGGCAGGCCGGCCGGTTTCAACGGTTCGATAGTCCGGTTAAGGCCTTCCATCATCACGCGCTGTCCCAGCCACTTCTTAGTGTTCTCGTGCGCCATGATCTTCACGCCCGCGGCGCCGAGTGTTTCGTTACAACCGACATGATCGAGGTGCCAGTGCGTATTGAACTGAAGGATGACCTCGTGCGGGTCTACTTCAGCCGCCGCCTTCAGCAGGTCGGAAGCGCGCTCCGCATAGCCGCCATCCACCATCATCAGGCCATCGTTGGCGAGGATCAGGGCAATGTTGCCGCCGTCGCCCGTTAGCAGAACTATATGGTCGGTAAGCTTGGTGGAATGGATGGGTGGCGCGGCCGTTTGCGCGTGAAGGAACGATGTGCCCACAGGCGCGGCAATCAGCGCGCAAAGCAGATCTCGGCGAGTGGATTGGATCATCAGCCGCAGCGTACCACGTCAGGCGGCCAATTTAGCCAGTTCCAACGCATTTTTCGGAGCGTGGCCCGCCTGATCGTTATCGAAATAAATGTAAACTGCGCGCAGCTTCTCCCTCCATTCGCGGATGCGCTCGGCCCACGCGCGCAAGGCATCATCTGAGTAACTGCCTTGATACGCCCCATCGGGACCGTGCAGACGGACGTAGGCGAAGTTGGCGGTGATTTCAAACCCCGAGCGGAAACCGGCGATCTCGAAGATGCAAAACGCCGCGCGGTGGCGACGCAGGATCGCGTAGATCTCTGCGCAATGCCAAGTGGGATTGCGGAACTCGAACGCGTAGCGGCGGCCTTGCGGCAGGGCTTTCAGAAACGTATCGAGGCGTTTGGCATCGGCTTCCCAATGCGGCGGCAACTGGAAGACAATCGGGCCAAGCTTCTCCCGAAGCATATCGGCCCGTTCGAAGAAGCGTTCGATGCCGGTCGCCGGGTCTTTCAATTTCTTCATATGCGTGAGGAAGCGGCTGCCCTTCATGGCGAAACAGAATTCGCGCGGGGTGGAATCCCGCCAGTTGTTCAATCCGTTGGGTTGCGGAAGACGGTAGAAAGTGTTGTTCAACTCGACCGTATGGAAGTGCTGCGCGTAAAACTCGAGCATCTTCGATGCCGGTAGCTTGTCCGGATAGAACGTTCCGCGCCAGTGCTTATAGTGCCAGCCCGAGGTTCCAATGAAGATCTTCGCGCTGCGCTTCACGCTGCGGCGATTTCTTGCAAGATGCGTTCCGATTCAGCGGCGGGATCGGCCGCGCGTGTGATCTGCCGTCCAATCACGAGGTAATCGGCGCCGTCGCGAATGGCTTCGGCCGGCGTGGCGACGCGCTTCTGATCGCCGCGAGCGGCGCCGGGGGAGCGCACGCCGGGCGTGACCAGAATGGTCTCGGCGGGCCACGATCTTGCGGAGCGAAGCGGCTTCAAGTGGCGATGCGACCAACCCATCGATGCCGCATTCCACAGCCTTGCGCGCGCGGCGTTCCACCAGTTCCGCAATCTCGCCATGGAAGCCGAGGTCTTCCATATCTTCCGGCCCGAAGCTGGTGAGCACAGTGACGGCGAGCAGCTTCAGATCCGATGCCGCCCTTGCCTTCGACGGCCGCGCGCATGATCGAAGCGCTGCCGTGAACGGTCAGGAAGCGCACGCCGGTCTTCGCCACCTGCGCCACGGCTCGCTTGACCGTCTCGGGAATATCGTAGAACTTGAGGTCGAGGAAGACGTTTTTGCCTTGTGCCTGAAGGTCTCGGACGATCTCCATGCCGGCAGCAGCATACAGTTCCATGCCGACTTTGTAGAAGTCCACGCTCGCGCCGAGCTTCGCGACCAGCGCGCGGGCTTCGGCGGCGGATTCGACATCGAGGGCGACGATGATGGGGTTGTGAGTCATATCAGTTCGATGGGCTTTTCGCGCGTGAGAACAACGCGGCCGATGCGGTAAGCATCGGGCAAGCGATTTCTCCAAAGTGGCGGCGTCGGCTTCGGGAAGCGAGATCAGCAGGCCGCCGGAAGTCTGCGGGTCGTAGAGCAGCGCCTCGATTTCGGCAGGCAATTCGCGCTTCACGGCCACAGCGCAGGATGCGAACTCCCGATTGTTCTTGAGGCCGGCCGGGATGGCGCCGGCGCGTGCGTAATCCACCGCGCCAGGAAGAAAGCGCACGGACGCCGCATTTGATTTCAAGCGTTACGCCGCTCGCCATCGCCATCTCGCGCGCGTGGCCGATCAGGCCGAAGCCGGTGACATCGGTGCAGCCGTGAACATCGAAGCGCAGCATCTCCTCGCAGGCCGTGCGGTTCAGCGTGAGCATCTGCTCGATCGATGCCGCCACGTGTTCGTCCGCCGCGATGCCGCGCTTCAGGCGGTGGAAATCACGCCGGTGCCGATGCGCTTGGTGAAAACCAGGGCGTCGCCGGGGCGCGCGCCGGCGTTGGCCTTGACGCGCGCCGGATGGACAAGTGCCCGTTACCGCGTAGCCGAACTTGATCTCGTCGTCGTCGACGCTGTGCCCGCCCAGGATGGTGCAGACGGCTTCGTGCATCTTTTCGGCGCCGCCTTTGAGGATCTGCGGCAAGATCGTCGAAATCGCCATTCGGCCGGGAAGGCGAGAATCGAGAGCGACGAGATGGGCCGCCCGCCCATGGCATAGACATCGCTCAGCGAATTGGCCGCGGCGATGGCGCCGTAGGTATACGGATCGTCCACGATCGGCGTGAAGAAATCGACCGTCTGCACGAGGGCAAGCTCCGCCGTCAGCTTGTACACGCCGGCATCGTCGGCAGTGTCAAACCCGATCAGCACGTTTTCATCCGGCCAGCGCGGCACGCCGGCGAGCACCCGGTCCAACAACTTTGGACTCAGTTTGGACGCTCAACCGGCGGCTTTCACATGGGCTGTGAGCTTCTTGGACATGGGTCTCTTCATCATAACGGGCGCCGCTACAATATAGATTAAAGATGAAAGCCGTTCGCCGGTTCCTCTGGGTCGCCCTCGCGCTCGCGGCCTCGGCACAGGAATCAACCAGCATCTACTACGTAGTCTTTCTCCGCCTGGACCCGGCGCGCAAGCCGATCGCCAAAGAGGAAGGTGATCGCATCCAGAACGCGCACATGGCGAACATTCACAAAATGGCGGACGAGGGATTGCTCGCGGCTGCGGGGCCGTTCGAAAACGATCCGCCGCCAATCAGCGGCATCTTCGTGATGAAAGCAAAATCCATTGGCGATGCACAACGCATCGCCGGCGAAGACCCTACTGTGCGCGAACACCGGAATACCGCCGAGGTGCATGCCTGGCGCGGGCCGGCAGGCATCGGCGATGAGTATTTCCGCCTGCACAAAGAGCATCCGGAAACCCCCGAGAACATGGGCGCACACCCTATTTTGCTGTTGACCCGTGGAACGGCCTGGAACGCCACCGCACCTAAGGAGCGGGTCGTGCTGCTGGCCGGGCATCAGCATTATGTAGACGAACTCCAACGCGCTGGCAATCTGGGCGCCGCCGGGCCGGTAGAGGGCGAAAGCGGCATGATGGGCATTGTGATCTTCCATCGCATTCCGCTCGAAGAGGCGCAGCAACTCGTCGCGGAAGATCCGGCGGTGAAGGCGGGAGTGGTGAGTGTGGAAGCGCACCGCTGGTGGTCGTCAGACCACGTCTTGCCATGGAGGGCAGCTCGTTGATGGCTGCCGAAAAACTCATTAAACATTCATGTTCCGCATGTAATATGATCGTTTCCAAGAATCGTTCGAACTCCACGTAGAGAAATTCAGCATGAACAATCCAGAATCCGAAATGAACAATAGCGTACCGACCCGTCGCCGCCTCTTGAAGGGCGCCGCGGGAATTGCGGCGGCAACAGCGGCGGCCCTTATGCCTCCAAACGTCCGCCGCATGCTGGCCCAGCAACAGCCTCGGCGCAGCTCCCTCGCCGATATCAAGCACGTCGTGGTGCTGATGCAGGAGAACCGCTCGTTCGATCACTACTTCGGCACGATGGCCGGCGTGCGGGGGTTTGACGATCCCGAAGCCTTGAAGCTTCCGAATGGGCGATCCGTGTTTTACCAGCCCGACGCTGAGAATCCAGACGGCTATCTGCTGCCGTTTCACCTGGACACCCATTCGAGCAGCGCGCAGAAGATTCCTTCCACCAGCCACGCATGGGCCGTGCAGCATGAAGCCTGGAACGGCGGCAAAATGGATCAATGGCTGCCCGCGCATCGCAAGGCCGACGGCGTGAAGGGCCCCTACGTGATGGGCTATTACAAGCGGGCCGACATTCCGTTTCAGTTCGCGCTGGCGGAATCGTTTACGATTTGCGATGCCTACCACTGCTCCGTTTTCGGACCGACTTGGCCGAACCGGATGTACCTGATGACAGGCATGATCGACCCGGACGCCACTGGGGGCGGACCAATGCTCAATAACCGGGCGCCTGCTGGCGGATATACCTGGACGACATACCCGGAGAGACTGCAGGCGGCCGGAGTGAGTTGGAAGGTTTACCAGCAGCAGGATAGCTACGGCTGCAATATGCTGAAGAATTTCAAAGTCTTTCAGCAGGCAGCAGGCGGGCTCTCCCCTCTATTCGCGTGGCATGCAGATCGACCCGGACGGGCAGTTCGAGTATGACGCCATGCACGACAAGCTTCCCGCAATCTCCTGGATCATCCCGACCAGTTTTCAATCCGAGCATCCCGACTACATGCCGGCCGATGGTGCGGCGTTCGTCGCCAGCAAGATCGATGCGATCGCGGCCAACCCCGACGTATGGGCAAAGACCGTCTTCATCCTCAACTACGATGAGAACGACGGACTCTTCGACCATGTGCCTCCGCCGGTTCCCGCAGAGGGTACGCCGCGCGAATTTGTCGGAGGTCTTCCGATCGGCGGCGGGTTCCGTGTGCCGTGCATTATCGTGTCGCCGTGGACCGCGGGAGGCTGGGTTTGCAGCGAGCGATTCGACCACACTTCCGTCCTTCAATTTCTGGAGGCATTCACCGGCGTCCGCGAGCCCAACATCACGGACTGGCGCCGGCATACCTTCGGCAACCTGACGTCGGCCTTCCGATTTAAGGAAGCTCGCAGTATGCCCCCCGTTCTTCCCGATACCATGGGCCCGCTCGCTCTCGCCAGGTATGGCGCGGCAAATCTGCCAAAGCCGGTTCTACCAGCAGGCGGCCAACAGACTCCAAAGCAGGAAAAAGGCCGCCGCAACCGCGTGTCTTCCGAGCCCCTGGGATAGGTAATTACGCCCCGGCGCCCTTGGTAGGCCGCGCGTTTTCGTGCGGGCTAGTCGAAGCTAATGCATCACGCCGGTTCGTTCTCTGGCGAAAGGAGATTGTCTATGGCTCTGCGGACGCCGTCAGCCACATTAGCCCAAGCCTCGTCCTTATTCGACCATCCGATCACCGCTCTCCCGTCCTTTGGAAGCGCCTGAAGATGTCCAACCGGGCTCAAGTGCCAATCGGTTGGGCGCACTATGATTGGTATCACTACCGCTCTTCCGAGGCGATGGCGGGCAAGCGCCTCCTTCATTTCTTCCGAATAGCAGAACTCTGATGCAAAGAACGACGCGCTGACCAGGATTAGGATCAACTCGGCGCTATTTAGTTGTATTTCTAAATCGCGCTTCCATTCGCTACCCGGACTGATCATTCGGTCATGCCAGACGCGAATGATGTCCTGCCGCTTAAGGACGCTCAGATGCTTGTCCAGTTCTTTCTTTAGTCTTTCGTCCTCATGGGAATACGAAATAAATACTGAGATCGGTTTGCCATTTCCGGCTTGCCTGGGTGAACTAATACCGGCTTCAGTTGCGGCATTTAACGGCGCCGTATAGGCCGCTCCGTTGACGACGCGGTCCAAATTATTGGTTTTGCCAGAGAGTTCCGTCGCGTCTTCATCGCTTTTTGTATGCCGCCGCGGGCTATGTGAACCTCCCTCGTAGAGCGGCAGATTGGTTCTCCGAACTGGATTGACGGAATCCTCGAGCGCCTCGAGAGGCTTGGGGTTTCCATCCAGGAGTTGAGAGAGTTTAGAAATCCTGTCCCCCGCCAACGTTCTTCCGGCGCGCATTTCGGCCGTGGAGATCCACTTCACGTCACTCGGCAGCGGCGGCAATTCACCGCTGAACCTCGCCCAGTAAGTCCAAAACTCGTATTCTGTAATGGCGCCGTACGTTCGAGAGACTTCGCTGTGCGAAACCGGCGTCGCAGTGAGCGCCACAAGATCATAATCGCGGCCCAGTACCAAGTCTGGCGCGTCTAGTTCTTCTCGGAGTTCGCGCGCTGCCGTTTCATGATGGCTCTCATCAGGGCGCTGTCTTCCACCAATCAACTGATACTGCTCAGCCCGCCTATCCCATTGATGAAGAAAACAGGCAACCTTGTTTACCGTGTCCTTGATTACGACAACTCCGACCGGCTGTATCCGGGAAGAACCAGCCGGGAGGTTCTCACGAAGGGCAATATCGAGCCGCCGTTGCTCAATCGCCTTCAAGAAATAGGGGGCAGTATCCAGAATATTGTTGATTGTTATTGTTTTGGAAGTTCCTGGCCGATCCCAATTAGCCAAAAGAGGTTTTCCAAAAGTTAGATACCAAGCCAGACTCTGCCGAAAGTAACTTGGTATTTGGTGCTTCAGTCTGCAACGTTCTCCCTCCCACGCGAGTAATCCGAGAAGGTCGAGAAAGACGACCGTTGCCCCCGCTAAGGATAAACGGATAGACGAGTCGTCAGGAGCCGTTAGGTCGGCTATCTCGGCGACTGATTTGGCTGGTTCAAGATGAGAAGGAACCGCCTTCAGCGCAGACAAGACCCCTTCGCGCCACTTGCCCGCATGCTCTATTGCTACTCCCTGCGATGGCTCTGACATCCCAGCTTCAGGGTAATAGTATCACAGGAGGATTTATTCATTGAAAGGTTGCCGAGCGACGCTGTTCGCCGGGCGCGGCCGGGTGCGGTAGCTTCGGTTTTGGGGGCCGCACGTCCCAAAAGGAACCTCGCACTCGGGTCCGACGGCTGTCGCACCCGCTAGAATAGATATAGCGGCCCCGTTGCCCGCGCTTATGCCACTGGTCCCTCCCTATATTGAATCGTTGCGGCCGTACGAGGCCGGGCGCACCATTGAATCCGTTCGCCGGGAGTTCGGGCTCACCCACATTGCCAAGCTGGCTTCGAACGAAAACCCGCTGGGCGCATCGCCTAAGGCAATCGAGGCCATGCGGGGCGCGCTGGAAGGGCTCAACTACTATCCCGATGGAGGCCTTCGTCTGCGCGAAGTGCTGGCGCGCGCGTACGACGTGAAGGTGGGTAACGTCATCGCAGGCAGCGGCTCGGAAGGCATTATGTCGAACATCATTCGCGCCTTCCTGTGCGACGAAGATGAAGTGCTCACCACCGAGGCTGCGTTCGTCGGATTTCAGGTGCTGGCTAAATCGCGCGGTGTGCAATACCGCACAGTGCCTTACCGCGACTGGGCCTACGATCTTAGCGCGCTGGCGCAAGCGATCAACGCCAACACCAAGATTATCTACCTCGCGAATCCGAATAACCCGACTGGAACCATCTTCACTAAGTCGCAGTTTGATGCGTTCTATAAGCACGTGCCAGAGCGTGTGCTCATCATTTTAGACGAAGCTTACTTCGAGTACGCCAAGGATAACCCGCGCTATCCCGATTCGATGCATTACCGCTATGACAACGTAATCACGCTGCGTACGTTCTCAAAGATTTATGGTCTTGCTGGCGCGCGCATCGGCTACGGATTTGCGCACGAAGAGCTGATCCGCAATCTGCTGAAGGTGAAGTTGCCGTTTGAGCCCTCGACCCTGGCCGAAGCCGCGGGAATCGGGGCGCTGGGAGATAAGGAATTTCTTCACCGTTCGCTCGAAGTCAATGCGCGTGGAATCAAGTATCTCACCGCCGGCCTGGAGGATCTCGGCCTGACCGTGGTTCCTTCGCAGGCCAATTTCGTCATGATCCCGCTTCCATCCGAACAGGACGCCACCCGAGTCTTCGAAGAGTTGATTGCGCAGGGCGTAGTCGTGCGTCCGTTAAAGGGGTTCGGGCTGCCGCACTGCCTGCGTATTTCAACGGGTTTGGATGAAGATAACAAGTTCTGTATCGAAGCAATGAGGAAAACCTATGCCGCAAGTCTTGGAACATCCCACGTCACTTAGCCAGGGGCCCGGGAAAGATTTTCTGCCGCTCAACGGAACCGATTACCTTGAGTTCTATGTCGGCAATGCACGGCAGGCCGCGTATTACTATCGTTCGGCCTTCGGATTCCAGCTTACCGCTTATCGAGGACCTGAGACCGGGGCGCGCGATGCCGCCTCGTATGTCGTGACGCAGAACAAGATTCGCTTCGTCCTCACTACGCCACTGGCGCCTGAACATCCCATCGCGGAGCACATCCGAATGCACGGCGATGGCGTGCGCGATATCGCGCTTTGGGTGGACGACGCCGAATCGGCGTGGCGCGAGACTACAAAACGCGGCGCGAAGAGCGTGCGCGAACCGCAGACGCTGCGCGATGAACACGGCGAAGCGCGTATTTCATCCATCGCGACTTATGGGGATACGATCCACACATTCGTAGAGCGCGGCAAGTACCGCGGAGCATTTTTGCCGGGGTTCGCAGCGGTAGAGGGGGAAGACGCCGTCTCGCGTCCGGTGGGATTGAAGCATATCGATCACTGCGTGGGCAACGTCGGTTTGGGCGAGATGAATCGCTGGGTGGACTTCTACGCCACGGCGATGGGCTTCCGCATGTTCAAGCACTTCGACGATAAGGACATTTCAACCGAATACTCCGCGCTGATGTCCAAGGTGATGTCGAACGGGAATGAGCGGGTAAAGTTTCCGTTGAATGAGCCGGCAGCCGGGAAACGTAAGTCGCAAATCGAGGAGTATCTTGAGTTCTACCACGGTCCGGGCGTGCAACATATCGCAATGGCAACGGATAACATCATAGAAACAGTGGGCGCGTTACAAAAGCAAGGCGTCGATTTCTTGCGCGTACCTTCGACTTACTATGAAGATCTGATCGGCCGCGTTGGCAAAATCGACGAACCCGTGGCCGAATTGCAGAAGTTGGGCATATTAGTAGACCGCGACGACGAGGGCTATATGTTACAGATATTCACTCGTCCGGTGGAGGATAGGCCGACTGTCTTCTATGAAGTGATCCAGCGCAAGGGCAGCCGCAGCTTCGGGAAGGGCAATTTTAAGGCGCTCTTCGAGGCAATCGAGCGGGAGCAGGCGCGGCGCGGCAATTTATAATGAGTGTGCAAGGCGCCCCGCCCTGCGCTTCCTATGACATCACGCCGAGAGTTTTTTAGGAAATCCGCCACTGCCGTAGGCGGCGCGAAACTGGCAAGCCTGCTGCTTTCGTCCGTTGGACGGGCTTCGGCCATCGACCCCGCTCCGGGAAGCACCTACCTTGACGCCGAACATGTCGTCATTCTCATGCAGGAGAACCGCTCCTTCGACCATTGCTTCGGCAGGTTGCGCGGCGTGCGTGGGTTTAACGATCCCAGGGCGGTTACGCTTCCGGACGGAAAGCCGGTGTGGTTCCAGAGTAACTCCGCGGGCGCGACCTATACGCCGTTCCGCTTGAATATCAAAGAGACCAAGGCGACCTGGCTAGGGTCGCTGCCGCATTCCTGGACCGACCAGGCCGACGCGCGCAATCACGGCAATCATGACGGATGGCTGGACGCCAAGATCTCAGGCCGCCGCGAGTGCGCTGGAATGCCGCTGACGATGGGTTATTACGACCGCGACGACATTCCGTTTTACTATGCGCTGGCAGATGCGTTCACCATCTGCGATCAGCACTTCTGTTCTTCGCTGACCGGAACCACTCCGAATCGCCTGTTTCTGTGGACGGGGACGGTGCGCGAACACGCCGAAGCGCCGCCGTGCGTGCGGAACTCCGAAGTGGATTTCGGCGTGCCAGCCCGGTGGAAGACCTTTCCGGAGAGCGCTTGGAGGATGCCGGGGTTTCCTGGAAGATCTATCAAAACGAACTGAGCGTGCCCACTGGGTTCGATAAAGATCAGGAGGCATGGCTTGCGAACTATACGGATAATCCGATTGAGTTTTTCGAACAGTTTCACGTAGAGGCGGCGGAGAATCGGCGGCGCGAGGTGGAACGACTTGCGCAATCGCTGCCGGCGGAGATCGATCAACTGAAGAAGGCGCCGGATTCCCGGACACGCGCCAGAGATCTCGCCAGGAAAGAGGATCAACTTCGCCGCGTTACCGAAGAGCGGGCGCGCTGGACGCCGGAAACAGTGGCGAAGATTTCGGCCGCGGAGTGGAAGCTGCATGAGAAGGCCTTCACAACGAATCGAGGCGATCGGTCATACCGGGAATTGGAGACGCTGCGGTATCAGGATGGCGACGCTGCGCGGGAGATGCTGATTCCCAAGGGCGACGTTTTCCACCAGTTCCGGACGGACGTCGAAAAGCGACAACTGCCGAGCGTCTCGTGGCTGGTGGCGCCGCAGAACTTCTCGGACCATCCCTCGGCGCCCTGGTATGGCGCATGGTACGTGGCGGAAGCGCTTGGATATTCTGACGCGCAATCCGGACGTCTGGAAGAAGACGATCTTCATTCTGACTTACGACGAAAACGATGGCTATTTCGATCATGTACCTCCGTTCGTGGCGCCGGATCCGAACAACCCGGAATCGGGTAAGACATCGCCGGGACTGGGCGCCGAGACGGAATATTTGGGCCTGGAGCAGGATCAGTCCCGTTTAAGCGGGGAGCAGGCGCGGGGCGGCCCGATCGGTCTGGGATATCGCGTGCCTTTGATCGTCGCATCGCCGTGGAGCCGCGGAGGATACGTGTGCTCGCAAGTCTTCGACCATACGTCGCCCTTGCAGCTTTTAGAGAAGATCGCCAGCCGCCGTACGGGCAAGGAGATCAAAGAGACCAATATCTCGGGCTGGCGGCGGGCCGTCTGCGGCGATTTGAGTTCGGTGTTCCGGCCGTTCGATGAGAGACACGCCCGCGTACCGTTTCCACCGAAGTCGGATTTTCTCGAAGGCGTGCATAAGGCCCAGTTCAAGCAAATGCCATCGGGCTATGGCAAGCCATCCGCGCCGCGACAGGAACCGGGTGTGCGGCCTTCGACTCCGCTGCCTTACCAACTTTTCGCCGACGGAGCCATGAGCGCCGATGGCTCGCGATTCGAGATCACGCTCGAAGCGCGGTCGGCGGGAGCCCCGTTTCATGCGTACACGACGGGTCTCTTCCGCAAGCAGGCGAAACTGCGAACGCGCGCTTACACCGTTGCGGCGGGCGGACGACTCACGGATTCCTGGGCGATGGAGGGATTCGAAAAGGGCGCATACGATTTGCACATCTGCGGGCCCAACGGATTCTATTGTGGCTTTGCGGGGAATGGGGACGATCCGCGGATCGACGTGCGGTGCGAGTATGTTTCGCCGGCGGGGGACATCGAGGTGCGGGCGAGTAGTCACGGCGGCGGCTATACGCTGCGTGTCACCGATAACGCGTATGGAAGCGATGAGCGGTCGCTGCGGGTTGCCGATTCAGGCCACGCTTCGCTTGTGTTGAAATTACGCAAGAGTTTTCGTTGGTACGATTTTTCGGTCAGGGTCGATGGAGCGTCCGGATTCCTGAGAAGGTTCGCCGGCCGAGTGGAGACGGGCGAGCCCGGATTTAGCGATCCCGCAATGGGATGATCAGGCCTTATACAACTTCCAAAATGCGTCGCGGAATTTTGCCATCTCGGCGTCCGTGCCGATCGTAACGCGCAGCATATTATCCAGCGGTGGAAACGCTCGGCCGGGTACGACGCCCAGCTTCGGGAGGCCAGTAATGAATTCACGCGCGTTGCGGCCGCAGTCGATCATCAGGAAGTTCGCTTGAGTCGGGATGTACTTTACCTTGCGTTCGGTGAGCCACGAGGTCAATTCGCGGCGCGTGCGTGCGAGTGATGCCTGGCGTGGCGGGACGATGCTCTGCCGTGCTTCGAGCACCGCTACCACGCCGCGCGCGCCGACGATCGAGACCACATTCATCCGCAGCGGCGTCAGCTTCGCGATGTACTCGGGCTTCGCGGCGGCGAAACCGATGCGCAAACCGGCCATACCGTAGATTTTCGAGAACGTGCGGGCGACGATCACGTCCTTACCCTGCCGCACGTGGGGCAGCGCGCTGACCAGCTCGGGCGAATCCGCGAAGTGGATGTAGGCTTCATCCACCAACAGGATTGTATTGCGCGGCAGATTGGCCACCAGCCAGTCGATGTCGCTCTTGGTTGTGAATGCGGCGGTGGGGTTATTCGGATTGCAAAGGTAGATGAGTCCTCCGCCGGCGCGGTCCGCCTCGGCGGCGAGTGCGCGCACATCGGCGGTGTAATCGGCGCGGAGCTTAATCAGGTTCACGGGGCGGCCAAGCGCGCGCGCGGTTTCGATGGGGCCTTCGTATGCGGGGTTCACGCTGATCAGCGGGCGGGCGGATGAAGTGAAAGCGTCCACGGCGGTGTGCAGCACTTCGGTCGAGCCGCAGCCGGTGACGATCTGCGCGGTCGTCAGGTCCTCGCTCTTCGCGATGGCCTGATAGATGGTGCTGAATTCCTGATAGTGATAGCGGTTCGCGGTCGGCAGCACTTCGCGCATCGCGGCGAGCGCTGGTTCGGGAATGCCTTGGGGATTTTCGTTGGCGTTGAGCCAGACCAGATCGCCGGAGATCCCGGCGGTGTTCACGGCGGCTCGTTGCGCGTATGCCATTTCGGGCAGCATGCGGGACACGGCGGCGGCCGCGCCCAAGCGGGCGGCGAATGCTCTTCTGGTAATCACGCTTTATGATACCGCCGGCCGCCGCGCAGGCCGGGAGGCCGCGCCGCTTTGCGATAATATGCCTGTGAGCCTCCCGCTCAAATTCGCTTTTCTGTTAGCCATTACTCTCGCACTGTTCAACGGTCAGTGCGTGGCGAACTGCCTGGCATTTCCCTGCCAGACACAGGACGATCCCAGCCTGCCGCCGTGCCACCAGCAGCACCAGCACCAGCCGAAGGTCTGCGCGCAACCTGCTGCGATTGCCGACTTCGTGCCCGTCGCGCAATCGCTCCTTTTTTCTCGCTATTGTAGGTCCGGCCGTCCCGCTCGATCTTGCCCTTAATCATCGTTCGCAAGCGCCGGAATGGATTTCTCCACCGGACGCTCCGCCGCCTATTCCGCGCCCTCTTAGAATCTAGCCGCACAGTTTCCGCTCCTCGGCCGTTCCAATCCATCGAAAAGGGAAAACTGTGTCTAGAATTCTGTCCTGCATCGTGTTGTTCACGGCGCTTGCCGGCGCGCAATCGAATGACGCGGGCGCGTACCTCATGAGTCTGGGCTCCGGCACCAACATGTCGCCGGCCGCTGCGACCATGCCTATGCTGATGCGCGGCGCCGGTTCGTGGAGCCTGATGTTCATGGGCGAAGCCTTCATCGTCGATACGCAACAATCCGGTCCGCGAGGCGGCGACAAGCTGTATTCCACCAACTGGGCGATGGGCGAAGCCTCCCACGATCTTTGGGGCGGCGCCTTCATGTTCCAGCTCATGCTCAGCCTCGAGCCCGCCACCGTCACAAACCGCAGTTATCCGCTGCTCTTCCAGACCGGCGAAACGGCCTACGGAAGGCCGCTCATTGACGCTCAGCACCCTCACAACCTCCTGATGGGCGCCGGTTTTCACTACGCGCACCCGCTTGGCGAGCACGCCATCGGCGAGATCTACTACGCGCCGGTTGGCGACCCAGCGATCGGTCCGCAGGCCTATCCGCATCGCCCGTCGGCCGCGGAGATCCCGCAGGCGCCCCTCGGCCACCATTGGCAGGATTCCACGCACATCGCCTATAACGTTGCCACCATCGCCGTGAAGCGCGACTGGCTCCGCCTCGAGGCGAGCGGCTTCTACGGCACGGAGCCCGGCGAGAATCGGTGGACTATCGGATGGGGCCCGATGAATTCGTACTCCGCACGGGTCTCCGTCTTTCCCAACCGGCACTGGATGGCGCAGGCCTCCGCGGGACGGCTCACCAGACCGGAGCGCCAGTCTCTGGGCGATGTGGTGCGATCCACCGCATCGCTGGAATATTCCGGCGGGGGCGTCAATACCAGCCTCATCTGGGGACGCGATCACGACACCTTGACGCAGCATAATCTCAACTCGTATCTGGCAGAAACCGTCATTCCTTTCCGAACTCGCAATTTCTTTACGGCCCGTTGGGAGCTCGTCGATAAAGACGAGCTTTTTGCCAGTGGCAACATCTATCGCATTGGCGAGTACCTCGCCGGTTACACGCGCGACATAGCGACAATCTCCGGGATCGAGACGGGCATCGGCGCGAACGCGGCGCTCTACACGCTGCCCGATTCCATCAAGCCGTTCTACGGAGACCATCCCTGGGGAGTCAGCTTATACTTACGCTTACGTCTCAAATGAAGCTTCTGCTCGCCATCTTCGTCTGCGCTACCGTACTGGCGGCGCAGGACACTCGCGTCATCCTGCTCGGCACGGGGAATCCGAATCCATTGCCCGACCGCATGGGCCCATCGTCCGCGGTCGTCTCGGGCGACCGCGTCTATATCGTCGATTGCGGCCCCGGCGTGGTCCGCCGCGCCGCGGAGGCCGGCATCGAGATGCGGCAGATCACGCGAGCCTTCATCACGCACCTTCATTCCGATCACACCACCGGCCTGCCCGACCTCATCTTCACACCCGCGGTCACCGGCCGCACCGAACCGCTCGAACTCTACGGACCGCCGGGACTGCGCGCCATGACCTCGTACATCATGAAGGCATACGCCGAGGACATACAGATCCGGCTACACGGGCTCGAGCCCTCCGTCGCGCAAGCATACGTCGTCCACGCGCACGACGTGAAGCCCGGTGAGATCTACCGCGACGATATGGTCCGCGTGATCGCGTTCGCGGTCCCGCATGGAACGATGAAGCACGCGTACGGTTACCGCTTCGAGGCCAAGGACAAAGAGCATCGTCTTCTCCGGCGACACCACATACAGCGATACGGTGGCGCGCGCCTGCAACGGATGCGACATCCTGGTTCACGAAGTCTACTCCGCCGCCGGGCTTGCTCAGCGCACGCCGGATTGGCAGCGCTACCACGCCGCGTTCCATACTTCAGGCATCGATCTCGGCCGGCTGGCCGCCGAGGCGAAACCGAAGAAGCTAGTCCTTTATCACCAACTAGCGATGGGGCAGACGCCGGAAGAAGTGATCGGAGAAATCCGCCAGCATTTCAACGGCGAAGTGATTTACGGGAAGGATCTGGACGTCATCCGCTAATCTGCGCGCCTCCGGCGCGTGGACCGGCCAGAGGCCTGGCCAGAGGCCCGTCCTACTCACGCAACGCGATTACCGGCTCGATCCGCGCCGCGCGTTGCGCTGGCATCCACGCCGCCATCAACGCCACCGCCAACAGCACCGCGAATGCAAGCGCGCCAGTTAGCGGATCCACGGGCTCTAATTGGAATAGCGACGTCTTGAGAACCCGTCCCACGGCGTATGCGCACGGCAGACCCAGTACAATCCCGCCGGCCACCATCCAAAGCGAATCGCGCAGCACCATTTGAACTACATCGCCCGCCGCCGCGCCCAGCGCCATCCGCACGCCGATCTCGTTTGTCCTGCGCGCCACGGCATAAGCGAGCAGTCCGCCCAGCCCGATAGCCGCCAATGCCAATGCCACTACGCCGAACGCGCCCGAGACAAAACTCAGCAATCGCTCGGTCCGGAGCAGGGCGTCGATCAAATCGTCCTGCGTGCGGAATGCGATGAGCGGTACGGCCGGATCGATGGATGCCACCGCGCGGCGCACCGCCCCCGACAGAAGATTAGGGTCGATCGATGTCCGGATGGCGAAGTGCGCAGCTCCGCCCAGTTCCGAGGGCACGAGCGGTCTGAAGACGTTGGCGGTTGGCTTGTTGCGCAAGCTGTTATAAAGGGTGTCCCGAACGACGCCGACGATCTCTTGTCCGGCTGGATCGTGAGACCCGAGGTAGATTCGCCGGCCGATTGGATTTTGGTTCGGAAAGAACCGTTTGACGAACAATTCGTCCACCACCACGGAATCCGAAAGCGGGTGAATGTCGCGCGGCTGAAAGGCGCGCCCGGCATAGAGTGGAATTTGCATTGTCTCGAAAAACCCAGCATCCACGTGGTTCAGCGCCGCCCCTTCCGGTCTGCCGCCGCGCCGTGCCTGCGACGCGCGGCCTGGAATGACGAGCGCCTGGAAGTTCCCGTTGCCCGAAAGCAGCCGAACCTCGGTCAAGCTTACGTGAGCGACCCCCGGAATCCGCGCTAACTCATCCCTCAGGCGCTCGACATAGCGCGCCACGCTCTCAGGTGTGTAGCCCGCCTGCGAGGGGTTCACTGTCGCGTATGCCAGGTTCCGCCGGTCGAAGCCGACATCCACGCTTCTCAAATTGCCGAGCGTTCGTCCCAGGAGTCCCGCTGCAACCAGCGCGGTAAGGCACAGCGCAATCTGCACGCAGACCAGCGCTCGCGGCAAGCGCATCCCGCCGCCCATGACAGAACGCGTATGCGTCTTGAGCGCGTGCTGCAGATCCACCCGCGCTGCGCGTACCGCGGGCGCGAGACCAAAGAGGAATGCGGTGAGCACCGAAAGCGCGCCGGTGTAGGCCAGGACGCGCAGGCTGATGTGGAGGTCGAATGCGCTGCCGGGGCCGCGCCCCGTCTCGAACATGAGATGAATGGATTGCGCCAGCAGATATCCCAACCCCAACCCGGCTGCGCCGCCCAAGAGCGCGAGGATCCCGCTCTCGATCCAGTGCTGGCGGAACAGGCGCATGCGTGCGGCGCCGAGAGCGAGCCGCACCGCCGATTCGCGCTCCCGATCCACCGATCGCGCCAGCAACAGATTCGCCACGTTGGCACAGACCAGCAGCAATAGCACGCCCACCAGCAGCATGAGGATCTGCAGCGCGCCGGCATCTCTGGCGCCCAGCCCCGCGAAGCCGCGGCGTCCCGGCCTGGCGACCAACTCAGGTATCTTTTTCGGATCGGCGTCCGTCGTCTCAAGCATATTGCGGAACAGCCGCGCGATTTCGGCGCGCGCCGCCGCTTCCGGAACGTCCGGCCTTAAGCGCGCCACCATGCGCACCCACCAATCGCGATCGTTCTCGCCACGCGGCTTGCCCGGAGCTGCTGGCTCGAAAGCTGTGCGTGCAGATAAGGGGGCAAAAACGTCCACCCATTGCCCCGGCCTCATGCCGAAGAAACTGGCAGACGCTACGCCGACGATGCGCGCGGGTGCATTGTTAATGCGAATCGTCTGTTCGACGGCATCTGCCACGCCACCCAGCCGCTGCCGCCAGAAACGGTCGCTCACTACTACTATGGGTTCGCTTCCGACGTGGTCTTCGTCGGCGCCGAAGCCGCGCCCGAGCGGCAAACGAACCCCCAACCCCTGAAAGAAATTGGCGCTCACGTATTGCACGCTCACCTGCCCGGCCGGCAGCGCGCCTACCTTTGCGGCGGCGGCATCGGGGTCGGCGAGACCAACCAATGCTGCGTACGCGCTCTGCTCCCCCGCCAGCTTCCGATAGAGCGCGGCGCTTACCGATGAACCCAGGCTGCGCCCTCCCGCGCCCGGTCCGAAATCGCCGTTGATGTTTTGGATGCCGTCGGGAAACCCGTCGCTGGTCCACTCGACGATGCGAAGCGCGTCGGGATCCTGCACGGGCAGCGGCTTAAGCAGGGCCGCGTCCACGAGAGTGAAGATCGCAGTATTCGAGCCTACGCCGATGGCGACGGAGAGCACCACCGCCGCCGCCAACGCCGGCGATTTGCGCAGTTGCCGCAATCCGTAGCGCGCGTCCTGCCATGCCGAATCGAGCCATTCGAAGATTCCGGCGGAGCGCGTTTCCTCCTGGATGCACGTCAGGTTTCCCAGGCGCATGCGCGCGTCGCGGGGTGTTTGCCCGCGGGCGGCGTCCATGGCAAGGTGGAATTCGAGCTCTTCCTGGATCTCCGCATTGTGGCGGCCGCCGCGAAATGTTCTGTTTAACCTGGACCAGACGCTCATGGTTCCCCCTTTATGCCGTCCGCAATATCTTGGCTACCGCGGCGGAGACGGCGTGCCACCTTTTTTCTTCCTGCTCTAACTGCTTGCGGCCCTTAGCGGTGAGTTCATAAAACCGCGCGCGGCGGCCGGCTTCCGAGATGCGCCACTCGGCCTTGAGCAGGCCCGCTTCAGTCATGCGGTGCAGGGCAGGGTAGAGCGATCCCGCTTCCAGGCGCAAGATTTCGTCCGAGGTTTCCTGGATGTAGGACGTGATTGCGAATCCGTGATTCGGCCCGCGACGGAGGATCTTCATTACCAGAAGCTCGAGGGCGCCTTGGAGATTGTCGGCTTTGGACATAGTATCGATATCTAGTATAGACGTCTGCTATAGAAATCGATAGCAAGAAAGCGCAAGAAACTGCGCGCCTTCGGCGCGTGGACCGGCCGGAGGCCCATCCTACTCGTACCGCAGGACGCGGACAGGGTCGAAGCTTGCCGCCCTCCGGGCTGGGATGTATCCGGCTAGCAGCGCTACCGCGGCCAACAATGCGGTGGCGGATAGCATTGCCAACGGATCGTTGGAGCTTACGCCGTATAATTGGCTCGACGCGAGACGCGTGACGGCGAATGCGGCGGGCAATCCTACAGCGATGCCAATGCCCACGAGAACCAGCACTTCGCGCATCACCAGCCACACGACGTTGCCCGCCAAGGCGCCTAATGCCATGCGGATGCCGATCTCGCGCGACCGCCGGGTCACCATGTACGCCATCACGCCATAAAGCCCGATGATGGCGAGCAGGGTCGCCAGCGCGCCAAACACGCTCGACAGAGTGGCCACCAGGCGCTCCGTCACCAGCGATTCGTCCAATTGCCGCTCCAGCGTTTTCATGCCGGTGACCGGAATATCGGGCGCCAGGTCGTGTACCACGGCGCGCACGCTGGCGAAGGCGCTTTCGGGATCGCGTTTCGTGCGCACGTAGATGGTATTGCTGTATGCAGGCTGCTGGGCGACACAGAGATAGACTTCCTGGGGAATCTTGTCGCGCAGGCTTTCGTAGCGCGTGTCGTTGACGACGCCAACGATTTCGATATCGGTGGGCGTTCCCGGATCGCTTCCGCGGCCGAACATCCTGCCGACCGCCGGTGTGGCGCCGTAGTACCGCTTGACGAAGCTTTCGTTTACCATAGCCACCAGGCGCGAATTGGCCGTATCGGCGGCCGTAAACGTGCGTCCCGCGAGTAAGTGGATGCCCAGCGTTTGAAAATAACCCGGCGTCACCTGGTTGAAGTGTGGATCCATATCTTCGCCAAGCTTCGCCACGTATCCCTGAATGGTGATGCTGTTGTCCCATTCGTTGCCTGTCAGGAGGCCCTGATTAGCCATGCCGGCGCCGGAAACCCCCGGCAACGCATTCAGGCGGGCTTCGAGTTGTTCGTAGAACAGATGGGTACGCTTGGGATCCAGACCCACAGATCGGGGACTCAAGTTGAACTGGATCAGATTGCCCGTTTTGAATCCCGGGTCGATCAGCCTGAGATTCGCCAAGCTACGAATGAATAGACCCGCGCCGATCAAGAGCAGCAGAGAGAGTGCCACCTGCGCGGCCACCAGCGTCTTGCGGAAAGTCACCTGCGTGCCGCCGCTCACATTTCCGGCCTGATCTTTCAATGTTGGCGCGATATCGGGACGCGTCGCTTGCAGCGCCGGCGCCAGACCGAACAGCACGCCTGTGGACAGCGCAAGGGCGAAGCTGAAGGCCAACATGCGCGGATCGGGATGGGACGCTATTCCATATCCGGTCAGATTGGTGGGCAGGAAGGCGATGAGCGCTTTGACCATGGAAACCGCCAGAAGAATTCCCGCCGCGCCACCAGCCGCGGAGAGCAGCAGGCTTTCCGTAATCAACTGCCGGATGATGCGCGCACGGCCCGACCCGATGGCCAGACGGATCGCGATCTCTTTCTGCCGGGCGGCGGCGCGCGCCGTGAGCAAACTCGCCAGATTCGCGCAGGCGATGAGCAATACGAGCGCAGTGACGCCGATGAGAACGAGCAGCGGCTTTTCGTAGGTGCGACGCAGACTCGTGTTGCCCTGCGCGCCCGGCATGACCTCCATCCACATGCGCAGGAAGTTGGACTTGTCGAACGGCGTGGCATTGCGGAACGCCGGCATTGTCACTTCCGATTCGATGATCTGGTGAAACAGAGGCTGCAGCCCCGCCTGGGCTTGCGTGATGGTTTCGCCCGGCTTGAGGCGTCCGAAGACGTTGACCCAGCGCTGGCGGCGATTCCACATGTCGCCGAATCCCGGGCGTACGTTGGCGGCCATGATCATAGGTACGAACATCTGCGCCGGTAGACCCGGCTCGGTTCCATCGAAGCCCGGCTGCGCCACGCCGACGATGGTCAACGGATAGTTGTTCGCCAGGATGCGCCGCCCGATGACGGCCGGATCGCCCGAAAACCGCGTCTTCCAATATGCGTAGCTGAGCACTGCGTAGGGGTGTTCGCCCGCGCGGAGATCGTCCTGCGACGTGAAGAGCCGCCCGGCGGCGCTGTGAACTCCTAGCAACGGGAAATAGTTGCCGGAGACCAGTTCTCCGGTTGCAACTTCGCTCTGCGCGCCGAAACTCAGCGTGAAAGTCAGGCGATAGCGGCACATCGTCCCATCGAAGACCTGGTTTTGATCGCGAATATCCTGATACATGCGGTATGAGAGCGCGTTCATGCCGTTGTTGCCGCCGTAGTGGCGGCCGCGCGCGGCGAGCAGCACGATGCGATCGGCATCTTTGACCGGCAGCAGGCGCAGAATCAATTGATCGATCAGCGTGAAGATAGCAGTGTTCGCGCCGATCCCCAGCGCCAGCGAAAGCACCGCGACGGCTGTGAAGACGGGCGACTTGCGAAAAGTGCGCAGCGCGAAGCGGATGTCCGGGAGAAGTTCCATGGGTCTTATACTGTGTGGCGAGCAGAAAGTTACGCGGCAGGCCGGACCCCTTCGCGGCTGGGGGTCAGGGGCCGGGGTGCAGGGGTCGGGGATTCGGGCCGCTTCGCGGCGGGGATCAGGGAAGGCGCCTCGCTCGAACGAACGAATCCACCAGTGGCGGCAGGGGTCTGGGACGTGGCAGCACTCGAATGAACGAACCCACCGGCGGCGGACTGCGTCAGGGTCTGAGTAGCAGCGCGCGGGGCCGATGCTGCGCTCGAACGAACGAACCCACCGGCGATTTCGGGGGCGGTTTCCGGAGCCGTTTCGGGAATGGGAAGAGAGGCTTCGGTTGCGGAGGTTTCGGGTTCAGATTCAGCCGGTTGGGTGGGGAATGTCTCTGGTGACTGGCCGCCCGCGCAGACCGGGAGGTCTGCGCCACTCGTTTTGCGGGTGGATTGGCGGGCCTCGAGTTCGGCTTTGTTGCCGGACAGGACGCGAGCGATGCGTTGTTCGTAGAGAGTTAACGTTGCCAGTTCCTTCGATTTCGCGAGCCAGGTTTCGGCGCCGGCAAAGAACTGGTCCTTTGCGGTGGTGAACCCCATCGCGAAGATTTCGTTTTCAAGCCCCCGAATCCGGATTAGGCGCCACTCGTCGAACACGATTAAGTCGGCGAGGTAGTTCTCGATAGGACCCTCGGGCGCGAGGGCCGGGAGCATTTCGGAGCAATGTTGGTCGAACTCTTCGCGGTCCTCTGGAGGGATGATGCGAAGTTTGCGGCTTGCCAACCCGTGACGAGTTGAATTCGCGCTGGAACGGAGACGGCCTGCCTCGGTGACCGCGCCGCGGGAACGCTGCGCGTTTGCGATTTGAGCGGCGTGTTTCTGTGGGGACATTTTTTGTCCACCTCCTACTTTCAGGATGACGGAGGGGGTGGTAATTTCTAGTCGTCGGCGGAATGGGAAGTGGTTTGGAATGTGGGTGGTAGGGATATTTCGAAGTGTTGTGACTGAGTTTTGGGCGGCTCGGGGAGGGGGCCTTCCGAAGCGGGCAAAGGCAATGTCACGCAAAGGCGCAGAGCCGCAAAGGAAGACTGGGGACATCGACTGATCGAGAGTAATCCTTCCATGTGACACCGGTGCGGGAGATGTAGCTCGGAGCCGAGGCTGTCAAACCACCAAGATAACGGAAGTGCGCCGAGATAAACCGGCATATTGGTGGGAATGAAAGAGTCCTACAAGAAAGGAGAGAGCGAATCCATCTTGGCCCCGAGTCTTGCGGCTAGCATCGTGAGGTGCCGGTCGAAGCGTAGACAGGGGTATCGGTGGGCCGGGCGATTGAGCTTCGAAAAACCCTAACCGGGGCGCTGAACCCTATTTCCGTTGGGGAAGGCAACACGGCTGATCGCGATAGATCGCGAGTGGAGCCACAAGGCGGGCGTGCACGTCTCGGAGAAGGACTTCGGGATAACCGCGGCGGAGATCGTCGTACCATGAGTTCGAGATAGTCAAGGATCGAGAGCGCAGCATCACGCCATTGTCTGGTCCAATTTGTGTCCGCAGCCCGTACCTTGACGCCGAAATGAGGCGCTTGCGTTAGGATAGTGCAGAACTCACATGCATCCAAATACTGAGGGAATCCTGGTCCGTCGTCGGGATCTCCGGCCGAATAGGCGACTCGGAAAAGGACTGGCGACGCGCGATATCAAGCATTGAACAAGGAGATTGACCCGCATGCATCGTTTTAACCCAGCCTTCCTCCTGCTTTGCGCTGGCGCTCTGGTTGCCCAGGCACAGCCTGAACCGGCAACGAACCCCCATCCTTACTCGATGCTATACGTATTCGGCGACAGCTATTCCGATTCCGGCGCAGGCTATATTGATGCCGATGGCCCGACCGCTGTTGTGTATCTCGCCCAGCGCCTGGGCATTCCGTTCACCTATAACGGCGATCCGGGCAGCGCGGGCAAGGGGCTGAACTTTGCCGTCAGCGCGGCCTCATCCGGCGAGGGCGCGGCGCGCCCCCTTGCAAGCGGAGGGACACTCGGCTTCGGCATGAAGAATCAGATCGAAAGCTTTGTCCGATACTTGAAGAGCGGAGCGATCCCGAAGATCGATTCAGCGAACACGATGTTCTTTTTCGCTGGCGGCCTCAACGATGGGCGCCGGCCTGACGGGTTCGTCCGCACCAACATCGAATCCGAGATCGACACGCTTTACGATCTTGGCGCGCGCCGTTTCATGGTCGCAATTCTGCCCATCAAGATTCCTTCGTTCGCCGCCGCCGGCAGGCGAGTGAATCCGGAGCTCGAGCAGATTCCGGGCGAGGAGCGGGTAAAGCATCCGGACATGCGCATCGCCAATTCGCAGTGGGGATCCTTCTTCGACGAGGTCATCGCGAATCCTGCGAAATACAATTTAACGGACACAATAACGCCGTGCTCCGATCGCCCGTTTGGACCACAGAAGATAGCGACCTGCACCAACCCCGACGCCCACTTCTATTACCACGAGGGGCATCCATCCACCGCTGCTCACCGCGCGGTCGGGGAGATGCTCTATCGCGAAGCTATTACAAAAGCTCCGTAAGTGCTGGCCGCGGACGCTGCTAGATCGGCAATCCCCCACGATCCAGTCTCGCCCGAACACATTGCGTCGGCGGCGCGGGCGATGCCGATGTCGCCTGATCAGAGCCGTTAGAGTTTGGCGCCGTCGGCCAGCGCGCTGCGCTTTCTACTGAACGCGAAATAGATCACCAGGCCGATGATCAGCCAGACGAAAAAGCGGATCCAGGTCAGGAGCGGCAGCCCCATCATCAGCACCAGGCAGCAGACGATCGAAAGCATCGGCAACAGCGGCACCCAGCGGCACGCGGAAGGAGCGCGGCCGGTCCGGCTGCTTCTTGCGCAGCACGATCACGCCCGCCGAGACCAGGATGAACGCGAACAGCGTGCCGATATTCGAGAGCTCGGCGAAGGTGTCGATATCCCAGATGCCGGCCGGAATCCCGACGACGAAACCGGCGATCCAGGTGCTGATGTGCGGCGTCTGGAAGCGCTGGTGCACTGCCGAAAACAGCTTCGGCAGCAGCCGGTCGCGCGACATCGCGAACCAGATGCGCGCCTGGCCGTATTGATAGACCAGCAGCGACGAAATCATGCCCATCAGCGCGCCCGCGGTCACGATCAGCCGCAGCCGGTTGTAGCCCAGCGCCTTCAGCGCGTCGGCCACCGGGCGAATCGGTGCCCAGCGTCTGATAGTGCGCGATGCCGGTCAGCACCAGCGACACCGAGCCGTAGAGCATGGTGCAGACGATCAGCGTGGCGATGATGCCGAACGGCAGATCGCGCTGCGGCTTGCGGCATTCCTCGGCGGCGGTCGAGACGGAATCGAAGCCGATGTAGGTGAAGAAGACGATGGACGCGCCGGTCAGCACGCCGGAGAATCCGTGCGGCGCGAACGGATGCCAGTTGCCGGGCTTGATGGCGCCGCGCGGCGCCGAGGCAGAAAATCAGGATGGCGGCGATCTTGATCAGCACCATCGACGTGTTGGCGCTCGGCGCTTTCGCGCACGCCGCGCACCAGAACCCAGGTGACCAGCAGCGTGATGAGCAGCGCCGGCATGTTGAAGATGCCCGCCGGACCGCCCGGCGCGGGAAATGGCGGATAGGCGAGCGCGGGCGGCAAATGGAAGCCGAACAGGTTGTCGAGCAGGTCCTGCAGGTAGGCCGAGAAGCCGACCGCCACGGACATGTTCGAGACGGCGTACTCGAGGATCAGATCCCAGCCGATGATCCAGGCGACGATTTCGCCCAGGATGGCGTAGGCGTAGGTGTAGGCGCTGCCCGCGATGGGGATCATCGAGGCCAGTTCGGCGTAGCAGAGGCCGGCGAAGAGGCAGGCGATCGCCACCAGCATGAACGAAAGCGTGATGGCCGGGCCCGCGCCCGGGACGGCCCAGCTGGAGACGGCGTGCGAGCCGTTCAGCAGCAGGTCGAGCACCGGCGCGTTCAGGATCGACTTGATCGGCGATGACCTTGCCGGCGGCCGCCGTGCCGGTGAGAGTGAAGATGCCGGAGCCGATCACCGCGCCGATGCCGAGAGCGGTGAGGCTCCACGGTCCCAGCGTCTTGCGAAGCCTCTTGCTCCGGATCTTCGGACGCGGCGATCAGCGCGTCGATGCTCTTCGTGCGGAAGAGTTGGCTCATGGTGGCAGGCCTGTGTCAGGCGAGTCTGCCGCGATCTAGCGCTTGCGCTGGCCCTGCGCCTGGTGACGGATCTTCTTCTTCATCGAGCCGCGAGCCACGCCGGAGGCGCGCTTCGCCTTGGGGGCCGCCTTCTTGCGCGCCGCGCGCTTCAGCTTCTTGCGTTCCGTCTTGTCGGTAACGTTCTTCGTGTTCATCAGTCTCGTTTTAATCCTGCGTATTTTTCCACCAGTTTCTTCAGCCCGAAGCGGGGAAAGTTAACTGTGATCTTAGCATCATCGCCCTCGCCTTCGCGCCGGACCACGGTGCCGGTGCCGTACTTGGGATGCTCCACCGTCATGCCGGTGCGCGCCCCTTTGCGCGGCGCGGGCGGCGCGGCGGGCAGCGGCTTGGTCGGGCGCGTGCGGGCCGCGGCAACTGCGAAGCGGCGGATTGCGGCCGGTGGGGCGTTGCGGCTGCGGCGGCGGCTCCGCCGGCGGTTGAACGGCATGCCGCGCTCGCCGAAGAACTGCGAGATATTCTCCAGCGAATTGTAGGTCTTGCCGGTGATACGTGTTGCGCTTGGCCGATCTGGCGCACGTCGTAGCGCTCGCCGTGCAGATTGACCTCGCCCGGCTCGTCCTGCGGGCCCATGTTCACGATCAGATTCTCCGGCACTTCGCTCAGGAACCGCGAAGGCGTGGAGCGCTCCTGCTCGCCGCCGCCAAAACGCCGGCGGTACTTGCGCCCAGGTCAGGATCAGCCGCTTGCGCGCGCGCGTCATGCCGACGTAGCAGAGCCGCCGCTCCTCTTCCATGCGCCTCCTCGGAATTCATCGAGCGGCTGTGCGGGAAGAGGCCGTCTTCCATGCCGCGAGATGAACACCACGGGAAACTCCAGGCCCTTGGCGTTGTGCATGGTCATCAGGGTGACCGGCGCCTGCTCGTCGAGCGCGTCGGCGTCGGCCACCAGCGCGGCGTGATCCAGAAAATCGGCGACGCTTTCGCCGCGCTCGGCGGCTTCGGCCGCGGCGTTCATCAATTCGTTCAGGTTCTCCAGGCGCGTTTCCGACTTCCGGCGTCTTCTCCTGCTCGCAGCATCTGCCGATAGCCGGTGCGGTCCAGGATGAACCTGAGCAGGTCGGGCAGCGGCGACGCGACTGCGCCACCAGCGAGAGTCTCCTGGATCAGGTTGCGGAACGTCACCAGCGCCGATTGCGAGCGCGTGGAGAGCTGCTGCGTCGTCGATCATGCGCTCGATCGCGTCCCACAGGCTGAGGCCGTGTTCGCGCGCGTAGCTTCTCGATCTGCTCCACGGTGGTGCGGCCGATGCCGCGCGCCGGGCGTGTTGATGATGCGCAGCAGGCTGACCGAATCGGCGTTGCGACGCCGCCAGCTTCAGATACGCCACCATGTCCTTGATTTCGGCGCGCTGGTAGAAGCTGAAGCCGCCGACCACGTTGTACTTGCGCCCGTAGCGGCGCAGCGCCTCTTCGATCTGGCGCGATTGGAAGTTGGTGCGGTAGAGCACCGCCACGTGATCGTCCGGGATTCGGCGCCGAGATGCTTCTCGATGGTGTCGGCGATGAAGAGCGCTTCGTTCTCGGCGTCGTAGCCGGCGTAGAGGCCGATCATGTCGCCGGCGTCGGCTTCGGTCCAGAGCCTCTTGCCCTTGCGCTCCTTGTTGTTCGCCACCACCGCGCCGGCCGCTGCCAGAATGTTCTTGGTCGAGCGGTAATTCTGCTCCAGGCGGATGATCTTGCGCGTTGGGATAATCGTGCTCGAAATCGAGAATGTTGCGGATGTCGGCGCCGCGCCAGCTGTAGATCGACTGGTCCTCGTCGCCCACCACGCAGACGTTGTCGATGCGCTTCGGTGAGCAGGCGCATCAACTCGTACTGGCTGCGGTTGGTGTCCTGATACTCGTCGATCATGATGTAGCTCAGGCGGCGGTTCCAGGCTTCGCGCGTGGCCTCGTCGTGGCGCAGCAGGCGCACGGCTTCGAGCAGCAGATCGTCGAAATCGAGCGCGTTGGCCTGCGCAGCGCCTTCTCGTATTCCTCGAAGACCGCGGCGAGCGCTTCGGTCTCCGTGTTGACGGCGGTCTTGTAGAGATCCTGCGGGCGTCTCTTGCAGGTTCTTGGCGTGGCTGATGCGCGAGAGCGCCGCGCGGTACTGCATGAACTCTTTCTCGTCGAGGCCCAGCGCGCGGTAGGCGGCCTTGATGATGGCGAGCTGATCTTCGTCGTCGTAGATGGTGAAGCGGCGGGTGAAGCCGGGACGGATGCGCGCCAGCGGATCGCCATCGCGGCGCAGCAGGCGCACGCAGAAGGAGTGGAACGTGGAAAGCGTTGGGCGCGGAATCGAGGCGCGCGTCCGCAAGCAAGCGCTGCGACGCGCTCGCGCATTTCCCCGGCGGCTTTGTTGGTGAAAGTGACCGCCAGAATCGCCGACGGCGGCACGCGCCGTGCGGTGATGATATGCGCGATGCGGTGCGTGATGACGCGGGTTTTACCGCTGCCCGCGCCGGCCAGGATCAGCAGCGGACCTTCGGTGTGGCTCACCGCTTCGCGCTGTTGGGGATTGAGCCCTTTGAGGAAATCCATTGGGTCGAGACTATTGAAGTGTAGCAAGGGGCGCGGGAAAGCGGGGCGGCGGGAGCACCAGTTTGTCATTGCCGTACACCCATACATTGAAGTTCTGGCGCGTTTCGTTGCGGGAAAGGGTAACATGCATGCTTTCGATGATCCGGCCACGCTCGCCGTCGAAAACAAGAGCGTCCGGAGAGTAACCTTAGGCGATGGCGTTTCGAAGTGTCTGCCATCTGGTCCCAAAAAGATACTCGTGGGCTGCGTCATCTTGACCGTGCCCGCCGGAATAGGGTGAGCCAAGCCGTGGTGATCGAAACCAGCAGCGACACCACCGAGATAAGAATAGAGACCGTGCGTTCTCCATACGCATGATAACGTCCGCTATCATGCGTATCAACCGGAAACGACTTGATGTTTCAAAAGTCTCGGAACGCGAGCGTACCGACCCAATATTGAGACTCAGGCTCTCTGAAAAAGAGGACCGTCGACGTTGCCTATGTAATCAGCTACACCAGGATTTTGCGGTAAAACACGGTCAAATTGCGCATCTAGACCGCGGTTCTTCGAACGGCGCAGGAGGAGAATTTGGCTTTTCTCTATATGGATCACCACAGCGTGTACGATCACGAACCAGCGAGCACAAGAATTCACGTTTCCAGAGGTGTTGTCAGTACGCCGCCGGCGCTACACGTCCGTAGAGGGCTACGCTAGCGGCTGACGGACGCGGAACGAGATTACAGAGAGAGGCAGAATTGAGATGAGCGTGAAGAAAGCCAAACCACGTGCGGCGGACGGCTCCGGTAATGTATTTGCTGATCTGGGTCTTCCAAACCCAGAGCAGGAGTTGGTCAAGGCAAGCCTCACTCTGCGCATTCACCGGATCATTCGCCAGCGCTGCCTCACGCAAAAGGAAGCCGCCGTGCTTCTCGGCGTGAAGCAGCCGCAAGTTTCCCTGCTAATGCGAAATCGGTCCGGTAATTTCTCGATGAGCCGCCTGATCGACTTTCTAACGGCCCTGGGGCAGGATGTGCAAATCACAGTCCGCGCTACGCGCAAGGAACACACGGCTCGGTATCGGTCGCCCTCCCCGGCTAAGAGAGGAACCTACTGCTATGATATAGTCCGCTCATAAGTTAACTTAGCCCGAAAACTTACTCGGTTAGAGGGGTAGTTTCGCGCAGAGCGCTCAATTCGGGCCTTGCTGTCGCTTCGTCCTGTAATGCCTTTCTTTGCGTCCCGCTACGCCGTCCTTGAGGCGCGACTCAAGCGGTGCGGTTGACTCCCGCCAGGCGTAATCCACAACCAAGAGATCCACCGCCCAAAACGCGAGCCACGGATTTTCAAAATAAATTTAAAACCGCTTTCCCCAAATCATTTAGGGCAGGATTGAGCGTTCTTCGCCCCGGCCCGGGCTCTCTTCTATCCTCGGTTTCAAACCTCGCCCCGCTCGGCAAAGAATCGTTCAAGATCCTTGTGCAAAGGCGGCAAATGGCTCTGGATGGTTTCCCAGATGATTTCGAGATCGACGTTGCCGTAGTCGTGGACAACCCGGTTGCGCATGCCGACGATCTTGTGGACTGGGATGCCGGGAAACGCGGCGCACGTTTCCGGCGTCAAGTGCGCGGCGGCCTCGCCCGCAACGAGGAAGCGCCGCAGAACGGCATCCTGCGTCTTGGCGTCCTTAAGAAACTCTTCCAGCGATTGACCGTCGATGTAGGATTGGATGGCCTGAACCGACTGCAAAATATCGAGCAGGTACGCGACTTGTCTAGGCGGTATAGATGTCACGGGTCGATTCGAGAATGGATCGCCGGCGGATGGAATTTTCGTCCTGTTCCACCGAGCGGCGGGTTAGCAGATCAACCTCGCAGCCAAGGAGGTCTTCGGCTTCCTTGTGAAGATCGAAAAAGTCCCAGCCAAGGTGAACGTCGGAGCGAAATGTAACAAGTAGATCGACGTCGCTGCCGGGATGATGCTCACCCCGCGCCAGTGAGCCAAACACTTCCAGTCGGATGATGCCATGGCGCTGACAGAAAGGGGCGAGCCGGAACTTGATCTCGTCCAGCGTTGGCGGAACCGTTAGCGCAACCATATTCGACTTTCCACTACAAACATAGCGCAAGATGGAGTCTGTAGTATATGATGGCGAGGATTAGGAGAATGTCCATGCGCCTTGCCAAAGTACTTGTTGTTTTGAATCTGTTCTCGATCATCCTGGGTGGCGCGGAACCAGACCCGTTCATCGGCAAGTGGATGCTGAACTGGGCAAAGTCTCTATCGACACATCTACGGCCTAGGATGGTGGTCCGCAGCTACCAGCAATCGGGGAAAGGGGTGAGGGTCCAGGAGAAATGGGTGGACGCCAACGGCAAGAAAACCAGCCTGGATTACGTCGCCAGCTACGACGGTCATGATTATCCGGTTCGCAGCGTGAAGGGTGAGACCGTCGCCTTCACACGAACGGATACGTATACCGTCCAGGGCGTATCCAAGAAGGACGGCAAAGTTGAATATACATTCAGGCGTCTCGTTTCCCCGGATGGGAAGACGCTCACCGTCGAGATGACAACAACGGATTCGGCTGGAAAACCAGCAACGGAATTGCTCGTCTACGACAAGATGAAGTGACCCAGCCCGTGTGTCGAAGCGGGCCGTTGTCAGCCTTAATCGCACCCCTCCCGACAGCAAGCCTCGTCGCCGTCTCAATCGCTATCCCTCGAATAGCCTGGCCGCGAAAATACGGCGGCATAAGGCACGTCTACATCCACTTTGATCGTGTGATAACCAGCATCGTTTGACCTCGGCGAATAGCTCTATGTAACCGAACGGCATTCAAATCCCGGCGCCCTAAATTGAGGAAGCCCCAGGTGTCTCAGCCACCGCAGCAAGCGAGCGAAGCGAGCAGTCCCCGATCCCCGACCCCTGAGCCCCGACACCGCTCGCGAAGCGAGCCATAATAAGCGAAGCGCATGGAATTCTCCGATCAGTTGAAGTCGTCGATCAATATCGTCAGCGTGGTCGGCCAATACGTATCCACTCTGAAGAAGAGCGGCCGCGACACCTATAAAGGTCTGTGCCCGTTTCATCAGGAAAAGACGCCGTCGTTCAACGTGCATGAGGGCCGGCAGTTCTTCCACTGCTTCGGGTGCCAGGCCAGCGGCGACGTGCTGGCGTTCGTGATGAAGATCGAGGGCATCAGCTTCTACGAAGCCCTCAAAAGCCTCGCCGAACGCTACGGCATCCCCATGCCGAAGCGTTCGCAGTACGCGGATGAAGACGCGCGGATGCGAGGGTCGCTCTTCGCCATGCACGAGCAGGCGCAGGAGCACTTTCGCGCCAACCTGAACGGTCCGGCGGGCGAAGCGGCGCGGGATTACCTTGCTCGGCGCGGGCTGAAGCCGGAGACCATCGAACAATTCGGCCTCGGCTATTCGCTCCCCGCGGGCCGTGCGCTGCTGCGTCTCTTTGAGGAGCGGCAGTTCCCAGGGCCGCAGATGGTGGAATCCGGACTCATTGGACAACGCGAAGGCGGCGGGTACTACGACCGTTTTCGCAATCGCCTGATGTTTCCCATCCACAACGAATCGGGCAAAATCATCGCCTATGGAGGCCGCGCGCTGTCGGCGGATGAGCCGGCGAAGTATTTAAATTCGCCGGAAACGCCGATATATAGGAAGAGCTATGTGCTCTACAATCTGCATCGCGCCAAGGACGCCATGCGTAAGGAGGAACGGGCGATCCTGGTGGAAGGATATATGGATGCGATCGGCGTCACCGCGGCCGGTATCGGCGAAGTGGTGGCCAGCTGCGGTACAGCCCTTACGCCAAGGCATGTGCAGGCGCTGAAGCGGCACTCGCGATCGTGATCAACTTCGATCCCGATTCGGCGCGGGGCGAGAGGCGCGGAACGATCCATCGGCTTGCTGCTCGAAGAAGGCATGCAGGTGCGCATTATGGAACTCGATGGCGGCCTCGATCCCGACGAATACTGCAAGGAGCGGGGCGCGGACGCCTACCGCGAACGGATTGAGCAGGCCAAAGGTTATTTTTACTGGCTGGCCGATGCGGCGCGCAAGAAATTCGACATGCGCACATCGGAGGGAAAGATCTCGGCGTTCCAGTACCTGTTACCCGCGGTACAGAAAATCTCAGACCGGTTGGAGAGGATGACCGTCGCCAACGATGTCGCAGGTTATCTGGGCGTAGAAAAAAGTATCGTGCTCGACACATTCCTCCGTTCGGCGGCCGGGCGCGTCGATAACCTGGTCGAGTTGCCGAAGACTGTGATCCGCTCGGATGAACGCGGCCTTCTGAATGTGATCCTCTCCGGCGCCGATGGGGTTGGGCAATTGATTGAGGAGCTATCGGAAATGGAACTGGATTCGCTGGATACGCGCCGCATCTTGCAAGCGGCCATAGCCGCGCATACGGCCGGCGGCCCGGTGACTTTCAACGCCGTGAGCAGCGCGGCTGGATGAGGACGGCCGCCGCGTGCTGGCGGAAATTGTGTTTGTGGAGGATCCGGCGGCGCGAACAGTTCGGGATCGAATGGGGGCGGAAATGTTTGGCGCGGCTTCGAGGCTACGGCGGCGCGGCAGCTATCAGTGCAATTGAAGATGCGTGTTAACGAAGCGGAGCGCGCGGGAAATCTGCAGGAGGCGATGCGTCTGATGCAGGAATTGAGCCGGCTCGAAACGGGGCGATTCCGCGCCGCGCCGTGGTGTACAATGAGCAGGATTCCGTAGCTACGGGGAATTACGGGGCTTCAGGTGGCGATTGAAGAAAAATTTGGCGGGCTTCAGAGGCTCGTACAGATGGGCAAGGAAAAAGGCTACGTTCTGTACGACGAAGTAAGTGAAGTTCTGCCCGGCGATCTCGAAGGCGGCGCCGAACTCGACGACGTGCTGGCCGGGCTCGACGTCGCGGGCATCGAGATTCTCGAAGAGGCCAAGGATTTCGAGAAGAAGCTCGAAGAAGCCGAAGAACCGCTCGATCTCGAACTTCCGGCCGGCGTAGGCGAGAAGGTCAACGACCCCGTCCGCATGTACCTGCGCGAGATGGGCACCGTGCCGCTGCTCACGCGCGAAGGCGAAGTGGAAATCGCGCGGCGCATCGAGCGCGGCCAATCGCCGGTTCTGAAATCGCTTTCGCGCGCGCCGCTGGTGATTCAGGAAATCGTCGGCCATGGACGAGGAGATGGCGAAAGACGATGCTCTCCGCGCGCGACGTGCTGCTGATCTCCGATCCCATTCTTACCGACGAACTGGTCGAGGAGAAGCGCCAGAGTTCCGCCGCTGCGTGGAAGAGATCTGCGCGCAACTACAAGCGCATCCTGCAGGCGCGGCAGAAGCTGCTCGCCATTCCGCGCGGCATGAAGCCGAAGCAGCACCGCCGCCAGCTCTGGGAAATCGGCCGGCTGATCGTCAGGACCTCGCGGCTGATGCGCACCGTGCGCCTGCAAAGTCCGGTGATCCGCCACCTGATCGGCCGCTTGCGCGCCGCGGTGGAAGAGCTCAAACCGGTCGAGAAGAGAGATCGCGCGCGTACAACGCCAGCTCGAAACCTGGCCGGCGCTGCGCGCCGATGCCACCAAGGAACTGCGCAAGCAGCAGAAGATCGCATTCGCCAGCGGCTGCAGCAGCTCGAAGAGGATTTCGGCGCCTCCGGCGCCGAGCTGCGGCGCACGCTCGAAATCATCACCAAGGCGCACCGCGAAGCCGAGGCTGCCAAGAAGGAACTGATCGAGGCCAACCTTGCGCCTGGTGGTCAGCATCGCCAAGCGTTACACCAATCGCGGCCTGCAGTTCCTCGACCTGATCCAGGAAGGCAACATCGGCCTGATGAAGGCGGTGGATAAGTTCGAATACCGCCGCGGCTATAAGTTCTCCACCTACGCCACCTGGTGGGTGCGCCAGGCGATCACGCGCGCCATCGCCGATCAGGCGCGGACCATCCGCATTCCGGTCCACATGATCGAGACCATCAACAAGCTGATCCGCACTTCGCGGCAGATGGTGCAGGAACTGGGGCGCGAACCGACCAACGAAGAGCTGGCCAAGCGGATGCAGCTTCCGGTCTCGAAGGTACGCAAGGTGCTGCGCGTGGCGCAGGAGCCGATCTCGCTCGAAACGCCGATCGGCGAAGAGGACGAATCGCATCTGGGCGATTTCATCGTCGATCAGAACGGCATCTCGCCTTCGGACGCGGTGATCAATCTGAACCTGCGCGAGCAGACGGCGCAGGTGCTGAAAACGCTTACGCCGCGCGAAGAGAAGATCATCAAGATGCGCTTCGGCCTGGAAGACGGCAGCGAGCACACGCTGGAAGAAGTGGGCCAGAACTTCGCCGTCACGCGCGAGCGCATCCGCCAGATCGAAGCGAAGGCCCTGCGCAAACTGCGGCATCCGAGCCGAAGCCACCGGCTGCGGGCGTTTCTGGAGAACGGGAACCAGCGCGGAGGGTAACGTGCGGCTTAACCAGGGAGTTAAACGGGGAGGCTACCCGTACGTTTCGGCGCCTCCTGAAAGCTTGGCCTTGGCGTAGAATCAGGGTGGAGGAATTTAGACTCTGTCTGCCTTCGACACAGACACTAACGCTCACGCGGAGCTCCCTGATGTGTTTCCGCCGAATCCTCATCTGAGCGATGACATCAATCGCAACATGATCCAATCGGAGATCGAGGGCGGCGTGAATCTGCATCGCATAGCGCCCGGGACTGTCCTACAGATCGAAACGCAAAATCGCGTCTATACCATCGTCAGTCAGAGTTCGAACGAGGCCTGGATTTCCGGGCATCCGGTGTTCTGTCCCGAGCCCGTACCTGCGCGCATTCATGGATCTACGTGGGGCGGCAGCATGTTGAAGGAACACTTCATCGGCCGCGGCATGCACCTGGAGTTCCACGTGCATGAGCAACCGCCTGTTACGACTTCGCGGATTGTCGAGATACGGGCATTCTGATTCCGCCGATTGACCCAATCAAACCGGCCAACGCGATAATTGCGCATAGGGCCGGGAACCAATCGCCGAAGCGCGTGTAGAGCGTCTGCTGCGAGATGAAGTTGAAGGTTGTATATGAGGTCGCCGCCTCGTAAAGAGGCAGATGTCCCAGTACGCGTCCCGCCGGGTCGATAGTGGCTGTAACTCCATCGTTCGCTGCGCGTAGGATCCAGCGCTGGTTTTCCGCGGCGCGCATGCGCACGATGGAAAGATGCTGATCGCGTGCGGCGCTCTTACCGAACCAGCCATCGTTGGAGATAGTGAAGAGCACATCGGCGCCATCGTGCACGAATTGGCGCACGAAGTTCGGAAAGACCGATTCGTAGCAGATAAATGTGCCCAGTTGGTGCGTGCCGATCGGCGAAACCACTACGCGTTTCCCGCGTTCGAAATTACCTGCCTCGGTGGAAATCGTATTGGCAATGCCGCCGAACGGCCACGGTACGAACTCCCCAAACGGCACCAGGTTCACTTTGTCGTACCGCGAGACCTCTTTGCCCTGCGGCGATACCAGCAAGGCCGAATTCAATGGGGCTCCCTGAGGCGAGCGAGCCACCGTGCCGATTAGCAGGTATGCGCGCGCGGCCTGCGCCAACCGGTTGATTTCGTCGTGGTAGTGTGCGTCCTCATAATAGTAAAGCGGCGCAGGCTCTTCCGGCCAGACTACGATTTCCGGGGGACGCTGTCCCGCCATTAGCACGCCGCGCAGGGTTGCGGACATCTGCGCTTCTTCGAGGCGTAACACCGAATCGGTGGTCCACCGCTCGGTTTCGGAAATGTTCGGCTGCACCAGCAGCGCAGGCTCCTGGCCGCGGCGTTCTGCAGGCATCGGGGCGAGAAATATGAGGAATGGCAGCCCCGCGAGCCACAGCAATTCCATGCGTGGACGGCGCAGTGCGACCAGCGCAATCGCCACGGACATAGAGGCGAACACAAACGAAATGCCGTACACGCCCGCCAGCGGCGCAAGGCGTAGCGGCACGCCCATATCGATTCCTGCGTTTCCCAGCGCTAGCCATGCGAATCCGAGCGGCCCGTGCGTGACCTCGATCGCCACCCACAACGCCGCGACCGCCGGGATGGCCCACCACCGTCGGATCAGGATTCCGGCGGCCAGTGTGAACACAGCCATGTGCAGCCCTTTCGCCAGGCAGAAGAGCATGAAAACGGCCCAGCCCAGCGGATCTCCAAGGCCCCCGTGGAACGAGAGGACGAACTGGATCCAATAACAGACGCCGAACCAGAAGACGATACCGCTCGCCCATCCCATCAGGAAGCGGCGCCACGCACGCGGTTCGCGCGCGGCGGCGATGAGCAGTGGGGTAAGCGCGAAGGGCGCAAGCCAGGCGAGGTTGAATCTTGGAAAAATGAGAATCAGCAGACCGCCCGTGGCCACCGAGAGCAGCCAGTTCAGCATGCCGGTCCCGGCGGCGGGGTATGAGTGGCGGCGTCGGCCACCGCATCGGCCATGTAAGAACTCCGCACCAGCGGGCCGCTGAACACCATCTGAAAGCCGAGCGAGAGTCCATAATCGCGATAGGCGTCGAACTGTCGGGGCTCTACGTATTCCGCGACGGGCAGATTGCGGCGAGTGGGCTGCAAATACTGGCCGATGGTAGCGACGTCCACCTGATGCGCGCGCAGATCCCGTAGCAAAGAGTGGACCTCTTCTTGAGTTTCGCCGAGACCCGCCATGAATCCGGATTTCGTGAGGGTGTGCGGCGCGTGGCGGCGCGCGAATGCAAGCACATCGAGGGACTGCTGGTAGTTGGCTTGTGGGCGCACGCGGCGATAGAGGCGCGGTACGGTCTCCATGTTGTGATTGAAGACATGCGGACCGGCATCGAGCACGCGTGCCACTGCATCGAGATCGCCGCAAAAATCGGGCGTGAGTACTTCGACGCGAGCTTCGGGCAGCGCGCCGCGTACCTCGCGGACCGTCTGGGCGAAATGGTGCGAGCCGCCGTCCTCGAGATCGTCGCGGTTGACGCTGGTGATCACGACATAACGCAGGTTGAGACTGGCGGCCATGCGGGCCACGTTGGCTGGTTCAGCCGGGTCGAGCCGCATGTCCTGCTTGCGCGGGTTTGCCTTCGGCACCGAACAGAAGCCGCAGCCGCGCGTGCAGTAATTCCCCAGAATCATGAACGTCGCGGCGCCGCGGTGAAAGCACTCGTGGATATTAGGGCATCGCGCCGATTCGCAAACCGTGTGCAGGTTGAGTTGGCGCAATCCGGTCTTGAGGCGGTTCAACGATTCGAAATGCGTGCGGCTCTTTCGCGCCCATTCGGGCAGCCGCCGCGGGGCAGGCCTCCTGGCCTGCGCGGTATCTCGATCCGTCGCGAGGCCGTCAATTTGAACCAAGTGCCCGCTCACTGTATGTGCTTCACCGGATGCAGTCCCGCATTTTCCAGTTGCGTCTTGACCTTCGCCATGGTGGCGTTGTCGGTGTAGGGGCCGACGAGCACGCGTGTGAAATCGTTTGGTCCTGGGCTTAAGGAGGCGGGCAATCCCATGTCTTTCATGCTCTGTAGCATGGCGCGCGCGGCCGCGGGATCCTTTGTCGCAGTCACTTGCCAAAACGTTCCTTGCATCGATTCCGCCACAACCGGCGGAGGTTCCGGAGCGGTCTCGGCAGGTCGTGCGGGAGGCGGCGAATCGAGAGGGGGTTTGGTGGCGTCATCGCTTTTCGTATCGGCCGGGGTTTGGGCCGGAGGCTGCGCGGGCGCGGCTGCGGGCTGCTGCCGCAACTCCGGCTGCGTGCTCGATGCCGTTGTGGTAGCGGCCGGCTCCTGCTGATATTTGGCGCGCGCCACGATGAACCCCATCGCGAAAAACACCGCCAGGAGCAATGCCAGAATAAAAAATCCACTGATGATTTGGCCGTTGCCGACCACAAGCTCAAATTCGCCGGTTTCCTTGTTCTTCACTTCTCCGTCCGCTCCACAGCTTTTTGCAAACTAGTAATTATATCGATAGGTAGGGGGAACACGATGATCTTATTGCCCTGCCCGCCGCCGATATCCATCAGCGTCTGCAAATACCGCAGCTGAATCGCGGCCGGCTGCTTCTGAATCACCTCGGCCGCCATGGCCAGCTTCTCGGCCGCGGTATATTCGCCATCGGCATTGATAATCTTGGCGCGCTTCTCGCGTTCGGCTTCCGCCTGCCGCGCAATGGCGCGGATCATCTGTTCGGGCAGATCAACCTGTTTCACTTCGACCATGGTGACCTTCACGCCCCAGGGCGACGTGTGCTGGTCGAGAATCGATTGCAAGCGCACGTTGAGCTTCTCGCGCTCGCTCAGCAATTCATCGAGCGCCACTTCGCCCAGTACGCTACGCAGCGTGGTCTGGGCGAGCTGCGACGTGGCGTAGAGGAAATTCGAAACCTCGATTACGGCGAGCCGCGGCTCGAGCACGCGGAAATAAACCACGGCGTTCACCTTGAGCGTGACGTTATCCTTGGTGACGACGTCTTGCGAAGGAACTTCCAGCGTGTCGATACGCAACGAGATGCGCACCATGCGGTCGATGGGCGCGAAGACCAGGATCACGCCCGGCCCTTTCGGATCGTGCAGCACGCGGCCCAACCGGAAAATGACGCCGCGCTCATACTCGCGCAGAATCTTGATGGAACTCAACAGGTACAGTATGATCACCGCTACTATCACTAATGCCGCGTCGCTCATTTCAGCCTCCAGTTCGTTCGGGAACAGGTTCCACAGTGAGTTTCAACTTATCGATGGCCGTGACTTTGACGCGCGCGCCGGCGGCGGCGGGCCGCAATGAAACGGCGTCCCAATACTCGCCGTGCACGAAGACTTTGCCTTCGGGCGCAAGCTCGGTAATCGCAGCGCCCTCTTCGCCGATCATACCTTCGGCGCCGGTGTTCACTTTCAGGCGGCGGGCGCGCAACGCGATGGAAACCAGAAAGACGGTGATGGCCGCAAACGGCACGGTGACGCCGATCGCCGTTGACCAATGGATTCGCATCTCGGGCAAAGGGCTATCGATGAGCGTCACCGCGCCGAGAACCATGGCTACCGCTCCACCAACGGCCAGCACGCCATGCGAAGCGAATTTGGCTTCGAGCGCGAAAAGGGTGAAGGCGACGCCGATCAATCCCGCCCCCATCCAATTGATGGGCAGCACGGAGAGCGCCGAAAGTGCGAGCAACACGCAGATCGCCCCAACCACCCCCGGCGCGATCATTCCCGGCGACGTGAACTCGATATAGATGCAGAGCCCTCCGACGATCAAGAGGATGAGCGCGATATTAGGATCGTCGATGGCCGAGACGATTCGTTGCCGCCACGACCGCTCGTAGGTTTCGATCGCGGCGCCGGATGTGTTCAGCGTCGCGGTGCTTCCATTGAAGCGCGTCACGGTGCGGCCATTAATCGCATCGAGCAATGCGCGGTCGTTGGGAGCGACAAGATCGATCAGGTGTTGGTTGAGGGCTTCGGCTTCGGTGAACGACTTGCTTTGTCGAACCGCGGTTTCGGCAAGCGTTGCGTTGCGCCCGCGTTTATCGCAGATACTGCGCATGTACGCAGCGGCGTCATTCTCTACTTTCTCTTTCATCACGGCGTCCATCTCGCCGCTCTCGGCCACCGGATGAGCGGCCCCTGTGTTTGTGCCCGGCGCCATGGCCGCGATGTCGCCGGACTCGAGAATGAAGAAGCCGGCGGAAGCCGAACGGCCGCCGCTGGGCGCCACATAAGTGACAACGGGAATGGGCGAGGCCAGAATGAGCTGGATGGTGTCGCGCATGGCATCCATCAATCCGCCCGGCGTATTGAGACGCAGCACGAGTACCGAAGCGCCGTTGCGCTTGGCCATATCGATGGCGCTCGAAACAATCTCGGCGGTAATAGGGTGAACCATGCCGTCGACATCGGCAAAGACAGCCTTGGCGGTGGAAGGCGCGGCGAGAGGAGACGGCGCCGCGCAAGTCGGCGGCATGGCCGCCGCGAACGCCAGCGCGAGAATGATGGAACCTCGCAAACTACCCCCACTATAATCCAGCGGGCCGGCGCACGCACGCGGGGTCAGGCGCCAAGGCCAGTGTGTTCGCTACAAACCCAATCCCTGCTCCGCGGTTGGATGCATATGGGTGAACAGACACATTGGTAATAGAACCTATAGAAAGAATCGATCCCGTACCTGCCTTAGCTTGGCTAAAATGGTATTAAATCCACATCGGGAGACCTAGTTACTCTAATGGCAAGACTTCGCAAAAACGAGACGAGTGTGAATATTACGCCTAACGCTGCCTCCGCCGCGCCGGCACGCCGCAAAACCAACTCGGCGCCGCGCGCTCGCGCTACGGCAAATTCGGACGCCGTATCAACCAAGCCAGCGCCGGAAGAGCCTGCCGCCACACCCGTAGCTACTACCGTTTCCGCGACTGCAAGCATCGAGTATCCGCCTTCGCACGAAGAGATTGCAGCACTCGCCTACACTTACTGGATAGAGCGCGGGTATACCGAGGGTTGCCCCGAACATGACTGGCTGCGCGCGGAAGCTGAGTTACGCCAGCGCGCCCTCGCCACGGTATAACCTACTTATATTTTCGTAACACGGCCAATAACCGGCCTTGAATCTGCACGTCTCGCCCCGGTACGACAATCGGTTTCATTGCCGCATTCGCCGGCTGGAGGCGAACCATGTCTCCCGGTTCTCGATAAATGCGCTTGAGCGTAGCGTCGCTTCCGGCTACCAGCGCAACTACAATCTCGCCGTCGTGTGCCTGTGCGACGCGTTCCAACAGGATTAAGTCGCCATCGCAGATGTGGTCCTCAATCATCGAGTTGCCGCGGACTTCGAGGGCGAAGGTGTTGCCGTTCCCGGCGAAATCGGCAAAGTTCAACACCTCGCGCTGCTCCACCGATTCCACAGGCATGCCTGCGGCAATCCGGCCCAGCAGCGGCACTTCCAACGATTGCGGGCGCGCGCGGCGATGTTCCTGCAGGTACCGCGGCGCGAGTTCCAGGGAACGGCTTTGATTAAAGCCACGGCGGAGATAGTTCTTGGCCTCTAGCGAGCAAACGTGCTTATGCACCGTCGCCAGCGAACTTAATTGCAATCCCCGAGCGATCTCCTCATAGCTGGGGCAGTATCCATTTTCCTCGACGAAGCTGCTAAAAAAATCCAGAAACTCCTTTTGCCGCTTGGTGAGCGCCATAATTCTCCCTTAAAAGTATTGTGGCGAATAAAAAGAGAAAATTCAAGAAAAAAGCGCTAAAGCCGCGCCGCCGATTTGCCGATCAAGTGATCTGAAGACTGTGCCTCCCATGATCGATTCCTCTAGCGTCTTGACCGAACCGGAAGTCCGTGACGATTCGCGCAGTTTGGAGCTTGACTGTTACCTTGCCGCTATCGGCAACATTGCCCACTATGCCGCCGATCTGGAACCCGAGCTCACCGGGCCATATCGCAAGTATCTGGAAGAATTGGCGAGAGGCGTTGCCGGCGGGACATTCGAATTAGAGGAAAGCCGCGCCACGTTACGCGCTCTGTTGCGGGACTACCGCGACAAGACTTCACAGTATCTCAATATCCTACGGGAGGACTTGAACGCAGCCGCGCTCGCGCTGGCGGAAATTCTCGACTCGCTCGGAGATACAGATGGAGAGCAGGGGGACCAGCTCCGCGAAGCCCTGCGAACGCTTCGCGAGCCGCCCGGCGACGATTGCGACAGTATTCGCGATACTGTTTCCGCAGCGGTCAAGACCATAGAGAACTGTCTGGCAGCCGTTCGTAAGCGGCATCAGCTTTCCGTTTCTCAGTTCATGATCGAAATCCGCATGCTTCACAAGCGCATCGATGCGCTGGAGAGCGCTGCCGCCGTGGACATGCTCACCCATTTGTTCCCGCGCCATGAGATGGAGGAGCGCATCCGCGAAAGTCCGGCGTCCTGCCGGCTGTTGCTGGTACGCGCCGGGGGCATCCTGGCAGCGGCCTCACAATTCGGGTGTGCGGTGGCGGAGGAACTAACCGGCGCCGTAATTCGCCGTTTGCGCAACGCCCTGCCATCCGCTGTGCTGATCGCGCGATGGAGCGGCCATGGCTTCGCCGCGATGATCGATTTGGATGTGCCCGACGCCGAACAACTGGCCGCTCGTCTGGCCGCCAATTTGGCGGGCCAGTATGCCTGCGTCAAGGAAGGAAAAGCCGTGCATCCGCCCATCCAACCGGAAGTGCGGTTGTTGGAACCCGCGGCTGGCGAAGCGGAGGAAGCCTTACGGCAGGCTGAGGAGTTCCTTGCGGAGTAACCCTACATGAGGGACAAGGGATCGACGTCGATCATCAATGCCGTGGCGCTCCACTTGCGTTGAACGGCGAATGAGCGGATCTGTCGCAGCAGTTCGTTGAGGGCCTTGCGGCTGACGGCCTTGATGAGAAACTGATACCGGAATTCGGCCTTGAGCCGCGGGACGGGCGCTTCAGCTGGACCCATGATTTTCAGGTTTTCCGGCGTCGGCGTAATCAACAGTCCTAATTCCGAACTCATTCGCATGGCGGCTTCCTGCTTCGCGTCGCGGACCAGAACGTTCGCCATCGCGCTGAACGGCGGATAGCGCATCATACGCCGGAAGTGGATCTCCTTTTCGTAAAATCCCTGGTAATCCTGCGCGGCGGCGAACTGAATGGCGTAATGATCGGGATTGATAGTCTGCACCAGGACGACGCCCGGAAGGCTTCCGCGCCCCGCCCGTCCCGCTACCTGCGTAAGCAATTGAAAGGTGCGCTCGCCCGCGCGAAAATCGGGCATACCCAGTCCAATATCCGCCGACACCACGCCGACCAGCGTCACGTTGGGAATGTCATGGCCCTTCGCGATCATCTGGGTGCCCGCGAGAATGTCGTAGTTCTTTTCGCGGAAACCCTCGAGAATGGTTTCGTATTGGCGCTTGCCGGTGACGGTGTCCCGGTCGAGGCGTGCGATACGAGCGGTGGGAAACTCGCGGTGCAGTTCCTCTTCCACGCGCTCCGAGCCAACGCCAAGAAAGTAGATGTGCTCGCTTTGGCACTTTGGGCAAACGCTCGGGACCTTCTCGGCATAGCTACAGTAATGGCACAACAGTCGCCGGTCGCGCTTGTGATACGTCAGCGTAAGCGAGCAGTTCATACATTGCACGCGCTCGCCGCAGGAGCGGCAGGCGACGAAACTCGAAAACCCGCGGCGGTTCAGCAGGACGATGGTCTGCTCGCCCTTCTCCAGGCGCTGGCCGAGCGCGTCGATGAGTTTGCGCGAGAACGTATTCTGCTTGCGGGTTTCGAGAAACTCCTGGCGCATATCGATCAATTCCACAGCGGGCATGGGCCGCGATTCGATGCGCCCTGGCAGTTCGAGCAGCGTGTACTTGCCGCGCTCGGCGTTGTAGCGGCTCTCGAGACTCGGCGTGGCGGAGCCTAACACCACGCACGCGCCTGCCGATTGCGCCCGCACGATAGCCACATCGCGCCCGTTATAGCGCGGCGTTTCCTCCTGTTTGTAGCTGCCGTCGTGCTCTTCATCCACGACGATCAGCCCCAGATTCCGCACGGGCGCGAAGACGCCCGAGCGGGTTCCTACCACCACCGATGCGCCTCCGGAGCGAATCCGCCTCCATTGCTCGGATCGCTCCACATCGGTGAAAGCCGAATGGAGAATCGCCACGCGATCGCCGAAACGGGAGAAAAACTGTCCCGCCATTGCCGGAGTAAGGGCGATTTCCGGCACCAGCAGCAATGCGCTACGTCCTTCGGCAATCGTGGCCTCGATCGCGTTGAGATAGATCTCGGTCTTGCCCGACCCAGTGACCCCATGCAGCAGGAAGGTTCGATATTGTTTGGCGGCGATGGCATCGGCGATGGCATCGAATGCCGCCTGTTGTAAGGGGTTGAGGGTGTGTCGCACCCTGATCGGCGCGGCGGCGACGGCCGGCGTATCGGGCGTGAGTGTCACCGCGCCCATGCGCGCGAGAAAGCGCCCTGCAATGCTCGCATTCTTCACCGCGCCCTCGACTTCCTTCAAGTTGTGTGAGCCGGGGTGCAGTTCGAGAAACGCCAGCAATTCGCGCGCGGATTTGTTGAGCTTCGCGTCCGGCGCCGTGCCCGTCAATTCGATCCGGAGGCGTTCGGCGGGTGCGCGCAGCGGGTCGCGCTCGGTCTGCACCTGCTCGGAAACGATGAAGCGCTTGCGTTCGAGGGCGCGGATGGCCTTATCCGCCAGTGGCAGCGCCTTCGCCAGGTACGCGGCCGAAAGCGGACGCTTTTCCAGCATGCGCAGCACTTGCAAAACGGGATCGTCCGGCGAAGTATCGAGCAGCAACTGGCGCGCGGCGTCGCGTCCTGAATCCGTGAGCGTCCAGATCTTGCCGCGGCGGATCTCCGAGGCTAGCGGCAGCATGCCGCGCAGCACTTCGCCGAGAGGAGCGCAGTAGTAACCGGAGATCCATTGGCCCAACGCAAGCAGTTCCGCGCTCAGCACAGGTTCGGCATCGATCAGTCGCAGCGCTTCTCGCGCTTTGGCTTCGGGCGGATCGTCGTGGCATCGCAGAATCACGCCGGTCAGCTTGCGGGCGCCGAAAGGCACTACGATGCGGCTGCCCTCGCGCACGCGGTGGCGCAGAGTTTCAGGCAGCGCATAAGTGAACGGTTGATCGAGCGGAACGGGTAGGCTGACGTCGCAATAGAGGCTCAATCCGGCGGGCACTAGAACATGGTAACCGGGTGTCGGATGGCGAATCGCCAACTCGTGCTGTTTCGGTTATTCGCGCGAAAACGACGACTCGAGCTTTATGGCCCTTACGAAGCTTTTCGTCGCAGGTATAGAGGGCAGCCCCTGTTGCTTCCGCCAACGCTATGTAAGCGGCGTCGTAAGCCGTAAAGTTGTTGCGCAACTCCCAAATGCGTCCTAGCAATGGTATGTGCGAATAGCGCTCGGCGGGGAGCAGCGCAAGTCCGTCAAGAAGTTCCTCGCTGCGGTGCGAATCGATCCGTTGGCCCGCTACGAGTCTCCGGAGAGCGCTGGTCACCTCCACGTCTAGCAGATGCGGGACGATGAACGATTCTTCGCTTTCGGCCAGATCGCGCAAGAGCGTTTCAGCCACCGGACCATTACTGAGGAGTTCGACGACGATTGAGGCGTCGAGCACAATCATCGCGCGTCCCGAAGTTCGCGCATGATCTGGGCGGCGCTCCGTTTGGCGGGGATAGGTCTTGTGCGCCGCGTCATCTCCAGCCATTCCCGCATGGTGGGGCGTTCCGCCGTACGCTCCAATTCCTTCTTGATGAAATCGGAGAGGCTCATACCCTGCCGTGCGGCGCGAGCTTTCAGCGTGCCGTGCAACTGATCTGGAACATCTCTTATCTGGATCATCTTTGACATGTTTTAAGCATACAAACATGTGATGCACATGTCAAAAGGTTCGGGCAGCCGCAGCCTCGCCTCTCGCTACAATTGGAGTTTGGAAAATCGCGAAATCGCGCGCCTCTTATGGGAGACGGCCGACCTGATGGAGATCGCCGGCGAAGACTCCTTTCGCATCCGCAGCTATCGCAACGGCGCTACGGCGGTGGAAGGCTATCCCGAGCGCATCGTCGACATTCTGCGTGACCCCGAACGCAAGGTCACCGACATCCCCGGCATCGGCAAGGGCCTGGCGATCGTGCTGCAAGAGATCACCGACGCGCGCTTCCTGCGAACGCCGCGACGAGCTGCTGCAAATATTTCCGCCTACCGCGCTGGAGTTCCTCAAGATCCAGGGCCTCGGGCCCAAAGAGCATCGCGCTCATCTTCGAGCATTTCCACATCAGCCACCATCGACGAGCTGGAGCGCCTCTGCCTCGACCAGAAGCTGCGCGGCCTTCCGCGCATGGGCGCGAAGCTCGAAGAGAAAGTGCTGCGCTCCATCGCGCAATACCGCCAGCGCAGCGGGACGCTACCTGCTCAGTTACGCGGAAAACATGGCGGGCGAATTGATCGAGGCGCTGCGCCAGACGCCGGGCGTGGATGCCGTGACGCCCGCCGGCAGCCTGCGCCGCGGCCGCGAGACCGTGGGCGATCTCGACCTTCTGGTCACCGGGCCTAACGCCGTGGCAGCGCTCGAAACGCTTCGTCGCGTTTCCGCGCGTGGATGAAGTGCTTGCCCGCGGCGAGAATAAAGCCAGCGCCAAAGTCGGCCGCGAGGGCCTGCAGGTGGATGTGCGCGCGCTGCCGCCCGGAACTTTCGGCGCCGCCATGCAATACTTCACCGGCAGCAAGGACCACAACGTCGCCATCCGCACGCGCGCCGTGAAGCTGAGGTCTCAAGCTCAGCGAATACGGCCTCTTCCGCGTGGAAGACGAGGCGCGCGTCGCCGGCGAAACCGAAGACGGCATTTACGAGGCGCTGGGCCTGCGCGTGGATTCCGCCGGAGCTGCGCGAAAATTGCGGCGAAATCGAAGCGCGCGGAAGAGCGGCGCTTGCCGGAGTTAGTCGAACTCAGCCAGATCCGCGGCGATCTGCACATGCACACCACCGAAACCGATGGCCGCGCGACGCTCGAAGAGATGGCCGAAGCCGCGCGCGAACGCGGCTACGAGTACATCGCCATCACCGACCACTCGAAGGCGCTCGCCATGGCCAACGGACTCGATGAAGCGCGCGCCGTGGCTTTCGCCAAACGTGTGCGCGAGATCAACCGCAATGGCCTCGGCATCCGCGTCTTCTCCGGCCTCGAATGCGACATCCTGCGCGATGGCGCGCTGGATCTGGCGAACGACGCGCTGGCCGAACTCGACCTGGTGATCGGCAGCGTGCACAGCCACATGAATCTGGAGGCGGCGGAGATGACCGACCGGCTGCTGCGCGCGCTCGAATGCCCGCATCTGCGCATCCTGGGACATCCTACCGGACGCATGCTGCTGCAGCGCGATCCGTTCCCCTTCGATTTCGAGCGCGTCGTGGCGGAGGCCGTGCGCCGCGGCGTGTGGCTCGAAATCAACTGCCAGCCCGGAGCGCCTCGACCTGCACGGCACGCTGGTCGCGCACGGCGAAGGCGAAGGGCGCGCGGTTCACCATCTCCACCGACGCGCACCACCCCAAGCATCTCGCCAGACATGCGCTACGGCGTGCTCACAGCGCGCCGCGGCTGGCTAGGCCCCAACGGACGTTATGAACACGCTGCCCGCGGACGCCTTCGCCGCGGCCCTAAAATCCAAATTCACTGGCACAAGATCATGAAAATCACTCATTCACGCGAAGTCTACTCCTGCAAGTTATTCACGGTCACGGAGGACGAAGCGTCCGATAAGAAGACGAACTTTCATATCAAACGCTGCGTGGTGCGCCACCGCGGATCCGCGGTGATGATGGCGGTGGATGACGAAAACCGCATCCTGTTGGTGCGCCAATATCGGCTTCCCGCCGGCAAATTTCTTTGGGAATTGCCGGCCGGACGGCTGGATGCGGGCGAGAATGCCGCTGCAGGCCGCGCAAGCGCGAACTGATCGAAGAGACCGGCTATCGCGCCAGGAAGTGGACCAAGCTGGCTTCGTTCTTCGTTAGCCCAGGCTATGTACAGGAACGGATGACCATCTTCTCGCGGAAGACCTGACCGCCGGCGAGGCGACGCCGATGGAGGACGAACGCATCGAAGCGCAATGGTTCAAGCGCAAACACGTCGCGCGTATGATCGACAACGGAGAGATAGAAGACGCGAAGACGATTATCGGATACTACCGCTGGGTGGCCCGAAAGTAGACTAACGACTTGGTTACCGCGGAGCTTGGAGCGCCTTCGTAGGCTGCATTTCCCGCTGTACCTTCCGCAAATCCGCCACCAGGCCTTCGTACATTGCCTCGCGGTCTTCGTCGGGCGCGCGAAGCACCGCTGAGGGATGAATGGTGGAGGTAATCTTCGGACCGCCCGCCCGCGAACGGAAGGTTCCGTGCTCTTTGGTCAGCCGGTGATCGCGGCCAAGAAGCGCTTGCGCGGCCGTCGCTCCCAGACAAACTACAATCTCGGGTTTCACGGCCAGCATCTCGGCAGCCAGCCATGGCATGCAGGCGCTTACTTCGGCCGCATTGGGCTTCTTGTGGATGCGGCGCTTGCCCCGTTCCTCGAACTTGAAGTGCTTCACGGCATTGGTGACATAGACCGTTTCGCGCGGTATGCCCGCATCGGAAAGGGCGCGCTCCAGGATTCGTCCCGCGGGACCAACGAACGGGCGTCCTTTCAGGTCTTCGTCGTTGCCGGGCTGCTCGCCCACGAACATCACTCGCGCTTTGGACGGACCTTCGCCCATCACGGCCTGCGTCGCATTGTGGTACAGATCGCAGCCTTCACACTGCTGGATCACGCGGCTCAACCCCGAGACTGTGGGACGTGCGGGAATCAAGTCACTGGGCTGGTGGCTCATTCTTCTTCAGCGTACGGCGGCAACGCGGGTATTGTATGTGAGATAAGACCCCTCCGCTAATCGAGCCGGACGGCGAGGTCGCTGGCGCTACACTAAGAAAAGAGGTTTCTCTTGGCGCGTCGAATTCTATTCTTACTTACTATAGCCTTACTGGCCGGTCTGGCGGCGGACGATACTCACGAATCCGTGCTCCGGGCGACGCTAGATAACGGACTGCGCGTGGTGATTGTGCGAGATCCGCTCGCTCCGGTGGCAACCGTCGAGGAAAATTATCTCGCGGGCGGGCAGGATACGCCGGAGGGCTTCCCCGGAACGGCCCATGCGCAGGAACATATGGCGTTTCGTGGATGCGCGGGCTTGAGCGCCGATCAGATCTCGGCCATCTACGCGCAACTCGGCGGCACCGTAAACGCCGATACGCAGCAGACGATTACGCAGTACTTCGTCAACGTTCCAGCGCAGGATCTGGAAACGGCGTTGCGCGTGGACGCCGCCTGCATGCGAGATGTGCAAGACTCGCAGGACCAGTGGGCCGAGGAACGCGGCGCCATCGAACAAGAAGTCTCGCGCGATCTCTCGAACCCAACCTACAAATTCATCTCGCGGCTCAATCAGGATCTGTTCGCCGGCACTCCGTACTCTCACGACGCGCTGGGAACGCGGCCCTCTTTCGACGCCACCACTGGGGAGATGCTCAAGAAATTCTATAAAGACTGGTACGCGCCGAACAATGCGATTTTGGTGATTGTGGGCGACGTAGACCCGGCGGCGACGCTGGCGAAGGTCAAGGAGTTGTACGGGTCGATCCCCCGCCGCCCGGTTCCCGCCCACGCCGACGTCAAGATGGAGCCAGTCAAGCCGGAGAGCTTCACGCTCGATAGCAACCTGCCATATCAGCTTGTATTTGTTTCGGTCCGAATGCCTGGCACGGACAGCCCGGATTTCGCGGCCGCGCGCATTCTGGCGGACGTGGCTTCGAGCCAGCGCGCCGAACTCTACGGGCTGGTCCCGGCCGGCAAAGCGCTTGGGACGGAATTCGGTCTCTCGGAAACCTACCCCAAAGCCAGCATCGGATATGGCGCCGCCGCCATTCCCGGAGGCGCCGATCCCGCGCCGATTACTGCCGAGATCAAGCGCATTCTTTCCGGCTATGCGGAAAAAGGCGTTCCACCGGAACTGGTGGAGGCTGCGCGCAAGGGCGAAATCGCGGGCGCGGAGTTTGAACGGAATTCCATCGGCGATCTGGCATCCGTCTGGTCGCAGGCTTTGGCCGCGGAAGGGCGCACTTCGCCCACGGAACTAGTGGATGCGATGAAGAAGGTGACGGTAGAAGACGTCAATCGCGTTGCGAAGACATACCTGACGATGTCGAACGCGATTGTCGCCACGTTGAAGCCTTCGCCATCCGGCGAAGCCGTTGCGAGCAAGGGCTTCGGCGGCGCAGAGACTACGACGGTTGCTCCGACTAAGCCGGTTGTCCTGCCCGATTGGGCCGAAGCGTCGGTTAAATCGCTGAAGATCCCGCCGGCGATGCCGATGCCTTCGGACGTGAAGCTGCCCAACGGAATACGCCTGATTGTGCGAACGGAGAAGGCCAGCCCGACGATCACGCTGATCGGCTCAATCAAGCACGATGCGGATCTGCAGACCGCTCCGGGCAAGGAGGGCGTAGGGGAGGTGCTTTCCGAACTGTTCTCCTATGGCACGGCAACGCGCGATCGATTGCAGTTTCAGAAGGAACTCGACGATATCGCCGCATCGGAAAGCGGTGGAGCGGAATTCAACCTGAAGGTGCTGAAGCAGTATTTCAACAAGGGCGTGGAGTTGTTGGCGGACAACGAACTGCATGCGGCGCTGCCTGCCGACGCTTTCCAGATCGTACGCGACCAGACCGCGCAATTTACCGAAGGCAACCTCAAGAGCCCCGCGTACCGGACGCAGCGCGCGCTCGATTTGGGGCTGTTGCCAAAGGACGATCCGTCACTGCGGGAAGCGACGCCGAAAACCATCTCGGCGCTGACGCTTGCCGACGTCAAAGACTATTACGCCAAAGTCTTCAGGCCGGACATGACGACGATCGCGATTATCGGCGACATTACGCCCGAGGAGGCGCGGCCGGTGATCGAAAAATGGTTCGGCGCGTGGAAGGCTGTGGGCGCGAAGCCCGTGGTGACGCTGCCCTCTGTGCCGGCGAACTCGCCCTCGGCGGCGCATGTCCCGGATCCGGAAGCTGTGCAGGATTCAGTGGAGTTGGCGCTGCAATTGCCAATGAATCGCTTCAATCCCGATTACTATGCCCTGCAGCTCGGGGATCACGTTCTCGGCGGCGGATTTTACGCCACGCGCCTCTATCGCGATCTTCGGCAGAAAGCGGGATACGTTTACAACGTGGATAATGCGCTGCGCGCGGGCGAAACGCGGGCCAGCTATTCGGTAACGTACGGGAGCGATCCGGAAAATGTGTCCAAGGCGCGGGTGCTGGTGGATCAGGAAGTCGCAGCGATGCGCACGGCAAACGTTACTCCGGCCGAACTGCAACAGGCCAAGGCGCTTTTGCTGCGGCAAATTACGCTGAGCGAATCGAGCGAAGACGGCGTGGCGGGCGGGTTCGTGGCGCGCGCGGAAATGGGATTGCCGCTCGACGAGCCGGCGCGCGCGGCGCAGAAGTATTATGCAATGACTGCCGACCAGATTCGCGCGGCGTTCGAGAAATGGATTCATCCCGATAAGTTCGTGCAGGTGGTGCGCGGACCGGCGCCGAAGTAGCCGGCGCTGGCGTCGGTTGCTCTGCAGAGATGGGTCTCCGCAGGCCGGGAGGCCTGCGGCACTTGCTACAAACTGGTTAGCCGCGTATCGGCGTCGCCGAAGTGCTCCAGCTTGACGCCCATACGGTCCATGATCGAGAGGTACAGGCTGCAGAGCTTGCGGTTTTCGTCACCGGCGTTTAGATAATCGAGCGCGCGGCCGGTTTGCAAGGTTCCGCCGAGACCTTCGGCGGTGACCACCGGCAGCTTCATGTTGTCGTGCTTCCAGTTGTCCAGCACCGTGCCTTCGCCCTCAGGCATTTCGTCCAGGCGTTTGACGAGATGCGCGAATTGACTCAGGTGGAAGTGGGCGATGCGCTCATAGGCATCCGACAAATCGTCGTGCGATCCGCCGGAGTTATCGAAGCCCGCTGGATTGGCGGGGTCGACCGGAAATTCCTTGGCTGGCTGGATATCGACGCCCGTGAGATCGCGGACGGCGTAATTGGTGAGGTCCAGTTGGGCGGTAGGCTTAGGGCCGCTGTGGCACCCCTCGCAGCAAGTTGTCAGGAACGGACCAGCGGTAGTGCTTAAGCGGCGTTGGAGGTCGAGGTCAGCCGGACCGGCGGCGGTGAACGAGATGGTGGGAATTGCGAGGAGCAGGACGAGGCTCGTGATCAATTTGCCGTGTGACATGTCAGTTCCGGCTGATTTCGGCTTCATTCTACACCCGGAGTTCGCGTTGTGGCCTTCAATGATGCGTATTATGCAACCGCGGCAAAATATTTTGGTCGCACTTTTCGCGTTTGGTAATTTAAACGAGGCGGTTATACCTGTGCCCGGAAGCCTCGTGGTAGTTGCGATCAGCCCACCGCGCTTCCCGCGCAATCGACAAATCGATGGCATGATGGATTCATGCCGAAGTCTTCAACCGGCTTCTCCTTGGCCATCGAGTATTACCGCGAAGAGGATGGCCGATGGCTGGCGGACATTGCGGCGTTGCCCGGCGTGACAGCATACGGACGAACCCGGAAGGCAGCGACCGCGGCCGTGCAGGCGTTAGCATTGCGATTGATCGCGGATCGTCTGGAGCACGGCGAAACCGTGCCTGGCCCGATGAACGTTTCCTTCATTGCCGCCTAACAAATCATCCCAGAATTGGCCTTCGACGAAGGCGAAGCAGGTCCTCGCGGCGTTGCTTCGCATCGGTTGGAGCATTAAGAGCCAGAGCGGCACATCGCACCGCATCCTATCGCGACCGGGCTGGGCGGATGTACTTTTTGCCTACCATGACAGAGTCACACTGGGTCCGACTGCCATGAAAGTGCTGGCCAAGAAGACCGGGCTGACGCCCAAGGATTTGTAGTCTCGCAGGCGCCACGAGCCAATCCGCCGTTTCTCGGTAAGCTGGTATTCTTCCTGAAATGGGTTCCGTCTCCCTTGTCCCAACCCTATCTCCGCACGGCCGCTTGGGGTTAGCCGAACCCCCCGACGCGCCGCCTCTCGAAGCCGATGTTGCGCAACGGCTGCGGAAGGCTTTCGAACGCGGGCCGGGGCACGCTCTTCTGCAACTCGGAGCCGCTGAAGCTGGCACGGTGCTTCCGCCGGTCTTCTCCTATTGGAGGGAGTTCGGCGCATGGTACGTGACTGCCCTCTGTACACATCCGGATACCGATGCGGCGCTGCGGAAGGTGCATGTCCCCGCGCCACCTGTCGCGGAGTTGGATCGGTTGGTTCTGGCGGCGCCTCCCATGACTGGCGCCGAGTATCTGACTGCGGAGGTCCTCGTCGCTCTGTGGCAGGAACTGGACGCCGCGTTCGGCATCGAACTGGCGGAATCGCAATATGGGATACAGGACTTCCTGAAGCGCCGGAACCCGGCGTGGAACCTGGTGGGCCGCGTTCACTTCAATTTGGCCGAGAACCGAAAAGATCGGGCTGCCCCTTTCGCTTTTCTTGCAACTTACACTACGCGCCTCGCGGCGAATGCAAAGGCTCAGCATCTTCCGCTGGGGAAGGCTCTCAGCGAGTACGCTGGCGCCGCAAACAAGGACCGTCTACTGTCCTTGCTTCTCCCCGTGCAGCGGGCGTCGGAGACCTGCCCCTGGCTGAAGGCCCTCGTCGATGCCGGGGAGATCTTTCACCCGCTCCGTTGGACTCCCAGCGAGGCCATTCAGCTTCTGAAAGACGTCCCGCAACTGGAGAGCGCCGGCGTCGTGGTTCGAATGCCGGCAACGTGGAGGGGCAACCGGCCGCCGCGCCCGCAGGTCTCGGCGCAAATCGGCGGCAAGAAGCCGGCGGGACTGGGCCAGGATGCGCTGCTCGATTTCCAGATGGAAGTCACTCTCGATGGCGAGCGTCTGACCGCCGCCGAGATCCGCCAGTTATTGGAGAAATCCGATGGGCTCGCGCTGGTACGGGGACGTTGGGTGGAGGTGGACCGCGAGCGGCTGAGCCGCATGTTGGAGCATTTCCACGAGGTGGAGCGGACGGCGGCGGAGAAAGGACTCGGCTTCCGGGAGGCCGTCCGTTTGCTCGCCGGCGCCGATTCCGCTACCGGTGACGTTGCCGCGGATGCCCGAGAAGAGTGGTCCCAGGTGGTGGCCGGACCGTGGCTCGCGGAGACGCTCAAGGGCCTCCGCAGCCCGGAAGGATTGGCGCGGATCGACCCGGGCGTCACTCTGAAGGCGACGTTGCGGCCGTATCAGCAGGTGGGCGTGCGCTGGCTCTATCTCATCGCGAAACTCGGTCTTGGAGCCTGCCTGGCGGATGACATGGGATTGGGTAAGACCATTCAGGTGCTTTCGTTGCTGCTCGTTCTCAAGGGCCAAACGGCGGGCCGGCCGCGGCCAAACCTGCTGGTAGCCCCGGCTTCGCTGCTGGCGAACTGGGCATCGGAGATCGAACGCTTCGCACCGGGATTGAAGGCGCTCACCGCACATCCATCCGCGCTTCCGGCCGTTGCTCTCAAGACCGTTGCTCCGGAACTGCGCGACGTGGACTTAGTAATTACGAGTTACGGTTCGCTTCTCCGCGTGCCATGGATCGCGGAAACCGCATGGCATCTGGCCGTACTGGACGAGGCGCAGGCGATCAAGAATCCCGATGCCAAACAGACGCGGATGGTGAAGGGGCTAAAGTCCCATGCGCGATTCGCGCTAACGGGTACGCCGGTCGAGAACCGCCTCGGCGATCTCTGGTCCATTTTCGATTTCGTCAATCCGGGGCTGTTGGGGTCGTCGAAGGAGTTCACCACTTTCGTCAAGAGTCTTGCGAACCGTCCGCACAATTCTTATGGTCCACTACGCGAGCTTGTGCGGCCGTACATTCTGCGGCGGCTGAAGACGGATAAGGCCGTAATCGCCGACCTGCCGGACAAGACCGAAGTCAAGGCGTTTTGCCAACTGAGCCGGAAGCAGGCCGCGCTCTACGAGCAGTCGGTGAAGGAACTGGCCAAACAACTTCACGATGTCGAGGGGATTCAGCGCAAAGGTTTGGTATTGTCATTTCTGATGCGCTTCAAGCAGATCTGCAATCATCCATCGCAGTGGCTTGGAGACGGCGACTGGAGCGAAGACGACAGTGGCAAATGGGGCCGGCTGCGGGATATCGCGGAGGTCATCGCCGCGAAGCAGGAGAAGATGCTTGTCTTCACGCAATTCAGGGAGGTGATCGCTCCCCTGGCGGCTTTTCTCGGATCTGTCTTTGGCCGCCCAGGCCTGGTTCTCCACGGCGAGACCCAGGTGAAGCAGCGCAAGGAAATTGTCCGCCGCTTTCAGGAAGACGAAGCCGTTGGGTTCTTCGTTCTTTCTCTGAAGGCCGGCGGCGCGGGACTCAACCTGACAGCCGCCTCGCATGTGGTGCATTTCGATCGGTGGTGGAATCCGGCGGTAGAGAATCAGGCGACTGACCGTGCCTTCCGCATCGGCCAAACCAAAAATGTATTGGTACATAAGTTCGTGTGCCGCGGTACCGTGGAAGACAAGATTGACGAGCTAATCGAATCGAAGCGGCAACTCTCGACGGATTTGCTGGAAGGCGGCGCCGACCTTCTGTTGACGGAGATGAAAGACGAGGAACTACTCAAGCTGGTAGCGCTCGACATCAATAAAGCGCTAAGGGAGACATGATCGATGGACTATTACGGTTGGAGACCCTACGTTTCTGTGGCGCAACGCCGAGGAGAAGCCGCGAGGGAGATGGCCAAGCTGAAAAAGAAAGGCCATTTGGTTTCGCCCGTGGTGGTGGAAGGCCGCACGATTGTCAAGACTTTCTGGGGCAAGGCATGGTGCGAGAACCTGGAGCGCTATAGCGATTATTCCAACCGGTTGCCGCGCGGCCGCACTTATGTTCGCAATGGCTCCGTGATCGATCTTCAGATTGCGTCCGGCGAGATCAAGGCTTTGGTGAGCGGTTCGGAGATTTACGAGGTTGCGATCAAAGTTGCGCCAGTGGCGAAGGCGCGCTGGCGATCCATCTGTACGGACTGCGCCGGCGCGATCGATTCGCTGATCGAGCTTCTGCAGGGCAAGCTCTCCAAGGGCGTCATGGAACGCGTGTGCCAGCAGAAGACCGGCTTGTTCCCATCGCCCAACGAGATCAAGCTCTCATGCAGTTGTCCGGATTGGGCCGACATGTGTAAGCATGTTGCGGCGGTGCTCTACGGCATCGGGGCGCGGCTGGATCAACAGCCCGACCTTCTCTTCCGGCTGCATAACTTGGACGAGAAGGAACTCATCGCGGGCGCTGGGAAGGGCATTCCGCAGGCGAAAAGGGCGCCGGCTTCCACGAAGGTCCTCGGTGGCGAAGACCTGTCGGCTCTCTTCGGATTGGACATGGCTGAAGGCACTAGCGCCGAGTTGCCTCGCGGCGCTGCCAAGAAGCCTAAGCGGTCGAAAGCGGTGACCCGCAAAAAAGCTGTCGCAGCGGTAGGTGGAAAGGCCAAAGCGGGCGCGGGAGTACGTCGGAAACAATCGACTGCTGCTCGAGAACACCGCGGCTCGAAAAAAGTAATCTAGCCCGCCCGACGCCGGCGGGAGAAACTTCGCGCACATCGGAGTGGGCGCTTCCGCGAACACTCCGGAGGGCTTGAGACGGCCGTTGACAGAATCGATGCGTGCCGCGAGCAGCGTATCGGAATCCTGGTTGCAGATCACCATATGCTTGGCAGAAGGCCGGATTCCGAAATGGCGTGGTGTCTTTCCGCCTGTGCCTTGTTCCTCGATGTAAGTCAGCGTGCATTTATCGGGATCGACGCCGAACAGGATGATGCTGCTCATGCCGCGATTCGAGACGTAGATCCATCTGCCTGATGGATGCGCCGCGACCTCGGCCGGAGTATTCGTCCGGCCATCGTAATAGCCGGGCACGGTGGACTGGGTTTCGATCGGTTTCAGCGCGCCGGCTTTCGCGTCATAGGCGTACGATGTGACGGTGGAATCGAGTTCGTTCACCGCATATGCGAAGCGAGCATCGGGGAGGAATGCCACGTGGCGCGGGCCCGGCGCGCCCGTGGATTTGCCCGCGAAATGATCGACACGCGTCGCCGCGAAAAGCAGGCGGCGTTTCACATCGAGCTCGATGAAGTTGGGGTTAGGCGTTTCGGCGGCGAGTCCGAGCGGGACCAGGGTAATGTTTTGCGAGACTTCGAGGTTGTCGGTTTGCAGCCGATAGAAGTAAATGCCCTTGCTCTTGGGGCCTCTGGTCCCCACGTAGACCAGCGTCGCCTTGGATAGGTTCTGCATTCGAATGGAAGTTTACCACTTAGGTCCGCGGGACTCATTGGTCGGCGGCCGATCCATCGGCGAATTTGTATTCCGGCCGGTTGGCGGGCTTATAAGGATGCTCGGCCGCGGTCTTTTCGTTCAGCGTAACGCCTAGGCCGAGGCGTCGTCTTGGCGGCCGTGTAGCCTAGTCTTGGCGCGGAGGAAATCCTCGGGCGTCGCGCCGACATTGAGATACATGCGGACGGGTTCGTGCGCTGTGCCGCGGAGCAGCTTGTAGATCGGGACTCCGAGCGTCGGAGCTGAGATGTCACAGAGGGCGATTTCAAGGGCGCTGATGGCGGGGTTGAGAATCGGCTGCCCCGCCACCGGGGCACGCGAAACATGGATTGCCAGTGAAGCTCGATATCGGTGGAGTCTTTGCCGATGAGGTATCGCTCGTACTCCACAATGGCTTGGGTGACGGGCCTCCTGCGCGGCAGCGCCGATGGGGAGCGCAGCTGCTGAAAAAAGTGCTTGGGTGAAGCCGCGACGATCTATCTGGATACGCCTCCTGAGGGACTCTACTCCCTCTGCGATGATGGGCTGGTGGTGAGAATCGCGAGCGTGGTTATTGCTGCGGCACTGGTGTGCGCTACTGCTGCGTGCCGCAAGGCGCCGCAAGAGAAGCGGGCCATCGACACAGGGCTGGCCGCCTGCATTCCGCCGGATGCGGTGCTGATTGCGGGCATCGATTTGGCTGCGCTTCGGGAGTCACCGCTTTATTCGAAGATGCCGCCGGCGGCGAACGCGTTTGCGGCGCAGTTGAGCGAGGTTTCGTCCGCGCTGGTGGCCTACAACGGAAAAGAACTGCTGGCCGCCGTGCGCGGTGGCTTCAAAGCGCCGCCGGCTGGGGCGGCGGCGATCGCGCCTGGACTAGCGCTGATTGGATTGCCCGAGCAAGTGTCGGCGGCGACGGCGCAGTACAAATTGGGGCGCACGGGAGCGCAAGCGCTCGTGGCGCAAGTAGAACCTTTGGCGGATGGGGCGCAGTTTTGGATGGCAGCGCGCGGCGACGTCCGCTTGCCGCTCACCGGGAATGCAGCGAGCTTCGTCGGCATTCTGCGCAAGGCCCAATTCGTCACGTTGACCGCGCGGATGGGAGCCGGACTGGCGTTGGATTTACGGGCTCTCGCGCCTGACGCTAACACGGCGCAGGTGATCGAGGAGACGTTGCGCGCGGATTTGACGCTGGCGGCTGCGGGCGAAGCAAAGCACGCGGATGTGGCGGGGGCGCTGCGGTCGGCTCAGGTTATGCGCACAGACCGCGAGGTGCACGTAACGATTACGGTGAGCGATGACGTTGCAGGACGGCTGTTCGCTATGTTCTAGCCGCGACTCTCAATCCAGCGTCTTCCGGAACCGCACCACTGCCAGCCCCAGCACCGCCACTCCGAACACTGCCAGCGCCGCCATCTGCGGCCACAGCACGTCGATCCCGACGCCCTTCAGGAAGATGCCGCGCACGATTTCGATGAAGTAGCGCAGCGGGTTCAAATAAGTCAGATACTGCACCGCCACCGGCATGTTGCGGATCGGAAACGCGAAGCCGCTCAGCATGAACGCCGGCGTCGAGAAGAAGAAGTTCGCCATCATGGCCTGCTGCTGCGTCTGCGAAATGGTCGAGAGGAACAGCCCGGCGCCGAGCGTCGTCATCAGGAACAGCACCGCGCACAAGACAGCAGCAGCGGACGCTGCCGCGGAACGGAATGTGGAACACCAGCAGCGCGACGGCCGTGACCAGCACCACGTCGAGCAGGCCCACCATGGCGAACGGCAGCGTCTTGCCCAGCATCAGCTCGATCGGGCGCATCGGCGTCACCATCAACTGCTCCATGGTGCCGATCTCCTTCTCGCGCACGATGGCCAGCGCGGTCAGCATCAGCGTCACCATCATGATGATGTTGGCGATCACGCCGGGCACGAAATAATTGCGGCTGTACAGATCCGGATTGAACCAGACGCGGCTGCGCGCGGTCGACGTGCCGGCATGGAGAGATTACGGCGCGGCGCCGGGGCTGACGCGTCATGACGCGCGCATTCTGCGCGCCGCGCCGAGGCATCGGCGGCGTAATCCGCGACGATCTCGCCGGCGTAGCTCGAAACCAGCGACGCGGTGTTGGAGTTGGTGCCGTCCACCAGCACCTGCACCTCGGTGGCGCACGCCGCGCTTGAGGTCGCGCGCGAAATCGCGGCAGCACGCGCACCACGGCCTGCGCCTCGCCGCGGTCGAGCAGCTGCTGCACTTCCGCTTCGTTGCGCGGCAGCGCCACCACGTCGAAACGGCCGGAGCCCTCGAAGCGCTCGCGCAGATCGCGGCTCGCGGGCGTGTGGTCCATATCCATCCAGGCGATGCGGGCGTGGTCCACGTCCAGTTCACGGCGAAGCCGAAGACGATCAGCTGGACCATGGGCGGCACGAACAGCAGGATGCGCATGCGCGGCTCGCGCAGCGCCTGGATGAATTCTTTGCGAAGGATGACGAAGATTCGTTCCCACATAGTTCACGCCATCTTCTGGTTCAGCTTGCGCGTCGCCAGGAAAAACACGATGGCGCCGTAGAGCGCCAGGAAGCCCAGCTCGCTCCATAAGCACGCTCAGTCCCGACGCCTTTGAGAAAAACGCCCTTCAGGATGGTCACGAAGTAGCGCGCCGGCACGAGGTGCGTGATCACCTGGATCACCTCGGCATGGTCTCGATGGAGTAGATGAAACCCGAAAGCAGGAACGCCGGCAGGAACGAGCTCAGCATGCCCATCTGGTAGGCCTGCAACTGCGTTTCGCGCGGCGGCCGAAATGAAGATGCCCCAGAACAGCGCGCCGAACAGAAACATGCAGGTGGAAACCGCCAGCAGCAGCACGCTGCCGCGGAACGGCACCTGAAAGACGAACAGCCCCACCACCACCGCGATGGCGGCGTCGGCCAGGCCCACCACGAAATACGCCAGCATCTTGCCCAGCACCATCTCGGCCGGGCGCAGCGGCGTGGAGAGCATCTGCTCCATGGTGCCCATCTCCCATTCGCGCGCGATGGTGAGCGAAGTCAGCAGCGCCGCGATGATCTGCAGGATCACCGCGATCAGCCCCGGCACCACGTAGTTCTTCGATTCGAGCGAGCTGTTGTACCAGACGCGCAGGCTGCGCATCGACCGGCGGCGCCAGCGTGCCCGCCGCCGCCGTGCGGTTCTGCGCGTCGGCGCGCAGTTGCGAGCGAATAGCTCGCGCACCACGCTTTCGGCGTAGCCCAGCGCGATCGAGGCGGTGTTGGAATCGCTGCCGTCGAGCAGGATCTGCACCGGCGCCTCGCGGCCCGCGCCGGCATCTTCGCGAATAATCGCGCGGAATGACGATGCCCATCAGGATGCTGGTTGCGGTCGATGGCGCGCTCGATGGCGGCGTAGTCTGTCGACGAAGCCGTGATATCGAAATAGCGCGAGCCGTGGAACTGCCGGATGAGATCGCGGCTGGCCGGCGTTCTGGTCCTGGTCGTAGATCAGCGTGGGGATGCGGTCCACGTCCAGGCTGAGCGCGTAGCCGAACAGCAGCAGCATCATCACCGGCACGGCCAGCGCCATGGCCAGGCTGCGCGGGTCGCGGGTGATGTGGTGCAGCTCTTTGACGAAGACGGCGCGCAGGCGGCGGTAGCTCATGCGGCCTTCCTTTCCTCGGCCTCGATCATGGCCACGAAGACGTCTTCCATCGAGGGCTCGATCTGCTCCAGGCCGCTGCACCGCGATGCGCTTGCGCGGCGAGCGCCTCGCGGATGCGCGCGCTCGGCGGCTGCCGGATCGTCCACCGTGACGTGCAGGCCGCCGCCGAAGACCGCCACGTCGTGCACGCCGGGCAAGCCCTTCGAGCGCGCGCATGGTCTCGAGCGGATCGCAGGAATCGAGCTGCAGCAGGCGAGTGCGTCGGTCGAGCCCGGCTTTCAGTTCGGCGGGCGTGCCCGAGCGCGATCACCTTGCCGCGATACATCAGCGCCAGGCGGTGGCAGTACTCGGCCTCGTCCATGTAGTGCGTGCTGACGAAGATGGTGTGGCCGGTCGTCGGACAGCTCGTGGATCAGCTCCCAGAAAGCGCCGCGCGCGATGGGGTCCACGCCCGAGGTCGGCTCGTCGAGAAACAGCACCGGCGGATCGTGCAGAATGGCGCAGCCCAGCGCCAGCCGCTGCTTCCAGCCGCCGGAGAGCGTGCGCGTCAGGGCGCGTGCGGCGCTCCGCGATGCCGGCCATGTCGCAGCACGTAATCCTTGCGCTCGGCGCGGCGCTCGCGCGGCACGCCGTAGATGCCGGTGAAGAAATCGATGTTCTCCTCCACGGTGAGGTCGTCGTAGAGCGAGAACTTCTGCGACATGTAGCCGATGTTGCGGCGGATCTCTTCGGGCTGCGTGGCGACGTCGAAGCCGTTCACCGATGGCGCGCCCGGAGGTCGGCGTCAGCAGGCCGCAGAGCATGCGGATGGTGGTGGATTTGCCCGCGCCGTTGGGCCCGAGGAAGCCGAAGATCTCGCCCTTCGCGACCTGCAGCGAGACGTGATCCACGGCCACGAAGGTGCCGAAGGTCTTCACCAGGTCGTCGATCTCGACGCGCCAGCCGTTCGCGCGTTCATGCCGCGCCTCTCTACTTCCACGGCGTGAATGGTCTGGATGAACGCGCCTTCCAGATTCGGCGGCGCCGGTCTCGCGCTTCATGCGCGTCCGGCGTCGCGCAGCGGATCAGCCGGCCCTTGTGCATCAGCCCCACGCGATTGCAGCGCTCGGCTTCGTCCAGGTAGGCCGTGGTCATGAAGATGGTGATGCCGTCCTTCAGCAGCTGATACAGAATGGCCCAGAAATCGCGGCGCGAGACCGGGTCCACGCCGTTGGTCGGCTCGTCGAGAAACAGAATCTGCGGACGGTGCAGCAGCGTGCACATCAGCGCCAGCTTCTGCTTCATGCCGCCGGAAAGCCGGCCGGCCTGGCGCGCGCGGAACGGCTCCATGCGCGTCATGCGCAGCAAGTCGCGCCGTCAGGTCGCGCGCGCTCCGCGCCGACGATGCCGAACAGGTCGGCGTAGAAATCCATGTTCTCTTCCACCGTGAGATCGGCGTACAGGCCGAAGCGCTGCGCCATGTAGCCGATCTGGTCCTTCACGGCCTGCGACTCGCGCGCCACGTCGTGGCCGGCCACGCTGCGCGCTGCCTTCGGTCGGGTCCATCAGGCCGCAGAGCATGCGCAGCGTGGTGGTCTTGCCGGCGCCATCCGGCCCCACCAGGCCGAAGATCTCGCCGCGCGCCACCGTCGAGGTTGAGATGGTCGACGGCGGTCAGCTCGCCGAAGCGCCGCGTCAGATCGCGAGTTTCGATGATGGCTGCCTGGCATCACGGCTCTCAGCACGATCTCGGCATCCGCCGGCATGTTGGATTTCAGTTCGTGGCTGCGGATTGTCCACTTCGATCTTGATGCGGTAGACCAGCTTCACGCGCTCCTGCTGCGGTCTGGATCTGCTTGGGCGTGAACTCCGCCTCGCGACGAGATGAAGGTCACGCGGCCGTTGTAGACCTTGCCCGGGTAGGAATCGGTGGTGACGCGCGCCTTGCGAGCCGAGCTTCACTTTGCCCAGGTCGGTCTCGTTGATGTAGCCGCGCAGCCAGGGATGATCGATGTCGCCGACCGTGACCACGGTCGTCCCGGGCGCCAGCACTTCGCCGACATCGGCCGACTTCACCAGCACCACGCCATCCACCGGCGAAGCGGCGATGGTGTCGGCGAGCTGCGAATCGATCAGCGCGATGCTGGCGCGTGGAGCGCGCGATTTCGGCGCGCCGCGTGGTCGATTTCCTGCTCGCGCCGCTTCATCTCGAGCGCGTTCGCCTCGGCCATCTTCAGCGCGCCGCGCGCGCGCTCCACCTGGCCCTGGCGCCGCTTCGATCTGTTCGACGCGCGGCCCGGCCAGCACCAGCGCCTCGCGCTTCCTGCGCGTGCTTCAGCGCCGCCTCGGCGGTTCGAAGCGGTTGCGGTATTGGTCGAACTGCGCGGTGGAGATGTCGTCGTTCTTGTACAGCGTCTGCGCCGCGGTCCCAATCCTTCTTGGCGCGCTCCACTTCGGATTGCGCCGCATCCACCGCGGCCTTGCGCCTCCAGCTTCTCCTGCGGCCGCGCGCCGTTCTTGCAGCTCCGCGAGCCGCGCTTCGTTGGATGCCAGATCGGCGCGGCGCTGCTCGATATCGGCCGCCAGTGTTGGCCTTCTGCCATTCGACGCGAGTCTCGCGCCTGCGCCAGTTGCGATTCGGCCGACTGCCAGCCGGCGGCTTCGCGCTCGCGCTGCGCGAGCAGTTGGTCGCGATCCAGCCGCGCGATCGACTTGGCCCTTCTTCACGGCGTCGCCTTCATCCACGGTGCGCTCGATCAGCCGGCCGGCGGTCTTGAACGCGATGTTGACTTCGGTCAGCTCGATATTGCCGGAGACGATGAGACGGTTATCGGGACGGCGCGATGGCGCCGCGGAAAGCGTAGAGCGCAGCGGCCGGCGGCGGCAGCGAGGATCAGAATGGGGATGACTCGTTTTCTCATGTGAGTTCCATCTTCTGCTGAGCCAGCTATTCATGCGCTCGGCGCTGGACCGCGGCCGCAGTGCGCCTGGGCGCCAGGTCGATCCGCGCCACGTTGTAGTTGTAGAGCGCGGCGGTCTGGTTGTCGCGCGCGCGCTCCAGGCGCGTCTGCGCGTCGGTCACTTCCACGCTGATGGCGACGCCGGCGTCGTACCGGCGGCGCGCCTGCGCCAGCTCGTTCTCGCGACAGCTCCAGGCCTTCCTGCGCCACCTTCACCTGCGTCTTCGGCCGATTGCAGTCTCGTCCAGCGCCAGGCGCACATCCAGCTCGATCTGCTCCTTCAGATCGTTGGTGCGGACTTTTTCGGCGCGGTATTGCGAAGCCGATTCGGCGCGCTCGCGCCTCGCGGCGGCCGCCATCGAAGATCGGCACTCGCAGTTGAGATGCCGACCGTGCGCGTCGGCAGCGGCATCGTCAGGGCCGTGCCGATGGACGCCGTAATCGCCGAATGCCGCCACCGAAGGCAGGCGCTCCATCTTGGCGGCGCTGGCCGAGAGCCGCGCGTTCTCTTCCCGCTGCCTGCTGCGCTCGCAGATCGGCGCGCTCCGCGAGCGCCTGCGCCTTGCGCGCCGCTTCCAGCGTCACGGCATCCACCGGCGTGTACTGCAGCTTGTCGGTGAGTTCGAGTTCGGTATCGAGGCGCATGTCCATGGCGCGCAGCAGTTGCAGATGCGCGGCGCGGCGCGCGTTTTGCGTCGACCAGCAGCTGCTGCCGGTCGTTGGCGAGTTGCACGCTGGCGCGCGTGATTTCGATGCCCGTGCCCGGTGCCGGCGTCCTTCTGATTGCGCGCCTGCTTAAGCAGCGCTTCGGAGAGCGTGACGTTGGCCTGCGCGGTTTCCACATCGGCGTCGGCCCGCACCGCGGCCAGATAGGCGCGCGCCACTTGCGCCGCCACCTGCTCGGCGGCTGCTGTCGGAATCGGACCGCGCCGCGGTCACGCCCGCCTTCGACGCCTGAAAGCGGCGGATGGCGCTGAAATCGAAAACGCTCTGCGTGGCCGTGACGCGCGCATCGAACGTGGTGAACGGGCCGACGAAGGTGGGAAAGGCGAACCCCGGAATCGGCGTGACGATCGACGTGAATGCCCAGTGCCGCCAGATTTTCGGTGCGGTTCTCGACGGTCACCGACCCTTCCACATCCGGCAGCAGCGCGGCACGGGCTTCGAGCGATCGCATCTGCGCCTGCTTCAGAGCCTTCCGCGGAGAATTGAATGTTGGTGTTGCCCTCAGGCGAAACGGCGATCTCCACCGCCCGCTTGAGGCTCAACGCCACTGGGCCCTCCGCCAGCAACGGAGCGGCAATCAGGAATATCCACGCTTTTCTCATTTGTTCTTTCCAGACGGTTTGGCCGGCTTTTCGGCGGCCGCCGGCGCCCTCAACCCGGCGCCGAGAAATACGATCAACCGTTCAATACGTTTGCGAAAGCCGCCATCGTCAATAGGATTTGACACGGCCTGCGGTTCGCTGCTCATGGCGGCCGCGATGGCGCCTTGCATGAAGTGGATGCGCCATCGGAATTCGTTATCGGGCACGTGCGGCACGGACTTTCGCAAAGCGGCGAGGAAGCGGGCGATCACGGGTTGGAAATTGCGAGTGACTACCTCGGACAGAATCCCTTCCGATTGCATACGGCCCATCAGCTTTGGAAACTGCGGGTGCTCTGTGGCGGTTTGCGCCATGGGGAGCATAAATGCACCCAATATCGCTTCGACCTCCGGACTGCCGTTCGCCTCCGCCTCGACGCGATCGAGCAACTCCAAGCGCTCACGGTTCACGGGACCGGCTTTGCGCATGACCACCTGATCGAGCAACTCCTGCTTGGAGCCGAAATGGTAATGCACCGCGGCAACGTTGACATCGGCCTCCGCGATGATCTGGCGCAGCGAGACAGCGCCAAAGCCTTGAGTTGCGAAGAGCTTTTCGGCGGCATCCAGCAGTTTCCCCGGGGTGTCAATCATATGATTAAATCAACTGATTAAAATATATGCTTGAATCACAATTATGTCAACGAGTTTTTGTGGCATGTGGATTGCTTGCTTTACAAACGAGACGAGACGCGCGATAGATTGGGAGAGCGTGCCGTTATCGGGGACAGGTTTTTTATGATGGAGCGAATTTCAGAAGTTTGGTGCAAGACCATGCATCGCAGCGCGATGTGGCCTATTCATGGCAAGTACATATGCCCGGATTGTCTGCGGGAGCACGCGGTCCGTTGGGACGGCCCTGCGATTTATGCGCCGCAACCGCAAGAACAGAACGGGAAAGATCTGTCTATTTCGCAGTCAACGGCTACAGCTTTGCGATAGAAACGTCAAGACACCGCGACCGCCGACCGCCGGCGCTACCAGATTCGGGAGAATCCGCTACTAGAGTTGGTGTTATTCGCTCAGGATGGGATGCGGCTCTTCGAAAGGCAGCGGACGAACGGCTGGGTTGCGCATAATTGTACGAGCGCAGGTGTTCCAGCGCAGAATCGCATCGTCATTTCCCGCCGGACGTAACCCCTCGGCCCGCTCATAAAACTCCATGGCTTGGCGTAGAGCGTGATAGGCCGCCGAGGGACTGTTTGGACGGCCTTGCCGCAAATGATGATGCGCAACGCGTTCCCAAACGATTCCACCATAGTAGGCGCGCGCATACTCGGATTCGATCCGTTCCAGAAGTTCGAGGGCTTTCGCGTGGCTAACGCCGGCGCCGAACTGGTCAGTGCGCGCCAGCAACAGCGCGATCACCGCCTCCTGATTTTCAGGCGCCGCTTCCAGGATATCCAGGCATATGCTTTCGGCGAGACTTGGCTCGTTTAAGAGGCGGTAACGCTCGACTTTCGCCAAGGCTTCCGGGATGCTATCGGGGGCGATGCGCTTCAGTTCAAAGTGCATGATTGCATATTTTATGCTTTTGGCTTGGCGAGCGCTCGCCGTTTTCTGGCCCAGTCCGGTTTGACGACCTGTTGGGCCCGTCCCAGGGCCAGTGCGTCCGCGGGCACCTGGTCGGTAATTACCGAACCCGCGGCAGTGAAAGCGCCTGCGCCGATATCGATCGGCGCGACCAATGTCGAATTGCTTCCGATGAATGCGCCATCGCCGATGGTGGTGGGGTGCTTGACGAACCCATCGTAGTTGCAGGTGATGGTTCCGGCGCCGATGTTGGCCTTGGCGCCGATCCGGGTATCGCCGAGGTACGCCAAGTGATTCGCTTTCGCGCCCGGGCCCATTTCGGTTTTCTTCAATTCAACGAAATTGCCGACGTGCGCTCCTTCGCCGACGCGGTTCTCCATTCGCAGGCGCGCGAACGGGCCGGCATGAACGCCGCGCTCCAGATGCGAATGAGCAACGATAGTGTACGGGCCAATCTGCACTTCCTCGGCGAGATGCGAATCATGTACGATGGCGCCCGCGCCGATGCGGCAATTTTCGCCGATGGTAGTGTGGCCAAGGATTCGCGCGAACGGCTCGACCACTGTGTCCATCCCGATACGGACGTGGCTATCTATCGTCACCGTGTCGGGATTTTCGATGGTGACGCCGGAGCGCATCAGATCGACGGCTTTGCGCGATCGCAAGATTCGGTCTACGTTGGCAAGGTCCACGCGGTCGTTTATTCCCAGCGCTTCGTTGGCATTGTCGATGCGCATGGCCTCGACTTTATATCCTGCGCCATTGAGAATGGCGACCATGTCGGTGAGATAGTATTCGCCGGCGGGATTATTGGCGCCCATTTGATCGACGTACTTCCAGAAGAGATCGGCGCGGAAGCAGTAGATGCCCATGTTTGCCTCACGGATGGCAAGCTGCTGGGGATTGGCGGCTTTTTGTTCGACGATTTCCTCCACGGCGAGGTCGGCATCGTTGCGGATGACGCGGCCGTAGCCGGTAGGATCATCCATGTCGGCGCTGAGAAGCGTGCCGGCGGCCTGGCTCGCGGTCTGCCGATTGACCAGTTGCAGCAGAGTCTGCGAGCGCAGCAGCGGCGAATCGCCATAGAGGATCATCAGATAACCTTCGAGCGGCTCAAGCCATTCGCGGCAGACCAGTACGGCGTGGCCAGTTCCTTTCTGTTCCGTCTGAACGATGAATTGGATGCCCGGATGGGTTACGGCTTTACGGACCTCATCGGCCTGATGGCCGACCACGACGAAGATGCGCTCGGGGGTCGTAAGATTGAGGGCGGTATCGATTACGTGCTCAATCAGCGTGCGGCCGCCGGCGCGGTGCAGGACCTTCGCTTTGCGCGATTTCATGCGGGTGCCGAGACCCGCGGCGAGAATGACTATAGTGAGAGGAGCGGACATTGTCTTTATTGTCGTAGAAAAGTTGGGCTCACGAAGATGCTAAACTACGTTATCGCCTGACATAATGCTTCTTGCCCGAGAATTCGTACAGTACATCTCCAGACAACTGGTTCAACGCCTGTCGCCGGCGCTGATCGAAACGCCCTCGCCCGATCTCGTGGCGGAGAAGGTGGCGGATGTGATCAACGAGGAACTAGCGGCTGAAGACCGTTTGAACGACGAGGTTCGCGACATTCTGAGCCAGTACAGCGAATATATGCGGCGCGAAGGCGTGAGCTATCAGGAGATGTTCCGCCGCATCAAGAACACGCTGATCCAGCAGAAGAAAGTCGTAAAGGCCAGCGGGCGCGATACCGGCGACGCCATGAAGCTTTCGCGCGACAAGATCAACGATGTCTCGCACAAGCTGATCGAGATGTTGAAGAAATCGCGCGAACTGCGTCTCAAGAACAAAGACAGCAACGTGGTGCGGCTCGAGATTGTGCGCGTGATGACCGACTTGATGGTGGTGGAAGACAAGGCCGACCGTGCGTCGAAGACCAAGATCCGCAGCCAGAAGCGCGAGATTCCCGAGGGCAGCGAAGAGTGGGATCTGCTGCACCGACGGTATTACTCCGAAGAACTGAAGAAGCTGGGAATCGATTTGCGTTAGGCGGGACAGGCGGTTTGCGCCTGCCCCTAGCGTCAATCCCGGCGCCGCAAGCGGGCACACTTCGGGTTTCCCCCGGTTATCGTGCGGGGGGATTCAATTTTCAAAGATCGGCGGCAGGGTTTGAAGCTGCCAAAACTAGCGCGCTTCGCGCGCGGGACCGGCCGGAGGCCCGTCCTACGCAGCAGCGAAGAGGATTTTGGCGTCCCCAAGGCGGCTGGCGCGGGCGATGAGACGAGCGATTTCAGGCGCTGAATAAACAAACTCCCCGGCCGTTCCAGTAGAGGGGAAATCGGGCGCGGGGTTGTAGGTTTCGCCGTTGGCTTCGGCGAGTTGGGTGAGCAGGATCGCTTCTTCCTGCGCTTGGGCGTGAGCGGCTTTGCGTTTGGCTTGCAGCGTTTCCAGATACGCGGTGTTCTTTTCGACGGCGCGCTGAAGGCGGTTGGCATACGACGGCGACGCTTTTCAGGCCTTTGGAGGCGTCGAGCCAGGCGTCGGCCAGGGCGGCAGCGGGATCGAGCGGGTCGGGCTGCTCCTTTGCGATGCGGGAAAAGAGAGCATTTTCCATCGCGCGGGCACGCTTCAGGCGCCAGCGGTCACCGGCTATGTCTTCGGCGACGGACTGTTCGACGATGCCGACAGGTCCGAGAGCCGCGATGAATTCGTTGCAGAACTGCTCAAAGGGGCCTTCTTCGCCGGGAAGGCAGGCGTGAGTGCGGCCGCTCAAGCCGTGAACTAATGCATTCTTGCTGACGGTTACCTTACCGGCAGCGCTGGTGGGTCCCGTGGATTTGTTTTCGAAATGACGTGGGGCCATCATGGGCGTTTTCTCCTTTTGCTGCTCTGAAAATGGAAAAGGCCGCTTCACGGTTGCCCGCGAGCGGCCTTCTTCTGATTCAAGAATAACAAGAGGGAACCTTACACTCATGGTTGCCGGCAGACTGCGATTCACTGTAAATTTATGAATCCAAATAAATTATTGACACGAAAATATTTCTCGAACGCTTGTGACTGAGAAAATCGCGTCAGCGTGATCAACCGGCTGATGACTGCCGGCGACAAAGATCCAGAACGGACGCAAGCATCGGCGGTATTGGACGAACGCTATTCAGCTAAGGAGTCAAGCAGTCGCAAGGCGTCGGCCGCGAAGCAGCGGAGCCTCTTCGAATTGGACTCCGCCAGGGCGCCTTGGGCAGTATTTCTATATGATGCGTTCCATAGGTTCACGTGAGGGGACGTGACGAAACAATAGGTATTACAACGGCACTGCGAGAGAAAGGGCCATAGCAGCCCAACTCGTTCCGGCGGCGGAAATCCATTGGTCGCGGCCGTGCGGAAAGCCGCTTTCAAAGAGTGGCTGGATGGGTAGCGACCTGCCTCTGACGTGCCACGAGCCATCCGGTTCCTGCGTTCCGAGCAGATACTTGACTCCTTTGATAAAGGCGGGCGATGCAGGCTGAAAACGGCCGCTCTCGCGCAGCGCAACCAGCGCTTGGCCCGTGGCATAGGCATCCGACTCCAGCGCCGGTAATTGCGCCCACCCTCCATCGGGGCGTTGCGCGGATGCGAGCCGATTGGCAGCTTCGCCAATCGCAGCGCGCGACGCTCTGCCCCAAACGAGTCCGAGCAGCCTCATGGCGCTCTCCTCGGAAGCGGCGGGCTGCGTCTTGACGAGCCACGCCACGGCGTTCGCGACCCTTGCGGTAAACTCCTGGCGGCGGCTTGAGAAACCGTACAAGTCGAGAGCCCGGATGGCAACCGCCGTAGCGGACACCGGACTATATTCGAGCGGTGGCCGGTCCCACCGGTCGGGCCAGCTTCCATCCGGCGACTGTGTGGCCGCGATGTAGTTGGCGGCAATATCCGTGAAATAGTTCGCTTCCTGCCCATCCGATCCGAGCCCGATGAGCTGCCATGCGACGGTAGCGGCTTCACCAGCGGGCGCCACGCCTTGCTGCATCAGTATGCCGGAACTCTGCAGAATGGGATAGACCAGCGCGCGATTCGTTTCTGCAATATGCGCTGTGTCGATGCCGGCGCGGCGCAAATACCATCCTGCGAGGGACGGCAACCCCTGGTGATGGCATGAGAAGCATCCTCGTTGCTTGACCACGGAAGGACCCGTTGTCGCCAACAGATCCACGCCGCGCCTGGCTGCGGCCCGAATCTGCGCGGGCCCCGATGGGACATCGCGAAATAGTGCCGGTTCGGTGGGCGAAACGGCGCCTCCGAGGAGTCTTGCGATGCGCTCATCGCGCCGGAGCGCGGCCAATTGAACCGTGTCATCGCCGTATGCCGTTTTGGCATCGGTGGGCGCCCCGCCCTTTAGCAGCAGAGCGAAAACTTCCGGCGTGACCGTGTCCGAGGCCGCGGCAAAGAGCTGGGCGTTCTGACCACGGGCGTCTTTTGTGGCGGGATCGATTCCTCGTTCCAGCAACATCCGGACCAGGGCCGGATCGTTCCAGAAACCATAGCGTTCGAGCACATCCTCACCGTTTGCTGTTCGCAACTTGGCGTTGGCGCCGGCATCTAGGAGCAACTGAACCATATGGCGGTCTCCGCGCATCACGGCAAAGTGGAGGGCGGAAAAGCCTCCCGGGCCAGCCACACTCGCGTCGGCGCCCCTCTGCAGCAACAATGCAGTGATGTCGGCGTCCCCCGTAAGGACCGCGAGGGTGAGGGCCGTGCCGCCCAAAGCCGAGGCCTTTACGTCCGCTCCCTTCTCGATCATCAACTTTAGCAGTGCGGCATTGCCCGGATAGGCCGCCGCCGTCATGAAAGGAGTGAGGCCGATCTTGGATTTTGCATTTACCTCGGCGCCTGCATTGATGAGGATCTTTGCGGATTCGTAGGAATGGGCGGCCAAGACCAGGGCCGTCAGCCCGTTAGGATCGCGGTACTTGAAATCGGCTCCAGCGTGGAGCAGCAGATCGATCACCTGCGGACGGGCGTAAAGGGCCGCATACATCAGAGGAGACGCGTGATTCGAGTCAACGGCGTTGGGGTCGCCTCCCGCAGCGAGAAGGGTGCGAACCCGATCGGCGTCATCGGCGCGGATGGCATCGAGGAGCGGGATGTTCGCGCCCGCCATACGCAACGTTCCCAGGAACGCGGCAAATGTTGCAGCCAGACAGATGCGTAACGAAGACATAAACGGCTCCTTCCACCGATTAGTCAACTTTAGGCTGAAGTGACGGCGTAAGTGGGAGTTAGACGGCGTAAGATGGGCGTAAGGAGGCCCTATCTGGAGCTGTCGAGGCGATAAATCGTGGAGCTTAGCTCCGCGGCTCCGAAGATCAACCGGCCATTGCCTGCCGAGACGCCAAGGGCGCCGGCGCCGATGGAACTGGGGATATGGGTGGCCATCCGGTGGAGGTGAAGCAAGGAAAATGCGCCGGCGATCGGATGCTTCGTTTGCCGGTTCAGGCGCATTGCCCAGATGCACCGGTTGCCGTCACGATCGCTGAGGAAATACAGTACCGCTCCATCGGCCGACCAACTCGGTGCGAAATCCCTCTGGAGACCGTCGGTAATGGGTATCCATTCGGACTCGGGGCTAAGACGATCGGGCACGAACGGCGCCACAAAGATCTGTCGCGGCGCCTCGTCGCGGCCCGAATCTGTCTGGAAAGCGATCCACTTGCCGTCCGGCGAGAAACGGCTGGAGTAGGTGCGGTGTTTATGGCCAACGATCAGGGTCCGGTTACCGGTGCCGAGATTCAGACTATAGGCGGACCAAGGGTCACCCCTGTGGTAAAGCACATACTTGTCATCTGGTGAGACGTCTGCTAGCGATCCGCAATCGGCGCACACCTTTTGCGGCGCGCCTCCGCGTACACTCACTTTGTACATTGGGTACAGGGGACCTTCGCGGATGCCGAAAAAAACTATGGCGCCGTCGCTCGAAATCAGTGGCCCGCGCTCGATGGCAGTGGTGTTGGTCACCGCCCGTTCTTCGCCCGTGCGCAGATCCTTCAGCCAAATATCGACCTGCCCGGATCGATCCGATACCGCCACGAGCGTGGAATTATCACGGGAGAGACGAGGGCCGAGATATGACCCGGGGCCGGAGAACAACGCATGGAACGATCCTGGGGACTGGGCGTCTCCGTCCAATGGGACCTCGAAGGCGGACAGGGTGTAATGGGTGCTGGCAAGAATCGCATTGCCGCCGGGCAGCAGCACTGAGCCTTGCTCGAGCGCGGCGCCGAACGTTACCCGCTCAGGGTTGCCTTCCACCCGCCCGCGGCGCTGCGGCAAGCTGATCCGCCACAGATTCGCAACTCCCTGGGAGAGCCCGCTGAAATCGTTTGTAGACCCCACGGCCGCCGAAAACTGAAGCACCGCTCCGTCCCACGAGACTGGCCCCTCGGACGAAAGGTTGGCGCGCCGCAGCGCTGCCGTCCAGCCGGTTTCGCGAGCTGGGCCGCCATCAACCGGCACAAGAAACAGGTCCATGGGACCAGGGATGGCGCCGCCATCGGTGGGGGATTCCCGGCTACCGTAGACCAGGAGCGTACTTCCATCGGAAGACCATACGGGCCGTTTGGCATCCGCAAGATCGGCGCCTACACGGACCGGTTCCCCTCCGGCCGCTGGAACGATGAACGTCTTGCCCTCAAAATGGTGCGCTTCGCCGGTCCAGTACGCGATACGTTTCCCGTCCGGGGAGAATTTCGGCGACCTGCCTAGTGGCACAAGCAAGTGCTCCAGCCCACCAGCGACAGGGATTACATAAGCGCCCCCGCCGTTCCGCTCAGACCGGAACACAATTTTGGAGGAATCGGGAGAGAAGTCTGGAGACGAGTCTATACTCTGATCGCTAGTGAGACGCCGGGGCTCACCGGCATCGAGTGGGCGTACCCAAAGATCGACGTTGCCGGATTGGTCGCTGGCATAAGCAAGCAAGCGTCCGTCGCGCGAAACGCAAGGGTCAAATGCCGCGGCCGAGTCTCTGACTAGGCGGACGATTCCAGCAGCCGCATGACTACGCGGGGTCACTCGCAAAACAACCACCGACACTGCGATCAGCGCAAAACTACCGATGAGCACTCCCACACCGACGGCGTATCCGGTGGTCTCGTAGCCGTGGCTCTGGGCTGGCTGGCGCCTCAGTCCGGCCGATCACCGGCACATAGGTACCGCTAGGAAACTGAATGCGGATTGGATCCTGCAGGCCTTCGGTTGCGTAATATTGCTCGAGCCGCGAGCGCAACCGGCGTGCCTCGACGCGTACTATGGCATCTACCTTCGGGTTGTAATCCGGTCTGCGATCGAATACCTCGAGCGCAATTACGTATTCCTTGAGATCGGCGGTGTCACCGGCCAGAACTCGTTCAACCGTGAATGATAGAAAACGTTTCAGGCGGTCGGATTTGGCAAATCCTTGGGCCCGCAGGATGTGGGCCACATGATCTCGAACCATAGCGGGCGGTATGTTTGGAGGGCAGCCGCCGGCATTCGTATGTGGGCTGGACAGGCTCATACCGGGAATACTGGAGCGCGTTCATTATCTCACGGGCTAGCTCTATCACACACCTTCTGCTGCGGCGCGCGCCTCGTATCCACAAGCCCGCAGTTGGCGCAACGCTTCTTCACGCGCCTCGCGACAAAACTGGGTGAGAAACGTCCGCTAGTGTTTCTCGAACATCGCCTGCACGTCCTTTTTTAAGGCGGCCTGGCTATCCGTTCGACTGTAGAACATATGGCCGCCCGGATACTCATGCACCGCGACGCGCGTCGCATCGCCCATGACGGGCATCTGGTCCACGGTCAGCACTGAGCCCATGAAGGGGCAGGAGAGATCGTTCCAGCCGTGCGCAATGATCACCCGAAGCTTCGGGTCGGCCGCCACGGCCTGGCGCAGATCCGGCACGGCGCCGGTGCGCAGCGCGCGGCTATCGTTATCCCATTGCCCGTTCACTTCATAGCTGAGCGTGTGGTAGCGCGCGTCGGTTTTCCAGCCGACAACGCGAGTAACGAAATCGACCATCGCGGTGGTAGTCGGCGCGATGATGCTTTCGAGCAGGGGATCGTTGGTGCGCTGCTCGGGGGCGAAGGGAAACGGATCGAAGCGGTGACGTTCGAATCGTAGACGCTGCCGATTTGCCGCTCTCGCGGAAGACCTCGCGCAGATAGGCGCCGATTTCCAGACGGCCGCCGGCGCGCCGGACGAACTCCTGTTCGAGCCCGGTCATCTCGGTTACGTGTTTCACGATGCGCGGCGTTGGCCTGCGGATCGGAACGGCCTTTCAGCAGGTCAGTGGCATACTCGCCGCGCGTGTAGGCGATCACCTGGGCCATTGCTTCCGGCGTCAGTTTGTGTTCGCGCTCGAGATGCGCGGCGGAGATGGAGGGCAGCGAGAGCATCCACGGCATGGGAGAGATGTCGCCGTTATCGCTCAGCGTAGGGTTCAAATACGGCGAGACTAGCACCACGCCGTTCATGGCGACCCCCAGCTGCGTTTGGAGATAGTGCGTGATGCGCGGGCCGCGATAACCTCCGTAGCTCTCGCCGACGAAATATTTGCGCGAACTCAGGCGGCCGTTCTTCACCAGCCAGTCATAGATGATGCGCGAGAGGTAATGTATGTCGTTGTCGGTACTGTAAAACTGCTTCTTGGTTTCATCGGGCGCGACCTCGGAGCGGCTGTAACCCGGTTCCGATGGGATCGATGAACACCAGATCGGTGAAGTCGAGCCATGTGCCCGGATTGTCGGTCAGCTTCGCGGGATCGGATGGGCTGTCGCCCTCGTCGCCGAATTGGATGCGCTTGGGACCGATGGCGCCGAGGTTCAGGAATACGGAAGCGGCGCCGGGCCCGCCGTTCAGGGCGAAGGTAACCGGGCGGTCTTGGCCCTCGATCGTGTATGCGGTGCAGACCACGCTGCCGCGTCTTCTTGGAGTTGTCGTATACGGGCAGCGTGCCCACGGTGACGGTGTAATGCAGCGGCTTGCCATCCAGTTGAATGCTCTGGGCGACGTGGGCGTCGGCCGGCAGAGGAGGTTCTTTGTCGGGCGTGGCCTTATCCTTCGCGTCGGCGGCAGTCGGCGGGGTCGCAGGCTTTGCTTCCTGCGCGGCGGCGCGGGAAGAGGCCCCGTTCGCGATCAACGCCGCGAAAACGACCGCGACGGCCCAGTTGCGAGTGGGGTTAAGAATGATGGAACGCATAGTTAGATTTTGACGCAACACCGGCATTTCCGGTAGGTTAAAGGGTCTTGACGCTTCGACCTTCCGTCAGCCCTTCTTTTTCGATGGTTTCGGTTTCAAGGCCTGAGCATACTGGTAACTCAGATCGAAGTACTTCCGCAGCTCATTCGTATTTCTCAGCAGCGAATCGGGAACGGTGACGTATTCCTTTTGAATGACGCCGTACGCTTCAAACAACGTCGTCTTATACTTCGTTAGAAATCTTTCGCGTTCGCCCGGGGCAAGTCGCAGGGCGACGCATCCGGAGGGGTGCAGATAAGAAAACATGTTGCCGTTGAGCGATGTGTAGGGATGAGTGGCGCCTTTGCGTTCGACGTTCGGATTGGTGGCAATCAGCTTCTCGTACAATTCCACGTTTTCGACGGGAGCGGCACTCTTTTTCTTCGCGGCCATAGAATTCTAGTCGCCCAGGAACTTACCGATGGGGCGGAGATCCTTCACATTGTCGCAAACGGCCTTGAGTCCTGCCGTGATTGGAATCGCCAGCGCCAGCCCCGGCGCGTCCCACAGGAACCCCCAAAGCATCAGTGAGAAGGTGACCACCAGCGGATTCAGGTGAACGCGCGAGCCCACAAATTTGGGATACAGCAAGTTCATCGCGGTCAAGTGCAGGAGAACGACGGAGATGAGAACCAGCAGGTACACAGAGACCTTGTTTATCGCGACCGCCGCAAATAACGGCGGAATCAGCGCCAACGGCAGGCCCACATAGGGCGCCAGGCTGAGAAACCCGCTCATCGGGCCGACCAGCAGCGGATAGGATAGCCCCATCTGCCAGAACATGACTGAGCTGACCGACGCCATGATTAGTCCGAGGATGAAGTTTCCGACGACGAAGGCGCGCACCATATCCGCGATTCCTGCCAGGCTGCGCGCCGCCACCAAGCGATCTTCGCCGTGAAAGAATTGCAGGAAGGTGCGATTCAAATGGTCGCGCCAACTGAGCATGAAATAGACCAGAAACGGAATGAACGACACCATGAGGAACACCTGGTAGAAATCGTTCAAGCGCGCTCTGAGGTATTCGCCGACGGGCGTGGTCTCCTCATGGATGCGTACTTCGGGAATTACGCCCGGCGCCGGCGCGATGACGATAGGCTGTGGCTGCTGCGATAGCGGCGACGATTTGCGCCTGGCCGCTTTCGCCGACGCCTGTTGACGTTGTGCTTCGGCCAGTTTCTGCGCCTCCGCTTCCCGCTGCCGCGCAGGCACCACCAGGCGGTAAGTTTGATCCTCGAGTCCTTCTACCTTTTGCTGAATGCCATCGACTAACTCACCAATGCGGGCGCCGTACTTAGGTAAGTCGGAGTAAATTGCCGCCACTTGAGCGTATGCGGTCATACCTATTACATATAGAAAGGCCAGTGCGACGGCGCACACGACGAAAGTAGCGACGGGCCGCGGCATTCGAATACGAATCAGGAGCCCAACAAACGGCTCCAGGATGAACGCGATGATGATGGCGACAAGAGCGGTGATGAAGAAGATGCGCCCGAAATAGAGAATGGCGATGATGGCGGCGAGCGCGAGGGTGGGCATGGCGAGATGCCTAGCCTCCTGCACGGCCTTCGATGTGCTGGTACCGGACCGAGTGATGAGCGCCACGGGCGAGCGAACCCTTGCTTCGACTCTAACATGGCGCCGTCTATAATGAAATTGAGTTGACCCCTTCAAAGCCCCGCATTCTAGCCCTCGATCTTGGCAAGAGACGCATCGGATTGGCGGTCAGCGACCCGTTGAGAATCACTGCCCAAGGCCTGCCCAATCTCAATCGCACCAACAAACGGACGGATCTGGCGGCGCTCGATGCGCTGGCGAAGGAGCGAGAGATCGGGCTGTTCCTCATGGGCAATCCGATCAATATGGGCGGCAAGGAAGGGCGCCAATCGGGATGGGTGCGCGAGTTCGCGGCGGCGCTCGAAGCGTATACGCGCCTGCCGGTCCAGTTTTGGGATGAGCGGCTGACCTCGGTGGAGGCCGGACGCGTGCTGCGCGAGAGCGGCATCAGCATCGAAAAGCGCGCGGCGGCAGTGGATCGGCTCTCTGCTGTTATCCTGCTTCAAAGCTACCTCGATTCCCTATGAGATTTCTGAAGCGGCTCGGATGCCTGGTTCTGCTCGCGGCATTGGCTGGCGGATTCGCCGCCTTTCGGCTGATGTCGGTCTATCAGGGCTTCGCGGGCGAAACTTTTGTGGAGTTCCCGCGCGGAACGTCGTCGGACGGCATCGCCGACCGCCTGGCGGCCGCGGGTGTGGTGCGCAGCCGCTGGGATTTCCTGCTCGCCCGTTTGGTGAAGAGAGGGCGAGTTCTGCAAGCCGGAGAGTATCGATTCGACCGCGCCGCTTCACCGCTCCAAGTTTTCGACCGGATTGCGCGGGGCGACGTCTTTTATTACACGCTGGTTGTTCCCGAAGGCCAGAACATATTCGACATCGCGCAATCGGCGGGCGGGTTAGGGCTGTTTTCGGCGACCGATTTCCTTGCGGCGGCGCGCAACCCGGCGATGATCCGCGACCTCGACCCTGAGGCCCAGACGCTGGAGGGTTATCTCTTTCCCAACACTTACAAGCTGACCCGACACGCCACGGCCGATTCGGCATGCCGCATGATGACCGGGAAGTTCCGCGAGGTCTGGCGTACTCTCCAGGCCAAAACGACGGCGAACACGAGCCCGCATGACGTGGTCACACTGGCTTCGATGATCGAGCGGGAGGCGAAGCTGCCGAGCGAACGTCCGCTGATTGCGGCAGTATTTACCAACCGGCTGCGGATTGGCATGAAGCTCGATTGCGACCCGACTACGATCTATGCAGCGCTGCTTGAGAATCGGTATCGCGGAGGGATCTACCGCTCCGACCTGGAGAGCGATAATCCCTACAATACGTACCGCCACTCAGGGCTGCCGCCGGGGCCGATTGCAAATCCGGGCGCCGATTCGCTGCGCGCCGCGATGGCGCCGGCGCAATCCGATGCGCTCTATTTTGTGGCGAAACCCGATGGATCCGGCGCGCACGAATTCTCACACACTCTCGATGCGCATAATGCCGCGACCGAGCGATACCGGCATGGCCAGAAGTAATTCCATCAAGCGGGAATTGCAGGAGTATCTCGCGCGGGAGCAGCCGGCGGCGATCACGGAGACGGTCTGGCGGGAGTTGTTACAGCGCTTTGCGCCGGTTTCGGACAGTTACCTGCGCGACCTGTTGCGCGCCACGGGTCTCCCTTTCGATCAGCCCTACGCGGGAGTGCATCAGCATACATTCGAGGAACTGGAGGAATCGCTCCGTGCGCTGCTCGAGGTTTATAGCGAGGCGGTGGCTGCTAGTGACCGCGACCGCGCACGTTACTGCAGGCGGCAGGTGATCGCAGCTAAAGATCGCGCCAAGTTTCTCGCTGCCAATTCGGGAACGGTGGAATCGAAGCGGGCGGAGAAGGCCGAGATGGCGCAGTGGATGTTGGTTTGGCTGGAGAATCCCGAGGTCTTTCCGGCGTGGGTTGAGGCGCGGAAACTGGAAAGATCTCGCGAGCCACGGGTGGCGGATGGAGATGAAACGCCGGCTTCCGGGGGGTCGGGGTAGAAGTTGCGCGTGGGTGCGCCGGAATTCGCCTTGCGCAATTCGGATTGAAGCGGCTACCGCGAAAAAGGAATGCGCGAACTCAGCCGCATCGGGATCGCTTTGGATAGCGGCCTACTCGCCAAATTCGACGCGCTCATCGCCAAGCGTGGCTATACGAACCGGGGAGCAAGATCGTGGGGACGATCCCCCTTGTTTATGCCCATCACATCCGGTTGCTGCAGGAACGGCCGACGGACCTACAACTCGATTATCATCACGCGATACTTTCGACGCTGCACATTCACCTGGATCACGACAATTGCCCGGAGGTGATTGTTGTGGCGGGCAAATTGGCCGACCTGAGGAGTTGGCAAACACGCCGATCAGTACGAAAGGCGTGAAACACGGGCGCGCAAATTGGACGACGAGCGGGGCGAACCTTTAAGGCAGGCGCCCCGCGACAACGTACTATGGGGGAACTCGCCGAGCGGCTCCCCCATAGCTCGATTCGCGGTGATGAAGCATCTCAATGCGCTCGCGACGGGGTCGAAATTTGCATAAGCATCATCATGCGCCGACGTACACATCGATGTAATTGAAACTCGTGGAATCGTGCGGCCAAACGGTGGTCAAGCTCTCCGATACGACGTTCGGCGACGCAGCCGGGCGGCGCAACATCCGCCCACTGACTCCCGCTTTTCACGGCATTGGGACTGCGAGAATGTGTGAGAAATGCGTTTACTAATCGTATCTCTCGCCTTGTTGTATCTCACTTATCCGTGCGCGGGTCAGTCGCCGCATCCGGCGCAGCCTCCGGTTAGTTACACGATCGCCCTGCCCGCGCGTCCGTTCGGCATCGTGACTTCGGCGGACGGAGCTTGGGTATTCGTTGGGCTTACGTACGATTCCGGCGCGGGCGGCATCGCGGTGGTCAAACGATCCGGTGCGGGATACGCGGTCGCCAGGGTGATTCCACTGGCATACGCGGCCACGGGCCTCGCACTCACGCATGACGGAAATCTGCTGATCGCCGCGGCGGGGCCCGAGGTGTATTTTCTAGACTTAAGTGGCGTTAGTTCCGGCGGGGCCAGCGCGATAACAGCGGGTTACAGCATGAGTGACGGTCCTAACGCGGGAAGCATCTGGGTGAGCGTAACTCCGGACGACCAAACTCTCTTCGTGTGCGATGAAAACACCGGCCAACTCACGGTAATCGACCTGAAATCCGCACGCTTGAACGGCTTCTCCGCAGCCTCCGTTTTGGGAACGATCCTGCTGGGCGCCGCACCCACGGCCACTGTTTTTTCGCCAGATGGGCAATGGGCTTATACGACGGTCGAGGTGGTATCGAGCGCTCTGGGCTGGTCGAAGACATGCACGCAGGAAGGCTCGACCAGCCCGGCGCTCGTCAATTCACAGGGCGCAGTGGTGATGTTCAACGTGGCGACTGCCGTGAGTCAGCCGAGCCAGGCGGTAACATTGTTCGGACAGTTTGTGCCCGCGGGATGCAGTCCGGTTCGTCTCGCCTTCTCACCCGATGGGCTGACCCTTTATGTAACCGCGCGCAACAACAATGAAGTTCTCGCCCTGGATGTATCGAAGTTCGCCTCCGATCCGATGCACGCGGTAATCGGAGCGGCCCCGGTTGGGCCGCGGCCGGTTCCCGTGGCCTGGATCAACTCTGGAGCGCAGATCGTGGTGGGTAACTCAAACCGGTTTCTAGCGCCGGGGAGTATGCAGTCGCTTGACGTAGTGGACGCGGAGTTGTTGCGGGCAGGCGCTGGCGCGGCGGCGGTAATCCGCACCGTTCCCACGGGATCTTTCCCGCGCGCCTTCATGCTTTCGCCAGATGGGAAAACGCTTTTCCTCTCGAATTACGATTCGAATACACTGCAAGTGATGGACGCCGGCAGACTAGGCGAAGCGGACAGGGGGCGGTCCGGACCGGGTCATTAGACAACGCAAACCCGATTCGCAATAACAACGACCGCGCGGAATGGGTCAACATAGTAAGGGGCGTCACGGATGGCGATCTGATCGAGTTTTCGGGTCCTCCGCATGGGGGATCGCGTAGCGAGGCGGGTGACCGATGAGATCCGGGATGGTCCACAGCTACGGTAGGAAGGGCCCTGTCCTTCCACGCAGGAGGTGATTATGCAAAAGGTCTTCCATTTCGACTCGCCGCGCGAGGGGTATGTCTGCGATGCGGCGATCGTCTGGTGCTTCGACGATCGGTTTCAGCAGGTGTGCGCAAAATTTCTGAAGCGGAACGGAATCGTTCACCAGGATTCGATCAGGATTGCCGGGGGCGCAAAGGCATTGGCGTCGCCCGACCATCCGGGCGATCGGGAATTTGTGCTCGATCAGATCGGCAAGTCGATCCGGCTGCATGAGACTAAGCTCGCGATCTTGATGCTGCACTCCGATTGCGGAGGGTATGGCGGCCTCGCTGGCGCATTCGGCGGGGACGCCAAACTCGAAGCCCGGCGGCAAGAGGAGGAGTTGCGCCGCGCCGCGGCGTGCGTGCGGCAAGCCTTCCCCGGAATCGAGGCGCGCACCTACTTCGTGGATTTCGAAGGCGTTTGGCAGGTGGATGCCGCACCCGCCCAAAGCACGATCGTCAACAGCATTGCCAACGCGGGGATCGCAAACATCGCCTGATGCAAGCCCTCGGCGCGTGCGGCATCGGCCGCCGCGCCGGCATTGGCGGCCGCTCTCGCGAAATAATCGCTGAGACGGCCTGTGACAAGCGGGCCCCACGCCGCGCCGCCCAGATATTGGACCACGAAGTAGGCGCCGATCGCCGTTCCGCGGAGATCGGGCGCCACTACGTCGTGCATGGCGGCGTAGACCAGACCGTAATATGTCTGGAGCAAGCCGTAGGCCAGCATCATCAGCGCGACGGCCGCCGCGACAGCGCCCGAAGGCATCGCGATGGCGGCGAAGGCCAATGGCGCCGAGGCGAGCGATGCCGCGGCAGCCATGCGTAGGCGATTCCGGGCGAAATTCGAGGTGAAGCGGTCACCGGTGGCGCCGGCTAATAGCGCGCCGGCGATTCCGGCTACACCCGTTCCTATGCCTGCCCATACGCCTGCGCGAGCTACAGACAGGTGGTGAAAGCGGGTGAGAAAGGCCGGGAAGAATGCCGAGAAGGAATACAAGGCGAAGTTGACAACGGCGCCGGAGAGGGCGATCCACCAAAATACGGGCATCCGGGCGAGCGCGCTTAAGGGCGGTGCGGCGGCGTAGACTTTGCTTGCTCGAGGTGGTTCGCGCAGGCGGAGCAAGGCGGGAACGAGCGCGATGGCGGGTAATGCTGCCAGCGCCAATGCGGCGCGCCATCCGAGGGCCTGCGCGGCGGGGCCGCCAAGGGAGTAGCTCAACATGCCGCCGACGGGGACGGCCATCATGAACCACGCGAGCGCTCGCGTACGCCGGGCGGGCGGGACGGCGTCGCCGATCCAACTGGTGGCGGCGGGGGCGCACGCGGCTTCGCCGATGCCCACGCCGACGCGCGTGATCATCAGCATGGCGTAACTCGATGCAAGACCGCCCAGCGCGGTCAATCCGGACCAGATGGCAACACCCCAGGCGAGGATGCCTTTGCGGCTCTTGACGTCCGCCATGCGTCCCAAAGGAACGCCAGCGAGAGCGTAGAGGATGGTGAAGGCGGTGGTCAATCCGCCGAGTTGGGCGTCGCTGAGGTGGAACTCGCGGCTCACCGGCACGGCGATGGCGCCGAGCGTGAACCGGTCGTAAAAATTGAGGAGATTGACCAGGAAGAGGATGACCAGCGTCATCGCACCTTCACTTGTCTATTCTTCGCGGCCGTCACAAAGCTCGCGGGTGGGCCGTTTACGCAGCGTCCATCCAACAATGGCCAACACAATGCCAAGCAAGCCGATACTGGCTGGTTCAGGTACTAGGGAAACAATATCCAGAGTGCCGCCGGCAAACGTAAAATCCGCAGGATCGGCGGAAAAAGACGAAAACCCAATATCGTATAGTCCCGTAGCGGTAGGGAGTTCCCCGGCGACGCTCAGGAGCAACGCTCCACCCGGCAATGAGCCAGCCACATCACACGGGTTGAGTGTTGAGTCTAACGTAGTGCCAAACTCGAAACAGCCGAGCCCAACGCCATTGGCGGCTAGCCCGCGAGTGAGGGTCCATGAAGTAGTGCCGTCGGTAACGGTGAACGGCGTGAAGGTAGGCACATCGCCATCGGCAAGGAATGTCGCCGACGTGAAAGTGAACGAAAAAGGCTGAATGCTGCCTAGCGACGAGACGTTGAACTGGTACTCCAAATCCGCGCGTGCCGAACTTGCGAATAGACAAACAGCCACGGCCCCTAGGGCGAACATTCTCACGTTGTGCAGCGCACGCACTTCGCACGCCAAACCCGGAACTATATGATTCGGCGTGCTCTTGAAGAAAAACGGGTCAGGACGATTCCCAATAAACGGCAAGAGGTGCAAGAATCTAGGCCGAGTGTGCGTAAGCGGCTGAGCGTTGTTCGGTATTGTCCCTCACATCTTCACTTCGCTATCCTTTAAACTCTTTCCCGCATCCTCGGCATTGACGCCTTCTTTTTCGACGGTGATGCGGCCGTGGCTGGATAGCAGCGTCACGTTCGGTCCGTTGCCCACGTTGCCATGGATTGTCGCGCGGTGGCCGGAATTGTCCTGGTTCAGCGGGGCGCCGTATTCGTTGGCCGCTTCGCCTCGCTCCACCGTGCCTTGCAGTTGGAACTGCGCGCCGGCGGGAATCGAAAGATTGATGGCGCCATTCTTTGTCGTGGCGTCAATCGCAGAAAGCGGAACCTTGCCGGGGCGGAGTTCGATATCGCCCCGGTCCGTTTCGACCTGAACCGATTGGGTGAACTGCTCGAGGTGAATATCGCGCGAGCGGGCGACAAACCGCAGCGGACCTGTAATATTCGTAGCGGTTAGCGAAGAGAGATCGAGGTGGATCACGCCGGGGATTGCCGCGACGCGTAGTTCGGTTCCGCGCACGCCTTCGAAATCGAGCGGCTGAGCAAGGTTCTTGAACTCGAGCGTGCCGCTGTAAGATCCGTTAACGGTTACGTGCCCAGCGATATTTTCGAAGGACACATCGGAGCCGTGGCCATCGAGATCCACTTTGCCCTTGATGTCCACCACATTTACGACATCGCTATGCCCGATGGAGAGCTTGGCGTTGCCGCCGATGCGGGCGAGGCGAACATCGCCGCGGTTGCTCGCGAGATCGACATCGCCTTGTACGTCGGAGATTTCGTCGTCGCCTACGTTGTTATGCGATTCGACAGCCATGGCACGAGGCACGGTGACTTCGATATCGTCATTGATCCGCTGGTTATCCGGCGCACGCTCCTGATTGGTTCGGATCACGATGTGGTCGCCCTGGGGAAGAATTTCGACTGGAGTGTTCTGGCTGGTGCGGTCGGCGTCTTCGCGCTTGTAGGCTTGAATGGATTTGTGACCGGAAACGGTAACGTCGGTTACGTCGCCGCCGGTTACGCGGATGTTGCCGCGCGGGTTCTCGAACACGATGCGCGTCATGCCGGCAGCAGAGGCTTTGGCGTCGATGGGATAGTCGTAGGAGTTGCCGAAAATATCGAGGCCGCGTCCGTTGAAATGGATGCCGAATTCGCGTGCCTGCCAAGCGCCAGCGCCGAGAATGCAGAGGAAAACGATCAGCACCATTTCGCCGCCGCTGAATCCCGCGCGCCACTGGCCGCGGTAGACAAAGCCTTCGATCGAGCCGCATGAGGCCCCAGAAGATCAAGCAGGAAGGGCCAATATTGCGAGAGCAGATCGAACACCGGCACTTCCGGATGGAAGTTACGCCATAGAAACAGACCGCCGATGAACAACATGATCAGCGGACCGGTGATAGATCTTCTCATTAGCGCCCTCCCTGGTTTCTGCGGATCGTTCGATCTGCGCATACGGCGTCTGGCGGTATCCGCCGGGGCTGCGTGGGCTGCGTCACCGGCGGCGCCATGCGGCGGCTGATACGTCGATGAAGGCGGCGGCGGGCGGCTGGGACGGCGGCGCCGTGCCGCGTCCCAGCAGGCTGATCAAACCGGCGACGATGATCAGCACCGGCCACGTCTCGCCGAAACTGTACGGCGTGAAGTTATTCAGTGCGAAAAGCACGCCGACCGTGATGACCATGATGGGACCGCGAATGGCGCGCAGGCCCCCGTAATTCCGTCTATCGCTCATGGCGCGCCTCCGCGTGCCGCGCTGCCGGAGTCGTCGCTGTGTCCGGCTAATGCGGCCCCATAGCAGCCACGCGCCGGCCGGCGATCAGCAATACCGGCCAATAGCGGGCCATCAACTCATCGATATCCAGCACATTGAGCGTGCGCAATAAGAGCACTATGCCAAGCACCACCAGGATCACGCCGGCCACCACGGCCTGATCGCCGCGCCCGTTGAGGCTGATGATGCTCGAGAACTCGTCCACCGGTTCGCCGGCGGCGATCAACTGCGCCGTGCGGTGCGCTTCGATCGCCATATAGGCCCACCAAATGATCACCAGCATGACGAAGATCGCCTCCAGACCGTGGGCCGCGCGCGAATCCGCGATGCTCATCAATAGGCCCCAGACCATACCGTGAACGATTCCCTTTGGCGTATTGGCCGTTGTAGATGGCGCCGACGCCGGGAATCAAGTCCGAGGAAAAACGCCAGCGCGGGCGAGACGGAGCCGGGGCGCGCAGCGGGATGAGGCGCGTAGCCAGCAGGCGGCAGTAGCCCGGCGGCGGAGGAGCATAGGCCGGTGGCGGAGGAGCATAGGCCGAGGGCGGCGGCGCGAAACCGGCGTCGGTCATTGGCGGCGGGGGCGTCGCGGCCGAGGGCGCGGAGCGTGTTCGGCGCAGATAGACCGTTCCGAAAGCGTCGCGGCGGCAGACGTCGCAAACGGGCATTCCGCACGTGCGGCAATAAGCAGTGGCGGGCGACTCAGGATGATTCTGGCAATTCATTGTTTTTTCCTCTTACTTTGATCCTCCGGAACGGACTTCACCGGCAAACGGTGCGGATCGGTATCCGGCCACCGGTTTCGCCGCCGGCTTGTGCCGCCGGCTGCTGCTCTTCATCCTGCTGCTGCCACTCGTGCAGCAGACTTTGCACCTGATAAACCACTTTCAGGTTGTCGTAAAACTTGACGGTGCGCGCCCAGGCGCGTTCGAGCGCGGTCCTCGATGCCCGCGACCACTTTCGAAGGCTCGAGATCGGACGGCTTCAACTGGCGCACGGTTATGAAAAAACAACGAAAGCGAAAGCACCGACATCGCCATCCCCATCACCAGCCGTGGCTGCAACAGGGGCGAAAAGATCGCGGTCCGAGCCAGCCGCGCGACGCCCGACGCCCTGCGCGCCCTTACGCCACGGCGCATCGAACAGGATCCGCGTGATCAGCTGCGGCGGCGGCTCCACATCGGCCGCGCGCTGCATGAATTCGATCCGCTTCGGCGGAATCGGCCGCCAACGCGGCGCAGGCCGCGCACCCCGCGAGATGGTTCTCCACGACCACACGGCCGGCATGATCCAGCGTGCCGTCCACGTAGTCGCAGATCAGAATCTCGAGTTCCGCGCAATTCATAACGCCAGCTTCTGCTTTTTCAGGCGGCGGCCAATTCGGCGCGGCCGCGATTGATGCGGGATTTCACCGTGCCCTCGGGAATCTGGAGGACGTCGGCGATCTCGCGGTATTCCATTTCCTGCAAATCGCGCAAGATTACGGCCTCGCGCAGATCCGGCGACAGCGTTTGCAGCGCCGCCTGTAAAATTTCGCTTGCTTCCCTTCCCGCCACCATCTCATCGGGCTTGGCGGACGCGCCGCGCCCCTCCTCTTCGATCAGGGCGAGTTGCCCTTCGATGGAATCGGTCACGCGCTCCTGACGTGTTCGGCGATAATTGTCGATCAATAGGTTACGCGTCACGCGCGCAAGCCATGTGGCAAACGAGCCTTCGGTCGAACGAAAGGTCTTGAGCGTGCGGAAAACGCGAAGAAAAACTTCCTGGGTTAGATCCTGGGCTTCCGAGCCGCTGTTGGTGAAGCGGAAACAGAGACCGTAAACGCGTCGCGAATGGACGCGGATCAGGTCTTCCCAAGCCGATTCGTCGCCGCCAAGGCAGCGGGAGACCAGGCTGATGTCGGGATTGTCGGTGCGGCCAGTATCCAAACGCTCTCTCATATGGCCGCCGGCGCCCACGGTGAGTATGCCGGTGGCATGTTCTTCGAAAACTCCCCAAGCTGGCGCGGCGGCTGCCATGTTCCTCGCTCTTTCCATACTGATAAACGAGGCTTTATCATGATAGGTTCAATCTTCCGTAAAGTGGGAGCGAAATTTTGACGCAGAGACGCAGAGGCGCAGAGTTAAACGCAGGAAGGATTTGTGCCGGATTTGCACCGCGTTATGCTCTGCGCCTCTGCGTCTCTGCGTCAAAAGAAGGTCTCCACCATAATGAAGTGTCCTTTTTGCAATCATTTAGAAGATAAAGTCGTCGATTCCCGCGAGAGCAAGGAAGGCGACGCCATCCGGCGCCGGCGCGAGTGCCTGGCGTGCGAGAAGCGGTACACCACGTATGAGCGGATCGACGAAGTGCCCTATATGGCGATCAAGAAGGACGGGCGGCGGGAGAAATTCGACCGCCAGAAGGTGTTGGGCGGGTTATTGAAGGCATGTGAAAAACGTCCAGTCAGTATGGGACGGCTCTCGGAGTTGGTGAATCGGGTGGAATCGATGGTGAGCGATTCGCCGGATCGGGAGATCTCCACCGCCGAGATTGGCGAATATCTGATGGAGAACCTGAAAGGGCTAGATAAGATCGCCTATGTGCGATTTGCTTCAGTTTACCGCGATTTTCAGGACGAAGAGGCGTTCTTCAATGAACTCAAAACATTGATGCGACAGAAGTTGTCCTGAGAATTGTAGGCGCAATATGTAACCTTCGGCGTTTTTTCGCATCCATTAATTAGGGAGACAAGCGTCTAAAAATAGCGCTTAACTTTACGCGCGAAAGATGGTATGATTGTTCGAAGTCGAACCGGTAATGCTATTTAGCTTTACGCCCGAGGGCGCAGGATCGGCCGTTCAAACAATTATCCCATAATTTTTATTTTGGAGCTATGCCCGCTGTGTCAAGGCGTGTTCTTTTTTGGGGGAGGTGATGCTGAGTGGATCAGTTTGAAGATCAATTTTTAGCTGAGAATCCGGAAGCTTTAGGGTTAACGTTCGAGGAAGACGGTAAATTCTTCGACCCCGAAGCCGGACATGAGCATGATTTTCTGCACCAGCCGCCGGTGGAAGAGTCGATCTACACTGACGACCCGGTGCGAGTGTATTTGCGCGAAATGGGGGCCGTTCCGCTCCTGACGCGCGAAGGCGAAGTAGATTTAGCGCGGCGCATGGAGCGCGGCAAGCTGCGCATGCAGAAGGCGATTAGCCGCTCGGCGTTAGTGCAGGGCGTGGTGGTAGAGCTTTCCGAGCAATTGAAGAAGGGCGGGGTGGAGTTGGATGGCGTCGCCGATTTGGGCGATGTCGAAGAAGGCAGCCCGCAGGATCTGGCGATCCGGGCCGACGCGTCCGAACGTTTTGCGGACGTAATCATTCAGCACAAGAGGCTGCAGCAGATGGAAGAGAAGCTGGAGGCCACTCCGGTCGCCAACAAGAAGCCTCGCAAGAGGATTTGCGCCAGGCTGAACCGGGCCAAGGTCGGAACGTCCATCGCGATCCGCCGTTGCCCGTTCCGGTCGATCAAGTGGAAGGAATTCGCGCGCGAAATCGAGCGCGCGGTAGATGAAATCAATCATCTGGATGGCGAGATCAAGCGCCTCGAAGCGCGCAATCTGGCCATCAATCAGCCTCGCCTGCGCGAGCTGAAACGGGAAATCCGCAAGCGCGAAGCCGTCGCCGGCGCCACGCTGCCCGAGTTGAAACATAGCCTGACGGTAATCCGCCATGGCGAAGCAGAAGCCGAGCGCGCCAAAAAGGACCTGGTGGAGGCCAACCTTCGTCTGGTGGTTTCGGTGGCGAAGAAGTACGTCAACCGCGGGCTGCACCTGCTCGACCTGATTCAGGAAGGCAACATCGGTCTGATGCGCGCGGCCGACAAGTTCGAATATCGCCGCGGCTACAAATTTTCGACTTACGCCACGTGGTGGATCAGGCAGGCGATAACGCGCGCCATCGCCGATCAATCGCGTACTATCCGCATTCCAGTGCACATGAACGAAAGCATGAACAAGTTCCTGCGCGCTACCCGTGAACTGGAAAAAGAACTGGGACGCACGCCGACCAATGAAGAGATCGGCCGGCGCATGGACATCCCGGTGGAAAAGGTTCAGAAGCTGAAGACGATTTCGCGCGACCCGGTTTCGTTGGAAACCCCGGTGGGCCGCGACGGCGAATCGGCGCTGGGCGATCTGATCGAAGACCGCTGGGTGGGCTCGCCGGTGGATGCGGTGATCGAATCCAATGTTCGCGACGAAACGGCGGGCATTCTAAAGACGCTTTCTCCGAAAGAAGAGAAGGTGATCCGCATGCGTTTCGGCATCGGCTGCGAGCGCGAACACACGCTCGAGGAGATCGGGCAGGAGTTCGATGTAACTCGCGAGCGTATCCGCCAGATAGAGGCGAAGGCGTTGCGCCAGTTGCGGGCGCCGGAACGGGCGCGCCGGCTGCGAGCCCTGATGGCAGCAAGGTAAGCGGCGCGGTAAACCGGCCTCGACGTGAAAATCCGCTCGCGCAAGTTCAACGGCAGGTGTAGCAAGCACAAACGCTACAATCCGGCCGTAGATGGTGTGGGCGGTATTCGCGGGGGGTGCCCGCGCTGTGGACTTTTGTTTGAAATTTGGGAAACCTCCCTCACCCTCAACCGGCTCATACGCAAGTTCGATCCCGCTCATGACGATCTGAAGGCGCCCAAGCCGGTATTCGAACCGGACCCGCGGCAGATGACGTTGATTTAAGATACCCGCCGCCCCGCCTCCAGTGCGGCCACCATCGTTTCCAGCAGGATTCGTAACGTACTTGGTGCGTCCGCGGCGTCGTATGTATCCGAAATGTCCTGCGCCGTCTTCTCCGACCGAGAATAACTCGATGGGTCCCGCAAGCGTCTGCCCGGGATACGGAATGTTCCCGCCCGTCACCGCCCGATTGCCGTAATTGTCGTACCCGTAGCCCTGCGACCAGTTGATCTGGCTGCTCGCGTTCGTCTCCTGCGCCGTGTTCAGCCGGCCGTAGCCATCGGCGTAAGTGAAATCCTGCGTCACCGTTCCCAGCGCCGGCGTGGAGAATGTAGTACCCAAACTTAGGTAATACGGAACGGCAACCACAAGTTGTTGTGAAAGCAGCCAGTTACGACCCTGTTTTTTTGGCTCGCAGTAAACTCCCGCTAGCGATTGCGAGGCGTTATCGTTCAGCAGGTACATCGAATTGCCGCTCTGGTAGTAGATCGCATAACAGGCGTTGTTGGCATCCGCCGCCCAGTTCACTAGCGCGCCGGGAACCGGCTTCTTCGTGACGCTGTCCATCACGGCGCCCTGGATACTGACGGTGACGGCCCGCTGAGGAGAAATCGGCGTCTCTCGCGTGGTTTGAAGATCACGGCGAGGCGCTGGCCATCGCGCCCGGGCTAGAGGGTGGCAAACAGTCGGAGGCGCCAGTCGAACCGGCGGAATTGGTCACGCGGATCGCGTGATTCAAAGGTAGTTGGTCACTTCTTGGCCCGTGCGGCAGCGGCCTCGGCTCCTAGCCGAAAGATCTCGTCGTGCAGGGACGCCGCGAGCGACGGGTTTAGCCGTGTGGCGATCGGATCGTTGGCCCAATCGACTTCGTTCGGCGCGTGGCCATATTTTTCAGCCATCGCCTCGGCCCACAGGCGCTTGAGCTCTCGCTGGCGATGATCGCTCCTGTCGTCGAATTGCTGTTCCGCCCAAGCGGCGATTCTCCTGTCGGTGGCGGCCTCCCTGAGCTCGAACCCACTGTAGGCTACAACGAAGGGGTTTCGGCGGGGCTCTGCAGAGATGAGGGCGCCGTTTATAAGCCTGCCGAAACGCTTCTCGTCAATCGCAATCAGCCTACTGATCGCTTTGAGCGCGTTTTCGTCGCCCGCCCACGCGATGTCTTGCGCGGTTAGATCAATGACCTTCTGCGGGGTCACGGTTTTGTCGGTGAAGCTGTCCACGGGAGACGCCGATTTGAGCGTCTCCTCGATCCTGCTCTCAAGCACCGGCAGCACGACCGCGCTATGCGTCTGCAGAAGCACCGCGACGCCGTCAACCAGCTCGGGGGGCATTCCGCGGTCGAAGGCAGAGTTTACGTAGGCGATCTGCTCAGCCTCGCTCATACTGTTAAGACGGTCCGCAAATCGGTCCCCGGTGTCCCCGGTTGGAGCCGCCTGTTGCTGAGCAAACAAAGTTACCGCAGCGACACTTGCAAGTATTATCTTTGATTTCCTAGTGTCCATTGATCACCCCCACTATCTGCGAAAAGAGCGGGTCCCCGGGCGCGGGCTGGTCGAGCAGCCTGTTTGATGAAGAGGTCTGGCAGCCCATCATGAGCGCCGTTCCATATCCAAGAAGCGTATTTGTGTGCGAGTAGTTGACGTTGGGGTCGTCGAACACCGCGGTCGGCTTTCCTGTCGGCCCGGGGCTCGAGAAATATGAATACTCGGCGCTGTCCGCACACACTATCCCGTCGTTGCTGTTGACGCCAATCCCTTCCAGGCAACCCGTAGAGGACTGGCTGCCGGGGTTGCTGAAGTTGTAGCGCGTCGGGTTCGTACAGAACCTGCCCGCCGCCGCGAGCCAGTACTGCCCGTATGACGAGCCGGTCCACGAGGCGTTCAGGTTTGGAAGAAATGTCGAGATTGTTTGATTTGGCGTCCCACTTGGCCACGTCCACGCCCCAGCCATATCCATTGCAAGCTGTGGGCACATTCCAATTGAGCTCGTGTCTACGGGCAGATATGCATATCCCGAATGCGGCGTGCCGAGCGTAATCAGCCCCAAGACAGGGTGGCTGGCGAGGACGTTCTGGTAGGCAGCGGCGTTGCCGTTCACCAGAAGGTTTCTCGATATCAGGCCGCCCATGCTATATCCGACAAGGACTACGTTGCCTGGCGCATCGGGCGCCACGTTGACGATATAGTCGGCGAGCTTTCTGGCGCCGTTGGCGACGCTACATGCCAAGGGCGGCAGAGTGTATGGCGCTGGGGAGCTGGTGGTCGTGCATGCCTGGACGGTCGCGCACTCGCCGAAATCAAAGCCGTAATCTACAACGAACCGGCTGAGGTCTAGAGCGGTCCCTGAGGTCAAGTTTAGCGCAAGCTGCTGCATCGCCGTGTGGTCTTGGCCGATGCCGTGAACCAGCAGGACGGTCGTGAACGTCGTGCTGAAGTTCTTTGTGATGTTTCCTTGGACGTTGTAGAAGAAAGCGTCCGCGGGAGCGAACGGAATGGTATATAGCGCGTATAGCGGCGGCGGATGGTAGGACGGCAAGACTGTGACGTTGCTTCCGGGAGTGACGGGGATGTAGTAATAGCCAGTGGCGTCGGTAGTGTAGCTTGCGTTAGATGTCGTAAGCGTTACGTTGGCGAGGCCCTTACCATTCGCCGTCACATACCCGCTGATGTAGTACTGGGCGGGCGGCTCGTATGCGTCGCAGACGTTTCCCGATGCGCTGGCGTATGCCGGCCCGGGGTCGTCGCCGCCCTCCGCAAACCCCCATACAAACGCGGAATAATTCACGCAACTGCCCGCCGGTATGTATTGCGAAAAATCGAGGCTGACATCGCCGTATGTCTCGTATAATCCGTCATCGTCGTTCATCCCGTTAGAGCCGACCAGGATCACGTTGTCCACCTCGGAGAAGCCTTGCGTCTGAACGTTGAAATCATAAACGCCGCCGCCTTGAGGCGTAGCCGACAAGCCCACATTCTCTTGATCTCCGAATTGCAGTTGCGCCTTCACCGTGCGGCCGGCGGACGTGGCACAGGACAGCGTCCCGCTGCTCGGAACCTGCAACCCCGCGGAGGCCGCAATGTTCAAGCTCTGCGCAAATGCGCTACCCTGCACGGGCGAGACCGTTACGTTGACTCCAGACGGAGGCGTACATCCCGCGGCGCTCAGCGTTTCCCCCGCCGGCAGGGGCGAGAGCACGGTAGTTGCCGGAACGCTTTGGCCGCTTGGCGGCACCTGCACGGGTATGCTGCCCAAGGCAATTGTAGTTCCAGGGGACTTGCCGAGCGTTACCAATAGAGGCGCGATGGCGTAGTGGGTGTCAGACCCGTACGCGCCGTTCACTTGGATCCGGTACGCTCCCAGCGTTGCCGTAGAAGTAGCGGTCAACGTCATCGTCGCTGGCGAGTTGGCCGAGATTGTAGTCGTGCTCAGGCTGGCGCTTACTCCCGTGCCGGCAGGGATCGACCCCATGCTTAAGGTTACCGCGCCGGTGAACCCGGCGAGAGGCGTCAGTGAAACTGTGTAAGTTGCGGAGCCGTTCTGCTGGATAGTCTGCACGCTCGGCGAGGTAGTGAGCGTGAAATCCGGGCCCCCCTGCACGACCAACTGCGTAACCTCCGTATGCGTGATACTGCCGCTGGTGGCGGTTATGGTCACCGGATAGGTCCCGCTAGTGACTCCAGCCGCCACGCTCACCGCGATCGAATCGCCCTGCAAGGGGGATGAGAGCGGCGAAAAGCTCGTCACGGCGGCCCCGCTCGGAAGTCCAGCAACGCTGAAGTTGACCGTCCCGCTGAACCCGAGAATCGGCGTGTAGGCGGCTTGGAAGGTGACGGCCGATCCGGCGGTCACCGTCTGAGAAGCCGGCTGCGTGAGGACAAAATCGCCGGTTCCCTGCTGATTCAGCCATCCGGTCATCGTGTGGGTAGTCCCACCATACGCGGCGAAGATCTGGAACGAGCACTCGTACTGAAGCGCGCTGCCGGTGCTCAACGCCAGGGTAGCCGTCTGGCCGGGGTTGACGGACGCCCCGGAGTAGCCGGTGTAGAGGAAAAGCGCCGTCCCCGTGCTGCACGCCTGAATATTCGTGGCGCTGTAGCTGTAAAGGGTGGAGTAAGTCAGGGTGATCGGCTGAGTGAAACCGTTCAGGCCGCTGGTCACGACGGTCCAGGTGGCTTGCGAGTTGGTTCCGGCGGTTACGGAGGATGGGTAGGCCGGCGACAGGGTCGCGGTGAAGTCCTGCACCGCGAGCGTGCCTCCGGACGCGGTGTGGGTGAGTTGCCCGCTCGTGCCGGTAACTGAGATTGCTATGTTGCCGGTGCTGCCCGAGGGAGCCGTGATCGTCATTGTGGTCGAACCGGCGCCGGTGATGGTGCTCGTGCCGAATGTCGCGGTGAAGCCGGAAGGGCGCGGAGGAGGCGTGAGTGTCACTGTGCCGCTGAAACCGTTTAGCGCGCCGACCGTAACCGTATACGTCGCGCCGTTGCCGCCCGACATCGCGACCGAGGGATTAGCCGTGGGAGTTACCGTGATGGTGAAATCCACCGCCGTGAAGCTCGCCGTGTAGGTCGCGGCCGCGGAGGGAACCGTGATCGTGTGCGAGGCCGCCTGCCCGTCGGACCAGCTCGAGAATACGTACTGGTTTCCCGTCCCGGCGGTCTGGGGCGAAGCCGTAGAGATGACGTGTTGCGATCCGGCTGCCAAGGAAAAGGTCTGAGGGCTGGCGTACGCCGTGCCGTCCACCGTCACCGAGAGCCCCGGAGGGTTGGTCGCCATGGTAATCGATTCCGGCGTGCCCACCGTCCACGTGCCCACCTGCAACAACCCGCTGGTCTGCAGGCCGTGATCCCAAACCTGCATGTAGATCGGCTTGGCGCCCCCATAGCCCGCCGCGAACGTTGCCGTCAGGCCGTAGATCCAATTGTTCCCCGAGTTCGAACCGGACGTCCCGCTAATGGCGCACTGGCTGTTCGCGAGCGACCCTCCCGCGGGAATCGGGTTCCAGGCCGACGCGTCGTCGCTCAGCAGGTACGCCGCATTACTCTCGTGATATACCAGCACCACGCAACTGTTGGCCGAGTATGACCCCAGAACGAGGAATTCCTGAGGCATATAGGCCGCCCCGTTCAAATCCGAAGACGTGAAGGTGAACGCCGCGCTCATGCCCGTCTGGCCGGTGGGCGTAACTGTGCAGGAGGCAGCCGGCGTACAAGGCGGCTGCGACGACGGCGCGGCGTACCCCGTCCAAATCCCCTCGTCCTGCCAGCCCGAGTTCTGGCCGCTGGCGTCGGAAGTGAGCGCAAACACCTGTTGCGGTCCGATGAAACTCGAGTTGAACGTCACCGCGAACGTTACGCTCAGATTGTTCCCGGAAAGAGACGTCGAGGAGTTCTGAATGTTGAGCGTACATTGCGAATTGCTCACCGTGGCGCCCGCCGTTCCCGGCGCCGCCCCGCCCAGCGATTGCGAGGCGTTATCGTTCAGCAGGTACATCGAATTGCTGCTCTGGTAGTAGATCGCATAACAGCCGTTGTTGGCATCCACCGCCCAGTTCACTAGAAGCTGAACCGTGCCTTGGCCGGCCCAATCGCCGCTCGATGCCGCAACCGTGAACGGCTGCGCGGCCCCGCTGCCGGAGGCGGGAGTGACGGACGTGACGGCGGGCGGGGGCGGTCCAATAACAAGAGATGTGGAAGTGTTGCTTGCTTTCGCGTCGAACCCGGGGCCGAGCACCGTCTGGCCTGCCTGGATGGCGACGCTTGTCCCTTGAGTCAGCGTAGCGGACACGCAGCCCGATGGCGGGTTCGTGGCGGCGCAGTTGGTGGCGGTGGAAAACGTCCCTGAAGTCAGTGCGCCCGAGAGGTTCTGGGCGCGCGCGGCGGCGGCGAAAAGCACGAGCGCGAGCGCGATGCGCGTGGCGCGGCCGATGGCCTCTACGCGGGGCGCGCTTCCAGGCAAGCGATTCTTCTCCCAACTGGTCATCTTTGTGCTTCTCCGGTTACGGCTTCAAGCCAACGATCTGAAACGCCAACTGCGGCGGCGCAACCGCCGCGGCGCTGGGGTGGGTCACCGGCAGCACCAGCCCCGCGGCCGGAACGGCGCTCCCGCCGGCTTGGGTGAGAGCGAGCTTGGCGCTATGGACCCAAACCGGGACTCCCGCGTCGAAAGGAATGGTGACCTCGTGCGCGCTTCCGGTTATGTCCGCCGACCGCATGACCAGAGGTTCGATGAAGCCGGTCGCGGTTCGCACGCCCATGCTGATGGGCGGAGCCTGGCCGGATTTACCGATTGACTGAGAAGGCTCGTTGGATCGTCGATTCGGATACGGAGGACGGAGCCGGGCGCGATCTTCAACTGAACGCCGGTAACAGCCTTGCCGGCAGCCACCGTAACCGTCGGTGGATTAGGCGACCAACTGCACGGATTGAGATAGCCGCCTGCGAGGACCTGAACACAGAGTCGGTAAGTCGCTGCCGGAAGGCCGGAGAACTGGAATGCGCCAGTTGAGCTGGATGTTGCGTTTTGGCTCAGCGGTGGCGGCCCGTTGCGGATGGCTGTCACGATCGCGCCGGCGATCGGCTTCTTCGTGGCGCTGTCGATCGCGATTCCCTGAATACTGACTGAAGTACTGACCGCGCTTTGGCCACAAAGCGCGGGCGCGAGTGCGGCAGCCGCCACAACTCTAGCTAACGCGGCGTTACCCTTGAGGACCACTGCAAACGCGACCGCGAATCGTCTTTGCCGAGATCGCTTTTCGTCCGCCGAAGAAGTCCGCGCTCGGTCTTCCCCGTCCCAATACCGGACACTTCCGGGCTTCGATCCGCTATCCTAACGTCTTACGTCTCAGCCACATCGCCATTGGCCCAGCAAATGCCCATTGATCGAGCCCCCACGGTCACAATGAAATCACCCGACACGCCCCGCATCCTCATCGCCGACGACCAGCCCGACGTCCTCGAAGCCCTCCGCTTCCTGGTGAAGGGCGAGGGTTACCAATCCGAAACCGTCAATTCACCAGCGGGCGCTATCGATTCCGTCGAATCGCGCGATTTTGACGCCGTTTTGATGGATCTCAACTACACGCGCGATACAACCAGCGGCCAGGAGGGTCTCGAGTTGCTCAACCGCATCCAGACGCTCGATACCACTTTGCCGGTGATCGTAATGACGGCGTGGGGATCGGTCGAACTCGCCGTCGAAGCCATGCGCCGCGGGGCGCGCGATTTCATTCAGAAGCCTTGGGACAACGCGCGGCTCTCGGCCATCCTCAAAACGCAGATCGAGCTCGGCCGCGCGCTGCGCAAGGGCCAGCGGCTCGAAGCCGAGAACCGCGCCCTGCGCGCTGAGCGATTCCCACAGCTCATCGCGCAATCGGCCGCGATGCGTCCCGTGCTAGACGTAATCTCACGCGTAGGACCCTCCGACGCCAATGTACTCATCACGGGGAAAACGGTACCGGCAAGGGGCTGGTGGCGCAGACACTGCACTCGGTTTCGTTGCGCTCCACTCGTCCGCTGGTCACGGTCAATACCGGCGGACTGGCGGAGGGCGTTTTCGAGAGCGAGCTTTTTGGACACGTCAAAGGCGCCTTTACCGACGCCAAGGTCGATCGCGTAGGCCGGTTCGAAATGGCGGATGGCGGCACGCTCTTTCTCGACGAAATCGCCAACATTTCGCAAGGGCTGCAATCGAAGCTGCTGCGCACGCTCGAGACGGGCGAGTTCGAGCGCGTCGGATCGTCGAAGACGCGGCGCGTGGACGTGCGCGTCTTCTCTGCCACCAACGCCGATCTCAACGCCGCGGTGGCCGAGAGCCGCTTTCGCCAGGACCTGCTCTTCCGCCTGAACACCATCGAGATCCGGCTTGCCCCCATTGCGCGACCGCCGCGAGGATATTTCGCTGCTGGCAGCGCACTTTCTGCATCAGCACTCGAGCCATTACCGAAAGTCGCATCACCGGCTTCGACGAGAGTCCGGTCAAGGCGCTGCTGGCGCACACGTGGCCTGGCAACGTGCGTGAGCTCGATCACGCCGTGGAGCGCGCCGTGCTGATGGCACAAAGGCGACCATTCGCGCCGCCGATTTGGGTCTGCGCGCCGGCCGCGAAGGTCCGCCGCGGCTGGAGGAGATGAGCCTTGAGGACGTGGAAGCCCTGCTCATCAAGAAGGCGTTGGCGCGCTTTAATGGAAACGTGAGCCATGCCGCGAACGCGCTCGGCCTGAGCCGCAGCGCGCTTTATCGCCGGCTGCAACGATATGGACTATAGCCGCGCTACGGGTTGTAGCCGGCCGCGCATCATGAGCCGCCGCATTAAATCCGGCCGCGTGGGATATGAAGACCGCGTGGCGCTGCTCGCCGCCCTTGCGGCGTTGCCCGGGTCGGCTTGCGCGCTCTTTCTCGTTTGGAATTCCGATTGGCAACGGCACACGCAAATCACTTGGACGGTTGTCATTGTTGGCGTATGGATTCTCTGCGCGATCGCTCTGCGCGAGCGCGTCGTTTTCCCGCTGCAGACGCTGTCGAACCTGCTGGGCGCGCTGCGCGAGGGCGATTATTCGGTGCGCGGCCGCTCCTACCGCGACGACGATGCGCTCGGCGAAGTGATGCGCGAAATCAACACCCTGGGCAGCACGCTGCGCGAGCAGCGCCTGGGCGCGCTCGAAGCCACGACGCTGCTGCGCACGGTGATGCGCGAAATCGATGTCGCGATTTTCGCTTTCGACGAGCATCGCCGTCTGCGCCTGGTGAACCGCGGCGGCGAGCGCCTGCTGGATAAGCAACAGGAGAACCTGCTCGGCCTCACGGCCGAGGATCTGACACATGGAAGCCTGCCTCGATGGGCCGCCGCAAACCACTCGGCAAGCCTCATTCCCCGGCGGCGCCGGACGCTTCGGCCTGCGCCGCACGCGGCATCCGCGAGCGCGGCCTGCCGCTGGAACTGGTGGTGCTCTCCGACTTGACCCAAGCTCTTAGCGAGCAGGAATTGCATGCTTGGCAGCGTCTGGTTCGCGTGCTGGGCCATGAGCTGAATAATTCGCTCGCGCCCATTAAATCGATCGCCGGCAGCCTGATCAGCATCATCGCGCGCGAGGAACTTCCCGACGATTGGCGCGACGACATGCGCCGCGGCCTGGGCGTTATCACGTCGCGATCCGAAAGCCTGAGCCGCTTTATCGGCGCCTATGCGCGTCTCGCCAAGCTGCCGCGTCCGCAATTGCAGCCGCTCGATGTAGCTGCATCCGTATTGAGGGCGGCGAGCTTCGAAACGCGTATTCCCGTGGATGTGGTTTCGGGGCCGGAACTCACCATTCAAGGGGACCCCGATCAGCTCGAGCAGGTGCTTATCAATCTATTGCGCAATGCCGCCGATGCTTCACTGACCACCAATGGGCGCGTGAGGACTGGATGGCGGCGCGATGGCGCGATGCTCGAAATCTGGATTACAGACGAGGGCCCAGGCCTTTCGAGCACTGCCAATCTCTTCGTCCCGTTCTTCACTACGAAGCCCGGGGGCTCGGGGATCGGACTCGTGCTGAGCCGTCAGATCGCCGAAGGACACGGCGGCGCGTTGACGCTCGAAAACCGAACCGATGGCCCGGGCTGCATCGCCCGCTTGAAACTGCCCGCCGATAGCGCGGCGCAGCGCGCAGAAGCGGATTGAACGCATTCTCATATAGACTCATGGCAGCCACCAATGCCGATTAGCTTCGAGGAATTCGAGCGCCTGGATTTCGGCACCGATCACGTCGAGCTTTTGAAGGGAGTCCTGATCCGAAGGCCACCTCCGTTCAACGCTCACATGGATGTCTGCGAGGACCTTTACGAATAGCTGAAGACGCGCCGTGGAAGGCCTACGCGACTCGAACCCCGCTCTGCGACTTGGGAAAGTTCATATGGAGCGTGGCTATCGTTTTTTCACCGATCCGCCTTCCTGGCTTAGACCGGAAGTTAGTCTGACGCACTGCGATCAGCCCATCGACGGTTTTTACCTCGGCGCCCCTCTGATTGCCTTTGAAGTAGTCTCGCTGTCCGAAACTGCCGCGGATCTGGATGAGAAGGTGAGCGAATATCTTGCCAATGGCGCGGCAGAGGTATGGTTGATCTATCCCCGCAAAGGTCACGCCTGGGTTTATAACGCGCCCGGCGCCTGCTCGTCTCGAGACCCGCTCGATACATACCCCCTTCCTGCCAGGCGTGGAAATCCCGCTCACTGAAATTCTCTGATGCCACCCTGCGGTTATCATGTGTTTCATTATCTATGCCAGCTTCATCGGTCTCCACCACGTCGCGGTTTGACGCTTCGCGGTTTCTTATCGTTCTTCTGATTCTCTTTGCCGGGAGCGGCTGCTCCGCGCTGATCTACGAAATCGTCTGGTTTCAACTTCTTCAACTCGCCATCGGGTCTACCGCCGTCTCCATGGGCTTCCTGCTGGCCAGTTTCATGGGCGGCCTGTGCATCGGCAGCATGGGCTTTGCGCAAGCTTAAGCTCGATGGCTATCATCCTTTGCGGATTTACGCGGCGCTGGAAGCCGGAATCGCCGCTGTGCGGATTTCTGGTGCTCGTCTGGCCTTCCGTTCCTGGACCGCATCTATTTCGCCGGCGCGGCGCACGGCCTTGCCGGCATGTTGACGCGCGGGTTTCTCTGCGCCATCTGCCTGCTGCCGCCGACCATTCTGATGGGCGCTTCGCTGCCCGGCGATCGTGCGCTGGATCGAAACCACGCCGCGCGGCGTCTCCTGGTGGGGACTGCTCTACGGCGGCAATACCGCCGGCGCCGTCTTCGGATGCCTGCTGGCGGGCTTCTACCTGCTGCGCATCTACGATACGGTCATGGCGACCTACTGGGCCATGGCCATCAACCTTGTGGTCGCGGCGGCCAGTTACCTGGTAGCCGGACGCGTGCCTGCGCACGGCGCAGCGGAATCCAGGCTGAAGCCGACGGGAAGCAGCCGCTTCGGCCGAACCCGCTGGACGCGCGGTGGCCCGTCTATCGTCACCATCGGGCTCTCCGGCGCCAGCGCGCTCGGCGCCGAAGTCGTCTGGACGCGCCTCATGGGCATGCTGATGGGCGCGACGGTCTATGTGTTCTCGATTATCCTGGCCGTGTTTCTGATCGGCCTCGCGGTGGGCAGCGGCATTGGCGCCTGCATCTCGCGCAGCGCTCGTCCGCGCGTGGCGCTGGGATGGTGCCAGATCCTGCTCGCCATCGGGACGGCGTGGAGCGGCATATATGATCGCCGGCGCGCTGCCTTACTGGCCCATCGATCCGTTCCTTGCGCCGAGCCCGTGGATGACATTCCAGCTCGATATGGCGCGCACGCTGTGGACGATTCTGCCGCCCGCGATCCTGTGGGGCGCGAGTTTCCCGCTGGCGCTGGCGGCGGTCGCCGCGGCCCGGCGAAGATCCGGGCCGCATCGCGGGCGAAGTTTACGCGGCCAATACGCTGGGCTCGATTTTCGGCGCGCTGATCACCAGCCTGATCCTGGTGCCCATGATCGGGACCACAATCTGCGAAGCGATGCTGATTCTGTGCCCGCCGTGAGCGCGTTGTTCCTGCTCGTGCCGGACATTGCAGACGCGGAAATCGCATGGCGGTCGCCGGCGTGGCCGCCGCCGTCGCCATGGTGCTGATCTGGTTCTGGCGAAGGATGTGAAGCCGATTCCCGGCGAACTGATCGCCTACGGCCGCCGCATCGCCACCTATCAGAACAAGCGCGCAGATTCTCTACACGGTCGAGGGCCGCAATTCCTCGGTCGCGATTTCAAACTGGAACAACGGCGCCACCGAAATCGACGTCAACGGCCACGTGGAAGCCACCACCGAACCTTACGACATGAAGCTGCAGCGCATGGTGGGCCATTTGCCGGCGCTGCTGCATCCGAATCCGAAATCCGTGCTGGGCATCGGATTCGGCGCGGGCGTTTCGGCCGGAACCTTCACGCGCTACCCCGGCATCGAGCACATCACGGTCTGCGAAATCGAGCCGGTGATTCCGCCCACCTCGACGCGCTACTTCGCCGAAGCCGATTACGACGTCTATCACAATCCGAAGACGCACGTGATCTTCGACGACGCGCGCCACTACCTGCTGACCACCACCGACAAGTACGACGTGATCGCGTCCGATCCGCTGGACGTGTTCGTCAAAGGCACGGCCGCGATCTATTCGAAGGAGTACTTCGATTCGGTCAAGGCGCACCTGAATCCCGGCGGTATGTTCACGCTTTATGTGCCGCTTTATGAAAGCGACGAGCGCACGGTGCGGAGCGAGCTGGCGACATTCTTCGAATCGTTTCCCGACGGCCACGGTGTGGGCCAACAACATCGATGGCCGGGGCTACGACATGGTCTTCATGGGCCAGGTAGAGCCGCTGGAAATCAACCTCGACGAGGTCGCGCAGCGGCTGAACCGGCCGGATTATCAGCCGGTCGTGGAATCGCTGCGCGGCATCGGCATCAATTCGGAGATCGACCTGTTCGGCACTTTCGCGGGCCAGCGCTCCGATCTGGGCAGTTGGACGGCTGGCGCGGAGATCAATCGCGACAAGGACCTGCGGCTGCAATACCTGGGCGGCTGGGGAATCAATTCGCGTCTGGAGAACGTGATTTACCGGCGCATGTTGGCATTCGGCAAACCCCGCACAATATGTTCACGTGGGTCGCCGGATCGGATGATGGCGGTGTATTCAGGCGATTCAAGAGGGGCGGTAGTCCCGCTTACGGCATCTGCGGGCTGACGTTCCGGAGCATCCTCGCGACCCAATCTGCGTGAGGCATCCCGCAAGTGGAGAGGCCGGTGATTTCGCGCTCAACATCGTAATCGACTCGCCGTATGCTCGGTGTGGAATCATCCAGCAACAGGTACGCCGCGCGGGGATCGCCGTCGTATGAGAGACTCACACTGCCGGTGTTGATAACGATCATTCCTGCAACACGCCGTATAAAGGAGCGATGAATGTGACCGTAGACAACTACCGCGTGCTTTAGCGCTCCATAAACCGATTTCAGTTCCGTGTCGCTGGCCTCCGGCCCCGGCGCGCGCCACGTGCTTTTGGGACTCGCATGAATCAGCGTCATCGAGCCGTGCACGTGCACGCGCGGCAGGCCGCGCAGCCACTCGACGCGCGTTTCGCCCAACGCCTCCCGAGTTGCCGCCGCCATTTCCGCGATTGCGGTCCACATGGTTTGGAGTTGGGGGGAGCGGCTGGCGAAAGCCGTCAGCGATTCGGGATCGAAGAGCATCTCATCGGTGTTCCCGAGTACGCCCGGCCAGCCGAGATCGCGAATTCGGTCTACGATTTCCGCGGGACTCGATCCGCCATGCGGCAGATCGCCGCCGTGGAAGACTAAGTCGGGCGAGGTTTGCCGAAGATCGGCGAGGACTGCTTCGAATGCTGTGAGATTGCCGCGGATGTCGGATATGACGGCAATGCGCATTACGCTTCGGCGACGCGCGCGCCACCCCAGCGCCTCGAGCAGGCCTTTCCACTTGCGCACGACCAGTTCGGTCAGGTTCAGCAGAATCGCCAGCGCCAGCAGTCCAGGCCAGAGTTGCATCGTGGTTTCGATGCTGCGGCCGCCGGCGTCGAAAACCTGCTTCGGGGTCGGGTTGAAACGGCCGCCGGTGGCGGACGCGATCTGCCTGAGCAGCGCTTCGTTGTTGCCGTATTCCTGCATCTCGTCTTCCTGGCGGTAGAAGCCGACTTCGGGGAAGGCGCGCGAATCGGCCACGCGGCCGCACGCGGAACAGGCCCTGCGCCTGGCCGATCTGCGACCCGTGCCGCGATAGTGGCCCGACGCCACCTTGGCCACCTTGAGCGGCGCCTGGAAGCCATTGGGGCCGAACACGAAAATATCGGGAATCGCCGGCGGGTCGTCCACGTTGCGCGAAAGGCGGTAATCCACCACCAGTTCATTCGATGCGCGGTCGAAATCGGCCGACGGTTTCGCTTTGCGGCGCGTGCGGCAGCAGATCGCGGAAGATGTTCGCCCACAGCTTGTCGAAGCCGGGCCAGGTCACCCAGTTCGCGGCCCAGCGGTTCTTGGCGTCGGATGTGAAGACTGCGGCGCGTCCCAGCCCGTATTGCCAACGCACCAGCAGCGGATCTTCGCGATCGGCGGCGAGGATGGTGTCCGACGCCGGACGCGCCTGGTAGCGCACGTAGCCGTGCAGCGCGGGCGCGCTTTCGATGCCCACGCCGTCCAGAATCTCGGCCTGCTTGACCACGTTCGGATGGATGTTCTTTTCGACGGCGGTGACGCCGGTGTGCTCCTGCACGTCGCGCAGCAGAATCTGCTCGAGGCCTTCGGGCTCATTCAGGAAATAAGATTTGCCCTCGGCGGACGACGCGACCTTTTCGAGAAACGCGCGGTTGACGTCCTGACCCAAGCCGACGGTCGAGATGGTGACGTGGTTCGTGCACGGCTTCCTTGGTGAGCGTCATGCTGTCGCCCTCTTCGGAAATACCGTCCGTCAGCAGCACGATGTGCTTGTACACGGCGTTCGTGGGCAGAATCTTCTGATACGCCTCGCTCGAGCGCCGGCGCGATCTGCGTGCCGCCATCGGGCGTGATGCCCGGAGATCAGCCGCTTGATGGAGGCGCGGTCGTCGGCCTTGCGCAGCGTCACCGCCCACTGGAAGGAGTTGTCGAAGATCAGCACGCCCACCGTGTCGATGTCGCGCAGATTCTCCACCACGCCGATCGCGGCGAGGCGCGCCAGTTCGATCTTGCGGCCTTCCATGGATGACGATTTGTCGATGATCAGCACCACGGCCGTGCCTTCGGGCGAGCGCGGCGGCGCGAGCTTGGCGGGCAGAGTGCGTTCCAGCGCGTCTTCTTCCTGGCCCTTTTTATCGTTGTAGACGTTATGCTCGCCGGCGATCCACGCGAGGCCGCCGCCCTTCTTTACGTAATCTTCGAGCGCCGCTTTTCGATCGGCCGAAATCGATTCCGCGTTCCAGTTATTGACAATGATCAACTGGTAACCATCGAGCTTGCGCGGGCACGCCATCGGGCTGCGCGGTCGATTTCAAACTGATTCGATTCGAGCACGCGCTGGAGGTGAGTCTCGCTCTCCGGCGGATCGTGCGATATCAGCAGCGCGCGCGGTTTGCGCAGCGTTACGGCATCTTCGAATCGCGCCTCGCCCAGCGATTTGGCGGAAATCTTTCCGGCTATTGCGATGGCGCCTGCGGAATTCACGGTGGCCTGCAGGCGCAGATGATTCGCGCCATCGGCAAGTTGCACCTGGTTCGAGCCGATCGGCTTGCCTTCCGCGCGAAAGCTCCACCTTGGCCTGCGCCGCAGCGGGCGACTCCAGCGTCACATCCACCGGGAACCGCTCGCCGCTGAATACCTGCCCGGGAAACGAAACCGATTCGAGCATCAGGCCGGGCCTGGGACGGCCGGTGAGCGCCATCGTGTCCACGGGAATACCGAGTTGTTGCGCCTGCCAGATGGCGCGCGCCGCGCTGCCCAGATTTTCGTTGCCGTCCGAAACCAGCAGAAGGCGCGGCACCATGCCCGAAGGCAGCGAAGCGGCGCCATCGCGGATGGCGGTTTCCAGATCGGTTGCGCGTCCACCCGCGCCGGAGGTATAGCGAAGCTGCCAGCCATCCTTGGGCCGCTCGGAGAGCAGCGGCATCGCGCGTGGACCGCGCAAAAGGAATCACGCGCGTCCAATGGCGGCCGCGGGCGCGCTCCAACCGGTCGGCATAGTCCGATTCGCGCAGCAAATCGTCCGGCGAGACGCTGGCCGATGTATCCGCCAGCATGGCCACGGCAACCTTGCTTTCGTAAACCATGCAGCGACGGCTGCGCGATGGCACAGCATGATAGCGGCAAACACACCTGCCTTTAGCCAGCCGAGGCGACGGCCGGCGGCTGCGCCATTCCCACACCACCCAGCCGAGCGGCAAGAGCAACAGAAAGAGCGCCCAGGGATGTTCGAAACTCATCGGCGGCTTCCCCCTTGCGCAGCGATAGACGGCCTTCGCCGAATAAGCGCCGGGCCAACAGCACCAGCTTACGCGAGCGGCGGAACCGGCCATAGAGCATCCATTCCGCCAGCAGACACAGCGCGCCGGCAAACGCCATCACCGGCCAGACGTCGCGCGCCGCGGCAACCGCCGGAGCAAACGCCGGAATGCCCTTCATCGCGCTCGCGGGCGGCTTCCACTTGGAGTCGGAAAGCTCAGGCAGCGTGAGCGAATACATGTACTCGCGATCGCCCGCCGCGACGCGAACCTCGCCGGGCGCGCCGGCGAAGAAATTCGACGGCGTTATCGTGCACCGTGAAGGGTAACGTCTTGCCATCTTCGCCCGTCACCTTGACGTTCTCCTGCTCCTTACCGCGCGCGGGCAGAATCCATTGCGAGCTTCACCGCGCCCGACGCTGCCGCCGCTGATCTCCCAGCGCTGGAATAGTTCGCGGCGACATCCAACGCAACAGGTTGGCGAACAGCAGCGGCGTCGCCAGCTCATAGCGCATTGCGGAAAGCGCGGGATGGAACCCCAGCACCACAACCTTCGGCTTTGCCATCGCGCGCCACAATCACCGGGCCGGCATTCCACCGATCCGATTTTCCCATCGCCCGGCGCGGCTTCGAACACCGAGGCATGTTCCAGCTTGAAATCCTTCGTGCGAAGCCCGGCCGCAGCCGGTTGAGTGGAATCCCATCCGCCGAACGCGACATCGGCAACCTGCGTGCGCACGGGAATCGGCGAACCAGCTGGCCGGCGGATCGATCCAGATGGAATCCGCCGACGGACGCTGCGGCGGAACGAAGCGATCCATGATCACAAGGCCCGAATCGTTGGCGCGGTACTGCCAGGCTTCCTGTAGATCGCCGTCACGCGCGGCGTGGAGGCCAAGCAGCGGCTTCAGCAACTCGGGCTGATTCGAGTAAACGGTTACGGCGAGCGAAGGCTGCGCCGGCAATTCGAGATCGGCGTGATCGTCGGCTGGAAACGCGTCATGAGGCGTCAGGTAGACGCCGAGAATTCCGGCAGACGCGGTGCGGTATTCGAACGCCGTTTCGGTTTCGGAGCCCGGCGCGATGGTGACTTTTTCCGTTCCTCCGCGGGATGCGCGTCGATGGATCCTGCGTGCCGAAGTTGAGCGAGATGGTGACCGTCTTCGGTTTCGCGACCGTAATTGTGCGCGGAAATGTAGATCTCCCACAGGTCGGGATCGGTGCTCGATCGGCGCATGCCGATCTTGCGCAGTCCGCAATTCTCGATCGCGTCGGGAATGAGAATCGCGCGCAGGTTACGCGGCGCGGGCGCGGACGTGGAATCCGCTTCCACCGTACGCCCCTATCCGATGAACGCGATTTCTCCGGCGCGCCGGCCCTGCTGCGATTGAATATGCCGCGCGAAGCCGAGTGCCTGATCGAGATTCAGAGCGGTGGAACCCGGTTCGGATTGCCGGATCGCCTCTTCGATCTTAGTGCGCCCAGGCTCGAAGGCGGTCACGGGAGTGGCCAGCGCATCGGCGCGCACCAGCATGACCCGGTCATGCGACGGTAAAGCGCGGACGTAGCGACGCGCGCGCTCGCGCGCCAAATCCATTAGTGTGCGGTTGCCAGAGCGGGCGCCCATCCACGCCGACGTTTCGAGAATCACGACATGATCGCGTCCGGCTTGATCCGGCGAGCCGAAGCGTAGCTGCGGCAAGCGCGAGCAGCAAGAGACCCATGCCAAGCAATTGCAGCAATAGCGACCACGGCTGTTGAATATGCTTGCGCCGCGATGCGGCCACGGGATTTTCCGCCGCCACCCAAAAGCGCAGCGTGGAAACGATTTGTTTGCGGCGCGAGCGGTCGAGCAGATAGAGCGCGACGGAGATCGCCGAAATACTGCCGAACACGGCCAGAACTTGAAACAGCGAAAGATTGAGATACTGGTACACTTACGCGATCCCCCGCATGCGAACCAATTCACCGAAGACGACGCTCTCGAGCGACTGCTCGGTCGAGATTCCAACGTATCGGCCGCCGCTACGCAGCGCCATCGATTCGACCATGGAGCAATAATCGTCGAAGGCGGCGGTGTAGCGGTCGCGCGCGTCGTCGTCGAAATCGAGCTTGAGGCCGGCGCCCGTCTCGGCATCCTGCAGTTCCAATTCGCCGGTCCACGGCGGCGTGCGGTCTTCGTCAGACCAGATTTGCAGCAGCATCAGCTCATGGCCGAAATCGGCAAGATATTGAAGGGCGCGCTCACAATTCTTGTCGTCGAGAAAATCGGAAATCACGATCAGCAACCCACGCTGCGGATAAGCGCCGATGAACTCGCGCACCACCGCCTGGTAATCTGTCTGCCCGCCCGATTCGAGCCCCATCAGGCCGTTGGCGACCCCGTTGAAGCGATGCCTGCCGCCGGAGGAAAGAATGCGCGCCGTGAGATTCTTCGAGAACCCGCGGATCTCCATGCTATCGAGCCGAACCAAGCCCACGTAACAGAGCGATGCCGCCAGTTTGCGCGCGTACGCGAACTTGGCGCCGCCGTACGCCATCATGGATGCGCTCGAATCCACCAGTAGGCGAACCGGAACGCGCGGCTCAACCTGAAACATTTTCAAGAAGAGTTTTTCCAGGCGCATATAGGCGCGCCAATTGACGGCGCGCAGGTCGTCGCCGTGGTGAAAATTGCGATGGTCGAGAAATTCCTGTCCCGAGCCTGCGAAGCGCGAAACGTTGTGCCCGCCCACCAGGCCAGGGAATGACTTCTGCCAATGGATGGTGAGCCGTTCGAGCTTTTCGAGAAACTCGCGGTCTAACAGCGGGGCCGCCTGCATAACGATCCTACGCGGCGGATGCCTGCGCGGTTACGCCTTCCACTATCGCGTCGAGAATGGTCTCAGGGGTTTGCCCATCGGCATGCGCGTCGAAGTTCAATATGATACGGTGCCGCAAAACAGAATGCGCCAGGTGTTTGATGTCTTCAATTGCCAGATGGAAACGGCCGCGCATCAATGCCAGTACGCGTCCGCATTCCACCAGCGCCTGCGCGCCGCGCGGCGAACTGCCGTAACGCACATACTTGCGCGCCAGTTCGTGCGCTTCCTTCTGTTCGGGCTGTGTGGCCATGACCAGTTCGATGGCATATTCCTGTACGTGCGGAGCAACCAGCACCTCACGGCAAACGGAGCGGACCTCGAGGATCGCATCGCGATCCATCACGGCGGATGGCGTTTCCTCCTCGCGCTGGATGGTTCGTTCGACGATGCGGCTAAGCTCGGCGCGCGACGGATACTTCACGAGAATCTTCATCAGGAACCGATCGAGCTGCGCTTCGGGCAGCGGATAGGTGCCCTCCATCTCGATGGGGTTCTGCGTTGCCATGACGAGGAAGGGCCGCTCCAGTTCGTGCGTGGTGGTGCCGCTGGTGACGGTGCGCTCCTGCATGGCTTCGAGGAGGGCCGATTGCGTCTTCGGCGTAGCGCGGTTGATCTCGTCCGCCAACACAAGGTTCGCGAAGATTGGACCGTGCTGGAAGCGAAGCTGCCTGGTTCCTTCATTGCCTTCGAGGATCATGCTGCCCACGATGTCGGCGGGCATGAGATCGGGCGTGAACTGAATGCGCGAATACTTCAACTGCATCGTGCGCGAGAGCGTTCGCAGCAGAGTAGTCTTGCCAAGGCCAGGGACGCCTTCCAGCAGCACGTGGCCACCGGAGAGAAGACAGATCAGGACGCCTTCGACGACATCGTCCTGGCCGACGATGATCTTGGCGATCTCACGGCGCACCGCGCCGAGACGCTCTACTGCTTGCTTAAGGGAGGATTCGGTTGCCACTTATTAATTGTAGAGCAGACCAGACAGCAAAAATTGGCCTGCGCGGATGGAAAATTACGAATGAGGGTTGCAAAACTGCGATCACAGTGAAACGTAGATTGCGATCACGCTTCGGACGGCGCCCCGGCACGCTCACCAAGGTGGCATGCCAAAATCCCAAGCACGGTCGCCATCTCCACTAGCGCCTGCCGCGCTTGCTTAGGAGCCAGAGTTCGCGTCAGCCGGTATACGCGTTGCATCATCCAATAGTCGAGCACCAAGAGCCGGTCTTCCAACGTAGCCAACTCAAGTCCGGCGGCGTGCTCAATCAAATAGGTGAGAACCCGGTAGTCGCGATCCAACGCGACTCGCAAGGGGTCAAGCTCGTCCTCGCATTTAAGACTCTCTTTAACCTGCGAGAAGCTAAACCTGACATCCACCGCGTTGGACGCTGCGGCTGCTTCGGCCGCCTGGTTGCGGAGGATGAGTATGCAACTATATCGAAACCAGTAGATCAAAAGCGCCAACGAAAAGGCAATGATCAAAATTCCCGATAGCATACTGCTCCGTTCCGTCTTAAGGGTGTCATCGGTACTAGTCGAGCTATGACGAGTCTATCACCGGCCTTGGTGCCGTGCAATACCTTATTTGCCCGATATTAATATTTTTTCTAGCAAAATTCTATCCATTCGATACTCCGAGAATAGGGAAATAGCCGGGTACTGGGACGTTCCCCTAGTCCCGTATTCCTATCGGGTTTTCATCTGACGTTCCCTCACTATGGGGCGCCAACTCCCCCGGGCGCAGGCGCCGCGGCAAACCTCTGTGGCGGCAAGGCCAGCGGATCGTATTCGCGCTCCACGAACTGCGCCGTGAAGGCGATAAAGCGAAGACGGGCCTGCAGTTGAATCACCGGATCGCTGGTGCCCGTGATCCGGAATGAGGCGAGGAAGCCGGCCAAGCTCGAAACCGCAGCCAGATTTTCGAAAGTTCGGAACTTCATGTACCCGATGCCCAGCTCCTTATCGGATCCATCCGGCATCCGCTGGTAGAGGTGGGTATAGAGCGTTGTGTAATCGCCAAGCACGTCGGCGATCGCCTGGTTGGCTGCATCCTTCTGCATGTATTTCACCCCTTCCAGCGTGTAGCGCTGGCCGGCGGCGTCCGCGAATTCGAGGTGATACCGCATCTCCGCCTCGCCGGTTTGCGGATTCACGCGCAGATAGTTGAAGCTGCTGTTCGAGGCGTCCATGGTGAAGGTCGCCGGTGCCTGCCCGCCGAACTCGCCGAACGTGATTGTGCCCGTCATCTGCGCTTCGTGCTCGTAGCCATCGACGAATTCGTTGACGTCGCGGATTGTCATCTCGGCGGTAAAGTTGCAGGCCACCGCGCCGGCCGGATCGCCGGACGCCGGAATGCGCGCGGCAATGGTGAGATCGCCTTCGCGGCCTGGCGCGGACGTGCCCGCGCCCGGGAAATACCAGCCGACCATCTCTTCATCGAAGGTCATGCCGACGCCATCGGGCAGTTGCGCATCGAGGAACGGCTGCAGCAGCGTGTTCGTCGGCAGCGACGCCTGCGTGGCGCGCGTCAGCGTGTAGTAGAAGCCGAATTCGCCGCCGGCTTCGGTGTGGAACAGGCCCAGCGACGAGTTGCCCACCAGCGGTGCGAGTCGCGGGCGGCAGCTGCGTCACATACTTGCCCGACCAGGAAATCGCCGGTCACGCTTGCGGATCTCATCGTGGAACGGCGTGAAGTCGTTCAATTGGAAATGATCCTTCAGGAACGAGGGCGTCACCAGCCCTTCCATCAGTCCCATCAGCTCGTAGCGCGCCACGAAGCGGCCATCCGGCAGATTGCTGAAATTGCAGATACGCGATGCCGCCGGCATGGTTGGCGTTGGAGATGGCATCCATGCGCCAAACGCCATCCAATTCGCTGCGGCGTGGGCGCGGAGCCCGGCGGCGTAAAGCGCGGCGTGATCGTCCACCGTCATCTGGGCGAAGCGTATAGCGCCGCGACATGGGGAATGTGAAGAGCCGCGCGCCGTTCGGGATACTCGCCGAGATAGACGCGGCCGATCAGCAGATCGTCGTTGATGATCTTGAAAATGTCGTAGAAGCCCTGCCACGGCGGATCCAGATAGCGCAGCAGAATGTATTTCCCAGGTTCGAGCGTGCCGCATCGTGCCCCACGTCTATCTCGACCTCTTCCAGGCTGTTGCGGGCGTGGATGCGCCCGTCGGTATCGCTGGTGACGCCGATGTACTTGCCGCCTTGTTTGTGAAATTCCTTTCGGAAGCCCGTGAAGATCGCGGCGGACATGGCGTTGAGCACGTGGCCTTCGGGGAAGAAGCCCTTCCAGTTATCGTCGTTGCGGATGGTCTGAGTCGCGATATCGATGGCCGGGGCGCCGCCCTGATTCACCAGCGTGTCGATGCCCATGGTCGGGCAGCGGCGGAAGAGCGCCTCCAGCTGGCCTTCGTTGTAAGTCGATCACGTCGAGCGCGTCGATGCCGGCCATGCTGACGGACGCTGGCGGCGCCGGATATGCTTTGCCGCCCAGTTGCTGGATCTTGCGCTCGACGAAGCGCTCGGTAAGCGCGGAGATGGTCATCAACGGATTGACGCCCAAGGCGCTCGGAATCACGGACCCATCGGTCACATACAGGCCGTCGTGCACGCTGCCATCGCCCGCGAACACGCGGCCGTAGGGATCGACCGCGCCCTGCAGGTAATCGTCGCCCATCGGGCAGCCGCCCAGCGGATGCGCGGTGATCAGGTGGCCGAGTTTGAAGATGCTCCAGGTGGGATTGGAAATGAAGTTGGCTTCGAGCGCGCGCGCGTGGCGGCGCAGCTCCTCGTTCATGCGCGTGAAGATCTGCTGCTGGCCGGCCTGGTCCCAGGAGATCGCGGATTCGCCCGTCGGGCTCGGTCCAGGGCGCTTCGAAGAGAATCGTCCCGCGCGCATTGTCCTGCCCATCACCAGGTACAGCATGGAGTGGTTCATGGCGCCGTTGGGGTCGTGCAGCTTGGGCAACGGACCGAGATCGCGCGCCAGGCGGTCGCTCTGCGCCTTTTCGTTGCCGGTGACCGTATCCTCGCCGCGGATCAAGCCGAAGACGACCTTGCTGCGCCTCCACGTAAGCGCGCGGGAAGGAGAAATCTTCGACCGCGATGCGCTGCGCTTCGGGCAGACCGTTCGTTATAGCGCACCAGGCCGACGATGTTCGGCCCGGGCTCGGGCGAATCGCCGGCCTTCGGCAAATCGGCGCGCGCATAGCCCAGTACGTCGGTCTCGTAGTCGCCGTTGTAGGCCAGGCCGAAGAAATCGCCGTTGCCGCTGAACTTCGTGCCCAGCGCGGGCGAGACGGTCAGCCCGTGCATCTCCGAGCGCAGCAGAATCTCCGTGGAATTCAGCGAGCCCGCCGAGAGGATCACCTCGCGTGCATCGAGTGTAAACGCGTGCGCCGCTCATATCGTCATTCACGTGCTTGCCGTGGATCCGCCAGCCGCCGCCGGCGAGTTTCTCCAGCCACTCGACCTTGGTCTGCGTGAGGATCGTGGCCCCGGCCTTAGCTGCCATCGGCAGATAGTTCATGTAGAGCGTGTTCTTCGCCCCGACGTTGCAGCCGGTCACGCAGTTGCCGCAATTGATGCAGGGCTTCTGATTCACGCCGTATGCGTTCGGTCCATCGATCGTGAAATTGACGACGATGTCCAGCGCCTTGACGTCCATTCCCAACTGTTTGTGCGCGCCGGTTCGAGCGCCTGCACCTTGGCCAATTGCAGCGCGCGCGGATGCGGATTGGCGGCCAGCACTTGATGCGCGCGCTGGTAGTAGGGCATCAATGCGTCGAGAGTAATCGAGGCAGGCCAGTGGAATTGCTCGAACACTTCCGGATCGGGCACGATCGCCACGTTGGCGTTGATCAGCGACGTGCCGCCCAAACCCGAGCCCTTGATCACCGAGATGTCGGGATAGTTCAGCAGCTCGAACAGACCGAGCGGATTGAGGTCGCTGCGCGTTGCGCCCAACACATCCGGCAGCGTCTCGGGATAGTCGCCCGGCTGCCATTCCTTGCCGCGCTCCAGGATGCAGATCGAGCGCTTCGGGTTCAGATCGGCGGTTGCCAGCCGGGCCGCCGAGATCGCGCCTCCGTAACCGGAGCCGATCACGACGAAATCGTAAGCGTTCTTGCGTTGTTCCCACGGTGTCGCGAGCATCATTCCTCCTGTACGGGCCGAAGCCCGGCTTGGCTATCTAATTCGAGGCGCTCAGCATGTCGCGGAAGTAAGCGTTCAACAAGCGGCCGTTGGGATCGTAATTTTGCCGCGCCGCGGCGAACGTCTTCAGGCGATCGCCCAGCGCCTTCTGCACTTGGGCGGGCGTGATCCCATCCGTCTGATTGAACAGCGGAATACCGCCGTGCGTCGAGCAGAACTGGTTATACGCCGTGAGAAACTCGGGCCATCCTGGGTTGGCGGTGGATACCGGATCGATGGTCATCACGCCACCATCGTAGGAATAGGAGAGCAGCGAGCTGCGATCCTGCGCAATCCAGTAGCCGACGTTCAACATGTTGGTGCGATATCCCTGCTGCTTGTAATATTGCTTGCAGAAGGCGAAGTAATCGGTGAGCACGGCCGGGTAATTCGCCTCCGGAAACGCCGACAGGCTGAAAGTGTAGCGGCTATCGCCGCCCACGGGCGGGTAGCGGATGATCTGATCGGTGGCGACGGTGTTGTCGCTGCTTACCAGGTTTTCCAGCTTGAACCGCCACAGCGCGCAGAAGCCGTCGATGATGCCGTAGCGGATCTCCTTATTGGCAATACCTGCCTCCACCTGCGCGCAGAACAGCGGCCCGGCGCTCGCCCACATATAATTGCGCAGCGGCCAGGCGATGCGGTTCGGTTCGCCCGTCGCGCCGGGATTGTAACGGCGGAATTCGACCGTGATCAGGTTGTCGAAGGGAAAGATGTAGTACATCATCGATTCCCCGCGCGCCTTCAATGCGGGCAGTTGTGCCGTGAAATCCTCCAGCGTGAAGGTTTCGTGATGAACCGCCATCGGCTGAATCGGCCGCACCCGAATGGTGGCTTCGTAGACGATGCCGAAGGTGCCGTAGCTCGAGCGCACCTTCTGCATCAGGTCGGGCTGAGCGTCCGTGACCTCCAGCAGATCGCCGGAAGGAAGCACCATCTTGATGCGCGTGACGTAGGAATTCACCTGCCCGAATTCGCCCGGCATGGAGGCGTCCTTCGTGCCGCAACAGGCCGCGCTGCCCACCGACAGGTTGCCGATCTCGGTGTTCACATAGAACTGGAGTCCACGCTTCTCCAGCTCCTGCGCGACATCGATATAGATTGCGCCAGCCTGCGCGGTGACCGTGTCGCTGGCGATTTTGACGATCGCATTCATCTTCGACATCTGGATCAACGTGCCGCCATCGGCGACGCCGCAGGCCGATGTCGAGTGATTCGAGCCGACTGCGCGAACCGGCGAAGGGTACTGGCCGGGGTTCTTCAAGACCGCGACGATGTCATCGACGGAGGACGCCTGCACCACGACGGCGGGGTTGGACGTGATGTCTCCGAACCAGTTTGTCACTTGCGGCATGGTTAGACCTGCGTCCTTAAAAGACCTATATTGTTCGGCAGACGAAAGATCTCCGACAGCGTGTCGCCATCGAACTGCAGAAACACGTAGCCGTGCGGACTGAATTGTTCCGGGGCCTGGGTAATCCAGAAATTCGGGCCATCCAGGAGCCGCGCCGCCGGGGCGTAAGGCTGCGGAGGCAGGAGCAACCATTTATATACGTCTCCGCCTGCCTTGGGAAGATCGTCGCGAAACTGAGGGAACCCGCCGTGGCCGATGCAGCGGCCTTTGAAGCCCCATAAGGGGTGCGGATCGTAGATGACCAGCCGGTGCTCATGGCCCCAATACCAGGCGTGAATCCTTTGTTGCTTCAGTAGATCCGCCAGGGCCACTTGCAGTTTCGGACCTTGATCATCGAGCTGGGAAAACGGCTGATGATGTGAAAAAAGAATCAGCTTGCGCGTCCCCGCTGCGTTCACTATGCCGGTGAGCCATTCCACCTGCTTCTTGTCCAAATCGAAATCCACATAAGCAGTGTCCAGGCCGACCAATATCCAATTTGAGTTCTGCATGGCAAAGCAACTGGCGGACTGCTGGAAGAAATCGCGAAGCGCCTGAAAATAGCCGGTTCCGCCAGAATACATCTCGTGATTTCCGTTAAGAGAACGTTTCACTGTTCCGGCGGGACGCTTCGGCCAATCGCCGACCAAACGCGAATGGACCTCGTTTGCTTCACCCGAATAATAGGTGTCGCCTACGTGAAGCACGACATCGCATCGATCCAGGCTGGAAATGGTGGAGGCGATGGCAGGGGCGCCGTAAAGGCCGGTTCCCCAATCCCCGAACACTGCAATCCGCGCGTCTTCCGGAATGGTCTCCGGAACGGGTAGCGGATCGACCCACGTTGCCTTCGTCGGCTTAAAGAGGAGATCAGGCGCCATGCTTAGCCAGCCTATGAGGTCGGCATCGTCGAACTTCACAAACAGCACACCGGGCGCGAAACTGTCCCCTTCGGGCGTTTTGACAACCTGCGCCGGTTGGAGAGAGCCAACCTGGCCGGCGGCGGTTGCTTGATTTACGAGGAGGGACTGCAAGCGCGACGCCATGTCGTTTTGCGGAGTATGCAGAATACTCGCGCCGTCCGCGCCCATTGACATCACAGGTTTGGCGCTATTGGACAGCTCCGAAACGGCCGTGTGCCAATCGGCCAGCATCTGCTGCTGCAATGCCGGGTCGCCCTTGGCCGCGGTGGCAGTGGCGGCCTGAACTGCATCGTGCACTTGCGCGGGGTTCTGCTGGAAAGCTTCTTGAAAGGTGGAATAGGGCACGACGGTCTGCCCAATGCCGGCTTGGGATGCCGGTTGTCCAGCGCTCATGTTCCCTCCTGTGGCCGGCCGCGCCGGCGGGAACTATTGTATCAGCGCCCGAGCCTTTTAATTGAAAGGGATAGCCAAAAGATGTTGGCGCGAGGCGCCTGTCTCACACCGCGTGATAAACTCGTTCTTACGGTTCGCATTGGATGTTCCCGCGCGAACCGCTTCCCGAATGAAAACCTCCAACGACACTATCCGTAATATCGCCATCATCGCGCACGTAGATCACGGCAAGACCACTCTGGTGGACGCCATGCTCAACCAGAGCGGCATTTTCCGCGTCAACGAAGAGCACGCCGAGCGCGTGATGGATTCGAACGAACTCGAGCGCGAACGCGGCATCACCATTCTCGCCAAGATCACCGGCGTGCGTTATCACGGCGTCAAAATCAATATCGTCGATACGCCCGGCCACAGCGATTTCGGTGGTGAAGTGGAGCGCGCGCTCAAGATCGTCGATGGCGTCATGCTGCTGGTGGATGCCAGCGAAGGGCCGTTGCCGCAAACGCGCTATGTGCTGCAGAAGGCGCTCGAGGCGAAGCTTCCTCCCATCGTGGTGATCAACAAGATCGACCGTCCCGACGCGCGGGTACCCGAAGTGCTCGACGAGATTTACGACCTTTTCATCGATCTCGACGCCACCGAGGACCAGCTCGACTTCCCCATCCTCTACACCATTGCCAAGACTGGGATCGCGCGCACCAGCATGGAGGACCCTTCCATGGATCTGCGGCCACTGTTCGATTCGATCGTCAAGAACATCCCGGCGCCGATGGGAGATTCGGACGGCGTACTGCAAACGCTGATCGCCAACCTCGATTACAGCGATTACCTCGGGCGTCTAGGCATCGGCCGCGTTTTCAACGGCACGTTGAGGTCGGGCGATACGGTAGCCATCGCCAAGCGCGATGGAACCATGCACACCACGCGCATCACCAAGCTTTATTCGTTCGAAGGCCTGAAGCGCGTAGATGAGACGGTCACGCGCCACGGCGACATTCTGGCCATCGCGGGGGTGGAAGGCATCACCATCGGGGAAAGCATTACTAGCGCTGAAGACCCGCAGCCTCTGCCTCCGATACACATCGACGAGCCCACGATCGCGATGACGTTCACCATCAATACCTCGCCCTTCGCGGGCAAGGAGGGCCAATGGGTGACGTCGCGCAACCTTCGCGACCGTCTCGACAAAGAGCTGCTCACCAACGTATCGATCCGCGTGGAAGAGCTGGGTCCGGACACCTTCAAGGTAATGGGCCGCGGCGAATTGCAGCTTGCCATTCTCATCGAAATGATGCGCCGAGAAGGCTACGAGCTCATGGTCGGCAAGCCCGAAATTCTCACGCGCACCATCGACCACAAACTGCAGGAGCCGCTTGAATTGCTGGTCATCGATTGCCCCGAGAACTTCCTCGGCGTAGTGATCGAAAAGTTGGGAAGCCGCAAGGGCAAGATGTCGAAGATGATCAACCACGGCTCCGGCCGCGTGCGTCTTGAATTCCTGGTCCCTTCGCGCGGCTTGATCGGTCTGCGTAGTGAAATTCTCACCGACACGCGCGGGACGGCGATTATGAATTCGCTTTTCCACGGTTACATCGATTGGCAGGGAGAGATCACCTCGCGCCCCACCGGTTCGCTGGTTGCCGATCGCAACGGGAAGGCCACCGGCCACGCGATCTTCAACCTGCAGGAGCGCGGCGAGATTTTTGTCGCGCCCGGCACGGAAGTCTATGAGGGCATGATCGTGGGCGAAAACGCACGCGACGCGGATCTCGATGTGAACATTGTCCGCGAGAAGAAGCTTACGAACATGCGCGCTTCCACCGCAGATGAAGCGATCCGCCTGGTCCCGCCGAGAATCCTGAACCTGGAACAGGCTATTGAATTCATCCGCGACGACGAGTATGTGGAAGTGACTCCGCAATCGATTCGTTTGCGGAAGAAGGTGTTGAAAGAGAATCAGCGGTAGCCCGGGCGCTACCGCAAACCATGGATGACGGTCTCCACGAGGTCGCCTAATTGGCGGGCCGCGTATCGATTGCCTTCGAGATTCGCCACAAGTTTTCCCTGGGGATCGATCACTGCGGTGTGCAAAGAATGGGTGTAGAATCCCTCGTCGGGCCAGTAACCTACTCCAAACAGGGCGCACAGGCGCTGAATCTCAGCTGGGGGGCCAGTGAGAAAGTGCCAGAACCCCGGATCGGCTTTCCAGATTTGTCCGTAGCGTGCGAGGACATCGGGTGAATCGTTGCCAGGATCGAAGGTCACTGTCAATAAAACCAAGTCCCGGGTCGGCGCAAAGCGCTTCTGGAGTTGTCCAAAGTTATTGGACAGGCGGAAACAGTAATCGGGAAGCGGGCAACGCGTGTAAATGAAGTTCAGAACGACCACCTTGCCGGCAAACGCGGAAAACCGTACGGGATGGTTGGTCTGATCTGTCAGCGTGAAATCGGGAACCGGGTCGCCGGGCGACAGCGCGAGGGCCGCGTTTTTCTCCATCAGCAATGCAAGCAATTGCAATCGGTTCGCCTGGACGGGATCGCGTTCGGCGCTATCGAACTCCACAACCCGGATGTTTTCCGCCCACGAAGAATTCTTGTCTATCACCAGCGTGAAGGCTACCGCATCACCCGGATGAAGGGGGCCTAGGTCCTTCGTTGTGCGGACCCGAAAAGCCATAGTCATGGCGTCCATATAGCCTGGAATGCCGCCGTGCGAAACCAGAACGGATTGATGCGGCCGGTCGAGCGACAGGACCATTCCCGACACCGAGTAGCGGTGTTGCGCGCCTGCGCAAGCCTGCGCAACAATGAGCAAAGTCGCCAGACGGTTCACGGAAGTATTGTCCCGCAAAAGAAGGAGTGCGCCAAGAGTGAAGAGGCTGGGCAGATTCGCGGCTGGTCTCGGCCTCGCGTTTGCACTTTGGTGGTTGCCGCCCGCTACGCCACAAAGCGCTTCGCCCTTGAGCATCATTGTTACTGCCTCAGAACCGGAGGCGCAGCGAGTGCGGGAGAGCCTGATTCGCGGCGAAGATTTTGCCGCGTTGGCAAGAAGTCGATCCATCGATCCCAGTGCCAATGACGGCGGGTACCTTGGGAATATCGACCCCGCAAATCTGCGGCGGGAGTTACGGGAAGCGCTCAAGGGCGTAGGCGCGGGGCAACTCAGCGCCATCGTAAAGATACCGTCGGGATACGCGATTCTGAAGGTGTTGAAGGAGGCGCCTGGAAAAGAGGCCGACCAGGCGATTCCCACAAAGACTCAGGCCGTGACGGGCGCGGGCGCCGTGCGGTTGACTTACGATTATGCGGGTTTCGCTTCGGCGCTTCTCGCGCTGAGTAAGTTCGACAAACCGGTGAGCTGGAATCGCGATCTCCATCAGGCCTGCGAGGCGCGCGTCCAATCGGTTGGAGCGGTCCTCGAGCAGTTGCAATCGATATTGGCGCGTCCCAATGCGCCGGCAAGTCTGACCCGCGATGGGAATGCGGTAATTGCGGATCTGCATGCCTATCGCGGAGAAATGGACGAAGCTATCCGCTACTGGCAGGCTGCATACGACGCAGCTCTGTCGGCTTCCCCGAACCGGGCGCCGCAATTGGAAGAATCGCTGGGAGTGGCGTACCTGCAGAAGGCGGGGGCTGTGCTCTATCAAGACTTTGTCTTTCCACGCCCACTGCCTGCCGACGCGGCGCCGGAACCGCAGAAAGAAGATCTGAAGAAGGCCGCGGAATACTTTCTCCGCTATCTAAAACGGGAGCCTTCGGATGGGGAGGTCCGGTGGCTCCTTAATCTGACCTATATGTTGTCGGGTCAATATCCGGGGAGTGTCCCAAAACGGTTCTTGATCGCTCCGGAAGTATGGGAATCGAAGGAGGAGGTGGTGCATTTCCTGGATGTGGCGGGCGCGGCAGGGGTGGAGCGACGTGGCCAGGCCGGCGGAGCGATCATCGACGATTTCGACAATGACGGCGTTCTCGATCTCGTCGTATCAAGCGTGAATGACTGCGATTCCATCGCTTACTACCATGGGAACGGCGACGGCACTTTTACGAATCTCGCGGCGCGGGCGAAGCTGGCCAATGTAACCGGCGGGCTCAATATCATCCAGACCGATTACAACAACGACGGGTGCAAGGACATTCTCGTATTGAGGGGCGGATGGGAGTACCCGCGGCCGAAGTCACTGCTACGCAACAACTGCGACGGGACCTTTACCGATATAACCCGAGAGAGCGGACTGGAGGAACCGTTGACCGCCACACAAACCGCGGTCTGGGCGGATATCGATAACGACGGGAAACTCGATCTGTTCGTGGGCAACGAGAACGCCCCCAGCCAACTCTACCTGAATCGGGGAGACGGGACCTTCGTGGATATAGCCGGCGCCGCCGGCGTGAGCCAATCCGGTTTCACCAAGGGCGTGATCGCTGCCGATTACGACAACGATGGTTACGTCGATCTCTATGCATCCACCCTGAACGGCGACCATCACCTGTACCACAACAACCACGACCGAACCTTCACGGACGTTACGGCGGCGGCCGGAGTGCAAGGCCCATGGAGCAGTTTCGGCGCCTGGTTCTTCGACTACGACAATGACGGCTGGCCCGATTTGTTCGTGGCGGATTACGGCGTTTCCGTAGAAGACGTCATGCGCGGCTTCCTAAGACAGCCGCAAAGCGGTGAGAAACTGCGACTCTTCAAAAACCTGGGTAACGGCAAGTTTCGAGACGTAACCGCGGAAGTCGGTCTCGACCGGGTGATGATGCCAATGGGCCTCAATTTCGGGGATATCGACAATGACGGATTCCTCGATTTCTATCTGGGGAGCGGCAATCCTTCCTATGCTTCGCCGATTCCGAACGTCCTATTCCACAACCAGGGCGGGAAACGATTTGTAGACATCACGGCATCTTCGGGCACGGGGATCATGCCCAAAGGGCACGGCGTGGCGTTTGCCGATCTCGATCGCGACGGTGACGAAGATCTCTTTGTGGTGATGGGTGGGGCGGTTCCTGGAGACCAACAAATGGCGCGGGTTTTTGAAAACCCGGGCAACGGGAACGACTGGATCAACATCCGGCTATCGGGAGTGCAATCCAACCGCGCCGCCCTTGGCGCCCGCATTAAAGTAACGGTTCGAAACGCAGGTGCAGCCCCGCGATCGATTTATCGAACCGTAGGCAGCGGAGGGTCATTCGGCGCCTCACCGCTGGAGCAGCACATCGGACTTGGGAAGGCGGCCGAAATCGAGAACGTGGAGATCTGGTGGCCGGCCAGCAAGACTCGCCAAAATTTTCCCCATATCGCTAAAGATCAGTTCTTCCAGATTGAGGAATTCGCCAAAGAAGCCAAAGCGCTTGAACGCAAGGCGTTTCGGTTGGGCGGATCGAAACGGCGTCCTTGACATCCTGACAAGGTGTAAATTCTCCGGCCGCGGCCGCACGTATTAACATTTTGTTCCGGTATATTCCCCTAGGATCAGTGTCAGGGGTCTGAAACTGCGCGTTCAAAATCTGCGCAGCCATCCGTTCGATACCGAATGAAAAAGTCGTGGCGCCTGCTGTGCGTCCTAATGCCGGTGTTTCTCCTGCCCGGCAATACGGTCGAGTTCTCTTTCATCGACATAGCCGTTGCATCCGGCGTCACCGTTACGAACACCTTCGGCGGCAAGGATCGGAAAGACTCGATTCTCGAAGCAACCGGGACCGGCGCAGCGATCTTCGACTACGACGGAGACGGCGCCAACGATCTGTTCATCGCCAATGGAGCTACTTTCGACCCGGCCGGGCCAAAGCCTCCTTCTCAGCTTTATCACAATGACGGCAAGGGGCATTTCACCGATGTGGCGGCCGCAGCCGGGTTGACACGAACCGGCTGGGCGCAAGCGGCATGCGTCGGCGACTTTGACAATGACGGAAAGCCAGATCTTCTGGTGACCTACTACGGCCACAACACTCTCTACCGCAATCTTGGCGACGGGAAGTTCCTGGACGTAACACAACAGGCGGCGCTGCCAGTCTCGGGCACGCGGTGGGGCGCGGGATGCGCTTTTGTAGATTACGATCGCGACGGCTACGTGGACATCTTCGTTTCGAACTATGTCGATCTGGATACGACTTCAGCGCCGCGCGGCTGCGAGTGGAAGGGCCTGATCGTATCGTGTGGTCCGGTGGGGTTACCCAAGGGCCACAATGTCCTGTACCACAATAACCGCGACGGCACATTTACGGACGTGTCGAAGGAAGCCGGGATCCTGGCGCCCGGAGGGCGGTATGGGCTGGGAGTCGTGGCTGCAGATTTCGACAATGACGGGTGGCCTGATATTTATGTTGCCTGCGATCAGACACCAAGCCTGCTCTATCGCAACAAGCACGACGGCACATTCGAGGAAGTAGGCGACCGCGCCGGAGTCGCGTACAACGCCGATGGCAGCCTGCAGGCGGGTATGGGGGTTGCGGTAGCCGACTATAACGGGAACGGGCTTCTTGACATTGCCAAGACCAACTTTTCCGGGGACCGGCCATCGCTGTACAAGAACGAAGGCGGTGCTGTGTTCGAGGACGAATCGCAGCAGGCCGGCTTAGGCCGCCACCACCTACTGGGCTGGGGGATCGCGTTCCTGGATATTGACGAGGACGGTTGGCCGGATCTGGTGATGGCCAACGGCCATGTATATCCGGAGGTAGACCGGTCGCCGATCGGAGAGAAATTCCGGCAGAGAACCCTGCTATATCGCAATCTGGGGAATGCACGCTTTGCGGACATCACCGATTCCGCCGGGCCCGGGTTCACAACGCTGCGGCCCTCGCGAGGCTTGGCTGTCGGCGATCTTGACGGAGACGGCCGTCCCGAGATCGTGATCGTGAACATGAACGACCGGCCGGCCATCCTAAAGAACACGAGTCCGCGGCGCAACAACGCCGTAGGCATCACGTTAACAGGCACGCGATCGAACCGTAGCGCTATCGGCGCCAGATGCTTGGTGCAGGCTGGAGGCCGCAGGCAAATGGGCGAGGTCATGAGCGGGGGCAGTTACTATTCGCAGAACTCAATGACGCTGTACTTCGGCCTGGGAAGCTCGGACAGAATCGACCGGATTGAGGTGTGGTGGCCCTCAGGTGGCACGCAGAGTTGGCATGATGTTACCGCCAACCGAACGTTGACGATCACGGAGGGCAGCGAAGCAATCCGGGAAACCAGCTGGACGAGGCGCTAAGGGAAGCGGCCGAGGATTTTCCGGCAGCTGCCCGCGCTGCCCAGTGGGAAAGCGAGTTCATCGGCCGCCTGCGGTTAGTCGGGGGCGACGGCGGCTCTAACCGAAGAACTGCATTCCCGCTGTAAAGGTTTGCGCCCGGAGGGCATTGCCAAGCTCACTCATGGCGTGTTCAGTCTCTGCAACGAGGGCGCCGATCTCGAATTTCTTGCCGCCAACCGCACCCCATGCGCCATCTGAGAAGCGGAGTTCGAGCGTGTCGCTCAGTTCGCGCACGCAAACCCGCATTACGTCCCGGCCGGCGGCGAGAATGACCCCTTCCGTATCTCCACCGATTTCGTTCTTAAGGATGATGTACATATAAAGCCCTCTCCTGGTTGCATTCTCCTCCGCCATTTGGCCGTAAAGAAGACTAACTTTGGATATGAGCAGGGCTATAAATCACACTCACCTTCGGTATGGGGTGAAAATCCCTAGCGTCCGCCGCGGCCGGCTGGAGCGGGCATCTGGTCCTTTGGAAGCCGTGGAATCATTCGGTCGAGATTCGCTACGGTCCAAACCATCGACGCGATCTCCGTTGCAGCCTGCTTGACGTCCTCCGGCACGATCCGTTCGTAGGTATCGAGCTGCGTATGCCAGGTGAAGCTCTGGTATTCGATCGGGTCCTGCTGCAAGCCGACGCCCGGTAATCCGGCTGCGTTGAAATTGGTGCTGTCGGTGCCGCCGGTGGCGCGGCTGACGGTCGCGTTCGCCGTTCCGGCTGCCCAATCCTTGAAGGGCTCGAGCGCCGCGGTAATGATGCTCGCGGCTTCCGGCGGTCCGAAGATGCTGGCCCCGCGCACACGGCCGGTGCCGGAATCGATATTGAAATAGCAATCGAGCTTTTCGTATTCCGCCTTCTGGTCTTCGAATGTACCGAAGTGCTGCTTCACGTAAGCCGCCGATCCCAGCAACCCCTCTTCCTCGCCCGACCAGAGACCCACGCGGATGGTGCGCCGCGGCTTCAACCCTAGCGCTTGAATCAGCCGCGCCGCTTCCAACATCATGGTCGATCCGATCGCGTTGTCGGTCGCGCCGGTAGCCGAATGCCACGAATCCAGATGTCCGCCCAGCATCACAATCTCATCCGCTTTATCGGTCCCCGGAATCTCGCCTACCACGTCATAGCTGGTTTTGCCTTTCGGATAAGTCTCGTTGACGATGGTGAATTCCAGCTTCACTTCGCCGCCATCCGCCAGCAACCGCTCGATGCGGCCGTAGTCGTCGTTGCGTAGGACCACTGTCGGGACGGCTTTGGCAACGTCGTAAGTGCGATTCTGGAACGCGCGGATCAATCCATGATCCATGCCGGCATCGTTGACGCGCACCAACGCGCCCGCGGAAACCAGAAACTGGTCGAACGCTTCCGTAACCTGCGCGGCGGTCATACGGTTCGGATCTGGGACAGGCGGAGCGCCGCGGCCGCCGCGGCCTCCGAATCCGGATCCTTCACCACGACGCAGCGGCGGCGGGTTGAAATTCACCGGCACCACCGCCGCCTTGCCGACCAGAACGACCTTACCTTTCACCTGCGACCGTATCTCCGCGATGCCAGCATCGAACTCGCCGCGCGTAGGCTGTTCAAAGCGCGGTCCAGCCGGTCCGCCGCGCCCACCCGCATCTTGCGCGGGGGGAGCGGGCGGTCCGTGAGGTACTTCCACTTCCACGGCCGGCGCATTTACGGTTCCCTTCGTTGAGGGAGTCCAACTCAGGACGCGAAAGGTGAGATCGCCGTGCAGGGGCGTCACCATATAGCCCTCGGCGCGCTTATTCAACCACCCCGGATGGCCGAAATCCCACGGCTCCAGGTGCGCGTTCTTAAATCCCCACTCGGTCATTTGCTTGACCACCCAGTTGGCAGCGTCCTCGAAGTTTGGGGAGCCTGTCAACCGCGGACCGTACCGGTCGGTGAGCACGTGCAGCGTGTGCATGACTTGGGAGTGCTCCAGTTCTTCGGATTTGATCCGGGCGTAAGTGGCGTCATCGAGCTTGACTTGAGCCGCCAAAGGGCAGGCAAGGAAGGCGAGGGTCAACAGTCGTTGGTTCATGTTGGAACAGGTATACCATGATGCCAATGCGCACGGCCGACGATTCGCATGTATCCCCAACTCGCCGAGCGCGGCGACCGGCAAGAGTGGTTCGGTGTTTTTTTTCCTTGCGGCCTCGCCCTTCCATGCGCCATATTGGAATTGGCGTCAAACAGCCGTGTAGAGCGCATATGTAGCACCCAATTTCGGCAGCCGTCCGGACTCGCGCGCTCGCTCTGTCTGGCCCGAGGACGTTTGGATGGCGGACCAATTCCTCTATTTCACCGAATTGTTGAGCATGCCGGTCTTCGACCTCAAGGGCCGGCGCATCGGCCGCGTCAAGGACGCCGCCTTGGTCCCGCTGGTCCATGCTTCCCGCATCGATCGCTTTCTGGTCGGCGGCGGTGACACCTGGCTCACCGTCCGCTACGATCAGGTCCGCTCCGTTGCCCTCGGTTATGGCATCTCGCTAAGCGATGAACAACTCGTCCCCTATCACGACGATGAATACATGCTGCGGATCGCGCGCGATCTGCTCGACCAGCAGATTATCGACGTCAACGGCCGCAAAGTGGTTCGGGTAAACGACCTCACTCTCGGAATCGAGCGCGCAGAAGCCCGCGACGCGGTCAACGTGCTCGAAGTCGATGTCGGACTGCGCAGCATTGTGCGCCGCCTTTTTCAAGGTGCGCTGCCGCCGCGTTGGATCCGGAAACTGCAATCGCCCATTCCACCCAATTCCATCCGTTGGGATTTTTGCAACGTGGTCGAGCCCGATCCGCTGCGCCGCCTGCGCCTGAATATTTCTTACTCCGGCCTCGAAGAGATGCATCCAGCCGATCTTGCCGATATCGTCGAAGATCTCAGCCCCGCGGAGCGCGAAGCAATCTTCGAAACCATCGATAGCGAAGCCGCCGCTGACGCGCTCTCCGAAATCGATCCTAAGATGCAGGCCAGCATCCTCGAATCCCTCGAGCCGGAGAAGGCTGCCGATATCGTGGAGGAGATGTCCCCCGACGAAGCGGCCGGCGCGCTTTCCGAACTGGAAGACGAGACAGCGGAGGAGATCCTCGAGGAGATGGATTCGGCGGACAAGAGCGAGGTGCGTGAACTCCTGGAATTCGACGAAAACACCGCCGGTGGCATGATGAACACCGAGTACGTTGCGCTGCACGAGAATGCCTCGGTCCACGACGCTCTCTCCGCCCTGCGCGGTAACGAAGACCTGCTGGAAAACCTGAATACGCTCTTTTTGGTGGACGCCGATGGACGCCTCACCGCGTCAGTTCCTCTGGCGCGTCTCTTTATCGCCGCTGGCAGCGCGCTGCTGAAGGATTTGGCTTCGGAGACGCTGCTGATGGTAAGCCTCGACGAACGTCAGGACCGGGTCACCGAGACGTTCGACAAATACAACCTGCTCACGCTGCCGGTGGTGGATGAAGACGGCAGGCTGGCCGGCGCGATCACGGCCGACGACGTGATTTCGGTATTGAGAGACAAGTGATCGATGCCGAAAATCTTGAGCCGGTTCCGCTATCAGATCGCTGTCTTTCTGGCCGTTCTCGGCCCGGGATTTATTACCGCTGTCGTCGATAACGATTCCGGCGGCATTATCACTTATTCGGATGCCGGCGCGCGATTCGGTTACCTGCCGCTTTGGACGCTGATTCCCATTACGCTGGTCCTTATCATCACGCAGGAGATGTGCTCGCGGATGGGCGCGGTGACAGGCAAGGGGCTCTCCGATCTCATCCGCGAAGAGTTCGGCCTGCGGATGACGTTCCTGATGATGGCGCTGCTACTGATCGTCAACCTGACCAATGTCATTTCGGAATTCGCCGGCATTGCCGCGTCGCTTGAAGTCTTTCATATCAGCCGGTATATTTCGGTGCCGCTATGCGCCCTGGCGGTATGGCTGCTAGTGGTGAAAGGCAACTACCGCAGCGTGGAGAAGATTTTCCTCTTCGCGTGCGTTTTTTATGTCAGCTACATCATCTCGCCATTCCTGGGTAAGCCGGATTGGAAAGAAGCCATCATTTATAGCGTCAAACCCAAGCTGTTACTGGAACCCGATTATATCTACATGTTGCTTGGCATGATCGGCACCACCATCGCGCCCTGGATGCAGTTTTATCTGCAGGCCGCAGTAGTGGAAAAGGGCGTATCTGTGAAGGATTACGCGGCTTCGCGCGTGGAAGTAATCTTCGGATGCATCATGACGGACGTGGTCGCGTTCTTCATCATTGTGGCCTGCGCGAGCGCCATCTACAGCGTGCATCCGCATAAGATCGACGACGCGGCGCAGGCAGCCGTGGCCTTGCAGCCGCTCGGCCAGTACGCCGTGGTGTTGTTCAGCTTCGGTCTGTTCAACGCGTCGATCTTCGCGGCGTCCATCCTGCCGCTTTCCACGGCGTACTCCGTTTGCGAGGGTTTGGGCTTCGAATCGGGCGTCGATCGCCGTTTCGGCGAGGCGCCCATCTTCTATTTCCTGTATACGGGCCTAATCGTCTTGGGAGCTGGAGTCATCCTGATTCCTGGCTTCCCGCTGATTCCGATGATCCTGTTTTCTCAGGTTCTCAATGGAGTGCTACTTGCCTTCGTGCTGATTTTCATGCTGCTGCTGATCAATAAGCGCGACCTGATGGGCGAGTGGGTGAACCCGGGATGGTTCAATTGGGTCTCATGGGTCTCGGTGGTTTTGATTATCGGGCTGACGCTCGCCTATGTGGGAGTCAGTGTTCGCGGGTCGTAACGGCGCTGTACTTTCTCAGAACCTCCACCGTTCTATCGATTGGCAGCGCCTGTACTGTGTGGCCGTTGCCGGTCACAGTGACTGCGCGCAGAAGCGAATTATAGATCGCCTCCTCCGTGGCCTCAATTACTGCCAGAAACAGCGGCGACATTTCGTCATTAGTCAGTAGCTTCGCCGGAGTGCGCTGCGTGGTGAACGCGATTCCGTAATCGCCGCTGCCGTTCGATCCGGAGGAACCCGTGCGCGCCAGACCGAAAATCGTCCGGGCCGCCATACGCCTCAGCTCGCGCGCATCCACCGGCGCATCCGTGCCGATGATCATCATGCAAGAGCCGTTGCCGGAATTCGGGCCGCTCGCTCGTAGTTCGCGGCCCACCGGCGCGCCGGCTATAGTGAGCGTGCCGCCGAAGTTGGTCTGCACCAGCGCGCCTACCGTGTACGCCCCCGCCTTGCGGGAAGCGGTTCCGATGCCGCCCTTGAACCCGAACGCGACGGTTCCCGTGCCCGCGCCCACGACGCCTTCTTCCACCGCGCCGCCGTGTGCGGATTCGAGCGCCGCCATCACCTGCGTCGTGTCCAACGTGGCGTCCGCGAATGTCGTTCAAGAATCCGTCATTGGTTTCGCCCACCAACGGATTGACCGATTGGACGCGTTCGTTTCCTGGCAGGCCAAGCATGTAGTCCAAAATCGCATCCGCCACGCGCGGCACGTTCAGCGTAGACGTGAGCGCGATGGGGGTTTCGATTTCGCCGAGTTCCTCTACTTGTGTTGAACCTGCCAGCTTGCCGAATGCATTGCCGACGAACACCGCTCCGGGGACCTTCTCACGAAACAGGTTGCCGGCGTGCGGCAGAATCACCGTCACCCCCGTACGAATCGAATCGCCCTGATTGAGAGTGACTTGGCCTACGCGCACGCCGCCGACATCGGTGATCGCATCCAGCGGCCCGCGCGGCAAGCTGCCGGATGGGATGCCGAGATCGGCCGCGCGCGGGCGGGCTGGGGAGGTTTGAGAGTGAAGCGTCGCGCAGAGTGAGATGAGGCCAAGGACCAGGCGAAGTTTCATCTCAAGAGGATAGCGCGCCCGCTGCTACGATTCGATAAGCTCTACGATCTGTCGCGTGATCGATTCCGTGTTCTGCTCTATGGCAAGCTGCGAGAAGATGCCCTCGAGGGTAGGGAGCGACATCAGTGCGCGAAGCCGCTCAATGGAATCGTTCGCGACCACTTTGCCTTTGTGCAGAATCACGATGTGGGAACAGACGCGCTCGACAGTGTCCAGTTCGTGAGAACTGAACAAGACTACTTTGCCGCGGGCCGCCAGTTGTTGAATCAAGCCACGGAGCACGAGCGCCGAATTCACGTCCAGGCCCGAGAATGGCTCGTCCAACAATACGAGGTCGGGATTGTGCAGCAGTGCGGCGGCCAGCAGAATCTTCTGGCGCATGCCTTTTGAGTAGGACGAAATCGGCACGTAGCGATCGCCCCAGAGCGACAGCAGGTGCAGGAAGCCTTCGACCTTTTCGACGATCGCGGCGCCGGGCATCCCGCGCAACTCGCCCACCATCACCAGATATTCGGCGCCGGTGAGGTGCGTGTAGAGATGCGGTTCTTCGGGGACGTATCCGAAGCGCTGGCGATAATGGATGCGGTCGCGGGAGATCGGTTTGCCGTCGAAAAGAATCTCGCCTTCGCTGGGCTCGATGAGGCCGGTGATCATTTTGAGCGTGGTGGACTTCCCAGAACCGTTAGGCCCCAGATAGCCTGTCACTTCACCCGCACGCGCGATGAAGCTGACGTCCCTTACCGCGGGAATGCCGGAATATAGTTTGCCGACGCCGCGCAATTCAAGCATGCGGGTTTCTCCTCGTGATGAAAAATGATCGGCTCTTCGTAACTCTGCGCAGGCGTGTGCAGCAGCGGCGGACGCAGCATCAACAAGCCAAAGACGAGCCACAAATGCAGAACACCGCCCAGGAATGCCGCCGCTATCTTCCAGGTTCCGCAGCCGATCACCCACTGCCGGAGCACCGAGAGGATGGCGTCGGCGAACAGCCGCGGCACGATTCGCCATGGACTCTGCGCCGCGGATTCGTCGAAGATCCAGAGCATCTCATCGCCGAATTCGGCGCGAAACGGGCGCGGATGCAGGCGCAACAACCCGGAATAGAGCGCGCGCGTCATGTGGCCCTCCGCGAACGCAGCCGGCCTTTGGCGGCGCGGACGAGTTCTTCCAAGCGCTCGACATCGGCGGCGAGGACTTTGCGTCCAAACGAGGTCATCCGGTAGTAGCGGCGGCGCGGGTCGTCATCTGCCGAGCGCCGCGGAGCGTCTTCCACTATTCCCTGGTTCATCAGCTTCTGAAGATTGTCGTACAGCGTGCCGGGGCCGAGCTTGTACTGGCCGTCGGATTGGCGCGCGACTTCCTGCATGATGCCGTAGCCGTGGCGGTCTTCCGCGGCAAGCGACAACAGGATATAGAGGTTTGCCGGCGAGAGCGGCAGAAAACCTTGGATCTCTTCGTTCATTCTCGGATATCGTTATATCGGATTCCGAGTGTTCATGTCAAGGGCCGATTCTCTTGACGCTCGATCTTTTTCAGTATATATATGACATTATACTGAGTGAGGCCAGGATGAAAACGCCAACACCCGAATCGTTTCTCCCGTTGAAACCGCAATGGTTTCACGTCCTGCTGTCGCTCGCCGTTCAGGAACGGCACGGTTACGGCGTCATGCAGGAGGTTCTGGAGCGCACCGAGGGCAAGGTACGGCTGTGGCCGGCCACCCTCTACGGCACGCTCAAGCGTCTCATCGACGAGAGACTGATCGAGGAATCCGAAGAGCGGCCCGCCGCCGATCTGGACGATGCGCGCCGGCGTTACTACCGGTTGACCAAATTGGGACGCCGTGTCCTGGCAGCTGAAAGCGAGAGGCTCGAAGACTTGGTCCGCGCCATTCGCGCAACGCGCGGAATTCGGAGGGCGGAATCATGAGCAATCCACGAAACCGGCCGGTTACGATCGGCCTGCGAATTTACAGGGCGCTGGCCCGCGCATTTCCCGATGACTTCAAGACTGAATACGGAAGCGATCTGGCGCAAACGGCCGAAGATTCCATCGAACAGGTCTGGCGGCGCGAGGGAGTGCTGGGGCTGCTGCGGATGCTGGCGGACATCGCTCTTCGAATTCCCATTGAGCACATGGCGGAACTGCGCCGGGATATCCGTTATGGGCTACGCACGCTTGCGGGATCTCCTGGATTTACCTTCGTCGCGCTGGCTTCGCTCAGCCTCGGGATTGCGGTCGCGACCTGCGCCTATAGCGAAGTGAACGGGCTGATTCTTCGCGATCTTCCCGACGTGCGCCGGCCCGGGGAACTGGTAGCGCTGCAGGCGCCCGTAGCTTATCCTACCTACCAGCGGTATCGGGAAAACCCCCCCTTCGCATCCATGTCGGCCTATGTCGCCCCGGTTCCTTTCGGCGTTTCGCTTGGCGGCCGCACGGAGAGAATCTGGGGGCATCTGGTTACTGACTCGTACTTCTCCACATTGGGCGTGGCTCCATCAATTGGTCACGTCTTCGACGCGGAACGGGATCGAACTGGCGGCGTAGCCGATATCGTGGTCAGTTACCGGCTCTGGAAGCAACATTTGGGAAGCGACCCCTCGATTGTCGGCAAGACGCTCCGCCTCAATGGGCAGACATGCACGGTAATCGGCGTCGGGCCGCGTGATTTTCTGGGAGTCTCCCCCGGCTACTTCCCAGCCGATATCTGGATACCAGTCGACGCAGGCTCTCGCATCGCGCCGGAATTGGCGGGCAATGCGCTCGAGCGTCGCGACGTCACCATGTTCCAAGTGACCGGCCGCTTGAAACCTGGAATTCCGGTTGACCGCGCAGAGGCCGCGTTGGACGCGGTGGCCCGGCAAATCGAACGCGACTATGGCGACCCGGGCAGAGAGCGGGGCGGACGGCGCGTGCAGTTGGTTCCCGGCGGAAAGGTGCTACCCATTCGCCGGCAGGACCGGCCATTCTTTACCGAGGTGCTAATGATACTCGGCGGTCTGATGCTGCTCATCGCGTGCGCTAACGTGGCGAACATGATGCTGGCTCGGTCGGCAAGCCGCCGGCGGGAGGTTGCAGTCCGGCTGTCGCTGGGCGCCAGCCGCGGCCGGCTAATCCGCCAGTTGCTAACCGAAAGCATGCTCATTGCCGCAGGCGCCGGCGCGCTCGCCTTCATCGTAAGCGCATGGTTGATGCGCCTCGCCTCGCAGATCCGGATGCCTTACCCGGTGCCGGTAACCTTTGACCTAAGCCCCGACTGGCGTGTCCTGCTATTCACGCTTGCGGCGACTGCCACGGCTGGCTTGGCGTTCGGGCTCATCCCCGCGTGGCAGGCTACGCGCGCCGATTTAACACCCGCATTGAAGGAGGGAGGCAACATCCAACTGCGCAGGCATCGCCGCTTGAGTCTGCGAAACGCGCTAATGCTTTGCCAGATGGCCGGGTCTTTGTCCCTATTGTTGCTCACCGCATTTCTGGGAATTGGCATTCAGACCACCATGGGAATTCAACAGGGGTTCGATTCGAGCAACCTTTACCTGATCTCGCTCGACCCGGTGCGTGACGGATACTCAGGCGAGCAAGCCGCGACGCTCTTCGAGAAACTGATGAGCCGAGTGCGGAGTCTTCCTTCCGTAACCGCTGCGGCTTTGACCGAAACGGTCCCGGTAGCGACGGATGGAAACACGGGCGCGACGTTCTACGATGCTCGCGCTGAAGTCGCGAAGGCGCTGCACTCCGCTCGCAAACACGTCGTAGGACAAGACTACTTCGAGACCGCCGGCATCCCGATTCTACGGGGCCGTAGCTTCCTTAAGGAGGACGAGAACAAAGGAGCCGAGGCGGTGATTGTCAGTCAAGAGTTAGTCCGCGCTTACTGGACTGGAGAGGAAGTTCTGGGGCGGCGCATCGCGATCGGAAACGGAGAGGCCACCGGTGGATTCGGCGTGGTACCGGGCGCTTTCGATTTCCGCCCAGCGAAACCAGGGAATGGCAGACAGGAATTCGAGGTGGTGGGAGTGGCGGGCGACGTAGCCGAAGACCTTATCGCAAGCAAGAAGCACCCAGCGATTTATTTCCCGCTACGCCCGGCCGATTATGGGCAGCCTTCGCCGCGGGGCGTGACGCTGATGGTCCGTGGGGCGCCGGGCGTGGATGCGATGGGCGCCGTGCAGCGCGAGATTGAGGCGACCGGCGCCGCGCTCACGCCTTTCAACGCGCGGAGCATGACGGAGCAGATCGCGCAGTTCATGTCGGCGCTGCGGGCGGCGGCGTGGACTTGGAACCTGCTCGGAGCCTTCGGTTTGATTCTCGCTTCGACGGGGCTTGCGGGCGTGACGGCTTATGCGGTGACACAGCGCGCCCACGAGATCGGCATTCGCGTGGCGCTGGGCGCGCGGAGGAGGGACGTGCTGGGATTGGTCATGAAGGAAGGCGCTGTAGTTGTGGCGGCCGGCACGCTTATCGGCATGGCGCTGACGTGGGCGGGAGTGCGTCTGATGTCCACATTTTTCTTTTCCGTCGCCAGCGTGAAATCGTTCGAACCCGCGGTGCTGGTAGGCGCGCCGATGCTGCTTGCCAGCCTGGCGCTGGCTGGCTGCTATGGGTCGGCGCGGAAGGCATTGCGGATCGACCCGGCGATTGCGTTGCGGCGGGAGTAGAACGGCCTTCACGCAGCCGCTTTGCGCTGCCCCACGCGAATGGACGCGTCCAGGATTGCGGAAAGCGGAATGAGGCCGCCCAGTTTGATGCCGGCCACGGCGTGCATTCCGGCAGAGGCAATACAACCGCACTCCGCGCAAACCGGCTTGCCGCCAAACTGGCATGGGGAGATGCGCGTCCTCAGGTCGGCCGAAATGCACGCGCTCAGCCGCGCGAAGGTACATTCCCGCGGTGAGCGCGGCGGGTTCCGGTAGCCCTCGAGTACGACCCGCGGCAAATGCACTTTCGGAAACTCCGCGGCTGTGGCGGAGAGTTGCTCGAACAACATTTCCCGGTCTTGAGGCTGCAGCCGCTCCTCCGAGAGATCGCCTTCCTGTGGCGTGTAAATGCTGAACCAGATTTTGTGAACCTCGGGCCGCTCCGACCAGAACCTGCTGAAATCCGCGAGGTATGCCTTGCGCTGCAGCATCTGGCGGGTAACGGTGCAGTGCACTGTGATGCGCTGCCCTTCGATGTGCTTGAGGATGCGATCGTAGGTCGCGGGGGCGCGCCGCAGGTCGTGCTCCGGCGCCAGTCCGTCGATCGAGACCACCAGGTGCAGCGCGCCGATGGACTTCCACTCCGCTGGAATCGGACGGACTGCGCTGGTGACAAGTTGAACCTCGACTCCCATTCGATCGAGAATCGGCAATAGCTCACTGAGTTCGCGGTATCGCACCAGAGGTTCGCCGCCCACTATCGAGATGTGGACGGGTTTGACGCGGCGAACCACTGCCACTACGCCGGCGACCAGATCGGCGCCGCGATAATCGGAAAGCTGCCGCAGGGTCGTCAACGAGCCAAGATGATCCGGCGAATATGCGTAACAGCCGGGGCACCGCAGAGGGCACTCGCGGGTGATTTCGATCGAAAGAAACGGAGTGTGCCCGCGCAGCACGCCGCCCCACACGCGAAGGACGTCCGATTTTCTCATCACTGAGTGGACGGATGGCCCGTGGACGTGTTTCGGCGCCCCAAGCTTCTGATGTAGTTACGGGTACAGCGGGCCTTGCCTTGCTGCATGAATCCAACCACGTCCCTTTTAAATCTGTTGGAGAGAGGACAAGGATGAACTATAGACTACTGGGAGGCAGCGGACTGAGAGTGAGCGAGCTTTCGCTAGGCACAATGACATTCGGCGAGGACTGGGGCTGGGGCGCCGCGAAGGACGAGGCCAGGAAGATCTACGACGCCTATCGTAACGCGGGCGGCAACTTTGTCGACACGGCCAACCTTTACACCAACGGCGCCAGCGAGCGGCTCGTCGGCGAATTTATGGAAGGCCACCGGGAAGAGATTGTGCTGGCTACGAAGTACACCAATGGGGCCCCCGGTAAGGACCCGAACGCCGCCGGCAACCAACGAAAAAACATGATGCAGGCGATCGAGGCAAGCCTCAAGCGCCTCAAAACGGACTATATCGATCTCTATTGGCTGCACGTTTGGGACAAGATCACGCCGGTGGAAGAGGTGATGCGCGCGTTCGACGATTTGGTGCGGCAAGGAAAAATCCTCTACGCCGGCGTATCGGACGCTCCCGCCTGGTGGGTTGCGCAGGCGAACACGTTGGCGTCGCTACGCGGCTGGTCTCCGTTCATCGGGCTCCAGATCGAGTACAGCCTGACGGAGCGAACCGTGGAACGCGAGCTCATTCCCATGGCGAAGGCGCTCGATCTGGGGCTGGTCGCGTGGTCGCCGCTAGGCGGTGGAGTCCTCACTGGCAAGTACGATGGCACTCAACCAGCGGAAGGCGCACGCTACTCGAGCGATATGATGCGGTCGTTTTTGCCGGAACGTCAACGGCAAGAACGCGTCGTCGCGGCGCTGCGGAAAGTCGCCGGCGAAACTGGACGTTCGCTTGCGCAAGTTGCGTTGGCGTGGCTTCGTTACCGGGACATTCCAGTGATCCCCATAATTGGCGCCCGCAAGCTTACGCAGTTCGAAGACAACCTGGCGAGCCTTTCGCTCTTGCTGACTCCGGAGCAGGTGAAGAGCCTGGACGAAGCAAGCCAGATCGAGCTGGGCTTTCCGCACGACTTTTACCAGCGCGAGATGGTGGCCGGTTTCATCTACGGCGGTTTGCGCGATCGTATTCTGGCATAGCCGCTGCGCCGGCAAGCCGCGGTTTATTCACGTGACTGGCACGCCAAGCCGTGGCACACTCAGGTAATGTATCCCCGGCGCATCCAGTTGCCTCGGTCGTATGAAAGGCGTCGGCTTGGGCAGTCACCGCTCTTCGTCAGCCCTATCTGCATTGGCATCAGCGGCAGCCCGGAGACGGTTGAGGCCGCGTATGAGGTGGGCGTTAACTTCTTTTTCCTGAGCTCCGATCTTCACTGGCCGCTGTACGAGGCTACGCGAAAGGGTTTGGCTAATTTGCTGGCGAGCGGCCGGGCCAAGCGGGACGATATCGTGGTCGCGGCCTGTTCCTATGTGGATCAGCCGCTGTTTGGCGCGCTGCAGTTTCACGAGGTAATTGACGCTATCCCCGGTCTGAAGCGCGTCGATGTAGCGATCGCGGGAGGAGTATCCAATCCAGCGAGTTACTACGCACGGCTGCCGTCGCTACACGTTGGTAAGATGTCCGCCTATCGGGGCATCGCGGCGACGGGAGCCAGTTTTCATGACCGGCAGTGCGCGCTGGCGGCGCAGAATTCCAATCAGCTCGATATCGCGTACATCCGTTGCAATGCGGCGCACCCGGGCGCCCGCGCCGATATCTTCCCGTTCTTGCGCCGCGACCGGATTGGCCTGACTTACAACTTCAAGAGCCTGATGTTTCGCGTAACGGAGAAGGAATTGGCGCGCGTCGGGCTGCGTGGAATCGAGCCTCCGCACGCTTGCGATTATTACCGGTTTGTAGTTGGCTCGCCGGAACTGGATGGCATCTTATGCGCTCCGCAATCGCCGGCCGAGGTTCAGCAGTTAGCGGCGGCGCTGGAGAAACCGCCGCTTTCCTTGCAGGAGGAAGATTATTTGATCAAGCTTTCGGCTCTCGTCTTTGGCTGGCGGGCCAAGACGGTGCGATGGCCCGCGGCTTAGCCTGCCGTCGCTTGTTCCAACAGAGGTTGCGTTAGCCTAGGTGTGGAGATCACATGCATCCAAATACCGAGGGAATCCTGGAGTCCTCGCTATACGTAAGCGACGTGGCTGCTTCCGTCCGGTTTTACGAGAAGATCTTCGGGTTTCAAGTTATTAGCGATTTCGGAGAGCGCGGCTGCGCAATGAAGGCCGGGACGCGCCAGGTCTTGTTGCTATTTAAGAAACGCGGCTCACGCGACATTACATCGCCGCACGACGGCGACGGGGAACTTCATATCGCATTCGCGATTGCCGCCGCCGACCTGGCGAGTTGGGAAGCATGGCTGGCGGAAAACGGAATCGCGGTGGAAGAGAAGCGCACGTGGGAGCTTGGTGGCCGCAGCGTCTATTTTCGGGATCCAGACAGGCACCTCGTCGAGCTAGCTACACCGGGTGTCTGGTCGATTTATTGATTTTGGCTGGAAAGCCGCCACGTTTTCCCGCACCCATCGATCGAATGAAATTGGACTGCGTCCGAGCACTCGCTCGACCGTATCGGTAACCGGCGCGAGGCGTCCTTCGCGAATCGCGCGGTAGATGGAAAGATGAGCTTCGACCGATGCCTCGGGTTCGCCGAGCGCGATCAGGTGTTGGCGCTCTTCGTCATCGGAGATTGGCTGGAAACGCAGCGGCTTTCCGATCGCCGATCCGATTTTCGCGGTCATCTCAGCATAGCTGAGCGCCTCCGGGCCGGTAATCGTCAGTGACTCGCCGATATATTGCGTGGTGGTCAATGCCTTGGTGGTCACATCGGCGATGTCGTCGGAATGAATGAACGGAATCCTACCGTCGCCGGTAGAACTCCGAACAACCCCTTCGGCTTTGATCGAGTTTGCCCAGAACAGCGCGTTCACCATGAAGCCCGAGGGCTGAACGAACGTGAATGGAATTCCGGCGGCACGAATCGCGGCCTCGCCCCGGGCGTGCCAAACTCCTGTGCCGACGTTTTGTTCCCGCGAATCATACGACGAGAGCTTGACGAGATGTTTGACTCCCGCGGCCTTTGCGACCTTCGCGGCTGCCTCGTCTCGAGCGACGAGTTCGGGGCCGCTGTTGATGAGCAGCAACGCCTCAACTCCGTCGAGGGCCGGTTTCAAGGTTGTGGCGTCCGCAAGATCGCCGGTGAAGATGTCGACAGCGTCGCCGTAGCGTGCTCTGGTCTTCGCCGCATCGCGCACGAAGACGCGCGGCCGATTTCCATGGCTGTCAAGGCGTTCCACAACGAGACTGCCGATATTTCCCGTTGCTCCCGTAATTAAGTACGGCCTGGCGTTTCCAATGTGAATATTACTCATAAACAACATCAGAGTGCCATGTAAGGCAGGCCACAGTCTACTCGCTTTGACATTCGCCAATTCTTCTGTAATTCCAAGAAAATCTGAACATATATAGACAAAAGCTCACATTTGTTCTAAGCTCTCGTCATGAAAACGAAAGGCGCGCGCACCGCCGTGCGGCGACGGCCGCGACAGCGCCGAGCAAGACAGACTGTCGAAGCGGTCCTCGATGCGGTGACGCGTGTGCTGAAGCGCGACGGCGTGGATGCGGTCACTACGAACCGCATTGCCGAGGCTGCGGGCGTCAGCATCGGCTCCATCTATCAATATTTTCCGGACAAACGCGCCATCTTTGTAGCGCTGCACCAGCGGCACCTCGAAGAGATCGACCGCGTGGTGGAAACCAAGCTCATCGAGCACGCGTCGTCGCCGCTCGATGTCCTGGTGCGCGCGATGGTCGAAGCGATGGTCGAGGCCCACGCGGGTGACAAGGAACTCTATGAACTCCTGCTGACGGAGGTTCCGCATCGAGCGGAGGGATCGCGGGATTTCGCGGTTCGGCTCCACGGGGCGTTCCGGCTCGCGATTTACGCTCGTTCGAAGGAACTAAAAACTAAGCGTGATCTCGATTTGATGGTGTTTATCGTGACCCATATGGTGGAGGCCCTGGCGCATGGAGCCGTGTTGCGGAGACCACTCCGTCTATCGCTCGCGGCCGCGAAGGAAGAGGCTGTCCGTGCAATCCTCGCCTACGTGCGGGCGTAACTTGGAGGGGCTTCGGGAGCGGGTGGCGAGTTCGAATCGAATTCGCGGGGGCTGCCGCGAGATTGCGGGATCGCTTCTGGCCCCCTGCGCGATTACTCCGCTCCCAAAAGTCCGGTTCGTATTCCGAAGAACCGCTCCCTCGCGGTCACGGCTCGGTATGCGCCTCGGTTGTCGTCATGCCTGCATCAGTGTCCAGCGCCGGTGAGTGAGAGTTCCATCTTTTCCATCGCCTGATCGATGGTGAAGCTGGCCGCTTTCTGGCGGGGCGGGAACTGCTTGAATGTGTCGAGGAAGGGCACCACGATGGCATTCGCCGCTAACGCAATGAAGTCGTGATGAATGAACCAGTTGTAGTATGTGTTCGAAGTAATGTCGGCCCGCTCGAACGGGTCCGTTCGCAGATTGAAGACCTTCGGCACGCGCAGAGCGAATGAATGGCTCCGCCCAGACGCGCATCGTTCCTTCGCATCGCTGCTCCATGAAAACCACTTTCCAATTGTCGAAACGCAGCGCCACCAGATCTCCATCGTCATTGAAGTAGATGAAACCCTGTCGTGGGCTGTGTTTCTCTTTTCCGATCAGATAAGGAAGAAGGTTGTAGCCATCGATGTGCGCACGGAAATGCTTGCCTGCCGCATCGTGGCCCTTCTTCAGCTTCTCGACGACGTCCGGGTCGCCTGCCATGGCCAGAATGGTCGGCAGCCAGTCGTGGTGCTGGACGATTTCGTTGGAAACGGAATTCGCCGGCGATCTTCCCCGGCCATCGCACCAGCAAGGGAACACGGAAAGCGCCTTCCCAATTTGTGTTCTTCTCGCTGCGGAACGGGGTCATGGCGCCGTCGGGCCACGTGTTCATGTGCGGGCCGTTGTCGGTGGTATAGAGTACGAACGTGTTGTCCGCGATACCCAGTTTGTCCAAATTGTCGAGCAACTCGCCGATATTCTTGTCGTGATCGATCATGGTGTCGTGATAAGGCGACTGCCACCTGCCCGCTTGCCCCAGGCTTTCGGGCTTGGTATGCGTGAACAGGTGCATGTGAGTGGTGTTGACCCAACAGAAGAATGGTTTGCCCGCGGCGACCTGACGCTGACATGAAATCGTTGGCGGATGCCACGAAATCGTCATCGCACGTCTCCATCCGCTTCTTCGTGAGTGCGCCGGTGTCCTCGATGGTCTGCTTGCCGACGCGCCCCCAGCGCTCCTCCTCGGTCGGATCGTCCTTCTCGGTTGCCCGGCATCGCAATACGCCGCGCGGGCCGAACTTCTTACGAAATTCGGGAAAGTCTTTCGCGCTTGGATAGTCCGCCATCTCCGGTTCCTCTTCGGCGTTCAAATGATAGAGGTTGCCGTAGAACTCGTCGAATCCGTGGACGGTCGGGAGATATTCATTGCGGTCGCCGAGGTGGTTCTTCCCGAACTGACCGGTTGCATAGCCCTGGTTCTTCAGAAGCTCCGCAATGGTAGGGTCCTCAGCCTTGAGACCGACAGTCGCCCCGGGGACGCCTACTTTGGAGAGGCCCGTCCGGAAACAGCTTTGCCCGGTAATAAAACTGGCGCGTCCGGCCGTGCAGCTCTGCTCGCCGTAAGCATCAGTGAACTTCATTCCTTCTTTGGCGAGACGATCGATGTTGGGCGTCCGGTATCCCATCATTCCATCGCTGTAACAACTGAGATTCCACATTCCAATGTCATCTCCAAAGATGACAAGGATGTTTGGCTTTGCACTCTTTTTGACCATTGTCTCTCCAGTTCACGGTTTCTCGGCGTTCGGAAGATCCGTCTGCCTAGGTCTCCTGGACTCTTACTAGACGGCGGAGTCGCTTTTTATTTCGGGCTATCGGCTGGCCGGTCTCACAATAAAATGCATCGGGCATGTTTCCGACGCATCCTGGTGAACTCGAAAGCCGCATCCGGCGGCGAGAGGTGTCAAGGCATGGCTACGCTCAAAGTTCTTCCGTCAACGCTGGGAAAGTCTAAGCAAGACCCGGCCGAGTCGCAGTTTCCCAGCATGGTCTGGATTTCAGGCGGCACGTTCCTGCATGGGCTCGGACCAACACTATCCCGAGGAGGCGCCGGCTCACCGGGTATCGGTGGACGGATTTTGGATCGACCGTACGCCGGTTACGAACGCCGATTTTCTCCGCTTCCTGACTGCAACCGGTTACCGGACGTATGCCGAGATTCCTCCGCGAGCCGAAGATTACCCAGGAGCTTTACCAGGGTTGCTCTATGCCGGTTCCATGGTGTTCCTCAAGCCCCGGCGGGGAGTGGATCATGGCGCGTGCACCTGGTGGCAATTTCTGGCTGGCGCCGAAGTTCGCCATCCGCTGGGGCCGGAGAGTTCGATCGAGGGTCTGGAGAATCACCCGGCCGTACATGTTGCCTATTGCGACGTGGAGGCTTATGCGAAATGGGCCGGCAAGGAACTGCCGACCGAAGCCGAGTGGGAATTCGCCGCGCGCGGCGGTCTGGATGGCGCTGAGTACGCATGGGGTGACGAACTGTATCGACAGGGCCGACATATGGCCAATACCTGGCAGGGCGAGTTTCCCGTGGCAGAACCTCCGCAGTGACGGCTTCGAACGGACATCTCCGGTGGATGCATTTCCGCCGAACGAATACGGACTCCTGGACATGATCGGGAATGTCTGGGAGTGGACAACCGACTGGTACTCTCCGCGCCATCCTGAACGCATCCCAAAAATCCTGCTGCGCGCCGCACAATCCCCATGGCGGGTCCCGAGCAGGGAAGTTTTGACTCGAGGCAACCGGACATTCCGATTCCCCGAAAAGTCCTCAAAGGCGGCTCCCACCTCTGCGCGCCGAACTACTGCCGGCGGTATCGGCCCGCCGCCCGCTACGCGCATCCGATTGATACTTCCACGTGCCACATCGGCTTCCGGTGCATTGTGCGGCCGCAGGCTCGAGACCTTTGCGCATAGTAAGTTGCATGCCGTTGTGAGCATGAGGTCGGTGGCCAAACGCTTGTCAGTGGCGGCGCGGCGATATAGATTATACTTGGGCCCTCGCGCGGGGGACGATTATATATGCGGGCCCGCGAATTTGTCCGCCGCCGCGACCAGGGCGCGACTGTTCGGCGGATCGAAAGCGCTGTGGCCGCTGTCGGGAGTGATGATGAGTTCGGCTTCGGGCCACGCGCGGTGGAGCGCCCACGCGCTTTCCATGGGGCAGACGACGTCGTAACGGCCCTGCACGATCACGCCGGGGATGTGGCGGATGCGCGAGGCGTTGCGCAGCAACTGGTCGTCGGTTTCGAAGAAACCCTTGTTGAAGAAGTAGTGGGCCTCGATGCGCGCGAAGGCGAGGGCGAACTCGTCCTCTTCGTAGTGGCCGGTGAACAGCGGGGTCGGGCAGGAGCTTGGATGTGGCGCCCTCCCATCCGCTCCAGATCTTCGCGGCCGCCAGCCGCACGGCGGGATCGTCGCTGGTGAGGCGGCGGTAGTAGGCGGAGAGCAGATCGCCGCGCTCGGCCTCGGGAATGTGGGCGAGGTACGGCTCCCAGGCGTCGGGATAGAGGACCGACGCGCCGCGCTGGTAGAACCAGTCGATCTCCTGCTTGCGGAGCAGGAAGATGCCGCGGAGGACGATTTCGGTGACGCGATCGGGATGAGTTTCGGAATAGGCGAGGGCGAGGGTGGAGCCCCAGGATCCGCCGAACACCTGCCAGCGCTCGATGCCGAGATGCTCGCGGATTTTCTCGATGTCGGCGACCAGGTCCCAGGTGGTGTTGGCTTCGAGAGACGCGTAGGGCGTGCTCTTGCCGCAGCCGCGCTGGTCGAAGTTCACGATGCGGTACTTTTCGGGATGGAAGAAGCGGCGCTGTTTGGGATCGGAGCCGCCGCCGGGACCGCCGTGCAGAAAAATCACCGGCTTGCCGGAGGGGTTGCCGCTTTCCTCGAAGTAGATCTCGTGGACGGGCGAGACCTGGAGCCGGCCGGTGTTGTAGGGCTCGATGGGAGGGTAGAGCCAGGTGACGGGATCTTTTCTAATCGATACGAGTTGTTCGCGATTTGGCACGTGGGCAGTATACCTTGGTCTTAACGGAAGATTCCCGTGTGTCCGAGAGAATATCGCCCAGGCTGCGGATAAATGCACAGACCGTGGGGTCCCTTTCCCACGGGGATGCGCGCCAGCAGCTTGCCGCTGGTGGTATCGATCGCGTAGACTTCGCGACTGTAGCGGCCGGACAACCAAAGCACTTTGCCATCGGCGGAGACGCCTCCCATATCGGGACTCGCGTGCCTGCCGAGCACCCACTTCGCGACGACTTTGCGGCTGGCGAAATCAATTAGCGAGACGGTACCCTCCCCACGGTTGGAGACGTAAAGAACGCGCGAATCGCGACTGACATATAAGCCGTGCGCGCCCTTTCCCGTCGGAATGAAGCCGATCACTTTGAGGTTGTCTCCGTCCACCATGAACACGCCATTTGACATCATGTCCGCCACATAAAAGACCGTGCCGTCCGGCGAGAGTTTCACATCCTGCAGGCATGTCGCCATGCCCGAGCGCGAGATGGCCGAGAACCTCCTGGCGTTCGACATCCACTTTGACCAGCGACCCGTCAAACTCGCAACTCGCGATCAGATATCTTCCGTCGGCCGAGAAATCCATGTGATCGACACCCTTGCAATTGACGGGTACCGAGTGGTGGAGCGTCATGGTGGCGGCATCGCGAAAATCCAGACGGCGCAGTTGTTCCGCCACGACGATGGCGTACTTACCGTCCGGCGTGTAGTACATATTGTAGGGATCGTCGACACGAACAGTTCCAGTTGCCTTACCGGTTGCGGGATTGATGCGCGTCAGACTGTTCCCCTTATCGTTGAGCACCCAGAGCGTCTTCATATCGTAAGAAGGCGTAACGTGTTGCGGAAGCCGCCCGACGGGAATGCGATACAGGACACGAAATGTCGCGGGGTCGATGACGGTCACCGAACGGCTTTCGCTATTGGGTACGTACACGCGCGGGGGAAAAGCCTGGACAGTTGGGCTGAGATTTCCAGGGCGTGCGGCCGCGTAGATATCTTTGGGATCCAGTACCGGAGGCATACCGGGTAGGGGGCCGGGGCTAGTACGGATCGTCGATCCGGCGGCGATGGGCTTTACCCCCTCAGAATGAGCTTTGCGCATGAAACCGGAATGGAGCGCCAGGGCTGTCACGCCGCCTAAGACCAACACGATCAGGAGGATCGGGCCAAATGGGACGCCGCGGCGACTAGGTTGTACTGGAATGGACTCTTGATCTTTAGACATCACCCACGCCTTCTATTTCCTAGGATGGCATGAGTCGGGGCAAGACGTCTAATAAGGGGTCTTCTCAGGAATCCAGCGCCTGGCGATGGCGCGCATAATTTAACCTGAATCGTCGATGAACTGAAGTGCGAGGCGTGGCTCCGCTGGTTCGTTTGCAGACTCGCGATTATCCCTGCGAGCCGTCGATCTTTTGCCCGGAAAGCGTATACCGCAGTTCGCCAAAACGGAAACCGAAGAGCGGACCGAAGATCGACCCCATACGCGCCAACATGCCGGGCATAAATCCGCGATACTTGCCCAGGAAGGTGGCGTGCGCCAGTAGCATGTCGGCGCGCTCGAGGGAATCGTATTCGCGTGAGCCCAAATGGAACACGCGCACGTCCGGCACGAGCAAGACCTTCTTCAACGCGCGACGGAACTGCGCCGCGAGATCGGCGTCGCCGCCGAACTGCCCGAAGCGCTCGTCGATCTGACGCGTCGCCTTGATGTAAAACACGCGCGCCATCAAGCGCCGCGGCGCGCGGATATTCGACCGTAACGGGCGCATCGCCCGAGGGCTTGCCCGGGACGCCAATTTGCCATCGGGCGGCAAACTGCCGAACTGCGGCGCGGGGCGGCCTTCGCGATCCACCAGCAGCGGACAGACTGCGGCGGCATCGGGATTCGCATCGAGCACATCGGCGAGCCGCATCGACGGCGTCCGGCGGAACTTCGGTATCGTCGTGCAGGAAGAAAACGTACTCGGCGTCCGCGGCGCGCCAGCCCAGATTCATGGCTTTCGTCAGGCCGAAATTCTTGGGCAGGCGGATCCACTGCAGATCCGGGAAATCGGAATCGAGCTGCGCGCTGCCGTCCACCGAGCCGTTATCGACCACCACAATCTGCAGCTTCTCGCGGCCTTCCGATTTTTCCAGAGCTTCGAGACAGGCGCGCAGCATCGCCTGGCGATTGTGCGAAACCACCACGACGGTGACGCGCGGCGTGTGTTTTTCAGGTTCCGGGCTTTGATGTTCGGAACTGGTTCGAGGCGTCAAGGAATTAGGATAACCCGCGTGCATGATAACTTGTGAAGGTGAATGCTCGTGAAAGCTTCGCCTCCATTATAAAGATCGGCATCGTCCCGGTGGTTCGAGCCTCTAGCGCCGAGCTTGCCATTCAGGCCGTTGAGGCCATGCCGAGCCGGGGGAATCCTGGCGGCCGAGATTACCATGACGGTGCCTGGCGCGATCCGCGCGCTGGAAAAACTGGCGGACCGCTTCGGCGATCGATGCTGTTGGGCGCGGGGACGGTGCTCGATGCGGAGACCGCGCGCGCCTCAATTCTTGCCGGCGCGGAATTTCTGGTTTCGCCTAATGTGCGCCCCGCAACGATTGAGATGGCGAAACGATATTCGAAAGCGGTCTTCCCCGGCGCCCTAACGCCCACAGAGATCCTGGCGGCGTGGGAAGCGGGAGCGGACGCGGTGAAAGTATTTCCATGCGGCAACTATGGGCGGCGCGAAATATATTAAGGCGCTCAAGGGACCGTATCCGCAGATTGAGATGATTCCTACTGGCGGCGTCTCGCTCGAAACGATCGGCGATTTCCTTAAAGCAGGCGCTTGCGCGGTGGGCATCGGCAGTGAGTTAGTGGATGCAGCCTTATGAAACAAGGCCGATTCGACGCGATCGAAGAACGCGCGCGGCAGTTCCTGCGGTGGCCGAGCGGCTCGCGGGTGATAAGCGGCACTGTTTCCTCGCGGCATTCCATTTCGTAAACAGCCTTCCTTTCCTGCGGCTCTGTTCGGGTACATGGTATGTCGTGTCACTCTTCGAATAGTCTCGTGTGCATTGGCCCGGTAAGTGCTTACCTCGTGATGTGAACAGGGGGCTTCGCGACTGGAGCCGGAAATCGAGGAACTAAGACAATGAAGACAGCGCTGATTGTGCTGCTTTCGTGCGCCACTCTTTTCTTTGGCGCAAGACATGAAGACCGTCCCCCAACGCCATGCGGCCATCGGAACCTCGACGCTCGGACAGTACAAACGCCTCGCTTCGGTAACCTGGGATCTGGATACACACAAGCTGGTCTGGGTAGTTCAAAAAGGTATAGAAGTGAATGGCGAATTCGTTCCGAAAGCGACCGATCGTTACGAAGTATCCCCTAGCGAAGCTTCATGGCCCTCAAAGACTGAAAAGCGCGGCATTGACGGAGATGAAGCTAACTCGCTTCACGATCTGCTGAGTGTCCTGAGTCTGTACTGCGTCGAAAGCACCGTCTGGTGGGAAAACGGCGGCACTGCCACCGATCCCGCTGCCGACCCAACGGGTCAGCCCGCCGCTCCATCTATCGATGCCAAACCCGGTAAGAAAACCGGCGATAGTAAGGCCGCGCCATCGCACGCGATCCTAACGCTAAACCGACGCGCGTCGATCAACCTGAAAAGAAACCCGTGCAGTTAATTCCGGGCGCGCTTGTGGCCGCGAATGGACTTGGGAAATAACATATTTTCGCTCGGCGGCGACGTTTCGCTCGCCGCCACTCGAAAAACAGGCGCGCATAGCTGGCGGTAATGTAGTCTTTCTCCTCATACCCTAGCGTGCGCGCCGTGCGGTCGATCCATTGCGGATCGCCTTCTAATTCCAGATATATTCCAATGGGCGTCTCGTCCAGCGTAGCGATCCCTTTCGATCCGCGACGTCTGAAACTCAGTGCGGAATTTCTCATAGCGAAAAGTGGGCAGGTATCCAAGGCGCTGCAAAATCGCGACAAATGCCGGCGCCATCGGCGACGCCGGTTTCAATCTCTTCCTCTGCTCTTGTGCTTCCCAGCTTCAGGCTGCCTTTATATGTGAGCTTGTGACTCTTGCCGACTTCGCGCAGGCGCAGCAAGCGGCCGAGCGTCGAAGGTCGCGCCGCGGCGGTGTCGTAGACTGTATTATTTTCGAATACGCGGCGTCTTGACGACGCGAAATCCAGCAGCGCGCAGGCGACGCCGGGCTTCCTTTACGCCAGCCGCGGCAAGTTTGATCTCGATTTCGCGGCCGTTATTCGCCATGGTGGTCGAGAAAATCGCGGTCGATCGCCTTGCGGCCGCGGAAGCCTTCTTCGCCGTGCCAAAATTCGATGGCGGTCTCGCCGAATCTTCCAGCATAGATAGACGTCGCGGCCGTGGAAGCGCGTGGGGAAATCGATCAAGCCCGTTTCGAGATCTTTGATCTGCACGCCCATGCTCGAGAATTTCTTCCACCGCCTGGCGCAGTTGCTTCGACGAGGATTCGCGCCGCTGCCGGGTTTCGAGCGCGGCCCCGCGATCGACCAACGTTCCGCCCATGATGTGGATGCGCTCTTTCATTCGATTGACGCCGCTGGATGCCTCGTCGAATTCGGGCTTTGAGACGCATGGCGTCTTGGAGCAGGCGCTCCACCTGGGGCAGAAGGCTCTGCGCCTCCGCGTAACGTGAAGCGTTTGGACATGAAGTTACTCGATTATATCAGCGCTGAAGGCGAAGTCAGAGTTAGAAGAGACTGAAGTCAGAACGGGCGTGGCCTTCAGTTGCCTAACAGCTTCTCCAGCGCGCGCAGGCTTTGCTGTCGGCCCATGACGATCAGAAAATCTCCGCCACGAATCGTGCGTATCTGCGGGAGGATTGAAGACCATGCTGCCGTCACCCTTGCGAATCGCCATCACGATCACGCCCAGATCGCGCCCGATCTGCATCTCGCGAATGAGTTTTCGAAATCATGCGGCTTTGCGCGCGCCACAGGGACCTGCTCGATGGAGATGTCTTCGCCCAGGAGCGTGGTGGTAGTGAAATCGAGAAACTGCACCACGTGGGGACGCAGCAAGCGCGTGCGCCAGGCGATGGCCAGTGATGGAATAAGGCGCGAAGACGGCATCGGCGCCGGCGCGGCGCATTTTCTCTTCGGCGCCCTTCTTCCGCGGCGCGCGTGGCGACGTAGATACGCGGGTTCAAACCCTTCGCGGAAAGCAGCACGAAGAGATTATCGGCGTCGCTGGCGAAGCGCGGCCACCAGGCCGCGCGCGCGTTCGATTCCCACCTGGCGCAGGGTATCGTCGCGCGTCGAATCGGCGGCGACCGCCAGTTGCCCGGCCATCATGGCGCGCTCGACGCGGTCCGGATCGATATCCACCACCACGAAAGGCGACGCCGGCGCGCGACAGTTCCGTCCGCCGCGCCGCGGCCAACGCGTCCATAACCGCAAATAATGTAGTGATCCTTCAGCTTGTCGATCATACGTTTGGTCCGCCGCTTGCCGGTTGCGTCGCCGAATTCCCATTCGATAATGGTCTGCGTCATCGCGCCCACGGCGATGAACAGCGTAGCTGACGCCGAAGAAAATCAGAAACGAATTGAACACCCGGCCGCGCAGTGGAAAGCGGATGCACCTCGCCGTATCCCACCGTGGTCATGGTGGTCAGCGTCATGTAGAACGCGTCGAACGGCGGGTAATTGTCGGTGAGGACGAATCCAACCGTTCCAATGGCCAGCGTAGCCGCGATAGCGAGAAAGAGGAAGAAGAAGCGGCGGGTGAGCCGGGTCATCGGTCTGAACAAGTATAGCGAAGGGTCTGTTAAACTGAATGAGCAGTCGGTTCTTCCGCGCTTTCCATTCCCAAGCGGGCACGTAGCTCAATGGTAGAGCATCGCCCTTTTAAGGCGGTGGTTGTGGGTTCGAGTCCCACCGTGCTCACCAATTATTTCGCGATAATAAGTTCTGCTTCAATATGGCCCTTCCCGAATCCGCGGTTCAATTCATGCGCGGCGCGGTGGAGCGCGCGCGGAAGTTGCAGAAGACCATCGTTTTCCCGGAAGGCGGCGACCCGCGCATTCTCGAAGCTGCTGCGCGCCTGGCCAGCGGACGGAGTGGTTCAAGCCGGTGCTCATCGGGCCGCGCCCGCCAAGCGCGCCGGCCGGAGTGGCGTTCGCCGACCCTGCCGCCGCGCCGCAGTTTTCGAAATACGCGGCTTATTACTACGAGCGCCGCCGCGCGAAAGGCATCACGCAGACGGAAGCGGCCGAAACCGCGCGCAAGCCGCTTTACTTCGCCGCGTTGATGGTGGGACTTGGGCGAGGCCGATGGCTTCGTGGGCGGCGCCGCGAACACGACGGCCGATACTGTCCGCGCGCTGCTCCACGCTGTCGGACCGCACCCGCGCGCGAAGCTTGTTTCGAGCGTGTTCCTGATGGCGCTGCAGGATCTCTCGCATGGGCCATAACGGCCTGATGGCGTTTGCCGATTGCGCGGTGGTGATTGAGCCGTGCGCCATTGAACTCGCCGATATCGCTATCGCAACCGCGGCCACGCACGCGCGCTCTGCTGAACACCGAGCCGGCGGTGGCGCTGCTGAGTTTTTCCACCAAAGGCAGCGGCAAGCACGATCAGGTGAACAAGATTGTGGAAGCGCTGCGCATCGTGCGCGAGCGCGCGCCGGAGCTCAACATCGATGGCGAATTGCAGGCCGACGCCGCGGTGTCGCTGGCGGTGGGCAGTTCGAAAGCGCCTGGATCGCGCGTCGCCGGACGCGCCAACACGCTCATCTTTCCGAATCTCGCGGCGGCGAACATCGCTTGCAAACTGGTGGAGCGTCTGGGCGGCGCGGCGGCCATCGGGCCGTTTCTGCAGGGGCTGGCTAAGCCTGCGAACGATCTCTCGCGCGGATGTTCCGCGGAAGACGTTTATAACGTGGCTGTGATTACGGCGCTGCAGGCGTGAAGGCGCTGCTCGACTTTGCCTTCTCGTGCACCTCCCACGTGAAGTCATAGAATACGCGCAATTGATTGCCGTCGAGATCACCGGCCCTGAACTCGCGCAGATGCCACGGCTTATCCTCCGGCTCAGCGAGGATCCTTGCCCCGGCGTCCTTCCAGCGCTGATATAGTTCGTCCACGTCACGTTTGCTATCCAAGTTGAGCCAGATCACGATCGCTCCGCCGTTACCATAGCACTCGCGGAACCGCGCGTTTGTCAGGAATATTCGGCACTCACCCTGCGAGATGCCGCCGATCCGCTCTGGTCGTCATGCCAGTCGAGACGGAAGCCGAGGACATTGACGTAATACTCAGCTGCCTTCGCGACATCGCTGACTGGAATCTCTGGAACGGCCTTGGGAAACATTGCGAGCATGTTTTCCAGCTTACGCCAGTAGAGGAAGCGATCAATATGGCAAGGAATGTTACAGACAACTCGGGGAAACCCTTGAGAATGGAGGAGTAAGCCGGATAAAAGAGAAGTTAGATAAAGAAGCAAGGTTGCTAGACTTGAGAAATGAGGTGCTGTCAATGAAGAGCAGAAGGACCCTGAAGATCGCGACTATTACGGGGATGCTCGCCTTGGCGGGTGGCTGGGCGATCTCCGCGCAAGATAAGTACGCATTGAAAGTGCCGAATGGTCTCTCCTTCTCCGAGTTCAGAGGATACGAAGGATGGCAGCTTGTCTCTATCAGTCAGAATGGAAACCATGTGGCTGCGATGCTTGCTAATCCTGTGATGATTAACGCCTATCTGGCCGGCATGCCTGGCAATGGCAAGCCTTTCCCTGACGGCGCCAAGTTAGCGAAGATCCATTGGAGCCCGAAAAAGATGGAGGCGTTTCCCGCGGCGTCGGCGCCAGGCCCCCAACATGATGTCGACTTCATGGTGAAGGATAGCAAGAGATTCGCGGACAGCGGCGGGTGGGGATATGGCGCGTTCGACTATAACCCCTCATCCGATGCGTTCACGCCCAGCACCCTGGCCGACAAGCCGCCGCAGGGGAACGACGCCAAGTGCGGGTTCGCGTGCCACACGACCGTGAAGACGAGAGATTACGTTTTCACGGACTACGCGCATCGCTGAAGCGATACGTACGCGCGGCGATGGATTCGCGAGCTACTAGATTGCCTGCGACAGCAGGATTAGTCCGATTGCGATGAGGCCGCCATGGACATAGAGCACGAAACGATCGGCGCCGATGCGGCGATTAATCATCCGCCCGATGAAGGTCGCCGATATGACAAATGGCAGTGACAACAGGTAATAGCGGCTGACCGCTGGTGTCCACAGGCCCGAGAGTAAGTAACCCCACAACCCCGCGATGCTTGCCGGGAGAAAATACCCTTGCAAAGTTGCCCGAAAGTGTTGCGGCGACCACCCGCGGAGCGAACCATAGACCGCCAGAGGAGGGCCATTCATGCCGTATGCGCCGCCGAGGATGCCTGCAATGAATCCGAACAGGTAGGCGAACCTATCGTCCTTCAACTCACGGCGCTTATCGCCCAGCAATGAGTAAGCGGAGAAAGCGATAATCAAAACCGCCAAGGCCGCTTTGATAACAGATTCGGGTATGGTCTTCAGGAGCAGCAGGCCAAGAGGAATGCCAAGCAGCGTAGGCAGCACCAGCCGCACGGCGCTACGGGCGTGAATCTTCCGCCAGTCCTGTATGACCACGATCAAGGCCACGGTGATGGAGGCCATTACGGCAACTGGCGCGGCCACTTTAACGGGCATGAGGAGCGCGAGTAGCGGTACGGCAATCAACGCCTCCCCGAATCCGAAGGATGAGCGAACCAGAGTCGCCAGAAACAGCACGCCTGCCGCCAGGATCGATACGGGTCCAGCGATCATGCTCTCCAGAATAGCGGCATTGAACCCATGGAACGGTGTTGCTCAAACGGATGTGACTGTGATAAACGCTATCGATCGCGCTACACGGCAGACCGTCCCGGCATTAAGACGCCAGCACCCGAATTTTGATATTTCGAAACCAGGTCTCCGATTGATGGTTCTGTAAACTAATCGGACTGACCTCGATCAACGGCGTCCCGGGTGGCGAGCCCTTGGGTAGATCGCCGCGTAACAACTTTTGTACATCCGGGCGGCGGGCGTCGAATTCTACCACCTTCATGCCGTTGAGCCAGTGCTCGACGTGGCTTCCATTCACCACCAGGCGCGAATGATTGAACTCGCCAATTCGCGGCGGTATGCGCGGCGAAGGGGCGATCAGGGAATATAGAGACGCCGCCACGCGGCGCGGGTCCGACGCCGCGTCGGCGTTCCCGTCATCTGCCAGTTGGTATTCGAGCCCGCGAGCGCGCGCCTGGCGTCCTTGGGCATTCGTCCACTCGTCGGCGTTCTGAATTCGGTATTTGACGCCGGAGTTACCATCTTTCAGCATCTTCCAATCGAACTGAAGATCGAAGGACCGGAAGACCTCTATGGTGCGGATATCCTGGAAGCCGTCAGTGCGGACGAGCGCTTTCAGCGAGCCGTCCTCGATGGTCCAACAGTTAGCCGGAAACGGCTTGCCTGTAATCTCCAGCCAGCCTGCGGTGGACTTACCGTCAAACAGCAAGCGCCAGCCCTGCCGCTTTTCGTCATCGGTCAGCCGGTTGGTATCGGCCGAGCGTGCCGGATAGAGGGCGAGAAGCGTGAGAACAACTATCGCGATCCGCATAACCATCAAAGTTCGATCCCCATGATACACAACTCAGTAGATAGCCGAGTACCACTCAAGCAGCCTCACATAGCGAAAGCGGTGGAAGTGCGCGTTGGCTGAAACGCGCCGGCGTTCGACGGCACTAACTGTCGATGCGGCCGTGGTGGAGACGGCATTTTGTGCAGGGGCATATCCACGTAGTGGTCGATCAGAACGGCAATTCGATGCGGCCGGAGGACAACGCTCTTACGTCAATGTCTCGGTCGGCCCGGGCCGCTCGCCCGCGACGCTTCGTGTGGTTCTGTACCACCAGTTTTGCCGACAGCCGGCGTGTGTCCGAGAAGGATTCGCTGTTGGCGATCTGTGGCGAGCGTGTCAAAATAGGCGTTCCACAGAAGCCGTTTACCGCGCGCAATCTCGATCCCGAGGTCTACAAGCGCTCGCAAGCGGTATGCAGAAGGGCGGGCGTCAAGGTGAAATCGCTGCTCGATGCCTGCAAGCTGGATGTTGCGCTTGACCAGGAAGAGCCGCAAAGGCAGCCGTTGGCGTTCGGGCGCCATCCGTGGGGAGGCGTAACTTCATCGCGCGCAACGGGTACTAGTCGAATTTATCGCGAGCCTTCCGCGAAGCGAATGCGGAATCTAGACGAACGGGCGAAACCGGTCTATCCCGATTTTCTGAGTCTACCGGTTCCACGACGGGATCTTCTTCTATGGAAGCAGCTTCCGCCTATTTTGGCGCAGGCGAATGAGATTCGGTAAATTGAGGCAAGCTCATGACCGCCTTGCCGCGTCACGCATCCGTCATCCTTTTGCGCGATACTTGTAGGCCAGAAAGGAAACGCCCATGCCCCTAGGAAGAAAAGTCGCCGCTGAATTCATCGGCACGTTTTGGCTGGTGTTCGGAGGCTGCGGCGCCGCTGTCCTGGATGCCGCATTCCCCAATCTCGGAATAGGTTTCCTTGGCGTCGCATTTGCATTCGGTTTAACCCTTCTTACTATGGCCTTTGCCATAGGCCACATTAGCGGCTGCCATTTGAATCCCGCGGTATCCATTGGATTGGCGGTCGGCAAGCGCTTTCCCGCATCCGAACTGCCGGGATATATCGTTGCCCAACTTCTCGGCGCGGTTGCCGGCGCGGGGGTTCTCTACGTCATCGCCAGCGGCAAGGAAGGCTTCACGCTTGCGGGTGGTTTCGCATCAAACGGCTACGCCGAGCATTCGCCTGGAGGGTACTCGATGGTGGCATGCCTCGTCGCGGAGATTGTGCTCACGTTCATGTTCCTCATGATCATTCAGGGGGCCACCGACCGCCGCGCGCCCCAGGGGTTTGCGCCTATACCGATCGGTCTGGGACTCACTCTTATTCACCTCATCGGAATCCCCGTGACCAATCTTTCGGTAAACCCTGCACGCAGCACGGGTCCCGCGCTCTTCGCCGGTGGATGGGCCATCGAACAGCTTTGGCTGTTCTGGTTAGCTCCCATCGTCGGTGCGGTGATCGCCGGCATTGTTTATCCTATGGTTGCGGGCTCACCTGAGCAGTCGCGAGCCGCACGAGCATAGACATGCGGACAGTCGCGTTCTTCCTTTTCGCCTCCCTGGCGGTGGCGCAGAACCGCGTTGTGATCGACGCGGGCACGATTCTCGATGGCCGGGGCGGCACGCTCCACAACCGGCAGATCGTTATCGAGAACGGGCGCATCGTCTCCATTGCGGCGGGTTCGGTCAAGCCGGATTACGACATGCGCAACGTGACCGTGATGCCGGGGTGGATCGACACGCACATCCATCTCAACTGGCATATGGACGCGAACCACAAGTCCGTTTCCGGGCGGCGGCAAGCCCGACGACATGGCGCTCTACACCGAGGCCGACGCGTGGATGACGCTGCAGGGAGGCTTCACCACGGTGCAGAGCGTCGGCAACATGGCCGACAAGCCGGTGCGCGACCATATCGACGAAGGCGTACTGCCCGGGCCGCGCGTGCTCACTTCGCTGATTCAGATTCAGGGCGCGCGGGGCGGCCGCGGCGCCGAGCCGCATCAGTGGACCGTCGATGAGCTGCGCGAAATGGTGCGCAAGGACAAGGCCGACGGCGCCGACGTCATCAAGCTTTTCGCCACCAGCGGGCTGGGCGCGGGCGGCGGCCAGAGCATGACCGACGAACAGATCCAGGCCGTCTGTGGCGAGGCCAAGGCGGTGGGAATGCGCTCGGTGGTCCACGCCATCGGCGATTCCGGCGCGCGCGCCGCCGTACTTGCCGGGTGCACCTCGATTGAGCACGGCACGTTTCTCAAAGACGAAACCCTCGACCTGATGGCCCGGCGCGGGACTTTCTTCGATCCCAATCTGCTGGTGCTGCACAACTACCTCGAGAACAAGGACGCCTACACATTCACCGAGGAGGCGCTCGCCACGTTGCAGAAAGGGCTCGCGCCGACCGAAGACGTGATCCGGCGCGCCCGCGCTCGGCATATCAAGATTTCATTTGGAACCGACGCGGTGGCGGGCGCGCATGGACGCAACGCCGAAGAGTTCATCTATCGCGTGAAGGACGCCGGCGAAAAACCCATGGACGCCATTGTGAGCGCCACTTCGGTTTCCGCCGATTCGCTCGGAATGGGTAAGGAGATCGGCGCTATCGCTCCCGGTATGCAGGCGGATCTGGTGGCTGTGGCGGGAGACCCGCTCGCCGATATCACTGCGGTGCGCCGCGTGGTGTTCGTGATGCGAGCCGGGAAGGTCTACAAGAACGTCGCGCGGTGATGCGCGTGGATGTCGCGCATCACCGCGCCTACTTCGGCTTCCGGATATACTCCGCCAGTTCCGCCGCTTTCGCGCGCGCCTGATGCATATAGGTCTCGTTCTTCGCCACGCGATCCAGCATCGGCAGATACTGCTCCGGCGCGATCACCCGCCCGTTCTCGAACGATTCCTCGAGTCCATTCAGAGCCTGATCGACGCCCAGATGGTCGTATTTCGCTGCGCGCTCTAGCTCGATGCGGCGCTGGGCCGATTCCGCCATACGCTCGAACCAATCCTGTAACTGCTGCGCGGACGGGTCTTCGGAGTAATTGAACTTAACCTCGGTTTTCTTGTCGCCGTCGACGTAGCGGAACGTCTTCGTGCCCATAAAGGCAACCTTCAGGGTCGATTCCAAGGGACGCTTGAAATAATCCAGTTTCGCGACCAGATCGTAGACCGCGGCGGTATTTTCGGCGTTGAGCTTGAATTTGAGAGGAAGGTCGTCGTCCACCGCTTCCTGATAAACGGCATCGCCGCTCTTTTCCACTACGATCTGGATGTAATCCGGCTTGCTGCCAGGAAACGAACGCGAATAGAACAGGCTCGGAGCATCGCCCGCAGACAGGACTGACGCGGACAGAGCTGCCGCCATCGTCAGAACGATAAGCTGCGTCGCGCTCTTTCCGAGGATGCTCTTTTTCACGATGCCAGCCTTCGCGCAACGCCTTCACGCGTGGCGTGGCAAATCGCTACCGCCAGCGCATCGCTCGCGTCCTCCGATTCCAAGATCGCCGGCAGACGAAGCAGCGATTGCACCATCGACTGCACCTGGAACTTCTCGGCGCGGCCATATCCCACCACGCTAGTCTTTACCTCAAGCGGCGAATATTCGGCCAACGCGATACCGGCCTCCGCCACTGCCAAGAGCGCGATGCCGCGGACGTGCGCGAGCTTGAGCACCGTCTTGACGTTGACCGCATGGAATATGCCCTCTACCGCCGCCGATTCAGGCGCGTGCTCACGAATCAATGCGCGCAGGCCGGTGGAAATCTCGAGCAGCCTCGCCTCAAACCTCGATTTCGAACTGGTGCGAATTACGCCCGCGATCAACAGACGATGCGCCGCGCCATCGCTCTCGATTACGCCGTAACCGGTTCGTTCCGAGCCGCAATCGATGCCGAGGACGCGCACGGGCTTATGCGAGAGCCTCCAGCTCCTCTTCATCGATATCGAAGTTCGCGTAGACGTTCTGCACGTCGTCGTGCTCCTCGAGCGCTTCGTTGAGCCGCAGCATGGCGCTGGCATTCTTGCCTTCGAGCTTGACCAGATTCTTGGGAACCATGGCGATGCTGGCATCCTCAGGCGTCAGCTTGTTGGCTTCGAGGGCCTTCATCACGGCCTCGTGCGCTTCGGGCGGTGAAAGTACCTGCCATTGGTCGCCCTCATTGCGCAGGTCGTCGGCGCCCGCATCGAGAACGATGCCCATCAATTGATCCTCCGAGACTTTCTCGGCGGAGACATACATTTCGCTCTTGCGCTCAAACATCCAGGCGACGCTGCCTTGCTCGCCCATGTTGCCGCCATTCTTGGAGAAGGCATGACGGATCTCGCTGACCGTGCGGTTGCGGTTATCGGTAGCCACGTTCACCAGCACGGCGGCGCCGCCCGGCCCGTAACCTTCGAACATCACTTCTTCTATCTGGCCGCCTTCCAGTTCGCCCGTGCCGCGCATGATAGCCTTCTTGATGTTGTCGGAAGGCATGGAGACGTTCTTCGCGGCCAAAATGGCGGTACGGAGGCGCGGATTGCCGTCGGGATCGCCGCCATTACGCGCGGCGATGGTGATTTCCTTGATCAATCTCGTGAAGGCTTTTCCGCGCTTGGCGTCAAGCGCCGCCTTCTTGTGCTTAATTGTGGCCCATTTGGAATGGCCTGACATGTGAACCTCGCAGGTAGGCCCGGCCTAAACGGCCGGGAAAGAGCATTTTCAATGAATTCTACTTAGAGAGGATAGCAAAACGAGGTGCTTGCGGTAAAGTGGAACGCGGGCAGGCTCTTCGAGCCTGCCCGCAAACCTTGTGCAAAGCTACTGAGGTATCTGGAACGAGACATGGCGCTCACGGTTGAGCCGCTGCGTCAGATCACGATCCACCTGGCTGATGGGCACGGTCCTTTGTTGGTGATCGAGGGTGGTGTATTGTAAAACCGAGCCGTTCGTCGAGTAAGAAAGCACCGCCTGAATGGTGTGGTCTTTGGTCGCGATCAGATAAATAGGCGAGTTGCCGCTGTTATCTGCCGGCGCCGGACCATTGACCTGCTGGCCGTACTGATCGTACTGACGCATTACGGGGTTTGCTTGGTCCATGTAGACCGGCGGTTGCGCCGGGGGATAAACCACATTAACTGTACTCGGTTGAGAAGCATAGCTTGGATAGGAGGCTGGATAGGAGTACGAGGGATCCGCGTAAGAGTAATCCGAATAGTCGCCATAGTAAGCCGGATACCCATATCCATAGCCGTAGTAGGGCCACCCGTACCCAAAGCCATACCCATACCACGGATAGTAACCGCCGTAAAATCCTCTAAAACCGTAGCCGCGGTTGTAGAAGCCGCGATTGTATATACCGCCGTAGCCATAACCGCTGCGATAGCCGTTAAAACCGCCAACCACGCCTCGGTATCCGCCCCCTACTACGCCGCCGCGATAACCGCCCATCGTGGCGCCGCCACCGCGGTAACCGCCCATCGTAGCGCCGCCGCCGCGGAACCCGCCCATCGACATGCCACCGCCACGAAACCCGCCGCCGCCCATTGACATGCCGCCACCGACGTGACCTCCGCCACCGCCCATACCACCGCCGTGACCTCCTCCGCCGCCGCGCTGGGCCATGGCTCCGCACGCCAGCATCGCGCCGCAAACCGCAAGGTGAAATAGAGCCTTCATAGAAAGATGCCTCTATTCGGAGCTTACTCCCGCAAGTCAATCCGCGCAAGGGCGGTCGCCGGGTGTGCCACATGAAATAGAGCCGAAAGAAGTTCTCTTTTTTTTGCGCCGGTTGCCCGGGCGTATCTGATACGCCAGGCAAAGAGGTGTATTGTCGTGTACGACTCTTTGCCAGAACGGGAAAACCGTCGTTGCCGGGTGTTCAGTTAACACTGCGGGACTACGCATGGTCCATTCCAACGGACGCTTCCAGGATTATTCGGAGAGCCGCCGGGCGGCTTAGCTTCCACTTCTATGTCGCCCACCCGTAGTCGTTTACAGAGGTGAAGTCTTTACACCGCGGGAATAAGCCGCTCGGCGGCGCGGTCTACATTGCTGGAGACCAACAATTGTCTAAACGAATCGTTCACGATCACAACCACGACGGCATTGACCGCCGCGGATTCCTCGAATGCATGGCTTGGGCCGGAACCGGCGTACTCTGGACGGCCAGCGGCGGCGTTATGAGCTTCCAGGGCTTTTGGCCAGAATGCCGAATCCGTCAAGGGAGAACTCCACTTTGTGCAGATCAGCGACACGCACGTGGGCTTCAGCAGGCCCGCCAATCCTGATGTCGCTGGCACATTGAGGGCTACCATCGAAAAGATCAACGCCCTGCCGCAGGAGCCCGATTTCATCATCCATACGGGCGACCTGAGCCATTCGTCAAGGGCCGCGGAATTCGACACGCTCGATCAGGTGCTAAAGGGCGCCAGGCCGAAACAGCTCTTTTTCGTACCCGGCGAGCACGATACCTCGATTGACCAGGGCAAACAATATATGGAGCGCTACGGCCGACAAGCCAAGGGCCTCGGCTGGTATAGCTTCAATCACAAAGACCTGCATTTCGTAGGACTATCGAACGTGGTGGCGCCTGATGGATTGGGCAAGCTTGGGGCGGAGCAACTCGCTTGGCTCGAAGCCGATCTGAAGGGGCAACCCGCCAGCCGTCCGGTGGTGGTGTTCGCGCATATTCCGCTGTGGTCGGTTTACCCCGAGTGGGGGTGGGGAACGGAGGACGGAGCACAGGCGCTCGGCTACCTGAAACGCTTCGGCTCCGTCACAGTGCTCAACGGTCACATCCATCAGGTTATGCAGAAGGTGGAAGGCAACATCACGTTCCACACGGCGATGTCGACGGCGTTCCCTCAGCCGGCGCCCGGTACCGCTAAGGGTCCCGGCCCCATGAAAGTGGATGACGACAAACTGAAGAGCGTCCTCGGAATCACCAACGTGCAATCGGTCACTAACCGGCACAGCCTCGCCGTGGTGGATTCCACATTGGCGGAGACATAGGTGACACGGCGAGCCGCGGCCGGGATCGACGCTCACGGTTGCACATACAGCTGAAACGGGTAGCCGTCTGTTCCGTTCGCAGATAATAGATAGCTAGCCCCTATGCCGTTGAGGGACGACACCGTGAAATTGATCTGGACCACGCCGTTCACCATTCCCGGTGCGGCACCTGCATAGGTTGCAGAGAATGACGTTCCCTGAACAGTGTTAACAATGGCGCAGGAGCACGTTTGCTGCGCGGCAGTGGCCATCTGGCCATCGGCGCCCGGCGCGTAGCCTGTGCCCGTCGCCCACACCGAAACAATAGAGCCGCTTGGCGCGGGATGCGCCGCCGAATTCACCGTTCCATCCTGATTGATCGCCGCCGCAGTCCCATTCTGCCCGAATACACCCGGAATCGCCTGATCGACTACTACGCGAAACACCGGCATCGACGCGGCCCCGTTCGATACTTGCAAACTGACGGAAGAACCCACCGTGAGTTCCCCAGGCACTAGAGCGTTGATCTGCGTATTCGAAACGTAAAGCAATGGCGCCGCGATGCCGCCGATGGTCACTTGAATACCCGCCAGCGTTGTGGGCAGATACCCAGCGCTGTTGAATGTTGAGGACATCGGCGACGAAATGCCGAGATTCAGCCCGTAGATCGAGATTAATTCCGACGGCGCGACGCGCCCGCCCAACGCTCCCGCCGCGGCATTGGCCACGCCGAACAGCGTGGGGCCCGAGTTGAGGCTAGGCGTGAGCGTGGAGACGAGCCCCGTTGCACCGGCAAGGTGGAGTAAGCCGGTCGCTCCGATCGCCAATCCCGCTATCGCCGTGCTTACCGGGACACGCGTGGAATAAAGGAGCGCCGAACCGGTGGCGTTGAACTCCGTCACGAATTCGCCTCCGCCAGGAAAGCCTGAAGTCGCCGGAAAGTCCGCCGCGTTCGACGCGCCCGTCACCCAGACGTTGTCCGCGGCATCCAACGCGATTCGCGTAGCGACTACCGTCGAAGATGCACCGAGAAAGCTAGCCCATACCATCGCCGTTCCGGATGGGTTCAGCTTAGCCACGAACGCTTCCGACGGGGGCACTATGTACGGATTGTTCGTTGGAACGGTGAAACTAGGCTTCGATTGAAACGCTCCCGCCGTAGCCGGGAAATTCGAATCCTCTGTCCAGCCCGTTAGGAAGGCGTTTCCGACCGCGTCCACGGCGATTCCGTTCACAGTGTTGCCTGGCTCGGAACTTGTAGCCACCGGGGGCGGGGCATAATTCGCCGAACCGAGCAGCGTAGAATAGCCAAGCGCCGTGCCGGCCGCATTCACCTGAAACACGAATGCGCCAATTCCCGTGCTATTCAGAGCGCCCGGCGTCGTATGTAATCCAACGCCATTTGTGTTGCCGGCAATGTAGGCGTTGCCCGTGGGATCAAGCGCGATCGCGACGCCGGATGTGGACAGCGTGCTCGTAAAGCAACTGCTTCCCACTCCGCAGGCGTGGCCTACGCCGCCTATCCCTCCGGCATACAGAATCTTGCCTGCGGGCGAGATCTTCGCGAAAAAAGCCACGGCGACGCCACCCACAGTGCTAAAGGCGCCATCGTTCGGCAAGCCGGCCGTGTGTGGATAATCCGGAGCGAACGTCGAGCCGGTGAGGTAGGCGCTGCCCTGCGCATCCACCGCAACCGCATTCATCGCACTCGCACCCATTGTTCCGCCGAGATAGGTGGAATAGACGATGCTTCCATTGGGCGCCAGCTTGGTGAGGAAGCCGCTGCCCGAACCGGGGCCTTCGCCCATTGCGGATTGCAGCGGGTTGAGCAGTGGAAAGTCGGGCGAAGTGGTCTGACCCACGACGTAGATATTTCCCGAGGAATCAACCGCGATTCCGTTGCCTTGGTCGGACCCTTTGCCGCTTAATGTCGCAAGGAGCGTGACGTTTCCGGCGCCATCGACCTTGGTGACGAACACATCGCTCGCTGTGCTCCCGGCGGACGAAAACACCACCGTCCGATACCCGGTGGCATAGGTGTTGCCGCTCGGATCGACAGCAATGGCATTGACGGTGTATGCGTATGCATCGCCAATGTAGGTGGCGTAATCCGCGGCCGATGAAGATACGACGCACGCGAGAAAAACAGAAACCCTGAAGAAATTCACGCAGACCTCTCACGGACGCGAACCTTCAGGTTAGCATCGGGTAACGGAGCGTAGCGCCCTCATCGCGGATCTGAAAGACCGCTTCCCGCGGTAACCGGCTCTCCCGGCGCGATGCCAGGGTCCGCGATGTCCAGCAGCGTCACGCTCTCCTGCTCGTTCGGATCGGTCCGCGCGATCAGCCCGACGCAGGGGGTCTCGGCGCTAGGATTATACGGGAGATGCGGCACGTTGGCTGGGATGTAAGCGAAATCGCCGGCGCGCATCCAGACGTGTTCGCGCAGCCCTTCGCCATACCACATGCCGGCCTCGCCGGAGATCACGTATACGGCGCTTTCGTGGTTTTCGTGCAGGTGAGGCCGCGCGCGTCCCATCGGCGGAATAGTCACCACATGCATGCACAGGGCTTTCGATTTTGCCGTCTCTGCCGACACGCCCTCGAAATATTCGAGATTCTGTTTGCCGCGATGGTTTGCCGCGCCGCTAATCACAACGCACTGGGACATAGCGCCCTCCTGCGTATGATTGTAGAAGATGATCTATACGTGTTATGAAATGATCCGCGATTGCCGCGCGGATAAAGCCGAGGGCTGGGGTTACTTCGTCTCGAACTACGCCCCGGTGATTCGCAAGTTAGTCGTGCATTACGGCGGCGATTTCGAGAGCGCGCTTGCCATGCTACGCAATCCGCAATCGAGCCCGTTCCAATTGATGGAACCGGCGCCCGAGCGCTGGTTCGTAGCCGAGATGCGGCAGAAGATTGTAGCAGCGGGGCCGCCTGCGACGCCGGATATTCCGCTCGATCTCGAAACGGTGGTTGATGCCTTGGCGCCGCTCACGATGACCGAAAAACAGGCCGCGTGGTTCGAAACCATGCGGTTTGCGCCCCAGCCAACCGCCGAAGCTCTGCGCATGGCTGCGGGAACGGTGGAGAAGATCCGCGCGCGCGCCGATGAATTGATCCGTGGCAAAGTCGATTCCTGGCGGCGTGAACTACTGGCGGCGAACGGCCGCGCGTTGGGCCTCGAGGCGGCTCAGGGCGCTACCAAGGATTGCCTGCCCGCAAAGACGTTTCTCGATATGCTCGACGGGCGAAGCACCTGGCGCAGTCGCGAGGAGATCGAGCAGCACGTTGGCAAATGCTGGCACTGCATCGATCACTTTTGCCGCATGGCCGAAGTGATCGAGATCCTGCGTGGCATGCAACCGTTGAGCGAAACGGAGGCCGCGCCGCTGAGGAAGAAGTTGGGCATCGAAGCGCCGAAGCGGGCGTTCTGGAAGCGGTAGCAGCCGTCTTCCCGTGTGACGTTCCGATATATACTGCCAATAATCGAGCGTGAATTGGCAAGTCACCAGGCTCGACTCACCAAGCCAGGGAGGGCGATCATGAGCCGAAATTTTCTAGCCGCGCTGCTGTGTACCGCAGGCTGCGCCTATCCGCAGGCCCTTTCCGTGAAATGGGAAGAGCTTACCGCCGCCGATTTCCAGCAGGCGGTTCAGAAGGCGCGAAGTACGTGCGTGCTTCCGTTGGGCATCATCGAGAAGCACGGTCCCCAACTGCCTCTCGGAACCGATCTGATCAACGTCCGCTACGTGGCGGAGCACGCCGCCCAGCAGGAGTATTCGGTGGTTTTTCCCGCTTACTATTTCGGACAGATCTTCGAAGCGCGACACGAGCCCGGGACGGTGGCCTACAGCGCGAGATTGCAAATGGATTTGCTGCAGGAAACCACGGATGAGATGGCGCGCAACGGGTGCAAGAAAATCGCGATTGTCAACGGCCACGGCGGCAACGATCATTTCCTGCCCTTCTTCGCGCAAGCGCAGTTGGCCACGCCGCACGATTACATGGTCTATGTGCTCTCGCGGCCTAATTACCCTCCTGGCCGGCCGGCTCTGAAGAGCAAGGTCGATCAGCATGCCGGCGAATCGGAGACTGCTCACACGATGATCTCGCGCCCAGATCTGGTGCATCTGGATCGTGCGGGCCAGGAATCCGGCGCCGACCAGAACCGCCTCGACCTGCCGCGCGGCGTTTACACGGGGATCTGGTGGTATGCGAAGTTCTCCAACCATTACGCGGGTGATGGATCGCTGGCCACCGCCGAACTGGGCGAGTTCGATATGAAGGCATGGACGGCGAGCGTAGCCGACGCCATTCGGGCCATCAAGTCGGACGTGATTGGGCCGAGGCTGCAACACGAATTCTTCGAGGCAGCAAAACAGCCACTGAACACGAAGCAGTGAGACCTGGCGCGCGAGTTCGGTGAAGAGATCAATGTGGCGAAGGGTAATTAGAGAGATGAAAATGCGAATGATTTCCGTTGCGCTCGCGGTGGCCCTGCTTGCCGCGCCCGCCTTTACTCAACATCGTGCCGATTGGATGCAGCAAGCCAAATGGGGCGTGATGAATCACTATCTTTCCGATTGGTAGGCGCGCGTCAACCATCTCACGATGAGTGTGGAGCAGTGGAACAAGATGGTCGACGGTTTCGACGTTGAGGCGCTGGCGAAGCAGTTGCAGAGCGTCGGCGCGCCGTACTACCAGATCAGCATCGGCCAGAATTCCGGCTACTACATCTCACCGAACGCCGCCTACGATGAGATCACGGGAGCCGCCCGGCAAGTGTTCGCGCCGCGACCTGATTGCCGACCTTGCCGATGCGCTAGGCAAACGCGGCATCCGCCTGATGGTCTATCTGCCATCGGGCGCTCCGGGGCAGGATAAGGCCGCCGATGCGGCGCTCGAATGGCGGAATGGCCCGGTTCCCAATAAGGAGTTCCAGCGTAAGTGGGAGCGTATCATCCGGGAGTGGTCGATGCGTTGGGGCAAGAAGGTCTCGGGCTGGTGGTTCGATGGCTGCTATTTTCCGAACTCGATGTACCGCGCACCCGAAGCGCCCAATTTCGCGAGCTTCGCGGCCGCCGCGCGTGCGGGCAACCCGGATGCGGCGATCGCGTTCAACCCCGGCGTGGTCTACCGCATGCTCTCTTTGACTCCACACGAAGACTTCACGGCGGGTGAGATCGATAAGCCGGAGTTGGTGGCGGTCCGCCGGTCGACCGATGGACACGTGGATGGAACGCAGATTCATATGTTGAGCTATCTCGGAGAGACCTGGGGCATGGGCGACAAGCCGCGCTTTACGCCGGAACAGGTGATCGAGTTCACCAAGAAGGTCACGAGCCAGGGCGGCGCCGTGACGTGGGATGTGCCGGTGGGGATGAGCGGCAAGATCGCGGATGCGTTTTTGGAGCAGCTCGCGGCGGTGGGGAAGGCTGTTGGGAAATAGCGATTAGCGCCCATAGCCCATAGAGGTCAGGAGAGCCGATCCTGAAGAAGTTCCTCAATATTTCGTTTACCGTGAAGAACTCCGACGATTTCAATTTCACCTTCCCGTTTGTAGACGATGAGGTAGGAATAGGGTCTTACTCGAAAAAAGAGTACCGGAAATTTGGTGAGATCCGAGCGTCTGTGCCCAAGATAGGGGTTCCGGACCAGGGCATCGAAAGCGCCGAAGATCTCGGCCTCGACTTGGTCGGCCACTCGGAGATCGGCCTGAAGGGCCAGATAATTCCAGATCTCAAAAATATCGTCTTCGGTAGCTCGCGAAAGAGTGTAGCCGCTCATGCACGCCGGCGCTCGGCGAGCCATGCCGCTTTTCGCTCTTGAAGGCGAACGCGCGCTACATCACCGGAAACGCTTTCGCCGCGGGCGAGCTGGTCAAGACCCCGAGCGATCTTTTCGTTAATCGCTTCTTTGTTCTCCCGAAGCCAAAGCTCTTCGGCTTCCTGCGAGGCCAACGCGTCGTGGATCACCTCATCGATGCTGTTGAAGGCGCCGCTCTCAAGTCGTTTTTGGATCAGCGCCTGGTCTTCGGGTCTAATCTCGATATTCATGATTTCAGCCGACATTCCTACTCCTTCAACTTAGCTGCATCTGCGGCGGTCACGCAAGTTCTTCGCGCCGGCCGCCACGCCAACTGGCAAAGCCTTGTGGATTATCATATTGCCATCGCAGGGCTTTTTCTGAGATAACCCGTGGTTCCTCAAACCCAGAGCGAACAAGTTGTGCCAGAGATCCAATCGGCTCCCTGGAATCTCGGCCTGCGGATCGCCTTCCGCTTCTGTTTCGTCTATTTCGGCCTATTCTGCGTTGTCACCCAAATCCTCGGTGGTCTATTTCCCATCCCAAAAATCGAAGTTCCGGACCTGGCTTCGCTTCCACCGGTACGCCAAATCGTTCTTTGGACCGCCAATCATATTTTTGCGATCAAGCAGCCGTTGTTATATGCGGATACTGGCAGCGGAGATAGAACATTCGACTGGATTCTCATCTGTTGCCTGCTGATCTGCGCGGCGTTGGCAACAATGGTTTGGTCGGCTCTCGACCGCAGACGCGCGAATTACGACTCACTCCACAGGTGGTTTCGTCTCTTCGTCCGCTTCGCCCTCGCCTCGGAGCTGATCCTGTACGGAATGGATAAGGCCGTTCCGCTGCAAATGCCCTTTCCATTCCTCACTCGATTGGTCGAGCCGTATGGCAACTTCTCTCCGATGGGGAATCTCTGGGCCTTCATCGGCGCTTCGCGGCCGTACGAGATGTTCGTCGGATGCGCGGAGATGCTTGGCGGAATCCTGCTTTTCTTTCCCCACACGACGATGTTCGGCGCGCTGGTCGCCCTCGCCGACCTGATTCAGGTCTTCATGTTGAACATGACCTATGACGTTCCCGTGAAGCTGCTGTCCTTTCATCTGCTGCTCATGGCGTTATTTCTGCTCGCGCCCGATCTGCCGCGCCTGTGCGGATTCTTTTTTCTCAACCGGCCCACAGACTCATCCACGCAGTACGAACTGTTCCGATCGCGCCGCCGCAACCGCATCGCGCTCGCGGCGCAGGTCTTGCTTGGGCTGTGGATCGTTGGGGTGAACGGTTACAATGCCCAGAGCGCCTGGAACACTTACGGTGGCGGACGTCCTAAGTCGTCGCTATATGGCATCTGGAACGTGACTCAGATCTCGGCCGACGCAAAATCGGCCGTTCTTGCTTATGACCGCTGGCGCCGCCCAATCTTCGAATTCCCGGCGAATATGGCCGTTCAGCAAGTGGGAATGAGCGGCAAGATCGCGGATGCGTTTCTGGAGCGGCTCGCGACTGTGGGGAAGGCCATGGGGGCGAAGTGAACTTGCGGTATGTTTATGCGCGAAAGCACCGACGCCTCGGCGTGCAGTCCGCCCCGAGGATGAATCCTACCTTAGGAGGAAAGATCGTATAGTTACAGTTTTGCGGTCTGTATCTTTTCTGACCTATTCATCAAAATATTTGTTTACTAGTACTGCTAGAACGCTGTAGGGTGATCCTATCGGTCACGGGCAGCGATTCGAAAATCATGTATATGGAGGGTTTAAAATGCAAATACGTCTTGATGGTCCTTCGGCAAGTGGCTGGGCCAGAATGACAACTGGGAAGGCCGCTCAAACTCGAACGGGATTCAAGGCGGTCTTGGTTTTAAGCGTGCTCGGCTTTGCCGTCATGCCAGGTTTCGGGCAATCCTACAGTCCTTTGTGGGCACCGAGTTCGAGCAATCAACTCCAAGCCGGATGCATAAATCAGTATGGCCAGTTAGTAGCGGGCTGCACGCTGACCTTTTACACGAGCTACTATTCGGGGACCAATGCGCACACACATTATTCTCCGACTGCGCCTCTAAGCGGAGTTACGTCAAGCTGTATCACGGATTCGACCGGCCACTGTCCGATTACGATCACGACAACGATTGTGGGGCACGCGGAATATGTAGAGGCATGCGCAACCACTTGCGCTTATATGGATTACGCGGTTGGCGTTCCTATTTACTGGGTTTCCGACCATGGCGTGTGGACATTTGTGGGAGCGAAACCAGCACATGGGAATAGCACGAATTATAACCATTGGATGACGAGTAACGCGGCCAACGGCATCTACAACACGACTGTGTTGTATCAGATGTCTTATCCTGGGCTGGTTCAATCGAACGATATGTCATTGCCTTATGGCGGCAAGTTCGATCTGAACTCCAACTGGCAAAATCCGCACAACGCTCACGATTTTGGCACCGCTGCCGATATCGACGGCGTTTCAGGAACCGCCCCGGTGTCGGCATTTCTATCGGCGTGCCATGCGAACGGAGCCATTTACTATGTTCAAGAGACGAATGGCAGCCTGCACTGCCATTGGTCAAACTAGCGGGCTGTTTCGATGACTTCGTAACCCTTCCGAACCGCGACCGCGAGGTGGCGGTTTGCGGCGATACCTCGGGTGAACGCTTGAGCGGTTTGCGCACGCGCGCCCCTCACAACACGCCCGGGACGGCTACGAAGTCAGCAGTACGCTTCACTACATTCACAGATTGCTTACCGAACAACCAGTTGGAGGATAATCATGAGAGTTTGGAAAATCAGCACGCTTATTGTGGCGCTTGCAGCTCTGGCCGCAGGCCAACAAAGTGCCGGCACAAGGGCATCGGGTTCGGCGTCTCCGGCGAATCAAGGACTGAGACCAATATTCAGTCCGATCCCAACGGTCGCGCCGGGGTACACAGTACCTCTTGATTCGCCCGAGTTCGTATTTCTCGGGCCGACCATCGACCAGTTGACAATTTCCTACCCCGCCAATCTCGCCGGCGGTGCCGCTACGGAAAGAACGTCGTTCACAGTGAAAATGCTGAATCAAGTCAAGCCGATCGTATCGAGCACGGTGAGTGTCACGGCCAGCGGGAGCTATGACTATTCCTATGTCGTAGCTAACGACGCCAGCGCGGCCGACGGCGTCAAGGTGTGGTCGATCGCGATGCCGGCGGTTGACGCGGTGATCTCGGCCTCACATCCTTCATGGACATTCGACGAGCATGCAGCTACTTCCGATCCGAATCCGCCGAAGGGGACAGTGAGTATGTCGCCTGTTGTACTTGCGAGTTGGCATTCGCCAGCGCCTAACTTGCTGCAGCCGAGCGCCACGGTCAGCGGTTTCGACCTCAAATCTCCATACCTGCCGGGGTTGACGCTAATTTATGCGCGATCTGATGAGGACTACGCTCTGTCTAGCCCGTTGCCGGCGGCGGTGAACAATCAGTTGGCCGTCATGCGGCAGCCGGACTGGATGAACAGCAGGGTGCTGGCTATTGGTCCGCGGTTCCCGAAGGCGTGGGGAAAGGATGTTATCGCCGCGGATTTCAAGGATGGCGTAGCTCACCTGATACAGTTGGGCGATCTGAGTGCCACATCGAACTTCGTTACGTTGTTGAATTCTGCTTTGAATACGTTGGTCCTCAGTCAGGGAGCCAGCGTTCCGCTTGCCTCCACGATCGCAGCTGCTGGGACCCCGTTGGAGAAGTCTATCGCCAATGCAATCTCGATCAGCCTCCAGTAAAAGCTGGTTTGCGATGCGTTTCGGCGGACAAATTCTGCTTGCCGGAATCGCTCACCTGGGATCGGCCTGCCTGCAAGGGCAGGTCGATCTGCCGCAGCAAAACGCGAGCCTGCCTGCGTGGCCCGGTTCGGCGGCGGCAGCGCGGCGGATTCCAGGGAAGTTCGTATTTCAGGATGCGAGCGGCGAGATTATCGTTTCGTACCCGGATCCAGCCAATCCAACCCGGGAGGTTACTTTTCGGTTCTGGCTGCACAATCGTATCGCCCCCAGTATCGCTGCGGCCGTGAAACATGGGTCGGACGACAGCTACCACTATACTTATTCGGTCGGCAACGGGAACGGTGCGAAAACGTCGATCCGGGAATGGTCTTTGGCTGGCCCACCGTCGACCGAAACTGAGATCTCTCACAGGGCATGGCAGGGCGTAAATGCCTATAAGGCGCCTAACGCGCAGAACCTGTTCAAGAACAGCGGTTCAAACGTCTATCTTTCCTGGATCGATATGAGGGCTGACGAGCCTATTGCGCCGGGGCACGAATTATCCGGATTTGAGGTTGTCTCGCCGCTTCGTCCTGGATTGACTGTGGCGTATTTAGGCGGAACTGAGGCGCCGATTACTGTGCCCGAGAACTCTACCGATGAGGTAGATCGGCAGATCATGCTGTTGGAGCGGTGGCCGGTTATGGAGAAGGTTGCCGTGACGATCGGTCCCCGATTCGCCAAAGAAACGGACCGGCGCGAGATTATTCGGGCATTTCAACGCGACATCCGCGAGGCCGCGAAGGGCGGTTTTCTGGACGCAAATTCCCAGTTCGTCCAGGAACTGATGAGTGAGCTTGCCAAAGCCGAGGAGACCGCGCCATACACAGTGCAGCCTCCGGCAGAGGGGCCAGGAAACTCGTTCGAAAAAGAGGTTCTGGAGGCACTCCGGGTCGCCCTGGTGACGAAGTGACGCGCTTCGAAGCCGACTGCCTGGTTGGGCGGACGGCATCGCTCGGCGCAACCTTGCAATCAGCTGGCGCTGCTCTCGCCAAAACTCGAATCGGGCTATTGGGCTAGGCCAGAGTGTTGCTGAACGCGTCTCCGTATGGGTAGGAGTCGTAGTTATAGTTGACCTAGTTGACCTGCTGGCACGGAGCGGGAGCGGAATTAGCCGGACTGTAGTCGGCTTCGATGACTCGAGCGAGAGCGTCAAAATCAAAGGGTAGTCTTACGTTTCAGCGGCCGTCTGCGAACGAGCTCACGCTGGTTGGCGATATGGATGGCCAGCGGTTTCACATTCAGCTTCGACTCCTTGATAGGGACAAGCTTCTCCTTGTCAGCCGCGGTTTCCACTGGATTCAGGAGCGGCCATTCAAATTCAACCGCTGAGGACTCGTTAAGGAAATAACGGCGCCAGTTGAGCCGATTGCCTCTCTCGGGAACGCTCGGCAAAAGCCCTGCGGCAAGGCAGAAGCCTTGGCCCCACAAAGAATCATCCGTTACCCTAGGTCCATGCCCACTGCCCTCGTCCTTTCCGCCGGCGGGATGTTTGCCGCGTGGGAAATCGGGGTATGGAAGGCTCTTAAACCACACTTCGCGCCCGATCTCATCGTGGGCGCATCCGCGGGCGCATTGAACGGGTGGGCCATCGCGGGCGGCGCCACTCCCGCCGCACTCGAAAGCGAGTGGCTCGACCCTCTCACTGCCCATCTCATGCGGCATCGCGTGCTGCACAAGAAGGCGCGCCACCTCTTCGAAACCTACCGGCCGCAAGTGCCCTTCGGACTCACCGTTGTCGATATCCTCCGATTTCGTCCGAAGTTGGTGCGCAGCGCTGAGATCGAGTGGCAACATCTCGCCGCGACGTGCTCCATCCCGCTGGTCTTTCCACCCATGCTCATTGACGGACGCCGCTACGTGGATGGAGGATTTCTCGGCGCGCTGCCATTGTGGGCGGCGCAGGAGATGGGCGCTACGCGCGCCATCGCTCTCAATTGCCTGAACACGCGCTCGTTTCGTCTGCTGCACCGTTCCATGCGGTGGCGTATCCCGCGCGCGACGTCGCTCGATGTCGTGCGCGTCGAGCCATCGGTTCCACTTGGCTCGATGCTCGATACCGCGGTCTGGTCGGCGGCGAAGATCGAGCGTTGGATCGCGTTAGGCGAACAGGATGGGGAGCGCGCGTTGCCTTCGATCGCCTGACTTCGATTACAATGTAAAAGCCATGCCGCTTTATCGGATCTATCGGATGAAAGATTCGCCACGGCAGCAGTTCCGCTGGGCTCCGCACGTTTCTGGCTGCGCTTCCGTCAAGCCGAAGGACTACGATCAGCAGGGCGAGATCGAAGCGTTGCATGAGTACGACGCCTGGAAATCGCTGCGCGAATCGGGCCAGGCGCTGGTCGTGGGCGATTTGCTCGAGGCCGATGCCGGCCGCTTGAGCATTTGCAAATACGTCGGATTCGAGCCGGCGCAATGGGTTCTGCCGGAGCTTAAAGCGCCGGTCGATTCCGTGCCCGTCGAGCTTGCGGCCGGGCATGGGGAATCGCTCGCCGAATCCGTTTCTACTTAGGAGAGCCCATGTTTCGCGATGTTCGCCTCGGCGACGATATCGACGACTTTTGCGTTCGCTGCAAGCGCGTGATGAATCATGCCGTCGTGTCCGTCATGGACGGCGTTGCGGCCAAGGTGCGCTGCCGCACCTGTCATAACGACCACGATTTCCGCCACGAGCAGCCGCCTCCGCCCAAAGTGGATTCGCGTAAAGCAGCGCTGTTTAATCAGGTCCTGAAGACGGTGGATCCCGCTGCAGCGGGCGTGCCGCTGGACGCCGAACTTGCGGAGGCGGAGGGGGAGACCCCGGAGATCGAAGTGTTGGAAGTGGACGCTTTGGAAGTGGACGATCCGGAGCCCGAAGTTCAGGCGATGGTTGCCTCAGAGGCGGCTCCCGCCAAAGACGCCAAGCCTGCCCCGAAATCGGCTGCGAAGGGCGCGAAGGGCAAACCGAAAGCGAAGAAGTAGGTGCCGCTTACCCGCCGTGGCCTTCTGATTTCGGCCTTCGGCGCCGCATCGGGTACTACGTTCCAGAAGACGCCGCCCCCCAAAGCAACCCAGCGGCCGGGGGCCTATGGCGCCATTCCCTCGGCCCGGCAGTTGCGGTGGCATGAGCTCGAAACCACCGCCTTCCTGCACTTCACCGTTAACACGTTTACGAATAAGGAATGGGGATACGGGGACGAAGATCCGAATCTCTTCAATCCAACGAATTTCGACGCTGATGCTATTGTGAGCGCGCTGGCTTCCGCGGGAATGCGCGGCGTGATTCTCACAGCGAAGCATCATGACGGCTTTTGTCTCTGGCCGACGCAGACCACCGAACATTCAGTCCAGAACAGCGCCTGGAGGGCGGGAAAGGGCGACGTAGTGCGCGACCTCTCCGGCGCCGCGAGGCGCGCTGGGCTTTCCTTCGGAGTCTACTTATCTCCGTGGGATCGCAATAACTCCACTTATGGCTCGCCGGCGTACATCGATATCTATCGCCGCCAACTTACCGAGTTGCTGACGAATTACGGCTCCATCTTCGAGGTGTGGCACGACGGCGCCAATGGCGGCGACGGTTATTACGGCGGCGCGCGCGAGAAACGAACGATCGATAAGCGTACTTATTACGATTGGCCGAAGACGTGGGCTTTGGTCCGCAAGCTGCAACCCGATGCGGTGATTTTCAGCGACGTGGGTCCGGATGTACGCTGGGTAGGCAACGAGCGCGGCATCGCCGGCGATCCGTGCTGGGCCACTTACGATCCGGTGGGCGCGGACGGCGGGCCGGCTTCACCCGGAGACGTCCGCGAGCGCGAATCACCCGTCGGGCATCGTCACGGCGCGCACTGGCTGCCGGCGGAGTGCGACGTTTCGATACGGCCTGGATGGTTCTGGCACGAAGCCGAGAACGCCGAAGTGAAGTCGGCGGCGGCCCTGATCCGGCTGTATTACAACTCGGTGGGGCGCGGCGCGAATCTATTATTGAACGTTCCCCCCTAATCGAGAAGGCCTGCTCTCCAAGGAAGATATTGCTTCGCTCAGGGAGTTCGGTAACTATCGGCGTGCCACGTTTGCGCGCAATCTCGCGCTGGATGCGAAAACATCCGCTTCGAGCGAGCGCGGAACGTTTACCGCGGCAAACCTGCTCGATGCCCGCGCCGACACCTACTGGGCGGCCGACGAAGCGGCGCACGAATCGGAAGTTGCCTTCGATCTGCCGCGGGAAGCGAGCTTCAGCGTAATCCGAGTGGCCGAGGCCATTCGCTTTGGACAGCGCGTGGATGCGATCGCGGTAGATCGTTGGAACGGCAGCGCGTGGGACCAGATTGCGGCTGCAACCAGCGTGGGTCCGCATCGGATGATTCGGCTGGCTGCGCCGGTAGCGGCGCAACGGGTGCGGCTACGGGTGACGCAAGCGAGCGCGAGCCCGGTGTTGAGTGAGTTCGCTTTGTTTGCGGAGCCGTGATGCGGCGGTGAGCTTTACGCGACGACGCATTCCGATTCGATCTGCACGCTGCACAAGCATCAGCACGCGGAGATTGTGCCCGAAGGAACCACCGAAGCGTGCATGCTGTTCTGAAAGCGCTATCAGAATTGACTGCTCAGCCGCGTACGCGCAGCATGCGGCAACGGCGCGGCATTTTCCGGTTCGCCGTACGTGGTGGCCGAGGCGATACGTAAAGCCTTCGCCGCCGGCGTCAGTGGCGTGCCGCTCGCGCGCGAATACGGCGAGCTGCACAGCGAAAATTTGCGAGGACCGGGCAGGGGGCGTGCGCAGTGCCCTCAAAGCAAACGGAAGGCGAGTCATCCACAATTCGCCTTCTTGTAACCGAAAATTGTCTTGCTCGCGGAGTAACGCCGTGCGAAGTTCGGAATATCGAGAACATGACGACACGCGCGTTCCTTCTTACTCTTTTTCTGCTTAATCCCGCCGCGGCGCAAACACAGCGCGTGGCGGCGATCTCGCATCGCGGTGAACATCTGGAACGTCCGGAAAATACCCTCCCCGCGTTTAAGGAAGCCATTCGTGTGAACGCGGATTTCATCGAAGTCGACGTGCAGACAACTAAAGATGGAAAGCTCGTGCTCAGCCATGATGGCACCGTGGACCGCTGCACCAACGGAACAGGCAAGGTGAGCGATATGACTTTCGAGCAGGTGGAGGCGCTCGACGCAGGCATCAAGAGAGGGCCGCAGTTCGCCGGAACAAAGATCCCGACGTTCGACGAAGCGCTCGATCTGGCGCGCGGCAAAATCGGTGTTTACGTCGATATCAAGAATGCGAGCGCGCAGGACTTGGTGAGTCACATCGATGGCCACGGCATGACCGATCACGTGGTGATGTACTGCAGGCCGGCCCTTTGCAAGCAGATTCAAGACCTGAACGCGAAGCTGAAGGTGATGCCGGAATCGAGCACGGTGGAGCACTCGCACGTGCTAGTGGATCTATAACTTACAGGCCGAGCACGGTATCGCATCTTATAACGTGCCGCAGCGCTTCGTGGCGAGCTATGTGTACCGGATTCCGCTCGGCCGCGGTAGCAAGGTTCTCGACGGGCTCCCGGTAGTGCAAGATGTCGTTCGCGGGTGGGAGCTTTCCGGCATCACGGAATTTCAGCTTGGTCTGCCGAAGGAGATCACGCAGAGATCGAACGGCACGGGCGGCTTCACCGGCATTCAGCGGCCCAACCAGATCGCACCCAAGCGGCGCTGCCGCGCGATCAGCGCAATTTGACCCAATGGTTCAACACGGCGGCATTCGTGCCCTCGGCCGCGTTCACCTCGGGTACGGAACCGCGTTACGCGCTCTATGGCCCCGGCATAAATAACTGGGATGCCTCGTTGATGCGCAATTTCCCGATTAAGGAACGCATCAACTTCCAGCTTCGCGGCGAGTTCTATAACGCGATGAATCATCCGAACTTTAAGACGCCGAACACGACGATTGGCAATGTCAATTACGGCAAGATAACGGGTGACAACGGGGCGCGCGTGATGGAAGTGGCGATGCGAATTTTCTTTTAGGGCGAGGCGCGGCAACTGGGAGCGGGCTCGCGCCTTCGGCGCATCGACAGGCCAGGAGGCCTATCGCACTAGCGGGAGTTTACTGAGAAGACCTTCTTGACTCGCAGTAAACTCCCGCTAGCGCTTCCAGAAACGTTTCGGGCGATCCGTCAGCCAACGGCAACAAGCGATTGTCGGGAATGCCGCGGATGCGGCCGAGAATGAGTCGAGGCCAAAAGGCATGGCCTGTATCCCGCCAACGCGCCATTTCCATGAGATCCTCCCAAGCCTGTTGCTTCACCTGCGCTAGCAATTGTGGGTCGCGGGATTGCGTGAGCGAATCCAGAACCATCGATGCCTTATTGCGGTCCATCCAGTTTCCGGAAGCGCACATTTCGATGAAATCGGCCGCTGGAATGGGTGAGGCGAGCGGCAGGCCGGACCTTGCGAGCACCCCAAGGGCGCGGGTGGATTCGTCGCGGACGCCGGCATCGGGGTCGCGTGAGGCGTGCAACAGCGCGGCGACCTGACGCGATGAGCGTTGCGCGTATCCAATCGCGACCGCCGCTTGCTGTCGCTGCCCGTTATCGGAACAGTTCTCCAAAACCTCGTAGAGGGCCGCTTCGTGCGCGCGCACGTAGTCTCTCATTTGAAGTTGAAGCTTATGGCCGGCTGGATCGTGAATCAGAAAGTATCCGTTGGAATCGTCCTCCTGAGGCGCATCGCCCCCTTTCTTGATCGCGGTGAACACGGCTTTGTCCATCTTCGCAAGCAACGCCTGGAATTCTTTCGCCAGCCGCACGGCGCCTGTGGGCTTCGCGTTCAGTCGAAAGGGACGTGTCGATTTTCCCGGCAGCCCAATGAAAAGCGCCGAATGGTGTTGTTCGTTGCAACATACCCCAGCGATATCCGTGGCTTCTCCGCCGGTGATGTGTTTCACGGCTTCGCGGATGGCCGCTTTCATCTTGTCGTTGTAATTGCCGCCTTCGCGAAGCGGGAGCGCTTTTCGCACGGCATCGACGTCGAGTCCCCGATAGCCGAAGAACTCGATCAGGTCGATGCGTTCACTTGCGCTTGCGGCCAGAGCAAGCGTGAGCGCACAGCACACGCGCAGGAGGTTCATCGGGGAGAGAATAGCAAATTTTTGCGTGGTCAACACCCGGCATGAAAGCGCTATCATGAATCGCTGGGGAGACTCCATGGACCGCCGCCGATTTCTGCAAAACCTCGCTGTAACCGCTGCCGCAGCGGAGGCAATCGATAGCATTGATGCCTTTGCCAGCCCGCAGCCGGCCGCCAGTACCGAAGGCTACACGTTAGTCGCCGAATTCGAAGGCTGGAAGGTATATGAGGATCTGCGAACGCGCGAGGGTTCGATCGTTTTCACGGGCCCGCGCGGCGCGCAACGCGTGTTGGCGAAATCGGCCGAACCGTGTTTCCCTACCGCGGATCCTCCCTACCTCGGCCTCAAGATGCAAGACATCGGCATGTCCGGCCGCGATCTGCTTGCCGACAAACTTCTGGAGCACGGCGACCCGGATCCGGATCGCGTACGCGATGCCGCTCCGCCGCTGGGCTCGCGCCAGCCTACGCAGCCCGGTGCGCGACTCGCGTGGAACACGTTCGTCGGCACGAAGGAGTGCAGTGACACCATGCCGGTTTTCCCTGCGGGGAATACGCGCACTTACCATCCGAATCAATATTTTCCGGAACTAACAAGTGCGGCGGCGGCAACTCGGTTGGAAGGCATGCTGGGCGGCTGGATGCCCGCGGTGCGCAAAGTGTTCCCCCTGGCCGATGGCGCTTACATCGAAGCCATGGTATTCGGCGACGTGGACGCGCACGACCGGTTCATCGTGCAGACGTGGCATCGCACTGCGCGCATCGAGAACGGGAAGATCGCGAAGGTAGTCTACGGCTACAGCTACCCGGCGTATCCGCCACGGCGAGAGGACCCGAAGCCCGAAGCGTTTTACCGCGCGCTGTTGCGCTTCGCAGATTATTGGGACCGGCAGATGGAGTCTTTCGCGCCCATGTCCGGGCCTCACACGGCCTGGATCGATATGGCGAAACATGCCTTCGCCAAGGAACTAATGGTGCGCCCCGGTGGTGTTTATCCGAAATACGGCGCGGTGGATCGCGACTATTACGGCCCGGAGTACGACGGATTCCAGGACATCTTCACCATGTCCGTTTACGCGAATCTGGAGTGCGGCCGGTTTGACGAAGCGCGGGCGATCATCGATAACTACTACGCCGATTTCGTGGACGACAAGGGCATGATCAACATGCGCGGTCCGGAGACGGCGCAGTTCGGCCTTACGCTTTCGCTGCTGGCGAAGTATCAGCGCTACACCGGCGACCGCGCGCTTCTGGCGAAGCACCGCGCCAAGGTAGAAGCAACGGCGGGCGTTCTACTTGACATGCACGACGAAAGTTTGAAGCTTCCCAAGGATGCGCCCGGCTACGGGTTGATCCACGGCTGGAGCGAATCGGACGCGTGTCTCGCGCCGCAGCCCATGACGTGGTGGCAGCCTTATTATGCGAACAGCGCTTTCGCTGCGCGCGGGCTCAGGGATATCGCCTTGATTTGGAGCGCGGTGGATCGCGCCAAGGCAACCGAATGGCAGCGCCGCGCCAAGCAACTCGAAGACGCGACTGTCGAAAGCCTGCGCAAGAACGTGTGGTCCGATATGAATCCGCCGTACGTGCCGCTGCTGCCCGGCTCGAAGCTCACTTTCCGCGAATCGATGGCGACCGAGCGGCCGAGCCCGCAACAGTGGCCGCATCGCCCCTACACGGAGTTGGTGCATGCCGATATCCTGCCCGCCGATCTGGCGAACATGACCATCGACACGATGCGCGCATACGGCGCGACGACGCTGGGCGTTGTGGCGAATGTGGGCCGCGCCAATCCGCAAGGGCGCGCGATTCTGGGCTTCATCTCGTACGGCTACGCGCTTGAATTGCTACGTCTCGATCGCGTTGAGGAGTTCCTGCTCTTCCTATACTCGCACCGCTTCCACGACCACACGCCGGGAAGCTGGACGGCAGGAGAAGTCTCCGGCATCGGCGGCGGCACGGCTATCTTCTGTATCCCTGCGCAGCAGACGATTCCCCTGCTGGTGCGCTGGATGTATGCGCTCGAAGATTCTGACGCCGACCGTCTGTATCTGGCGAAGGGCATGCCGCGCGAATGGGTAGGATCGGGTCAGACTCTCTCGATCGACCGCGCGCCTACGCGCTGGGGCCGGGTTTCTTTCCAGATGAAGGCGGACATAGCGGCGAAGCGAGTTACTGCGTCGGTGAAACTAGCTCGCGCGGGAGCGCCAAAGGAGTTACACGTGAAGGTGCGCTTGCCCGAACAATATAAGTTAAGCGCCGTCACTGTAAACGGCCGCGCCGCGCAGGTAGGGGGCTCACACGGCGACACGGTACTCATCACAACCGGCTCCGGTACGAACTTCGAAATAGCCGGGACCTTCGCTTAAGGAGGCCGCGGCCTCTTCCGTTGTAAGTTTTCTCACGCAAAGGTTCGCGCTCTTTGCAAATGTTCTTGACAGTAGTTTGAGTCACTGATACTCTCGCCCAAACGCAATTTCCGATTGACAGCGCGCCAAGGATCATCTGGGCGTGCCACGATTGTGACATTTCTGAGGGTGTCTCAATGAGAATACGACGTTTGAGTGGCTTCCAGACGGCGCGTGCCGCGATGGCGGTTCTGGCGCTTTCGGTGGCGGCTTTAGCACAGACGACTACCGCGGGCAAGGTTGTGGGTAGCGTTCTCGATCCAGCCGGCGCGGTGGTTCCCAAAGCGCAGGTTCAGCTTCTGAACACGGACACCAACGCCGCGCAGAGCGCCGGGACGGACGACGCCGGCGGCTTCGTCTTCCCGGCCGTGCCGCCGGGAGCGTACAAACTGACTGTGAAGATGGCCGGCTTCCGGACGTCGGTGCTTCCGGCGTTCGATGTCGAGGTAGAAAAAACCGTCACTGTGCCGGTGAAACTCGAGGTCGGCGGTGACAAGGAGGTCGTCGAGGTGATGGGGACGGCGACGGCCTTGCAGACCACCGATGCGCAACTCGGTAACGTGGTTTCCGCTAACGATATTGTCCGGCTGCCGCAGTTGCAACGGAACGCCACAGAATTGATGAATTTACAGCCGGCGACCGTGGCCGGCGGCGGGAACCTGACGATGCGCGTGGCCGGGGCCATCGACGATCAAAACACGGTGACGCTCGACGGAATAGATATCACTTCGAATCTGGTCGCCACCAACACGTCGGTACCCACGCCGGACGACAGCGTGGAAGAATTTCGCGCGACCGTCGCCGATCCGAATGCGACGCTGATGCGCGCTTCCGGCGGCCAGATCTCGCTCATCGGACGGCGCGGATCGAACCATTTCCACGGGGCGCTCTATGAGTATTTTCAGAACAACGATCTGAACGCGAACACATGGGATAACAATCGCGCGGGCTTGGCCAAGGCGACGATCCATGACAACCGCTTCGGTGGGCGGATTGGCGGACCGGTCCAGAAGGATAAGACATTTTTCTTCGTCAATATCGAGGGCCGGCGGTTCTCGAGCGTAGCTCAGGTGACTCGTACGGTTCCAACGCAGACGCTTCGGCAAGGCATTCTCGAATTTCCGCTATCGAACGGCGCCGTGGAGCAGATCGATTTAAAGACCGCGCAGATCTGCGGCGCCAATGGAAATTCGGCCTGCGATCCCCGCGGCCTTGGACTGAGCCCGACGGTGGCGCAAGAGTTGGCGGACATGCCGCTACCCAATCTGGCGGGCGGAGACGGCTACAACACGGGAAGCTATTTCGCCAATCTGCCGGTTCCCACATCCACTAACTATGGCGTGATCCGGCTGGACCATATGTTCAGCGAGCAAGCTCACCCTGAACACCAGCCTCACTTATTGGTATACCAATGCGATAGCGTCGGGCGACATTTCGATCCTGAATGGAAACCCGAGTTCGGTGGAAACCACGCCGCAGCGGACGATAGTTCCCACGGCCCAACTCACCTACCAGATCTCGCCGACCTTCCTGAATATCTTCCGCGTCGGATGGGTGCGCGACACAGCCCAGACCAACGCAACCTCACCCGCCAAGGCGGCCGGCATCTTGAATCTTCCCGGAACGCAGACTGCGGCCGGACCGGTTGCGATCACCCTCGCCGGTGGCGTCAGTTCCTTCCTCGACGACCCGATCGATATGGACACGCAGCGCGCGCGTTTCCAGGGCCAGTGGCAACAGGACCGCCAGCTCAGCGACGACATGACCAAGATTTTGGGCAAGCACCAGATCCAATATGGCTTTCAGTTGAACCAGTTGCCGTTCACTCACGTCCGCGCCGATAAAGTGGTTGGATCGATCACGTCGCTGGTGGGGATGTCGACCAGGGAAACTATTTAACGATTCCTTCTATTGACATGCCTCCCACCTGCGGCAGCGCCATCGCGTCCAACTGCCTGCCTTCCAGCCAGCTGACAAACTACGCAAAATACTATGCAGGCGCGTTGGGACTCGTGGACAACGTAGGCGTGCTGGAGGTTCGCAATACGCAGTTACAGCCGCAACCTTTCGGTACGTTCCTGCGCGATGTCACGAACCAATGGGCGACCTACTTTTACCTGCAAGACTCGTGGCGTATCCGGCCAACCTTGACGCTGAATTACGGATTATCTTATGGCTGGCAGACATCGCCCACGGAGCAGCACAACCTTCAGACCATCATGACTTATGCGGCTACGGGGCAGGAAGTGACGGGCCCAGCGTTTCTGGCCGCTAAGGAAGCGGCTGCGCTCCAAGGGCAGGTGTACAACCCGGCCTTTGGGTTCGAACCGGTGTCTGTGGCGAAAAAACCGGTGTTCTACGTGGATTGGGGCAACGTTGCGCCGCGCGTTTCGCTCGCCTGGAATCCCTCAGGCGGAGGTGGTTTCCTGAAGACTCTTCTCGGCGAACGCAAGACAGTCATCCGTACCGGGTTTGCCATGGTGTACGACCGCGGTAACACCGTACAGAGCGTCGAGATACCGATGTTGGGTATCGGGTACGACGAAAACATCGCCGTCACCACGCCGTTCTGCAACGCGACTGGCGTGGGCGGCGCGGGTTGCAGCGCTTCGGCCGGTCTCGCAAATCCTGGCCTTTCCAGTTTCCGTGTTGGGGTTGACGGGGCGCTTCCCCTGCCCGTTCCAACCGCAGCTTCCGTCCCCATCGTTCCTGCGCCAGGGGCGGAACAACTCTCGTTCCAGGTAGACCCGAAGATGAAGGTCGGCCGCGGCTACAATTTCGATTTCAGCATTCAGCGGGAATTGCCCGGTGGTTTAATTTTCGAAGCCGCCTACGTCGGTCGGCTTGGACGCGATTTGCCCCAGGCGGTGAACGTGAACTCGGTGCCGTATATGTTTGTGGATTCGGCCTCGGGCCAATCGTTCGCCCAGGCGTACGACGCCGTAGCTAATGCGCTTCGCGCCGGACAGACCGCGCCTAACGCGCCGTTCTTCGAGAATCAGTTCCCGGGCCTTGCAAAGGCCGAGGGATCCACCGCGACCAGTTCGACGGCGTTCATCGTCGGCGCGAACAAATCGAACATTGTGTCCGGCAACGTCGGACAACTGTTCCTGACCCTGGATGCCTACCGGGCCAAGCTGGGACTCACGCCGTATGACAGCGACCAGGCGCAGGTGGAGTTCCTGCGGACTTACATAGGCTACTCGAATTACAACGCCGGCATCATTACGGTGAACAAGCGTCTCTCGCACGGGCTCAGCCTCACCGCAAATTACACATACTCCATCGCTCTGGACGATGGCCTCTCCAATCAGAACAATGCGGGATTCTATTCCAACAGCTTCAATCCGAGCGTACAGTACGGCTTTTCCGGCTACGACCGCCGGAGCGTGTTCAATGCGATCTATCAATACGACATTCCGATGGGTCAGGCGCACAGGCTGCACGGAAACGGCGTAGTGAATAAGATCATTGGCGGATGGTACACCTCGGGAATCTTCGCAAAATGGAGCGGGTTGCCGGTCAAAGTGACTGAGGGCAGCAACATCTGGGGAGGTGGAACGAACGCAATTGCCGCCACCGAATATATGATTCCAACCGGACCGCTTCCGACGACCGGATTGACCCATCATGTCTCGAACACTTCCTCATGCAGCAACTCCATTTTCAGCGGAACCGTGGGCAGTGCCGTTGGCGGCTCAAGCGGTTCGAATATGAATCTGTTTGCTAACCCTGGCGCGGCGTTCTGCGATGTCAACTATGTCCAACTCTCAACCGACGGGCGCACCGGAAGCGCCAACCCGATGCGGGGTCTCCCCTTCTGGAACCTCGATACCCGCCTCGGAAAGACTGTCGGCATCTACGAGAGCTGGAAGGTCTCGTTTTCGGCCGATTTCTTCAATCTTTTCAACCACGAGAACTTTGCCAATCCATCGCTCAGTTTTGCCAGCCCGGCGACATTCGGAGTGATCACGGGCACGTTTACGCCGCCCAATCGAACCAACAGCGCGCGCTGGATTGAGTTGGGACTGCGACTGGATTTTTAGCTTTCCCGGCTGCGACTCGCGCCGTGGCTCATTTCACGCGTTTCGCGACTAAATCCCCCTCGCCCATCTCGGCAATGATGACGTGGAACTTCAGCTCCTCGCCCGCGACGGCGCCTTTGTAGGTGATCTTGAACTGGCCGCCGCCGGCTAACACGACAAAAGAGACTGCGTCGCCCTTTACTGTCCCCTCCGTGATCTCCTCCGTACCATACATATTTGTGACCGTGCCGGTCAGCTTTTCACCATCGATGTGGAAATCAAAGGTGGTCTCCAAAGCCCCATTGGGCGTCTGCAAGTCTCCTTTCCATTTCCCGCTCAAATCGGCGGCAGAAATGGCGAAGCAGATCAACATCAAGATTGCAGTGAGAGCAAAAGCGCGGTTCCTCATTTTCGGCAGTCCCTTTCGGTTAGGCGTGAATCCGGTCGTCCGGCTGTGACCGAGTATAGCGTTTCGGGGATTGTCATTCCATAAAATTACATCTGCTCGACACTTTCCGCGCGCGCGGCGTGACACAACCGTAACGGACGACGGGTCAGCGTCGGGCTATTCAACGCGGCGGCTTGGAGACGCTGTCCGGCATCCGCACCTCGGCCAGTTGACTCCTAGTCGATATGCCAGTGGAACAGCTTGTGAGTGATCTTCCACTCTCCGTTGAGTTTGAGCAGTGTGAAGACGTCCGAGGCGCGGCTGTTCACGCCCGCGAGTTTGCCCGACCAGCCTCGAACCTCCAGGTGGACGAGCGCGATCGTCTCGATGATTTCGATTCTTGCGAACCGCGGCTCTATGTTCGGTGCGGGCCCGTTCGCGGTGACCCAGTCGAAGATATGCTCGATAGATCCGCTGTACTCGACGCCCTGGCAATAGCCCGCCATCGTCGCTTCCCGGTGAAAGGCTGGGCGCATGAGATCTCCGTCGCCGGCGCGAGCACCGGCCACGTATCGGTCCATTGTGCGGGTAATCGCGTCGTGTTCTACCAGATATCGGTTCGCGAGACGCGTTGTTTGGCGAGGGCTCTTCGATCTCCGAGCGCACTTTCCCTGTGTCCTCACTTCTGAATCGAGTGCGTCGGCGTGCCCAAACCTCGATCTCATGCTTGTACGCGAACACGGTATCGTACGCCTTGTGCCCTCGACGATGAACGGGAAGGCCCTCTGACGCTTCCAATCGCCAGACTGTGCGCTCGCTTCGATCCAGGTAGGCTGCGATTTGCTTCCAGGACTCAAGCGTTTTCTGAGGCGTGTTTCGCTCCGGCATCGGGAACCTATCCAGAAAACTATACAATAGGGCTGCCCTGCTGGCGCTGTTTAGGAATACCAGTGAAAAGCTTTCTGGACGATCCTCCAAACCTCAGGCATCCGAACAAATGTAAACAGGTTTGACATGCGGACCCCGGCACCGGCCAACTTGCCCGACCAGTTTGCGACTTCAAGGCGGACCACAGCAATCGATTCGGCGATGTCCACGCTGACGATTCGGGAGTCAATATCGGGCGATGGTCCATTTCTATCGATCCAGTCGAAGAGGAACCCTAGTCCAACGGCGAGTTGATCGCCGGCATAACCAAAGAACGAAGCTTGGGGTGGAAAGCAGGCCGCATCAGTTCGCTGTTGCCATGTTTGCAACTGTCAATGTACAACTGAAGAGTTCTCAGAATCGCGTCATGTTCCGTTTGGGTTTTTCGCGGTGGGCATGCAAAGACAATACGCCCTCTCGGCTTCGGACATTAACGGACAAATCTGGCCAAAGAGGGCGATTCATTCCGAGAGCATAGTAGTTTATTCGGAGAACCCCCAAAAGACAGCCCGGCATTGATTGCCCCGCGGCAAACTACTCTGGCATCCGGTCGCCGCACATCGCCAGCACTTCAATTGCTGTCAGGCAACCCTGCGCCGTACTGTTGGTCGAGATGCCCGTAACTTCATCGATCGGCGTGAGCACGTCCGGCCCCTTCAACATTACGGTGTTGAAGTTCTGGCGCGCGTTCGGACCGCTGGTCACGCCGGTCCACGCGCGCGCAGCGAAGGCAGGCTCCTTCGTCTGCGCGTAGACGTAGGCAGAGAGTCGTCCCGGGTCGGCGAAGCGCGCGTCGGCGCCCTCCGTGCCGCTCGACATATCCCGCGCCACCACGTCTTTCTGCGCCGTGGTGAGGCGGCAATATTGGAGCCATGCTTTCTTCCATCCGGGATGGTCGATCAACTCATTCAGCTCAAATACCACCTCCGCACCGCCCATGATCACAGTGAGGTTGTAGCGGCCGAAGCCGTCCGGCGTCATAGGATATAGCTTGCCTGTGGCCGGGTCGTAGCCATAGAGCTGATTGGGGCCGGTAAGAAACCCGTAGGGCATGCCGGCGATGGAATCCATTCCCGTGATGATCTTGTCGCGATACTTTGTGTTGCCTGTGCGCTCCCACTCGGTCATCCAATTGCCGACAAACGCCAGCCAATCGGGACCGCCGCGCACTCGCGTGGGGTACGGATTTTTCCCTTCCAGCGGCGATGCCAGGCGCATCGGGTCGAAATCGACCGTTTTGAAATCGGCATCGGCCACTTCATGCATCAGGTCGCCTACGCGCTCGTCTGTCGTGAGGTAGTAAAGGAAGCGCCGATATGCCGCCTGGCTGATGCGTGCTTCTTTGGCGCCGCAGCCCCAATGTCTCACATTGTGACGCGAGCCGAGACCAGCGAAACGCCCTGCATGGTAGACATCCACCTCTCCCGTATGCCTCGTCATGGCCTCCGCCATCCGGAAAATATCGGCGCGACCGCTGCGCAGGAAGCTGTACCAGAGCCACATGTCCGTGCCCAGTTCGCTGTTGTCCCAAGCGAACCCGCCGATGTCGTATCGCCACATGTGCCGTGGGCCATCGTGCTGGTGCATCACGTCGCCGTAGTTCCAGAAACCGTACCAATGGCGTTGCTCGACTTCTTTGTGATACAAAGCGAAGGCCGCGTCGAGCCGGTCTTCGATGGCGCGCTTCGCGGGCGTGGAACGGTCGGGCAGGCTCCAGATGCCGAAGACTCGTGTCGAATGGATGTGGTCCGGCGTAGCCGTGAGCAGCGGCGGCGCCTGCGCCAGTTCGGCTTGGCGCGCGGTCTCATCGCGCGGCGGCACGGAACCGCTTGGATAAAGCATCAACTCGCTCGTGCGCGCAACGCCGTGAGGCGTGCTAAAGCCCGTCTGCACGTCTTCGTAGCTCGAATCGAGATCGTGCGCGTGCTCGATTCCATTGACGAGGTCGTAGTGGCGCAGATCCATGGCGGGCGCATCGGGCGACCAAAGCCAGACGCGGACTTCGGCGTGGTCTGTTGTGGCGCCACGCACTTCGAGAGATGTCGGGTGCGATTGCCAGAAGTTGCGCAGGGCGACGCCGAGACCGCCGGACGCATCGCCCGCGAAGACCATGCCCGAAGCGCGGCGCCCCGCGGCGGCATCGAGCCAGCAGCTTTCGGCGTTCACCCGCTTCTGAATCGAGAAGCCGTCCGCCGATGCCTGAATCAGGCGGTAATCGTTCCACACGGCCCAATCGTGCAGCAGTTTCTGGCCGGCGGCGTCGAACGCTTCGCGATTCGGGAGTCGCTTGCCCGCGAGCTGATCGCCGAATGCGTTGGTGCGTGTGCCCGGCAGGTTCAGCGCGCGCCGGCCGGTGGCGGGCTGCACGGGCTCGGCCCACAGGCCCTCGTCGGCGCCGGAGAAGCGGACGTGGCGGTTGTGAATTTGCTCTCGCATCGGCACGGCGAACGAAAGGCCCAGGCCGCGAATGAACTCCTTCTTTTCGTCGCCATCGTAGACGATGGTGTGGATCAACCGAATAGGCTCGAGCCCGGCGTAGAAATACAACCGCACAACGAACGGCAACCATTCGCGCGTGCCCGAATCGGACTTGTGAACGCCCTCGATCTTCAGGTTGGCGCGCACGGGTCCACGTTGTTCGACCGTGAGTTTGCGGATGCTGCTTGTGAATGTCGAGCCGCCTTCGAGCGTGCAGACGAGCCGCGCGGGTCCGGCGACCGCGCGATTATCGATCATAATCGAATCGAGAAGGGCTGCGCCTTGCTTGGGAATGCGGGCGCGGATCTTCCCAGTGTCGATCTCAATGGCGTCGGCCGCGTCGGTCAGCTTGATCGGCGTTGCAGGCTCGGCGGGCGGCCCAAGGGCCAGCCGGAAATCGCCGGCGGCGTGCGCGACGGTGGCGAAGCCGTTCCATTTGATAGAGCCATCGGGCCAGTAAGCCAACGGCCACGATTGCAGCGGCAGCGCGGCGCCGTCGGATGTCGTGAGAGCGAAGGTTTGCGTTTGAGACACAGCCCCGCGCGGCCATGGGACGCCGAAGCTCACGCCTGTATCGATGCCGGGGGCGGCACTCCCCAGCCAGCGAAGTTGTGCGGAATTGGGCGCGACGGGCGTTGCTTCCTGGGCCTCCAGCGCGAGCGCAGCTAGCGTGGAGGCGGTGGTTCGGCGGAGAAGGCTGCGGCGAGTCATGGAGTCCGTGTGCCCTTTTGTATCACTTTCAGAGGCTCAAGCAATCCGGCGGGCACAGGTTCTAAGTTTTGTAAGTCCTGCGCCTGGAATCGCTCGCCGTATTTGGCATTGAGCGCCTTGTAGTCGGGCCGCGGCCCTTTGGCAAGTTCGTTTAAGGCCAGGTTGGCGACGACGACGCGAATTTTATTCTCCCCGGGCCGGACTAAGTTGCCGATATATACTTCGTAAGGCGCGGACCATACCGAGCCCGCGTAGCGATCGTTCACATAGACGCGCGCGGCTTCCCTCACGGGTCCTTCGAGCATGGCGCGCATGCCGTTGCCGGAACGGCGCTCCACGGTGTTTACGGGTATGCCTTGGCCAAAGCTGAGATACATGGCGCCTCGCGCAGCCGGGAGATTCACTGTGGATTCATAAGTCGCCGTGCCCGAAAAGTACTTGGTGCGGTCGTCGGCGGTCCAAGACTGGAATTGGTCCATGGATTCGGACAGATTCGCGCCAACGAAGGTTACCTTCCAAGGAGCAGTTACAGGGGTTGTCACGAGGCCCGAGTCGCGAACAATCAAAATGCCCTCGCTTTGTTTCGAGAAAACTAGCACCCGCGATTCGTAAGGTGCGAGATCGAGCGTCAAGCGACCGCTCCCGCCGGCGGAAATAACACGCCCATCCATCGGAGTCCACCACGCGGGTTTCAACTCACCCGTCCGGAACGCCGCTTCGGACCTCACCTGATGGTTGCTCGTGTTCGCCAAAAAATAAACTTCCGCATAAGGCAAATGCCGATGCACGAAGCCGATCTCGGGCGCACGCTCTAAATCCGGCGTAATCGCTTTCTTGATCGCAGCGCCCACATTCGGAGTTTCCCGCGTATCGAACACAAACCCGCCCATCCGCTTGTATTCCTGAAGCTTCTTTTTCGTCGCCTCGGGCATACGCTGCGGCGCGGGCAACACGACAGCTTTGTAATTGACGCCCATCTTCGCAATCGCCGCATCGTCGATGAAATCGAAGTTATAGCCCGCGTCGAGAATCTGGCCCGTGATGTCAGTGCCCAACCGCGCATCGAGCGCCTTGTTCACCGAGTCGTTGCCCAGAGTGAATCCCGCGTAAATATCGTCAGTCGGGACATAGATTGCGACATCATTAATCGGTTCCCCTTGCCGCAATAAGTAACTGATTCGCTGCAGATACAAAGCGATATCGGGCATCACCATGAACCACGGATTGTGATCGTTAAACACGGCCGCCGCATAGAATCGCCAACCCGGCTCGCCAGCTTGCGGCGGCGAATACGGCCATCCGTGGCCGATCAACTGGTTGATGCCTTCCAGAAAATGGATGTCCGCTTCGGCCTTCATATCGAGCGGCGTCGCGCGGAACACCGGCGAATGCAACCAAGTCCACGTCTCCGACGAAGTCACCGGACGCCCGTACAGATGGCTCCCCGAAGAGGCCCACCGCGAGGACGAAGCCCGCCGCCATTGCGAGCCTTCGCCCTCCGGCAAATCCACCAGCGCATTGCTCGATAGATTCACCGGCGGCGTGCCATAGGTCTGCGACCGAAACAGCGTCCCATGCGCCTTGGCAAATTCGTGGATGGGCGTGAGATAGTTCTCGTTGACCAGTTCGGTAAGCGTCTGCCCCCAATCGTGCCGGATATCCCCGGTCTTGGGGCCAATATCCACGGCCAGCGCCGGCAGGTATGGTGTCAGATCGTAACCTCGGCGCCTCTGAAATTCGGCGAGGAAGTTGGACGTCCAATCCGAGCGCTCCACTTCCAGGCTGTCGCTGAAAACTGCGTAAGGCGGAGTCTTCGCCAGCGCGCCCAACAACTTCTCGCCGACATACTTGAGATGATTGTCGATGGCGGCCCGGTCATAATGATCGAGCACCAGGCCTTCGGCTCCCACGGCGGGCCGCTTCACCATCATGCGCGTATGGCTTGCAATGAACAGCAGCGCAGTGCGATCCGAAGCGGCGGCGGGCACATGGATGAGATCGCCTGAGATCTCTGCTACGGGAGCGTAATTCGTTTCCGAGCCCACGAACACCGCGAACAACTTCTCGCCCGCTGCGATTCGCGGCGCCTTCACCTCGGTAGCATTCGCAAGCACGGGCACGCGATCCACACGCAGCCGTCCGGCGGCTTGCGTGATCGGAATGTGCGGACCCCCATAAGGCCAACCGCTGCAGAGCGTAAGATCCATCCGCAGGCCTAATTCCTTGGCCTTTTCGCCTGTGAACGTCAGCGCGTCGAGAAATTCTTTGGAAAGGTAGGGATGGTTGATCAACCCTTGTGCTGGGTCGTCAAGCGTTAGAGGATAGACCGGCTGCACTTCGAAACCGCCGATGCCGCCATCCTTCATCGCGCGCATTTCGCGTTCGAGTTCGGGCTTTTCGACGGCGGAACCGAACCACCACCAACGCATCATAATGCGCGCGTCGTCGGGCGGGTGAAGGAAGTTTTGCTTGAGCGCGGCAAGATCGGCCGGCGCTGCAGAGTAAACGGATACCGGCAACCAAGCTAGCGCCGCGACCAGCATTGGCAAACATAGCCACAACGTCTTGACGCGCATCGCTACTATCGTAATCGCCCGATACTGCGCGTGGCGGAGGCATCTTTCTGGGGTGCGTTTGTTTTGAATCCAGAAACGTCTGGCACGGCCGTGAACGAGGGAATGTGGCTTACTTTCATGATTTTCCGGTCATCAAATACAGCGAAATGCGTCACTTCCGCTTTAAGTTAGACCCCTAAGTTGTTTTATAATGCAATACGCTGCGAGGGGCGGCGGGAATTGTTTGACGGCTGGCGCCGCGCCGCCGATGATCGTAGGTTGGCGGAAATCATCCGTGATTGATAGCAAAAAGTCCGATCTTATCGCCCAAACGCTGGATCGTTTCCACGTCGAGTTGCCGTCGTGGGGCTTTGCCAATACCGGCACGCGTTTCGGGAAGTTTCTGCAGCCTGCCGCGGCGTCTACCGTCGAGGAGAAGTTTAGCGACGCCGCGCAAGTGCATCGCTGGACCGGCGTCTGCCCCACCGTTGCGCTGCATGTCCTATGGGACCTTCCAAACGGCGTGGCCGACGCCGGCGAAATTCGCCGATTGGCCGATGTATACGGCGTGCGTCCCGGCTCCATTAATCCCAATCTGTTTCAGGACCAGACGTATAAGTTCGGATCGTTCGGCAATCCCGATCCGGCGGTGCGGCGCGAGGCGCTCGAGCACATATTCAATAGCGTCGAAATTGCCGGCGCCCTGGGCAGTCGCGATCTTTCTCTTTGGTTCGCGGACGGTTCGAATTATCCAGGTACGCAGAACATCCGGCATCGCCGGCGCTGGTTCGCCGAGGGCTTGCAGGCGGCGCACGCCCGGCTTTCGGGCGATCAGCGCATGCTGGTGGAGTACAAACCGTTCGAGCCGGCGTTCTATCACACCGATATCGCCGACTGGGGTATGGCGCTGCTTTTAGCGCGCGAGGCGGGCCCGCGCGCCAAAGTGCTCGTGGATACGGGCCATCATTACCAGGCGCAGAACATCGAACAGATTGTGGCATGGCTGCTCGATCTCGGCATGCTCGGCGGTTTCCACTTTAACGACCGCCGATACGCCGACGACGACTTGACCACCGGTTCCATCGACCCCTATCAGGTCTTCCGCATCTTCCACGAGATCTTGCATTACGAGTGGGAGACCGGCGCATGCGCCGACATCGCATACATGATCGACCAAAGCCATAATCTGAAGGGCAAGATCGAAGCGATGATTCAGACCGTGGCGGCGATCATGGAACTGTTCGCCAAGGCCGCGCTGGTGGATCACAAGAAACTGGCCCGCATGCAGGACGAATGCGCGCTGGTGGATGCCGAAGGCTGCTTAAAAGATGCGTTCTCAACTGATGTGCGTCCTTTGATTCGCGAATGGGCGCGCGCCAAAGGGCTCGCCGAAGATCCGATGGACGCCTTCCGGCAGAGCGGTTATCTCGAGCGCATCACCGCCGAGCGCGCCGAGCGGAATGCCGCCGTGGTCGCCAGTTACGCATAATCGCCAAGCCCGATCATGCCCCGGTACGCCTTCCAACTCCGTCTCAAGCCCGATGCAATCGAGGAATACGAGCGTGAGCACACGCGTGTCTGGCCCGAGCTGCTGGCGAAATTGAAGGCGGTCGGAATCTCCGACTATTCCATCTTTCGCCGCGAGCAGGAACTGGTGCTATGCCTGCGCGTGGACGATTTCGAGAAGGCCTGGGATGAGCTTGATCGCGATCCAGTGAACATCAAGTGGCAGGAGTTCATGTCGCGGCTCTTCGAGCAAGTGCCCGATAAGCCTGCTGGTGAACGCTTCGCCATGATGAAGGAAGTGTTCTACCTGGAGTAATCGCGCGAATCGAGCGCCCGCGCGGTTATGCTGGTTGAAGCCTCAGGACCGGCATGAAACGCCAATACCTCAATCTCACTCACGGCGCATGGCGGCAGTTGCGCCGCAACTGGCAATTGGCGCCATCGCCGATATTACTTTGGCAAACCCTGGCGCCCGGAACGTTGTTCTCCGCGCTTACCGGATTGCAGCGTACGGCGGCCCGGGAACAGTTAGTCCACGCGAATCTCAAGGATGCCATAGTCATTCTTGGTTATTGGCGCTCCGGAACCACCTTACTGCACGAGCTACTCAGTCTCGATCCCCGGCGCTGTTTTCCTACGACGCATGCCTGCATGAATCCCCACCATTTCCTGCTGACCGAAGCGTCCGCGCTGGCTCGCGGCAGCGCCGGTGTAAAGCGGCCTATGGATGAGATGGAAGTCCGGCCCGGATCTCCGCAGGAGGATGAGTTCGCGCTGCTGTCGCTGGGAGCGCGTTCGCCCTACGAGGCGCTGATTGCCCCGCATCGTCTGAGGCAAGCGTTGGAACTCGCCGACCCGCGCGATCTTCCGGCTCGCGAAGAAGAGCCTTGGCGATCGCTGTTTGTGGACTTCCTACGTGGCGTATCGGCGCGCGGCGCAGGGCGGCCAATGATTCTGAAATCGCCCACGCACGGCTATCGCGTCAGCACGCTGCGGGAATTGTTGCCTGATGCCAGGTTCATCCTGATCGCGCGCGACCCGGCGACTCACTTCGAATCCGTGATCCGCATGTGGCGTCGAATGTTCGAGACTTACAGCCTGGGAGAGATTCCCGGCGACGATGAGATCCGCGAAGCGGTTCTGGTGGATCGTCCGCGGTTTGAGGCGAAGTTGGCGGCCGGTGTGGCTGGTCTGCCCGGGAATCGGTTCGCCGAACTTACATATGAGTCGCTGATCGCCGATCCCATCGGCGCGTGTGAGGGGCTGTATGGCAGTCTCGATCTGGGCGATTTCGCCCCGGCGCACAAGCGCATCGCGGCGGAGGTGGAACGCCGCCGCGATTATCGCGCCACAGGCCGCCAGCCTGCCGGAGCGTGGCGCGGGCGGATCAATTCGGAATGGGCGGCGGTGTTCGAACGCTACGGGTACGCTCGTCTTTGACTCGGCGCCGGCGTGCTTATCCCGCGTGGTGACGCGTGCGCGGGTTGTTCCCTTGCGCTTGTATAATGGAGTGGCTAAAGCGATTCCAGGAGACAAATCATGCAGGGATATGACGCCAAGGACCTTGCCCGCTCTTTTCGCGTGGTCCGCAAGAACACGATTCAGATCGCCGAAGAGATCCCCGAAGATAAATACGATTTTCGACCCGCCGAGGGGGTCCGCACCGTGGCCGAAACGCTTCGCCACCTTGCTGTGAGCACCGCCTGGCCGATGCGCGCCCACGGCGAACGCCTCGCGGAACTGAAATTCGAAATGTTTGGCGAGGTCCTGGCGCAAGCCAAGCAGGCCGAAGCCAAACTCCAAAGCAAGAGCGATATTCTGAAAGCTCTCCAGGAGAACGGCGAAGCTTTCGCCACCTTTATGGAAGGCCTCTCCGACGATGTTCTCGCCGAACAGGTGAGCTTCCCGCCGCAAGCTCAGATGCCCCCCAAATCGCGTTTCGAAATGCTGCTATCTACTAAGGAGCACGAAATGCACCACCGCGGGCAGTTGATGCTGGTGGAGCGCATGTTGGGTATCACGCCGCATCTCACCCGGCAGATGGAAGAACGTATGGCCGCCGCGATGCGTCCTCCACAGGTGGCCGGAGCGTAGAGGCGGCTTGTAGCACGGGAGTAATCCAAGCCGCACTCCGCCACGGCGATATTTTCGAGGCTGGTGGTTCGCCAAGTCAATTCTGGGACGGTCGTTCGACGTGATCGATCACTAACGTTTCCACTTGGCCCTTCGCCGGCTGCAGCCGCAACCCCAACGCCTCCAGCGCCGAGAAGATTGATTCATCTTCCAGTGGTGGGGATGGCGCATCCAGCGGCTGCGATGCGCCGGGCGGAGGGGGTGGAGGCGGCCGACGCAGGGCCGCCGATGGCACGGCAAGGTCGTAATAGCCGGCCAGGCCGGTCTTGTCTACCACTGGTCTGTCCACAATGCTCGATAGTATAGTGTTCGTCAGGGTTGCCATCGACATGGCGTACCACTGTGTCGTATTTAGGTTTTGCACAGCCATCGTACCGCTCCCCCTCATGATCCCTCCGTTCGGGTGCTTTCGCCGCAGTTCGGCCATATCCACAGTCTCCGCCTGTTTGAACTTTGGGCCGCCCTTCGTTAGCACCAAGTCGTACACCGGCGAAGCCTTACTTCCGTAGTGCGCCACTACTTTGCACCGTTCGGCTAACATATTCCGCAGCATCGCGCGCAGCATTGGCTGCCTCATCTGAGGCTTCTGCCAGTCGGCAAGATCTGCCCGATCAATCTTCGCCACCACGTCATAGAGTTCGCCACTCAACCAGTCCGGATCTCCCACAATCTGGTCTCCACGTAGCAACCCAGGCTGGTTCGGAAGCGCATAGGCCCACTGAAAAATGGCGAACATGGGCAGACCGATTGCACGGAACCCCTCCGGCGTCGGGCCAGTCTGTACGGGCCCACTCTCCGCAGTGTGCGGCCTGATCGAACTCACCTCAAACGCCGGATGTTTTTCGTTCGTGCTTACACGTCCGGCGGATGCAGGCGCCGCGGAGCTCGAGCGAAGCCGGCCTGAGCCATTTCAGCTACCCCTGCGTACAAGAAAGCAGCCGCAGTGGCCAATCTCAAAACCCCGTGCAAGTGAGGTTTCACTTCGGATCGTACGCGAATCCTACCATCCGTCATAATGCGGCCTCCTCCTATCTTGCTTTGCAATATTCGAAATCGCCGTTACGGGATATAGAGATATCCTCGGTGGGCTTATCCAGACGCAACACGAACTGGTGATCTCCAGCCAACACATGGGCGCGAATAGAGAGATACTGATCGTGTTTAAAGACCCTCACGACCCTTCCATCGATAAGTGCAGTCCCAGAGGCGCCGGGGGCCGCAAAGTGAAACGACAGGAGTGGACGCGGTGAATTGCTCGGGATGTCCCGTTGCGCGGTCATGCAGAAGCTGTACGGGCCGGTGGAGTCGCCACCCGTCAAATCGCTTTGCACGAATTTTTCGAGCGAAGGCGGAATCCGAAGTAAGACTGGGAATCCCCCGCTATGCGCAACTACAAAGACGCATAGCCCAAACAACACTGCTGATAACGTACCGCTTAAACACAGAAGAGCCGGATTCAGCGATCGTTCGCCCAAAAGCTGAAACGAAAATTCGCCGTTGACGGGGTGTGTAAGTGCGATTGCCACTGTTGGCGTGTCGCTGTATTCGCGGGGCAGCGATCTTGCGAGATCCAACAACAAGTCCAGCCAAAGACGAAGACCGCAAAGAAATCCCTTTTCACTGCGGGCGCGCTCACGGACCAGGCGAAGCGCTTCGTCGCCAAATCTCCGGCGGAAATGGTCTGGATAAAGCTTTAGCAGAAACTCATAGAGCTTTTCAGACATCCGCCCCTCGCAATATCCGTTTTGCCCGTGCAACGCGGAGAGTCCGTGCGAGCCCTTCCACCTCCGATCGAACCAGCTTGAGGCCCGCGGATGTCAGGTGATAATAACGTCGGCGCTCTGAAGTGTCCTCCGAGCCGGAGCCATCGTCAAGTTCCTCGATAAGATTCGCTTCCAGCAGTGTTCGGAGCGACCCGTACAACGTCCCCGGTCCCAATCGCACACGTCCATCTGTCTGCTGTTCGACCTGCCGCATGATGGCATAACCATGAAGATCTTCACCTGCTAAGGCCAGAAGGATGTGAAAGGCCGCCGAGGGCAATGGGTCAAGCTTCCGTCTTGGCATAACGAATATCGATATATCGATAAACGATTATGAAAGCACTTTGCTCCTTTGTCAAGGGCCGCGTCGGCACTTCTGCGGAAAGGTCACAATGTGGCCTCACAAATCGATGACTACATCGCCAATCGGCTGTGAGCAGCAAATGAGAACATTGCCTTCGGCGGGTCTGTCGAGCGGCTCGGGCCCATAGACGACTGCTCCCGAAACCAAGCCGCTCTCGCAGTTGTGACAGACGCCCGTGCGGCACGACCAACGCGCCGGAACGTCGCACGCTTCGGCCAGTTCCAATATGCTCTGGTAGGCCGACATCTTCCAGTGCGCGGCAATGCCGCTGCGCGCAAACGTTACCAGCGGACCGCTTTTGGCGTCGTCGGCGGGCACGTGTGGAGCTGCTTCGCTGCCCCGACAATCCCAGGGGTCATCGGCTCGCTGCCGTTGAAGATTTCGATGCGAACCCGCTCCGCCGCGACGCCGAAAGTCGAGAGAGCTGTCTTCATATCCGCCATGAAGCGATTCGGCCCACAGACGTAAACGTCCGACTCTGGCGTAACTCCGGCCTCGGTGAAGACCGATGGCGACAGATGACCCGCGAAGTCGAAATCCTCGCCAACTTTCTCGCCCGGACCCGGCCTGCTGTAACACACGTAAATGCGGCCGCGCGGAAGCGAGAGCATCAGGCGGCGGACTTCCGCCGCAAAGGGATGATGCGCCCGGTCCCGAGCTGTGTGCAGCCACAAGACAGGTCGAGTCGAGCGCGCCCTCGCCAGTGCATGTAACATCGCCAAAACTGGCGTCGCTCCAATGCCCGCGCTGAGCAGCACCACTGGCCGTTCGCCGTTCTCAAGAATGAAGCTTCCCCGCGGCGAACTAACATCGACCGCATCGCCCACCCGGACATGCTCACGCAGCCAGGTTCCGGCGCCCCATTCGGCTCTATCTTCACGCTGATCCGATAGCTCTCCGTCGAGACAGGGCCCGAGAGCGAATAACTGCGAAAAAGTGGAGGGCCATCGGTGGCCGCCAAGAGACGCAAGACCACGTACTGTCCAGGCAGCGCCATTGGGAGGGGCCGCCGGTCCGGGCTATGCATCGTTAGCGAGAGGACATCCGCGGATTCCCGGTCGATCGCCGTCACCGCGAGTTGACGGAATCCGGGTGCGGCCGGATGCGCGGCCGCTTCGGGCATGAGCCCCGCGTTTCCGCTTGGCCGGCCCCTCAGCAAAGCCTCGAATGACGCGCGCCATCCGGGCGATAGCGCCTCTATCCCCAATGCGCGTTCCAGCCGATCGTGCGTATGCTCGGGCAAGTAGAGCAGCGCGTTGATTTCCGCGACAGTCATTCGCTCTTTGGCCTCTCCCACCTTCACGATTTCGTCGCCGGCGCCCACCTCGCCTTCCTCCAGGACGCGGAAATAGAACCCTGGGCGTCCGCTGGAGGTCAGTAGCGCCGGCATTCGAGGCTCGTTCATCCGAATGCCAACGCGATAGCAGGTAACGCGAGGTTGAGTGATTTCGAAGACCGCGCTACCGATCCGATAACGATCGCCGATGCAGACGCCATCGTCCTGCAGTCCTCGATGGTGAAGTTCTCACCGAACTGTCCATGGACGAAGTCGACCCTCTTCAGTTGCTCCTGCCAATAGCGATACGATTCGATCTGGTAGACGAAGACTGCGCGGTGTTCGCCCCGTGTCCGGCCAGATCGCCCTGTCCGTCTCCGTCGATATTCAGCCGGCCCACCCGACAGCGGCCATGCACCGCATCTTTCCAGACGGCCGTGTGAACGGTACGGCCCCTCCACGCGATGTCGCGTGGAAGTCCAACGTTTACCGACAGCAATCGAGGCATAGTGGGCTCGTTTCAGATGTCTTTGCCCGCCGTTCCGCCATTATTGTGCCACAGCGGCAGGATTTTGCCGCAGAGGAACATGCCCACGATTGAAAACAAGATAGCTAGCGATGGAAGCCGCATGCATCGAAGGCTCGGCATGTTCGACCGTTTCTCGGGGAGATCGAGCGCTATATGGATCTGCTCAGCGCGCGGCAAAAGCTGGTGGCGTCGAACATCGCAATGCCTACGCCCGGCTATAAGACGCAGGACATCGATTTCCAGTCGGAGTCACTAACGCGTTTAGCGGCCAACCGCACGCGCTGTCTGTCGGCGGATCGCAGGTGAAGAACGATGGCAACAACGTCAATCTCGACCGTGAAGCGCGCCTGCTGTCCGAAAATGCACTACGCTTCAGCATCGCATCAAACCTCATGCACGGGCAAATTCAATCGATTGATCGGCGATCAAGGAAGGACAAGGCGCATGAGACTGTTTGCAGCACTCAGATTGGCGACTCGGGAATGGCGGCGGAGCGGGTCCGCGCCGAAACGCTCACGGAGAATCTGGCGAACGCGGAGACTACCCGCACGCCGGCCGGGGGACCTTACCGGCGCAAGGATGTGGAGTTCGAATCCACGCCGGTAACGTCGCCGTTTTCATCGGTGTTCGATGCGCAAGTGCAATCGGTTGACGGAGTGCAGGTGTCGGACATAGTGACGGATTTTCGCGCCTGAGATGCGCTTCCTGCCGGGCATCCCGACGCCAACGCCGATGGGTACGTGGCATCCTGATGTAAACCCGGCGGAGGACATTGTCGATCTTATGGAGCGGCGCGCAACTACGAAGCCAATATGGCGGCCATGAGCGCCGTAAAGGACGTGATCCAGAAGACGAATTATTTGCTCCACTGACGCTTTTTGACCGGTCGCCGCCGCGCATGCGAACAATGTGACTGCCCTTTGCCGCTATTTCGGGAGTTAACGTCGCAGGTGCCATCCAGCCTGTAACGAGCGCGGGATCAGCTTCGGGCGGCGCTTTCCAGGATGTCCTGGCGAGCGCAATTCAGAAAGTGGAGTCGACAGGAAATGAAGCATCGGCGTCGATTGAACGCTTTCTAGGTGGCGAAGGCGAGGAACTGCACACCACGGTCTTGGCGACGCAGCGCGCGGAAATGTCCTTCGATATGTTCCAGCAGGTACGGAATAAGGTGGTGGGAGCGTATCAGGAGATTATGAAGATGCAGATCTGAGAGAGTTCGAGCGCGCCAATGCGCTTGTTACCCCTCGTCTTCCAGATCCGAGAGGCGCGATTCGTGAGCCTCGACGATATTACTAAGCCGGGTAATGGCTTCCATGGCCTGGACGGGCACGGTCGGTGAGGACCTCGACCTTCTCCGCCAGCTTGTCGACAGTCGCCGCCACCCTTTCGATCTCCCTTTCATTCACCTGCTGCATCGAACCTGTGAGTTCGAGGGTTTGGGCCAACGCTTCATTGCGTTCCCTTAACTGCTCCATCTTGGCTTCAAAATCCATGGGCTGGGCCATATGTCTCTCCGTATTCTGGCATAACCGCGCTTCAGGCTCACGTTTTCTGAAAACCGGCCGATAGATGACAAGGCCGACAAACGGCCAACATCGCGGAAATGAAAAAAGCTCCTGGCCAATCTTTCGCTTGCGCAACGCCTGACAGTTCTGGCGGTGGCACTGGCGGCGGCCGGCGGTATTTACGCGCTGATCCATTACCAAAAAGAGGCCGATTTTAAGCCGCTGTTCACGGGCGTAGCTCCGGAGGATGCGGCGCCGATCGTGCAAAAGCTTCGCGAAAGCGGGATCGAGTACCGCTTGCCGGAGGGCGGCGGGTCAGTGCTAGTTCCCTTGCGCATTTGGCCGAATTGCGCCTCACCATGGCTGCAGCGGGCCTACCGAAGACCGGGCGCATCGGGTTCGAGTTATTCGACAAGACCAACCTTGGCGCCACCGAATTCACCGAACATATCAACTACCGCCGCGCGCTCGAGGGCGAGTTGGAGCGGTCGGTGATGTCGCTGGCCGAAGTGGAACAAGCCCGCGTTCACCTGACGTTTCCGAAAGATTCGGTATTTCTCGACTCCCAGCAACCGGCCAAGGCGAGCGTACTAGTAAAGGTTCGACCGCATGCGCAACTCGCTGCCGGCAACGTCGTGGCAATTAGCAATCTGGTTGCCAGCGCCGTGGAGGGCCTCGCGCCCGGCGCGGTTTCCGTGCTAGATATGAACGGCAATTTGTTGAGCCGGCCTCAGGAGCCGAGCGCCGATGGCGGCGCGGCTTCAGATGGGTCGCTCGACTACCGCCGGCAGATCGAGACCGATCTGCTCGCAAAGATCAACTCTACGCTCGAACCGCTACTTGGCGCCAACAAGTTCCGCGCCGGAGTTTCGGTGGACTGCGATTTTGCGGGCGGAGAATTGAGTGAAGAGGTGTTCGATCCATCGCGGAGCGTGATGGCGAGTTCACAGCGAACCGAGGACACGGCGG
>CAVPSN010000006.1:0-197156 GCA_963708385.1 Bryobacterales bacterium | reverse complement strand
ACAGGACGCCGGCGCTCTGCATTATGGCGGGTAAACTCTGCACAGTTGCCGTTATTGTGGACTGCCACCCGCCATCGCTCCCCACGAACGCGGGATTTGGCGCTGCGGGCGCATTCGATTGGAACAGATCTTTCAACTCGGTGAAGACTCCCAAGGTTTCCCTGAGCCCGCTGATGGGACTGCCTGGCTGAGTGTCAACGCTTCGCTCCGCCTTCGCGGGCGCGAACAATTGTTTAGCTTGCGCCATTACCGCCAGCGGATCTGGCTGCATCCCTTTTAGCGCCGTGATGATGCTTAGCAGTTCCGTCCTCTCCGCAGGCGCGGAGGCCGGTTGCTGCGGCAACAAATCCTTGATGCCCTTGATGAGTTCTAACATGTCGGCGGCGCGTTCTTTTCCGCCAGCGAGGCGGATAACGTATCGCGCTCTTTGGCGGTTTTCTCCCACATCTCCACCAACTTCGGGTCGAAGGCCCCGGACTTAGCAAGAATGCTTTTGACGAAAGCAGATTGGTCGCGATCGCCCGAGTTCTCGGTTGCGTCCGTCTTCCCCGTGGCACGACGGATTTGCCCCACGTGGCCCAATAGGAATCATTCCGTGGATCGCGGGTTACTTCCGCCGAATTCACCTTGGGTGGGTAATCAGGGTGGTGGACACTTTCCACCTTCCAAGCAACGACTTTCCCTTGCCCGTCGTTGAGCTGTAGCGAATACGTGCCGGAGCCGAAAGTTTTCAAGAGGTAATCGGGGTCAAACGGCTCCCGGAGTTTGGCAATGAAATGATCACTATCGCCTCGATCGATCACGGGCCACTTCCGGTACACGTAGGCTTTCATATCCTCCGTGACCCATTTGTCGCCCAAGCTGCCGATCACCTCCCAAAATGGAATCTTGGGTTCCTTGGTCTTGCCATTTACGACGTGGTGGCTTTCGCCGGCGGCCGGAACCGAATCTGCAACTACGACGGGGGCGCGCCACCGCGCCGGTTTTGTTCATTTTGTTTCCGCGTTTGACCACAGACGATCTCCTTCGTTGCGAATTGCCTTTCACTGTCCCTGATATCTATAAGCATATATATAGGCGCAAAAACAGCGGGTGTCCATCGTTGCTTCAAAAACCGGAATTTGCGGAATTTTGCAAATCGATTCGATGCAACGGCGCCACGATGTTAGGAGGGGCCGCCATTTGCGGCCAGGACGCCCGTAGCGCGCACGGCGTCGAGTCGGCGGATGTGGAACGTGGGGGACGCAATCCCTGCAGGGGAATCAACGCGCCGTCCCCCAGTAGAACGCGGGCAAGACTTACTGGCCATAACTGGCCGATTCATGCACGAAAAACAGAAAACTGGCCAACAACTGGCCAAACTGTTTCTCCTGTTTTCAATCACTTGGAGGCGCAGCCCTTGCCGAATCAACGTTTCTGCTACCTTGACACGGTAGAGGTCTCAGGTGCTAGCAAAAGGCATCCAGAGCGAGGCTCGGCAGGAAAGGCGTGCTCGGCTCAAGCACGTGCCAGGCGTCTTCAACGAATATCCGTAACTGGCGCCGGGCCATCTCTGCCTCAATGACGCGAGCGGCGCTACATCCGGTGCGCAGTTGCAGAGCTGATGCCCATCTCTTCGGCGATCTGCCGCACGTTGTGTCCCTGCTCGTGCAGTCGGCGCACCTTCGCGCGGTCAACGACCATCTTAAAGGTCTGCCCAGATGCTCTGTACATCCCTGGCGCTTAAGACGGGCTATTGCAGCACTCGCGCGCTCAGACAGCCGCACGCGCTCTTGCTTGGCGAATCGTCGCTAGCGGCGACTGCAAATGACGACAGGACAGGCCGCGAGTACTAATCAGCGAACCTGAAATGGCAGTCGAGTTCGACAACGCAGCCCTTGGTGCCGGGCCGGAAAGCGTCGGTCTGGCGTTTCTTAATTTCCGTGACTTGATGGCTCACGAGCTTCTATCTTGCGGCCGGAAAATTGCGCGCACCCCGTCAATCCGCGTTTCAAGGCTTCGGGAGCTATTTTCCTGCTTCCGATCCGGATGACGACATGAGCGTTGTCGGCCATGACCGCACCCAGGCAGCGCCACATGTCGCCAATGAACGACCAATAATTATCGGCCGTGCCGTGCCGGTCGTCGCGTGAAACGATGCCCTTCTTCGGTGCGAAAGTCGGCCGAGGAACCAAAGGCGCAGCCACTGGTCCTCCTCGAAACTGGTGACGTTGAGGTAAGGGGGCGAGGTGATCGCACATTTTATCGGTCGGGCCGGGGTCGATTCGATGATGCGCGGAAGATTGCGCATGTCGGTGTGCAAGACGGTGAGTGCCCGATGGGCAGCGGCGATTCGTAGCGGAAATCAGCCATTTCACCGAGGATATCGAAGGCGTCCCGCTCCGGCGCGACCATCTTTCGCGTCTTCCAGAAATTCACGGAATAGCGGGGCTTGGTGCTGATGGTGCGCGGCATTTGATTGCTCAGATAGCGCTTCGAAGTCGCCTCCCCGTGAAGGGAGCCGAGGATCAAGGCCGCCAGCATGTTATCCACGCGCGATTCTTTCCAGTCCAGGCTTTGGCGCAGATAAAGCAACTGCCGCAGGGTGGCGGGCGCATAGGCGTACTGAAAAAATTCCTCGGCGCCTTTTGCGCGCCTTGCGCCATTCGGTGGTGCTGAAATCCTTGCGCAATTGGGATATGCGAGTCTTTAGGCTCCGAAAGCGGGCGGGCTCGTCTTCGCCTTGGTAAGGCAAATCGCCACATCGTTCACGTCGCTCGATATGGCCTGGCGTGCCGCATAGCAAGGCCGTCAGAGCCGTGGTGCCCCGGCCGCTGAAGGGATCGAGTACGGTTTCCTTCGGGCTTCGTGAGCCGCTTAATCCAGGTACTCTGCGAAGCTCTCCGGGAACATGGCGAAATATGGGCATAACGCATGAAAGCGGTGGCGCATCATATTGCGAACTTCCCTTGCCGCTGCCGGTCGAGAGCAGCGTTCAACCATGCACGCAATTGTCGAAAACATCCTTGGAGATTTCGTAACCGTATTGCACCAGACGGCAGCGGTCGAGGCAGGAGGCCGCCTTCGTCGTGTGGCTGTTCCAATCCGAGCCGTCTACGCGGTGAGGGACCATGTAGACGCGGACGGGGTCGATGCAGCGGCGCTTGAAAGTACTTGTTGGACAGAAGTATGCGGCTGCAGCTTCGTGTCAGGTGCGCCTTCCAGTGGATGCCGGTCTTGCACTGGCCGAAACCGATAAGGCCGCCGCTGCGCCCGTCCGAAAAGACACCGCATACGACGACATTCGAGCTTGCCGTCGCCGCCGCCAGGGACTTTCGCTCCGGCCTTCATGCCGCGTCCCTCGCGCAATGTCGGTGCAGAGATGTTCGATCTTGGACTGGAATTGGTGGTTATGCGCAGCTTTTTCCGTCGCCGTGCCAAAAACCAGCGCAGCCGGACAGCGGTGTTTCGCCGCCCCAGAAGTTCAAGCAGGATATCGGCACAGAGCTGCTCGAACAGCGCGGTGGGGTCGAGATTATCCAGTTTGCGCTGGCTGTCCATGTCCGCCCGCTGGCGACCAGTAGGAAAACATAAAGCATTCCGGCTTTCGATTTGGCGGCGACTTCACGCGGAGGACAGCAGGTTGCCAGCAGCATTGAGCGTGAAAGGATATTCCGAGTTCCGGCCCTTTCCGGGAAGTGGCACGCAGGAAGCTCGCGATCCTGGAGTTCCTTGAAAACGTCTCCGGCCAGGGTGCGAGCCTCCACGTCCGTCATTGAGTAAGCCGCTGCAGTGCGCGCGCGAGATCTTCCTGGGAAGCGTTGCCGTCGCTTTCCAGGAGCGCCTTCATTTCGACCCAATCCGCGAGATTAACGAGCTTGTCGTCGCTGCCGGGCGATGGCACCTTGAGGAGGTTGGTTATTTTACCCTTTTTTCCGGGCATCGCGCCGATCCTTGGCTTTCTTTGCTTCGATCGATTCGCACCAGCGCGTGCGCAAGATTATCGACGTCTTCCGCGAGTTTCAGGACATCGTCTTCGCCGGATGCGTAGCCGGTGGTCAACGTGCCGTGGGCCTTTTGAAGCGCTTGCTTCGCCTGCTGCAGCGCCTGCCGGAAAATCCGTTCATCGCCCTGGCTGATGTCGTGGGCGACGCTTAACGGCAAGTCCGTCCCGAAGGCCTTCACGCCAGCTTCCGTCTGAATGACCGTATCGAGGGTCTTCAGATCGGGATTTTGGGAACGGATGAGCGATTCGGTGTTCGAGCTGTCTCGGCCATATAGCCACACCATCAAGTCACCCAGATTCCTGACCTTGTTGGAGGGAACCGGCCTGTTGTCCGTCGCCCTTTATTGCGCAGACCCAGGAAATTGATGATGCCGGGGTAATCCATCCCGGTGTAGATGTAGTTGAAGTGAAATCTGTTCTTGGCGATGTCGGCGCGCTTGAAAACCTTCGCCTCTTCGGCCTGCTCGACAATCATCAGCCCGCGATACATGCGCAGCACTGTCGAATTGTAATCGCCGATCTGCATGGCAATTTCCTCCAGGGGCACGCCGTATTCGTTGTGGACATGGGCGATGTATTGCGCCTTGGAATAAGAACCCCAAGTGGCGGGGCCATTGACGTGCTTAAAACCGAGATAGCGCCAGATTCCTGCCGGGTGGTGACGATGACCGGCAGTTTCCGCAATGCATCCGCGTCTTCCTTGCTGATGGGCGGCAGCTTGGTCGCCTTCACGCGCTGGCGCAAGCTGACATCGACCAGCAGCATAACGGCTGCGAGACGGCGGTTGCCTTCGATGACGATGTATTTACCACCGGAAGTGGGCTCGACGAAAAGCGGCTCATAGTCAAAATACCCGCTATAGGCGATGGACATGGCGACTTCTTCGACGGCCATCTCTTCCCAGAGCGCCTTGACCAAATCGAATTGTGTGGCGCTGGGGGTAATGCCGAGTTCGGCCAAGCGCGGGTTGCGCACGTCGAGCAGCAAGTCTTTGAGTTCGATGCGCTCATACGCTCCGCCAGTAGGCGCGGGAGGGGCTTGCGGTTCGGCTTGCTTTCTCATGGAATGGGTCGGCTTTCTTGTTTTCATCATCGTTGATGCCATCGAGTCCGCCTTCAGGTGACGATGGATTCGTTTTCTTTAAGCCAGTTGGCGAGTAGTTCCTCCACTAGGTCGCTGAATTCCATCTGCTTGCTGACCAGCCGGGTTTTTACGCCGAGGTGCGTGGTCTTGCGAACATACGTGGTGAATTTGATGTAAGCGGGGTCCGCCCTTTTCGCTAACGGACGGGCATCATCGGGCTTTGAGTCGAGAGAGCCGGGTCGTGCTTTTGCCGACTTTGGAGGCGCTCCCGAAACGGCGCTGTAGGAACGTTTTGCCATTCACCTTCCTCGAATCGGCGTGCCGGATTAGAGCGAAGCACCGCCGCCCTGAGCATCCTACATTATCATAAACAGTCAGATGGTTGGCTGGCCGGAAGGCTAGACAGCCAGACAGTGAGCAACAGGGTTCAAGAAGAGGGAAGGGCGTGAAGTCGTGAAAGAAGGCATTTCTCAATTCAGGTTCGATATGCGCCTTCAGTGACATCCTGCGGGATCTGGGACAGTTGGGACGCGGACTACTTACAGCCCTTGTGAAACTTGAGTTTACCGCCAAGTAGAATCAATAACTACCGTGTTTTCAGCTACTCTGTCAAGTTCGAATCCCACTCTCTCCGCCAGCAAAATTGCCATTTCCGGGACTGCCCGGGCTGCCTCAGCCGCTTGATGCGACCGGCGCCGCCGAGGATTCGAATTCTCCATGACGCCATCGTGCTGTGAGGGCAATGTGAACGAAATAGCACTCAATCGACGAGCCAATTCACTCCGGCAGGCGCGGTTTTATCTTACGATAGCTTCCGAGGCTATGCTGGCCTCTCTTCTAACAGACTCTAGAACTTCTAACTAAGGGGGAATCTATGCGAAACCGAGCAAAACGTTGCCTCGGGGCTTTGCTGCTTCTTAGCGCCGCGGGCGTACTTTCCGCACAAGGCGGCAATCCCACAGGCAACCTTTCAGGAACCGTCACCGATACCTCGGGCGCGGTGGTTCCCAAAGCCGTAATCCAGGCAACTGAAATCAATACCGGCGCGAAACTGGCCACAGTTTCCGGCGCCGACGGGCAATTCTTCTGTCGGTAACGTCGCCCCGGGCACTTACAATGTGACGGTAACCGTGCCGGGTTTCAAGGCGGCCACCTACTCGTCGGTTCAAGTAGTGGTAGGCCAGACTTACATGCTTAAAGCGGTGATGCAGCCCGGCGACGTCACCAGCAGCGTGACTGTCGAGGCTGGCGCGCAGGTCCTGGAAACCACCGAATCTTCGGTCGGGCTGACCGTGACCGGGCCGGCCATCACACACGTGCCCACCGCCTCGAACAGCGCATTGTACGGCCTCGCGCTGATGAGTCCAGACCTGCAGACTATCGGAGGTCCGCGCCAGAGCAGCGCCGATGGCTTGCCGGGCGGCGCAGTTAATATTACTTTCGATGGTATCCCTGCACAATGGCAGAGCGGCAAATCCGGCGATCCGGTATTCGCCCAGGTCTACCCGAACATCGACGATGTTTCCGAGTTCACCATCGTTTCCGCCGCGAACAGCGCCAACGATACTGGCGAAGGCGCCGTCCAACTTAAGTTCGTCAGCCAGCGCGGTACCAATCAGTATCACGGCGGCGGCTGGGAATACTTCCGTAACGACTATCTCAACGCCAATTACTATTTCAACAATCTCGCTGGATTGCCTCGACAGAAAATGCGTTACGACCAAGTCGGCGGCAAAATCGGCGGCCCGATTCTGAAGAACAAGCTATTCTTTTTCGTCGATCTCAGCGTCTGGGTCCGGCCCCAGGGCGTTTCGCGCACGCGCACCATTTTGACCCCGGCGGCCTCCAGTGGAATGTATACCTACGCGCCCACCACCATGCCTTCGGGCAGTCTGCCATCCTGGGTCACCTGCAATAACGGAGCGGGCACGTGCACGGCGAATCTTTTGCAAATGGCGCAGGCCTCGGGCGGCAATGGGCAAATCGATAAGATCGTCGGACAAAGTCTCGCCGCCATGCAGCAGGCTGTCACCGCGCCCGGCGTCCATCTATTGGCGCCGCCATCGTATTACCAGCAGCAGCTCACGTTCAACAATTCCGGCGCGTATACGCAGCATATGCCGGACGTGCGGCTCGATTGGAATCCCAAGCCCAACCACTCGTTCGAGGCGGACTACCATTTGACGCGTCTGGAATTGAATCCCGATGTGTTGAACTCAGACGATTACACCTACCCGGTAGCTCCGTTCAGCAGCAACCAGGCTGGCTATTATGCCGATCGCCAGATCTGGGCGTGGGCATGGCGCTGGAACCTCAGCCCCAACAAGAGCAACGAGCTGCGCTTCGGTTTTCAGACCTCGCCCGAATCGTTCGTGCCGGATCTGAACTCGAGCGTCTACCCGGTTATCACTACTAATCTCGGCTCGTTACCGATTCAGCCGTCTTTCCCGTCACTCGTCAGCAATCCGTACCTGATCGCCTCGCCCTCGCGCGATAACTACGCCGTGGCGCAGTTGAGTGACAACCTGGTATGGTCGCACGGCAATCACAATATGGCGCTCGGTTTCAGTTTGAGCCGGCAGCGCAGTGGTACGGCGAACTACAGCCCGTCATACGGCCGCGTAACGCTCGGGATGGCGGCAACGGACCCGGCTACGGCGTACTTCACAGGCACCAACCTGCCAGGCATGTCGGCAACGGACGTAACCACCGCCGAATCGCTATATGCTTTTCTGACTGGGCGGATATCGGCCTACTCCGGATCGGTCGCCCTCAATCCCGATACGCGCCAGTTCCAGACCGGTCGGTATCAGAGCAATCACTACCACCAGTCGGACCTCGGCATCTACGCTACCGATAGTTGGCGTATTCGTCCAAATCTGACCTTAAATTACGGCCTGCGCTGGCAATACGAGGGCGTGCCGGTTGACGATCTCAACCAGTACTACGCCGTGCAAGGCGGGTTGGCGGGGTTGTACGGAATTTCGGGTGTTGGCAACCTCTTCAAGCCCGGCGTAATGACCGGATCGATTCCGCAGTTTGTGCTGGATAACGGCAAGCCCTGGTACAACAACTGGTACGGGGGCTTCTCACCGAACTTCGGATTCGCCTGGCAGCCTTCGGCGAGCAGCGGAGTAGGACACACGATTCTGGGCAAAAACGGCGCTACGGTAATCCGCGGCGGCTATTCCATTGCCTACGACCGCGAAGGGCTCTCGGGATGGGTGGCGCTCGCCAACCCCGGATACACGGGCTCGCAATTCGCCACACCGGTAGCGCCCGGCACCGCGCTCATACCGGGCGAATTCGCCGCCGGTTCGCTGCAATTGCAAAATCTGAATATTCAAAGCCTCTCGCAAACGCCCGGCACGTTTGGCGGATCGTTCGGCATCAATACCGCGGCCAGCCAATCCGTGAACGTAGCCGACCCGAACCTGCACATGCCGTACGTGCAATCCTGGTCGCTCGGCGTACAGCGGTCGCTGGACGCAAATACCGTTATCGAGGCGCGCTATGTGGGCAATCACGGCGTAGCGCTGTGGGAACGCGAAAATCTCAACGAGGTGAACATCTTTGAGAACGGTTTTCTGAACGAATTCAATCTGGCGCAGCAGAACCTGAACATCTGCCAGCAAAACAGCGCGGCATGCATTGCCTCGCAGGCCAATTCCGGCGTAGCGGCGGGATCGCAGACAGCATCGAATTTCGCCGATTGGGGCCTGCCCGGCCAATCGCCGCTGCCCGTCTTCACGGCATCCTTCACCGGCACGAATACATCGGGCGCGCGGACTTCATCGCAATCCAACAGCAACTTCCGCAGCGCGACTTTTCTGACGCCGATCGCCTCCGGGCAGGCGGGCTCAGTGGCCAGCACGCTGAGCGGGCTTACGTACTGGCAGAACATTCTGACGGCTGGCTATCCACGCAACTTCTGGGTAGTGAATCCGGATGCCACCGGCGGCGCGTTCTACCTGCACAACGGGTTTCAATCGACCTATAACGCCCTGGTGGTGGATGTGCGGCGCAGATTGAAGCGCGGCCTCACTTTCGACGCAAATTATACCTGGGAGCACAGCATCACGGACGATTGGCAGCGCAACGGAAACAATTCCACCGAGTCCATCGTCACAATACGCAATCAGAGCCTCAATCGCGGACCTTCGCCTTACGATATCCGCGGCGCCTTCAAAATCTTCGCGACGTACGAACTGCCTATAGGCTCAGGGCATCGCGCGGCATTCCAAAATGCCATCGCCAACACGGTCATCAGCGGATGGCAGTTTAATAGCATGAACCGGTGGCAAACGGGCCGGCCCATGCTAATCACGGGCGGCCTGGGCGGCACCATCAATCAGAACGATGGCGGCGTCATGATGAACGGAATCACCGCGTCGCAGTTGCAGAGTGAACTCGGCGTCTACAAAACCACCTCGCCCGCTCCCGGAGCCGTGTGGTACGCGCCGCAGAGTCTGCTCGGCGCGAACGGGCAGGGTGTCAATCCGCAAATGCTGGCGGCGTGCTCGACGCCAGGACAATATTGCAACCGGCTGTTCCTCTATGGCCCGTCATTCTTCGAGGCCGACTGGTCGCTCCAGAAGACCACCAAGATCCGCGAGAAGATCTCGCTGGAGCTGCGCCTGGAGGCGGTCAACGTGTTCAACAACGCCAATTTCCTTTGGGGGACGCAGGGCGCCAGCTTCTTCAGCACGGCTTCGCAGAGCTTGCAGAGCAAAACGTTTGGGCGTATCACGACGGCCTATCAGGATCTGGATACGACAGACAGCCCCGGCGGGCGCATGCTACAGCTAGTCGCGCGATTCAATTTTTGAAGGCGTGGGTGCTCTGCCGAGCCTTTTAGCGGGATTTTGCGAGCGACAAGATTCACCGGCGTGGTTGTATAATTCCAACGAAGATGTCAGACAAGAAGAGGGATTCCATTTCGCGGCGCAACTTCGGACGGCGCGCCGCATTGGCGGGTTTGGCAACTGCCGTAAGTCCATCAGACCTGGTCGCGCAGGGCCGCGGGGGAAACCAGACACCGCTTCCGCCGCAGGACCAGGCCGAGGTGGATGCAAAATTCACCGATATGGTTCGCAAATACGGCGATCGGCTTTCGGAGGATCAGAAGACGCGCGCCCGCGGCGTGCTGGCGCGGCACCAGCGCATGCTGATGCGCGTGCGCGAATTTCCCCTCCAAAACGGCGATGCGCCGGCAACCGAGCTCCACCTTTTTCCCAAAGGCATTAAGGAATAACCGTGCTTAGTGAAGATATTCTTTACCTCCCGGTTCGGGAACTTGGCCGCCGCATTCGCAACCGCACGCTATCGCCGGTTGCACTGGCCGAAAGCTATCTGGAACGAAGCCGCCAACTGGGCCCGCGGCTGAATGCCTGGGCCAATCTCACTCCGGAGTTGGCCTTGCAGCAGGCGCACGCCGCCGAAAAGGAGATCGCCGCTGGACACTATCGTGGACCGCTGCACGGAGTTCCCTACGCTCTGAAGGACCTCGTGGCGGTCAAAGGCTACCCCACCACCTGGGGCGCGCCCCCCTTCAAAGACCGCCAGTTCGATTACAACGCAGCCATCGTTGAGAAGTTGAACGCCGCCGGCGCGGTGCTGATCGGCAAAGCCGCGATGATCGAACTCGCCGGTGGCCTTGGGTATAGTAACGGCAGCGCCTCGCTCACCGGCCCGGCGCGCAACCCGTGGAATCCCGAATGCTGGACGTGCGGCTCTTCGAGCGGCTCGGGTGCGGTGGTCTCAGCCGGCATGGCGCCTTGGGCGATCGGCAGCGATACGCGCGGTTCCATCATCTGTCCAACGACGTGGTGCGGAATCTCGGGAATGAGACCCACCCTGGGCCGTGTCAGCACGCAAGGCGCGATGGCGATTGCGTGGTCCATGGATAAACTCGGGCCGATGGCGCGATCGGCGGATTGCTGCGGCCTAGTGCTCTCGGTCATCGGAAATGATTTTCATTACACGCCCCCAGCGTCACCCAGACCGGTGCGAATCGGCAAGCTGAACAATGCGTGGACGCGCATGGCGCCGGGGCTGGAATCGGCCATCGATGCCGCGCTGCTCGCGATGGAAAAGGGAGGAGCCAAGGTGAGCGATGCCGCGTTCCCCGATGGGCCATTCGAAGACGCTGCCGAGTTGACCATCCTGATGGAAGCGCCCTCCGCGTTTGAAGACATGATACGCTCCGGCACGTGCGCTCAACTCGTGGACCCTTTGGGCCAGATCAACGGCTACATCAGCGAAGAATTGGGCGTGACCGATTACCTGCGGGTGCAGCGCGTGCGTGCGATTCTACAGAAACGCGTCGATCAACTCTTCGACCGATTCGACGTCCTTGCGACCGCGGGCAGCGATACCGCGGCCCAGCCGCTGGTCCGCGGCCCGCGTGCTGCTCAGAACCGGCCCCCGACGCCGGCGCCTCGGCCGCCCGAAGCCCCTCCTGCCGATAACAGCCAGCGGGCGCCTGACGGCGTCTCCAGCCTGTGCGGGCTACCCGCTCTGAGCGTACCCTGCGGCTTCAGTTCGGAGAACTTGCCCTACGGGATTCAGTTCATCGGGCGAGCGGGGAACGATCACGCAGTGATCGACGCGGCGCACCGGTTCCAGAGTTTGACTGAATGGCACAAACGGCGGCCGGTCGTCGCGTAGTTTGTCCACGGGACGATGCTCCGCAGATACGATCGACATCACGCCGCGGGCCAAGGCGTGGAATCGTGCACTGATCACGATGGCGGAAGACCTAAGAATTTAACCGCGATTTCGCGCGGGGTTCTACACCTGGCTAGAACCCTTCCGCGGCGATAGTCATTGACTTTCGCGCGCAGCGGAGTATATTTGGAAATACTCCCCCGATCGGCAATCTGAAAACAACGTGATCTCAAATCCAACCCCCATCATTCTGGAAACGGAATTGCCAGGCGTAGACCTGCACGCGCGTGGAAAAGTGCGCGACGTGTACAGCGTCGACGGCCGCATTCTGTTTATCGCCACGGACCGCATTTCGGCGTTCGATTACATCCTGCCCACCGGCATACCTGACAAAGGCCGCGTGCTGACGCAGCTTTCCATCTTCTGGTTCGATTTTCTGCGCGACCTCACGCCCACGCATTTTCTGACGGCGAACGTCGACGAATATCCGGCCGAGCTACGCAAGTATCGCGATCAACTGGAAGGGCGCTCGATGCTGGTGAAGCGCGCCAACATGGTCGAGATTGAATGCGTGGCGCGAGGCTACATATCGGGATCCGGCTGGAAGGAGTACAAACAGCAGGGCACGGTGTGCGGCATTGAGCTTCCAAAAGGTTTGCGCGAGAGCGATAAGCTGCCGGAGCCCATTTTCACGCCCGCCACCAAGGCGCAATCGGGCCACGATGAGAACATCTCATTCGAACGGACCTGCTCGATTATCGGCGAAGATCTCGCAAAACGGCTGCGCGATCTCACGCTAGCCATCTACAGCGCGCGCGGCGGATTACGCGGCCACCAAGGGCATCATCATTGCCGACACCAAATTCGAATTCGGTTTCGTGGATGGCGAACTGACACTGGGCGATGAAGTGCTCACGCCCGATTCCTCGCGCTTCTGGCCGGCCGAAACCTACAAGCCGGGCGGCGCGCAATTTTCTTTCGACAAGCAGTTCGTGCGCGACTACCTGGAATCCATCCACTGGAACAAACAGCCGCCTGCGCCGTCGCTACCCGAAGAAGTCGCCGCGAAGACGGGCGAAAAGTACCGGCAGGCGTACCAGATTCTCACTGGCCGGGAGCTTTGAAAGTACAGGCGCGATGAACTGGCTGGACTTCGTACTGGCGCTAATCGTGGTTGTCTCTGTGGTAAGCAGTTTCCGCAAAGGCCTGTCGCGTGAAATCATCGGCTTGGCATCCGTGGTCCTAGGGTTGCTACTGGGCATCTGGTTTTATGGAACGGCGTCGATCTACATGCAACCGTATTTCAATTCGCCGCTGGCGGCGAAGTTGGCGGGATTTTTTCTGGTGTTTACGTTAGTGTTTCTGACCGGCGTCCTGCTCAGATTCGTAGTGGGAAAGTTTCTCCGGGTAACGAAGCTTTCGATCGTCGACCACCTCTTGGGCGCGGGCTTCGGAGCGGCACGCGGATTGCTGATCGCCGTGGCCTTGCTGACCGGTATCATGGCATTCGCTCGAGATGGCAGACCGCCCGCGTCGGTAACGGATTCGCGGTTGGCGCCTTACATTTCCCAAGGCGCGCGCGTGTTTGTAGCAATGGCGCCGCATGAATTGAAAGAGGGATTCCGCAGGACCTACGCGGAGGCAAAATCGGCGTGGAATTCCGCAGTGCAAAACCGGACCCACAGTCGGCCTAAAGCGGAAAAGGACGAAAATGAAAAACGAATTTGACGGGACTGTCGATCGGCTGCTGGGCGCCGGCATAATCCTTCCACAGGCTGTCGAGATTCTCGAGCGCGGCATGATCGCGGGAGCGCTGAAGATCGCGGAGGGCAACCAGTGCGCCGCGGCGAAGGTACTCGGCATTCACCGCAACACGCTGCAACGGAAAATGACCGAATTCGGTTTGGACAAACCCGCCCGCAAGTCTGCCGGGCGCGCGGGCGCCACGCGGCGGAGACGTTCAGCATAGTGCGATAGGCCTCCTGGCCTGTCGATGCGCCGGCAGGCGCAGGCCTTCAGGCTCGCTTAACCTAATACCTAAGCCTCGGACGTGAAGCCGATGCTTGTGCGCCTTCCGCGCATCGACGGGCCAGGAGGCCCATCGCACATGGACCTTCTCATCTTCGATCTCGACGGCACACTCATCGATTCCAAGCTCGACTTGGCGCATGCCGTCAACGCGACGCGTGCCCACATGGGCATGGAAGCTCTAGAGTTCGAGCGCGTTTATTCATATGTCGGCAACGGCGCTCCGGTGCTGATGCGCCGCGCGTTGGGCGAGCAGGCGACGGAGGCCGAGGTGGAAGAAGGCCTCGAGTTTTTCCTGGAATACTACCGCGACCATGCGCTTGATTACACCCGCCTCTATCCCGGCGTGAAGGAGTCCCTTGAGCGGCTGAGCAGCGTCGGCAAGCGCTTAGCTGTGTTGACGAACAAACCGGTCCGCATGAGCAAGTCCATTGTGGAGGGCCTTGGCGTAGGAGCGCACTTTTTCCAGGTGTACGGGGGGAACAGCTTCGATTTCAAGAAGCCGAACCCCATCGGCGTGGAGACTTTGATCCGCGAGTCGGGCCTCCCGCGCGAGCATACGGTGATGGTCGGGGATAGCGCGGTGGACGTCAATACGGCGATCAACGCGGGCGTAATGAGTTGCGGCGTTACCTACGGATTTCAGCCGGAGACGCTGGCAGATCCCAAACCGGATCTTCTGGTGGACCGCATAGAAGAGTTGGTAGATTGGGTCTTATGCAGGCCTCGATAGATCTTTCTTATCCTATCGGCAAGTTCGATTTTAAGCAGAGCGTGGCCCCGGAAGCGCGGCCGGCTCTGATTGAGATAATTGCCGGCGCGCCGCTGAGATTCAGAGAGACCGTGATGGGGCTCGATGACGCGCAACTCGATACGCCATACCGTCCGGGCGGATGGACGGTGAGGCAAACTGTGCATCACGTGGCAGAGAGCCACATGCAAGCGTTCTCCCGGTTCCGTTGGGCGCTCACCGAGGACAATCCCGCGGTGAAGGGCTACGACGAGGCGAAGTGGGCGGAACTGCACGATTCCAGAACTCTGCCCGTGGCGGTTTCTCTCACCCTGCTCGAAGCATTGCACGCTCGCTGGACCGATTTGCTCCAATCCATGACGGATGCCGACTTTGCGCGTACCTTCGAGCATTCGGACCTTGGGCGATTTCGTCTCGATGCGGCCCTGGGGCTTTATGCCTGGCACACGCGGCACCACGCCGCCCACATCACGGGGCTGCGCGAGCGGATGGGCTGGAACCGGCGGGGTTAAGCGACACAAGCCGAAGCGGATCACAACCAAACCGCCGACCCGCGCGTCCAACGGGTAAGGGCTATAATGCCTATAGGCCCCGGAGTCGATTAATTCCTATGAGCAGCCGCATCAAGTATTTCGTCGTGAGCTCTTCTACGTGCCTCACTCTTTTGCTCCTTCTTGGTTGGGGATTGGAAGGGGCGCGTCGCAAGACGACACCCTCAAACACATCGGCGTCTTCAGCGAAGTGGTGGGCTACATCGAGAAGCAATACGTCGAAGAGCCTGATATGAAGAGCGTCACGATGGGCGCGCTTGACGGCATGCTGGAAGCCATCGATCCGTTCGCCAGCTATCTGAGCGCCGATCAGTACCGTGACTACCTGAAAACCAAGGACGCTCAAGCGCGCCGATGTGGGCCTGCTGCTCTCCAAGCGGTACGGATCTATCATCGTGGTGGATGCGGCATTCCGGGCTCGCCCGCGGCCAAGGCCGGCTTCACCACCGGCGACATGATCGAGAGCATCAAGGGCGTTGCCACGCGCGATATGCCGCTGGCGTACGCCAACATGCTGCTTTCAAGGCGACGCCGGCAGCGATATCGAACTGAGCGTGGTGCGCGTGCGCCATCCTGAGCCGCAAACCGTGAAGCTGATGCGCGCCAACTACGCGGCGCCGGCAGTGGAGATCGAAAGTTCTGGCGGATGGCGTGGGTTACATCGATGTGACGCTCGCTCTCACCCAGACCACTTGAAGGAAACCGCCGACGCGATCAAACAACTGCAGAAGAACGGCGCGAAGAAGCTTGTGGTCGATCTGCGCTACTCCGGCATCGGCACGCCGGAAGAGGGCATCGCCTTCGCGAATCTGTTCATGAAGAGTGGCCGCATCACCTATCTTAAGGGCCAACGCGTGGCGCAGCAGAATTTCGACGCGGACCCCGCCAAGGCCATCACCGATCTTCCTGATTGCGGTGCTGATCAACCGCGGTACGGCGGATGGCGCCGAAATCGCCGCCGCCGCGCTGCTGGGCAACAAGCGCGCGCAACTCGTGGGCGAGCGCACCTATGGCGATGCCGGACAACGCAAGGCGCTGACTATGGACGACGGCAGCGCGATCATTCTCTCCGTTGCCAAGTATTATTCGCCCGATGGCAAAGCCATTCAGGACACCGGCGTGACTCCCGGGGCCCTGTGGCGGACGCCGGCTCAGTGGAATACGACGAAAACGAAGACGTTGTTCCTTCGGTGACAGCCCGCGCAGCCCAAGAAACCGGAAGCCGACCAGTGGTGAAGAAGCCCTGGAAGTTCTGGGCCAACGGTCGGTGGATAAGCAGGCGCGAGCCCGGCTTTCCAAATCCAGCTACAGATTACAGCGTCTTCAAATACGCGATGAGTTGTCCTTCTCGTCGTCGCTGAGCAGGTCCTTGTATGGAGGCATTCCGTTGCCGCCCTGATCGATCTGTTCGCGAACAGTGGCATCGGTCACTTTTTTCCCGTTGGCGAGTTTGTCGCGCTTGAAAAGGCCTTTCAGGCCCGGTCCGATCTTCTTTTCTCGTCGTATCGGCGCTATGGCAGACGGCGCACTGGGCGAAGACTTCCTTACCCTTGGCGGCATCCCCTTTCGGGGCGGCAATAGAGCCGCCATCGACCCCGCGGCCAGAGCCACGCAACATCCGTAAACATGAATTCGGTCATGAGTTTCTCCTGGTACTTCGACTAATCTTACCAAGCAATATCGGCTGTTTTGCGGTCTTGTTTATCCGTGTTTTCACTGGCAATTTTTCGCCGCCTTCTAATCTAAACGGGCTACTGAAAATTTCGCTACTGGTTGAAACAAAAGCGCGTCTTTCTATTTAACCCGACTACGCGAGGGACCTGACACCCAACAAAACTTGATAGTCAGCTACTTGTCCACGGAAGATCGGGCGCCGCTGAGACATCTTCTTCGGCACGTCGGCCTCACGGTGGATGACCCGTTGAAGTCATTGCCCGCCGCCTTCGGCCGGCCTCTACTCGCCCCACCGCCGGCCGTCGGTTACTCCCGAGAAGTTGCTGCGGGCCGGTTCCTCTACGCGCTTCTGGCTACCGGCAGCCTTCACCCAAGAATCGAGACCGGCTGTGGCGGGCTATTATTGCCGGGACATTCTTCACCCTCGTGCTGGCGCAGGCGCGCGGCCACCTGGGTTGCGGCAAACACCTCAACATGGACGGGACGCTCATCGAAGGTTGGGCAAGTCGGAAGGGCTTTCAGCGGAAGGATCGACCGCCGCCTGATGATTCCGGCAATCCAACGGTGACCTTCCACGGCGAGACACGGAGCAACGCCTCCAGCGGGTTGAATTCGTTCAACATCGGATCCATTCCATATTCCGCGGCCGCCCGCGAATGGCGCGCCTTAGCACCAGGATTTATGCCGTAGTCCAGCCACACTTTTGACCCTAGGCGCGCCTGGAGTCTCTCTTGCCGGACTTCCTCGACCGATATGAGGCCTGTGCCCATCGCGCGTGGGTAACAAGAAAAGGAACTAAGGAAACTAACGCATGTCTCGAATTCACTTCTCAACGCTCCCGCTTACGATCCTTGTGCTTACAGCCTGCACGGGCGCCGGTCAGGCTGCTTCGTTAGTAGCGAGTCCAACAGCCATCACCCTGGCCTGCGATACGGTCTTGGGTCCGACCCCGGTTACGGTTGGCATTACGTTGGCTACCGGCGCGACCGCCAACACCGTAACGGTAACCTCAACCGCGGGAACCGCTCCAACCAGCGCTTTGGCGACGCTGCCCTCGCCGCAAACGGTCAACTCGACCAGCGCGGCAACGAACTTCACCTTTAGCGCCGCGGCCGGCTGCAAGAACGTTGTTGCTGGAACGGTTACGCTAACCTTCACACTCACAGGCGGAGCAACGCCGCTTACCATGACCGCTACCTTTGCGACTCCCACGACGGCCTCGGGTTCCGCTCTCGCGCCCTCGCCGAGCGCGGTGACCATTCTATGCACCAAGAACGGATCGACCTATACCGCTGGTTCGGCGGCCACGGTGAACGTGACATCTCCGGCTTACCTCGGTACGCCGTTCACGGTGAACACTACAAACCAAACCTATAACGGCGTCACGGAGACCGCGTTGCCAGCCTGGCTTACAGTGACGGGCAGCGGTACCGCATCGGCTACGGCGGTTTCACTGACTATAACACCGGTAGGAGGAAACACGGGAACCGGATGCGGCACTTTGCCGGTGGGAGCGACCACTTATAACGTGCATCTGTTGAATGCTCCGGCGCCTGACAAGATCTTGCCGGTCACTATCCAGGTCGGTACGACCGCCACGATGACAGCATCCCCGGCCTCAACCTCCTTGTCCTACACGAAGGGAAGCTTCACCTACACTCCGGGAACACCGAACGTTCTTACTTCGACGCCAGCGTCGTTTTTCACGGTCGATCCCGCTACCGTGCCGTTATGGTTGAATGTGAACCCCCTGACCGGTACAGCTCCGACGTCTGGTAGTAGCGTCAGTATTACGTTCGTCCCCACGGCCGGCGCTGAAACGCTCGCCCTGGGCAGCTACACGGCTAACGTGCACCTCAAGGTTTCAGGTGAACTCGACACGGTCATACCGGTAACCCTGCAAGTGAAGAACCCGTCAGCCACCTTGACCGTCGCCGAAGGACTTACAAGAAGCGTGAACTGGACTCTGGGAACTGCTCTCCCGACGCTGCTGATCACTCCGACTTCAAGCGACTCCCCAATCGCTTACGCCATCACGACGACTGCCGGCAGCTTGTCTCCGCAGGTCTCTGCTACACAGGGTATCGCCTACAGCTTCGGCAGCGCTCCCATACCGGTTACGTTCCTGCAGGCGATATTCGGAGCGGCGGCGCCTGGCGCCAATTTGACGGGAAGCGTAATCTTCACGCCGACCAACGGCTCGCCTGCCGTCACGGTCAACATTACGGTACACGTCAACTCGCCCGCAGCCACCCTCACCGGCATTTCGCCCACCGCGCTGCCTACGGCTACCAGCGGAACCTACACAGTGATTCTGAGCGGCTCGGGGTTCGTCTCTTCGGGCGGCTCCACTTTGGTTACGAAGGCTGGATTGGTCGAGAGCGGCTCCATCGTGTCTGATTTCTTTGTCACTCCGACCGTGTTGAACTCGACTACAATATCGCTTTCGATTGTCGTTCCAACCAGCGCGGATCCCTACCTGCCGTTCAATACGGCGAGCAGCGCTACGGTTACGTTTGGTGTTTGCAATCCGGGGGGAGGCAACTGCTCCACGCCGACTTCGACATGGAGCCTGACGATCGGCGTGAATCCGATCGTGACGGCGGTCACCAGCGCGTCATCCTATAGGCAGGCGACCCCGCCGGCGTTGACCAGCGTGGCGGCCTACGACATTCTCAGCATCTTCGGAAGCAACTTCTGCGTCTCCGGCGGAACGGGCTGCGTTTCGGCTAACCCGATTCTTTACGGAGCCACGGACCCGGCCAATTCGACAGATCTGCGCTATCTCACCGCACTCAGCCCCGATGCTCCTGGGGCCACGCAGCGCAACCTCAACGTGACGTTCCAGACTCACGCGAGCAGTCCTGTCGCGATCGCGACCGGCCCATTGCTGTTCGCAACGAACAACCAGATCAACGTTGTGGTTCCATCGGCGGTTGCGGCCTACATCGGCAGCACGGTCGACATCGTGGTGAGCTTCGGATATGGCAGCTCGACCAACATGCTGAAGAGTGCGCCTTACAGCGTAACGATCAGCGCTACCGACCCCGGCGTATTCACCGTCGGCGGCGATGGACAAGGCGACGCCGCGGCGCTGCTGCCAGTTACCTACGATTTGGTTAGCCAAAGCTCTCCGGCCACGGCGAAAACCGGGAGTGACTCGGACATCATCGCGCTCTATGTGACCGGTTTGGGCGTGCCCGACAGCACGACCGGTTCGACCGCCTGGAATGTCTCTTCCACTGTGAAATGCATGGCCGCCGCCGATTACTGGGCTGCCGTCAATACAACCGATGCTCCCACGCCTGCGCTCACATCGGACGATGGGCTGGTGGTGCAGAGCGCGTTATTCGCCGCGAATAATATTCAGCCTTGCATCAAGTCAAACTCGCCCAACGTTCCGTCGGTTACCATTGGCGGCGTCTCGGCCCCGGTGGTGTTTGCCGGTTGGGTTGCCGACTCCGTAGCCGGTCTGTATCAGATCAACGTGCAGATGCCGGTCAGGACGTCTAGCTTTACAGATGTAAACAACGCCAGCGGTCCTGCATTAACCACCCCGCTACATCTCCCGATTGTGGTGAGCACTACGGTGAATTCCGTCACCATGACCAGCCAACCCACCGGCGCAAACGTATGGGTGGTTGGCGGCCTCAAAGTAGTTCCTACGGGAACGCAGAGCGGCGCGGGCGGCTCAACCGGCACGCCGTGGGGAACCTCGGGAGTTTCGGCAACCGGGACCGGAACCTATACCTACGCGGTCACGAGCGGCACTTTGCCGGTGGGGCTAACGCTTTCGAGCGGCGGGGTCATCTCGGGTACCGCAACGTCAGCTTCTGGAACGACATGGCCCGTCACGATCACAGCAACAGAAGGAGGCACTGGCGTCACCGGTTCTGTGAACGTCACGTATACCATCAACTAAGACTGGGTCACTTCATTCGAAGTTAACGGCGGCGGGAGATCCAACTCCCGCCGTTTCCTTTTGTGCGCCAGGCATGCCCGACAGCTCAGGGGTGAATGCGGCAATCACCTGAATCCACAAGGGTTCTTGCTCCCGAAGTCTAGCGCCCCGATATGCATTTGCTTCAGGGACAACGACAGGTCTTCAGCGCGTCCCATAACGCCGCGAGGCTTTGCGGAAATCCTACCTCTCGCCAACTCGAGTCTGCCGCAGTCCAATCACAGTCTGCCTCGTCCAAGCCGACCCGGCAACTCTAGGCGGCGCCCGTCAGCCGTCGCAAAATGCGTTTGATGTGTGCTTCACTAATTTTTTCCAATACCTATGCAATCCACCGCTTGCTACAGATTGTTGTACTTCCGGCAGCCGCAGTGGCTCACGCCGCTGTGTGCCGGGCCGGCACTGCATCCGATCCGGATGCGTCGCGTCTGTAGTTGGTTAGAAGTATCCCGCACGGTTCTCTAAAGCTTCGCCCCCATTCCGCCGAAAAAACAAAGAGAAGCGGGTGCAACCCCGGCCGCCGCGAGAACAAACCCTTAGTTCCCGGCCCCGGCAGTCTCAAGTTCCTCAGGCTCGCGCCGAAGAGAGAAGTGACTGGCAATTTCGCCACCACGCAACGAAAGGATTTCGAATGTCGATTTCGCTTCAAACTAACCTGGATTCTCTGGTAGCGCAACAAAACCTGAACACCAACAGCGCTTTCGAGAGTAAAACCATCCAAGAACTAACATCCGGTTACCGGATCAACTCATCGGCGGACGACGCTGCGGGGCTTGCCATCGCCAACGGATTCCGCAGCAGCGAATCCGAACTTACGCAGGGTGTACAGAACGCCAACAACGGCATCAGCACGCTGCAGATTGTCGACGGCGGCATGAACAACATCTCGCAGATGCTCGATACGCTGCGGACGCTCGCTACCCAATCCGCCTCGGGCACGTTCACGGGCGACCGCGGCGTGTTGAACAACCAATTTCAGAGCCTGTTGACAGAAGTCGATCGGGAATCCCAATCGATCGGCCTGAACACGGGCGGAGAGTTCCAGAAGTCGCTTTCCGTATATATCGGCGGCGGCACCACCTCCACGGGCGCGTTTTCCACAAACAACGGCACCGTGAACATCGACCTGACAGGATCTGCGGTCGACACCCAAGCCCTTGGTCTTAAGGGAATGCAGGTGGTTGCCGGTTCCACCGATTTGAGCCCCGCGTCCGCCACTTCGGTCGCCAATATTGTGGGCAACACCTCCAACTCTACTGCAATCAGCGGATATACCGAACTCGATTTCGCCGGGCCGGGCTTCTCCGATGGCAGCCAGGCGAAGGTTTCGGTCAACCTTTCGGGAGTGACCGACATGAACACCCTAGTCTCGGCCATTAACAGCGGAATTCAAGCTGCGGGAACCGGCAATTCGGCTGCCGCCACTGCGTTCGCGAACGCGGGCATCGTGGCTTCTGTGCACACAGACGCCAACGGCGGTCAGGAACTGGCATTCACCTCCAGCACGACCGCCTTCCAGGTCGGCGCTGGAGACAAGATGGCCAACGCGTTGATGGGCAATTTCTCGAGCGGTTCCACCGGTACGGCGATCTCCAGCACCGTCACTGGCGGAAATACGACGGCCGGCTCCATTAGCACCCCGACGAACGTCGCCTTCCAGATTAGCGGCGGCGGATTGACCAGCCCGGTTACGCTCAACCTGGGGAGCGGTTCCACGACAACCGCCGCTGCGATCACCGACATCACCAACCAAGTGGCCAACAACGCCTCCTTGAAAGCCGCGGGAATCACCGTAAGCGGGTCGGCCGGCAGTCCGCTGGTCTTCACCGATGCCTATGGCAACAAGATGAACGTCGAAGTGACGGGCGATACCACCAACGCTCTGGGTTTCGGCTCGTTCGTCGCGGGCGCGACGCCGACGGACGCTTCCTATAGCACTATTACCGGTTCGGCCCTCAACACCGCCACGGCGCTGGGAACGGCGAAGTTTGGCCTCTCGATCAATGGCGGCGCTTCGAATGGCAGCAACCAGATCAGCGTCGATTTGAACGGCGGCGACGCCACCGCGGCCACCGAGGCGGGCACGGCCTACACGGCTCCTTCCGGCGCTAGCGGCGACGACTTGCAGATTTCCATCGATGGGGGCTCGGCAGTGAACGTCAACATAGCCCAGAATGCCACAGTCACCGACGCTGCGGGGGATATCAACGCCGCGAGCGCGGGCGTAACGGCAACGGTAAATTCGTCCGGATTCCTAGTGATCACTGCCAATAGCGCCGGCGCACACACCGTGACCCTGTCCAACGGCACGAATGGCAGCGCGCTTACCGATTTCGGACTCGGGGCCACCTTCGCCGGGACATCGCGCAGCGGGCAGAGCATCGCCGACGCATTGAACAGCGGCATCTCCGCCAGCACGGCGCTGAGCGACGCCGGTCTGCAAGCCACGTTCTCCGGCGGCAAGCTCACGATCGCTTCGAGCAACGGCACCTCATTCCGCCTGAATGCGGGCGGCAGCGACGCGACCGCCGACGCCGGATTCGGCGTGGCCGGCGTGGCCTATGCGGGCGCCACGGTAGGAAATGCGGGATCCACCTTCGTGGACGCGGCGGGTGTTTCAGACACTGGCGCATTGACCTTCGGGGCGATGGCATATGGCGGCGACACGCAGGCCATCACCATCTCGGCCAACAACACAAGCGGCGCTCTACAATCGAAGACCATCACGCTCCAAAACAACAACACGGCACAGAGTGGCCAGAGCATCGATTCCGCTATCAGCTACATTAACCAACAACTTCAGCAAAGCGACGACCCCACACTGCAGAGCGTCGCCGCGGTAAAGGAAGACGTCGGCGGAACCGAGAAAATCAACTTTATCAGCTCTCTGCAAAACTTCAGCGTCAGCTTCGGTAACTCCTCGAACGGCGATGGGTTCTCGGGCGCCGCCGGTACCACCGTTGCGTCTACGCAAAATGGCAGTGCAGCCACGGTGTCCATTGACACCCAGGCAAGCGCCATACAGGCCGTCGCCGCCGTCGCTGCGGCCGTAACTAAGTTGGGAACCGCTCAGGCCGGCGTAGGCGAGGGCGAGAACCAGTTGAACTACGCCGTCGGTTTAGCGCAGTCGCAGGTCACCAACTTCTCCGCCGCCGAGTCGCGCATCCGCGACGCGGATGTGGCGCAGGAGGCAGCTAACCTCACCAAGTCGCAGACCCTGCAACAGGCCTCCATCGCCGCAATGGCGCAAGCCAATACGGAACCGCAGGCGATTCTATCGCTCCTCCACGGGTAGCGCATAGCTCATCACGCGATAGGCAATCGGAGGGGCAGCTAGGTTAAAACTTGGGCCGGGAAAGACGATAAGAGTCGTTTCCGGCCCGAGGAGCTTTTATGGCAACATCCACCACACCCATCACTTCCACTCCGACGTTCAGTGGAACCAGCACGTACTCGAGCGATTTTCAAAGCGCGATTACCCGCGCCGTCCAAATCGCCTCGCTTCCCACCATGCAACTGCAGAGCGACCAGACGGCGCTCACAGCCCAATCGACCGAGCTTGGCACGCTCGACGCCAAATTTACCGCGCTTCAAAGCGCGGCACAAGCAATCGATACCGCTGTCAGCGGTTCTTCATTCAATGCCACGATTTCCGACCCCAGTTCGCTGAGCGCCAACGTTTCCGATGGCGCCACCGAAGGCAACTATTCCGTTCAGATCGATAGCATCGGCGCTTACGCGACGAGTTTGAGCTCCAACACGTGGGTGGACGCTCCGGGCGCCGCGCAGACTTACGGGTTGGTAGTCGGCGGCCAGAGTTATAACATCACCCCCACCGATAACAGCGCCGCCAGTGTAGTTACAGCCATAAATTCCCAAGAGGGCAATCTGGTGCAGGCGACCCTGGTCAATGTCGGTTCGAGCGCCTCGCCGGATTACCGCATCGCCCTGCAAAACCGGTCGCTAGGGGATGCTCCGGTCGATCTGCAATTGAACGGCACGAGCCTCCAGTCGCAACAGACGCAGGGCGCATTGGCTTCATACGAGGTGAACGGCTCCGGTTTGACCGTCACCAGCACGTCACGCACTGCCACCATCTCCCCCGGTCTCACCGTGAATCTCTTGGCTCAGACCGCCTCACCGGTGAATGTTACCGTCACGCGTTCTTCCACCGCGCTCGCCAACGCGCTTTCCGGCTTTGCAACCGCCTATAACTCTGCCGTAGACGAAGTGGATGCCCAACGCGGACAGGACGCGGGTCCATTACAGGGCCAAAATATCGTTTTCACTCTTTCGCAAGCGCTCGGCACGATTGGGACTTATACAGGCGACGGCTCCTTTGGCGGTCTCGCCAGCTTGGGATTGACGCTCGGGTCCGACGGCCATTTCACGTTCAATGAAGCCACGCTTCTGGGCGCCGATTTGACCAATTCGTCCTCGGTCAATTCATTCCTGGGGTCTATCGAAAGCGGCGGAGGTTTTCTGGGAAGCATCAATGACACGCTGAACGGTCTCGAAGATCCCACTACGGGAGCCATCAAGACTACGGAATCGGCTTACGAAACAGAAAGCACGCACATTCAAAGCCAAATCACCAGCGGCCAGGCGCAGGTCGCGCTTCTTCAAACTAATTTGACGAACCAAATGTCGACGGCTGACGCTTTGATCGCAAGCATGCAATCGCAGTACAACTACCTCACTTCAGTATTTCAGGCGGAACAGACGGCATCGCAACAGCTCGCGCATGACTAAGACGCTAGTGGAACAATTTCGCTGCGCCGTTTCTTCCGGGGAGTTCCATCGGGCTTCCGAACTATGGAACGACTACACGGCGGAGCGTTTAGTGGAGGCGCGCCGGGGTTGTGGCGACAGACTTCCCGAAATGCGCGAACTAATGGAGTGGACGCGCATCGTGGTAGCGTGTTCCCGCGCCCAGTCGCTGCGCAACCTGAGAACACGATTGACCGAAGCTCATGCCGCGTCCGCTTACGGCCGCGCAGTGCGCTGAATAATCCCGCAGACCGATCCACCATCCGAACCTTCACGGGCGGACTCGCAATCACCAGGAGAAGCCTGTGTCGCCCGTTGTGAGCGCATGGTGCGCATCGGCATCGCGGGCGACCCTATGCGCTCTGCGTCCGTGCGGCGCCAATCTGGTCTGGCTGTTCGTCATCCGTTCGAATTCGCCGAAGACAAACGGGGCTCATGCAACACGGCATCCCCTCGGGAACCAACAGGCGCTCTTTGAAACCGAATGCCAAACCGTTCCGGGCCTCAGAGCGTCCCGCCGCTGGAACGCCCCGCTTGCAGCCTGAAGATCCTGACGTTACCAATCGCCTATGTTTGCTATAACGAACCATATGCGAAGGCGAAACTTTGTGACGGCCGCATCGGCGGCTCTTAGCGTGGCAGCATCGGATGCCGCCGCCCAAACCGCGGCACGCAACCAATATTTCCTCCTGCGCTGTTACTATATGCGCTCAGGCGCGCAGGTGGACCGCACCACCAAATTTCTCGGCAGTGCTTATCTTCCAGCCGCCAAGCGCGCCGGCGCGAAAACGTTGGGATTTTTCAGCCCGGTGATCGGGGAACGCAGCCCATTTATTCTGGCGTTGGCGGTTTACCCGTCCATCAGCGCTCTCGAAACCTCGGAAGCGCACATGGCCGCCGACAAGGATTTTCAAACGGCGGCGGATGCTTACGACATCATCGGCGACCCAGCGTACATCCGAATCGAGACGGAACTATTGCGCGCCTTCGACGGAATTCCCGAACTGACCGCGCCGCCTAACGATGGCAAGCGCGCCGCCCGCATCTTCGAAATGCGTACCTATGAATCTCCCTCGGAAAAAGCGGGCCGCCGCAAAATCAAGATGTTCGAAGACGGCGAAGCCGGCATTTTCCGCCGCCTCGGGATGGAACCCGTGTTTTTCGGACAGGGCGCAATCGGGGCCCATTTGCCGAGTCTGAGTTACATGCTCTCCTACGACGATCTCGCGTCCCGCGACCGCCTGTGGAAAGCATTCGGCGCCGATCCCGAATGGCAGAAACTGCGCGCGCAACCCGGATTGAGCGATGCCGAAATCGTTTCGAATATCGACAACCGAATTTTGCGCCCGTTAAGCTTTTCGGAGATTCGATAGGCACGGCCCCACCTGTGGGGCCTCCGCGGCAGGGCCCAGCGCCATCGCTATCGAAACATCTCGGTGAGCACCCGGCCCACCGACCCCGAAGGCGTCTCCACGTCGAGAATCGTCGCGAGCGTCGGCGCAATATCGTTCACTACGATTGAATTGTCGTAACGGCCGGGCTTAATCCCGGCGCCCAAAAAGATCACTGGTACGTGCGAGTCGTAATCGAACGCGGTGCCGTGGGTTGCGCCGGTTTGCGAGAAGATCCAATACGGCTCGAGCAGCACCTCGACATCCGCGCCTCGCTGCGGGTAGAAGCCATTCATGACGCGGAGCCCTACTTCGTCGCGCATGGCTGCGCCGGCCATCAGTTGCTCGCGCGTGTAGACACGGAACACATGGGGGATCGTCCACGCGGCCTCGGCCACTGCTCGGTCCACATCTTCCCGTGCCAGGTTCTTCTTCGCAATCAGATCGAGATTAAGATAGACCGAATGCTCGGAGTTGCTGACAATCCAATCGCCATCGCCAAACTTCTTTACCAGCGCCGCCTGCACGGCTTTGCTCACGGTTCCCAGGGGCAGACGCCCGCCCGGCATCCTGCGCGCCGCGTTTGTTTCCGGCAGAGGCGCCACGCCATGGTCCGCCGTCATGATCACGAGGGTGTTGTCCATTCCAACGCTCCGGTCGATCGCCTGGAACAGCTTGTCGAGCACCTTATCCGTCTGTAAGGAAACTTCGTGAACCTCAGGCGAATCGGGCCCGTTCGCGTGTCCAACATAGTCGTTGGCGGAGAAGCTGACCGCCAGGATATCCGTCACCCCCCGCTGCCCTAACTGCTCGGCCTTTAGAGCGGCCTCCGCAAATCGCTCGATCATCTCGTTGGCGTACGGGGTGGCGTCAATCGCCGAGTAGAGCGCCGGGCCTGACGCCGGAAGCGTCTTCGTAAGGAACGCGGCTCCTTGATACTGTTCGGCCGGACGCGCGCCGTCGAAATCCTTCACCCATTGCGGCAGATCGGGGAAATAGTAGGTGCTGCTGACGAAATTGCCGCTACGGGAATCGAACCAATAGGCGCCGTTTGCCATATGGCCCGAGGGGAGAATTGCAGCCCGATCTTTAAGCGAGATGCCTATGACCTTCGATTGGTTGGCATCCGACATTTTCAACTCGTCGCCCACCGTATCCACAAGCAGACGACGCGGGGACGAGCCGCCGGCGCTCCCATTCCCTCCCAGCAGCTTGGTCGCGGAATCCCCGACACTGGTGACCGTCTTTTTTTCCTCGCGGTCGTACCAATCGTTCCCGATAATTCCGCTGATCGCCGGCGTGGCTCCCGAAAGCACTGTACTGTGACCTATTGCGGTGACAGTAGGGAAATGTTCGTAGCGGGCATTGGTAAAAACCGCCCCTTGAGTGAGCAGGCGGCCAAGACCGGCATTGTATTCGGAGCGGAACCGCGTCAGGTAATCGTAGCGGAACTGATCTACTACAATCGTGACCACCAACTTCGGCTTCGGAGGATCCGCCCCCAGCAGTCCGGTCGCTGCCAACAGGCATACCAATATTCGTTTCATCAAAAGCTCCAAGCGTTGTTTCGGGATTGAAATTTCAGCGTATCACGCGGCTGCGCCAGCCAATGTTCTGGCTAGCACCGAGGGCTCGCGCATCTTCGACTTGGCTCGACGCTGCTTGGAGACGTGCTGATGCCGCGCATACCGCTTCGCGAAGGGATTGCTAACGATGCTATCTTGAGATTTCTCAAATATGCCCAAGAAAACCCCCATCACCGTCGCGCACGGCGACGGCATCGGCCCTGAAATCATGGCCGCCACCCTTCAGATCCTCGACGCAGCCGGCGCGGCTCTCGAAATCGAGACCATCGAGATCGGCGAGAAGGTCTATCTGCGCGGCAACACTGCAGGCATTGACCCCAGCTCGTGGGATTCCCTGCTTCGCACGCAGGTCTTTCTCAAAGCGCCCATCACCACCCCTCAGGGCGGCGGCTTCAAGAGCCTCAACGTAACTACTCGCAAGACGCTAGGCCAGTACGCGAACGTGCGGCCCTGTGTTTCCTACCATCCCTTCGTTGACACCAAGCACGCGAACATGGACGTGGTGATCGTTCGCGAAAACGAAGAGGATCTCTACGCGGGCATTGAATATCAGCTCAGCCCCGAAGTGACTTCCTGCATCAAGCTCATCTCGCGCCCCGGCACGGAGAAGATTGTCCGCTACGCCTTTGAATACGCGCGCCGCCACAATCGCAAGAAGGTCACGTGCTTTACCAAAGACAACATCATGAAGATGACCGATGGTCTCTTCCATAAGATCTACGACGAAATTGCGGCGCTTTATCCGGATATTCAGAACGAGCATTGGATCGTTGATATCGGCGCGGCGAAGCTGGCCGATACGCCGGAGGCGTTCGACGTTGTGGTGATGCCCAACCTCTATGGCGATATTCTTTCGGATGTCGCCGCTCAGATCGCAGGTTCAGTTGGCCTCGCAGGCTCAGCCAATATCGGCGAGAAGTGCGCCATGTTCGAGGCGATCCACGGCTCGGCGCCGCGTCGCGCGGGACAAAACCTGGCAAACCCATCGGGCCTGCTTCTCGGCGCGGTTTTGATGCTGGTACATATCGATCAGCCGGAGGTTGCCGAGCACGTGCATAACGGCTGGCTGCGGACTATCGAAGACGGTATACACACCTACGATATCTTTGCCGAGGGCGTGAGCAAGGAAAAAGTCGGCACCCGGGAGTTCTCCGCGGCAGTAATCGCGCGACTCGGGCAGAAGCCCAACATCTTGAAGCCGGTGACCTATGCCAAGCGCGATGGCAAAGCGTTGAGCAACCCAATCACACCCAGCTCCGCCAAGACCGATCTGAAGGGCGTCGACGCGTTCGTCTACTGGCCGTCGCGCAATGCCAACGAACTGGCCGCTACGATGGGCAAATTCGCCGCCGATGGCTTGACGCTGCAGATGATCGATAACCGCGGCGTCAAAGTCTGGCCGGCGGGCCGCGCCGAGACGTTCTGCACGGATAGTTTCCGCTGCCGGTACGTGGCTGAAAACGGAACGGACATGACGAAGATCGCGGCGCTTCTCGGTCGCGTGGCTGCGTCGGGAATCGAGATTGCCGCAACTGTCACTCTCCGCGATTTCGATGGCAAGGCCGGCTTCTCGCTGGCCCAGGGGCAATAGCGATGGCCGATACGCAACCGTTAGTAGTTGTAATGATGGGCAGTAAATCGGATTGGGACGTGATGCGCCAGGCCGATGAGATGCTGTCGAAATTCGAGGTCGCGCACGAGTGCCGGGTACTTTCCGCGCACCGGACGCCCCATGAAACCGCCGCCTACGTCAGTCAGGCCGAATCGCGCGGCGTGGAAGTGATCATCGCCGCTGCTGGCGGCGCGGCGCACTTGGCAGGAGTCTGCGCCGCGCACACGCTGCTGCCAGTGCTGGGCGTACCAATGGAAAGCGCCGTCGCTTAAGGGCCTCGATTCGCTGCTTTCCACCGTGCAAATGCCGGCCGGCATTCCTGTTGGGACTCTCGCCATCGGCGGCGCCGGAGCCCGGAACGCGGCTCTGCTCGCCATCGCGATCCTCGCGAACAAACGCCCGGAACTGCGGGAAAAATTGCGTCATTACCGCGTTGAAATGAGCGTCAAGGTACTTGCCGAGACGCTCCCATAGCTCATCGGGGTTGTGCATCTCAGCTTCCGCGCCGAAGGCGATGCTTGTCCGCCGCTTTCGGCCCGCGCGCCTTCGACGAAGCCATTAAGCTTCGGGAGCCCCGTTACACCGCGTGATATGATGGCCCTGTAGTGAATTTTCTGGAGGAAATCCGATGTTGGGAACGCTAGGCACGCCGGAAATGATCGTCATTTTCCTGCTGGCGTTGGTGCTTTTCGGTCCCAAGAAACTGCCGGAGCTCGGACGGACGGTGGGGAGAGCCATCACCGAATTCCGCAAGGCTTCGAACGAACTGAAATCCACCTTCGACCGGGAATTGAAGAACCTGGAAGCGGACGCCAACTTGAAGGAGGTTCGCAAGGACCTTCAATTGGATACTTACAATTACGATTATTCTTCGTACGAACATACCTACGATGGTTCGTATGGAGAAACGTACGACGGCGCCGTTTCCGCCCCCACCACCGAAAGCGCATCCGCAACTCTGGACGCTGAATCGACCACGGCCCTAGCGATCGAGGCGCCGGAGGGCGCAATAGCGCGCGGCTCGACATTGGAGCTGGCGCAAGCCTCCGCGGAGCACCCCCTAAACCAATGGGACTCCACCGAACACGCTCCGGCCGATTGATAAACGCGGACAGCGAATGAATCCACCCGATGAACCCAAGGGGAGCAATGCTCCCCAAACTGGTAGTGCATCCACAGGGCTCTCCCTGGCCAACGCTTCGTCCGCTATCGACAGCGCACGGCGGCGTTTTGGCGGAGGTGGAGGAGCGCCTCCGCGTCCGCCATCAGGCGACGAAGACGACGAGGAAGAAGATGGCATGCTGCGCATGTCCTTCATGGAACACCTGGAGGAACTGCGTTCGCGCATCATCAAGGCACTGGTCGGCTGCGGCGTTGCGTTCGGCGCGAGCCTCTGTTTCAGCGAGCCGCTCTGGCGTTTCGTGCAACAGCCCGCGAAGAAGGCGCTAACTACACTCGGGTACAATCCGCCAAATCTCACCATGATCGAACCGATGGAGGGATTCAATATCATCTGGTTCAAACTGCCCTTGGTGTGCGCAATTTTTCTTTCCTGCCCGTGGCTGCTTTATCAGGTTTGGGCGTTTGTTTCCCCCGGTCTTTACCGCAAGGAAAGGCGTTGGGCGGCGCCATTCATACTTGTTTCCGCCGGACTATTTATCGTAGGAGGCATATTCGCCTACTACGTGATTTTCCCATTCGGCCTGACGTTTCTATTGGGCATAGGAAGATACGACTATGTAGTACCGATGGTGACAATCACCGAATATTTCAATATTTTCGTCAACGTGATTCTGGGAGTGGGCTTGGTATTCGAACTCCCCGTCCTCATTTTCTTTCTCACGCTGCTGCACATTGTGACGCCAGCGTTCCTGATGAGCCACAGCCGCTATGCGATTTTAGTCATTTTCATTGTCGCGGCAATTGTGACTCCTACCCCGGACGTGGTCAATTTAATGTTATTCGCCGTGCCAATGTGCATGCTATTTTATGTGGGAATATTCGCCAGTTACTTACTAGTACTGCACAGAGAGAACCGGAAATTTCCTTGGGCTTTGACGCTTACCATCGTTCTCGGAGTACTGATTCTACTAGCTGTCGCCGTGTACGTGGCCATTACCCGCTTCGGCTACAAATTAGTACCGCACGTGCCTTTTCTAATCCGCTAAGGCCCGAATTTTCTAGAAATAACTAACAGTTCGTTGTAACATCAGTTGACTGCTTTGGAACCTTTGTCACGCGGAATGCTGGCGCTGTACGCATCGTTCCGTGATGCCTCCTCAGGTGGACGGGGGATTACCCGGCGTCGCGATGTTACGACAAACTGCGATGGATCTATACAAAGCGATTCAAGACCTATACGCCGAGAAAGAAAAACTGGAGCGAGTGATCGCTTCGTTGGAAGACCTGCAACGCGCCGCAGGCGGTGGAGTGCCACCCGCGCCGGGCAGCGGCAAACGCCGTGGACGAAAGTCCATGGGCGCCGAAGAGCGGCAGGAAGTCTCGGACCGAATGAAGAAGTATTGGGCAAGCCGCCGAAAACCGGGGGAAGAGGAGTCCGAAAGTTCGGGCAACCCAGGCTGAGTCCGGCAACAGTCACACAGACTCGCCGCCTTACGCGTGAGATGTCTTGCGGACTGCGGCACGCTCCAGCAGCCGAGGACAGCTTGACCTGGCGGGCTCCAGTACTGGAGCATTAGACGTTCGATGCGTGATCGCGCGGCTTAAAAAACCAGAGCCAATAATATTGATCGCCTAGGCCCGCCTGATATCGCATCTCGAATCCGCATCGTTCCGCCATCTGGCGCGCATCGGCTTCGCCGAAGGAGGCGCCGACCCAGGTGTCTCCTGCCTGCCGCTCAACATCGGCCGAACCCTGGACCTGGAACTTGAACAGCCCGCCGGGCCGCAACAAGGCATATACCTCGCGCGCATAGCTCTCAACAATGGCGCGGCTGGGTATGTGTTGAAAGACCATCGTCGAAAATGCGAAGTCGAATTTCACCACGGGTGAGAGGCCTAGCCACCTCCCCCATCGACTGCGGAGCGGATGCAGATCCTTGCCATTATTGCGGTAGACGTGCGCATCGGGAAACTCTGCCACCGCGCGCCGCGCCTGAGCCACCATCTCGCGGCTGATATCGAACGCATGAACGCTGCCGAAGAACTTCGCGAAGGCGCGTGTGACGCGGCCCGCGCCGCAGCCGATTTCGAGCACTGTCATCTCTCTCGGATTCTTCCCCTGACAGATGTTCTCGAGATCGTTGAGAATATCTTCCTGCATCGTGATTTCGCCCGCGCGATAGAACTCCTCATCGCTCCAGGACTCCTGACCTGTAAGAACGTAGTGCCGCGCATTTTCGCGCGCGCGCCGGTCCCAATCGCGCCGCATGCGTTTTAACTGGTGGGAGAGCAGGCGATCCGCCATCTGGCTACATTGTATGATGCGGAGGGATAAACCGCTCATCCCGATACGCGCATCGGAACGCGTAGTGTGCGCCCGCGGAAGCGCAGGTCGTGGTAAATTGAAATTACGCGATTATGTGACTGTGGGCGACTAGCTCAGCTGGGAGAGCGCTGCGTTCGCAATGCAGAGGTCGGGGGTTCGATCCCCCCGTCGTCCACCAATCCTACTCGCGGCGTAACACATCAAGTGGATTAAATTCCCGCAGCAGATCTTCTCCCTTTCTCAGGCCGCCAACATCCGGCGGCACTCACGCGCAATCTCCCAATCTTCTTCCGCGCGAATAACTAGCGCACGCACTGCGGACGTAGGCGTCACAATATCGCGCTCCGGGCCCTGGGCGTTTAACGTAGGCTCAATGTGCAGGCCAAGAAATTCAAACGGGCGGCATGACATCTCACGCACCAGCGGAACGTTCTCGCCAATCCCGCCGGTGAAGACCAGGGCGTCGAGGCCGCGGAGAGCCGCGAGCATAGCGCCGATGCCGGCGGAAAGGCGGTGGGCAAATACATCCAGCGCCAACCGCGCCCGCTCGTCACCGCGAGCCACCGCCGCGATCACCTCACGCATATCGCCCGAACCCGCCAGGCCCTTCAAGCCCGATTCGCGATTCAGAATTCGATCGATGTCGTCAGCCGTGTAACGATGACGACGCATTAGGTGAATGAGAATGCCGGGATCGACCGACCCGGAGCGTGTTCCCATCATGAGACCTTCGAGCGGCGTGAATCCCATGGTGGTGTCGATGCTTCGGCCGCCGTTCACCGCCGCCAGGGAACAGCCATTGCCGAGATGGCAGGTGATCAGCTTAAGGTCCTCGATCGGGCGGTTGAGCAAGCGCGCGGCGCGGCGTGAGACGTATCGATGGCTGATGCCGTGAAATCCGAAGCGGCGGATACCTTCCTCGATCCACGCGGCGGGACCAGGGTAGGTGTATGCCGCGGGCGGCAGGGTTGCGTGGAAAGCGCTGTCGAACACGGCCATCTGCGGCACTTGTGCCCCGAAGAACTTTTCGGCGGCATCAATGCCCGCCATCTCGAGGCGATTGTGTTGAGGCGCGGATTCGGCCAGATCGGCCAGTGCGGATTTCACCTCCGGCACAATGCGCACGGTCTCAACGAACGCTTTGCCGCCATTCACAATCCGATGGCCGACCGCGGCGATGGCGGCTTCAGTCCCAAGCGATTCCAGTAAGCGCGCCGGCGCATCCTCCGAATCGATTGCCGACTCGCTCTTCCACACGGGTTTCGCCGGATCCGACTCCACCGTGGACCCGTCGATTTCGTACACGCTCGCCTTCAGACTGCTGGACCCGCCGTTGAATACCAGAATGCGCATCAGTCAGGCCGGCCACTTCCAATCGCGAACCTCCGGCATATCTTCGCCGTGGCTCACGATGTAGAGTTTGTGTTCGATCAGCAGGTTGCGCAGCTTCTGCCTCTGACGTCCCGCCCTGGCAGCGAGGCCGGGAACACGGTCGATCACGTCCATCGCAAGGTGGAAGCGATCCAAGTCGTTAAGGACAGTCATGTCGAATGGCGTGGTAGTCGTTCCTTCCTCCTTGTATCCGCGCACGTGCAGGTTGTCGTGATTGGTGCGGCGGTAAGTGAGGCGATGGATCAGCCAGGGATATCCGTGAAAGGCAAAGATTACAGGCTTGTTGGCGGTGAAGATGGAATCGAAATCGGCGTCGGAAATTCCGTGCGGATGCTCGCTCCGGGGTTGCAGCGTCATCAGGTCCACCACGTTCACCACGCGGATCTTGAGATCGGGAAGGTTACGGCGGAGCCAGTCCACGGCGGCGAGAGTCTCCATCGTGGGAACGTCACCGCAACACGCCATTACCACGTCAGGCTCGCCATTGGCGTCGCTGCTCGCCCACTCCCAGATGCCCAGGCCCTGCGTACAGTGCTTAATCGCATCGTCCATGTTGAGCCATTGCGCTTCGGGCGGCTTGCCGGCCACGATCACGTTGATATAGTGGCGGCTGCGCAGGCAATGGTCGGCGACCGACAGCAGACAGTTCGCATCGGGCGGCAGATAGACGCGGCACACAGTAGCCTTCTTGTTGACGACGACGTCGAGAAACCCGGGGTCCTGATGCGTGAAGCCGTTGTGGTCCTGCTGCCAGACGTGCGAAGTCAGCAAATAATTCAGCGATGCTATGGGGCGCCTCCATGGGATCTTTCTGGAGCTTTCGAGCCACTTGGCATGTTGGTTGAACATGGAATCCACAATGTGGATGAATGCTTCGTAGCAGGAGAAGAGCCCGTGACGGCCAGTCAGCAGATAGCCCTCAAGCCATCCCTGGCAAAGGTGCTCGCTTAAGGCTGAATCCATCACGCGGCCGTCGCGAGCCAGGTGGTCGTCGGTGGGCAGAATCTCGGCTTCGAAAGCGCGGCCGGTGACTTCGAAAATATCGGTGAGCCGGTTTGACGCGGTTTCATCAGGGCCTACTACGCGGAAGTTGCGCGACTCGGTGTTCAGGCGGAAGACGTCGCGCAGGTAAGCGCCGAGAATGCGCGTGCCTTCAGCCCGAATCGCGCCGGGTTTGGGCAGTTCGACTGCGTACTTGCGGAAATCGGGCAGACAAAGATCGCGAAGCAGCAGACCGCCGTTGGCGTGCGGGTTCGCGCTCATGCGGTGATCGCCCTTAGGCGGCAGCTCGGCCAGTTCCGGAATTAAACGGCCGGTAGCGTCGAACAGCTCTTCGGGCCTGTAGCTTTTCATCCACTGTTCGAGAATCGCGAGATGATCCGGCCGGGTACGCACTTCGCCGAACGGCACCTGGTGGGCTCTCCACGAGTTTTCGATGGGCACGCCATCCACTTCCTTGGGGCAGGTCCACCCTTTAGGACTGCGCAGCACGATCATCGGCCAACGCGGGCGTTCGGCGGACTGTGGACCCGCCGCGCGCGCGGATTTCTGAATCCGGCGGATCTCTTCGACCACGTGGTCGATGGTTGCGGCCATCAACTGGTGCATGGCCGCAGGCTCATGGCCTACGACATAATGCGGCGCGTAGCCATAACCGGTGAGCAGGTTTGTGAGTTCGTCTTGTGGAATGCGAGCGAGCAGAGTGGGGTTGGCGATCTTGTAGCCGTTGAGGTGTAGGATCGGCATCACGGCGCCGTCGCGCGCCGCGTTGAGAAACTTGTTTGAGTGCCAACTGGCAGCCAACGCTCCGGTCTCCGCTTCGCCATCGCCGATAACGCAGCAGGCGACCAGATCGGGATTGTCGAAGACTGCGCCATGCGCATGCAAAAGCGAGTAGCCAAGCTCGCCGCCCTCGTGAATGGAGCCGGGCGTTTCCGGAGCGACATGGCTGGGGATTCCACCCGGAAAAGAAAACTGGGTGAAGAGGCGCTTCATGCCTTCGACGTCTTGACCGATGTTGGGATAGAACTCGCTGTACGTTCCCTCCAGATAGGTGTTCGCCACTACACCGGGGCCGCCATGTCCGGGGCCGGCGATGTAGATCATGTCGAGATCGTACTTCTTAATGACGCGGTTGCAGTGTGCGTAGATGAAGTTGAGGCCCGGCGTAGTTCCCCAGTGGCCAAGCAGCCTCGGCTTGATGTGTTCGGGCTTGAGTGGCTCGCTGAGTAGCGGGTTATCGAACAGGTAGATCTGGCCTATCGAAAGATAGTTGGCTGCGCGCCAATATGCGTCGAGCATCTGTAGTTCTTCGGGGGAAAGAATCGGTTGGTTAGGCGCCATGCTGCGTTCTCCTCGAGACTTACTCCTCGATGATAGAGCATCGCAACGGCCGGAATAGTAACCGAAACTTAACCCGTTTTGTGAAAGCTGACGCCGGCCGGTGAAGTGGAGCAGTGACGTGAGCAAAGATGCAGCAGCAGGGGTAAAAGGCGTATTTTGCGACCGGCGTCATAGTGCTATTTCACATGAAGCGCCGTCCCGTTTCGGGGGTTACGCGTACTGGTCGAAGTACCTCGTACGGGAAGCTACCGTACTTATCTAACATCAGGAGTAACAATCCGCCATGGCCAAAACCGAAATGTTACAGTAAATGCAAGAAAGCCAATCTCCATGTCTGGGGGACCAGCATCCAAATCGGGACCCATCGCGGCGGCCATTACTCCGCGTAACCGTCACGAAGAGCTCGATTTCGGCGCCGCCTTCGAGTTAATCGATTTTCTCTGTCGCTCGGGTGTGGCCGGGATTGCGCTCTTCACGGCAATCGGTGAGTATGCCTCGCTCACTGCCGGCGATCGATCGCGCCTGCTCTCTCTCGCGGTCAAACGGAGCCGCGTGCCAATCTACGCGGGAATCGGCGCTGCGACGCTGGATAGTGCGCTGGGGCTTGCTCGCGACGCGCGGGACGCCGGGGCCGCTGGATTGTTCCTGCCGCCGCCTCATGGCTTCGCATACGCGCAGGACGATATCCGCGAGTTCTACCTTCAGTTCGCGGCGCACGTCGAGCCCGGGCCGCCGGTTTACCTGATCGCTTCACCCGGATTATCCAGCTCGTTCGATCCTCGGACTGCGTATGAATTGCTTGCAACCGGCAGCTTCGCGGGGCTTCCCGATTCCGTTAGTGAAATCGCTTGCGCGACGCCGGAGTTGACCGTCGCGCAGCATGACGCGCGCAACGCCGGGCGGAAGGACGAAGTGGCGCGCATCGATGCAATGCTAGGCGAGTTCACGGAGTGGGAGTATCAGTTTCCGCCTACCGTGGCGATCAAGACCGCCGTATCGCTGCGGGGCATCAAGACCGGTCCGTTACCGGTTCCACTCACGGCCGAAAAGCTGCGCAAACTGGAAGAGTTCCGCGCGTGGTTCAAGGCGTGGCTGCCAACCACGAAGAAGCTTCACGCGCATGCATAGAAGCGTGGTTTCGCAGATGGAATGTCGCTTTCCGCGAACACGGCTCCCTGGCTGTCGCGGCTCCGTAACGGCATTTCGAGGCGTCTGTGAACTTTCTCTGGCGCTGGCTGCATTGAGTGTTCTCCCGCTTGCGGTTCGTGCGCAAAATGCTCCTCAGCTGATGACGTTCGTATCGGAGGTCGATGGAACCCAGCAGCCTTATGCGCTCTATCTCCCACCCGGCTTCGACAGGAACAAGGCCTATCCGCTCGTCGTGAGCCTGCACTCGGAGGAATCCACGCACCGATTGAACTTCCGCCAACTGTTCGGCACGGCGTCCCCGTTCAATCGGGTGGACCCGCTGGATCCGCGCTTCTATCCGGTGTCGCGCGACGTGGACTTTATCGTCGCCTTCCCCTTTGCGCGCGGAAGCATCGGCTATCAGGGCATCGCGGAAAGCGACGTGTATCAGATGCTGGCGGACGTGGAAAGCCACTTCCTGGTAGACCGCGACCGCGTCTATCTCACAGGCATTTCCATGGGCGGAGGTGGCGCGCTCTGGTACGCGCTGACGCGTCCGGACGTGTGGGCCGCGGTGGCGCCGCTCGCGCCGATTGCTCCGCCTGGAATAGCGGCGCTGGCGCTCAATGCTTCCAACCTGCCGACGCGGTTGTTTCAGGGGCAGGAGGATCCGATCATCGCTGCGCAATCCACCCGCGACTTGCACCGCAAGTTCGAAGACGCAGGCGTGGCGGCGCGGTATTTCGAATTTCCGGGCGTTCGGCACGACATCTGGAACGCGGCTTATAGAAACGGCGCAATATTCGATTGGTTCGCCCAGGAGAAGCGGAATCGATATCCGGAACAGGTAAAGTTCGTAGCGGACTCCTACCGGTACAGTTCCGCATACTGGGTGCGCATCGACGGTCTTGATCCGGGCATGCCGGCGTCAATCGACGCGAGAAAAACCGGCGCATCTCAAATCACCGTGGTTACCAAGAACGTCACTGGGTTCACGCTCACGCCAGAGCGATCGCCGGCTTCGGTAGTGATCGATGGCGCGTCCCTGCGGATCAAACCGGGGGCGCTGCTTTCTTTCACGTTCGGCAACGGGCAGTGGCGCACCGGACTCTATGTGCCTCCGGGCAAGCGCGCCGGCGGGGAAGGTCCCATCGCCGCGGCATTCGGCGGCGGACAGATTTACGTCTATGGCGCCGGCGGCGCGGCGCTGGCTGAGCATGCTGCGAAGTGGCCCACGCTCTCTTTTCGGACGCTGGCGGATTCCGAGGTGAAGGCGGCCGATCTGGCCGATTCGGATGCGATTCTCTTCGGCACAGCGCAGACTAACTCGCTGATCGCGCGCTTCGCCGGGCAGTTGCCGATGGCGCTGAACCCTGGCGCGGCGGATTATGGGCTTCTCTTCATCGCGCCGGCCGGGCGGCATTACGTAGTGGTTAGTTCAGGCCTGCCATGGTGGACCGGCGCCGCAGAGGTCAATCGCGGCGGCGACCGATTTGCGCCAGAGCCCTACCGGCTCCTCTCGACCTTCGGCGACTACATCCTCTTCAAGGGCTCGCTGGCAAACGTGGTAGCCGAGGGGCGTTTCGATGCGAATTGGAAAGTCCCCGCAGAGGCGGCGGCGAAGATGCGCGCCACGGGGACGGTGACGATCCGGTGATGCGGTGCGCTACTTGCGCTTGACGATGCGGATTGCAGCTTCCTTTTCGTCGATCGGGAAGAAGGCTACCTCGAGATTTGCATCGAGCGCACTTACTGCCGAAACGATGGCATTCATAGAATCCTCGGTTAGCGTATCGCCGAGTTGCACGGGAAGATGGAAGCCGGATGGAAGCTGCTCGCCATCGATACGGACCAGCTTGCGGCCGGCGACGAATCTCATAATCGCCTGCTGCATCTCGGCGATTTTGGCTTTGATAGCCCTCACTTCCGGGTGGTTGTCCGTATAGACAAGCTGCTTGTTCGCGAGTTGCCGCTGCAGAGAATCGAGCAGAGCGTTCATCGCGCCCCCCTTCTGCTGATCGTGCGCCGCATCGCGGTCAGCCGTGGCCGCCGAAAGGTTTGATTCCTCAACCTGTCGCGCGAGACGCTGCCATGCGGAGATCTGGTCTTCTTGGAGCGTCATGGCGCCCTGCGCGGCGCCGAGTCTGCGCTCTTGCTCAGCGATCTCTGCCCGCAATTGCGTCTGCATTTCCGGCTGATTTGCGGCGTCGGCCAGTTCCTTGCGCGCTTGTTCCAATTCGTCTTTCAGGAAGCTCTCGGTGAGCGCAGTCTGCTGGCGCCTCGTGTCTTGGGCGACTTCTTCGCGCGTGATCAAGTCGCGCTGCACCGCGGCGAGTTTTCGCTGTTGCTCCTCGATTTCTGCTTTCAACTGCGCCTCCGCCTGCGTCTGATCTGCGGCACCCGCCAACTTTTTGCTCGCCTGGTCCAAAAACTCATTCAGGGCCTCAATCTGCCCGCGAATCGCCTCTTCGGCGCCTCGTGTCCTGGTGCGACGGACTGTCTGTGATTATTGACTGCCCCTGCGTACGCGTGACTGGTCTCTGTTCCATGCGCGCGCGCTCAGCCGCCAGTTCCTTCGCCCCGAACTCTATGGTCACCTGCCGCACTTCGCCCGCTGTAGCGTTGATAAATCGGCCATCCAGTACACCGCGCAGCGCAGCTTTACGCAACTCCAACGGACCGGTCACCACGCGCGCGTCCACAGCGCGGCCATCTCCATCGAGCGTCGTCTCTACGAGCACGGCGCCAGTAATACCCTGGCGGACGGCCGCCTCCGGATAGTCCACCGCAATTGAATCGCCCTGGGGATTCATGGTCCGCGCCGCTTGTTGCTGCGCGCGCGCACGATGCACCGTCAGCGGTACGCACAACACCACCGCAAGGACGGCCAGAACCACCGGAAGCCGCGACGGTGCGCACTCGCGGACCGCGCCAGTGAGCCGCTGAATTCGATACATCAGGGCGCCGCCCGTCGCCGCAACGGCCGGTCCCGGCATCACCCGCATACGCTCGAGTCTGGTCAGCGCCCGCGCGTAGCCGATGGCATCGCCGCACTGCCGCACGGCGAGATCGTCGCAGCACAACTCGCGCTCGTGGCGCATCCGCGACGAGACCCACCACACCGCAGGATGGTAGAAGAGCAATGTTTCGACGACAGTCTGGAGCATATTAACCAAGTAATCGTGGCGCCGAATATGTGCCAATTCGTGCGCGAGAACGGCCTCAAGCTGTGCCGCATTGAGCCCGGCAAGAGCGGCCGCCGGGATCAGGATCGCCGGACGCAGCCAACCGACTACGCTGGGCGCATCCGCCAGCGTCGAAACCAGCACGCGGACCGGACGCGCCACGGTCATGCGCCGGGCGAGGGCCGACGCGGTTTCCCACAGCGCCCCCTCAGCGGCTTCCGCCGAACGACGCAACCGCGTTACGTGCCGCCAGGCGAGCCCGAGGCGGATCGCGAAAAGCGCAACACCAAGCGTCCATAGCGGTACGATCCATTGACGAACGAGAGCGAGCCATTCGCCCGGCGGTGCGGAAATCGCGTGCGCCGCCGGCGGAACCACGAAGGCTAGCGATGCGGAAAGCGAGACAGGACGCTCGTAGAGAATCCAAATGGTCGCCGCCGGAAGCGCCGCCATCAGCGCAAGTGCAGCGCAGCTTGCCGCATAGCGCGCGGCCGGCGGCCGGTTACGCAACAAAAGAAGCATGACCCACAGGAGAAACGCAACCGCGATTCCCTGCCAGATGAAATGCAATAACGCGGCGCTCAGCGCTTGAGAGATGGCGGTCATTTGGGGCCTCCTTCAAACTTGTCCAGGAGTTCTTCCATCGCGGCGAGTTCCTCGGGCGACGACTTCTTTCCGGCTAACGCCTGCAACACCAAAGCCTTCACAGAGCCGCCGAACGCGCGCTGCAGCAGGTCGCGGACGAGTTGGCGCTGAGTGTGCTCTTGCGTGTTACGCGGCCGATAGATTTGTGGCCGGGCGCTTTCGTCCCGCTCGACGAGACCTTTTTCCGTCATGATCTGGAGCATCTTCAGGACGGTGGTGTAGCCGGTCGGCTTCACTTCGTTCATCGATTGCTGAACGTCGCGCACGGTCGCGGGACCGCTAGCCCATAAAGAGCGCAGGATTGCGAGTTCGGCTTCGGTTGGCTTGGGCTGTTTGGCGGCCATGCCCGATTATTGACGAAACTCTTCGTCATTGTCAACGAAATTCTTCGTCAACCGGCCGTTGGACTTTTGGGCCCTCTACGTTTAAAAGCCGATGCGACGGCGCGGGGGCTCCGGCTGCTGTCTGAGGTCCTGAATTTCTTCCACCACTGCGCTAATGATCGAGGCATGTTCCCGCTGCTGCAACTCGACATTTTCGATCCGCCGTTCCAGTTCGCGGTTTTCGGCCATGACTTGGCGCAGGCGAACAAACATTCGCATGATGGCGATGTTCATCTGCACCGCGCGAGGGCTGGTCAGCACGGAGGAGAGCATTGCTACGCCTAACTCCGTGAAGACAAAAGGCAAATAGCGCCGGCCGCCGCGGGCTTCAGCGGCCTCGGGTTTTGAGGCGCCAATCTGGCGCCTCAAAGATTCGGCCTCCTCTCGTGTGAGCCGGAACATAAAATCCGCCGGAAAACGCTCTGCGTTGCGCTTGACGGCACGGTTCAGGGCCTTGGTCGCGACCTCATAGAGATCGGCGATCGGAATCGAGCATCACCTGGCGATCGCGTATAGCATGGATGCTCCGCGCGATTCGCTCTTGTGGTGCGGGCAACACGGCTTCCGCCGCCTCCGGCGGTCGAGAGACTAGCAACATTCTTGGAACCTCAATAGAACAGTGCTGCCTGCAACGAAAAGTTCTCAGGAATTTTTCCGGCCGCCTATGCCAGCGCCTGCTCGAAATCGGCCAGCAGATCGCGCCAATCTTCAATGCCGACCGAGACACGCACTAAACCATCGGTCACGCCCGATTCCGCCAGTTCCTTAGCGCTCATACCGGAGTGCGTCGTGCTTTTCGGATGGCAGACCAGCGTCTCGACGCCGCCCAGCGATACGGCGTTCTTCGCGATACGAATGCGCCGCAGGAAATCGAATGCCGCCGGTTTTCCCCCGGCAAAATCGAGCGAAAAGAGGCCGCCCGGATAGGCGCACTGCTTGGCGAAGATGCGCTTCTGCTCGGCATCCTCGAAGAGCGTGGGGTAGATCACGCGGCCCATTTTCTTGTGCCCATGCAGCGCTTCGGCCAGGCGCTGCGCATTCTTGCTCTGGCGGTTCATACGTAGCGAAACGGTGGGTAGCCGGCTATCGAGCATCCAGCATTCGTCGGGTTGCAGGATGTTGCCGAACATGTTGCGGCGGCTGCGTATCTTCTGAATCATGCTCGAACTCTTAGTGATCGCGACGCCAGCTACCATGTCGCTGAATCCCGAGAGATACTTCGTCGCGGAATAGAGCACGATGTCCGCACCCAGCAGCAGCGGATGCTGAAAGGTCGGTCCAAGAAAGGTATTGTCCACCATTACAACCGGCTTCGCCGGATGCTTTGCGGCCGCATCAGCCGCGCGCTCAATATCGGTCATGATCAGCGTCGGATTGGCCGGCGTCTCGAGCAGCACGATGCAGCAATTCGGCGCTGAGCGGATCACTTCATCCAGCGCGTCGGCGTCACCCGAAGGCGCTTCCACGCCGTGCACCCCGAAAGGTTCCATGAAGGTGTGGATCAACCCCGTCGTGCCGCCGTAAAGCGGCGTGGTGTAGACTATGGTGCTGTCGGGGCGAGCGAACGTGAAGAACGCCGTCATGATCGCAGCCATTCCCGAATTGAAAACCGCCGCATCGGTAGCGCCCGCTTCAAGCGGTACGATCTGGTCTTCGAGTATCTCCGCATTCGGATGCGAAAATCGCGAATAGATCAGATCGGCGCGCTCGCCGTGCGCCGCCGGAATCTTGCCGAAAAGTACCGCGAACGCGTGCTCGGCCGATTCCGGATCTTCGAAAACATAAGTAGAACTACGAAAGACAGCGGGGCGCGCGGAGCCCAACGACAGGTGCGGGTCGAAGCCACGGCTAAGTACGGCTGTACGTGGGCGCACATCGCCGTGATCGTTCTCAGGCATAGAGCCTCCTGGCGCCAGTGTAGCAGTGCGGGCGCGGCAATCAGCGCGAGGTAATCTCCGCAGCGGCGCCCGTCAAACCCGTAGACGATGCGGTCACGTGAATCCGTCCCGCTTGCCCCGCGCGCGAGCGCACAATGAGCAACGCCATCCCGCTGAATGCCTTGCGATGATCGGCCTGGAACGGCTCGATAGTAGCCGCGTTGCCGTTATCCACACCGGCAATCTCGCCAGGCCCGGTTACAGCAAATTGCACCAGGTTATCTGCCGAAGGGCATACATTGCCCTTGGCGTCTTCGATGCGCACCGTGAGAAACGAAAGGTCCTTGCCACCGGACTGGATTGTAGCGCGGTCCGCCGTCAACTTCACACGCGCAGGCGCGCCGGCCGTGTGTACTTCTTCCGCGGCTACCTGTTTTCCGCTTCGATAAGCGACCGCTTTCAGATCTCCCGGCTGGTAAGAGACTTGCCATTCCAAACGGTATTTACTCACGAACTTACCGTCCTGGCTAACATTCTTCCCTACCGGCAGTTGCACGGGTTCCTCGAAACGTTTCTTGCGCCCGAGCGATTTACCATTCAGGAATAACTCAACTTCATCGGCATTGGTGTAAGCCATGACGGGAATCGCCTGCCCTTCCCTGCCCTCCCAATTCCAATGCGGCAGAATGTGGACCATCGGCTTTGAGGTCCATTGGCTTTGATAGAGATAGTAGCGGTCTTTGGGGAATCCGGCCAAGTCGACCATTCCGAAATAAGAACTGCGCGCCGGCCAATCCGCGGGATCCCGACCGGCGAAATAGGGGGTCGGCTCTCCGATGTAATCGAAACCGGTCCACATGAACTCGCCCAGCACCTGCGGAAGACGGTCCTCGTAAGTGAAATCCACATCGGGACAATACGCCCACGGCGGAGCGACCACATCGTAGCTGGTGATCTGGTGCGACGGGTCCTTTGGATAGGCAACGATGGGCAGGTGATAGACGCCGCGCGAACTGACACAGGAGGCGGTCTCCGAGCCGTAGATGATCCAATTCGGATGATCTTTCAGGATCTGCTCGTAGCGCATCGGTTGGTAGTTGAAACCGGGCAGATCGACTTCGTCGGCCAGCTTATTCTTGATGGCGCCGGCCCAATTATTGAACGCGGAGGTAGTCGGCCGCGTGGGGTCTTCCTCGTGAAAGAAACCAGTGAGCCGTTTCGCCATCGCGGCGCCCTCGGGGCGGCCCTGCTCGGGGATCTCATTGCCGATACTCCACATGATGATGCTGGGGTGGTTGCGGTCACGCCGCGTCATATCGCGCAGATCGCGCTCCGACCATTCGTCGAAATACTTGCTATAGCCGTTGCCATTGGGGATCTTCGAAATCTTCCACATGTCAAACGATTCGTCCATCACCAACAACCCCATGCGGTCACATAGATCGAGCAATTCCGGCGGGGGCGGATTGTGGCTGGTACGAATTGCGTTCACGCCCGCACCCTTCATAATTTCGAGCTGCCGTTCGATGCCACGCAGGTTTACCGCCGTACCCAGCGCGCCCAAGTCCCCGTGATTACAGACGCCCTGAATCCTCACATGGCGTCCGTTCAGCAGGAAGCCTTTCTCTTTGTCGAAGGCTATGGTGCGGATTCCGAACGGCGTTTGATACCGATCGACCGAGGTCTTGCCATCCATCACCTGGCTTACCAGCGTGTATTGGTAAGGGCGCTCGAGGTCCCATCGCTGCGGATGCTGCACAGTGAGCGCGCTCGTGATGGTAATCGAAGAGCCAGCGGGAATGGTTGCATCGTTGGTTGTACGCGCCACAACTTTGTTCGATGCGTCCATCACCCACGTAGCAAGCGTGATCTTGCGCTCTACGTTCAGGCGGTTGCGAACTTCGGTCTTCACCGCAACCGAGCCTTCGGCGTCCGAGACCTGCGGCGTGGCGATATAGGTCCCCCATCGCGCCACATGCAAAGGCCCGGTGATATCGATCCACACATTGCGGTAAATGCCCGCGCCCGGATACCAGCGCGACGAGCGATCCTCGGGCATTAATCGCACCGCAATCACATTGTTCGCGCCGCCAAAGTTCAGGTACGGCGTAAGATCGAATGAAAAACCGATGTATCCGTAAGGCCTTCCGCCCAACTCATGCCCGTTGATCCACACTGTGGAGTTGGACATTGCGCCGTCAAACTCTACCGAAAAATATTTGCCCTTGCCGCTTTCCGGAACAGTAAAGGACTTGCGATACCAGCCGGTTCCAAAGTAAGGCAGCGCGCCGGTGTGCGGATTCAGATTGGGATCGAAGGGACCTTCGATGGCCCAATCGTGCGGCAGGGTCAGTTGCCGCCATTTCGAATCGTCGAAGGCGGGCGCCTCGGCGCCAGGAGCGTCACCCTTGAAGAAACGCCAATCGGCGTCAAAATCTATGCGGCGAGGTCCTGAAACGGAAATGGCCGAAGCGGCGGCGAGGCTTTGCACAGACAACACCGCCAGGAGGATGGAATACGGAGATGGCATGGGAGTGAACCTGAATTATACTTCCACGCCGCGGACGAGTTCGATTGGCTCAGGCCGGCACTTCCGGGTTCGCCGCGAAATGCTTCTGCAGCACAAGGGCCACGGTGCCCCGCAATCGCGCCATGCCGTCTTCGTGGACCGGCATCACTCGCGGCGGGATGCCTCCTTTGAGGGTCTGCGCATCCACTTCCGACTGAATCACCGGTCCGAAGCGATGCCATGATCGGGTCAATTCGCCGACCACGAGGATTTGTTCCGGGTCGAGGCCGGCCACGATCATGCGCATCCCGCGTCCCAGGTAGTGTGCCATCCGGTCGAGCGCTTCCGCCGCCTTGCCGTTGCCTTGCTCGGCGAGGCTCAGCAGGTCTGGAAAGGTCAATCCTGCGGGCGCCACGTTCGATTCGAGGTAATAACGCAGCGCCGCGCGATTGGACGCGAATACCTCCCAGCATCCACGGCTACCGCAACTGCACAACGGGCCATTGAGATCGAGCGGCACGTGGCCGAATTCACCCGCCATGCGGTTGGCTCCGCGCGCCAGCCGGCCATCCACCAAAATGCCGGCCCCGATGCCCTCTGACACCGTTACCACGGCCAGGCTCGTCGATTGCACATGATCGAACCAAACGGCCGCGAGCACGCACGCGTTGGCGGCATTCTCCAACTCCACGTCCACCCCCGTGGCCTTCTCAACGGTCTTCCGTATCTCCGTCTCCGGCCACTTCAGATTCGGCGCGAACACCAGACGCTCGGAAGCGCGGTCTACGCGGCCCGGCAGGCTGATGCCGATACCTTCCACTTTCTTTCCGCCACAGGAGCGCTGCATGCGTTGGATGCGCTCGATGATGCCGTCGATTCCCGCTTTCGCATCGGACGGCGTCGGCATCGTTTCCTGCGAAGTAAACCGGCCGTTAACGTCCGCCAGCGCCACCGTGATTTGAATGGGACGGACATCCACGCCAATAATCACGCGGTCGTCGTTGAGCCGAAGAAAGGTGGGACGCCGCCCGCGCGGCAGCCGCCCTGTAGGCCCTTCGAGCACCCAGTTGTCTTCGATCAACTCTTCGACGATGAGCGAGACCGTGCTGCGCTGAAGACCCGAAGCCCGCGCCAGATCGGCACGCGAGATGGGTTGGCGCGTGCGAATCAAGTTCAGGATCACACGCTTATTGATATCGCGCACCACTTCGCTTGTGGCAACTTGCATGCGCTTGGTGTCCGCCGCCATGTGTTCCGTTATCAAACTATACCGCGCAGTCGACGCTCATGCTACGCGCTGATTCACGCCGGAAGCCAAGTATCCGCCGTCCACCGCGAGACATTGCCCGGTGAGGAAACTCGCGGCATCGGATGCTAGCAGAACGGCCGCACCCACCAACTCTTCGGGTTTGCCGAAGCGTCCCATCGGCGTGCGCATCAGCATCTCCCCGCCACGCGCGGTACCGGTGACCATCTGGCGATTCAGCTCGGTGGGGAATACGCCCGGCGCGATCGCGTTGACCGAAATTCCGTCCAGCGCCCATTCGCACGCCAGGCTGCGGGTAAGAGCGACCAGCGCTGTCTTCGCCGCGCAGTAGGCGGCAACATCCTGAAAGGCCACATACGAACCCAACGAGGCAATGTTGATAACGCGGCCGCTGCCTGATGCTTTCAGCGGATCGTAAAACGCCTGGCACGCGCGCAAGGCTCCGGTGAGATTGGTATCGATCAGCTTCGTCCACTCCTGTTCGCTTATCGTTGCGGCTGGCTGCTTGTGCGTAAAGCCGGCGGCATTGACCAGGATATCGGCGCGGCCGAATCGCGCGAGCGTTGCCTCGCGCAACCTATTGAGCGAATCGCGGCTCCGAACGTCGGATGCGTGGATCAGCGAACCCATGCCCAATGCTTCGATCTCGGCGCAGACCTTCGCAACATGATCGCGCCTGCGGCCAGTAGGAACCACGTGCGCGCCATGACTCGCCAGACCTATGGCAAGGGCGTGACCGATTCCGGAAGTGGCGCCGACGACAACTGCAACCCGGCCAGTGAGATCAAAGGGGTGAGGCATCCTGGGGAGAAGTTCGACGTGCGTGAACAACGCCGCCTAATTAGTTTTAGCATACAACAATCCCTCGATACTGCATTTCGCTCGGGCTTTCTCAGGGGATCGAAATCAGCAGGCCAAAGCTGATGCCAGCCGATTGCTCGTGGCCGCTCGCAAAGCCGTAGTCGTAGGCAGGCTCAATGTACCAGCCCAACCGGCGCTTTCGCGAGGGCCAAAACATGAAGTCGAGCGCGATCTCGCCGGCGACAGAATTCGTCGTGATGCCGTTCTTCCTGACGTGAATCCACTCCGGGCCAACGCCGAACATGAACTCTACCTTCTTGGACAGGGTCCAGGGTTTCTTGAACAGCAGGTCGGTATCCCACTCCGTCGAATGATGGCTGAAACTTGGGGTGACGCCGAGTTCCAGTTCCAGCCATTTTTCGATAGGTGTCGCTTCTACGGCGACGGTCGGGCTGAGAGCCGATCCTTCGCCGCTAAAACTTCGGGAGGCCGCTGCTCCGAGTTCAAGGATCGCCACCGCTTCCTTACCCGCATCTTGCGGCCAGAGCCGTTGCGGAGAAGAACATCAAGGCGATAAGTACGGTGCCGGCTTTCACGCGCAGATGGTATCAGAAATGAAAGCTTAGCGACGCCGTTATCGCCCTTGGCGTGACGTAGTGCGTACCGCTAAACGTGGAAAGAAAGTTATAAAGCGCTACCGTGTTCGCTATGTTAATCGCCGATATTCGCGCACTCCACTTATACCGTTCCGTGTGGAAGAGGTTGTCATGGCCAACCGAGACATCGAACAAGTTACGCGAAGAGATGCGGGGCGGATTGTGGTCGTCGTCTTCCGTGCCGGCGGCAGGGATCTTGATCAAGGAGGATCCATATTGCGATGCCGGACAGAGCCCCGACGCGCCGATCGGCATAGTGGGCGTGGCGCGCACCGCGCCGCAGAACAGACCGGCCTCATATTGCTGGTCCGGCGTCAGGTCGGAGACGTCCACGATGCTGTCCGTGCCATTGGCGCCGTTGGCGCAGTTGCCTCCGGCGCAGGGAACCGGGCCGGCAACAAGGCCCGAGTCATAGCGCCAATTGAAACCGATCCACGGCCCGCTCTTACCGACCTGGTATTGCAGGTGCGTAGTTTGATTGAAGGTTTCATCGTGATCAATTCGGAATACGGAACTGCCGCCGCGTGTTGCGCCGATCCCCGCCACCTGCGGGGTAAAGAAGCGCGCAGCCACGCTCGACACCACCACAAACGCGGAGAATCCGTGAATGTTGGGTACGCTCGCGCGAATCGCGTAGCCCGGAATCTTGGAGTTGTTCCATTCCACCGGAAACGCGATCGGGGTGTTTCCGAGGATGCTGAAATCATAGGCACGGTGCGTGTATTTCCAGATATACTCCGCGTCCACCACCAGGTAGCGGCCGAAGGCCTGCTGCAATCCGGCATGGAATTCGTTACGCCAGCCGGGTCCGAGCGGCGCCGTGTTGCATGGCCGCATCCACCGGCAGTTGGTTCGAGAAGACTTTGCTTTGCTGATCGGTAATCGGCTGTCCATCCACCGAGAACGAGTTCGAAGCGTGATCGCCCAGTCCATGGAACAGTCCATTGGAATCGGCGGCGACGCCGGGCGAGGCCAGCGTCACGAGCGAACTGAGTGAGGACGATTGGCTTTCCCGGGGCAACTTTTCGAAGAGACCGCGGTCGACATCGGTGTGCGTCACCGGATCGATCTCAATCAAGTCTCCCGCGCCGGCCTCGACAGTCACAGTAGTGGCCGCCGTCCCGAGTTGCAGCGCGATCTTGGTTTCGACCGGGATCGGAGAGCGGACGTCGACATCCTTTTCAGCCGCGGCAAAGCCAGCGGCAGAGATGGTGAGGTGGTAGTTGTTAAAGGGAACGTTGTCGAACTCAAACCTGCCTTCGCTACCGGTTTTTGCAGCCTGACTGTAATGCGACACCGGATTTTGAATAGTGACCGCGGCTCCGGGGACTGCGGCGCCGGAAGGGTCAGTCGCCAAGCCGCGAACCGTTCCGGACGTTCCGCTACTGCTCGATTGAGGAGCTTCGTCAGCCAATACTAAGTTAGGAACTGAACAAAGGATAAGATATGCCAGACCAACCGATGCAAGTTTCATATCACCAAGCTTGGAAAGCTTGGCGAGTATAGCCTACAAAATGCTGACAAGCGGCTTGGTAATTCCCGCAAGCGGACTAAGTTACCCAATGAGTAGATCTAGACTTCGCATGTGAAGCGCTCCACACGAGCAATACGCAGCGCGATGCCCGCTTGCCACTGAATGCAGGCAACTCACGAAGCAAATCGGTCCGGCTGCCAGTTTGCAGTCGGGATGGAACGGCTTCAATGGTAGACGTTCATGATGAGGACGCGTCTTATGAAAACGCTGATCGTCGATGACGAGCCCATTACGCGGCGCGTTCGCGGAAGAACTCAAGGCGTTTCCGGAAGTGACAGTGCTCGGCGAGGCGTCAAACGGGAGAGAGGCTTTGCTTAAGATCACAGAACTCAAGCCCTACGTAGTGTTTCTGGATTTGCAGATGCCCGTGATGAGCGGATTTGAAGTGATCCAGAATCTGCAACGCGCGGCGGGACCAGTAGTCGTGATTGTCACGGCGTTCGACCAGCATGCCATCAGCGCCTTCGAAGCCGGCGCCATCGATTACTTGCCAAACCGGTGAATTCGGCGCGACTGCAAAAGGCCGTGGAGCGCGCGCAATCTTTGCGACGGCATCCTCTGGAGGCGGCGAACGACCTCGCGAGAATCGCTTCCGCGGCCAACGCGTCGAATCCGGCCTCAAGCCGCAAGATCGTGGGGCGCGTCGCCGATGAGTATCACGTTCTGGACGCGGACGATGTGTTGGCATTCCAGGCGGAACGCGAGCTGGTCTGGATCGTAACCGCCAAACAGCGCCTGCTGGCGACGCAATCGCTGCACCCGATCGAAGAGAGACTGGCGGTAACGCAATTCCGCCGCGTCCATCGCAACGCGATCGTCAATGTGAATCATGTGCGCAAAATGAGCGCGCTAAGCAGTCAGCGGTGGCTCGTCACGCTAAGCAACTCGCTTCAATTGACCGTCAGCAAGCGATTGGCGAGCGCTATCCGCGGGATTGTGCACTGGTAGCGCGGATCTCGGCGATTTGCGCGGCATGGCGGCGGCAATGACCGGCAATTAGAAGCGCATACTCACGGCCGGTCAGTTGGCCGAATACGGGGTGGTTGACGCGAAGTGCTGCGAGACTGGGGCAGTCTCTCACAAATTCGATGGTGCGTCCACGCGTGGCCGCGAACTCGGCGAGAGCTTCACTCAGGGTGGCGAACCGGCCCGTCGGCATCGCCACAGGCGGACCTTGAAACTTTGTAGCGCGGTTTTCCACTTGCGCTGCCATCGCCGCTTCTTTCTCCGGATTCAAGCTCGGTTCGGGCGCGGCCTCGGCCGATTGCAACCGTTTCAATCCGAGACTCTCGGTGATGCAAATATGCTCGATGCAATCGATCACCGACCATTGTTCGGCAGCCGGCTTGGCGAGGGCCTCGCTGTCCGAAAACCCCTGCGTCGCAGCTTCGAAATGGTGACGGCTAACCTCCAGCGCATCGATAGGATCAGTTGAAGTTTGCGGTGTCATGCGCCTCACTTTCCCGATAATTTGTCGAACAACTCGCTAGCCTGCTTTGCGACATCGGGCTTGCCTTCCTTCGCTGCCACCGCGGCGCGCAGTTCGAAAATGCGAGGGAACCACAAGGGCATAAATGTGCCAATCCCTGTCGCCGGCGGCACGGGCGTAAGCGCTAACAACGGCGCCGCGGCCGCGAAGTCACCGCTTTCCACATCGCACAAGGCCAAAAGCACGGGGAAGCCTTCATTCGCCGCCGAACCCGAAGTGTCGTATAGCTTCTGCAGCGGGACCTTGGCGGCCTTAAACTGACTATCCAGCAGCAGCGCCCATGCCAGCACCTGGTTCTTCAACCCGTTCTCCGCCGGGTTAGGCACGAAGCGGTCTGCGCGCGTTTCCCATTCCGCGGAGGAAGCCGATGGTTGGGCGAGAAAGCGCGCGATCACCGCCCCTGCAGCGGAAGATTGGTCGGCGAGCGTTGTAGCTTTCTGCGCCATCTCCTGGGCGGCCGGCCGGTCGTTCCCCATCAGATTCCAAACCGCGATTCCAGCGTAGGCGCGTGACGCCATGGGACGGTCACTGTGGGCTTCCGCCCCGCGGGCATAAGCAAGTTGTTCCGCCACGGCTTCTTTACGACGTCCGACCAGCCAAAGCCACTCAGCGTGTTTGAGGGGAGCGCTGGCGTCGTGCGCGATGGTTCTCGCAGCTATGTATTGTTTGTAGAGATCTTCCCCACCCGCAGGATCGCCCATCATGGCGCGCGCCATGGCGGCCTTAAATAGATCGCAGTTTGCGTTGAAGTTCGGGTCGAGCTTATGAGCCTGCATGTAGAAATTCTCCGCTTCGCGATAGCGGTTGGTTAGCAGGTTCAGGTCGCCCATGGAATCCAGCGCGTTTGCATCCTTCGGACGAGCCGTCCGATATTTCCGAAGCGCCGCCATCCCCTCATCGAAGCGGCCGCCGTAGGTGGCGGCATAGCCGAGTTGATTGAGCAGGCTGGCATTCTCCGGCTCGAGCTCGATCGCCCGTTGGTATGCACCAACCGCCGCCGCGTAATCGTGCCGTATCATGGCTAGGTCGCCAAGTGATTGCCAAGTGTGGGCGCTGCGCGGCTCAAGTTTAGTGAGCGCCGTGAGGGCTTGCTGTTTGGCCGGCGCGTCGTTCTCGATGTTGGCCACGTCTAGTTGAATGCGGGCGCGATCGAGAGGCGCGATTCCGCCGCGATCGAGAGCGCGATGGAGAACAGCCACTGCCCCATCGCGATCTTTGCGTTGGAGATCCAATTCGGAGAGCGTACGGTAAGCCGGACCGAAATCGGGGTCGGCCACGATCGCTTCTTCCATGTGCGATATGGCCTGGGTTAGGTCCTTCGCTTCCAGTCCTTGGGCGTATGCGCGTATGGAGGCCGCAGTGTGGGTAGAGTAGGGCGCGGGATGCGCCACGATCTGGCGTGCCAGGGAGCCCGCCAAACCAACGGCATCGTCCGCCGCGGCGGAGGCCTCAACCACCTTGACGATCGCCTGTGTCTGCGGATCTTCAAGCCAGAGGCGCGCGTAAAGGCGGCCGCCGCGCACCGAATAATCGCCGTACGCCATGCGGTTTGCGCCCGCCGCCAGGGCCTGCTGGCGCTCGGCGGATACACCCGGCGCGGAGACCGGCCGCACGCCCAACGTGCGGTCAAAGGCATGCAATTGAGCCGTGCCTATTACAGTGGCGCCAGGAATCCCGCTCAGTTCGGCCTCCAGAACAACCGGAATCGCACGGCCAATCCAATCGGCCGATGCATCCTGGCCCAGGTTTTCGAACCGTAAAATGGCAATCCGCTCGGCTTGAGGCTTCCCTTCCCGGCGCGAGCAGCCGGCGAGACAAAGCAGAGCGATGAGGAAGACGCTACGCCGGCTACAATACACGCGGATCCAGTTTCAACAGGGCTTGAAACTCAGGCAAAGCGCGCAACGGCGTGAACTCAGGCGTGTCAGCCATTTTCTGCTTTTCATGGAAGCCCTCCTCCAGCGCCTTACGGAGATATTGGATGGCGAGCTCGTTGCGTCCCGATTTGGCGTACATTCTGGCCAGATAGAAATGGAACTTGGCGCGCTCTTCGATGTTGCGTTCCTGCATCATCACGCCGAAGTTTCCATGCCGCTCAAACACCTCGGGGTCGAGACGCACGGCCGTCTGGAACGCCTGCTGCGCGCGCTCATAGTTTTTGCGCGAGAACCAGGCCGAGCCCAGATTCACGTAAACGGCCGCGGACTTGGAATCGTCCGGCGCCAGTTTCAAGGCCCGCGAAAACCAGGAGGTGGCGCGGCGGTAACTTCTCTCGGCGTAGTATATGGTGCCGATATTGTTGATCGCCTCCTCGTAATCGGGTTTCAGCTTGACGGCGGTTTCGTATTCCTTACGCGCAAGGTTCATCTGCAGGAGTTGGTGATAGGCGATGCCGATCTTGTTGTGCAGTACCGGATCCTTGGGCGACCCTGTGCGAAAGGCGTCTATGGCCTCGCGGTACATCTTCCGGGCGAGGAAAATATCGCCGCTCATTTCTGGCGTGATTGGTTCGCGCTGCACCGTTTGCGGTGGCGCATTGGTTGTGGTTTTGGACCCATCCAGCAACGCGTTCCCCGTTTGCCCGAACACGAATGCGGGAGTGAGGCCTGCCACTAGTAACATGGCTGTTGGTCGAGAAACCATGGGGCCCCCCTTATGGGTTCTATTTAAACACACCCAGAATGCGGTGGAGAAGCCCCTTCTTGGGCGGCTTGTCCGGCTGCTTTGCCTGCTTCACATCGGACGGCTTCGCCCCCTGAGCGTCGGGCGGAGCCTGGCGCGCAGCACGGCGCGCCACGGCATCGGAGTCTAGCTGCGGCGAATTTGATTTCGGCGACGGCGCAGGCTGAGGCTGGACGGAAGGTGAAGGTTCGGTGCTCCATGCGGTGATGTTGGTGATACCCTGGCGTCCGCCGTGGAGCGGGCAGAGACCCACTGGTTGGGTCCCAGCTATGTAGACTTCGGCCCTCACGCTCGGGCATTGCGGCGTCGCGGGCATTCCCGAGAGCGGATCGATGTCGATGGTGACGATGCCATCCGGCGCGCGGAAAGCTTTGGTGTCGCGATATTCGCGGAAATCGAGCGCGCGCTTCATGAATTCGGCCCAGATAGGCGCGGCCGAATGGGCGCCTTCGATATCGAGATCGCGGTTATCGTCGAAACCCACCCACACGATGCACAGCAACTCCGAGGTGTAGCCGGCGAACCAGCCATCGCGATCGGAAGTTCCGGTCTTGCCGGCTGCCGGCGCGTCGAATTTGTATTTCGCACGTATGCCGGCCGCGGTTCCGCTGCGCAGAACCTCTTCCATCATGTTGGTCATAACGTAAGCGACGCGCGGATCGAGAACCGGCTTCTTTTCGATGGCATTCTTGTAAATTGTCTGGCCATTCTGCGCACGCACCAGCGAAACGAAGTTCGGCTTCACATAATCCCCGCCGTTGGCGAAAACGGTGTACGCGCCTGCGGCCTCAAGCGGCGTAATGTCATAGGAGCCCAGGGCCACGGCGGGAGTAGCCTCAATCTTGTCGTTCATGCCGGCGCGCTTCGCCATCGCGACTACGTTGGCATAGCCCACCATTTGCGCTACTTCGACAGCGGCCGAGTTTACGGAATGCGCCAGCGCCGTCCGAATAGTGATATCCCCCCACTTCTCATTTTTGAAGTTTTTGGGCGAATACTCGCGCGTGCCGTTCTCATAGTAGAAAGTTCTGGGATCGCCGTTCACGATGGTGCTGGGGGTAAGAATGCGCGGACCGCCTTCGATGGCCGTATCCATGGCCGTGGCGTAGACAAAGGGCTTGAAGATCGACCCTGGCTGCCGCTTGGCCAGTATGTGATCCAACTGGCTGGCGCCATAGTTCCGGCCTCCGGCGAGCGCACGCACCGCGCCGGTGTGCGGATCGATGGCGATCAGCGCCACTTGCGGCTCGGGCGGCGTCTTTCCGCGAAATCGGCGCTGCTTGCGGATCTGCTCATCCACGTTCTGCATGCCCGTGCGGATGACCTCAGCCGCGGCGCGCTGCAGACGCATATCGAGAGTGGTGTAAATGCGTGCGGCGTTCGATTGAAAATCGGCGTCCTGGAATTTGTTCTGCAGCTCTTCGCCGACGAGATCGACGTAGTAAGGCGCTTCGGTGGATTGGGCCGCGCCGCGCGCAACGGCCATGGGCGCGTCGCAGGCCAGAGCGTAGTCGCGATCGGATATATAGCCGTTGGCGCGCATCAGACCGAGAACGACGTTGCGGCGGTCTTTCAGCCGGTCGGGATGGCGATAGGGATCGAACGCAGAAGGCCGCTGAATCATTCCCGCCAGAGCGGCGGCTTCGGGAAGGCTGATCTGGCTGAGATCCTTGCCGAAATACGCCTCGGCCGCTTCACCGAATCCGTAGATTTGGAACGATCCGTGGGCGCCGAGGTGATAATCGTTGGAGTAATACGCGAAGATCTCCTCTTTCGACAAGCGCTGTTCGAGCTGGATGGTGACGATGATCTCGGCCCATTTACGCGCGACGCTCTTCTCATACTCGCCAAGGATCATGCGCGCGAGCTGCATGGTGAGGGTGGACGCGCCCTGATCTTTGCGGCCCTGCTTGAGATCGACGTACGCCGCTTTGATTACGCGCCCCGCGTCGAAGCCGGGGTGTTGAAAGAAGTGCTTGTCCTCCGCCGAGGTGATGGCTTGAACAAGGACGGGAGGAATATCCCGGAACTTCACGGTACGGCGCTTCTCGCGGCTTGGGCCAGCCACGTTGGTGATGAGCTGCGGTTCCAGCTGATACTCGGGGCGTGTAGTATTGTCCTGCAAAGACACGATTTCCGAGATGTGGCCGTTGGCGAACTTGATGGTGGCGGCTTCCTGATCGAAGTAAGATTCGGTGCCGGGGAAAATATCCAGGGACCCAGGATGCCGCTGAAAGTAGCCCTGAGGGTTGGAGTGGGACTCGGTATATCCGCTGCGGCGCAAATCGGCGGCGATATCGTCCGGCGAGGAGACATCGCCCACCGCGACAGCCTCCGGAGCCGCAAAGATCTTGGCGGTTTGGGCGAACGGGCCGCGGAGTTTTTGATCGACGAGGCTGGTGTACTTCTCGTAGGAGTAGCAGAAGATGGCTACGCCAGCCACAACCAGCAGGGCGGACGCGAGGATAAGAATGCGTCCGAGCGGGGCCAGGAAGAAGCGCGCCAATCCGGCACGAGCCGGGATGCGGACCTTCATTTCTCTTTTTGGCACTACACTCGATTGTCTCATGACACCTCTGGCACAGAGTTGGGGCTCAGAAGGCTGGGGCGGAATGGGGACATCATCGATTGTCAAAGCGCGTCAGAGACCAACAGGCAGCCGATTGATTCAACAGGGGTTAGCAGGACGATGCAGAGAAGGTTTGTGTCACCGGAAACACGAAAAGAGGTTGAGACAGGACAGCAAAGCAAACGGCCGGATAGCTCCGGCCGTTCGCTTCTCGTTCACCTACCGCGAAGCGGTATTGGGCGTCACATGGAACAGGGCGCCGCCGGGATTGGCGTCTTCCAGCATCCACAACGACCCATCGGGGCCTTCTTCCACATCGCGGATGCGGTGGCCCACATCCCAACGCTCGGCGGCTTTCGCCCCGCCGTGTCCGTCAAAGACGATTCGGACGAGCGCCTTGGTCGCCATGCCGCTGACGAATCCGTTGCCGTTCCATTGCGGGAAGGTCTTCGTTCCGCGGTAAAACATCAGATTGCCCGGCGCGATCACAGGTACCCAATAGAGCACGGGCTCCGCCAGGTCGGGCCGGCTGTCGGGCTTGGGAATCGGCACCCCGTTATAGTTCTGGCCATAGGAGACCAGCGGCCAGCCATAGTTCTTACCCTTTTCGATCAGGTTCAGCTCGTCACCGCCACGCGGCCCATGCTCGACCTCCCACAATTCGCCGCTGGGAGAAAACGCCAAGCCGTACGGGGTGCGGACGCCGCTGGCCCACGTTTCGGCCGGCGTCAGGTTGGGGCGCGTAAAGGTATAGGTGCTCACCACCTTCGCGGTCTTGGCCTCCTCGGTGTCATGCGGCGGATCGATAAGAGGAATTTCGGCGGCGCCGGTTTTGCCGAAGTTGGGATTGCCGGGGGCTGGTTTGCCATCGAGCGTCAGACGCAGAATCTTGCCTTCGGGCTGGTTGGGATCCTGGGACGGGGTCATGCGCTGGCGGTCACCGACCGAGAGGAACAGATACTTGCTATCGGGCGAGAAAGCAACCTGCGCGCCTTCCTGGCCGCCCTTGCCCGTGGGCAGTTGGCGCCATAGCACTTCGAAGTTCTCCAGCGCCGCCGAAGTGGCCGTAACGTTCAGCTTGGCGCGGGCGAGCGCCAGTCCACCGCCATATTCGCCCGGCTCGGCATAGGTGAGATAGACGTTGTGATCGGTGGCGTAATGCGGCGAGAGGAAGACGCCGTGCATGCCGCTCTGGCCCTGGTAGTAGACCTTGGGAGTATTTTCAACCTGGATCTTCTCTCCCTGCTGCGTCACCAGCCAAACGGGCCCGACCTTTTCGGTGATCAACATCCGGCCATCGGGCAGGAATGCGAGCCGCCAGGGAAATTTAAAGGTGGTCACGGTTGTCATGGTGAAGGGCAGGCTGGCTTCAGGCTTTTGTTCACCGATATTGACCTGAGCCCAGGCCGCCATTGACATCAGGGTGAGAAGCACCCCCGCTTTCGCCAATTTCATAGTCGTTTCTCCTTGCTTTTTGAATTCGTTCATCATTTTGGCATTGGAATGGATACTGCGTTGCCGGCGCCTCGTTCGGCGATCCAGATCGTGTCGCCGGAGGGCTCGACGCCGGTTGGTTGTTTGAGTCCATCCTTGATGACCGCGACACTGCCCTTATCGCCATTGACGGTGATGGCGGAAATCCTGCCGTTCCCGTTCTCGGCAACGAGTAGCTTGCCATTGGCCGCGCGCATGCCGTCAGGCCCTTTTATCGGCTGATCCAATGCGATCTCGACAGGCTGCCCCGCCTTGCCCGCATTCACCGGGATACGGAAGAGCTTGTTCATAGACACGCTGTTCACATAAAGCGTGCCGTCCAAAAACGTGATTCCGTCGATGCCACGAAGCGCGTTATCTTCGAGGAAAAGTTCGGCAGTGGAAGCCCGAGCCGGTAGCCTGTAGATCTTGGCGTTGGCGGTGTCGCTGATGTAGAGCGCCTTATCCGGTCCGATGGAGAAATCGTTGCAGGTGCTGTTGTCGCCCGGCAAGTCCCACCGAAGCTTTTGGGCGCCGCTAGAGATATCGAAACCCCTCAAAGAAGTGCGACGCTTCACCGGCCGGGCGTCCCCCAGCGGAGTCAGCTGACAGGTCCACAACGTATTCGTAGCGGCATCCGCAAGCATGCCGAAGAAAAAGGTGCCGGCGCCTTCGGCGCTCGCATCGATGAACTTCTCGGCGGTCGTCGATCCGGGGCGTACCTTGTAAACGAAAGGAGTGCTCGCGCTGCCGACGAACAGTACTCCACCCGGCGCAACGGTCAGACTCTCCGGCTGGGATTTCGCATCTACGATGAGAATCTCAGCGGCAGATGCGGCCTGCGCAAAGGCCGTCACTAATGTGACGCCAACGGTTAGCCATCGTGCACTTAAAATGGGCATCGTCAAATCTCCTCGCAATCAAAAACCGGATATCGCTCTGTTCAGAATACAGTGTAGAAACTCAAGACGCCGGCCGGAAGCCCGGCGGCAGGCCGGAAGGCCTTGCGCCACAAGGTTGTCGCATCAGTAATGTACCGCGCTGCTCCGCAGCAGGATGCGCGCCAAGGTTGCGCGGGTCGCGAATGTTGCGTCGTGCTCGGCGCCGAATAGCTCGGCGTGGCACTCCAGCAACTCTTTCTGGGCGGCCGCGGCCTTTTCGTAGTCGCCGAGGTCCGTGAAGGCGTCGCGCAAGGTTGCTAACTGGCGAAGACGCAGATCGTGGTTCCGGCCGAGCGCGCGCGCCGTGTCTCGCAGGCCTCGATGCAATACGATCAGCGCCTCATCTATCCTCCGCTCCCGCCATAGCGTGATTCCCACTTCCGTCAGCAGCCGGAGAGTCAAAGGATGGCAGGGTCCAAGCATATCTTCGTAAGAGGAGAACGTGGCCAACATGGCAGGCAGTTCCCAGCCGGCGAATTCGTGCGTTTTGAAACCTTGCATTGCAGAGCCCGCGGTAATATTGTCTAGTCAAGCTAACACGGTAATGCTGTCTAGTTTAGCTTACATTGTCGCGTAAGCAAGACAGATCGAATTGGAAAGGAGTCCGCCATGGCTGCAATGACGCAGAGTGCGGCCGGACACGATATCCGTGTTTCGGCAACCAAAATCTTGATCAACAATCGCTGGGTGGATAGCGCATCCGGCAAAAAGTTCCCCGTCATCAATCCCTCAACCGGCGAAGAGATTTGCCAAGTTGCGGAGGCCGATAGCGCCGACGTGGACAAGGCGGTGGGCGCCGCCCGGGCCGCATTCGAACACGGCGCATGGAGAAAGATGCCGGCCTCCGCGCGCGGCGTCCTGCTAAACCGCCTTGCCGACCTGATCGAGCGGCATACCGACGAGTTGGCTGCGCTTGAAGCGCTGGACAACGGCAAGCCATTCGGCGTCGCGAAGGCCGTGGATGTCGCGGCAACCGTGGCTTGCTATCGCTATTTCGCCGGATGGGCGGACAAGATTCAAGGGCGGACGATCCCGATCGACGGAGATTTCTTCTGCTATACGCGGCTCGAGCCGGTCGGCGTAGTGGGCCAGATCATCCCGTGGAACTTTCCCATGTTGATGCAGGCATGGAAACTGGCGCCCGCGCTCACTACCGGCAATACGGTGGTGATGAAACCCGCCGAGCAGACGCCGCTTTCGGCGCTTCGCATTGGCGAATTGATCATTGAGGCCGGCTTTCCGGAAGGCGTTGTCAACATCCTCCCTGGCTACGGACCGACGGCCGGCGCCGCGATTGCACGCCACCTGGACGTGGATAAAGTGGCGTTCACGGGTTCGACCGAGGTGGGGCAATTGGTGATGGAGGCGGCGGCGAAGTCCAATCTGAAACGCGTGACGCTGGAACTGGGCGGCAAGAGCCCGAATATCGTCTTCGCGGATACGGATATGGATGCCGCGGTGGAGGGCGCACATTTCGGCCTCTTCTTCAATCACGGCCAATGCTGCTGCGCCGGTTCGCGGGTCTTCGTGGAAGAGAAGATCTACGACGATTTTGTGGCGAAGAGCGGCGCGCGCGCGAAACGGAGGACGGTGGGCGATCCATTCGATCCGAAGACCGAGCAGGGACCGCAGGTGGATAGCGCCCAGTTCGATAAGGTGATGGGCTACATCGAATCCGGACGAAGCGAGGGCGCGAAGCTGGTGTGTGGCGGCGACCGCGTGGGCGACCGCGGATACTTCATCCAACCGACGGTATTTGCCGACGTGCAGGACGACATGAAGATCGCACGCGAAGAGATCTTCGGTCCGGTGATGAGCATCATTCCATTCCGCAGCGTGGACGAGGTGGTCGAGCGAGCCAATCGCACCAGCTACGGCCTGGCGGCGGCGGTGTGGACGCGCGATATTCAGAAGGCGCTCGCCATCTCCAACAGCGTACGCGCCGGAACCGTTTGGGTGAACTGCTACAACGTGCTCGATCCGCGGGCGCCGTTCGGCGGTTTCAAGCAATCCGGAATCGGCCGGGAACTCGGCGAGTACGGTTTGCAGCAGTATACCGAAGTGAAGACGGTGACGATGAAGATGTAATCGCCGTGGCGAAAACCGGTAAAGCACTGCAAGAGGCGGCGAGCGAAACGCCCGCCGCCTTACCTAACGCGAAGCGGTATTCGGTGTCACATGGATCAGGGCGCCGGGATTGGCATCTTCCAGCATCCACAGCGAGCCATCAGGACCTTCTTCCACATCGCGGATGCGGTGGCCCATATCCCAACGCTCGGCGGTTTTCGCTCCGCCATGCCCGTCAAAGACGATTCGGACGAGCGCCTTGGTTCCAAGACCGCTAACGAATCCGTTGCCGTTCCACTGCGGGAAAGTCTGGGTTCCGCGATAGAACATCAGATTGCCCGGTGCGATGACAGGAACCCAATAGAGCACCGGCTTCGCGAGATCGGGGCGAGTGTCGGGCTTGGGAATCGGCACGCCGTTATAGTTCTGGCCATAGGAGACCAGCGGCCAGCCATAGTTCTTGCCCTTCTCGATCAGGTTCAGCTCATCGCCGCCGGCCGGGCCATGCTCCACCTCCCACAATTCGCCGCTGGGCGAAAACGCCAAGCCGTAAGGCGTGCGCACGCCACTGGCCCAAGTCTCAGCCGGCGTCAGGTTGGGGCGGGTAAAGGTATACGTGCTTACCACCTTCGCGGTCTTGGCCTCTTCGGTGTCATGCGGCGGATCGATAAGAGAGATTTCAGCGGCGCCGGTCTTGCCGAAGTTGGGGTTGCCGGGGGCGGGTTTGCCATCCAGCGTGAGGCGCAGGATCTTGCCTACGGGCTCGTTGGGATCCTGGGCGGGAGTCATGCGCTGGCGATCGCCAACCGAGAGGAACAGATACTTGCTATCCGGCGAAAAGGCAACCTGCGCGCCTTCCTGGCCGCCTTTGCCGGTGGGCACCTGGCGCCACAGCACCTCGAAGTTCTCGAGTGCCGCCGAAGTGGCGGTGGCGTTCAGCTTGGCGCGCGCGAGCGCCAGTCCGCCGCCATACTCACCTGGCTCGGCGTAAGTGAGATAGATGCTGTGATCAGTGGCATAATGTGGCGATAGGAAGACGCCATGCATGCCGCTCTGGCCCTGGTAATAGACCTTGGGCGTATTCTCCACCTGGATCTTCTCTCCCTGCTGCGTCACCAGCCAAACGGGGCCGACCTTTTCGGTGATCAGCATGCGGCCATCGGGCAGGAAGGCCAACCGCCAGGGCAGTTTAAAGCTGCTGGACACCGTCGTCATGGTGAAGGGCAGGCTGGCTTCGGGCTTTTGTTCGCCGATATTGACCTGGGCCCAGGCCGCCGCCGATGCCAGGGTAAGAAGCATCCCCGCTTTCGCCAGTTTCATCGTTGTTTCTCCTTGGGTTTTCTGCACGGCCGGGGTCGATCCGAAGCGTGCCGCAAATCGTACACTAGCATGATTGATCGGTTAGGCCTGGCTGGCTATTCGGGGAGATGGCGCAAATTATCATAGCGGTTCCGATTACGCTATCGTCGCCTGTTGTGCGGCATTCGTAGATGCACCTTCTCATTTTTTATCGGCGTTCATCGGCGGCCAATCATGTAGCTCCGCTCTATGGCGGTAATTCTCAAGAATATTATTAGCCGCCGATGAACGCCGATAAACGCCGATAAGAACCGCAGTGCTCCGACACCGCGCAGTTCCCGCTGAAATCGGGGGTTTCCGGCTATGGGCGAACCGTTTGCTCGCGCGCGGCTCGGTTCGAGGCCGGCCGCCCGTCAATTGGGTGGCCGGGACGCAGACACTGCGGGCGTCCGGGATGCGTCAGTTTGATAGGTTGTCAAAGAGCCGCGGGCCGTGGCTCCGAACACCTTGCGGCGAGGGAGACCCGGCGCCTTGCTCGCTTGGCGAGCGGGGTCGGGGATTAGGGGTCAGGGGTCGGGGACTGCTCGCTACGCTCGCCAGGATCAACCGCCACGTTAGGCAGCAGCCAAGAAGCGGGCGTTGGCTTCCGCCAGGCGGGCGGCGCGACCGATGAGGCGAGCGATTTCGGGCAGTGAATAAACGAAGCCACCGCAGAGTTCGGGGGATGGGAAGTCTTTCGCGGCGTCCACCGTTTGGCCTTTGGCGTGGGCGAGTTGTGTGAGCAGGATTGCTTCTGCCTCGGCCTTGGCGTAAGCAGACTTTCGCTCCGCCTGCATGGCGTTCAACGCGGCGGTGCTCTTTTCGATGGCGCGTTGAATGCGTCCGGCTTGGACCGTGATGTTTTTGAGGTCTCTGGTCTTTTCCGCCCATGTTTCGTCGTCGGGGGATGCGTTGGTCGATTGGTCTAACATGATTTCCGTAAAGAATGCGTCCTCGAGCGCGTGAGCACGCTGCAGTCTGAAATGGTTTTCGGCGATATTGCGGACCAGATCCCGCTCGGGTAAGCCGACCGGGGCGTAGGCTTGAAGGTAGCCTGCGACGTGCTCTTCGAGAGCGTCTTCCTCGCCGGGCGGGGCGATGTGAAGCTTGGCGCAGAGTCCGTGTTTCCAAGAATTTTGGCTGACGATTTTCTTACCGGCTTCGGTGGTGGCGCCGGTCGAGAGGCGAGAATTCGCCTGATTGGCGGCGATTTGAGCTGGGGTGGACATATTCGTTATCTCCTGTTCGTATCAAAAATAGAAAGGGCTGTCTGACACGCGAGGCGCGTGAGACAGCCCTTTTCGATTTCAGAGTAACAGGAGGGCTCCAAATTTCGGGGGTGCGGAAGGGGGCGAAATCGGATGTAAGTTATTGAAGGAATTGGGTTGAAAATTTATTTCGAAAATCTGTGAATGCCTCATGGCGGCTGCCACAACCGGGGATGAAAACGGGCACGGGCAATCGTGCATCGAAGGATTCGACTACTGAACGTGCGCGTGCCTGCAACCCAGACAGCCGTTTCCGCCCGTGCCCGAAATGCGCGTTGGGCTACATCGTGCATCCACGTCTCGGTCCCGAATTTCGTGGATTAATTTGCAAGCCAATCATTCGGCTGGTGCCCCGGAATCAATGACTTAAAAATAGCGTTTTCGAAGGACTGGGTTTTTGCGGCTGAACGCGGATAAAAATGGAGGGTTCCGACGACTCGCAGTTCCCATTGTCAGTTAATGCCACTTTGGTAGTTGCTCAGTTTGATAACAAAGGTGCGCCAAGCATCTGGGCGGCTTGAGAGTGATATGGCCGGGCGCCGCATCGGAGGTCACAAGCCGACTTGATCGTTCCTGATCCGAACCTTTTCGAAGGTGTACAATTGTACATACATGCTGACGGAATGGGATCCAGGCAAAGCGCGGCGGAATGCTCAGAAACACCGCGTTTCCTTCGCCGACGCTGTTGCATGCCTCGAAGATGAAGGAGCGCTCACCATGCGCGATCCCTTATCAGACGACGAGGAACGTTGGATAACGATGGGCCTGGATGCCCTGGACCGGATCCTCGTTATTGTTTACACCTGGCGCGGCGAAGGCCTGCGCCTCATCTCTGCGCGGAAAGCGACGGCGCGTGAGCGTCGGCGATATGAGGATGCAAATGAAACGCGAATATGATTTTTCGAAGGCGAAACGGGGGCCGGTGACGCCAGTCCCCAAGGGCAAGACAAGAATTACAATCCGGTTGGATGAGGACATAATTAGTTGGTTCCGAACCCGCGTGGAGGAAGCGGGTGGCGGCAACTACCAAACCGTCATGAACGATGCCCTGCGGCAACACATCGCCCGCGAGCGCGAACCGCTGGAGGAAACGCTTCGGCGTGTGGTCCGAGAGGAAATCCGGAGGGCTAGTTAGTGAATGGGCCCCGCCTTCTATAAGATAAGTGCGTATTCATCGGATCTTGAGCGCTCTGTCGAACGGACGAACCTAATTAATTATTGGCCGGTTTATATCCACTCTTGGAAGTGGGCCAGTTTGATGACAAAGGTGCGACAAAACATCTCGGAGCCTTGGGCGTGATATGGCCAGGTGCCGCATTGGCGGTCACAAGCCGACTTCTGGGTCCTAATAGTAGGCCACTCAACCCCGATCAGTCTCCATTCCATTAACCTCGAAATATCAACGCGGGTCCGTCTTGGGTTTTTTGAACGGAGAAATGCTGTCACTGCTGGCGCGCCAAAAGGTGAAAGGCCGCACCTCAGCGGTGATCATCGAGGGCAGGAGCGCGAGGTCATCAATGCTGGCCAGCGATATCGATTTCTTATAGTGCTCGGGCGGGTCGGTAACGGCTTTCGCCTGTCACGGGCGCTCAGACTAGGCCGAAAGCCTTCGTTTCGGCAGGACCGCAGTACAGCCAACCTCAAAAGGATAGTACTGTGTGAAATCGGCCAGGTGAGATAATAATGCCTTCTACGACGGATTCTAAATCCATGTCCACAGGCGATCCCAAAGCGATGCTGGCGGAACTCGCTGTTGAAAGTTGGCGTTTCGCCAAGGAATACGGGCGGCTGGTATTGAAGTTGGATGCCAATGAACAGAACCGGTTCGCAAACAAACTGAATTATTTCCTCCAGCGCATCCAGTTCTGCCTTGCCGAGGGTGGTTTGAGCTTAGTGAGCCTGGAAGGGCAGCCTTATGAGATGGGAATCGCGGCCGATGTGTTGAATCGGATGAATACTCCCCGAGCGACGATCTGATCATCGACCAGATGATCGAACCAGTGATCATGGGTCCGGAAGGCATTGTCAAGACTGGCAAGGCGATGGTCCGGCGTTCGAGGACGAATGAACTACATCGGAATCGACCTCGGAACAACGAACAGCGCCATCTGTTCGTACGACGGCAGCGAGGTCAAGGTCTACAAGAGCCCGGAACAGCATTCCGTGACACCGTCGGCCATCTATATTGATCGGCGCGGTCGGTACTACGGCGCATCGCCTACGACAAGGCGGCATTCTCGGCCGGATAACGTCGCTTTGTTTTTTAAGCGATTCATGGGAACCGACACCCCGATCGCGATCCCAGCGGCAGAGCTGGTGCTCAGTCCCGAGAATTCGAGCGCGGAGATCCTCCGATACATATACGCATACCTCCCGGAAGAGATCCGTTCCTCCGAGGCCACGGGCACGGTGATCACGGTCCCCGCCGCGTTGACCAGATGCAACGGGACGCAACTTTGACTGCGGCGGAGTCGGCGGGCATCGGCAAGGTCGCCTTGATGCAGGAACCCGTAGCGGCCCTGATGAGCGTCATGCGGACGGGGGCCGGGATGGCGTCTTTGTCATCTACGATCTTGGAGGCGGCACTTTTGATGTAGCTGTCGCTGAGAGTGTAGGGGGACACGTTAGCCTCCTTGACCACGGTGGTATCCCCATGTGCGGGGGGCGCGACTTTCACCGACTCCTTGTAGATAGCGTCGTCATACCGTGGCTGCAAAGTCATTTCAAACTGCCGGAGGACTTCGAGTTCAAATCGGAAGTACAGGCGCGTTGCTAAGTTGGCGGCCTGGGCGGCAGAAAAATCCAAGATTCAGCTCTCTTTCAGCCCGTCGGTGTTGATATCGTTGTCTGAAGACGAGGTCCGGCTTGAAGATGAGGCCCGCCACGCCAGGATACCTCGACATACCCGTTGAGCGCGCCGGCTTCGAAGGCCTGATACGTGAACACCTCGACGAAACGGTGCGTGAAACCCGGGAGGCGCTGCGCCGCGCGGGGCTGACGAATCAGGATCTCGACCGAATCGTGTTCATAGGCGGTCCGACGCAGTTCAAGCCTCTTCGAGACTATGTCTGCGCCGAGGTTGGCGTTCCGGCTGACGTGAAGATCGACCCCATGACGGCGGTGGCTGAAGGTGCAGCGGTCTTCGCGGAATCGATAGACTGGAGCACGTCGAAGCGGCTGCGGAAGTCGCCGCGGGGGACTATGTCGGTGGCTTCCGCCGTGCGCTTATCCTTTGAATTCGCCTCGCGAACGCCGGAATCCCAAACCCGAATCGTCGTAAAATGCCCTGAACATCGCCCGAGTGGCGAGCACTTTCAAATTGATAACCTCGATAGCGGCTCGGTGTCGGGCCGAATCGCGCTGAGTAACGGGGCTTTTTGCGACGTACAAATCGCCAAACTGGGGGCAAATTCATTTCGAGTTTCGCTGTTCACTACCAACGGCGGGCCGATCGCATTGGGTGAGGACCGGTTAACCATCACCCGTACGGCGGCCTCAATTGACGCTATCCCGGCATCACATTCGATTGGGGTCGAAGTCAAGGAAAGCCTCCACAGCTCAGCGACGAGACTCCGCTATCTTGTACGCAAAGGGGATTCTCTGCCCAAGAAGGCGAGAGAAGTTTTCAAGGCGGCCGAGGCGCTTGTGGCAGGCAGTTCCGGGGCTCTCATCTTCAAGCTCTACGAGGGCGAAATCCAGAACCCGGTTACGGACAATGGTCTTGTGGGTTGCTTCAAAATAAAGGGATGTGACGTCGAGACTGGAGCAATTCGGAGAGGAGACGACTTAGTCTGTGAGTACGAGGTGTCGGACTCTGGGCGACTGTCGATCATGGTGTCCGTCCCGAGCGTCGGCGGCGCGTTCACCGGTCAGGACTTGTACTCACGACAGGAAGGTCAAATGGACTTCACGCGATCCCAGATCGCGATTCAAGCTGAAGCCGAGACGACATTGGAGAAGATTCAGCAGATTGAATTGCGAGTGCAGGATCGCGACCTGCAACGCGCCCGGCAGTTGCTAGACCAGGCGCACGCTGCATGCGAAGATCCCGCGGCTGATCCGGAAGCTACGAAAGACGCGTCACAGAAGATACAGCAGGCACGTTCGATGTTATCCGGTGTCCGCATCAACCACCTTGCCGTCATACGGCAGGCCGACCTCTACAGGGCCGTGGAGGTGTTTAATCAACTCGCGCGCGAGCACGCCAAGCCCTCGGAGGAGACCGCATTCGAAGCCATGACGCGGACTGCCGAACGGCTTATCGGGAATTCGTCCGGCGAGTTCGACAATGTCTTGGACGAAATGCGTGGCACTACTTGGAATATTCTTTGGCGCCCAGGATCCCTTCGTTGACGCGACCTTCCGTAGGTTTTCTGAGCAACCTTACCTGTTCCCGGACCAGAACACCTATGCCGCGCTCATTGAAAGGGGCAGCGAGTCGCTGGAAAGGGAAGACTATCACGACCTTCGAGACATCGTTGGCCGCCTGTATCTGATTAAGGCGACGAGTTCATGGGACGACGAGGTGCGTCTCACGAATATTGTTTGATGGGCGGCAGCCAATGCAACTTGAGGAACATCCGTTTGAAATCCTCGGAATCACGCCCCGGAGCAGCAAACGGGAGATATCGAAGCGCGTTGAGGCACTGAGCACTCACAGCGACCCGGAGAGGGTCAGCGCATGCCGGTCCCTGGTGACACATCCGGCGAAGCGCCTCGACGCTGAAGTCTCATGGTTTCCGGGGATTTCACCCGCCAAGACCCGCCAGATCATCGATGCGACCAGGCAGGACCCGGACCTGCCAATGAGTTTTGAGGAAAAGCTTTCCGGCGTCGATTGCCTCGGAAGGTTCAATGCCCTCGCTTTTTGGCTCGCCCACGATCATCCCATCCTGATCGAGGTTGGGGACAGACAGGTCTACAGCTTTCCAAAGGACTCGGCGGCCCAGGCATTCGAGGCCAAGGTAAAGGCTGCGGGCGGATCGACTCACCGATTAGAGCGTGCTTCGTGGGTCGCTGCACTTAAGGGCTTGGCGGGGAGTTTCCAGGACGTAGATACAGACGAACTGATGGAAACCCTAAACGCCGACCGCTCAGTTGCTGGCATTCCGCAGATTACGGATATTGCGACGGTTGAAAGCGCGGTGAGCAGGCTCGGTTCAACTACGGCGGAGTCCCTGGCGGAACGCGTACTGGGTTGTTCTCAGCACGCTGAGATTATGAATCTGGTAGTCGAGAGTGACACGGATGAGGGCGAGTCGCAGGCTTCCGATTTCATCAGTCGCTTCGTTGACCGATATCAAATCCTGGCTCAACCGACGTTGGATCGACACGCCGAACGCGTATCCGCCCGCTGCAAACGTGTGCTTTCGATAGCCGAGGGGTTGATTGCGCAGAAACATTCGGCAGGCAAGTCTCGGATGAGTGCGGCGATCACGGAACTGGAGGAGCGACTCACCGACTGGGGCGCGAGGGCTCACGCCATCCAGCTGCTCACGAAATCAAGAGGCCTGAAGGATACGCACAGTATCGAAACCGCCAAACAAGTTCGCAGCATGGCTGTGAAGCTCTCTAATGAGTTCGAGCTCCACCAAGAGGCGCTTCGGATCACCAGGAGTCTACAGGACGTCGTCCAGGATGTGCCCGAGTTGGCTGAACTGCTCGATCAAGACGGGGAGACTCTCGAAGGCATCGTGAACGCCGAGCCGGCGGACAGGATAATGACGGGGAACTGCAGGCGCGCCTCGATTTCGACGGCGAGGATGCGACTAGAACGAGTGCACCAGTTTCCAGCGTAGATCCCGAGGATCTCACCAGTCTGGCTACTATCGGCGCCAAGCAAATCTTAGATGGCCACGCCACGTTCTCCGAATGGTGTTCGGCAATGACCACCACCGACGGAGACATTATCGACTGGGTTGCCGTTCGGAGCGGCATCGACCGCGAAGAACTCCTGCGTCAGGTCTACGCGCTGGCCGTGGCCACTGCCCAGAACTTTAGTGCGGAGACGGAACCATCGCCAGCGGCATCTGAGAGTCACGACGCAACGATGGCCCCCGACCGCGGTGCGCCGGACGAGCCAAACACGGTCGGCGCGTTCATAGAATTGTGCCGCTCCATCAGGTTGAAATGCTGGCAGAACGTTGAGGCTAACGAGAACCATCGTGAGCAAAACCGCGCGTTCTTCCAGGCTGCTCACGCAGATTACCAGCGCCAAGTCTCTCCTTGGTTGGGAATAATATGCGACACGTATCACAGCGATACGGCGGTCATTATGAAGGTGCGCAACGCTGCGGCAGCGTGCCTGAGTTCTCTCGCGGGCGGATTCATATGTGTGAACGATTTCGACGCCGCGCAAAGGCTTAGTTTAGATGCTCTTCCACTGGTCTTCGATGACGAAGGACTCGAAGCTGAGATCAAGAAGCAACTGGAGTTCATCGCCTCCGAGAAACAGAAACTGGCGACACCAGCACGCCCGACGACGAGGGCGTCCGTGCCGCGGCCGCCTGCCCCGCCAACTGGCGGCCGTAGTGGAGTTCGGCCGGCACAGAAGAAGCGTTCGCGAACTTGGATCCTGGCCGTCGCCATGGTGATTGGTTTTGCCCTACTGGTAGGGATTGAGTTTCTCGCGCAGAACGGGTCCGGACCGAAATTACCAGCCAGCGGCCACAACTCCCGTCGCGGGCGCGGAAGAGACGCCTACTCAACCGCAAAATCCAGATCGCCGGGTGGAATATGATGCGCTGGCGAAGCAGGCGGGCGGGACTCCGGAGCAAAGAGTGGTGGATGTCGTTCCGAACCCGGTCATCGAGTTGAAGCGGGTCGAACCAATAGCGATTCTCAAGCGCGAGGCACCGCAACCCATTCTCGAACTGCAGCGAACACCGTTGTCGAACCCTGTGCCTGCTGCAGAGGAGTTCCACGAACCGGTGTCGCTGCCAAACGGAGCGGATCTTGTTCCTCCCGCGAACGCTGAAGGGTTGGGCATCCTCAAGATCAGCAACTATACCGGGCACGACGCCGCCGTGAAGCTGAAAACCTTGATCGGCAGAGCAACGGTGCGATTCGTCTACGTGCGCGCGAAGAGCGATGTAACCATCTCTAAGGTCGCCGCCGGACAGTATGTCGTGCAATTCGCAACCGGCCGGGACTGGGACGCAGACGGCCTTGGGTTTCGGCAGGACCGGGCATTCGATGCGTTTGATAAGACGCTTTCGTTTTCGGAAAAACAGGTCGAGAACGGGACGGTGTATTCCGAGCACGAGATCACTCTGCATGCCGTGCCGAACGGCAACATCAGAAAGAGAGCCATTCCAGCCGAAGAGTTCTCTGACGATCGGGGTGTTGGCGGCAGGAGGCGTTGAGATCTTGCGATTATGGACACTCGCATAGTGAGGCCGAACGGATTCTCGGAAGTCGAACTTGCGACGCTGGGCATCTGGTTCACCGCGATTGGGCGATGGGACCGCATGGACTTCAGCGAGGCGGAGGCTCAGGCGTTCGTTATTCACTTTTTCAAGTGTCTGAAAGATAATCCGGAGGATGGCCTACGAGCCAGCTATCTCTCACTGCAGAATACTTTTATGGCGATGCGCCGGGACACCTTCGAGGCCATTCAGTCAGAGCCACCGTTCAGTCGTTTCGGGAGGCGAACTATGAATGCGCTCTTAGGGGCGTGGCTGGGAGGAGGCGAGGCCGAACTCAGAGGACGGTGGAGAGAGATGTTCGGCTACGCCTGGCGCGCACGCGTGCAGCAGGAACATCCCATTCGAGTGGTAGTCTGCTCAGGCGACAGCCCGGAAAATGCGATCCAGGTCTTGACGGATTTCGCCGAGGACAAAGTCAACGCCGAGCACTGGTATTTGTATTACGAATACGGCCAAGGCTGGCGCTGTCAAATGCAAATGTCGACAATGCCGGATGCAAAAGGGCGGCGGTATGACGTCTTAGATATACATTTCCTGGACGGGCACAAGAAGCGACTCTATTTCCTCCTTTGAGTCGCGGGGCATTGCTGGCGAATCCGGAGCGCTCGAACTGGAGAGCGCCGCCGATTTTACAGGTGGCTCAAGCCCGCGAGCCAGGACGTGTGGGTCAGCCATTTTTGGCTCGAACTGCCGAAAGCCTCGCAGGACGCTTCCCAAGCTGGACGTCAACGATGCCATCCAAAATATTGGCTGACTGGTAGTCAGACGCCACCTCGCTTAATTAACCCGATGCAACTCGTTTTTGGGGCTGATGTATGCCGTGTGAGTGCCGGGCGGTCCGGCTCCCTTTCCTGCACACCGCGGGATTACTCCCAATAAACGCGCTTCAGTCCTCCAAGCCCACCTCGGCGCAACGTTCCCGATCCGTCGGACGATCTCATTGGCTAACCGACCCTCTACCCCACTTTTGTGTCACGCACGCAGTCCGGCAAGCCGGCATGCCGGGCGTGGCGCCTCGGAGCTCGCCCGGCATCGAGGGGCAAGCCGGAAACCTGCCGTCCTGAGATAGAATACCCATCGAGCTGAGATGCCGAAGAATATTGTCATTTGCTGCGACGGCACGGGAAATAAGTTTTCCGACCAAAATACGAATGTCGTTAAGCTTTACTACGCGCTCGATATGAGCAATCCCGCGCAGCAGATAGGCTACTATCATGCGGGCCTCGGGACCATGGGCGCACCGGGCGCGCTCAGTAAGGCCGCGCAGGAGTGGTCGAAGATTCTCGGGCTGGCATTCGGTAGCGGCATCGGAGGCGACATCGGTGAGGCATATGCATTCCTCATGGGTATGTTCGAGCCGGGCGACCGCCTGTTCCTATTTGGCTTCAGCCGCGGCGCATTCACGGTTCGCGCGCTGGCTGGCATGCTTCATATGTTCGGCCTGCTTCGTCCCGGAAACCTGAACCTGATTCGCTACGCCGTTCAGATGCTCACGCGCAAGCAAAATCGCAAGACATTCGATGTCGCCTCGCAATTCCGCGGAACCTTTTCCATTGACTGCCCCGTCTATTTTACGGGCGTGTGGGATACGGTCAGTTCGGTGGGCTGGATCTGGGATCCGCTGCATGTGCCATATACCGCTCGAAACTCGAGCCTGGCCATCGGACGCCACGCGGTCTCGATCGACGAACGGCGCTGTTTCTTCCGGCAGAACCTGTGGGGCGCTCCCTGCGCGGGGCAGGATCTGCGCACGGTGTGGTTTGCCGGCGTTCATAGCGACGTCGGCGGCGGATACGCGGAAGCGCAAAGCGGCTTGTCGAAGATCACGCTCGAATGGATGATGTGCGAGGCCAGGACCGCGGGCCTCTTATTCCAGCCCGAGAAGGCGGCGGCGGTTCTCGGACTGCGCGGCGCGCCCTTCGTTGCGCCCGATGCGGGCGCTATGCTGCATAACTCGCTTCGCTTCCCGTGGATTCTCCTCGAGCCCTTGCCTCACCTGTACTGGGATATGACATGCGAGCCGCCGCGCGAGCGTGTGCGCTTGCCGCTGGGGGCCCCGAGGCGGATTCCGAACGACGCGATTCTGCATGAATCCGTCGCGCGGCGCATCGCGCTTGGCATAGGATACAAGCCACCGAATCTACCGGCGAAACCGGGAGTGGAACCGTGGAGGCGATGGTGACGGAGGTCCTACCCGGCAGCGGCGGTGCCTCAATGAAATACTTCAAGCTCATCCGTTCCGATATCGATGTCGCTCCTCTGCTCGAAGAAGTGAGGTCGCAGGAGCAAGCGTGGCTGATCGCTACCGGCCGCCAGGATAGGATCCGGGTCCAGCGCGATACCAACACCATTTTCCTGAGCGCGGCAGTGCAACGGCCCGATTTGAACATCAATGAGAACCAGGAGACGCGCCTCACCTCGGCGTCGAAATTATTTCCCCGGGCGTTGGCATTCATGACGCAATTCGCGCAGGAGATGAATTGCTGTCTATCGCGCGCCACGATCGTGCGGCTGAAGCCGCAATCGCAGGTGTTTCGGCACATCGACGAAGGATCGTATTACTTTCTCCGCGACCGCTTCCACCTTGTGCTGCGGAGTCCTGCGGGAAGCTTGCTCATGAGCGGCGGCGAAACGGTGCGCATGAAGGTAGGGGAACTCTGGTGGTTCGACAACAAGCAGTTTCATGAGTCGTATAACGAATCGGACGATTGGCGCATTCATTACATCTTCGACTTGCTGCCCGCCGATTACCAGGATTTAGCCGTCAATGCGGTTTCTCTGCCCGCTGGGCCCGTCAGGCCTCCGGAACCTGCCGCGGAAGCCACTCTGGCCGAGAACCAATCTCAGTCCCCTGCCCTGCGGGATGTCATCTCATCGGCCATTCGGGAACGCGCGATTTTACGCGGGGAAAATCAACGGCTGATCTCACCGAGCGGGAATAGTAACAATTGGCTGATCGATCTGCGGCGCATTTTCATGGATGCGGAGTTACTGGACGCGGCCGCGGAATTATTTTGGCAGGAGTGCGGCGGGCTCATGCCATTTCAAGTTGGCGCGATGGAGACGGCGGCGATTCCTTTGCTCTCGGCCATCATCCTAAAGTCGCTGGCGCGCGGCGCGGCGGTAAACGGGTTCACCATTCGCAACGAGCGCAAGACCTACGGCACGGGCAATTCGATAGAAGGCGTACTGACCGCAGACCCAATCGTGATGGTGGACGATGTCCTGAATTCCGGACGGAGTCTGGAAAAAGCGCGCGTGGTATTGGAGCAGGAAAACAAAACGATTGCCGCTGCATTTGTGCTGATCGATTACGAGGGCCCGGAAGGCAAGCTTTGGCGGCAACGGCATGGCATTCCCGTCCATTCGCCTTTTCGTCTCGGGGAGTTCGGCCTTTCCATTGAAAAACCGGCCACGCGGCCGATGGCTGTCTTCCATAACCGGTGGCGCTTCGCTTCGCCCGATCCGAATTTCTTCCATCGCGTCCCGAAGTCGTTTCCGGCTACGGATGGCGAGCGCGTTTACTTCGGCAGCGACTGCGGGATTTTCTGGTGTCTGAACGCGCGGGACGGATCGCTGGCGTGGAAATTCACGGTCAATGCCAGGGGGCACAAGAATCTCTGGTCAAGCCCCGCGATCCACAACGGCAAGGTCTATTTTGGCAGCTATGACGGGAACGTCTATTGCCTGGACGCGCAGACCGGCGCGGAGGTATGGCGGTTTACGGGGGCCGACTGGGTCGGCTCATCGCCCGCGCTGGCTCCCGAACTTGGGCTACTCTTTATCGGGCTGGAATTTGCAGTGGAGGGGAAGCGAGGCAGCATTGCCGCGCTGCGGATGGAAGACGGCCAAAAGGTTTGGGAGCACATGACGAAACGCTACACGCATGCTTCTCCCGCCTACTGGCCGGAACGGAGACTGGTGGCGTGCGGCAGCAACGACAATGAGATGTTCCTGTTTGAGGCGCCAAGCGGCAAGCTCCGCTGGAGGTTTGAGACCAGAAGCGAAGGCGGCCGAAAGGGCTCCATCCGCCACGCTCCGGCTTTCGACGAGAGGCGGAGCCACCTGGTCACCGGGTGCGCCAATGGCACAATTTATATCATCGATATCGAGACAGGAATGGAAGTCTGGTCGGTGAGGACGGACAACACGATCTATTCGGTTCCCCTGGTTGCGGGCGATAAGGCCTATATCGGATCGACAGACAAATACCTCTACGTTCTCGACCTGGACAGGCGCGCTGTAAAGACCAAGATTTATGCGGGGTCGAAGGTCTTCGGACCGCCGAGATTGCTGGAGGGCAGGATCTACTTCGGCGCGTGTAACGGCGTGGTGTATGAGCTTGACCCGGCGACGGATGAAGTCACGGGCACGCATCAATTTCCAGATGCGATCACCAACGCGCTGGCGTATAACTCCGCAACCCGGGATTTCTACGCCCTCACGTATGTGAATGAACTCTTCGCGTTTCGCCGGGAGTGAGTTGACGCTCTTCGTGGGCTACTGCCGCGAATCGCGAAAAATACCCCAATTGAGCTATTCAGTTTCCGATTAACCAGGCGTATTATTATCTTGGGTTCGGAGGGCCTTTCCGTATGCCAAGTAAGTTGCTTGCTTTGGGAGGTAACTCATGAGCGCTGCCCGCAAACAACGTCTCGAAGCTCACATTGCTAAACTTCGCGCGTCCTCCGTTCCGGGGGCGGCGAAACGCCAGGCGTCGCACTGGCCGCTTTACGCAGCCGTTACGGGTTCGGCTCTGGCGCTTTCGGCGAATGCTCCCGTACCGGGTTTCAACCCCGCTCTCCGAAATCCCGCGGCGTCGTCCGCTGCCCGCTTCCTGCCGGTCAAAGATCCTTCGAGTTCGCGCAACGCTCCTCTGATCCGGGCCGTTCGGCTGGCGATGTTGGCCCACAGTTCCACTCCCGATGTCGAAGATGCGGCGGCATCCGTTGCCAAGGCGGCTCAGGGGCCGCCGGCTATCTCGACCGGCGGCGTGGTGCCCGTCTATGGCACGGCAAATATGATTCAGCCGGGCGAATGGGTATCGATTTATGGGACGAACCTGGCATCGGGAACGGCGGTGTGGAACAACGATTTTCCAACTTCTTTGGGAAACACAAGCGTTACCATTAACGGCAGGCCCGCTTATCTCTCGATGGTCAGTCCGGGGCAAATCAATCTGCAGGCCCCGGATGACACCGCGTTAGGCGCAGTGTCGGTGATTGTTACAACGAGCACGGGGCGGGCGGGAGCAACGGTCACGTTGGGCGCAAGTTCACCGGCTTTTCTCCTGCGCGATACCAGGCATGTGACGGCCATCATCCTCAGGCCGAACGGCTCCGGGTTTTTCGGCGATGGCGCGTACGATATCTTGGGCCCCGCCGGCGATTGTTTCGGCTATCCTACGGCTGCCGCAGCGCCTGGCGACGTTGTCGAACTGTTCGGCGTTGGCTTCGGGCCGACGAATCCCACGGTGCCATCGGGGAAGGCATTCGCCGGCGCCGCGCCTATAACCCAACAGCTTCTGCTCTACCTCAACGGCGTGCTTGTGACGCCCACTTTCGTGGGGATGTCCAGCGCGGGCCTTTATCAGATCAACCTGGTCGTTCCGCCGGGCCTCGGCCAAGGCGATGTCCCCATACAGGCTTTTGTCGGTGGGCTCTCAACGCAGAAGAATCTGCTATTTTCGCTCCAAGGTTCATTGGCTTCCGTAGTTTGTGCTTTCCCGATCGGTGATGGAGGCGATGGCGGAGATGGGGGCGATGGCGGGGTCGGTATTGGCGACGGCGGTGGCGATGGCGGCGGTATCGGCGATGGCGGGGACGGAGGCGACGGCGGAGGTGTCGGCGATGGCGGAGATGGGGGGGACGGCGGAGACGGTGGCGGCGGGGGCGATGGAGGCGGTGATGGAGGTGGTGGCGGCGACGGAGGCGGCGATGGAGGCTTGTAACGGACTGCGGATTCGACCGCAAATGATGTTGTGGCTGATGGTGAGCGGGCTGCCCCTGGCGGCCTTCGGGCAAAATGCGCCCAGGATTGCGCCTATACCTTCCGGCGCTTTTGAACTGGCAACTGGCCAAATCCAGGCGGCCGATCCGGCAGGGCGTGATGCGGCCCTTCAGTTGCTGGAACGCGCCCGAAATTCCTATCAGTTGCGGAACCTGCGCCAACCTTGGGATCTGAAAGTCCGGTTTACGGTGAACTCGCTCGGCGCGACCGATTATGACGGCGATTGGGAAATGGAAGACGTGTTCGCTCCGGAGCAGGGGCTTCACTGGGCCGCCACATCCTCCGCCGGATACTCCATTACCGGGATCTTCGCGGGCAAGGCAATCTATGCCGACAATGCCGGAAAGGCCATTCCGCTGCGCCTGCAGGAGGCGCGCGCGATGCTGTTCAACCCGCTGCCCTCAGTTGCGTACGCGGGTAACGGATCGATCCGGACGATTGCGGCCAGGTTCCGCGGTTCGCCGGTTACCTGTCTACTGCTGGGCCGTTCCAGAAAGGAGTCGGCTCCGGCGACGGGGCGCGGATGGGATGAGGCCGAGGAGTGTATCGATTCGCAATCCGGGTTACTGCAGGTCCACTCGGAGGCGCCGGGGCGCTACGCCGTTTACGAGTACTCGAATGCCGCTCAGCTCGGTAGTCATCGTCTTCCTCAAGCCGTAACCATTACGGAAGGGGGCAGAGTGGTATCGAAGATTTCGGTGGAAAGCCTGAAAGGAATTGCGGCGGCCGATCCGGGTATGTTTGTACCTACCGACGCGATGAAGGCGGCGGGACAGCCGATCGCGATGACTTCGGCGACGAAGATCTCACGCATTCAGGGCGAAGGTCCGTATGCGCCAGGCATGACGGTAAGGCCGGTGTGCGTATTTGGTATTGTGACTCCCGCGGGACAGTTGGTCGAGGCGCATTCGTTGCAGCCTGACGACCCGAATAGCGAAGCGGCTGTCAAGGATGCGAGAGCGATCGACTTTTCTCCGTCAATGCACGCAGGCGCGGCGCCGCAACAGCACTTTGTATTCGTGATCGAGAAGTTTCTTTCGCAGTAGGCTACTTGCCGAAGGTGATGGCAGACGAAGCCTCGAAGTGGCGGTGGTTCTTGTATTCGACTTCGATGCGATAGTGCGTGCCATCGTAATATCGAACCAGGAAGTTGGCCCGGACCGGTAGTAAGTGCGCGTCCTCGCCGATCTTCACGTAGTCCCACGAGATATGTTCGTCCCTCTCGGCGAATTGAATTTCCTTGGGGAATCCGGTCGCTTCTTCGTCTAACTGAATGATGCTGCCGGCAGGGTCGTCGATCAGGACGTGCCCGGTTCTGGCTGGGTTGAATCGTTGATAGTCGAAGAAGAAGAAGGGAAAGCAGCTATCTATTGGCGTAGTGAACTTGTAATCGAGCAATTGCCGACCGCCCGACTTTGAGCGCCCCTGGTAGTCGAGTCTGGTGGGGCACTTCGGGTCGAACAGTGGGCTGATTTCGGTCCCGAAGCCTTCGTACCATTTGAAGCCAGGAAGCGCCTCAAAAGGCTGTTCCCAGGGCTTTCCGTTTCTACGGATCCGCTGCCGGACCGCATGATTCCCTTTGAAAGTTATCTCTGACTCGATGGTGTCGAAATCGCGCCAGGTGGAGGATCCCGGCCCCATTCTGTACCGCTTGGCTCTTTCATCGGCCACGAAGTTGGGCATGTGCGCGGCATACTCCAGATTGACCTGCCGCGCATGCGCCAGTTCGCGCCCCCCGGGGGCGTTCGGATCGTCGCGAACCGATTCAGACGCTGGTGTCTCGGGGCGTTTCAGGAGGTTCTTCCCTTCCCGAAAAGGAACGGCTTCGAAAATCCTCGCTAGTTCTTCCGGCGGCGGTTTTCGGATAAGACGGATCGCGGTTACTTCCAAGGATTGGTATCTGGCCGTACTTTGTTCCCAAACGGGCTGGATAGAGTTACATGTGACTTCTACCTGATCGCCCAGGCTATATCGGGCGGCGACTGTCGCCGGATCGAGAGGCGGCGTGTCCGGAAGCATGGCGTCAATCACCCGGCGATCTGCCAGCCGAATAGACATGGATCCCTCTCCAACCCGCTCCAGCATTCCGGAAAATGAACTACCAGACACGAATCCAGGAGCTGGCGGTAAAACTAGAAGAAGAGAGAGCAAAGCCAATCGCATGCTAGTCCGACTCGCCTCAGGCGGGAACATACACTCCTATTATCCCCACGAATGAAAGGGGCGAGCGAGATCTTTCGAGCCAAGAGCCAGCAGCCCTATCCAGCCTTCACCTGCACCGTCCGTCCACCTTCCAAGAGCGACCTTCTCCCCGCCTCGATCACGGCATCGTTGAAGCAACTATTCGCCGCGGTGGCCAGCAGCGGAGAGTCTACGCGTCCCGCCGCCGCGGCCGCGATCATCTGTTCGATGGATCGATATCCGTATCCCGATGGCGCCAATCCGGGGCCATTCCACTCCACATACTGAAAGTAATCCGGACTCGGTTCCTCATACGAGGCCGGATTCGCATAAGAGTACTTCAGACCGCGGTATTGGTCCGAATGCGCGATTAGTCCGCCATCGGCGCCGCCCTGACAATACATAGTAAGTCCCTGCGTGTTCGAGCCAGGCGCGGCGTCGGGATAGCCGAGCGCGTTCTGCACGTTCAGGCATGCGCTTGTTCTCCCAGATGACTCGCGCGTCGGTCCAGAGATAGCCTTCGGCGCCAGTTAGGGAAACGGTCGCGAATGCCGTAGACGCTCACCGCGACAGGCAGCAGCCCAGTAATGAAGTGGACCAAGTCGACGTAGTGGCAACCGATGTAAGTGAACGCGTCGGAATTCTCCGCCGTCATCCAGTTCTGGAAATTCGAGCGGCGGTAATACCACTTTTCGAGCAGGCAGGCCGTCCCCAAGCGGAACTCGCCGAATCGGCCCTCGCGGTATGCGCGGCGGGCCATCAGGCTGCGGTCGTCGAATCGCTTGTGATAATCGATCGCCACCACCAGGCCGCGCCGTTCGGCTTCGGCGGCGATCTCCGCGCCCTGATGCGATTCGAGCACCAGCGGCTTTACCGTGCAGACGTGCTGATTGTGCGCGAGCGCCGCCATGATGAACTCGTAGTGCAACTGATCGGGCACCGCGATGAATACGATCTGCCGCGGAGGCAGGCGCTTCGATGCGTCGCGGAACGGCTCGAGCGTCGCCGTCAAAGTTCCGTTCACGGGAAAGCGCGGCGCAGCGGTTCGGCCTCGGCCAGCGATCGCAATGCTTCCGCTCGCCGGGCGCAAACCGTAATTCGCCCCGACGCGTCCCAGACGCTGCATGTGGTAAAGCGACGGCAGAATCTGATCGTGAACGATCATGCCGCCGCCAACCACCAACACTTCCGGCATGTTCACGCGGCGGCCGCCCGCTCCGCGCACCGCTTCGGCGAATGCTTCTTCAAGAACGTCGCAACTTTCTTCGATAGCGTCCTTCGGTATCACCAGCGGCGGGCAAATCTTGACGGTCGCCATGCCGAAACCTACGGGCGCGAACATCAGGACGCCCTTCTCCATTGCGCGCCGCACCACGTCGAAAGCCAGCGCGCTATCCGGCTCCGTCGTGCCCGGGAGAACGCACGCAAGGCCTGCCACCAAGCCCTTGCCCGCGACGCATCCGATCTGCGCGATACCGCGATGTAAGCGCGTGGAGTCTTCGGAACAGCACTGCGCCCATCTCCGCGGCCCGCTGCGCCAGCTTCTCGTTCAGGATCAGATCGATCGACGCCAGCGCCGCGGCGCAGCACACCGGATTGCCGGCGTGGCTCGACGTCATGCTGAGCGGCGGATTCATGTCGAGCACGTCCGGCCGCCCGGCCACCGCGGAAAGCGGCAGCGAACCGGAAATCCCCTTACCGAAAACGGCCAGGTCGGGAACGATACCGTATTGCTCAAATCCCCAGAGCGTGCCCGTGCGGCCGAAGCCCGCCTGGATTTCGTCGCAGACCAGCAGCGCCTTTTTTCCTGTACACCACTGACGCAGCGATTGCATATACTCCGGGGGAGCGAACGCGGAACTGCCGCCCTGATACGTCTCCATCATCACGCCAGCCACGTTCTGCGGCTCAATGCGGTGTTCGCGCAGCGCCCTTTCGAAACTTTCGAACGAAGTGTCGCGCGTGCGGAAGCCGTCGGGAAATGGAACTTGCACGAAGCCCGGGTCAGGATTGACGATCCACTGCTTCAACTCCGGAATGCCGCCCGCCTGCTGCGCGCCCAGCGTGCGCCCGTGGAACGCATTTTTCGAACGATACGATGACATGCTTCGAGCGGCCGCCGGTTTTGACACCGAACGTACGGCAAAGCTTGACCGCGCACTCGATGGCCTCCGAGCCGGTCGAGAACAGGAACATCTTCTTCAACGGCTCGGGCAGAATCCCCACCAACCGCGCCGTCAATTTGGCGCGTGGCTCATTCGCAAAAGAGAATGTGGTCAACAAGTGCGATTGCGCTTGCTGCGCAATGGCGTCGGCGATTTCCTGGCGGCCGTGCCCGGCATTGGCGATCAGCACGCCCGAGGTCCAATCGATCCAGCAATTCCCCCATTCGTCGTAAACCTGAAAACCCTCGGCGCGATGCCACAACACCGGCGGCTGCCCACGCATCGCTCGCGGTTCCGTGCTGTAAAGCGTCTCAAAAATCGGGATCGATTCCGGGACGGGCAACTCGGTCACGATTCTGCGGAAGTGCGTTTCCACACGCGGCACGACGCGCGGTAATAAACTCGTAAAAATTTCTGCCATTCGGCAACTTCGAAGAAGGTCTTCGTTATCATCATTGAGTATGGCACGCGCCGCCGCTCTCTTCCTGTTCCTGCCCCTGCTTTCAGCTACCGGCGCCTTCGCGCAGACCCCGGCTCAAACAGGGGCCCCCGCGGCGCCCGCCAGCCCTCCGCGCTATATCGGAAGCGACGTCTGCAAGACTTGCCACGCCGATATCTGGAGTAACTTCTACAAGAACCCACACTTCAAAAGCATCGCCATGGGTAACACGCCGCCCGAGCGCACAGGCTGCGAGGGTTGCCATGGTCCCGCGCAGGCCCACGTGGCGGCCGGCGGCGGCAAGATGACAATTCCCCATGCGTTCTCGCTGATGAAACCCGGGGCGGTGCTGGAGGATTGCCTGACGTGCCATGCGAAGGACCTAAGTAAGTCGAATATTCAGCGATCCCAACATACCCTCAACGGCATCGCCTGCACCAGTTGCCACTCGATACACCACTCCGCCACCCCCAAGTTCCTGTTAGTCAAGAAGCAGAACGAAACCTGCTACACCTGCCACGCCAGCGTTCGTGCGCAGTTCGATATGCCCTCGCACCATCGCATTAACGAAGGCTTCATGCAATGCACCGATTGCCATAACCCGCACGGCGCCTTCGCGTCAACCGTTGGTATGGGCTCGAGCCGCGCGATGCTGGTGCGGGCGTACGATACCGACCAGCCCTGCCTCAAATGCCACATCGATAAACGCGGGCCCTTCGTGTTCCAACACCCCAGCGTGGCCGTGGAAGGCTGCCAGGCGTGCCACGTTCCGCATGGCTCGATGAACGCAAGGCTGCTCACGCGGCCTATCGTCTTCACCATCTGCCTCGAGTGTCACAATGGCGGCGGAACCGGCACGCGAAACCAGGGCGTGGACATTCAAACCGCGCGCCACAATCTGCTCGACCCGAAATTTCAGAAGTGTACCGCGTGCCATGTGCGCATACACGGATCGAACGCCGACCAGTATTTTCTGAGGTGACGCCATGCTAAGAATTTGCGCGAGACTAATCAAAACTTGCGCGCAGGCCGGGAGGCCTGCGCCACTCTACTTATTCTTCGCAATCCTCGGCTCCGCCGGCGCGCAGCAGGTAGTCGCCCCCACACCCGAGCAGGTGGGGCCGCCGCGCGGGGACAACGTCGGCAATTACAACATTACCCAATCGTTCGAAACCGGCTATCGTTTCAGCGAGGTGAGCGGCGATATAGGCGAGTATCGCAGCGTAGTGAATTACGGCAATGGAATCCGCCTGCTAGGCAGCGGCCTCTCGATTAACTCGAAGGACGGCCATGGAAAGTGGTTCGACGAAGTTCTGCTCAACACGATCGGCCTGGGAAACGATCCGTATCAATCGGCAACCCTGCGAGTCGCGAAGAACGGCCTGTATCAATACAATATGACGTGGCGTCTGGACGATTACTACAACCCCGCGCTTACTGTCTCCGGCGGGCAACATCTGATGGACACCACGCGGACGCTGCAGGATCACGATCTCACGCTCCTTCCGCAGGGGAAGATCCGATTCCATCTCGGATACTCGAGAAACTCACTCGATGGGCCGGCGCTTTCCACCGCGCAGGAGTTCAGCGCCGGCGGCGAGGCGTTCCCGGTTTTCGAGAACGTGAAGCAGTTGTTTAATGAATACCGGTTGGGAGTGGACGGCGAACTCGGCGGATTTCATTTCACAATCCTTCATCGCTGGGAAAACTACAAAGACGATACGCCCTACACGTCTGCCGGCCAGTTCGCCGCACTCAACCCCAACGATTCAACCGTGCTGCAGCAATTCACCCGTCCGCAACGTCTGCACGGTAACAGCCCTACGTGGATGGGAAATGTTTTTACGCATCGGAAGTTATGGGGACTCAATGCGCGAGCAACTTATACAAAAGGTACTGGGAATTTCGCACTCAATGAGTTTGCGGGCGGGATAGGCCAGTTCGGCTCTCCGGCGACGCGCCAGATCGCAGTGGGCGGCGACGCCGTGCGGCCGGATTTCATTGGCGATTTGAACTTGAACCTCTTCCCAACCAATCGGCTTACGGTTACCAACTATACTTCGGTGAATAGCAACCGAGTCAGCGGCGATTCTGTTTATTCGGAAGTCGATACCGGCCTGAATATTGGATCTACACTTTACTTCCAGTATCTCGGTGTGCGCACATTGGTCAACTCGACCGATATCGATTACACCGTCGACAAGTGGTTCGGAGTCTATGCGGGCTATCACTATTCGGATCGCTCCGTCAGCACCATCCAAGGCGCCGGACCGTTTCAAGTCCCCGCATCGTTTGGGCAGAATAGCTACGAAGTAACTAATATTCTGCAATCGGGCGTGGCCGGCGTGCGCGTACGGCCGATTCAGTCGCTAACCATCAATCTGGAGGGAGAGGTTGATCGCTCCAGCCATCCGCTGACGCCGCAGAGCCCCAATCACTTTCAGACGCTCGGCGCGCGCGTGTCATACCGTCTCAAGAATCTGCGCTTATCCGGACAATATAAAGAGATCTACAATGCCAATCCCCAGTTCGGATTTCTGATTTCCAGTGAGCATTCGCGTAACTATAACGCCAGCGCCTCTTGGACGCCTAATAATTGGATCACTTTGGACGCCAGTTACGCGAAGCTGCATATCGACAGCACCTCGTTTCTCGCATTTTTCTCCGGACTGGGCAAGAGCCAGCTCACTACGGGACAATCGATCTACCTGAGTAATATACACTCCGGCAACTTAGGCGTCCGTTTCGCGATCGGCCGACGAGCCGATTTGTATGTGGGCTACAGCATAGTGAAGGATACGGGCGATGGCCGCGCGACGCCTTCGCCGGCGGTGAGTGGGATAGCACTGGGATCGATCGGAGGCCCTGTCGTCATTGGCGGCCGGGAATCGGGATTGCCGATCGCCGCCGACCCGACGGCTGCGCTGCTCCAATCCGTCCAGACCTTCCCCCTAACCTACCAATCGCCCCTGGCGCGGTTCTCGTTCAAGATCTCTCCGAAGGTTCGTTGGAATTTCGGTTGGCAGTTCTACAGTTACAACGAACAGTTTCAGGTCTTCGGATATAACCAGAATTTCCACGCGAATAACGGCTATTCGAGTGTGCTGTGGTCGTTTTAGGGGCCAGACCCCGGACCGCTCCGCCAAGGCACACTTCTCGCGCGCGAGTTTCGAGGCGCGGGCAAACGGTGGGGCCTTGAAATGCCAACCACGCCTCTGGTTAGGGCTGATAACAATGATCCTACCTAGTTTCAGTAGAAACATTCTATTGCCGTGATATTTTGCGTGTAAAAGTCACTGCTACAATCAGGACGGCACAATCCGAATCCGAAGCAGGAGATCAGAGGAATATGGCCAGGATATTAAACAGCGAAATTCCCGGCGCCGCCCCCGAGGAGTTTGAGGTTCAGAAGAAGCGCCTTGACCCTCAAGTTGCGGAACTTCGGCAATTGATGACCGACGAAGGCGCCGAGGCGGCCGCCACACCGAAGCCTGTAGGCAGGAGGCGGCCCGACGCCAAACCAGGACTACTTGCTGTGAAATCATTGATTGCCGCATTCAGCTTCCTCGCGCTTACAGGCTTTGCCGGCAAAACGCCCGTATATTTTCCCGCCCGGCGCATTTGGTGAGACACCGGTAGCAAGTGCGACGAGAGAACGAGCTTCGGGATTTCTCAAGTCGCTGCATGAGCCTTCGTTGTGGGAGCTGTCACAGAAGGACAACAAGGCCGAGGTGTATCGTTTCTTCCTGCTGAGCTCTGCCGAGCATCCGGTTACGGTTCGGTTGGTGATGCAATCCGGGCGTACATATTCGAGGAGAGGTTGGGGCTCGGGCGGGGGTAAGCCTCAGGGAAGAAAAGATTATTCTCTCGTATTCGGTCGAAAAGATGCGGTTCAGGGCTTTGCAAATGAGATGAATAACGCAGACTTCTGGAATCTCACGACCACACCTTGTGTGGATGAGAATGCGCATTGGATACTTGAGGGAGTAAAGGCGGGCAAATATCATGTGGTCGACCGCTGTTCTCCCGGTGACACCGACCCGCTTCGCAAGATCGGGATTCTTGCCCTGAAGCTCTCCGGATTACCATAACCACGGCGCCCTTCTTCTAAATCAATTCGCCAGACAAAATCTGCGGTTGAGTTCTGGCTCGGGCAACTTGCCCGGTGAATGATAGAGCGCGAGTTCCGTGACGCCGAAGGTTCGTTTCAGGTTACCGTGATGGCGATTTTACGCCACTTCAACGGTTTGTCCCCTTCGGACTGGTTGACAGACTTAACCTCACGTAACCAGACATGTCAATACTCCCGTAGTTGAACGACCTTCAGCACCGCAAGAGAGAAGACGACCGCCAATGCGAACGAGAACAGCATGGCCATCCACGGCATGGTGTGTGCAACGAGAGGCGAAGATTCTCCCAACACGGCTCGAACGACGTTCATTGAGGCAGGTAAACGGACGAAACTGCAGAGCATCCATAGTGCCCCCGACGCCATGAAGGTGACAAACATCCGCCACTGGTCATCGAGGAAGGCGCCCAGCAACACAGATAAGAAATAGAGTGACGAGACACAGACAATCAGCGCAACCACATATTTGAGCATGTCAACCGCCGACACCGATCCCCTTACTACCGGAAGTATAAGCCAGCATCCGTAGCACCATGCCAAAATCGCGCCCGCCATTTCCAGCCATCCCATGCCGGCTCTAACCGTCAGCAAACGGAGCCGGCTGACCGGTAGGGAAAGCGTGAACAGAGTGGAGCCGTGGAGGCCCCTCGTCGCTTGAAAAGTGGGGGTGTTGATTCCCGCGCCCGCCAGCGCTGTCACGCGCGTCGACCATTGGAGTAGCTTCCTATTTGGTTCCGATGCCGGCCGAATTGGTTGTCCGCGGATCGAGCGGCCACACGCGACAAACGATTGATGAGTACAGGAATCACCGGCAGTTCGAGGCTCGACAACCGGCACATTTGGTAAAGACCGGTAGGACGAAGGCTATCGCTCGGCAGCGAGTGAGGCGCCGTTGTGAATCCGTGCGATCTCACGTGCCCACGCCCACAGCAGCGCCACCCCGATCAAAATCAGGGCCGCCGTTAAGCCCACCCAGATTCCCGCTGCGCCTTTGTGCATCGGGAAGCAAAGCACGTATCCCGCCGGTACGCCCACAACCCAATAACCCAGCAAATGCGCGATCATCGGCGCGCGCGTATTGCCAAGCCCGCGCAGAGCGCCGGTGGCGACGATCTGGAATCCATCGAAGAGTTCGAACAGCGCGGCGATTCGCAGCAGCACCGAGCCAATCGCTACCACCGCCGGGTCTGCAATGAACAGCCGAACGATCGCTTCGGGCGCTACGATCATTGCAATCGCGGCCGAGCCCATGAAGGCCGCCGAGATTGCGAGCGCGGTCCATCCCGCGGTCGCCGCGCCGGGCCGATCGCCGCGACCGATTGCCTGGCCCACGCGCACCGCCGCCGCCGAACTGATTCCGAGTGGAACCATGAAGTTTGTCGCGATGACCTGGACCGCAATGCTGTGCGCCGCGAGCGACGCTTCGTCCAGCCGTGCCGCCCATACCGTCACCAGCCCAAACACCGAGCCTTCGAAGAGGATCTGCAGCGCCGCCGGGAGTCCGAGGCGAACCAGTTGCGCGATGCGCGCGAGATCCGGCATCCATGACACTTCGAGCAGAAGGCGGCCCGATCTCCGCTCATGCCACAGAACTGCTACAACGCCCACGGCCGCCATATAAGCTCGCGAGATCGTCGTGGACCATCCCGAACCCGTCAGCCCCATCGCGGGCGCGCCCATGTGTCCGAACATCAGCGCCCAATTGCCAATTACGTTCAACACGTTCGCCGAGATCATAGCGAACAACATAGGCTGTACGAGATTCACCGCCTGCAAATAACGGCGGAAGGCAGCATAAAAGAGCAGCGGCGGAATACCCCACAACAGCGCAACGAGATAAGGTTTGAACTGCGCGAATACATTCGGATTGACGCCCGAAGCGCGCAACGCCGGTATCAGAAGCAGAAGAACCGCCCATATCGGCGGCGAACTCGCCAACGCGAGCCACAGGCCATTCACAAGACTGCGCCGGCAATCGCGCGCATCGCCGGCGCCGAACGCTTGCGCTACCAGCGTGTCCATCCCCAGGAGCATCCCAGCGCCGCAAATCGCGATGGGATAAAACAGCATGTTGCCCAAGGTTCCCGCGCCCACCGCCGCGGCGTTGAGGCGGCCGGCCATGATGGTATCGACGACGCCCATCACCATCCAACCGAGCTCGGTTAAGGCGAGCGGCGTGGCAAGCCGAAGCATCGGCCCGATTTCGCGGCGCATCGTCACTTGGCCTTCGCCTTCGGATGAGCCTTGTCGTAAACCGCCATCAGGTCGGTCAGCGCAACCTGCGTATACTTCTGCGTGGTGGAAAGACGCGCGTGCCCCAGCAATTCCTGGATGGCGCGCAGGTCGGCGCCATCGGCCAGCAGGTGCGTAGCGTAAGCGTGGCGGAAACTGTGCGGATGAATCGAGGGGTCGCCGCTGAGCGCGGTGGCGTATAGCTTCACGATGCCGTGAATTCCGCGCGTCGTGATGCGGCTTCCACGATGATTGAGGAATACCGCGCGTTCGTCGCGCACGATCGGCGCGCTCGTTCAGGTAGCGATCCAGCGCTTCGGCGGCTTTGCCTGGCAGCGGGACCTGGCGCTCCTTGCGGCCCTTGCCGCGCACGCGAATCCAGCCTTCGGAGCGGTCGAGATCGTCCAGATCGAGGCCCGCCAGCTCGCTCACGCGCACGCCGCAGCCGTAGAGCAGCTCGAACATCGCGCGGTCGCGCGCGGGATATGGCCGTTCCAGTTTGTTGAGCGCGACGCCATCCAGCAAATCGTTGGTCTGCTCGGCGGTCATCACTTCGGGCAGCTTCTTCGGCGCTTTGGGAGTTCGCACCAGCCGCGCCACGTTCACTTCGATTACGCCTTCGCGCAGCATGAACCGGAACAGGCTGCGGATGGCGGCGAGCTTGCGGCGGATGCTGACCGCATTCAAGCCTTGCTTGTAGAGCGCTGCCATCCACTCGCGCAACAGCAGATGGTCGATGGCGCGCGGCTCGGGCGGCGCCAGATCCGGAGGCGAAAGGTACTCGAGGAACTGCTCCAGATCGCCCGTGTAGGCCTTCACGGTATGTTCCGAAGCGCCCTCGCGCTTCAGGTTATCGAGGAACGCGTTCGATGCGCTGCGCGAGTTCAGACATGGGCGTGGAGATAGGCGTCTAACGCTTCCAGCGCGCGGCGGCAGACCTCGGCGTGGCGCGCCTTTTTGTCGCGCCGCAGGCGATGGCGCGAAGCTTCGTCCAGCTGTGGCAGTAGATCGAACGTGATATTCGCGGGCTGATAATCTTGCGCATCGGCGGCCGAAATGTAATGGCACAGCGACCCAAGAGCGGTTTCGCGGGGCAGCGGGCGCGGCGTTTCTCCCTGTGCCAGCGCCGCCGCGTGCATGCCCGCCATCAGTCCAGTGGCGATCGATTCCACGTACCCTTCCACGCCCGATATCTGGCCGGCAAAGAAGACCTCCGGCCGCGAACGGAGTTGCAGCGAAGCCGTCAAGAGTGCGGGCGCGTTGATGTAGGTATTGCGATGAATCTGCCCGTAACGCAGGAACTCGGCCCGTTCCAAACCGGGAATCAATCGCAGGATGCGCTGCTGTTCGCCGAATCGCATGTGATTTTGAAACCCGACCAGATTGAAGCTTTGCGCGCGCAGATTTTCCTGGCGCAATTGCACGACCGCATATGGGCGTTTGCCGGTGCGCGGATCGGACAGTCCCATCGGCTTCATGGGTCCGAAGCGGAGCGTATCGCGTCCGCGCCGCGCGATCTCTTCAATCGGCAGGCACGCTTCGAAGTAGCACACGGAATCCTCGGCGATATGCGCGGGCACACTCTGCGCCGCGAGCAGTTCATCGACGAAGCGCTCATACTGTTCGCGATCCAGTGGACAGTTGAGGTAGTCGTCCGTGCCGTCGGTGGATTTGCCGTATCGCGATGCCCAGAACGCGATGTTAGTATCGACGGATTCAGCATCGACGATGGGGCTGATGCTGTCGTAGAAGAAAAGCCGTTCGGACCCCGTGAGGCGCGCGATGGATGAAGCGAGCGCGTCGCTGGTCAACGGACCTGTGGCGACGATCGCGATGCCATCCTCCGGAACCGACGATGCCTCTTCGCGGCGCAATTCGATGAGGGGCTCGGACGCGATGGCGGCGGTGACCTCCGCAGCGAAGATATCGCGATCGACTGTGAGCGCGTGTCCGCCGGGTACGCGCGCCTTCTGTGCGGCTTTGAGTAGAAGCGAATCGAGACGGCGCAGCTCTTCTTTGAGCAGCCACGGCGCGGTTGATTCCTGCTCCGATTTCAGCGAATTGCTGCATACTAACTCGGCCAGCCGGTCGGTCTGATGCGCCGGCGTAGGACGCGCGGGACGCATTTCGTACAGTATGACCGGCAGTCTGCGCCGCGCAAGCTGCCAAGCGGCTTCCGAACCGGCTAAGCCGCCGCCGAGGATATGAATGGGAGAAGGCACCTAAATCGATTTTAGAGGGTCACGATTGAATTGCCGGCACGCGGAAGACGCCCTTGATGCAATTCGGATTTCGGACGACGATTTGAACGTGCGTTTTGGCGTAAAAACCCGCGCCTGGGTAGAGCGGTTCGCCCTCAATGAAGACGCCACGAAAGGTATCGACCGACGGCATGCCTTGATCCTCAACAATCTTATGCAGCCATCGGATTACGGCGCAATCCAGATTCCTTCGAAGCCCGTCTGAACTATTTGCGGGCAGACCGCCTTCCGGAAGACGCTTCGCCAAGGCCGAGTACGCGAGACTAACCCACTCGATCCCAGCGGCCGTGGTCAAATCGCAACAGAGACCTGGCTCGATGACAGCGCCAACCACGAAGGGATCGTTTCGATCGACGTTTTTCCGCCGCGCCGATTCGCGGGCGAATTCTAAGCCACGTCGAGGATCGGATTCCCAAAAATAGATGCCCGGCCCGAGCCAATCGTATTCGTTATTGCTTGGTTGAAACGATTCGCCCGCAAGCAAACGCTCACCAACGTTTCGGTCGCAGCCATGATAGCCGAGGATGAACGATGTCGAGAGGCGGTGCAAGGATTAGCGGTAGTGTTTGGACAGCCTACCCGATTTGGTAAGGATACCAGCGTCAATAAGAGCCTTTCGCTTCGTTGCGGGTGTTCGCGCGGTTTTCGCGGTGTGTTCAGTTACCATCCTCCGAAACTCCTCCAGCGGAATGATTTCGGTGATGTCCCCGCGCAGCGTAATCGGCCAACCCTTGAGAGCCTTCACGAACCCAGTATACCCCGCCATCTAGCCCAGCACCTGCTTTTCGAACACCGCCACCACCAGCGCCGAAGCGCAAAGGAAGGTCCCAAACGGCAGTTCGTAACTCCCCGCGTCCTGCCTCGTCGCTTTGATATATCCGTACCCGATAATCGACCCGCTCACCGATCCCAGAAACCAAGCTGCGACTGCACCCTGCAATCCTAGGAACGTTCCAATCATCGCGATGAGCTTCACATCGCCGAAGCCCAGCCCTTCTTTATGGCGAATCTTCTCGTAAATCGCCCCGGCCGCCCATAGGAAGAACGAAGGGATCGCCGCTCCGAACGCTGCTTCCGCGACCGAAGCCGCGATTCCGTTGACGTCCACCCCGACAAGCCACAGCAACGATTGCGCAAGATTCCCCGGTACCGGCACGAGCAACGCGAAGATGAAACCCAACGCCATGCCGCCTTTGGTAAGTTCGTCCGGCAGGATACGCTCTTCCAAATCTGAGAAAAGCAGGCCCACCAGCAGCGCACTCAACACGCACATCTTCACCGCGCGTGGCGTCACTCCGTCCGCGCCATAGACGAAATTGAAGAAGAGCGCCCCGGTCATCAACTCCACCACCGGATAGCGCCACGAAATCCGCTCGCCGCAATGCCTGCACCGGCCGCGGAGCAGAACATAACTCAGCACCGGGACGTTGTCATACCATGCGATCATCTTCTCGCAATGCGGACAATGCGACCGCGGACGCACCACCGAAAGATCGCGAGGCCAGCGATGAATGCAGACATTGAGAAAGCTGCCAATCAGCAACCCGAAAAGACCGGCGAGCAGAGCTTCAATCATGAAGAGAGCGCCTGTATGTACACTTCCATCGTACGGCGGACCATGTGTTGCACGGTGAACCGTTCGCTCACCGCGCGCCGGCCCGCCTCACCCAGCCGCCGCGCGAGCGTGCGATCTTCCGTCAATTCGCGGATCGCCGCCACGACCGATTCCGCCGTGTTCTCCACCAGCAGCCCGGTCTCGCGATGATGCACCACCTCGGGCAAGCCGCCTACGCGGCTCGCGATCACCGGCACGCCAGCCGACATCGCCAGCAGCGCACCCGAGCCCAGGCCTTCGCTAGCGGTTAGATACACCAATATCGCGGCGTCCCGCAGGTCGCTCTCAAGATGCCGGGAGATCGCCAGATCGAGTTCCGGCGCTACGCCATCCTTCCGCAAAGCGATTATCGTGCGAACCGTGCGATTGCTCCAGCAAGGGCACGCCGTCATAAACCACCGTGATCTTGTCCGCCGGAACACCCCCTTCCGTCAGCACCGATTTCACGAATTCCGATACCGCCAGGAATCGCGCCGGCCGCGAATACTTCCAGCGCGACCGCACCGGAAACGCCACGCGCCGCGAGACCAGTCAGCGGCCGCCGGGTCGCGAATAGGCCGAATGCATGTCCACGGGCGTCGTGCGCGTGTAGAAGGTCGTGCGTCCGCGCGCAAGCCAGCGTCCGCAAGAGATCGATTGGCTCGACGCGCCATCCGCTCGCGCCGCGCGGCATCGAACAGCGGCGACCCGGCGCACGCCAACAGCGTCGATTCCACGCCCCTCGGCAGCCAGCCCTTCGATCAGGCGCAGCGCCTGCCATTGCCCTCCGCGCATATCCCCTCCGGCGTCGAGGTGCAGATACGCGCATCAGCTCATGTTTCTCGCTTTGGCGTATTTGAGGAACGTGTAGAATGCCGCCATATAGGCGATGGTCAAGCCTTCGCGGCCATCGAGGAATCCGCGCTGCAAGACGAAGCTTTTGAGGAACGTCCATGGCGGATCCAGCAGCACGCGCCACAGCGGCACCTGTAATTCTGTCGCGCGGCAATCTCCTGCGCGGCGAGGGTGGTGTAGCGCTCCATGGTCTTAATGTGCTCGGAAAGCGATTCGCACGTGAAGTGCAGAATGTTGCTCTCCAGTTGGCCCACGCGCCCGTCTACATGCACGCTTTCGTGAACGAAATCGCCCACCCATCGGCCTTTGCTGCGCTCGTAGAGGCGAATTTTGCGGTCCGGATACCAGCCCGAATGCAAAATCCAGCGGCCCAGATAACGCGCCAGTCGCGGCATGGTGTAGCCGTCGATGGCGCGGACCGCTCTTCTTCAGGTTCCAGATCTCGGCTTCGAGCGCCTCGCTCAGCGCCTCGTCGGCATCGAGCGAAAGATCCAATCGTTCGAGGCCTGTTCGGCGGCCCAGTTCTTCTGCCCCGCAATATCCGCGCCATCCGGCCTCGAAGACGCGGGCGCCCAGGTTTTCCGCCAGCTCCACGGTGCGGTCGGTTGAGCCGCTATCCAGAATCAGAATCTCATCGCAACAGCGCAGGCTTTCGATGGCGCGCGCGATGTTGCGCTCCTCATTGAGCGTGATGATCGTGGCCGTGATCTTCATGCGCGCTTCAGAAGCCGCCGGTTGCAATTGGCGCGTAGCTGAAGCAGAGCAGGAAAACGGCCAGCGCGATCCACCCCAGCCGCCGCCGTTCCGGATCCGAGATCGGCCGCGTCGTAAATCGAAGGATGCCGCCGCCCGACCAGTAGCAGCACCGCTCCCCAAAAAGCCCACCCGTACCAGAAAACGCCCAGCGGCAGCATGGCCACGCACAGCAGCTTTCGACACCAGCTTGTGGCGCCTGCGGAAAGAACGAATACAGAATGTGACCGCCATCCAATTGCCCGATGGGCAGCAGATTCATGGCGGTCATGAACATCCCCACCCAAGCCGCGCGCGCCATCGGGTGCAGGTAAAGATCGGCCACCTTGACGCCAGGAAAGATCGCGTGCGTCAAGCAGCCATTGCAGCGGGCCGAGCTGCCGAACTGCAAGTCCCCGTGATGCGCGATGCCCGGAATCACTTTGGAAAACGCGAGTCCGATCGCCAGCGCCGGCAGAATGAACACGAACCCGGCCAGCGGACCCGCCACGCCGATATCGAACAGCACCCGCTTGGAATAGATCGGCGAGCGCACGCGGATGAACGCGCCGAACGTTCCCAACCCGGGCGACGGCAGAAAATAAGGCAGGCTGGCATCCACGCCGTGCACCAGGGCCGCGATGTAATGGCCGAATTCATGCGCCAGCAGAATCGCCAGCAGCGTCACGAAAACGGCAAGCCCGCCGAGGAACATCGCCGGATGATGCCAGAACAGCATGTAAAGATCGAAGCTATGTTCGAGATCGAACGGAACGTTGTGCGCGAAGTCGTATTGCATCGCCGCGCCCACCGCCGTGGTGGTGAAGAGCGTAATCAGAAACAGCAGCACGTACAGCCAATAGCGCTCGCGCGTGCGCGGAAAGGTAAACGAAAGCCTTCTGCCAGGAACAGGCTCGGCGTGTCTGCACGTCCACTCCGCCCTGAAGCGGAAAGGACGCGGAGGAAATATCCCGGGATGCCACGATGAAGCCGCGTGCAGCGGTTTACTGCAGCGTCTGTAACTCCTTACCGGGCTTGAAACGCACGGCCTTTCCGGGGGGAATGGAAACCTCCGCGCCGGTGCGCGGATTGCGCCCGATTCCGGTCTTCCGCGGCTTTACGTTGAAGACGCCAAACCCGCGCAATTCGATGCGGTCGCCCTGCTCGAGCGCGTGCTTCATGCTCTCGAAAACGGTCTCCACCGCCATCTCGGCTTTGGTCTTGGTGATGCCGGTACGGTTGACGACTTCGTTGATGATATCCAGCTTGATCAAAAGGCCCTCCTCCGGCGCGCGCAGGCCTGTACGGCCGATTCCCATCAGTCAACCATATGATAAGATTGAATTTATACTCATGTCAAGCGAGGGCGCTCGCAACCGCGCGGACTGCCCGTTTCCAGCGACGAATTCCGGCGGGCCTGCGGTCGCTTCGCTACCGGCGTCGCCATCGCCGGCGTGATGGATGTCAAACGGCGTTCCCGCACGGGCTCACTGTGAATTCGTTTTCTTCGGTTTCGCTCGACCCGCCGCTTATCCTCATTTGCCTAGGCCATGCCATCGCGGCCATCGACGTCTTCCGCGAAGCAACCCTTACTTTGGACTCAGTGTGTTCGCGAAAACCAGCGCGCCCTCTCCGAACGCTTCGCCGCGCGAATGGACAACCGTTTCGATTCGCTGGCCTGGCGAATCAGGAAAAACCGGCGTCCCGTTGCTCGATGGGGCTCTTACGCAGATCGAATGCGAAACCGTACGGCGCGTCAGCGCCGGCGATCACGACATTTTCATTGGCGAGATGGTTCGGCAGCCGTGGAAGCAAGGCGAACCCTTATTTACTTTGCGAGCGAATACCGAAGACTGCATTGTCAATCCTCACTTTTCTCTGCGCCTCGGCGTCTCTGCGGTGAAGAATTCCTCCCAGAATCCAATAAACCGGCGCGCCCGCCGCAATCAATAGCGTACCCACAATTGCCGGGCCCGGCGTCGCGATCAGCGTATTCAACACGAACCCGATCTGCTACCGCCAAAAATAACACCAGCGTCGCCGGATATCCCCACATCCGGTAAGGCCGCAGCAGATCGGGCGCCGCAATCGCAGCATGATTACTCCCGTCGCCGTCAGCCCGTAGAAAGATCCACGCCGCATACATCGCGTACGACGCCAGCGTTTCATAAGTACCCGTCAGCGTAAGCAGCACCGACCACGCGCCGAACAGCGCAATCGAAATGTGCGGCGTCTCGATACCGCGGATGGATTCGGCCGAAAATCGGCAGGAACATACCGTCCCGCGCCTGCGCAAAGAATATGCGCGGCGCGGTCATCGTCCAGCCGTTCATCGATCCGCTGATCGAAATCAAAATGGCCGCCGCCAGAAATGCGCCGCCCGCGTGGCCCATCGTCCGTTCCGCCACCAGCGCCCCCACGCGGTCCGCCGCGGCGATTTGTAGGGATGCTCAGTACGCGCAGATACGCCACGTTTGCCAGCACGTAAGCCACGATTACCGTGCCCAACCCCAACATTAAAGCCAGCAACAGATTCCGCTTTGGGTTCCTGATCTCTCCCGCGATGAAGCTGAGGGCCACCCATCCGTCGTAAGAAAGTACGCACGCGATCATCGCCACACCGAAATGAGCCATTGAGAATGTGCCCGATGCGGGCGATGGCGCGGCTTTGGCGCCGCTAATGAACGCGCTTCGCAATCAACGCAAGCAATCCCGCAAGCTTGATCGCCGTGAAGAGTTTCTGCACAGTTGCGCCCGCCGTCACTCCGCGATAGTTCACCATTGTTACCGCGACGATGAGTGCGACCGCCGCGAATTTGGCGATCACCGGGGTGAGCGGAATAAAGTACGACAGATAGTCGGCGAAGACGATACCGAGCCAGGCAACCGACGCAGAAAGGATCACGAAGAAGTAGGCCCATCCGCAGAGAAACGCCCACAGCGGCCCATAGATTTCGCGCAGATAAACGTACTGCCCGCCCGTGGCGGGAAACATCGCACCCAATTCGGCATAGGCCAGCGCGCCGAAGAATGAAAGCACCCCGGTAAAAATCCACGCGCCGAAAATCAGGGGCGTTGAATCGAGATTGCGCGCCACCAGGTTCGGCACCAGAAAGATGCCCGAACCGATGATGGTGCCGGCGACGATGGCGACGGCGTCGATCAATCGCAACTGGCGCGGCAGTTCCGCGGGACTGGACATTATAGAAGCTTACCGCGCCGGCTGATTTCAGGACTCCTTCGTTATATACTCAGTCCAAGGCCATGAGGATATCCAATCTCGTTACCGCGACGGCGATTAGCGCGATTTGCTTCTTTCTGCCGCTCTGGGCGCAAGAGCCGCAAGTTGCCGGACATCAAAATGTCGCCGATAGCCCGCTCTTCCACAATCCCTTTGCCGGCCATCGGGGAGTGACGATTACGCCTTCGGCGAAGCCTCCTGTGGTAAATGCCAAGCCGAGCGCTTGCGCCATACCGCTCCTGAACGTCGCGCCAAATGACACCACGCATTACACCACGCCGACGCTCTCGCCGAGTAAGGATGTCGATCCGGGAATCAACGTACCTTCGATGCCCGTCTGCGGATCCGATTCTCCAAATAAGTAGTGCCCTTCCTGGCGACGGTACACTGGAATAGTGGGTTTGGGAAAGCTCCTGATCGTGGCGGGATTAGCGCTTGTCGCGGTTGGAGCGATTGTCTCTCTCGCAGGCAGGCTGCCTTTTAAACTCGGCCGATTGCCGGGCGACATCTACATCCACGGACGCAACTCCACTTTCATCTTCCCGTTGACTACTTGCATTCTGATCAGCTTGATTCTGTCGTTGGTAATGTGGTTCTTGCGCCGCTGATCGCAGCTATTCCACGCGGCCCATCTTGTCCAGGGGCCAATAAACAAAAACGGCTTTGCCGTAAATGTTCATTCGAGGTACATATCCCCAAGCGCGGCTGTCGCTCGATGAGTTCCGATGGTCGCCCAGCACGAAATATTCGCCCGTAGGGACAGTTACTTCCCGTCCATCCGCCCACGTGCTCAAATCGCGGTAACGCTCCGCGACGTACTCCTCGTTGAGCGTCGCGCCGTTCACGTAGACTTGTCCGCGCAGGATGCGAATGCGGTCGCCGGGCAGGCCCACTACGCGCTTGATATACGACTTGGTGGTGTCTCGCGGATACCAGAAAACCACCGTATCTCCGCGCCGCACCTCGCCCAGATTGAGCTTGTAAGTGAACTTGTTGATGAAGATGCGCTCGTTATCGGTGAGCCCGGGCTCCATGCTGGTGCCTTCCACCTTCACCGGCTGGTAGATGAAGACGATAAGCACCACTGCAATGAGAATCGAAAACGCAAGATCGCGAACCCAGGAGAGCGCGCCCAAGAGATTCGACCTCGCCGGTTGAGGCACAGGTTCTTCCCGGAGCCCTTCGACGGGGTTGACGCTCGATTCTTCCATGGCGCGCTACCCATTATAGACGGAGCCGGCCGTAGTTCGGTTGCCCCTGCCGCTTTCGGTTAACGTGCGAGTACGTCCACCAACTGCGACATCGGGACCGCCCCTTGCTTGAGCGCCGCATTATGAAATTCGGCAGCGGCGCCGCCATGTTGCGCCTGGTAATCGGCGCGAGCCTTGAGCCACTTCGCCCAGCCTACGAAAGCGGCGGGCCTTTGACACGATGTCAGCTTCGCGGCTTGCAGTTCCTCCGCGGACTCTTCCGTATCCTCGAACGCGCCCCGCCGCATGGCGTCCAGCGCCTCCTCATCGGACATATCCAGCGTGTGAAGGCGGACGTCGAGAACCGCGTTCAAAGTGACGCGCAACCGCTCCTTGGCGAACATCAGCGCAAGTTCGGGCGAATGGTCCAGATATCCCGCATCGATCGCCAACTGCGCCGCGTATTCGGCCCACCCCGCTATATACGCCGAGTTTCCAAAAACCGAGCGAAGCAGGCGGCGCGGTTTTGGCTCGAGGGCGCTCGCCCTTTGCATTTGCACCCAACGTCCGGGAATGGCCTCGCGCAGCGTCAGCAGCTTCAGACTATAGAAACCACACCGGCCAAGATTCGCGCCCGTCACCCAATAGAATGCATTCAATTGCGGTTCGAGCGGAGGCGCGGGGTCGAATCCGCCGGCGAAATTGACGGGGCGCGCGAATGCAGGGGTCGGCGCGACCTGCAGGTTGCCGTTAGCCGGAAGCGTGATCAAGCCCAATCGCCGCACGAATGAACGCGCTTCCTCCACATCCTTGCGAGCAGCGTCGACATCAGATTGCGCCGCCGGGGAGCGCCCGGCGATATTGGCAAGCACCGCGCCGATCACCGTCTGCTGGCGCTCGAAAATCTGCATGCTCTCGACATCTTTCCTCGCAGATGGCAGTTTGAGGTAGAGCGGCAGCGCCAGATTGTACATGCGCTCGCGAATCGAGACCAACCGCTTCTCGGCCGACTCGAGCACGTCCTGCGCGGAACCGGCCGATTCCAGCGCCAACCGGAATTTGCGGCCATAGAGATCGGCTCCGAGCCGCCAGTTGTAATTGTCCAGATACTGCAGCCTGTTGGTCAGAAGATCCTGGAAATCGCGCATCGCCGGCAGCGCAATGCCGGCTGCGCGGCCGTATTCCTGCCGCAGTTCCGGCGGAGCGGCGTTACGCAGCTCACTATCCACCAGATCGATGTTGCCCTGGTTTTCCTCGATGGCAGTCTTGCACCACGCCGCCGGCACGCTCGAAAGATTGCTGGCCGCCTGTTCGAGAAAAAGGGAACCAGCCGGAGGCGAGAAACGATATCGCGGAAGCGTTGCGCCTTGGGCGCATACTCAATCGCGTAGGGAGTGAACAGCGCCCTTCCGAGAATCTCGGTGTAGAGCGCGGGGTTGTGCAAGGGAGAATGAATACGATCGAGTTCCAGCAACGCCAGACCGGTGCGATCCTGCAAGATCGCCAGATCCGCGCGATCCCCCGGGGAAAGCTTTTCCGCGTCGATCTTCGTTAGCCGCTGGTTGAAATCCTGGTAAAAGGCCCGCTGGCGCGACGTCGCGGCGGGACTTATATCATCGAGTAATCCGTCGAACTGGAGTCCTTTGTATTCGTGCAATCCGGCGGCGGTGGCGGCCGAAGGGGAGAACGAAAGCGCGGTGTAGACGAACTCTTCCGTCAGCTCGGGAACCGTAGCCTTGTGCCCGCATGCAACGCATGCAAACGCGAGGGCCGCCGCAGCCCAGTGGCTAGCAACTGGCCAGCGCATGCGCTAGGCTTTGTCGTCACCCAACTCTAAGACGATATAACGGCACATGGCGTCGCTGCCGTTATGAAGGCCGTGCTCGTCTCCGCCGTTGGCAAAACCCACCGACCCCGGGCCCAAGCGAGTGGTTACTCCGTTCACCATGAAATCGACCTGGCCAACCAGCACCACGAACATCTCCTCGTGGACGTGCTTATGCGGCGGATGCGGCGCGCCGCCCGGCGGCAATTCCGTCTCATGCACCTCGATGGGAAACCCGTGGTGGAGATTTCCGTTAAGCACGGCGCGCGTCTTATTCACGCCGCCGGGCCCACTGGCCTTCACCGAGAGTTCGTCGAACTTATACGCTTTCGAGGGAAGGTTACCGGGCTGCGCTTGCGCGCGGGTGGCCGCCAGGGCTGGAAGAAGGAGAGCTAGGTCGCGACGCGAAGGCCTCATCTCCGGAAGTATACAACAGGTGGAGATTCTTCAAACGCGGTTCGACGGCGCGCAGATCGACGGATGGTTCAGGGTATTGGCGCAAGGTCTATTTGCGGCCTCATGACCGACTCGGCCAAGTTCCAACGCCTACGAACGCGGCGGTAACGCCACTGCTACAATCCAAGCAATGCCGTCCGTGCTCCAGGTCAGATGGGCAAAGCTTCGGGTGGTCACCGTCTCGTCCGTTGCGTTGCTGATCCTCCTGGTTCTGGTTTACCTGCTGACTGGCGGCACTCTGCTCGAGCCCAAAGCACACCTGTTTCTCTACATTAACGACGCCACCGGGCTGGGCCCGGACGCTCCCGTGCGCGTCGATGGAATCGGCGTCGGCGTAGTGGATTCGGTGAAGTTCTCCGGCTCGAAAGATCCGAACCGGATCATTCGCGTGCAGATGACCATAGAACGCGAACGGCTCGCGAGCATCACCGAAGATTCGATTGCGCAGATCAGCAACGACAGCTTCATCGGCGATAAGTTCGTGGATGTCACGACCGGCAAAGCGCCCGGCCACGTTCCTGAGAACGGCGAAATGCATTTCAAGGCTCAGCCCGACTTGATGCGCAGCGTCGATCTGAGCGATTTCGAGCGCCAATTGCGTGCCGTGGACACGACGCTCGCCGACATCGAGCAAGGGCGCTCGGACTTCGGTCAGTTTGTCATCGGCGATCAAGTTTATATCGCCATGCGCCGCAGATTCACGGAACTGCATAGCGCGCTCAGGAAAGCCGTCGCAACCAACGGGCAGATCGGGAGCCTGCTTTACACGGACGCGCTTTTCCGGCAAGTGGAGACACCGATTTTACAGCTGGATCAGAAAATCGCCGCGCTGCAATCGGGCCAAGGCGAGATGGGCCGTTTCCTGCGCGACCCAGCCCAATTCCAGCAATTGCGCGGCATGTTGCAAGGGCTGCAAAAGGCCGTCGCAGATGCCCGCAACGCCGATTTCATGCAGTCCAGCCAGAGCTATGAGGGTTTAAGCGCCACCGTGGCGTCTCTCGCACGACAGGTGGATGAAATCAATACCAGCCGGTTGCTGAACGAAAGCGACTTGTATGAAGGGATTAGCGGGGCGGCTCGGGAGATGCAACAGAACGTGAAGGACTTTCGAGAAAATCCGCGGAAGTATATGAGATTGAAGATCTTTTAAATAGGGCGAGCTTACGCTCGCCCTGCGTGCCGGCGGACAAGATCGCCGCCGGCGCCACTTACACGTCCCATGCCGTTTACTGTGGGTGCATCCAGGTGTCTTCCAGGACGTCAACGGAGGACATGTAGGTTTTGTCGCCCAGCGTCAGGCGAACCATGTAGGTTCCGGGGGGTACCGGAGCAGCCGCCCCGCCACCGCCAAAACCACCGCCACCGCCTCGGCCTCCGCTGACGAACGGCACGCCTCCGCCAGCGCCACCGCGTCCGCGGCCACCGCCGAACTGCGCCGCGGCATCTGGGTTGACCCCGGCCCCGGGCGCTGCCGGCTCTCCGCCCGCAGCCGCGCCACCGCCGCGCCGGCCGCCGCCGTTACGTCCGCCGCGTCCGCCAGCTGCCGCTGCCTCGGCCGCTGCTGGAATGCCAGTCATTGGCCATTGGAAGCGGTTCATGCCGGCTTTGATATCAACTTGCATGGTGCTCATCACGACATTATTCTCCAGGAAATCGATGTGCCCCTGGCCCATGTCGGATTTCGCCAGAACACTGATCGCCGTCCCACCCTGCGGATTGCGGCCAGAGAACTCCACGTTCTTGATGTGGCGCTGCGCCTGCGGATCGTTCTTCCACTGCACGGCAGCGCGCGGCTCGAATAACGTGACACCGGCGGCGTCCACCCTGGGCGTCATCTGCTCCAGAGGAGTGATGTCGTCGGCGATCCAGATGGAGCGCCCATGCGTGCCGATGATCAGGTCCCGATCGCGCGGATGAATGAGAATATCGTCCACGCGCACACTCGGCAGACCGGTCATGAACTGCTTCCACTCCCTGCCCTGGTCGAGCGTGATATAGAGGCCGAATTCGGTGCCCACGAAGAGCAGATTCGGGTTGTCGAGGTCTTCACGCAGCGCATTGATGTTGCCGTTGGAGGGAAGATTACTGGTCAGGTTCGTCCAGGTCCGGCCGTAATCGGTGGTCTTGAAGAGGTACGGCTTGAAATCGTCGTTGCGATGGTTGTCCAACGCGACGTAGCAGGTGGCCGGATCGAAATGCGAAGGCTCGATCCGCGAAATCTGAACGTAGCCCTTGGGCGCGCCGGGGATGTTGTTAATGACGTTGGCGAATTCGTTGCCATCGTCCTGGCTCACCTGCAGGTTTCCATCGTCGGTACCGATCCAGATCACGCCCGGCCGCGACGGAGACTCGCGAATCTGGGTGGCCAGCGAACTGGCGGCATAACCATCGTGCTTCGACGCCATCGGCTTATCGCCCGCGATGCCCATGATCGCCTGCTCCGGCGCCCATCGGTTCACGTTCTTGCTAAGGTCCTTCGGATTCATCGTCCACGTGTCGCCGCGGTTGGTGGACTTGAAGAAATACTGCGAGGCCATGTAGATCACGGCCGGATTGTGCGGCGAAATCTCGAATGGAGCGTTCCAATAGAAGCGGAACGCAGCGATGTCCGGAGGAGCGTTCACCACGTTAGGCGCGCCGCCGCGGCCACCGCCGCCTCGTCCGGCGCCCGCCGCCGGTGGCGTCGCCGCAGCACCCGCGGCTCCGCCGGCCGGAGCTACAGTGCCGACGTTCGTGGTGGTTGTGGGCTCGGCCGACGGCGGCGTTCCCGCTGCCGCGCCGCGCCCGCCGCCCACTCTAGGCTGAATGCTCTTCTGGGTACCAGCGCGCAGATCGTGACGGCTCATGGAGCCATCCTGCGATTCGCCGTAGGCAATGGCCCAATCGGTGGGGTCCTGGCGCGTATAAAAGCCGTCGCCGCCCGCGATGGTGTACCAATCCTTGTTCGTCGGCCCTGTAGTGGAGCGCAGCGCGCTCGGACCGCACCACGCATTGTTATCCTGCAACCCGCCGCAGACGTAATAGGGTCGGCGCATGTCGGCCGAGACCTGGTAGAACTGCCCGACCGCGATGTCGTTGTGATAGAGAAACGTCACGCCGCCATCGTTGCTCGAATCGAGTCCGCCATCGTGGCCTACCCAAACGATGCGTGGATCATTGGGATTGATGCAGATGCCGTGATAATCGGTGTGCGAACCGGTGAGTCCGGTCCATGTTTTGCCGCCATCGTGTGAAACACGGGCTGGATTGCCGCCGGTGAAGATCTTCTGATCGTCCTTAGGATCGACGCGAATCTGGCTGAAATACATCGGCCGGTCGTCGCAGCCATCCATCTGTTTCCAGGTTTTGCCACCATCTTCGGAACGAAACACGCCATTGCCATCGGGATTCGGTTTGACCGGCGCCGCCGCGCCGCGTCCACCACCACCGCCGCCGCCAAAACCGCCGCCCGTTCCCGGAACCATGGTGCAGCCGCTGGCAGGCTCTCCGCCGCCGCCACCCCCACCACCCCGTGCGCCGCCCGCTGCTGCGCCACCTGCTGCCGCTCCGGCCGCAGGCGCCGCACCGGCTTCCGCCGGATTGTCAGCCGCGCCTTCACCACCGCCGGCAGCGGCGAATCCGCCACGTCCGCGCGAAGGGCCGCCGTCCGCCGCGGTTCCGCCGCCCGTTCCAGCGCCCGCGCCCGCTTCCACCTGCGCATAAACGATGTTCGGGTTCGAGCGATAAATGGAGACCGCAATTCTTCCGTAGATACCGTCCTTCGGCTTCGGCCAGCCGGGACCATCGACTCTAGCCCAGTTATCGCCGCCATCGGTCGATTTCCAGAGTCCGCTGTTCGGGCCGCCGCCATTGAAGCCCCACCAGGTGCGGCGACGCATGTAAGAAGCGGCAAACACGATCTTCGGATTCTTCGGATCGATGGCCACATCCGTGAAGCCCGTGTTCTCATCGATGTACTTCGCCTTCTTCCAAGTCTTTCCGCCATCCGTGGTCTTATACAGTCCGCGATCCGGATTCGGTCCAAACAGATGGCCCCCGGCCGCTACGAAAGCAATGTTCGGGTTCGTAGGGTCTACGACGACGCGTTGGATGGACTGAGTATTCTCGAGGCCCATGTGCGTCCAAGTCTTTCCGCCGTCCTTCGTGCCCCATACGCCATCGCCGATGGAAGAACTCTGGCGGTTATTGCCTTCGCCGGTTCCCACGTAGACCACGTCCGGATTGGAAGGAGAGATGCCGATGGAGCCGATGGATTCGTTCGGCATGTTGTCCCACAGCGATTTCCAGTGGTTTCCGCCGTCGGTGGATTTCCAGACGCCGCCGGTTGCGAAGCCGACGTAAATGAGCATCGGATCCTTCTCCGACCCCTCGATATCGTCGGCGCGGCCCATCATGACGGCCGGTCCGATGGAGCGGAAAACGAACCCTTTCAATAGCGGGTCGGACGTGGGATTCGGTGGGGGTTCGGGAGGCGGGCCGCCTCCCCGCCCTTGCGCCAAAACCGTTGTGGAAAAGCTGAAACAGGCGATTGCGGCGGCAGGCAAAATTAGCCACGCGCGCTTGGAGGACGATGCAGACATAGGTTTCTTCCTGAGGCTCCGTTGGAAAGGATTAATAGGCAAACTGTATCACATACTACCGGCGCTAGGAGGGGTGGTGTGGTTACCTGGGGGGCGTTGGTGTTTGGCGCTCAGCCTGGAGGGTCATGCGCGCTCCAACGCGGCGGCCAAGCGGCCAACCCGGATCGCGAGAGACGCGATGGCGTAGAAATGTGCGCGACCTTGCCATTCGACCGCGGCATCCGAACCATCTCAGGTAAGCTTCGTGTACAGTCGGACCGGTTGAAGAGTGCTCCGTGCACTCCAAGCGTTTGCGTTTGCACATGGCGTTCAGGTAGACCAGATCGGCAAGATCGGATAGCGCCGATAGTTAACGGCCAACTTCCCAGACCCTCGCGTCCTACTTCACCTGAATTGCAAAAAGCGTCTGATCGTCGAACGCACTCGTGTTGAACTTATCCAGATCCTGAAAGATCGCGTTGATCAAATCTTTCGAGGATTTGCCGCAGTGAGACCGCAACGCGTGCGCCACGCGTCCGCGCCCATATTCCTGGCCGGCTGCATTGAGATGGTCGGTGATGCCGTCCGAATAAAGCAGCAGGATATCGCCGGGCCGGGCCTGAAATACCACCTCTTCGTACTCGCGCGAATCCAGCAGGCCGAGCGGAACGCCTTCCACGCGCACCTTCAGGATTTCGCCATCGCGGCAAATCATCGGCGGCAGCGCACCCGCGTTCGCCATGACGAACTGGCGCGTCGACGGGATCCCACGAAAGCACAAGTAAAGAGACATAGCGCGCCTCAACCTTGCGTTCGGCCAGCGCCTCGTTGAGCGCGATCATCAAACCTGCAGGATTCCGGCGGCCGCGCGTCCCAGAATTCGCAGCAGTCCGCTGATCAGCCCGCCATATAGCGCCGCCGCGGCGCCCTTGCCGCTCACGTCGCCGAAGGCGATAACGCTCTGCCCGCTAGGCTGCTCGAGAATGTCGTAGATATCGCCCGAGATTCCGCGCGCGGGACGCAGGCGGACGGCGGCACTCCAGGCCTTCGATTTCCGGCTCGGCGTCGGGCAGCAGCACGCGCTGCAATTCGCGGGCGGCCTCGCAGGTCCTCGTCCATCACGCCGCTGCGCGGTCGGCCAGTTGCTTGTAGAGGCGCGCGTTTTCCACGCTCGATGCCACCTGCGGCGCGAGCAGCGTCAGGGTGCGGACGTGATCGTCCGTGAAGTAGCCAACCCGGTCGCTTTCCAGATCCATCACGCCGACCACGCGGTCCTGCACGATCAGCGGCACGGCCACTTCCGAGCGGATATCCGGGTGCGACGCGATGTAGCGCGGGTCCTTGCGCGGTATCGTGCACGCGCACCACCTCGCGCGATTCGGCGGCGGCGCCGGTGATCCCTTTGCCGAGCGGAATGTTGTCGATATTGACGCGCTGGTCGTAGCGGATGCTGAAGAGATGCCGCAGGGCGTTCGCGTCCGTGATCGACCAACAGGATGCTGAAGGCGTCGTAATTGATCAGCTCGCGCATCGTGCTGATGATCTTCGGCAGCAGCTCGTTGAGGTCGAGAATCGACGAAAACTCGCGCGAAATATTGGCGAGCGTCTTCAGCGTGCGGTTCTGCCGCTCTACGCGGCGATAGAGCCGCGCGTTGTCGATGGCGACGGCGACGCGCGCCGCGATCAGGCGCAGCAGCGCGCGGTCGTATTCGGTGTAGGCGTTGACGCGCGTGGACTGCAGGTCGATCACGCCCACCAGCTTGCCGCGCGCCGTCATGGGCACGGCAAGCTCGGTGCGGACGGCGTCGACGGTATTGAGGTATCGCGGATCGCTGCGCACGTCGCCCACCAGCACCGGCTCGCGTCGGGCGGCGGCTGCGCCGGTGATGCCTTCGCCAAGCGCGACCGTGAGATTGCGGACTACCTCCTCGCGATGGCCCACGGCGTAGCGAATGCGCAGGTCGCGGCGCTTTTCGTTGTAGAGCAGGATCGCGAACAGGTCGTATGGCAGTACCCGCTGCACGATCTCGGCGACGTTGGCCGAGAAGCTGATCGAGATCGAGCGTCTGCGCCATGACAGCCGACACTTCGAGCAGGAAATCGAGCAGTTCCGAGCGCTCGCGAAAGCGGACCGGAGCCTTGCGCGCGGGTTGCACAGCCGTGGTGGCAGACCGGGTTTGCGTCGTATCAGGCAGCGGTGGCCTCGACGATCTTCACGCTGGCGCTGGCGCCGATGCGCGTCGCGCCGGCGGCCGTCATGGTCCGCAAATCGTCGAGCGTGCGGATGCCGCCCGATGCCTTCACGCCCATCTGCGGACCGACTGCCGCGCGCATCAGCGCGATATCGTGCGCGGTGGCGCCGGCGGTGCTGAACCCGGTGGACGTCTTGACGAAATCGGCGCCGGCCTGTTTGGCAAGCATGCTGGCCAGCGTCTTTTCCGGATCCGTCAGCAGCGCGGTTTCGATGATCACCTTCACGATGGCGCCGCCTTGATGCGAGACGCGCACCACGCTTTCGATATCGCGCGCGCACCGCATCGCGATCGCCCGATTTCAGCGCGCCGACGTTGATCACCATGTCGATCTCTCCTGCGCGCCGGCGCGCAACGGCCGTCCGCGCTTCGGCGACCTTGGCTTCGGTGCTGGTGGCGCCCAGCGGGAAGCCGACCACGGTGCAGACCTTCACCGGCGAGCCGGCAAGTTCCGAGCGCACCAGCGGCACCCAATACGGATTCACGCAGACGCTGGCGAAGTTGTACTGGCGCGCCTCGCGGCAAACCTTGACGATATCGGCGCGGGTGGCGTCGGCCTTGAGAATGGTGTGATCGATCAGCGCGGCGATCGCCGGGATCGATCTTGGTGAGGCGCTCGCTCGCCGACACGCGGTCGGCGCCGGCGGCGATAATCTCCTTGGTGTTGCGCGCGCAGGTCTGCGGGCAGCGCTGCTGACACCCGGGGCAGACCTGGTCGGGCAGGTTGAGCCCTTCGCCCTTCTTGCCAGGGACTGCTTCCAGTTTCCGGGCGCGAGCGAGGATTTCCTCGCCGATCTGCGCCACCAGACTGTCGAGTTCCGCTTGGGTCATGGGAAGCCTACTTGAGATATCGCCGCTCGATATCCAGGATCTTCTGCACGCGCGCCTGATGCCGTCCGCCCGCGAAAGGCGTGGCCATCCAGGTACGCAGCACGTCCTCCGCCTGGGTCTCCGTCAGCAGCCGCGCGCCGAGCGTAAGCACATTAGAATCATTGTGTTCCCGGCTATTTCGCGCTGAAGCTTTATCATAACACAGCGCCGCGCGGATGCCCGGAACCTTGTTCGCTGCGATGGAGGAGCCGATGCCCGCGCCATCGATGATGACGCCGCGCGCCGCCGCGCCCGAGGCGACCAATTCCGCCACCGCGAGCGCGATATCGGGATAGTCGGCGGGCTTCTCCTCGTGCACGCCCGACGTCGCGGATTTCGAGCCCGAGACCTTCGAGCAGGGGCTTGAGAGTCTGCTTGAGCCGAAAGCCACCATGATCGGCGCCGATGGCGACCGTCCGTTCCGGCGCGTACTGCGACGGGAATTTGTTCGACTGGCAGCTCGATGATACGCACCCCGCGGGACGGCCGCAACCTCGCGCGCCGATGGCGTGACGATGCTGCCGAGTGGAATGCGAAACTCGCCGCCGGGCGGGATGTCTTGTGCGGTGATGACGCGTTTCAAGTGGTGATTGTAGCGCGAGCGGAATTTGAAAACCGCGCGCGGCTCACGGCTAATCCCGAGGCGGAGCTTGAACCAGCGGGTGATCACCCTTCCGGTAAGTTGCCGGGATCCACGTGAGCTTCCGCGGACGGGTTACACGTTATCGGTGACTGCTCTTGCCGCGGCGGACTCTGCGCGCGGCTTCTTCGGCTAAAGTGGCGAAAACCGCTTACATCGCGCCACAGCCATCTGAAATAGCATCTCATTTTGGAAAGATGCAACTCATAACTTATTCCCTTTCAGCAAGATATACAGAATCATGCCCGGCCAAACAGCCACGCCGCAGCTCGCTTTTTTCAACCGCGTAAGCGGGAAGCGTAGAGCGACAATTTCTCATTCACAAGGTTTTAAAAAATCTAAATACGTGATTCTAATAACCTTATTGATTTGACTCACAAGGCACTTCATTCGCCGATCGTATATTGAAATCGGAGGTAGAAGCTAGTTTGACTTTCGGCTTCAAAATCAAAGGCTACCAAATGCCCACGGATCCGATAATCATTGTTGTCGGCAACTAGCAGCCCGTTGGGCAGCAGAGCCAAGCGCGGTAATAAATCCGCGCATCCTGCACAAAATCCTCAAATGAGGACTACTCCAAGTGAGTAAATGCTGATATTATTCTTTGGGGGTATTCTTTCTGTAAGGGAAGATCCCCCAAAGATATCGGACTTTTTATTACTTGGGGCGGAGCCACTTGAAATCATTCGCCATGGGTGCGTTGTGTCTGTTGGCGATGCCGCTGACGGGCCCCGGCGGACGTGTCGTTCTGAAATCTCCATCTTCCTCTTCTTCTTCCAATTCCCCGCACCGGAATTCCCTGCGTGACAACCTGGCTGTTACGGCAAGTCTGTTTCAATCCAATCGTTATGAAGAGGCGCTAGCGCACTCGCAGGAATTAATCGATGCGGCTGTGCGTGCGGGCGACGCTCGAACTGCCGCGCGGGCCACGGGAAATCTCGGCGCCATGCGCTTCGCGTTGCACCAGTATCGTGGCGCGCTCACATCCTTTCTCGCAGCAAGGCAAATGGCGACGTCCATTGGCGATTTCAGCTATACGGCGGCGATGGACACCAATTTGTGCTCGCTCTACATGGAGATGGGAGATCTGGAAGAAGCCGGACGGCGCATGCAAGGGGCCTTGGAACGGCTCTCGGGCTTGGATCGAATCGAACACTTGGCCCAGACCCAGATCGTTTTGGCGGATCTCAGAGCTCGTCAGTTGCGCATGCCCGAGGCTCTGCCTCTCTTCCGCGCAGGCATTGAAGGCGCCGAAGCCCAAGGTAATTGGAAACTCGCCGCTTTCGCTTGGAACAGGATAGGCGAAGAATACTTGAAGAAAGGCGATCTTGATAAGGCCGAATCGCCTCTGATCGAGGCATACCGTATTCGCACCTTGCGCAATCTCCAGCTCGATACGTCATACCGGAACCTCGGCCGGCTGCGCCTGGAACAGGGCGATCTCGATTCCGCGGAGCGGCTCCTCAACCACGCGGTCGAACTTGCCGCGCAGCCGGGCCTAACCCCAATTTGGGGCGCGTACCACTACCGTGGCCGCCTCCGTCTGGCGCAAGGCCGTTTGGTGGAAGCCATGTCCGATCTCCGCACGGCCGTCCGCCTTGGGCTCGCCTGGCGCTGGTCCGCGCCGCCGGACGATGCCAGCCGTATCGGCGCCGAAGGTTACCTCGACCAAGTCTACTCGGCCCTGATCGATGCCGGCAATCGTCTGTTCCGGCAAACAGGAGATCTTTCGCTGATCCGCGAAACATTCGAAGCCGCGGAAGAGAACCGCGCGAACAGCCTGCGCTTACTTATCCAGGGACGAATCGCGGCGGCCGAAGCGATGCCGACGTCGTATTGGCCCGCCGTCACCCGCTCGCAGCGCGCTGAAGTCGATGCAGCCCGGCTCCGAACACCCGCCGCGGCGCAGGAGGCGCTCTCGGCCCGCGTCGCCCTGGCTCAGATTGAATCGGCGGCATTCAATGCGCCCGCATCGGATTCAGATGGCTTGCTGGCACGTACCCAAGGCGAGCTTTCCGCTAGCGATGCGCTAATTGCATTTCACTTGGGTGATTCCTCTTCCTGGATGTGGGCCGTAGCGCGGAATCGAATCGCCGTTTATCCTCTGCCCAGGCGCGAAGAGATCCAGGAATTGGCCGCCGGCTTCTCCGAAGCCGTGCAAAGCTCGGCGCCCGATACGCAACGTGCCGGCAAAAGCCTTTACGCCGCGTTGTTTGGTCAGCTCGCGCCGGAGTTCTTGCAGAAGAGCCGTTGGCTGCTTGCTCTCGACGATGCCCTCTTCCAGGTTCCGTTCGCGGCATTGCCTGCCGGGGATTCGCTGTTGGTGGCGGACCGCCGCGCAATCGAAGTGGTTCCCGGCGCCGCCTTATGGAAGAACCGGCAACGCCAGTCTGCTGCGGGACTCTTCCTGGGTGTCGGCGACCCGGTCTATAATTCGGCTGACCCCCGGCGCGTACATTCCGCCCCGCCTCAGCAATTTCAACTGGTTTCCTTCGCCGCGCTTCCGCGGTTGGTTGCCAGCGCCTCTGAACTCGATGTCTCGGCCGCCGCCTGGGGCGGCGAACATGAGCTGCTTGAAGGCGCGGATGCTTCGCGCGCAGCTCTCATGGCCGGGCTTACACGCAATCCGAGTGTGATTCACTTTGCGACCCACTTTGTGGAATCGCCTGGCGCCAACCCGCATGGCGCCATCGTACTCAGCCTCAACGGCAATGGGGGGCCAGAAACGCTCGATCCGGCCGAGATCGCTTCCTGGCGCGTGAATGCCGAATTGGTAGCGCTCAGCGGCTGCCGCTCCTCGGCTGGCGCAGTGTTGCCCGGCTCCGGATTACTCGGTTTGACACGAGCGTGGCTTGCCGCCGGGGCGCGCAGCGTTCTAGCCAGCCATTGGCCGGTGCCCGACGATGGCGGCCCACTCTTCGCCGCCTTTTATCGCAACCTGGGCAGGCTAGGCCAGAATCCTGCAGCCGCGTTGCGGGCTGCGCAACTGGAAATGGCGGCAGCCGGCGGATGGCGCTCCGATCCCCGTTATTGGGCGGCGTACTTCGTTATGGGAAAGGAATAATCAGTGCCCTCCACTGCTGCGGCTCCGGTCCCCGATCACGTTTGGGAACTCCTGGCCAACCGTGTACAACGCGGCGACGAGGATGCCATGCGGGAACTGTATGACATCTTCGCGACCGGCATCCGCTTCATGTTATTCCGCCAGCTTGGGCCGGATGACCTCGACGACAAGGTTCACGACGTCTTCCTGATCATCGCGCAAGCCATTCGTAACGGCGAATTGCGCGAGCCGTCGCGCTTGATGGGCTACATTCACACCATCGTCCGCCGCCAAATCGCCGCCTATATCGATCGCGCCATCAGCCTGCGTCGCAATCGCGTGGAACTCGATTTCGACGAATCCATCTGCGATGCTCATGCCGACCCCGAGAACGCAGCTATTGAGCGGGAGAATCAGGAACTCGCCCTTCGCGTCTTGCAGAGTATCCCCAAGCGGGATCGCGAAGTTCTCATCCGGTTCTATTTTAGAGAAGAGTCTCCGGCGCAGATTTGCCAAGCCTTAAATTTGACCGAGACGCAGTTCCGCCTCATCAAATCGCGCGCCAAAGCGCGCTTTGGAGAGTTAGGGCGGCGCCGCCTCGCAGCTAAAACGAATGCCAAAAGCTAGACTCTCCGTGTTCTTGTGCTCGATCGCACCCTTTTAGCAGTGCTGTGTTAACTTTCGAGAGATTTTGTTTTGGTGTTGGAACTATTAGAATAGAGAAAGTATTTAGCGCTCTGGGATATGCTTATGCACATTGATATCGATCACCATATCGAAGAAACGACGCTGGAACGATATTCCATGGGCTCACTGGCGGACGAGGCTGCGGCCGAGGTTGAGCAGCATCTACTACTCTGCGAGGCCTGCCAAATCCGCGTAACTGAAGCCGACGCTTATATCCGCGCCGTGAAGGGAGCAGTGCCTGAACTGCCCGTAGCTGGAGAGGGATGGCAGTGGAATTTCCGGCTGCTGATTCCGGCGTTCGCGGTCTGCGCGCTGCTGATTGCGACCGCCGTAGTGCGCCTTTCGCCCCGGATCGACCAATCGCCGACCGCCGTTGCGCTTTTCGCCATGCGAGGATCTGACACTGACGCGCAGGGCCCGGCCCGCCGTACTCTCTTGCTTCGTCCCGATCTTAACGGGCTGCCCGCCTCGCCTTCATACCGCTTGGATGTAGTAGATACTTCCGGATCGCTAAAGTGGCAAGGGATTTTGCCGACAGACGCCAAATCGCCCAGCGTCATCGTTCCGCCGCAATCGAATGGCGTTTATTTTGTGCGCGTGTTCCTCCCCTCGGGTCAGCTACTGCGCGAATACGCCTTAGAACTGCGCGAACGCGATTAACCCGACTTACAGCGCTTGGCCGCCATCTTACGCTCTATGGCAGCCATTAGTCGATCCTGTACGTCGATTGGCACGGGATAAGGTTCCATCCCTTTATAAATCTTGACCGTCTTGCGCGTCGTGTCGGCAATTACCCAGCAATTCGGGCACGCGGCGATGTGCTCTTCCAGCCGCGTTCGGATCTGCGCATCGAGCGACTCATCCAGGTAATCGCTCAACTCGCGCAGAAAATCCTTACAAGTAAGCAAAGGCGTCGTCTCCCTTGCGCTTAAATTGGCGCGTCAGCTTTTCGCGCAGTTGCAAGCGTGCCCGTAGCAACCGGCTCTTCACGGCCGGTACGCTCAACCCCAGCGCTTCGGCGGTTTCTTCCGTCGACAATTCTTCGATGTCGCGAAGTACGAAAACGCTTCGGTAAGGTGTATCCAAACTTTCTACCGCCGAATCGAGAATCCCGCCGACCTCCTCGCGCGACAACCGCTCCTCGGGGTTTTCATCCCAGGCGGCGATCTCGCGGACAATCGTATCCTCACCTGTATCGATGGCGTCGTCCATCGATACCGATTTATCGTTCTTGCGGCGGCGCAGCTTCATCAGAGCCTGATTCACCGCAATCCGCACAATCCAGGTATAAAACTTCGAGTTCCCCTGGAACTGATCGAGGTGCTCATACGCCTTGAGAAAGGTTTCCTGCAGAACGTCTTCGGCGTCTTCGCGGTTTTGCGTGATGTGCTGCGCCAGGCGGAAAATCTTGCTCTGGTAGCGGCGCACCAGTTGCCCGTACGCTTCGGCGTCGCCTTCGCGCGATTGCGCCACTAGCGTGGTTTCGTCGAGAATGGGCTCACTTGTGACGGCCATGCGTAAGATTCCATGATACCCCGTTACGGCTGGGGATTGCTCGCTGCGATCTCGTTTGCGCGGGCTAGCCACTATCTGAGACACTGGCCTTTCATGCTCAAGGGGTTACCGTTGTTCCTGGGGTTGTTTTCGCTGCCGAGCATCTGGGCGCAGAATATCGCGCCGCCTTCCGGCGAGACGCTCTATTACAACGTCGAGTGGCGCCTCATAACCGGTGGAAAAGCCAAAGTGCAGTGGCGGCGCGAGCGCGCCGGCTGGCAGGTAAACGTACACCTCGAATCAATCGGCTTGGTTTCCAAATTATTCCGCGTCGATGACGACTACAGCGCCAACCTGAGCAATGCCTTGTGCGCCGAATCGTCCCAGTTCCTTTCACACGAGGGAAACCGCGTTCGCGAGACCAAAATCACCTTCGATTCCGCGGCGCAAAAGGCCATCTACGTCGAAACCGATCGTTTAAAGAACGCGGTTGTCACCTCAAAGGAAACGGAAATCCCCCCTTGCGTGCACGACGTGGCTGGCGGCCTCTATTTTATGCGCACGTTGAACCTCGAGCCGGGCCAATCGGCAACCGAAGCCGTGAGCGACGGAAAGAAAAGCGTGACGGCGAAAGTGGAGGCACAGGCGCGTGAAGACATTAAAACACCCGAGGGGGTGTTCCACACCATCCGCTATGAGGCTTACCTATTTAATGGAGTTCTCTACAAGCGCCCGGCACATCTCAATGTCTGGCTGACGGACGATGCGCGCAAACTGCCCGTACAGATCCGGGTGCGCATGTCGATTGCGGTGGGAACGATTACGCTGCTGCTAGAGAAACACGAGTAGGCGGGACGGGCAGATCGCCCGCCCCGCCCAGAGGTTAGGGAGCGATCAACCCGGCTCGAATGGCATAGCGCACCATGCTGGCCGTCTCGTGAATGCCTAGTTTCTCGAGAATCCGGCTACGATGAGAATCCGCCGTCTTATAGCTGATTCCCAGCCGCGCGGCCGCTTCCTTGGTGGATCTCCCGTCGGCGATCAGCACCAACACCTGACGCTCGCGCTCCGTCAGGGAAAAGACCATGCGAACCGATTCGTCGTCGGGCGTGAAGTAGGCCTGGCGCCGTCCGTTGGCATCGGCGGCCGACCCGATAAAGCCAGTAAAATCGCCGCTCTCGTTGAATACCGGCGAGCCTACGTTCTCCAGCCACAAGTATTCACCGCTGGCATCCAGCATCCGATATTGCATACGGAAGCGCTGCCGCGCGCTGAAAGACTTCAGATAGGTTTCGAGACAAAGATCCCGATCGTCCGCGTGCAAGCCCTCTGTCCAGCCGTTTCCGGTCTCTTCCTCCAACTTCCGGCCGCGAAACTCCAGCCATGCAGGGTTAAAATACGTATGAAGCGCGTCCGGGCCCGCCATCCAAATCATGGATGGCGAAGCCTCCGCCAGCGCTCGAAAGCGCTGTTCCACTAAACGCCTCGCGTTGGAAAGCTGATCTTCCAGGTCGGCCAGCCGCTTTCCAAGGACGGTGATCTCGTCATGTCTTCCGGGGGCTATCTCAAATCCAAAGCCTGCCATGTATGTAGATAATAGGACACGTAGTACTAACCGTAAAGTACTATTTTCGTTAATCGGTACCCGAAAAGTGTAATTTTATGGGCTAAATCACTGAACAGGTTGGAATTAAGGGAACTTTTTAGGTAAGTACTGGAATTTACATTGTGAAGCAGAAATGACTGTTGGGCAACCCACCGACGACGAACTACTCCACCGGCTCCGGCGGGGAGACGAAAATGCGTTCCTGGAATTGTACCGGCGACGACAAGCGGCGTTGTACCGCTTTGCCCTGCACGTAAGCGGATCGGCTTCGGCGGCCGAGGATATCGTTCAGGAGGTTTTCATGACCCTTCTGCGGTCCGATTGCGGTTTTAATCCGGAGCGCGGCACGCTGAACGGCTACCTTTTCGGCATCGCCCGAAAACAGGCCCTGCGACTGATCGAGCGCGGCCGGGTGGATATCCTCATGGAAGGCGATTCCGAGGAGGCGCCTCTTCCGCAACTGGCCGTCAACGACGATCCGCTGGCGGATTTGACGCATCGGGAAAGTATCGAAGCCCTCCGCCGCGCAGTAACGGCCCTGCCGAGGCGCTATCGCGAGGTAGTGGCCCTCTGCGACCTGGAAGAGATCGATTATGCCGATGCCGCCGCGGCGCTCGGCTGTCCTATTGGCACGGTGCGCTCCCGGTTACATCGAGCGCGAGCCCTGTTGCTTGAAAAATTGAATAAGGAGCGCCCTAAGCCCGGCTTGGGCGCGCTCAAGCCTGCGAGGTGCGAAATATGAGCTGCGAAGAATTCTGGAATCGAATGGCTGAACTGGACTCCGATCACGCCGGAAACGACCGACACATCGCCGAGTGCACTCCCTGCGCGGCGCGACTGGCGGGCGAACGGCGCCTGACCGGTGGATTGCGTCTGCTGGCCGGCGAATTGGATACGGTCGCGGCGCCCCAACGCGTGGAGACGCGTCTCTTGGCCGCATTCCGCGCCACTCACGGTATTGGCGATGCGCGGCGCCTCGCATGGTGGAAGACGCCGATATTGCCTTGGGCTGCGGCTGCGTTTCTCGCCGCCGGTCTGGCGTTCACCGTCTGGATCGCACCCAAGCACCGCGTAGCGGCCCCGGCTGCCCATCATGCCGCACCCGCCCAAATCGAACTCGCAGCCCTCACCACGCAGGACAGCGACGACGGATTCATCCCGCTGCCCAATGCGCCGCAGATCGATCCTAACGACGACGTCAGCGTGGTGCGCATGGAGTTTCCGCGCTCCGCCATGCTGGCGGTGGGTCTGGAAGTGAATCCCGACCAGGTCTCGGATACGGTGGAGGCCGAGGTCAAGCTCGGTTCCGACGGTCTTGCGCGGGCCGTGAGGTTCATGGAATAAATGAACATGCAAGTCCGCAACCTCTCCATCGGCCTATTTCTCCTTTCCGCGGCATTGTTGGCCCAGGGGCCGCCTCCCGGCGGGCGCGGGCGATTCGGTCCGAATGGCGGCCCGCGTTTTCTGGGTGGCGAGCCGGGAATGCCGGGACGCATCGTAAAGAACGCTCCTTTTACGGGCGATCTGATCACCGAGACCTCGCAGACGCTGGGCGACGGCAACCATATTCACCAATCCACGACCGCGCATCTGGTTCGCGATAGCGAAGGCCGAACCCGCCGCGAGCAGTCCCTGAACGGATTAGGCGCCTTGGGCGCGCCCGCCGCCAACACGGAGGCCGTTTTCATCAGCGACCCGGTGGCCGGAGTGAGCTATGCGGTGAACCCATCCGACCGCACGGTTTCGAAACTGGCGGAGCCAAGCCGCGGCCGCGGCGGCCGCAACGGCAAGCAGCCCCCGCCGGCCGATGCGCCCCGTTGGGGCCGCGGAGCCAATTCGGCCGATATCAAGACAGAATCGCTGGGAAAACAGACCATCGAAGGCGTAGCGGCGGATGGAACCCGCGTCACGCAAACCATTGCTGCTGGCGCGATGGGTAACGAACTGCCTATCCAGGTGGTCACCGAACGATGGTATTCGCCGGATCTCCACATGGACGTGCTCACGCGGCGTAACGATCCGCGCTACGGCGAAACGGTAACGAAGCTGACCAACATCAGCCGCGCCGAGCCGAGCCACGCCCTGTTCGAGCCGCCGGCCGATTATAAGACTGTCGAAGACCGCCGCGGCCCACGGCAATAGATCGACTATTTCACCACCGTAACTTCGCCGAACTTCTTCACCGCGTCGCCGATCTTGGCCGCGTCACCCACGATGACGATCGTCGCCTCCCCAATCGCCATATACTTCTTGGCGGCCGCCAGGATCTGGTCCGCTTCGACCGAGCGTACCCGGGTGACGTATGTCTCCAAATAGTTTTCTGGCAGGCCGAGCGTCTCCATGCCGTTCAACTGGTTCGCCAGCCCATCCTGCGTCTCCAGCCGGAGCAGATAGAGTCCCGACATGTAGTTCTTCACATTGCTCAGCTCATCTTTGGTGACGGGCTCTTTCGCCATGCGATCCATCTCTTCCAGCACTTCCTTCAGCGCCGGCTCCATTACTTCGTTGCGAACCTCGGTGACTGCCGCGAACGTCGCTGCGTCGCGAGAGGTTGCGTATTCGGAATGTGCGTCATAGGCAAAGCCGTCGCGCTCGCGGATATCAACGAACATGCGCGACGAGCCGCCGCCGCCCAGGATGCTGCTCCCCACCGTCATGGGAAAGAATTCCGACGTGAGCCGCGTCGGCGCCAGGCGGCCTACGTGAATATCGGCCTGCACCGAACCCGGCCGATCCACCAGAAGAATCTGCCGCTTCGGCGCGGGGGGATCGATCTTCGGCGCCGCCGGCAATTCCTTCTTGGGCCAAGCGCCGAATCCGCTCACGATGGTCTTCATGACCGCATCGTGCGCCGGCAATTTTCCGATTACGATCAACGTGGCGTTGTTCGGTACCAGATACGCATCCCGAAACGCGGCCAAAGCCTTGGCGTCCATCTTGCGAATCGAGTCATCGGTGGGTCCGATGTGCGAGTAGGGCGTCGATCCGTAAACCGCCTCCGCGAATTTCTCCTGCGCCAGGTAAGACGGCTGCGAATGCTGCGCGCGCAGACTCTGGGCGCGGTTCTGCTGCTCGAGCCGCACTTCATCCTCAGGGAATGAAGCGTTGATCGACACGTCCGCTATCAGCGCCATCAACTTCGGGAGGTTCTCCGAAAGCGCGCTGCCGGCCACCGTGAGACTGTCCGGCCCGGTGAAGCCGTTGAGCGAGCCGCCAATATCGTCCGTTTCTTCGGAGATTTTCCGCGAGGTGCGCGTCTTTGTGCCCTCGGTCATCAGCGTGGCGACCGCTGCTGAAAGTCCGGGAATATCTTTCGGATCGAACTTCGAGCCAGCCGCGAAGTTGAGGCGCGCGGTTACCAGAGGAAACCGCCCATCTTCAATCAGAATGACTTCGAGCCCGTTCGGCAGCTTGGTCCGCTCGAAGGGCGGAAGTTTGTAACTCGGGATGGGCGGCGTCTCGGGCGCTTTGGTACGATCCACCGTCTGCGCCAGCGCGGGCGCGATTAATGCAAAGACTGCGATTATGCGGCGCATTCTATTTGCCTCCTTTCGCGGGCGCGGGCTGGACGGCGAGCACCGTTCGTTTGTCCGGCGTGAGGTATTTCTTCGCCGCAGCTTGAATCTGCGCGGCGGAAACGTTCAACAGGCGGTCGAACTCCGTATTGATCAACGAGGCATCGCCATCGGCGATTTCGTATTGCCCCAGTTGCTGCGCGCGGCTGAGCGAACTCTGCATCTGTTTAATGAGGGTGGCGCGCAGTTGGGTCTTGGCGCGCTCGAGATCCGCCGCGGGCAACGGCGCGTCTTGCAACTTGGCGATTTCACCTTGCACCTGATCCACAATCTGCTGCGAGGTGAAGTTGGGCTTATACAGCACGAACATGCCGTAGGCGCCGGGATCGCGATAATCGAGGTAGCTCGACATCGGCCACCCGAGATTCGATTCGTACTGAATGATGGATTCCTTCCCCTTCACCAGGTCGAGCCGGATGCGCGCGCTGTTGCCGTTGGTCAGGATGGCATCGAGCATATTCAGAGCGTAGTAATCCGGCGACCGCCGTTTCGGCCCCGGCCAGCCGATCATCACCGCCGGAACGCGCGCCATCGGATCGTTATATACGTCGCTGTGCGCATGGAACGCCGGCTCGGTCATATCGGGCCGCTTCGCTTGGGGCTGCGCCGGGATGTCTCCGAAGTAGCTTTCCACCAGCTTCTTGGCTTCGGGAATCCGGATATCCCCGACGATCACGAGGGCGGCATTGTTGGGGGCGTAGTAGGTCTTGAAGAACTTCGAAACATCGGCCACGCTGGCGGCATTCAGATCTTCAAACGACCCGATCAGCGAGTGCGAACTCTGCCAGTTGCCGAACATCATCGTCGGGAACGTATCGATTTCGGCCGTGGCGTAAGGCTGGTTGTCGAAGCTGAGCCGCCGCTCCTGCTTCACGGCCTCTTTCTGATTCTTGAGGTTCTCGTCGGTGATGGCCAAGCTGCGCATGCGGTCGGAATCGAGCCACAGGGCCGTGGCCAGTTTGTTGGCGGGAAGCACCTCGTAATAATCGGTGAAATCGGGATGCGTGGACCCGTTCTGAACGCCGCCGTTCGATTCCACCTGCATGTCGCGCACGCCTTTGGGCGCGTTGGCGGAACCTTCGAACATCATATGCTCGAACAGGTGCGCGAACCCGGTGCGGCCCTTTTCTTCGGAGCGCGCGCCGACATCGAAGATCATGTAGACCGTTACGACCGGCACGGCATTATCCTGCGAGAGAACTACCCGCAGCCCGTTCGAAAGCTTATAAGTTTCGACGGGAATTTTAAATTCGGCGGCGGACGCGGCGGCGACCGCCAGCAGAAACGCCAAAGTGAGTTTCATGGGTGAACCTTTCATGCAAGACGCGATTGGGAGCGTTTGGTTTGGGTGGGACGGGTTATTGCCTTTTATTAGCCGCCGATGAACACCGATAAATGCCGATGTCATTATGCGCGACGGCGATTGACTCGAGGCGCTCCATCCGGTCCTCAAACGTCATTGGTGCTTCCTTTCATCTATGTTAGCCTAGCGCCGCCAGATCTTCCGGTTCGCCGAACTTGAAGCCCGCGATAGGCGGCTCTACTCCGCGCAGCAGCCCGGTTAAGACACCTCCCGCGCCCACCTCCACCGCCCGCTCCACCCCTGCGGCTGCAAGATGCCGCATGGTTTCTACCCAACGCACCGGATTCGGAACCTGCTGATACAACCCTTCGCGCGCCTCGGCGCCGGTGCGGACTTCGCGCGCCTGCCAGTTGTTGATCAACGGGAAAGCCAGATCGCCAAATCCGGTGGCATCGAGATCGGTCTTCAGGCGCTCCTGCGCGGGCTTCATCAGCGCGCAGTGGAACGGCGCGCTTACCGGCAAGCAGCACCGCGCGGCGCGCGCCCGCGGCCTTCGCCAGGACGATCGCGCGATTGACCGCTTCGGCGTGTCCCGCAATGACCACCTGATCCGGCGAATTGAGATTGGCGGCGCTCACCACTTCGCCTTCGCGCCGCCTGAGCCAGCACCTCATCGAGCTTTCCCTCCGGCAGCTTGAGCAGCGCCGCCATCGCGCCGACTCCGGGCGGAACGGCGGACTGCATGTACTCGCCGCGCTTGCGCACCAGACGTACCGCATCCGCGAAATCCAGGCTACCGGCTGCGACCAGCGCCGAGTATTCGCCCAGGCTGTGACCCGCCACGAAATCCGGCTGCCAGCCGCGCTCCTCCAAAATGCGAAATGCGGCAGTGGAAATCGTCAGCAGCGCGGGCTGCGTGTTGGCGGTGAGCTTCAGGTCCTGCTCCGGACCTTCGCAACACAGCCGCGCCAGATTGAACCCGAGGGCGTCATTGGCTTCATCGAAGACGCGCTGCGCGGAGGGGAATTCGGCGGCTAGCGCTTTGCCCATGCCGGCAAATTGAGAGCCCTGGCCGGGGAAGAGGAATACGGTTTTGGGGTTCAAGAGAGCATTATATCCGGTCGTTTGGGCGCGTTCTTTTGACGCAGAGACGCAGACGCTGAGATAGCCACTTTGGGCTTCGGGTGTTCGGCGCGGACGTCGGACGTGTGTTTGAGGAAGTTCCAGCGTTGAGCGGTCAGCGGTCAGCTTGACGCGCGACGTTTCCTTCCCATCTCAAGATTACCGGACACGCGAAAGAGAGTTGCGGCAGTCCGGAAGCGCAAGTGGTTTGAAATCAACGCCAGAAATTTCTTGAAGGGTTGTGGCCCGATTTTTCCCCTATCCGCAAACACATGTCGTCGTTTTAGTGAACTTCGGGGCGTCTTTTCGCATCAGGTTTTGCAATGCGTTATGTCGTCACGCTCGCCATTGCCGTTGCGCTCTGCTCGTCGTGCAGTCGGCGTCCAGGTGAAACCTCATCCGTACGGGAGCAGACCACGCAATCGACCGGCACTGCGGCGCGCCTCTCGGAAGAGCCTCCTGCGAACACGTTCGAACACCCCGCATTACAGGAGCGACTGGTCCACGAAAAGTGGCAGGGTGACCTCGACGGCATTGTCAAACGGCGGATTCTGAGGGTTCTGGTGGCGCCTAACAAGCTCGGATTCTACTTCGATGGGAGCGAGATCCATGGCGCCGCTTACGAGTTTTGCCGCGAATTCGAGCGCTTCCTCAACCACAAGCTCCACACCGGCAATCTCGCCATCCACCTGCATTTCGTCCCGATAGGCCGGGACAGCCTCCTGCCCAAGCTGGCGGACGGTTATGGCGACCTCATCGCGACCATGATGGTGACGCCGAGCCAACCTCAGTTTGCGGTGGATTTCGCGGAACCCCTGTACGACGAAGCCAAAGCCGTGATTGTCAGCGGCCGCGGCGAGCAGTTGTCGCGCCTGGAGGACCTTTCCGGCCGCGAGGTCTACTACTTCAGCAATACGACCTCATATGAAAAACTGCGCCGTCTCAGTGAAGACCTGCAACGCAACGGCAAACCACCGATTCGCCTGACTCCCGCCGCACCCGACTTACGAGTGGGGGACTTGCTGGAGATGGTGAATGCCGGCCTGGTCCCCATGACGGTGGCGGAAGAACAAGTCGCGCAAGCCTGGGCGAAAGTGCTGCCCAATCTGAAGATCCATTCGCAAATTGTGGTGGCGGCGAATCCCCTGGCGTGGGTGGTGCAACCGAATACGCCGCAGCTCAAATCCGTTGTGAATGAATTTATTCGGAACCACAAGATCGGCACGCTTTACGGAAACACGCTAAGGGACAAGTATTTGGGCAATATCAAATGGGTAAAGGACGCAATAGCCGGAGAGGATCTGGCGCACTTTGAACAAATGGTGCATCTGTTCCACACCTATGGCGAAAAATACGAGTTCCCTTATCTGCTTTTGGCCGCGCAAGCCTATCAAGAGTCCGGCCTCAACCAGAGATTGCGGAGCAAAGCCGGCGCTGTGGGGGTGATGCAGATCAAACCGAGTACCGCGTCCGCCGACCCCATCGACATCACCGGAGTTGACAAGCTCGATCACAATATCGAGGCGGGGGCGAAATACCTTCGGTATATGGTGACTCATTACTACGCCAACGAGCCGATGGATCAGATGACTAAGGGGCTCTTCGCGCTGGCTTCGTATAATGCCGGCCCGGATAGGATCGAAAAGCTGCGGCCGGTGGCTGCCAAGGAGGGCTACGATCCTAATCGCTGGTTCAACAATGTCGAATTTGTCGCGGCTACTGAAATCGGGGCGGAGACGCCGAACTACGTGGGGAATGTCTACAAGTATTACCTGGCGTACAAGATGACTACGGAGCAGGACGCCCGCAGGCGGGCCTCGCGCTCTGGGCGATAGACGGCGAACGGCCGTGGCGTAGAAAATGACGACAGATGCTTAGGCCGGCGGGAAGAGGGCCGGCCTCTCGGCAGGGATTTGTAATCGCCACGGCGTCGATTCGCAAAGGCCTTCGCGACCCATTTCGAAAGCTGAGGCGAGCCATCCTCTGGCATCGACCGTGATACGCTCGGTCGAGGAGCCATGTCTCGTTGAGTTCAGGAGCAGGCACAAGCGACACTTCGAAGATCGACAAGGTGAGCTTCCCGGGCGGCTACGACTTTGGCGAGATTCTCGCCGCGGTATCGGTTGCAGCGACGGTGCATGTCGCTAAGCCGGAATTCGGCACGACGGTACAAGCGGTCCTTCAACGCTTTTTGACCGGGCTGGTAGCCAGGCACCCGGAAAGCGCGCCGTTCCGAAATTTCGGCGATCCGTACCAGCTCCGTATCCGGGAACTGTTCGATGAACGGCTCAGCTTACTGAATAGCCACCTCAAGGCTTCGTGGCTTGGTCTCGCTTACTGGACTTATGGCCTGGTTGCAGTGCGCTCGGGTCTTTCGATCGCTGAGGTCGACGATCTGAGGACACTCGTGACTCCAGTGCGGCTCTCGCTACGGGAACTTGGCATTCGAGTTTCCAACGAAGAGTGCATTGCCGAGATCGACCGCTTCCTGCCACCCGACGTTACGCAGCGGAACGTGCTCGGGGCGGCGCTGCTGTTTCTCTCGTTCGTCCGTTTTCTCCACAACGGGGCGCTGCGCCGGCGCGAAGTGGTGACGCCGCGCCTGATTGCCTCGAACATATACTTCGCATTCGCGCAAGGAGACGACAAAGCGGTAATCGATATCTCCACCTTCTTGACGAGCCACGGAGTCTCCATCAGCCAACAACCTGCCGACATTACGCGAGCGTCTCGCCTGCTGGTGCTCCTTTCAAAAGAGGCGATGGCCTCGGAAGTCTTCTGGCGTAGCCTGGCGGACTGGAAAGAGCGTCAAGTGAGCCCGATGGTTGTCTGCCTGATGCCCAAAGCCGAGCTCTATCGGGAGCCCCCTACCGACTGGCGCAGCGAAACTTGGAAGTGGCTTGCGGCCAATGTGGCGGTGGAACTGACATCGGAGAATAGACCGCTACCTGACGCTACTGCGAGCCCTCGACGTAACAGATCCAAAGCAATGGTGGTGGGGGTACGCGGATGCGATTGAACTTGGATTAGCCGTCGACGTGCTACGACTTGGCATCCCACGGCCCGCGACAATCCACGCCGGAAGTGATCCTACGAGGGAGCCCTACCCATTCCGTATCGATGAGAGTGTTTGGGCTGCCTGCCTGGTGGCGAGTGACCACCAGATGCGGGACGAAACGAGCGGACCCGACACGCGGTATCTCGCGATTTGCAACGACCTGCTCCAGCTACGGCGGAGGGCCAACGGCGAACCGTATGGGCTGCCATGGTTCGTGCTCATCTACCGGACCTGGCTGGCCTTTGCGGCCAAGCTGACCGGGTTTGCCTACTCCGGGCAGGACGCCGACGGCATCCGGGAGGAGATGCGATCCGCGCTGTTTGCTCTCGGAGTTGGAACGACGAACGCTTCGGAGTTCGATGGGTTTTGGGAGAGCTTCGCGACCCTTCCGTGGGCGGAGCATCGTTCCTTGATGGCGGCAGTTGACGAACGGACGGTCACGTTCGTAACCCTGGTCTTTCATCTTACGCAAGCAGCTCTGACACGGAATCAACGCATGCGGTTGCGGCATCCCTCTTGCCCCGCCTTCGTCAGTTATGCCCGCGAGGACGAAGCCTTCGCTCGCGACCTGGTCACGCAACTGGAAGGCAAGGGCGCGGACGTCTGGTGGGACCTCAATGCGATCACGTTGGGTACGCCCCTCGATCAATCCTTGCGGTCGGCAGTAAGCGGCTCGCGCTACCTGCTGCTGATTGCGACGCCGGCGGCCGGCAAGAGTGAGTATGTGCGTCTGGAGATCGAAACTGCAATCCGGCACGGGTTGCGCATCGTTCCCGTTGTTCCCGATGGTCAGATACCGGCCGTGCTTCAGTCGATGCTCGATTCCGCTCCCGGCACAACCGAGCCTGTCAGTTGCGCGACGGATTCTGCACGCGCCGGCATCGCAGCGCCGATTCTGTCACGCCTGGAGCGATCGCCTTTGGAACAGCTCGAATGGCTCAAGGCGCAAACCACGTACCAAGACTTCCGGCAACAGCTTGCGCGAGTGCGCGCGAGTCACGCCTGAACATTTGTTCCCAACCCGGGACAGTCAGATCGCGTCGCCGAGGCCGGAGTTCGGCTCCGCCCCTCTCGAACCGTGAGGCACAAATCTGCAGTCCCATATTGAGGCTACGGCCTTGGCAAACGACTCAGCGAGGGCACTCGCGTCCTGCAAGACTGTTTCGACGACGCGTGGGTTGCTCGGCCAACCCGTACGAACGACGTATCCGTGCGGACTCCAATACGCGGGGCGGTGCCGACATCATCCAGACTAGCGGGATTGGAGGTGGAACGATGATCAGCGGCTAATGCGTTGCTGCATTTCTGCAGCTTTCAACATCTCTCCAAGGCCGTCGTAACAATCCAATAGAAGCGGGCACGTCTTCTCTCGCGGATACTGACACGGTCGCTAAACGAGATTCGCGTCCGGTCGCGAAAGGCGTCCAGCCTATCGATACACGTCAGATCGATGTCTTACGCGAACAATAACAATCGCATCGGGATTGATTTGGAAGATCACGCGAAAGTCCCCGACGCGAAGCCGGAAGTATCCGTCCCATTTTCCTGAAAGGGCCTTGATATCCCCTGCACCGGATTCTCCGTACTGAGTGAGCGCAATCAATATTCGCATCGCGCTTTCCCGGTCGATGCCGCGCAGCTCCGCGCGGACCCACTCAGGCCAGACAAACTTCATCGGATTCCGAATTCGCGGAGAATCTCGTCGTGTGAAACCGTCATGCCGGCTTGGAGGTCTTTCCGGGCGCGGGCAATAGCTTCTGCATCTCCGGCGGTGACCGGTTCATCGTCCGGTGGCGCGGACATGGCGGCCCGGAACGCGGCATCGCTCGTAAGACGTTCCAGCACTCGTTGCGCCGCAAGAATTCCGCTCTCAGGAATGCGGTCAATCAGTTCGTGTAACGCTTCGCGATTCATGTGGCTTCTTTCAGCGTACTGCAAACCGGGCCCAGGTGAGCTACTAACCAGTGGTGGCCGTTGGCGATTCTGCTCCATGACTGGCCGCCGGCAGTCTGTGGCGAAACCGCTCCCTCCGGTCGCGGCTCTGTAAAGTACTGAATCTACTGGGTTCTGCCGCTCAGGGTCTGCTCCCAACGCCGACCGCATCCGGGAGGAGATGCAATCCGCGCTGTTTGCTCTCGGAGTTCGAACAACGAACGCTTCGGAATTCGACGGGTTTTTGGAGGGCTTCGCGAACCTTCCGTGGGCGGTACATCCTTGGGCAGAACATCCTTCATTGGTGGCTGCTGTTGACGAACGGACCATCGCGTTCATCACCCTGGTCTTTCATCTCACCAAAGCGGCTCTGACACGGAATCAACGTATGCGATTGCGGCATTCCTCTTGCCCCGCCTTTGTCAGTTATGCCCGCGAGGACGAAGCCTTCGCTCGCGACCTGGTCACGCAACTGGAAGCCAAGGGCGCGGACGTCTGGTGGGACCTCAATGCGATCACGTTGGGTACGCCCCTGGATCAATCCTTGCGGTCCGCCGTAAGTGGTTCGCGCTACCTGCTGCTGATTGCAACACCGGCGGCCGGCAAGAGCGAGTATGTGCGTCTGGAGATCGAAACTGCAATCCGGCACGGTCTACGCATCGTTCCTGTTGTTCCCGATGGCCAGGCGCCGGCCGCGCTTCAGTCGTTGCTCGATTCCGCTCCGGGCACTACCGAGGCTGTCACTGGCGCAACGGATTCTGCACGTGCCGGCATCGCAAAGTCGATTCTGTCACGCCTGGAGCGATCGCCCTTTGAACAGCTTGAATGGCTACAGGGGCGAACCACGTACGAAGACTTCCGCGAACAGCTTGCGCGAGTGCGCGCGAGTCACGTCTGAAGATCGATCGTTCCCCAACGCGGGACCGTCAGATCACCTCTCGGATGCCGGCAACACTTGGGTCTCTCGCCCGGTCGATGGCTCATTTCTTTATTGTCCAACGGACGGCGCGCGGAGATTTACATATGGCAAAGTTTCGCGAGTGCAGTCATGTGTTCCGCAAACACCGCTCCGTTGTGGTCGCGGCTTCCTTAAGATGGTCCCAGCACGCTGGCGCGGGGCAGCATCAGCCAGTGGCCAATGGACGGGCAGTTTTATTTTATTCTCCACTGACCCAACTCGCGAGCGTCGGGGGCACCGTCGCGGCCCTATCCGCCTTGTAGAATTTGTTCTCGATGGAATTCCGCTTATCGACCGCATTATCGTTGTCCTTGTTCATCAAAGCCCGCGGCTACCTGCCCGCCGCCTCAATGTCTGGGCTGTCGGGCCGCCAGTTCCTGTGCTACGGTTGCCGCTCCCCCAACCAGCCCGCACGCCAAAATAACGCCGGGTTAGAAGTCTCTTGATTCATCGAGAAGGGTAACTGTATGATTGGATACAGACCGGGAGGCCGTCTCTAAATGAGCATCATTCAGGTAAACCATATCGCTTCAAACTGTAAGAGCCGCTTTTCATCCTTAATCGATATGTCAGATCTCAAACCAAGTACGCCCCCTGAGGACCGGGAGTCAACGTTCCTGACCCGAGCGCTAGCCGCCTTCTCGCTGTCAGCTTTGGCGAATATTGACAACATAATGTCTTCTCAGTCCGTTGTCGATCAGTACGGTGACAATGGGATAGATGGTTTTTTCTACGACCGCGATGAACACACTTGCTACCTTGTGCAATCAAAATGGTCCAAGAACGGAACGGGTACCATTGACCTTGGGGCAATGCTAAAGTTCACAAAAGGGGTGAATGATCTGCTTGAGAGCAAGCTGGGAGAGATGGGACCAAAATTGGCAAAGAAGTCGCAGGATGTCAACGACGCTCTTGCAGATTCCCAGGCGAAGTTTGTGCTCGTTATTGCCTACACGGGCAAGGGGCCACTTTCTGCCGAGGTGAATAAGCCTATGGCTGACCTGCTTGTCGAACTGAATGATGATGGCGATCTAGTTTCACTCCAGTTACTAAGACAGAAGGAATTGCATGATGTGGTCGAGAAGCTGGCGCTTGGCGACTCAGTTGATCTGGCGGTGTTACTACGTGAATACGGTGTTGTTCACGAACCATTTAAGGCGTATTACGGACAGGTAGATGCCTCTGACATCCTGTCTTGGAGTAAGTTCGGAAACAAACTGTACCACAAAAATATTCGCGGCTTCAAGGGCAACACCGATGTTAACGAGGCTATAGTAAAGACACTGAAGGACAGTCCGGATAACTTTCTGTATTTCAACAATGGGATAACACTACTCTGCTCCCAAATAGAAAAACAGCCGTTGGGCGGCAAGTCAAAAAGCAGCGGCGTTTTCGAGTGCCGGGGCGCAGCGTTGTGAAATGGGGCGCAAACCGTTGGAAGCATAATATCCGCCCTTTCCGCCACCCCGCTGGCGACTCACAGGAGGCAGTAAGGTGATGCTTCGATTGATCTCGCTGGAGGTTTCCCCGTCGACTTTGGAAACGACGTAACAGAGGGCCGCTAACACCCAAAACAAAATCGAAAAAAGAGACTTTGCGGCTCTCGATCCCGAACAGTCCAGATTAAGAAGCGAAATGCTTCTGTCGCTAGAAAAGGAGTATGTATTCAGGGACCGGCGATAATCCTCCCGCCCCAGATAAGGGTTGCAACCTTGATGAAGCGACCGTCGCCTTGGCATGTGCGAACCAAGATATCACTTACTGCATGACCGCCAAACGTGAGGTAAGTAAGTTATACGAGAATATCGACGGGCCGCCATACACGGTTCTATTCAATTCGTCTGTATCTGCGTTTCAGGATGTGGCGTTCGGTTGAAGTCATGAGAAGAGTAGATACGCGCCTGCGATACGAGCAGAACCAGAAGGATGGGAAAGAGAGACTCGTAGCGATACACGGGAACAGAATGGTTCTATATCTGGTATTCCGTACTCTTGGGTCGTCTGTGTTCGAAGATGGACACGCGCTATCCGGGATGGATCTGAATCAGATCACTACTGACATCTTAATCAAACTGACAAAAGAGATATTAGCAAACCATTCGAGCGCATATCCGGGAAGTTTATTTAAGAACGTTACAAAATGCAAGGCTATTGCAGCGGCGATAACGTAATGAACATTGCGATAGGATCGGCACGGCATGAGAGATTCAGCAGAATGCGAAGCCTCCAGGACGGACCGAGGGATTGGGCGACAATTCCGAGGCATGGAACTATTGCGCAATCGTGTGCGATCACGGCCGCTCCTCGAGTTGGAGGAAATGCAGGTGGCCGCCGTCATCACCGGCGACGATCTTTTGATTGCCGGCAAAGGTACAGCATAGTGCGCTCGCGTCGCAGTGGAACGTGGCGAGCAGCATGCCGGTTTCCAGGTCCCACACCTTCAGCGTTTTGTCCCCAGAGGCGGAAACCGCGCGCTTCCCGTCCGCCGTCACCGCCACGCCATAGACAGAATCAGAGTGGCCTTCCAGCGTGCGCAGCGCGCGGCCGGTCTCCAGGTCCCACACCTTCAGCGTTTTGTCCCCAGACGCGGAAACCGCGCGCTTCCCGTCCGCCGTCACCGCCACGCCATTGACATAATGCAGAGTGGCCTTCCAGCGTGCGCAGCGCGCGGCCGGTCTCCAGGTCCCACACCTTCAGCGTGTTGTCCCAAGAGGCGGAAACCGCGCGCTTCCCGTCCGCCGTCACCGCCACGCCAGTGACAGAAGCAGAGTGGCCTTCCAGCGTGCGCAGCGCGCGGCCGGTCTCGAGGTCCCACACCTTCAGCGTGTTGTCCCCAGAGGCGGAAACCGCGCGCTTCCCGTCCGCCGTCACCGCCACGCCATAGACAGAAGCAGAGTGGCCTTCCAGCGTGCGCAGCGCGCGGCCGGTCTCCAGGTCCCACACCTTCAGCGTGTTGTCCCCAGAGGCGGAAACCGCGCGCTTCCCGTCCGCCGTCACCGCCACGCCAGTGACAGAAGCAGAGTGGCCTTCCAGTGTGCGCAGCGCGCGGCCGGTCTCCAGGTCCCACACCTTCAGCGTGTTGTCCCCAGAGGCGGAAACCGCGCGCTTCCCGTCCGCCGTCACCGCCACGCCAGTGACAGGAGCAGAGTGGCCTTCCAGCGTGCGCAGCGCGCGGCCGGTCTCCAGGTCCCACACCTTCAGCGTGTTGTCCCCAGAGGCGGAGACTGCGCGCTTCCCGTCCGCCGTCACCGCCACGCCATAGACAGAATCAGAGTGGCCTTCCAGCGTGCGCAGCGCGCGGCCGGTCTCCAGGTCCCACACCTTCAGCGTGTTGTCCCCAGAGGCGGAAACCGCGCGCTTCCCGTCCGCCGTCACCGCCACGCCATAGACAGAGTCAGAGTGGCCTTCCAGCGTGCGCAGCGCGCGGCCGGTCTCCAGGTCCCACACCTTCAGCGTGTTGTCCCAAGAGGCGGAAACCGCGCGCTTCCCGTCCGCCGTCACCGCCACGCCATAGACAGCATCAGAGTGGCCTTCCAGCGTGCGCAGCGCGCGGCCGGTCTCCAGGTCCCACACCTTCAGCGTGTTGTCCCAAGAGGCGGAAACCGCGCGCTTCCCGTCCGCCGTCACCGCCACGCCATTGACAGCAGTCAGAGTGGCCTTCCAGCGTGCGCAGCGCGCGGCCGGTCTCCAGGTCCCACACCTTCAGCGTGTTGTCCCGAGAGGCGGAAACCGCGCGCCTCCCGTCCGCCGTCACCGCCACGCCATTGACACGATCAGAGTGGCCTTCCAGCGTGCGCAGCGCGCGGCCGGTCTCCAGGTCCCACACCTTCAGCGTCTTGTCCCCAGAGGCGGAAACCGCGCGCTTCCCGTCCGCCGTCACCGCCACGCCAGTGACATAAGCAGAGTGGCCTTCCAGCGTGCGCAGCTCGCGGCCGGTCTCCAGGTCCCACACCTTCAGCGTGTTGTCCCAAGAGGCGGAAACCGCGCGCCTCCCGTCCGCCGTCACCGCCACGCCAGTGACAGCAGCAGAGTGGCCTTCCAGCGTCCGCAACAGTCCGGTGCCCGGAGGGTGTAGCGCCGGGGCCAGCGGCCGCAGCCAAGGCCCAGGCGCCGCGTGGGCAAGGCTCGTCGTGAACTGCCGGATGGCCGGTGAATCGCCGTGCGGCAGCAGCCGCCCCACCAGTTGCGAAGCAAACTGACGAGGGTCGCTCTCGATCACATGAGAGGAAAGCCGCACCGCGCCGTGGATGAGTTCGAGGGCCTCCCGATCCGGATACTGCGCGCGCACGTAGTCGAGTTGCAGGTCGTGCAGGCGGATGCCGCCGCTCTCCGCCTCCCGCTGCGCCAGCGAGAGACTGACGAACTGCTCGGCGGTCTCGAGCGCTGCGCCGTCATCCAGGTTCCACAACGTCCGCTGCACGTATGGCGCGGCGGGCATGTCGTCCAGCAGGACGGCGAGCGCCAGGTAACACTGGCGGGCGGCCGGTTCGAGCGCATCCACACTCACCTGGACCGCGCGCAACAGGTCGGCGTGCGGATAATTCGGGAACTGCGCCTTGATCTTGGCGAGGTCCGCGCGGCGGAGCAAACCCAGCACGTGGCTCCAGTAAGCGAGCGGCTTGTCGCGCAGCATGGCGCCGAGCATGGAAAGCGCCAGCGGAAGGCGGCCACACTCGCGGATCAGATCGGCGGCCTCGGCTGGCAGATTTTCCGGCGCGAGCCCGGCCCAGCCTGCCAGGAGGCGCCGGGACTGCTCGGGGGTGAGCAGATCGGCGGTGTGCTCGACCGCGCCGGTGGCGGCGGCGATGGCGCTGTCGCGCGTGGTGAAGAGCAGCCGCGAACGGGGCGATTCGGCGAGGAAGGGTTCGATATCGGCGGTGCGCCAGATATCGTCCACGATCACCAGGGCGGCCTTCCCTTGGAGAAGCGTGCGGTAGCGATTGATGCACTGGAGTTCGGACTCGGCTTCGGACTCGGCAGGGGTGGGCTGGTCTCCGAGGGCGCGGCGGACCTCCTGGAGGCGGGCGGTGAGATTGCCGGAGATATCTTTGCCCACGGTGGTCCAGGCGATGCCATCGGGGAAGGCCTGCTGCACGACGGGATCGTGGCCCAAAGCTTGCGCGAGGATGGTCTTGCCGATGCCACCCATGCCACGCAGAGCGGTGAGGGCGACGGAGGGACCTGGATCGTCGGCAACTACGCGGTTGCGGAGGCTTTCGAGAGCCTCGGGCCGTGGAATGAAGTTGCGGGTCAGCGGCGGGGCGGTGACATAAGTGGCGCGGAACTCCGGCTTCAATGCGACGGCGTTGCGGCCGGTGCGGATGTCCTCGCGGAGTTGGCACAGTTGCGCTGGATCGAGTGTGACGGTGGTGAAGTCCCGATAGTTTGCGGTTTCGAGGTGCAGGGGTATCTCGGCATTGGGCGCGGCGAGGAGCGGAATCACCCGCTTGCCAAAGCGGAGGGCACGGAGTTGTTCGGCGCGGCAGATATCGGAGACGTAGGAGGCGGGCGTCATCAAGGCGAGCAGGACGTCGCAGCGGTCGATCTGCTTTTCGATTTCGAGGGTCCAGGAGGCGCCGGGTTTGAGGCGCGTGGTGTCGAGCCAGACGTCGTAGTCGGTGTCAAGGCCGGCTTGAAGGTGGGAGGCGAGGCTGGCTCCGTCCTTGCGGGCGTATGAGATGAAGATGCGGAGCCGCGGAGGCTTGGGCACTGGGACTTATTATGGGGCCGGATGGCGGTGGGGCGCTAGTTCGCGTGGTGAATTGCAAGCGTTCTCTGCGCCCGGGGAGCGCCGGGCAGAAGCCCGGCGGCAGGCCGGAAGGCCTGCCCCACTATACTGTCCCTATGGCAGCTTCACCGGCAAAGGACCTGAATCCCGGGACGCAACGGCTGGTCGCACTGGACGCGTTCCGCGGCGCCGTGATGGCGTTCATGATCATGGTGAATAACAACGGGAGCGAGCGCGATGCGTACGCGCAACTTCGCCACTCGGCGTGGCACGGCTGGACGCTGACGGATACGGTGTTTCCGTCTTTCGTCTGGATCGTCGGCGTGGCGATTACGCTCTCGCTTGGCAAACGGCTCGCTGTGGGGGTTCCTCGATCGCGGCTGCTGCTGACGGCTCTGCGCCGCGCGGCGATCCTATTTGTCCTCGGGATGGCGGTGTATGCGTTCCCGCACTTCGACTTCTCGACCCAGCGTATTCTTGGCGTGCTGCAACGGATCGCGATCTGTTATCTGGCGGCGTCCGCTATCTATCTATGGTGCGGCGTGCGCGGGCAGATTGCGTGGCTGGTTGGGTTGCTGGCGGCGTACTGGCTCATCATGACGTTCGCGCCGGTACCGGGCTTCGGCAGCGGGAGACTCGACGTGGAAGGAAACTTCGCGCACTACGTCGATCGGTTGGTGCTGGGAACGCATAACTACGGGCAGACTCACGACTGGGACCCGGAGGGGATTGTCAGCACGCTTCCGGCGATCGCGACGGCGCTTTTCGGACTGTTGGCGGGGCGGGTGCTGCAGATGCGGCGAAGCCTGACGGAGCGGACCACTTGGATGTTCATGACCGGCGCCCTGCTGGTCGCTGCCGGGTGGGCGCTGAGTTTCTGGATGCCGATCAACAAGAAGCTGTGGACCGACTCGTTTTGCCTCTTCATGGCCGGGCTCGATTTCACGGCGTGCGCGATTTCCGTGTGGGTGATCGACGGGCTTGGGTGGAAGCGGCCGTTCCAACCGGCCGTGATCCTGGGAATGAACGCGATCGCCATTTATCTGGCGTCGGAGTTCGGCGCCGAGTTGATCGAAAGCATACAGCATCGGATTTATCGGACCGTGTTCGCGCCGCTCGCATCACCGGCGAACGCGTCGCTGCTGTATTCGCTGGCGTTCACCGGCGTGATGTATCTGATCGCCTATGCCATGTACCGCAAGCGCTGGTTCATTCGCATCTGACGGTGCGGCGTTTTGGCCGCAGTGATTTCGCGGGAGCGGCGTCTTTGCCGCAGGGATTCCCGCCACGTCGCATGGGATTTCAGCCAGTTACAGATGGCACTGTGCCTGCAAGAGCGCACTGTTTGACGACGCGAGGGCAGAGATCTCAAGATGACGGTCCAGCCCCAGGTTAAGAAGAAGCCTTCGGCGCCGGAACCCTCGGGGCTTGCCCCGACTGAGCGGCCGGAGAACAGTGCGTATGGCGCACCGGCTGGGATGCCGGCCTTCCTGCTTGGGTCCGCTCCGGTTCAGGCCAAGCTCAGCGGCGGCTCCGCGGACGCCCCCATACAGAGAAAATGCGCGTGCGGCGGTGGATGCCCGGAATGCCGGGAAGAAGAGAGCAAGCGCGCCATTCAACGTTATGGCGGCCACGGCGGCGGCGCCAACTTTCAGGGACTACCGGCAACCGCGGGGCACACGCTTCCGATCGCAACCAGGGGGCCGCTCGAGAACCACTTCCAGGCGGATCTTTCGTCCGTGCGGGTCCACACGGGAAACGGAGACGCGCAATCGGCGGATAGCCTCGGCGCCATCGCCTACACGAGCGGCAGCGATATTTATTTCGCGCGAGGAATGTATGCGCCGTCGACTTCGAGCGGACAGCGGCTGCTGGCGCATGAAGTCGCGCATGTGGTTCAGCAAGGCTCGGGCAAACAACCTTCGATTGCGACGAAGTCTGCGAGCGGCGCGAAGATAGGGGCGCCAGACGACGGCCTTGAAGCCGAAGCGGATCGGGCCGCGGATGGATTCATGCGCGGCCCGACGAACGGTCGCGGGGGAGTGAGCACAAATCTTGCTGCCCCTCAAGGCCTCGCACCGATTCAAAGAGCGCCGGCGCCGGCTCCGGCTCAAGCGCCCTCCAAAACGGACGACGATGCGGCGGAAGCCGCGGTTGAAGTTGTGGGCAAGGGCATCGAAGACGATGATGTAAACGCAGTCGTCGGGGCGATGCGCGGCCTATCCATTAGCGCTCTGGCCGACGTGCGGATCGGCATACTGTTTCGGAAGAGTCTTCTCCTGGAACATTGGCTGTTGCAACCGCACGGCCGGTCAACGGCTCTTGAGATCGCCGCTTCTATCGCGACCACGGTTGCTCTCGGGCCCTCTGTGAGCGCTGGTCCAACGATTTCGGCCACAGCGGAGGAAGGCATGAGGCTGCTGTGGCCGGCGCTGCCGCTGATCGACCGCCTCGAAGTGTACGACCAGGGGTATCGCGAAATTGAGCAGGCCCAGATCGACGTCATCCGCCAATCCAGCCTCAAGGAGCGGGCCGAAGCCCTACAGAGGGATTCCGACCGGCTTCTCGCCGTTTACGACAAGATGAGCCCCAAGGAGGAGTTCGAAAGCCGCAACCTGATGGATTCGAGCGAAGTGGCGAAGGGCGACACCGCGGTCCGGATGATCCAACGGGGGGACGATTCGAAAGAGCAGAAAGACGCCGTCTACGACGCGCTCATGGCGCTCGACCGAATCGACCGCAAGTTCGTCTGGGACCAGCATTACGACGAACTCTACCATCTGCTTGACCACTCGCAGTTCAAGCTGGTAGCCACGCTGACGCACGCCTCGGAAGCGCAGATGATCATCGCCCGGCTGCGCCTCGCCACGGAGGACCGCAGTGACGACATGGACGCGGTCCGAGCCATGGTAGACCGCGCGATGGAGCTGCTGGCGGAGCGCAAGCAACTGCGCGAAGCGCGATCCGCCAAGCTGCTGACCACGGAGGATCGGGCCGACATCGATGAGCGGTTAGAGGAACTCGGCGATCTGGATGAGCTGCTGCAGTTCAAGCGGACGCGTAAGGGCGGCCTGAAAGAGAACACCTTCATGGAGCTACTGGCGGGCGCCGAAGACCACCAGTCGGCGTTCGCTTCCCACATGAGCCGTCTGCAGCAATTTGCGTCGGACCCCAGGGCCTTCGCGTTCGAAGCAGCCAAACAGCGAGTCCTGATGGCGGGCAGCGATCGGGATGAGCTCATGAATATTCTGCTCACCACGCACGCGCCTCAGGACCCGAAGGACAAGACGAAACGAACCGAGCTCAAGCAATGGGAAGAGGACGTGGAGTTCCGCAAGGAACTACTGCAGGACGAACGGGTACACAAAGTCTTTGTGGGCCTGGTGGAGTCCGACCAGAGGATGGTCTTGGGCGCGATCGAAGGCGATGCGTTCTCAGACGCGCTGGCGCATCTGAACCAATTGAAGAACTCGGCGCAGTGGGGCGAGTTCTTTGCGCTGGTCCGCACTATTGCGCTCAACCCCGGCTGGCGGGCGCGCTTTCTTGACACGAAGACGGAATATTGGAGCCTCTACGCGTTCGTCTCCGGCGACGAGCGCGAAATCATGGAGACTATCCTCAACGACCCGGAGCACAAGATACCCGTCATCGCCCTTCTGCGATACACGGGCAAAGTATCGACGCTCAAGGCCGCTTTCGGGAACCTTCAGGAGAGCGACCGCGAGCAGCTTCGCATGGGCTGGGCGATGGCCAACCATCCTTTCATCGGCCCACGCACACAGCAGCAGGAAACGGCCCTGGCGGCCTTCCGAACGTTCGAAGCGGAGCTGAAGGATTCGCAAGGTTCGGACAAAGAAGGCTACGAAACAGTTCTCGCGACTGTGCTTGGTACGGCTCCCACGAAGTCCGAGATGGAGACCGGCTATGGCCGCTACAGCGCCGCCGCGATCCTTGCCGAGCGCGTGGAGAAACGCCTGGGCCTTTCGCGCGGCATAGCGGCGGACTTTACCGAGACGGACGAAACGATGGACGCCGCCGGGCGCCAATTCGAGGCGCTATGGATTCGCCTCAAAGATAAGCCCGAACTCTCCATTGTCGAATACGCGACGCTGTTGACGCTGTATCAGCAGTTCGATAAACGCGCGGAGGAATTCAGCGAGGCCGCTAAGGCTATTACGGATATTGCGGGCACCATCGCAGCGACGCTCGCCGGAATCATTGTGGTGGTGGCGACCGGCGGGGCGGCCACGCCAGCGGTGATCGCAATGGCGGCGGCCGCGGGCGCGGCGGGAGGGCTCGTGGCGCGCGAGGCCTTCGGCGGCGACTATTACACGGCGCTGAGCAGCGAAGGCGCGCGGGCTGCATTGCTCGATTCGATCAACGGCGCGCTTGCGGTGTTGAGCGGCAGCCTGGCGGCTCGCGGAGTGGAGCTCATGGGCTTGAGTGGCGAAGCGCTGGCGCAGGGAATGGCGCGGGTCGGCGAGGGCGCCGTTCAGGAAGCGACTCAGTCTATGGGCCGCAAGGCTCTTGTCTCCGGCGTGGAATCCGCGCTCGATGGGATGATCTCAGGCTCGGTCAGCGAGGCCGCGGCAACGTTCACCGATGACCGCACATGGCGCGAGGGAATCATGGAAGGGCTCTCGCGCGTGGGAAAATCGGCGATTCTGGGCGGGCTGTTCGGCATGGCCGGAGGCGCGTTCCTCGGCTCTGCCATGCCGGTGGTGGGCCGCGCGGCCGGCCGCGCATGGAAGGCGGTGACCGCCGGAACGCTGGAAAAGACGCTCATTCGCGCGGGGATGGAGGATGTCCTCAAGGCGGCCCAAGCGGCGGCGAGGAGCGGAGACACGCATGCGGTGGAGATGATGATGACGCAAATGGAGGCGAGCCTCGCGGCCGAGGATGCCGCTATTTTGCGCAGACAACTGAGCGAAAAGTTAGAGGAGGCACTTGGGCATCCCCCGGGGCGGGCAGAGCTTATCAAAGACCCGGAGAAATCCCTCGACCAAGAGCAGCTCCTCATCGCAAGCGGGAAGAAAGAGTCCGCTCTCACCAAAGAGGAGCTCGAGGCGGAGCTTGACGTTGTGAGCCGCAGCGAGCCACAGATCAGCGACGAACCGGGATATGTAGACGAAGTGGATCTCGGTAACGGACACAAGTGGCGGCGTACGGAAGAGGGCACGTGGTGCCGTTTCACGAAAGCGTCTAACTGCGGCACGAAGATTCCTCGCGCCCGGAAGCCGTCACCGGATGCGGTGAAGCGGGCGAAGCTTTTCAGTAAACGGGATATCGACAAATGGGCAAAGAATCTCGACAAACTGGCTGCCGAGGGTGGAGAGGCAGCTGGGGAGGCCAGCCGGACGGCGACGGTCACCTATGACCTGCAAGATGCTATCAACGCCGCTCTCGCCGACATGAAGGGGAAGTGGGGCGGGTCCATGTCAGACAAAGGAACTCGCTTCCATGCCGCGCTGGCTAAGCGGATCAAGCAGATGGGGCTGAAACTGCCGTCTAATGTCGAGGTGCAGGTTGAGCAGAAGCTCAAGAATGTGTTTAGCATACCGAAGAACGTTCAAAAGAAGACCGTTCGCGAGTGGCTGCAATTTCAGGGCAAAGGCGGCGGACGCGCTCACGACTGGTTGGCCAAATTCTTGGATAAGGACGTGCTCGATACGGCTGTCGGGGAGTTGAAACTGGATGCGGTGTTCCAAGTCGAAGGACAAACGATCGTGTTCGATTTGACGAGCCGTGAGGCCGAGAGCCACCTCGCCAAGACCACGCTTTACTCACTGATCGGCAGCGAGGAGAATCAACTTTCTCGTGTCCAGGAGTATTATTGGGCGCAGAGTTATGCTCATGCGGCGGAGGAGGCGAAAAGAGCCGCCGCGAATCCGTACGTGCGGCCTACAGCAAAAGTAAAATGAGAGCGATTTTTCAGGTCACTGCACGATAACGATTCGGGATTCGCCCTTAGAGTATATCTCCCAGAATTTCTCGGCAACCGTGGATGGGTCGATGGTCGCGTTGCCCGTGTCCCAAATGGTGCCCTTCACGAGTCCGAGGACGACCACCTCGCCAACGGTGATCTCATCGGCGCGAAGCTTCTCAGTAAGCAAGCCGACCAGCTTGTGCTTCGCTGCGTTCGCGATTGCGAGGCCCATCGAGTTGGTTTGAACGGCCATCGCGTCGATTTTCTGATCGAACAGCCCCAGACCGCCGTTCGTAACCAGCAACGCTCCCTTCGCCGCCTTCAGATCCGCGAGCGCTTCCTGCACTATCAGGACCAGGCTTGTGACGCTCAGATCGAACGCCGTGCGGAGCGCAGTGGCGTCGGCCGCCATCAAGTCTCCCGCGATGTTGGTATAGGCGTTCCAGTGAAGAGCATCGACAGGTCCAAGCCGATGATTTATCAGTTTGACCACGCCCTTTGCCGCATTCGGATCTGACAAATCCGCCGGAAAGGCAGACGCCGCAATGCCTCGCGTCTGGAACTCAGCTACCGCCTTGTCGAGCTTGTCGGCATTCCTTGCGACGAGAGCGAGGCGGAAGCCCTCGCTGCCGAATTTGTTCGCTACCGCATCCGAGATGCCTTGTCCATATCCACAAACGACGATTGTCTTCTGCATACGCGTGTCCGAATCGTCGGCTACTTCATCAACTCCGCGAGTTTATCCTTCACGGCCGCGCCCCAAATGTCGTAGCCTTTGGCCTGGGGATGCAGATTATCGGCGACGAAACGCATCGGGAAGGAAGAATCCCTGACTCGTCGAGGAATTTGGCGCCGATGTCCATGTAGAAGACGTGGCGCTGGTCGTCGAGTTTGGAAATGATCTTGTTGACTTCGGCGATTTTGTCGCGCACGGGATCGCCGGGGAGTGCTTCGCGGAAAGATCGCGAGCAGAAGAATCTTCGCATCGGGAAAGTCCTTGCGCATCTCGAGCACGACAGCGCCGACGCCTTCGGCGATTTCCGGCGCGGTGAATGTACCGGAATTATTGGTGCCGATCATCAGCATGATCGCCTTCGGCTGAAATCCCTGGCCTTCGCCGTTCTTCAGGCCCCAGAGAACTCCCTGCGTAGTGTCGCCGGCGATGGCGAAATTGGCCGTCCTGATGTCGCCGAAATACTTGTCGAACATCGCCTTGTTGGCGTCGCCCTGCACCCACCAATCGGTGATCGAGTCGCCGTGAAGCAAGAGATCGATATTGCCTTTGCTCGCGGTCTCGACGAAACCCAAATGGCGCGGACCCATCCGTTGCTGGGTTTGGGTGTAGGTGGCCGCGACATTCATCCGCGGCGGTTGGAACATGAGCAGCGATTCGAAACTTCTGCAGCAGCGGCTTGGTTGGCGAATTGTCCGAGGCGATCCACTTTGTCACCGCGTCGTTCACCTGCGCCAATTCCGCCGGCGTGGGACGCGGGATCGCGACCTCGGGCGGAACAGGGGCCGAGGGGCCGATGACAACGGGCGGGAAAGCTCCGCGGCCCGGTCCGGGTACTGTGCCGGGTGCGGTCGCCGTAGCGGGCGGCGGCGTCTGGGCAAGGGCGTAGCCCGTCAGGGCCAGCGAAACAATGAGGTGAATACCGCGGATCATAAGATCGGCTCTCCTTTTGTCAGAACTTATTTAGCTTCGTATTATATAGTGACACCGACGCCTCCGATTATGTGGTGGATCGCAAGCGTTCTCTGCGCCCGTGGTGCGCCGGGCAGAAGCCGGCAGCGGCCCAAAAGGGCCGGCCCCACATCTTTCCGTTCTCGAGATGTCGCTAGAAGGCGTAAACATCAATAGCCGCCGGCCTTCAACGCGGCAAGGACGCGTTCGGGACGGAAGGGAACTCTTCGGATACGAATGCCGGTGGCGTCGTAAATTGCGTTTCCAATGGCAGCCATCATAGGCTTCAGACAGGCCTCGCCAGCGCCGTAGAGTGGCAGGTCGGGACGATTCGGATTCGGATCGCCGTTCACCATCACGATCTCGATGCTCTCGGGAACATCGGCGTGGCGAAGCGTTGGATGCGAGATCCAGTCCACGCTCGTCACCTTTTCGGTATCGAACTTGACTTCCTCGTGAAGCGCGCGGCTCAGGCCGTGAAGCATGCCGCATTCCACGCTGGTGCGAAGGCTCTCGGGATTCACCACGAAACCGCAGTCGTGCGCGCATACCAGCCGCTTCGCCCAGACATGACCGGTCTCGCGGTTCACCTCCACTTCGGCGATCTGCGCGACCATGGTCTGCCCACGGAACGAATAGGCGATACCGCGGCCCGTCAGAATCTTCCCGGCGCCGCGCGGTTTGCGCGAAGGCCGCGAATCCCAGCCATACTTTTGCGCGGCGGCCTTGAGGACCGCAATCGACCGCGCCCGGCGGAAGCCGTTGTCGTCGCCCGTTCCTGCCTCGAGCAGCTTCAGGCGGAACTCCAGCGCATCGGCCTTGACCGCGGCTGCCACTTCATCGATGAACGACTCCGAAGCGAAGGCGGATTGAGGGCCATTCGGATCGCGCAGGTTTCCCGTGCGGAGGGGAGTCTCCCAAATGGCCGGCAAAGCGTAGACCTCGCCGGTCATCTTGCGATTCGGAATGGCATACATATCCGAAGGCGTCGAAGCGCTTCCCGCGGCGGGTCTGGCGCGCCTCTGTCCCATGAGTTGCGCGATGAGAGTCGTATCCGGCTCGTTGTATCCCAAGTGATTGTAGTCGCACGAACGGGCCTCATACGTATACCCGGCGAAATTCCCCTGGGCATCCAGAGCCGCGCGTAATTTCACAAGGAACGCGGGCGCCTTGGAATCCCACGCGGTCTCCTCATCTCTCATCCACTGCATGCGGACGGGACGGCCGAGTTCGTGCGCAATCCAGGCCGCCTCGCTAGCCGCGTCCTCCGCCGCCGTGCGGCCGAAGCCCTGCGATCCCTGCATATAAACCACGCGCACCCTGTCCTGCGGCATACCGAGAAACGTGGCGATGCCTCTCCGCATGCCGTAGGTCTTCATGTCGTTCGAATAGATGGTCATCTGGCCGTTCGACGGATCCGCCGTGGCATGCGCGGGCCCGAACGCGGTATGTCCCTGGAAGGGAATCTCATACTCGGCTTCGATCGTCTTTGCCGCGTTGGCAAAAGCGCTATCGGGATTGCCCACCACTCCCTCCGGAGCGGGTGTGGACTGCCGCAGGTTTGGCCGCGCGCAGGTAGTTGAAGAGGTCCTCCGAAGACGGGAACGGAGCGGTAGCCGGCTTCTCCCATGTGGTCTTAAGCTGGCGCGCCGCCTTAATGGCTTGCTCTTCGCGTTCGCATACCACGGCTACGTAGTTGCCTTTGTTCATCACTTTGATGAATCCGGGCAAATTCTTCACGGACGATTCGTCGATGCCCGTCAGTTTGGCGCAGGCGTACGGGGGCTTCACGTTGCGCGCATGCACCATCCCCGGCAGCTTCACGTCGACCGCCCATTTCGCGGTGCCATCCACCTTAGCGGGAATGTCGTCGCGCTGCGTGGGTTTGCCCGCGTATTTAAGCTCGGGAATCGTCTTGGTCTTTGCCTTACCGCTGATCGAATTTACGTTGTTTCCGCTCAGCGTGACATTAAACTTTTGTCCGCCGATCAATTCGCCATAGGTAACGTGTTTTGAGCGGTCAGATTTTACCGTGATCACGGCTTCGCTGACGGAGAGTTGATCGGCGGGAACTCCGAAGCGCGTAGACGCCATTTCCAGCAACACACGGCGTGCTTCCGCCGCCGCGCGGCGCATGGGCCATGAGTCCCGTTCCATGGCGCTTGACCCACCAGCCCCTACCTGATCGACGGTGATGTCCGTGCTTCCCATGATGCAGGTGGTCTTGTCGAACGCGATATCGAGTTCGTCCGACATCAGTTGGCGGAAGCCGGTTCCTGTGCCCTGGCCGGGGTCGGTTTTTCCGACATAAAACGTGGCGGTGTTGTTCTCATGAATCACGATCCACGAATCGAGTTTCCGTGGATCGACGATTGGATAGGGGCCTGTGGCGTCGTGCGGCACGACTGTCGGGCACAGCGAAGCCGATGAATAGGAGGCCCGCAGTCTTGAGGAACCCTCGGCGATGTGTGAAGAGGAGTTCTTCGACCTGTTCAGGAATGCCTGAGGTTCTCATGCCGCAACCTCTTTCTTGGGCTTATCCGCGGCAGGACGAGCATCGGCCACGGTTTTGGCGGCGCGTTTGATGGCCGCCTGCACCCGGTTGTAGGACATGCAACGGCAGAGCGTGTTGTTCATGGCCTCGCGGATCTGCGCATCCGTGGGATGCGGATTTTTTTCCAGCATCGCCTTCGCCGTCATGATTTGCCCGTTCTGGCAGAATCCGCATTGCGGCGCCTGCTCATCGATCCAGGCCTGCTGAAGCGGATGCAGCTTTCCGTTCGAGGACAGTCCTTCCAGCGTGGTGATTTCGCCTTTGACTGCCGACGTGGGAAGTATGCACGAGCGGACGGCCGCGCCGTTGATGATCACAGTGCAGGCGCCGCATTGGCCAAGCCCGCAGCCGAAATGAGGGCCATGCAGATCCAGATCGTTGCGGAGAACATAAAGCAGCGGCGTAGTGGGGTCGATATCCACCGTATGCGTGCCGCCGTTCACCTTGAGGGTGATTTTGCTCATCGGGCGTGCTCCTCCTTCAGGCTGGAATGACGTCGATTGAGTCTATCGTAGCGCCAAGCGGGGAGGGCTACCAAGTGCTCGGGTTAACGCACCAGCGCGTTGAATAGCAGCTTGTAAGTTCCGTGGGTCTGCGCGCGGTGTTGAGCCGGAAATCCGATCAGCACTACCCTCCCCTGCCCCAACTTGGCAGATACCATTGCGGCTTTGCGCGCGAGGTTCTCCTCGCCTACCAGCCAACCGCTCTCGAGTAACTCGCGGTCTTGATAACGGACCACGGTTTCGTAGTTCTCGGCGCTGGGGGCAGTGATTTCAAAGGCGGGGCTGTCCAGGTAAAGAGCGAGTCCGCGGGAGGGCATTCCGTAAGCGAGTGGATTGGTGTTATCGAACGTCACCTTCAGCGTGGAGCCCGGGCACCAGAACTCCTTGGTGGACTTGCCTGCGAGCACATTGCGAACGCCGATCCCAAGGCGATCCACCGGGAACGCGGTGGCTGCGTTCAGCGTTACCAGCGTGCCGCCCTTCTGGATGAAGTCACGGATGGCGTTTACGCCTTCCGCGCCAAAGCCCGTGCGATATTCGGGCGGAGTATTGCCGCCACGGCCTCCGCCGCCGCCTTCACCGCCACCACCACGGCCGCCCGCAGCAGCGGCCGGGGGTGCTACCGCGCCCCCTCCGCCACGGCCTCCGCGTCCGCCGGCAGCGGCGCCGGCCGCCGCCGCTTCGCCCGTGAGAGTTTGGGTACTGTCACTCGGAAACACCAGCACGTCGTACTTATCGATGAGATTGCCCGCCTTGATCTCAGGATCGAAAATCGAGGTATAGGGGAAATTGAACTGCTCCAGCACCAGCCGGCTCCAGCCCTCATCGATGTTGCCGCCGCCGAAGCGTTGGTACATGGCGACACGCTGGCGTTTCATATCGTGCACGCCCGTCGAGACGGCGCCGCGGAGCGGAACGAAATCGACGCCGGTCTGTTTGGCGACCGTTTCCAGCACCGGCTCAGAACCGGCGGGAATCAGGAAATCGCCGGGGTTCAGGCCGGCGGAGGGCTTGTCCACGCGGCGGAGGGCGACTCCCTTTTCGAACAGTAGATTCATCGCGCGGAAGCTGTCGTTGAGGCGGCCATCCATCGAATAGCCGTTCGGCCCGCGCGTCACTTTTCCGGCCGGCTCGACCGGGCCGTTGAGCTTCTCCATCGAAATCTCGCCCAGTTCGTCCACCGGGTCCACGCGCACGCCCATGTATTCGAACATCGTGTCGGTGGCCATATCGTACGGGCGGACGGGGATGCCATCGCGGTTTCGGGTCCACTCATTATCCGGATAGAAGGTTCGGCCCAGCAGATAGCGGATCAATCCCATTTTGGGCTGCGCCAGTGAGATCACGAACGATCCGGGCGGATACGTCATGCCGTTCGATGTGGAATACGCTTTCGTGACCTGGTGAATTTCGATGCCCTGCAGCAGCAGCTTGTCGATCATCTTGATGGACGTGAGCGGTCATGCTGCAGGCTGGAGATCAGATAAGCCGCAGGCTTACCCGCGGCGCCGCGCTCGGTCTGGCGTTTGCCCTTGAGATAGGCGTTCCAGAGAACCGTTTCGCGGTTGCGCGCAGCCAGATCGAGCGTGGCCCATGCGGAGACTTTCTGGCGATCGACGATGTCGCGCAAATGCCACCAGCCGCCCGGCCACGGGTTGGGGAAGATGGTTTCCGGCTCATACTCAGGGAGGTTGCGGGTGTTGCCTCCCCGCAACTCGTCGAGATGAACGAATTGCGGCGTTGCGAGGCGCGCGGCGGCGGATTCGGTGAGCATGCCGGCGATGTTGTGGAACGGCGTGATCCAGTGGAAGCCGAAATGGCCCCACCCGGAATAGATGGCGTCGTTGATGGCGCCGGACAGATCGGCCTCCTCCTCTTTGTAGGCCATGTGCGCGCCGTACCAACTCAACTCGCGCCAAAGGATGGGATCGGCAAAGGGCCGGATCGGCTCGGCGTAAGGCGGCAGGAATATGCGAGCGCCGTTGGCGCCCATGCCGTGGTGATCGACGTAGGCTTCGGGCCGCCAATCGGTGAAGAGGATCTTGGCCATGTACTGCGAATCGGGAATGTTGGTCTGGAAGGCGTCGCGGTTGTTATCGTGGCCGGCGTACTTCTGATAAAGCCACGGCGGATTGGCGCCCTCGTAGGGCGTGCCGAGCTGCTTGTTGTACCAATCGGTGACCATGATTTCGCCATCCGGGTTGAAGCAGGGCACTTCGATGAAGATGACGTTGTCGAGGATGCGGCGCGTCTCTTCGTCTTTGCGCGCAAGCAGATCGTAGGCAAGCTCCGGCGCCATCTGCGTGCCGCCGATCTCCGTGGCGTGCATGCTCATGGATTGCACGACGACGGCTTTGCCTTCGTCCACGAGAGCGTGGGCCTGAGCCTCGGTTAATCCGCGGGGATCGCTGATGCGCAGGTTGACATCGCGGAGACGATCGAGCTTGGCGAAGTTGGCAGGCGAGGTGATGATGACCATCAGGAACGGGTTGCCCATGGACGTGGGCCCCATGTTGATGACTTTCATGCGTCCGCCGCTCTGCTTTTCGATGGCGCCATAGTATTCGACGATCTTGTCCCAGCGCGCCATCTTCTTGTCGGCGCCAAGTTGGAAGCCGAAGAACTTTTCGGGCGTGGTGATTTCCTGGCCGATGGCGGCGCGCAGAATGAGAACAGCGGAGAGAACCAATCGGTGACGCATAACGCTCCCTTGAGGCCGGCGGCCTGATGTGTTCCGCCCATTCTACAACGGCAGAACACAACTATCATTGGTAGTTGTACGTGGCAGCAGTTATCTTGCTTTTGGGATCATCAAATTCAAATGACAAATTTCAATCGGCGTAGCGTGCTTCGAAGAGCGGGACTGGCGTTGCTCGGAACGAGCGCGGCATCGGGGCTGGAGCCGCAGACGGCGGCTCAACGGCCCAAAGCGGCATCGGCTGCGGCATCCACCCCGGCGGGGGAGGACTGCAACTGCCTGCTCGCCACAGATGGCTCTCCGCTCGACACCGGCGCCAGCGAGATACGGCCGGTGATAGAGCGATATGAAGTGGAATTGCGCGATTTGAACCGCGTATATCCGCTCGAAGGCTCCACGGTGCGTCAGGCGAAGCTGGAGAAATTCTACGCCGATCAATTGCAGCTTCTCGACCGGATTCACTTCGATGCAATGAGCCAGGCCGGAAAGGTGGATTACCTGTTGTTGCGCAGCCGTCTGGAACGCGAGCAAAAGCAGTTGCTTGCGGCGGGCCGGCGCGACGCGGAGATCCAATCGCTGATTCCGTTCCAACAGACGATCATCGGCTTCGAGGAAGCGCGCCGGCGCATGGAGACCATTGATGGACAGAAATCGGCCGTCGCGCTGGAAGGGCTGGTAAGAGATGTCGCCGTGGCCAAGGATTCGATGAGCGGCGTAAAGAAGAATCCGGTGGTACTCAACGGCGCGGCGCAGCGGCTGGAGCAATTGCGCACCACGATGCGTGGCTGGTACGACTTCTACGCGCTCTACGATCCGAAATTCGTCTGGTGGGTCGAAGCCGGGTACAAGAAGGCGGATGACACGGTGGAGGCGCATGCGCAATTTCTGCATACCGCTTCCGGCATGGGAGGAACGCTCGAAGCGGGCGGCGGATTCGGCGGCGGCCGGGGCGGCGGAGGCCGTGGGGGCGGCGGCGGAGGCCGCGGTGGAGCGGGAGGCGGTGGCGGAGGGGAGGCCGGAACGCGGCGCGGAGCACTGCTCCTCTAGGAAGCGACGAGGAATTGTCCGGCGTGGGTCCGGCGGGCAACGACGCGCTGGTGGATGCGTTGCAGGCCGCGATGATCGCTTATACGCCGGACGAATTGATCACGCTGGCGAATCGCGAGTTCGCATGGTGCGACAAAGAGTTGCTGCGCGCCTCGGGCGAGATGGGCTTTGGCGCCGATTGGAAGAAGGCTCAGGAAGCCGTCAAGAATAAGTACGTCGAGCCAGGACAAATGATCTACCTGGTACGCGACTTAGCCCGCGAGGCAATCGAGTTTGTCGAAAAGCACGAGCTGGTTACGCTGCCGCCGCTGTTGAAAGAAGATTACTGGGAAGAGGCGATGACGCCGCAGGGGCAGTTGACCGCGCCATTCTTTCTGGGTGGAGCGGTGATACAGGTCTCTTCGCCCGCGAGCAGCCAAACCATCGAACAGCGCCTGGAAGCCTTGCGTGGCAATAACATCTACTTCGCCCGCGCCACAGTGTTCCATGAACTCATTCCCGGGCACCACATGCAGGGTTACATGACCCAGCGCTATCGGACCTATCGAAGCCAGTTCAGCACGCCCTTCTGGACCGAGGGAATGGCGTTTTACTGGGAGATGCTGCTGTGGGATTTGGGGTTCACGCATACGCCCGAACAGCGCATCGGGGCGCTCTTCTGGAGAATGCACCGCTGCGCGCGCATCATTTTCTCGCTGAGCTTCCACCTGGGAAAGATGAAGGCAACTGAGTGCGTGCAATTCCTGATAGACCGCGTGGGGTTCGAACGCGCCAATGCGGAAGGCGAGGTGCGGCGCTCGTTCAATGGATCTTATCCGCCGATTTACCAATGCGCTTATATGCTGGGCGCGATGGAATTCTACGCCTTACACAAGGAACTTGTCGGCTCCGGAAAGATGACCAATCGCGCGTTTCACGATGCGATGTATCGGGAAGGCAACATGCCCGTGGAGATGGTGAGGCTGGCTCTGAACGGACAGAAGGTGACGCGCGATTACAAAACCAGTTGGAAATTCTACGGGTCCCTAGGCTAAAATCTTAAACTCAAGGAACGGGCGGCTTCTCGTGCTCTTCGAGAGGCTGTTCCGTGTGGAAATACTTCTTGTAGGCGCTTATCCAGTTTTCGGCAATCTCTTTTTGCGCCTGTGTAAGATCAAGGCTACCGTCGCACACCATGTCGCGGAGACGATCCTCCAAGGCATCCTTCACCGCGGCGTTCCAGGCAGTGGCGGAGTAGGAATGAGGCCAAAGATTGCGAATGTCATCGGCGCCGCCCAAAGCAGGCGTTACGAGATAGTCGATTTCGTAAGCTCGCGGCTCCGCGCTGGCGATTCCGTATTCTTCGAGTACCTTCCGTTGCATCGCCACGGGAACCGCCTTGTTCTTCGTATTCGATAGGGAACACACCGCCTGGCGGCTAGACAGAATCGCCGCGCCGGGAGTGAGCCTTGGGTTAGGAATCGAAACAGCGATGGCGCGCGGGTGTGATCCCCGGCGGCCAATGGCTGCGCGGAAGATAAAAACGCCTAGCACCGCAAGCGCACATACGGCGGCGGCAACCGGGAGGTCGAACCGGCGGGCGAGGCCAACCCAATTGGAGCGGGGCGAAGTCTCGGACATCTGGCTGAGTTGGGCCTTAAGCAAAGCGCGCCGCCCAGCGGAGGCAGGCAACTTTGCATCGAATTCCTGTTGATGAGCGCGGGTAAAACCGGCGATCGCACCCTCGATCTCCTGCCGGCGCGCACGGCATTGCCAGCAGACGCCGACATGCGTCCGGATCGCCTTCTCTTCGCTCGCAGCGAGTTCTCCCTCGACATCGAGCAGCAATTGCTGGTCGGAGGGATGGGAATCGTCATACTTCATAGGTCTCACCGCTCGGCGGCGCGACCGATGCGCGCCAGAGACCGGGTGAGCGAAAGGGAAACCGCGCCGAGGGACATGTCGAGAATGCCGGCGATCTCGCGATATCGTAACCCTTCGGCCCGCAGAAAAAGACACCGGCGGTCTTGCTCAGGCAACGCATCCACTACCGCCAGCAAAATCTTGCGCTTCCGAAGAATTACCAGTTGAGCCTCCGGGCCAGGACCCGGGTCTACGGCCGCATCCGCGGCATCGGCGTGCGCCAGTACTTGCGATTCCCGGCGAGCTCGATACCGTCGCTTCGACGCCAAATTGTGCGCCACGCGGTATAACCATCCGCGCAGGTTTTCGCGGGACTTGCCACGTTCCAGATGCTGAAACAGCGAGATGAATACTTCCTGGATGATATCCTCGGCATCCACAACCGGCAGACCGCAACTCAACAGATAGCGGAGTAACGGGTCTCTGAAGCGGTCAAAGAGATCGACAACCTCCTGCTCCAATCGATCGCTCCCGGAACTGGCGGCGGTGGTGGATGGCGCGCGCCAGACCGGCAAGATCGCGGCGCCGGGTATGCGGAACGGCATGAAAGTATTCTCGCCTATCGCGTGCCGGTCCGGCATTATGGATTCCGAACCGGCGGAGGGCTTGGGGATAAACAGAAACTCGGCCCGGCCCTGGATTTACCAATCTTGCTCCGTTTTCTCCAGATTCGGATCTTTGGAGAGCGCCGCACGAAGCGTCTTTTGTCCAAGATCCTGCTGGCCGGATTTCAGGTAGCACATGCCCAGGTGGAATTGCCGCCGCGCTGTCGGTTCCTTTGCCACTGCGGTTTTGAGATACGTAATGGCGGTGGCGTCAATGCCCTTGCGGTGGTAAACCAGGGCCAAGGTATCCTGCACGTTCGCATTATCGGGAGCCAATTCGCCTGCGCGCTGAGCGTACTTGAGAGCTTCATTCGGATCGTTGGGAACCAGGTCGTACGCCAGATTGTTCAGCGCATATACGTTAGAGTCGTCGTTTTCCAATACGGCCCTATATCTGACCATGGCGCCCGCATGATTGCCACTGGCCTCCTCCATATCCGCCAGTAACAATAGGGCGGGAATGTTGCCGGATTCGCCCGCGACGATGCTATCGAGACGCTGGCGCGCGGCATCGATGCGGCCCTGACGGTGATCGATCTCCGCCAAACTCAGGTCGATTGCGCGAGATTTCGGATCGGCGGACTTTGCCGCTTCATACGCTTTGCGCGCATCGTCCAGTTTTTCCGCATCCAAGTACCATTCCCCCAGCAGGCTTTGCAGTTGCGGCGATTTCGGCTGGGCGCCTGCGATCTCAATCAGCCTTTGCTGCGCCTTTGCGCGGTCGCCCCGCGCCACATAGGTTTCCGCGATGACGCGAGCGACGCGCGCATCTGCCGGGCTGCCCTTGAGCGCCTCTTCCGCATCCAGACGCGCGCCCGGATAATCGCGCCTGCCCATCTTCAAAATCGCACTCTGCAACAGCAACTCGGGGGGGCGGTTGTGCGCCAACTGGCGATCCAACAGCTTGGCCGCTTCTACGGTTTGTCCCGATGCGATGAGCGCCCAGTTACGCTGGATAGCCAGACCGGCCGCGTTTTTCTGCGCCGGCGGCGCATCGTCCAATACCGATAGCGCGGCCTTCGATTGATTGACGCGGATGAGATTTCGCGCCAACGTGACGCGAGCCGGAAGCAATTCCGGTTTCCACTTCAGCGCCGTTTCCAACTCCTGGTTTTCCAGATTGGGGCGGCCCTGCGCGCGATACACGCTCGATCGCGCGAAGTGCGCCTCCGCTGAATTCGGGTGCATCTTGAGGAGCTTCTGCAAGTCGCCATCGGCTTCGGCCCACTTTTCCAATCGCAGATATAGCTGGCCTTGCTGTAAGAGCGCATCCGCGTCGCGAGGATTCCGTTTCAATGCGGCCGCAAGCACGTCCTGCGCCTCCCGCATCTTGTTCATCTCGACGCTCACAGAGACGAGCCGAGAGCGAACCAACCGGTCTTCCGGATCCCGGGCGGCGAGCGCTTTCAATTCTTCGAGACACTCCGCCTTCCGCCCAACCTGATATTGAAAGAGCGCGTGAATCGATCGATATGTTTTGTCGGACAGTCCGGCTAACACTCTGTACGTCTCCCCGGCTTCATCGATTCGTTTGGCCGCCAGCTGAATGTCACCCATCGTTAACAGAGCGGCCGCATTGTGCGGCTCCAACTGCAACGCTTCGCGAATCTCCTCTTCCGCTTTCTCCGGACGGCGGGAACTCAAGTAAAACTGGCCGAGCGCCAATGCCGCCGGCGCCGATTGCGGCGCATTGACGCGGGCCTTCTTCAAAACCTCTTCCGCACCGGTCAGATCTCCTTGACGGACTTTGATACGCGCAAGAATCACCGAGGATTCGAGGCGCGCCGGAGTGTTGCGCAGTAAGTCTTCCAGCCGCGTGGCAGATCTTTCTATATCGCCGAGCTTGAACTCCGCCATTGCCAGCGTGTCAATGGCTTCCGCGTTATCGGGCGACTGGGCCAACAAGGTCTCGATCGCGCTCGAAGCCTCGCTAACCAATTTTCTGTTGCCGCTGGCTGCCATCAATTCCGCCAACTTCAATTGCGCGCCGGAATGCTTGGGATCGCGCAGCGTAGCCTGCTTAAAGGCCCTGGCGGCGCTGAGCGAATCATGGGTCTCGAGGTAAGTGAGGCCAAGCCGATAATACGGCTCGGCATCACGCGGCATCGCCTGGGCCGCGTTCCGAAATTCGAGCAGCGCGCGCGTATAATCTTTTGCCGCCAACCGCTGTTGGCCGTTTTTCAGAAACCGGGCCTCCCTCGCTTGCGGAGAGAGACCGCAACCCGAAGCTGCCAGTAATAAAGCCGTCACGTAGACGGCGTGTTCGAACGTTTTCGATAACATTTCTTTCGTGTCTCCTCTCTGTGATTAGGAAGCCTGGTTTGCAGCAGCAACTAACGCCGGGGCGCTAAACGCCTGCGAGACGCCCAGAGGCAGATTGCCGCCAGGGTGCCCAGCAAGAGGACCGCCGTGGGTTCGGGAACCGCCGAAAGCGCTGGCGTGTAGTCATATATCACCGTTAATTCCGCCGAGTAGTCGCCGGAAACGGAGAAGTCGCCGGGGATCCCCGATTGGGCAATGCCTGACGTGTGGCCGTCATATGCTAGAGACACGTTTGGCGCTGTGTATTCTGCTAGCGTAGCCAGATCATGAAATGTGGTGGGTACGTCCCCAGTCGAGATCGAAACAGTCGCGTCCTGACCCGGATCGAGGAAGTTGAGACTGCCTTCGATGGTGGACCGTTCGAAGACAAGCGAACCATCGGGTTGGTCTACCGCTACGTCGATGTTTTCCGATGCGTTGTAGATTTCCGTGGTGGTTGAGTTGCTCGTAAGCGTGGCCGTAAAGCCGTAGTTGACGTCTAACTCCACCGAGTTGAGTGTGCCCTTGCTAGGGTCGAAACCGGTCACCGTCCAAGTGCCGGAGACGGTATTGGAGTCAGCGGTATAGCTTAAGAGATCCGCATGCGCCGGGAGGCCTGCGCAAAAAACCATTAATGGTAGCCAGGCACAGCGCCGGGCTTGAAGCTTCCAATTCGTTTGTTCCATATCTAATTCCTCTTTTGTTCCTTATTCGAGTTATGGAGTATGGCTATTACAGCTGCTATTGGAGACGCTGTCTATAGCGCCGGCGCGCACGGATCGCCAGGATGGCGCACACTATCGCCAGCAGAGACCAAGACCAGGGTTCGGGAACCGGAGCGGCAGCGAACGTGAACGAACCGCCATCACCCAAATCGCCCGGGTTGCTGACGTCGATTGTCAGCGTTTCGAAAGAGCCAAGCAGCTCGATTGAGCCGTAGGCTGAGCGGGCGCCGGAAGTTAACGGGGCCTCGTTTGGCCGCTGTCCGACGATGGTGCCTGTATTGGCGTCAGAGACTACATCGCCGCTGACTTGAATCCCGTCTCCATGCTCCCGCCGTTGCCGCTCAACAGAACCAGACCTCCCAGGCCCGCGGTGGGCGAAAAGTCATATTGCATGCCGTCCAGGTTGGCCACCTGGAAGATTGGATTCACGATCGGCGAGCCGAAAGTGACTGTGATGGTCGCCGGATTAAAGCTGTTGACTTCCGTGACATAGCCAACCTGATCCGCTTGCGGAGAAGTGTCGGCATAGATGTTGCTGTAGCTGTACTGCGCGGAACTGCCGTCGATAACCGAGTCCGGGAAATCCGGATTCGCCAAGACCGCCGGACTGAATGTGAAGTTCGGTGTTGACGATGTGATGGCGCCCGTCACGGCGATCCCATTGAGGGTCCCCGTAAAACTGCCTGAGGCGCCTCGCATGACTGAAGTGAGATCCATCAGATCCGCGAAGGCCGGCGCCCCGCCCGCTCCCAAGAAGAGCAGAGATATTCCAATGACGCGGCCTGCGGACGGCAGGCCTCCGCAAAAACATTTGAATGTTTTAAGTCTCATGCTCATTGCCCTTCTTGTCCTGGGTTTGAATTCGAGTTGACTGAGTCTGCCGCGCCGCGCGGGGTGAACCGCCGAAGCCCGGCGCAGATGCCGACGAGTAGGGTGCCGAAGAGCAGGCAGGAGGCGGGTTCGGGAACGGGGGCTTGGACGAGTTCGATATCTACTTTGCCATTACCGAAATTCTCGCCACCGGTCAGCACTTGATCGATGCCGGCATCGAACGAACCGCCGCCGCCGCCGCCAGCGTCAAGACCCCCGCCAGCGCCGCCGCTATACCCGCCGCCGCCACCGCCGCTGAAGCTTTCGGCGCCACCACCGCCGCCAAAGCCGCCCGAACCGCCGCCAGAGAAGCCCCCGCCGCCGGTGAGGTCGGGGAACCCGCTGCCGTTATCGCCGGGGCCGTCGCCAATGCCGCCGCTGCTCGTGAAACCGCCACCGCCGCCGCCATCGTGACCTGATCCTCCATGGGAGTTAGGCGCGTTAGTGAGTGCTTCGCCGCCATCGCCGTGGGTGCCAGCGCCGCCACCGCCGCCCGCAACGATTAACGGGAGATTGCTTGGGGCGACGACAAAACTGCCGCCGCCTCCGCCGCCGCCCGAGCCGCCAGCCACAGAATTGGAGCCCACGCCGCCGACGTAGATATGGAGAATTTCACCGGCGGTTAGTGTAAATGTGCCGCCGATCTCGGCGCCGAGGCCGCCGACACGGACGCCGGAAGTCTCGTTTCCTCCCGAAGCGCCATCGGCGGTGATCTGGTATTGTCCGTCAACCGGCGCGGTAAATGTTTGGGCAACGGCGCCGTTGTAGCTGAATAAATCGGCCGCCGCCGGCGGCGCGAAGAGAAGGCCCAGCAGGAATCCGCTGGCCCATTTTGAACTTACTGTTTGCATCGTATTCCTTTCTTGTTTTTGTGTTTTGGCCCTGGGGTCGATACCGTCTCGCGGGGGCGTGCAAAGTCACTTCACCCGCGCTTTCCGGAATTACTTTTTTGAACTGACTCAATAGTTAGTGAACCGAACGCGATCTCTTGCGCAACCCAGCGCAGATGCCGACGAGGAGGGTCCCGAACAGCACACAGGATGCGGGTTCGGGAACAGCGGCTTGGACGAGCTCAATATCTACCTTGCCATCGCCAGAATTCTCGTCATCGGTCATCTGGTGGAGACCCGTGTCGAACGAGTATGCGCCATTACCACCTGTGTTGCGGCTGGAAAAGCCACCTTCTCCGCCCTCATACCCCCCGCCGCCACCACCGCCGTTATCAGTCCCATTACCGGCGCCACCGCCGCCGTAGCCGCCGCGTCCTCCGCCGTTGAAACTTCCGCCGCCAACGAGACTAGGAAAACCATTACCGCCCTCCACGCCCAGGCCGCCTTCTCCGCCGCCACTGAATCCACCGCCGCCACCGCCTGCATTGGATTCGCCGCCGTCGGTATGGCCATTGCCAAAGGAGGTCGACCCCGGGTGGCCATCCTCACCGTCACCAGCGCCGCCACCGCCACCGGCGATCACAAGCGGATTATTGTTCAAATCCACCACAAAGGTCCCGCCACCACCACCGGCTCCCGCGCCTTGATCCGAAACCGAGGCGCCCTCACCACCCACATAGATCGTTAGGATTTCTCCCGCGGTGAGAGTAAACTGACCGCCAATCTCGGCCCCCAATCCCCCCGAATTGTTGAGCGTACTCCCGCCGGACGCTCCGTATGCCGTAATGGTGTAGACGCCATCCACAGGGGCTGTAAATGTCTGTGCGCCGCCCTTGTAGCTGAATAAGTCGGCCGCCGCCGGCGGCGCGAACAGAAGGCTCAGCAGCATTCCGCTGGCCCATTTTGATCTTTCTGTGCGCATCGTCTTCCTTTCCTCCTTCACGTTCTGTCTCTACTTAAGAAAAATGGCCGCCTCGTAGAAAGGCCGGATTCCCTCCCGGCCGCTCCCAGCCGCGCGGTCAGTCGTTGATTCGCTTTCCCTCTTCCGCGGCTTCAAGAAAATGCCGCACGTCAACGAGGCTTTCTTTGAGCACGTATTTCCACACGCCGGCTTCGGTGGCGCGTCCGCGCAGACGAGTATCGTCCTCCGCGCCGAGAAGCAGGATGTGCAGGCCCGGGTAAGATGCCACCATCTGACGGACTACCGCAAATGCGTCAACGCCCGCCAGATCGAGGTCGATCACCACATAATCTGGCATTGAATTCGCGCAAGCTTCCAGCGCGCGGGACCCTTCGTTACACTGGCTGACCGAAATTGCCAACCCCTCCAGGAGCGTCGCCAACAGGCGGGACATCGCTCCGTTTTCTTCCACAATCAGCAGCTTCACGTAGCGATTCTGAGGCTTCAGGCAGATCGGGCGCTTCGGTAAGTCAACTCATTTTGGAGTGACGAAGAATACGCATTCCCAGTGAGTGAAGGTCTGTAGGGATGGGTATAACTACCCATCGGCACTTACAACGCGGCTTTGTGTTCGATGGCGAATTGCAGTAGGGCGTGGCTGCCTGCCAAGTCTAACTTGGCGGCGATGTTGGCACGGTGGCGATCCACAGTGCGGACGCTGATAAACAGATCGTCGGCGATCTGTTTACTGGTTTTATACTCGGCCACCAGGCGAAGCACGGTACGTTCGGCCGGCGTAAGCGATGCGAGCGGCGTGCCCTCTTCGCCTCGCGCCATCGCGCGGCGGCGGTTGAGCAGAAAATCGGTCAGCACGGGGGTGACGTAGCCGCGGCCGGCGGCGACAGCGCGGATGCCATCGACGATCTCGGTGCTGGCGCAATCCTTCAGCACGTAACCCTTCACGCCAAGATCGAGAGCCGCATTAAAGAAGCGCTCGTTTTGATGCAGAGTGAGGAAGATCAACGTCACATCGAGGCGCAGGGACTGCACCTCGCGAGCGACTTCCAGCCCGTCCTTGCGAGGCATATCGACGTCGAGCACGGCGACACGGGGCCGCGTGCTGCGGATCAAATCGAGAGCGCGCTCGCCATCTCCGGCTTCGCCGACCACTTTCATATCCGGCTCGGCCTCAATGAACCGCCGCAAGCCGGCGCGAAAGATGGGGTGGTCTTCGGCGATTACAATTCCGATCTCACGATCCATTGGCGGCGCCTTTCGTTGAATTCTGCGCGGGAATCAGAATGGTGAGCGTGGTGCCCTTCCCTGGAGCCGACGTGAGCGTATGGTCGCCATGCAGCATGCGTACCCGTTCCGCGATGCTGGTCAGGCCAAGGCCCCGGCGCCCCGGCGCGCCAACATCGAACCCTCGGCCATTATCGGATATCCGCACGTGAATTTCGGCGTTCTCGCGGAGGATTTCGATACTGGCCTTGGAGGCGCCCCGTGCTTCACGATGTTATTGACGCTCTCTTGCACGATCCGGTATAGATTGATCGTTCCTTCCGGCGGCAATGCGCCATCGAGCGGCGTGACGTCGGCGAAAAACTGAATCCCCGAGGAACTCGACACCTTCTCGATCAGTTCCTCAATCGCAGCCGTGAGTCCGAGGCGCTCCAGGTTCGGCGGGCGCAGATTGTATGCGATGCGCCGGACTTCGTCGATCGCCTGCGTGGCCGACGCCGTAATCTCACCAAACTGCTCTTTTGATTGGCCCTGACTTTCGACCAGCCGTTCACCGAGAGCCGAACGGTTCTTAATGATGAGCAGGTGCTGGCCCAGGCTATCGTGCAACTCCGCAGCCATGCGCTTACGTTCGCTTTCCTGAGATTCGATGAGTTGCCTCGAGAAGGCGAGTTGCACGTCGTGCGCGCGCTGCAACTCCGTCACGCGCCTGCGCCAGAAGAAACCGGAAAGCCCCGCGGCCGTCAGGCAGGTCAAGCCCGCGAACCACCAGGTGCGGTAGAAAGGCGGCAGGACCACAATCGCCAGACTTGCGCCCTGCTGGTTCCAGACCAGATCGCTATTGGCGGCAATCACGCGAAAAACATAGCGGCCGGGCGGCAGATAGGGGTAGAAGGCCGCGCGCACGGTGCCCGCTTCCACCCAGTGCGAATCCAACGATTCCAGCCGGTAGCGAAATCGCACTTCGTCCGGCTTCACCAGGCTCAGGCCGGTATAGCGAATTTCGATATTGCGCAAATTCGGTTCCAGCGTAAGGCCTCCCGTCAACGGCACAGGCCGCGTTTCCACCTTCGCCGATTCGATCACCACCGGAGGCGGGAGAAGGTTGTGGGGCACGGCTTCGGGATCGATCACCACCACGCCATCCTGCGTGGGAAACCAGAGCTTGCCGTCCGGCGTTTTCGTGCCCGCCTGCTCCCGGCCTCCGTTGCACTCGGCATTGAGCATGCCATCGGACTTGCCGAACGAAGTTGAGGTGACCATGGCGCTCTTGCCGGCGGCGACATCTTCCAATTGGCGGCGGCTAACGCGGTAAATGCCCTGATTGCTGCTCATCCAGAAATTTCCACGCGCATCTTCCAGAATCTTGAAGACCCCATTGCTAAAAAGGCCGGTAGCGGTGGTGTAGTTCGTGAACTTGCCATCGCGGAAACGCGAGAGACCGCCATCGTAGGTCCCGACCCACAGCGTACCCGCGGTGTCTTCATAAAGTGCGCGGATGTGATTGCTCGCGAGACCATCGCGCTCGGTATACGCCACGAAGCGCTCGCCCTCGAGGCGCGCCAACCCGCCGTAAGTCCCCGCCCAAAAAGATCCGTCGCGGGCCTCGATGACGGTCTTCACGTCCTCCGAGGGGAGTCCATCGGCAGCGCTGAAACGCCGGAGTTCGCCGTCCTGATAACGCAGCAATCCGGAATCCGTACCGAACCAGAGCGCGCCGCGGGAATCCTCGTGAATGCACCAATAAACGCGTCCGACCCCGCGCTGTTGCAGAGACGGCGTGAAATCGTGGAATCGGCCGTGAACGTAGTACTGAACGAAGCCGCTTCCACCGATCCAAAGACGTCCCGCGTGGTCTTCGGACAAGCTCTCGATGCCTGACAAATGGAGGCCATCGGATCGCGTCAAAAATCGGATAACGCGCTGGCCGCGAATTTGGGCCAGACCACCCGTGGTTCCAGCCCACACGTCTCCGAGATGGTCCGCAAGGATGGGATAGACGTTTCGTTCCTGGAATCCGGCTGCGCTTGAAATCGAGGTGACGGCGCCCGGCGTCAGACGATTGAGGCCGCGGTTATTGGTACCGACCCAGATGGCTCCTTCGCGGTCCTGGCTGATGCTGGTAGTGATATCGCTCGACAGACCGTCGGCGGCCTTGATGCAAGTAAAATGACGGTCCGCGAATCGGCACGCGCCCTGTTCAACCGTTGCCAGCCATACTTTGCCGTCTCGATCGTACATCATCGCGCGAATGAAGCTCTGCGGCATGCCATCTTCGGCGGTGTAGGTGGAGACCGCGTTGCCATCGATGCGATAGAGACGCCCGGCCGCAGCCAGCCAGAGCACTCCTCTTTCGCCCTCAACCATCCGCACATCGCTCACCGAAAAGGGACCGCGCCGGGGCGCTGGGTGAAGTGGATCAAATGGCAGCGGGTAACGGGTAGAGCGGCCATTTCGAGTCAACAGCAGACTGGTTCGGTCCACTTCCCATCGCGAACCGGTGGGAGATATATAGGTCTTGAACGACTTCCAATCGCGAGCAGAATCCGTCTCAACGTAGCCTTTGTCCGATAGGTGCGAAACCGCCGACGGGGTCTGAATCCACGCCGAGCCATCGATATCGCGCTGTATGTCCATCACGGTGTTCGTGGGCAAACCGTTTGCGGTTGTCCATGCTTGAAAGTTTCCCTGGCGGTAGCGCATCACGCCGCCGTCTTCGGTCGCTGCCCAGAGAGTGCCATCCGGTTCGCAGAACAGGCGAACAAAGCGGTTGGACGTCAGGCCGGGAGAGTTGCCCTTGTTAAAAACGGTGAAACGGACGCCGTCAAAACGCACCAGGCCATCGAACGTAGTGAACCAGAGATACCCATCCGGCGTTTGTTGAATGGACAACACAGAGTTTTGCGGAAGGCCCTTGTCGGTAGTCCAGGAATCGATGACGTATTGAGCACGGGCCGCCGGAACACAACAGCAAAGGATTAGTAGCCAGTGAAAACTCGTGCAGGTACGCACTCGCGGACGAGCAGACGCATCCGGAATGAGAGTCACTGGCATGGTCGAAGGATTCTTCTACTTTACCTATTTCCGATGGCTACGCCACGCTGGCGCCGATCGGAACGCCGTTAATATGTCTCAAAGCGGAGCGTCACTATGAAGGAACTCCCGGCCATTCGCCGGTGTCCAACTCTTGGAGGTCAAGGAACTATGGTTCGTCTGTTCTACTGTGTGACGTTTCTCGTCTCGGGCGCCCTTGCCCAGGCGCCGGAGCCTAAATTCGAGGCGGTTGAGATCCACATCAGTCCCCACACGGCGCAACCGGTGGTTCGCGGACCGTTTTTCGGCGGGAATCGCTATGAACTCCATTTCGCGAACATGCTCGACCTGATTCGGATGGCATACGACATGGACCCCGAACGAATCAGCGGGGGCCCCAGTTGGATCGAAATGGATCGCTACGACGTCTATGCAATCGTTCCGCCCGGATCTACCGCCGCTTCGCGCCGCCTCATGCTTCGCGCCATGCTGGCCGATCGGTTCAAACTGACGATCCGTGACGACAAAAAGCCCTTGCCCGCCTATGTCCTTACGGTAGGCAAGCATGGCGGGCTCAAAGAGGCCGACGGCTCCGGCGAGACCGGCTGCAACTTCTCCGCGGGGAATAATCCTCCGCCCAATCCAGGCGGTCCCATCCAGCTTCCGATCTTCACTTACACCTGCCATAACACCACCATGGCCACCTTCGCGTCCGGATTGCTTGCCATCCCTGGAGCGCAGGGATATCTCAGCAACAAACCCGTAACGGATCAGACCGGTCTGAAAGGCGCCTTCGACTTCGCCCTCAAGTTCACCCCCAAGGTTCCCGCCGGATTCGCAGTTACTGGTGAGAACCTCCCATTTCCCGATGCCCTGGAGAAGCTTGGACTCAAACTGGAAACATCGACGATTCCGCTGCCCGTTATCGTTGTGACCAACGTCAACGAAAAGCCGACCGCAAATCCGCCCAACGCGCTACCGGCTGTGCCGACAGAATTCGAGGTGGCCGATCTCAAGCCGAGCGCGCCGACGAACGGCGGTCGCGGACCAGGGCCGCCCGATATCAAGAATGGCCGGCTGTATGTGCCCGGGATAACGGTGAAGAATCTCATCATGATCGGATGGGATCTGAACGGCGACGACCTGCTCTCCGGCGCGCCCAAATGGCTCGACGACGACCGCTACGATCTCCTCGCCAAAGCCCCCGCCGACGTTGCCCTGGGCGACCTGAATCCGCAGGCGCGAGGCGCGGTCCCGGTCAACATCGATGCGCTCCGCCCCATGATTCGTTCGCTTGTCATTGAACGTTTTCAGATGACGTCTCACACCGAAGATCGGCCCGTGAATACTTATCTACTGACGGCGGTCAAGCCCAAACTCACGAAGGCAGACCCCACGGAGCGTTCCAAATGGCAGGAAGGCTCAACTGACGATGCAAAGAACAACAAGAACCTCAACGCCTCACTCGGAAGAATGGTTATATGCACCAACGTCACCATGGCTCAGTTCGCGGACATGCTTCCCACCATCGCTTCCGGCTATGTGCGTACCAAGGTTCAAGACAATACCAACCTCGAGGGTGGCTGGGATTTCGCCTTCAGCTTTAGTCCAGCGGGCGCTCTTCAGGCGCGCGGCCCGCGAGGCGGTGGCGATGGCGCGGCAGCGGGAAGCGGCATTCCGGAAGCCTCTGAGCCTAACAACGCGATATCGCTATTCGAGGCGATCAGCAAGCAACTCGGGCTCAAGCTGGAAACGGTGAAGCGGCCCCTGCCCGTGCTTGTGATTGACCGCATCGAGCGCAAGCCAACTGAGAATTAGCCCAGGGCTTCGCCCTTGAAATCTTTCAGGATTTGCAAGTCAAAAGCCGGAAGCCAAGATCCGAAGATTCAGGTTTCATTCGGCCTCCGGCCTACAAGCTTATATGTATGTCCGTTACTCCGGCGTCCGGCTTCCGGACATCCGAAGGCGGGGTGACCGGTTGCCGGCGGCCAAGCCCAACACGGATGTGCGCGTGGACAGGCCAGGAAGCCTATCCCACTTACTTACATGCCGGCATTGGCAAGGGCTGAGCGGATAGAGGGCTCAGGTTCTGCTTTGCCAACTGACCGTTGAGATTCGCCAGATCGGTTTTCATTAACTCGTTCCAGTTAGTAACCGCCGTGACGAGTTCTTTGCAATCGCCCTCGTAGGCTGTTTGCATCACCGGCGTGGGAGCGGCATCCTGGCCATCGACAACCGAAGCCAGCGAACCTAAAGTGCGATTCAGGGCCGCGAAAGCCGGGGCTTGCGCTCCGCCGCGTCCACCACCACCGCCGCGACCGCCATCGGCTCCTTGCAGGCGGGCCGCCTTCTGGTCGAACTCTTTTAGCGCAGTTACAACCGGCGTCGCCGCGGGATTCTTCTCCAGCTCTTTCTGGTCGCCCGCCAGGAGTCTGACGGAACGCTACCGCCTTCTTGTAATTCTGATAGCTATCCGCCACCAGTCCGATGATTTCTGTTCGAGCTCGAGCTGCTGCGATAGGGCTTCGTTCGACACATCGACGCGCGGGTCCATCGATACGGTGAGCGGCTGTTCGTAGGTGCGTCCATTGACCGTGAGCCGGACCTTGTAATTTCCCGGCGTCACCATCGCGCCCAGCGGAAGACCCGGCGTGTTGCCGTAGAGAGCAGAGATGGGATACTCGTGCCGCAGCACCGGTGGTGCGGCGTAGCGGAGATCCCACACAAAGCGGTTTTCGCCGGAATTGCGAGTCAATGGCTCGGGATGGCCTACCCAATAATCGGGTACATTAAGGGGCGGCTCGGGTTCGCGCGCAGCCTCGGGCTTGGTGGAGTATTCGCGCACCAGCTTGCCGGCGTTATCGTAGATGCCCATCGTCACATCCTGCGATGGCATCGAGTTGAGATAGAAATCGATAATGGCGCCGTTCGGCGGATTCTCACCCGCGGGCATATCCGGTGGGATGGGCGTATCCTGATTCAAATCGAGGCGTACGCGGAGGCCCTTTTCCGGGCGGAAAAGCAGCGCGGAGCTGGGGCCGGTCTTGGCATCGATCTGGCGCAACGGAGTCACGTCGTCGAGGATCCAGAAGGCGCGGCCATAAGTGGCGGCGACTAAGTCATCGCCGTGAATGACTAAGTCGCGCACTGAAGTTACCGGCATGTTGAGTTGAAGCGACGTCCAATGGTCGCCCTCGTCGAAGGAGACATAGGCTGCATTCTCGGTTCCGGCGTAGAGTAGACCCTTGCGCTGCGGGTCTTCGCGGACAACGCGGGCGAAATCGCCATCGGCGAAGCCGTTGGAGATCTCCTGCCACGTCTTGCCGGCGTCGTGCGTGCGGTAGAAGTGGGCGCGGAAATCGTTCTCTTCGTGGCGATCCACGGCGGCGTAGGCGGTGTTGGCGTCGAAGTGCGACGCCTCGACGATGCTGATCTGCGAGTTAGCGGCGAGGCCCGGCGGCGAGACTTCCTGCCAGTGGGCGCCGTTGTCTTTCGTAAGTTGGATGACACCGTTGTTGGTGCCAACCCAGATTTCACCGGCCGCGACGGGGGAGGGCGTGAAAGCATTGATAGCCGCGCGGTTCATGGGCCTGATGGTTTCCTGCTGCTCTTGCGCGCGAGGACGCGCGGGGAGAGCCGGTTGGGCGGGCGCGGCGTTAGCCGCATCGGATGACGGCTCGGACTCCTTGCGCACGGTGAGATCCGGAGAGATCGCTTTCCAATGAAGGCCGGCGTCGCGGGTTTCGAGCAGCATCTGCGCGCCCATGTAGAGAACATGTCCATCCTGCGGCGAAAACGCCAGCGGAGGATTGGTCGCCATACGGTATTCATTGACGCCGCGGCCGACGGCGGGCGAAACAGTCGCCACCTGGCGATTAGTGCGATCGATGCGCACGAGGCCGCGGCTGGGGCCGCCGGCGTAGACAAGGTTGTTGTTCAGAGGGTCGGGGACGATGTAGCCAAATTCGTAGCCGCCAACCGGGTCCCAATCCATGAAAGTGATTGCGCCGTAATCGCCGCGGCTTAGGGTGCCTACGGAGCCACTATCCTGCTGCGTGCCATAGACCCAGTAAGGGTAGCGGTTGTCAGTCGATAAGTGGTAGATCTGGCCAGTAGGTTGGTTGTACCAACTGCTCCACGACTTACCGCCGTCCATGGAGATGGTGCCGCCCTGGTCGCTCGCCATCATCATGCGATTGGAATCGAGCGGGTCGATCCAGAGGGCGTGGTTGTCATCGCCCCCGGGAGCGCCTTTGTAGGAGCTGAAGGTCTTGCCGCCGTCATCGGAACGGTAGAGGGACGTTTGCGCGACATAGACAACATTGGAATTGCGCGGGTCGAGGAAGACGCGGCTGAAGTAGCCGCTGCCTGTGATGCGGGTATCGGGAGTGCTTTTCGTCCAGTGGGCTCCGGCGTCCACGGACTTGTAGAGTCCGCCACCTCCGGCCCCGCCACCACCGAAGCCGCCGCCTCCGGCAACGATGGCGAATACGGTCTGGCCGCTAGCGTCAGTCGCGACGCCGATGCGTCCTAGGCGGCCGCCGGGCAGTCCCTCTGTGAGTTGCGTCCAGGTGTCTCCGCCATCGGTGGTCTTGTAGACGCCGGCGGTTCCTGTGGATTCGATTGCCGCACGCGCGCCGGGACGAGTGTAATGCTCCATAATGGCGCAGTATCCGACTTTGGGATTCCCAGGAGCAAAGGCAAGATCGACGGCGCCAGTGACGTCATCCTTGGCGAGCGTCTGCCGCCACGTCTTGCCGCCATCGGTAGTCTTGAAGATGCCGCGCTGCGCGTTCTTCGAGTAAGTGCGGCCGAGCGCGGCCACGACGACGGTGTTGGGGTCGCGCGGATCGATCCATAGGTTGCCGATATGTTCTGTCTCTCCGAGCCCGATGTGCTGCCAGGTTTTGCCGGCATCGATGGATTTATACACGCCGTCGCCGAAGTTGACCGAGCCGCCAACCATGCTCACGTCGCCGGTGCCCACATAGACGATGTTGGGGTTGGAAGGTGCTACGGAGACGGCGCCAATGGAGGAGGTGGAGCGGATCTGATCGAAGATGGGAAACCACACGACGCCGCCATCGATGGTTTTCCAAAGGCCGCCGCCGGGCGTGCCCATGTAATAGACCGCGGCGTTGCCGGGAATGCCGGCGACGGCGGTAACGCGTCCGGCGCGGAAGGGCCCGATCTGGCGCCAGCGCATAGCTTGATAAAGCTTGGGCGTGAAAGGCTGAGCGCAGAGGCCGAAAGAGGCGGCAAGCAAAGCTGCCGCGGCAAACGGCTTCGATAGTTGATGCATATATATCGATTGTCTATGAAAAGTAGCAGGAGGGACAAGCGGCGGACGCGAGTTCACCATCGAAAGCCACGTCTATTTCGATGCGCCGCACAGCGGGCGCTGGCGTTGCGCCGCTCGCCAGGACACCGCAGAGCCGCGGGGCTAAACGGTCTTATCCTTCGCGTAACACACGCTGTTCAGATCGCATTCCGCGCATTTCGGCTTGCGCGCCACGCATAGGGCGCGGCCGTGCAGAATGATCTGATGTGAGAAGCGAATCCAGCGGTCTTGGGGGATGATCTTCATGAGATCGCGCTCAATCTTCACCGGATCGGTCTCTTTAGTGAGGTCGAGACGCGCCGAGATACGCTGCACATGCGTATCGACCACCACGCCGACGGCAATGCCGTATGCCGTTCCCAACACTACGTTCGCCGTCTTGCGTGCGGCGCCGGGAATGGTGAGCATCTCTTCGATGGTGCGTGGAACCACGCCGCCGAAATCGTTAACCACCCGTTTGGCGGCGCCCACGACCGACTTCGCCTTGTTGTTGAAGAAGCCGGTGCGGCGGATATCCGGCGCCAGCACTTCGGGCGCGACGGCGGCAAAATCCCGCGGCGTTGGGTACTTCGCGAATAGCGCGGGCGTGACCTCATTCACCACCTTATCGGTACATTGCGCCGAAAGAATGGTCGCCACCAGAAGCTCCCACGGATTGCGGTGCAGCAGCGCGCACGTGGCGTCAGGATACATCTTGTCGAGGCGGCGCAGAATTTCGGCCAGGCGCTCCTTTCGCTCAACGGAGGTTTTGGGGCGTTTCACGTAAGCTTGTACTTGCGCCGTCTGCTTTCCAACCGTCTTCTTACCAACAGGATCTTGCTGCTTGCCGGGGCGCTGGTTCCCTTTTGCGGCTCGCTTGCTTCCGGTTTTCACTTTGACGATTATGCCATCTTCCAAGACGCGGCCATCCGCGCGCCGCATGGCTGGCTGGCGGTCTGGACCCCGGCTCAGACGCGCCCGCTGACATATCTCACGTTTTGGTTGAACTATCGGCTGGGTGGAGAGAATCCGTGGGGATACCACGCGCTGAATCTGGCGTTGCACGCGGCGGCGGTATTGCTGCTCTACGAATGCCTCCGGCGGGTTGCCGATCGCGAAGCTCTGTTCGCGGCACTGATCTTCGCGGTGGATCCGATTCAAGCGGAAGCGGTGGATTATGTTTGGGCGCGCAGCATCGTGCTGGCCGCGGTCTTCATGTTTGCGGCGTGGCGGGAGTGGATCGAAGGGCATGAGTGGCGCGCCGTAGCGTGGTTCGGGGCGGCTCTGCTGGCGAAGGAAGAATGCGCCGCGTTTCCGTTGGCGCTGGCACTATTGTGGCGGCCGCGAGCGCGAGGGAGCGAGCGACGCTTGGCGTTGGCCGCAATGTGCTGCCTTTCTCTACTTGCCGGAGCACGCGTGGTCTATGCGCTTGCCGTAACGCCCGGAGCGCCCGCGGGCACGCAAGCCGGAATAACGCCGTGGCACTATTTCCTGGCGCAAGGCCCGGTGATTTGGCGGTACCTCCGTTTGGCGATTCTGCCCGTTGGCTACACCGTGGATCCGCAGATCAATTCGCCGAGCGTGTGGGTGGGTGTTGCCGCTTGGATCGCGCTAGTTGGAATCGCGGTTGGGGTGTGGCGGCATTCGCGGTGGTTCGCCGTGGGTTTGATTCTGCTGCTGCCAAGTTCTTCGATTTTTCCCGCGGAAGATCTTGCGGCCGACCGGCGCATGTACCTGGCGCTGGCGGCATTTGCGGTGGCGATTGCTCAACTTGCCAAGTCAAGAGAATGGGTGACGGCGTCTCTCATAGCGATCCTCGCCGCGTTCAGCGTCGCGCGAACTTACACCTGGATGTCCGATGAACGGTTGTGGCGGGAGGCCGTCGCGCACGCGCCCGATAAGATCCGTCCGAAGATTCAACTAGCTCGCAATGTGGCGCCGGCCGAAGCCTTGACGCTGCTTGCCGACGCACGCCGGCTTGCTCCCAACGACCCCAATGTCGCTACGGAAACCGGGAAGACGCTGCTCGCCGCGGGGAACGCCGCCGCCGCGCTTCCCGAATTTGGCCGCGCCCTTGCGCTCGATCCGCGTGACGCTCGCAATTACAACAATCGCGGCGTGGCGCTTATGGCGCTAGGGCAACGCGAAGCCGCGCAGCAGGATTTCGAGCGAGCGCTAAAGATGGAACCTGGACTGACGGAAGCTCGCCAGAACCTGCGCCGGCTGGGTTTGTGATCTGGAGATCGGTGTTGATCACGTTCCAATCGGGAAGCTCATAAACCTTCAGCTTGGTATTGAACGGGGCCGTGGTTTCCTTGGATTCATATGGCCCGACACTGGTAGTGAAGGCAAAGGAACCCTGCGCATCCTCGTCGGATTTCTTTGTGCCCGCCCAGATGGTGACATTGCCCGACACCGAGCCGAGATTGCTTTCGGAATGGTTGGTCACCAGAAATTTAACCAGAATCTTATCCTTATGTTTCGGGTCTTCCACGAATCGGATCCCCGAAACTTCGATGAATTTCTGCCACGGGCTCGCCGCCACGCCGGGCTTCGCCGCCGGACTTTCGACGGTGGTCGAGGGCGCGGGCGCGCGATGCGAGCCGAAAAGCCAGTAGGCGCCAGCTACCAGCGCGGCAAACCCTGCCGTACAGAGAATGGTCAAAAGCCACGTTGGCATGCCGGAACTGCGCGGCGCAGGCGCGGGCGGGGCGCCAAACAAAGCGGAGCCGCGCGGGGCCTCCCGCGGCTTTTCGGGCTCGGACGCAAGATGAGAATAAGCGCCCGGCTGCGGTGGCGGAGTTGTTTCCCTCGGCTCCGAAACAGGCGGTGGCGGTGGAGCGTACTGAGGTTGTTGATAAACCGGTTGCTGATACGGCGGCTGCCGATATTGCGGCGGCGGCGGATATGGCGGTTGATATTGCGGCGGCTGTCCCTGCGGCTGGCCATAAGGGGGCTGCGGCGGATATGGCTGTTGCGGATACGGATAGGGCGGCGGCGGGTATGGCCCCTGCTGGTAGGGCGGCTGTTGATACTGAGGCGGAGGAGGGGGGTAAATCTGCTGGGCGGGCGGCTGGTCCGGAGGAGGCGCAGCCGCGCCGGCCGCCTTGGCAGCGCAATCTGGACACTCCGTATAAGCCGGAGGAACTTCGCGCCCGCACTGCGGGCAGATCCACGTGAACATTCGGTTGCCTCACTTTTACTGTACTGTACGCACCAGGCCCACGAACGAATACATGCGGCCCGCCTGTTCCCGGTCGCGGCGGAAAGAGTGGAACTCCACTGCCCCGCACATGGTGCACAAGTTCGACGCGTAGATGCGCGTGGGCGTTACTCCGGATTCCTGGAGTTGCCGCCGGTTCTCCGCAGCGAGATCGAGATGTACGCGGCCCGCGCGCCCGAACTGAGCGGCGACTTCGGGCCCGACCTCGAAACAACAGTTACCAATTCCCGGTCCGATAGCAGCATGTAGGTGCTCCAGCTGGGTCCCGAAGCGCGAGCGCATGGCGTCCACGGCGCGCTGCGCGATCTGCGCCACCGTGCCGCGCCACCCGGCGTGCACTGCCGCGACCGCGCGATTCGCGTCATCCACCAACAGCAACGGAATGCAATCCGCGGTCTTGACCGCGATCACAGAGCCGGGCGCGTTCTCGAGCAGCGCGTCGCCTTCCCCCAGAACTCCCACGCGGCCATCGGCCGCCACACACTCGGCCGAATGAATCTGTTTCAATGTGGCGAGATGCGCGAAGCTCGCGGGGATATCGGAGTGGCGGGTACCGAAGCCATGTATCAGCCATCGGAGTGAGTCGAGTTCAGAGACGCGATAGATGGAACCAGAATCGAGGTAAAACGGCATTACTGGCAGGGTAGCGCATGGCGCGCGGATGCCAACGCAAAGCGACCTCGATGCTGACGAAATGGCAGCGGTTTTCACCGTGGAAAGAAAAAGCGACGCTATCGCCTTTTGCGGCATCCGGCTCCGCATGAGACTCGTGAGACTCGCTGCCGCGGCAATTCGCAGATCAGGTACGCAAATCGGCGTCCTAATCCTGCTTGCGTCGATGGCATGTCTGGCGCAGGACGCGCTTCCTTCGTGGAACGACACGCCGGCAAAGAAGGCAATTCTCGACTTCGTGGCGCGCACGACTCAACAGGGCGGCCCGGATTTTGTTCCCCTCGCCAAGCGGATTGCCACCTTTGACAACGACGGAACCCTGTGGGTGGAACAGCCGGTCTATACGCAATTTGCGTTCGCTCTGGACCGGTTAAAAGCTCTTGCGCCGAAGCACCCCGAATGGCGGAGCCAACAGCCGTTTCAGGACATACTCGCAGGTGACATGACTGCGTTTGAGGCCACGGGAGAGAAAGGCCTGACGCAAGTGATGATGGCAACCCATGCGGGGATGACTACGGCGGAGTTCGAGAAGATCGTGAAAGACTGGCTGGCAACCGCGCGGCATCCACGCTTCCACCGCCTGTATACCGATTGCGTCTATCAACCAATGCTGGAGCTATTGGCTTACCTGCGCCACAACGGGTTCAAGACTTACATTGTTTCCGGCGGCGGCGTGGAGTTTATGCGTCCATGGACAGAGCAGGTCTACGGCGTTCCGCCCGAACAAGTCATCGGGAGTTCCATCAAGACCCGTTACGAGATACGCGACGGCCAACCCGTGCTCATGCGGCTTCCCGAAGTGAACTTTATCGACGATAAGGGCGGTAAGCCCGCCGGGATCAATGAAGCCATCGGGCGAAGACCGATTGCGGCCTTCGGCAATTCCGATGGAGATCAACAAATGCTGGAGTGGACCGCGGCAGGCGGGGGTTCCCCGCTGATGTTGCTCGTCCACCATACGGATGCGATTCGCGAATATGCGTATGACCGAAAGTCGTCGATTGGTCGCCTGGATACGGCACTGGATGAGGCGATCGCGAAGGGTTGGATCGTCGTCGATATGAAGCGCGACTGGAAGACGATCTTCCCGGCGCCGCATTCAAGATGAGCCTCAGGGCCCGCCGCGCGCGCTTGGGAGGCCTGGCTCATACGTCAAGTAAAAGTCGTATTGTTGTCTGCGGAATTCTGTATCATCAATACGTTAATTCGGGGCTCAAGGGAGCACTTTTGACGTTTAAGCCCTATATTTCATGGAGAATGAATCGCGTCGCGCCGTTCATCGGGCTTCGCGGCTCGCTTGCCAACAATCAGACGGCAAGAATGTTGCACCTTCTCCTCGCCGCCCTCGCCGTGTGGATAGCAGCTGCATGGGCCGCCGCGACGCCGTTCGCTCAGGTGAGGTTCAGCTTCCCACGGATATTCTATCCGCTCCTCCTGGAAGTGAGTTATGCCACTGCACTCGTAATGCTACGGCTGGGCCACTTTCAACGCGCCAGTCTGGCCTACCTCGCAGGCACTTGGATCTGGGCGACGCTCGTCTCCTATTCCTTCGGCGGCATACACAGCCCGGGAGTGCTGCTCTATGTGTCCTTGCCAGCTTCGGCGGCTTGGTTACTCGGACACAAAGGCGCCATAAGGACAGCGGTGGGATGCCTGCTCAGCGCGCTGGTGTTTACGGTTCTGGAGATGACGCACGTGAGTCTTCCGCTCCAGGCTAAGGCAACGTCACTGGGAATCTGGGCCGTGATCGTACAGGCCACCCTGATCAACGCCATCCCGGTGGGGCAGATCATCGGCAGGCTGCGGGAGACGCTTAAGGAACTGCAGCGCCACAGACAGCACCTCGAGTCGCTGGTTGAACAACGCACGCACGAACTTGTGCAGGCGCGTGACCTGGCCGAGTCTGCCAACCGGGCCAAGAGCGCCTTCCTCGCCAATATGAGCCACGAACTTCGTACGCCGCTCAGCGTCATCCTGGCATCCTCCAGCCTCCTGAGCGAGAGTGACCCAACCGCCGATCAGATTGAAGACATCAGCGCGATCGGCCGCAGCGGCGAGCATCTACTGGGCCTGATCGACGACGTCCTTGATGTCGCCAGAATCGAAGCAGGCAAAGAGGAACTCGCGATTGCAGCCACCGATCTAATCTCCACGGTGCGAACCGTGGTTGAGATGATGCGAGGCCGGTCGGAGGAGAAGCACCTGGCGCTCGTTTACCGTCAAGATTCTAAAGTGCCGCGCTACGTCCGCGTGGATGCGCCGAAATTGCGGCAAATTCTCATCAACCTGATCGGCAACGCCATTAAATTCACAAAAGAAGGAACCATAAAGTTAAGGTTGAGCGCTCAGCCGGTCGACGAACCCGGCCGCGCCCGATTTTGTTTCGATATCGAGGACAGCGGCGTGGGGATGCCACAACATGACCTGGTCCGCATATTCGAGCCGTTCGAACAGGTGCGCAATCCTGGTCCACAAGCGGGCACGGGTCTCGGCCTGACAATTACTCGCCGCTTTGTAGAGCTGATGGGCGGGACATTGCATGTTGAGAGCAAGGTGGGCCGAGGTTCACGTTTCGTAGTCGAACTGACACTGGAACTGGCAAGGGAGTCGGAAACTTACGGCGTAGAAATGGCCTCAGGGCATCTCTTTATCCTTGAACCAGGCCAACCGGAATGGCGCGTTCTAATCATCGAAGACGACTCTGAAAGCGCCACGGTCTTGCGGAAGATGCTGGCTCGCGCCGGCTTTAAAGTACGGGTTGCGGAGAATGGAGCACTCGGGATCGAAGCGTTCCAGCAGTGGCGCCCGCATTTTATCTGGATGGATCTGGGACTGCCTCAGTTGAGGGGCATGGAAGCAACACGACGGATACGCCAGTTGGACGGCGGCGCCAAGGTCAAAATCGCAGCCATAACTGCGTATGCCTATGCGTCCGGCTGTGACGGCGTGATTGAGGCAGGCTTTGACGACTTGACTTTCAAGCCATTTCGCCAGAAAAACATCTTCCTCTGCTTGGCCCGCCACCTGGGTGTGCGTTATTCGTCTTCGGACGGGGCGGGAAATAAGTCGCACCGGCAAGCCGGGGCGCGCTCGGTGTGAGCGGATTGTCACTCCCGGTCTTCTGCCGCTGCCATTTCGGCGATCGTCAAAGCGGTCTGAAGGAATGCCCACGACCGTCGCTGCAATGATCCCGTCGGCAAGCGCTAGGACTCGGCCTTTGGCTGCCTATTCGCTCTTGAGCGAGCCGCCGAGCCGAGCGAGCTCCTCCGCGACATTGTAGGAAGCGAGTGCGGCCAAAGTTGGTCGGGCGGTCCTTTTACGTGAGGGCACATGAGTCCATAACTTTCACCGACGGCCATTTCTGAGCACCAAAGCGAATCATCCGCGGCGAGAGGCTCGCGGAGGATTATTCGGCGCGCATCGTCTGAAGTGGATCCCTTGTGGCTGCCCGCCACGCGGGCCGCGAACTGGCGATAATTCCAGTCAGTAGCAGCAGGGCCGCCGCGCTGCAGTATGTCAAAGGATCACTGCTTCTAACGCCGTACAGCAGGCTCGTAAGAAGGCGCGATAACAACAGCGCCCCAAAAACGCTTACACCAAGACCGCACGCGAGGGGAGTCACGGCCCTCTGTAAAATCACAAGCGCCACGTTGGCGGAAGTTGCTCCGAGCGCCAATCGAATCCCGATCTCTCGTGACCGCAGCGCCGATGTGTAGGCAACGATGCTATACATGCCCATGGCTGTCAAGATCAACGAGAAACTGCTCAGCACCGAGAAGATCCAGGTCGAGAACCTCGGACGCCAGATAGAGTTCGCTATCGAGTCCTCCATGGTTTCCACCTTCACCACAGGCTGGTTTGGGTCAACGGCCCAAACCCGTTTAATCAATCCGGACGCCAGCGCCTTAGGATCGCCCTCAGTTCGCACCACGATAGTCGACATGAACGTGGCGAAAATGTACTGCTGGTAAGGTATGTAAACCTCGCCGGTAGGCGGCGAGTCGTAACTCCTCTGTGCGGAGTCTCTCACTACGCCTACAACAAGCGGACCCGATGCATCCGATGCGCTGGTCAGCTTCTGCCCCAGGGGATTCTTGTTGGGGAACACCTGGCGCGCGAGAGATTCGTTAATAATCGCCACTTGAGGCGCTCCGGTCTGATCGCCGTTGTTGAAGGCCCGGCCAGCGAGCAGCGGAATGCCCATGGCGGCAAAATAGTCCGGACTGATGGTCCGTGCGGACGTTGGTTGAGGGTTGCCATCAGGTCCGGCAAACCCAAAGTCAAGAGAAGTGCTGATATCAGAGAGAGGCGGATTGTTCACTATGGCGGCTTCCCTAACTCCCGGCATAGATTCCACTCGCTCCAGAAGCTCGCGATAGTACGCCATTTGCCGCGGCCTGGTGTCGTACTTGCCCGTCGGACGCGGCTGCGTTAATGTGCCGACCGGTACGCGCAAGGTTATCACATGGTCGGGCCGGAACCCGTGGCCTTCCTGCTGCAATCGGACAAGACTCCGGATCATCAGACCCGATCCGACCAATAGCAGGAACGCAAGGGCCGCCTCCAATCCGATGAGGGCCGAGAAGAGCCGTGACGCTCCGCGCGGGGCGCTACTCGCCGGCCCACTTCTTAATACAGCCTGCAGGTCGGTTCGCGCCGCCAACAAAATGGGGGCGAGACTGCATAGGATCGCGAGGAGCAGGCAAAGCGCCGTATTGAAGACCAGTACCCGTCCGTTAAGTTCCACCTGCTGTAAGTGCGGGAGCACAATCGGCAGGGCTGCTAATTCCTTGGCAAGAAGCCGCAGCAGCAAACGAGCCATTACGGTTCCGCCCAGACTCCCTATGGCCACCAGAACCAGGCTTTCGGTTAACAACTGCCTGACAATTCGCCATGGCCCAGCACCCAACGATCTTCGAATCGTAATCTCCTTTTGCCGCTCTACGGCGCGGGTCAGCAGCAGACCGCCCACATCGGCGCACACGATCAACATCATCAAACCGACAGCGACCAGCACGAAGAGTAGAGTTAACTTGTACTTCTCATCCGGCGTATCGCGCCATTGAGTCACAAGTATCTTTAGGCCCGCGTGATCCTTGGGCGCTTCCTGCTCCATCTGGTGCGATACAATTTCCAACGCGCTTCGAGCCTGCGCAACAGAGACTCCGGGGCGCAAGCGGGCTATGACCTGAACCCAGGGTGTGCTTGCAGTGAGACGCACCGGCGCCCACAATTCTGCCTCCGGATAGCGGAATTCAAAATCCGGGGCCATAACTCCCACAACCGTGTAAATCTCGTCGGAAATGGTGATTCCGCGGCCTATCACGCCCGGATCGGCATGGTAACGTCGCCGCCAAAGACGATCGCTTATTACTGCCACATGCTGGGAGCCCCCTTCGTCGTCGGATGGGACGAGGCTCCGGCCGGATCGCGCGCGGACGCCGAGCACGGGAAAGAGACCGGACGCGCGCACGGCAATGACCTGCTCCGGTTCGCCATCGCCGGTGAGCGTCACTGTGTCTCGCAGGTACGCCGCCGTTCTCTCAAAGATATCCGTGCGGCCGGCCCACCTCTGATAGTCCTTGACGGGCACGCCGGCCCACGTGCTGCCGGCCCTTTCTTCGACCCGCATGAGGTGTTCGGCCTGAGGGAACGGGGATGGCCGGAGAAGAACCGCATCTACAGTGCTAAAAACTGCGGAATTCGCTCCGATCCCCAACGTCAAAACGAAGACGATTGACGCCGTGAATAATGGGTTCTTGCGGAGCCAGCGAATTGCCCACCGGAGATCTTGATGCATACTAACGAATTAGTATATGCCATCCGGATGGCAAAATCTCTTATTCGGATTTTCCAGAGAGTCTCAGTTTCCCGCCGCGACCTTCTCCACGCTATCGATCACCAACATGTCCACCGGCGCCTTTTGCGATTTGACCGTGAATCCAAGTTGCTCGCGCATCGCGCCAAGAATGAGCGAGGGGTCCAGAGGATTGGGCCGGCTCTCGTCCGGCGTCAGGTCTATGGTGAAGTCAAAGTCGCCAGTGAGACCGGTTTCGTCCACGATGACACGGCCAAGCTGACGAGCGAACACCTCGTTCAATTGCGCAATTGTAAACCTTGTGGCAACCACGTGGAAAGCATTGGTCTTCGGGTCTGCGTCCTTTTGTGGCGCGACGCGGATGGCATGGGTTTCTCCCTCTTTCGGAGGGAAGAGCTTCGGGGAAGTCTTGCCGAGCGAGACGACCACCACGGACAGTTCATTCGTCTCACGATGCAACTTCAGCCCGAAGCGCTCGGCAAGTAGTGTCTGCGCCATGAGCTTCATCTCCCGGTCCGTGGCATTTCCTGGAGCCTTTGCGGCGATATCGAAGCGATCGGTTCCCATCCAGGCAGGACCGCCCGAGTGTTGCGCCGGCAGGATTCCGTACGCCCACTCTAGTAGATACTTCACGGTGGTTGCCCTGCGCGGTGAATCTCCCGCCGGGATAGGTGAACCGCACCATTCCGGCGTGCTCTCCGGGCGGCTCCGGCGTATCCGGTTTACACGGCGTAATCGATGCAACTTCGAAAGCCATCGCTTTTGGGAGATCTTGGCAGTGGCAGTCATGCAATGCCAAAACGAACAGGGCGGTTAACGCGAAGATTCTTGTCATGAGTCCGACTATAAGGGGCATCCGCCGTCGCGGCGGTCGAGAAATGCCAAGCTTCGTTAAGAACGGTCAAGCGCTTGACAGATCTTGACGATGCGGAGGTCGAACGGGTTTTAGAATGAAGGCGGCCGATCTTTCCATGGAACGCGTTCTGGTGGTTGACGACGATGCCGAGTTGTGCGCCCTCGTCACGCGCTACCTGGCGCGCGAAGGATTTGAGATTAGCTGGGCGCCCGGCGGCGTGGCGGGAGTCGAGAAGGCTCTTTCGGAAGACTACGCGCTGATCATGCTGGATGTGATGATGCCGGATACGGACGGCTTCGAGGCGCTGCGCCGCATCCGTCGCCAATCCCGCACCCCCGTACTGATGCTGACCGCGCGCGGCGACACGCAGGACCGCATCCGCGGCCTGGAGATGGGCGCAGACGACTATCTGCCAAAGCCATTCGACCCGGCGGAGTTGGTGGCGCGCATCCGCGCCATCCTACGAAGATCGTCGCCGCAGCGGCAGGCGCTGGCGGCGATCGCCATCGGAGATATCGAGCTCGATGGAGGCTCGCGCACCGTGCGGCGTAACGGCATGCCCATCGATCTCACCACGGTGGAGTTCGACTCTGCTAGCTGCATTGATGCGCGGTGCCGGCAGCACGGTCAGCCGGGAGGACCTGGTACGCAATGTACTGGGGCGGGACTTTTCCCCGTTCGACCGCAGCATCGACACGCACGTTTGCAATCTACGCCGAAAGCTGGGCCCGTTCGAGGATGGCAGTGAGCGCATTAAGGGAGTTCGCGGCGCCGGCTATCTATATGCCTCGCGCTCGCATTCGGGGGCGCGATGAGGAGACTGTCTCTAACGATCTTCCTGTGGTTCTGGCTGACGCTGATCGCCGTGGCCGTGGCCCTTCTGCTGGTTGTCGCACATTCGGGATTGCACGGGGTATGGCTGCTCCGGCTGACCTTCCACGATCTCATGGTCTTCACGCTGGCCGGTGGAATCTTCTGCTACTTCATCAGCAGGTATCTGACGAAGCCACTTTATAAGTTGGGCGAGGCGGCCGCGAGTATTGCGGAAGGGCGACTCGACACACGGGTCGAGCCGTCGCTGCGAAACCGCCGGGACGAGATCGCCGGCTTGGCCCGCAACTTCGACCGGATGGCGGAGCGGATTGAAGCGCTGGTTAACGGGCAGCGCGCGTTGCTGGGCGACGTCTCGCACGAATTGCGCTCGCCGCTGTCGCGTTTGATGGTGGCGCTGAGTCTGGTGAAGCAAGGCCCGGCCGAAGAGGCCGCGGAGAACCTGGAACGGATCGGGCTGGAAGCGCGGAGGCTGGACACGCTGATCGGCCAATTGCTTTCGCTTACGCGAATCGATAGCGGAGTGGACCGGGGCTCTCCAGCGCGGTTCGATCTGACGAACCTGGTGCAGGAGGTGGCAAACGACGGCGATTTCGAAGCGCGCGCGCGGAATCGCAACGTGGTCGTGGAACGGGCGGACACCTGCTCGGTTACCGGATTCGAAGAGCTGTTGCGGAGCGCCGTGGAAAACGTCGTGCGGAATGCGATCAGGCATACACGCGAAGGAACCGCGGTGGAGATTTCGCTGCAGTGCGGCGATGGGCATGCTTCGCTCCGGGTGCGGGACCATGGGCCGGGAGTGCCGGAAAGTATGCTATCCGAGATCTTCTTGCCGTTCCGCCGGGCTCCGAATGGCAACTCGGATGGGGCCGGTCTGGGGCTTGCAATCGCGGAGCGGGCCGTCGCGGTTCATCGCGGGAGCATTCGAGCGAGGAATGCACTCGAGGGTGGACTGATCGTGGAAATTGATCTGCCGCTGGGTTAGCTTCCACGGCCAAGAATATAATGCGGAATAGCGGGGAAATTTGCCCCGAAATTCCTCAGGCGCTCAGGAGACTTCATGCCCGACTCGCAAAAGCTTGTTCCTGCTCAGGATCTGGCGGCAACCAACAAGGCTCGCTATCCCAATGAAAGCGCGGAGTATCGCGCAGCTCGCAATAAGCTCATCGCCGAAGAGATCGAACTGCGTCGCCATCTGGAGCGCGTCGCGTCACAGCGGCGCGCGCTGCCCGCGGGAGGCGAGATTCCTCAGGACTTCGCGCTAAACTCCGCAACCGGCCCGGTGCGTTTCTCGAGCCTTTTCGGCGATAAACAGACGCTCATGGTCTACAGCATGATGTACGGGCCGCAACGCAAAGCGCCGTGCCCGATGTGCACATCGTTCCTGAACTCCTGGAACGGGACCGCTATCAACCTGCGTCAGCGCGTCGCCATCGCCGTCACTGCCCGCTCGCCGATCGCGCGCCTGATCGAATTCAAGAATCAACGCGGCTTTGCAAATCTGCCGTTCATTTCCGATGAGACGGGAGAGTATACACGCACCTACGTCAGTCCCGAAGACGGCGATGTCCCCGGTTACAGCGTCTTTAGCCGGCGCGATGGAATCATCTCTCACGTCTACAGCGGCGAGATGAGCGGAGCGATGGCAGATCCCGGGCAAGATCCGCGCGGAGCTCCGGACCTCGATCCTCTATGGCTCATGCTGGACTTGACTCCCGAAGGCCGCGGCGCCGACTGGTATCCGAAGCTGGACTATTAGCGAAATCCTTCAGGGAGTGCGTTTGCTGTTGGCTTTGGTGTAATCCGCCTGCATCTTTGCCATCACGTCCGGAATGGTCTCCGGATGGCGGATTACGCCGAGGAACATCGTGCGCATATCGAAGCCTGTCGGGCCGCCTAGAAATATGCGCCGCTCGGCGGGAAGCGGCGGGCCTCCAACCGCGCCTGCCGGCGGAATGACAGCCGGCATGCGCACGGCGTACATGCTGCCGCCCGCCAGTTCTTCGTGCGAATACCGCATCAGCCACCCGCAGTTGTGGCTATCCAGAATCATGTTCGCGGAGACCAGCACCCACTGCGTGGCATCGGATGGCTCGGGAGCCTGGCAATCCCAGATTCTGGCCTGCGGGAAGATGGCGGCCGGATCGGAGGTGGCGTACTCATCCAGGTCGATGGTCTGCTGGCCGTGCCGCTCCGCGAAACGGCGCGCTTCCGGCAAGGCCTGATTCCAATCGACATTCGAATCGGTGGCCAACTCATAAGCCGGGCGGCCCATGCGTAGGGCGTTGAAGTAGGGCATATAGTTCGGGTAGGCGCGCACCGCCGTAAAGATACAGCCGGCGGCCAACGCGGCGGTGAGAATGGCGAGCGGGCGTGTCTGCCGCACCATGTTGGGCAACGGCGCGAGCAATAAGATCAGCAGCGTCAGGGGTATCGTGAAATGGCGAATGCTGATGTCGAACCGGCTCAACATCAATATCGCAACGAACACGACGAGGGATACCCAAAGCACGCGCCAGTGGATCTGATACCCAGCCGAAATCGCGCCCGGCTGCTCTTTTTTCCTTCGCGGGCGGGCGAGCCCAAGGCCCACGGCAAGCGCGAGCAAACCGAGAAAAGCCAGAGAGGATTTCAACGCCAACAATACCGGGTAGTAAAACCACGCGCCATGCGTATAGGCGTGGCCCAGAAGGAATGTCGGCCTGGCGCCGGCCATGATGGCAAACAGGAAGACTCCGCGCAGATAGAGCCACGGCGGCATCAACAGGCGGCGCACCGGCGCCCAGGCGGCGCCATGCCCCAGATGATCGAGTTCGGCGACCGGCTGGTTCCAGGAGAGGATGAAGTAGACTGCATAGACGATCAGAGCGGTATAGAGGATTCCCGTCCAGATCGCCTTGGTGCGGCGGCGCCGCCAGATACGGGATTCCGGTTTCGTCTCCGGCTGGCCGGGCAGCGGAGACCATCGGGTGGAAATGGCGAATGCGAGCAGGACGAGGAACAGCAGTCCCGCCGTGAACTTCGATAGCAGCGCGCCCGCCAAGCAAAGCGCGAACAACCAGACATTCCGGGGATTCGGATCGCGCCACATTCCGGCGAAAGTCCAAAGCGCGAGCACGCAGAACAACGCTATCGGCACGTCCGTGAGCACCAGGGGGCCGAACGTCAAAAAGGTTGGCGTACTCACGTAGACAGCCAGACAGAGCAGGCCGCCCCACGGGCCGCCCAGCCGGGAACCGAACGCATAGAGCGCCCAGCCGAGAGCTAGCGTGAGAAGCAACATGGGCAACCGCGCCCGGGCGAGCGTGGAGACCGGATCATTCCAAGTCATCAACAGCCAATGGCCGAATACCCACTCTCCCAAAAAGGCCTGGAAGAAAGACTCGCTGATGTTCCAAGAAATGTGGGAATAGTCCGCGCGCGCGCCGCTTATCACCAGGGGCAGCGCCGCCAGAGCCTTGGGAAGCGGCGGATGTTCTTCGTTGAGACGAAGATCGAGCCGTTGCAAGTAACTGACTCCCGCTCCAATGTGGGCTACCTCATCGAAGGTGACGGACTCCCGCAAGGCAGCGCCGCCGGCGAATACGAAAAGGAAGGCAAGCAGCAAGACCGCGGCGACGGTGAAGAGAGTACGATTTTTCGGATCCGGATCAGTCACTTTGTAGCTTGTACGCATTTTTTACGTGGATGCGGCGCGACCTCTGAACACCAGTTCGTTTGGGGTACGCAACCGATTTGCCGAATGTTCCGCAGTATATCAGCGGATCCGGTGGCAATGGTTTCGGCGCCCGCGGAAATCAACGCAATTTCTTGCGGTTTTCCACGCGCCGCAGGGGAGCGGTCCAGATATCCAGCACGCCAGACGCGGCGTGCTGATTCGCATTTCCTTCGGGGAGCGCGATTCGCCCATCCGCCACAATCGGGCTGTTCCAATGGCCGCTGCCGCAACTCAGATTGGCAACTTGCGTCCCGCTCGTTGGATCGTAGATCTGCAGGCCGCCGTTGGGATTGTATACATAAAGCAATCCGCCGGCGACGACCGGGCTGGTTCCCGCGGTGGAGTGACTCCACATCGGCGTAAGCTTTCCGCCACTGGATGTCCAGGCGGCGGTGGCGCCGTTATCGGCGCCAAACATCCACGTTTGCCCCTGGTCCTGCCAAACCGCGAGCGCTGTGAACATCATGCTCTTCGATGGCGTGGACACATTCTGAAGTTCACCGCCGGAGTGGGGAGCGAGGCCGGCGATGGTGGGTAGAGAGAGCAGGCGGATCAGCATGTCCTTCCCGCCCTGCGCCAGAACACCTGCTCCGAGCAATACGGGAGACGTCGAACCCAAGTCCAGGTCCCCGTTATTGAGCGTGGCATTATCCGTAGGCGTGTAGTTCGCGAGCACGTGAGTGGCGCCGGGGTCGAGTTCGATTAAAGAATCGCCCCAATTCGTCTTACCGTCGTAAGGGCCATTTCCCGTGGCGACAAATATGTCGCCGGTCGCGGGATCGATCACGGCTCCCGCGCGACCCCAGATTGCCGACCGCGTAGACTGGCAGGACGAGGGCTGGAGCAAGCCGGCTTGATCGCTACACAGAGAGTTCCACACGCCGAGCAAACTGCCGCTCTGCGAATCGAGGACAGCCACGTGGCCCTGGTAAGGAGGCGCATCGCCTATGTAGCCGCCAGTGACTGCTATGACGCGACCATTGAATACCTTCAGCGGCGATGCGATTTTCTCCCGGCTGGGGAGTAGCGTGATCGAAGTCGTCCATACGACGTGGCCATCCGCGATGGCGAGTTTCTGAACCGTGCCATCGGGCGCGGCGGCATAGATGTGCTGCCGGTCCGGGTCGGCGGCCGGCGTACTGTTGGTGATCTGAGCCGTGCCGGCCAGTGAGGCGAAAGACGAAGGCCGATACTCCCAAAGCACGGAACCGGAATCGGCATCGATGGCGATGGTTTTTCCGTAAGCAGTGGTGACGAAAAATACATCGTGGCTCAATCCGTTTACGACGGCGGCATGGAGGTAGATTGCGGAGGCATCCACCGTGCCGTCCAGAGTGACCTGGCGGCGGGTTAGCGAAGCGGTGTTCGCGGCAGTGATGCCCGTCCAGGTAGGATACGCTCCGGAACTCTGCGCGTCGTATCCAAATTGCGGCCAATCCCTCACTGCTTCCCGATAGCCCGCTCTTTGCGCCACGATCTCTACGCGGAGAATTGCCACCAGAAGGAGCAACAACAGCAGGCGCCACCGCACAGCCGGCGCAACCCAGGACATGGCTCAATAATACCGTCCGCAGAGCGATCTGCCTGTGCGGGATCGCACCGACCTAACGGAGGTTTCGGGGCTTGATACTGCGGCGGAAGATCGCTTGATTTCCCGCCGGAGACCGATTATACTCCTGTAGGTTACCAAATGAAAAATCCATCGAGCGAAAAGGCAGATGTACTTCAGGGCACCCTCATTCTTCTTGTCCTACGGACACTGGAGGCGCTGGGCCCGCTTCATGGATACGGGATTGCGCGCCGGATCGAACAGATTAGCGAAGACCTTTTGCAACTGAACCAGGGTACGCTTTACCCAGCACTTTTGCGGATGGAGCAAGAGGGCTGGGTAACTTCGAAGTGGGGCGCCTCGGAAAAGAATCGCAAGGCAAAGTTCTATTCGATCACCCGGGCAGGACGAAAGCGGCTTGCGAAGGAGACCGAGGACTGGCAACGGATGTCATTGACAATTGAACGCTTCTTAGGCGCGATCCCCGATGCGATTGCCGGGAGCCCCAAATGAGTTGGCCGAGAGTGTTAGTCGCGCGTCTGCGAGGTTTGTTCATCAAGGGGCGGATGGACGAGGAGTTGGATGACGAGATTCGTTTTCATCTGGAGATGCAGGCCGAAGACAATCGACAGGCCGGCATGACCGCGGCGGAAGCTCGGCATGCCGCAATGCGGGGGTTCGGAGGGATTGAGCCCATGAAGGAACGATTTCGAGATCAACGCACGTTTGCCTGGACTGCGACGGTCATTCAAGACATGTCGCACGGGTTACGGCTGCTCCGCAGGCGGCCAGGATTTACTATTGCCGCTATTCTCTCCCTGGCGATGGGGATCGGCCTGACCACTGCAATCTTTATGGTCCTGAACGCCGTCGCCCTGCGCCCATTGCCATACGCGGATGCGGACCGGTTGATCTGGATGACGCAGACGCTCAAGAAAAACAGCACCGATGAGGTGACGCTGACCCCACATTTTCTGGAGTGGAGACGCCAAAATCAGACGTTTAGCGATTTGGCCGGGTACAACTTTCAGACCCGAAATCTGACCGGCATCGATGAGCCGCTGGAGATCGCTTCCGCAAGAGCATCCGCTTCCCTGCTGCCAATCCTGGGAGTGCATCCGATTCTGGGCCGCAACTTCTTGAAGCAAGAGGATTATAAAGGCCGCGAGCAGGTCGCGCTGCTTGGATACACCTTGTGGCAGCAGCGCTTCGGGGCAGATCCAAAAATCATCGGGAAGCCGATCACTCTCGATGGCAGCCCATTCGTAGTTGTTGGCATCCTCCCGGCCGGCTTCACCTTTCCTGGAGCTGACGAGGTCCAATTGATTACGCCGTTGGGAAAAGATGAGGCTGCCGAACTGCAGTACAAGGTCGGTTCCATCATCCGTAATGTGATTGGGCGGCTGAAGCCGGGCGTAACTCTCGAGCAGGCTCGCGCTGAACTGACGGTTATCCAATCGCGTTTGCCCTTGCCGCCATTTCGACCCATCATCAGCCTGAAGATATTACCGCTTCGAACGTATTTATTTGGCGACGTGACAAAGACCAGTTCGGTGCTGCTTGCCGCCGCCGCTTTCCTGCTGCTGATCTCGTGCGCGAATGTTAGCAACCTACTGCTGGCGCGCTCGATGCAACGCGATAAGGAACTCGCGATCCGATCGGCATTGGGCGCGTCGCGAGGCCGCCTGCTTTGTCAGTTGCTTACCGAGAGCGCTGTCCTAGGAATATCAGGCTGCGCGGCCGGCGCCGCAATCGCCTTCTGGGCGCGCCGTCCGCTCTTCGCGCTGAGCCCTTACAGCCTCTCCGGATTGCGGACTCTCCCGTTCGATGCGCACGTCGCTGGGTTTGCACTTTTGCTCGGCATGCTCACGACCTTATTGTTCGGACTGCTGCCAGCCTTCCGAGCGGCGAGGCCGCGAATTATGGAATCCGTCAAGGCCGGCGAAACGGGCGCAGGCGGCGGGCGGGGCTCGCTACGCGTTCTTTCGGCAATCACAGCCGCCGAAATCGCGATTACTTTGGTTCTATCCGCCGGAGCAGGACTGATGCTCCAAAGTTTTTGGAAGATGCGTTACACGAATCTGGGCTTTCGGCCAGACCATCTTGTGGCTGCGACGCTGAATCTTTCCAACCCTGTGTATCGAGATCCGCGCCGCCGATCGGAATTTGTACACGAACTGCTGGAGCGCGCCCGCAGTCTTCCTGGCGTGGAACTCGCGGCAGTGACGAGAGCTCAGGAAATTCCGCCGGGAGATTTTCATGCCACCAACACGTTCGCGATCGAAGGGCGGGACGAGCCCCTTGGGGGAGCCAGGCCAATAGCGCGTTACCCGGTGGTCAGTCCCGCGTATTTCGAAATAATGGGCGTCCCTCTGCTCCGTGGCAGGTTTCTAGAGGATTCCGACGGACAGAATTCGCTGCCGGTTGTGGTTGTAAATCAGGCCCTGGAGCGACGTTACTTCGATCATGAGAATCCGATTGGGAGGCGCATTCGAACGGGAGGCGACGACCAGCCTTGGAGAACGATCGCGGGCGTGGTTGGAGATGTTAAGACTTCCGGCCTCACCACCGCCGCGGAGCCGACTATTTATTTAGACGCTCAGCAGGTCGATTTACCCACCGATCTCGGCCTCATATTGCGCTCCCCTTTGGCGCCGGGAGTGGTTGCGAGCGAGCTTCGGCAGGCAGTGGGGGACTTGGATCATAATCAACCAGTGGCTAGCATTCAATCGATGGATGCCCGCCTGAGCGCCTCGGTTTCGGGCCCACGATTTACCGCCATGCTGTTACTTGCATTTTCGGGACTCGCGATTGTACTCGGGTTGATCGGCGTTTATGGCGTGATGGGTTGCCGGGTTCGTTGGCAATTGCGAGAGTTCGCTGTGCGGCAAGCGCTTGGTGCGCAGCGAGGCGACGTAATATGGCAGGTGATTCGCCAGGGGATCGGGATTATCGTTCCCGGGCTATTCATCGGTCTTTGCGCGGCCCTTGGTCTTGGCAGACTGCTGGCTAGTATGCTGTACGAGGTTTCACCACGGGATCCAGTGACGCTGGCGGCGCTCGCGGCGGGTCTGACTGGGGTCGCTTTGTTGGCTTGCTGCATCCCGGCGATACAGGCGGCTAACTCGGACCCGCTCGAGGCGCTTCGGCACGATTGAGTGAGGCTCGGAGGAGAGAGAGAGTTTCCGTTTCTTGCGGGCCGGAAGGCCTGCCCCACAAAGGCGCTTTCATCCCCAGTCGAGAGACACTATGGGCTTGAGATGCGGGCCAGGGGTTATTCAATTGAGAAAGATCGGTGGGCCGCTTGCTCCGTAGGCTTGTAAGCGAGGGAGAGCGGTCCGTACTGCTGGAACGGGACTGGGCGAGCTTCGCTCGCCTTGGACCGGCTAGGAAGCCTGTCCTACGCGGAATTTGGCCTCCTCCAGGCGGGCTGCGCGACCGATGAGACGAGCGACTTCGGGCAGTGAATAAACAAAGCCACCGCAGAGTTCGGGAGACGGGAATTCCTTGGCCTGGTCGACCGGTTCGCCTTTCAGATGAGCTAGCTGCGTGAGTAGGATCGCCTCTTGTTGGGCTTTGTCGTAGGCGGACTTCCGTCCCGACTGCATCATTCGTAGTTCGGCGCGGGTTTTTTCGATGGTGCGTTGAGTCCTGTGGGCGTAGGTGGATGTGCGCCGCAGTTCTTTGAGGGTGTCCTCGAAGGCCTCGGGTTCGACGGTTTCGAGCCTTGTCAGCAGCGTCCGTTCCAACGAGGTGATTTTTTTCAAACGCCAGTTGTTGTCCGCCAGGGTGCGGACCAGGTCCTCTTCGGGCATGCCGATTGGGCCGTAGACTTTCCTGTATTCCTGAAGGTATTCGGCGAACGGCTCTTCTTCGCCGGGCAGGAGCGTATGGACCTTGGAACAGAAGGCATGTTTGACGGAATTCGCGCTTACGGTCTTGCGACCGATTTCGCTGGTTGGACCCGTGGAAAGCTTCGAATTCGCCTGATTGGCGGCGACTTGGGCTGGGGTGGACATTTCGTTTTCTCCTTTGCGTATCGAAATAAAAAGGGCTGCCTGGCGCGCGGTGCGCGCGAAGCAGCCCTTTTCGATTTCAGAGTAGCAGGAGCGCCATGGAGGTCTGGCCGCGCGGCGAGCTGCGCCGAGGCGGCAATTCTCCGCAAACGATTGAAAGAATTGAGCAAAAAAAACGGAAAAATATTTTCCAAAAGTTTGTGACCGGTTATCCGGCCCCGGGCGAGGCGTCACCGCGGCGGCGCAGTTATGGCCGGAAGGATCCGAGTACGCCGGCGTGATCCGATCCGAAATCGGGAAGGCCGAACGGCGCCGGCGCAAAAATCCGCTCTTCGCTTATCACCGAGATGCCCTTGGAAAAGAACAGGTCAATCCGTTCGAACGGACTCGAGGTCGCAAAGAATTTTGGCGGCGTCTGATCCTGAAGGAATAGCGGCCACGTCGGTCCCGGATCGGATGGATTGACAAGCTTCCAATCGTCCTTATAGCCCGCGGCCTCGATCAACCCGACGGACGGCGTTGCGTCAGGACCATTGCCAAAGTCCGCGTCCGAATTGAGATCGCCGCTGATCAGAATGGGCTCAGTCACTCCGCTCAGAGCGGCGATCAACTCCTCCGTCTGGGCGACCTGAACCAAGGTGGCTGCCGGCGTTCCCGGAATGGAACTCATCAAATGGGTGGTGACAAATTTGAATGGCGTGCCACCGGCCGTGACATCGGCTGAGATCCAGCCGGCGACCACCTGAAATCCGTCGAAGGGAAGGGCCGCGCTGTAGACATGCGTTTGCGCGTTCGCAATTTGAAGCGTTGACGGGCGCGCGTCGGCGCGGACCAACAGAGCGTCGCGATCGGTAAAACGAACCGCCCCGAAAGTTGCAGGCAGCGCGATGTCGGTAAGGCTGTTCACCGCAACAGCCTGATAGGGAACGCCCTTCGCGCTGAGCGCTTGGAGCAATAGTTGCAGTTGATCGTATAGGACGACGTTGGCAGTGGCAGGAGTCAGTCCAACACGCCATAGCCCGACCTCTTGCAATCCCACAAGGTCTGGTTTTTCAGCCGCAATTCGATTGGCCAATAAGGCGGCGCGCCCGGGAATATTGCTGGCGATAATTTCGGCCAAGGTAAGGTCCACGCCTAGCTTGGGTTGCGTACTTGCAAACTGCAGGATATAGCTTTCGTTCGTACCGACGTCCATATTTTGGGTCAGGATCTTGACGTTCTGAGCCTGAACGGCGCAGACGGTTCCTTCCAGCAACAGAAGAGCTGCGACAATTAACTTACGCATAGGATATTCCTTTCGTGACGCTTCAGTCCTCTTACTTGAAATTGTGACGATGCATATCGTTCCCACGGCCCTGTCTACTCGACAATCTTAGGCTGAATCGCGCGCGCTGGGACCACTAGCGTAGGTAGGAAAAATCAGGCAATCAATCCGTTTCGCAGCGCCGTCGCTACGCTTCAGACTTGGAGTGAACGTGAGCCCGTCCAGGGCCGACGCGGCGGGCTTCTTGCGATTCTAGGCACTTGATTGCCGTCCTGGGACAAGCCCAGATAATATCACTTCTGGCGGCGGTTGATTTCGCTCTCGTCGAGCCGTGCGACGACGCGCCAGTCACACCGTTAGGCTCCCTTGTACCGGGCGACTTTGGGACGGCGGATCTGCACCACCGCGACCCGTGGCTACAAAGGTGGGGGCTGCTCACGTCGTTCTTAGTTACTCTGCCAAGGCAATTGAGATGGAATATCTGGAAGGGCGAATAGCGGAATTGGAGCGACTTCCGTTCCGATTCCAGCCAGCTTCTTGTTCGCTCCCATCTGCTCACCAAATTTTCAGTACTAGATCGGCGGCGCTTGATCCGGTCCATGTGGGCATTAAGAGGCGAGGCGCTCTTCGAAGGAACTCCAAGCGGGTGACACGCACTCGTGGAAAGCTCCGGAAAGCGGTGGTTATTTCGGACCTTTGTCCGGAATGCCGACAATTGCGGACGATATAGCCGCCGGCGGTTGATAAACGCTGCGCCGCCAGCGGGAGGAATCTCTCGACCGGCCAGATATCAGCGTCGGGCGTTTTGCGGCCAAATGCGTTTTGCCGAAAAACGCAGGTGTTTGGGATGGGAACCGGCTGATTATGCTCTCACCTGCCTAAGCGCCGCTCGGGCGCAAGCGTTAGGAGGTGGATAAATCATTGTTCTCTCGACTTCGGATGCATTGTCTCAGCCCACCAGAAGGCGCACAACCCACCCAAGCTGATATCAGCAGGCCTATGAAGAATGGCACGTACCTTAAGGTGAGCCGGAATTGAATTAGGTCGATCAAGAAGGCCCCAAATGTGACTGGCGGCGGCCTGTAACCCGAGGTGGGCAGGGGTAGGAGACCTAAGACCACTACCAGTGACGCGGCCACGAGCAGAAAACTAATCGAGAATGTTCGAAATAAGCTGGCCCAGCTGAATACCCGGCCGAGGAGCAGCAGAATGGCAAGTAACGGCTGGAGCATTAACGCCGCAAGGGCGGCTCTAAAGCCAAGGTCATATGCAGTGCCCCATGGCCATTGCAGGAAGATGCCTCGAGCCCAGAGTCCCTCGATCTGGGGGATCCGCATGATCCACCATTCGAGCGGGATTACGAACGTACCAGCCACAGCAAAGCAGATCTCCGGCCAATGGAGCCGCAAGCCCTTCGACACGCCGGCAAGGAGCGCAATCAGAACCTGACGCCAGAACCAGCCATCGGATCGCCCTTCGCGAAAACTCTCAAGCAGGTCGCCGATCAGAATTTCCCGATTGTCTTTTGGGCAAAGATGGCGCAGTAAAAACATACCCAATGTGGGTGGCTGTGATCGTCCATTACTCATGCCCGTTCGGCCTCCAGTCGGGGCAATCCTCGCCACAAATTCGTCAATGCAGTCCGAGCGGCCTGCACCTCCCACATACCTTTCTTTGTGACGCGAAAATAGCGCTTTGCCCTTCCGCCACGTTCGGGCGTAGGATCTCCGAGTGTTGACGAAACGAGTTTTTTTTCTTCGAGCCTGTCCAGAGCGGCATATACGCTCCCAAGGGCGACCTCTCTGCCGGTCGCATTCAACAGCTCTCTTGCAATCGGAACCCCGTAAGCGTCCTCCCCAACCCGAATCAATGCGAGCAAGACCATCAACTCAAACTCTCCAAGATAACTTCTCTTCGGCATATAATCAAGTATAGCGAAGAAATCAATATTCGGAAAGGGGTTGCCACACACGACTTCGCTGGATTCACTTGGCTGGTTTGTCGCCATCTCGGACTCTGCGCGGCGATGCCCGCCAGAGAGATCGCCAGCTAACCATGCGTACCTTTTCGCCCTGGTGCATGGCCCCCGCCTGGAGCGTTCTTATCTCAGCCCCGGTGGGAGCAAAGTCAAATCCATGCCAGGGTCATGCCGCCCGGTCCGGTGGCAATTGGCTCTTGGCGAGGTCGAGAAGGAGCCTGAGCGCGCGGTTCACGGACTCGGAATCCTTGAAGACCTTGGCGACGTCGGCGTCGAGAAACACAACGTTGGCGCCGGCTCTGTATTGCTCGTGATGCTTTCCCCGCACTCCGGCGGAGAAATCGTATTCCGGTTTCATGTCATCGTCACTCACCGGATTGCTCCGCTTCATACCTTCTCCGCTCCTTTGGCGCGGCCTCTCGGGCAGTGATGAGACGGATACGTCCCTCTCGTTCAGTATACGCCACGACCAATAGCCGGCCTTGCCCCGACCGACCCAGACTCAGAAAACGAAACTCGCCTTCAGAATGATCCGGATCGGGGATCGTTACCTCCAGCGGGTCTCCAAAGACAGTCATCGCCTCGGCGAAATTGACGCCGTGCTTTTCCACATTGGATTCGGCCTTGGCAGTGTCCCATTCGAACTCCATAACCGGTTCTTTGCGCGCCTGTCCACCACCGATTCCAGCATTCCACAGCAGGCCTGTCAATCTTGCGGGGATCTTGGCCAACCCTCCCCTGTCCGCTTCGGCATCCGTCCCGATGCAAGCCGAAGCCGAGCGCCGGGCCTCCGAAGGACATTCAGCGAGATTCCTTCTTTGCAGTCGCGCAGCATTTACCAATGTGGGCTTTGGCCGGATCAACGAGCCACTTGTAGAAAGCTCCGGAAGCGAAGGTTAGGTTGGACCTTTGTCCGGAATGCCGATTCACCCGGAGGCGCCGACGGTATTTCCCGGAAGCGCATTTTCTGGCCGTTGTCACCAATCCTGTCCCTACCTGAAATATTTCGGATCACCGCCACGGCCCGGCCGTCTCAGTGAGGAGCACCTCGACGGATTGGGCGTTTTACGGTCATCCAACCTCACGCTAACTCCGGATAGCTAAACCCTTCGCGCCACGGTAAATCTATTTGTCCTTGATTGAGGCGCTCTGTTCAGATCGCTGAGGACGGAGACACGATGACTGAATAGTGCTGCGTTCATAGTCATCAGCTTATGGGTTCCACGTAACCCATTTGACATCTATGGGGCGGAAGAAGCCGGGTCCATGAGCGAGATCGCCATGTTCCAGCGATCTTGTCCGCTTGGGAAAGCGCGCCCTGAGAACCTGCAATGGAACAGCGACTATTCGAAGTGCAATGTTTTTGCCAAGTCCGGCCGCAACGCGCGCCGCGCCGGCAACAGCGCCGCAAGGAATACAATAACTGCCAACGCCAGAATCGCCGCGAGATAGCTCGCTGGGTCTAAGTTGCTCACGCCGTAAAGGACGATGCGCAGCACTCTTGAAGCCGCTGCTGCAATCCCCGCTCCGGCGGCCGTGCCGAGTGCCACTGGCCACATGAACTGCCGCAGGACCGCTCCAAGCACCTGTAGCTTTCCTGCGCCCAGCGCGGTACGGATCGCGATCTCTTTCATTCGCTGCGAGACTGAAAACAATACGAGACCGACGATGCCCACGGAACTGAGCGCCACCGCGACCAGTCCGACCAGCGTCACCGCCAAGGCTACGGCTTCCACCTGCTCCATGTCTTTGCGGAACCCGGACTTCAACAGGGTAATCTCCGGAAACAGCTTTGGGTCGAGGCTTTCTACGATCGACTTAGCTATCGGCGCCAGCCCGTCTACCGCTCCCGCGCTCTTGATCAACACAACCATGTCCGGCATGTCCACCATCTGCGTCGGCTGGTACATCTCCATTGCGTCGCCATTGTTCATGGCGTTCACACGCGCATTCCCCGCCACGCCGACCACGGTCCCGTCATTTAAATACGGCTTACCCAGAGGGTTCTCACCAGGCCACTGCCTACGCGCCAGCGACTCGCTCACAATCACCGTATTCTTCTCGCCGGGAACAAAACTCCGCCCCATCCGCAGCGGAATCTCCATGGTGCGAAAGAACCCGGCATCGACCCAATTCGGGTAGATCGCTGCCGGGCGCCCTTTTATGTCGGTGTCGATCCTGCTGATCGTGTGTCCCATAGGCGCCAGCTTAACCAGCGAAACGGAAGTGACTCCTGGCGCCGCTTGTAGCCGGCTGCGTAGTTGGTCCAGATAACGCTGCGCCGCCGCTGCCGAATATCCATGCCGCCCCAGCCCCGGATCAATCGACATCACCTGCTCATAGCCAAAGCCCGGATTGGTGTACAGCGCGTGTTGAGCGGCTCGCACCAACAGGCTCGCCACAATGAGGAGCACGCAGCTCGCCGCAACCTGAGCGCATGTCAGAAGCTGCCGCGCGAGCGTTTTGCGCTGCCGCTGGCGGGCAATCTGCAGCGCGGGAGCAAACCCGAACAGAACGGCCGCGGCCAGCGCGATCACGACCACAAATGCCAGCACCCGCCAATCCGGCGCCACGCTCAACCACGCCGGCGCCCCCGACTGGACCAGCACAACCTTCAGTGCGCCGCAGGCAAGCAACATCCCCGCAACCGAACCGAGCAGCGCCAGTACCAGGCTCTCGGTGAGGAGCTGCCGGAAAATCCGTGTTGCGCTGGCTCCCACACTGAGCCGAATGCTTATTTCCCGCTCCCGGGCCACGCCACGAGCCAACTGTAGTCCTCCCAGGTTGGCACAGGTTACTGTCAAAATCAGCAACGTGAGCACTCCCACCATCTCCGCGATGTTGTACATCCCAGGCTCCATCACATGCAGGTGTCCGCCCGGGTCGCTATGAATGTATTCGCCCTTCCAAATTTCCCTGGGGTACAGCTTACGGAGCTCATTGGTGAGGGCGAGTAGCTCCTGTTCGGACTGGCTGGCGGTTGAGCCCGCGGCGAGCCTGCCCCACACACGCACCGACGAGTCAGATACATCGGTCAGTACCTTGCTACCCTCCACAAGGTAAGGCTGCTGGGTAATGGGCAGCCACACCTCGGCATCCTGGCCATCCAGGCTCGGAAAGCCGTAAGGCTCCACGCCGACCACGGTCACCGGCCTGCGATTCAGATGGACGACCTTGCCCACAACGTCAGGATCCGCGCCGAACCGTTGTTGCCAGAACTCATGGCCCAGCACCACAACCGGAGCCGCATTGCCGGCTTCGTCGCGCGCGACAGCCAGCAGACGTCCATAAGCTGCTGTCGCACCGAGTTCGTGGAAAAAGTTGGCACTTACAAAATTCGCCTTCACGGGCTCCAGATCATCTTCAAGCCTTAGTCGCGCGCCCATCATCGTCAGGACGCCCGAGAGCGTCTTTGCATGGTCGCGGTAAAACATCGCCATCGCATACGGCATCTCACCACCGATGATTTCCGGGGACCGCCGTTGCAAGCGCACCAGGGACCCTGGATCGCGCACCGGCAAGGGCTCCAGCGCCACCATGTTGAACAGGGCGAACGCCGCGACATTAACGCCAATGCCGATCGCCATCACCAGTACGGCGGTGAGCGTGAACCCTGGCGAGCGCGCCAGCGTCCGCGTTGCGTAACGCAAGTCCTGACATAAACGGTCGAGCCATGTCCAGCCCCACGCCTCGCGCGACTCTTCGAGCATGCGGAGTCTGTTGCCGAAGTTGGTGCGACCAGCCTGCGCGGTCATCTCACGGTGAATTTCCATCTCCCGTTCGAGTTCGGCATCTATCTGGCGTCGGTTGATGAAGTATCGAATGCGGCGGAACAGCTCACCCATGTCGGGCCTCCTGAGAAGTGTCGTTTATTTCAGGCAGAGCGCAAAATTTCCTGGATCGCTTGCGTCACGCGGTCGTAGCCGGACAACTCCGCTTTCAGATATTTGCGCCCTTTCGGCGTGAGGCTGTAGCAGCGAACCTTTCGATTGGTCTCGGAGATGCCCCACTCCGCCGTTACCCAGCCTTTGAGCAACATTTTCTGCAAGGTGGGATAGAGCAGGCCTTCTTCTACTCCGAGCACTTCGCTGGAGAGCACGTGAATTCGCTGCGCAATCGCATATCCATGCAGCGACCCGGACTGGAGCACGCGCAGAATGAGCATTGGCAACGCCCCAGCAGGCATTTCGGATTTAGGTGTATGAAACACACCCCTAACGATATTATGTATGCTAGTAAAAGTCAAGCATGAGATGAGGAATGCCGGTAAACTTGCTCCGCGCGTCCCCTTGCACTGGTATTTGAACCTTCGCGCCAGGAGCAGTCCGTGGGTTCTTAAAGGGGAGGACCACTTCATCAACAACGAGTGGACGGGTTGGATTGAGGCGGCTCAAAAGGCAGAAACAATAGGGCCGTCATACAATGATCTGGTGATTCGCCCGCTCTGCTGTCTTCTTTCCGCCGCCATCCTGCTGCACGGGCAAGGACGTGGTCCGGCGCAAGCGCCGCTACCGCCGGCGCCCTTCGACGTCGTGGAGGCAACGATCGCGCAAGTCCACGACGCCATGAAGGCGGGAAGGCTTACTTGCCGGGAACTGGTGGGCGACTATCTCAAGCGCATTGAGGTCTACGACAAGAACGGGCCAGCCATCAATTCCATTGTGGTCTTGAATCCGGAGGTGGAGAAGCAGGCGGAGGAGCTTGACCGGCGTTTTGCGCAATCCGGACTTACGGGGCCGCTGCATTGCGTGCCGGTGATCGTGAAGGACAATTTCGAGACCAAGGGCCTGCAGACCACCGACGGAGCGCTGGCCTTCGCCGGCTATCTGCCCGAAAAGGATGCGTTCCCGGTAAAGCGGATCAAGGAGGCGGGCGGGCTGGTACTGGCGAAATCGAATATGGCCGAGTGGGCGTTCAGTCCTTATGAGACCGTCAATTCGATCCTGCCCGGCTACACGCGCAATCCTTACGCGCTGAACCGCGTGACCGCGGGATCGAGCGGCGGCACGGCAGCGGCTGTCGCGGCGAGCTTTGGATTGGTGGGACTGGGAAGCGACACTGGCAACTCCATCCGCGGACCCTCCTCGCATCAGGCGCTGGTGGGGATTCGCTCGACCATGGGCCTCACCAGCCGGGCCGGCGTGATGCCATTGAGTATGCTCGCCGATATCGCGGGGCCGATGACGCGAACGGTCGAAGACGCGGCAAGAGTCTTTCAGGCGATCGTGGGCGAAGACGCTGACGACCCCGTGACCGCTGCCGCACCCGCACATCTTCCACAGGATTACTTAGCCGCACTCGATCGCGACGGCCTTCACGGCGCGGTGATTGGCGTGCTGCACCAGGCGTACGAGCGGCCTACAACCGATCCCGAAATCGTGAGCGTGTTTCATACCGCGCTTGAGGATCTAAAGCGCGCGGGCGCGACGATCGTTGACCCGGCTACCGTGGAAGGCATCGAAGCCATTCGCCGGCCACGCGACGTGGGTCCATGCATGGGCTTCAAGTACGATCTGAACCACTATCTGGCGGCGCGCGCGGGACACGTGCCGATGAAGGACCTCGCGGAGATCTTGAGTCGGGCAAGTTTCATCCGAACAATCAGAGCCGCTTGGAGTCGGCTGAAAAGGGCGCCGAGAATGGACCCGATACTCCGGCTTGCAAAGCAGACGCCGCTTATCGCGAACAGGTGCGCGATGCGGTGGTCAAGACGATGGACAAGCTCAAGCTGGATGCTTTCGTCTATCCGACATGGAGCAACCCACCGCGGCTGATCGGCGATCTGAACACGCCACATGGAGACAACAGCCAGTTTTATTCGCCGACTACCGGCTTCCCGGCGATCAATGTGCCGATGGGGTACACGCGCGGCGGCGCGCTGCCTGCGGGCATGACTATTTACGGGCGGGCGTGGTCGGAAGCTAAGCTGATCAAGTTCGCGTATGCGTACGAACAGGCAACGCGCCATCGTCGCGCGCCGGGGAGTGCGCCGCCGCTGCGGTAGGGGCTTCGCGGGGATTGCAAGAGTTCTCTGCGCTTGGGGAGCGCCGGACGGAAGCCCGGCGGCAGTCCGGAAGGACTGCCCCACATTTTTCCGGGATATTTGTACGTAGGGGCTCTGCACGGGTATACGGGTATTCCCAGGTTGGCCTAAAATTCGGACATGGCCGATTTGGCAGCTTTTCCGCTTCACCTCGACGTGAAGGAGCGTACGTGCAGCGTGATCATCGAAACGCCGAAGGGACGGCGCAATAAGTTCGATTACGATCGGGAATCGAACCTCTTTCGCTTGGGCGGTCTGTTACCCGAAGGCATGGCCTTTCCTTTCGACTTCGGCTTTGCGCCCTCGACGCGCGGAGATGACGGCGACCCGCTCGACGTGATGGTGCTGATGGACGAGCCGGCGCATGTGGG
>CAVPSN010000005.1:0-128895 GCA_963708385.1 Bryobacterales bacterium | reverse complement strand
ACGCACAAGTTGCGGTCGAGGCGGGCGCCGACGCGCTGGGGTTCAATTTTTATGAAAAGAGCCCGCAGGGCATTCCCATGGAGACCGCGGCGGAAATCTCCCGTTCCTTGCCGCCGTATACTCTGCGTGTCGGCGTTTTCGTGAATCCTGCCGAACAACTGGTCCGGACGGCCATAGGCGAATGCGGTCTGAACCTGCTTCAATTTCACGGGGACGAACCGCCGGAATTCTTGCACGCAATTCGGATTGATGAGTATGAAGGCCTTTCGCGTCCGGGACGCGGAGTCGCTGAAGAAATTGTCCGGATACCCGACCGATGCGTGGCTGCTGGACGCGTATGCGTCCGACCTGTTTGGGGGCACAGGCAAGAAATTAAATTGGACCTGGCCCGGGAAGTGCAAAAGCTCAGGCAAACCGGTTTTCCTGGCCGGCGGGTTGACACCGGAAAATGTCGCCGATGCCATGCGGCAGGTCCAACCGTTCGGCGTGGATGTTTCCAGCAGCATGTAGATCCTCACCGGGCAGGAAAGACCACGATAAGGTGCGCGCCTTCATTAAGTCAGCTAAGTCTTCGGTTCCTTCAGATTTTAAAGGATAATTCATCCCGGATATAAGGTGCGACAATTCGCGTGCAAAGAATGGCAACATTTGAGTTTACGCCGCGGAAGGGGTGTGATAATTTTGCCGCACGTTTTTCGAAAAATGAAAATTTCCGTTCCAAAAGAAACGCATCCGGGCGAAACCCGCGCGCCGCTGACGCCGGACAGCGCCGCCAAGCTCGTCAAACTCGGCGCGCAGGTGGAAGTCGAGGCCGGCCTCGGCCTCGGCCGCCGGTTTTCCCGACGAGGCCTACACCAAAGCCGGCGCGACGATCACCACCGACCGCAAGGCGCTCATCAGTTCCGGCGACATCGTGCTGCGCCTGCGCAAACCGCCGGTGGAGGAAATTGCACTGCTCAAGCCGGATTCCATCCACGCCAGCCTGCTGGATCCGTTCAACGAAAAGGAACTGGTCCAGAAATTTGCCGAACGCGGCGTCAGCGCCATCAGCATGGAATTCATTCCGCGCACGACCCGCGCGCAAAAAATGGACGTGCTGTCGTCGCAGGCGAATCTTGGCGGTTACGAAGCCGTCATTCTCGCCGCGCGCTATGCCAACAAGATTTTCCCGATGATGACCACGGCGGCGGGCACGATTCTGCCGTCGAAAGTTTTCATCATCGGCGTCGGTGTCGCCGGTTTGCAGGCGATTGCCACCGCGAAACGGCTCGGCGCGAAAGTCACCGCCTACGACACGCGGCCCGTCGTCGAGGAACAGGTGAAATCGCTCGGCGCGCAGTTCCTGAAGATTGACATCGGCGAAACCGGCCAGACGAAGGAAGGTTATGCGAAGGCGCTGACCGAGGAACAAATTCAAAAACAGCGCGACGCGATGAAGAAAACCTGCGGCGATTCCGACGTGGTCATCACCGCCGCGCAGGTGTTCGGCCGCAAAGCGCCGATTCTCGTCACCGCCGAAATGCTCAACGCCATGAAGCCCGGCAGCGTGGTGGTGGATCTGGCGGTCGAAACCGGCGGCAACGTCGAAGGCGTGGTTTACGACCAGGTGACCGACCGCAACGGCGTGAAAATTGTCGGCATCGCCAATCTGCCCGGCCGCGCGCCGCTGCATGCCAGCCAGGTTTATTCCGCAAACCTCGTGGCGCTCGTCGAGGAATTCTGGGACAAGCAGGAGAAAAAGTTTGTCCTCAAGCTCGACGACGAAATCATCAAGGGCTGCCTCGTCACGCACGGCGGCAAAATCGTGAACGAAAAACTCATCGCCAAACCGAACTGAAATTTATGGATACCAACATCCTGTTCATTTTCATCCTCGCGATTTTCGTGGGCTTTGAAGTCATCTCCAAAGTGCCTTCGATGCTGCACACGCCGCTGATGTCCGGCACGAACGCCATTCACGGCATCATTTTGTTCGGCGGCATTCTGGTGCTGGCGGACGCGGACACGCCGCTGGCGCAGGTGCTGGGTTTTGTCGCGGTGGTGTTCGGATCGGCCAATGTCTTCGGCGGCTTCATGGTCACGGACCGCATGCTGCAAATGTTCAAGAAAAAGAAATAATGAGTTCCACCATTGCCCTCATTTTCATCGGCGTCGCGGTTCTGTTCATCATCGGCATCAAGTTCTTGAGTTCGCCGAAGACCGCGCGGACCGGCAATCTCGTCGCGGCGGCGGGCATGTTCATCGCGCTGCTCGCGCTGCACAAAACCGACGGCGGCACGTCTGGTCGCAGGGCTGGAACTTCAACTACACGCTCATCGCCATCGGCACGTCATCGGCCTCGTCATCGGCGCGATTGGCGCGTATTCGGTGAAGATGACCGCGATGCCGCAGATGGTCGCGATGTTCAACGGCCTGGGCGGCGGCGCGGCGGCGCTGGTGGCGAGCTCTGGAATTTCTGCGGCAGCGCACACAGCCTCGGAAGGCATCACGGCGTTCATTGCCGGTCCCGATGCTGTTCGCCACGCTCATCGGCTCGCTCTCGTTTTCCGGCAGCATCATCGCGTATCTGAAACTGGAGGGAAAATTTGAAAAGCCGCACACGTTCCCCGGCCAGAATTTTCTGAACGGCCTGATTTTGCTGGTGATTCTCGGCCTGTGCGGCTGGCTCACGTTCAATGCCACCGGCGGCAACGCCATCACGGCGTTCATCGTGATGTTCTCGCTCGCGCTGTTCTTCGGCATCGCGATGGTCATGCCCATCGGCGGCGCGGACATGCCGGTGGTCATTTCGCTGCTGAACTCCTTCACCGGTCTCGCGGTCGCGGCGGACGGTTTTGCCATCAACAACCTGGCGATGATCGTCGCCGGCACGCTGGTCGGCTCGTCCGGCACGCTGCTCACGCTGCTCATGTGCAAGGCGATGAACCGGCCGGTCACGAATGTTCTGTTCGGCGCGTTCGGTTCCAGCGGCGGCGGCGCAGGCGGCCGCCGGCGGAGTCGCCGGAACCGTCAAACCGATTCAGGCCGACGAAGTGGCGCTTGCTGCTCGCCTACGCGCAGCGCGTCGTGATCGTCCCCGGTTACGGCATGGCGGTGGCCCAGGCGCAGCACCAGGTGCGCGAACTTTCCGACGAACTGGGCAAGCGCGGCGTCGAAGTGCAGTTTGCGATTCATCCCGTCGCCGGCCGCATGCCCGGTCACATGAACGTGCTGCTGGCCGAGGCCAACGTGCCCTACGACCAGCTCATCGAAATGGAAGCCGATCAATCCCTCGATGGACCGCGTGGACGTCTGCCTCGTCATCGGCGCGAACGACGTGGTGAATCCCGCCGCGCGCGAGGAAAAGATCCAGCCCGATTTACGGCATGCCCATCATCGAGGCCGACCATTGCAAGACGGTCATCGTGATGAAACGTTCGATGGCCGCGGGTTTCGCCGGCATCGAAAACCATCTCTTCTACAAGGACAACACCCGGATGCTCTTCGGCGACGCCAAGGCTTCGTTGAACGCGCTGGTGGCGGCGGTGAAGGCGAGCTAAAACGAGTAAAATTACCAAGCACAAGCGGAAGCAGGGGGATCAGACTGTCTCAAGGGGAAACCGCACGATAATACTGTTGGCCGGCGCCCACGGCCCGTTGGTCCACTGCGTTATGGGTGATGCATTCGAAAAGGAAACTGCATCGGTCCACGCCGGGACGACGAGGTTCGTACTGGATTGGATGCGGAAATTGCTGCCGGCAGGCGCAAATACTGTCAGCCAGTTTATACCTGACTGCAGATGAATTTGGACGTCGAACAAAGGAGGAACAACATCGGATTCAATGATAGTTCCTCCGGTGCCGACTACATCAAACCGGTTGCTGAGAAAGGCGCAGCCATAAAGGTTCTGACCTCCGGTCGCGCCGATGTTTCAAGGAGTCCAGACAATCCCATCAGGAAAAATCCTTACCACCGCGCTATCGCCAGACGCCAGGTAATAGCCATTTCCAGAGGTGATGCTTTCAAGGGTGGAAGGCGTGCCGGAATTCGACTGGAACCAGTTGGTGCCACCGGTGGATGTCAGGATGGTGCCTCCCACACCCACGGCCACAAAACCCGCCGAGCCGTAAACCACCGACAGGAGGTTGGAGAGCATGCCGGAAAATTGTCCCGTCCACGAAATTCCATCCGTGGATGTCAGCACCGTGCCCAATTGGCCGACTGCAACAAACAGTCCGTTGGAGTAAGCCACTGAAAAAAGTGCCAGCGAGGTGCCGGAAGTCCGGCTGGTCCAGACGGTGCCGGACGAAGAGGTCTGGATAGCACCGTACCGCCTACAGCCACCAGCAATCCATTTCCGCCGGTGACTCCGCGTAAGTTACTTAAGGTTCCGGAATTGCGCTGGGTCCATGAAAGACCGTCGCCAGACTGGTATATCGTTCCTCCCGGCCCGACACCGATAAAACCGCCGCCCAAAGAGGCCACTGAGGAGATGGAAGGCGTGTTGCTCGCCACAGTATAAACGGCATCATTCGAAGAAATCAGAACCGCTTTGGGCGTGGCGACAACGTACATCCCGTTATTCAAGGCGATGCTGGTGCCGGTGTAGGTGGGGCCGACAGCCGGGGCGGGTGCATGTTGACGATTGGTCCAATTCAAGCCGTCGCTAGACGTCAAAATGGGCGGGAGAGAGCCCATAAACGACGAGGCTACGATCACATTCGATACCCTGCCGCCCACGTCGCGGCCCGTGTTTGTGCGCGGCGATATCGGATGGGGCAGCGAACGGATGATGCAGGAAGCCGAACAGCGCGACCAACCCTATCTATTCAAAATTCGCCAAAGCGCCAAGGTCAAGGAGCTACTGGCAGGGGGCTTTGCGATGAACCAATGGGAGCCTGCCGGCCAAGGCTGGGAGGGGACGTGGAGTGAAGTGCGATTGGCGGGTTGGACCAGCCAGCGCCGGATCCTCATCTTGCGGCGGCCCTTGCGGGAAGATCTGGTGGTGGCGAAGCGCAAAGGCAAAGGCCGCCGCCGCAAGGCGCAGCTAGAACTGGAAATGGGTTGGGTGCAAGAGGGCACGGTGCTTTATGAAAACGCAGTTTTGGTGACGAGCCTACAAGATGAGATTTTCACACTGGCCCAACACTACCGCGACCGAGGCGACGCGGAGAACAATTTTGACGAGTTGAAGAACCAGTGGGGGTGGCTCGGCTTCACGACGCACGATCACGCGCGTAGCGAGATGATGACTTTGTTCGTCGCCTTGGTTTACAACTGGTGGAGTTTGTTCACGCGGCTGTCGAATCCCAACAAACGTGCCGAAGCAATCACCTCACGACCGCTATTGCTGCATGCGATCGGACGCAAGACCAGCCACAGCAATCAATCCACGTTGACTCTAACCAGTTTGCACGCCGAAGCTAACAAGATCCAGCTGGCGGTAGCAGCCGTGGCAGGGTTCCTGAGTCATATACGGTCAATCGCGGAGCAGTTGAAGCCTCTGGAGCGATGGCGTCTGATATTGCTAGCCGTCATCCGCGCTTTCCCCCTCACCACGAGCGTTGCACCGGCTCCGGTGGGATTCAAGATGGCATGACCCACTGCGGTCAAACCGCTCTTTTTAGGTTCAACGATAAGCAGCGCTGGATCGAACTTTCGATTCCAGGCGCTGAAACCTGCGTGGTGCTGTTTACGCCGGAGGGTCACGAGAACCGCATCGGCGGTTTTTCGCCGGCCACGTTCTGCTGCGACGATGCGCAGCGGACGTACGAAGAACTGTCGGCGCGTGGCGTGAAGTTCGAGGCGCCGCCGCAGAAGCAGCCATGGGGAACGTTCCTGAAATTCAAGGATCCCGACGGAAATCAGTTTGTACTTTCGTCGAAGTAGGGCCGCGCGTCTGGCTTCAGGCGCCGCTATCTTCGCAGACGGGGAGGCCTGCGCCGCTTAACAGCGCCACCGGGAACTCCGCCAGCAACTCCGCCAGCCGCCAACCCGCCGGAATCAAACCGGTCAGCGCATCGCGCCATGCTGTGGGAGCGCCTTCGGGCAGTTCAACGCGCGTATCGCCCCAATCGGTGACTTTGGTTAGCCAGCGCGGCGCGACCGCGGCGGCCCATCGCTCTCCCAAACGCCGCGCGAAGGCGCAGACATGATTGGCGCAGGCGCCCGCCGCGCGCAACGGAATGTATTCGCCGCGCGCAAAGAGGTCACGGTTCGATTTGCGAAATTCGAGGCCACGGAACGTAACGAACAGCTTCATCTCATCGCGCAGCGGGTTGGCCGCCAATTCACGAACCAGCGGAATCCGATTCTCCGCCTCGCGGCGGCGCAATGTCTCGAGCATTCCTCTGCGCAGTCCGTAGTCCACCGAACGGCGATTGTCGGGATCCACCAGATTGAGTTGCCACAATTCGGCGCCCTGGAAGAAATCCGGAACGCCGGGCGATGCAATTTTCAGGACAAGCTGGCTGAGCGAATTGCGCGCACCAAACTTGGCCAACAATCGCTGGAACTCCAGGAAATCGGTGAGAAAGGGGGAATCGCCTGCCAGAATGCGGTCCACAAACTCCTGCGCCGCAGCTTCGTACGGTTCGTTGGGCGCGATCCAACTGCTGTGGCGCTTGGCCTCGCGCAGGGCTTTCACCAGAAACTCTTTCACACGCGCCGCGACGCTAGGTTCCTCCTCAGCGTGATTTGGCCAAACTCCAACCAGCGTCTGATAGATCATGATTTCTTCATCGGCATCCGGAGTGGCGGATCCGGCCACGGAGGGTTTCTTGTCCGCATTCCATCCCATCCAGAGATCGAGGCGACGCTCCCACTCTTCGGGCATTTCGGTTAGCACGTTGAGGCGCGCGCGCACGTCCTCGCCGCGCTTTGTGTCGTGCGTCGCCGTAGCGCTCATGGTGTCCGGCCACTCCTCGAGACGGCGCCGGTTGAATTCATGAAACTCGTCGAGATCGAGGGGCGGACGTTCACGCAAGGGGTCGCTGCCCACTTCGTTGATCGAGAGCAGTACATTGTAGCGGTACGACGCGGTGTCTTCCAATCCCTTCGCCATCACGGGTCCCGAGAACTGCTGCCAGCGCATGACGAATGCAAGCCACTCAGGCCGCCGGTCTTCGATGTAATAGGGTGGTTCAACCGACAATACGCTACGGAGGAAATCGAAGGCGGCGTCGCTCACCGCCTCGCGCGACGTGCGCAGCCGCGCGGTTTCAATGGCGCCCTCGATATATGCGCGGTCACTCGCCGAGACGCCGCCGTTGTGGGCGTAGGTGCGATAGACAGGCAAGCACGCCGTGACTTCCACCAGCGCGTCCGAGAGTTCGGAAACACGGATGTCACGCGCCTGCCGGTGGTGCGCGGCGATTTTGCCGAGGTGCTGGACAAGGGCCTTCAGGTCGCCCGCGAACAGCCGCTCGATTACCTCTTTGTTGCACTGATAGCAGATTTCGGCGAAAGGCTTAGCGTTTCCCGTGCGGCGGTTGTAGATCTCCTCCATGCGCGCGAGGCCGGCACGGTCGATAAAAACCCCGTTGAGCGCGTTAAGAAATTCGTAGCCGGTGGTTCCGCTGACAGGCCAATCGCGCGGTAACGGTTCTTCACGGCCCAGAATTTTTTCCACCACGATGTAGAACGGATTGCCGCCGCCAGTGGAGTTTTGGAGCCGCTTGAGAAAGCAATTCGGATCCCACAAGCCATCGATATGATCGACTCGCAGGCCGGTGACTTTGCCGCTACGAACCAGCTCGAACGTCTTGCGGCTGCGGTTTTCGAAGACTTCGGGCAGCTCGATCCGCAGGCCCACCAGTTCATTGATATCGAAGAAACGGCGGTAATTGATCTCCTCATAACCGATTTTCCAGTAGGCTAACCGGTAAGCCTGTTGCGCGAGAAGGCGATCGAGATCGTCAATCGAATCGGAGAAATGTACCATCGCCTCGTCGAGGCAGTGCTTGAATTCGGCATCGTTCTGATAGGTCTGCCACAAAGCAGCCTTGAGGCCGTCCTTGTTCCGGCGGCGCTCGGCGACGCGTTCGCGGCGAGGGATCGTCGCGGTCGGGCAGATGCGTAAGGTCCGCCGCGATCTTATCCACCCCGGGAAACGCTTCGCAACGGCTCAGCACGGTGACGTAGCTCTTGGGATCGAGTGGCAATCGCGTTTCGAAATACCGGATATACATGCCGGTGTCTTCGAATTTGAGCGTGAATTGCCGCGCCGAGAGCGCGTCGCCGTATAGCTCGCCGAGGATTGGCAAGAGCACTCGGTATTCGTGCAGGAATGCGGCTTTCGCGGCCGGCGGCGTCCAATCGATATCGAAGTAATTGGCGTAGGTGGATGCCCTGCCGTTCTCGAGCACGTCCATCCACCAAGGGTTTTCGTAGCTCGCGGCCATGTGGTTGGGTACGGTATCGAGCAGCAGGCCCATGCCATAGTGGTGGAGCTTGGAGGCCATCTCATCGAAATCCTCTTCGCTTCCGAGTTCGGGATTCACGCGTAGCGGGTTGGTAATGTCGTACCCATGCGAACTGCCGCGGCGGGGCTTGAAGCGCGGCGAAGAATACAAATCGGAGATGCCGAGGTCGCTGAGATAAGGTACGAGGTCGCGGCCATCCACAAAGCGGAAGTTGGGATTGAACTGCAGGCGGTAGGTCGAGCAGGGTGGGTTCATGAGGCCTCCACAAGTTCATTGATGGCATGCGCCGGAATCCGTATGCGTTCGGGCGCGTGGCTAAGTTCGAAACCAAGTTTACGCAGGGCGAGATCGATGAGGAAGATGCGATCGAGCTGGCGGATGTGCTCGGGATTTTGAGGCAACAGCTCGCCGATTCCGGGGGTGGCGAGATATGCCGACAGGAAATCCGCGCTCACCATCTTCGACCATGATTTAGCCCACGCTTCGAGAGCGTCAAGCGATTCGGGTTTGGCGATGACGCCGGGCGCTTCGCCGAAGAGCACGGCATGCGCGGCGTGATAGAACGAATCGAGCATGCCGGCGACATCGTGCAGGGGCGAACGCTTTAGGCGCCGCTCGCTCAGGGGGCGGCCCGGATCGCCCTCGAAATCGAGAACGACGAAATCCTTTCCGGTATAGAGCACCTGGCCCAGGTGGTAATCGCCATGCACGCGGACGCGGGCCGCGGTAAAACGTTGGTCGCGGAGGTAGCGATAGCGCTCGCGTACGGCATCCTGACAGTCGAGCGCAGATTGCGCGTCGGCACGCACCGATTCCGGCAGGCGCGGCAAAGCGAATTTCAGACGCTCCATGGTGCGGCCCAGGCGCGCAAGAAGGCCATGGTACATGCCGTGGCGATAGAAATCGGAATAGGGCTCGGGCGCAAAGATCGGATCCTCGCGCCGCGAGGCGAGGGCTAAATGCATTTCCGCTGTACGCAGCCCCAACAGGCGAACAAACTGGGTATAGGATGCCATGACCCCGCGAGAAAGATCGGCCTGAGCCTCCTCGGTAGGGCCGGACGCGCTGGACGCCATGGCGTGTTCGAAGAAGAGGCCGAGATGATCGAGCGTATATTTCCAGCACGGCAGGCCATCGCGCACGAAACCATGCAGCAAGGCCACGACGGCGGTTGCGCCGTTCCCTAAGCGGTATTCCACCGTGCCCGCCAGCGGCGCGGCGTTGGGAAACTTGATCTCGTTAAACAGGGCGCCGATTTCCTGTTCCGGATGTGGACCTTCTTCAACCTTGCGGAATAGTTTGAGCGCGAAGCGGTCGCCATAGAACAAGACAGTATTATCCTGATCGGCGCGCGAAAGCGTGGGTTCAAGCGCGGGACGGTCCTTACCCCACAGAGCGCGGAAGGCGCGAGTGTGCGCGGACACGAGTTCGCCCCGTTCGCCCGCCAACCGCTTGCGGCGGAGGATAGAGATCAGCAACTCATCGCCGAACTCACGGTTTTGCAGCGCGCTATAGAGTTCGCCCTGGGTTCCGTCGCGAGCCTGAAGGCGGGCGAGAACCCACTCGCGGTGGTCGCCGGTCTCGCGTGAGATGGCAAGCGATAAGGTGTAGAACTCGGGTTCGCCTTCGCTAAAATCCACGCGCAGCAGGATTATGAACGCCCCGGATGCGGGCATTCCAATTAAGTCGAAGATCTCGACCTGGCGAATCACGCGCGACGCGCCGCGGAACCAGCGGCGCGCGCGCAAAAAGCCCGGCATCATGCGACTCAGGGTATCGCGAACCGGTTTTGAGAACGGGTTGTCCCACGATTCGATCGCGATGAGCGGCGGCTCGCCGGCGACTGGCGCGCAAGGCTTCCTGCGCGGCCTCCCGCGGCTGCAAAGCGAACCAGTAGAAGGCGTGCGGCCCGAGCGAAATGAAATACGGGCGGTCTCCGACAGCTGGAAATTCGGACTTGCCGAAGAGCTCTTGCAAGACCATTCCGTGGAAGCGCGAGAGATCGAGTTCCGCCGCCTGCGCGAAACGCGAAAGGTTCGCCACCACGAGGACATTTTCCTCGCCATAACTGCGGACAAATGCCAGCACGCGCCGGTTTTCGGGATAAAGAAACTCGATGGAGCCGCGTCCTAGGGCGCGCCATTGCTTACGTTGCGCCAGAGCGCGCTTCATCCACCACAGCAACGAGTGCGGGTTGTTCTGCTGCGTCTCGACATTGAGCGCTTCGTAGTGATATTCGGGGTCGATGATCGCGGGCAGATACAAGCGCTGCGGATTGGCGCGCGAGAAGCCCGCGTTGCGGTCGCCGGACCATTGCATCGGGGTCCGCACGCCGTTGCGGTCGCCAAGATAGAAGTTATCGCCCATGCCGATTTCGTCGCCGTAGTAAATGACGGGCGTGCCCGGCAGCGAAAATAGTAGCGCGTTCATCAACTCGATGCGGCGACGGTCGTTTTCGAGCAAAGGCGCCAGGCGGCGGCGAATACCGAGGTTGATGCGCATATGGCGATCCTGCGCATAGACGCGATACATATAGTCACGCTCTTCGTCGGTGACCATTTCGAGCGTGAGCTCATCGTGATTGCGTAGGAAGACGGCCCACTGCGAGTTTTCGGGAATGGGCGGGGTGAGACCCAGGATCTCCGTAACCGGATACCGGTCTTCCATACGCGTCGCCATGAATAGCCGCGGCATGAGCGGGAAGTGAAAGGCCATATGGCACTCGTCGCCCGAGCCGAAGTAAGCGATGGCATCCTCGGGCCATTGGTTGGCTTCGGCTAGCAGCATGCGGCCGCCATGGCGGGCGTCGACGTGCGCGCGAAGATCGCGCAGAAAGGCATGCGTCTCGGGAAGATTCTCGCAGTTTGTGCCGTCGCGTTCGTAGAGATAAGGGATGGCATCCAGCCGCAGACCGTCGACGCCCATGTCGAGCCAGAAATCGACCGCGTTGAGCATCGCGGTTCGTACTTCCGGATTGTCAAAGTTCAGATCGGGCTGGTGGGAATAAAAACGATGCCAGTAGTAAGCCTTGGCGCTGGGGTCCCAACTCCAGTTGGAGGATTCGAAGTCTTTAAAGATGATACGGGCTTCCGGGTAGCGCTCCGGAGTATCGCTCCAGACGTAATAATTACGCCATCGGGAACCCGGCGCGGCGCGGCGCGACCGCTGAAACCAGACGTGCTGGTCGGAAGTATGGTTAAGGACGAGCTCGGTAATTACGCGCAATCCGCGCGCGTGCGCTTCGCGTAGAAACACCTGAAAATCGCGCAGCGTGCCGTAGGCGGGATGGACGTTTTCGTAGTCGGAGGTGTCGTAGCCGTCGTCCTTCCATGGCGAGGGACAAAAGGGCAGGAGCCAGAGCGCCGTAACGCCGAGATCGTGCAGATAATCTAGTTTTTCGGTGAGGCCTGCGAAATCGCCCATGCCGTCGCCGTTTGCATCGTAGAAGGCTCGAACGTGTATTTCATAAACGATCGCATCCTTGTACCACAGAGGATCATCGGTCAAAGCAGTACGGTTGGACATGGGCGCGCGGTACCTTCAGTGCAAATTCGAGACCCAAATCAAGGTTGCGTCGGATGCGAGGTGAGATTAAGGACATTTATGGGTGCGTTTGCCGAATCGCCCGAAAAGGCTTGACAAACCGTTATCCGATTGCCAGGGTGAGGAACCCGGGTGGAGCGGCCCCGAGCTGTCCTCTAATGAATTGCGAGACCGACTATCCTTTCACCCGACCAAATTGCACGGTTGGCTCATTCGTTTTGGGAGATGCGCAGATGCCCGGCGCCGCGCGTGGGCAGGGTGAACTGCGTGGGTTACCGGGCGAGATGTTCGGCCGCGAAGGTCGGGCGCATTCCGATCGAGTATCTACAATAGTTGGCACAGAACCCGCGAGGGAATCAGTTATCCACGTGCCGTTATTTGCGCCGTAAGACGGGCGGGAGCTAAAGGCGACGCCTTCGCCGGATTCGTTTGAGATAACGAGGGCGGCAGCGACTGGGGCAACGCGGGGCATCCTCATCCGGGCGTGATACCTTGGAGGGCATGAATCCCTACGGTTCCTACTTAGGTCCGAGAGACGCCATGGAAACCGTGGCGCTGACGCCGACGCGGGTGGAGGCATTGCTGGGCACGATCGGAAAAGAGCGCGAGAGCCAAGCTCCGGCGCCGGGCAAGTGGAGCGCGCGCGAAATTGTGGCGCATCTGGCGGATTGTGAGCTGGTGTTTGCATTCCGTCTGCGGCAAACGCTGGCGGAAGATAATCCCACGATTCAACCGTTCGACCAGGAGAAATGGGCCGCGACTTATGGCGCTTACGACGCGCGTGCGGCGATGGAAACGTTTGCGGCGCTGCGGCATTGGAACCTGGCGCTGATCCGGTCGCTGAAATCCGAGCAGCGGCAGCGGAAGATGACGCATCCGGAGCGAGGCGAGATGACGTTCCAAACGGTGGTCGAAACGATGGGCGGGCACGATCTCAATCACATCGGGCAACTGGACCGGATCGCGACCGCGGCGGCCGCAAGCTAGCCTTATCGAAACCAGCCAACGTAAAAGCGTCACGTTTTGCGCCTTCCCATCGTCTTCCTAATATGAGAATTTTGCAGGTTTTAGCGCTGGCTGGCATTGCGTCCGGCGCCGCGCTTGGCCAGGAGGCGCCTGCTGCCGCGCCGTTGGCCTTCGAAGTAGCTACCATCAAGCCATCGGAGCCAATCGGCGGCGGCCCAGGCAAAATGATGATTCGGATGGGCGTGCGAAACGACGGCGCTATGGTGACCTATACCGGAATGACACTCAAAAGCCTCGTGCAAAACGCGTATTCCGTTAAGGACTATCAGGTGACTTGCCCGGCCTGGATGGACGAGCAGCGATTCGATATTTCGGCGAAGCTACCCGACGGGGCCACCAAGGATCAAGCACCGGAGATGCTGCAAAACCTGCTGAAGGAGCGTTTCAAGGTTACGTTGCACCGCGAGAAGAAGGATCACCCCATCTATGCGCTGGTGGCTGGAAAGAACGGGCCGAAGTTGAAGCCCGCGGAAGTCTCGGCCATCGAGCCCGGAGCGCCAAGTATAGGGGGCCCGGGGAGAGCTCCCACGCCGCCCCCCCCGGGTGGACCTTCGCAAACTGCCATGGTGGCGGGACCCGGCGGCCGTGGGCAGTTGCCGCCAGGCGCCATATCGATGCGAATGGGCCCCAATGGCGGACATCTCGACGCAAAAGCGATGACGCTGGCTCGCTTTGCGGAAGCGATCTCCCGTTTCCTCGATAGACCCGTGATGGACCAGACTGGAATCGAAGGCAACTACGACTTCGCGATTGACATCTCCGCGGACGAGATGGGCGGCACGATGGGTCAGATGAAGACAGTGATGATGGCCGGCGCGGGGCCGGCGCCCAGCGGCGCCGTGGCGGGCACCCCAGTGCATGGTGGACCCGAAGGACTTCCTCCAGGGCCGGAAGGTGGCTCCCTCTTTCAATCAATTCAGAGCTATGGTCTAAAGCTAGAGCCAAAGAAGGCGGCGATGGATATGATCGCCATCGACAGCGCCGAGAAAACGCCAACGGAGAACTAGCGTCAGCGCAGGTGTCCGATTTGCGGACAGGTGATGTGTCAACGTGTACAATACCCTGTCTAACGGCCGATCTCGCGCGGCGCTTGAACGATCGACAACAACAAGCAGAACACTACCAGAATTCCCAAACCACCTGCGATTAACATAAACGTTCCCTCCACCCAATTTTTGTTAAGCAATTTCGGGGCCGGGAAAAAGCGGCTCGCGCCGCCTGTGATTCCGCAAGATAGAGACTGCTTTTCGCGTGGGGCAGGCCCGAAGGCCTGCCCCACGCCGCACGCTTTGGTGCAGAGCCAAAACGGCGGCACGGTTGACGAAAGCGCAGCTATCGACGCCGAGGCGCGAGTTGGCATGCAGGATGCGTTCTTCACGATGTGAAGTGGAATCGTGCAACCAGGACGGCCTTGATTTTACTTGCACTTGCATCCACTGCATGGCGGCTGGAGTACGCGAAGGGACGATCTTCGAAGGAGCCGCTGGACGAATATGAACGCACCCTACTCGCACTCAACCAATATCGGGCTCTGGCGACTGAGGAAAACGAGGATCTTCTGCCCGCTACATCAGAACCCTTGTCTCCTGGCGACTTCTACAGCGGCGTACCTGCGTTGGTTCGCCTGCTAAAGCAGCTTGGAGACCTTCCAGAGGGATTCGTCAGTGACGAACCTGAGTTGTATCAAGGCGAAATGGTGACAGCTGTCCAGAATTTTCAATCCCGTCACGCACTGGAGCCCGACGGCCGAATTGGCCCCCTGACGCTCGAGCAGTTGAACACCCCGCTCAGCGTCCGCGTTCGCCAACTGGAGTTATCCCTCGAGCGATGGCGGCGGCGTCCCTACGATCCAAACCGTCCGGCGATTGTTTTGAATCTGCCGGAATTTCGGTTGCGAGCTTTCGGAGGAGCAAGCGCCCCCGGGAGCGAACCCGAACTCGAGATGAAAGTAGTGGTGGGGCAGGCTCCGGACCGGAAGACTCCCATTTTACATTCGCAACTCGAGGCGGTTATCTTCCGGCCGTCTTGGAACGTGCCGGCCAGCATCCAACGAAACGAACTAGTGCCGGAGATCATGCAAGACCGTTCGTGGGTTTCGGAAAATGACTTCGAACTCGTTACCCGGCAGGGTGAAATCGTCGGAGCGGGAAAGGTTTCCGATGACATGCTATCGCGGCTGAAAAGCGGTGAACTTCAGCTGCGTCAAAAGCCGGGGCCGAAGAACTCGCTGGGGCTTGTGAAGTTCGTGTTCCCAAATGAATACGGCGTCTATATGCACGATACATCCGCGCCGTGGCTATTTGACCGAGCGCGCCGTGATTTCAGCCACGGCTGCATTCGCGTGGAAAAGCCGAAAGAACTGGCGGCGTGGGTCCTTAGCAAACAGCCAGGTTGGTCGCATGATCGCATAGCCGCGGTAGTGCAAGGGACCGAGTCTGTCTCGGTGAAAATTGAACGCCCGATTCAGGTGGTCACCATGTATTCCACGGCGGTGGTCATGCAGAACGGCGAGGTAGACTTTTTCCCCGACATCTACGGCGAGGATGCCGCCCTTGAGAAGGAGCTCGCGACTCAGCCTCACGTTAACCCTGTGGGTGGAACCGGCCAACATCCACATGACTGAGCCATTGAAGCGTGGTGGCGCTGGGCTGGGCGCCACCATCAGTAGAACCTTCTTCGGCGAACGACCTGACAGGGCTTGGCGGTTGGCGACCATTGTGACCGTCGGGATGGTTATGGCGTCGGACCAGACGCTGACGCAGCCGGGGCCGTACACTGCAACGCAGGCCGACGCGGGACGCGCCGTTTATCTATCGCACTGCGCGAGCTGCCATCGGCCCGATCTCGCGGGTAGCAACGAAGCGCCCGAACTCGCGGGGTCGAACTTCATTCGAGCGTGGAGCGCCCGCACCACGACCGACCTGCTCACTTTGATTCGAACCACCATGCCGCCCTCGGATCGAGGCAATCTGGGTAGACGAGAATTATCTCAACCTGGTCGCATTCCTTCTCTCGGCTAATGGCGCGCGCGCGGGCAACCAACCGCTCACCGCGGCTGCGAATCTTGGCGATCGGCTCGCTCGCCACCGGGGAAATGCCCGCGGCTCTTCGAAGGACGCTCGATAACACCACGGCGGACGTGCCGGACCAACCGCAGGCCTCCCGTCCGCTGGGGTTGCTGGTGGCGGGCCAAGTCAGGAACTACGTGCCGGTCACGCGATGAGATGCTGCGCAATCCCGATCCCGGCGACTGGCTCATGATCCGGCGCAACTATCAGGCTCACAGCTACAGTCCGCTGGACTCGATTACGACCGCGAACGTGAAGGATTTGCGGCTGGAGTGGGTGTGGGCCATGAATGACGGCGGGGCCAACGAACCGACGCCGATCGTGCACAACGGCATCATTTATCTTGCGAACACGAGCAACACTGTACAGGCTCTCGATGGCCGTACGGGCGATCTGATCTGGGAGAATCACATCGGTCCCAACGCAACGCGAGCATACGGCGCCACGCGCAGCCTCGGCATCTACGAAGACAAGGTGTTCCTCGCTACGACGGATGCGAAGCTTTACGCGCTCGATGCGCGGAGCGGCAAGATCGTCTGGCGAGCGGTCATCGCCGATTCGAAGAAGGGATACGGCAACACCAGCGGGCCGCTTGTGGTCCATGGAAGGGTGGTGCAGGGTCTGATCGGGTGCTCGCAGTTCAGACCAGAGGGCTGCTTCATTAGCGCGTACGACGCATCGAGCGGCAAACAGCTCTGGAAGTTTCAGACTGTACCGCGCGAGGGCGAGTTAGGGAGCGACACCTGGGGCTCGATCCCGAACCTGCTGCGCGCCGGTGGAGACACGTGGATCACGGGCAGTTACGATCCCGATCTCAACGAAACCTACTGGGGGGTGGCGCAGGCCAAACCTTGGATGAGGGCCAGCCGCGGGGCCAAGCCTGGCGACAAGGCGCTATTCACCAGTTCGACGGTGGCGCTGAATCCGGATGACGGCAAGCTCGCCTGGTACTTCCAGCACGTGCCAGGCGAATCGCTGGACCTCGACGAAGTGTTCGAGCGCGTGCTGGTGGACAGCGGCGGGCACAAGCTGATTTTTACCATCGGCAAGGCCGGCGTGTTGTGGAAGCTCGACCGGGAGACCCACAAGTTCCTCGGGTTTAAAGAAACCATCTTTCAGAACGTCTTCTCCCGTATCGATCCGAAGACAGGTGAGCCAACCTATCGGAGCGACATCCTCGAACAGAAGATCGGGAAGTGGATTCAGGCGTGTCCGAGCACCGAAGGCGGACACAACTGGCAAGCGATGAGCTACCATCCAGGGACCGATCAGTTGATCATTCCGCTTAGCCGGAGTTGCATGGAGATGATGGGGCGGGCCGTCGATTCCAAAGAAGGTTCGGGCGGCGCCGCGGGGCAGCGGCGCTACTTCGAAATGCCGGGCGCCAACGGCAAGATCGGCAAACTGGCGGCGTACGACGTGAAGACGCTGAAGGAAAACTGGTCGATAGAGCAACGCGCGCCTTTCCTCACGGCTGTGCTCTCAACGGCGGGCGGCCTTGCATTTGTGGGAGATCTCGACCGTTACTTCATCGCTGTTGACGTGAACACCGGGACCGTGCTTTGGAAAACCCGGCTGGGGACCTCGGTGCAGGGCTTTCCAGTGTCGTTCGCGATCGGCGGCAAGCAGTACATCGCGGTGACAACCGGCCTCGGCGGTGGCAGCCCGAGGACTGTGCCTGTCGCGATCGCGCCCGAGATCCACCATCCTGGAAACGGCAATGCGTTGTATGTGTTCTCGCTTCCGGATAGGTAGGGCGGGCCTCCTGAGTCGGGGATTCAGCAGCTCAACTGGTCCCGTCAGGCCGATGTAGCTGACGTTTGGCCCCGTTTTCGCGGTTAAGACGGGCGCATAGTACGCATCCTCAGCGCTTTGCGAGGGATCTAAGAGTGTGGCAAAGTGAAAGGCAGGAGACGGCGTTATGGCGAACAGGACGGCAGCGACGAATGGCGCCCGGCGGCGTAGCCCGGCGCGCAAGTCGGGCGGCGCCAAACGATCCGCTCGCAGCGAGAGCTGGAAAAAAGTCTTCGAGCGCAATCTCGTGCGCGTGGGTTATTCGCCGTCCGAGGCGAAGGAACTCGTTGAGCTCGCGGCGTCCTAGCTCGTGTTGAGACTGGGGGAGGTGATTGGGCAAATTCAAGCTTGGCTCGATCACCTGAACGCATATAGCGAAATTACCGAACGGAGCCTGCGTCGCCTTCGTGATGCGCCAGCAGTGGAAGCTTTTGCAAGCACGCTCCTGGTCGGAGAGCGCGCTCGACTAGGCGGTCACGAGTTCTGGATCGCGAACCTCCGCGAACTCGACGGTCACGAATTTCCAACAGTAATGGCTGTACAGACGGATTCGGTGCTCGCGAAGGCTGCGCGTATTTGTTGGGCATCGATTCACGCCGCCCGTTACCAGAAATCTTCGTCACAATTTGCAGATCGTGCTGCGCCCTTACGGAATTAGCCCACTCTACTCCGATTCGGATATGCCCAACGGTCCGGTCTTCGAAACTATCCTCGAACGAATCCGCACTGCCGATTTTTCGATTTTCGACGATCGCGACACCGAGATCCGACTGAACATTCTCATCGAACTCGGCGCGGCAATCGGAATGGAAAGGCCATATTTCTATTTCAACTACGGCGACAAGCGTACCGTCAAGATCAACAACCGGCAGGAACCGATCACGACAGCCAGCGATCTCGCCGGCATGCTGTACCTTCCGTACACAAGCTATCGCGGACTCCTCGTCGAATTCGCGCGCCGTGAAGACGCGGAGCTGATGGTCGGATTGGCCGCGACAGTTGCTACGTACCTCACCAGGAAGCACAGAGGCGGTACGTGACCGAACTCCCTATTCGGGTTGGCTGCGCTTTCCGCTCCCTCCTTATAAACCGCCGGGCTGGGGACTGGGCTGCGCTGCGCTTACTTGAGTTCTTCACCCTCAATATTGGCAACCCCAACGCGCGGGCAGCATATGCGCGGGCCGCGGTTGCCTTCCTGCGCTGGTGTGAGGGTCAGGGGATTCACGCGCTCGGGAGCGTTCAATCGATGCATCTGGCCGCCTACATCGAACTGCTGCAGGGCAAGTGCTCGGTTCCTAAGTTCGTCGCGCTCCCAGTCGAGGATTACTTCCCGCAGAAAAAACGGTCGTGGCTGCGCCTGCACGAAAAGAACGACAAGCTCAACGAAATGCCCTGCGATCACAAGATCGAAGAATATCTCGACGCTTTTTTTAAGGCGGCTCGCATCGGAAGCGACCTTAAGGGATTGCTTTTCAGTGCCGCGATCGGCAAGACCGCGCAAATCTCCGCACGGCCAATGCTGTGCGGGAACGCGTGGCGCATAGTGCGTCGCCGTGCCGCCGACGCGGGAATTGAGGCCACGATAGGCTGCCACACTTTCCGCGGACGGGATTACGGATTACCTCACCAACGGTGGCCGCATCGACCGTCGTGCAACGCATGGCCGGGCACTCGAACGCGAAAACGGCCAGGCTTTATGACCGGCGCAATGACGATGTGAGCGTGGAGGAAGTGGAAAGGATTGGGATTTGAACCAAAATAGCTGGTTTGCCAACAAGGGGCAATTCTTTCAGCTTGTTGTCGCCGCAATCGCTTGTGTGTTGGCAGGTATAAAGGCTTGGCCAGAGCTAAGAGTGAAGGAGGTTTTCTCCTTCGGTGCAATTGTTTTCTACGCCCTGATTGCTGTTGTTGTCGTTTTGCTGGCTCTGAAGGTCAGGAACCATTTGGTCTTCAAAACCCTTGCACTTTGCGCCATGGTTGCAGCCGGGACTTGGGAAATTGAGGACACAATCGTTGTGAAAAGCGGGATTCTCAAATCGAGAGCCTACGAAAGCAGATCGACGAGCTAAAGCTGAAGCCTCAGTTGTCCGGAACTATTCCGCAACCCAAACAGCGGTCGAAGTCCGACGCGCAGCCATCGAGCCTATCCATCTCCTTTCCTACAAACCCAGAGGTTGGACCGAGCAGCAAGGTCGGGATAGAATACAAAAACATCCCTCTTTCGCAACATCTTTGGCTCATTGTTAAGACTCCAGAAGGAGGCTTCTGGGCCCATGGCAAATGTAATGCGGCTGGTTCATCTGTGATCGAACGGGAAAAGGAGAGTGACAGTTGGGAAACCCCCGACGGTCAGGAGGTTTATTTCAGCGTCGCTGCCGACCGCATAACGCAGCGCTTACCCTTCACTATCTATGCTGTCGCCGTTGGTGAGGAAGAGAATAGTAAGTTCATGGATTCGGTGCGAAGGAAATGTGCTAGCTCGTTTTCCGGCTTAGGGATGGTTTTGGAACCAAAGGCTACCACAAAAGCCACCCTCGTCGTCGTGAGGGGGCATTAAACCGGGTCATCTGGCCTCGCGACGCTATGGTTGAGCTTCATAGCCGTTATTTTTCATGCCTTCGATCTTGCACCAGACATTTTGCAACATGCCAAGCCCTGTTTACGGGTCTTCCGGCGGTAATCCAAAACTTATCTCTATGAAATGCGCATCGCAGGGGGTCAGCGCTTGACAGTTCGCGGCTGGGCAATGATGCTATCCGGTTTCTTTAACCTGAACTTCTTTAGGCGCTTAGATCCGTGTGGAGCCGGGGCGTTTATGAAAGCCCTTCTAGCCCTGCTTTCCGGCATTCCGCGAGCCGTCGTAGACAGGAATCTCCGGAGCCTCGACCACTGAAAATGCCGTGCAGTCTTCCGTTCAATTCGAGGTCTGCTCGGCAATTCAGGACGTACGTGCGGGAAGGGTACATGATACCCGTGAGATCCTTTCCGGCTGGCTTTTCCTTCCGTTTGAGCGCGGTCAGAATAATTCGCGCTCACGTCTCCCCGACTTCTGCTTCGTAGCCGGGTCGGCAGCGCGCTTCTTTGCCGTCGGCTTGGCGGCCTTCTTCGCGGGCGCCGTTTTCTTCGCCGCGGGCTTTGCCGTGCCCACCTTCTTCGCTGCTGCCTTTTTCGCCGCGGGCTTCTGGCGTTGAACGCCCAGGCCCCGCTCCAGCATCGCTTCGAGCAACTTCTTCTCCGGGGCCGTCATCACACGGTTGAAATTCTCCGGCCGCCGGCCCAGCATCGTTCCGAGTTCGGCCAGCCATTCCAGCGATTCCCGCGCAGGATGAGTGCCCAGCTCCCGCACTAGGCCAAGAGCGGCTTCGAAATCGGGTACGGAGCGGAAGCAGCGAAGGGCTTTCTCCTTTTCGCCCAGCTCGAGGTAGGTTGCCGCCGCCGCCACGAATTGGCCCGACTCCTCCTGGCACTCGGCCGTCAGTTTCCGGTTCGCCTCGGTCTGCGGCAGCTCTCGCAGCACCGGCAAAGCCTGCACGTATCTCCGCGCCTTCATCAGGATCCGTACCGTGCGTTGCGCCAGACGGTCTCTGCGCGCCTCCGCGTCCGGCAAATCCAGCAGTTCGAAGAACGCGGGCAAAATCAGGTTCGCGGTAAGCGCGTTGTCGCCGGCTTCGAGGTTGCGATCCACTTCCGCCAGCCACTCATCCGCCCGCGGCGCGATTTCAACGATGAGCCAGGACGGCATTTCCTCCGCCGTGACGGAGACCGATTCAATCGCCTCCATCACGCGCTCCCGCAAATCCGGGCCCTTCGGCTCCGACTCGGCGATCGCCCGAATCGCAGCCGCCAGGTCGAATTGCATTGCGGCGCGGGCCGCATCCGAGGCCTGCCCGTATAGATCGGGTCTTCCCAGCTCAGCCGAGAGCGTCTTGCCGCGGAAGGCAAGCTGAAAGCAGACTTCGGCGAGCGTGAGATGTGCCGTATGGCGCGCCATCAGATCCGGCGCCGTTCCGTCCATCGGCCCCGACATCGCTACCGCCTGCTGGGCGCGCGACCACGCGAGATCGGGCTTCACATCCACGAATTGCCGGGCGTCTTTCTGGCAGCGCTGGATTCGCTCATCTACATCCAACTCTTCTTCCGCCAGCGTCGCCAGCAAGGCCTCCAGCGACATGGGAGGCAGAGTGGCTTCACCGCGCGCCCGGAGCAGTTCGCCGGCCTCCTGGACGGTTGCCCGATCGGGCGCAACGTCTATCCAGATCAACCGCTCCGTCGGCCTCGAGAGCGCCACCCGGAGTTGATCGATTGCCAGCCGCCGCGCCAGTGTGCCCGCCGGGCCGCCGGCGCGCGGATCGGTAATCCCCCGCAACAGCGCCCCGCCGTTCAGCAGGCATACGGAATGAAAATCGAGGCCCTTAGCTTCGGCCGGCGAGAGGACTGCGGCCAGCGCTTTTTCCGGAATCCCCGCCTTCTCAAAAGCGATCATGGCGAGACCTTCGCGCGCCGCGAAGTCCGTCAGGAGATCCGGCAGATCGCTCTCACGCACCGCGGCGTACAGAACCTCGTCCGGCGAATCGTCGTCGATTTCCGCGTAGCCGCTGCCCGACGGCCGATCCTGTTTAGCCAGATGATCGTAGAGATCCCATGCGCGGTTTACCAGATCCGCGATCCGTCGCGGACTGCGCAGATTCACCGGCAGCTTGAATTCCTGCGGCGCGCCCATCGAATCGTGCAGCATGTCGTTCAGCCACGCCCATTCGAAATCCGTTGCCCGCACCGTCTGCGCTTCGTCGCCCGCCAGCAGCAGCGGCGCATGCCGGCCCGAGGAGCCCGCGTGACGCGCCAACGCGATCACGGTGAACATTTCCAGCGGGGTCAGATCCTGCACTTCATCCACGGCGATGCAGCCATAGTTGAGAAGCGATGGGTCAATGCCGGCGGCTTTCGAACTCAACGCACGGGCCGCCCTCCAGGCGAGGGCCAACTCGGGAAAGTAGCGGTCCGACAGCGGCGCGCTGTCCGCGCGCTCCAGCCGGTGCGCCGCTTCCAGAACGTTGTCGGCGAATTGTCCAAGATACCGGCCCCGCTGCGACCGGTACGCGGAATCGGGGAGCCGCTGGCGCTCGGCGGCGGAAAACCGCCCCGACTTTTCGGGGACCGCGGCGCCCACCAGATGCGCGTGCATTTCGTCGTACAGCGCATCGACGCGGTTCTGCCAGGCGCCGAGCGCGCGCTGGTGATTGACCAGGTCGCGCCGGAATCGCGCGCGGCCTTCTTCGACGCTGGTTTGGTTGTCGAATCGTCCTGCTATCTGCCGCGAGCCAGTCCGGGTATGTCTGCACCACAAAAGTGCGCGCATCCGAACAGAAGCGGTCGAAATAGTCGCGCGCCAATGCCGCGAGATCGCGCGAAAAGGTCAGGTACAGAACGCGCGAAGCATGCGATTCATCGGCTGCGTGCAAGAGCGCTGTCGTCTTGCCCGATCCGGGATGGCCCTTCAGTATCCGCGCCGTCGAACGGCTGTGAGCAAAGCGCGTTTGCGGCTGAGTCCACGGCGCCGGCGCGTAATCGACGCCCCGAAGATCCGGCACGCTGAGGGGCAGGTAGTCTTTGTCGGCGTCGCCCGGCGATAGCGGCGCATGATCGTCATGGTGCCGGATGTCGCGAAGGAAGACTGCTTCTGGCTCGGCCCCGAATCCCTCGCCGCGTTTGAGCGGCGCCGCCCCGCCGGAGCCCACCACGCATAGAAATGAAACCCGGACCCGCCGCCCAAACGGGACCGTCGCCAGCCGCGATTCGCTCCGCTGGCGCCTTTGTAGTGGAGACGCGCGATGTCCACCGCCATCCGCTGCATGAGGAGCGCGGCGCGTTTGCCCGTGGGCTCGTTGCGGCGGGCTTCGAGTTTATCGAGAAACTCTTGATGACAATAGAGGGGCCGTGGGGGCTTGGCCGTGTGGAATTCGTGCGGGAAAAGGGTAGCCTCGCTCAAGTGGCTTATTTTAACGCGCGCCGTATTGCAGCTATCGAACCGCCTCCAAAAACCTCCGTGCGACAGGATCCGCATCGAACTGCTCCACCCATTCGCGATGCGCCGGCGCCGCGCCGCGCACGCGCTCGATTCCCGCCGCTAACGCTTCGGCGCTTTCCGGCTCGACCAGCACCGCGTGCGGCGCCACTTCCGGGATCGCGGCCGAACGCGCGCCGACGATCGGTTTGCCCGCCGCCATCGCTTCCAGCAGCACGATGCCGAAGCCTTCCTGCACGCTCGGCAGACAGAAGGCATGGGCGCGGTTGTATTCCTCGGCGAGTTGGGCGCGCGAGACGTCGCCCAGCCACGTGACGACGCCTTCGAGATGCAAGTCGCGCGCCAGCGCGCGCCACGCGGCATCGCACGGACCGTTGCCCACGATGCGGATCGCCAGATCCGGCATTCGATCGCGCAGGATTGCCGCCGCGCGCAGCAGCAGATTCACTCGCTTTGCGCCGATAGAAGCGGCCCACGTAGAGCACGGTGAAGTCGCCGCTCTGAAGCGGGGTGATCGGCCAGCATGCGCCGCCACTCCTGCAGATCGATCAGCTCCGGCACGATGGCGGGGCGTTCGCGCAGTCCGTAGAGCTTCTTGGCCTGCGCGGCCGAATAGCCGCTGGTGACCAGAACGCGCGCCGCGCGGTGCACGTGCAGCCGCTCGCAGCGCGCCTGCAACGACATCGTGAGCCGCGTCAGGCCCGATTCGAAGCGCACCTCATCGGCGATCACGCCCTTGAGCGACGCCACGTGTCCGGCGGCCGCGCGCGATGCGGTAGCCATCCATATCGAAGCCCACGGTGAGATCGAATTCCGGCGACGCGCGCAGCCAGCGGTTGAACACCAGCCGCTCCAGCGTGTAGATGGGGAGTGGCGTTGCGGCGTCTCGTAAGCCATCGTGTGGCCCAACTTTTCGAGCGCGCGCCCCAGCACATGAATGCCGACGTAGGTGCCGCTGCCGCGCCGGATATCGAGCGGCGTGGAGGTGAGGAAGCGGATGCGCACAGAATAATTATAGAGAACTCCCCCGGTGACTCATCTCCAGGAAGCTGCGACCCCCAAAAAAGCCGTGTGCCTGCTGAGCGGCGGACTCGATTCCTCCACCTGTCTCGCGCTGGCGCGGCGCGAAGGATACGCCTGCTACGCGCTTTCCTTCGACTACGGCCAACGCCACAAACAGGAACTTGACGCGGCCGCGCGCGATAGCTGCAAATCTTCGGCGCGGAGCAGCATCTGGTGGCGCAGTTCGGGCTGGATGCGTTCGGCGGATCGGCGCTGACGGCCGATATCGAGGTGCCGAAAGCGCGCAGCAGCGCCGAGATGTCGGACGGCATTCCCGTCACTTATGTTCCCGCGCGCAACACGATTTTCCTCTCCTTCGCGCTGGCGTGGGCGGAGGTGCTGGAAAGCTCCGACATCTTCATCGGCGTCAATGCGCTCGATTATTCGGGCTATCCCGATTGCCGGCCGGAATTTATCGAAGCCTACGAGCGCATGGCGAACCTTGCGACCAAGGCGGGCGTGGAAGGCCGCACGCGCCTCAAGATCCACACGCCGCTGCTGCGCCTGACCAAGGCGGAGATCGTCAAACTGGCGCACGAATTGGGCGTGCCATTCGGCTTGACGCACAGCTGCTACGACCCGGCGCCGGATGGCCGCGCGTGCGGCGAGTGCGATGCGTGCCTGCTGCGCCGCAAGGGTTTCGAAGAGGCCGGGCATTGAAGATCGCTGAGCTGTTCTACTCGCTGCAGGGCGAAGGCTCGCTGGTGGGCGTGCCCTCGTTCTTCATCCGCACCAGCGGCTGCAATCTGCGCTGCTCGTGGTGCGACACGCCGTACACTTCGTGGCATCCGGAAGGCGCCGAAATGACGCTCGATGCGATTCTGGCGGAGGCTGGCCGCCATCCCGCGACGGCATGTAGTGGTCACGGGCGGCGAACCGATGATCGCGCCCGAGATCGTCGAGCTGACCGAGCGCCTGCGCGACGCGGGGATGCACATCACCATCGAGACCGCGGGCACGGTATTCAAGCCGGTTGCCTGCGACCTGATGAGCATCAGCCCGAAGCTTGCGAATTCGACGCCCGAAGGGCGCATGGGCGGCGCAGCACGAGCGCCTGCGCACGCAGCCGGACGTCCTGCGCGAAGCTGATGGCGGAGTACGAATATCAGCTGAAGTTCGTGATCGCGCAGCCGGAGGATCTGGAGGAAGTTCGCGCGCTGGTTCACGCGCTGGAACGCGCCGCCAGACCGCGTATTCTTGATGCCCGAGGGCATCGACCGCGGAGGTACTGCGCGAGCGCGTCGGTTTGGCTGGCCGAGATCTGCAAGGCGGAAGACTTTCCGCTTCAGCCCGCGGCTGCATGTGGATCTTTACGGCAACCGCCGGGGCGTGTAGCTGGCTTGCACTGGCGCGGGCCGGCAGGCAGGAAATATTCAGTTTTCACAGATCTATTGGCCGGAGGCCTTCCGAGGGCGCGGCCTAAAACAAACGCACAAACAGCGAAAAGGCCGCTGCGCGCGATGGCGGCGGCCTTTTCAACTCAAGATTAGCAGGCCTGCATTTGATTTCGCGGATAGGATAGGCAGGGAATCGGGGTTAAGTACTTTGGTGGCAGTGAGTCAAGATTATTTGCAAGATTTGTGAATGCCACGAGGAGCGCCCTTCTAGAGGCGGTTATGCGCGCTCCGCGCGCGACAGGCCGGAGGCCTATCGTACGAACAAGAAAGTTGTTACGCCGGCGGGAGTCAATACGCCACCCACCGAAGCTTGCACCGCTGCGGCGCCGGTCGGAAGATTCGCCGGTAGTTGAATGGTCACTTGATAAAGTCCTGCGGCTCCGGGAGCGAGAACCGCGCTTATCACCTGCACGGGCACGCCGCCCACGGTGACAGTGACGGGCGCCGTGACGATTGGCGCGCCGCTCACTTCTACGCCGGCGGCGGTCGGCGGATTGGTTGCGCCGAAGCCTGTTCCCCATAACACCAAGGTATCGCCAGGTTTGGCGGGGACCGCTCCGGCTACAACGGAGGGATCCGCTACCGGCGCATAGCCGGGCAGCAGGTTGGCGGCGGCATAGTTGGTCGCTCCATAAAGGAAGAATGCGGGGGCCACAGCCTGCAATTGCGCGGTTGCGGGGGCGCTCAATGCACTATTGTTATCGACCACGACGTCGACCGCGCCTACGGCGGCATCCGATGGCGCCTGCACATTGATTTGCGTCGGACTGACGTATTCCACGAAGGCCGGCTTCCCGCCAATGGCAACGCTGACGCCATCGAGCGAAGTGGGAAGGCCGCCGTTGACGATGTCCGAGCTTGCCCATGTGCGGATGCTGTTTGCGAGGTTGATTCCCTTGATGGTGACCCACGATTCGGCCGCAATGCCGGGTTGATAGCTCGCTCCGTTGAGGACTGCAGCGATGGAAGGCGGCGCGGTGGCGAGCTTCACCACGAAGGCATCGCCATACCCGAAGGGCGGCTGGACCGGAACCGAGGCCGGGAAATCGGACGACCATGTCTGTCCGACGAGGATCGTATTGCCGTTGGAATCGAGACCCACCGCCAGCCCGCCATCGTCTCCGGAACCGCCGAAGTAGGTTGAGTAGTCGAGTTTGCCGCCGTCCGCCGAGATCGTCGCCGCAAAGGCATCGGCATGTCCGGCACTAGTAGCTTGCGCCGGGTTCGCCGTGAGGAAATCCATCGCGCGCGTGCCTCCGGCCACCACAATGTTGCCCGATGGGTCCAGGGCGATCGACGAAATCCAATTCTGATTCTGCATGATGCCAGGCTCAGCCGCGAAGATGGGGAACGGCTGCGTGGATGCGTGACCTCGCAAGTAAGTTGAGTATTCGAGCGCCGACCCATCGGCGCTGAGTTTCGAAACGAAGCCGCTGGTGGCAACCTGGAGGAGCGCCGCGTAGACCGTGCCGGAGGAGCCAGCTGGAACAATCGCGATGACGCTGGGGCTGAAGGTTTCGGGAGCGGCCGGCGAGGTGGGGGAGCCGATGTTAGTCCATGTCTGGCCATGGTCTCGCGAAAGGAACATCTTGGTTCCCGAAACCGCAACATAAAGGTTCCCTACGGGGTCCACCGCGAATGCGCTGACGTCCGAACTTGCGAACGGTAAGGCGGCGATGGACGACCACGTGATGCCGCCATCCACGCTGCGAGAGTAAAGCCCGTTGTAGATAGTCGATGGGTTGGTGGAGGCATCGACGGTCAAAGCGGCCTGTGCCGCCGACGTCAATGGAACCTGAATCCAAGTGGCGCCGGCGTCCACGCTGCGATACAGATAGGCGGGCTGGTTGTTGCCGCAGAAAATTCCGCAGAACACCATATTCGAGACTGCGAAGAGATGGCCGCTGACACGTGGGTCGAGCGTCATGGATGCCACCGTTCCCGGGAATGCCACTGCATTCCATGTCGCCCCACCGTCGAGGCTCTTGCGAATGTTCGTACCAACTTCATAGATAATGTTGTTGCTTTGGGCATCCACGGCAAGTTGGGAAACGGGGAACGGTGGTGAATCGATCGCGGACCAGGTAATCGCACCGTCCGTGGATTTATAGACGGCCGCCGCAGTGGCTGCGTACAGCGTCTGCGGATGAAGGGGGTCGATGGCTAGCGCCTTCACGTTTGTGCCGGCGATTCCGTTGTTGGCGTGGGCCCAGGTGGCGCCTCCATCCAGGCTCTTGAAAACACCGAGATCGCCGCTGGCTGCGTAGACCGTAGTGGGCGTGGCGGGGTCCGCTACGAGCATCTGTGGAAGCGCGAAGGGTAAATCGTCGATTGGGGCCCAGGTGGTTCCGCTATCCGTGCTCTCGAAGAGCGGACGCGCGCCCGGTGAAGTCTGGAGCGGATGAACGAGCGGGAAATCGACTGACGACGTGCTGCCCGCGACATAAGCCTCACCGGCGGCGTTTACGGCGATGGCCGCTGCATTCGTCTGGACACTGCCGCCTATCGCGGTCTCGTAGACCTCCTTCGACCCATCGGGCGAGATCTTGAAGGCAATCGCATACGCGCTGCCGAGGGGGCCAAAGACTTGCGTGGCGCTGGACGGATTGACTGATGCGACCAACCCTGCGACGTAAGCGGCGCCCGCCGCATCCAGTGCGATTGCGCCTGCGCTGCCGTACGGATGGTAGAACGAGTAAACCAACGCGCCTTGCGGCGACAATTTGCCGACGAAGATGCCGGATTGGCTCGCCGCATTCGGAGCGCCGGGGAAGCCAACGGCGGAGTTGGAACTGACCGCGACATAAGCGTTACCGGCAGAATCCACTGTGATGCCGGCGGCGCCGTCATCGGCCTGACCGCCCAGAAATGTGGAATAGAGGAGCTTGGCGCCGTTCGGGTCGAGCTTCGCGACGAAGGCGTCATAGTCGTCCGTCGCATTGTTGTCCAGCGCGCTCTGAATTGGATTGGCAAGCGGGAAATTCGCTGAGCGTGTATAGCCGGTGACGAGCACGTTGCCGGCGCTATCCAAGGCTACGCCGGTGGCCCAATCGTCGAGAATGCCACCGAGATAGGTGGACCAGAGCAGTTTGCCATCTGACCCGAGCTTTGCGACGAACGCGTCGCATGTGCCTCCGAATTTGGTCTGGTATGTTTCGGGCGTGACTGGGAAATCGTTCGAGTAGGTCAGACCGACGACATAGATGTTTCCTTGCGCGTCCGAGGCGACGGAGGTGGCGTAGTCCTGTCCGCTGCCGCCTAAGAGGGCGGAGAACAGGGCCGCACGTTGAGCGGAAAGACTCGGTGTTATTAGGCAGAAGGCGATCATGCAGGTGGCCCAGAGCATGAGGCAATTCGACCCGCGGGCGGGCGCGCTTCGGACTGATTCCATGGGTGTAGCCGATGTTGAGAGCACGGCGGCTGCCACAGGCGGCCACGCCTGCGATTCCGGCCGGCTTTTTCAAGCCTAGATTAGCAGGCGAGCGCCCGATTCGCGGCTATCGCGGGCCGGGAATCGAGGCTAAGCTTTGGCGGCAGTGAGTCAGAATTATTCGCGAGGGTTGTGATCGCCTCGAGAGTCGGGGGCTCATTTTGGCGCGCTTCGCGCGCTCGACAGGCCGGAGGGCTGCCGTACGAAGGCGTAGACGATGCCGCCCAGGATCACGATGATGAGACCCGGCCAGGTGGAGGCCGGCCGGTAGGCGAAAAGCATCAGCAGCACGATGCTGGCTCCCGCGATGTAGAGCAGCGGAACGACGGGATAGCCCGGAACTTTGTAGGGCCGGTCGAGTTCCGGTCTGGTTTGGCGCAAGCGAATGACTCCGGCGATGGTCAGTATGTAAAAGATCAGAGCGGCGGAGATTACGTAGTCGAGCAGGTTGCTGTAGAGATTTCCGTAGGTCTGGGTAGCCGAATCGTAAGTGCGCGGCAACACGAGGAAGCAGGCCCAGATGCCTTGGACCAAGAGAGACCATCCGGGGACGCGCGCGCTGTTCAGCCTTCCTGCGGGCGCGAAGAAGAGCTTGTCCTGCGCCATCGCATAATAGGCGCGCGGGCCGGCCAGCACGAGGCTGTTCACGCAGCCGAAGGTCGAGATCATGATGGCGATCGCCATGATGCCCGGGCCATAGCCGGGGAAGATCTTCTGCAGTACGGCGGCGGCGACGCGATCGGCGGGCGCATTCTGGATCTCAGGCAGCGTCAGCACGACCAGATAGGCCACATTCGCCAGGCAATACAAGAGCAACACGATGCCACAGCCGATGGCGAGCGCCTTGGGCAGGGTCCGCTTGGGATCGCGTACCTCGCCGGCGATGAAGGTGATGTCATGCCACGAATCGGCCGAAAACAACGAACCCGATTGCGCCACGCAGAGCGCCACCAGCAATCCGAAGGCGCTGCCGGCGGCCACGCCGAGCGAGGGATCGAACGAGCCGAGACGGAAGAAATCGGTGAAGTTGACATGGATCGCGTTCGAGTTCCAACCGAGGAACAGGCCCGCCAGAATCAGACCGGCGAGCGCGGCCGTCTTGGCGGTGGTAAAGACGTTTTGCACGATCTTGCCGTATTCGAGGCCGCGGCTATTGGTCCAAGTGAGCAGCACGATTACGCCGATAGCTACTAACTGCGCGGTGGATAGCGATAGCGCGTAGCCCGATGAGATGTGTACCGGTGAGACGATGTACTGACTCTCAGAGACGCCGGGCGCGAGGATGGAAAGAAATCGCGCGAAGGCCACCGCGACCGCGGCAATGGTGCCGGTTTGAATGACGGTGAAGAGAGTCCAGCCGTAGAGAAATCCCCAGAGCGGCGAAAACGCCTCGCGCAGATATATGTACATGCCGCCGGCGTGAGGCAGCATCGAAGCCAGCTCACCATAAGAGAGCGCGGCCGCCATGGTGAGAACGCCGGTGATTACCCACGCCATGAGCATCCAGCCGGGGCTGTTGATCATGCGGGACATGTCGGCCGAGACGATGAAGATGCCAGACCCGATCATGACCCCGATGGTGATCATGACCGAATCAAATAGATTGAGACCACGGACGAAGCCCTGGTCGGATTTGAGAGTGCTGGCTGGTTGACTCATCGAGACCTTTATTTCTTTGCGCCCGCGGGAGCGGCGGCCGGGCCGTTGACCTTAGCCTTCAGCGTCGTCCATTTGGCCATCAGAGCGGTATATTCGGCCTGTTGATGCGCGCAAGCCTGGAGTTCGGCCGCCGTAGGCGGCATTTCCGATGCCTGCAGACTCTGCGCCGAGGCGACGTTTTGCGCGCCGATATTCGCGAGGGTCGGAGGAACCTCGGCAGCCGCGCCGGCCCCTCCGCCACCGCGTCCTCCACGGACACCGCGCCCGCCGCCGCCTTCGACCGCGGTTTCGGCCGGAGCGATCTCCTCAAGCTGTTTAAGAAGGGCGTCGTTGGCCGCGGATTGCGGACGCGCCTTCACCTTGTCCATCAAGGCGCGCGCATCGCTATAAGCCGCGCGCGCGTTGCGCGCATTGTCTTCCATCTGCGTCGAGATGGTGAAGATCTGCTGGACGGCCGGCGTGATTTTGACGCGCGGGTCCATTTTCACGCTGATGGGCTGCGTCATACTTTTTCCATCTGCCGTGAGACGGACCGAGTAGGTTCCGGGAGCGACCCAGGGCGAGTTGACGCCGGTGTAAGTGCGGCCGGGGACCGCGCCATTTCCACCGCCTCCGCCGCCCCGTCCACCGCCGCCGGCGCCGGGAAGAGGATCGTAGTGTAAGTCCCACTGGAAGCGATGCATGCCCGCAGTCGTCTTCAAAACGTTGGGGGGCGCCGGCCAATAGAGAGGCAGGCCGCAATCCTGCGCCATCGGATTTTGCATGCAGAGTTGGTTGTAAGCGAACGGGTCGGTGGCCGGATCGGGGTTACGAACCGGGTCGTTACTGGAGTAAGTGCGGATTACTCTACCCACGGCGTTGAGAAACTCCAGTTTGACTTCGTTCGCGGCGCCAGGCAAGTAATAATCGATGCTGGCGCCGGGCGGGGGATTCTCACCAGCAGGCACCTCGGGCGGCCATGGGGTGGGGTCATTAGTCGCGAAGCGGATCCGGATGGCGATGCCCGGTTTGAAAAGATAGGCATTGCTCGCTGCGGCCGCTTCGGCGGCCTGGCGCAGGGGAGTGACGTCATCGAGAATCCAGAAGCCACGGCCGTGGGTACCGGCGACGAGATCGGAGCATAGGCAGCTTGCGTCGTCCTTGACCTCTATATCGCGCACGGAGATAGCCGGCATGTTGAGGCGCAGCGAGTGCCAGTTATCGCCATCGTCGAAAGAGACCCAGATCTGAGTGTCGGTGGCGGCGTAGAGCAGACCCTTCTTGCGTGGATCTTCGCGGATGGAGTTCGATACGGCGCCGGGGGCGATGCCGTTGTCGATTTCGGTCCAGGTCTTGCCGCCATCGTGCGTCTTCCAGAAGTGCGGGTTCATATCGTCGAGCCGCATGGTGTTGGCGGCGGCGTAGGCGGTCTTGGTATCGAAGTGGCCGGCATCCATATTAAAGATGCGCGTCCAGGCTTTGATCTGCGGCGGAGTGACGTTGGTCCACTTAACGCCGCCATCGGTGGTGACTTGGATGAAGCCATCATCGCTGCCGGTCCACAGAACGTTGACATCGAGCGGCGAAGGCGCGATGGCCGTGACGGTTCCTTGCGGCGCAGGCGTCACGCCAGAGGCGTACTTTCCGGCGTTGGACGGAACCTCCCAGGTCTGCCGTGTGAGATCGCCGCTAATGGCGGTCCAGCTATGGCCGCCGTTGGTGGTTTTCCAGACGCCGGCGGTTGCGTAAAAGAGTAGATTGGGATCTTTGGGCGACCAGATGATCGGTTGGGTACGGACGACGCGCGGGGGCGGCTCGTTGGATGCGGATGTTGTTGCGGCCGCTCCGCGCCCTCCGCGACCGCCGCGCCGGAGCCGACGGCGACGCTCATTTTTTGGCCGGTGAGCCGGTTATAGATGCTGGCCGAGGCGCCTCGGGTGCTCCCGTAGACGAGGTCGGGATTCTTCGGATCGGGCGCGGCTTCGCCATATTCGGCGATGCCGACGGGATGCCAATCGTGGAAGGTGATTTCGCCATCCATGCCGCGGCTATCGACGCAGGCCGAGCCGGAATCCTGCTGGCCGCTGCAGAGGCGATAGGGAAAGGCGTTATCGGCAGTGACATGATACATAGCTGCGGTGGGCTGCGTGTACCAGTTACTCCAGGATTCGCCGCGATTGGCGGAGACTACTCCGCCTTGATCGGCGACTAACAGGATGATATTCGGGTTATTCGGGTTGATCCAACTCTTCTGATAATCGTCGCCGCCCGGCGCTCCGCGAACCGCCGACCAGGTAAGTCCACTATCTTCGGTGCGCCAGAACACGGTGGAGCAACTGTAAATGACGTTCTCGTTCTTAGGATCTACGGAGATGGTAGGAAGGTCGCCGCCTCCGATCCGCGCCAGTGGGCGGTTATCAGCCATGCGGCGCTGCGCCGCGGAGAGACTGGGATCGTTAACCGCGACAAACCAATGCTCGCCGGCGTCGGTACTTTTATAGAAAGCTACGCCGCCGCCACCGCCGCCACGTCCACCACCGCGTCCTCCACGTCCGCCGCCTCCGCGCCCACCGGCCGCCCCAGCGCCATCAGCCGCCGCGGGAGCCGCGCCGGGCGCGATCATGGCATAGATTATCTTTGGGTTGCTGGGCGCGACTGCGAGGTTCGCCTCGACGATGGCCGGCAGACCGGTGGTCAACTGCCTCCACGTGGTTCCTCCGTCAGTGGATTTAAAGATTCCGCCTCCGCCGGCGGGGTCGCCGAATGCGCCGTTCTCGGAGAATCCCTGCTGCTGCTGCCAGAGCGCGGCGTAGACGATGTCGGGATTGGAGGGATCGATGTGCACGTCGTTGCCGCTGACATAATCGTCCTTGTGAAGCACTGGTTCGAACGTGGCGCCGCCATCGGTGGAGCGAAAGACTCCGCGTTCGGAATTGGGGCCGTATGGATGGCCGAGCGCCGCGACGAAGAGGCGGTTCGGATTGCGCGGGTCGACGGCTATATCGGCAATCATTTGGGAATCACGAAGACCGAGGTGGGTCCATGTCTTGCCGGCGTCGGTGGATTTGTACATGCCATCGCCGGTGGCGAGGTCGGGGCGGATGATGCCGGCGCCGGTTCCGACGTAGACGACGTTAGGGTCGGAGGGCGCGACCGCAATGGCTCCTATGGAGCCGGTGGACTCTTTGTCGAAGACAGGCTTCCAGGTGGAGCCGTAGTCGGTGGAGCGCCATACGCCTCCGTTATCGAAGCCGATATAGGACACGTTGGGCTGGCTGGGTACGCCGGAGACGGCGCGGGCGCGGCCGGCGCGCGTGGGGCCGATCTCACGCCAGTGCAACTCGGAGTAAATGCGGGAATCGATGGTTTGAGCGGGCGCGAGGGGCGCGAGCGCGGCGAGACAGAACCCAAATGCAAAACGAATGGACAAACGGCCAACCCTCCTGGATTTCACGAGTGTAATACGAATTGGGGGGCGTGGGGGTTCGGGCTTATGAGCGCCATTTTGACGCCCGTTTGCGGGTTGCACGCCGACGCTGAGGCGCTGAGAAATGCAAAGGCTAGGAGACACGTCAGGCTTATTGGTTTGTGCATTGTCGTTTCGCGAATTGGCGTGTTCTAGGGTTTCATCATGCGGGTTAGGCGGCTTGGCGATCTATGTTGGGACCGAAATCGGGCTTCGGATCCTTCGAACGGTCGCGGAAATGATAGTTGCAGGCCTTCTTGTAGCGGCGATCGCGGTCGCGGCGGCGGGCGATTTCGGTGTTTGAAAAAACGAACCCACCGTGGCCGGAGGCGGGCTGGAAGTCTTCGCCTCGGGAAAGTCCGAGGAGTTGGTGTTGCCGAAAACATAGGCGGCGCCCGAGGAATCGATGGCGATTGCCCATGCGAGGCCGAAGCCACTGCCCGCAAGAGTGGCGGAATAAAGCGTCTGCCCGGTGGCACTCAATCTGGCGACGAAGGGATTGGCCTTTGTAAAGTTCCCCTGAAAACCGGCGATATAGAGGTTGCCGGTGGCATCGCTCTGAACGGCGTACATCATGCTGTTTGGGAAGTTCGCCAGGGTTGCGGTGTTCGCGGACGCGTGCGCGCACATTGAAAGAGCTAGAACGAAAAGAAGGGACTTCATTGGGGAATCGTGTGGCGAACATAGAGGGCGCTGATCGCGATTGTACCTACGGACACCAATAGTAGACCGCTTGGCGTCAACACTGCTAAAACCCACGTTATTAATGATTTGCCTCCGTTAGACTGTTACACAAGGATGCCGCAATCGCAGAACGGACCGAATTCGGTGAGTTTCCATGCAGCAGAAGCGGCAATCGCCCATTTGGCCGCGATAGTCGAATCGTCCGACGATGCCATCGTCAGCAAAACGCTGGAGGGAATCATTGAGTCCTGGAATGCCGGCGCTGAAAGACTCTATGGTTATACATCGGGCGAAGCGCTCGGACGGCCGATGACGTTGCTGCTGCCGCAGGACCGGAAAGGCGAGGAAAACGAAATCCTGCGGCGGATTGCGCGTGGCGATCGGGTGGAGCATTTTGAGACGGTCAGACGTCATAAGAGCGGCGATCTGCTCCACGTATCCCTGACGATTTCTCCGATCCGCGACAAGAATGGCAGCGTTATCGGAGCATCGCATGTGGCCCGGGATGTTACCGATCGAAGGCGCTTGGATGAGGAATCGGGGCGCCTGGCCGCGATTGTGCAATCGTCCGAAGATGCGATCGTCAGTAAGACGCTTCAGGGAATCGTTCTCACTTGGAATGCAGGCGCCGAACGGATCTACGGATACACAGCCGCAGAGGCCATTGGCGAGCCCATGCTTATCGTTTTACCTAAGGATAGGGAATCCGAAGAAAGCCAGATCCTCGGCCGCATTACGCGGGGAGAACAGGTTGAGCATTTCGAAACAATACGGCGCAGAAAAAATGGCGAATTGATCGACGTCTCCCTGAGCATCTCCCCGATTCGCGATAAGAGCGGGCGGATCATCGGCGTTTCGCACATTGCGCGCAACACCACGGAACGGCGGAGGCTTGAGATTCGCCTGCAGCAGCTTGCCTCGATCGTGGAATCGGCCGAAGACGCCATTATCGGCAAGACGCTCGAAGGCATCATTCTCACCTGGAACGCGGGCGCTGAGCGAGTCTATGGCTACCCGAATGCGGAAGCGATCGGCCAGCCGATGACGATGCTGCTTCCCGAAGGACGGCCCAATGAGGAAAACGAAATCCTGGAGCGCATTCGGCGCGGTGAGCAGGTTGAGCACTTCGAGACCGTGCGAAAGACCAAAAGCGGGAAGCTCATCGATGTCTCCCTGACGGTTTCTCCGATCCGCGATTCCAGCGGCCGAATCATCGGGGCGTCGCATGTGGGGCGCAACGTTTCGGAACGTAAGGTCCAGGAAGAGCAGCTACGGCATACGCAGAAACTGGAAAGTTTGGGCGTGCTGGCCGGCGGCGTCGCTCACGATTTCAATAATCTTTTGACCGGCATACTGGGAAATGCTTCGCTGGCGCTCGAAAGCATGTCCACGCGCGACCCCGTATCCGGGCTCCTCAAAGACCTTGTAGCCGCTAGTGAACGGGCATCGCATTTAACCCGGCAGTTGCTGGCTTACACGGGCAAAGGCCGATTTGTGATTGAGCCGATCGATCTCTCCGAGTTAGTGCGCGAGATCGCAGGTTTGATCCAGACATCGGTCCCCAAAAACGTGCAACTGCGGCTGGAATTAGCGGATGGCCTGCAATTGATCGAGGCGGATGCGAGCCAAGTACAGCAGGTAGTGATGAACCTTGTTATCAATGGCGCAGAGGCCATAAGACAGAATGACAACGGCACTGTTCTGGTCGCAACCAGGATGCAGAATGTGGACGAGCACTACCGGTTAACGGCGCCTGGCGGCGAATCCGAGCTTCCATTCGGGACATACATCAGCCTGGATGTCCACGATACCGGCAGCGGCATGGACGAAGCTACGCTCAGCCACATTTTCGATCCGTTCTTCACGACGAAGTTTGCCGGGCGGGGTCTGGGGTTGGCAGCGGTTCAGGGAATCGTTCGCGGGCACAGAGGTGCGATGAGGGTTTATAGCCGTCCAGGTGAAGGTACGACCTTCAAGATTCTGTTCCCCGCCACGCAACAGGCGGCGCCGCCCAAGAAAGCCATTATTCCGCACATGCCGGCTACGAGTGAACTCATCCTGGTGGTAGACGATGAGGAAATTATCCGGCGAACCGCCAAATCTATGTTGGAGCACGACGGCTTCACGGTGATAGTGGCGGAGAACGGCAAAGAGGGCGTTGAACTCTTTCAGGTGCTATCCGAAAAAGTCGCCGTAGTGTTGCTCGATATGACGATGCCGGTAATGAATGGAGAGGAAGCCTTTAGCCGGATGAGGGCTATTAAACCTGGTGTAAAGGTAATTCTGTCGAGCGGATTTAACGAGGTGGAAGCCGTCCGGCGGTTTGCGGGAAAGGGCTTGGCAGGCTTCATTGAGAAACCGTACTCCGCCAACTCCCTGCGTGAAAAGATCGGTCTCGCGTTCCAACAACAGCCCTCCACGTAAACGAGCATTCGGTGAGAGCTCTACGCAGCCGCAATGCATGAGAGTCGGGGCCGTGGCGGGAAGGCAAAAGAGCGCCGAAAGCCTGCGCCGGGTTAGCCCCGCGGGCTTTCGGCTTCATCGCCATCATTTATTTCGCTCGTCGGTGGTACGATTTCAGGCATGCCTTCGTTCGAGCGTTGTGTCGTTCTCGTTGCGGACGACGAACCGGTTGTTTTGCGACTTGTCACAGGCCTGTTGACTCGCCACGGCTATATCGTTATCCCCGCGACCGATGGCCGGAGCGCCTTAGATGCCTGCCTGCAGAGGGAGGGGCCAATTCATCTTGCGCTGCTTGACGTAATGATGCCGGGAATGACGGGTCCGGAACTAGCGGAATGCCTCAAGGAGCATCATCCCAAGATCGATGTTTTGTTCATGTCCGGATTCAGGACGGATGAAATTGCCGACATCGCGCCAAGTATTCAGAAAGCGCATTTCATCGCGAAGCCGTTTCTGCCGCGAGATCTCGTGATGCGCGTCAACAGCATCCTGGGCAACACCGAAGTTTGCGTTCTTCTCGAGGATGAGGCGCAGGCAACACGCGCGTAGGAGTGGGCATCCAAGATCAGGCTGGAAGAAGGTTGCGGGGGGCGCCAAAGAAAAAAAGCCCCGCTACGGTAGATGGCTAACCGAGCGGGGCGGCGGATAGCCCAGACGAGGCAACGCACCAAAGCTGAAAAACGCTCTATGACCCACTGCGAGGTAGTGCAACCCGGAGGCCAACTGTAAGCCATTGAAAACAGGTGTGCAAGTCTGATGCACTACGGAATCCGGTAGGGCGCGCTACGGATTCTCACAGACCCATCCGGAATCTTCCCGATCATGTCATGCGGGTTACAATCAAGCTCTGTGGCTTTTGGGACCTCCAGCGCGATTCGTCCGTCGGGAGGCGGCCGGGCGCTCGCCGGGTTTCTGCTATCGGGTTTCCTGATGGCGCTCCTGGGTGCGATCCTGCCTGCCTGGGGATATCATCGCGATCCGCCACAATTCATCGCAGTCGGTAACTACTTTCTGAGCCTGGCAGTTGGCATCGTGCTGGCGGCGGTGTTTTCGCGGCGGCTCATGGGGCATCGCGGATTGACCTTTCAACTGGTCTTCGCGTGCGCCCTTTCGTGCGTCGCATTGTTATTTCTGGCTCTGGTTTCGCCTATGGCCTCGATAGGGTTGAGGATCGCGGGGCTGCTGGCCTTGGGAATCGGTGCGGGGCTTCTGAACGTTGCGTTGTTCCAAGGGATTTCGGAGCGCTATCAGTCCGACGCTGCCGGAACCGTGAGCCGCGGCGGAATCTGGTACGGGCTCGGTTGCCTGGCCGTGACGCTGCTGGTGGCGGGAACATTTTATGCGTACAGCGTTCCCACCATTCTTATAACAATGGCGGCGGCGCCGGCGATCTTCGGCTGGCTTTACGCCCGGACCTGGTACGCCCCGGCGCCGGAGGGCACACACCCAACATTGCGCCAGGCCATTGCGGATTTCCGGAGTCCTGGCGCCGTGCTTTTCGCCATACTGCTGTTCGTGCAGTTCGGCAACGAATGGTCGGTGGCGGGATGGCTGCCGCTATTTCTGATCCGGCGCGTAGGCTTGAGTCCGAGCGGAGCGCTTCTCATTCTGGCGCTCTTTTGGCTTTTCCTGATGATCGGACGATTGGCGGCGATGGCGCTACTATCGCGGATAAAACATGCTTGGCTGCTCTTGGGCAGCGGCCTGGCCGCGATGTTCGGATGCATCATTCTCTTTTTCACGAATAATGGGTTCGGCGCCGGTTTCGCCGTGTTCTTTATCGGCGCGGGGTATGCCAGCATATACCCACTGGTGGCGGAAGCGATCGGGCGGCGCTTCCCGTACTATCACCCGGGCTTCTTCAACGGCATTTTCTCGCTGGCCCTCGTGGGCGGCCTGATGGCTCCAGCGACATTGGGCTATGCCGCGAGCTTTGCCGGGGTGGGAGTCGTTATCGGAATCCCGCTGATCGGAACGATTACGGTGATGGCCCTGCTATTGTTGATCTGGTTGGAGTCGAAGATCACGGGGCGATGAAAGCGAAAGCAACGCTGGTTCTCGGTTTGTTATTGGCGGCCGGCCAGAGCGCCGCGCAGCCGGCGGCGCGAGCGTCGCTGGCGCGGCAGATCGAACGCGCGATTGCGGAATCGCCTGTGGCGCGCTCGGCGGCATGGGGTATACAGGCAACCGAGTTGGCGTCGGGCCGGACACTCTACCAGTTGAATCCCAGCCATTTCTTCGTTCCGGCATCGAACACCAAACTTTTCAGCACGTCGCTGGCGCTGACACGGCTCGGGCCGGACTTCACCTTTCAGACGCGAGTGATGGCCCCGGCGGCCCCGGATGCGAATGGAGTGATCGACGGCGATGTGCGCCTGGTGGGCGGCGGCGATCCCAACCTTTCCGGGCGGACGATTCCGTATCGCATGGGAGCGAGCCCGGGCGACCCGTTGGCAGCGCTGGCGGATCTTGCGGGGCAGGTGGCAGCGGCGGGCGTGAAGCGCATCAATGGCGATATCGTGGGCGACGATCGCTGGTACGTGTGGGAGCCGTTCGGAGCGGGGTGGGGTATCGACGACCCTTTGTACGATTACGGCGCGCCGGTTTCGGCGCTGACGCTGAACGACAATGCGTTCACGTTGCGCATACGCCCCGGGGCGAAAGAGGGCGACCCCGCGGCGTTGGAGTTGGACCCGCCGGTGGAGTATTACGCGATCGATAACCGCATCCGCACGACGGCGGGCGGCGAGCGGCGGATTCACTATTCGCGAGCGCCGGGCGGCATGACGCTCGAACTGTGGGGCAATATTCCGGTGGCGGGCGCTTCTCCACAAAATCCGGGCGAGGATCTCAGTTTGGGAATCGACGACCCGGCGCGTTACGCGGCTATGGCGTTTCGGCAGTTGCTGCAGGCGCGCGGAATCGTGGTGACAGGAAGCGCCGTGAGCCGGCACTTCTTTCCTTATGAGGCTGCGGATCTGAAGCAGGGCGGGATGGCCGAACCGGAGACGGGGATTCAATTGGCGAGGCGCGTCTCGGCGCCGTTGATCGAAGACTTGCGCGTCACGGCCAAAGTGAGCCAGAATTTGCACGCCGAATTGGATCTGCGCGCGGTAGGCAAGGCGCGACGCAATATGGGAAGCGTGGAGGCCGGTCTGGAGGGGTTGAAGACGTTTCTCACGGAGATCGGCGTGCCGGCGAGCGGGTATAACATCAACGACGGTTCGGGATTGGGTCGGCTGAACTTAGTAAGCCCGGCGACGGTAGTGCAGTTACTTCGATATATGTATGCCTCGCCGGGGCGCGAGAATTTCCTTTCGATTTTGCCGGTTGGGGGGCAGGATGGAACGCTCGGATCGCGATTTCCGGGCGTGGACCTCGCGGGACGGATCCATGCCAAGACCGGGTCGCTTACCCACGTGAGCGCGTTATCGGGCTATGCACAGCGGCGGCGGGGGGATTGGATTGCGTTTTCGATCCTGGTGAATAATTACAACGGACCGACGGCGGAAGTGCGCGTGGTGATGGATAAGATTTGCGAGTTGTTGGTGATGGGGGAAGGGCGCGCTAGTTCGCCGGACCCGCACTAACCGGCGGCGTTGCTGTGCGCCTGCGGGGCGCCGCCGAACCAACGGCGCATTCGCTGGGCCAGATTCGAGGGCCAAGCCGGATCCATGCACGGGCGTTCCACCAGAAGGAAGAAGAGGGCCGCGCTTACCGATAGAGCTGGAAGGGCGAACAGAGAATCTATGGCGAAGCGGCTCATGAAGTTCGATCCGAAAAGAAAGTGTTTGGAGAGCTCCCCGGCGCCCCACATGGCCGCGCCCTGTATTAGATACATCGAGTAACACATTCCGCCAATGATAGTGACTAACGGATGGCGAAAGAACCTGTTCGACGCCCTGCCGCGGAACGCGCCAAGATAGGCGAGCAGAATTGCTGGGGCGATCAGGACGGGAAACCGCGGCCACAAGATCAGCGCGGCAACAGCGGGCCACGCTATGAGCGTAGCCAGGTCCCAAACGAAAGTGCGATTCGGCGTTTCCTTCCAATCTACTAAGTAGATATCGGCGAGAAGAAAGCCCGCGGCGAAGAACTCGAGGTACCAAGGCAAGCTATTGAAGCGCGCCGCCGAGTAGGATGGAAGGAAGTTCCTCAGCAACGGCGCCGCGAGGATTACAGAGAGAAGAATCGCTCGCCTGGCAAGGACATTGCGGATAGAATAGACGGTCGCGAAGAGCGGCGCCAGGATGTAAAACTGGACCTCGATTTCAAGACTCCACGCAACGATGGAAATAACGCTTGGCCCCCCAAAAATCAAATTGTGCTGATAAATCAAGGTGGCAAGGAGATTGGGAAAGTAACTAATTCCCGTCGGAACTCCGAGAAGCCGCATCTTGCCGACGAAGAAGACCAGCATCGCGAGGATGTAAGGTGGCTCCAGGCGTGAAAGCCGCCTGAAATAGTAAGTTCGTAACAAAGGTTGCGTTCCGAGGCCAAGCCTCCACTTAGCAAACGGGATAGCTAGCAGAAACCCGCTCAGGACAAAGAAGAGCTCGACGCCATAGTAGCCGGCGCCCAGAAGCGCCGGCAGCCAAGACTCAGACGGCTGGACCGCAGCGCCGGACATGTGCTTGTGGAGCGTGAATGAATTGAGGTGGAAGAGCACCACGGCAGCGATGGCTACAAAACGAAGGCCATCGACCTCCGCGATGAATCGGCGGCCACTGGTGACGATCCGCCCAAGCTCTAAGATGGTCCCCTCCGATTCGCGCCCAAAAGACCCCGGGCTCCCATGGGCCGAGACGGCACGTAATTATGATAAATCCCTGCATTTGAGGCTGCAATGGCTCTATCGAATGCGCGTTGAAGAGAATGGTTTCTCATACGGCACGGCAGGCCTTTCCCGCACAGAACGACGCCGTTGGCAGTATGCCGATTGCCGGCGCCCGCCGGGAAGAGCTTTTCGCGAGACGGCCGAACTCCAGACGCAATTCTGCGTGAAAATATGTCATGGCCAGAAAACCTCTTTCGGCGTCAGATCCTGGCACTCCCCCAACCGATCTGTTCGAGGCGATTGGAGGTTCGTTAAAGTGTCGCGAGCTTTCAACCGCGTTCTACGCGCGCGTGGCCGAGGACCCGACCTTGCGCCCACTGTTTCCGGGAAAGACTCATAAGTGCGCCATCGAATCGTTTGCGGCGTTTCTCGTCCAGTTCCTGGACGGCCCATCCGCGGACGCGCAGCGCCGCTGGTGGTTGAGTCTGCGTGAATCGCACCTTCGGTTTCAGATCGGGAAGAAGGAACGACACGCTTGGTTAGGACAGATGAAGAGGGCATTGGGCGACGTCGAGATGAGCGAGCCAATGCGAAGGTCCCTCGAGGAACTCTTCGAAGAATCATCCGCGTATCTCGTGACTACAGGGCCGGCCGTTGAGGCGACCAAGCGGCAAGCGAAGCTTTCGGGTATCGACGCGCAAATTGGACGCCGATGGGAGGAGCAGCGTGCGCTGGATGAAGCGGTGGCGGCTGTCCGCGAGGGTGAATTGGCTCAGGTGGTCGCCAGGGTGGAGGGTCCACTGTTACAGGCGCGTTTCTCGCGCAGCCGCGCGGTGTTCGCGCATTTCGTCAGCGTCCTGATTGAGAGCGGCGATGGCGCCTTGGCTGAATACGGACAGGGGCTTTTGTTTGCGAATCCCGATCTTGCGCATGAAAGATACGGTGGCCGCACCTTGCTGCACGCGGCATCCGCCGCGGGTAATTTGCCGGTGGTGACGGGTCTTCTAAGACTCGGGGTCGATGCGAACGTCCAAGACGGGGGTGGACACACGCCTCTCTACAGCGTTGGAAACGAGTGTTCCGGCGGCGGACCGGTAGTAAGAGCGTTGATTCAAGGCGGCGCGAAGGTAGACGCCTGCGACGGAGTCAAGCGTTGCACCGCGCTGCACATGGCCGCGCGGCGCGGCAACGTCGAGGCGGCCGAGGCTTTGCTTGAATGCGGCGCGAACATTGAAGCGCGGGACAGTCTTGGCGAAACGCCCCTGCGGAGGGCGGTTAACTGCGGGAAGACCAGTGTCGCCGCGCTCCTTCTGGCGAAGGGCGCCGATCCGCATTCGCCAGGAAAGAAGGGCCTGACGCCTCTATCCGCTGCGCGGGCTGCCGAAATGCGCAGTCTCTTACAAACCTGGGCCAGGGCATAGGGTTCGGCGCAAACTGGCTGTTCTTCTACGACGCAAACAGCACGTCAAATGGCCATCCCTATACTTCACGGCGCACGGGCAGCCTGCACAGTTCCGGTTGTGCGTTGATTAGGCCGCAGAGTTTAAATCAGGCCCACGAATTTTTCTTATATTCCTTGACAAGCATATGCCGCTAGAAGTATATTAGGCATGTGGAATCCGTTTTCGAAATTATTGCGGAGCCGAGCCGCCGTGCGATCTTAAGCCTTCTGGTCGCATCACAACAGTCGGTTGGAGAGATCGAGCGTCAACTCGGCATGCCGCAGCCGACCGTGTCAAAGCACCTGCGCGTGCTGCGGGAGGCCGGATTCGTAGAATCCACGGTGGACGCACAGCGCCGCCTATACCGGCTGAAACCTGAACCGCTGCAGGAGATCGATGCCTGGCTAGCTCCGTTCCGGCGGTTCTGGTCCGCTCATGTAGACGCTCTCGAACGCCACCTCGACCGCATGGATCCATCCACACCAGCAAAAGGGAAGACAAGAAAAAAAGGGCCGCAGCCCAAACTGCGAATGTGACAAAGGAGAAACGAAATGAAAATCAAATTGACGAGCGTATACGTGGACGATCAGAGCAAGGCACTCAGCTTTTATACGGAGGTCCTGGGATTTGCCAAAAAGGCCGATTTCAGTCAAGGCCCATTTCGGTGGCTGACCGTTAGCTCGGCCGACGAGCCTGATGGCACTCAACTCCAGTTGGCTTTGAACGACAACCCCGCGGCCAAAGCGTATCAGCAGGCGATGTTTCAAAAGGGGCAACCGGCGGCCATGTTCTTCACCGACGACGTGAAGGGCGACTATGAGCGGATCAAAGGCCGCGGCGCCGAGTTCACGATGCCGCCTACGGCCGTGACCGGTTCGACCATTGCGATGCTGAACGATACGTGCGGCAATCTCATTCAGCTCAGCCAACTGGCACGCTATTAGTATGCGGCTGTTCCGCACGATGGCGCAGCTCCGCAAGTTCTGGTCCGCTCGCGTCGATGCGCTCGAACGCCATCTCGAGCGCATGCGCCAATCCATGCCTGCGAAGAGAAGGACGAGGAGAAGACGATGATCGATCGCGATGGCTACGAACCGGGTCCGGCCCGTGGGGCGCAGGTACATAAGGGCGGCGAGAAGTGGACGCTCATTCTGATCAGAGAACTGCGCCACCCGCCGGAAAAGGTCTGGGAGGCGCTAACCGATCCGGAGCATCTGCGCGAGTGGGCTCCCTTTGAAGTAGATGGGAACCTGGGTACGGTTGGCGCAAAGGTAAAGCTGACCTGGGTGGGGACGGCCAAGCCGCAGGAGACAACAGTGATTCGCGCCGACGCTCCCAGGGCGCTTGAGTACAGCGATATCCGATGGGAACTCGAGGCTCTGGGAGGCGGCACGCGCCTGACCCTGTGGACCAACATCAATCGCCGATTCGTCTCAATGGGAGCTGCCGGGTGGCACATTGCGTTCGATAGTATGGATCACCTTCTGAGCGGAACTCCCATCGGCCGTATCGCCGGCGCGGACGCGATGAAGTTCGAGGGTTGGCAGCGGCTGAATGCGGAGTACGCCAAGCAGTTCGGCGTCGAGCCGCCTGCGTGGCCGCCTAACGCCTCGAAGCGTTGAACCAATAGAGGAGGAATTGCACATGAAAAGGGCCGTCGGGGCGGAATCCGCCTCTAAATTAATTGACGAGAGGATTAAGAAACTCGCGGACTGGCGCGGGAAGATGCTCGCGAGAGTTCGCGAAATCGTGCACGAGGCAGACCCTGAGATCGTCGAAGAGTGGAAATTTATGGGGACGCCCATCTGGTCCCATGGTGGCATCGTCTGCACGGGTGAGACGTACAAGAGCGTTGTCAAGATGACGTTTGCCAAAGGGGCTGCGTTGAAGGACCCCTCCCGTCTATTCAACTCCAGCCTCGACGGGAATGTCAGGCGCGCGATCGACATTCATGAAGGGGACAAGATCGATGAGGCGGCCTTGAAGGATCTCATCCGCGCGGCAGTGGCGCTCAATCTCATGGCCAAAAACAGCCCTAAACGGGCGAGCAAGAAGCGGGAGGATTAGCGGCCACGGCTGCGCTGGCGCCCCTCAGATTAATCTGGAAATTCCGCGGGCGACTCGCTTGCGGTCCGCTCGAGTACAGCTGCAACTTTCTCGCGAAGCGCGGCGGACGAATATGGCTTCTGCAGAAAGCCCGCCAGTCCTTTGCCGGTAAATCGCCTGACTGCTTCAACCTCGTTGAATCCGCTGGAGAGAATCACTTTGATGTCGGGTTTTATGGCTTTCATTCGGCTAAGCGCTTCCTCTCCGCTCATAGCCGGCATCGTCATATCGAGGAGCACGAGCGATAGTTTGTCGGCCAATACCTGAAAGAGTTCAACCCCCTCTTTGCCATCCTCGGCCAAGACTACGACGTAGCCGGTTCGTTCCAACATGGACTTTGCGGTTCGGCGAATGATTTCCTCATCGTCAATGACAAGGATAAGTTCGTTTGCCCGCCTTGGAACTGGAGCAGTTACCTTCTTCGGCACGGCCTTCTGCTGACTTGTGGGGAACAGAACTTTGAACGTGGAGCCCTTGCCGGGATCGCTATATACCTTCATTGCCCCCTTGTGTCCGCGTACGATGCCCTGAACGGCAGCCAACCCGAGGCCGCGCCCGGTGAACTTGGTTGTGAAGAATGGATCAAAGATGCGCGTTACCGTGACCGCATCCATGCCGCATCCAGTGTCATGGACGTCCAGACTGACATATTCCCCGGGCGCTAACTCGGGCGAGCCGCCCAATGTGTTCAGGCGGTAATGCTCATCCACCTGTTGCAAGGCGGTAGTAACGAATACCACTCCATTATTATTCGACCCAATCGCCTCGGCTCCATTGATGACAAGGTTCATTATGATCTGTTGTATCTGGCTGCTATCCCCCTCAATAGGCGGCAGGTTGTCTTGTAATTCGAGTTGCAAGTGGGCGTTCTTCGGAATCGATGCTTGCACCAACGTACTAATTTCACGCACTAAGTCCGATAGGTCGAGCAGATCTATGACGAACCGGCCTTTTCCGGCATAGGCGAGGAGTTGGCGCGTCAGGTGGGCCGCCCGCTCGCTCGCGCTGATCACGTCCGACAGCTGCGCCCGCACGGGATGATTAGACGATAGACCCTCCAGAGCGAGCGACGCATTCCCAAGAATGCCGGTCAGCAGGTTGTTGAAATCATGCGCCACGCCACCGGCCAATAGCCCCAGGCTCTCAAGCTTCTGTGTGTGACGGAGTTGTTCCTCCAATTGTTTTCGTTCCGAGACATTGCGCGCGACGTGGGAAGCGCCGACGATCTTGCCCGATTTGTCGTGGACGGGTGAGATCGTCAGCGATACATCGATCAAGTGGCCGGATTTCGTCTTGCGAACGGTTTCGAAGTGTTCGACGCGCTCGCCGCGGCGGATACGCTCGAGGATTTCATTTTCCTCATTCGGCCTTCCCTCGGGAAGAAGCATCGTCATGGGATTGCCGACGGCCTCGGCGCGGGTGTAGCCATAGATCCGCTCGGCGCTGGCGTTCCATGTCAGAATTACGCCGTCGAGCGTCTTGCTCACAATGGCGTCATCGGCGTCCGCCACGATCGACGCCATTTGCTGCAATTGAAACTCGAGCTTCTGCCGCTCGGTGATGTCGCGCGCGACGTGAGACGCGCCGATAATTCGGCCGGCTACATCGTAAACAGGCGAGATGGCAATCGATACCTGGATCAGTTCGCCATTCTTTCGGCGCCGAACGGTCTCGAGGTGGTGGACCTTCTCTCCGCGCCGGATTCTCTCCAGGATCTGAGATTCCTCATCCGGTCGATCTTCCGGGAGCACCAACGTCATGGATTTACCGATTACCTCTGGGGATGGATAACCGTATATGCGCTCGGCTCCGGCGTTCCACGTCAGGATCTTGCCATCGAGCGTCTTGCTGATGATCGCGTCGTCGGAAGATTGCACCACGGCGGCCAGGCGACGGGATTCCTCGTCCACCTGCATGCGCGCGGAGATATTTCGCGCCACGTGGGAGGCGCCGATAATGCGGCCGTCAGCGTCGCGGATAGGTGAAATGGTGAGTGAAATATCGATCCGATCGCCATTCTTCCGGCGTCGCACGGTTTCAAAATGCTCGACCGATTCGCCCTTGGCAATTCGTTCCAGAATGGCGGCTTCCTCGCCAGCACGATCGTCCGGGAGGACAAGGGTCATCCGCTGACCCACGGCTTCACCGGGTGTATATCCATAAAGGCGTTCAGCGCCGGCGTTCCAGGAAAGAATGACTCCCTCAAGCGTTTTACTGACGATTGCGTCTTCCGATGATTCAACGATAGCGGCAAAATGAGCCAAGGCCTGGTCACGATTGAGCGCGTGCAGGCCTTGGTAGTTATTAAGCATCAATAATTCTCAGTCTAACTAAAAAACAACCGTTGCACCCAAAATGTGCACAAAGTTACAGGGCAACCGAGCGAGGGAGGAGCGGCGAATCATTGCTGCACTTGACGGACTTGACGCCACCGAGCCTGCTCTTCCCGCCACCCAGAACCCTTGCAAATGCGAGCAAGCTACGCTTCCAGTGGCGACAAACCGGATCAAGGTAACGGTCAGCACTAACTTCGATGTTGCTCAGAATCGCTTCGACAATTGCCGTAATATCCTCTCAGCATTTTGCAGGCCTCGCCAATGGTCTCTCTCTTACACGTTTCACCCGTGCAAAATATTCCTACTACCTTAACTAAGTGCGCTATTTCGGAGATACAGTCTGGTATTCGCAACCACTGGTCCTTCGCGGTGGCGGCTCGCCATGAGACCTCATAGACAAGCGGCTGTTCTGTATATTGGCGAACTTCTAACTCATGCTGAGAGCCGCGCCAGGGAAGAGCGCCGAACATTCGAGCATTGGCTCATCGCCGTGGATGGCCACCTTCGTGCTTGGTTCGGGCTGGAGGAATACACGTGAAAGGTTTGGCCATCGCGGCATCGATCGTATTAGCGACGTCCGCATTTGGAGCCGGCAAGGCTCAAGAACGATTGGAAGATTCCGCGCGAGTCTTCTCCGAGATTATGAGAACGCCGGACAAGGGCATCCCTCAGGATCTTCTTGCCAAGGCGGAATGCGTGGTGATTATTCCCGGCCTGAAAAAAGCGGCGTTTGTCGTTGGGGCAGAGTACGGACGCGGTTTCGCCGAATGCCGCAAGATCGAAGGAAGGGGATGGGGCGCGCCCGCGGCAGTCCGGATGGAGGGCGGCAGCGTGGGTTTCCAGCTTGGCGGTTCGGATACCGATATGGTGTTGCTGTTAATGAACCGGCATGGCATGACCAAATTGACAGAGGACAAGTTCACGCTGGGCGCCGATGCCTCAGTGGCAGCAGGCCCGGTAGGCCGAACGGCTAACGCCTCCACCGATGCGGAGATGACGGCTGAGATTCTGGCATGGTCGCGGGCGAGGGGTCTCTTTGCGGGAATCTCGGTGAAGGGCGCCACGCTACGGCCTTCACAGGACTGGAACGAAGAAATCTATGGCCGGAAGATTCCCAACCGCGAGATCTTGTTGTCATCGGCCGTGACGGTTCCGGATGCGGCTCGTCCACTTATCCGGGAGCTGGATCGTTATTCCAGCGTGTCAACCGCCGACCGAGCGCATTAGCGACCAGGCACTTCAACAATGCTTTCGCCGTCAAGAACGGACTCATATGCAACAGATTAACGATCCAAGAAAGCGGCCGCTTTTGACGGCTGAACAACTGCGGCTGCTCCGCGGAATTCCCGAGAGGGCGAAAAAGGGAAGCCCGCAGGAGGAGTTCGAGAAACTATTCCGTCAGCCTATTGCCTTTCAGAGCGGATGTTCAAGCTAAAGATAGGCGCGCGCCGCGCCTGAAGGCTCGGCGCAATGCGCCTGCAAGTCATACTGGCGCCGGCGGCAAACGCCGTCGACGCCAGAAATCCTATCTGATTCTCACGCCCGCCGTTCTGCCCCACGGAACATTGTTGAGTTCTAGAATTCCCGAACGGTCGGCCGCCGCTTCGTAGACCTCTTCGTCATCCACCTCAATCTGGTATAGCCGCCGCGGCTCGAGACCCACGACGAAGATCGTCTCCGGCTCAGAAATTGAAAACTGCTGCTTCCAGCCGTCCTTGCCGAAGCAGACGATGGCTTCTTGCAGGTCGAGCATCGCCGGAGCGTGCCCGGGGTTTACTACCTTTATGCCGCCATCCGTAAAGATCTGCATGGTTCCATCGAAGATGCCGAACCAGTTCGCTGCGTCTTCCCAACTGGAACGTATGAAGAGCCGGCCGCGCTCGGGCGCGTAGAAGACCAGCGGCACGTGATAGTAGCTCAAGCCCGGCTGATAGGGATTCGCCCATAAAAACTCATACGGTATTCCAAAGGCTCCGCGCATGAGGTATTTGTCGTGCATCAACCAGCCTTGCAGCACCTGCGTATCGGGCGCGTTGGCGTCGTACGCAACCATCGCGAGTTCGGCCGCGCGTGAGAGGGCAGCCAGTTGCAGATCCGGCTCGCCTGGCGCGCGCTCGGCCCCGATGAAGTAGTCGTTCTCGGGAGTTTGGAGCGGCGCAGGATAGTAGCTCAAGAGATGCTCGATGGGGAAGTCTTTGAAGAAGCCGGGGTTGCTCTCGCGCAGATCGATCTTGACGTTGTCCTGCACGGCGTGCAGCAGTTCGTATAGGGCATAGGCGTCGTCGCGCGCGATGGGGTTGGCGCCGCTCTTGATGGCGGGCGAGATGGCGCCATCCCACCATTGGCGGACCACCCGCTCGAGTTCGCGGGCCGGGGCATCGGGAATTTCATCGAAGAGCGTAATCGCGGCGAGCGCGCGGGAGCGCATTGCGCCTACGCTGGAAGCCGTTTTGGAATCGGCAGCGGAATCCGCCATCTTTTTGGCGAGGCGCGCTGCGAAATTCTGACGCTCGGCGTCTGTCATCAAGTCGTAACACCAGTCGAAGACGAGCGCCATTTGCCGCAGGTCGGCAGCGGGACCGAGCGCCCAAGCGATCGCTTTGCGTCCGGCATCCTTGTCGCCGGCCACTTCATAATAGAGTGCGAAAGCGAAGCCCGGTTCGGGCATGGCGGCGTTGCCGGCCATGAGCGAGTGGAATTGTTCCCAGCGGAGCGATGTGCGCTCGCGCTCGCGCCGCAGCAATCGCAAGCGAGCGGGACGAAGAAAGAGCCGAGGGTGCTCGCTGGATACCACGATGGGGTCCGCCACGGCGCCCTGGGCATGCGCGACTCCGGGCATACATGCCGCCGTTACCGCCGCCAGGATGGCCCCCCAAACCGTGCGCATAGACCGATTGTGTCATAGCGACACACGGCTACGGCAGAGGGGTCCACAGTGGCAACCCAATTATGCAGAAAATAATTGATTTAAAACGGTTTGTAACCGTTGACAGTTGGCGGCGCTATTGCTAAATCTAGTGATGAATTGGCGAAGTAACTCTTAAACCTGTCCCTCTGCAGCAGCAGGCGGGTGGAAGAAGAATGGGCCGAATAGACAGCGTGCTTGCGGGAGCCGGTGTTTGCATTAATTCTAAGCTCACGGTTCTTCTCTCAGCGGTTGCCGCAGAGGGGTTTTTTACGCAATTTTTAACGGAATGATGAATCTCGCCGGAGGGTCTAGGTAGCGGTAGTTGTTTGGCCGTTTCAGGTGGGGAAGTTGGACGCGGACCCCGCCGGTCGCGGTTCGGTAAAAGAATTCAATCCAAGCAGCCCGACGCCGGATCCCAGCCCCAACCCGGGGCAAGCCGCATCGGATCTGCCCCAGAAGGTCTTGGGGGTGGTCCGATGCGGTTTTTCTTTTAGAGGGACGTTTGCGAGAGGGGCTGTGGAACGCGCAGGAAAACCCCGCGAACCTCCTCGGATATTGACCGGCGCATCCGCCAACGTTGATGGATCGGCCCTATAGAGTCCTTTTCACGTTAACTGCACTGGATGCCGCCCAGAGTTGCCCCAAGAAGTTCGGGAGGGACATGCTCCGAAGACCGTCCGCTGGTTGTCAGGCGTCGCCGGGATTCTTACTGCTGTTCGACTCCGAGTGAACAGCATTAGGCGAGCAGTTCCCGACCCTGCTACGATGACTTTGAATAATGTTCTCCTGGCTATTTTCCGATCCGCTGCCGGTAGGCGCCGCGGCGCCCGACTTCACGCTGCCCGATCAGCTCGGCCACGCCGTCGAGCTTTCGAGCCTGCGCGGCCGCAACGTCGTGTTGGTTTTCTATCCAGGCGATGACACGCCGGGATGCACGAAGCAGCTTTGCCAATTCCGCGATCAGTGGACCGCGGTCAAAGCGCGCGGCGCGGCGGTCTTCGGCGTGAATCCGGCGAACGCCTCGAAGCACGAGAAGTTCCGCGAGAAGTTTCATTTTCAGTTTCCACTGCTCGTGGATGAGGGCCAGAAAGTCGCTGAGCGGTATCACGCCAATGGATTGATCGTTAAGCGCACGGTGTATGTGATCGGGCCCGATGGCAAGATCCGCTTCGGCAAACGCGGTATGCCCAATCCGACGGAGGTTCTGGCGGCGTGCGCGTGATCCGGCTGCCGCGCGTCTATCCTATTCTAGATTCGGATGCGCTCGACCGGCGCGGAATCGCGCTCGAAACCGCGGCGGCGGCGTTCCTGGAAGGCGGCGCCGAGATCCTGCAGCTTCGCCATAAGGGCCACTGGAGCCGCACGATATTCGACTCCGCACGCAAGATCGCGGCGCTGTGCCGCGAGGCCGGCGCCACATTCGTGGTTAACGACCGCGCCGATTTCGCGATGCTGCTTGGCGCCGGTTTGCACGTTGGGCAGGACGATCTCCCGCCGCGCGATGCGCGTAATCTGATTGGCGGCGAGGCGTTGCTCGGGTTCTCGAGTCACAACCCGAGTCAGCTTTGCGCGGCCGGCGGCGAGCCGGTCGATTACGTCGCGTTGGGGCCGATCTTTATGACGGCGTCGAAAGAGAATCCGGACCCCGTGGTCGGCATAGAAGAGGTCCGGCGATGCCGCGCGTTGATCGATAAGCCGCTGGTGGCGATAGGCGGAATCACCTTGGAGAATGCCGCCGCAGTGTGGGGCGCGGGAGCGGATTCGGTTGCCGTGATCGGCGGATTGCTGCCGGGGGATGCCGGGCCGCGCGCGCTGCGAGAACGAATGGAAGTGTGGCGCGCGTTGGAAAATCTATCATATAGAGCGTCTATCATATAGAGCGTCTATCATATAGATCTATGAAAAGCCTTTTCGCGATCCTGTTGCTTTCCCTCGCGGCGCGGCCGATGCTCGCACAGGGCTCGCCTGCTCACAATGCGCCCGATCAGCCGTATTCAATCGAGTATTATTACAAGGTCCAGTGGGGACATCAGCAGGAGTTTCTGCAGCTCTTTCTGAAGAACCACTACCCGCTTCTGAAAAAGGTGTCGGAGTCGGGCCGGATACTGTCGGTGAAGATCGAGACGCCGGCCAATCACATGACCGAGGAATCGCGTTGGGATTATCGCGTGACCATTCGGTTCAAGAATTCGGGGCTCGCGACGACGGAGAATCCGGACGAAGCAAAACTCATCAAGCAGCTATGGCCGGATCAGACGAAGTACCAGCGCGAGGAGCAGCGCCGCTTTGAGATCTTGCTCAGTCACTGGGATCTTCCCGTGACGGATATCACGCCTCGATAACTCAGAGCCGGAGCGAAGCTCACTGGAACTGAATCTGCGCGATCACCAACTGCGGCATCGCCTGGTTCCAATTCTCGGGAATGTTGTCGAAGGGCAGGCGGAACGCGCTTCGTCTCGCCCGGCGCCGAGGCCGCCCATCTTGCGGCTCACAATCGGCACGCGCTCGCGCAGCACCACCTGGCCGTAGGGGTCGTAAAAGACGCAGTTGATCTCTACCAGCTCGAGCTTTGCGGTCGCCGGTGTTCTGCATGTTGCCCGTGATCTCGACCACCTGCTGCTTCAGGTAGCTCTTGTGCGCCTTCATCTCGACGCCGCTGAGGCCTAGATTGTGGACGTAGGCGCGCGCTTCCGGCGGTCAGCGGCGGAGGACCGGGCGGCGGCTGCTTCGCCAGCGCGGTCGAGATACAAGAATCCGGCGCCGCCCAGAATCGCCACCAGGCCGATTACGATGGCCAGCGGCGGAATCCGCGCTTCTTCTTTTCGTCGGCAGCTGCGGCGTCATTTACCGGCAACGGTCATCTCTCCGATCTTTATTGTAGGCGCGGCCACCGATCCGCGGAACTCCAGATCGCGAGCCGATCGCTCTCGATCCCCATCAGCATGTCCTTCAGATTGCCCGCGATGGTCACTTCGGAAACCGCGAATGCCAGTTCGCCGTTGCGAATCCACAAGCCCGGCCGCGCCGCGCGAATAATCGCCGGTCACGATGTTCACGCCGAAGCCCATCAGTTCCGTCACGTAGAATCCGTTGGCGATGCCCGCGATCATCTGCTCCGGCGTTTGGACGCCCTTTTCCAGATAAAAGTTCCCGTGCCCGATGCCGGCGTTGCCGGTCAGGCCGCGCGAGGCGTTGCCGGTGGTCTTCATTCCCAGCTTGCGCGCCGCGTAGCGTGTTCAGCAGATAGCTCTTCAGCACGCCGCGCTCGATCACCACGGTGCGCCGCGAGGGCACGCCTTCGTCGTCGAACGGCGAGTGCCGAACAGTCCGGGAATGGTGCCGTCGTCGATCATGGTCACCGTCTCCGCCGCCACCTTTTCGCCCAGTTTGTCCGGCCAGGAACGATTCGTGGCGGTAGATCGACATGCCGTGGACGGCTCGAAGATGTTGATCCAGCAGCGAGCGCGCCGTGCGCGGCTCGAAGACCACCGGCACCTTCTGCGTTTCCACCTTGACCGGCGTTCAGCCGCCGCAGCGCGCGCTGCGCCGCCATGCGGCCGACATGCTCGGGCGCTTCCAGGCCGGCGAAGCGGCGCGCCATGGTGTACCAGTAATCGCGCTCCATGGATTCGCCGTCGCGCGCCACCGGCGACGGCGCTCAGCGAGCAGTAGCTGGAGCGGTACTCGCCCGCGAAGCCGCGCGAATTGGCGAAGATGTGGCGGCCGACGTGGGTGTCGAAGGAGGCGCCTTCGGAGTTGAAGATGCGCGGATCGGCATCGAGCGCGGCCTCTTCGGCGCGCTTGCGCGGCGTCGATCTTCAGCCGCGTTTCGAGGCCCTCGATCTCCGGCGGAATAGAGTGCCGAGATCGCCTTCGAGTCGTGCCCAGTTCGTCGGCGTCGGGCATGCCGGCGTGCGGATCTTCGGTGGTGATATCGGCCAGTTCGATGGCCGATTGCACCAGTTGCTCGATGCCCTCGCGCGAAAGATCGGAAGTATAGGACGAGCCGGTGTTCCTGCCCGACCAGGATGCGCAAGCCGGCGCCGCGCGATCCGGCTTCCTTCAGATTCTCCACTTCGCGCATGCGCACGTTGGCGGAGAACTCCGTCGCCTTCGGCGATGGTGCACTCGGCGTCGGTGGCGCCCGACGCCGAGCGCGCGGCTGCACGATATCCTGCGCCAGTTCGAGCAGGTGATTCGCGCTCAAGCCGTGCCTCCCACGGTCATGCGGTCGATCTTGATGGTCGGGATGCCGACGCCCACGGGCACGCTCTGGCCTTCCTTGCCGCAGATGCCGATGCCTTCGTCGAGCCGCAGGTCGTTGCCCACCATGCTGACGTATTTCAGCGCTTCGGGGCCGTTGCCGATCAGCGTGGCGTTGCGCACCGGGCGCGTGAGCTTGCCGTCTTCGATGAGGTAGCTTTCGGACGCCGAGAAGACGAAATTGCCGCTGGTGATATCCACCTGGCCGCCGCCGAAATTGGCGCAGTAGAGGCCCTTGGGCACGGAGCGGATGATCTCTTCCGGATCGCTCTCGCCGGCCAGCATGAAGGTGTTGGTCATGCGCGGCATGGGGATGTGCGCGTAGCTTTCGCGCCGGCCGCTGCCGGTGGATTCGCGCGCCCAGCAGGCGGCTGGAAAGCTTGTCCTGCAGGTAGCCGCGCAGCACGCCGTTTTCGATCAGCACGTTGCGCTGCGTGGGCTGGCCTTCGTCATCCACGTTGAGCGAGCCGCGGCGGCTGGCGATGGTGCCATCGTCGATCACGGTGCAGAGTTCGCTCGCCACCTTCTGGCCGATGCGGCCGCTGAAGGCCGAGACGCCCTTGCGATTGAAATCGGCTTCCAGCCCGTGGCCGACGGCTTCGTGCAGCAGGATGCCCGGCCAGCCGGGACCCAGCACGACGGTCATTTCGCCGGCCGGCGCTTCCACCGCGTCGAGCATGGCGATGGCTTCGCGCGCCGCTTCGCTGGGCGAAGTGCTCGGGCGTCTTCTCCTTCAGGAAGAAATCGAGCTCGACGCGTCCGCCGCCGCCGGCATGGCCGCGCTGCGGCGGGCCGCCGTTCTGCGCGCGCCAGCGGCGAAGACGCTCAGGCGCGCCAGGGGCTGGCGGTCGAAGCGTCAGGACGCCGTCGCTGGTCGCCACCATCACGTGGCGCAGGTTGTCGGCGTAGGCGGCCTGCACCTGGAAGATGCGCGGATCGTAGGCGCGCGCCGCGCGGTCGGCGCGCTTCACCAGTTCCACGCGCTCGGCGAAGGCGGTTTCGGTGGGCGCGGTGAGCACCGGGATAGAGGTTGTGCTTGCGCGCCTTCGTTGAGATCGAACGTTTCCACCTTGGCTGGGCCCGGCGGCGATGCAGGCGGCCACGCGCGCGGCCTTGCGGATCTTCTCGGGCGAGAGATCGTCGCTGTAGGCGTAGCCGGTGCGCTCGCCGGAGATCACGCGCACGCCCGACGCCCATGGAGACGCCCTGCGCCGCGCTTTTGACCATGGATTCGTCGATGCTGATGGAACTGGTGAGCAGGTATTCGAAGTAGAGGTCGGCGTAATCGCCGCCCTGCGAAAGCGCTTCGGCCAGGTAGCTCTCGAGGTCGCTGCGCGTGATCTGGAATCGCGTCGCGAAGATGGAATCGGAAAACTGGCATAATTTCAGGCTAGCCTATTTCGGCGCCACGAGTTTACTGAATCACCCCTCAACGCGCTGGCGGCGCCAAGGCTCGATCTGCCCGATCAGCTTGGGCAGATCCATGCTCACCATTGTCCAGACTTCCTCAAGATCCACACCCTCATAGAAGTGAATCAGCTTGTCACGGGTGTCGGGAATCAGCTTCCAGGGCACTTCAGGGTGCGCCGCGCGAAAATCTGGCGATATCCTCTTCACCGCCTCCCGATTATAAGCAACTGGTGCAGAACCGCCGATTGGGTCTTCGCGTCCTGCAGAAACTCCATTTTCGCCGCAGGCCCTTTGAATTCGATTGCCAGTCGCGCCGCTTTCACAATGTCGAGAAGATGCGCATCATCGCGAGGCAAAGTACGGCTCCGAGCTCTCAAGGATCGCGTTGCGCCGTATCCAATTCGAGCTCCGCTCGATTGCCCGCTGCGAGACGAGGTCCACCTTGCGGCCGACAATATCCGACTCTCCATCGCGACGTGATCCAGCAGGCTCGGATTTGCTTCCGGTGCGAACCTCACCAGCAAGTCCAGATCGCTATCCGGGCGAAAATCCTCGCGCCACGCAGATCCGAAGACACGCAGTTCGGCAATCCTCCACCGGCGGCAGAATTCATCGAGTTGCGCTGCCGGAACAGCAATCTCCGTCCGCATGGCGTCCTTCCTTCACCAGTTTGCCACTACCAACATTGCGGTCCGGCAGCCGGCAGCGAATTACGCAACCGCCTGCATTGATGGGACGCCGAAGGCGGCGAACGCGTCTAAAATTGTGGCTCCCTCGCCCCCTGACGCCAGTGGACTGTCGCCAAGGCATGGCGCCAAACGACCGATTCCCATGCCAAAGAAGTTGCGCAGAGCTGTTCTCCTGATACCCACCGGATACGAGGCCCGAGGCCTAATGCACAGGTCCCCTGCGCCGCGTGGGCAGGCTGTTAGCCACTACCCTGAGTCCAGATCCCGGCGGCCATGCCGTGTAAGTTACCTCCTGCCCCGGTGTACCAGCCAGCCCGCGTAGCATGGCATCGGAGACAGTTGCCGAAAAGTTCGGCAGCGTGAAATCACCAGTAGCTGGATCGTAGAGATAGGCGGTGATCGCCCCGTTCTCCACTACCTGCGCCACCACGTTGCATTCCGGAACCGTACCGCCGAGGGATTTCGACTGAAATTGCGCCGCTGCGCGCTTCAACAGAAGATCGATTCGCGGGCCCGCTACGCTAGCATTCGTGCTGGTTAACGTGATCTGCTGGCCCACGATCGGCGCGAGATCGGTATCGAACGCGAGCAGGAACTGCTCCACGTCGCGCCGCGTGGCATCCGGATTATTTTGCGGGAATCCGGATTCGACGTCGGCACGAAAACCGCGGCGTTCAGGAAGCGGAAGAGCGTGTCGGTCGACCCATCGCCCGTGAAACCGAAGCCGCGCACCTGATCGCCCATGTTGCCGCTATCCGCAATCTGAAAAAAGCTAACCGCCGGCGTGCCGAACATTCCGATCTTCGCGTAGGCGTTACGCAACTGCGGAATCTTTACGGTCTGCGGCAGTTCTTCGAAGCTTTGGTTGCCGCCTGTGCCGAAGAAGCCGTTGGCAGGCTCGAGCGTGTGGCACCCATTGCAACTGAAGGATGCCTGTCCCACCAACTGATCCAGCACAGCGGAGACAATGCCGTCCGATGGACGCCCGGCCTGGAATAAAACGTCTGCCCGCTCGTCTGCGACGCGTTCAGAGAATTGTCGAGACTGCGGACCGGATTGGGCGGCGGCAGCACCTGCAGTTGAAAATCGGCGAACGCTCTGCATCTCGCCCGGCGAGGGCGCGTCGGGCTGCCGATCAAGCTCTGAAACGCCGGACCGAAGTTCAGGAACGACACGTTGGCGCTCGAAGGGATCGGTCCCGTACGCGCCCGTGGAGCGGTCGCCGCGCCAATGCATGGCGCCGGAGTTCGCCAGGCCGCGCAGGGTCTGCGTCGTGAACGGACCTTTCATCGGATGAAAATCCGTAGGCTTGTTGCTGCCGTTGAGGGGCGTAGTCAGTCCGGTAGCATCGGCGAAGACCAGAAGCGGAAACAGGCCGCCCAAGTTGATCGGAATCGGGCTGGTGGTAACTGCGTTATCGGGATTGCCTAAGTCCCAAGCGAGGTCGTCCATGTCGCCGAAGATATGGCAACTCGCGCAGGAGGCTTCGCCGTTGCCGGAAAACTGCGTGGCGTCGTATAACATCCGGCGGCCCTGCGTAATGGCAGGCGGTTCCGGATTGGGCAGAAGGCGCTCCGTAATCTCCTGATTGGTTTTCAGATCGATCACCTTCACTGCATCGTCGAAGCGCGTCATCGCGTAAAGCAGCCCGCGCGCCTCATCGAGCGCCAATCCGCTGACGCCGCCGCCGCTGACTGCAATGTAGTTGGCGCTGGCGGATACCGGGTCGAACGTGTCGTTCTCCAGCGTGCTCGTCTCGAACACGCCAATCTTGCTCGATCCGAACGCGGCGACATATAGCGTCTTACCATCGCTTGTTACCGCCATATCGAGCGGCATCGAAAGGCTATGTGTCCTGGCTGTAGGATCGAAACCTGGCGAACCCGCGAGTTTGGCGTAATCGATGTGCTTATTCAGATGCCGCGGCGCCACGCGTCGAGCCGGAAATGACGGTGATCCGCGCCTCGGCCAGGTGGCCCTGGACGGTGTGACCGGCAAAGACGCCGGGCCCTTCGAAACGCACGTTGTTGACGGCGTCCGTGTTCGATACATACAACGTTCCAGTGACCGGATTCGTGGCCATGTTGAACAGAGTCGTGCCGACGTGCGCGTAGGCGGCGGTCTGTGTCAGGCCATTGGCGTCGATGGCGAAGACGTCCTTATCCGGCAGGTTGAATCGCACCGAACCATCCCAGACGCGTTTCAGCTCGTCTTCCCAGTGCCCATCGCTGTTGTTGTATTTCACGATCAGTCCGACTTCGGGCGCGGGCTCGCCTGCGGCATCGGTGGCCGGACCGGGGTTGCCGCCGGGGCTCGTAGTGCCGTCCGGCAGCGTGCACGGCTTGTTCGGCTGGAACCCGGTGCAGACTCGTCCCTGATGAACGGTGGTGGTCTGGTTGCCGGTCTTGAACCCAGCGACGTAAACCGTATTCCCGTCGGGACTCACCGCCAGCGCGCGCGGCGTATCGGTGAAGAAGCTCATGATCCTTAGCGGCGTTCCGCCCATGCTTGATCCCAGATTGGCGGGATCGAAAACCCAAACGTCGGCGCGCGGAACGCCGGGCGTCGTGAACTGCGGGATCGCCCGCGCCCGGCACGTCGGCGATGGAAGGATCGGTGCGCTGCTGTCCGCGATGCGCGGTGGTGATGAAAGCGCGCGACCGGATTTCCGGCGAACACGATGTCGCGCGGCTCATCGCCCACGAGCAGCGTCCGCACGACGTGCGGCGTGCCAGTCAGGCTCACGATGCTGACGCTATCGGAGAGCAGGTTGGTCACCCAGACTTCGGTATTGGTTCGGGCCGCCACGGCGACCGGCTCCAGTCCGACGGGCACGCGATATTCGAAGACCGGCATTCCGGAAGTGAGGTCGAATGACTTCGAGCGTACCGTTGGGCGTGTTCACGGCAAACAGCGTTTTCCCATCGGGCGACATCGCGACCGGACGCACCTGGCCGCTTTCAAATTCGATGAACGAGGGACCCGAGGAGGCCGCCGAAACCGGTTTTTCATTGAAGAATCCTGCGCACCACGCCAGGACAACGAGTGCCGTGCAAGCGAGGAACCATCGCTTGGCCGGCTGATGAAAGACACGAGACATTAAAGACCGTATTTTCAAGTATAGACGGGGACTGCGGCGAGACGCTGGCGCGGTATAATAGAGATCTGCGCAGGATTGCCACCGGCCTGGTTGGCGCCATCCGCAAATCCTTACGAAAGTCTTTCTGCCTTGATCTCTGTCAACAATGTCACCATGCGCTACGGCGCCCGAGTGCTCTTCGAGGATGTTACCGTCACCTTTCTTCAAGGACGCCGCTATGCGATCACGGGTCCCAATGGGTCTGGCAAGTCGACGTTCATGAAGATTCTTACGGGCGAAATCGATGCCGAGAAGGGCTCGATAACTCGGCCGAATAAGATCGGCAGTCTTGCGCCAGGACCAGTTCGCGTTCGATGCGCTACCGCGTGATCGATACCGTCATCATGGGCAACGCGCCGCTGTGGGATGCGTTACAGGAGCGTGAAGCGCTCTACGCCCGTTCCGCCGATTGGACGGACGAGGACGGCATGCGCTTGGGCGAACTCGAAGGCATCGTTGGAGATCAGGGCGGGTACACGGCGGAAGCCGATGCCGCCACGCTTTTACAAGGTTTGGATATCGGCGAGGCGCTGCACGAGCGCCAGATGTCCGAACTGCAGAGCGGCCAGAAGGTTCGGGTTCTGTTGGCACAGGCGCTGTTCAGCAACGCCGGCGCGCTCCTATTGGACGAGCCCACCAACAACCTCGATCTGGATTCGGTGCATTGGCTGCAGCGATACCTGCTGGCATATCCAGGTTGCCTTCTCGTGATTTCCCACGACCGGCATTTTCTGAACGAAGTCTGCACTCACACGGCGGATATCGATTACGAAAGCATCATCACCTACACCGGCGCATATGACGAAATGGTGTTGGCGAAAACGCAGATCCGCTCGCGCGTGGAAGCGGGCAACGCGCAGCGCGAAAAGAAGATCGCGCAGCTGAACGAATTCATCGCGCGGTTTGCGGCGGGCACAAGGTCTTCGCAAGTTACGTCGCGCAAGAAGGAAGTGGAGCGGCTGCAAACTTCGGAGCTGGCGAAATCGAATATCCAGCGTCCATACATCCGGTTTGAGAATAAGCGGCCATCCGGCAGGCATCCTCTCGAAATCAAAGGGCTCTCGAAATCGTACGGCGAGCTGCAAGTGATTCGGAACTTCACGGCGTCGATTTCGCGCGGCGAAAAAATTGCGATGTTGGGGCGCAGCGGCGCGGGAAAGACGACGATGTTGCGGTCGCTGCTGCGCAACGCCCCAGGGTTCGTGGATGCGCCGGAGCGCGAGTTTGCGGTGGATGGCGGCACGGTCACGTGGGGGCACGAGGTTGCCGTGGGCTATTTTTCGCAGGATCACAAGGAGTCGATACAACCCGGCACGACGCTGCTCGAATGGCTGCACGAGTTCGAGCCTGGAGCGTCGCAGCAGGAACTGCGCGGACTGTTAGGACAGATGTTGTTCAGCGGCGAAGATGCGACCAAGCGCACGGAGAATCTCTCGGGCGGAGAAGCGGCGCGGCTGATCTTCTGCCGGTTGATGCTGCAGAAACCGAATGTGCTGCTGCTTGACGAACCTACCAACCATCTCGATCTGGAATCCATTAACGCGCTGAATATCGCCCTGCAGAAATATGATGGGACGGTTTTGCTGGTTACCCACGATCACGATTTGGTGGATGAGGTAGCCACGCGTGTCTGGCACTTCGAGAATCGAGAGATCGAGGACTTCAAGGGTCCCTACGAAGAATACCTGGTGAAGGAAGCGACTACGGCGTAGGGCGCGCCGCGCCCGATTCGCGATACGATTTCTATATGCAACAATCGACGGCGACAGAGCTGCAAGGCCTCGATCAATGGGATGACGAGGTTCGCGACCGCTACGACCCTAATCGCACCGAAGATAAGTTTCGCAACTACGGCGATGGCGTTGCGCCCGTGGTTCGCGAGTTTTACCGGCTGAATCATACCAACCAAACGGTGGCGTTTGTAAAGCAGAAGCGCGACCAGTGGTTAGGCCTCGATCATACGCGGGCGGGCATCTGGGAGATGATGGAGCGCCTCAACACCCTGGTAGACGACAGCGATCCGGATACAGATCTGAGCCAGATCGAGCACAATCTGCAAACCGCCGAGGCGATTCGCGCCGCCGGCCATCCGCGCTGGTTCCAGCTTACGGGGTTGATCCACGATCTTGGCAAGATGCTTTGGGTATGGGGCGAGCCGCAGTGGGCCGTGGTGGGAGATACGTTTCCGGTGGGCTGCGCGTTCAGCGACGCCATCGTATTCCATGAGTTTTTCGCCGCGAACCCCGATTCGCAGGTTCCACAGTACCAGACGCCCTATGGCATCTATGAGCCTAACGGCGGACTGGACCGCGTCCATCTATCCTGGGGTCACGACGAATACCTCTACCATGTCACTCGCGACTATCTGCCGGAGGAGGCGCGGTACATGATTCGGTACCACAGCTTCTATCCGGCGCATCGCGAAAACGCCTATACCCACCTGATGGACGCGCACGACGTCGAGATGTTTGAGTGGGTACGGCGGTTCAACCCATTCGATCTCTATTCGAAGTCGCACGAAAAGCCCGACCCCGAGCGTCTCAAGCCTTATTACGAGGAACTCATCGCGGAGTTCTTTCCGGATAAGATCCGCTGGTAAGGCGTCGTCTCAAACCGCCCCCTGAATCCGCGAAGCCGGGAGATTCTCCAGCGAGGAAAAGACCAGACGCCAGGAGGCTGGCCTTCGGGAGTCTCCTCGCTCTGCTCTGTGCTTGGGAAATCTGCTTCCGGCGCTTCCTGAGGCCCTTGCGGCTCTGGGGCGCCGTGGGAAGCGCTCAACCTGTTCTACCGCCTGGAGACCCAATACGCGCAGGCTCAGAGAATGTTCCGGCGATGGTTTGCCCTGGCTTGGGCATCGCCTGGCGATCACGCGCAAAGCGTCAAATGGCTGGAAAATCGGCCGACTTGCATGAATTCCAGGCGCTCACCTAGCAGTGAAGCCGGCATTTGCCGAAATGCGAGACGACCTGGGGCTTCGCTAATTGGTCGGGCGCATAGGCCCTTAGGTCGGCTCATTCGGCAGTCGAAACATCGGGAAATCTCCCCAAAAATTAATAAATTGAAACTGTATTTCATTTAGGGAAGCGCTGAAAACGGGGCGCCGGCTGCTTGGCTGTTGAATTGCCAAAAGGCAACCGGTTTACCCGGGATCTACTTCAAAGCGACATTGTGTACCCAAGCCTCTGTTCGGGAGCCGGTGGCATCAATACGGCCGATGGAGGCTCTTTCGCTCGAGTCACCAATGCCGACAATTCAGATGACAGATCGGACTAAGGTCTTTCCCCCTTCGATCGGCTCTTGGCAGTGCGATTCTAGACTTACGTACTCTTTTGGTTTCACATCTGGTGGGTTATGCTAAGCAGGCTGGCTTATAACACGCCAATGAAGATTGCTCTCTGCTCTAACGATCCCGAACTCAATCATCTGTGCCGGGACCTCTTGGAACAGTTGGCCGAACACACTTGTGAGTTATCCACCTTCCAATTCGGTGAGCAACCGGGCGAAGCCGATCTGAACATTTGGGATGTAGATCGAGGGAACCGACGGATCGGCGCCACCGACGGCAGCCCGCTTCGTCATCTGTTTCTAGTGCATCAAAAAGATCTGGCGGATTTTCGCGCTTCGGCGGGCGTGGGCGCCGCAAACATTCTGCTCAAGCCGGTGGCGCGCGCAGTTCTCCGCGCTTACCTTACGCTCGCGATTACCGCCCGCGAGGAGCGGGATTCGACCGTCGCGTCGCTGCGAGAGGACCGGGACGAGATTCTTCAATGTCTCATCCAGGCAAACCTCAAGCTGCAGGAGTACGATCAGGATCGCACGAACTTTCTGGCCAGAGCGATGCACGATTTCCGCGCGCCGCTAACCGCTCTCAGCGGCTATTGCGGGCTGCTTTTGAGCGAGCCTTTGCCATCGCTGAACGAACAGCAGCAGGAGGCGCTTCGCCGGATGCAGCGCAGCGCGTCCCGGCTTTCCCGCATGACCAGTTCCATGTTTCAGTTGAGCGCGGCCCCGCGGACGAGCCGCCAGGGCGCTATGCAACTCAGCACAATTTCGGAGTGCGTCGAGCACGCCCTTCACGAGGTGGCGCACTTCGTGAGCGAGAAGCGGATCTCGGTCTCGGTGGATCTCGGCGCCGATCCGCCGCTGCTTTACTTCGAGCGGACTCAGATCGAGCAACTCCTGATCAACCTCTTGGATAACGCCTGTAAGTTCACTCCGAAGAGTGGCGTGATTGAGATTCGTGGATATCCGCACTTTTGGGAACGGCGCGAGAACCGTCATGCGTTTTCGGTAGTTCAAGAACGGAGAGTGAGACGGTCTAACGAACCCAATTCATACCGATTGGACGTCCGGGAATCCGCCAAGCAGATTCCTCCGCACCAATTGGAGAGCATTTTCGAGGAATATACTTCATACGGCGGCAGCGAGGATCGGTCCGGTGGAGGGCTTGGGTTAGCCATATGCAAGATGGTGGTAGCGAATCATTTCGGACGGATCTGGGCCGAAAACACCGAGATTGGCCCGATGTTTTCCGTCGTGCTGCCACTGCCCGATCGCTTTGGGGCGGTACAGCGTAACGGCCACAGCCCAGATTTTGTATCTCTGGAAGTAATTTAAGCAAAGCGTCTGAAAGCCAGGAGTCAAGAGTCAGAACGCAGACTCTCCGGGTGACGGCCTTCGTGACTCCACTTCGCGCTCAAGTGTCCTCATCAGAGCGCTCGCCATCAGAACCAGCACCAGATCCGTTATCTCCGCCGAGCGTCCAGGGAGATAGATTTGCAGGTAGTGGACCAGGAAGACAAGAACCGCTGTAGTAATGGTAGCGGTGAGCCACCCTAATCCCGAGCGGCGCACAGACCACACCAGAGTTCCGTACAGGAAAAACTTAAAGATATGCGCGGGGAGCGAAGTCCAGATCGATCCATCGATCAGCCCCAGAAAAGGGATCCAGTCAAACGTCCGCGGAGCCGATAGAAACCGGAACGGCCGCAGTCCATCGACGACCACCGTGGCGGCCAGCGCGAAGGCAACGATCCATAGCCGATATTTGCGCGCCTGAAGCCAAGCCACCCAAGTCGCCGCCGCGGCGAACCCTCCGATTACGTCCGCCTGCGAGAGCGCGATATCGCTGATCGCGATGCGGGCGCAGAGAGTCGCCATCAAGAGCGCTGGGAGCGCGTAACGCCCAGCCACCGGCCCCAAGGTCGATTGAAGAAGCGCGCCAACTGCAAGCCAACTTGCAAAGTACGGAACGAGATCGATAACTGTCACACTGGGAGTTTGTAAGAGTGGTCTAACCGCGTGCCAGTACTTCTGTGCGTCGATAACCGGAACGTAAGGAAACAGCCGGTAGGCGATCCAGCACAAAATCATGAGAAAAGCATACGGACGCCGCCGCAGTTCTTTCCAATGAGACAGGTGAAGATCGATGGCCAACGCCGTGCCCGCCAGAGCCCCGAGAAACGCCCCTATTGAGTTGGCATACACGTCTGACATTGCCGAGACCCGTTGCAGGTCCCAAAGCTGCGCATATTCGACAGACATTGAGAGCAACGCGCCGCCGAGGACGGCGATGCAGACGCGAAGCAGCGGAGCGAGCCTTACCGCCGTTCTGGCGGCAAAGAAGCCCAAGGGGAGATAAAGAAGGATATTGGCGAGAAGATCTCCGATGGATGACCGCGTGTGCCAGGTGGAAAGCAGATGCCGCACCCCCTGGGCCGGGTCCACGTGGTTGTGGAACTCGAAAGGATAGAGCGACCCGTAGAGGATTAGCGCTACCGTAACCGCAAGAGCCGGCGCGAAGGAGCGTCCGTTTGGGCTCGTATTGTGGCGCCGTTCTCCGCCAGACATCCGATGCGTCTTCGCGAACGGCCGGATTATCGCCACCAACTGGCGTGCATAGCCCGGCCTACGAAAGCTTTTGCGTTCTCGATATTCTGCCGCGCCGCGCCGCGCCACGCGGCGGCGTTGCGGTTGTCTTCTTCCATCGAGAGATTGCGCTCAGCGGAATCGAGAAGCTCCATCGCCTTACGGAAGCGGCCTTCCCAGCCAATCCGCGTATCCACCGGCGGATGGTCGTCGATGTTTTTGCCGTCATCTACGGCTGCGCGTTTCGCCTCGGCGATGGCGCGATCGATTTCCTCGACGGCGCCGCGCTGATCGCGCATGATGTCGCGCCAATCGGGACGGTAGAGCAGGGCGCGGGCATATCGCAGATCGGTGATGGCGCTCAAGTAGCGCGGGTGCGACTGCGGAGGGGGCGGGGGAGGGGGTGGCGGCACGGCTTCGTCGCGGAGCTTGTCATAGCCGCCTTTGCGCACATAGGCGACGGCCTGATCGAGATAACTAAAAGCGCGGTTGCGCCATTCGGCAGCGCGCCGGTTGTCCTCTTCCTGGGCTATATCGTTGTGCGCGCTATCAATCAGCCGGAGTACTTCGCGGAAGCGGTCGCCTCGACGCAAGCGGGTATCGATAGACGGATGGTCGTCGATATCCCTGCGCTCGAACATGGCGGCTAAGTCTAGTTCGTGAATGGCGCGCTCCACCAGGCCGGAAGCGGCATCCATGTCGCGCATGACGTTCGGTTCTTCGGGCAGCCGCATGAGCAAAACCGCGCGGCGCAGATCGCTGCGTGCATGAAGATAGCGTGGGTGGCGATTCTGGGCCCACATCCCAAGGGGAAGCGATAAGGCGATCGCGAAGGCGGCGGCGAGAGGTAGCTGGTGGCGCATCGTCATTACATGATAACTGGCAGTACCAGGATTAGCTCCGGGCGCGCGGCCGGGTGGACGCTTTTCGCGAGCGCCACTCTGCGCGCGTTGTCGATGTGCCCGGAGAACGACTTAGGACCGGCGGACGCGAACCCGCCCATCGTTTGAGCGAGGTGATTGAGGCGGCGCCCAGCCCGATCAATGTCAGCAAGGTGCATCCGCTGTCCGGGCTCAAAAATAAGCTTCAGTGCAGGCAGAGTGCTTCGTAGAACGGTTAGCCTAATGCGCCCAAATGCGTACGAATGTCGAATTGACGTAAACGGCGTCGTTGACGCTGGCGCCCGGGTTTGGCACGAAGATATTCGCTTGCATCGCGCCCGCAACCTCGCCCACCGCAGCGCCAAAATAAAGCGGTTGCTCTACCGTGCCGTTCACGCTGATCACCGGAACGTTTTGCGGCACGGCGGACGAATTATTGAGCGTCCCATCGGTCGAGGGTGGGTTCGTCTGGCCAAGACCCGTCATAAAAAGCGCCACCACGCCATTCACCGGCGCCGGATTCAAGGCCGAGTTAAGTGTTCCATCGGGATTGACCACGGCATATATATCGATGTTCTGCGGCGCCACTCCGACTGTGATCGTGTTCGACGTCTGACCCGAATATGCGATCTGCAGGGTTGCCGAAGTGAGTCCGTCCAGCTCGAAGGGCGCAATGCAGACAATCTGACTTGCCTGCACCGAAACCAGCGGCGCGGCGATGCCGTTGAACGTAACCTGAACGCCCGCGATCGTCGGCAGAACATGCGACGGCGACGACAACGCATATGCGATCTGCGAGGGACCGATGCCGCGACCGTTGAGCCGGACTACTTGGCCGGGAGCGACAATGGCGGAAGGTACGTAGACGGGCGCGAGCTGCGGACCCGAGCCGAAATATCCGACCGAGTCGAGCAGAATCGGAGGCTGCCGGCTTGCATCGATTCGCGCCGCAAGAATCGCGTCAGCGTTCTTCGACGTCTGGATAATCGGCTCCGCATAGGCGACCGTCGCCGCCGGGCCGGCAGCGATAGCGCCGCCACTCGCCGCGATACTGGAAGAAATCAGGTTCGTCCCCGTTGGGTTGAGCGCCGAAACAAATCCAGTCGTGCCATAAGTAGCCCCCAAGCCAGCGAATGGCGCGATCGTGGGGAAGTTACTCGACGACGTTAGGCCGGCGACCCAGATATCGCCCGCCGAATCGATTGTCATGTGTGAAATGGAATCCGCGCACACGCCGCCCAGCACCGCGGTAAAGATTGGCGCCGATGCGCCCGGGCTGAACTTCAGCACAAACCCATGTCCATTGAACCCGTATACGCTGAAGAAGCCGATTACCGGCGGGCAGCCGCCAACCGCGCTTTGATAAGCTCCCGCCGTTCCCTGAACAATGGATGTCCCAGCCGCAACCACATTACCCTGGAGATCGAGCGCTACTGCGCTCACGGTTGCTTGATCGCTGCCTCCGAAAAAAGTGGCATAAGGTAGCCTATCGCCCGCTGGGCTCAACTGCGCGATGAATCCGGAATTGTATTGGTTCGGGAAAGTGGATTGGAGTGCGCCCGCGGTAACCGGAAAGTCAAGCGAGTAAGTCGTGCCGCCGATCCATGCGGAGCCGGAGGAATCGAGCGCGACATCGTTGGCGGCATCTCCGCACGAGCCAGTCACATAAGTGAGGTAGAGGTATGCCGAGGCATCCGCGTTCAACTTGGCGGCGAAAGCGTGCGTCGGAATTTGAACGGGCGGGCTTCCCGGAAGACCGGAGCTGCTTGGCTTCCGTGTGCACGGGCCGGGCGAAGTCGGCTGAAACGCGTTGGCGGTCACCGGCACGTTGCCTGCGGCAGCCCCAACTACCACCGCATCGCCGGTTTGGTCGAGCGCGATTCCGTTCGGTGGAAGGCCATCGAGCAGCGTCGAATAAAGCAGCGCGCCGCCATCGGCCCTCACCTTGGTCAGAAAGCCAGCGCTGCCGGACGCGAAGCTCTGGCCGAGCGCGGTTGCCGTAGAGGGAAATGCGTGCGATTGCGTGCTGCCGGCGAGGAAGACATTTCCCGTGGAATCGAGAGCCATTTTCGACACGCTTCCCGCGCCAACGAATGTCGAAAACAGAATCTGCGTCAGCGTAGGATCGAGCTTGGCGAGAAATACCGTTGGCGAAACGGAAGCCGCCACGTAAATGCCATTGGCCGGGGCGAATACGGCATTGATCTGCCCCGAAGCGACGATGCTCCAAGTGCTGCCGCCATCGAATGTGGCGTAGACGTTGTGGAGGTCGGACGCAAAAAGGTGGGAAGAATCGGCGTTCGAGATCGCAATGGAGCGCCATGAGCCGTCGCCATCGCCCACAGTCGTAACCTGCGAGAAGGTCGCGCCGCCATCCGTGCTCCGGTGAATGCCGGCGCCGTTCACCAGCCAAACTACGGAGGCATTTGTGGGGTCGAGCGCGATGGCGTTTTCACCCGCGGACTGGATCTGCGCTTCGGCTTGCCACGTGTCGCCGCCATCGGTGGTCTTCATGAGAGGCGTATAGAACGTGGTGGCATAGGCGACCGAGGGTTGCGACGGCGCGATAGCGAAGCCGGTCGGATTAGTGAAGCCGGCGGGCGCCGCCGCGGCCGGGATATTGATTGGCTGCCACGATGCGCCCGCATCCACGCTGCGCATCAACGCGGAATTCACGTACGCGTAGACGTTCGACGGCGTCAACGGGTCGATGCCGATTCGTGAGACGAGCGCTGTGGTCGGCGTAAGCGTAAACGGCGTCGATGCCGGCCAAGTTACGCCGCCGTCCGTACTCTTGTAGATCGTCCAGCTGGTTACGTTCTCAGGCGAGGCCGGAGTTGCCATGACGCTGGTCGCAACCACCACGGCATACGCGTTGGTGGCGTTGCTGGGGTCGATCGCCACGGCCAAGGCCTTGCCTGCAATCGCCGTCGATTCCGACCACGTTTTACCGCCGTCCCTGCTGGCGTAGAGACCCGTAGTGGCGCCGGCAAGGACGAGGCTGCCATCGCTAGAAACCGCAACCGAGTTCACACCCACCGCCGCAAGGCTGGCGCCAAGGAACACCCGGCCATCGATCGAGACGCGCAGGGATGGCTCGGGAAGTTGGGAATAGAGCCCTTTCGTCACCGGGAAATCGGGGGATGTGGTGCTGCCGGCGATGTAGATGTTGCCATCTGCATCGCTGGCTATGGCTGACGGAACGTCGCTGCCGGAACCGCCGAAAGTTCTCGTACCGATCAGCGTCTGAGCCGAGCCAGCCATTGCCGCCATGAGACAGCACGCCACACCCGTCGTGGCCATTCGCTGCGGAAGAGAGCGAACGAATTCCGACCAGCCTTTGCCTGGGCAAGCAGCATGCATCATCGCATGCAATGAGGGGCACGTTCGAGGCCAACTTAAACCAATCGTTGATAGCCGGCGATTCGGAACTCGATTGCGGCGCGAGGCGGGAACCGAAAATCGTCACGATTCCAGCGCCATCACCAATTTCGGCGGGGACGCCTTCCGGTGCGCAGCCAGTGGTAGTCACGGTGGGCACTGCCGCTTCTCAGACGGCAACGCTCACCGTACAATAGGGCTCGCGAAGAGCGCCTCGCTCATTTTTGCTTCATCAGCTCTTGCAGCTTGCCGAGGATGATGGTTTGCCAGTCAGGATCGCCGCCGTAACCGCTCTGTATGGTTTCGAGCTTCCCGGCGGGCGTCACGAACCAATTCTGCGGAATGCCGAACCCATCGTGCCCGTTGACGGCTTTCACCACGTCACTGCCGAATAAAACGGGAAACGTGTACTTGTGCTCGGTCATATACGGCGCGACCAAGCCGGCCTCCTCATCCACGCTCATGGTAATCAGGGTCAAGTCTTTGGAATCTTTGATCTGCTCGTAGAGCTTCTGGAGCGCGGGATGTTCCTCACGGCAAGGGCCGCACCAAGTGGCCCAGATGTTGATCAGCGTCGCTTTTCCGTTCATTTCGGCGAGCTTCCAGGTTTTGCCGCCGAGATCGGACAGCACGAATGCGGGGATAGGATTCTTCGGATCCTCCCACTTCATCGACGTAAGAGGCTCAAACTTTGTCTTGCCGGTGAATAACGCCATGGTTGAGCCCGTGCCGCCAAGTTCCTTGTAGAGGCGATCGATCTTTTGATCGAGATCGGCGGCGTCGGTTTTGCCGGCGCCTTCCCGCTTTCCGCCCAGGTCTCGCGCGGCTCTGTAGAACATGAGCCCGTCGAGCTTGCGGCTATCCATGACGGCGGCGTGTGCGCGCACTTCAAACAACTCAGGCCTCAACTGGTCTTCCGGATTGAGCCCTGCGATCTGGTCCTCGACGCCGCGCGATTTCGCGGGCTGGCCGGTCGCGTCGTAATAATCCAGCAGGATGCGCGCGCGCTCGATGCGCATGAATGCCACCTGCCGATCTCCGGCTGCTTTCATTTGGTCGGAGAGATCGTCGCGCGCGCCGCCCGTCAGCCTGCTGGGACGGTTGTTCTCGCGGTGAAAGCCCTCATCGAGCCATGCCGGGATTTCCGCCGAGAGAGCCTTTTTCTTAATTAGCGCGTCCGCCACCTGAAATTCGATGGCCGTGGCGCCGTAGAAGCTGTTCGAGTTGTCGTGATAGGCCTTAACGTAATCGCGCGCGAGCGTCAGCAAATCATCCGGCTTGGTATCGTCCAGTTCGGCTCTGGCGTTGAACTCTTGCATGAAGTAAAGCACGTTGTGCCAGCGCGTATACCAATCGTGCGACGCGGCGGCGCTGGCGCGATACCAGGCCTGCAGCGTAGCGTGATCGGCGTTGCGTGGGAAGGGGTGCGCGTCCCGCCATTCTTCGGTGACTGCGGATTCGGCTTCGCGCGAATTCGGGAAGGCGGCCGCCATGCGGGCTCCCAGGCGATCGGCTGCGGCCTTATCGCCCATCGTCGTATAACCCTTCTGTAGAAACGTCAGCCATGCCGCTTTGCCAGGGTCGGGCAAGGCTTCGAAGCGCGCGAGGTCTTTGCCGATCCGCTTACGGACGTCGCCGTGATCCGAGGGCGGCGCGGCTTTGAATTCCATGTCCCAGAGCGCGGACCAGAGGTTCTCATTCGGGGCGCCGGATTTCTCTTCCAGACGCGCACGCAGCAGCGTAGCATGACGCGCGATCTGTTCTGTGGCGCCGTTCGCCATTATCACGCGATACACATACGGGCTGGCGGGCGAGGGACAGAGTTTCAGATAGGCGTCGAGTTCTTCCCCCAAGCGGGACGGATTGCTGGATTTTCCGGATTCGTACGCCGCCAACAACTTGAAGTGGGCCCACGGATCGTCGGGATGCGCCTTTTCGGAATCCTCGAGTAACTTTACGCCGTGCGCGGAATCCTTTGCCCTGAGTACGTCGGCGTACTCGATGCTGACGGCGGGATCAGCCGGATACTTTTCGTGCAGCGCGGTGAAGTAGGCTATGCCCGCTTCGCGGCCAGCCGAGGTGTTGTCGTCGAACCAATCGCGCTGCCGATCGAGCAGGAAGTAGTCGGTGGGGTGCGCGTCGAGGGCTTCGTCGAGCACCTTCTTCTGCGCTGTTCTGCGTTCGGCTTGCGGTGCGCTTCCGTTGCCCGCGGCGGTATAGGCATCGGTGAACGCCTTGATTTCCGGCGAGGCGGTGCATTGCGAGTTGGCGGGACGGCTAAAGAAAGCCGCCAGCAGGGCGAGAGAGGAGTAACTGGCTGCCCGTAGCATGGCTATCAGTTTAGCGGAGTCAGGGCTCGAGTTCGATCTCTTGGGAGGGCCGCGTCAACTGAAGCTAGTCACTGGATCGTCCAGGAGGTAGTCCAATCCTGATGATGAGGCGCTGGAAACGGATATCCGAGCGCAGTCCGTCGAAGTCTGGGCCGACGCCCAGGAAAGCGATCCGCGGAGAGCGTTCCTCCACGCCCTTTTCGAGGAAGGCGAGAGCGGAATCCGTTTGACCCAGTCCCAGGTAAACCACCGCAAAATCGACGGGCGACACGTATGTTTTCTTCGATAACTCCCGCAGCGCCTGCACCGATTTTTGGGCATCTGCCCGCCGGCCGGCGGCGCCGTAAGCATGCGCAAGGGCGGCCAGATATACCGGGCTGCCGCCGGAGAGGCTGACGGCTCTTTGCAATTCCGCGATCGCCTCTTGAAACATTTGCTTTTGTTCATAGGCCCGCCCGAGCATTAAGTGCACTGGGACAAAGGCGGGGTCCATCTCGACCGCATTTCGGTATTGTTCAATCGCCTTATCGTATTGCCGCGCGAAAAGGTATCGCGAACCAACCCAAGTATTGATGATGTTCGAAAGCGGATCAAGCTCTCGGGCGCGTTCCGCTTCCGCGATGGCCTGCTTATGGCGGCCGACGAGTGATAGGAACTCGCCATACCAATGATGCCCGTTCGCATAATTCGGGTTAAGTTCGATGGCGCGGCGGAACTCCCGCTCGGCCTTTTCCCAATCGCGATCGTAGTAGACGCTGACGAAGGCCAGCGAAGTATGAGCTTCGGAAAGTGAGTCGTCCAGGCTCAAAGCCCGATTCACCGCTTCTCTTGCGTGCGGAAATGTTTCCGAAGGGGAAAGGTAACCGTACCACCCCAGTGCCACCCAACAGTCCGCCAAGCCATCATAGGCCAGCGCATAATTGTGGTCCTTTTCAATTGCCTCCTGAAAGTACACGATCGCCTGTTTCATATCTTGTTCGGTCCGCCGGTTCCACCAAAACCGGCCTCTGGCATACGCCAGGTAGGCATCGGGATTGGGGGCGTATGTTCGCGCCAACCTGGCGCGATCGGGCGGAGACAGGGACACCCGGATCCCATCCGCAATCTCTTCGGCGACCTGACTCTGCACTCCAAACACGTCTTTCAGGTCAACTTCGAAGCTGTTCCCCCACAAGTGCTTCTCGGTTGAAGCCTCAACCAGTTCGACGGTAATCCGGACACGGTCGCCAGACCGCAACACGGAGCCTTCAACCGCCGCGTCCACGCTCAACTCCCGCGCAATTTCCGGTAGCGACTTAGTGTTTCCCCGGTAGTGGATGGAAGATGTTCGGGAAATGATGCGAAGCGTGCGAATGCTTTCCAGGTTCTCCCTGAGCGCATCGGTCATGCCTTCCACGAAGTAGTCCTGATCCCGATCTCCCGAGAGGTTCGCCAGTGGAAGTACGACCAGGGAGCGGATCGAACTTGACGCCGCGCGATGTCTAAGCGCGCCCGATGCAATAAGGGCAGCCGCCGCGACCAACACGACGCCCGACGCAATTGCGGCGACAAACCGGGAAGCGCGCCGCGTTGCGGGCGCTGGCTGTGCTAGGACCGGTGCGGGCGCCGCGCGTTCCGGTAAGGCCGCCGCCTGCGTCAGCGGAGCGATAAACCGATACCCGCGGCGGGCTAGAGTCTCGATAAACCGAGGCGAATCCGCCGAATCACCCAAAGCCGCCCGGAGCCTCTTGATGGCCGCGTTCAGGCTGTGCTCGAAATCCACGAACGTGTCGGCCTGCCAAAGCCTCTTTTGCAACTCCTCCCGCGAAACAACCTCGCCCGGACGCTCCAGCAGCAACGCCAGGATATGGATGGGCTGGCCCTGAAGCTTGATCCGGAGGCCATGCTTGCGTAATTCGCCTGACTCACGATCGAATTCAAATAGGCCGAACCGGACGATTCGGGGGGCGGAGGATGAAGCGGCCATCGCGAGCCCGGACATGATCGGTTCAACAATTCTATCATCGGTTTTACTTTGTAGAACCCATTTCACCACGCACGATAAGTCCCATGTAATCAGGGCTATCTCCTGTCACCTACGTTTCCCCTCGCTAGCATTGCGAATTTTTCGTTCGCGGGCGATCCTTTGCCGATGTATGCACACTGGGCGCCTTCAGTTACCCGGTGTGACGTTTGAACACAGGAGAAAAATGAAGAACCCAATTGTTTTGTCACTTTGCGCCGTCTTGGCGTGCAGTGTTGTCGCGGCGGATGAACTCAGCGACTGGAATCACACGATGCTCATAGCCACCCTCACCGCGCCGGTCACGCCGGCTCCGCTTTCACCACGGGTCGCGGCAATCGTGCAGGCGGCTGTTTTCGACGCGGTCAATGGTATCGAGCGGAAGTACTCGCCAATCTTCGTTCCACCGGCGGGGTCGTCAAGCGCTTCCATACGCGCCGCGGCCGTACAGGCAGCCTACGCAACACTCGTGGATCTCTTTCCCGCTCAAAAGCCGGCTTTCGATCAGCAGCGCACCACCTCCCTGGCCGCTATCACCGATACGCAAAACGCAGTTCAGGCGGGCTTGGCCTGGGGTCAAAGCGTCGCCGATCAGATCTGGGCGTGGCGAAGCCAGGACGGATTCTCCAACACGGTCGCGCCTTTTGTAGGCGGGACCGCACCCGGCGAGTGGCGGCCAACCCCTCCGGCGATGGCGCCGGGACTTGCGCCGCAGTTGGCGACCACCACGCCTTGGGTCTTGCGCTCGCCTTCGCAATTCCGCCCAGCGGGTCCGCCGTCACTGACCAGCGATCAGTACACGGCCGATTACAACGAGCTGAAGAATATGGGAGCTTCCACGAATTCCGGCCGAACCGCGGATCAGACCCTTTATTCGACTTTCTGGCAAGCCGGAAATCCACCGGATTACTTCGATCCGGTAGTCATTTCCCTCGCTACAAAACGTCACTTTCCCATGGTCGAAACAGCAAGATTGCTAGCGCTCGTCAATCTCGGAATGGCGGATGCGATCATCGGTTGTTGGGACGCGAAGTACACGTATAGCTCGTGGCGGCCCATTACCGCGATCACATTAGGCGATACGGACGGCAACAGTGCGACGGCTCCAGACCCGAGTTGGACTCCATTGATTACTACTCCTGCCTTTCCCGACTACCCATCGGCGCACTCTTGCGTGACCGGCGCGGCAGGGCGCATTATGTCGGAAGCCTTCGGCGAGGATACCAGCTTTACCGTCACCTCCAACGCGATGCCAGGGTATCCACGCATGTTCCACAGCTTCTCAGCCGCTTCGGAAGAGGTCAAGAACGCGCGCGTATTCGGCGGCATCCACTTTCGAACATCGTGCGTCGATGGAGAGGCTCTTGGCATCGCCGTAGCGGAGTTCGTAATGGCTCATGCCCTGGTTTCTTTGTCCGGGGGCTCGTCCGGCAGGGAGCATTAGTATATCCTTCAACGTGTATGGGGCCAGCCTCTACGGCAAATAGACTGCGCGGGCCGCGGGCATTTCGACCGGCGATGAGAGTGAGGTTCTGACATGCGATACCTCTTACTTCTCTTGCCGGTCGGCCTGCTCGCGGCCGACGAGCCCCACCGCCATGATCTGGGCCGCGTGCATTTTCCGGTCTCATGCAGCCCGGCAACTCAAAAGACGTTCGATACAGGCGTGGCGCTACTTCATTCTTTCTGGTACAGCGAGGCCGAGAATACGTTCGAGAAAGTCGTGCACGCCGACCCATCCTGCGCCATGGGTTATTGGGGCATCGCCATGACGTTCTACCACCCGGTCTGGGCGCCGCCGAGCGCCGAGGACTTAAGGAAGGGCGCGGCGGCTGTCGCTCACGCGAAGTCGGTCAAGGCAAAGACCGAACGTGAGCGCGATTATATCGCGGCGATAGAAGTGTTTTACCGGGATGCTGGCAAGCTAAGTCACCGTGAACGGGCGATGGCGTGGCGTAACGCTATGCGGCAACTCTCGGCGAAATACCCGAGAGATTCCGAAGCGGCAATTTTCTTCGCGCTCGCCTTGATTGCTACGGCTCCCGCCGGGGACAAGACGTATGCCGACCAGAAACAAGCGGCCGAAATCCTGAATCGCATACTGCCGGACCAGCCGGACCATCCAGGGATCGCGCACTATCTGATCCACGGCTACGATTCGCCGGCGCTCGCGGCTCTGGCCCTGCCCGCCGCTCGCAGTTATGCGCGCATCGCACCCGGGTCAGCGCACGCCTTGCATATGCCGTCTCACATTTTCACGCGGCTGGGATTGTGGCAGGAGTCGATCGATTCCAACCTGGCATCTGTCGCCGCGGCCAAAAGCTCCGTAGTGAACACGCTTCCCGGCGTTACCGCGCAGGACCAACTTCATGCCATGGACTACTTGGAATATTCGTATCTCCAGACTTGCCACGATACGGAAGCGAAACAGGTTGTCGGGGATGCGGCGGCTGTATCCAAGCTGGATCAGCAGGTTTTTCAAGCAGCCTATGCCTTGGCTGCCATTCCAGCCCGATACGCTTTAGAGCGAAGGCGCTGGTCTGCCGCATCGGAGCTTCCTATGGGGCCTGCGTGGTTCCCATGGGCGCAGTTTCGATTTGCGGAGGCGATCACTCACTTCGCGCGCGCAATAGGCGCGGCCCGCAGCGGCAATCTGAGGTTGGCGCGCGCCGAAATCCAGGAACTAGCCAACATTCACGCGGCGCTGGCGAAATCATCGGAAGATTACGACTGGGCCACTCAGGCGGAGATACAGCGGCTCGCGGCTTCGGGTTGGCTGGCGCACGCCGAAGGCCACAACGAGGCGGCTCTGAGCGCGATGCAGGCGGCTGCCGATCTCGAAGACAGCACCGAAAAGCACCCCGTAACTCCGGGGCCGGTGCTGCCCGCACGCGAGATGCTGGGCGAGCTCTTTATGGAATTGAATCGGCCCGCGCTAGCGCTTCCCGAGTTCGAAAGAGTTCTCAAGAGTTCGCCGAAGCGCTTCAACGCAACATACGGCGCCGCGCGCGCGGCCGAGCTTTCAGGCGATCGGGTTAAGGCAAAAGAGCGCTATGCCGAGTTATTGGGGCTATGCGGCCAGAGAGGTTCGGGCAGGCTGGAGGTCCAGAACGCGAGGGCGTTCCTCGGAAGCGGGCAGTGAGTTATCCGCCGATCGCTCCCTGCGGTTCAGAGGCGACCTCCCAGCAATGGCCTGGAACCAAGATTCACCCGCTACGCGCGCTGAACAGGCCTCTCCTACAAAGTAACTGGTTTTTCCAGCGTGAACGTCAGCCGCGTTTCCGAGGCGATCTTGACATGTTGACCCTTAGTCGCTGCCTGAACCGCAGCACCGCCCGCGGCGCCTGCGCCCGCGCCAATGGCCGCGCCCTTGCCACCGCCCGCCACCGCTCCGATTACCGCCCCTACTGCAGCGGCGCCGCCCGCTACTTTTGCCGTTTGCGCGCCCCGCGAGGCGCTGGCCTCGGTGATGTTCTGCGTATCGAATTCGATATCTTTGCCATTGACCTTTACCGTCCACAAACTCACTGTAAGTTCCGTCTTGCCGGTTAACTTACCAGATTGTTGAGCTTGCACTAACTTCACTTTGACATCCGATCCGGCATCCAGTACGGTCCGCCCATCGATCGCCAGCGGTTGGTCGAGGCTGGCGGCGAACATATCGCCTTCCTTCGCCTTCTCAGAATCGACCGCATCGATCATGCGCACTACCAGGGTCGTCTGCGCGGGAATGGTTACGGGCGCGGCTGGCTGAGTAGCTGCCGGCGGAGCGGCCGCGGCAGGCTGGGCCGGTTGCGCCGCTACGTCGGAATCGGAACCGGGCGCGCGGCGCAAGGTGGGCCGGCTACTGTCATCCGATTGGGTCGTCTGCGCCATCGAAGGGGAAGCCGATCCGGATCCGGTATTTCGCCGCAGCGTAGGACGGTCGGAATCGTACCCACCTCCGCCACCCGAGCCGGATTGCGTGCGCGGATCCGAGGGATCTGGCTGGATCATAACCGGCGGCGAGACAGGACCGGAGATCGGCCCTGAAATCGGCCCGGCCGAAGATGAACCGCCGCTGCGCCGCAGCGTGGGGCGGTCATCGGACGAGGAGGAGCGGGAATCGCTTCTCGATGAGTATGACCCGCTGCTGAATTCGATGCGCGCGACCTCGGAAACATCCAGCGTTTCGATCTGGTCGCCCACTTCCACTTTGATCTGGCGCGGCGTGCCGCCAACATACGTTCCGTTGAGGATACGGCCGCTCTTCAGCGTAATGATGTCGGCATGAGCAACAAAGGCGAGAAAGACTCCGGCGGCGGCAAGACGCATGATTCTACTCCGATTCTCATTGTAGGACGTTGCGCCCGCCGAGTTGGTTTACACGCGTGGTGGGCTTTTACCGGAGGGCTGGCAATACTTGGCGAGGCTAGGCTGCCGGTTTTGGGTTGGGCGATTTCCGGAAACGCTCAGGCAGCCAGGTTTGGGCGATCTCGCGGCCGCGTTCGAGGGCGTCCTTGTAAGTCTGGCGACGCAATTCGCCCGGAAAATCGACCTCTTCCCGGTGCAGAAACTCCAGACCTTTGCCCACCACCACGGTGCCTGCGTAAGCGATAGCGCCTTTGGCGACCAGCCCGCCGCCGAAGGGGATCTTTCCCGCCAGCTCCCGCGCAAGCGCGCGCCATCCGAACGCGCCAGCTCCAATGGAGAGCATTTGACCCTTCTGCGCGGCTATGCCAATCTCCTTGCCGCATGCCGCGGAAATGAGAAATGCCATGCGCACCTGATTCGCCGTCAGGAACGCCGTGTCGGACGCCCATTCGCCGAACACCCACGGCAATTCAACCAGATTCGGAATCATATCGGGCAGAGCCGTGGTCACGGCGAAGAGCGCGTTCTCTTTCGCGATCGCCTGGATAATGCGATCGATTACATGGCGGCGAAACCCGGGGAACTGACGCGCGAGCGGCAATTCGAATTCGCTATGGTCGTGCAGAATTGCCCCCAGCGTACCGGGAAGATCGTCACGGTAAAGAACGTAGGCCTCGCGGGGCGCGCGAATGCCTTCGTCATAGAGGACCAGATCGACGGACGCGGGCGCGGAGGGGTCGCCGCCGCGGAAGAGAAAGCTACGGCCGAACTCACGCTCGTCCCAGGGCGCGGCGGACGGTACCAACGCCTCTTCCATGGCTTCGTAGCCTGCATCGCTTGCTGCTATGAGGCCCACGCTGACCGTGCGTTCGGCGATGCGGCGGACCTGCTGCGGATTCAAGTGCGAAAAAGCCGCACGCGCCTGCCTGAGAGAAGCCAGCATATAAGTTTTTATTTGTCTGGAATTAGCGAGGCCGTTCGGCGCCACGCAAGCGAAACATCGTTTCCAGGCCCTTCCGCCATTCTACCGCCAGGCCGATTCGTTCCACCTCAATGTGGGGTGCGAAATAGCCCAGAATTGTCTCCGTGGTTGGATGAAATTCCAACGAAGGCGACACAAGCAGCAGGCGCGGAGGGTCGGGCCGAAGTTCCACGCCGGGGAAATAGCCGTTGACGCGAGAACTCGCCACGGTCGAGATGCCACTCGACGCGAATCCAGTAATCGAGAGCCTGAAGCGGCAGGTGGATATCAGCCGAGGCTTTGAGTTCGACGACGGCGAGGCGGCCGGAATAGTCCACCGCCAACAGATCGAGGATGCCGCGCTCGCCGCCGGCGAAGGCGGGGACTTGTCCATAGACGGGGTCGCGCTCGAGCGACGCATCGATCACGTCGAGATGGGCGCGGGCCTGCGATTCGAGCCACGCTTCGGGGAATTGGCGGTAGAGAGGATGCTCGCGGCTTTCGGAATCGGCCGAACGGGCGCGGTCCAGTTCTTCGACGAGACGCACGATCTCGGGGATGTGGCGCTCGCTCGCGGGGTGACGCTGGCCTGCGGAATGGTTGAGGCCGAAATGCAGATCCCGGCCCTCGAGCATGGCGAACTCGACCCCGCGCACGCGGAGGCTCACACGGCCATCGTGGCGTGCGATGGATTCGACGGAGGGCAGGGCGGCGATGCGGCGCCAAGGGTCCTCGCGATTTGGATCGGCGCGCCGGCAGGGCTCGAGGCGGGTATCGAGGTTGCCGCAGTCTTGCGGGTCGACCCCGGCGATGTGATCGCGCGGAGAGTAAGTGAAGAGGGCGAAGCGCGCCGAGGCCGCGTCGAGATGGCGCACCCTCAGCGCGGTGGCGCGTTCCTGCCCGGCTGGCGTGTAGATGGCGAGGCCCTCTACGGCAATGCGGCGCTCCCGTGCGCGCAGATGCGATAGCCAGATGAGGCCGAACGTCAGTACCGAGCCTGCGTCGCCTTCGGGAGGACAGGCGATGGCGGCCCAGCCATGCTGACCGTGTTTGAGAAAGGCGCGCGGGAAGGAAGGGGAGAGGCTGTACTCGAGATTGGCATCGGCGCTGAGTTCGGCCAGATTCCACTCCGGAAACTGACGGCGCAGCAGGAGGCGGAAGCGTTCGCGGAAGATGAGGCGTTCGCTGCGGCGGCCGAGTTCGGCGCCGGACCGGCGCCCCAGATCGAGCAAGATACGCGGCGCCCTGGCGCCTGGCGAAGCGCTCCACGGTGAGTTCGAGCCGTCCGGCGGCGGAAACCTCGGCAGCGACTACGCGGCGGGTGAGATTGCGTGCGCGGTCCCAGGCTTGGAGTGTGAGTCGGGAGCCGCGGACTTCAAGCGCGTACGTTTCCGGCGCGAGAGGGAAGAGGTCCTCGCCCGGTTCGAGCAGCGCGGGCTCTTTGCAGCCCTTCAGGAAGTCTTCCAGCTGGACGCGGAGTTCGTCGGCAGTGCGTCCGGGCGGTGTTGCTGGGGGCACGAAAGCGGATTGTAGCATCCGAGGGGGGTAAAACTGCCGCGCTCACTCGCCCCAAATATCTCGCGCGACTTCGACGATCCGCGCCAGTTTGGCCCACTGTTCGGCCTCGGTCAGCACATTGCCCTCTTCGGTGCTGGCGAAGCCGCATTGCGGGCTGAGGCAGAGTTGTTCGATGTCCACGTATTTTGCCGCGTCCTTAATGCGCCGTCGCAGTTCTTCCGCGGATTCCAGAGCGCCGGCCTTGGAGGTGACGAGACCCAACACGACAGTCTTACCTTTGGGAACGAAGCGCAGGGGTTCGAAGCCGCCGGCACGCTCCGTGTCGAATTCCATGAAGTAACCATCGACGCTGATCTGGTTGAACAGCAGTTCCGCCACTGGTTCGTAGCCGCCCTGGGCGATCCAACTGGAGCGGAAGTTGCCGCGGCACAGGTGCATGGTGATCGTCATATCGTAAGGCCGCGCGGAAATCGCCGTATTGATCATCTCTGCATAGATCTCGGGAAGGCGTTCGGGCTCGTCGCCGCGCTCGCGCAGAATCTGACGCTGCTCGGGATCGCACAAATATGCCAGGTTGACTTCATCGAGTTGTAAGTAGCGGCAGCCGGCCTCCGCGAATGCTTGAATGGCGCCTCGGTAAGCGAGAGCCAGGTCGCGGTAGAACTCATCCATCCGCGGGTAGACCTCCGCACTTACGGCCCGGCGGCCGCCGCGGAAATGAAGAACGCTCGGCGAGGGAATGGTCATCTTGGCCGTGGTGCGGGCGCGGTCGCGCAGAAAGCGGAAATGGTCCATCATGGGGTGGGTTGAGAAGCCCACCTTGCCAATAACCCGCAGACCTTTAGCCTGCGTTTCGATTCCACCCTTGAAAGCGATGCCATGATCGGAGCGGAAAGATTCCACGCCGTCGAGTTGTTCCAGAAAATCGAAGTGCCACATGCTGCGGCGGAACTCGCCATCGGTAGCGCTGCGCAGGCCGATTTCGACCTGGCGGGCGATGATACGCTCGATCGCTGTGTCCTCGGCTGCGAGAAGTTCGGCCTTCGAAACCGCGCCGCGCTCGTATTGTGCCCGCGCTTCCTTGAGAGCCGCGGGCCGCAGCAGACTGCCTACATGGTCGGCGCGAAATGGAGGAGTTGTCCGAATCATTGGTTGGCACTTCCCGGCGGCCGCTGGGCCGAATGTAACCAGAACGCCTTTCCGGAGTATAACGTTTATAACTGCATGAAGATTTCTTGGCTTCTTTTGACAGCCCTTGCAGCCTGGGCGCAAGGGCCTGTCTTCGAGGTGGCTTCGGTTAAGTCGAGTCAGAGCACGCGCGACGGCTCCAGCATCCGCAACCAACCCGGTCGATTTGAGACTGAGAACACGACGCTGGCTCAGCTAATTCAATACGAGCTACCAGCGCAGGGTTTCCAGGTTGTCGGAGGTCCGGCGTGGATCGGGGACGCCCGATTCGACATCTTAGCCAGCACCGGGCAATCGGACAGCGATGTAAAGAATCAGGCGGAACGCCTCGCTCGGATTCGTGCGCGGCTGCGCCATTTGCTGGAGGATCGATTTCAGTTGCAGCTTCGCGAGGAGCAGCGTGAGATGCCGGTTTATGGGCTGGAGGTCGAAAAGGGCGGAGTCAAAATGACGCCGGCGGACCCACTCGGCAACGTGAATATGAACGGGGGCACGGCCGGCTCCACTCTAAGTGGCAAAGGCATGACGATGCAGCGGTTGGCAGGGGTTCTGAGCGGTATCGCCTCCCGTCCCGTAAACGATGAGACTGGACTCACTGGCGCCTATGACCTCGAACTGAAGTACTCGCTTGATATGGCCACGTCCGGCGCAGGCACGCCCGCAAAAGAGTCGTCTTATCCCTCACTGTTTACCGCATTGAAAGAGCAACTGGGATTGCGTCTCACGGGCAAGAAAGGAACGGCGCCCGTGTGGGTGGTGGTCAAGGCCGAGAAACCGGGGGAGAACTGACGGAACGAGACGGCCTCGTCGCGCCCGCGGCACTCGGCAGGCTGACCCGAACTGATCCGTTACTTGCCGGCGTATGGGTTATGCATATACGGCGGGCGATCGGTCCACACCGGACGCGCGGGTGTCTGCGCAACTCGATAACCTACTTCGAGTAACACCTGGAGATCCTGCACAGCGCCGGTAAGATCCCAATCCGGTTTGATCTGATCGGTGGGCTTGTGATAGTCGTTGCTGATGTACTCGCGGCGCTTCTGCTCGCCATAATCGGCGGGCTTGCCGACGAAATCGATGCCGGGGCTCGAGGCGAGAGACGGGACGCCTCCCATGGCGAACTCCACGTGATCTGATCGCCAGTAAAAGCCCTCGGCGGGATCGGTGTCGCCCGTCACTACGCGGTCCTGACGGGTTACGGCGGCTTTCACTAAATCGTCGAGCGAAGTCATACCCATGCCGAGAATGCTGAAGTCCTTCGTCTTTCCCCAACCCCAGTTACTGAAATAGTCGAGATTGATGTTAGCCACTGTCTTCGCGAGCGGATAGAGCGGATGCTGCACGTAATACTTGGCGCCGAGGAGTCCCCGCTCTTCGGCGGTGGTGAAGAGAAAGATCACCGTACGCTTGGGGCGCGCGGGTAAGGACGCGAAAGCGTGGGCGAGTTCCAGCACGCCGGCGACGCCGGATGCGTTATCGCTCGCGCCATGAAAGATGTTCTCGCCCTGGGTTCCGAGGTGATCCCAGTGGCCGGAGTAGATGACATATTCGTTGCGCAATTCGGGGTCGCTGCCTTCGATCATAGCCACCACGTTGTTGGACTCGATTTCGCGCACTTCATTTTTTGCGTGACCGGCGATGGAGGCCTTGAGCGGTACGGGCCTGAAATCGGGCGAAAGTGCGGAGGCGCGGAGCGCAGAGAGATCCTGGCCGGAAGCCTCGAAGAGCGCGGTTGCCTTGTCGTTGTTGAGAGAGACAGTGGCTGCGATGTGCTGGGTAGACGAGGCGTCGCGAACGATCATGGATTCGCGGACGATGAATCGGTTGGGGCCCGAGTCGGCGCCACCACGCGCCGCTCCGCGGCCCGCACCACGTCCCGCACCACGTCCCGCACCCGCGGCGCCACGGCCAGCGCCCGCACGGCCGCCCGCCGCGCCTCCGCCTTGCAGCGTGATGACGGCGGAGGCGCCGCGCGCGAAGGCGATATCCGCCTTCGAACCGGCCCGTCCGTAGAAAGAGAGCTCGGGGCCGAGGAACATTTTGGAGTCGAGCTTGGATGGATCGGCCGGATCGGGAATGGGCGGATCGCCGCCGAGGATCATGACGGCTTTGCCCTTGACGTCGATGCCTTTGTAATCGTCCCACTTATACTCGGGAGCTATGATGCCATATCCGACGAAGACGATAGGCGAATCGGGGATGTCGATGGATGCTTTGGGTTGCGACGACGTGACGCGGTAATCCTGAGCGGTAAGCGGAAAATCGGCATCGTTCGACTTGACGGTGATTTCGCCGCCGCCGCCGGTGATGCCCCAGAGTGCGACGGGTTGCAGCCAGCCGCCATCGGGATTGCCGGGCGCGAGTTTCAGCGCCTTGCACTGGGCGACGATGTAGTCGAGGCTCTTCCGTTCGCCCGGCGTGGCGGGGCCGCGGCCCTCGAATTCGTCGGAGGCAAGAACGCGGATGTGTTTGAGGATTCCCTCGGGCGTAATCGCGTTGAGGGCGCGGGCAGGAACGGGCGAGGTATCGGCGCCCGACAGGACGAGGCAAGCGAGGACAGCGCCTAGGAAAGTGGTTCTGCGGAACATTGGAACATGTTCGCATAAGTCGCTGAGGGCCGGCGGATGGGATCGCGGTAGGATAAGAGTGGCTATGGAAACTTTGGCGACGACGTCACCGGAAATCTGGCGCCATGCTCTCGATACTTTCGGCACTGAGGAAAGGGCGCTACGTTGGATGCGCCAACCCCTTGCGGAGTTGGAGGGACGGACGCCAGAGGACGTGCTGCTGGAAGACAACCGGTACGATAGTGTAGAGGCTATCCTCTCTCGAATCGACTATGGCGTCTACGGATGACGCTTGTTCGTCTGAACAGGTCTCGATACTCTCCGAAAGACACAACCGGGTCCAGACTTCACGGTGGGTGCTGGAACAGTCCGGGAGTGGAGGTGCTGTACGCGTCCTCAACCTTGGCCTTGGCGTGCCTTGAAATATTGGTGCACATCCGAGACATCGGACTAATACCGACGGATTACGTCTTCTGCGGATTGGATGTGCCAGAAGAATTAATCACGCCCTGGAGGCTAACGGGTGAATCAGCTCTGGCCAAGATCGAGTCTCCGGTGTTGTCCCGGGAACACGGCGACGCCTGGATCAACAGCACGAAACCGCCTCGATCCTGGGAGGGATTCCGCACATACGTTCTTACCGGCATGCCTGAGTACGTCCGGCGGCTTGAGACTGAAGTAGAACCGATAACTCCGGTTCTGGCGATTCCATCGGCGATCATTCCGCGGGAAATGAACTATCTCATTAGCCCTGTACATCCACAATTTGACCGAATCATATGGGGCGAACCGACGGCGTTCCGGTTCGATCCACGGTTGATCGCTACAGCGAAATGACGAGCGCTGCCGCCCTCGGTGCTTAATCAAGCTGCGCGGGCCGCAGCTTCGGCGATAGCAGTTGCACTACCCCCAGCGCGATCAGGTATGCCGAGCCGCAGAAGATGAACAACGGCAGATAGGTGTAGCGCGCAATGGCGCCGGCCGCCAATTGCATCAGCACTCCGCCGATGGCGCCCACCATGCCGCCGATTCCTACCACGCTGGCGACCGCCGCGCGCGGAAACAGATCGGATGTGAGCGTGAAGGCGTTGGCCGACCAACCCTGATGCGCAGCCATCGCGAGTCCCACCAGCAATACCATCACCCAGAGGTTTTTAGCATAGGGGGCGTAGAGGACGGGGACCACTGCGATGGCGCAGATCCCCATCGCCGTCTTGCGGGAAACGTTGACACTCTTGCCGCGTTTGATCATGGAGCCGGAAAGCCACCCGCCGGCGATGCTGCCGATAGAGGACATCGCGTAAACCGTGAGGATCGGCGCGCTGGTTTTACTCAGCGTCAGGTTGTATCTTTCGGTGACGTAACGTGGGAGCCAGAAGAGATAGAACCACCACACGGGGTCGGTAAAGAACTTGGCGGCGGCGAACGCCCAGGTTTCGCGCAGTGGGAAGAGGCGCCCCCAGGACATCTTGCCGCTATCCTTATCCGGCGGGTCGCTCTGGATTAGCGCCAACTCTTCGGGCGAAACGCGGGGATGCTCCGCCGGCTTGCGATAGAGCCAGAGCCAGAAAAGGAGCCAGACGAAACCGGAGGCGCCCGTGATAACGAAAGCGCCGCGCCACCCAAGCCACGCGTTCAGGAAGGGAACGACAGCGGGGACGGCCATCGCGCCCAGGTTAGACCCGGAATTGAAGATGCCGGTGGCGAGCGCGCGCTCCTTCTTGGGAAACCATTCGGCGACGGTCTTGATGCAGGCGGGGAAGTTGGCGGCCTCGCCGAGACCGAGGAGAAAGAGCGCGATGCCGAAAGTAAGCGGCGAGACCGCGGCGCCCGGCAGCATGGCGGCGACGCTCCACAGAAGAATGGCGTACGCGAAGGCTTTGCGGGTGCCGAGGCGGTCCGTGACGCGGCCGGCGCAGAGGAGGCCGATGGCGTAAGCGGTTTGGAAGCCCGCCGTCATGTAACTGTACTGCTGGCTGTCCCAACCGATGACGCCTTCGAGCATCTTTTCGAGGAAGCTGAGCACGCCGCGGTCGACGTAGGCGATCACAGTGGCGAAAAACAGCAGCGCGCAAATTACCCAGCGAAAGCGCGACGCGACGGGTCTTGGGGCGGGCGAAGTCATCCACAGAGATTATAGGGGATGAAGGGATGTGCGATTGCCACCCCTGCCCAGTCCCGCTTAGGCAAACTCGGCGATCTGTTCGGGCCGCAACGCTTTGCCCGGCATACGCACGCTTCGCCCGCTAGGTACGGCGAGGACGTACTGACGATGTTGCCAGTCTTGAGGCTGGCCACCTCCCGCACTCTCTGGATGCCGGCCAGCGCAACTCTGTAGACGACAACGACCTTATTGGTATGCGTTACTTGCTGACAGGCTCGGAGCAGAACCGTTCGAACGCTTCCTTGAGAATCGCCGCAATCTCATAGGGGTCACGCCTCTCAATGTCGCTCCGATGCAACATGTACACAGGCTGGCCATCGCGGAATAGAGCCATGGACGGCGATGAGGATGGATAGGCGGCGAGCAGAGAGCGCAAGTGAGCGACCGCGGCTTCGTCTCCGCCGGCGAACACCGTGGCTACCTTCGAGGGACGTACCGGCTGCTGAAGCGCAAGGCCTATAGCCGGCCGGGCTCTGCCGGCGGCGCAACCGCAAACGGAATTAACAACCATGAGCACGGTTCCGCATTGTGGTCCGAGAAGCCGGTCCACATCTTCTGGAGTGCGTGCTTCTTCCACGCCGTATTGTGTGAGATCGCTCCGCATCGGAGCGATGAATTCTTCGGGATAAGGCACGTTCCGATTCTACACCACGATTTTCGGAGGATCGTGCCCGTTTTGCCGCCAACGAAGCGAATTGCCGGTTCGCGTCCTTGATGCGGCTACAGCCGTTTAGCGCCCATTCAGAACACTGCTTCCACCAGCGCCCGGACATCCTGCGGCGTAACGGTTGGCACATGCACCAGAAACGGCGTGCCTCCCGCATGTATGGCAAGCCAGTGATTGATTCGGGTGCGACAATCTTGATCGGCGCCAATCATAAGAGCTCTCACAATGGTTGTAGAGCATTGGTTGCTGAGAATTGAATACGTATTCCCTTGAACAGCATGCATGGCGCCGCTTTTCTGAAAGGGCGTCTTGTGCTTGTAGTCGAGCAGAGGGTTGGGCTGGATTTGACTCCACCAGTTGATGATCGCGGCATCGTCGAGAGCGGTAATCGGTTTCGATGCCCAACTCGGCTTGCCGTCGGCAGTAATATCTCCGTTTATGAAGTGCAAGGTGGCAGGCGATGACCAGCCTGCGCGGAGAGTATGCGCCGCGGGCCAGAAGCTGATGTAGATTGAGCCACTCTTGCCCTGAATCCACATAGAAGCATGGCCCACGCCGAGGCCATCGCCCGCGCGATATTTAAACATATCCCAAACAAAAAGCGTTACTGGCATGGCATCACTCCTTGAAAGTTATATACAGCTGAGTTATTTAAGGCGCCTCTATTCGCGTTTGTGGTTCAACAGAAGTTTCGAGATGATGCGGCCCTCGTGCAGGTTTGTATTGACTGCATAAACCGCATTCTGCGCGTCGCGCGGGGCATCGGCGCCGCTGCTCTGGTAGACCTTGAGATTCCGCGAGGCGAGCCCGGCATTTATTTCAGTGGAAATAGTTTTGAATAGCGATGGAGCCTCCTCCTTTTGCGCGATTTTGCCGTCCTGGCTGCGAACGAGATTCAGGAGCCGCTCCAGGTCCGGTTCTTGATTGGGTGAAAGCACCACGAAAAGACTTTCCTGGCCCGGCGTCTGATCGAAGGCGAAGTCCTGGTCGCGCGGAATCCGAACGGGACGGCCGGGTTCCAGATGGTTATCGTTGTCGCGGATTTCGGAAGATGGGAATAGAATATCCCAAGTGGAATCCGACCCTTCTTGCAGGAGATACAAGAATCCCGCGGTGTTTGACTCCACCTCCAACCGGACACGGTCATTGTTTTGGAATAGAGAATCGATGGAAGTGGAGCGATATGCGCCTTGCGCATCGCGCAATAAAATGCGCCACTTGAGTCCGGGCGGCGGAGCGCTCTTTTCGTAGTAGAGATCGCGAGCGTTTAAGGTGGACTCTAGTGATTGAGAGATCGGCTGAGGTTCCAGCCGGGGCGCCAGAACTAAAGCCGCTACAATTGGCAGCAATGCCAGATAGAATACAAATCCTGCGTCTTTGTCTTTATCGATCATATAGAATCTCCGAATAACTGCGTCGCGGTATCAATCCAAGTTGAACCAAAGTCTGAGCGTACGGCCGGGGGCAGCGGCCAAAGGCTGGCCGAATGACGGCGAGCCCGCGATGGCCCCGACGCTTAAGAAGTTTTTGTTTGCGAGAAGGTTATCCGCGCGCAAGCCAAAAGTGATTCCATGCAAGCTGTGGCTTAGTGCGCGCGGGACGGCGAACCTATGACTGAGATACCCCGATAGAGTGTTGTAAGACGGTCCATTGCCGCTGTTTCGTGGACGCCCGCCGCGGTCGTTAAATAGACCGTCTCCTTCCGGGTCGGCGGCGATAGTAACGTTATAGGGCGCGGAACCGTGCCATGAGTCGGTGATGGTCAAGAAAACAGATTTAAGGTTGAAAGAGCCGGCCAATGTAAGGCTTTCGGGCGCCCGGCCGGCGCTACGGGACCACTCGGCGGCTAAGTCATTCTGCACTTCCGGAAAAGAGAACGGCCCATCGGTGTTGTCGAAGGAGCGCACCCATTCGTGATAGATGGTTAGTCGCTGGCCTCTCAGGGCGTAGGACAGTTGGCTTTGCACCTGGTGGGCGATGCGGATGCGGTTGGACGCGATCGTGTCCAGCCAGCCATCCGCGCTGGGGAATCTCTGGGAGCCAAGGAGCCTCCAATCGCGGATTTCTGCATACTCGAATCCCGGCGTGAAGTGGCCGAAGGTGCGGTTCGCGGTCACCTTACCGATCAATTGCCGAGGCAGAGACAGTGAGGGTGCAAAATTGGCGCGAACGACCGGCCCGGCGCCGATAACGGATTGCAAGGGAGTGTCCATGGCGGCGCTGGAGATGAGGACGGACGTGAGATGATTGCCGTCATCCTGCAAGACGTGGATAAACACGTATTGCGGGATGTCATGAGCGAACATGCCGGCGCCGGCGCGAATTACGAATCCATGCCATTCCATTGCTGCGGAAAGGCGAGGGGAAACAAAGGCCCCGACGGAAGACTGATCGTCGACGCGAACACCTGCGTTCACCAGGAAGTGTGCCGAACGCCAAATCTGTCGCTGATAGAACGGTGAGATGTCCATGTGCCGGAGATGAAGGCTGCCATTGCCCTGAAGGCCGGTCCAGCTCGCCGTGGCCGAGCCGTTCAGGAATTGCGCGTACGAAGCAAGGTTGGGGAATGTGAAGACGCCGCCGGGATTCGGAACGTCGCCGCGGGATTCACTCGTTTCGGCTACGGTAATTCCCGCGGACCATGAAGGCGAGGAGCCAGGTTCGATAACGCTCTTCCAGGTCCAGGCAAGGTGCGCCGCGCTGCTCTCCAGAATCTGCGGGCCTCCGGTGGAAAAGTCTCCGAGAACGTTCAGGCCGGGATCCGTATTGCGAGCACGGTTTTTTACGCTGGAATGATCGATCGTCAAACCGCCCCGGTAGGACAAACGGTCTCCACCGCCATTGAAAGCGAGCCGGTCTTCATTGCTCCTGAAGGAATTATCCAGACCCGCGTCCATCAGAGTCAGGCCGCCAACTCCCAGATTTCGTCCACTGGATCGCGATTCCGTATCGGAAAGATGCAGACGAAGCGTCTCCCACGGATAGTAGTACAGATACGTAGAGAGGGACTCTGCGCGCGTGGCGGAATGGCCGGTCCTAACCGAATCGAGACTCGGAAAACCGGAACCCGGTAGAACCGCTGTGACCACTACAGGAAAGGCGCTGTCAGAGAGACTGCCGACGAGGGAAAAGGCCAAAGGGAGGTACGGGATCGCGCCCGAGATGCTGCCGTTCACGGAGTGAGAGACAGCTTGCGGCCCCGGTGCTAGAACCGAACCGCCGCCCGCTCCCAGTGCATCGGAGCCGAGATTGAAATGAAAGTGCCGATCCGGCGCTTTGGTAATCACGTCGATGTGTGCATTGCCGCCGTCCGCGTATTCGGCCGAGAACGTATCCGTATTGACGACGATGCGGGCAATCAGAACCGCGGGAGGCAATTGCGCAGCCGGCAAGCCATCTACATAGATTTGAGCCGGGACATTCGCGGCCCCCGCCAATAACTGCGCGTAACTAACCCAGACTTTTGGGTCATTCGATATCTTCTTCAACTGGGTAGCGTCGAGCGAAAGGTAGCCTATCGGCGAAGTCGCCACTGGATCATTCGCATTGACTGCAATGCTGTCTCGACGGTTTTCGATATTAAGCTGCACGCGCAGGACTCTTTCATCGCACGTAAGATCCTTGTCGAATGGCTCGAACCCGGCGTGCTCGATATGGATTCTGCACGGCCCTGCGGGAAGATTCGCGAAGTCAAAGGTTCCATGATTGTCCGTGTCACCAGAATGGACCTTGTGAATCGCGGCGATCCTGATCGCGGCGCTGGGTATGGGAAGGCCGCTGGCATCGACGACTGTAACGGAGAGCTCCGATCCGTTCAGCGATGCCGCCCCAGCTAACAGTGCTCCGGCGAGGCTTATGGCAGTGAGTCGCATAGCGAGTCCGTTATGCAAGCGCATTGGGCGCTGATAGTTCGAGTACAGACCCGAACGCGGTCGCTGCGCCCGTTGCGAATCGCTATTTGGATACCTTAGTGGCACGATCCGTTTGCAGGGGTTGCCACCCCGTAGGCCGAGGCAAGGCTCTGCAGGGCCTGCCACGCCTGGAGAAGCGCGGAAGGTACGGGGCTACCGATGCAGGAACAGACCTCCTGATCGATGTTTACCGCCTGGTTGTACGCGCTCTGGCACGAGGAGCTCTTGGTGGTGTTCGTGTCGGTGCAAGTGTTGATGGTGGAGATGAACGTGTTTGACTGAGACTGCAGATTACTGAGATTACTGCAACTGCCGCCGCCGGAATTTGTTGTCTTAAAAGCTCCCGCGGCGTAGGCGGCTCCCGCTCCCGCTGCTCCAACGCCCCCAACAACCAACAAGGCCTTCATGCCGGTCGACATCCCATGGGATACCACTTGCGAGGAGTTCGCTACGTTATTGGAAGAGCTGCTCTGCTGGGATTCGCTCTGTTGATTGGCCTGTTGCTGACTACCGGGGGTTTTACCCGCTGCGCGCGCCGCCGCGACCGTGGGGAAGTTCGTCTGGTGGACCGTCACATGACCGGTGTGCCCCTGGTAGCTGGCGTTTACCTGGAGACTAATCGGCCCATTTCCAGATGGGCGGAATCCGGAGATAACGGCGCGGCCCTGAGTATCGGCCGTGATGGTGATGGTGTTGCTTCCATTAGCGAAGGCGCCTGGGGTAGCTCCGCCTGTGTGTGCGGCCAGGCCCCACACGACTCCCGCGGTAATCATGGCGCCCGCCGACAATGGGCACATTGTTGCGGTCGCGAACTTCGACAATGGTATCGGCGAAAGTGCCGTCCTGAACGATATTCGCCCCATCTTCTCCCTGAATGACTACGATCTGTAAGTCATCCGAACCATCGTTGTCGTGCCGGACGCTCTGCTGCTGGCACCAGGCGGCCGACGTAAATAATGTTAGACACAATGCATAGTTCAGCTGTTTCATATATCCCTTTTCTGTATGTCCCTCTTCTGGTTGTGCGAATCTACTACTTGTCGACTTCTAAAAATCGGTGCAGCCTCGCCGGCGCAGGGCATCCCTTAGACCATCCAACTGGTCGAGATAGTTGGCTGCGTTGCGCGCTTCGTCGAGCCGTGAATTCAGCGCGATGACTTTGCGATAGCTGGATCGCGCGGATTTGGCGGAGTCACAGGATTTTGTCCAATTGAATAGGTCTCGGTGAACGTTGCCGAGAAAGAAATAGGCCATAGCATCGCCGGGAGCGTAGGCCACCGCTCTGGAACAATCTTCGCGGGCGCGCAGTAGATTGCCCAGATTCTTTTCACAAATACACAAGCCGAGGAAAGCGGCCTCCCGCCACTCCTTATAGGATTCGGTGCGGTCGGAATGATAACGCACGCCGACGAATACGTGAAAACCTATCCATCCCAGCCTGGAAGTCGAAAAATTGGTGAGGTTGACAAAGGCTTGATAGTTCGTGCGCGCTTCGAGAAAAAGGGCCGATTTTTGCGCTGCCGATGGAGTGACGACGGCGATCTCGCGTAGACAGTCGGCCAGACGGAAATCCGCGTCGTAGTTCTGCGGATTCAGAACAAGGGCCTGGCGGGCCTCGGCGGAGCAATCCTTCCATGATGACTTTTCCCAATATGCACCGGACAATAGAGAATGGATGCGATCGTTATTGGGTTCGAAGCGCGCTGCTTCTACAAGCTGCCGAATGGCTTCGTCGGGATCGCCGGTGGCGATCGACGAATCTGCATACTCGAGCCGAGGCGCGACGAAGGTGGGGTCCAGCTGGATCGCATCTAGGAACGCTTCCCGTGCGCGATCGCGATCACCCAAGGCTTGATCCACACGGCCGAGATCGTAATGGCCGGCCGCATAGCCGCCATCTGCCTGGATCGCTTGAATGAAGAATTGCCGGGCACGGCGAAGGTCCTGCTCCTTCTGCGTGTGCGCGGCCGTAAACTGCGCGAGGGGATTCACCGAGGAGTGGCGGTTGCCGTAAAGTTTGAGGCCCTCCATATCCAACATCTCCGCTTCATGCTTGACGGTGATCCGGAAGCGGAGATGGACGGTCACGGTGGTGGCACGTCCGGGCAATACCGCGACGTTTTGAATTTCGGGCCGATAACCCGGTTTGGCTGCCTTCACCACGTGAGCGCCTTGTGCGAGGCCAGGGACGGTCAATGGGACGGAACGCGCTGCGTGGCCCATGAGATCGTCATCCACAAAGATTTCGACACCGTCGGCTTCGCTTTCGACAACCAACGAACCGGACAGAGAGGGTTCCGAGTTGGGAATGCCGCACTTCATGGACCAGCCCATGGGCATCGCGGGTTCGTAATCGCTATTTGCATGCGGTGTTTGTTGCGTGCCGCGACTGCGTGCGTATTTCATAACCTCGGCGCGCACATACTCGACTAATTCATCCGCGGTCACAACGCCATCGCAGGGATTATTGTCGGCGTTGCCCTTTAACGCCTCCATCAGGAAATACGAAAACAGGCCGAAGCCGCCATTCAGAGCCGGATCTTCATAGCTCTTTTGACGGCCGAGAGTGGCCGTGAAGCTGAGGTATTGGCTGGCGACGGAGTTCAATTGCTCAGCGATATTCTCGTCGGTGGTTTCGCTGTTGATCCTCCCGGAATGGCAGGCATCGGCGAAAAGGGCTTTCCATCGAGCCTTGACATGATTTGCGAGTGTGTTGCCGAGAGTTTGCATGGGATAGGCAGTATCTTCGATACGTTGGGGATCGACGTCCCAGGGCGCAAGATATCCGCGCCCTGCGGCCACTACGCCATGTCCGGAAAAATAGACGACGACCCGATCTTCGGCTTGCGCCACCGTTGGTAGCCATTCTTCGATCTCGCGGCGAATGTTCGCCAGCGTGGCGTCCTTGCCCAGCAGTTTGTGTACGTTTTCGGCGGGAAATGCGCCGCCCTGCTGACTGATCAGCACACGATAGATGGCCTCGGCATCGGTTTCCGGGTATTGAAGCGGAGCCACGCCGGCCATGCGGTAACCTGCGATGCCAATGACAACCGCATAGCCGCGGGGAACATGCGCCGGTGCGGCCGCTACATTCTCTCCGGACCCGGCAACTTTGAGGTTGCGATCGGACAAAGACTGGCCGGAGCACAACGGAGATGCGAGTGTCACTGTCCAGGCGACGGCGAAACCGATCAAGGCCTTATGCACATCTGTATAGGCGAAAAAACGCGGAACTTAGGGACAACTATCTTCTTGCGGGTGGCGCGGAACGCAGAGCATCCCGCGAGGGATCGGAGGGAGCTAGCGACTGTGGCGATCTCTGCCATGATTTCGTGAACGCCCTGACGGCGGAACCCCGCGGCATTCCCTGAGATGAGGCGCGCGCTTACCGCAGCGCCCGCATCGGATCCACTTTGGCCGCGCGACGCGCGGGCACGTAGCTGGCGAGAAGGGCTATCGATAGAAAGACGAGCGGGCCGGCGATGAACGCCGCCGGATCGAGAGCGTCGACGCCGTACAACATGCTCGACGCAAGCATGGTCAGGCAGAGCGCCGCGGCGAGGCCGATGACGATTCCAGCTATCGAGAGAATAAGCCCCTGGCGCAAGACCAGCTTCAATATGTCGGCTGGCCCCGCGCCGAGAGCCAGCCGGATGCCGAACTCCTGGCGGCGCTGCGCCACCGAATGCGATAGTACGCCGTAGATGCCGATCATCGCGAGCGCCAGCGCCGTGACGGCAAAGGCGCCAATCAGGAGCATCGTGAAGCGGGGTTGCGCGTGCGAATCGTCCATCAGGCCTTCAACCGTTTGGATGTTACTGAGGGGCTGCTCGGGATCCACGGCGCGGATCTGCGCGCGCACAGCTGAGACGATGCCATATGGCGGTGATTCCGTGCGCACAAGGAGGTTCATGTTATTCCAGGGCAACTGCGGAAAGGGGAGATAGAGCTGCGCTTGCGTATCGCGTTCCAGGCCCTGATTGCGGGTGTCGGCGGCGATACCAATCACCTCGGAAGGGTTAGGGCCGCGGCCCACGACGATGTGTTTGCCGATGGGGTTCTGGTCGGGCCAAAAACGACGGGCGAAGGTCTCATTAGCGATCACGACTTTTGGAGCGGCTGCGTTGTCGAATGCCGTGAATGGGCGTCCCCGGAGAGGAATGCGCATGGTTTGGAACCACAGAGGGGTAACAGCTTCGATATCGATGAATGGGCGCTGCCCGAGCGGCGCCGCGGGGCTGCCCTCGGGCAGGACGGGAGTGATGCGGATAGAACTCAAGGGCAAAGCGGCGGATGCCGCGGCGCTTCGTACGCCCGGCAGGGCATTGACACGGCGCAGGACCTCGTCGAAGAAGGCGATTTGTAGTTCCGGCCTGGCGTACTTCACGGTGGGAAGCGAGAGGCCAATGGCAATGCAGGTTGCGAGCGTCGAAGCCTGGATCGACGCGGAGCAGGTTTTCGAAGCTGCGCAGCAGTAGTCCGGCGCCAATGACGAGCGGCAGTGAAAGCGCGATCTGGCCTACCGCGAGCGCGTTCTTCATCCGTGAGCGCGTGCGGCCGGCGGATAGGCCGCGGCCTTCGTCGCGCAAAGCCGTGTTGAGATCGGCGCGCGCCAGTTGCATGGCAGACACGGCGCCGGCCGCGATTCCGGCGAAGACCGAAACTAGCACGGTAAACAGCAACACGCGCGGGTCGACTTCGATAGGAATGCCTTGAGGAAGCTGGTTTGCCCCTAATGTGGTGAGCGCCTTGGTCGCCGCCACGCTAACGCCAATGCCAAGTATTCCTGCGACGGCCGCAAGCAGCACGCTTTCGGTGAGCACTTGGCCGACAATCGCCCCCCGGCCGGCGCCGAGCGCCGTCCGCACTGCGATCTCCCGTCCGCGGGCGAGGGCGCGCGATAGCATCAGGCTGGCCACGTTGGCGCAGGCGATCAGCAGGACCACCGCGACGGCGGCGGAGAGCAGCCACAATTTGCCCCGCACGTTGGCGACTACAAGATCGCGCAGGGGCTCTGCGTTCATCACCAGGGCGGGATCGGCATCGGGCGCGGCTGGGTTAAGCTCGCGATAGCGCCGGCCGATCGCGCCGAGTTCGGCATTCGCCTGCGATAACGATACTCCTCTGCGAAGACGCGCCAGCAGGTTGAGATAGCCGACGCCTGAGCGGAGGCGCTGCGGCGTCATCAGGGAGAACTCGAAGTATCGCGGAAGCCAGATGCCAGCCTGGCCGGCGAAAGGGAACTGGACGCCGGCGGGCAGAACGCCGATCACGCCGTATGGGGTGGAATCGAGCGTAATCGTTTGGCCGACGACATTGGGGTCGGCGTGGAATCGGCTCCGCCACATGGCGTCGCTCAGGATAACCACCGGCTCGCCCTCCGGACGGCCTTCTTCATCCATAAAGCCCCGGCCAAGTCGCGGCTGCACGCCCAGCGTGGAAAAGAAGTTCGGCGAGACTCGCGTCACGGGCACTTGAGCCGGTTCACCGTTGCCTGTGAGGTTCAGGTTGTCGTTCGTCCAGACGGCTACGGATTGGAACGCTTGGTTGACGTCGCGCAGCAGTTCGTAACGCAGGAGGGTTCCTTCGAATTCCTTGGATTTGTCCTTCGCCGTAATACTCACCAGCTGCCGCGGATCTCTGTAGGGAAAAGGGCGCAGCAGAAGCGCGCTGGTTACAGTGAAGACAGCCGTGTTGGCTGCAATTCCCAGGGCTAGAGTGGCAACGGCTGCGCCGGTGAAACCCGGACTTTTAACGAGCATGCGCACGGCGAAGCGAACATTGCGGAAGAAGTCATGCATGCTGTTGAAATTATAGGCCGCGATCTTCCCCCTAATCTCTACCTGCATTCATCGCACTCGATCCGGATTGGCTGGAGCCGCGAAACAATTCTTCCGATAATCGATTTAGATGTTTGTTGGAATAATTGCCGTCACCCTGCTGGCCTGGGCATCCATTGTATTGCATTCGCTGATCTGGTAGCGTCGTTTTCCTGGAAATCATTCGCTAGAGTCTTAACGATCGGCATGGAGCGCAACGCCGGCCGTTATCAAGTGTTTCAAGACTCAGGTTAGTCGCATATTCAAATGGAATGATGTGGAGAATAAGTCGTTTGTCCGGTTTCGTGTGTGGCTATCGCAACAGTGAGCAGTTATGATTTACATCTGTGAGATCTTATCGCGTTCGCGCCTAATCTAAACTGAACACGGCGGCTCAATGGAGTGACGCTAAGTTGCAGCCGGCTTGGCCGTGTTTGCCGCACAAGCCTAACCGGAACTGGTAATCGCATCGCATCGAAAGGTTGGACACGAAGATGGCCGGTATCAGTGTAAATACTCGATTGATTTGTATCGCATCCATATTCTTGGCGGCCGCGTCTGCGCAGACGCACGGCTGGACCTCACCCGTAGTGCTCAGCACGGGCGGTCAAGGCTGGGAGGCAACCGCGGCCATAGATGGCGGCGGAAACTCGGTGGCGCTTTGGGATGAGCGCACAACGATGGACCAACTTTGGTCACGCGCGAAACCGAGCGGCGGCACTTGGGGATCTGTAACGGAGGTTTCGCCGGCACTCCAGACAACCTCTGTACTTGCCGGTCGTGCGAGTCACGACGACAGGATTCGCCACCGCGGTATGGAGCGATCAGGGCGGCGTGTGGACAGCCGATCGCCCGCCTGCGTCAAACTGGAATCCGGCTCAGCTTCTGATTCCGGGCGTGTCAAATCCGCTCTTCGTAATGGATTCGCTGGGCGATGCCGCGATAGTCTGGAGCGTCGGGGGTGCGAGGAGTTCGAGCAGTTCCGTTATGGCTGTGTTACGGCCGGCCGGAAAGAACTGGACGGCTCAGCAGTTGGTCGCTAGCGGCGTGCATCTCACCGCCGATCACGTGGGAATCGGCGACAACGGCACAGTGATTGTGACCTGGGAAAGCTACAATGCCGTGTGTACGAAATACGGCTGCTCGCTGAGCGCTTACGTTCTGCACGCCTCCCGGCAGAATACGGGTACAGGAATGTGGATGGACTCGGGCTCGCTGATGGGTCCGGATAACACTGCGCATGATGCGCGAGTGGCGCTCGATTCCGCTGGCGGAGCGATTCTGGTGGCTTTGAGCAAATCCGGCGCCTACGTTTCTGCAACGCAGGGCAACTCCGGCGGTGGCTGGAGCTCGTTCGGCACGGCATTTAATCCCTCGGGTATTACGATGATTTCCGATCTGTTGAGTGACGATGCGGGCCATGTGACCCTGGCATACGAAGCGATCGGGTTCTCCACTTCACAGGCGCTTGTGATCAACGGTTCCATTAACAACAACACGTGGTCATCGCCTCTGGTTCTTTCCGGTAGCGACTCGGGCGTAAGCCAGATATATCTTGCAGTTGCTCCGGGTGGCGCAGCGCTTGCCGTTTGGGTGACGATCGGCTCCTCTCCGCAGATCCACGCGCGTGAGGCGAGCTACCGCGACGGGAACCTGGAGCAGTCCGGTCGCTATCTCTGGGCCGGGAAGCCAAATCGGGCCGGAAGCGGCCGCGGTGAACTCAGCGGGAGATGCGATCGTAATTTATTCGGGCTACGACGCCTCCAGCGTACATACCGAATACGCCATAAGCTATCAACCTTAAAGGGTGATGAACGCTATTCGAGGCATCGATCTTGACTGAGTCCCAGGCCCGTAACGGTATCCAAGACGGAGCGGCGGAGAGCCATCCGTCGGTTCCGTTGGCAATCTGTTAGCGTTGTCTTCGTGGAATCGTTTCGCCTGAAGGTCTTTCGTATTGCTGCGGAGGAGTTGAGCTTCACTCACGCTGCCGAAAAGCTCTTTCTTACTCAGCCCGCGGTGACGATGCAGATCAAAAACCTCGAAGACGAACTGCACCTGCGCCTCTTTGACCGCACGGGCCAGCGTCTCTCCCTCACGCCGGCGGGACGCGTCCTGCGAGACTACGCCACGCGAATCGCTGGCCTTTGCGGCGAGGCCGAACACGCGCTCGCCGAGCTGCGCGGCGAGACAGTCGGACCCCTCGCTCTCGCGGCATCGACGACCATCGCGCAGTATCTGCTGCCCGCCCTGGCTGGGGCGTTCATTCGCGAGCATCCCGGCGTAGAACTCGACATCATGAGCGCCAACACTGCGGGCGCGGTCGCTGCGCTCGTGGAAGGCCGTGTACGTCTCGCCTTGATCGAAGGTCCGGCCGGACGCACCGACGTCAAGACGGAGCCCTTTATCGAAGACCGCCTGCCGCTGATCGCGCCGCCGGGACACGAGTGGGTGGAGGCCGGCGCGCTCGATGCGGGGAAACTCGCCAATGCCCCGTTGATCATGCGTGAGCGCGGGTCGGGCACGCGCGAAGTGGTGGAGCGCGCGCTGCGCAAGGCCGGCCTCGACCACAAGAAGGTGCGCGTGGTGATGGAACTGGACTCCACGGAAGCCGTAAAATCGGCGGTGCGCGCAGGTTTGGGCGTGGGATTCGTCTCCGAGTGGGCGCTGTCCCGCGAGATCGCGCTGGGAATGTTGAAAGAGATCACCGTCAAGAAACTGGATATCCGCCGCGATTTTCTCTTTGTGTATCCGCGGGGACCGGAACCGAACGGGATAGAAGGCGAGTTTTTGAAGTTCGCGAAGTTTAAACGCGGCGAACTGCAGACCTGAAATGCGCAGGCCAGCCGGTCCTGAATAGGCGTTGGCACATCGGCAGAGTCACCTGGCTCTCCGCTTTTCGGGAGAAACGAAATCGATCACCTGACGATCATTCCGACGATACACACTGAAGTCCCTATGATCGAGGGTTAGCACTCGGGATCGGGCATGCAACTCGGTCATGACGACAACTGACGCATCGGCCAGGTCCATTTGTTGATACCGCGACATCAAACTTCGTATGCGGGGCCAATGCGCCGACAGATCGAAGGCCAGCCGAATTGCTTCGCGCTCGAATAATTGAAACAAAGGATCGATCATCAAGCCGTCTTCCCGCAAAAAATAAATAACTTCAGTAAGGACAGTTTCGCAGACGAGCATCGGAGCTCGCACTTGTTTCATCTGTGCGACCGCCCAATCATGATGGGGATCGTTGCGATTGAGATAGGCCACGAGGGGACCCGTGTCGCAGATCGTAGTCACGCGCGACGGAACCTGGCGCGGGCGTTTGTCGCCGGCAATCGACGGCCGGCCAGGCATCCGGCGAGGTCGGCGCTAACGTCGTAGACCGACTTGCCGTCACGAAGCGGAGCCTCAATACGTTCGCGAACGAGCGCGGCGACGCTGCGTCCACTCTGGCGTGCCTGGTCTCTGAGCTGTTGTGCAACGGCTTCGGGGAGTTTGATAGTGATACCTTTCATGCCCATGCCACGAGGGTAACATGAATCTGACAGGCCGGAAATACCGTGTAAGCAATCCGGGAATGCGGAAGGGCTCTAGCCAGTGCGTCTCCAGGGCGGCGTACGAAAGAGACGCCGCAGAACGTGTGTGAGAAATACGGGTCGTATCGGCGGCTTATAATTCTCGTCCCTCGCACGCAATGTTATCCTCGACCTTAGCTGCATGAAACTCTGGCGCCTGGCGGGCTGCGCGGCTCTCATCGGAACGGCTCTGGCCTTCCAACGTCCCTTCCGCGAGTTCCCCGGCGTCGAATATCGCATCGGCGAAATTCCATTGCCGTCCGACTACCTGGAAAAGACCGAGTGGGCATTCGCGCGCCTTATGTATCCTCCCGCTCCGGGCGGCCGCGGTGGCTACGGCAGAGGGTTCGGTGGCTATGGCCGTTACGGCCGTAATGGCGGTTTGGATTGGCAACATGGCGGCTCCATCTGGACCCAGGACTTCCCGCGCGCCGATCGCCACTTCTCCCAGGCCGTACGCCGGCTCACGCGCCTGAATGTGCGCTCCGTCGAGCAACCGGTCAATCTGGATGAGGGCGATGTCTACGATTGGCCTTGGCTTTATGCCGTGCAGGTGGGTCACTGGAATCTATCCGATTCGCAAGCGAAGGCGATGCGCGAATACCTCCTGCGCGGCGGCTTCTTCATGTGCGACGATTTCTGGGGCGATTACGAATGGCAGGTCTTCCTGGCGAGCATGAAGCGCGTCTTCCCGGACCGCGAGGTGGTCGATCTTCCCAACGACGCCGGCATCTTCCATTCCGTTTACAACCTGGACGACCGTTATCAAATTGCCAGCCAGGGATCGGTCAACCGTGGCGTGACCTTTAAGTGCACCCCATGTCCCGACAAGTGGCGCGGCATCTACGACGACAAAGGCCGCGTGATGGTCGCGATTACCTACCAATCCGATGTGGGCGATTCCTGGGAGTGGGCCGATGCGCCCACATATCCGGCGGAATCCGCGGCGTTAGGAATTCGCATCGGCGTGAACTACATCATCTATTCGATGTCGCATTAATCGCATTAATCGCCGGTTTCCTGGGCGCTATGCCCGTGGTAAACTGTGAAGGTCCGCACCAATTTGAAGCATCCCTCAGGTAGCCATGACAGATTCCGATGTTCTCACGATTGCAATTCTCATTCTGGTGGTTCTCTACGCGCTGATGGTTCCGCCGGGACCGGGCACGCCGCTGCGCTCGCCGGTAGGTGCAAGTTAGCCGATAACCGCGCTTTTCAGGCGCGCGCGGGAAAGCTGTCATTGCGCGGCCCGCTCAAAGAACGCAAGTGATTGCGCCGCTGAGTTCTCCCATGAAAATCGGCTGGCTTGCAGGCGGCCTCTAGCGGCAAGTTCGCTGCGAAGGCCGGGTGAGAGCATGAGCCGTTCCAACGCATCGCGAAGCTCGGTGACGCTGAGCGGGTCGATCAACAGAGCCGCATCGCCGGCGATCTCGGGCATCGAGGAACTATTCGACGTAACGGATGGAACGCCGGCCGCCATGGCCTGCGCCAGCGGAAATCCAAATCCTTCGTAAAGCGATGGATAGGCGAAGATGGCCGCCGCCGCGGTGAGCGGCGCCAAATCCGGCTCGGGAATGTATCCCAGGTAGCGCGCGGATGCGGCGTTGCGAACTCGCGCGGCGGTAGCGCGGTCGGCCCAGCCCATGGGGCCGGCGAGCACTAGTTCGAAATGCTCGCGAAGCGAGGGCGGCAAGGCCTCGAAGGCGGCGAGCAGCCTGGGGATGTTCTTGCGCGGCTCGATAGTTCCTAGCGCGAAAACGAACGGGCGCTTTAAGCCGTAACGTGCGCGCACCGCGTCAATCTCATCCGGCGCCGTTTCGAAGAACGCTCGTGGAATGCCGGAATAGATCACGGTGATGCGTTCGGGAGGAATGCGCAGGATGCGCACCGCGTCGCGTTTGGTGGCTTCCGAAACCGCGATTAGCCGGTGTGCGCGGCGCAGGACGTCGGCTGTGGCGGCGTCCGCGCGGCGCGTGGCGGCTGAATGCAGTTCCGGCATGATCCACGACGTCATGTCGTGAATCGTGGATGTCAACCGCGGCCGCCGCGGAGGACGCCTCACCAGATTCGTTGCGTGAAAAATGTCACAGCCGCGCGCCGTCCAATCAAGCACCGGCAGCGGAGTGTAATTGGAGATAGCAAGCGCGCCTAATCCTAGAAAAGTACGCACCGGACCCGCGGCGGATGTGTCGTGATTGAGCGGCCGCGAGGGGTCCAGCCGCGGGATTGTGCGGATGGCATCGTCTCCGGCAAGGCGCCGCAGATGTTCGATCCAGTAATAAAGATAGTTCTTGACGCCCGCGCTGCGCACAAGCAGCGGCGTGGCATCGATGGCGACGCGCATCTAAACCAGTATGTGCTACACTTTCGGTTTATGGCAGCTAACACCGCGCCCTGGCATCTCCATCGTCATCATGCCCTTACGCGGCGCGCGCTGTCCTAATCGAATTCCCAACGCGATTGGAATGAGGACGCCCGCCGGAAACGGTGGGCTTTTTCTTTATGGCAGGCCTCTTATCTCACGCAAAGTCGCAAAGACGCAAAGAACAACCATTGGCCCATGTTGTTCTTTGCGTCTTTGCGGCTTTGCGTGAGATAAGAGGCCTCAATTTCACGTATGACTCTCGATTTCGAAAAATCCGGCGGCCTCATCACCGCCGTCATCCAAGACCACTCCAGCGGCCGCGTGCTGATGGTGGGATACATGAACGAAGAGGCCTTCCGTCTCACTGTCGAAACCGGCTTCGCGACTTTTTTTAGCCGTTCGCGGCAAAAGCTCTGGCTCAAGGGTGAAAGCTCGGGGCACCGTCTGGTGGTCAAATCGATCGCGGCCGATTGCGACCTCGATGCCGTGCTCGTGGAGGTAGAAGCCGTCGGTCCCGGCGTATGCCATGAAGGCTACGAGAGCTGCTTTTTCCGAAAGCTCGATTCCGGCGAATGGAAAATCGCGGAAGAGCGCCGGTATGACCCCGCCGCGGTCTACGGGGGCAAGCCGTGACGCTCAAGCTGGGCATTCCCAAAGGCAGCCTCGAGAACGCGACTATCGAGCTGTTTCGCCGCGCCGGATTCACCATCAGCACCAGCAGCCGCTCGTACTTTCCCTCGATCGACGATCCCGAGATCGAATGCATGCTGATCCGCGCCCAGGAAATGGCGCGGTATGTGGAAGACGGCATCCTCGATGCCGGGCTCACCGGGCGCGATTGGGTCGAAGAGAACGAAGCGAACGTTGTCGCCGTGGCCGATCTGATCTACGCCAAGCAGAGCTTCGGCAAAGTGCGCTGGGTGCTGGCCGTGCCGGAGGCGTCGAACTTCCATTCGGTGAACGATCTCGAGGGCAAGATCATCGCCACCGAACTGGTGCAGACCACCAAGCGCTATCTCAAGGCGCACGGCGTCACGGCCAAGGTGGAGTTCAGTTGGGGCGCCACCGAAGTGAAGCCGCCGGTGCTGGCCGATGCGATTGTGGAGGTGACCGAGACCGGCTCCTCGCTGCGCGCGAACAAGCTCAAGATCATCGACACGGTGCTTGAATCGAACACGCAATTGATCGCCAATAACGCCGCCTGGGTCGATGCAGCGAAACGCCGCAAACTGCAGGACATCAAGATGCTGCTCGAAGGCGCCATCAACGCGCTGGGCAAAGTGGGCCTGATGCTGAACGTCCACAAGAATGATTTGCAGCAGGTGCTCGCGGTTCTGCCGGCGCTAAAACGCCCCACCATTTCGCACCTCAGCGACGAAGAGTGGCTGGCGGTGAATACGATTCTCGATGAAACCACCGTGCGCGACATCATTCCGCGTTTGAAGCAGGCGGGAGGGCAGGGAATCGTGGAGTATCCGCTCAACAAAATCGTACTGTGATCCGCATTATTCAAAGTAAGGACGTCGGTGCGCTGTTGAAGCGCAAAGCGGCTCGGCTCAGCGAAGCCGAAGACACGGTGCGTCCCATCCTCGATGCGGTGCGGCGTCGCGGCGATAAAGCGCTTCTCGAATATGCCCGCCAGTTCGATGGATTTACGCGCGCCAGCGTCCGGGTGGCGGCCGCGGATCTGCGCGCGGCGGCAAAGCGGCTGGAATCGGCGTTTCGCGCAGCGGTCGAAAGTGCGTCGGCCAACATCCGCGCGTACGCGCAGCGGCAGATGCCGCGCGAATGGTCGAGCGAGTTGCGCCCCGGATTACGCGCCGGCCAGATCGTGCGCCCGCTCGATACCGTAGCGGCGTACGTGCCGGCGGGACGCTATCCGCTGCCATCCACCGTGATGATGACGGTGATTCCTGCGCAAGTCGCGGGCGTGCCGAACGTGTGTATCGCTTCGCCCAAACCGGTGGACGCAGTCTTGGGCGTAGCGGCAATGCTCGGTGTGAAGAACGTCTTCGAAATGGGCGGCGCACAGGCGATTGCCGCTTTCGCCTTCGGAACCCGAACCGTGCCGCGCGCCGACCGCATCGTGGGCCCCGGCAACATCTACGTGGCCGCCGCGAAGAAGTTGCTGGCGGGCGAAGTGGGCATCGATTTCGTGGCTGGTCCAACCGAAATCCTCATCATCGCGGCCGATGGCGATCCGCGCCCCATCGCGGCCGACATGTTGGCGCAGGCGGAGCACGACACGGATGCTTCCGCGATTCTCTTGACGACTTCGAAGCGCCTCGCGTCCGCGGTCTCGAAAGAGATCGGACGCCAGTTGGAAACGCTTCCAACGGCAGCGGTAGCGCGCCAGGCCATCGGCAAGAATTCCGCTGTGGTGCTGGTTCGAAGCCTGGATGAGGCCGTGGAGATCTCCAACCGTTTCGCGCCCGAGCATTTAAATATTCCGGAAGAATCGCTGCTGGCAAAGATCAGGCACGCGGGCAGCGTATTCGTTGGACCATTCAGTCCCGAAGCCGCGGGCGACTACGCATCTGGCCCGAATCACGTGCTGCCTACCGGCGGCGCGGCGCGCCAGCGCGGCGGCCTTTCGGTGTCGGATTATCTGAAAGTTATCTCGGTGCAGCAGCTGAGCGAAAGCGCGCTTCGGCGGCTTGCTCCCACGGTCGCGACCCTGGCTCGCGCGGAGGGATTAGAGGCGCATGCCCGTTCGGTGGAGGTGCGGCTCAAGTGAAGCCTCTCAAACCGCGTCTCGCGGTACAGAAGATGGCGGCGTATTCCCCGCCGACAGGGGGCCGCAGCGGCAAGATGCGCCTCGATTTCAACGAGAACACCGTCGGCTGCTCTCCGCGCGTGATCGACGCGCTGAAGCGGGGCATCGGGGCCGAAGGGCTTGCCGTCTATCCCGAGTACGGCGAAGCCAAGGCCGCCATCGCGCAGTATTTTCAGGTGTCGCCCGATCAGTTCGTCTTCACCAACGGCACCGATGAAGCGATTCAGGTATTCCTCAATACCTACGTCGACGATGGCCAGGAAACGATCGTGCTCAAGCCCGCCTATGCGATGTATCGCTTCTATGCCGAGGTGGCCGGCGCGAAGGTCGTCGAGATTCCTTATCCGCCCGAGATGGATTTCCCGCTCGACGACGTGCTGCGGGCCATCACCAAAGAGACGCGCGCGATCCTGATCTCGAACCCGAATAATCCCACCGGCACCGCCGTGTCCCTCGAAGGCATGGCGCGCATTTTGCGCAAAGCGCGCCATGCCGCCGTGCTCATCGACGAAGCCTATTACGAGTTTTCCGGTATCACCGCGCTGCCCGAAATCGCTACGCAGCCGAATCTGTTCGTGTGCCGGACGTTTTCGAAAGTCTTCGGCATGGCCGCCATGCGTCTCGGCTGCCTGTTCTCGAACGAGACGAATGTGCGCTATCTGCACAAAGCGCAGTCGCCTTACAGCGTGAATATGCTGGCGGTACTGGCGGCGCAGGCCGCGGTGGAAGATGCCGATTACGTGCGCAATTATGTAGCGGAGGCGCTGGCAGCGCGCGAGCTGTTATGTCTGGGCCTTGAGAAACTGGGCATCGGCTACGTGCCGAGCTCGGCGAACTTTGTGTTGGGCCGCTTTGGGGAGCGCGCCATCGAGGTGCGCGACGCGCTTCGCGCTCGGGGAATTCTCGTGCGCGACCGCAGTTACGAAGCCCCGGGCTGCGTCCGCATCACCGTTGGAACACGCGAGCAGACGCGGCAGATGCTCGCTGCGCTGGAAGATATTTGGAAACAATGAACAAACCCTTGTTGGTTTTCGACATGGATGGCGTCCTGGCGGATGTCACCGAATCCTACCGCGAAACCATCGCGCGTACGGTGGAGCATTTCACCGGCTCACGTCCAACGCACGAACGCATCCAGGAGGTCAAAAATGCGGGCGGCTGGAACGACGATTGGCGGCTCTCTCACCACCTGGTGCGCGAAGCCGGAATCGAAGCCGCGTTCGAAGATGTGGTGTCGCATTTTCAGGGTCTGTTCCTCGGCAACGGCTCGGGCGAGGGTGGCCTCATGCTGCGCGAGCGGTGGGTGGCGAAGCCTGGGGCACTCGAAAAGCTGAACGAGCAGTTCGATTTCGCCGTCTTCACCGGCCGGCCGAAAGTTGAAGCCGACATGACGTTGCGGCGATTCGCGCCCGGTTTGGTGTTCGCACCCGTGATCGGCATGGAAGACGTCGATGACCACAAGCCGGCGCCCGAAGGTCTGCTCAAAATTCTCGAAGCCAATTGCGATTGCCGGGTGTTCTACGTTGGCGACACGGTGGATGACGCGCGTTGCGCCAAGGCCGCGCGCGTGCCCTTCATCGGCATCGCCGCGCCGTCGAATCCGCTGTACCTCGATCTCGTCTTCCTGTTCCAGGCGGAAGGCGCGTATGCGATCGTGGACGACATCAACTATCTCGAAGAGGTCTTCACGGAATGAGGCGCGCATCCATTCAGCGCGATACGAAAGAGACGCGCATCGCCGCTAGTTTGCAGCTCGAAGGCCGCGGCCGCTACGAGATTTCGACCGGCGTTCGATTCCTCGATCACATGCTTGAGCTCTTCTCGAAGCATGGCGGGTTTGATCTCAAACTTCACGCCGAAGGCGATCTCGACGTCGATCAGCACCATACCGTAGAAGACGCCGGCATCGTGCTGGGGCAATTGTTCTCGCAGGCCTTAGGCGACCGCAAAGGTATCAACCGCGCTGGGTACTTCGTGCAGCCAATGGATGAGACGCTCGCCGTAGTGGCCGTGGATCTCGGCGGACGGCCCGCGCTGGTTTACAAAGACCTGGTCAAAGTGCTGCGCGTGGGCGATTTGCAAGTGGAGTTGCTGGAAGATTTCTTCGGCGGTTTCGTAAACCATGCCGGCGCCAATCTGCACGTGAAGGTAATGTACGGCCGTTCGAGCCACCATAAGATTGAAGCCATCTTCAAGTGCTTCGCGCGCGCCATGAAATACGCTTGCTCGAAAGATGCGCGCTTGAAAGATCAACTGCCGTCGACGAAGGGGCTGCTATGATCGCGGTCCTCGATTATGGTGCGGGCAACTTGCGCTCGGTGCAGAACGCGCTGGAAGAGATCGGCTGCGAGTATCGCCTGGTGCGCGATGCCGCGGGTTTGCGCGGGGCGGACAAGATCCTGCTGCCTGGCGTCGGCCATTTCGGACAGATGATGCGCGCGCTGGATGCGCTCCAGGTACGCGAGGCGCTGATCGAACGGATCGCGGAAGGCATTCCGTTCCTGGGCATCTGCCTTGGCCTGCAAGCTCTGTTCGAGACCAGCGAAGAGGCTCCGGAAGCGCACGGCCTTGGCATCTTCCCAGGTATCGTGCGCCGCTTCCCCGCGCATGCCCGCGTGCCGCACATGGGCTGGGATAAAGTTGAGTGGCGCTCGGGAACCGAGGGCGGTTACTTCTATTTCGCTCACAGTTACTACGTGCCCGAAGGTGAATACACATCGGCCGCATGCGTCTACGAAGTCCCATTCACGGCCGTGCTCCAGCAATCGAACGTCTTAGGCGTGCAATTCCACCCGGAGAAATCGGGCCCTGAAGGCCTTGCCATCGTCAGGAGGTTCTTAGTAGGATAGGCCTCCTGGCCTGTCCAGCGCGCGGAGCGCGCTCACGCCGCTCATGACCAAGCGCATCATCCCCTGTCTGGACGTCACCGCCGGCCGCGTGGTCAAGGGCGTGAACTTCGTCAACCTGCGCGACGCCGGCGACCCCGTCGAACTCGCCGATCGCTATAACCGCGATGGCGCCGACGAAGTCGTCTTTCTCGACATCACTGCGTCCAGCGACGCCCGCGAAACCATGGCTGCAGTAGTCGCCCGGGCCGCGCGCAAAGTCTTCATCCCGCTCGCCGTAGGCGGAGGCATTCGCTCCATTGCCGATGCCCGCCGCATTCTGCTTTCCGGCGCCGACAAGGTTTCCGTCAACACCGCCGCTGTCCGGCGCCCCGAACTCATCTCCGAGCTCAGCCGCGAATTCGGCGCACAGGCCGTAGTTCTCGCGATCGACGCGCGGCGTCGCGCCCCGGGTGAGTGGCGCGTCTATACGCGCGGCGGCCGCGACGAGGAAGCGCTCGACGCCCTGGCTTGGGCCACGCGCGGCGAAGAGCTCGGCGCGGGCGAAATCCTGCTCACGTCGATGGACACTGATGGCGTTCAGGAGGGTTTCGATTGCGCCCTCACCGCGGCCGTGTCGCGCGCTACGCACGTGCCCATCATCGCCAGCGGCGGCGCGGGCAAGCCCGAACATTTCGTCCGCGTGCTGACCGAAGGCTGCGCCGATGCCGCCCTGGCCGCCTCCATCTTTCACTACGGAACCTACACCGTGCGTCAACTCAAAGAAGAGCTCGCCCGTCGCGGCATTCCGGTGCGCCCCGCATGATCTTCCCCTGCATCGATTTGATGGATGGCAAGGCCGTGCAACTCGTCCAAGGCCGCGAAAAGGCGCTCGAAGCCGATTCGCCGGAGGCGATGCTACACAAGTTCGCCGCGTTTTCTGAGATTCAGGTGATCGATCTCGACGCCGCCATGGGCCGCGGCTCGAACGACGCTCTCGTCCGCCTGCTGGCGTCGCAGGCCGCCATTCGCGCCGGCGGCGGCGTGCGCTCGTTGGAGCGCGCGCGGACGCTGATCGAACAAGGCGCGCGCAAGGTGATCGTAGGCACTGCCGCTTTCGAATCCGCAGGCATAGATGCGCCGTTCCTTGCCGGCCTCCGCGCCTCCATCGGCCGCGACCGCATCGTGATCGCACTCGATTCGAAGGAGGGGCGCATCGTCGTTAAGGGATGGCGCGAATCCACGGACCTTGCCGCCGAAGACGTGCTGAGCGCGCTCGAACCTTACTGCTCGGGCTTCCTATGCACTTACGTCGATAAGGAGGGCATGATGCAAGGCACGGACCTCGATTGGTTCCGCCGCCTGCGCGCAGCAACGGCCCTCGAAGTCACAGCCGCCGGCGGCGTCACCACCATGGATGAAGTGCGCGCGCTGTTGGCGATAGATGTGAACGTGGCCGTGGGCATGGCAATGTATACCGGACGGCTGAGCGTAGAAGAGTTGGCAGCGCTGTCCTGATGTGGGGCAGCCCTTCCGGGCTTCTGCCGGCTTCTGCCCGGCGCTCCGCGGGCGCAGAGAACGCTTGCGATCCGCCACAAAATCAAGGGGTTGCCGTCCCCGGAACGTCGATTGATAAATCGGCCACCAATGGCAAGTGGTCCGAAGCGATCAATGACAGCCGGCTCCTGTGAAAGTGAGAGCCCTCGACACGGAAGTGGCGATCGAAATAGATGTGGTCCAGGCTCAATAGCGGCAGACCTGAGGGATACGATCGCAGGCGAGGCAAATGGTCGCGCCGATCCGTGCGGTGAAACTCTCCGAATAGCGTCTGCGTCACCAAACCACGCGTCCATTCGTTAAAGTCCCCAAGCACAATTCGCGGACCTCTGATGTCGAACGCTTTGAGCAAATCGCGGCCCACCAGCATAGGGGCCTGCTCGCGCCGCTCCCGATGCCCCGTGCCCAGGTGTGCATTGAACACATGCACAATGTGCGCCCCCAGCCGGATGTCCGTACGGAGCACGCCCCGCTCCTCTCTACCCGATACGCTCAGATCGACGTGCGCGGTCTGCTCGAACCGCCAGCGGCTCAGAGTTACGTTGCCGTAGACTCCTCCGAGGTGTTTGCGAGTTTCGCCGATGACGTGAGAGTATCCGAACCGCCGCGCGAGATAGTCCGCCTGGTGGTCCTCGATTGAGAATCCTTCGTGGCTTACCACCTCCTGCAGCGCCACGACATCGGCGCCGATCTTTTCCAGAACGCGCGCGATCCGGTCAATGCGGGTGCGGCCGTCGAGACCACGCCCTTTGTGAATGTTGTAGGTCGCGACGCGGATCTTCTGCGTCATCGTCTCGATACCGGTGTTAATACCGTCATACCAGGTCTTCGATGAGCGAAGCGAGCCGCTCTTTCGTTCGCTGCCATTGCCCCCGCCGGCGCCAATCCGAAAGCTCGATCTTTTGGCAGGCCCTAAGATCGTCCGCAAACATTCCGCGGAGCTGCTCCACCAGGGCCGGCTCATGGAAACAGACGTTGGTTTCTTCACTTAGCGCGAAGGAGCGGTTGTCGAAATTGGCGGTGCCTACGGTAGCCCAGGCCCCATCCACCACCATGGTCTTCTGATGGAGCATCACGGGCTGAAACTCGTAAATCTCCACCCCAGCCTCCAAAAGCTTCCCGTATAAACGCAAACTGTTCTGCCGCGCCCACCACGTGTCATTGCGCTTGCCCGCGACCATCAGCTTGACGGAGACCCCGCGGCGCGAGGCATCGGATAACATGCAGACTACGCGCGAATCCGGAACGAAGTACGGGTTTGCGATGTGCAGATACCTCCGGGCGCATTGCACCGCAATCAGGTACATCGTGCCCGCCGCGCCGGCGCCTGCGGATGGGGAACTCTGGATGGTCTGCACCCGCACCTTGCCAACCGGCCGGGGAACCGGAAAGAAGCCGTGGCCGCTCAGAATATCGCCGGTCGTGACCAGCCAGTTCTGGGCGAAGCCCGTCTGCTGCACCAATGCAGCGGGCCCTTCCACGCAAATCTGCACATCCCGCCACCCACGTTCATTCTCGCCCGAGCCGAGCCAGTGGTCCGCCAGTCCCGCGCCGCCCGTAAAGGCAATGCGCCCATCGACGATCAGGGACTTTCGATGCGTACGATGATTGGCGCGGTCCGCGGTATACCAATGAATGGGCCGAAACCAGGCCAACTGGCAGCCTCCCTTTTCCAGAATATCCAGGATCTCATCGCCAAGCCTTGCCGAACCCACGGCATCCACCAACAGTTTGACAGCGATCCCCTGGCGCGCCTTCTCCGCGAAAGCTTCGGCGAAACGCCGTCCGATTCGGCCGTTCCAAAAGATGTGTTGTTCCATGGTGATGGAACATTGGGCGGATTCAATCGCATCCAGCATGGCCGGAAAGAATTCGTCGCCATTGTTGTAGATGGTGACGCGATTGCCGTCTACGAGCGGCGTGCCGGTCATCCCCGCCATGGTCGTGCGAAATTCGGCCGACGCGGTATCGATGTCGGGTTCGAGAGCGTAAAACGCGGGATGGACTATGGGTGAGGTGTGATAGAGAGCCAACGAAACAATTCCAAACAGCAATGCCTGGAGCCAGGAGCCCCTCTCCCACAAGAGCACTGACAATGCCAGCCACACCCACCAGGCGCGAATCAGGCTGCGCACCCGATCCCAAAGATCGCACGCCCCAAGACGCTTCCGCTTCGGCCGCGGGGGTGCGAGGCGTTGGAGCCGCTCCTTCGACACACGGGGCTGCAACCACCGCCGGGTTTCTTTGAGGTCGCGGAGCTCGTGTGGAGCGGACCCCAGGTCCGGAAAGGACACGACGATATCTCCTATCACCTGCTGATGCCTATGAAACGGTGACGATTCGAAACCCATCATACAGAAGGGCTTCATAGTGGGAATTCGTCTGCTCAGTTCCCGTGAGAGTGATCGATGTCATCCGGCAATTCGTTCGTGTCGCTATCCGCTAGGTACGGAAAATGCTCGGCCAGGCCCGCGCCCACTGCTTCGATTCCGGCGACGATGCCACCCGTAATATCGCCCTGCTTCAACCTATCGGATAAGCTGCGCGCGATCTGCTGCCAAAACTCCTGGCCTACCTTCTTGTGGATGCCGCTGTCGCCTAAAACGACGAACTTGTGGCGCGCCGGCACAATGAAGAATAAGACAGCGTTACGCTGCTTTGTCGCGGTCATGCCCAGCCGCTCGAATGTGTTCTCCGCTGCCTTCCGGACATCGCCCCAGAAAGGCCGTGCCACGGAGACGCGGATCTCGCCGGAAGTCCGCCTCTCCGCTCTTTGAATCGCTTGTTTGATCCGTTCCTTGTCAATGCTCACCATGATCCACTCGCTCCTCCCCCTCCCGACCGACCGCCTCCCCCGCTGAATCCGCCGCCTCCGCCGCCGCCAGATCCGCCTCTCCCGCCGTAGCCGCCACCGCCGGAGAGGATGCTAGCCAGAAAGTAGAATGCTAATCCCGGATGCGTAATCAGGAACCCTAGAATCACGATCCCGATGAGCCCATAGAAGATCAATTGAAACGGGCTTAGCGGCTTGGACTGCGGCCGTCTCTGTGGCGGCGGAAGCGCGTCGGATTGGCCGCCGATCACTCCAATCAGCGAGTCAACGGCCGCTGTTACCGCTTGATCGTTCTGGCCGGCCTGAAGTCGAGGCGCCATCACCTCGTTGATCACACGGGATGCGATCGCATCGGGCACTATGGGCTCTAGTCCGTAGCCGACCTCGATCCTCATCTTACGGTCTTGGGGCATGATGAAAAGCGCCAGCCCGTCATCGAGCCCCTTCCGGCCGATTTTCCATTTTGCAAAAGCCCGGACGGCCCAGTCGTCGATCGGCGCATCGCCGGTCGTCGGCGTGATGTAGACAATCAGTTGATGGCCTGTCGCGCGTTCGTAGCCGGCAAGGCGCGCGTTTAGTGACTGGATCGCTGCCGCCGATAGGAAGTTTGCATTATCCGTCACCCATTGAGTGGGCGGCCCGGGAATTGGCGTTTCAGCGCCATACAACAGCCTGGCCCAACCCAGGGCGATAAGGCAGAACAGGCTGCGGCGGGGAAGCAACTTAGATACTTATCCTCAAATCGTAAACAGAACTCCAAAATCCCGAAAAGATTTCAGCGGCGAAGCCTGAGGCCATTGACGTCCGCGCACCATCGAGAAGATTGTGGGGCAGGCCTTCCGGCCTGCCGCCGGGCTTCTGCCCGGCGCTCCCCGTCCGCAGAGAACTTCCGCCATCCACTACAAAATCCGACGCCTCGGCGCCACAATACAATGCGAAGCTCAATTGAACTTCACCTCTGGCGCCTTCTCGCTTCCAGCTTGCGCCTGGAAGTAAGGTTTGGATGCGAATTTATCGCCGAAGAAGCCGGCGATCAGCACTAACGGGAAACTGTTTCGGCGGGTATTGAAGGCTTGCGCCGCCTCATTGAATCTCTGCCGCTCCACGGTAATGCGATTCTCCGTGCCCTCGAGTTGCGCTTGGAGATCGCGGAAGTTGGCGGTGGCTTTGAGTTGTGGATAATTTTCGCTCACGGCCATCAAGTGACTCAACGCAGAAGACAATCCCGCCTGCGCCTGTTGATACCGTTGGAACGCCGCGGGGTCTTTGAGAATGTCTCCCATTGCGGCGGGCGTGATCTGGCCCACTTTGGCGCGCGCCTCGGTAACCGCCGTCATCGTGCTTTGTTCGAAGTTTGCGGCTCCTTTCACAGTTGCCACCAGGTTAGGCACCAGATCCGCGCGCCGCTGATAGGCGTTTTGCACCTGCGCCCATTGCGCTTGCGTAGCCTGATCGAGCTGCACGAGCGAGTTGTAACTTCCACCGATTGAGAGCCCGGCAATCAGCAGGATGAGGAGTATCACGCCAACGCAGCCGATGGCTAACTTGCTGTTCATTTATCCTCCATTTGTCGCCGCCCTTATTATAAGTCCCCCACAAAGTGAAGCGCTCGTCTCGGCAGCACCCCCTTTACCGCTTGGAGTTGCCTCCCCGCGGCAGTTGGATCAGCCAATCGGAGCGCTTCTTTGGGGATATCTATGATCCGTGCATCTTATGCGCCGGCTTACTTTTGCGTTACTTGTAAGGCAACGCGCCGATTTTCGGCCCGCCCTTCCGAAGTGCTGTTGTCGGCCACGGGATTCTGTTCTCCGTAACCTTCAATGCTAAGGCGGTCCGAAGACACGCCGTCGGCGACCAGTTGCGACCTTACTGCGTTAGCTCTGTTCTTCGAGAGCCGCGCGTTTGCCGCCTCGTCGCCCACGTTGTCGGTATAACCGGCGATCGTCAAATGGACGTTTGGACAGCCTTTCATAACCTCGCCGATGTTATTGAGTTGCTCTCGCGAACTGGCTCGCAGCGTGGCATCCCCCGTATTGAATCGTAAATCATCCGCGTTGAACCACGTTGTCCCTGCCGCCACGTCGCCAGGACTCTGCACGTAACCAAGCAAGCGCGAGGCGACTCCATCGGCCGGCAGGGTCACGCCGGATGGCAGTGTGCACGCCGTGTTCACGGTTGGAGGCTCCTCCATGCGGTTTGCAGTTCCCATCGGCGCCGAGGTGACTTGCACGCCTGGCCTATGCGCGTGCGTCAGGAACCACAAAAAGCCCAGGCCAAGAATGGCGATGGCTAGAGCCGCAAGCCAGCCCGCTCCCGATCTCTCGCGATGCACGGCCTGAGCGACAACTGGGGAAACGTCCTCTCTAACTGTTGTTGTCGTTTTGGTCGCGGCCGGCCAGAACAGTTCGCTCATGCCCGCGGGGAGAGCGTTTTGAATCGTACCGCTCTCCCGTTGCAGTAGGCTTCCGAGGCTGCTGATGTTCATACCGCCGTCTCGCAACCGTCTGGTAAGGAAACTCATCACAACCGGCGCGGCCATCGAGAGCATCGTCAAAGCCGAACCCGGCGTCGTTAAGCCGGCGGACCGGCTGATGCCGTTCACCACGGCGTTTTCCTTACTTCCGAAGAGTGTGGAAAGCACTCGCTTGCCGGCTGTCATTGCAGACGAACTGGGGGCGGCAAGGCTGCCGGCCATTTGAGACCAGGAAAAATCTCCGCCGGCGCCCGAAACGGTATCGAGTACCTTTTGCAGCGTGCCAGAATCCTGGGATTTGCTGGCCATGCCGCCTAGCAGGCTGGCGATTGAGGTTTCCATGCCGCGTGAGACCGATTCCTCCGGTTGCCCAAGCGCGTGTGCGACGTCACCGACTGTTCGCCTGTCCAATGTGCTGAGTAACGAGGCAAATATCGAATCCGACATACTCACTCCTTCCTGGGACCCGGCCCGAGGCAAGGTCCTATAGGGTACCTGCTAGGACCGATGCCATCTGATTTCAATGCGGCTCAGTTTCACGGCAATTGGACGGGCTCACGGGGACTGGAAGGCGTCGTTTATCCCCTCTAATATGTGAATGTGGCCGGGCGGCTTTGCGCCGCGGCCGCTAGTATCCCGCTCCCCCGCCCAGGCGAAGGGAGAGGCCTCGCCGACTTCGCAGATTGCAGTGAATGGGCCCTTTGGGAAGCCCAGGATAGCTGCCGGCAGGCCCCGTTGCGGCGGCGATGGCCCTGCGCCGTCATGAGGCGCGGCGGAGCCTCTAGCGGTTTTCTCAACCGTTACGCGCGAAAATGGGAAACCAATCCTCTGACCGTGTCCATAAATCCGCTGTGGCCGGCGCTCGCCAAATGCCCAAGGGTATCGGTGAGGCTGGCTCCGGAAGCTACCTTCTTCGAAAGAAACCCGCCTAGCAGCGTGGCGGCGATCGGGAGCATAGAACGAATGATTACGCTGCTGAGACCCACTTTCTCCGCCACCATGGAAACCATATTCCCCGTATCGCCCGAACCAAAGATCTGCGACAGAAGCGTTCTACCTTGATCCAAAGCCGCCGGAGAGGCCAGAGAGTCGGAGTTGTCCGCAAACCGCGTGAGAGCGCCGCTGTTGATCGAGTCCGTAATGCCGGAGGCGTTGCCAGCGGCCAGCCTTTCCTGCATGCCACCGGCGAGAGCCGGCAACAGGGCAGAGGTAGCCGCAGTCGCCTGGCTGGGGCTGATCCCGAACTGACCTGCGAGCTGGTTGATAATTCCGCCCCCGCCGCCGGATAGCATTGTTTCGAGGATATTCATTGTTTGGGTTTTCCTTTCACCACTTTGGCCTAGACGCTCCACACGGGGGCGGGACTCATTAAAATTGGCGCTTGCCAGCGCTTTCGAACCGTTTCGAACCTGCGTTCTTCGACGCGGTCTCCGCGGCAACACGCATCCTGTAACGCCGATAAGCTGACCATGCGAGCCTGAGAAGTAAAATCGGAACGGCCAATCCGTTGTATGGGCTTCGGGTGGGAGAATTTATTTCGCCGATGTCTCATTTGCATCAAGCCAAATGGAGGTCGAACTCATGCGATGGAGGAGAGTGACGGCCTTGTGTCAAGGCCTGACTGCCGGTGTCCTCTGGGCCTGTGGGATGTGGCAAGGCGCGGAGCAGGTGAAAAGCAACGCCAGACCCAGACCGAGAAGACCTCGAAACCGAAGAAGTCCAAGAAATCCACCGCGGATGCTACCGCGTCACAAGGTGCTACCGCACTAGACGAGGTGAACGGAGCGGCTTCCAAGGCGAAGAAGCCAAAAGCATCCTCTGTTGACGCAACCTCATCGCACTCCGCGGATCGTGCCGTGGCCGGCGATAAGCCTTCCTTTGCGGCGGTAGAGCACCCATCGAACGAGGAAATTCAGGCAGCCAAAGCCAGTGGGCAAGTGTGGGTGAATACAAGTTCGGGTGTCTTTCATAAAAACGGGAAATGGTTCGGCGCCACCAGAGAAGGCAAATTCATGACGGAGCAGGATGCAATCAAAGCCCGGGTACAAGTCTGCAAAAATCGAGAAGTAGCCCCGGCTCTTGAACTTACAGATCCGCAAACCGTCACCCCGATTTCTCCCAGGCAGGCCGCTAAGAATAGATCGCGGCAAAAACCGGAGGCATCAGCACTAACGAGAACAGATAAGGGCGCTTGCCAGGGATGGGTGAGAATCGAGAACCCAAACGGGGGGGAAAATCCTATGGCGGACTCGATGTTCGGCTCGTTGTTACTCTTACCGGGCAGCCTGACAATCGGCAAAGCTCGCCTACAGGCCCCCGCGCAACGCCGCGATGCTGGCCCTAAGTCGTCGCCGCCGTGCCATGGCGCTGGCAGTACAGCGCGACGGCCCCGCCAGGCGGCTTGTCCTGGCGTTTGGCGTTGTTGCCGCGGCAATATCCGCGTCCTGAGTGGCGCTTGCGCCTCACGCCCCGGCGTCGGCGAGCGGCGCCGGATCGGGTTTACTAACTCTCGTCGAGAAGTCCGTCGCCACATTGAGTGGCTAGGATCCCGTACTGGGCGCCTGCACCTCGCAAGGCCGGGCGGGGAATCGGCGCGTCGAAATACGCATAACACAATAGTGACAAGTCGGAACAGGAGAGTTCACAAGTTTACTTACTGAGTGAACCGCAAGGAGAAAATATGACTTACGAGAAAATAGTAACGCTCTATGATACAGCGGAACATGCGGAGGCTGCGCGCCGTAACCTTGAGGCGGCGGGCTTTCCGCCGAGCGATATCAGCTCGATCAGCAACAAGACTCTGAGCATGCCGGGCGACAAGCTTCGCGATCCCGGACTCTGGCATCGGCTCTTTGGGCGGGAAATCCAGCAATACGAAGCCGCCCTCTATGGCCGTTCGGTCGAAGCCGGCGGCACACTACTCACGATTCGCGTCCCTGAAACCGATGTCGCGAGAGCAACCGCGATCTTGAACGCACATCAATCTGTGGATGTACTGAAGCGCGCCGAACAGCAGGGATTGCTCAAGACAGCCGTGCCTACAAAGCCGGCGGTAGCCCCCATACCCCTGACGCGCACCGAAGCGCCTCCACCAGCGGCGGCCACCCGGGTCACATCATCCGGCGTAGCAAACGATTTGAATAGGGATAGAGTAGGAAGCGATTTGAATAGAGAAGAAGTAATCGCTTTGGCGGAGGAAAAGATCAACGTAGCCAAGCGGGTGATCCAGGATGGGACGACGCGCATTCGTCGTTTCGTAACGGAAACGCCAGTAGAAGCGCAGGTGACCTTGCATGAAGAGCACGCACGGGTCCTCCGGCGGGCTATTACCGACCCGAATTACACACGAAATCTGGACTGGACGGACAAGACAATTGAAATCACGGAAACGGCCGAGGAGCCGGTGGTTACTAAGTCTGCTCACGTCGCGGAGGAAGTGGTGATTCAACGGGAAGGAAGCGATCACGTAAAGACGGTGCGGGACAAGGTGCGGAAACAGGAAGTTGAAGTCGAGCACCTATCCAGGGCGGACCAACTGGTCGCCAAGGGATAAACGGTCTATTGTACAGCCGCCCTCCCCGGGCGGCTTTCTAGCTGAGGCGCTGGGGCCGGTTTGACCGGCTCCAGCGCCTCAATAGTTTGTAAGCCCGTGAGGCACCCGACTCAAGCTAAGAGACTTATAGGTTAGGCACTGTTCGTTAATAACCATTCCACCGATCCGAATAAGTCTTTGTGGGGCCAAGGTTCTGCCTTGCCGCCGGGCTTCTGCCCGGCGTTCCCGAGTGAGGCCATCGGCTCATAAACTGGCAGCGTTTATTTCCTAACAAGTCCGTTCAGCCCAAAGGGGCGGTCCGCTCCGCATCTTCTCCGCTACTATCTCAACCAAAGCTTAAGGCGCCCGTAACGCGCTAAGACTCGTCTGTAAAGCATTGATGGATCGGTTATCAGTTCCTGACTTCCAAATCCTGAAAGGAACTCAAAGGCGAAGCCCTATCTGGCTCGGGACAGGCTCTCGAAAGCCTGCCCCGAGGCGCGAGCGGAGTGCCTGAACCCGGCAGCCCCGGCTATTGCGGGTTGTTTCCAGTTGTTCTCACAGGTGCGCCTCCTTCCCAGCGCACGACTCCCTCATCGGTCGCCACGAAGAGGCGTTGGGGGTCGGTGGGATCGAAGGCTACCGAGCGCGCCCGCTTGTCGCTGAGCCGATGCCAGTTGGCGCCGCTGTCTCGCGACATCATCAGGCCCAGGCTGGTGCCGGCATACACTACTTCGGGACGGTTTGGCGCCGATCTGACTACGTATGTGCGAAACTGCCCGCCCAGTTCGTGTTCCAGGCTGGTCCACGTGCTGCCTCCATCCACGCTACGGTAGACTCCACTACATGCGCCCGCGAACAAACGGCTTCGCCGCTTCGCATTTACGTCCAGCGAAAATATGTCCGAGTCTTCCTGCATGCCCTTGTTCAAGGGCTGCCACTTGGCGCCCCCATCAATAGTCTTCCATGCGAGATGGGGCGTGCCGGCGTAAAGGATTCTGATATCCGCCGGGTCGAACGCAAGCGAAACCACGGGGTGGGGCGAGGCGGCGCCGGGTGAAGAGAGAAGCGTCCAATCGGCGCCGCCGTTACGCGTCAGATAGACGCCGTCTTCGGTTCCGGCGGCGATCAGATGGGCGTCTACCTTCCACATGGCGATAGACCAAACCTGCTTTCTTTCCAGCCCCGGCACTGGCTGCCACGTAGCGCCCTCATCGGTGCTGCGGAACATGCCGGCGAACTGTGGCGTTTCGCTCGAAACACCGATCCAATAGACATTTTCCCTGTCTGGATCGATTAGCAGCGCGTGCAGATTGGACCGCTGTTCGTACGGGAAAGGCAACGGGCTCCAGGTAATCCCCCCATCGCGCGAGCGAAATAGATGGGCGGTGGCCGTTCCAGCCAGCAGGGTGTTCTTGTGATGCGGGTCGGCCTGAATCAAGCTTATGGGGCCGTGGAGACCGGCATCGGGCTGCGCCCATAAGAATGTAGCGGCAAGTGCGGATGCGAGCGCTATGGAGCGCCGGACGCGGGCCGAAATGTAGGTAGGCAGCATGGTTTATCCCTCTTCGATAGATGATGGCTTGAATGGGATAACTCAAGAATTTGGGTTACGTGAAGTCTCCCCAAAAACTGCATCCTCATAGGCCGATGGGAATCAGGCCACTCAGAACAGGGGTCAGTCCGCAAGTATCCAGTACGGAGTATCTAAGCTCAATCCGCGCTCGGAAGTAAGTGTGGCCTTGTCCCGCTGGGAGGTATATTTGATGAAGACGTGTGCAGCAATAGCCGCCGCGGTGGTCTTGCTTGGATGGACCGCGGCTGCTCAAGACCAGCCAAAGGTGGGAGTCTACCTTGGCTATGACTACGTGCGGTTCAATTCCGCCACTAACGTGCCGGCTTTCAGCGCCAACGGTGGAAACGGTGAGTTCATCTATAAATTCAACCGCTGGTTCGGCGCTGTTGCCGATCTGGGCGCCGTGCATAATGACAACCTTGCCGGTATTCATGCAGATACCACAGTTGCTAACTTCTTATTTGGCCCGCGAGTCTCGTTCGGTCGCAGGTCGCGCTTCCAACCCTTTGTTCAAGTGCTTTTTGGCGGCGTATATGCAACTAGCAGCATCGCAGTTCCCGGAACCGTGATCGCTGGGTTGCCCTCGGGGCCTGTAGTGGTTCTTCCCGGGGACGTTGTTAGCGCGCGCGTGGGCGCTTCGCAGACCGCCTTTGCCATGACTGCGGGCGGGGGCTTGGATATCCGGATCGGCAGACACGCATCTTTCCGTCCGATCGGGGTCGATTACTACCTGACTCGCCTGCAGAACCTTCGTACAATGGGCGATAACAATCAAAACAATATTCGTTACACGGCCGGCTTTAGCTTCTGGTTTGGCGGAGAGAAGCCTGCGCCCGTCGCGCATCGGCAGATTCAGATGAAGAACTGCCCCGATGGCAGCAAAGTAGATATTAACGTAGCATGTCCAAAACAAAACTTCGCTCTCTCCCTTAGCGCTTCGCCGGCGGAGATATGCTCTGGAGAAACTGCTACGCTGACGCCGTCTATTAGCGGCGCAGCTGCGAATCAACTGACCTTCTCGTCGTGGTCCGTAAACGGCGAGCCGGCCAGCCAGACCGGGTCGTATCAATTCAATAGCGACGGCAAGCCGGCTGGGACCTACACAGTGAAATTGACCACCGGCGGCGACGCGTTCAATCCACAGTCCGCCGAAACAACCGTTACCGTTCGTGAGTACAAGCCTCCTACGGGAACGGCTCAGGCAAATCCCGCGGAGATCAAGGCCGGCGACAAATCCACGGTTACATCCAGCTTCCAGAACCAATGCGGAGGCCCGATCCAACCTGCGACGTACCAGGCATCGGAAGGCGCCATGCAGGGAGACCAGTTCGATTCCTCCAGCATGCAATGGGACACCGCGAACAATTCAGAACAGCGGAAAACCGTGACCATCACGGCGAACGCTGCTGACAACCGCAGCGCCGGCACCGCCACCACGACCGTAGATGTCGTCAAGGGCGCGACGGCAATGCCCGTACGGCTTCCGGATGTGCTCTTCACGCCAAACAGCTCACGCGTGAACAACTGCGGCAAGCGAATCCTGCTCGAACAACTGCGCGCCTACTACGAGAGAGACTCGTCGGGCACGGTAGTTCTGGTAGGACATCAGGCGGCCGATGAGAAGGCAGGCAACTTGTCGCAGTTGCGCGCCATGAATGCGGCCGCCGTGATCTCAGCCGGATCCGGCGTCTGCTTGTCGATTCCAGAAGCTCAAGTACAGATCAGCTCTCCTGGAGTCGACCAGAATGGAGTCGGATTTGAAGCCGGCTTCTGCCGTAGTTCGGTAGGGGCCATTGGGCCGGACACCGACCTGCGTCGCGTTGAAGTGTGGTTCGTTCCCACGGGCGCTCAGATTCCCGCTTCCGTTACAAACAATCAGAGCGCCACCTCGTTGCCCGTGAGCCGCCTCGGCTGCCCGAAGTAGGCCGCGGTTGATCGAAGGGCGGCTCGGCGTGAAGTCACGTCGCCGGACCGCCCGTCTTATTCATCAGCTAACGCTGAGAAAGCGGCGGGCCCAAGCCCGCCGCGTTTGCCAACACTCCCGCCACATCCTCCACCACGCTGCCCCAGTCCCCAATCCCCGGCTGCCGGAATAGCCTCGCGCTCGGATACCACGGGCTATCGGTCCGGCCACGCAGCCACGCCCAGTATGCGGAAAACGAAACAAGAATCCACACAGGACGGCCCAGCGCGCCGGCCAGGTGGCCGATGACGGTGTCCACAGTAATCACGAGGTCAAGCTTGGAGATCATCGCTGCCGTATCGGCCAGCCCTTTACTCTTCGCAATCGATGTGAGATTGACATCGTCGTAACCCGCGAGAATCTCATCGTCTCCGGGGCGAAGGTTCTGCTGCAAAGAAACGAACCGCACGCCCGGAACTTGGAACAGACGCCCGAAGATCGATAGCGGAATGGATCGGTTGTGATCCAGAGGATAGTCGGGATTACCCGCCCAGCAAACGCCCACTAACGGTCCCCGCACGGAAGGCGATCCCGAAGATTCGTCAAGCCCGATGGCGGCCTCCGATTCGGCGGGCGCCCGCAGATAAGGAGTTCTCGAAGGGATGGTATCGATAGTAGTCTTGAGCGCCAGCGGCAGGCTGCCGAATGGAGCGTGAAGATCGAATTCGGGAAGCGGATCGCCCGCCGTCAGAACTTGCGCGACGCCGGGGATGGACTTCATCAGGCCGGTGAGCGGCTTCTGAACATCGAGGTGAACGCGCGCGCCCTGTTTGACGATCGGTTCCACGAAGCGGGCGAATAGAATGGTATCTCCAAGCCCTTGCTCGCTGTGAAGAAGGATGGTCTTACCAGCCATAGAGGATTGGCCGTCCCAACGCGGCTGCGCAAAATTGGGAGGCTTCATCTTCAGTTCGGGAACACGCCAGCGGGCTTCGTAATCCGGCCAGCCGCGCTCGAAATCACCCAACGCAAGATGAACCACGGATTCGTTAAATACCGGCTGTGGGGCCTCGGGGTCCAGCAAGCGCGCGCGCTGGAAGTACGGCAGCGCTTCCTCGTGCCGGTTGAGCGCGGTAAGAGCCAATCCGAGATTCGAGTTGCCCAACTTGATTCGGGGGTCGATCGAGATCGCTGTAGCAAAGCTGGCCGCCGCCTCCGACGGGCGGTTCAGGCGGGCCAACGCGATTCCGAGATTGCTATGCGCTTCGGCGTATGGCGGCCGCAGGGCGATTGCCGCGCGATACGCCTCCGCGGCTTCCTCATACCGGCCCGTCGCCTTTAGCGAATTCCCGAGGTTGAGATGCGCCTCCGGAAAATTTTCGCGAAGCGAAGCCGCGCGGCGGTATTCGACGATCGCTTCCTCGTAGCGCTCGAGACCGCTTAGCGTGTTGCCGAGGCTGTTGTGGACATCCGCCGCAGTCGGGTTGCACTCGACAGCTCTTTCCAGCAGGGCTAGCGATTCCTGCAGGCGGCCCTGCTGGCGCCGGATAGCCGCGAGCCGGTGAAGGGAAGGAAAATGCCCGGGATTGTGCTCAACAATCGCCGCGAACAGCGAGCCGGCTTCGTTCAGACTCCCTCTTCCGTGAAATTGCACGGCGCAATGAAATATGTTCTCCCACGGGTTTTCACTTGCGGTCACGACCGGCTCACTCATCGCAGAGCCTCGCCGGCCTGCTCCAACACGCCCTCCCAATCCCCCGGACGTTTCTGGCGGTACAGGCGCGCAGTCGGATACCACGGGCTATCCGCCCGGTGGCGCAGCCACACCCAATAAGCGCGAAATGGTAGAAGAACCCAGACCCGACGATGAAGCGCGCCCGCCAAATGAGCGATAGCGGTGTCTACCGTGATTACCAGGTCGAGCCTGGAAATCAGCGCCGCCGTATCGGCCAGGCTGCTTGCTTTGTGGACCGACGTCTGATCGAAATTATCGTAACGAGCCAGAATCGAGTCCTCCCCCGCGCGGAGGTTTTGCTGCAACGAAACGAATCGGATGCCCGGAATCCGGAATAGCCGCTCGAAGGCCGAAACTGGAATAGAGCGGTTGCGATCGTTGGAATGAGCGGGATTGCCCGCCCAACAGACACCCACGAGCCGCGATTCGCCACACTCGTTCAGGCTTGTAATCGTTTCCGATTCGGCGGGCGTGTGCAGATAAGCTCTTTCACACGCGATGGTCTCCAAAGTTGCGTCGAACGCCAACGGGAGACTACCTAGCGAAGCGTGTAAATCGAAATCGGGTAGCGGTTCGCCGGAGGTGAAGACTTGCGCCACGCCAGGAATCGAGCGTAGGAGCGGCGCCAGGGCCGCTTGCGCCGCCAGAATCACCCGCGCGCCTTTTGCTGCGACCCGCTCGATAAAACGCGCAAACAGGATCGTGTCGCCAAGACCCTGCTCGGCGTGAAGCAGGATCGTTTTGCCGGCTATATCGGAGCGTCCGTCCCACATCGGCTGCGTGAAGTCCGGGCGATGAAGCTTGAGATCCGGAACGCGCCAGCGAGCTTCATAATCCGGCCACCCGCGTTCGAAATTGCCGAGCGCGAGCTGGACGAGAGACTCGTTGTACACCGGCTCCGGGGCAGCGGGGTCAAGCCGCCGGGTAAGCTGAAAGAAGGGCACGGCCTCCTCATGGCGATCGAGATCGACCAGCGCCAGAGCGAGATTGTTGTATCCCAGCCTGATTCCGGGATCGAACCGGACGGCGGCCTCAAAGCTGTCCAAGGCATCCGCCGGACGGTTCATGAGATCTAACACGAGCCCCAGATTGCTATGCGCCTCGGCATATCCCGGCCGCAAGGCGATCGCGGCGCGGTAAGCATCGGCGGCCTCCTCGTAACGGCGCAACGCCTTGAGCGAATTTCCGAGATTGACATGCGCCTCGGGAAAATCTCCCTTTAACGAAGTCGCGCAACGGTATTGGGCGATCGCATCTTCGTGGCGATCTAACGCATTCAGCGTGTTGCCAAGGCTGTTGTGGGCGTCGGCGTTATCCGGATTGCACTGAATCGCCTTTTCGAGCAGCGCCAACGATTCCTCGAGATGGCCCTGATGCCGCCGGATCGCGGCCAGCCGGTGAAGAGACACAAAGTGCCCGGGATTATGTTCAACAATCGCGGTGAAAACCGACGCAGCTTCATCCAGCCTTCCGCTTCCGTGGAATTGGACAGCGGCTTGGAATACCGGTTCCCAAAGATTTTCATTGATGGGGGCTTGAGCGGAGTGCATTAGTGGCCGTAGTTGACTTACCGCGATTATAGAGGACCTTCGGTGCAGCGGACAATCTTGCGCCAATTCACGACCGTAAACGTTCGCGAAAAGCCAAAGTTCGAAGGTCCGCGTCTCCTTCCCCGCTATAATCGGTCTAGGACCCTTTACCGAAAGCCTGGAAAGCCGCTTGCCGGCGCGCGAAGTGCGAACACTGTCACGCGCACGTAAGCGTTCATAGGAGACGGAAATGACGAATCTCGAATCTTTGAAGCAATATACGACTGTGGTAGCGGATACCGGTGATATCGAAGCCATCGCGCGCAATCGGCCGCAGGACGCCACCACTAATCCATCGCTTCTCTACAAGGCTGCGCAAAAGCCGGCCTACCGCAAGTTGGTGGACCAGGCCTCCGAACTTGCCCAGAAGCAGGACGGCGGCCAGGACATGATGGCGGCGGAGTTCATCGATCGCCTCTTCGTTTTGTTCGGCTGCGAGATTCTCAAGGTGGTCCCGGGCCGCGTCTCCACCGAAGTCCCGGCCAGCCTCAGCTTCGATACCGAAGCCGCCATCGTCAAAGCCCGCAAGCTTATCTCGCTCTACGAGGCCCAAGGCGTGTCGCGCGAGCGCATCCTGATCAAGCTCGCCAGCACCTGGGAAGGCATCCGCGCCGCCGAGCGTCTCGAAAAGGAGGGAATTCACTGCAATCTCACGCTGCTCTTCAGCTTCGCTCAAGCTGTTGCCTGCGCCGAGGCGCAAGTAACTTTGATCTCGCCCTTTGTCGGACGTATTTACGATTGGTACAAGAAGGAAGGCGGCGACAAGGAGATTCCTCCCGACCAGGATCCCGGGGTCGCGTCCGTGACCCGCATTTATAACTACTACAAGAAGTACGGCTACAAAACCCAGGTAATGGGAGCGAGTTTCCGCAACGTGAATCAGATCGAGCGCCTGGCCGGTTGCGACCTGCTCACCATCAGTCCCGAGCTGCTGGACCAATTGGAAAAAACCGAAGGCTCACTGGAACGCAAGCTCGATCCCGCGAAGGCGAAGACATCCAAGGAAGATCGTCTGCACCTGGATGAGAAGACTTTCCGCTGGATGCACAACGAAGACGCCATGGCCACCGACAAACTGGCGGAGGGCATCCGCAAGTTCAACAGCGACGCGCAGCACTTGGAAGAGTACGCCGCGTCGCAGGTTGCGGCAACAGCAAGGTAAGCAACACCGCCTCCAATTATTTCTTGCGCTTCTTCTTGAAAGCCGCCACACCTGCTTGCAGGATCTCCACAGCGCGTTTCGGACCGGAACGTTTCTTTACCTTGAACTTCTTGCCGCGCTGCTTGTTGTAGGAGATGAAAAACTCTTCGAGTTGCTCCAGCACCGAGTCGCTAATGTCATGAATCGAGACGACATGGTCGTGAGAATAAGAGTGGATTGCCACAGCTAGTAGACGGTCATTGATTTCCGTGATCCCGTCTTGCGTTTGCTCCGCCTCAATCGCGCCGACGATCCGCACATCGAGCAGGCACC
>CAVPSN010000004.1:0-38139 GCA_963708385.1 Bryobacterales bacterium | reverse complement strand
CTTACTCTGGCATCCGATCGCCGCACATCGCGAGCGCTTCGATCGCCTGGCAAGCAACTCTGTGCCACGCTGTTCGTGGAAACGCCGGTCGCTTCCTCGATCGGCTCCAGCACGCTCGGCCCCTGCAGATGTGTCGGAGTGACGCCGCGCAGCGCATATGCCCCGCCCGCCCACGCCCGCTGCGCAAACGCCGCATTCTTCGTCTGCACATAGGCGTATGCCGCCAGGCGCCCTTGACTCGCGAAGCGGCCGTCCGCGCCTTCCGTTCCGCTAGCCATATCGCGCGCCACGACATCCTTCGGCGCCGTCGTTAGCCGGCAATATTGCAGCCACGCTTTTTTCCACCCAGGATGATCGAGCAATTCGTTCAGCTCGAACACCACTTCCGCTCCACCCATGATCACCGTAAGGTTATATCCGCCGAAGCCGTCTTTCACCATCGGATACAGCTTGCCCGTGGCCGGGTCATAACCATAGAGCTGATTCGGACCGGTGAGAAAACCATAAGGCATCGCGGCGATGGAATCCATACCGGCGACGATTTTGTCGCGGTATTTTGTATTGCCGGTGCGCTCCCATTCCGTCATCCAGTTTCCGATGAACGCCAGCCAATCCGGACCGCCGCGCACGCGCGTGGGATACGGATTGGTTCCGGTCAGCGGCGACGCTGCGCATGGGGTCGACATCGACGGTTCGAAAGTCGGCGTCGGCCACTTCATGCATCAAATCGCCCACGCGCTCATCGGTGGTCAGGTAATACAGGAAGCGGCGGTAAGCCGCCTGGCTGATGCGCGCTTCCTTGGCGCCGCAGCCCCAGTGGCGCACATTGTGCCGCGACCCGAGTCCCGCGAATCGCCCCACAGGTGATAGACATCCACTTCGCCTGTGTGCCGCGTCATGGCTTCGGCCATGCGGAAGATATCGGCGCGGCCGGTGCGCAGATAGCTGTACCAGAGCCACATGTCTGTGCCCAGCTCGCTGTTGTCCCACGCGTAGCCGCCGATGTCGTAGCGCCACATGTGACGCGGCCCATCGTGCTGGTGCATCACGTCGCCATAGTTCCAGAAGCCGTACCAGCGCCGTTGTTCGACCTCTTTGCGATACAACGCGAACGCCCCGTCGAGCTTGTCTTCGAGAGTGCGCTTAGCCGGCGTAGAGCGATCCGGCAAACTCCAGATACCGAATACGCCCGTCGAATGGATGTGTGTAGGCGCGGCGGCAAGCAACGGCGGCTCCTGCGCCAGCCGTGCCTGATGCGCCGTTTCTTCACGCATCGGAACGCCCGCGCTTGGATACAGCATCAACTCGCTGGTGCGCGCCACGCCGTGCGGTGTGCTGAAGCCGGTCTGCACGTCTTCGTAGCTCGAATCGAGATCGTGCGCGCGCTCCACGCCGTTGACCAGGTCGTAGTGGCGAAGATCCATCCGCGGCGCATCCGGAGACCACAGCCATGCGCGCACCTCAGCCTGCTGCGACGCCGCGCCGCGGACTTCGAGCGCCGCCGGATGCGATTGCCAGAAGTTGCGCAGCGCCACCGCAAGGCCGCCTGAGACATCTCCCGCAAACACCAGGCCAGACGCGCGATGCCCCGCCGCAGCGTCCAGCCAACAGCTTTCTTCGTTGGTGCGCTTCTGAATCGAAAAGCCGTCGGCCGAAGCTTGAATCAGCCGGTAGTCGTTCCACACCGCCCAATCGTGCAATAGCTTCTGGCCTGCGTCGTCGAAGGCCTCGCGGTTGGGCAACCTCTTTCCGGCAAGTTGATCCGCGAATGCGTTCGTGCGCGTTCCCGGCAACATCAACGGACGCCGCCCGGTCGCGGGCTGCACTGGCTCGGCCCACAAACCATCTTCGGCGCCTGAAAAACGCACGTGCCGGTTGTGAATCTGCTCGCGCAGCGGAACCGCAAACGCGAGCCCGAGCCCGCGGATGAAATCTTTCTTCTCATCGCCGTCGAAAACGATGGTGTGGATCACTCGAATGGGCTCGATCCCGGCGTAAAAATACAGGCGCACCACGAACGGCAGCCATTCGCGCGCGCCCGAATCTGCCTTGTGGACGCCCTCGATTTTGACGTTGGCGCGTACCGGCCCGCGCTGTTCCACGGTCACTTTGCGGATACTCCCGGTGAACGCCGCGCCGCCATCGAGCGTACAGACCAGCCTCGCGGCACCGGCGACAGGGCGGCCCTCTATGGCGATCGAATCCAAAATCGCGCTGCCGCTTCTTCGGCACGCGCGCGCGGATCTTGCCGGTATCGATCTCTACCGCATCCGCCGACTCCGTCACCTTCGCCGCCGCCGCGGGAGCCGCGGACGCGCCCCGGCTGCAGCCGATATTCGCCTGCCGTGTGCGCCACGGCCGCGAATCCCGTCCACTTGATCGATCCATCCGGCCAATATGCCAGCGGCCACGCTTGCAGCGGCAAAGCGCCACCATCCGATGCGGTCAGCGAGAACGTCTGCGTGCGCGATACCGCCCCGCGCGGCCATGGCACGCCGAAGCTCACGCCGCTTGCCACGCCCGGTGCGGTATCGCCGAGCCAGCGAATCGCTGCCGTGCCCGGAGGTAGCGCCGGCTGTTGCTGCGCGTCGAGCGCAAGGGCCAGCCCCGACGCCGTCACTCGCTGAAAGGATGGCGTCGAGTCATCGAATCAGCGCTCGCTTTCCGATGATGCGCACCGGTTCCAGCAAGCCCGCGGGTACAGGTTGAAGGTTCTGCAGATCCTGCGGCTGGAAGCGCTCACCATATTTCGCGTTCAACGCCTTGTAGTCCGGCATCGGCCCTTTCGCCATTTCATTGATCGCCAGGTTCGCGACCTCGATTCGAATCGTGTTCTTGCCCGCATGAAGCAATCGCGTCACGTCCAGTTCATAAGGCGGACACCAGACGGAGCCGGCCAATCTCCCGTTCACATAGACCTTCGCAGCCTCGCGGACCGGGCTTTCCAACATCGCGCGCATGCCGTTGCCGGAACGCTTCTCGACTGTCTCGACTGGCTTGCCCTCGCCGAGATCTAAATAGTAAGGAAGGTTCTCCAGCCGGTCTTTCGAAGCTGGTCTCGTAATTCGCTTTGCCCGAGAAATACTTCGTGCGCTCATCCTCGGTCCATGACTTCAGCGCGTTCAGCGTCTCCGTGATCGCCGGTTCCTCGAAGGTAACCTTCCAATCGCGCAGTTCTACCTTCGGCTGCAGATGGGAAGGAACACTGGCGCCTCGCTTTCCGCTTGCCTGGAGAACACCAGCACGCGCGATTCATACGGCGCCAGATCCAGCGGAACGGAATTGCTCTTCGCCGCGCCCGCAACGCGCCCATCCATCGGATTCCACCGCGCCGGCATCAGCTCTCCCGTCCGGAACTTCGCCGCGGACTGCACCCGATGATTGCTCGTATTCGCCAAAAAATAGACTTCCGCGTACGGCAAATGCCGATGCGTGAACCCGATTTCCGGCGCGCGCTCCACATCCGGCGTCACCGCTTTCTTCAGCGCGGCGCCCACCTGCGGCGCATCGCGCGTATCGATCACAATTCCGCCCCAGTGCTTATATTCCTCAATCTTCTTCTTGGTCGCCTCGGGCATGCGCTGCGGCGCTGGCAACACCAGAATCTTGTAACGCAGCTTGTCCGCCGCAATCGCCGCGTCGTCGATGAAATCGAAGTTATATCCGGCATCCAGAATCTGCGGAATCAGGTCGGCCCCAGCCGCGTATCCAGCGCCTTGTTGATCGAATCGTTCCCCGGCGTGAATCCGGCATAAATATCGTCCGTGGGAATATAGACCGCGACGTCGTTTTCCGGCTCGCCCTGCCGCAACAGAAAGCTGATGCGCTGCAGGTAGAGCGTGATATCCGGCATCACCATCCACCACGGATTGTGGTCGTTGAACACCGCCGCCGCGTAGAAACGCCACCCGGGCTCGCCAGCCTGCGGCGGCGAATAGGGCCAGCCGTGGCCAATCAACTGATTGATCCCTTCCAGGAAATGGATGTCCGCCTCGGCCTTCATATCCAGCGGCGTCGCGCGGAAAACCGGCGAGTGCAGCCATGTCCAAGTCTCCGACGATGTCACGGCGCGCCCATACAAATGACTCGCCGAAGACGCCCACCGCGTGCTCGATGCCTGCCGCCACTGCGAGCCTTCGCCCTCCGGCAGATCCACCAGCGCGTTGCTCGACAAACTCACCGGCGGCGTGCCGTAAGTCTGCGAGCGGAACCGCGTGCCATGCGCTTTGGCGAATTGCTCGATCGGCGTCAAATAATTCTCGTTCGCCAATTCGGTCAGCGTCTGGCCCCAATCGTGGCGGATATCACCGGTTTTCGGCCCAATATTCACGGCCAGCGCGGGCAGATACGGCGTCAAATCGTAGCCGCGGCGCTTGCGAAACTCGGCAAGAAAATTGGGCGTCCAATCCGAGCGTTCTACTTCCAGGCTGTCGCTGAACACCGCGTAAGGCGGCGTATCCTTGAGCGCGCGGAGCAACTTTTCGCCGACCACGCTGAGATGCTTCTCGATCGCCGCACGGTTGTAATGATCGAGCACCAAGCCTTCCGCGCCCACGGCCGCACGCTTCACCATCATGCGCGTGTGACTCGAAATAAAAAGGAGCGCCGTGCGTTCGCCTGCCGCCGCCGGCAAGCGGATGGGGTCGCCCGATATATCCGGTATCTGCTGTACGTCTCGCCCGACCCCACAAATGCCGCGAACAAATTCTCGCCCTCAACCAGTCGCGGCGCCTTCAGCTCCGTCGCGTTCGCAGGCAGCGGCACGCGATCGATGCGTAGCCGCCCGGCGGCTTGCGCGATCGGAATATGCGGGCCGCCATACGGCCAGCCGCTGCACAGCGTGAGATCCATGCGCAGCCCCAGTTGGCGCGCCTTCTCGCCGGCGAACGCCAGCCGGTCGAGAAACTCCGGTGAAAGATACGGATAGTTCGTCAAATTCTGCGCCGGGTCGTCGAGCGTCAGCGGGTACACCGGCTGCACTTCGAACCCGCCAATGCCGCCTTCCTTCATGGCGCGCATTTCGCGTTCGAGCTCCGGCTTTTCCACCGCAGTCCCAAACCACCACCAGCGCATCATGATCCGCGCATCGTCCGGCGGATGGAGGAAGCTCGCCTTGAGCGCCGCCAGATCGGCGGGCGCGGCGGAAAACAACGGCGGCAAACAGGCCAACGCCGCCAGCAAAATTGGCGGACAGAGCCACAACATCCTGGGGCGCATTGCTACTATCGTACGCACGGCGCGCGCGCTTTGGACGGAGCAAATCCCGAAGGCGTCCATTGTTTTGGAAGCAGAAACGCCCGGCGCAGCCCCAAACCGCCGAATGTGGCCTGATTTCATCGTTTTCCGCTATCAAATGCCGCGAAATGCGCTACTTCCATCTTCCGTCGAGGCGTTCATTTGTTTCGCTGCACGAAACGCCCGCGCGCGCGTCATAATTAGTTTGACGAGCCCGCACGGCGGACCCGATCATCGTTGATTGGCGGCGAATAATCGTGACCGATAATCGCAAGACCGAGTTGATCGCCCAGACGCTCGACCGGTTCCACGTCGAGTTGCCATCCTGGGGCTTTGCCAATACCGGCACGCGTTTCGGCAAATTTCTCCAGCCCGCGGCGGCTTCCACCATCGAAGAAAAATTTAGCGACGCCGCGCAGGTACACCGCTGGACGGGCGTCTGCCCCACCATCGCGCTGCACGTTCTTTGGGATCTACCCAACGGCGCCGCCGACGCGCCGCGCAATCCGCCAACTCGCCGACGCGCACGGCGTGCGGCCCGGCTCCATCAACCCCAACGTCTTTCAGGATCAGACCTACAAGTACGGTTCGCTCGGCAATCCCGATGCCGCCGTTCGTGCGGAGGCGCTCGACGCACATTCTGAATAGCGTCGAGATCGCCGCCGCGCTCGGCAGCCGCGATCTTTCGCTGTGGTTCGCCGATGGGTCGAACTATCCCGGCACCCAGAACATCCGGCATCGCCGCCGTTGGTTTCGCGAAGGCTTGCAGGCCGCGCACGCGCGCCTTTCGAACGAGCAGCGCATGCTGGTGGAATACAAGCCGTTCGAGCCCGCTTTCTATCACACCGATATCGCCGATTGGGGCATGGCGCTGGAATTCGCGCGCGAGGCCGGACCGCGCGCCAAAGTCCTGGTGGACACCGGCCATCACTATCAGGCGCAGAATATCGAGCAGATCGTGGCCTGGCTGCTCGATCTCGGCATGTTGGGCGGCTTCCACTTCAACGACCGCCGCTACGCCGATGACGATCTCACCACCGGCTCCATCGACCCCTATCAGGTTTTCCGCATCTTCCACGAGATCCTGCACTACGAATGGGAGACCGGCGAGCGCGCCGATATCGCCTACATGATCGATCAGAGCCACAACCTGAAGGGCAAAATCGAAGCCATGATTCAAACCGTGACGTCGATCATGGAGCTGTTCGCCAAGGCCGCGCTGGTGGATCACGAGAAGCTGGCGCGCCTGCAGGACCAATGCGCGCTGGTCGATGCCGAAGGTTGCCTCAAAGACGCCTTCTCCACCGACGTGCGCCCCGCCATTCGCGAATGGGCGCGCGCGAAAGGCCTCGCCGAAGACCCCATGGACGCGTTCCGCCAAAGCGGATATCTCGAGCGCATCACCGCCGGGCGCGGCGAGAGGAATGCCGCCACTGTTTCCAGTTACGCCTAGACCCATGCCCCGCTACGCCTTCCAATTGCGCATCAAGGCCAATGCCATCGAGGAATACGAGCTCGAGCACCGGCGCGTCTGGCCCGAAATGCTGGCCAAACTGAAAGAGGTCGGCATCTCCGAGTACTCCATCTTCCGCCGCGGCCAGGAACTTTTTCTCTGCCTCCGCGTGGACGATTTCGACAAGGCATGGGACACACTCGACCGCGACCCGGTGAACCGCAAGTGGCAGGAACTCATGGGCCGCCTGTTCGAGCCCGTTCCCGGCAAGCTCGCCGGCGAACGCTTCGCCATGATGAAGGAAGTCTTCTACCTGGAATAATCGCGCGAATCGAGCGCCCGCGCGGTTATGCTGGTTGAAGCCTCAGGACCGGCATGAAACGCCAATACCTCAATCTCACTCACGGCGCATGGCGGCAGTTGCGCCGCAACTGGCAATTGGCGCCATCGCCGATATTACTTTGGCAAACCCTGGCGCCCGGAACGTTGTTCTCCGCGCTTACCGGATTGCAGCGTACGGCGGCCCGGGAACAGTTAGTCCACGCGAATCTCAAGGATGCCATAGTCATTCTTGGTTATTGGCGCTCCGGACCACCTTACTGCACGAGCTACTCAGTCTCGATCCCCGGCGCTGTTTTCCTACGACGCATGCCTGCATGAATCCCCACCATTTCCTGCTGACCGAAGCGTCCGCGCTGGCTCGCGGCAGCGCCGGTGTAAAGCGGCCTATGGATGAGATGGAAGTCCGGCCCGGATCTCCGCAGGAGGATGAGTTCGCGCTGCTGTCGCTGGGAGCGCGTTCGCCCTACGAGGCGCTGATTGCCCCGCATCGTCTGAGGCAAGCGTTGGAACTCGCCGACCCGCGCGATCTTCCGGCTCGCGAAGAAGAGCCTTGGCGATCGCTGTTTGTGGACTTCCTACGTGGCGTATCGGCGCGCGGCGCAGGGCGGCCAATGATTCTGAAATCGCCCACGCACGGCTATCGCGTCAGCACGCTGCGGGAATTGTTGCCTGATGCCAGGTTCATCCTGATCGCGCGCGACCCGGCGACTCACTTCGAATCCGTGATCCGCATGTGGCGTCGAATGTTCGAGACTTACAGCCTGGGAGAGATTCCCGGCGACGATGAGATCCGCGAAGCGGTTCTGGTGGATCGTCCGCGGTTTGAGGCGAAGTGGCCGCCGGTGTGGCTGGTCTGCCCGGGAATCGGTTCGCCGAACTTACATATGAGTCGCTCATCGCCGATCCCATCGGCGCGTGTGAGGGGCTGTATGGCAGTCGATCTGGGCGATTTCGCCCCGGCGCACAAGCGCATCGCGGCGGAGGTGGAACGCCGCCGCGATTATCGCGCCACAGGCCGCCAGCCTGCCGGAGCGTGGCGCGGGCGGATCAATTCGGAATGGGCGGCGGTGTTCGAACGCTACGGGTACGCTCGTCTTTGACTCGGCGCCGGCGTGCTTATCCCGCGTGGTGACGCGTGCGCGGGTTGTTCCCTTGCGCTTGTATAATGGAGTGGCTAAAGCGATTCCAGGAGACAAATCATGCAGGGATATGACGCCAAGGACCTTGCCCGCTCTTTTCGCGTGGTCCGCAAGAACACGATTCAGATCGCCGAAGAGATCCCCGAAGATAAATACGATTTTCGACCCGCCGAGGGGGTCCGCACCGTGGCCGAAACGCTTCGCCACCTTGCTGTGAGCACCGCCTGGCCGATGCGCGCCCACGGCGAACGCCTCGCGGAACTGAAATTCGAAATGTTTGGCGAGGTCCTGGCGCAAGCCAAGCAGGCCGAAGCCAAACTCCAAAGCAAGAGCGATATTCTGAAAGCTCTCCAGGAGAACGGCGAAGCTTTCGCCACCTTTATGGAAGGCCTCTCCGACGATGTTCTCGCCGAACAGGTGAGCTTCCCGCCGCAAGCTCAGATGCCCCCCAAATCGCGTTTCGAAATGCTGCTATCTACTAAGGAGCACGAAATGCACCACCGCGGGCAGTTGATGCTGGTGGAGCGCATGTTGGGTATCACGCCGCATCTCACCCGGCAGATGGAGAACGTATGGCCGCCGCGATGCGTCCTCCACAGGTGCCGAGCGTAGAGGCGGCTTGTAGCACGGGAGTAATCCAAGCCGCACTCCGCCACGGCGATATTTTCGAGGCTGGTGGTTCGCCAAGTCAATTCTGGGACGGTCGTTCGACGTGATCGATCACTAACGTTTCCACTTGGCCCTTCGCCGGCTGCAGCCGCAACCCCAACGCCTCCAGCGCCGAGAAGATTGATTCATCTTCCAGTGGTGGGGATGGCGCATCCAGCGGCTGCGATGCGCCGGGCGGAGGGGGTGGAGGCGGCCGACGCAGGGCCGCCGATGGCACGGCAAGGTCGTAATAGCCGGCCAGGCCGGTCTTGTCTACCACTGGTCTGTCCACAATGCTCGATAGTATAGTGTTCGTCAGGGTTGCCATCGACATGGCGTACCACTGTGTCGTATTTAGGTTTTGCACAGCCATCGTACCGCTCCCCCTCATGATCCCTCCGTTCGGGTGCTTTCGCCGCAGTTCGGCCATATCCACAGTCTCCGCCTGTTTGAACTTTGGGCCGCCCTTCGTTAGCACCAAGTCGTACACCGGCGCAGCCTTACTTCCGTAGTGCGCCACTACTTTGCACCGTTCGGCTAACATATTCCGCAGCATCGCGCGCAGCATTGGCTGCCTCATCTGAGGCTTCTGCCAGTCGGCAAGATCTGCCCGATCAATCTTCGCCACCACGTCATAGAGTTCGCCACTCAACCAGTCCGGATCTCCCACAATCTGGTCTCCACGTAGCAACCCAGGCTGGTTCGGAAGCGCATAGGCCCACTGAAAAATGGCGAACATGGGCAGACCGATTGCACGGAACCCCTCCGGCGTCGGGCCAGTCTGTACGGGCCCACTCTCCGCAGTGTGCGGCCTGATCGAACTCACCTCAAACGCCGGATGTTTTTCGTTCGTGCTTACACGTCCGGCGGATGCAGGCGCCGCGGAGCTCTGAGCGAAGCCGGCCTGAGCCATTTCAGCTACCCCTGCGTACAAGAAAGCAGCCGCAGTGGCCAATCTCAAAACCCCGTGCAAGTGAGGTTTCACTTCGGATCGTACGCGAATCCTACCATCCGTCATAATGCGGCCTCCTCCTATCTTGCTTTGCAATATTCGAAATCGCCGTTACGGGATATAGAGATATCCTCGGTGGGCTTATCCAGACGCAACACGAACTGGTGATCTCCAGCCAACACATGGGCGCGAATAGAGAGATACTGATCGTGTTTAAAGACCCTCACGACCCTTCCATCGATAAGTGCAGTCCCAGAGGCGCCGGGGGCCGCAAAGTGAAACGACAGGAGTGGACGCGGTGAATTGCTCGGGATGTCCCGTTGCGCGGTCATGCAGAAGCTGTACGGGCCGGTGGAGTCGCCACCCGTCAAATCGCTTTGCACGAATTTTTCGAGCGAAGGCGGAATCCGAAGTAAGACTGGGAATCCCCCGCTATGCGCAACTACAAAGACGCATAGCCCAAACAACACTGCTGATAACGTACCGCTTAAACACAGAAGAGCCGGATTCAGCGATCGTTCGCCCAAAAGCTGAAACGAAAATTCGCCGTTGACGGGGTGTGTAAGTGCGATTGCCACTGTTGGCGTGTCGCTGTATTCGCGGGGCAGCGATCTTGCGAGATCCAACAACAAGTCCAGCCAAAGACGAAGACCGCAAAGAAATCCCTTTTCACTGCGGGCGCGCTCACGGACCAGGCGAAGCGCTTCGTCGCCAAATCTCCGGCGGAAATGGTCTGGATAAAGCTTTAGCAGAAACTCATAGAGCTTTTCAGACATCCGCCCCTCGCAATATCCGTTTTGCCCGTGCAACGCGGAGAGTCCGTGCGAGCCCTTCCACCTCCGATCGAACCAGCTTGAGGCCCGCGGATGTCAGGTGATAATAACGTCGGCGCTCTGAAGTGTCCTCCGAGCCGGAGCCATCGTCAAGTTCCTCGATAAGATTCGCTTCCAGCAGTGTTCGGAGCGACCCGTACAACGTCCCCGGTCCCAATCGCACACGTCCATCTGTCTGCTGTTCGACCTGCCGCATGATGGCATAACCATGAAGATCTTCACCTGCTAAGGCCAGAAGGATGTGAAAGGCCGCCGAGGGCAATGGGTCAAGCTTCCGTCTTGGCATAACGAATATCGATATATCGATAAACGATTATGAAAGCACTTTGCTCCTTTGTCAAGGGCCGCGTCGGCACTTCTGCGGAAAGGTCACAATGTGGCCTCACAAATCGATGACTACATCGCCAATCGGCTGTGAGCAGCAAATGAGAACATTGCCTTCGGCGGGTCTGTCGAGCGGCTCGGGCCCATAGACGACTGCTCCCGAAACCAAGCCGCTCTCGCAGTTGTGACAGACGCCCGTGCGGCACGACCAACGCGCCGGAACGTCGCACGCTTCGGCCAGTTCCAATATGCTCTGGTAGGCCGACATCTTCCAGTGCGCGGCAATGCCGCTGCGCGCAAACGTTACCAGCGGACCGCTTTTGGCGTCGTCGGCGGGCACGTGTGGAGCTCGCTTCGCTGCCCCGACAATCCCAGGGGTCATCGGCTCGCTGCCGTTGAAGATTTCGATGCGAACCCGCTCCGCCGCGACGCCGAAAGTCGAGAGAGCTGTCTTCATATCCGCCATGAAGCGATTCGGCCCACAGACGTAAACGTCCGACTCTGGCGTAACTCCGGCCTCGGTGAAGACCGATGGCGACAGATGACCCGCGAAGTCGAAATCCTCGCCAACTTTCTCGCCCGGACCCGGCCTGCTGTAACACACGTAAATGCGGCCGCGCGGAAGCGAGAGCATCAGGCGGCGGACTTCCGCCGCAAAGGGATGATGCGCCCGGTCCCGAGCTGTGTGCAGCCACAAGACAGGTCGAGTCGAGCGCGCCCTCGCCAGTGCATGTAACATCGCCAAAACTGGCGTCGCTCCAATGCCCGCGCTGAGCAGCACCACTGGCCGTTCGCCGTTCTCAAGAATGAAGCTTCCCCGCGGCGAACTAACATCGACCGCATCGCCCACCCGGACATGCTCACGCAGCCAGGTTCCGGCCGCCCCATTCGGCTCTATCTTCACGCTGATCCGATAGCTCTCCGTCGAGACAGGGCCCGAGAGCGAATAACTGCGAAAAAGTGGAGGGCCATCGGTGGCTGCCAAGAGACGCAAGACCACGTACTGTCCAGGCAGCGCGTTTGGGAGGGGCCGCCGGTCCGGGCTATGCATCGTTAGCGAGAGGACATCCGCGGATTCCCGGTCGATCGCCGTCACCGCGAGTTGACGGAATCCGGGTGCGGCCGGATGCGCGGCCGCTTCGGGCATGAGCCCCGCGTTTCCGCTTGGCCGGCCCCTCAGCAAAGCCTCGAATGACGCGCGCCATCCGGGCGATAGCGCCTCTATCCCCAATGCGCGTTCCAGCCGATCGTGCGTATGCTCGGGCGAGTAGAGCAGCGCGTTGATTTCCGCGACAGTCATTCGCTCTTTGGCCTCTCCCACCTTCACGATTTCGTCGCCGGCGCCCACCTCGCCTTCCTCCAGGACGCGGAAATAGAACCCTGGGCGTCCGCTGGAGGTCAGTAGCGCCGGCATTCGAGGCTCGTTCATCCGAATGCCAACGCGATAGCAGGTAACGCGAGGTTGAGTGATTTCGAAGACCGCGCTACCGATCCGATAACGATCGCCGATGCAGGCGCCATCGTCCTGCAGTCCCTCGATGGTGAAGTTCTCACCGAACTGTCCATGGACGAAGTCGACCCTCTTCAGTTGCTCCTGCCAATAGCGATGCGATTCGATCTGGTAGACAAAGACTGCGCGGTATTCGCCCCCGTGTCCGGCCAGATCGCCCTGTCCGTCTCCGTCGATATTCAGCCGGCCGACCCGACAGCGGCCACGCACCGCATCTTTCCAGACGGCCGTGTGAACGGTACGGCCCCTCCACGCGATGTCGCGTGGAAGTCCAACGTTCACCGACAGCAATCGAGGCATAGTGGGCTCGTTTCAGATGTGCTTTGCCCGCCGGTTCCGCCATTATTGTGCCACAGCGGCAAGATTTTGCCGCAGAGGAACATGCCCACGATTGAAAACAAGATAGCTAGCGATGGAAGCCCGCATGCATCGAAGGCTCGGCATGTTCGACCGTTTGTCGGGAGAGATCGAGCGCTATATGGATCTGCTCAGCGCGCGGCAAAAGCTGGTGGCGTCGAACATCGCGAATGCCGATACGCCCGGCTATAAGACGCAGGACATCGATTTCCAGTCGGAGTTCACTAACGCGCTTAGCGGCCAACCGCACGCGCTGTCTGTCGGCGGATTGCAGGTGAAGAACGATGGCAACAACGTCAATCTCGACCGTGAAGCGCGCCTGCTGTCCGAAAATGCACTACGCTTCAGCATCGCGTCGAACCTCATGCACGGGCAAATTCAATCCATAAAATCGGCGATCAAGGAAGGACAAGGCGCATGAGCCTGTTTGCAGCACTCTCGATTGGCGCCTCGGGAATGGCGGCGGAGCGGGTCCGCGCCGAAACGCTCACGGAGAATCTGGCGAACGCGGAGACTACCCGCACGCCGGCCGGGGGACCTTACCGGCGCAAGGATGTGGTGTTCGAATCCACGCCGGTAACGTCGCCGTTTTCATCGGTGTTCGATGCGCAGTTGCAATCGGTTGACGGAGTGCAGGTGTCGGACATAGTGACGGATTTGAGCGCGCCTGAGATGCGCTTCCTGCCTGGGCATCCCGACGCCAACGCCGATGGGTACGTGGCATTTCCTCATGTAAACCCGGCGGAGGACATGGTCGATCTTATGGGAGCGGCGCGCAACTACGAAGCCAATGTGGCGGCCATGAGCGCCGTAAAGGACATGATCCAGAAGTCGATTGATTTGCTCCACTGACGCTTTTTGAACCGGTCGCCGCCGCGCCATGTGAACAATGTCACTGCCTATTGCCGCTATTTCGGGAGTCAACGTCGCAGGTGCCATCCAGCCTGTAACGAGCGCGGGATCAGCTTCGGGCGGCGCTTTCCAGGATGTCCTGGCGAGCGCAATTCAGAAAGTGGAGTCGACAGGAAATGAAGCATCGGCGTCGATTGAACGCTTTCTAGGTGGCGAAGGCGAGGAACTGCACACCACGGTCTTGGCGACGCAGCGCGCGGAAATGTCCTTCGATATGTTCCAGCAGGTACGGAATAAGGTGGTGGGAGCGTATCAGGAGATTATGAAGATGCAGATCTGAGAGAGTTCGAGCGCGCCAATGCGCTTGTTACCCCTCGTCTTCCAGATCCGAGAGGCGCGATTCGTGAGCCTCGACGATATTACTAAGCCGGGTAATGGCTTCCATGGCCTGGACGGTACGGTCGGTGAGGACCTCGACCTTCTCCGCCAGCTTGTCGACAGTCGCCGCCACCCTTTCGATCTCCCTTTCATTCACCTGCTGCATCGAACCTGTGAGTTCGAGGGTTTGGGCCAACGCTTCATTGCGTTCCCTTAACTGCTCCATCTTGGCTTCAAAATCCATGGGCTGGGCCATATGTCTCTCCGTATTCTGGCATAACCGCGCTTCAGGCTCACGTTTTCTGAAAACCGGCCGATAGATGACAAGGCCGACAAACGGCCAACATCGCGGAAATGAAAAAGCTCCTGGCCAATCTTTCGCTTGCGCAACGCCTGACAGTTCTGGCGGTGGCACTGGCGGCGGTCGGCGGTATTTACGCGCTGATCCATTACCAAAAAGAGGCCGATTTTAAGCCGCTGTTCACGGGCGTAGCGCCGGAAGATGCGGCGGCGATCGTGCAAAAGCTTCGGGAAAGCGGGTCGAGTACCGCCTGCCGGAGGGCGGCGGGTCAGTGCTGGTTCCCTCGGCGCGTTTGGCCGAATTGCGCCTCACCATGGCCGCAGCGGGCCTGCCGAAGACCGGGCGCATCGGGTTCGAGTTATTCGACAAGACCAACCTTGGCGCCACCGAATTCACCGAACACATCAACTACCGCCGCGCGCTCGAAGGCGAATTGGAGCGGTCGGTGATGTCGCTGGCCGAAGTGGAACAGGCCCGCGTTCACCTGACGTTTCCGAAAGATTCGGTATTTCTCGACTCCCAGCAACCGGCCAAGGCGAGCGTACTAGTAAAGATTCGACCGCATGCGCAACTCGCTGCCGGCAACGTCGTGGCCATCAGCAATCTGGTTGCCAGCGCCGTGGAAGGCCTCGCGCCCGGCGCGGTTTCCGTGCTAGATATGAACGGCAATTTGCTGAGCCGGCCCAAGGCGCCGAGCGCCGATGGCGGCGCGGCTTCAGATGGGTCGCTCGACTACCGCCGGCAGATCGAGACCGATCTGCTCGCAAAGATCAACTCTACGCTCGAACCGCTACTTGGCGCCAACAAGTTCCGCGCCGGAGTTTCGGTGGACTGCGATTTTGCGGGCGGAGAATTGAGTGAAGAGATCTTCGATCCATCGCGGAGCGTGATGGCGAGTTCGCAGCGAACCGAAGACACGGCGGGATCGGCCGGCGCCAGCGGCGTCCCAGGAACGGCGTCGACGCTGCCGCGTCCGGCGCGAAAGAACGGCGCCGGCTCATCCAACCGCGTGACGCGCATGACAGAGAACATCACCTATCAAACTACGCGCACGGTCAAGAAGACGCGCGTGCCGTCGGGGACGGTGAAAAAGATCTCGCTCGCCGTGCTGGTGGATAACGAACTCACCTGGCAACAGGAAAAGACCGGGTTCAAGCGAGTGCTGGCGCCGCCAACCCCGGAGAAGCTAAAGGTAATCCACGATCTAGTGGCGGGCATCACCGGCTTTAACGCGGAGCGTGGCGATCAGCTGGTCGTGGAGACGTTTGCCCTTCGAGAACACATTGACGATCGAGCCGCCGGAGGCCGCGAAGCCTATCACGCCGACAGCCGCAAGGTCCATTCGAAATGGCCGCCGGACCGCAACACTCTGCTCATCGGCGGCGGCGCGGCCGCATTGTTGATTGGGGCCGGCTTCCTCGCCGCGATGATGCTGCGCAGCGGCAGGCGCAAGGCGACCGCATCGACGGAGAAAGCGCTGCCACCGGGGGACGCAGGGCATGCGGGGGCAGACGGCGATTCCGGCGTCTCGATCGAAAAGCAACTCGAGTCAAAACTGGCCGAGCGGGACGCGATGCAGGCGCAGACTGGAAGCCCAGGCGCTCAAGAGCGCTGCAGATCGCTCCGGTGATCACCAAGACGGCGGAAATCCTTGCCAAACACCTGCGCGAGAAGATCAAACAGGAGCCGGAAGTTTCGGCGCAGGTGCTGCGCACCTGGATTAACGAAGGCGAGAATTAGCAGCGATCGGGACGCCCGGACCTCATGATCGTCAACGCCAAACCCGAAATCGAACACCTGACCGGCGTGCGCAAAGCCGCCATGCTGCTGATTGTTTTGGGCGAGCAGTCCAGCTCGGACATTCTCAAGCAACTGAGCGAAGATGAAGTCCAGAAGGTCAGCCGGGAGGTGGCCCGCATCACGGCAATCTCGGCCGAGCAGGCCGAAAGCCTTCTCAACGAGTTCCACCATATCGCCACCGCCGGCGATTATGTGGCGCGCGGCGGCATCGATTATGCGCGCAAGCTGTTGACTCGCGCCTTCTCGCCGGATGTCGCCAAGCGCCTGCTCGACCGCCTCACCAAAGCGCTAGGGGCCGACGCCGCATCGTTCGACGCCATTCAGAAGGCCGACCCGCAGCTGCTTGCCAAGTTCATCCACAACGAGCATCCGCAGACCATCGCGCTGGTGCTCTCCCACTTGAACTCATCGGCAGCGGCGGGACTGCTAACGTCGCTGCCGGCGGGCATGCGCGCCGATGTCGCGCAGCGCATGGCCAGCCTGGATCAGATTTCGCCGGAAGTGATCATCAAGATCGCCGGCGTGATCGGCCAGAAGCTGAACGCGCTGGGCGAATTCAGCCGCGAATCGTACGGCGGCGTGCGCGCTGTGGCCGAAATGATGAACCGTCTGGATTCGACGTCCAGCCGCGAGATTCTCGATCACATCGAAACTCAGGATACGAACCTGGCGGAGACCATCCGGCACCTGATGTTCGTCTTTGAAGACCTGCTGCTGATCGATCCGATGGGCTTGAAGGAAGTCATATCGCAAGGTCGATCGCAAGGTGCTCACAGTGGCGCTGAAGGGCACCAGCGAACAGTTGCGCAACCAGATCCTCTCGAGCATGTCGCAGCGCGGCGCGGAGATGCTGAGGGAAGACATGGAAGCCATGGGGCCGATCAAGATCAAAGAAGTGGAAGGGGCCCAGCAGCAGATCATCGCCGTGGTGCGGCAGTTGGAAGCTGAGGGAGTGATCAGCCTGAAGGGAGCGGTGGGCGAACAATATGTCGTCTAGCGCCTGGCAGCCGCGGACGGTAACGGGCACGACCGCCGCAGGGGCGAGGCGAGTGGCGCGCATTCTGGCGCCGGACGGGGAAGCCGCCGCTAAGCCGATGGAGTGGCGCGACGTCTCCGCAGCGGGGCGGACGGAGGCAAAAACGGCCCAAGAATCGCCGGACACCGCTGCGCAAATGGATCGCCTCCGGCAGCAGTACGAACAGCGCGTGCGCGAAGCTCATGCCGCAGGGGCGCGTGAGGCCGAGGCGGCCGCAAAGGCGCGCGCCGCGGCTGAAGTACAGGGGACGATCGAGAAACTGGCGCAATCGATCGCCGAGTTGGCCCAGATGCGCGGACGCCTGCGGAAGCAGGCGGAAGGCGACACGGTAAAGCTATCGCTCGCCATCGCCCGCCGTGTACTGCGCCGGGAAATGTTGATGGACCCGGACGCGATGCGCGGTCTGACGATTGCGGCTCTCGAAAAACTACAGGCGCAGGAGATTCACCGCGTGCGCGCGAGCACAGGGCAGGCGGCGGCGATTGCGGCGATCTTGCGGCAGGCCGCCGCCCACGTCAAGATCGAAGTGATTCCAGACGGGACGCTCGCGCCCGGAGGGATCGTATTCGAGACCAACCAGGGCAACCTCGACGCATCGGTGGATTCGCAGTTGCAGGAGATCGAGCGCGGGCTCGCCGATCATTTGCGCAAACAATCATGAATGAAACCATTTCACTGGCGCCTTATCTGGCCGCTCTCGATCGCATTCCATGTTTCCGCTGGACCGGACAGGTGACGGAAGTAGCCGGCCTGCTGATCGAATCGCGCGGCCCGAGCGCGGCCATCGGCGATTTCTGCGAAGTGGCTGCGAACGGACGGCGCATTCGCACGCAGGTGATCGGATTTCGCAACGGACGCGTGCTCTCGATGCCGCTGGAGGAAATCGATGGCCTGCAATTGGGCGATCTGGTAACGGCGCGCAGCGAAGAAGCGCGCGTCGAAGTCGGTCCGGGACTGCTAGGGCGGGTGATCGACGGGTTCGGCAAGCCGATGGATGGCGGACCGCCGATCGCGGCCGAAGATTCGTACAGCCTCTACGGAAAGCCCGTGGGCCCGCTGGAGCGCGAGCACATCACGAAGCCGCTGGTCACCGGCATGCGCGCAATCGACGGGCTGCTGCCGTGCGGATTAGGGCAGCGCATCGGCATTTTCGGCGGCAGCGGAGTGGGCAAGAGCACGCTGCTCGGCTGCATGTCGCGCCACAATTCGGCGGACGTTACGGTGATCGCGATGATCGGCGAACGCAATCGCGAGGTGCGCGGATTCCTGGAAAACGAACTGGGACCGGAGGGGCGTAAACGGTCCGTCGTGGTATGCGCAACTTCGGAGCGCCCTGCGCCATTGCGGGTGCGCGCCTGCTTCGTAGCGCTGGCCGTGGCCGAATATTTTCGCGATCAGGGCAAGAACGTTCTGCTGGTGATGGATTCGGTAACGCGGCTGGCCATGGCGCAACGCGAGATCGGGCTTGCCGCGGGCGAACCGCCCAGCCAGAAGGGATATACTCCCTCGGTCTTCAATCTGCTTCCCAAAGTGCTGGAACGAGCCGGGAATTTTAGCCGCGGCTCGATCACGGGATTTTTTACGGTCCTGGTGGAGGGCGACGATTTCAACGAACCCATCTGCGACGCGGTGCGCGGCATTCTAGACGGCCACTTCATCCTCTCGCGGCAACTCGCCGCGCAGGGCCATTATCCGGCGATCGATATTTTACACTCCGTGAGCCGGCTGACCTCCGCTATCGCGACGCCGGCGCAGAAGCGATCGGCGCAGAAACTGCGCGGGGCCCTCGCTGCTTACCGTGATGCGGAAGACCTGATCCAACTCGGCGCCTACGTCGCGGGTTCGAATCAGGAGCTCGATAACAGCATCCAACTGCGGCCGGACCTGATCGATTTTCTACGCCAGGACCACCTGGCGAGCGCTCCGCTGCCCGAGACGTTGCAGAAATTGGACGGGCTGGCTAAGAGGCTCGAGCCCGAGGCGCCGGTAGCAGTGGGCGCGAGGAAATGAGAGCGTTTCGATTTCCGCTGCAAAAGGCGCTGGAATTGCGCGCGAGACAGCTCGAGTTGGAAGAGGTGAAGTTCCAACGGGCGGCGGCCGCGCTGGCGACGGTGGATCGCGAGCGCGAACTTCTACTCTCGGCGCGCACAGAGGCGGAGGCGCTGGTGCGTGGGGCGGCGCCGATTCCAGGCGAGGACCTTGCCGCTCTGGGCGCATTTCGCCGGCATACGGAGACCGAGCAGAAGCGCATCGCCCAGCGGCGCGCGCAAAGCGAGAAGGCTCTCGAAGATCAGCGCGGCGTCATGCTGGAAGCGCGCCGCCGTCACCGGTTACTCGAGAGGTTGAAGGAACGACGTCATGCGGAATGGAGCGCGGCGGCGGCGAAAGAGCTGGAGGAGATTGCCGCGGAATCCTACCTGGCGCAGTGGCGCCGTGATGCGGGCAATGAAGCGGCGCGTTGAAAACTACCGGGGAACAACCAGTGAAATAATGGGTGAGATGACCCCCGCGACGATTCCTTTTACCGCTTTACCCGAAGTGCCGCTTACTGTGGATGGGGCAAGCATGCTGCACCAGATGATGCGCGTTCGTTGGAGCGCCTGGCGCGCACTTTCGGCCGCCGATCGAAATGCGGTTTTGGAGGAGGCATCGGAGGTGTTGAGAGCGATGGAATCGCCCGCCGAAGGCCGGCAGAGCGCTGTCTTCTCGCTGTTGGGGCACAAGGGCGATCTGCTGCTGGTGCACTTTCGGCGCAGTTTCGAGGAGTTGAATCAGGCTGAACGGGCTGTTTCGCGACTCCGTTTAAGCGATTACCTTGAACCGGCGCATTCGTATCTCTCGGTGGTCGAGTTGGGGCTTTACGAATCTACTGCTAAGACCTACGCGGGTCTGGCGGATCGTGGCATTGAGCCGCATTCCGAGGAATGGAACCGCGAAATCGAAAAGGTGCTGGCAAGGCAGCGGGCTGCTATGGCGCCGCGTCTATGGCCGGAGATTCCGCCGGCGAAGTACATCTGCTTCTATCCAATGGACCGCCGGCGCGGGGAGCATACCAACTGGTACACGGTGCCAATGGGTGAACGCCAGCGCATGATGCACGAGCACGGCATGGTTGGCAGGCGCTATGCCGGCGAAGTGCGGCAGATCATCAGTGGATCGATCGGGTTCGACGATTGGGAGTGGGGCGTGGATCTCTTCGCGGAGGATCCGGCGGTTTTTAAGAAGCTGATTTACGAGATGCGCTTCGACCAGGTGAGCGCGGTGTACGCGCTTTTCGGGACATTCTTTGTGGGTCTACGGGTAAATGCGGCGGAGTTGGCGAAGGTCCTTTAGGGACGAAAGTCCGTCATCCGAACTCACTGAATCTTCGCGATCGCAGCTTGCGCGCGGCTCACTATATCTTTCGGCAGTTCCAGATATCCCAGGGCCGCAGCTTGGGCCTGCCCCGGACCCAGCATCCACTTAAGAAAATCCGCTATTGCATTTCGCTTGCGTTCGTCCGAGACATGAACTGGAGCTATCAGCCATGTGCAGGACGCAATCGGATAAGCGCCCGGTCCGGGCGAGTTTACAATCGAGATCTTCAAATCGTCGCCCATTGGGGCCGCGTGCTTCACTGCCGCGGTGATGCTTTCGAGGCTGGCCCCGACGAACTCTCCCCGCCGATTTTCCACCTTCGCATAATTCAGATGGGTTCGCAGCGCATAAATGAACTCCACGTAGCCGATCGACCCGCCCAGCTCCTTCACGGTTTGAGCGACGCCTTCGTTGCCACTCGCGCCCCGTCCGATTGGCCACTGCGGCGATAATCCCGTACCGATCTGTGCCTTCCATTCCGCGCTTGTCTGAGAAAGATAGTCGGTCCACGCATAACTCGTGCCGCTTCCATCCGCGCGATGCACCACAACGATGTCCAGATCCGGCAGGCGTAGGCCCCGATTGCATGCGCGCAAAATCGGGTCGTTCCACTTCTTGATCTTCTCCAGGTAAATGCCCGCCAACGCTTGCGGCGTAAACTGAATCTCGCCCGAGACACCAGGCAAGTTGACGATCGGAACAATCGCGCCAATCACCGAAGGAAGCAGCACGTACTTGGCCTCCTCACCAGGAGCGAGATCGTGTATTGCCTGCGGACTGTCAGAAGCCGCGAAATCCACTGTGCCCTTCAGGAGCCCCCGCACCCCGGCCTCCGATCCGATCGCATCGTAGGCGATCTCTACGTTTGGATTCGCGCGCCGGTAATTCATGAACCACTTCTCATACACAGGGAAGGGGAATGTAGCGCCCGCACCTCTCAACGCTGTCTCAGATTGCGGCAGCGTCGATGCCGGCGCCGGCGTCAGCCCGCGCGAAAGCGCCTCTGCCACATCCTTTGCGATTCGCTTCGAGAGTTCCTTGGACACTTCGGCGGACGCCGTCCCAGGGGTCACCAGATCTGACCAAAGCGTCTCGCCTTTCAGATCGCGCAGTTCCACCGAGAGATAACCCGCATATACGGGCATGCCATTCGATGGCGACGTGCCCGCCCTCGGATTGAGACTGCGATACCCCGCAATCCAGATCTCGCCGCCCCCGCCCAGGATCATGTCCGCTTTCGATTCGCTGCCGGCGATTGAGATGGACTTCAGCTTGCGCAGTTCGCCGATCAGATCTCCGCGAAGCGATTCCGAGCCGGTCCTGGTGGTGAGCGGTTCCACGTAAATTCGCTTCACTTGCGCCGGTTGCCACGCGAGCGCTGGCGCCGCAAGCAAGAGCACGAATGACCCCCAGGATGCCCATGCGCCGGACGTAGGCGTGACCGACTCGCCTGATAAGTTACAACTGCGTGAATATAGCATCAGAAGTGTGCCAAATATTGACAAGGACTAACGAGATACTCAACCATGTTATAAGTTGCGACCCGTTCTTGCTCTACTGATTCTAGCCTCCTCCGCCTTATATGCTCAGAGCGGCGCCGTGCCGAGCCAAGACACTACGGAGCCCGGCTCCGGCGGACACAGCGCGCCCGATTCGGAGGATTCATATTGGAATCGATTTTGGATTTCGTTTCAAGCCAACTTCATCCGCCAGCAGCACGCTACTTTCCCCGGGCTTTATTCTGGCCCCAACAGCTTCCTGCCCGCTGCCGAACACGCCACTTCGCGCATCGAGACGCTCTACACCGGCTTCCGCATCACATCGCGTCTGGAGATCCTCGCCGATATCGAAAGCGCCGGCGGTGCGGGATTGAGCGACGCTCTCGGAATCGCCGGCTTCACCAATGTCGACGTCGTACGCAACCCGACGCTGGGCGAGGCTCCGTACGTTTCGCGAGTGATGCTGCATTACACCCTCCCGTTGAGCAAAGAGACCACCGAGGCCACGCGCAACCCGCTATCGTTGACTTCGAGCGTCCCCGTGCGCCGGCTCGAATTTCGGCTGGGCAAGATGAGCACGGTCGATTTTTTCGACCTGAATTCGGTGGGCAGCGATAGCCATCTTCAGTTCATGAACTGGGCCATCGTCAACAACGGCGCTTATGATTATGCCGCCGATACGCGCGGCTACACGTACGGGCTGGTGGCGGAATATTATGCTCCCACTTGGGCAGCTCGTTTCGGCGAGATGCTGATGCCCACCGTCGCCAACGGCATCACGCTCGATTGGAACATTGCCCGCGCGCGTGGCGAGAACTTCGAAGTGGAGCGTCACATGGAGTGGCTTCCGAAACGGACCACTATCGCGCGCGCTCTCGCCTTCGTGAATCATGCCAACATGGGCGACTATCGCGAAGCCATCAACGGATACCTCTCGGGCAAGGATCCAGCGCCCGACGTAACGTTCTATCGCAAGCAGGGCCGAGTAAAATATGGTTTCGGATTGAACGTCGAGCAGGAGTTGACGCGTCTATGGCGTGCGTATGGGCGCCTGGGTTGGAACGATGGCAGAAACGAATCGTACGCGTATACCGAAATCGATCGGACGGCGCAGATCGGCAGCGATTTTCGTGGCGCGCGCTGGCGCCGCCCCGAGGATAAGATCGGCGCGGCTTTTGTGCTGAACGGCATCTCCGGCGACCACCGGCGCTATCTGGCGCTGGGAGGGCTCGGCTTCATCCTGGGCGACGGCGGTCTGAACTATGGCCTGGAGAAAATCTTTGAGACTTACTACACGGCCCACGTCTGGCGGGGCATCTCTGTCGCCGTCGACTATCAGCACGTGACTAACCCGGGTTATAACCAGGATCGCGGTCCGGCATCGGTCCTAGGTTTTCGCATTCACATCGAAGACGCGATCCCGTTCGATAAGTTCGGCGCAAAGTAACTCGCGGCGTTATTTATAGACGCCGGCGGCTTTGAAATCGCCTGCCTTGACGATGGATACTGCCGCCGGGTCGATGTGCGCGCGGAACGCCGCGTTAACCTGTTCGAGCGTCAGGGACTGAATCCTGGCCTCGAGATCGGCGTCCCATTTCATGGTGCGGCCTTGCAGTTCGTGTGCGGCGATCAGGTTAAGCAGCCCGGCATCCTGAGCGCGCCCAGAGTTTCTAGACTCGAGATAGGCTTTTTTCGAGCTGGCGAATTCGGCTGGAGTGAAGCCTTCTTTCAGCGTGCGCTTCAACTCATCCATGTAGCTGAATTCGACTTTGGGACCGTTCACCGGATTCAAGCTTACGGTGGCCGTCAGCATTGCCGCATTACCCTCGGCCGGAATTTGTGCACGGGCATTCGCGCCATAACTCAAGCCTTCGCGGTTGCGAATTCTATCGGAGACGTGCGAGGTGATCGGGCCTCCGAACATGTAGGCCGCCAGCAGCATTCCCGGGTAGTCCGGATCGTTGTCCGACATTGCGAATCGCTCCGATGCCTCGAATTGCGCATTGGCTTTGTCGGGCGTCTCGATCTTCACGTTGATGGCGGGAACTTTCTTGTACTCCGCCGCGATGGGCCGGTACGTCATGGAGGTGTTCCAATCGCCGAACAACTCGCCCGCCACCTTCTGAATCGCCGGCGCATCCACCGGTCCCACCACTGCAAAAACGCCGCTGTTCGCGCCGTAGAACTGGTCGTGAAACCTCTTGACGTCCGCATAGGTCAGTTTCTTCAATTCGACGATTTGCTCTTCGCGCGTGGCGTCATAGAGCACATCGCCCTTCACCCACGGCGATAAGTGGCGCTGCAAGGTTTCCGCCGCGAGCTGAGTCGGCTCCGTTGGCGCCAGTTCCAGGCCTTTGATGCGCTCGGTACGCATGGTTTCGAAATCGCTTTCCGGCGGATACGCCGGTTCTCTCATGATCTCCGCCGCGATGCGCAACGCCGCCACGAAATTATTGGCCGGCGCCGCGATGGTGGCGTTGAGGCTCGAGATCGCCCCGCCTCCGCCACCTCCCCGTCCGCCGCGCCCGCCGCGTCCTCCTCCGCCGCCTCCACCCCCGACATTGACGGTTGCGTCGAGCTTGCGTAGCTCGTCCTGAATCTCAGCGCGAGTGTGCTTCTTCGTGCCGCCGCGCATGATTAAAGCGCTGGCGAAGCCGGCGGCCAGAGTTTGGCCCTTGAGCGTGTTGGCGTCTCCGAAACGCAACTCGATCGTCCCATCGACGTTGTTGTTTTCGGTTTTCTTCGGCAGAATCACGACCTTCATGCCGTTCGCGAGTTTGGTTCTCGAGAGCCGACTCTCAATATTGGCAGGCGATGGATCGAACACCTCGGCATGTACGATGGTCACTCCGCTCTTGTAAGTTCCCAGCAGCGATTCGAGATTCGGCGTGGCGGGAACCACGGTGCGATCCGGCGCGGAATCCGGAATGTAGTAGCCCACGGTAAGGTTCGATTCCTTGAAATACGCCTGGGCGACGCGCAGCACGTCGGATGGCGAGATATCCTCCAGCCGGTCGTGTTGCAGAAACATCAGTCTCCAATCGCCTTGTGCGATGGCTTCATTCAGCGCGCCGGTAGCGATCTGCTGGGGATTGGCGAGATTGCGTTCGAGCCCGCGCAGCAGGCCGGTGCGTACCCGGTCGACTTCCTCTTTGGTGGGAGGATTATTGATTACGCCGGCAAGCGCATCGATCATCGCTTTCTTCGCGGCGTCGAGCGATTGATCCTTATTGAGGCTGGCAGTCAGAGTGATCAAGCCGGGGTCGTGAAGGGTGCGCTCTCCCATGCTCGCCGATTGCGCAAGTTTGGCATCCACGAGCGCCTTCGACAGCCGACCTTCGTTCTCGCCGCCACCGCCTCCGCCACGTCCACCGCGGCCGCCACGCCCTCCGCCGGACGCTCCATTCATGATGCCCGCGAGCACCTGCAAGGCCACCGAATCGGGATGAGCAGCCGCGGGGCCATGATAGGCGAGGATCACTTCCTGCCCTTGACCGACTCGGCGAAGCTCGACGAACCGTTCCCCATCCTGCGGCGGCTCGATGGTGTACGTCTGCTCAACGGGTTGTGCGGGACGCGGGAGCTTGCCAAAAGTTTCGGCGACGAACTGAAGCGTCTTGGCTTCGTCCAGGCGACCGGTAAGCACCAGCACCGCGTTATCGGGACGGTAGTATTTGTGATAGAAGGCCGCGGGCCGCGCGACAGGCACGTGTTCGAGATCGTCCTTTGAACCGATGGTGGACTTACCGTAGTTGTGCCAGAGATACGCGGTGGCTTCGACGCGCTCGCGTAAGATGCTTTGCGGGCTGTTTTCGCCGCGCTCGAATTCGTTGCGCACCACGGTCATCTCGGTGTCGAGAATCTGTTGGGTGAACTTCACGTTCGCCATGCGGTCGGCCTCCAGGCCGAGGGCCCACTTCAGGTTTTCGTCGGTGGCGGGAATGGTCTCGTAGTAATTGGTTCGATCGTACGAGGTGGTGCCGTTCCAGTTAGTGGCGTGCGCCGTGATCTCGTTTTTGATCTGACGGCCGTTTGTGGTCTCGATGAAATCGAGGTGCTCGAGTAGGTGCGCCATGCCCGTTTCGCCGTAACCTTCGTGGCGCGAACCTACCAGATAGGTAACATTGACCGTAATCTGCGGGTTGGCGGCATCGGGATACAAGAGAACCTTCAGCCCATTGGGGAAGTCATACTCGGTGATGCCTCCCATAGAGGCCTTTTTCTGAACGCCTGAAGGGAGTGTCTGAGTAAAAGCGGTGATGGCAAATAACGCCGGTGTGAGAACACGGGCAAAACGATTCATGTTTGGCCTTTCGTCTGAGGAATTGAGATGATTATAACAAGCAGTGCGTTTTCTGTTAATGAAGACGCATGCCTGTCGTCTTCTACCAAGGAAACCATGCGCAGCTTTGCCCCCATTCTTTTCGCCCTCCCGGCTGTTATTTACTCGCAAACACCCGCGCCGCCGCCCGCCTTCGATGTCGCTTCGATCCGCGCCAGCGCCGGCGGAGGAGGCCGAGGCGGTCCGATGGGCCGGTTGCCATTCGGCAACCAGAACATCAGGGTCAGTCCCGATAGCGTGACGATGCGCGGCGCCAGCCTGAAGTCCGCCATCGCATGGGCGTATGGCGTGAAAGAGTTTCAAGTCAACGGCCCCGATTGGCTCGACACGCAACGGTTCGATATCGTGGCCAAGGCCGCCGGCCAATCCACGGAAGATCAACTCCGCATCATGACGGAAACCTTGCTTGCCGACCGCTTCAAAGTTGCCTTGCACCGCACAACCAAGGAGACGCAAGCCTATGTGCTGGTGATCGGGAAAGGCGGATCGAAACTGATCGAATCGAAGACGGAAGGCGAGAGCGAACTCCAGCCCGATCAAGCGCGCATGCAAGTGACTATCCTACGGACACCGCTTTCGGCATTGACCGATATGCTCTATGGCATGTTGCGCACGCCGGTTGTGGATGAAACCGGCCTCAAAGGGAAGTATGACGTGAGCATCAACATGATGAAGTATGTGTCAATGGGCGGCGACGGAGGGTCCATCGATCCCGTAGGGCTGATCATGACGGCGTTGCAGGAAGAGTTGGGTCTCAAGCTGGAATCGCGCAAGGTAGCGCTCGACTTACTCATCGTCGATCACGCCGAAAAAACGGCGGGCGAGAACTAGCAGCGGTCACATCGATATAATCGGGCATGACCGTTACCCGCCGGCGTCTGCTGGCAACGCTGCCGCTTGCAGCGGCCGGATGCGCGACGCGCCATATCGCGGCGCCCGCGGCTCTCACACCGAGTCCTGCAGCGCCCCGGTTGGCACGCGTTCAAATCTCGCCCGACCGCGTCATTCGCACGACGGTCGGCCTGCGTCCCTACCGGCCTTCGGGCTTCGTCGTGCGCGCCGAAAAGCTCGGTGAGAAGACCGTTATTCATAACTACGGCCACGGTGGCGCCGGCATCACGTTGTCCTGGGGGACCGCGCAACTCGCAGTGGAACAGGCCGCCGGCATTGACGCGCGCGATTGCGCCGTGATCGGATGCGGCGTCATCGGTCTCTCTACCGCGCGCCTGCTTCAAATGCGCGGCTATCGCCCCACCATTTACACGCAGGCCATGCCGCCTTCCACGACCACGAACATGGCGGGTGGTTTGTGGGAGCCGGTCTCGCTCTACGATGACGCCCGCGTCACGCCTCAATTCCGGGCTCAATACGCCGCCGCGGCGCGCTTCGCCTTCCGCTACTTTCAGTGGCTCGCAGGCGCCGATTATGCGGTACGCTGGCTGCCGCTCTATTCCCTTTCGACGCACGGCCCGCATCAGACGCCGCCCGCCAGCGACCCCGCAAGCGAAGTGGAATCGCTCTACCCCGCGCCGCGAGAGCTCACTCCCGCCGAAAACCCGTTCGCTACTCCGTTCGCCTACCGCCGTCACAGCATGTTGATCGAGCCGGCCCCTTACCTCACAGCGCTCATCCGTGACTTTCATTTGGCGGGCGGCCGTATCGTCATTCGGACCTTTGAAAGCACGCGCGATTTGGTGACGCTGCCGGAAACGCTGCTCTTCAACTGCACCGGTTTGGGCGCCAAAACGCTCTTCGGCGATGAGGAACTTACTCCCATCCGTGGCCAGTTAGTCGTCATGCTTCCGCAGCCCGAAATCGACTATATGACGCTCGGCCCCAATAACACCTATATGTTTCCGCGCCGCGATGGCATCTTACTTGGCGGCAGCTTCGATCGCGGTAATTCCAACCTCGACCCCGACCCCGCCATTAGTGAGCGCATCCTGAGCGGTAACAAGACGCTCTTCGATGCAATGAAGAGCTAAGGCGAAGACCATCGAAGCTAGCGCTTTAAGACGGCGTTCTGCGGGTCCAGCGTTACCCTCGATGGGGTCTGTTTCAAGGTCATAGTAAACGTCGCCGGATCGCTCGACGATGCGATCCACTTGGTGATGCTTGGGCCCTTGCCGAACCGGATCTCGATGGGCGTCCACGCACTGAAATCATCGTCCACGCCGCTTTGAGTCAGCGTGCCAGTCAGTTTCACCGCGGGCGCGACGCCTTTCACCGTGTAAGTGAACTTCAGAGTCGGGATGCCTGTCCCATAAACCCACTGCGCAAAGAACGCTTCCAGCTTCGGGTCGTCGGATTTCGGCGGCAGGGCCTGTGAGGCTTCCTGGCGAAATTGCTCGGTGGTGATGGATTGGTGATCGTATCGCTTCACGATGCCGCTGAGCATCGCGAGAAAGCGCTGGTCGCCCATGCGTCGGCGCAGCATATGCATTATCCACGAGCCCTTGCCGTACGTGATTGCCGTCCATGCCTCCGGTTGGACGGAGTTCTGCAAGCGTTGTCCCAGCACAATGGGTCCGGCCGATTCGCGCGTTTCGCCGGCATCGTTCTTGAGGAGCAACGCAGTCCGATAGGAATTGAGCATCTCATCTACGGCGTGCGGCCCCTTGCGCTTCTCCAGATAGAGCAGGGCCGAGTAGTTCGCCAGCGCCTCCATGAGCCAATAGTCGCGGTAACTATCCGCGGTTACGCGGTTGCCCCACCATTGATGCGCGGTCTCGTGAGCTTCGATGATGTCCTCGAAGAAAAGGTCGGCGGTCTTCGACAGTCCAAGCCCGCTGGAAACATTGCGCAAATAAGCCAAGGTCGAAAGATAGATGAGCCCTGGAAATCCCTGGCCGAAGGTTCCTGGAATGGGGGATACGGCGAGGTGTGGCAACGCGGGCGGCCCGAACTTCGCCGCCATGAAATCGAGGGCGGATGCGATGTCCGTCGCCAATGTTTCCAGACGCGCCAGCGGATTGAACGGCGGGGGAGCCGGCGGTTGCATGGTGATGGGATCGAGCGACCGTCTGTGCACCGGCGCGGGATTGATCGGGATGACGGGCAGCCGCGGCTGCAAGGCGCTTTCAAGTTTACGGTTGGCCCACACGTCCACGGAGTACTCGCCGCGGTCCGCGTGGGCTCGTGCGAAGTTTCCCAGGTTGAATGCAGCCATGCGGATGGACGCCCCGGTTCGCCGCCGCGTTGTACGGACGTCGACTTCGGTGCGATCATCCACCACGTCGCCTGGCGCCACGAGATCGTAAATTCGCGGATAGTGGAATGTCAGGTCGAAGGTTGCGAATTGCAGGCCATGCATGGGATACCAGGCGCCGCGCGCAGTTACATAGTAGACGCCGTCGCCCGCATCGAGGATCACTTTGCCTTCGTGATGAAATTCGAATTCGTATTCGCGCCCGGCCGAAAGCGGCTCGGCTGGGACCACAAGGAAGATATTATTTCCGCCACGCGAGGCCAGGTTGCTGCGCGGCGATTCCGGTTCCAGCACTTCCGCGGCGCGGCCATCCACGGTGGCGCCGGTAACGGCGATGGCGGGCGATACCTCGAATCGCGCGGCAGCGAGCGGCCCCTCGCGCGGCTTTACCTTTACGCGCGTAGTTGCGGTCAGGGAGAGGTCGGGATTAATGGTCGCATCGATGCGGTAATCGCTTATATCGAGATCGAGACCGCGCGGCGCCGGATCCTTGCGCGACGAAAGGGCGGGGAAGTTCGTCCAATCGTTGAAGTAGATGCGCCCATCCTTACTAAGTACTTGGCCGGCGACGATTTGTTCGGGATTGTCGGGGTCGTAAACCACGTCGTAGTTGCCCAGCTTCGGGCTTTGGAAGATGCCGGCAAAAAGGCCGGTCTGCCGCGCGGGCCGGCCCAGAAGATCGAGCGTGAGCCGCGTCTGATAGCTGGCGGAGATGTTGCGCAGCACCGAGCCATATTGCTCGTCCATCAGCGCGCCAATCTCGGGCATCTTCTTATTAGACGGGTTCTCCGCCAGCGCCGCTTGCAGTTCCGCATACTCGTTGCCCGTGAAGATAAAAAGCGCCATGCGGAAGTGGTCGTCGAGATTTGGGGCATGGACGAAGTTTGCGAGAGACCGCCGCTCGGCGCGATCCGGCGGCAGCAGGATGATCTCGCCATCGCCTCCTTCGACGTCGGCCGAAAACAGGGCCGCGATGGGCCGCCCCGCGACGGGCTTGCTGAAAATCAAATGACCTTCGGTGAGGTAGATGCGGATATCGTCCTTGACCAAAGTGACGTCGCGCACGCGATAACACTGGTCGCGATCGAAGCGCACTTCGCGGATCGATTTGGCCAGATCGGCTCCGGGACCGGCCGGCAAGGCCAGAGGAAGCAAGAGCGCGAGAACAGCAAACCGCATTAGGTATATTCTAGCCCTCGCGCGGGCCACGCTCGCGGAGGGGCGGAGCCGCTCGTCCCCTTACGGAGTACTGTTAATCCCAGATCGTCTGACCTGTTGACTATCTACAATTCCCGGCTTATTGTAGATAGTCATAGTATGGGCAAACCAAGCGATCTCGTTCAGGGCACGCTAGATCTCCTGATCCTCAAGACCATTGCGCTAGAGCCGAAGCACGGCTGGGCCATCGCCAAGCGCATCCAGCAGGTTTCGAAGGAAGCGCTGCAAGTGCAGCAAGGGTCGCTATATCCCGCGCTTCACCGCCTGGAGCAGCAGGCTTGGATCAAAGCGCACTGGGCCGCCACCGAAACCGGCCGGCGCGCGAAGTTCTACTCGCTCACGCGCGCCGGGCGGGCCCAAATGGTAAAAGAGCTGGCCAATTGGGATCGTCTTTCCAGCGGCATTAACCTGGTGGTTCGCGAGGCATAGAAGTTATGCGCATTCTCGAAAAGTTCCGTCTCCGACTTCGCTCGCTATTCCTCCGCACCCGCACAGAGCGTGAACTTGAAGATGAGATCCGATTCCATCTCGAATCCCAAATCGCGGAGAACGCTACGCTCGGGATGGCGCCTCAAGAAGCGCGCGCCGCGGCGTTGCGGGATTTGGGCGGGGCGCCGCAAATCGAGGAGGCCTGCCGCGATACGCGCGGAACCGCCGTCTGGGAGGGATTTTTTCGCGATCTTCGCCACGGCGCGCGGCTGCTGAGGAAAAATCCGGCATATGCAGCCTCGTCGATCGCCGTGCTTGCTCTCGGCATAGCCGCGGCGACGGCGATCTTTAGCGCGGCATACGGCGTTTTGCTGCGACCGCTGCCATTCCCCGAACCCGACCGTTTAGTGCGGCTTTGGGATACCTTCGGCAATCCAGGAAATCTCGCGCCCGTCTCCTTTCCGAATTTCCGCGATTGGCGCGCCTGGAACCAAAGCTTCGCCGCGATGGCCGTGTTTCAGGAGGGCAACACCGTGCTCACCGGGTCGGGCGAACCCACACCGCTCCAGACGCTTGCGGCCTCCGCGAATTTTCTGGACCTGCTTGGGGTGCGCCCCGCCCTCGGCCGAACCTTCCGCGTTGAGGAAGATCATCCCGATGCGAACCACGGCACCAGTTCCGTCATCCTCAGCGACCGCCTTTGGCGCGGGCGATTCGGCGCGGACCCATCGATTATCGGTGCGCGGATCACGCTCGGGCGCCAGCCTTTAGTCGTGGTCGGAGTGATGCCGCCCGGTTTCAATACTTTTACCGGCAGCGGCGAAATCGACGTCTGGACCACTCTGGCCGGGCTCGAGCGAGTCCGGCCAGGGATGACGAGGCCGTATAGCGAAGAGCGAGGGATCAGCAATCTGAACGCGATCGGCCGTCTGAAGGCAGGGGCCTCGCTGGAAGCCGCTCGCGCCGATATGGCGCGCGTTGCATCGCTGTTGATGCGCAATTATCCCGCCGACGACTCGAGTGAAGGCGTTGCGCTGGAAAGCCTACAACAATCTGCCGCCGCTCACGTCCGTCCCATGTTGCTCGTGCTGTTGTGGGCCGCCGCGGCCGTCCTACTTATTGCATGCGCCGATGCCAGCGGTCTGGCTCTGGCGCGCGTAACGGGACGCCAGCGCGAGATTTCGGTGCGAGCGGCAATCGGGGCGGGGAAGTGGCGGATTATCCGCCAACTGCTGGCCGAGAGCCTGGTGCTCTCGTCTTGCGGCGCGGCCGCAGGCGTGTTACTGGCCGGCCTATTGGTGCGCTTCCTGGCCGTATTCCTGCAACTCGTTCCAGGCGATGTGCGCGTGTCTTGGCCCGCGCTAGTCTTCGCGAGCGTCGCGGCCGCGCTTTCGGCGATCGTCTTTAGTCTGGCTCCAGCGATCCACGCGTTGCGGTTCGATCTCTTGCACGGACTGAAGGAAGCCGCCGCCAGCGTAACCGCGAGCGCCGGACAGAAGCGTCTGCAAAACGCGCTGGCGGCGGGCCAGATTGCGCTCGCCATGGTACTGCTGAGCGCGTGCGGATTGCTCGCCCTCAATATGATCCATCTGCAATCCGCCGGTTTGGGGTTCGATCCGCAACACGCGCTCACGTTCCAGATCGGTCTGCCGACTGCGAGATATCCGCAATCGGGCCGCTTCCGTTTTGCCGACGAACTGACGGCCAATTTACGCGCCATTCCAGGAGTGCTGTCGGCTTCCGCCAGCACGCAGATGCCGTTTCGAAGCTTCGTGCCGCGCGCCGTGCTCGATAATGTCAATGGAAAGCCCATCGAGATGCGGGATCGGCGCGGTATCGTTTATTCGCCCATCACGCCGGATTACTTCCAGACGCTCGGCATCCCGCTGAGGCGTGGACGCGCATTCACGGCGAACGACACCGCCGTCGCGCCAGCGGTGGTCATCCTCAACGAAGCGGCGGTCAGGCGCTACTTCGGCGCGGTCGATCCCATTGGCACGGCAGGTCACGCCCGAGATGTGGAACGGTACAGGGAGCGCAACGCAGCCGCGAACGGTGGTGGGCGTGGTAGGCGACATTAAGTTGCAACACGCCGGGGAGGAGCCATTGGAGACGATTTACTGGCCCATGGCGCAGATTGCGTCGGAGACCGTCTATTGGATCGCGATGCGCACTGCGGGAGACCCACTCACGGTCGCCAAGGCCGCACGCGAGCAACTGCGCCGCATGGATCGCGACATGCCGTTCTTTCAGGCCAGCCCGCTTTCGGCCGCGGTGGAATCGTCGTTCGTGCAGCCGCGATATAACATGGCGCTGGTGGCGTTCTTCGCGGCGCTGGCGCTCATGCTCACCGCAGTTGGCCTTTATGGCAACATTGCATACTCCGTTTCGCAGCGAAGGCGTGAGATCGGCATTCGTATGGCTTTGGGCGAGGGGAGGGATCGCGTGCTAAGGCAATTCGTACGCAGCGGTCTCGCGGTGGGCGTAGCGGGCGTTGCGATCGGTCTTGCTTTCGCCAAGGCGGCCAGCCGTATCATGGATAGCCTGGTCTTTGGCGCGCCGGTGGATGAGCCGTTGGCCTTTGCGTTCTCGGCGGCTGTAGCGATCTTCGTGGCGCTGCTTGCGTCTTATTTGCCTGCTCGCCGGGCGGCGCGAATAGATCCGATGGATGCGTTACGGAACGACTAGTAGTCAAGGAGGTTTGAACGGCTTTTAGCTTTCGGCTATCAGCTATTAGCTTTCAGCGGTCAGCTCTTGAAGCAGCGCGGCTGGGACCATTCCTCGGCGGCGCACGTCCAGTTCGGTTCAACTCGGCAATTGCGGGTCCCTTCCCTCACAAACCAGCCTTCGATGTAGCCCACCGGACACGCGGGATCGCAGCCATCGGCATGAGCGCGGAGTGCCGGCTTCGAGGAAGCCGGTTAGGGCGCTGCTTTTATCGAGTGACGTATCATCGAGCGCCACACTATCAAGTGACACCGGGATTTCCGCTGGAAGCACGTCGCCGACGCTGGTGCGGAGCGCCGCGTCGATTTCCTGCAGGTGGTCTTCGACCAACGAATCGGTCCAAAGTGCCGCCCGTTGCTGCCAGTTCAGCAGGCCCTCTGGCCGGGCGAGATGCCCGGTACGACCGGCCATATTCCTATCTTAATAGGCGGCTGAATACACTTCGCGCGCACCCCTTCGGCGGCGCGGGCAGACCGTGGATGCCAGGCACGGCCTGCCCAAGAAAAGCTCATTCCCCGGTCTCGAACGGGGATATCCAAATGTCAAAGATCCGCGGGCCGCTTTGTAAGCTGCTGGAAATACGGCCCTGTTAGTGCTCTAACAAATTTTGAAAAAACGAACCCAAACCGCGGTTCCTGCCTAAGGTTGAGCCGGATTCGCAAAATGAAAAAACGAACCCAACTGTACGCCGATGGGTGGAAAACTACCGCGCACCTGAGTGCGCTTGTGACGGCGCTCTTGACATGGATTCGTGAAATGAAAAAACGAACCCAAACTGCGGAGCTCCCCGCGCCGCCGGGCTGATTCGCAAATGAAAAAACGAACCCAAGCCGGCGGCGTCAACGGCCCGTATGACGGTCGTAATCGCCGAAAAAGGAAAAGCGAAGCCGCCCGCCAAAGCGACTTCGCCACCTTCGATTCCACTCTAGCGGATGACTGGCCGAAACGAGGTGGGATGGCGGAGAAAATCCGCGTATGCGGTTGAGGCGTTTGGAGTAAGTTTATTTTGCAAAGCCTGTGACTCAATAACACAACCCTGTGGGGCATCGCTATGGAGAACGTTATGGCGCTGCTCCGGCTGGACCCGATCGAGCCGATGGCGGGGCTATTTCAGCGCTAGAGTAGCGGCGCCCGCCAAGGGATTGAAATGGCAGTTTTGAAGCGTAAACGCCGGCGCCTACCGCCTCCCGAACTATAGCAAACGCCGACAATCAAGTAATTAGTGCGCTGGATCGGCTGGGCAAAACACCCCCCGTCGAAAAGATGAGAAATGCGCCAGTTTTTATAACGAATGGCATTATCAACGAAAAGAGTTCGTACGCATCCGGGTGGGGACCCCGATTAATAGAAGGGGGAACCGAAACCTATTCGATAAAAAATGTCTTTAAAAAAGATCTTTCGGGCCGACGGTGTACGTGAGTGTCATTTGGCCTTGTGATAGTATTGCGGCACTCTAGGAGTATCGATGTCTCGCGTGCTCTTCTGTCTGCTGGCCCTCGTCCTCTTTGCCCCCGGGCAGGAACAAACTTCCACCGCTATCCCGTTGCGGATCATGGTGCTTAATTCAGCCGAGGAGTCGGCTCGAGTCCGGGCGGAACTCGAGAAAGGCGCCGATTTCGCCGTGCTCGCTCGCGAGAAATCCGTGGATGCTACATCGCTGGATGGCGGCCTGCTGGGCAAAGCCGATCCCTCCACACTGCGCGAAGAGATCCGCACCGCCCTGCGAGGGCTCGCCCCCGGTCAGATTTCGCCGGTGTTCGGTATTCCTTCCGGCTTCGCAATCGTCAAGGTGCTGGCGCCGGACGAATTGGCCGGAATCGTAGAGTCCCAGCGCGCCCGCCAGGCCGCCATTCGCGCCGAAGGCAGCATCCGGTTTGACGTGAACGTCGCCGGGTTCATTGAAGCCGGGGCAGCTCTAGCGAACTATGCCAAGCCCGACCATTGGAATGCCGATCCGAGCCTATCCTGAGCCATGCGGCAGCAATCGTTCGCCGATTTAAAGGCCCGGGCAGAGAAACTGGCCGCAGCGTCGCTTGACACTAAAGGGGACGACACCGCCCGGCCGCCTTCCGATGCCGTGGCGCTGCGCCTCGGAGTGGCGCAGGTATATGCCTATCAGGGAGAAATGGATCCGGCTATCGCCCAGTTCGAGGCGGCTTTGCGCACCGCTTCCGCCGCAGCGCCGCAGCTACTACCCGAGGTGGAAGAGATGCCAGGTGTGGCGTACCTCCACCGCGCGGAAATGGTCAACGAGGTATACCGCCTTCCCGCGGAGCGCTGCCTCTTTCCGATTCGTCCCGAATTCAGTGGCTGTTGAACCTTGCCTATATGACGCTGGGCAAATATCCGGGCGGCGTACCCAAAGAGCACCTGCTGGCGCCTTCGCTATTTGCATCCGACGAAGACATTGGCCGCTTTACCGACGCGGCGCCGCGTGTGGGACTCGACACAATCTTCTCGGAAGCGGGAGGCCTGATCGTCGACGACTTCGATGACGATGGTTTGTTCGATTTCGTGACCTCCGACTGGGACTTTTGCGCCCCCATGCATTTCTTCCACAACAACGGGTTGGCACGTTTGCCGACCGCCGCGCGCAATCGGCTCACCTCCGCCACGCGTGGCTCGACATCCCAATCGCCGCAATATAGCGCCCAATGCCTCCAGGCGTGCCACTCTTCGCAGCATCGTGATAGTCTGACCTCATCATGCGCAGACGTGCGTTCCTCGGGATGGCGGCTGCGGCCGCCGTGCCGCCGGTGCGCGGTCTCGCCCAGCGCCGCGATATAACCAATGCCGTGACGCTCGACGCGACGGCGCATGCCTACCGCGTCCAGCCCGGAGGCAGCATCCAGGCGGCGCTCGACGCGGCCGCGGAGGATCCAGCTAATAAGATCGTCTATGTCCATGCCGGGATCTATCGCCCGGCAGCGCACGGGCAGGCGCTGATCTGGTTCAACAGACGGCACGACGGCATCACGCTTGAAGCGGTCGGCGAGGTGGTGCTGACCGCCGCCAATCCAGCAATCGCCGACAAGAAGGCGCCAAGCTTCCCGGCGGTCGTCAATCACATCGTCTATTTCGGCGACGGCGTATCGACCAAGACCGTGCTGCGAGGCTTCCGCGTCACCGGCGCGAACAACTACACCACCGGCACCGGCAAGCGCTCGCCAATCGAATCGGATGACGTGCCCAAGACGCCGTTCTTCTATCTCGATGGCGGTGGCATCAAGATCTATGCCCGCGCCTTTCCGACCATCGAGCGCGTCGAGGTGGTCGGCAATTGCACTAGCCCATGCGGCGGCGGTGTATCTGTCGAGCACCTCGGCCAGGCGCTCGACGCCGCGGTGTTCCGCGACTGCATCTTCCGCGACAACCGCACGCAAATCACCGGCGCGGCGTTCGATCTCCTGCACGGCAGTCGCGCCACGCTCGACAACTGCCTGTTCGTGGGCAATATAGGGAATCTCGGCGTGGACTACATCGGCCTGCTGACCGGCGGCGAGTATCACCCGGAGAACGGCTCGGGCGCGATGACGGTGTTCGAGAGGTCCCGCGCGGAGGTCAGCCGCTGCACCTTCACCGGAAATTGGGCCGGGGTCGACGACAACGGGACCGGCAGTACTTACGTGAAGTCGATTTTCTGGAACAACACGTTGAAGGGCGGGATCTCGACCGGGGCGCGCTACGAGATCGATATCACCAGCGGCGGCGGCGTGCGGGAGTCGTTCATCCACGGTGAGACAAACGACCTACGGGGGACGATCGATCGAACCGTGAATACCTTTGATCCGCCTGATCCGCGCTTCGACGCGCAGTTCGTGCCGCAGGCGCCGGAGTACGCGGCGGTAGGCTACCGGCCTGTGGCTGTGGCATCGCGCGGCCGTACCAGCCGGTAGCCGATCGTGACTACTGTTCGCGGACGTCGAGTCGCGAATTGAGCCTGAACGGGCCAGCGTTGCCGGCGGATCGGTCTGGTGATCGTGTGACAATCCGGGCAAGCCTTCTATGAACAGCAGGCGCCAGATGCAGAAGATCTTTGCAGCCGACCGTTGTCCGATCAGGTGTCATCAGGTGTCCATCAGGTTGTCCATCAGGTTTGACAGGTTATGTAGCTCTGTTACCATCCGTTGCCGGGGCGGTCCATGGGTAAACTCGCAACTCCTTTCTTTACAGCGGTTCCCGGGATGGACGAGCATGAG
>CAVPSN010000003.1:0-446332 GCA_963708385.1 Bryobacterales bacterium | reverse complement strand
ATGAACATGGCCCAAGGTCGAGGTCGCCTGGCATCTCCGCGAGCCAGTACGAACGGGCACTATTTCGCGCTCAGCTCGGATGTAGTCTCGCGCCACACGCCGCCGATTAGGCGGAACGTCGCTCCATCAAATGGTGGTCGTGGACCCGGGCACCGACTCCCGGTCGCCGAGTCCCTCTTCAGCTCCCTCATCATCCTGAAGTAATGGAGTGAACTCTCAGGGTATGGACCGGATCCGCTGGGCGCTTCGTGAGCGCTGAGAGATCGACTCGCAGTTGGGTGACGATGCGAGCTGGGGCGATCCTCATCGCGCTGGTTTTAGCAGCCTGCAGTTCCACGCCGCTCTCGCCGATCGCCCGGACGGTGGGAGTTGACAATGGCACGACCTTGACGGTGACGATCTCTGTGAACGGCCAGCGACTCGCCGACATCCCACCCAGGAGCGTCGAGCCAGCCCTCGATTTGAGTTCGGCACCGGCATTGCCCTGGACGGTCCAGGCGCGTTCGCGCTCTCGCTATCTCTGTTCCGTCATGACCGGGCCTATCCCGGCCATCTCGCTGATGAAGGCAGTGCCTTGATCGGGATGCGCGCGCCCTCGGGCACGCGCATGACGCTGGTCTTACTCGGCCGCCTCGGGCAGTCCGCCCTCGCCGCGCTGTTGCTTGGAGTTGTGCAGGTCGACATTGAGGCCGAGCGAGCGCATCTCCTTGACCAACACGTTGAACGACTTTGGAATACCTGCCTCGAACGTGTCGTCGCCGCGGACGATCGCCTCGTACACCTTGGTGCGGCCGGCGACGTCGTCCGACTTCACCGTCAGCATCTCCTGCAGCGTGTAGGCGGCGCCGTAGGCTTCGAGCGCCCACACCTCCATTTCGCCGAAGCGCTGACCGCCGAACTGCGCCTTGCCGCCCAGCGGCTGCTGGGTGACGAGGCTGTAGGGGCCGATCGACCGGGCATGGATCTTGTCGTCCACCAGGTGATGCAGCTTCAGCATATAGATGTAGCCTACGGTGACCTTGCGATCGAACGTATCGCCGGTACGCCCGTCAAAGAGCGTCACCTGACCCGAGTGATCGACGCCGGCCATGTCGAGCATGTGCTCGATATCGGCCTCCTTGGCGCCGTCGAACACCGGCGTCGCGATCGGCACGCCATGGCGCAGGTTGGTGCCGAGCTCGATCAGGCCCTTCTCGTCGAGCGACTTGATCGTCTCTTCCTCGCCATAGACCTTGCGCAGCAGCTCCTTGAGCGGCTTCGGATCCTTCTTGCTGTTGTAGAGATCGACCGCCTGGCCGATCTTCAAGCCGAGACCGGCGCAGGCCCAGCCGAGATGGGTCTCGAGAATCTGCCCGACATTCATGCGGCTCGGCACGCCGAGCGGATTGAGCACGATGTCGACCGCCGTGCCGTCGGCGAGGAACGGCATGTCCTCGAGCGGCACGATCTTGGACACCACGCCCTTGTTGCCATGGCGGCCGGCCATCTTGTCGCCCGGCTGGATCTTGCGCTTCACCGCAACGAAGACCTTGACCATCTTCATCACGCCGGGCGGCAACTCGTCGCCGCGCTGCAGCTTTTCGACCTTGTCGAGGAAGCGCTGTTCGAGCCGCTTCTTCGATTCGTCGTACTGCTTCCGGATGGCCTCGATCTCGGCCATGATCTTGTCGTTGGGCGAAGCGAACATCCACCATTGCGAACGCGGATACTCGTCGAGGATCGCGCGCGTGATCTTGGTGTCCTTCTTGAAGCCCTTCGGTCCGGCAATGCCTTGCCGGCCCTCCAGAAGCTCCGCGAGACGCCCATAGACGTTGCGGTCGAGGATCGCCTGCTCGTCGTCGCGGTCCTTGGCGAGGCGTTCGATCTCCTCGCGCTCGATCGCGAGCGCGCGCTCGTCCTTCTCGACGCCGTGGCGGTTGAACACCCGCACCTCGACGACGGTGCCCTGCACGCCGGGCGGCACCCGCAGCGAGGTGTCGCGCACGTCGGAGGCTTTCTCGCCGAAGATGGCGCGCAGGAGCTTTTCCTCCGGCGTCATCGGGCTTTCGCCCTTCGGCGTGATCTTGCCGACCAGGATGTCGCCGGCGCGCACTTCGGCGCCGATATAGACGATGCCGGCCTCGTCGAGATTCTTCAGCGTCTCTTCCGAGACATTGGGAATGTCGCGGGTGATTTCCTCGGGCCCGAGCTTGGTGTCGCGCGCCATCACTTCGAATTCTTCGATATGAATCGAGGTGAAGACGTCGTCCTTGACGATGCGCTCGGACAGAAGGATCGAGTCCTCGAAGTTGTAGCCGTTCCACGGCATGAACGCGACCAGCACGTTGCGGCCGAGCGCGAGCTCGCCGAGCTCGGTCGAGGGACCGTCGGCGATGATGTCGCCCCGTTTCACCTGATCGCCCACCTTCACCAGCGGCCGCTGGTTGATGCAGGTGTTCTGGTTCGAGCGCTGGAACTTCATCAGCCGGTAGATGTCGACGCCCGGCTTGGTCGGATCCGGCTCATCGGTCGCCCGGATGACGATACGGGTGGCGTCCACCTGATCGACAACGCCGGTGCGGCGGGCCGCGATGGCGGCGCCGGAATCGCGCGCGACCACGCCCTCCATGCCGGTGCCGACGAACGGCGCCTCGGCGTGCACGAGCGGCACCGCCTGCCGCTGCATGTTGGAGCCCATGAGCGCGCGGTTGGCGTCATCGTTCTCGAGGAACGGAATGAGCGCCGCGGCCACCGAAACGAGCTGCTTCGGCGACACGTCCATATAGTCGACCTTATCGGGCGCCAAGAGCACCACGTCGCGGTTGCCGCCGTCGCGGCAGACGATCAGGTCTTCCGTGAAGCGGCCCTTGGCATCGATCGGCGCGTTGGCCTGGGCGACCGAATAACGCCCCTCCTCCATCGCCGACAGATAATGCACCTCTTCGGTGACCCGGCCGTCCTTCACCTTGCGGTAAGGCGTTTCGACGAAGCCGTATTTGTTCACCCGCGCATAGGTCGCAAGCGAATTGATCAGGCCGATATTCGGGCCTTCCGGCGTCTCGATCGGGCAGATGCGGCCGTAGTGGGTCGGATGCACGTCGCGCACCTCGAAGCCGGCACGCTCGCGGGTCAGACCGCCCGGCCCAAGCGCGGAGAGGCGCCGCTTGTGCGTGATCTCCGACAGCGGGTTGGTCTGATCCATGAACTGCGAGAGCTGCGACGAGCCGAAGAACTCGCGCACCGCCGCCGCCGCCGGCTTGGCGTTGATCAGATCCTGCGGCATCACCGTGTCGATATCGACCGACGACATGCGCTCCTTGATCGCGCGCTCCATGCGCAGCAAGCCGATGCGATACTGATTTTCCATCAGCTCGCCGACCGAGCGCACCCGGCGATTACCGAGATGGTCAATATCGTCGATGTCGCCCTTGCCGTCGCGCAGATCGACCAGCGTCTTGATCACCGACAGGATGTCTTCCTTGCGCAAGGTGCGCATGGTGTCCTCGGCGGTGAGATCGAGCCGCATATTCATCTTCACGCGGCCGACCGCGGAGAGATCGTAGCGCTCCGAATCGAAGAACAGCGAGTTGAACATCGCCTGCGCGGTATCGAGCGTCGGCGGCTCGCCTGGGCGCATCACGCGATAGATGTCGAACAGCGCCTCTTCGCGCGTCATGTTCTTGTCGATCGTGAGCGTATTGCGAATGTAGGCGCCGACATTGACGTGATCGATGTTGAGGAGCGGCAACTCCTTGTAGCCGGCGTCGTTCAGCGTCTTGAGCGTCTTCTCGGTGATCTCTTCGCCCGCTTCGGCGTAGATTTCACCGTTCTTCGGATTGACGAGGTCCTCGGCGAGATAGTGGCCGATCAGTTCCTCCTCGGTCAGGCGCAGGGCCTTGAGGCCTTTTTCGGCGAGTTGCCGGGCCTGGCGCACGGTGAGCTTCTTGCCGGCCTCGAGCACCACCTTGCCGGTATCGGCGTCGACCAGATCGTTGATCGCCTTATAGCCGCGCAGCCGGTTGGCATCGAAGGGCACGCGCCAGCCTTCCTTCGTGCGCTTGTAAAGCACCTGCTTGTAGAAGGTGTTGAGGATCTCCTCGCCGCTCATGCCGAGCGCATAGAGGAGCGACGTCACCGGGATTTTGCGGCGGCGATCGATGCGCGCATAGACAATGTCCTTGGCGTCGAACTCGATGTCGAGCCAGGAGCCGCGATAGGGGATGATGCGGGCCGCGAACAGGAGCTTGCCCGACGAATGGGTCTTGCCCTTGTCGTGATCGAAGAACACGCCCGGCGAGCGATGCATCTGCGAGACGATGACGCGCTCGGTGCCATTGACGATGAAGGTGCCGTTATTGGTCATGAGCGGGATGTCGCCCATGTAGACATCCTGCTCCTTGATGTCCTTGACCGATTTGGCGCCGGTTTCCTCGTCGATATCGAACACGATGAGGCGCAAAGTGACCTTGAGCGGCGCCGCATAGGTCATGCCGCGCTGCCGGCACTCGTCGACATCGTATTTCGGGCCCTCGAACTCGTACTTGACGAATTCGAGCATGGAGATGTTGGAGAAGTCGGAAATCGGGAAGACCGATTTGAACACGGCCTGCAGTCCCTCGTTGGGACGGCCGCCGTGGGGCTCCTGCACCAGCAGGAATTGGTCGTAGGACGCCTTCTGAACCTCAATGAGGTTCGGCATCTCCGCGACTTCCTCGATTTTTCCGAAAAACTTCCGAACGCGCTTCCGACCGATAAACGTCTGCGCCATATGTCCTCTCGCTCAATCGATCCGTCGGGCTCGAACCACCGGATTCAAGCCGTTGGCCGCGGCCCATGCGGTCCGAGGCGCTGAGGCGATCAAGACGACTCTCCAGAAGGCCGCAATCCATCGCGACCATCGGGACAGGCGTCGAACCACCTTGTCTTCGCGATCCGGCAAAGAACGCCGAATCAGTCCTTACGCTCGCCACCCGGTTGTGATCACGATGATTCCGGCAACATAAAGCCGAAATCACCGTTTTCCACCGTCACGCCAAGTGTCTAGAGTTTGAAACCCCAAGATAGCCTGTGCTTTCCCGGGGGCTTCGCCTCTCGCCATCTCGTTACGGCCCGGGCTTAGCCCGGACATGCACGTCGAATGCCTTTTGGAATCCCTGGGCTTCGCTCTCTCGCCCAGGCATCCCCATCAAGTAAGTACTGCTTACTTAAGCTCAACCTTCGCGCCGACCTTTTCCAGCTGCGCCTTGATCTTGGCGGCATCATCCTTGTTGACGCCTTCCTTGACCGTCTTGGGAGCGCCCTCGACCAAGTCCTTGGCTTCCTTGAGGCCGAGGCCGGTGATAGCGCGGACTTCCTTAATGACCTCGATCTTCTTGTCGCCGGTAGCGGCCAGAACGACAGTAAACTCGGTCTTTTCCTCGACCGGAGCGGCAGCCGCGGCGGCGGGGCCGGCGGCAACCGCTACCGCGGCCGCGGCGGAAACGCCCCACTTTTCTTCGAGCAATTTGGCAAGCTCGGCCGCTTCCAGCACCGTGAGGCTGGAAAGGTCGTCCACGATTTTCTGCAGATCAGCCATGTGATTTGTCCTTCGGTTCTAATCTTTGAGTTGAGGCAGCCTTAGGCAGCCGCGCCCTCTTCGCTCTTTGAGGCATAAGCCTGCACGACCCTGGCAACCTTGGCCGCGGGGGCGTTCACCACCTGCGCGATCTTGGTTGCCGGCGCCACCAGCAGGCCGACGATCTTTGCCCGCAGCTCGTCGAGCGACGGCAAGGCGGCGAGCGCCTTGACCCCGTTCGGGTCGAGCGTGGTCGTGCCCATCGCTCCGCCAAGGATCACGAATTGCTCGTGCGTCTTGGCGAAATCGACTGCGACCTTGGGCGCCGCGATCGGATCGCCCGAATAGGCGATCAGCGCCGGCCCCTTGAGCAAGGAACCGATCGAGGCGACGTCACTGCCCTCAAGAGCGATTTTGGCGAGGCGGTTTTTCGCGACCTTCACGCTCGCGCCAGCCTGCTTCATCTGCCTGCGCAGAGTCTGCATCTGGGCGACCGTCAGGCCGGAATAATGAGCAACGACGACGACCTTGGTGGCCTTGAAGACCTCGCCAAGTGACGCCACGAGCTCGCTTTTTGCCGCGCGTTCCACCAGCTCTCTCCGATTGGCGGTCCGTCTCGCGGAAGCCGCCGGGTTGATGCCGGCCGTCCCGCGTCAATTCATCGACGAACGCTCATCGACGGACCACGACAGGACGACGTTTAACACCCTGCCCCCCGGCTCCGCTTTCGCCGAACCGGGTCGTCGAGATCAGAACCGAAAGGCAAACAGGTTTGGAAAACCTGGCCCTTGTCCTTCACCCGTCTATGCTGGCTCAAGCCTCTTTCGAGGCCCGGATTAAGCCGTTGCCGGCGCCTGCAGTCTCGGACAGGATACGTTCACAAAAGCCGCTAAACTCTTCCGTCTCTTAGAAAAAATCCGTGCAGGATCGATGCTAAGAGCGGCCTCGTCTCTCGATTTTTGCGGAACGTAAAAGAGCGCGCCGACAAAATGGGCCGGCACGCCCTTACCCCTTATCTAGCGGCTTTCGGCAGGTTTGCCAAGCCTTGTTTACGTGTTTCCCGGACGCGGTGCAGCGCGCAGCGCTGCACCGCGTCCGGGTCGCTACAAGCTCGGAGATTCGGTCTGAGAAGGTCCCGGTTTAGCAGCGCACCACTCCGTGCTGCGCTGCGCCCTGGACACGATCGACCTAATGCGTCTGCTCCGATCCGGCGAACAAGCTCGCCGGCTCGATTTTCACGCCGGGCCCCATGGTCGAGGAGATCGCGACCCGGTTGATGAAGTGGCCCTTGGCCCCGCCGGGCCGCGACTTCTGCACGGCGTCGGCGAACGCTTTGATATTCTCGATCAGCTTCTCCTCGCTGAACGAAGCTTTACCGACGCCGGCCTGCACGATGCCGGCCTTTTCAGCGCGGAATTCGACCGAACCGCCCTTGGCGCCTTTCACGGCGGTGGCGACATCCATGGTCACCGTGCCCACTTTCGGATTCGGCATCAGGCCGCGCGGGCCCAAAACCTTACCGAGACGACCGACCAGCGGCATCAGGTCGGGGGTGGCGACCACGCGGTCGAAATCGATGGCGCCGCCTTGCACCTTCTCCACCAGGTCTTCGGCGCCGACGACGTCGGCGCCGGCGGCCTTGGCCTCGTCGGCCTTGACGCCACGCGCGAACACGGCGACGCGGACCGAGCGGCCGGAGCCGTTCGGCAGATTGACGACACCGCGCACCATCTGATCGGCGTGACGCGGATCGATGCCGAGATTCATCGCCACTTCGATAGTCTCGTCGAACTTCGCCTTGGCGCGTTCCTTGACCATCTTCACCGCTTCCGCGAGCGAATAAAGCTTCTCGCGATCAATCCCTTCGCGGATTTTGGTCGTGCGTTTTCCGAGCGCGGTCATGACTTCACCTCCAGCCCCATAGATCGGGCGGAGCCTTCGACCATGCGCATGGCCGCCTCGATGGTGTCGCAGTTCAGATCCTTCATCTTCTGCTCGGCGATCTCGCGCACCTGCGCCTTGGTGACCGAACCGGCCACATCGCGGCCGGGCGCCTTCGAGCCGCTTTGCAGGCCGGCCGCCTTCTTGAGGAAATGCGACATCGGCGGCGTTCGCGTCTCGAAGGAAAACGAGCGGTCGGCATAGACCGTGATGGTGACGGGAATCGGCGTGCCCTTCTCAAGCTTCTGGGTCTGGGCGTTGAACGCCTTGCAGAACTCCATGATGTTGAGGCCGCGCTGGCCGAGCGCAGGACCGATCGGCGGCGACGGATTGGCCGCGCCGGCCGGCACCTGCAATTTGACATAGCCGGTGATTTTCTTTGCCATTCGCTACTCCTGTTAGTGGTGCGGATCTCGACGGTTGGCGGCCGCCTCACCTCCCACGTGGCTCACACTTCTACTCCTTCTCCCCGCGTGCGGGGAGAAGGCCGGGATGAGGGGACCTATCCGCTGGGCTCAGACTCGCGGCAACGCCCCCTCACCCTCGCTTCGCTCGACCTCTCCCCGCACAGCGGGGAGAGGTGAATTTCACAACTTCTCCACCTGTCCGAATTCCAGTTCGACCGGCGTGGCGCGGCCGAAGATCGACACCGCCACTTTGACCCGCGAGCGGGCCTCGTCCACTTCCTCCACGGTGCCGTTGAACGACGCAAACGGCCCGTCCGACACGCGCACCTGCTCGCCCACTTCGAAGGTTACGGAAGGCTTCGGCCGCTCGATGCCTTCCTGCACCTGATGGATGATGCGATCCGCCTCGGCGTCGGACAGCGGCATCGGCTTATTGTCGGAGCCGAGGAAGCCGGTCACCTTCGGCGTGTTCTTGATCAGATGGTAGGCCTCGTCGGTCAATTCCATTTTGACCAGGACGTAGCCCGGGAAGAATTTGCGCTCCGCGTCGACTTTCCGGCCGCGCCGGACTTCGACGACCTTTTCCTTCGGCACCAGGATATCTTCGAACAGATGCGAGAGCCCGCGCTGTCTGGCCTGCTCGCGGATCGACTCCGCGACCTTGTTCTCGAAATTCGAATACGCGTGGACCGCGTACCACCGGTTGGTCATGGGGTTCATCCGGATCGTAATGGCCTGTGGCCGTAAACCGCCTAAGAGTTGATGCCGAGCAGAAAGCCGATGCCGACGCGCATGACCTGATCGGCGAGCAGGAAGAAAATCGACGCGACGAAGACCATCACGAACACCATCATAGTGGTGACGGTCGTCTCCTTGCGCGTCGGCCAGGTGACCTTCTGCGCCTCGGCCCGCACTTCCTGCAGGAACTTGAATGGGCCGACCTTCGCCATGTTCAACAGTTGGTATTTGGTTCGCCAAATAAGTATTCCCCACCCGCCTTTCAGGACGAGACCGGCAAAGCCGTCCTTTTTGGGGAATGTTCGCCGCGGAAGTCCGACTACCGGGCCGCTGACGATAGGCAAGCTTCCTACTGCCAGCCGCTTAAACCGTCAAGCGCGGAAGCACTTATCGGCGTGGAGGCCGCCCGGCGGCGCCCTTCGAGCCTCGGGGGTGTATTGATTGGCGCCCTTGAGATTTTAGAGCAGCGTGGCTTCTTCTGGCTACTGCTGCGCTCGTTTATGCGCAAGGCACAACCGCTCTGCTCAGCGGTACGGTGCAAGATCCAACCGGCGCCGCTGTTCCAGGCGCTTCCATCGCCATTACCAATGCGGAAACGAATCAGATAGTCAGGACGGAAACCAACGAAAGAGGCGCATGGGCCGTCCCTTCCATGCCCCCAGGAACTTATCGGGTGAATATTACCAAGGCCGGATTTAAGGCGGAGTTGAAGACCGGCGTGGTAATCGAATCGGGCGTTCCGGCTACGGTAAATGTGAAACTGGAAGTTGGCCAGGCCGCGGAGACCGTCGTGGTGCAAGGCGGCGCGGAGATCGTCCAGACGACGAATGCCGAGGTGAGCAGTACCATCACGGGACGCCAGATCAACGAGTTGCCCACGGCGACCCGCAACGGCATGGAGTCGTTCGTACAACTCCCGGGCACCCAGACCACCACCGGGTTTCGCGCCACTTACGTCAATGGACTTCCGCTCGAATCGATCAATGTGACCATCGATGGAGTCAACACCAACGACAACTGGCTCAAGAGCAGCGATGGGTTCTTCAGCTTTATCATGCCTTCGGTGGATTCGCTCGAAGAAGTCACGCTCAGCACTTCGGCGGGCGGCGTCGATTCTACCGCGCCAGGGCGGCGCCCAGCTCAAGTTTGTCACTAAGAGCGGAACCGACCAATACCACGGCGGCGTGTTCTGGCAACATCGCAACACGTTCTTTAACTCCAACTACTACTTCAACAACATTAACGGTTTGCCCCGCGACCTCATCAAGTTAAACCAGGGCGGCGGGCACATTGGCGGACCCATCAAGAAGAACAAGCTTTTCTTCTTCCTCAATTACGAGATCCGCCGTCTGCCGAGTTCGGCCACCGAAACCCGCACCGTGCTTCCCCCCACAGCCTTTGGCGGAAACTTCACTTACAAGGAATCGAACGGCACGGTGAACACGGTCAACCTGCTTGCTTTGGCCCAGGCCGCGAATGCCAACCTGCCAGCTGGCGGTCGGCCATACGGTACGGCGGCCGATCCGATTGTTTTGAAGACCCTCAACCAGCTTTGGGGCTACGCGGGAACGGGGAATCTGAAAACTCTGATCGCCAGCAATAACGATTACAACCGGGAGACCTATAGCGAGCAGCCATCCAGTCTGGATTCGCGCACGTTTTGGACGGGCCGCATCGATTACAACCTGACTGAGAAGCATCACCTCACTTACACGATGAATTACGACGTGTATACGGCGGTCCCCGATCTTTTGAACGCCGTTTATCCGGTGTTCCCGGGTACCGGAACGGTGCTCGGCAGCAATATCAACGCCGGCCAGCGCAGCCGGCGGTTCGCCGGAACCCTGGCCTTGCGATCCGCGCTTTCGGCGCGATTGACCAATGAACTGCGCATCGGCGCGACGGGCGGCACGTCGCTCTTCGCCGATGGCGCCACGTCACCCGCGCTTTACGCGGAGTGGCGAGGCTATAACCCGAGTCTGGGAGTCAGTGGCGGAAACTCGTACGTTTCGGGTGTCACCACCGCGTCTTCCAACTCGCGCCGCAACGCCCCGGTGAAGGATCTTTCGGAAACTCTTTCCTGGGTAAAGGGCGGCCATCAGTTCAGCTTCGGCGGTACGTGGCAATCTGTCTCCACGTGGCAACAGTCCCTGGGAAGCGAGACGGTTCCAGGAATCTCCTTTGGCATGGCGACGAACGATCCGGCTACGACAGGCGCGAACGCATGGCTGACCAACACTAATCTACCCGGCATCACGAGTGGCGACCTTACGGCCGCCGGGCAGATGTATGCCATGCTCACGGGGCGCGTATCATCGATCAGTTCGCAGGTGGTGCAGGATGAGAACTCCCACCAATACGGACACAACCCCGCGGTTGACCGCAACCGCATGCGCGAGTTCGGGGTGTTCGTTCAGGATACGTGGCGAGTCGCTCCCAACCTGACGCTTACTATTGGCGGCAGGCTGGAAGACCAACTCCCGTTCGTGAACGTGAATGGCACTTACAGCTACGTTGGGCTGGCCGGCATTTATGGAATTTCGGGAATCGGTAATCTCTTCGAGCCCGGCGTCATGACCGGGGTGCAGCCGACTTTCAAGGGGATCAACGGACACAATGCATACAGCATTCCCGCTCAGTTTCTGCCCTCGCTTGGGCTGGCCTACCAGTTGAAGCCTTCCGACGGCCCTCTCGGGATCCTAACCGGCCATCACACGGGCGCCGCGGTACTGCGCGCCGGTTATTCCATCTCCAGCACGCGTCCCGGCGGTTATAACTTCCAGAGCATCTGGGGATCGAATAAAGGCTTGTATTACAGCACCTCGGTGGATCCGACGAACTTCCCGCAATATTTCGGCTCACCGGGCAGCGTGTCCTTCAGCCAGGCTAGTTTCCCGAGTCAGCCATTTCCCTCGTCGCCGCAATTTCCGATTACGCCCGCGTTTTCGGACTCTTTGAACGATTTCGACCCCAATCTGAAGATGGGTTACGTGCAGAGCTGGAATATCGGTTACCAGAGGGAATTGACGCGCGACACGGTGCTCGAAATCCGTTATACCGGCAACCACGGCGTGCACGAGTGGCGGCAGGTCAATCTCAACGAAGTGAATATCTTCGAAAACGGCTTTCTGAGCGAAGAGATGATCGCGCAGAATAACCTGGCGATCGCCAACGGCGTAACGGTGGGGCAGCTGCCTTTCATTGCTACTCTAAAATCCAATAATTTCGGCAACGCCGGACTGCCCGGCCAGCAACCGCTCAAAATTCTCCCCATCGCTTTGGGTACGGCTTGCTGCACCGATACGACCACGGCGACCAATCTGGCACGTAACTCGCTGGGTTCCGTTGCGAACTCCATCGCCACCAATGTTACAAGGCTGGGCAACATGACGGCGGCAGGCTACCCTGCGAATTTCTTCCAGGTGAATCCGGCTGTGGGCAGCGGCGGCACATACTTAATGACTAACTGGGGCGAATCGTTATACGACGCTCTGCAGGTGGAGGTAAGGCGCCGGCTGGCGAAGGGCCTTCTCATGCAAGGCAGCTACGTATTCGGCAAGTCTCTGGTGGACGGCGCTTCGGCCAGTTCGGTCGATTCCAGCCAGCCGACCACGCTCCGCAATCTCGGTCTGGATCGAGTTACCCCGACTTACGATATCCGCCACGCTATCAAGGCGAACTGGATTTACGAGTTTCCGTTCGGCCCCGGCCGATCGTATCTGAGTTCGGTGCATAACCCGGTTGCGCGAAAGGCCCTCGAGGGATGGGAGATCGCGGGAACCACGCGTATCCAATCCGGACAGCCTAGCAAGTTCACGAGCGGCCGTGCCACCATCAACAACAACGAAAGCGGCGTGGTTCTGCACAACATCACGCTGTCGCAATTGCAGAGCGAAGTGGGCGTCTATAAGACCACCGGTTCGAACGGAATAGGCATCCTTTATGACCTGCCGATCAGCCTCATTCATAACACCGAGGCCGCGTTCAATAATGGCGGATTTACGCTCGATCCCAACGCTCCTTATGTCGGACCGCCGACCTCGGCCGGACAGTTGGGCTACTTCGATTACCTTCGCGGTCCATGGCAAAAGCACCTGGATGTGAGTCTCGTCAAGAAGACGAGGATCAAGGAATCGATTAATTGCGAGTTCCGTGTCCAGGCTCTTAACGTCATGAACATAACGAACTTCTACCTCGGGAGCCAGTCCGCGAGCAGCACAGCGTTCGGGCAGATCACGTCGGCGTATCGCGATACGTCCAACGCGGTCGATCCGGGGGGACGCATTCTGGAGTTTGTAGCGCGCATCAACTTCTAGCAGGAAGGGCCGGAATCGCCCAGTTCGGTTCCGGCCACTTCGTCCTCGTCCATCCCACCTCTAAAGCTCCCCCTGAAGCGGTTCGTTAGCATAGTTTTACAGGTGTTGCAAGAAATTATGAGTGAAAACGTGGATTTTGTTGCACCCACCTTCACTTGGGGGTACAATCACGGAATCCTTTGCGGTTAGGCTTTCCACAAATAGGGGGGGACGAATGAAAGCGTTTTCTTTAGCGGCACTTCTGTCGCTTTGCGCCTGCATGGCTTTTGGCCAGGGGGCTACGAGTTTGATGAGCGGCTCGGTTACCGATCAGACAGGCGCGGCGGTTCCGGGAGCCGAAGTTCAGGCTACGCAAACCGATACGAACCTCGTCCTTAAAGTGACTACGAACGGTCAAGGCCAGTATGCGATTCCGTCGGTACCCGCCGGCCCATACCGGATTGTTGTAACCAAAACCGGTTTCAAGACCGCCACCGTGAGCAACATTCACGTGGAATCGGGCGTACCCGCCACTGTGCCGGTGAGGCTTGAAGTCGGCCAAACGACTGAATCGGTGACTGTCACTGCCGGCGCGGAAATCGTTCAGGCTACCAGCGCCGAAGTCACCAGCACATTGAGCGGAAGCCAGGTTGTGGACCTGCCCTTCGCCACCCGCAACGCGGTGGAACTGATGGTAACGCAGCCCGGCACCTCGACGCCCACCAATCCGCGCAGTTCGACCATCAACGGCTTGCCCAAAGGCTCGATCAATATCACCATCGACGGCATGAACTCGCAGGACAACATGCTGAAGTCGAGCGACGGCTTCTTCAGCTACATCATGCCTTCGGTGGACTCGCTCGAGGAAGTCACCCTGACCACTTCCGCGGCCGGCGTGGACAGCACCTCGCAGGGCGGCGCGCAGATCAAGTTCGTCACGCGCTCCGGCACCAACACCTGGCACGGCGGCGGATTCTATCAAGTGCGCAACACGGCCCTTGACGCGAACTACTATTTCAATAACGAAACCTACAACTCGAAGACCGGTCGGGTGTCCCGCGCGACATCATTCACCTGCGGCAGTATGGCGGCCATCTTGGCGGCCCGATCATCAAGAACAAACTGTTCTTCTTCGGCGACGTTGAGATTATACCGTCTGCCCGGCACCAAGCCTACGGCAGAACTGTTATGACCGACTCGGCGCGAGGCGGAACCTTCACGTATAAGGAATCGAACGGCACGGTAAACGCCGTCAACGTTTTGAGCCTGGCGGGCGCGGCCACGGCTCCCGCGGGAGCCCGGCCTTACACGTCTACGCAGGATCCGATCATCCAGAGCACGCTGGCCCAGATAGGAACCTTGGCTGCGGGCGGAGCTCTTACGCCGAACGTTCTGAACAATAACGATTACAACACCAACTCACTCACGTATTCGCCGACAGGTTTGGATGAGCGCAACTTCTACACAGGCCGAATCGACTACAACCTGAACGAGAAGAACCGCTTTTCGCTGGTTTACGATTACAATTTCTACGGGGGGTATTCGGACTTTCTGAACAACGTGGTCCCGATTTATCCCGGAACGGGCGCGGCCTTAGGCAACGATTCCCCAGTGGGGCAGAGCAGCAACCGGTTCGCCGGCACGATCTCATGGCGCACTACGATCAATGCAAACATGACGAATGAATTGCGCGGCGGCCTGAACGGCGGCACAGTGCTCTTTTTCGGTCAGATTACGCCTCAGATGCTCGCTCCTTGGAAAGGCTATAACCCAGCCTTAGGTAACATCGGAACGGGCACTCTGGTCCCGTGATCGCGACTACCGTCCCGCAGCGACGTAACTCGCCGGTAAAAGACTTTTCCGACACGTTCTCGTGGGTGAAGGGCCGTCATCAGTTCAGCTTCGGCGGCAATTTCGATAACGTCGGCGTATTTCAGGAGATCGCTAATTCCGCTCAGTTTCCGGGAATCGGCTTCGGTATCGCCACCAACGATCCGATCGGAACGGGCTCGACCAACATTTTCACGACTGGGAATTTTCCCGGCTCGACCTCTACGCAGTTAACTCAGGCCGCGCAACTCTATGCCACCCTGACGGGCCGGGTAAGCTCCATTACGCGCAACCTGGTACTCAGCGAGACATCGCACCAGTATCAGACCGGCATCGCACCGATCGACCGCGACCATTTGCGTGAAGGGGGACTCTTCGCGCAAGACGTTTGGCGCGCCGCTCCGAACCTGACTGTGACGCTTGGCCTCCGTTATGAAAAGCAGTTTGCTTTCCAGAACACTGACGGCACTTACAGCGCCGTGAGTTACCAGAGTATCTGGGGCGTTTCGGGCGTCGGAAATCTCTTCAAACCCGGCACGCTGACAGGAATTTCGCCCACTTACGACAAGCTCACTTCCGCTAATACCTACAAGATTCCGGGCGTGCCGGCTCCATCCATCGGGCGTGGCTTATTCCGTTCCCGGGCACGAAGGTCTCCTTGGGACCCTTTTCGGGCATCGTACCGGCTCCTCCGTTTTTCGCGCCGGGTATGCGATCTCCACCGTGCGTGAAGGCATGGGCGTCTATACCAGAACCTTACGGCCCAAACCAAGGCTTGAACTTCTCGGCTTCCTTGCCACACAGCATCTATCCGGCGATTTCGGAGCGGCCGGCAGCGTGATCTTCCGCGATGCCAGCTTCCGTGCGTGTTTCCTCGCTCCCGACCACGCCGAACTACCCGATTCCGGCCACCTTTACCGCCGCTGAATGCAATTTCGACCCGACCTAAAGTGGGTTATGTGCAGAGCTGGAATATCAGCTTCCAACGCGAACTCGACAAGAACACGGTGCTGGAACTCCACTACACCGGAAACCACGGAGTCGACTCTGGCGGCAGGAAGCCCTCAACGAAATGAACATTTTCGAAAATGGCTTTTTGAATGAGTTCCAGATCGCGCAGAACAATCTCAAAATCGCGCGCGGCGGAACATTTACCAAACACCGGCGTAACGAACTTCGGCAACCAGGGCCTTGCCGGGACAAAGAATGTTCCGATTATCCAGACCGCCATCGGTTCCACTTGCGGCTCCGTGGGCTGCAGCGACGTCACCACCGCCGCCATCCTCATGAAGGGACAAGCCGGTTCCTCGGCAATGCGATTTCGCCACCAACGCCACCCGCATGAACAACCTCAAACTGCCGGTTACCCCGCTCAATATGTTTATCGTCAACCCCGACATGGCGGGCGGCAGAGACTTTCTGCTGAACAATAACGGCTCATCGTTCTATGACGCATGCAAGCGGAAGTCAATCGCCGATTCGCAACGGCTTCACCTTCAGGGCAGCTATGTCTGGGGCAAGGCCCTGGCGAACGGCTCCACCGCAGCGGCAACGATTTCTTCCAGCCCAACACGCTGCGCAATCTGGGCCTGAGCATAAGTCGCGGAACCCTTCGATATCCGGCAATGCGATCAAGTTCAACTGGATTTATGAATTGCCTTTCGGTCCCGGACAAGCATTTTCAAGCCTCCACAACCCTCGTCGCGAAGAAAGCTGATGGAGGGCTGGGAGATTTCGGGTTGCGCCGCTGCAATCCGGAACGCCGCTCGTTCCGCCGCTTCAACCAATTACAACAACAACGCAGCGGCATCGTTCTGCACAATATGACGATGTCCCAGCTTGCAATCGATGGTGGGCGTCTACAAGACTAGCAACTTTACCGCAGCGCGGAACGCCGCGGCATCGTTTATTACTTGCCGCCGCCGGGCACCACTTCCGTAGCCAGCCTCAACAGTGTCAACAACACGAACCTGATCTATAACACGGATGCCGCCTTCAACCAGAACAGCCTCTTGCCGGCCCAGGTCGACCCCAGCGCGCCGTATATTTCGGACCGGCCGCCGCGGGACAGATTGGCGGCACCTACTGCTACTCTACCTGCCGTGGCAGCGCCACTTCGATCTGGCGTCACAGAAGAACACGCAGCATCACGGAGAGGATGCAATTGCAACTCGCGGCCAGCGCGCTGAACGTTTTCAACATGACTAACTTCCTGCCGGGCGGTTCTAACATCGGACTCGTCGGCTTCGGTCAGATCACTTCCGCTTACCGCGATATTTCGGGAACGGTCGATCAGGCGGCCGCATCCTGGAATTCATCATCCGGCTGAATTTCTAGTCTCGCCCGTCAACGTCTGTTACAACCGATGCGGCCCGGCTAACTGTCGGGCCGCATTTGTTTTTGATAGCATTGAAATCCCACAGGTAACGCCATGATCACGACTTGACCGACGTACTTTTCTTTCCGGTCTGGCTGGGTCCTTCTTCGCCGCCACGCAGCGGCCGCGCCGCTCAGCAGAACCTGATGCCATCCACCGTCCGCCGGAGACTTGCTGGCTGGATGTCGCGGCGCCTTTCATCTCCGTGGATCCCGCGCAGAAGCTCAACACCGAACTCCTGCTTACCGCTACTTGTTTCCCGGCGCCGAAGGCTTCCGCGAAACGCGCTACGCCACCGAATACCAGATTCTGCTGTTCGATCACACGGGCAAAGAGATCCATCTGGATAACTCGGGCAAGCTAGAAATTCCTGCCATGCGGCCCACGCTGCTCGATATGCGCGCAGATTTCGGGACGCGATTCGTTTTATCGGCGGCGCGCAGCATCCGCGTGGCGCCGTCGCCTGGCCAGGTGCCGCGCGCGGGCGATCTATTCAGCGCCGGTTTTGTGCGCTGGGATCTGCCCGGCAACTTCGATAACGTGCATGCGCATCCCGCGGCGCCGCAACAGGCCATCGGACGCTTCAATTATTCGATGCCGTTTCTGCCGCTTTCCGGAATATCATGTGGCGTTCTCCATTTTCAATCCGGGCGACGAAGAGTCGGAAGGCTTCTGCGCGTGGTGGACCGTATGGGCCGCACGGCGCGCAGCGGCGCTATCAGCTCCGCCCGCATCAGACCATGCTCTTCTCCATGGACGGGCCTGAAGCAGTTCGAAACGCCGGCGGAAGCATTCGCGGTAACGGCGCTCGAACAACCCCGCTTGATGAAACTCGCGATGGCGGCGCCATCGTGATCCGCAATGAGACCGAGCGTGTTCCGTTCGCATACACGTTTATGAAGGGCCGCGCCAGCAGCAGCTTCACCGTGGAGCATCCGCTGCACTTCCAGGCCGATGCGCCCGTCAAGCCGGCGCGCTCCACGCCATTCGCCGCCAAGGGCGCGTTCCCGGCGCAGGCGCTGGTGTATACGCCCTGCTGTTCAAGAATGTCCGCATCGGCGATCTGCAACTGGAATCGCGGCTCTATCTGCACGCCAGCCGCTGGGCGGAAGAGGCGTTGTGGATGATGCCGTTTGTCACCACGGGCGAAGGCACTATCGCGTGGGTTTCGAACCGCGACGGCAAATTCGCGGATCGCGTCGCGCCCGCGGCGGTCACCGATCAAGGCGTGGTGCGGCTCACCGAATTCCAAAGCTGTATGATCGATGCGCGCACGCTGCCGCTGCCAGACGGCTACTCCGGCGGATTCGGCGCGGCGCGCCATTCCCAAGACCTCGCACTCGCTGAACAAAATCGAGCTGCGGGCGGTGAATTGGGGACGTGTGGCCATGACGCATTTCCGGCCGGGCGGCGCGGTGGCGAAGTCCTACCGGCAGGTGGAGCAGCGCGGCAACCTGGCAAGCGACTACATCGTTTCCGGCGCGCACGTGATCGGCGGCCCGTCGGCGCGCAAACGCGATTGCCTGCTGGCCGTGATGAACATCGAATTCGAAGACGATCACACGGGTACGCCGCTGCTTGAGGTCTTCGGGCCGCATGGGCTGGTGGGTCAAAGTAAGTTGAGCGATTTCCCGCCGCTGGCCTGCCGGCATTTGCTGCTATCGGAGTTGTTCCCCGATTTGCAAAGCGACCCCGCGCATCCATTCACGCTGCGCATGCAGGTGGCGAACGCGCTCATGATCGTTTCGGCGTTGCACATCGATTACGAGCGGCGAGACATCGCGCTCGATCACGGGTCGGACCGGCACTCGACCTTTCAGGATTTCAAGTGCTGACGGCTATGCGAAGTTGAAGGAAGTACGGTGAGAACAGCCGCATTGTTTATCTCCTTGTTGGCTTCGGCAGTTGCCCAAAACCAACAACCAGAATTTGAAGTGGCCTCCGTCAAAACGACGCTTTTGGCTCGCGGGCAACCAATTAGCCCAAATGAACTCGGGATTTTCATAACCCCTGGGTCGGTGGTAATGAAATATGTGTCACTTCCGACCATCATCGCCCAAGCATTCAGAGTGTCTAAGATCCAGGTGCTGGGAGCGATCAATGGCAGCGACAAGTTCTACATCACGGCTAAGCTTCCCGCGGGAGCCCGTCAGGACAAGATCCCGGAAATGCTCCAAAGTCTCCTTCGGAGCCGCTTCGGATTGGTAAGTCATGAAGAGATTAAATCGGCGACAGGATGTGAAGTGAGTATCGAAAACCCGGAAGCTCTCGCGAAGCGGATTATTGGTTCAGAGACAAGCATCGCAACCCCGCCAAGGGAAGTCTAGTATCCAATACGGCTGACCATCCCTTTATCCGCACTGGCCACGCCATTGAGCGACATGTTGAGTATGCCCGTGCTGGCGAAGGATATTCCGGCCAACGACGACAAATATCTTTTTTGGGTGGATGCCGGCAGTCCGAGCTCGATTGCGGCTTCGTTCAAAAAAGACGGGATTCGTCTTGCTTTCAAAAGAGTCGAAGCCAAATACGTCGTTGTAGACAAGATTGCCAAACTGCCAACGGCAAACTGATTCGACGGCAAACCGGATCAAAAAGCCGGGCCCGGGCGGTCCAGACATCTCTTCAGCGGGATCCGCCGGGCAATTTCGACAACGAGCACGGCTCGGACCGGCATTCCACGTTTCAGGATTTCAAATGCCGATATCTATGTCAATCGGTAATGCCGGTAGTAAGTGAGCATTAGATGCTACAGCGTTTCCAAAGATTCACATAGATCCCTATCTTGTTAATACTCATCAACTTGAATAACAATCGGGCTTGAACTGTCGGGAAATTCACCCACCGAATACCCGCTCCTCTTGTGCGTTGCCGCGCCAGTAGTTATTATCAGGACATTCGTTTCGCTTTGTAGTGTGTAGTTGACTAACTTCGTGTAAATGGTTATCGGGCGGAAGCCTGCCTTTTTGCGCAGATCCGCCGCTTCAGGGGCAAATGATGCGAATTAAACTTACGGCAGCGTTGGCTGCGTTGTTCTTCTTTTCCGCGCACGTTTTCGCGCAGACTCAATCCGCTCGTCTGGTGGGTACGGTTCACGACGCTTCCGGCGCCGCGATTCCCAACGCCAAGATCACCGCGACGCAGCAGGAAACCAAGAAATCCACCGAGACCGTTACTAATACAAGCGGCGACTATGTGTTTCCCGCATTACAGCCGGGCACCTACTCGCTCGCGGTGGAGGCCGCCGGATTCCGCAAGGGCAGTTATCGCGGCGCTCGAGCTGGATGCCGCCGCGAACATGAGCCAATCCGTCACGCTCGAAGTCGGTCAGGTGACCGAAGTCCTCGAAGTAAAGGCCAACGCGCTCGCGGTGCAGACCACGGATTCGCAGGTCAACCAATCGGTGACGCTATCGGATATCGCGACGCTGCCGCAGCTCAGCCGAACGCCGATTACCCTCGCCATCTTTCAGCCAGGCGTGCAGATCAATCCGCAGGCGAATGGATCGAGCAGTGGAGCGGACTACAGTTTCGCGCACGTCAACGGGCTGCGCCAGGGCAGCAACAACAATACGCTCGATGGCATCGATGTCAACGATTCGGTGACGCCGCGCATCGGCCTCTCGCTCACTGCGAACAATACCGATTCGGTGGAAGAGGCGCGCATCGTGACGGACGGCGGCAAAGCCGAATACGGACGCAGCGCGGGCGCGCAGATCCAGTTAATCACCCGCTCGGGAACCAATCAATATCACGGCAATCTCTTCGATTACTTGCGCAACCGCGATCTTCAACGCCAACGATTTCTTCGATAATGGCGCCGGCGTGCCGATTCCCGGTGCTGATTCAGAATAACTACGGCGGTTCGCTCGGCGGCCCCATTAAACGCAACAAGATCTTCTTCTTCGGTAACTATCAGGGCATCCGCACGCATGCGCAGGGCGTACAGAACACCACCGTGCCCACCGCTACCGCCAAGGCTGGAATCTTCCAATGGCTGCCCGCGGGCGGAACCGTGCAGCAATACAGCATCGTCAACAACGACCCGTTACATAAGGGCATAGACCCTACCGTCGCCTCGCTCTTGAGCCTCTTCCCCGCGCCGAACAACCCCAACGTGGGCGATGGGTTGAACTCGGCGGGTTATCAGTTCAACTTCCCCAATAACAGCCTTTCCGACCAGTTCACCATCAAGATGGATTACAACTTCTCGGACAGGATCCACTTCTTCGAACGCACCAGTTGGCAGCGGAATAGCTCCGTCGATTCACTCAACGGAGCGCAGAACGTAATTCCGGGTCTGGCGCCGGGCACACAAGGCGGAAAGCGCTGGGGCGTAGCTGCCGGCATGGATTGGACACTCTCCGATACCATGGTCAACGAATTCCGTTACGGCCACCAGAGCGCTTCGACGAACTTCAACCGGCCGGAGCGCGAGGACGGGCCGCAGCTCAGCTTCAACACCTTCACCACGCCGATTCTTACGGCGTTCGGTCAAGGCCGCAACTCCCCGGTGAACGAATATACCGATAACCTGACAAAGGTCCACGGCAAGCATACCCTGAAGTTCGGCGGTCAGCTCCGCTTTACCGATCAATATGGCTTCAACGACGCGGGCATCTATCCCAACATCTCGCTCAGCACTGCCAACGGCAACGTTCCGGCGGCGTCAGTGAGCCCCGCGGGATTGACGGCGTCGCAGCTTACCACGTTCCAGGGCCTATACAACGATCTGCTGGGCCGGATTTCGTCGGTCACCGAGACGTTCTACAGCAACCTGAATACGTTTCAGGCGCCGGGCACGCCGCGCGTGCGTAACTTCATCTATCACGAATACGGCTTCTTCGCGCAGGACGATTGGCGCATCACGCCGCGGCTCACACTGAACGCCGGACTACGCTGGGAGTTCTATCCGGTGCCCTATGAGCTCAACGGGCAACAGGGAATCCTGACCCCGCAATCGGTGCTAAACGTGGGCTCGCAAGCCGACAATCTCACCGTCCAAGCGTCGCAGAAGTGGTACAAGAACGATTGGCACAGCTTCGCGCCGCGCTTCGGATTCGCATGGGATCCCTGGGGCGATGGCAAGACTGCCATCCGCGGCGGTTACGGCATCTTCAACGACCGCATCGTGGGCGCAGCGTCTGGCTCCATCGATGGCGGAACGCCCGGCTTCTCGCAGGCGTCATCGCTGTTTCCCAACTCGGCCCGGAACGGACGTCCGCATCGGAACCGCTCCGCCGCTGCCGCTGCAGCCGGCCGCGCCGGCTCTTACGCTGCCCAATACGCGTTCGTTTGGAACCGCCGATATCGTCAATCCGAACCTGACGAACGGATACGTGCAGCAGTGGAACCTGAACATCCAACGGCAGATCGCGAAGAACACGATCCTCGATATCGGCTATGTGGCGAATCGCGGGGTGAAGCTCTTCTACGAAGTGAACCTGAACCAGTCGCATATCTTCAACAACGGCTTCCTGCCCGCGTTCAATCAGCTCGCGGCCAATGTCAACAATCCGTCGGCGGTTCCGTTGTCGAACCCGATTGTCGGCATCTTCGGATCGGCTTCGGCGGCGATCTCATCAATCGGCGCGAGTAACCTGTCGAACGGCGCAGTAGGTACGGCGGCGGCGACCATCGACCAGAGCTTCTTTACGAAGTATACGGGCGCTGGGCTCTCCGAGTATTATCTGCGTAACTTCCCGCAATTCCAGAGCCTGCTCTATGGCAACAACGACGGGCGTTCGGAATATAACTCGCTGCAGGTGCGTTTGCAGCGGCAGTTCGGCGGTCTACGGCTGACGAGTAACTTCACTTGGAGTAAGTCGATCGACAACGATCAATCGAGCGCTACAGGCGGGGAGGGCAACGGCTTCACCGCGCCGCTCGATAGCTTCAACGAATCGCTGGTGCGTGCGCGTTCCAACTTCGACATCCCGTACGCCTTCACTATGACCGGCCTGTATACGCTGCCCATCGGGCGCGGCAAAGCGGTAGGCAGAGATATGCCAGGTTGGCTGAATACCATCATCGGCGGCTGGGACGTGGGCGGTCTCTGGATCTGGGAGAGCGGTTCGCCGTTCACGGTCAGCTCCGGATTCGCCACCGGACCGAGCACCGCCGCGACCTTCGCGAACTACAGCGGCTCGCGTAGCATCGGCGGCATCACTAACTCGCCGCTGGGAGCGGGCGTCTATTACTTCACACCCGCCGAGATTGCGAACTTCTCGGAACCGACAGCGGGGACTTACGGAACCTCGGGCCGCAACGCATTCCGCGGACCGGGCTTCTTTAACGTAGATACTTCGCTCGTGAAGCGGTTCGCGGTTGGCGAGCACCGGGCCCTTACTTTCCGCGCCGAGGCTTACAACCTGATGAACAACGTGGATTTCGCCAATCCGAGCGTAACGCTGTCAGGGTCGAAAGTGGCCTTCGGCAGAATCAGCGGGGTAGTGAACAATCCTCGCATCATGCAGATGGCGCTTCGCTTCGATTTCTAAGCGGAGTAAAGTCATAAGCGGGAACGGGCCGGGGCGGAAACGCCTCGGCCTTTCTGCTTTTTGAGGGACTTATTCGCGCCGCTGCGTAGTTACGCGTCGCGGCCTTGCGTGGAATTGGCTGCTGTCTAAAGTCTCTCGCCAAGACGCGAAGAAAGCGGGCGCTGCCATGAGTCGCGCGAAATTCAGTGCGGCGCCTTCTCACCGTAGTGGACTCAATACCCAGTCTCTATCGCTCGATCCATGGGTAGATAGCTGAAATAACAGACAGACTTAGCGGGGTAGAGAGACTCAATAAGACACGGAAGGTCAGAAGGCGCGCCGAACGTAGTCGCGCATCGCCCTGTCCACGATGCGCTTACGACGGGTCATAGCGAATCGTGCAATCAGAATGGCTATCAAAACGCAAAATACGCATCCGATGCCAGCCAGCATGATAGAGAAGAATTATAGCAGGCTTTCGGTACGATCCAAGCCCCCATTGTGCGGGAATTAACATTCAATCGGGGCTAAGTCATCGATATCTTAGCGCCAAAATACAGTGTCTGATCCATCCTGCAAGGAACCCTCCAATTTCCAAAAAGTGGGTAAGTTTCCCGCGTCGCAGAAAACATTGCTACCGTAGGTCTGTATGAAACCCAATAATTCTATTTGTTTTCAATAAGTATGGTTTTGGGCTTTGCTTTGCCGTAGTTTGGCCCCTTTGCTTCTATCGGGTCTGAGAGCCGGCGTCTGCCGGCAGCAGCAAGCGAGGCGGCGGACGTCGTCGAACCTCTGACATAGCCAAAAATGGAGTCCGCGGTCCGCTATGTATAACGAGTTATTCGGATTACAAAAAGATCCCTTTGGGCTAACGCCCGACCCCTCTTTTCTTTTTCTGACCGACCAGCACCGCGAAGCGCTTTCCGGACTGACGTTGGCGCTTCTCCAGCGTAAAGGCCTGGTTGTGCTCAGCGGCGAGGTCGGCACGGGCAAGACGACGCTGCTCGCACGCATTCTTCGGTTTCTGCCCGCCAGCCGGCTACAGTTTGCAATGATTGTAAATCCGACGCTAACGCCATCCGAGTTCCTGGAACTCGTATTGTTGGATTTTGGCATAACCGACGTTCCGGCCAGCAAAGCCGAGCGGATATTTGCCCTTCTGAATTTGATGCTGGAAGGTAAGCGCGATGGCAAGGTTTCGGTCTTAATCGTAGACGAAGCGCATCTGCTCGCTCCGAATGTGCTGGAAGAGATTCGCATGTTGTGCAGTATGGAGGACGCTGAGGATAGGTGCCTTCAGATTCTATTGGTAGGCCAGCCGGAACTAGACAAGGTCCTGGGTCACGAAGATATGCGCCAACTGAGACAACAGATTGGCGTTCGATTGACGCTGGGGCCGCTGGCGCGAACGGAGGTTGGCGAATACATCCGCCATCGCTGGTTAAGAGCAGGGGGCAAAGAACTTCCCTTTACGCCCTCGGCTATTGCAGCCATTAGCGGTGTAACCGCCAATATTCCGCGGCTGATCAACGTGATTTGCGACAACGCGCTGATCGCAGCGGTTGAAGACAAAGCTTCCCTGGTGGAAGAGCGCCACGTCCACCGCGCGGCGACGCGTCTGAAGGTGGGCCAACTTCCGCGTCCGCTGGAATTCGTGCCACTCGAGCCGGCAGCGGAGAACGCCGAGGAAAAAGCCACAGAAAAGGCCGAGGATATCCCGCTCATGGAAACCGCGGAACCAGCTTCATCGCGATGGAGCCGGTTCAAGGGCAAATTGCGCCCAACACCGCCGGGAAAGCAAGTAATCACATGAATGAATCGGGCGGCATGGCCATCGCCACTAAGTCGCCGTCCGACGACGGCAGCTACTATAGATGGGCCGAGCCGAATAGCGACATCACGGTTTGTTTGAAAACGGAGACGGTGGATCGTCTCCAGTTGGACGCACTGCGCGCCATCACCTCTTTTTCGCACGCGGGAAAAGAGGTGGGCGGCATCCTGCTCGGAAGAACCGAAATTAGCGAAGGCCGCTCTGTGACCTTTGTCGACGATTTCGTGCCGTTCCCATGCTCGCATCGCAATGGGCCGTTCTATGATTTGACATCTGCGGAAGCTGCTGCATTTGAGGCGACGCTGACACGGGGCTGTGACCAGTGGGAGCAATCGGTGGTAGGGTATTATCGCAGTCACAACCGTGACGGTCTATTCTTGTCACCGGGCGACTTACAACTGATTCAACGCCACTTCCCCGCGCCGGAAAACATATTTCTCATCATTAAGACTCTGCCAAACAGGGCCTGCACGGCCGGCTTCTTCTTTTGGAAGGATGGCCGCATTCAATCCGAGTTCACGGACAGCGAAGCTCCGCTGATTCCGATATCGTTTACCCCCGCCGTGGAAGACCCCGTGCTTCCCGAGGCCGTCGCGCAGGTTCCGGACGATCTGCTGGTTGCCGCCACAGTGGAATCCACGCACCATCGAACTCTCCGGCGCCGCCTCATCCGCGGCATCGCGATTACAGGGGTGGCTGCGGCGGCTACCATTGCGGTAATTCGATATCGCGCGCCGGGGCTGGCGCACATCGGGTCCGCACCGGAAATCCCGTTGGTCGCAAAAGGCAATGTCCCGGCGCCGCCGGAAGTACCGAAACCCGCGATCAGCCCAACGCCCGTGGCGCCCTCGCCCAGTCCGCGGGAAAGGAAGCCTGCAACGGCCGAAGCGCAGCCCGCCGCGGCCCCGCCCTTCAGCCCGAACACTTCAATTCCCGCTAACCCCGCGCCCTCCATACCTTCGCCGGTTCCGGAAACGGCAGTGGTGAATCCTCCTCCCGCCGCGGAACCGGTTCCCCTGGCGGTGGAAAAGGCCCCGGGTGCTGTTACAGGACCGCCTCTCAATCCTGCGCCGCATAGTGCGCCAGCGACGGCCATCACACCCCCGATTCCTGCGACTCCCCCGACATTAGCTGGCGCGCCAGCAAATACTGCGCCGCCAACGCCGATAACTGTCGCACCGCCGGCGGCCGCGGAAAGCTCCGCGGCCCCCAATCCCCCGCTTCCGTCGCCGACTTACACACGGGTTGGTCCCCAAGTGATTCATCAGGCGCCTCTTGCAGTGCCGCGTGGGGTTGGATCGAAGATCACTAGTGACGTCGAACTTGACGTGGAAGTAGGTATCGATGTCAAAGGCAAAGTGACACGCGCGCGAGTGGTATCTAGCAAAGGGGCCGCGGCGGGCCTTCTGGCGATCGAGGCGCTGAAGGCAGCGCAGTTATTCCGCTTTCAGCCGGCGCAGGAAAATGGCCGTAACATAGCCAGCGTTATGGTGCTTACGTTCCGTTTTGACCAAATAACCAAATAGCCAATAACCAGATAACAAGGAGTGAACAATGCAACTGAATATCAAAAAGCTGGATGAGAGAATTCAAAAGCTGCAGGAGATCAAACGAATCGCGGCCGACCCGGAATTGGTCGCCATGCTACTGGAGTTCATCGCTGTCGATGAGGCGGCGCCAAGCGCCGCGACGGCGCCGAAACCCCTTGCCATTAACATCCCGCGCCCGGATGACTTCGATATCGTCAACCAGGTCATGAATGGGCTGGAAGGCCAGGGAATCGGGGCTCGACCCGCGAAGAGAGTGTAATCCCAATTCTTGGAGATCGTATGCGTGCAGTCCTGATCGCTTCGCTATTGCTGCTTGCGCCGGTTTCAGCCGTGGCGCAGTCTACTGCCGGGTTGGCGGCGATTTCCGGCGTCGTTCGCGGCCCTTCGGGCACCAGCGTCGCCAATGCTCACGTGAAAATCGCAAGCGATACGCAGGGAACGGTTCGCAGCGTCCTCTCCAATGGAGACGGTCTTTTCGCCGCGCCCGCGCTCCCGCCGGGCGCGGGTTATACGGTCACCGTCACAGCCACGGGATTCGCCGATTACCAGGCCTTGGATCTCGATTTGCGAGTTGGCCAAAACCTGAATCTGAACGTCAATCTCACCGTGGAACGCACGGTAGCGGTGATCGAGGTCAACTCGACCGGCGCAATTGTCCAGGACACCAAGACGGATGTCTCGCAGGTGATCGACTCTAAGTTGATTCAGGACCTTCCCATCAATGGCCGCCGCGTCGATTCGTTCGTACTCCTGACGCCGGGCGTCTCTAACGACGGCTATTTCGGGCTGTTGACGTTCCGCGGCATGGCTGGCGGCAATGCATTCCTTCTGGATGGAAACGATACCACCGAGCAGTTCTTTAACGAGAACGCCGGGCGAACTCGCATCGCGTCGCAAATCTCGCAGGATGCCGTGCAGGAATTTCAGGTGATCTCTTCCAATTCCTCGGCGGAATTCGGCCGGGCCATAGGCGGCGTGGTCAACACGGTTACGCGGACGGGAGGCAACGATCTGCATGGCACGGCTTACTGGTTCTTTCGCAACCGCACGCTGGACGCGCGCGACCGCTACGCCACGATAAACCCCGACGAAGTCCGCAACCAGTTTGGCGCCAGCCTCGGCGGAGCTTTGGTTAAGAACAAACTGTTCTACTTCTTCAACGGGGATTTCACACGCCGCAATTTCCCGATGGTCTCCAGCATCAGCCGCGCCGGCGTGATAGACCCCGATACCGAGAGCTTCGTGGGCTGCGGCGCCCCTGCCACCCCCGCGCAGTGCTCCGCTATCAACAGCCTTCTGCCCCGCTATTTCGGATTGATTCCACGGCAAGCCAACCAGGATCTCGGCTTTGGCCGGCTCGACTGGCGGCCTTCGGAACACAACGCTTTCAGCGCAAGCTTGAACTACTTGCGTTTTGTATCGCCCAATGGAATCCAGACGAATATTTCGTCAACCACCGGGCGCGGCTATCGGAAGCAATGGCGACGATTCTGTGCGCGTGCGCAACGGGAGAGCTACCTGGACCGCGGTCCCGAAGCCGAACTGGGTGAATGAGCTCCGCTTCGGCTGGGCTACAGATCGCCAGGCCGACACTTTCAACCCGGGCACGTTTGACCCGGCGCTGGGATTCATCGGCCTTACGGTTGCGGGCCAGAGCGGCTTGGGTAACGGCGTAAGCTATCTGCCGCGCGTCGAACCGAACGAACAGCGCTTTCAGGTAGCCGACAACGTCTCGTGGACCGTCGGCAGGCACATTATCAAGTTCGGAGTGGATATTGCCCATACCGAGGACTACACTTCCTTCCTCAGTCCGGCATATGGTTCCTACACCTACCAAACCGTCACCCAGTTCGCGCTGGATTACACCGGCAATACTACCGGCATGAAGAACTGGCAAAGCTATTCGCAGGCATTCGGAAATCCGGTGGTGGATGCGGCCATTCGGGATTACGCATTCTATGCGCAGGACCAATTCCTGATCACGCCGAAGCTGACCTTGAACTATGGCCTGCGCTATGAGTATTCTCAGCTCCCTCAGCCCCCGACTACGAATCCGGATTATCCGCAGACAGGCCGCATTCCATCCAGTCCTCTCAATTTGGCGCCGCGCCTCGGACTCGCCTACAGCCTTAATGAAAAGACGGTGCTGCGGGCGGGATTCGGCATGTTCTACGCGCGTTTTCAAGGCTCCTTAATTGACAATCTCTTTTCCGATAACGGCGTGTTTCAGACGTTCGTCAATCTGCAAAGCAGTAATGCGACGCAGTTCGCGGCCGGTCCGGTCTTTGGGAATTGGCTTTCAGGCACCCCCGCGGGAATCACTTCCGGAGGCGTCAACATTCAGTTTGCCGCGCCGAATCTTCGGACGCCATACTCCGAGCAGGCTACTATCGCGTTGGAGCGCCAACTGGGCAAGGATGTCTCCCTCACCGCTTCCTATATCGGCAGCCGCGGCGTGCAGTTGCTCGCTGCGCGCGACCTCAATATTGGCGCGCCCGGCCCGGCCGTCACCTACACCATCGACAACGCGAGCGGCGTCGCGGTCGGCAGCTTCAGTACTCCCGTATATCTACTTGCCAATCGCGTGGACCCGCGCTATGGCCGCGTCGTGCAGGACGAGAATGGTTTGAAGAGCTACTACGACGCACTGGCGGTGCAACTGAACAAGCGCTTCTCGCACGGTTTCCAGGCGCTGGTTTCCTACACCTGGGCGCACGCAATCGACGATGGCCAGGGTACTGCGGCCGATGCGCTCTATTATTCGAGTCCGACCCTGACAACCTACAACGGAGACTACCAGTTCGACAAAGGCAGCTCGGCATTAGACCAACGGCATCGCCTGGTATTTTCTTTCGTCGAGACGCCCGTCTTTACTCATCGGGATGGCGCCTTCTACAAATACGTGGTGAACAACTGGCAACTCGGAGCCATCACGACGTTGGCCGCGGGCCGGCCCTTCACCGCGCAGATTCGCACCACGGACACCCCAGTAACGGGGATGGCTTATAACACTAGCATCAATGGATTCGGGGGGAATTTCCGCGTGCCGTTCTGGCCGGTAAATAGCCTCTACACGCCTCCAACTTACAGGGCCGACGCGCGTGTCAGCAAGATTATTCCACTGGGTGAGCGAGTCAAGCTGTCTCTCAACTTCGAAGTGTTCAACGTCAGCAACACGGTAGTCGATACCAGCATTACCAATCAGGCGTATCTGGAATCCAAGCGCGTGCTGACGCTCACCCCGGCGGCATACGGTTTCGGGACTGCATCGGCCGGGTTCCCGGATGGGACCAATGCCCGCCGCGCTCAGGCGAGCGTGCGCTGCGTTTTCTAGCCCTGCTGCGCGGCCTCTTATCCTGCGCACGACAGCCGCCGAATTGCAGCCAGCGGATCGAGGCGCGCCGCGCGGGCACCCGGAATGTATGATGCCACGGCGGCAACGGCCAGTAGTGCGGCCGCTGTAATCGCAAAGGTGGCCGGGTCGGCCGTGCTTACGCCGAAGACTATGGCGCTCATCAGCCGCGTGAGCGCGAGCGCGCCGGCCGTTCCCACCATGATGCCCGCAAGAGTAGGCCGCAGCGCGTCGCGAAACACGAGCCATTTCACGCCGGCAGGTTGCGCGCCAAGCGCCACTCGCACTCCCATCTCTCGCATCCGCAGCGTTACGGAGTGCGAAAGCACGCCATATAATCCGAGGGCCGCAAGCAGCAAAGCCAGAGCCGCGAAGCCAGCGAAGAGCGCGGTGTCGAAGCGGCGTTGTCCCATCCCGCCATGCACGACGTCTTCGAGCGATCGCACGTTGGTCACAGGCTGCTCGGGGTCGAGCGCCCAAACGGCTTCCGCGGCCGGTTTCGCGGCCTCCATGGGATCGCCCGCTGTGCGCAGTAACAGCGTCATCGAAGGGATCGCGCGGGTGGGTAGAAATATCTCGGGACGCTGCGGCCCCTCGAGGCCCGTCTGGCGCGATCCGGCGACGATTCCCACGATGGTCTTGGCGCCTGTCCCCACCAGGAGCGCGCGGCCCAGCGGATCGCCAAAGCGCGACAACTGGCTCGCTAGCGCATCGTTGAGGATCGCTACTTGGGGCGATTCCGCCATCGCGTCTTGTTTGGTGAAGAAGCGGCCGCGAAGCAGTGTCGCTCCGATCGCCGTGAAGTAGTTTTCGCTGACGCCTTTGAAATCGGCCATGGTGCGTTCGCCCGGACGAGGGTAGGGTTGGTTCGCGAGCCGGTAAGGCGCGAGCGATAACGTATCGTGCATGGGCAAACTGGTCGAGATTGCCGCCGCCTTCACGCCAGGCAATGCCGCTGCGCTATCCAAAAGACGGCTGCAGAATTCGCGTACCTGCCGCTCGGAGGGGTAGCGCGTGGAAGGAAGTTGGACTCGCTGGCTCAGAACGTGCGCCGCGTGGAAGCCCGGATCGACGCGCAACAGATTCGCCATGCTGCGGATCATCAAACCAGCTCCAACCATCAGGATCACGGCGAACGCGGTCTCCGCTGTGATTAAGACGTTGTGAGCGCGGCTGGCGGCGCGTCCAGCGCCGACGCGTTCATCCTGTGAGAGCGCGTCGCGAAGATTGGGGGCCGTTGCTGCGAGCGCGGGCGCCAACGAAAAGAGCAGCGTGACGAAGAAAGTAACGGCCAAGGAGAAGGCGAGCACGCGCCAGTTGAGCGTCAATTCGTGCAAATGGTAGACCGTAAGCGGCGCCAGGGAATCGGTCGCCGCGATCCCAAAACGCGCCAGAGCGATTCCAAATATGCCGCCGCAGATGCCGATTAGAAGACTTTCCGCGACTGCGCATCTGGCGAGGCGCGCGCGCGATGCGCCTAGCGCCGCGCGAATCGCCGTGTCGCGTGCGCGCCCCGCGGCGCGCGCCGATAGCAGATGAGCGACGTTGGCGCAGGCGATCAGCAGCACGAAAATCACTGCGGATTGTAGAGAAAGAATGGTGCGGCGCGTGGTGGGCCCAACGTCCTCAACAGCGACAGGGAAAACGCTCGAGCCGAAGCCGGAATCAAGGCGCGGGTATTCTTTTTCGAGTTGGCGGGCGAGAGTGGAGAGTTCGTTGCGGGCCTGGTCGATGGAGACGCCGTGGCGCAATCGCCCGAAGACGTAGTTGCGGCGAGATTCACCCGCAATGGGCGGCGCGAGATCAGGCGGCGCCGGCAGCCAGACGTCCGGCAGAATCTCCTCGTGGCCCTGCCACAGCGCGGGAAGGTGAAAATCGGCGGGCATCACGCCGACGATTTTGTAGGGCGCCCCGTTGATAATCAGCTTGTGGCCTACGCCGGCATTGGAGGCGCTCACGCCGTGCGGGAAATTTCGAGCGACGAACACCGCGCTAACCACGGCTACAGCGCAGTTGCCGGTCGCGTCCTCGGCTTGAAAGGTGCGGCCGAGCCACGCGCCTCGCCCCAGAAGGCGGAAGAAGCCCGGCGTGACGCGCGCCACAATCAGGTTTTCCGGCCGTCCCATGCCGGTCAGGCTTTCGGAAGAACGGCGCAAGGCTTCGATTTGCTCAAAGGCATGCAGCCGGCTTCTCCACTCGAAAAAGTTGCGACCGGCGACCGGAACGCGCTGTGCGAGAAAGCCTTCGATTTTCGGATTGGCCTCCCACAGGACGGCTAGCCCTGCAGGGTCGCGGTAAGGCAGTGGCCGCAGCAGAGCTGAATCCATCACGCTGAAGATCAATGTGTTCGCGCCCGTGCCAAGGGCGAGGGTAAGAATAGCCGCCACGATCAGACCGGGAGTCCGGCGAAGACCCCGCAGCGCGAAACGAAAATCGTATAGCATCCTACTTCCAGGGTAGCGAGCCGCATCAAAGATCCGAGAGGTTGTTGGATTGTATGCTATTGAAAATAAGTAGCTTAATTGTTTGCGAAGTCTTGAACTGCAAATGGTACAATTCACGGGCGTGTTAAACAGATCACATATTCCGCCTTGTAAAATACTGAAAGGAAGATAGATAAGCGGCTTTTTTGGAACTTCGGCACTACAATACTAAAGTAGCCGCTTCTTCATACCGTTCGAAGGGCAGGAATCCCGTGACCGTCTTACTAGTCGATGATGAACCGAGTGACTTGGACGCCGCGCGCACCGCGCTCGAGAAGGCCGGCTATCTGGTGTTCGCCGTCGATTCTTACGAATCGGCGATCCAAATCTTCCAGCAGCATCCCCGCGGGATCGATATCGCCGTACTCGACGTCTCCTTGCCAGGAAAAAACGGCGTGGATCTTTATCAGGACTTATTGACGCGGAACCCCAACCTTAAGGCACTCTTCGTTTCCGGCCACGTGGGATCGGAGGTAATCCGCTTCTACGGATTGCGCGCAACCGATCGCTATTTCCTCAAGAAACCGTTCGAGCCCGCCGGCCTGATCGCTCGCGTCCGGGAAATCATTCAATCGCCTGAACAGTTGGGGATGGAGGATTTTAAGACCGCGCCCCACGAAACGCGGACCGCGAACGGAGCGTAAGCGTTCCGGCGGCTCACGCGATCTTGCTTATAGCGCCGCCTCGCCATCGAGGCTGCGCCACAAATACCAACTGGCAACGGAGCAATAGGGGTGCCAGCTTGCAGCCATCGCTTCCACGTCCTTGGGTAGCGGGGCTTCTTCCAGCGCATATGCCTTGCGAATCGCGTTACGAATTCCCAAATCGCCCGTAGGCAGCACGTTATTGCGGCGCAAGGCGAAGATGAGGAACATGTGCGCGGTCCAGACTCCCACTCCCTTGACTCGGGTGAGGCGAAGAATCACCTCCTCGTCGGGGAGCGCGGCCAATTCTTCGAAAACCACCAATCCATCGCGCGTATGGCGAGCCAAATCGCGGATATAGGCCGTCTTCTGCGCGGAGAGGCCGAGCTTGCGCATACGTTCCGGCCGGAGTTTTAGGATGCCGGCGGGTGTCACGGACCCTTTCAGCGCATCCTGTAACCGTCCGTAAATCACGCCAGCCACGCGTCCGCTAAGTTGTTGATAGACAATCGACCGCACCAGCGTGGCGAATTCCGGCTTGCGAAATTCGATACGATATTCTCCTACGCGGCCGATGATCTCAGCCAGCACGGGGTCGGCCCGTTTGAGGTGCAAAATGGCTTGCTTCATGTTGAAACAGAAGGGCGCGAAGCCGCGTCAATCTCATTGTACCGGGATGCGCATACTCATCGCTTTCGCTCTCACGGCGGCCTTGCTTGGACAGCAGAATCCGCCGCAACAGCAACAACAGAAGCCCCAGGAAGACCTGGGCGACGCCATCAAAGTAGACGTTGACGTCGTCAATATCCTGGCGTCGGTGCGGGATAAGAAGGGCACGCTGATGCCCCATCTCGAGAAGCAGGATTTCACTATCCTCGAAGACGGCAAGCCACAGCCAATCAAATACTTCAGCCGGGAGACCGACCTGCCATTGACCATCGGGTTGCTGGTGGATACCAGCGGCAGCCAACAGAACCTGATCGGCGTCGAACGCAACGCCGCCTCGCAATTCTTCTCGCAGGTTCTGCGCAAGAAGGACGAAGCGTTTCTGATGATGTTCGGCGAGGAATCGGAACTGCTGCAGGATTACACCAATTCCGTGCGACTGCTGAACGATGGCCTCAGCCGTTTACACTTGAGCGTGCCGGTGGGCGGCCTCGGGCCGGGTCCGGTCCCGACGATAGGACAGCCACGCGGCACCGTGCTCTACGACGCCATCTACCTGGCTGCGAGCGAAAAGTTGCGCTCGGAGGTGGGCCGCAAGGTCATCGTAGTGATTACCGACGGCGTGGACGAAGGCAGCAAGCTGCCGATCAGCGAAGCCGTGGCGGCGGCGCAGAAGTCCGACGCAGTGGTATACAGCATCGAGTACGTCGATCACGGCTTCTACGGCCCGTTCGGCGGTTTCGGCAACAGCGGCGATGGCGCGCTCCATCAAATGTCCGACCCGACGGGCGGTCACGTGTATCGCGTCGACCGGTCCCATTCGCTCGACGATGTGTTCCGCGAACTACAGGAAGAGATGCGGACGCAATATGCCATCGGCTACACGCCGCTCAATTCGACGAAGGACGGATCGTATCGCAAGCTGGACGTGAAGGCCTCGAATAAGGATTTTAAGGTGGCGGCGCGCAAGGGATATTACGCGATTGCGCACGAGGCGCAGTAGGGGCGCTCGAGAGCTAAGTTTTCACCGAAGAGGCGCTGAGGCGCGAAGAAAACGAACCGCACCGATTAAGATATCTGCTCAGCTGCTTGGCGTTCACCTGCAATTTGAGCGTACATTGCGTCCGGCGCCAGGTCGATCTCGCCAGGCTACGCGACAGCGCCGTAGTCGATATAGACGCGGTTGAAAAATTGCGGATCCAGCAGCGGCGCAAGTGCGCCCGTTAACTGCTCAGGCTTCAATATGACATGTCCCGCCACTCCGTCCTTGAACCGCACGAAGAGACTGTAATTTGGTTCAGGAACCACTTCAACAACGTCCCAATACATCGCTCAGGCCTCCATTTCAGAGCAGCGGATCAATTTTCGCGGGTTGCGCATTCTCACGGCGAAGCCGCCAGGTATCATGCAACTCTTCTCTATGCATGATCGCCCATTCCCGGACCAGGTTCAAAGCCCTGCGCGGCAGATGCCCTTCGACGACACTCAGGGCAGCGATATCGATTTTCGCTTCGAACTCACCATATCGGGCGTGGAAATGGCGGGGGATGATCGTTGAAAAACATCGGGATCAATATTCCATAAAACGTGCTGACAGTCGGCATGGCTCGTGGAGCCTCTACTTCGCGCCCACCCGCAGCTTGAAGTAAGTCTCCACCGCTTCCCGCAGCGGCGGCATCGGCGCTACACCGGCCTTTTCCATCTTGGCGTTCGATAGCGGCGAATATCTTCGGCCGCCGCGCCGGCGTTCGGTATTCGCGTTCGTTGGTCGCGCTGCAGTTGCGGTTTCAATCCGGCGATCTCGAAGATCAACTTCGCGAAATCGAACCATGAGACGGGCGCGCCGCCGCCTGCGTGATATACGCCGCTGGCGTCTCGCGCCACCAGATCGATCGTTCGGGCGGCCAAATACGGCGCGAAGGTGGGCGATGCTACGTGATCCTCGACTACGCGGATCGGCTGGCCTGAGCCCGCCAACCGCAGCATTAATTCCACGAAATTACCGCGCGCCGTAACCGTGCCGGCGGGGCCGAAAACGCCCGAGGTTCGGACGATTAGGGCGCGGTCCAGATATGCCTGCGCGTACAGTTCGCCCGCCAGCTTCGAAACCGCGTAAGCTCCCAGAGGATGCGTGGCATCTTCTTCCACGTAAGGCCGCGACGCGGTTCCATCGAAGACGTAATCGGTCGAAAAATGAACCAGGCGCGCATCCATCTGGCGACAGGCGAGCGCGAGGTTGCGTACCGCCAAAGCGTTTACCTGATAGGCCGCCTGCGGCTCCTTTTCGGCGACATCCACCTGGTTATAGGCGGCGCAGTTGAAGACCGCCTGCGCGTCGAAATGCGCCAGAGACCGCTCAATAGCGGCAGGATCGGTGATGTCGGCATGTGCGCGATCCCATGCCGCCACCTCATAATCGCGCGATTTCAGCTCACGTACTAGCGCTACGCCTAACTGGCCGTTGGCTCCAAAAACCACCGCTCGGGGCGACATAGGAAGACCCAGGATAACAAGGTGCAGTGGCCGGTAAGAGCCAGACGTTAGCGTTGGTTTGTCGCCACGTCAGAACGGGGCCGAAGCTGTTCCTGAAATTCCTGCGCCAGTTTACTCAAGGCCGACAGGCCGGTGAGCACCTCCGTCAGCTCAATGCCGGCGAAGAAGCTGTGCTCCATCGGGCGGCAATACATGACTTCGCCGAGAAAAATCGAATCGCCAATCTCGATCTTTACGGCCACGCCGGCCTTCAGCGCCTCCGCGGTTATGACGCCGATGCCGCGCGGCGAGGCATCTTTGACGCTCGCCACAACGCGAATCTCGGGATCGCCCAGGATGGTGAGAATGATGGGCTTTTCCACCGGAACGCGATCTATCCGCCGGTTTTCCATGATGGAATTATCGGCGCGCGATGCGGAATCTTTAACCGTGCAGGCGGAACACGGCGCCAACGATGAACAACGCCAGCAGAATTAGCGCCGCAACGGCAGCGCGTTTGCGCGGCGGCGTCAGCCATTCGGCCATCGCTCCCGCGCGGCGGCCAAGTGAGTTGTGCATCAAACGGCGTTGCGTGGGCGAGGGGAGAGTGCGCAATGCTCTTGCCACCTGTTTGCGCCCGCGCCGGTCGGCAATCAGAATCGTTGCCGAATTCGATCCGTTCGTGCAACGCAGCAGTTTGGTCCGCAAGCTGGAAGGGACTTCATCCACGGTGCGGTAGACAAGATCGTCGCCGCCGGCGGAGATCATCACAATGGAGGTCTGCATCACCCCGGAAGTCTCCGGATTCGGCTCGCCGCAATGCGGACAGCGGGCGGCTTCCTGAGCGTATTTCTTGCGGCAGCGGGCGCAATTCATCGGGCGCTAACCTTCGGCTCGCGGATTTCCGCCGAGTCGTCCTCCATATTATCCAGCACAACCTGGATAAATCCTAGTGCTGCTTTGGAGAGCGATTTGTCCTTGCGGTAAATCAGGCCCACGCGTCGCAGCATGGGCTCCGGCGCAAGCGGAATCGCCTTCACTTTTCCGGCAGCCAACTCCTCCCGGCAGTTCAGCATCGCGATGAATGCCAGCCCCAGCCCAGCCAGAACGAAACGCTTCATCATCTCCGTGGAATCGAGCTCCATCGAGATGCGAAGATCGTCCTCCACCGGCTCCAGCCACTGGTCGAGACGCGCGCGGGTCTTTCCGGTCTTCGGCAGCAGCAGAAAATACTCCACCACCTCTTGCGGAGTGATCAATTTGCAGTCACCCAGCGGATGGTTCGCGGGGACTATCAAGCGCACTTCGTCGTGATGCACGTCCACCACCTGCAAGCGCTTTTCATCCACCGGCAACTGGGTGAGGCCGAAATCCGCGGAGTTATCCATCACCGCTTCCACCACGCGCGCGCCGTAATTGCGATCCACCTGAAGCTGCACCGCCGGGAAAAGGCGACGGTATTCGGAAAAGACTCCGGGCAACAGATAGATGCAAGTTGCCTCGTTGGCCGCGATCACCAGCTCGCCACGCGGGTTGTGTTCAAGTTCGGCGATGGCATCCTGCGCGCGCCGGCGCAGGTCGAGCATCTGCGCGGCATATTCGGTGAAGATCTTGCCCGCGGTGGTAAGTGAGATGCGGCTGCCGAAGCGCTCGAAGAGTTCGGCGCGCAGTTCCTGCTCGAGCTGCCGTACCTGGGCGCTGATGGCGGGCTGCGTGCGGAAGCAGGTCTGTGCAGCCTTTGAGAAGCTCTTTAGGCGCACGATCTCCAGGAATGTATGGAGCTGATCGAAATCCATATATGGCCGGCGCCACTCAAATTCTGTATCGGCGGGATAGAAATAATGAATTTCCCACGGACATTGAGGTTTGCTAAGTATTGTAGCAAAGGGCCCGGGGTGGTGCGGCCGAACTAGTGGGTCGTCGCAGACGCAATCCGTCCTTCAGTGGGCGGTGAAACCGCACCTCCAACCCCGCGGCAGGCCCTACTTTGAATCTCCGAATGTCCACTTTTACCGCTTGTGTATCGTCTTATAGATCCGACGCCCGTTCTTTGACGCGCTGCTAACATCGAACTAGTGATCGGTCGTTTCGCCTGCCTCGTCTTTTGTATTCTTCCTGGCTCAGCCGTTCTCACGTGGAACGCCACCGCCCAAACCGGCGCGCAGGTTCTGCTGGTTGGCAACCGCGATAGCGCAGAATCGCGGCAGATTGTCGAATACTACCGATCGCGCCGTTCCATTCCCGCTGCCAACGTGTGCTGGCTCTCCACTACCACCGATGAAGAGGTCTCCTGGAATGTTTATCAGAGCCGTATCGAAGGGCCGGTGGGCGATTGCCTGAAGAACGCCAGCCTGCAGGAGAAGGTCCTATACATCGTGCTAACGCTCGGCACGCCGCTCAAAATTGACGGAACCAAGGGCCAGATGGCAACGCGCAGTTCGGTCGATTCCGAACTTGCGTTGTTGTATTCGAAGCTGAAGGGCGCAAAGTTCGACCGTGCCGGTCCGCTCCGCAACCCTTTCTTCAGCGCGCGCGACGCGCCCTTCCGCCATCCGCAATTTCCCATCTACCTCGTGACGCGCCTGGCCGGTTACGATGTGGACGACGTAAAACGAATGATCGACCATGCCCTGACCGCGCGGAACACGGGAGTGTTCGTGATCGATGCGCCCTCGGCCGGCGGCGGCGATGGCAACGGATGGCTGCGCGCCGCGTCGCTATTGCTGCCGCCCTCGCGCGTGAAGCTCGATTTGACGCCGCGTGTGCTTTACGGCGAAAAGAACGTTATCGGGTACGCCTCCTGGGGTTCGAACGATCCCAATCGCAAGCAGCGCTGGTTGCACTACGAGTGGCTGCCCGGCGCCATCGCCACCGATTTCGTCTCCACCAACGCGCGCACGTTCAAGCGTCCGCCGGGCGATTGGAACATCAGTTCGGGTAAATCGTTCGGCGATTCCGAGCAGTCCCTCTCCGCCGATTCCATTCACGAGGGCGCAAGCGGCGCGTCCGGGAATGTGTACGAGCCATATCTCACGGCTTGCGCGCGCCCCGAGTATCTGCTGCCGGCCTATTATGACGGACGCAATCTGGCGGAGAGCTTCTACATGGCGCTGCCGTACCTGAGTTGGATGGGCATCGTCCTGGGCGATCCGTTGTGCTCGCTCGGCAAGCCTTAGTTAACGCAGTTGCTTTTCAGCCGGCCGATTGGCCAGTCGCAGGCCGATCCAGCAGCTCACCGGCCAGGTGAGCAGCCAGGATAACCAATACCAGTGAGGCCATCCCTTGCTCCAGTTCGGAATGGTCGCGGCAATACCCATGACTTCCCCGATGATGAAGAACCAGAGTACGTGCCGCGAGGGGCGGTTCGGCGCAAAACGAGCGCAAAGCCAGGCGCAAAGAATCGAAACTATGACAAAGAGCGCCGTGCTGGCGCCGAGGGCCGTGTCGGAGGGAGTGTGGCCGGCTGCGAAGTCGCCGGGGAAGAGGAGCGACAGCAACGGGTCGGTGCAGAGCACCAGAAGAATCGAGAGCAGGTAACTGCCGGCTACGACCGCGACGGACTTTAACATGTATTAGATCTCCAGATGGTAGATACGCAGGACGAATGGATTGGCGCCGAGCCCTCAGGTTCTGCCGCAGACCGGAATTCAAATTGCTGTTCCGATTGGGCAGTATACACCTGACGGCCGTCGACCGTAAACGGTCCCAACCCTTTCATCCGCCTCGCAAATTAAATAAATCCCGTTCTATCGCAGCGCATCCTGAATGCTGTATTTGCGATTTTGCACGGAATTGCTTGCCAAAGCATTCCGGGGAGGGCTCCTTATGCTGGACGATGGCGAATTACATGAGCCTGAGCATCGCGACGAAGGACATAATCGTTGGCTCGCGATGCAATCGGCGTATGCAGAGTACACGCGCGCTTCGGAGTTGTTGGAATGCACCCATCAATCCACCGATGGATCGACGACCAGCGAGCGTTTGCAGTTAACTATGTTGGAAGGCAAGCAGCGGGTTGCCTTCGAGCGCTACCTGGAAAGCAGGCTGGAGTTTCTGGAGTGCCGGTTCGACCAAAGCATCCAGCCCGGCCCCGCTCCGCCGGCTGAGGTTGGGTATTCTGGCGCCGGCTCCCGATGGGCGTTTGCAAAACCCAGGACGCTTTTGGAAATACTGGCGGTCATCCTGCTCTGCACTACGGCGTTTTCTTTAGTTCGCGAGAAGCAACGATTGCGCAAGCTGGAGACATCTGACAACGGGCTCCAGGTGGCGCTAGACGAAACACGCGCCGAACTTCGTGTGCTCGGGCAGAAAGTGGATGCAGGAAGCGCCCCGGCCGGACACCAGGCATCGGCCGCGGAGCCGGGAAAACGCAGGGGTCCGCTGCCTGTTCAGCAGAAACGGACGATAGCGAAAAAGCGTTCACCTGTCCAGGCAGCCAAAGGTCAGAGCATTGGAGCCTACAGCTACTATCGCTTTTCGCTAGGACCCTCCCGCCAGTATACGCGTGTTGGGCCGGTACAAGTCTCCCTTCGATCGGTGGACGCGCGGCGGCATAGCGCGAATCTGCTCATCGTGTCGAACACCGCGAAGTTCGATGTGCAGCGCGCTGAGGCGGATCAACCGGTGTGGCTGAATGTCGCCGGCAACCAGCAGCTTCTGGAGTTGGTGATTGACCGGATCGACGGCGGTCGTCTCGAGGGCCATCTGATTGAGCCCCGAAAGGGCGTAGCAGAGCCGAGAGACAGCCGGTTTAAATCGCCGATTGCTGCAAGCCCTTCATAAAGGTCCGGGAAGCGCCCATCGAGACCGCTCAGGTTTTTGCCGCTTTAATTCACCGGCCAGTCCAACCGGTCAGCCCACACCCTCCGTACAGATGTGGCGATGCTCTGCCCATGAGGCAGGTTCCGTTTGGCCCTCCGCCTGCATGGGCTGGAGGCGGGAGAGATAAGAATGCTCTGGACTATCTTCGTGCTTTTGTTAGTATTATGGCTGCTCGGCTTAGTGACATCGTACACGCTGGGTGGATTTATCCATATTCTGCTCATTGTCGCTATCGCGATACTATGCATCCAGCTGATCAGCGGCCGGCGCGCGATCTAAGTTAGCACCCCGTGCGCGCCATTCGCAATTGGGCAGCGTTGCAATGACCCATAACAGTATCAGCGCGCCTCGATCCCGACTATACGGGACTGGGGCAGGTAGCAGCTGGACGATTAGGTTAGGAGTAACGCTGCCCACGCGCGGTGCGAGGTTACCTCGATTGGCCCTTCAGTTTCAGATCGGATAATCCCAACTTATACATGTGTTACTGGCGCCTCCGCGAGTAGCGGCAGGGCCGAAAGGCAATAGTTAGTGAGTTCGCCGCGAGTAAATGTTGGGCAAAACAGCATCTTCATGTCACCGGAATGGACTCATTAGCTGACCGTCCCGAGGCAGTATAATTCAAATACTCCGCGCGAATCATGAATGGACAACTCTCCCACAGCCTTCCGCTTCTCGCCACTGCGGGCAACCGAATCGTAAATGCCGCCACCGGCGCACCGTTGCTATTGCGCGGCTTGAACCGCTCGGGTCTGGAATACTCCGGCCCGGATGAGCAGGGCTTTCTTTCCGGCGCGGGAATTTGCCGGACCGAGATCCAGACCATCGTGAAGGGCTGGGGCTGCAATATCGTTCGGTTGCCCTTCAACCAGGACTTTGTCTTAAGTGGTCGCAATGGCCTGTCTTCCGAACAATACCAGCAGGCTCTTGATCAGGTGATTTCGTGGAATGCGATGTTCGGCGCCTACACGCTGCTCGACCTGCAGTGGCTGGATGCGGAGCGCATTTATGGTGGAGATCGCAATTTCGTAGCGCCGCTACCGAACATGCAATCGCTCACGCTTTGGACGACCCTGGCCGCACGCTATAAGGACGAGCCCGCCGTGCTCTACGACATCTTCACCGAGCCGCACGACCGCCTGCCGGACGACCCGTATCCATTGAACAAAGCGGACGGGACTACTTATCCCTCAGGACAGTTTGCCGTCACAATGGCAATGTGGCAGCCGTGGGCGCGGCAGCTTGCGAGCGCCATCCGCGTGCAGAATCCGCGTTCGGTGATCTTCATTTCCGGTGTGAACTGGGCTTATGACCTGCGCGGCATGCCGATGGACCTGTCCAATGTCGTTTACTCTTCGCATGTCTATCGCAGCAGGGGCACGGATTGGGCGGGCGCCTTCGGCAACCTTGCCGAAACAGCGCCGGTGTTTGTTTGCGAGTTTGGCGGAGAGGATACTCGCAAGGACCTGGATTTCGTGAGTAAGCTTGTCGTCTACCTCCAACAACGCGAAATCGGATGGACCGCATGGAGTTGGTTCAACGATCCCCTCCTGATTACCCGTTACGCGCCTACGAAATTCGGCGCGCTGGTGCGGGAGGAACTCGCCGCGGAGACCCCTTCATAGGGCTGCCGTTACCTTCCCTCACAGTTTGGCACTCCGCCTGCCTCATATAAAGGTGGGAGAAACGCGTATGCTCTGGACTATCTTCGTTCTTTTGTTGGTTTTGTGGCTGTTGGGCTTGGTGACGTCGTACACCCTGGGCGGATTTATTCACATCCTGCTCATCGTCGCCGTCGCCGTTCTTTGCATCCAGTTGATCTCGGCCGGCGTGCAATCTAGCGGGTAAACACCAGCGTCGCGCCATTCGCAACGGCAGCGTGACCACCGCCCATACCAGGCCCAGGGCGCCTTCCACCGCAATCCCCACGACGCGGAACGGTAGAAGCAGCAGCCAGACCAGCGGATAGAGAATCAACGCTGCCAGCGCGAGCGGCCAGCACAACACCAGCAGAATGCACCACAAGATGAACTTGATCATACGCTCTGCCTCCTTCTCTAGAATATACGCGTAAACTCCATTCGTTTGTTCACTCTGCTACGATAAAAATTCTACATCCATGTTTCGTTTCGAGACGGCCGGGGAGTCTCACGGCGAATGCTTAATCGCGACGCTCGCCGGGCCTTCCGGCGGGCATCCCTATATCGCTCGAGGCCGTCAATCGCGAACTTTGGCGCCGCCAGCAGGGCTTCGGCCGGGGCGGCCGCATGAAGATCGAGACCGACCGCGCCGAACTCGTAGCCGGCGTGCGCCACTCGCACACCATCGGTTCGCCCATCGCCATCGTCATCCGCAATAACGATTGGAAAAATTGGACCGAAGCCCTTCCGGTAGAGGATTTCGCCGGGTCCGCGCGAGAAGCGCAAGACCGTTACGCGCCCCCGCCCGGGCCACGCCGATCTCGCGGGCGCCATCAAGTACAATTTTCACGATGCCCGGTACATTCTGGAACGCGCCAGCGCCCGCGAAACCGCCGCCCGCGTCGCCGTGGGCGCCATTGCGAAGGCTCTGCTTGGCGAATTCGGCATCCAGATTCTCAGCCACGTAATCGCGGTCGGCGCCGAGCGCCTGCGGCCGCGCCGCGCAATGGGAAGAAATTGTCGCCCTCAGCCTCAAGGACAGAAGTGCTGCTAGGCTGCGTGGATCCCGAGGCCGAAGTCCGCATGAAAGCCGTAGTCGATGAAGCCTATCGCACTGGCGACACCGTCGGCGGCGTCTTCGAAGTGATCGCGCGCGGCGTTGCCCGCCGGCCTTGGCTCGCACGCCACATGGGATTCGCGTCTCGATGGCCGCCTGGCTCAAGCCATTGTTTCCATGCAGGCGGTCAAAGGCGCCGAAGTCGGATTCGCCGCCGAAGGCGCCGCAAGCTTCGGTTCGAAGGTGCAGGACACCATCCACTACGATCGCGAAGGACCGCAAATTCACCCGCGGCGCCAATCGCGCCGGCGGTCTGGAAGGCGGCATCACCAACGGCGAAGACGTCCTGGTGCGCGGTATGCTGAAGCCCATCTCCACCCTGCGGCGCCCGCTCGAATCGGTAGATCTCGCAACGCGCGACTCCGCCCTCGCGGCCTATGAGAGGTCTGACGTCTGCGTCGTTCCCGCCGCGGGCGTGATCGGCGAGGCCATGGTCGCGATCGTACTGGCGCAGGCATTCCTCGAAAAATTTGGCGGCGATTCCCTTGGCGAAACCCGCCGCAACTACGAAGGCTACAAGGAGCAGGTGAAGAACTTCTGATGGTCTATCCGATTGTGAAGTACGGCGACCCGGTACTCGAGCGCGAAGCCGCCGACGTGACCGAATTCGATACGTCCGAACTGCATCAGCTCATCGCCGACATGTTCGAATCGATGTACGCCGCCAAGGGCGTTGGCCTCGCGGCGCACGCAGATCGGCATCTCGAAGAAGATCGCCGTCATCGATTGCTCCAATGGCGAGCGCGAAGCCGAAAAGATCGTCATCATCAATCCCAAGATCGTCAAAACCGAAGGCAGGCAGACCGGCGAAGAAGGCTGTCTCAGCATTCCCGGCTTCCGCGAGGAAGTGCGCCGCGGCAAACGCGTCACCGTGCGCGCGCAAAACGTCAAGGGCGAAGAATTCGAAATGACCGGCGAAGACCTGCTGGCCCGCGCCTTTCTGCACGAGACCGATCATCTCTACGGCCGCCTCTACTACACGCACATCAGCGCCCTCAAGCGCGATCTGATGAAGCGCAAAATCAAAAAAATGCAACGCGCCGGCGAGTGGGACTGACCCGGCATGATGCGCCTGGTCTACCTCGGGACGCCCGCGTTCGCCGTTCCCACGCTCGAACGCATCGTCGAGGCCGGTCACCAGGTGCTTTCGGTCGTGACCCAGCCCGATCGGCCGCGAGGGCGGGGAAGACACCTCGCACGCTTCGCCCGTTAAGGAAGCCGCGCTCCGCCTGGGACTCGCGCGTCTTCCAACCGGAGCGCGTCCGTCGCCCCGAAGCCGTAGAACATCTGCGCGCGCTCGGCGCCCGACGCCATGGTGGTTGTCGGCTACGGCCAGATCATTCCCCAAAACATGATCGATCTCGCGCCCCATGGGCATCGTCAACGTTCACGCCTCGCTGCTGCCGAAATACCGCGGCGCCGGGCCCATCCAGTGGGCGATCGTCAACGGCGAAACGCGCACCGGCGTCACCACCATGCGCATCGATGCCGGCCTCGACACCGGCGACATGCTGCTCAAAGGCGAAACCGAAATCGGCCCTGACGAAACCGCCATCGAACTTGGCGACGGCTCGCTGCGATGGGCGCGGATCTGCTGGTGGAAACTCTCGCCAGGCTTGACGTCGATCGTTCCCGAGAAGCAGGACTCTGCGCACGCCACCTACGCCCCCATCCTCAAGAAAGAAGACGGCCTCATCGATTGGACCCACCCCGCGCAGGCCGATCCACAACCGCGTCCGCGGCCTGCAACCCTGGCCCGGCGCCTACACCACCTTCCGCGGACAGACCCTCAACATCTGGAAGTCGGCGGTGGGTGACTCCGGCCTGCGGCATCTTACCGCACCGTCAGCTCCCTGGCCGGATCGCTGCGCACTCAAACCGCTGCTGGTAGCCTGCGGCGACAGGCCCCCTCGAACTCCAGGAACTCCAAATCGAAGGCCGCAAGCGCCTTTCCGCCGCCGATTTCGCCAACGGCCAGCGCCTGACGGAAAATGAATTCTTAGGAGAGCCGCGCCCGTGAACCTGCCGTTCGGATACGCCTACGCCGCCGCCTACGCCGGCATCCGCGCCGCCGAGAAGCCCGATCTCGCCTTGATCGTGAGCGGACTTCCGGCCAACGCCGCCGCCGTCTTCACGCAGAACCGCGTGCAGGCCGCGCCCGTCAAGCTTTCGCGCCGCCATCTGCAACTCTCGCGCGGATTGGCCGGCGCCATCGTCATCAACGCCGGCAACGCCAACTGCGCCACCCGCACCGGCGCCGCCGTCGCGCTCGCCACCGCCAAAGCCGCCGGCAAACTGTTGCGCTTCCCCGTTCCGCAAGTGCTCGTCGCCTCCACCGGCGTCATTGGCGTGGAACTCGATGGCTCGAAAATCACCCGCGCGCTTCCCGGCTTGGTCGCCACGCTCGCTCCGACGCCGCTTCGACGACGCCGCCAACGCCATCCTCACCACCGATCTCGTTCCCAAGACCGCCTTCGCCGAAGTGAAGCCTCCGCCGCGGAACCATCCGCATCGCCGGCATGACCAAGGGCTCGGGCATGATCCAGCCGCTCATGGCTACCACGCTCGGTTTCGTCCTCACCGACGCCAACATCCCCTCGGCTCCTCTGCGCGCCATGCTCAAACGCTGCGCCGATCGCAGCTACAACCGCCTTTCGGTGGATGGCGACACCTCCACCAACGACACCCTTGCCCTGTTGGCCAATGGCGCTTCCGGCGTCCGGCCCGATCCCAAAGAATTCCCCAAGGTCGAAGAGGCCATTGCCGGCGTGATGGAATCCCTCGCCCAAGCCATCGCGCGCGATGGCGAAGGCGCCCGCAAATTCGTCACCATCGTCGTCACCGGCGCGCCCACCGACGCCGCCGCCACGCGCCTGGCCCGCTCCATCGCCAATTCGCCGCTGGTCAAAACCGCTATCGCCGGCTCCGACCCGAACTGGGGCCGCATTCTCTCCGCCGCCGGCAATGCGGGCGTGGCATTTCGATCCGGCCAAGACGGATGTGCACCTGCAAGGCGTCCCCGTCTGCAAGAGCGGCCTCGCGGCGCAGTATAACGAGCCCGAACTGAAGAACGAAGCTGGACGCCGCCGAATGCGAAATCCGCCTCGCCATCCGCGGCAAAGGCAAAGGCCAGGTCGCGCTTCTGGACGTGCGATCTCACCGAAGGCTACATCCGTATCAACGGCAGCTACCGGACATAATATGATTCGCCGCGCGCTACTCCTCTGCGTCCGTTCGCGTGCGCTTTGCCCGCGCGCCGCCAATGACGACCGCGCCGTAGAGATCGCGCTCGCCAACGCCCTCCACAGCGGCGATTCCCAAGCCGCGCTCAAGCTATTCAATCCCCAAATGGCTGGTTACGCCCGGTCTCCGCGCGGACATCGGGCACCTCCTTGAAGCCGCCGAAGTCGCCTCGAGCCTTGACACCGAAACGCTGTCTGGACTCTCGACATCACCTCGCGCGATCTCGCCAGCGGCGTCACGCGCCGAAAGGCAAAAGTATCGATTCGTACCGAAGGTGGCATTGTCCATTCCCTTCAGCCAGCCGCCTTTTTCGCGCCGCCGTCCGGCCGCGAAGCATGGGATGCCGTTTTCGCGTTCGCCACCACGCTTCAAAACGAAGAGGCCCAGCCTCAAATGGAACAGTTCGACCGCACCATGCCCGGTTATGCCGATCTCAAGAATGCCATAACCGCGCTTTGGACCCGATACCAGATTGAGCCCTCGCTCGATCTGAAGTCCAACGAGGGCGACGACACCCATCGCACCCTGCAAATCGATTGGGTTTTGACGCTTCAGAACCAGCAGGACCCCGTCCATTCCACCCGCCGGGAGCAATCCGCTGTCTGCGTCGTCGAAAAACGGGGAAAGGCATGGAAGATTGTTTCCTTCTCGCCCGCCAGCCTTTTTATCGTGCCACTAAAGTGAGCCGCCATACGCGAAAGCCGTTAAATTCAATTCTTCCCACGGTCTCAACCTGGTCCTGGGCAAACATTAGGCGAATATCGTATCTTCCAGATAAGCCCGTCTGGTCGATCACCGGCGCTTCCAAGACGTTCGCCAAGGCGCTACATAATATGCTAACCGGAACCCGCGAGAATGACAGACGGATGACGCCATTAGCCGCGGAGGTTACACCGGTCGCGTAACCCTGCGGAATGATTATGAAGCCGTCTTTATCTATGCCGTCGCGGAACTTCGGCGTGGCCTCGGTGAACCCCTCCGGAAGGGCGACAGGGTAAGCTGGCATCCTTATGCCCTTCTTTCCCACGGTCAAGGCGAAGGCCGTCGTTTGCCTTGACTCGTAGCCAACCTTGAGGTGGAACCGTTCCTCAAGAAGGTGCCGAAGCATCATTTTCACATCGGGCTTGGTTGCACCCGCAGGGACCTTAGCCACGATATCGAAGTGCTCGTTCTCCATCCACGACGGAAGGCTTCCCTGGCGTGACTTGATATCGTATGCTTGGTGGACGAGTTGGGTCAGCGACCGATCATGGTATGTCATTTGACTCGGATCGGGGGTTGCGGGGCCACCCTCAACCCACACCTTTCCACGAAAAGGCACCGAAGGCTTTATCGAGGCCACCTCAAACTGAAGTGGGAGCGGAGCCTGCGCTCCCACGATCACGCAGGTAAAGGCGGCGCACATACAGGCATAGGCAATGCGTTGCATGATTAAACTCTGACAGCTTTCCATCACAGGTAGGAGGGCTGCTTTCGGCCTATGAGGCCTCGGCCGTGACGTAGTGCGGCTCTACTGGCGGGGAAGCGGCGGCTCTCGAGCTGCCGCGAGCACAATCTCCTCCTGCGAAGCAGGAAGTTGGCCGGTCCACTTGCGCAGCACACTTCCTCGTGAGTCTACCAACAGAACGGTCGGTGTACTCAGTATCCCCACGCCCGCATAATCCACGCTCGTTAGTTGCCAGAGATTTCGAATCTCCGGCCGCGCTTCGGCGGCAGCGTCTGGGTACAGGACAAGTGGGTATGCTTTAAGCCTTCCGCTTCTCCAGTCATCTTTTACCCTCCCATAGAAGCCCATACTCGCCTGGCAGAACGGGCAGCCGGAGCGTAAGGCAAGGACAAGGGTCGCTCCGTGGCTATTCCATTTGTATCCGTTTAGAGGCTCAAGGCGTGCGCCGACAGTGATGACCCTCGGGGAACCCGCTAGCAACATCTTTACTTCTTGGTTTTGCCGAAGTATCAAGGCACCAGATACCATTACAGGCAGCGCCACTCCCAAGAAGACAAAAATCTTACCTGGCCTCAGTCCCGGTTCGGTCACTACCCGCCTCATTAGGTGACTCATAACACACATTCATATAACGCAAAATCGACGCACACCGACAGTCAGCCGCCCAGCGCGAGCCGCGTCCTAAGGGCAGGTTGAACTTGCCGCAACGCCCCCGCACTTGCAGGCCGAGGTGTTATCGGGCGAAAAGCAGCAGGTAATTGATTTGCGACCACCGAATAGGGCGGCGTATTGCGCTGTGGGGCGGTCAGTTTCCAGATCCGGGGCGGCGGTAGGATTTAGGGCGAAGCGATTGCGGGCGGGTTGCTCATCAAGCGCACGAGTTCCGCCGCCATTGTGGCGGGGTCGATCTTGCGGAGAGTTTGGATTACGCTGGTGAACGCTTCGAAAGCCCGCGCGCCCGCCACGTTTCGCGAACAGTGCGAAACCTTGCGCGCAATCACCGCCGGGCGTAAATCCCGCTCCGCCCGATTGTTGGTGGGCTCGACGCCCTCCTCTTTCAGAAACCGCAGCAGGCGCCCCCGATCGTGCTGCAGACCGACTCCATCCAGTAGCTTCTGATTGTCGGCATCGCGGAGATATCGGCGCCGGAGGTGCCAGGATAGGGCGCCCTCCAGTTTCCGAATCCGCTCGCCATACCGCGCCGCATCCATTTCGTTCTTCTTCGCCCCCAACGCCAGTGCCTGCCGCAACAGATCCTTCAGCCGTTGACTGAACTGTCGGGCTCGCCCCCTTTTCCTTTGCGTTACCTCCGCGGCGTTGCGCAGCAGGTGCGCCAGACATTTCTGCTGCGATACGCTTTGCAGTTCCTCCGCATCGTAACTTTTCCCCCGGTCGCAGACCATCACACCGGCAAACTCCGCCGGCGCCAACTCGCGCACTTCCTCGTTGCGATGCCGCGACCTCACTTGATATACCGAAAGCGATGCATTCACGAACGCCATCAGAAATGCCGTTTTACCCTGTACCCGCCAACCCGTATCGTCGGTATGGATTACGGTCTGCTTCCTTACCGATTCGCGCAAGGCCGCATAGCGCGCCCCCACTGCCCCCGCCGCCTGTTTCATCGCATCCTGCGTGATGGCTCCCTGGGTCAGCCTGATGCCCGTCAATTCTTCCAGAATGGCCGGCACTTTTCTCACCGGCACTCCGTGCCCGTAGTGCAGCAGTTGCGCCGCCGCGCGCGCACGCGCTCCCACTCGGTGGGCGGTCGCTCCCTGCTGGCCTGCGGCAATATCCGGGTGCTGCCCCCTCACCGATTTTCCGCACCTCCGACATTTGCGGATCTCGACCCGGTATCGCCGCACGTCTCCACAGCCTGTCAATGGAATGTCCGTGGTGGAGACGATTTCATGCCCCGCTTCACCCAGTGCTCCGCCGCAGTCAGGGCAACCAATCCCCGCCGGCACCGGCACCGGGATCGGCTCCGCTCCCGCCCCTCCCGATGGCTCGCCTCGAAATCGAAAATAGCCCTGCCCCGGCTTGCGTCCGGGAGGCTTAGGATCGGGCTTGCTCGTGCCTTTGGAAAACGGCGCCGCCGAGCCTCTCCGCTTCAACTGCTCTATCTCCGCCCGCAGTTGCTCGATCATTCTCTGCTGGTCGAGGATGACCTGGATCAACGCGTCTCGATCAAGTGATTCCAGCTGTTCCAAGTCCCAGAATGCACTATGTCGCTCACCAGATCCAGGATATTTAAATGCAGTGACGCACTTTCTGCAACTCCACTTCTGCACAATTGCAATCCGGCCTCGCTAATCGATTACAGCAGCAGTTTTGCCAATTAGGATCACTCGAGTCGGGGCATGAGCCGCTACAGTTGTTACCAGATCCCCCGCAACCACCTAGGGACCCTGTTATCCCATTGCTGACGAAAAAGGCTACCAGCATTGCGGCTAGCAGACAGGTCTTTACGATACTGTTTGTCGTCATATAGTTCTTATTCCCTTCTGGCCCGCTGCTCGGGCATGTCCCGCAAGGACGATTCCTGATTGACCACCGCTGAATATGGCACCCGCAAATAGTTCGCGATATCTCTCCACGTCCGGGCGTCTGAAGCACCCGCCCAAACCTTTCGTACGATCCCATCATGATCAACGACTACCGCATTCGGTACCGTTTGCATACCTAGCCCAACATATGTGTCATACGAAGGCTCCCAAAGCACGTCGTCGAGGGGAAGTTGGTGTTCTTTGCAGTATTCTCGTGTCAACTCCTCGGGGCTGCGGCTCATCCACACCACACGCCAAGTTGAGTTAGCGCGAAGCGCACTGGAGAGACTTCTCCAGCTTGGCATGTTCTTCCGGCAGGCTGGGCAGACCGGGGAGAATGTAAGGATGAGCAACTTCTGGCCCTCTGTCGGTGGCAGCAACACCTTGACAACTTTCCCTCGGCATTCATCGCAATAAGTTCTCGAATATGCCTGCCAGCCTGGATCTCAAGGCCATCCTTACTCGCCTTGAGGTCGCGGTTTTGCCGTATCAGCAAATAATTCTGCACGAGAACCCCTAAACAAACGCACGACAACACCGCAGAGAATCCGACCCGAAGATAACTGAGAAATCCCTCCGGCATTTTACGACCGAACATGACGAGATACTGCGCTGATCGGATGCCACGGACAATAGGGTATTAGCCCGATCTTTAGTTAATTCTTCTCATTTCATCGATGAAAAGCAGGATTTATGGCAGATGCGCGGGGCAGCTCTCTAGCCTCAAAGCAACGGGTGTGCCAAGGAAAAAAGGGCTCCTCACCGAAAAGTGCGGGCAGCGGGGGGGCACAGCAAGGTAGATGGCCGCAATGAAGTTTTCTGCGGTGCGGAACCCGAACGAGCGATGACTGATGGACTTGATCTTGTTATTCATACCTTCGACCGTGCCGTTCGACAGGCGGATTATGGTCCAGGGTAGTATGCCGTCGAGATGGGTTCGAAGCATTTGCGCGAACTTTTTGAACGGCGCCGGTTTCGATCGCAGGGCCGAGCGGATCCACTTGTTCAGGTGTTGCGCGGCGCGCCAGGGCTGCTTTGTCAGGCGCGCACCAGCGGTGTGTTCCACTGACCATATTCACATGTTGGTATCGGCACCAGCGACGCTAGCGCCGGCCAAGCTTGAGCCGGCTCTCAGCCGGAAACCTTCAGGCGGCTTCAGCCGCAACTCCGACTTTCAGTCGGAACTTAATTCTACCGGCTTCAGCCGGTAGTCAATAAGCGGCGTGCCAGTCGGGCACCAGATTGTCATTTGCATCGAACGCATAGTCGTCCCGGTCGAACGCATACACCACTACCATTCCGTCGCATCGATGGCTAAAACTATCCTTCGTCCACGAAAACCCGTTAAATTACGGAACTTCCACGCCGCATTGCGCGAACTACCTGTAGCGGCGGAGTTCCCGCTATACGGGCGATGATGAGCCGCAAGGGAGAAAATCGAATGAAGAGATTGATCGTTTTGGGGATCTTCGCCGTTTCGGCGGCATTGGCGCAGCCTCCCGGGCCGCCTCCTGGCCGGATGGGCTTTGGTGGGCGCGGTCCCATGGGCGGGGAGTTCATGCGGCCCGTTACCGGTGCGCCGTACTCCGCCACCGAGGTTTCCTCCAGTCAGCAGGTATTGGCCAACGGAAACGTCATCCAGCGCCAGAGCCAGACGAATTTCTATCGCGATGGACAGGGCCGCACACGCAGCGAAATGACCATGAAGCACGCGGATGGAACCACTACGTCGCACGTGACAATCCATGATCCGGTGGCGGGAGTTTCGCACGATCTCAACCCGCAAAGCAAGGTTTCGCGCGATATGAACTTCCACGCGCCCCCTGCCGGCGCCAACCGGCAAGGCGGTCCGCGCGGTGGCGGCCCAGGAGCGAATCGGGCGATGGTTCAACGCCGCACTTCGGATCCCAATGTAACCACGGAAAATCTGGGCACGCAGACCATCAATGGCGTCAGCGCCACAGGAACCCGCATCACTCGGACCATTCCCGCGGGCGCAGAGGGCAATTCGATGGCGATCCAGATCGTGCATGAGACTTGGATGTCCGACGATCTGAAGGTTCCCGTAATGATAAAGCACACCGACCCGCGTTCCGGCACCAGCACGACGCAGTTGACCAACATCTTGCGTGCCGAGCCGGATGCAAGCCTGTTCACGGTTCCCGCGGGTTATACCGTGCAGAAGGGCCAAGGTCCGGGCCGCGGCCCAGGACACGGTCCTCGCGGCGGCGGTAACGGACAATAACGTAACGCTGAATCCTCCTCTTAAAACTCCTTCTCTCCACCCGCCGCGGCCATCAAAGGACCGCGGCGGGTTTTTTGTGGAAGTGGCAACAAGTAGGCAGGCTCGGCGCCGTTTTGCCCATCCTTGCAGACATGGGGTGAAACGCGCGGACACCAATTCCTCAGCCGGATATCAAATGGAAAGCGGGCGCGCAATGCTCCGGCCGTCCCGAGCATGTGTGTCGCGAGATGCGGACTAGAGTCTAAGTGAAAACGGGCGCGTAGTCTATGTCGAGGGATCCGGAAAGTCTCGCCGCCCTTGCCAGTCCCCCCGGCCGCCGTTTCGGCATCGCCAGATGGATCAACGGATGGGACGCGCGTGCTCTGTCTCGTTCGCGCCATTCGGCGCAAGGTATGAGCGCCGGTAGCGAACCTCCGCGCCAGGGTAGCCGCCGGCGCGCCGCATCGGTCAACAAGACCTCAACCGAATGCTCTTCGCCAGGTTGCATCCCTTCCGGTAGATAGAAGTAGAGCGCGTATCGCTCGCGGATGCGCTCGAGCGTTTGCTCGAACGCCGAGGCTTGATCCACCGCCATGCTGTCGCCTCCCGATTGATTCGCGATCTGAGATGTGCCGGCCGATTGCGTGCGCGTGCACTCTTGGATACGATCCGAACTCTGCGAGGAATCAAGGTCACCGAAAATGTCTCGCGGCCGGTCGTCGTCGAATGACGGTCGACGCCTGGTACGCGGTTCCCGTATGCAGGGCATCCGGAGCGATCAGAGCGCTCAGAACAGAGTCTGCGCGCGTCAGTGCATGCAAGACCGCGGCTTCGTTTCGGCTACGCTCGGTCTGGTCGTCGGTGACGATGACAATTGCCCGGCGCGCATCGCGCCGCGCGTTCTGCTCGACGTAAGAGGCGGTGTCCAACAGCCCGCGCGTGATATCGGTGCCACCTTCGAAAGTTTCGCGGTCGAGCACGCTTTCGAGTTCCCTCTCGGCATCCAGGCGGTTGGGGCGAAACGGCATGCGCAAGCGCGTGAAGCGATCGAATACCAGCGTAGCGATCCGGTCCTGGCCCCCCAGCGCGCGCAGGGCCTGATGCGATGCAGTAGCCACGCGCCGGATGTGTGGCTCCATGCTACGGCTGACATCCAACAGCAAGACGACGTCAATCGGCATCTTCTCGCTTTGGAAATTCCGGATCTCCTGGGGCTTTCCATCCACTCGCAGGATGAAATCCTGGACTCTGAGATCGCGAATGGGATGGTTTCCGCCATCCACTACCTGGGCATCGACACGTCCCAACGAGACATCGCTGCGAAAAGTAATCGGCGGGTCATCGGCTTGTGGGGTGGCGACGGCGGCGGTGGGGACAGCCAACAGGCATAACGCGGTAATCGCCAAAAGGACGTACATGCGCTGCATGGAAGACCTCTCTACGAGCCGGCCTTACGATTTGGTCGTGTGGGCAGTGCTCTTTCGCCTGCGATGCAGCGGAGCGGAAGCGCGGTGGTAAATTCCTTGTAGCGACGCCGCCGGAATGTAATCAACATCACCCAGCGTCGTCGGAAGAGCTTCTTCCGCAGTCGCCCGAACACAAGAGCATCGACCTGACTGCCGATCACAGATCCGGGAGTGCGCGGCGAAAGGGCTGGCGACCGGGCGCCCCGCGCGACCTGGATTCTGAAATCGAACCGAGCAGCCGCGGTCGTCTCGCGAACCACCTCAGCGACTCGGTCGCCGTTTCGGGATCCTCGCGGCAATCGTAAGCCTGGGTTCCACCGATCGCGTGTGTGCGCGCCGCACGCCTGGCCATGGCCCCGGCGTTCAGCCGCGAGCGCGGATCAACGCAATGATCTCGTCTGCTGTAGGGAATCGGCCTGTCTCTTTTTTCGAATAGATCCTGTGGTTGTCAACGAAAACGTCCAGCGACCCTGGCGCGCCCAGGCGAATTTTAGTGGGAATGTTCAGTTTGCCTTCGATGACTTCTTTCAGGCTCACGGCCTGCTCCTTGATGTCGTGTCAAAAAAAGCAACGTTTGATTTGCACCGTCATAATAGACTCTCGCAAAGGTTAGCGCGTGCGATACGATTCACTGGTATATGGTCTCATATCCAATCGAATCCTTGACCTTCTGTTGTTATATATGACAACATAGTGGAGGCGCCGAACAAAATGGCCGAAGCCCGTAAAACCCGGCCGGTCTCGTGGATCGAGGCGGCGTTGAAAGACTTTGAGGCCTTCCCCAGAGATGCGAAATCGACTTTTCTTACGGCGCTCACCATTGCCGCGGAGGGCGGCAAGGCCGACATTGCAAAACCCATGCACGGCTTCGGTTCCGGCGTGTTTGGGATCGCGCTAGCATTTCGGGGCGATGCGTTTTCGCGCCGTTTACACGGTTCAACTGGCGGATGAAATCTGGGTCATTCATGCATTTCAAAAGAAATCGAAATAGGGCGCCAAGACACCGAAACACGAGATAGACTTGGCGAAGGATCGACTCAAGAGATTGGAGAGGCACTCCGATGAAAGGTGAAAACCTGGAAGTGGTTCGTGGTAGCGGGAACGTCTTTCGCGATCTCGGCCACGACAATGCGGATATCGAGCAGTTGAAGGCGCTCCTGGCGGCGGAAATTATAAAGACACTGGATCGTGATGAGCTGACCGTACGAGCGGCGCATGCGAGGACTGGCTTTGCAGCCGCGGACTTCTCACGCATCCGTAATGCGGATCTTGGAAGATTTACGGCTGATCGACTTGTATCGATTCTCAATCGTCTCGGCTCACGTGTCGAGATCAAGATCCGTATTCGCCCGCTTCAGCATGTTTAGGACGAGGCACACCCTAAGCCGCCGAATCCAGTACCGCGTCCACAGATCGCTGGCCTTCGCGCGTCATACGCGGTTTCCCGCCTATGGGAAAACTGCACGGGCATTAGACCGCTAGGCGTGCGCCATCTCACTTTGCCTTGATCGCGAAGTCCCAAATCTGCATGTTCATCTTCCCCAGGGTGTACTGTGCGACCGCGTACTCGCCGGGCTGCAAAGGCTCCTGCGCCCAAATCTTGTAGAGGCCGCCCTTCGCCATCTCCTGAATGATGATGTCGATGGAACTGATCTCCTCGTCCGTTTGTTTCGTGACCGGCTCGATGGTCAAATTTTCCACCACGCGAACGCCAGCCTTGGGCGTCAGCTTGATAATTCCAAACGGCTCAGTCTCGGAAACCTGGATATAGAACTCCTGCTGGGGATCGGTAAAGACGTTTAGCGAATGCGCGCCCTGAATCTCGAGCGTGCCCTTGCCTGGGAGCATCTGCGTGCCGGTAATAATACGCAGCGCCGTGCGCCCCTTGTTGGTACGTACCTCCGATTCCGCCGCTTTGAGGGTGTGCGTGTCGGTCTTATCCAGCCAGTAAACGCCGGGGTCCTGCGGGATGCGCAATACCTCTTTCTGCAGCGCTTTACGCGCTTCGTCCTCCTCTGTGAGCGATTTGGCGTCCTTCTCGAGCTTTTCCTGGCGCGCGGAGGCCTCGGCCTGGGTGCGCTTCAGGTTCACCAGGTCGAGCGGGATATCCTCCCATTGGCTGCGTTCCACGCTGTAGAAGTGAACCCGATCCTGCTGTACCGAGTATTCCCGGACGATTTGGTAGCTCCCATCCTTCAGATAAAGCTTGAGGTTAGCCGCCCAAGCCGCTACGGTCAACAGAAACGCGGTTGCCAGTATCCGGCGCATATCCTATTGACTATGCTACCCCCCTTCGGGGTTTCGCGACGCAGGCTAAGCTTGGAGCGCGCCGTTCGTCCTCTTTAGAACGGAGAATGAACTCTAGCCGCCAAACCCTCGTACCGTTTGTTTAGGCATAATAGAATGAAGTCCCAACGCATATGTCTCGTTTAAAGCCTTTCATTGCACTAGTCTTGTGCGCCCTCATAGCGTCACCCGTGTTCGGGCAGACGAATTCCTTCACCCAGCCTGGCAAGTCGGGATGGATTCAATGGTTCGCCCGTCCTTACTCCGCCCACCGCGTATCGCAGATCAGTTTTGCGGATTCCGGCCGTATCGAAAAACTCATGCGCGCCGGCAACATCTATTTATCGCTGCGAGATGCGATCGCGCTGGCGCTGGAGAACAACCTCGATATCGAGGTTGCGCGCCTCCAGCCGAAATTGAGCCTGACGAACCTTCAGCGCGCATCCGCCGGCCAGTTGCTGCGCAATCTTTCGACTAATATCACCTCGGGACCGAGTTCGGCCACGCTCGGCGTCCTTGCGTCGAGCACCGTGGGAACGACGGGTGGCGGCACTGGATCGGGCAACAGCAACAACGGCGTCTTGAGCGGCGTGAACGTGCAATTGGCGGGATCCGCGATTCCGAATCTCGATCCTACGTTTTTCACGTCGATTGCCGCCGCACACCAGACGCAGATTGAAACCACTACCGCCATCACCGGCACTACCGCTTTGTCACCTCGTACAAGAGCTGGATCATGGGCATCCAGCAAGGCTATTGGACGGGTACCACTGTGCAGCTCTCCTCCAGCAATACCTTCGGGCTCAATCAGAATGCCACCACGGCGCTGTTCAATCCGGTCGATCAGGCCAGCCTCAACCTTTCCATCACCCAGAACCTCCTGAACGGGTTCGGAATCGCCGTCAACAAGCGCGTCTTGAATGTGGCCAAGAATAATCTGCGCGTCACGGATCTGCAATTCAAGGAGCAGGTGATCGCCACCGTAGCCAACGTGGTCAACCTCTATTGGGATCTGGTCTCCTTCAACGACGACCTCAAGGTGAAGCAGCAGACGCTCGAGCTCGACACCACGCTTTACAAAGACAATCAAGCGCCGCGCCGAACTGGGCTCCATCGCGCCTATCGATACCATTCAGGCCGAAGCCGAGATGACTGCCGCGCAGCAGGATGTGGTCACGCAGGAGACCCAGGTACTGCAGCAGGAGTTGATCCTGAAAAGCGTGCTGACGCGCAGCGGCTTCGACAACCCCGCCGTGGTGGCCGCACGCATCATTCCTACCGACCACGTCGACGTCCCGGCTCAGGACCCGGTCATCCCCCTTCAGGATCTGGTTGCCGAAGCCATGAAGAACCGGCCCGAGATCGAATCAACGCAGATCAGTCTGGAGAACGCGCGGCTGAACATGCTCGGCACCAAGAACAACCTGCTCCCCACGCTCTCGCGCCAACCTTGGCGGCCAGCAATAGCGGACAAGCGGGCTCGGTCGCCACCGGAAACCAGTTGCCGATCTACGGTTCCAATGGTCAGATCATCGGATTCCGTCCGCTCACCGCAGCCGACGTAAATGGATTTCTTCTGGGCGGATATGGCACGGCCCTCAGCCAGATCTTCAGCCGCAATTTCCCGAACTATAGCGCGCAGCTCAGTCTGACCATACCGCTTGCGCAACCGCGCCGCGCAGGCCGATTTGATCACCGACGAGCTGAATTACCGCCAATCGGAAATTCAGGATAAGCAACTGCACAACAACATTAAGTTGAATGTGATCAACGCTTATACCGCGGTGCGGCAGGCGCGTGCGGCCTACGAAACCGCGTAGTCGCGCGCAAGCTGCAGGATGAGACGCTGGCCGGCATGCGCCGCAAATACGAACTGGGCAACTTCGACCATCACGGATGTGGTCGTCGCGCAACGCGACTCCACCACGCGCCAGTTGGCCGAAGTGGATGCGCGCCGCCAGTATATCGACGCGCGAACATCTCTGCGCCAGCAACTCGGCACAATTCTCGAAGACTACAACGTGAATATCGACGAGGCCAAGGTCGGACAGGTCGGGCGTGAGGCCGATATTCCAGTTGTACTCGACCGCCAGCCGCCGAACCGGTAGCGGCGGCTTCCGTTATCCTGATAGTTGGCCCGAATCTATCCGTTCCAACCCTATCGCTATACGGCTGCCGCCGGCTCGTTACAGGACGTCGTCACGCAGCCGTACGACAAGATCACGCCGGAAATGCAGTCGCATTATCTGGCGCAGAGCCCTCACAACCTGGTGCGGGTAATTCTGGGCGAACGCAAGCCCGGCGACAACGCATACCGATAACGTCTACACCCGCGCCGCCGCGCTATCTCGACGAATGGATCGCCATGCGGCATTCTCGCCCGCGATGCCGAGCCCGGCATCTATCCCTATTTCCAGGAGTTCACTCGTTCCCGATACGGGCGAGCGCCTGGTCCGCAAAGGCTTCATCGCGCTCGGCGCCGTGGAAGACTACAGCGCCAACATCGTCTACCGCCACGAGCACACGCTTGCCGGCCCCAAGAAGGACCGTCTCGACCTGCTACGCCACACCCGCGCCCACTGCGAGCTGATCTTCATGCTCTATCCCGATGCCGCCGGCGAAATCGACGCCCTGCTCGACCGAGGCCGCCGCCGCGCCGCCTCTCGGCGAAGTGACCGACGAATATGGCGCGGTTCACCGCATCTGGAAGGTCGCCGGCGCCGCCCGGATTCCCGAATTGATGGCCGACAAAAAACTGCTCATCGCCGATGGCCATCATCGCTACGAAACCGCGCTCGCCTTCGCGACGAAAACCCCGGCCTCGCCGGCGCCGATCGCGTCGTCATGGCCTTCGTCAACATGCACTCGCCCGGCCTGCGCATCCTGGCGACGCACCGCCTGGTGAGCGGCTTACCAGCCGATAACTTTCCCGCCGATTTCCTGCGCGCCGCCGCCAACGATTTTATCGTCCGCGAGATCGATTCCATCGCGGCCTTGCAAACCGCGTGGCAAAAAAATACAACCGGCTGTACGATAATCGGCGCCGCGATCGGCGACAAGCTTTACGCCCTCGAAGAGCGCGACGCCCGCAACCAGCTTGACCTTCGAATTCTGCATGAAGATCTGCTGGCAAAAGCCTTGGGTATCGGCGAGGATGCAGTGCGCGATGAAAAATTCATCCGTTACGTCCGCGGAATCGATAAAGCCGTCGCCGAAGCGCGCGAAGGCCGCGCGCAGATCGCGTTCCTGCTGAATCCAGTCTCGGTGGATCAGGTTGCTGAAACCTCATTCGCCGGCGGCGTGATGCCGCAGAAATCCACCGATTTCTACCCCAAGCTGCTGTCCGGCCTGACGATATATCGAGTGGGATAGGACCGCCGTCTACCCCGCCGAACTCCACTTCAGCAGGCTGGTACAGGGCCGGGTCAGCGGGTCGTCGAAGTGGTTGGGGCTGACGCGCAGCGCGTAGCCCAGGCGGCCGGTGCGCTCCGGAACGATGTCCTTGCCGAACACCGCGACGGTTCCGTTCTGCTCCATCGACGGGCAGCACCATGACTTCGGTCTCTTCCAGGTGGCCGTTGCTATCCACCCGGCCCGATCACCACTTCCACGCGCACATCGGCCGGCCGCAAGCCGGCCAGGTCGATCGGCGGCGCGCACCGGCACCGGCTTGCCGCTCAGCACCGAGCCCGGCTGGGCTGCCCGGGCCCGTCTTCGACGAAGCGCACGCGTCCCAGACCTCGCGGACGCGCGCTGTTCCACCGGGCCTTGTCGCGGACCAGCGCGTAAGCCGCCTGCTGCACACGCAGGTGCTGCAGATGCGCCGGATCGTAGAGCTCGCGTCATGTACTCGCGCACCATGCGGCGGCAATCGAACTGCGGGCTGATGTACGTCAGCGACTGCTTCACGCGCCGCATCCACTCGCGCGGCGTCTGCTCGCGGCTGCTCGTAGAACATCGGCACGATTTCGTTTTCGAGCAGGTAGTAGATGGCGCTGGCGTGCAGCGCGTCCTGGTCGTCGGAATACGGCTCGCGGTCGCCGATGGCCCAGCCGCCGGACGTCTCGTAGGCTTCGTCGAACCAGCCGTCGAGAATGCTGAGATTCAGCACGCCGTTGATGGCGGCCTTCATGCCGCTGGTGCCGCAGGCCTCTTCGCCGCGGCGCGGATTGTTCAGCCAGAGGTCCACGCCCTGCACCATCTCGCGCGCCGACCTTCATGTCGTAGTCTTCGACGAAGACCACGTGCTTCCACAGTTCGGGATCGCGCGAAAGCTGCACGATCTCGCGGATGAAGCGTCTTGCCCGGCTGGTCCTTGGGATGCGCCTTGCCGGCGATCACGATCTGCACCGGCATGTCCTTGTTGCAGCAGGATTCTGCTTGCAGCCGCTCGACGTCGCGGAACAGCAGGGTGGCGCGCTTGTAAGTGGCGAAGCGGCGCGCGAAGCCGATGGTGAAGGCGTTCGGATCGAGCACTTCGCCGGCGCGCCGCACTTCCGCCGCCGAAGCCTGCCGGCGCACGGCCGACGGATGCTGCCGCGCGCGCACGAAGTTCACCAGCCGCCGCTTGCGCCGGCGGTGCACTTCGAGCAGCTCCTCGTCGGGAATGTCGTGCACCTGCTCCCAGATGGCCGGGTCGTTGAAGCGCTCGCGCCAGTCGGGCTGCAGGTACTGATCGTAGAGCGCGGCCAGATCGCCGTTCAGCCAGCTCGGCAGATGCACGCCGTTGGTGATCGAGGTGATCGGCACTTCCCACACCGGCAGCTTGCGGCCACAGGTCGTGGAACATCTCCTGCGAGACCTGCGCGGTGCAGCCGGCTCACGGCGTTGCGGTAGGCCGAGGTGTTGAGCGCCAGCACGGCCATGGAGAAGCGCTCGTCGCGGTTCGTAGCGGATTGCGGCGGCCGAGCGCCATCAACTGCTGGAAATCGATTCCCGCTTCGGCGCAGTACTCGGAGAAGTAGTGGTACATCAGGCCGGGATCGAACAGATCGATGCCGGCCGGCACCGGCGTGTGCGTGGTGAAGACGTTGCTTGCGCGCGCGGCTTCCAGCGCTTCTTCGAAGGTCAGCTTCTGCGTCGCGCATGCAGACAGCCGGATCTGCTCCAGCGCCAGAAACGCCGAGTGGCCTTCGTTCATGTGGAAGACGGTGGGCTTGAGACCCATCGCCTTCAGCGCGCGCATGCCGCCGATGCCCAGCACGATCTCCTGGCGGATGCGCGTATCGATATCGCCGCCGTAGAGCGAGTCGGTGATGTCGCGATCCTGCGGCAGGACATTTTCCGGAATGTTGGTGTCGAGCAGGTACAGCGTGATGCGGCCCACGTCGAGCTTCCAGACCTGGATGAAGACGTCGCCGGTGGGCAGCTTGACGGTGACCTTCAGATCCTGCCCCGCCGCATCCTTCACCGGACGCAGCGGGCAGCGTGTAGAAATCGTTGATCGGGATAGCGCTCCTGCTGCCAGCCGTCGGGATTCAGGATACTGGCGGAAGTAGCCCTGCTGATAGAGCAGACCCACGCCGATCAGCGGATAGTCCTGATCGCTGGCCGATTTCAGATGATCGCCGGAGAGGATGCCCAGGCCGCCCGAATAGACGGGCAGGCATTCGGTGAGGCCGTATTCGGCGGAGAAGTAGGCGATCAGCTTGCCATCGGGCGGCGACGGCCGTCTTGCGCGTACGCGCGCGTCGTAGCGTCTCGCAGGCGCATGTCGGTACAGCGCCAGGTAGCGCGGATCGGCGGCGGCGCGCTCGCAGGGCGGCCTGCGAAACGCGGCCCAGCATCAGCACCGGATTGTAGCCGCACTCCCGCCACAAATCCGGGTCGAGCCGGCGGAACAGGGCGCGAATGACCGGCTCCCAACTCCACAGGATGTTGTAGGCCAGCTCGGTCATGCGAGAGAGCTGGGCGGGAAGAGCGGGACGCACCAGAAACTCCCGGATGGGCTGAATGTGAAACGGCATCGAACGTATCCAATTTAGCAAAGCGCGCGATAGCCGCGGCGCGTAAAAGCCCAGCGAGCGTTAGGCCGCGGCCAGGCGGCGACCGGCAAGCTATCAGCGTTCAGCGATCGGCTTACAAGCTGGGCCGCTGCAGGGGGACGCGGCGACGCATGCCGACCGCGTAGGTCTAAGCTGAAAGCTGACCGCTGATCGCTGAAAGCTGCCGTCCTCAAGATTTCAAGTACGCTATGTATAGTTGAAGAAGGAGTGTAGAGCAAACATGAGCTTGGCTGCAAAGCATTGCGTCCCTTGCCGCGGTGGCGTTCCCGCCTTGGCGGGCGAGGAATTGGAAAAGATGAAGGCGCAGGTCGAGGGCTGGCAGGTAATCGACGGGCATCATCTCACGAAGAGCTTCGCCTTTCCCGATTTCCGGACTGCGCTCGATTTTGTGAACCGCATTGGCGAAACAGCGGAACAGGAAGGGCACCATCCCGATATCTTTCTGGCCTGGGGAAAAGTCGACGTAAAGATCTGGACGCACAAGATCGATGGCCTCACGGAGAGCGATTTTATTCTCGCGGCAAAGATAGACGAGCTACGCGAACCCGCAACGGCGAAGGGTTAACGCGCTCGATGCCGCTCGCGCTATTGCTCGATTCCATCCCCGAATACGCCAGGGATCTGAAGCTCAACCTGAGCGCCGTGTTGGCGCAGCCAGAGCTTTCCGCGCAACAGGCCTGGGGGACGGCGGTAAGCTGCGCCATCGCGTCGAAGAGCCCGCGCTTGGCGGAAGCGCTCGCTGTGGAGGCGGCTCAGCACATCGACGAGCGCGCAGTTACGGCGGCCAAAACCGCTGCCGCCATTATGGGGATGAATAACATCTATTACCGTTTCCGCCATTTGAGCGGCAACCCCAAATACGAAGACATGCCGGCAAAACTACGGATGCAGGCCTTGCGTTCGCACGGGGCGGACGCTCTGGATTTCGAGCTTTGGTGTCTCGCCGTCTCGGCCATCAACGCCTGCCAGGCTTGCGTCGAAGGGCATGAGCGCGCGCTGCGAGAGCGCGGCATAGGCGAGGAGAAGATTCTCGCGGCGGTACGGATCGCCGCCGTGGTGTTTGCGCTGGCGGCGGTAATGGAATCGGAAACGTCTCAGGCGAAGTAGACTACTACTCCCGCTCGGCCTTCTTGCGATCCTGCTCGATGCGTTCGATGTAGCGCACCGTTTCGGCGTACGGGGGAACGCCGCGGTATTTGTCCACCGCGCCGGGGCCGGCGTTGTAGGCCGCTAATGCGTGCCACAAGCCGCCGTCGTATTTCTGCAGCAGATCGCGCAAATAGCGCGCGCCGGCATCGGCATTCTGCGCCGGGTCGGCGGGGTTGGCGCCGAGGGTTTGGGCCGTGCCGGGCATAAGTTGCATCAACCCGATCGCGCCTTTGGGAGAAACCACGTGTGGTGCAAAGCCGGATTCGTTCTTCATGACGCTGCGCACCAGCCACCGCGGCAGACCATATTTGTCGGCGGCCCGGTCGGCCAATTCCGGTGGTGAGAGCGCGGCGGGAGTGGCCAGAGTCGCCTGTTGAGACGCCCCCACGGGGGGAACGGCGGCAATGGGGATGGCGGGCACCGGCGGAGTGTAATCGTCGGCCTCGAATCGCGAGACCTTGGCCGCGCTGATTTCGGCTACGGAATCGCCGATGTAGAAGCGAACCTTATCGCCTGCGGCCTCGTGCCGGTCGATATGTAAACGTCCCCCGCTCGAAAGCACGGCGAATTCTCCGCCAAAGGCAACCGCGGATAAAGACAAAAATAGAGCGGCGAAACGCATTCGTTCCTACCTATTGTGACGCACCCGGCGACCGCTTCGTTTATCCGAAAATGCGCCGCGCCTCGCGAAAACGCTATCTTAATGATTCCATGCCTCAATACGATTCAATCATTGTCGGCGGCGGCCACAACGGCCTGGTCACCGCCGCGTATCTGGCGCGCGCCGGACGCAAGGTGCTGGTGCTCGAGCGGCGCGAACTGGTGGGCGGCTGCGCCGTCACCGAAGAAATCTGGCCCGGCTATCGCGTCTCCACCGCCGCCTACCTCACCAGCCTGATGCAGGAACGGATCGTCCGCGACCTGGAACTGGAGCGCTTCGGCTACCGCGTCGATGCCAAGGACCCCGCGTTCTTCTCGCCTTTCCCGACGGCCGCCATCTCTTCATGTGGCAGGATCGCGCCAAGACGCTGGCCGAGATCGCCAAGTTTTCGCGGCGCGACGCCGAGGTGTATCCGGCATACGAAGATCACCTGGAGCGCCTCTCGCAGGTGGTGGAAGGCCTGCTGCTCACCACGCCGCCGGAGTTTCCGCCGCGCGGCATCGGCGATTTCATCGAATACCTGAAGCTGGCCGGGACGCATGCGCGGGCTGAGTCGCGAAAGAAATCGTGGCGCTGGTGAAGATCTTCACGCAAAGCGCGGCCGATTTTCTGGACGAGTGGTTCGAGTCGCGAGCAGCTCAAGGTGACGCTGGCCACCGACGGCGTGATCGGCGCCAACGGCGGCCCGCGCTCGCCCGGCACGGCCTACATTCTGCTGCATCACTGCATGGGCGGCGTGGACGGCCATCGCGGACTTGTGGGGATTCGTGCGCGGCGGCATGGGCGCGGTCTCGAAGCCATCGCCGCATTCGGCGCGCAGCCAGCGGCGCCGTGATCCGCACCAACGCGCCGGTCGAGCAAAGATCCTGGTGCGCGACGGCCGCGCGCGCGGCGTGGTGCTGGAGAGCGGCGAAGAGATCGACGCGCAGATCGTGGCGTCGCAATCTCGATCCGCAAGCTCACGTTCCTGCAAGCTGATGGACGAGCGCGATCTGCCGACCGGATTTCGTGGCGGCGATCCGCAATTTCCGCATCGAAGGCACGTCGCTGCAAGATCAATCTGGCGCTCAACGGCCTGCCCGAATTTCGCGCGCTATCCCGGCGCGCCGGGCCCGCAGCACCGCGCCACCATGCACATCTGCCCCTGCATCGAATACGTCGAGCGCGCCTGGGACGACGCCAAGTACGGCCGCCCGTCGCGATCGCCCGCTGCTCGAGATGACCATTCCCACCATGTACGATCCGTCGCTCGCGCCCGCCGGGCAAGCACATCATGGGCATCTTTCTGCAATACGCGCCCTACACGCTGCGCGAGGGCACCTGGGACGAATTGCGCGAGCCCTTCGCCGACCGCGTGATTTCGACTGATCGAAGAATACGCGCCGAATATCCGGTCGATCATCGAGCACCGGCAGGTGCTGACGCCGCTCGATCTGGAGCGCCGCTTCGGCATCACCGGCGGCAACATTTTCCACGGCGAGATGAGCCTGGACCAGATGTTCGTGATGCGCCCGGTGGCGGGATGGGCGCGCTACCGGACGCCGGTGCGCGGGCTGTATTTGTGCGGCTCCGGCGCGCATCCCGGCGGCGGCGTGATGGGCGCGCCGGGCTACAACTGCGCGCGCGAGATGCTGCGGTAGTTGGCCTGATCGTGCCCATAAAGAAGACGAGCACGCCCCTGCCGCCAGCGCGCTCGTCCAATGCGCGATTTGACCACCTACTGCACGCTTACGTCTACGACCGAGTTGCTGCTGATAACAAAGGAACAGGTTTTTGTCTTCTTACCGCCGCTGGAGTAGGCGCCGGACCAAATCGCATCTCGCCCATCCTACACTGACAGCGACAATCAACCGATCCAACTGGTGATTCCGCTGCACGAAGCCCTCGATCTCATCCAGCGTGGACTGATGAATCTGGCGATGGCCGCCTTCACCCAAACTCGCCGAATGCGTGATGGGCCACGAGGTCGCTGCCTTAGTCGGAGAGAAGAATCACGCTAACCCCGGCCGCTCCGCCACGCGCTGGGGCAGCGAGCCCGGCTCCGCGCTCGGCGATGCGCAATCTCGTCCAGAGTTCCTTGCGGACGTCCCGGTAAATCCGAAACAGCCCTCTGCGACGTAACACCTCTTGAAGATTAGTGCTACGATTTCCAAGAGTTAGTAGCACGTTTTTTAATTCTGTAGCACAGAATGAAGGGAGCCAATGCCTCGACGCGCGGTGGTCATCGCTTCCATCCTATTTGCAACAATGTGGTGTTCTTGGGCTGCGGGAGTGCTCGTATCGGGCACCGTGGTTGACACATCTGGCGCGGGGATTGCCGGCGCTACGGTGCTGGTTCAGAGCGCGAACGGCGCCATTCAAAAAAATACACAGTCGGACGCCAGCGGTTCCTTCAGTATTTCCGGACTCCCGCCGGGTGATTATCGACTCGTGGTGTCTCATGCCGATTTTGAAACCAAAGAAATCCCTGTCACCATCGGGACCACCCAGGGGACGACGCCGCTGCGCATCTCTCTGGCTTTGAGCGGCGTGAGCACCACCATAAATGTGCAGGGACGGGAGGATGACCTTGTGGGAATTGCCGATTCCGGTACCCAGGGAACGGTGGGCGCAAAGGAGATTCAGGATCGTCCCATTCTTCGCTCGGGAGAAATTCTGGAAACGGTTCCCGGCCTTATCATCACGCAACACGCCGGCGGCGGCAAGGCCAACCAATACTTTCTTCGCGGCTTCAATCTCGACCATGGCACGGATTTCGCCGTTTTCCTCGACGATATGCCGCTGAACCTGCCCTCACACGCGCACGGCGAGGGGTACGCGGACATGAACGCCGTCATCCCGGAGTTTCTGCGGCGGGTGAATTTCGAGAAAGGTCCTTATTACGCCGATGTCGGCAACTACGGCTCAGCTGGATCGGCCCATCTCGAATTCTTTAAGACTCTACCCGAGAACTTTTTCCAGGTCGAAGGCGGCACGTATAGCTATGGGCGGGCTGTCTTCGGTATATCGCAAAAGCTCGGTTCAGGCAACTTGCTGTACGGCGGAGAAGCCTATTACGATGACGGCCCATGGAAGCATCCGGATGCTTATAAGAAATTCAACGGCCTACTAACCTACAGCCAGGGCGACAGCGCCAAAGGTTTCAGCATCACCGCTCGCGGTTACCACGGAGAATGGAACTCGAGCGACCAAATCGCCGATAACGCCGTGCCCCTCGTTGGTTTCTTCGGCGCACTGAATCCGACTGACGGCGGCAACTCTCAGCGTTATAGCTTGCAAGCCGAATGGCATCGTCAAGACGCAAATTCCGCGACGAAAATCATGGCCTACGGATTTTACTATGATCTCGACTTATTTTCCGATTTCACTTACTACCTCACAGACCCTATTCGCGGCGACCAGTTCGAACAGAAGGACAGGCGCTGGGTGGTTGGGCTGGATGCGCGTCACACGATTTTTAGCGAATGGTTTGGACGCAAGGTGGAAAATACATTCGGCCTGCAGGTCCGCAACGATTGGGTCCACAACGGCCTTTTCCAGACTGAAAATCGCGAGCGTGTGGACAAGACCGATTCTGACACCGGCACTACTTTACCCGCGACCACGCAAGAGGATCGCTTTGCGGACACACAAGTAGGTTTTTATTGGGAAAACAGAATTCAATGGATGGACAAATTCCGAACGGTCGCGGCCCTGCGCGGCGACGTGGGGCACGCTGACGTCACCAGTTTCGTTACGCCAGCCAATTCCGGTACGGCCACCAAGGCGCTGCCCAGCCCCAAATTAAGTTTGATTTTCGGCCCCTGGTCCAAAACTGAGTTCTATGTACAAGGCGGATTCGGTTTCCACAGCAATGACGCGCGCGGCGCAACGCAAACGGTGGAACCGGTTTCGGCGGACAATCCTTACCCCAATACGCCCGTCTCAAGAATTCCCCTTCTGATCCCGACCAAGGGTGCGGAAGTCGGTGTGCGCACTACGGAAGCCCAGCATCTGCAATCCACGCTCTCCCTGTGGTATCTCCGCAGTGCGTCTGAACTCCAGCAGGATGGCGACACTGGAGGAACAGTCGCTTCAGCGTCGCCGAGTAACCGCTATGGCGTCGAATGGGCAAACTACTACACACCCCTGGAACATTGGGCATTTGATTTTGACGTTGCCGATTCCAGAGCCTCTTTTACCGCAATAGACGGCGATGATGCCTCGCCGAACAGCCCGGGTGGCAAGCGCGTACCCGAAGCTGTTGGATTGGTGGCTTCATCGGGCGTCACACTGCACGATAGCCGCTTTTCGGGGAGTTTGCGCCTGCGAGCTTTTGGCCCTCGCGACTTGACATCCGACGGGATCTATCGCTCAAATGCAACGGTTTTGCTCAATGCGGAGGTCGGGTATCAAATCAACACAAAATGGCGCTTTGTCGTCGAATTCTTGAATTTACTGAATCGTAAGGATCACGACATTGACTACGCCTATGAATCCCGAATAACACCGACGGCGGATTCGGCTTTCACAGGCATTTTCCACCCCGTCGAACCCTTTCAGGTGCGATTCGGATTACGAAGAAACTTTGGACATCGGTGACGCTCTTCCGGGATATCAAGCAAAGGAGACTGCCTCAAAAACATATTGAGCAGAAAGCAACCGTTCTAACGGCGCTGCTGGTGTTTCGCCTCAACGGTCTCGCGCAGAATCAACCGCCGCGGGCGCCAACGACATGCTCTCGCGTGTCGCGGAATTCCATGCGCTCCGAATTTCTTCAAGCATTTTTCCTTTTAACGGATCGTGAACCAGAGAGGCATCGTCCGTAGCATGCCCCCCTTCATCCATGCGTGATAGGGCACGGCTCCAAAGACTTCGCGGAGTTTGGCGTCCCGGGCGGATTCCAGCATGTCGGTTTGCGACTTCCTGGTGAGAAGGCTGAACAGGCTCACACGCGGCGGATAGACCATTAGCGCAACCTTCTCTCCGGCTGGAATGTTCGCCTTTTTCTTCACGAGCGCGATCGCCGTATCCAGGCCGCCCAATTCATCCACGAGGCCGCGGTCTTTGGCTTGCGAGCCGAGCCAGACGCGGCCCTGTGCAACAGGTTCAATCTGATCGTAGGTTCGATGGCGGGCGGCAGCAACTTTGGAGACGAAATCGTGGTAGCTTTCATCGATGCCCACCCGCAGCAACTCGCGCTGATCGGGCGTGAGCGACGTGTAGTCGGAATCGATGCCGGCATTCTTGCCGCGCTGGATGGCATCTTTGCTGACGCCTACTTTGTCGTATAGGCCGTGGAGATCCGGCTTGCCGAAGACAACGCCGATCGAGCCGGTTTCGGTCTCGGGATAAGCCACGATGGGGTCGCCGGTCATCGCCATGTAGTAGCCGCCCGATGCCGCGAGGTCGGACATTGAAATTACCAACGGCTTCTTCTTGCTCAGGAGGTTCATCTCGCGCCACATCTCGTCGGAAGCGGTAGCTTCCCCGCCACCGGAATCGATGCGCACAATGACGCCGCGAACGTTGGAATCGCCACCAACCTGGCGCAGCATCCGATTGAAACCGAATGATGTGAGCGTGGCTTGTTCGGATCCATCGTCACTGGGATCGCCGCGGACGATATCGCCGGACGCCACCACTAAGGCGATGTGACTGCCTGCTGCGGAACCATCGGGCACGACGCTGTATTTATCGGCGGGGACCCGGGTGAAACTCGCCCCGAGCTTATCCTTTAATTCGCCCCACATCTGGTCTTCGAAGCGAATCTCGTCGACGAGGCCGGCTTTCAACGCCTGGGTCGCGGTGAATGGTCCCTCGTCGATGATGGCGCGGACCTGTTCCGGAGTCTTCTTGCGGGCTGCGGCAATGCGCGCGACCATGTTGCCGTACAGATCGTCCACCAGCTGCGTGATTACTTCGCGCGTTTCCGGGCTCATATCGGTGCGTGTGAACATATCGCCGAAGTCTTTGTACTTGCCGGCGTGTTCGACTTCGACGCTGACGCCGATCTTATCCAGCGTCTTCTTGAAGTACAGGGTTTCGGCGCGCAGTCCCTTGACATAGACCGGTTCTTGATCGCCGAGATAGATTCGATCGGCGGGCAGCGAGACATAATATTCGCGCGTAGTGGGCTGCCGAAGAAAGGCGAAGATGGGCTTGCCGGATTTGTGGAACTGTTCGAGGTCGGAACGGATCTCCTCAAGCTTTCCCCATCCGGCGGAGATGCTATCGGGCTGGATCACTACGGCGCGGATGTTTGGATCGACTGCCGCTTTGCGCAAGAGCGAGTAAATATTCACCACGGTGAGCGGGGTCTTGCCGCCACCCAGGAAATCGGGCAACTCGATAGGCGCCTTCTCGGGAATCTCGCCGGTGAGCCGCAGCACCAGAACCGAATTCGCGCCGATTTCCGGCGGCTTTTCGCGAAAGCGCAGCAGCACCAGGAATAGCAACACAAAACTGAGGAAGACGAGGATGACGCCAGTAACTAGACCGAGAATGAACTTGACCATAGCTATTTCGAAAGTACCACCGACGGACCATGAAAGAGGTGAGATTTCTTGCAAATAGAATGGGAACGAGTGCTATTGGACTTCCGATTGCTTAGCTTCGTGGAGGAGAAAAACCAAAATGTGGTTAATTCGCGATTTCTTCTTTTTGATGCTGTTCCTGGTGCTACTTGTGGCGTGGGGCCTGGCGTGGCTGGCTTTTCACGTAACCGCGGGGACCATTCACCTGCTCTTGATGGTTGCAGTGATAGCGCTGATTCTGCACTTCGTGACGGGGCGGCGAACGGCGTAGGGGGCCCTTGCGGGCCCTCACGTCATGGGTGCGCCCCGGATGGAACACCCAATTCCTGCAGCAGTGCGTTTGCCTTGTAAACCTTATGAAGGGCTTCGGCAATGCCCTGCGCGGAGACATGCACCGCTCGCGCTTTGTCTTCGTCGTAAAGATACGTTATGGCAATGCTCTCCAGGTTGCCATCGAAAGTGACTCCGGTAAGTTCACCTTTTTCGTTGACGACGGGCGAGCCGGATGGGCCGCTAGTGATGTCGCAAGTCGTGACAAAATTCATCGGCGTAATGAGGCCGAGCGAAGCTTTTACCGAGGCCCATCCGGCCGGCAGCGCTACGGGGTCGATCGCTGCGGCGTAGTGCAATAACCCGCCAAAAGTAGTGGCGAAAGGGACTGGCGCTTCGGTGCGGTCGCGGTATGGTTTGGGCGCTCCGAACGTGACGCGCGGGGTGGCGGTGGCATCGGGATAATCTGCCGCTCCGAATAGACGGAAGCGGTACTGAGCGATCTTTTCCGCGGCGGAGACTTCGAGAGCCTCGATGGTCTCCGCTCTCCTCTTAGCCACTTTGTGCGCCGGGTCCTCTATCGCTCTTACCAACGGAATCAATGGGGAGGCATCGCCGGGTTTTGAAGCGCGGACCATGTCGGCGACGGCCTGCTCGGGGGTCTTGCCCGCGAGGGCGGCCTTCAGGCTGACTTCCTTCTCACCACTGTCCTCGCTCTGCCGGTTCTTGCCGGCCTTGGATGCTTTGCCGGAGAGCGCTGTCCGCAGGTTGTCGGCGCCACCCATGGTCTGCAGTTCCTTCAGGTAGCGCGTGAGGAGCGCGATTTCGGCCCCCTCGTCAATAGGCACGGGCGGCGGGGCCGGTTCTCCACGCACGCTGGCGCGCGCCATGCGGAACAAAACCGAGCCTTCGGCGGCGGGGCTTTCGAGGATTTGGTAGCGACGCTCGTCGGGAGTCCAGTTTTTGTAGGCGGTGGCGACCAGATCCCATACTTTACCGGCTTCGGTTCCAAGCTTGGGGTCTTTTTCCACGGCCTTGCGAAGCTTGCGCTCAAAGTTAGTTTTGCGCGCCATTAGCCATTCGTCCTTGAGCCCGATCAGCTTCCCTGCCGTGAGTTTGTATTGGGCGCCCAGAGCGGCGAGCGCGGCACTCTTCGGCGCGGCGGTGCGTAGGTCCTCGATTCGCAAGGCCAGGCGGTTCACGGCCACATTCAGGACGTGATCGCGGTAGAAATCGAGTTGCGCGGCGGTGGCGAGGCGGCTTGTGGAGATGGGGCTGCCGGGCGCGAAGAGCAGGTCATTTTCCTGCACGGCTTCTTCGCTCCAGCGGAAAAAGTGGGGCGTGGCGGCTGGCTTTCCGTTTTCGTAGGCGCGAAGGAACGCGACGTCCATCGAATAGCGGGGGTAGGTGACTTCCGCCGCGGCGCCGCCAAAGTTGGCGATTCCGAATTCAGGGGCGAAGACGAGGCGGACATCCGCGTAGCGCTTGTATTGATAAAGGTCGTAGCGTTCGCCGGAAGAGAGCTTGACGACGGCGCAGACGTTGCCGCTCTTCTGCGCGCATGCCTTCTCGATGCCCGCTATGGCGGCGTTTCGGCGTTCGAGCGCCTCGGCGGGCTTCATCTTGTCGGTGCCCTGCTTGACCTGCCTGGTTACCTCTTCAAGCGAGACCAGGACGTCCGCGTTCACGCCCGCGCATTGTGCCTCTTCGGCCTCGGTCGCGGCGAGGAAAGGATCGGCGATCCGTGGAGTGGCCTTCGCGGCGCATTCGGCTACGGCGCGGCGGCTGGTGACGATGAGGCCGCGAGGGGATACGAATGCGCCCGACCCCGGGCCAACGTGCAACGATGCGAGTCGAAGATTTTCAAGGAACTGGTCGGTGACCTCGAAGTTATATTTCTGCTTGACTGCGGCCTTGGGGAATTGGTTGAAGAGCCACAGTCCCTCATCGGCGGCCACCGGGGCAGCAAAAAACACGATGAGCGAGAGAAACCGCAAACGCATGGAGATAGTGTACGCCCCGGTAGGAAGGCCCGGGGTTCCAAATAATTGTTGACAACACTAACGAATTAGTACTAAATGACATCATGCGAAGTTTCCTGATTTTCGCCGGAATTCCGACCGTGCTCTGCATCGCGGCCGTCGCGCAGGACGCCGCCGCCGGCATCGACGAACTAATGGCCGCTGCCAACGCCAAATACCTGCATCGCGATTACGCGGCCAGCCTCGCGCTTTACGAGCAGGCGCGGCAAGCCGTGGAACAGACGCCGGCTGAGGATCCGCGACGCTACGACGTGCTGAAGCGGCTCACGACCGTTGCCTCGGCGGCAGGCGACTACGCCGCGGCGAATCGTTATCTGGACGCCGCAATCCAGTGGCGGCTCGACCGCGTGGGTCCGAACGACCCGCAGGTAATCGCCAACCGGTTGCAGCAGGTGGGCATCTACCGAGCGATGGGCGACGACGCAAGCGCGCGGGATGTGCTTGAGACGGTGATCGTCAAGCATGAGGAACTCGGTGGCCGCCGCAGCCCGGCGCTGGCGGACGACCACAGTCTGATGGGGCAGCTCGATTTCGAATCTCACAAAAAGGCAGAGGCCGCGCAGGAGTGGGAACTCGCCCTCGCACTCCGCGGGCTCAATGCCGGGCCGCTCGACGTGACGCAGGTTCCCGATCTCGATCGTCTGGGGGGCGTGTATATTGAACTGCTGCGCTATCGGGATGCGGAAGAGACCTATCGCAAGGCGTTGATCATTCGCGAATCGGTGTTGGGCTCAGAGCATGCGGATTTGTTGGCCACGCTGGATGGGCTGGCGTACTCTTACTTCGGGCAGAAGAAGTACGAGGAGGCGGAACCTGTGTATAAAAGGCTGATCGCGCTGTGGACGAAATCGGTTGGCGAGACGCATCCGATGCTCGCGATCGCCATGGATAAGCTGGCGGTGTTTTACGTCGCGCAGGAGAAGTACGATCAGGCGCGCGAGGCGCGTGAGCAGGCGAATGCTATCCGGGCGCTTTTTCTAGCGCAGGGACTGCGCAAGGAAGCGGCTGACGTCGCCTCGGCCGGCGATTTACCGGGCGCGATTGCGCTCTCGCGGCGGGCATTGCGGACGCTCGATCCGCCGAATCCGCTCTACGACGAACTGCGGGAAGCGCTTTCGCGGAATGAGGGGCCGGAGGGCTGGGCAGCGAAGGCGGAGAAGAAGAGCGCCACGAAGAAGTGAGCGGACGATCCACTCTTCGCAGGACCCTACAGATTAAAATCCAAGGATGGCACATGACCCAACTATCACTCAAAGGTACATTGACGATGCGCTGGGCCGGTTCTTGCTATTCAAGGATGCCGTTGAGCGCAATGAGCGGGCATTCGCTTACTTGAGAGGCCTGCGCAGGCGTGGCGATGAACCGCTGTTGAAGCGCTTCGGGATCGCCGTCATCGACGATCCTAAGGCGCCTCTCGATGAAAGTCTCGCCGATGCGGAACACTACATGTATGCCCGGTTCCTCGCAAGCTCAACCGGCGATCCGAGCGTAAAAGCGCTCGTCACAGGATACGAACTGAAGAAATATGTCGATTCCAAGCGCGGAAGGCTGCAAGATGCGCGCACCAACCCGAGATTCCCCGTTCTGCCTCCCTCGCAGGAGTCCGTGCGTTGGGGCCTGAAGGGCGTCGACAACGGCTTGAGCGATTACAAGGCGGCGCACAATGGCCAGATCGGTAAGATAAGGCTCGGCTATCCAGGCAAACCAGGACTGGATCAAAGGCCAGTACTGATCGAACCCGCGCCGCGGTTTTTCCGGGTGACGAAGCTATCCGACGCTGCCTTCCAAGCTCACGCCCAGGAGCTTCTGGGCTTCCACTGCGAACTCCATCGGCAGTTCGCGGAAGACTTCCTTGCAGAAGCCGTGTACGATCATCGAAACCGCGTCTTCGGTGGAGATCCCGCGCTGGCGGCAGTAGAAGATCTGGTCTTCGCCGATCTTCGAGGTAGACGCTTCGTGCTCCACCTGCGCCGATGTGTTCTTCACTTCGAGATACGGGAATGTATGCGCGCCGCATTGATCGCCTAGCAGCATCGAATCGCATTGCGAGTAATTGCGCGCGCCCTCGGCGGATTTGAGAATCTTCACAGCCCCGCGGTAGGTGTTCTGCCCGTGTCCGGCGGAGATGCCCTTCGACACGATGGTTGACGTGGTGTTCTTGCCGATGTGGATCATCTTCGTGCCGGTGTCGGCCTGCTGATAATTGTTGGTAAGCGCTACCGAGTAGAACTCGCCCACGGAGTTATCGCCGATTAACAGGCAGCTCGGATACTTCCAGGTGATCGCGGAACCGGTCTCGACCTGCGTCCACGAAATCTTGGAATTGACGCCGCGGCACGCGCCCCGCTTGGTCACGAAATTGTAAATGCCGCCCTTGCCCTGCTTGTCGCCGGGATACCAGTTCTGCACGGTGGAATATTTGATTTGCGCATTATCGAGCGCCACCAGCTCGACCACCGCGGCGTGCAACTGGTTGGTGTCGCGCATGGGCGCGGTGCAACCTTCGAGATAGGAAACGTAAGCGCCTTCGTCGGCGACGATGAGCGTGCGCTCGAACTGGCCGGTACCCTTTGCGTTGATGCGGAAGTAAGTCGAAAGCTCCATCGGGCAGCGTACGCCCTTGGGAACGTAGCAGAACGAGCCGTCGCTGAAGACGGCGGAATTCAGCGCGGCGTAAAAATTATCGGTGGTGGGGACAACCGTGCCGAGATACTGGCGTACCAACTCGGGATACTCCTGCACCGCTTCCGAGAACGAGCAAAAGATGATGCCCATGTCCTTCAGTTTCTCTTTGAAGGTGGTGGCGACGGAGACGCTGTCGAAGACGGCATCCACCGCGACGCCAGCGAGGAGGGCACGTTCTTGCAGCGGGATACCCAGCTTTTCGTAGGTCTTCAGAAGCTCGGGATCGACGTCATCCAGGCTTTTGGGGGCATCGCCTTTCGATTTCGGCGCGGCGTAATAGATGATGTCCTGAAAATCGATGGGCGGATAGTGGACATTGGCCCACTGCGGCTCCTTCATCTGGAGCCAATACCGGTAGGCTTTGAGGCGCCATTCGAGCAGCCAATCCGGCTCCTTCTTCTTGGCGGAAATCAGGCGAATAACGTCTTCGCTCAGGCCGCGTGGGATCTCCTCCGATTCGATATCGGTGACGAACCCCCACTTGTATTCCTGATTGGCAAAAGTCTCGATCGTGTTGGTGGAACTGCTCACGGCGGATTCCTCGTAACCTGTTGGTCTATATTCAGGTTAGCTAATCTGTACTTCTTAGTCAAGATTGCGCGGGGAACGGACGGTCAGCGGGGTTGAACGGTCTCCCGGGACGGGTGGCGGCCCGGAGCGGGCGAAGGAAAATGCGCCCGCGCGTTATTTCTTTTTGTGGGCCGGGCCGGCCGCGACCGGCTTGGCGCAATTGAAGCCGATGGCTTTGTCTTCAGTGCATGCGCGATTGTAGGCCTCAGTACCTGGATAGGTCTTTTCCGCGTCGGCAAAAATGCTGTGGGCCTGCGTGCGTTTGCCCAGCGCCACCAGGCTCATGCCCTTGTAGATCATGGCATCGCGGGTTTTGGCGTTCTCCGGATATTTTTCAAGAACCATATCGAAGGCCTGCACGGCGTCGTCGTATTTCTTCTGCGAGTAGTAAATCTGCCCGATCCAATACTGCGCGTTGGGGGCGAAATCAGCATTGCCGTAGTATTTGAGGAAGTCCTGAAACTCCTGCATCGCGAGCTCGAACTTGCCGCTGTTGTAATCGCCATTGGCCGCATTGTAAAGATCCGTCTGATTCATGGGCGGCGTGTTAGAAACGGGAGCGCCGGACGGATTGCCAGCGCTTTGCGGTGGCGGCGGCGGGGGCGTCGAAAGCACCTTGATGGCGTTATTGAGGTCGCTCAGCTGTGCGCCGATCTTGCTCATGGCGCTGGTTAGATCGGCCACGGCCTGCTGCAAGGTACGGACATCGCCCGAAACTTGGTCCATACGCGTACTCAAACCCACGACCGGGCCTACTACCTGATCCTTTAGTTGGTTGCCGCTTTGCTGAAAGCTGCTTTGAATTATGGCTACCGCCTTATCGGCGCGGTTAGAGGCGTCGATCGATTGCTGCACCATAACCTGAAGCGCCGCCAGTTGCTTGTCCTGGGTTTGCTGGAGTTGTTTGACCTGGTCCGACAAGGAGCCAACTTCCCGCGCCAACTCGAGAATGGTCTTATCGACGGCGAACGCCGGAGTCAACGAAACGATCAATAGCAATAAACCAAGACGCCGGATCATATATGGAACTCTCCTCTTGAAGCGGCGCAGGCTCCCGCGCCCACGCCTTTCTTCCAATTTTACTGCCGAGGCCTACTGCCCCGCAGAGAAATGCACACGGCGATTTTTCTGCCAGCAGGATTCGTTCTGGTCGGTACACTGCGGACGCTCTTTGCCGTAGCTGATCGTCTGCAGGCGGTCGGCGGGAACGCCAAGCTGGACCAGGAATTCCTTGGCGGAGCTGGCGCGGCGGTCGCCCAAGCCGATGTTGTATTCGGCGGAACCTCGGTCGTCGCAGTGGCCTTCAACAACAATGGTCAGGCTGGGAAAGTCGGACAAAATCGCTTTGAGGGCGGTGGCGTCCTGTTGCAGCGTAGCTTGCGCATCGCCGCGTACGTCGCTCTTGTCGTAATCGAAATAGGCATCCTGTACCTGGGAGTTAATGCGGTCGCCGGGCGTCCCTTTTGGCACTCCAGTGTCGCTCGGCGGAGGCGGGGGCGGAGGCGGCGACGCCACGTTGACCGTAGCACTGGCCGTCGTCGAGCCGCCGGGACCAGTCGCGGTAAGCGTGTAGGTGGTCGATTCGCTAGGGAAGACGCGGCGGTTACCGGTGTTCTGCACCGTGCCGATAGTCTGATCGAGAGACACGCTGGTGACGCTGCCCGTGACTTCCCAGCGCAGCGTCGACGATTGCCCGCGCTGAATAGATGTCGGCTCGGCCGAGAATTGGGCCACGACGGGAGCCGGCGGACGGGTGGGAATCGGCGGTCCGTTATCGTTCGACGGAGCCGGCGGCGGCGGAGCGGTCGGCGCAACCGGCGCCCTCTTCTTGCAGCCCGCTGCAAAGAGGGTCAACGTAACGGCAAGAAGCGCCGCCGTGATCTGGCGTTTTTCCAACATGAGCTATCCCTCCTATATGGCGCAGGCCAGTTACTCCCTGGGTCCGACTGCGCGCGTTTCGCAGACCAAGAGGTCCGCCACTTCTTACTTACCCCAGACGGGGCTGAAATTAAGGCCTTCGTTCGTCAATCGCTCGGGCGCGGTTCCATTAGCCAGCATCGTATAGATTTGCGAGCGCCCGCCGCGCGTGGATGCGAACGCGAGATGCGCGCCATCCGGCGCCCAACTGGGATTTTCATTGCGGCCTTCGTCATGCGTCAGCTGGTTGTAGCGCCGCGAGGCCACATCCATGGTGAATATGTTGAACTTCCCCGCGGCGAATCCGCGGGTCCAGGAAAAGGCGATGATTTCCCCTTCGGGATGCCAGGCGGGGTTCGACGCCTCTCCCGTTCCATCGCTCAGGCGTTCGATATCGCCGCCATCGATGCTCATCTTGTAGATCTGCTGCGGGCCGGAGCGGCCGGAGACAAACACCACCTGCGCACCCGTTTTCGGATTGATCTTAGGCTCGGTATCGATAAAACTCGTGTGAGTGATCGGCCGGAAATTCGTGCCATCGAGGTTCGCCAGAAATAGCCGGCAGCAGACTCCGCCAGCCGATGACGAGTACATGACTTGCTTCCCATCCGGCGTGAAAGTAGGCGAGGAATTCACCGACGCCATCTGGTTATAGAAGTGTAAGTCCCGCAGCGGGTCCACAGAAAACACAACTATACCAGGAGTATGCCTGGCATAGCTAGTAAATGCGAGCTTCGTGCCATCGGCGGATAAGGCAGGCTGGATAGTCAATCCGCTGTAATGCGTGATCGCGTGCGCGTTGCCGCCGTCCCAATCCATAACCCAAATCTCCTTCGGCGAGCCATTAGACGCCTGGTGCACATAGTAAATATGAGTACCGAAGAGAGACTTGCCGCCGAAGAGAGCGATGATATCCGCGGCGAATTCGTGAGCGGTCTTGCGCGCGCCGGCATCGTCCGCCGGACCGAGATAGTTCTTAGCAAGCGCCTGCGCCTGCGCGGGCGTGCCGCGGCTGAGATCGAAGAGCCAACCGCGCAGCACGAACGTGCCGGTCTGCGTGGCGCCGTATCCAAAGGCAAGGTAACTCGCCTGGGCGGGCGGATTAGACCATGAGGTCATGGTGGTTGGGCCAAAATCCGAGGGCTGCTGCGGAATCGGGTGCGGGTAGAGGGTTTTCGCCACCAGATCGAAGAGACCGGCATTAACCAAGTCTCCCCATAGAGTCTGGTTGAAGGTGGTCATCAGGCGCGGGGCGTCGCCAGAGCCGCGGAAATCGGGGACAGCAATCTTGACTTTGCCCCCGCCTTTGATAGTTCCACTGAAATCCTGCGCGGCAAGGTTAGGGGCGAGGCCCGTAAGATACGCGGCCAGAACGAATCCGAATACGGCAGGCTTGTTCATTTAGCGCCTCAATTCAAAGCGCAGTTCGATCTGCGCATCGCTTCGTGGGAAACCCGCTGGAAGCGGCGGAAACGGCGCGGCATCCAGCACAGCCCGCTGCGCGGAACGGTCCACCGCAGGAACGCCGCTCTGCTGAGAGATTTTCACGGAATTCTGCGGTACCGATCCATCGCGATTGATGGTGAATGTGACGATGGCCACCGGTGAAGTCTGCATGCTAAGCGATGCCGTGTTCCAATGGCGGCCCACCTGATCGATGATCAACTTGGCGTAGTAGCCGAACTGCTGGCCGAATGGGTCTTTGTTGCCAAGCCCCATACCGCCCGCGCCTTGGATTTGGTACATGGGCGAACTCAAGGCTTGACCTACGCTGCTGTAGACCTGATTAGGCTTTTCCGGCTGCTGTTCGCGGAACTTGTTAGGCGTCGGCCGGTCCGGCTGGGCGATCTTCACCGGCGCCATCTTATCCGGCAACGCGATGGCTTTGGGATTTGGCAGCTTCTTCTGGGGCTGCGGCTTGGTCTTCGGGGGAGGCGTGGGCACGGCCGATTCCGTGGGATTCGCCACCGGATTTTCGGGCGCACGCCGAGAGGGCAAGGGGATGGTGTGAACGGCAGTCACAGCAACCGCGCCCATACCGCCGCCGTTGAGATCGCCCATGATCGGCTTCCGCGACGCTGCCCCAACGGCATACAAGATCACCGCCGCCGCCACCGAGAGGTGGAGGCCTACCGATCCGCAGAACGAGCCGGTAACTCGATCCGGGCGATCCAATACATCGCCGTGGACATGCATCAGCGGCGGCCCTTTCTCGAACTGTCGATGGGCTGTGTCACCACATTGATCTTTAGCCCGTCGTTTTGCAATTGATCGGCCACTTGCGCGAACACGTCGAAGATCGCTTCTTTGTCGGAGCGGACATAGACTTCAGCAGTCTTTCCGAATTTGCGTTTGACTTCGGCGGCGAGATCGTGAATGTTGCAGGGTTTGTCGTTGAGGTAGGTCGTACCGTCTTTTTGGATAATGACGACGGGAAGTTCCTTCGACGTGTCTTTGACGGTGGTGGTCTGAGGGACCTCGACCTCGATGCCGAAATCCATTACATGCGCCGTCAACATAAAGATGATCAGCAGCACGAGCACGACGTCTACAAAAGGAGTGACATTGATTTCGGAGAGGCTGGCCCCGCCGCGGTTGCGCCGCCGCGAGTTGTAGCCGCCGCCGTTGACGGATAGTGCCATTTAATCTCCGAAATTGCGCTCGACCAGATTGAGGAACTCGAGCGAAAAATCGTCCATGCGGGCGCCGATCTCGCGGATCTGATTGCCGAACACGTTGTAGAAAATGGCCGCCGGAATTGCGGCGAAAAGCCCCAGCGCAGTGGCATAGAGAGCCTCCGCGATGCCCGGGCCGACGGCGCGCAAACTTGTGGAGCCCTGCGAACTCAACGCCTCAAATGCTTTGATGATGCCCATGACCGTGCCGAGCAATCCGACAAACGGCGAAACCGACGCCGCTGTTGCCAGGATGCTCATACGGCTTTCCAATCGCGCCAACTCCTCGCTGACGCCGATTTGTAATGCGCGCTCCACCGCCGGGCGATTTGCGATCTGGCCGCGCGACTTAACCTGCCGCTCGACTTCTTCGTAGCCGAAATCGAAGACCGTTACGAGGGGCGAAGGACGGAACTGCTCGGTCGCCACCACCACCGCTTCCAGATTCGCCGCTTTGCGGAAAGCTCGCAGGAAGCGCGCGTTAGTCTTGACGCGCGCCCCGCAGAGCACCCAGTTTGGAGAAGATTACCGTCCATGAATAAATCGAGAGGACGAGCAAAAGCGCCAGAATCAGTAGACCGACGGGTCCTTCGTGTTGAAGGATCGTGTCCAGGATATCTATTTGAAGAAGGAGGGCTGCGTGAGTCCCGAAACTCAATTCGTCTCCTATTCTCAAATCTAACATGAAGACGGCACGAAGCTGCGAGAAAGTCTGAGGATCAACGTGAAGATCGGTTAACATAAGCGCTTCCGCAGCTGAAAGCCAGTTGCGGACCGTTATAATGTCGCCATGCTGCTCGAATTGGCGGTCGAAAATTACGCCGTAGTGGAACGTCTGCGCGTACATTTTCATTCCGGCTTAAATCTGCTGACAGGTGAAACGGGCAGCGGAAAATCGATCGTGGTGGATGCATTGGGGCTGCTGCTGGGCGGCGCGCGCATCGGCGGACATGGTGCGAACCGGCGAAGCCCGGGCGCGCGTTGCGGGCATCTTCGATAGTCCGGAGACCGGCGGCCGCTGCGGCGGTTGTTGGAGCCGGCGGAACTTGAAATCGAAGACGGCGAGTTGCTTATCGAGCGCGAGATTCTGGCGAGCGGAAAATCGCGCGCTTTCGTCGGCAGCAGGCCGGTTTCGGTAGCGCTGCTGAAGGAACTTGCGCCGCTTCTTGGCCGATATCCACGGACAACACGATCAGCAGCTTTTGTTTTCGCCGGACGCGCAGCGCGACGATGCTCGATGCCTCGGGCGGATATGGCGATCTGCTGGATCGCGCAGCAGGTCTGTATGGACAGTGGCGCGCAGGCGGCCGCCGAGTTGGAAGAACTGGAAGGCTCGCGAGCAGGAGAAGCTGCGGCTGCTGGACCTGTGGCAGTTCCAGCGCAAGGAGATCGAAAGCGCGAGTCTGGGTGCGGAGGAGGACGCCACGCTCGAGAACGAACGGCGCGTGCTGCAGAACGTGCAGCGCATCGAAGAGGCTGCGGGCGCGGCATACGAGCGCGGTGTACGAGGGCGAAGATTCGGCGTTGCGGTTGACGCGCGCGGCGCTGAAGCGCCTGGACGAGTTGTGCCGCATCGATGGATCGCTCGAACCGCTGCGCGAACATCTGAAGAGCGCCGATTTGAGCTTGCAGGAGGCTTCGTATGGATTGCGCGATTACCTCTCGCGGTTGGAGGCAAATCCGGACCGCTTGGAAGAAGTTGAATCGCGGTTGGAGGCGATTGCGCGGTTGAAGCGGAAGTACGGGCAATCCATCGTGGAGAGTGCTGAGCTTCCTGGATGACGTGACGGCGGCAGATCGCGTCTGTGGAAAACGCAAGCGAGCGAATGGAGGAACTGCGGCGCGAGCGCACGCGCCTCGCCGCCGAGTTCGAGAGCGCCGCGGCGGCGCTGACGGCGCGCCGGTCCGCGGCGGCCCAAAAACTGGACAAGCGCGTGGAGGCGGAACTGGCACAGCTTGCGATGGAGCGCACGGTATTTCGCGTCGAGATCGCGGCGGCGGCATGGTCGGCGGACGGGGCGGATCGCGTGGAGTTTCTGGTGTCGCCGAATGTGGGCGAGGAGCCGAAGCCACTGGAGAGAGTCGCTTCGGGCGGCGAGGTTTCGCGCATCGCACTGGCTTTGAAGACCTGCCTCGCAGAACCGAGAAGTGCGACCGTCCGCACGCTGGTGTTCGACGAAGTGGATGCCGGAGTGGGCGGAAGCGCGGCGGAGGGAATCGGACGCAGGTTGAAGAAGCTGGCGACGGCGAGCCAAGTCTTGTGCGTGACGCACCTGCCGCAGGTAGCGTCGTTTGCCGATCACCATTACCGGGTGGAGAAGCGCGAATCGAAGGGGCGCACGGTGGCGGTGATGGAAGAGCTGGATGGCGCCGCGCGGACGCGGGAGATCGGGCGAATGCTCTCGGGACAGAAGCTCACCGAAGAAGCGATCAAGCATGCGGAACAACTCATTAAGATGAGCGCCAGGTAGTGTACCGTTGGCGATCTGGTCGCCGGGGCATCTCACCCGCGCCACCAACTTCATCGAATCGGCTAGTGGCCAGCGATGTGCGATCAATCATCGTCGGCCTCGTCAATCTCCCCTATCTCCCCTATCGCCCGTTGTCTTCCATGCCGCACCAAGCACCCATACGATCCTCTCAGCGCGGTCGACGCGGAAGATGATTCGATGAAACTTGAAGAGAAGCTGGGCGAAGCTCGTCCTGGAAATATTCGTTCTCGCGAGCAAGAGCACAACGTTCCGGCATCGTTTCCAAAGTATCGATCTGTCGATAAAAGGCCGCGGAGCCACTTCGCGGCATTCGCGGATGAGCGCTCATTTATATACTTAAGGGCTACGGCGATTCCAGCTTCGGCCTCTGGGGTGACAATGACCGCATGCCTCTTCACTTCAACGCGATTCCATGCTGGCTGGCCAATTCTTCGAGTAGATCGCGCATGGGTCGCCCCTCTCCCAGTCTTGCATGTTCGAGCCCGCGGCTAATGCCGCGAATCGTTTCGAGGAGACGCTGGTCTTCGATAAGCTTTTGATAGGCGTCGGCACTTTGAACCACGACTTCGGCCTGGCCGTTCACCGTAAGCACCGCCGGCTTTCCCGATTTCTTCAGCTTGCGGATATGATCTTTTGAGTTTCGTTGGAACTCACTCAAAGAATGAATATTGGAAAGCTCGATCACAGCCGCTAATTTACATGATATTTACTGCAAACGCAAGCCATCTCTATCTCTAGTCGGCGAAGGTCTGAAAGGCATTTCACAAGGTTTTCGATCTGGCTGCCTTCCGCCTGCGACACAATGGTCTAGATGATTCCCGCAGATCCCCTCCTCACCCACGTCCGCTCACGACAATCGGCCATCGTGGCTTTAATTCGGCAACTCGTCGAGTGCGAATCGCCCACCGACGCGCCTGCCGCCGTCAACCGCTGCATGGACCTCATCGCCGGCGCCGCAGCGCCTTTTGCGCGCTGCAAGACTGTCCCTGGCGGCAAGTTCGGCAAGCACCTGGTATGCGAGATGCAACTTCCCGGGCGCAGGAAATACGGCCAGGTGCTCGCTCTTGGCCATGCCGATACCGTATGGCCGATGGGTACGCTACGCAATATGACGTTTCGCGAGGCTGATGGCCGCCTCTGGGGCCCCGGCGTTCTCGACATGAAAGCCGGCATCGCTTTCTTCCTTTTCGCAGTGCAAACGCTATGCGACCTCGATATCCCCGTTCCGCACAAGGTCTTGCTGCAAGTGAACTCCGACGAAGAGACCGGCAGCGAATCCTCTCGCGCCCTCACCGAAAAGAACGCTGCGCGGAGCCAAGCCGTGCTGGTGCTCGAACCCGGTACAGGCCGCGCCGGTAAACTTAAGACCGCACGCAAAGGCGTCGGCGATTTTACGGTTACGGTGCGGGGCAAGGCGTCGCACGCCGGCGTCGATTTCGAATCGGGCGCGAGCGCCATCCTCGAACTCGCGCGCCAGATCGAACGAATCGCCGGTTTTGTCAATCTCAAACGCGGCATCACTGTGAACCCCGGCCTCATTTCCGGAGGGACACGTTCGAACGTGGTCGCCGCGGAAGCGGTAGCGGAGGTCGATATCCGCATACTGCGCCTGAAAGACGCCGCCGGCCTCGAGCGAAAATTCCGCGCCCTGCGGCCGATCGATAAGCGCTGCTCCATCGAAATCACGGGCGGATTGAATCGGCCGCCGATGGAGCGCACGGCGGGTATCGTGCGGCTCTTTCGGATCGCTCAGCAACTGGGGCGCGGACTGGGCATCGAACTCGATGAATCGCTCACTGGCGGCGGGTCGGACGGCAACTTCAGCGCCGCTTTGGCGTACCGACACTGGATGGCCTGGGCGCCGTGGGCGAAGGCGCACACGCCGCCAACGAGAGCATTTTGGTGGACCGCATTGCGGACCGAACTGCGCTGCTGGCCAAGCTATTGGCGGCTCCGCTGGGGGCCGATTAAAGGACTTAGAGTTCCCCGCCGATATGATGTGCATGCCGGAACGCAGAAACGAAGCCCGCATGATGTGCGCCGATATGGTGGAAGTCACCTGGAGAGACGCGGCCGGAAAGCGCCGGCGCACGATGGCCTTGCTCGAAGACATCTCCGCCTCTGGCGCTTGTCTGCAGCTCGAGACGCCGCTCCCGCCCGATGCGCTGGTCGAGTGGACCTCGCAGGACCACGACTTCCATGGCCGCGTCCGGTATTGCGTCTACCGTGAGATCGGTTATTTCGCCGGGGTAGAGTTTAGTCCTTTCAGCAAGTGGTCCAAGACTGCCTACCACCCTCAGCACATGTTCGACCCGCGTCGACTGTTGCAGTAAAACCTGGCAGGTTCATTCGTGCGGCGCCACGCCGGTGTACCGATGCGGGATCTCACTGCCCGAAAGGTACAGGTTTACAGCGCATTGAGGAATGCAACAAGGTCCTTCTGGTTCTGCGGCGTAAAGCCGATATTGAACCGTTTGTTGTAGAACGTGATCACATCGTTGAGCGTCAGGGCGGAGCCGTTATGGAAATACGGTGCACGACCCGCCAGTCCCCGCAGAACCGGCCCCTTCACCTTTCCGACGTCGGCCCAAAGGCCGGTAACGAGCGCACGTCCCGGATCGGTAGTCGTCTTGACCTCGCCAGTCGCATTGTTTGTGAGGGTAAAGACGGGAAGATAGCTCACATCCAGAGGACTTGTCGTGTCGCCCACTCCGATATTGATCGGCAGAGGAAATGAGTGATCGCCGGCATTGGGAGTGGAGTGGCACGTACCGCATGTACCTGGAATCGAAGTAACGCCGAGAACATCGTTTAATCCCGCAACACCTGTAATATTGATCGGCATCGAATTGAACAGCGCTTCGCCACGGGCGATGCTGGCACGTTGCAGAGCCTTGAACACCCGCGGAATTGCTTGTCTGTGTCCACGCAGTGAAGAGATTGAAGATCGCCGGGTTGAACGTCGTTCCGGGCTTGTCGTTTCCGAGCGGATCGTTGATCCCGATATAGAAGGGCAGAGAGGCAATGCTTACCGGGCCGCCCGTCGCGCCGCCCGAATTCAGCGGACCGGCAAGATAGTCATACCCCTGGGCCGTTGTGAGACCCATTTCAAAATTCACGATGTCCTGAACCTGGGCCGCGGTCGGGACCGATCCCTGGGCATGTCCGGTGGTCGCGTCAATCGCCTGATGCGCGAGGTCGGCGAGCAAGTCCCCCGGATTGGTGGCGAGAGCGATCTTCTGTGTGCCGGTCTGAGTCGAGGATTCGCGGCCATCCCACATGACTGTGCTGAGGAAGCGAAGATTAGTCGAGGGCAGTGGCCGGCGGTACATTGATAACGTCTGCGTACTCCCGCAGCCGTAAGGATTCTGAACACTGGTTACAGTGAATTCTGCGTTGGCCGGAGCTGAAAGCGCGATGCGGATCAAGCCTCGGCTGGTCAACAGGCTGAAAGCCTTTGCCCTGCCTTGCAGAGTCGAGACATCGATATTCTGGTCGCAATTGGAACCGTCGTTCGTGCGGAAAATCGGATCTGTGCCGGCAGTTAGAAGAAAGCGGAGATTAACCTCGGCGGCAGAAATGCCGAAGCCTTGAGCGGCCCGGTGGCATGTGCCGCAACTGCGTCCATTTGTTCCGAGTGCCCGAAAGAATGCTCCGGTGAGGGGGATGGGCTGATTGGAGGTGTTATGGTTCTGCAACAATCCGCTTCCGTTTGGGAACGGAAACAGATCAGGCAGAGTAGATTGGGCGCTACCGCACAGTGCGGTCATGAAAAGTCCTAAAGATATGCGCAGTTTCATTCGTCCATTCTCCTGAACGCAACCCGCCGATAGCGCGGCGGTTGTCTGATTATCATTTGGCCAGAATTCCGTTTTGGACTTTCGGGCCGGAAAAACAATACACGAAACCCGTTGCCTGAACGCCGACGCAATAGCGAGGCACAACGCTTCGGCGCGAACGCTTGAACTTCCGATGGGGCGGGCAAACAGCGGGCGATCTATTTTTCCGTCATTGGCTTTGAATTCGCGATTTACTAGTAAACCACTGAGACGCGGGGTTTGCAAAACCATTCGCCATGCACGAGGGTCGACATTAACCGGCCTTCGCGCGCGCGGTTAAGATCGCCGAGGGCACCTATGAATGCGTTGCGGGTAGAAGCTCTATCGGAAACGGGGTAGATACCCTACTGAGGATACGGTACTGAGGACCGGCTAGCCGCAACGGCCGCTGAAAATGGCGGGCTCTATCCTTCCCAACTCGCCCGGATAAAATCGCGGTTCATCCGGCGCGATCACTTCCGAGCTTGATCCCCTTCGGGCAGACCGCTTCGCACTCGCCGATATTGGTGCAGCTTCCGAACATCTCCGCGTTGGCCTGCGCCACCATCGCCTAACACGCGCGAATTGCGCTCCGGCTGGCCCTGCGGCAAGCAGGCCCAGGTGCGCCACCTTGGCGCCCATGAAGAGCGATGCCGAGGCATTCGGGCACATCGCCACGCACGCGCCGCAGCCGATGCACGCCGCTGCATCCATGGCGCGGTCGGAGTCCTTCTTCGGAACCAGCATGGCGTTTCCGTCGGGCGCGCTGCCGGTCGAGACCGAGATGTAGCCGCCGGCCGCGATCAGGCGGTCGAATGCGCCGCCGATCCACCACCAGATCTTTGATCACCGGAAACGCCCGGGCGCGCCACGGCTCCAGATACAGCTCGTCGCCATCCTTGAAATGGCGCATGTGAAGCTGGCACAGCGTGGTGCCGGGCAGCGGACCATGCGCCACGCCGTTCACCATGCAGCCGCACATGCCGCAGATGCCTTCGCGGCAATCGCTGTCGAACGCCACGGGATCTTCGCTCTTCGGCGATCAGGGCTTCGTTGAGCACGTCGAGCATCTCCAGAAACGACATGTGCTCGTTGACGTTCGGAACTTCGTAGCGCACCATGCGGCCCTGTCGCGGATGCATTGCGCTGGCGCCAGATGTGGAGAACGATTCGCATTACTTGTAGCTCCGTTGCGCCGGATGCACGTATTCGAATTCGAGCGGCTCGTTGTGCAGCTCCGGCGGATTGCCCCGCGCCGCGGAATTCCCAGGCGGCGGCGTAGGAATAGTGCGCGTCGTCGCGCGGCGCCTCGCCATCCGGCGTCTGATACTCTTCGCGGAAGTGGCCGCCGCAGGATTCGTTGCGCTCGAGCGCGTCGCAGGCACATCAGCTCGGCCAGTTCGAAGAAATCGGCCACGCGGCCGGCCTTCTCGAGCGACTGGTTCAACTCCTCGCCCGTGCCCAGCACCTTCACGTCGCGCCAGAACTGCTCGCGCAGCTCGGGAATCGTCGCCAAGCGCTGTCTTCAGCCCCTCGGCCGTGCGCGACATGCCGCAGTAGTCCCACATCATCTTGCCCAGTTCGCGATGGATACGAATCCACCGAGCGCGTGCCCTTGATTCCCAGCAGCTTCCGTTCAAGCTCGCCACTCCGCGCTCGGCCTCGCGCACCGCGGGATGCGACGCATCGACTTTCTCCAGCTTCGATGAAGCGATGTAATCGTTGATCGTGTTCGGCAGCACGAAGTAGCCATCCGCCAGCCCCTGCATCAGCGCGCTCGCGCCCAGACGGTTGGCGCCGTGGTCGGAGAAATTCGCCTCGCCGACCACATAAAGTCCGGGGATGGTGGTCATCAGGTTGTAGTCCACCCACAGCCCGCCCATGGTGTAGTGGATCGCGGGATAGATGCGCATCGGAACGCTGATACGGATCTTCGCCGGTGATGCGCTCGTACATCTCGAACAGATTGCCGTAGCGGTCCTTGATGACGTCGGCGCCGAGGCGCTGAATGGCGTCGCGGAAATCGAGATAGACGGCGAGGCCCGTTCGCCCACGCCGCGCCCTTCGTCGCAGACCGTCTTGGCGTTGCGCGAAGCCACGTCGCGCGGCACCAGGTTGCCGAAGCTCGGATACCGCCGCTCCAGGTAGTAATCGCGCTCCGCCTCGGGAATCTGGTTGGGCGGCCGCTTGTCGCCCTTCTTCAGCGGAACCCACACGCGGCCGTCGTTGCGCAGCGATTCGCTCATCAGCGTCAGCTTCGATTGATAATCGCCCGACACCGGAATGCACGTCGGATGGATCTGCGTGAAGCACGGATTGGCGAACAGCGCGCCGCGCTTGTAAGCGCGCCAGATCGCCGTCGCGTTCGACCCCTTGGCGTTGGTCGAAAGGTAGTAGACGTTGCCGTAACCGCCGGTCGCCGAGCACCACCGCGTCGGCGAGGTGCGATTCGATCTTGCCGGTGACCAGGTCGCGCGTCACGATGCCGCGCGCGCGTCCATCGATCACGATCAGATCGAGCATCTCCGTGCGCGGATACATCGCCACGCGGCCCTGGCCGATCTGATGTTCGAGCGCCTGATAGGCGCCGAGCAGCAGCTGCTGCCCCGTCTGGCCGCGCGCGTAGAAGGTGCGCGAAACCTGCGCGCCGCCGAAGCTGCGGTTATCCAGATAGCCCGAATATTCGCGCGCGAAGGGCACGCCCTGCGCCACGCATTGATCGATGATGTTGACGCTGATCTGCGCCAGGCGGTAGACGTTCGATTCGCGCGAGCGGAAATCGCCGCCCTTCACGGTGTCGTAGAACAGGCGATAGACGCTGTCGCCATCGTTGTGATAATTCTTGGCGGCGTTGATGCCGCCCTGCGCGGCGATGCTGTGCGCGCGGCGGGGCGAATCCTGGAAACAGAAGCACTTGATGTTGTAACCGAGCTCGGCGAGGGTGGCGGCGGCCGATCCGCCGGCAAGGCCTGTGCCCGACGACGATGATGGTATGCTTGCGCTTGTTCGCGGGATTCACCAGCTTGAGACCGAAGCGGTGACGGTCCCAGCGCGTTTCAATTGGCCCGTCGGGGCTTTTGGAGTCCATATCAAATCTTGATCGAGCGCGCTTGGCACGCTTCGACAGGCCCGGAGGCCTATCGCACTACCCCCCCCAGCACGGCCAGAGGCACGGATACGAAACCGGCGCAAATCAGGATCGCGATTGCGCCCGCTGCCTTTCTTATTTTGTCGTTGTGCCGCGGATTGATCCATCCTAACGATTGGCACAAGCTCCACAGCCCGTGATACAGGTGCATGCAAAGCAGGCCCATCGCGAGAATATAAAATCCCGCCACGAATGGATTCTGAAACCCGCTCACGATGTTGTAACGTACGTCCGGCTGATTTACGCCCACCTCGCGCAGCGGCATCACCGCGCCCACCGTCAGGTGCAAGACGTGAAAAATCACGAACGCGGCGATGATCGGCCCGCTCCACATCATAGTGCGCGCCGCGTAAGAGGTTGGCACGTCCTTCTTCTTCACGTACCCAACAGGCCGCGCGTCGCTTTTTATCTTCGTCAACTGAACCGAGGCCACGATGTGCACCATCACGGCGGCGAACAGCACGAAACGAATGATCCAAAGCGGCGCGATGTTCCCTGTCGCATGCAGAAACGCCGCGTAGTGGTTGATCTGATTCGGGTCGGGGAGAAGATCTGCAGATTGCCGAGCATGTGGCCGAGGACGTATCCGAAGAGAATCAATCCCGTGACCGCCATTGCGGCCTTCTTGCCGATGGGCGCGGCGTAAAAGCGAATTGCCCGGTGGATCGCTTGGGGAGCGGCCGCGCTGCCACGCAAGAGCGGAGCCTGCGGCGCGGATTGAGGTTTCAAATTCCAGTATAAATCGCGGCGCGGGGGTCTTGCCCGGCTCAACCCGGAGGTGGCGGGGTGGAAAGGAAGCCCTGCAGGACACGGGCGTACTCGCCTCGCGGTTGACTGCACAGGCGTTGATACAAAAAAGGGCCGGTCTTGCGACCGGCCCTTTTTAACTACTACTGGTTGGTTGTCTAGAAGTGTACTCGAATACCGAACTCCATCGACCGCGGCGAGTTCGACTGGCCCGTGATCTGGCCGAACGCGGTCGCGCTGGTGAGGCTGCCAGCCGAAGTGCTCGGCTGGAAGTGGTTCAGGACGTTTGTGAAAGTGAAGAACAACTGAGCGCCTACGTGTTCCTTGTAGATTCCTATGTTCTTCACCACCTGGGCATCCAGATTCCAGGTTGGCAGCCCGCGGAGGGGACCAAAGGCGCCGCCACAGTTTGTATCGTAGCCAAGGACGCAAGGCCGGAACTCGGAGTAGACCTGCGCCGGGTTGGCGAAGAAGTTCAGGCCATAGTTGACGCCGCTGTGAGTCAGCGTACCGACGGAAGCCGGACCGAAAGCGACGTTGGTTCCAGCGCCGCCGGCTACGCCGTAGTGGCCTCCGATATTCCCTGTATAGGGCATGAAGCCGACGGCGTGTTCCGCAGACGTATTGGAATTCGCGCTGGCGGAGGTACCGGCAGGGTCGGTCGCCTCGCCAAACGCTTCGCAGCCGGTGCAGCTACCTTCGCTGTAGGTAATTCCCGTCGTAGCACCGCTCTGCGCGGTAAAGATGGGAGCGATTGTCCATCCACCAAGAACATGTCCGAGGACGCCGTGTTGGGCTTTGAAGAACGGCGTCTCATAATACAGGCTCATGTTGTAGAGGAACTTGTAATCGAAGTTCTGTGGACCGTATTGAGTATGCAAGTCGAAAGGATCGAGCGCCGCGGTTTCGCTACTGGCCTGTACCACACCGCCGGTTCCCAGAGCTCTCCCATACGTGAAATTCGAGGCGGTAGTGATGCCGTGCCACGCATTGGTGCGGAAGGTAACAAACAGCGCATTGTAGTTCGCCCAGCCCAAACTGGTCTCCATCAGTTCGGCAGTGCCTTGTGCGGCGCCACCGTTAAACGGCTGGCTGTAAGTGGTCCGGCCAAAGGCCCAACTACTTTGTTTAGCTAGGTTTGCCCACAAATCGGCTACAGCTGTCTCCTTGAGGAGAGTAGCGTCGTTGCTATAGCTGGCAACAGCCTGGGTGCAACTCGCGAAGCCTTTGCAGAAGGCCGAATTCGTTCCGCCCAGAGCCGTTCTCAAAGAACGGCTGCGCGGTTACTCCGCCAGCCGGCTTGCCGCTGAAGATCATCTGCTGGTAGAGCTGAGCATAGGCTTGCGCGAAGCTCTGACCGCCCAAGGTCTCATTGATCGGTACCGTGTCCAGGTTGATGCTCTGGAACTCATTCTTGATGATCTTGCCGATGTAGCCGACTTCCAGGCTTACGTGGGAGTTGATTTCGCGCTGGACGGTGACCGTGAAGTTGTCGGTCCGATCCGGGCGGAAGTTCGGATCGAGCGATGCAGGTCCACCGATTCGCGGATTTGTGCCGCCCGGGAAGAAGGGTTGCGGCAGCGTAGCGGTGGCGGCGCGCCAGCGGAGCGGTCAAACCATCGGTGCCGATGCGGAACGCATTGGCCGGCGTGGCGCAGACGCCTCCATGCGCATGTCCCGTTCATAAGCGGATTCACGCAGGTGACGCCCTGCAGCAGGCCGGGTCCGAGCAGCGGAACCAGCACCAGATTCACGCCATTCAGACGGCCGAAGATCCGGCTGTAGCCGCCGCGCATCACAGTCTTGCCGTTGCCGAAGACTCTTGCCGATCATGCCGTCGCTGAAGTGCGGATTCCAGGCAAACGAAACGCGCGGGCTGAATTCGCCATAGTAGGGATTGTAGGGATACTTGAGCCCGGTGCCAACGTTGCGCACCATTTCGTAGCCGAGTTCGGGCGTGTAGGCCTGCCGCCTTGTAGCGCGGCCTGGTTGCGCTGATTCAGGAACGACGCCGTGTCGATCGGCTGGCCGCTATCGTCCACCAGCGCGACCTGCTTGCCGTTGCAGTTCATAGGGCGGCATTTCCAGGTTCCAGCCAAGCCGTAAGTCAAGGTGAAGCTGGGCTTCATGTGCCAGGTGTCCTGGAAGTAGACGCTGTAATACGGAATGATCGATTTATCCGTCGCCGGCGTACCGATCGGCAGCGGACTCAAACTGGGTAGCGCGCGGGTGTACATCACCTGCGTCGAGCTCACCATGCCCAGTCACGTCGGAATATAAGTCTGGATAGCTGGACAGGCCCGACGAAGGAACCGTGCTCGGAATGTACTAGACGCCGGCCGAGGATCGCAGTTGAAGCCGGAGGCGTGGAAAGATAGCTGATCTGGTTGTTGACGCCAGCGCCGTTGTCGCTGCGGGAGTGGTAGTCGAAGTTGCGGCCGTAGGCGCCGCCGAAGTGAAGAGGTGATTTCCCTTCAGCATCGTCACATCGTCGCGCATTGTCTTGTCCTGGCCATCCCAGAAGCGCTGGCGTATGCTTTGCGTGTTCACGTTGTATGGGATATACCGGGCGCAGTGGCTTCGCCGCCGATTTCGAGCGCGCCGCCCAGCCGAAAGCCCTGCGCCGGACCGTCCGCGTCCGACCCACTGCCAGAACTGGCGCAGGTAGCTGAAGACGAACGTGTTGGTGGTGGTCGGCGTGAGGGTGCTGGTCAATCCGGCAGTCCAGACCGAAGGCTGCTGCGGCCGCGGGGCCTTGGCGGCGGGCGATACCCAACTTGTCGCCCGGAAGCACGCCGCCGATATCTACCTGGTTGCTGGTCAGAGTTGGACGAACTTGTAATCGCGATAGGTGACGATAGAAGTGCTCCTTCTCGCCGAAATCGTGATCGATGCGGCCGACATAGTTGTTGGTGGTGAGGGGCTGCGGATGCGTGGACAAGAAGCCTAGCGTGTTGTAGCCGTCACCGCCCAGCGGATTGTTCGGCAGCGGAATCTGCTTGCTCCAGATGTTGTTCACGATCGGATTCAGGCCGAGTTGCCGCGCGGATCGCAAGGGCCGCCGGGCACTGCGCGGGAGCCAGGGTCGTCCGTTAAATTGACCGGCTGGCTGGTTCAGGTTGTACGGGCATGTAGACGCCAGCGTTGAGTCGGCACCTGAATGATGCCTTCGCGCAGCGCGGCGGTGGGCACGGTGGTGCTATAGAGTCGCCGCGTTCGGGATAGCGCAGACCTTCGTAGTTGGCGAAGAAGAACCATTTGCCGCCGAGGAACGGCTTGGGAAGCAGCGGACCGCCGAGGGCGCCGCCGAAACGGCTGCGGTGATTTTTCGGGAAATCGGGCGGCGTATTAGGGAATGACGTAGACGCCAAGCTGATACGGCGTGTGGTTGTTGGACCAGCTATTCGCCTGGCCGATGGCGTTGTCGTAATAGAACATGTACGCGGCGCCATGGAACTGGTTGGTGCCGCGCTTCGTGGTCATCTGGACCTGAGAGCCCGAGGAGTTGTTGAAGTCCGACGTCTGGTTGCTTACCGACACCTTGAACTCTTCGATGCTCTCGACCGGGGTCGGGATGACGCCCGAGGGCTGCCGTTAGTTTGCGAGCCGCCGACGACCGTTCAAGTTGGTTTGATACGTGGTGACGTTGCCGCCCATGTCGTCGGTGATGTTGGCGCCATCGAGCTGATAGGTATTCAAGTCGGCGACGGCGCCGGCGGCGTTGCCGCCCGGAGCAGTGGCCGGCTGAAGGATCGCCATCGTAGTGGCGTCGCGGCCCAGGTTTGGCAGCACCATGAGCGACGTCTGATTCATGGTGTTGCCGACGGTGGCGTTCATGGTCTGCAGTTCCGCACCGGCCGACGCGCTTACCTCAATCGTCGTGGTCGTGCTGCCCACCCTTAAGGTGCCATTGGCGGTTAACACGATGCCGATCTTGACATCCTGGCACTTAATAGAGAACTCGCTGAAGCCTGCCTTGCTGAAACTAATGTCGTATTTGCCTGGAGGCACGGTCGGAAAATCGTAACGTCCGGTGTCGTTGCTGACCGTGGAAAAAGATGTTCCGGTAGATAATTCCAGAATTTTGATTGCGACGCCAGGCACCGCGGCGCCCGATTCGTCTTTCACTTGGCCTGCCACAGTACCGGCAATACTAGATTGCGCTTTAACTGGAGATGCGGAAAAAGCGAATATGGACGCCCCGAGAATCAGGGACGTGAAAATACGCGTAGACACACTGAGGCATTTGAGCCATGGGCTCGACTTCATAGGACCCCCCTTATTTTTCTTAATCAACTAACTCTCTTGTCGCTGAAGACACAATTTCGGTTTGAGAGAATTGTATGGCCGACAAGCGCCAGAGTCAAGAAAAAAATGCCTCTAGGGACGGTCCTTTTGAGCACGAAGAAGCGTAAATGACGGAAAATAAAGCGCTTCAAAGCGCAGGTAAATACCTAAAAACGCCGGCGGTAGAGGCCGCCGGCGCGCAGGTCGCTGAGGTCAGAAGTGAATCCGGAGGCCGAACTCCATCGAGCGCGGGCTGTTCGCCTGCGTCGTGATCTGGCCAAATGTCGTCGGCCCGGTGAGGCTGAGACTCGGATTACCAGGTTGGAAATGGTTGAGCACGTTCGTGACGAGCGCGGTGAACGTAATGCCTACGCGCTCCTTAATGATCGCGATATCCTTGATGAAGTTCGCATCGACGTTCCAGGTGGAGAGACCCCGCAGGTTGTAATAACCCCCGCAGCTTGTATCGAAACCGAGAACACAAGGACGAAATTCGGAGTAAATCGCCGCCGGATTCGAGAATGCCTGGAGGTAGGGCGTGGAGGTCTTCGTACCGACGCCCGATGCCCCGAAAATTACGTTGTTGCCGGTGGAACCCGCCACGCCATATTTGGCCGACATATTGCCGGTATAAGGCATGAACCCGACGGCGTCCTCGGTTATCGAGCTGACGCCGCTGGTGCCCGGGGTCGTGTTTTCGCCGAATGCCTCACAGCCCGTACAGCTACCCTCGCTATAGCCTACCGCCGTACCAGTGCCGCTTTGGGTCGTGAATATGGGAGAGACGGTCCATCCACCAAGGATGTGGCCCAGCACGCCGTGTTGGCCCCTGAAAACCGGCGGTTGGTAGTACATCGACAGGTTGTAGATGAACTTAATGTCGAACGGCTGCGAGCCATAGTTGGCGTTCAGATCGAAGATCGACGAAGCGGTGGTGGCGCTGCTCGACTGGGTAACCTGCCCGGTTCCAAGCGCCCGCCCCCAGGTGAAGTTCGAAATCGCCGTAAGACCATGCCAGTTGGTGGTGCGGAGCGAGACGAACAAAGCGTTGTAGTTGCCACTGCCCAAGCTTGTGTTCATGCCGATGGAGGTGCTTTGGCCGACTGAGCCACCCGCAACGGGCTGACTAATTAGCGTGCGCGGCAACGTCCAACTCGAGGTCTGACCGGCCATCTTATTCCAAAGATCGGACACGGCGGTCTCTTTGATCAGCGAGCCGTAGTTTACAGCAACCGCTGAGGTGCAACTGGCATATCCCTTGCAAAATGCCGAACCGCTGCCGCCGAGAGCAGCCTCGAAGAACGGCTGCGCGGTAACGGCGGTCGGGCTGGCTCCGCTGAAAAACATCTGCTGATAGAGCTGCGAGTATGCCTGAGAAAAGGCCTGTCCACCAAGGGTCGTCATATACGGTACGGAGTCGAGATTGAGCAGCATGTAATCGTTGCGCAGAATCTTGCCGATGTATCCGACTTCGAGCTGCATGTGGCTGCTGAGTTCGCGTTGAACCGTGAGAGTGAAGTTATCGGTGCGATCCGGACGAAAATGCGGATCGAGCGCATCGGGGTCGGCAGTTTCGGGGTTCGAGCCGACGCCGGGATAAAAGGGCTGCGAGAGTGAATTCGAGGCTGCCGCAAGGGGCGCCGTCATTCCGTCCTGCCCGATGCGGAATGCGTTGGCCGCGGTAGCGACGCCGCTGCCCGCGCACGAGCCGTTCGAAAGCGGATTAACGCAGGTGACGCCTTGAAGAAGGCCCGGGCCGAGGAGCGGGACAAGCACCAGGTCGACGCCGTTGAGACGACCGAAGATACGGCCGTAGCCGCCACGGACTACCGTTTTGCCGCTGCCGAAAAGCTTGCCCAGCATCCCATCGTTGAAGTGCGGGTTCCAGGCGAACGAAGCACGCGGGCTGAACTCCCCGTAATAGGGGTTATAGGGGTACTTGAGTCCCGCGCCCACATTCCTCACCAGCGTGAATCCGACGGTCGGCGTATACGCCGAACCCTGCAAAGCGGCCGCTTCCCGCTGGGCGATGAAATCGGTGCTCACGATGGGCTGGTTGTTGGAATCGACCAACTCCACTTGAGAGCCGTTCAATTCGTACGGCGGCATCTCGAGATTCCACCCAATGCCGTAAGTCAGCGTGAAGGATGGCTTGACGTGCCACGTATCGTAGAAATAGGTGCTGTAGAAGGGGATAACATCTTTGTCCGTCGCCGGCGTGCCGAGCGGCAGGAGGTTCAGTCCCGGTACCGAACGCGTGTACATCACCTGAGTCGAGCTCAGCAGGCCGAGAACTTCGGAATATGCCGTTTCGTAGGCGGAGTACGAGGAGGAAGGAACGGTGCCAGGAATATAGCAGGAGGTGGGCGTCGCGCCGCAACCGCTTATTGAAGTCCAGTTGATTCCCGAACTGGTCGAGAGATAACTGACCTGATCGTTCACGCCGGAACCGTTATCCGTACGCGAGTGATAATCGAAATTGCGCTGATAGGAACCTCCGAAGCCGAACAGGTGGTTGCCTTTGAGCATGGTCAGGTCGTCACGCAACTGTTTATCCTGGCCGTCCCAGAAGCGCTGACGGACGCTCTGCGTATTGACATTGTAGGGAATCAGGGCTGAAGAGCTTTCGCCGCCGATTTCCACCGCGCCGCCCAAGCCGGGAAGCTGCGCCGGGCCATTGGCGCTCCCCCATTGCCAGAACTGCCGCAGGTAGCTGAAAACGAAAGTGTTGGTGGTCGTAGGGTTGATCGTGGTAGTCATGCCGGCAGTCCAGACCGAAGGCTGCTGCGGACGCGGCGCCTTTGAAACCGGAGTACCGAACGTATCGCCGGGCAGGACTCCTCCGACATCGACCTGGTTGCTCGTGATATTCACCAGCTTGTAGTCGCGGTACGTCATGTAGAAATGCCACTTATCGCTAAAATCGTGGTCTATGCGGGCGACGTAATTGTTGGATGTAACTGGCAGGCGGATGCTGCCCAGATATCCCTGCGTATTGTAGTTATCTCCAGCCAGCGTGTAGTTGGGGAGCGGCATTTGCTTGCTCCAGATCTGGCTGACAAGCGCGTTGAGACCCTGGCCGCGGGGATCGCAGGCGCCAGCAGGACAAGTCGCCGGCTGATAGGTCACACCGTTCACGGTGACGGGGTTCGGATTGAGATTGTATGGAACATATGTGCCTGCCGAATTGGGCACCTGGATCACGCCGGCCCGCATCAGCAGAGAGGGCACAGTCTTCGTGAATAGCTGAGCATTCGGATATCGCTGGCCTTCATAGTTCGCGAAGAAGAACCATTTGCCCCCGAGGAAGTTTTTGTTGGAGATCGGCCCGCCGAGCGCGCCGCCGAAACGGCTGCGGTGATTCTTAGGGAAATCGACCGGAGTATAGGAGAACACTTGCGTGCCGAAGTTAAAGGGCGTGTGATTGTTGGTCCAGCTATTGGCTTGACCAATCGCGTTGTCATAGTAATAGGTGTAGGCCGAACCGTGGAATTGGTTCGATCCGCGCTTGGTCGCCATTTGAATCTGGCCGCCGGATGAGTTATTAAAGTCCGACGTCTGGTTACTGACCGAGACCTTAAATTCCTCTATGCTCTCAATTGGCGTGGGAATTACGCCGGAGGGAATGCCGCCGCCCTGGCTTCCTCCCAGACCGGAATAGTTCGTCTGGTAGCTGACAACGTTGCCCCCCATGTCGTCGGTGACATTAGCGCCATCCAACTGATAGGTGTTCATATCCTGGGCGCTGCCGGCCGTCTGACCGCTCAGGGTGGTTCCTGGCTGCAGAACGGCGATGGACGTTATGTCGCGGCCCATGTTGGGCAGTAGCAGCAGGTCTTTGGCGGTCAGCGTATTCCCGACCGTGGCATTCATGGTTTGCAATTCGGCCCCCGCCGCGGCGGTAACTTCAACCGTAGTCGCAGTCGAGCCGACCTTGAGGATGGCCCCAATGGTCAGGGTCTGGCCGATCTCGACGTGCTGATTGTTCACCTGAAATGAGGCAAAACCATCTTTAGTGAAAGTCACGTTGTAGTTGCCGGGATTAACAGACGTCAAAGCATATCTGCCTTCGCTGTTCGTTACTGTGTTTTGAGCGATATTGGTGGATATATCGACCAACTTCACCGCAGCCCCAGGGATTGCTGCGTGCTGTTCGTCCAATACCTGCCCAATAACAGTACCCGCAGTACTTGTTTGAGCCCATGCGCCGGTAGCGCTAAACAAAAGGAAAATTCCGAAACTCAGGAACTTAGAAGCTCGGGTGGACACCCTAACACAGTTGAGCCGCAGGCTCGCCTTCATAACCCCTCCCCTTATTTGTGAAAAGCCAAATTTTTGGACGAACTAACTCTCTGTTATCGAAAATACACGTCCGAATATGGAGGGAATTGTAGTGCTTACCTGTCTTCGAGTCAAGCAAAAAAGTAGGGGCGTGATAACCAGCCATGGAGAACCGAAGCTAAGATGCGCCAATGCAGATACTTCCGGCTGTTCCGGAGAACTGAAACAAATTGGCGTTTCAGAGCTTCTTGCCGAAAATCGCGTAATCCAAGGCGCCGAAAAACGCTTCACGGAAGTTAGGGGAAAGTTCGGCGAGCGAAGGCATTGATTCTACCGCGGGCGCCATTTTGTGAACTTCTATGCGTCCTATGCCGAACTCCTCGAGATAGAACGCCAATAGCGCCGAAGGTACGGGGCGGGTGTGCGTTGGGTCTAGATAGAAGTGCGTCGCGAAGATAGCGAGGCACTCCGGGTTGGGCGTTTCGATGGCGATGACGCCGCCGCGTTCCAGCCGCAAAGCGGACAGGCGGATCATATCGGGCAACCGCTCCGCCAGCAGGTGTTCGACAACTTGGGAACAGAAGATGCCGTCGAGCGAGCCTTCTGCAAGGTTCTCCAGATAGTCGAAGAGATCGGCTACTTCCGCATCCAGACCCTTGGACCGGCACAGAGCGACGGATTCCTGACTGAGATCGATGCCCCGCGCGCCGACTCCGGAGGCTCGCATGGCTTCCAGAAACTCACCGCGTCCGCAGCCGATATCGAGCACGCGGCTGCGCCCCGCGAAATGCGGGAGGTAGATTTGCTGGCCTGCTTTGACATACTCCTCCGGGCCGCGGAATTTTTCGGCGAACCGGGAGTAATCGAAAGGGAGCGACTTTTCATTCACGGCGGAGATGCTGGGATGCTGCGCCGCTCCTTCGCTGAGTTTCTCTGGTTCCCCGCGCCAACGCGGCGAAATCTCAATTGCCCGCTGACGGATCGTCCGCAATTCGGAATGGATAATGCGTTCGTATTCTGAGCGGAAGCGCTCCATGTCGGCCCACATGCGCTGCTGAATTTCGGCCGAGGCGCGCTGTAGTTCCACTTCGAATGCCTTATGCTGCGAGAGCAGCATACCCCTCCATGCGGTTTCCATGGTGGCGGAGCGATGTTGCGCGGCGCCTTGCAGATCGGCTACGCTGCGCAGAAACTGGATTTCGGTGTGGGCGAGTTTGCGCTCCCAATCGGCCCGCCACTCCGTCCAGTGATTGAGGAGGTCTCGAACGGCGCCCGTGTTGGCGGCGCCCAGTGCGGTTGCAGTGCGATTGCCCAACTCTACCAGCGCGCGGTTATTTTCACTCAGCGCCTCGATTGCGGCGTCGAGGCAAGCGATGGCCTTGCGGTTGAATTCGACCTGATCACGCACGTGCCAATCGAGCACACGCGCCACCAGACGCTTCCACGCCTGCACCAGCGCGTTCAAGGGACCGCCGCGGCGCGGATTCACCGTGCCGATAGCCGCGACCTTGCCTAGCGCGGCGTCGCGCGCATGAATCAGGGGCATCAGATCGGGCAGCGGCACGTCGGAGGCCCCGGCGTGGTTTTCCGGATGCTGCGCGCGGACGCGTTCGCGCACCGCCTGCAGCATGGCGACAAGTTCATCGCTTTCCACGAGAGCCTCGCTTCCAACTCGCCGTAACCAGCGTACTCAAGCCGCCGCGGGGAGCCCAGTCGCCGATTACGGTAGCTTCGATGGGTTTGGCCGCCTTCACAACATCCTGAAGAATTCGATTTACCGCGTTCTCCTGGAAGATGCCGAGGTTACGGTATTCAAGCAGGTACATCTTGTACGATTTCAGTTCGAGACAGAGCTTATCCGGAAGGTAGCGCAACACGATCTTGCCGAAATCGGGCAACCCGGTCTTGGGACACACGGAGGTGAATTCGGGCATCGCGATTTCGATTTCATAGCCCGCATACTGATTGGGCCAGGTTTCGATCTCGGGCAGCGGCGCCCGCACGCCCGCGGCGGCGTGTTCATCGGTGTAAGAGCGTTTCATGCGAGAGCTTTCGATAACAGATCGAGGAACAGGCCGACGTCGGTGACTACGCCCACCGCCTGCCCGGTGCCGCGATCGCTCACCTTGGTGGCGACGGCGGGGTTGATATCCACGCACACGATCTTGACCCAACTGGGCAGCATGTTTCCGGTGGCGATGGAGTGCAACATCGAGCCGAGACAGAGCACGAGGCCGGCCCCCTTCAACTCCTTGGCGTAGGCGTCCTGGGCGGCGTTCATATCGGTGATGGTGTCGGGTAGAGGGCCGTCGTCGCGCAGGCTGCCGGCCAGCACGAAGGGCACGTTGGCCTTGACGCATTCGTAGAGAACGCCGCTGGGTAACCGGCCGGAATCCACCGCCTGCTTCACCGATCCCGCATGATAGACGGCGTTGATGGCGCGCATGTGATTGCGATGGCCGTGCTCCTCCTGCCGTCCATCGGCCAGGCGCACACCGAGCGAAGTGCCGAAGAGGGCGGCTTCGATATCGTGAACGCCAAGCGCATTTCCAGCCAGCACGGCCTGCACAAATCCGCGGCGGATAAGCGAAGACAGGCCGGTGACGCCGCCAGTGTGAACCACCACGGGCCCCGCCACTACAACCACCTTTTGCCCCTGCTCGATGGCCTGGCGCACCAGCGCGGCCGTCTGGCGGACGGCGGTCTCCACCTGCCGTTCGGACGAAATGCCGTTCGACATGAAGGCGAAGGCCAGTCGGTCTCGCTCTTTGGACTCGGGCGCTACGCGGATGCCCCGGAGCCCGGTGACGATGCGATCGCCCGCACGGAGATCGCGCAAACGGCGGCAGTAGGCTCGGCCTTCGGAGACTGCGATCATCGCATCCATGCGCTGATTTTCGGCCTCGATCCATTTGCCGGCGTGGCGCACGAAGGTGCGGTGGTTGGTCGTGGAATAGAAATCCTCTGGCGCGCAACAATCGCGCTCCACTTCGCGCAGGACGGCGTCGCCGCCATCGACCGTGGCGCAGCCGAACTCGTGGAGCGCTTGCAGCAGGCGCTCCATCGAGGATTCCTCCGGAGCTTCCACCTTGAGACGAAGGTAGGAAGGATCGCTATTGGTGCGTCCAATGCGGAACTCCTCCACTTCGAAGCGCCCACTGTATTCGACCACCTTATCGAAGATGTTCTCCATGATGTGGGAGTCGATCAGGTGGCCTTGGGCTTCGACCACTTCCTGAAAAGGCATAGAAACCTAATTGTAGCGGGCGGCTAGTCACCATTTTTCTATAATTTCGTCGCGAGGCGCGTGAGAAGCGTTGCATCCGTTCCGGGGCTGCGAATACGGGGCGCACCCCGGTCGGCGGCCAAGCGCAACGAAGTAGACGCGGCCTTGCGCGTTTCGGCAGAAACCGTGGGAGAAATGCAGACTAGTCCCAGACGACGCGGCTGTAGTGTTTGCGAATCTTTTCGTCGGCGGTAATCAACTGCGCTCCGGCGGCTTTGGCATTGGCGACAATCAAGCGGTCCCAAGGATCGCGCGTCCAGGCTTCGTCGAGGGCACAGTCTACAATCGTGCGGAACGGCAAATTGCAAATCTCAAGGCCCAAATCGCGCTCGAGAGCGGAGATCAGTTTCATAGCCGGGATCCGTCTCCTGCCGGACTCACGAAGAACTTCCAATTCGTAAACTGTGGCCGCCGAGGTTAACAATCTCCGCTTCTCAATAATTCGTCGCGCAGTCTTGGTCAACCGGTCGCCGCGTCCGTCATATAGCCAAACGAGAATGTGCGTATCGAGGTAGACTACTTCCAGTCTTTCCATTCATCGAGCCATTCCTTGTAGCCCTCGCTCTCCTCCCAAGTGCTCTTAAGAAGATCGTCGGGATCCCCAATCCAATCGTGGCGCCGCTTCAAATTCGCCAGTTTCGACCGTTTCACCTCTGGCACGATCCGCAGCGTAACTCCCTTTCGCACCACCTCGACGGGAACGCCCGTTTCGGCAACCTCATCCAAAATGCGATAGATGTTCTCGCGCAATTTGGAAGCGGTAATCGTCATGGAATGATCATAGCATACGTACGTCTTTTTGTTAACGTACGTACGATCTCGAAAATTTGGGCCCAGCAATTATTTTTCGTCAACCGAAAATGCCAGAAATACATTGCCTGGCATACCGCCCCATTGGCCGTAACCGGAGTTCACAAACACCATGCCGTTGACCACTGCGGGGCCCGCGGCATCCATCGAGCCTCCGTGCGCGGGCTTGCCGTTCACCGTCGGGAACTCGCGGGCCGTGTCGACATCCCAGCGGACTTCGCCGGTCGCGGCGGAGTAGGCGCGCAGGTGTCCGTCGACCGAGCCCGAGAAGACTGACGCCGGGAATCGCGGTGACAGCAGCCGATTGCGCGGGCGAACAGTCCGTTCTGCCGCCGGCGCAGGCGCTAGGTTTGGCACTCCAGACGATCTTGCCGGTCTTGAGATCCAACGCGTGCAGGCCGCCGCCTTTCTTGGGATCCAAGGTCAGGCGGAAGCCTTGTGGCGATTTCGGATCCGCCACGCCGCCGATGGCGATATCGGAGATCGCCACGTAAACCTTCTCGCCATCCGATGCCGAGCCCCACTGGCTGCCGCCCAAATAGCCTCCTGCTCCGGCGCGCGTCTGCCAGAGCATTTTGCCTTTTTGATCGGGATCGATCGCATGCACCATGCCGGATTTTTGGCGCGATGACCAACGCGCGCTTTCCCTGGCCGAGACTGACCAGGATGGGCGGCTGCCCGAAATCGAAATCCGGACCGCGCTTTCGCAGGGCAATTGGTTCGCTGCGGAGTCGAGCACCCGTTGTTGAAGGCATCGTTCTCGGTGAGTTGCTTGGACCACAGCAGCTCGCCGGTCTTGAGGTCCAGGGCGAGGATCGCGTCGCTGGTGTTCGGTGGGCGGATCGGAGTAGTTGTCTCCCGTTGCGACGTACAGAGCGCCGAGCTGCTCATCGATGGTCGGCGTTGACCAGATGCCTGCGCCGGAAGGCCCGTGTTGTTGCGGTCCCGCCGGAGTTCTTGCGGGTCGGCTTTGCGGCTTCGGGAATTGTGAATGTCTGCCAGAGGGTCTTGCCCGTGGCGGCATCGAGTGCGACCACGCTGCCGCGAAACGTGCAGCACTGGAATTTCGGATCGCCGCCGAGCGCTTCTTCAAAGGAGGAGAACGGCTGGTAGACCACGCCTTTGTAGAATCGCGGCGTCGCGGTGGCGATGGTGGCGTAGTGATCCACCGGCTGGTCACCTTCCAGATCAACTCGCCGGTCTGCGCATTGAGCGCATACATGGTCCCGCCGCCATCGCTAAAAAAGACCGCCGGAGCGCCCTTCGCATCGCCGATGGTGACGCCCGAGCGGAGACTGCCGCCTGCCTGAAATCCCCAATGGGTGCAGCCGGTATCGGCGTCGAGCGAATAGACGGCGCCGGTTCGGATGGCGATGAACACGCGATCTCCGACGATTGTGGGCTGCGATCGCGCCACGGTCACGTCGCCCAGATTGAACGCCCACTTGAGCTTGAGCTTGGGAACGTCGGCGGCTGCGAGCCCCGCCGAGGCCGCGTCTTGGAATCGCGAGTTGGTAAGGCTGGTGCTCCACCCGTTCCATTGCGGCGAATTCGGCGGCCGGCTGGAAGGCGGCATCGCCTTTGCAGGTGGGCGTCAAGACGGGAGGCGTGCGCTGCGAGCCGCCGGTGGGCGCGATGTAGCCGATCAGCGCGAAGAGCTGCGCCCGTCGAGAGGCCCGCGGCCTGCGTCTTCATGACGCCAGTAGTGAGCGCCGCGTAGATGGCTTCACCGCTCATGGCTTTGATCGCGCTGAGCGCGGGGACGCGTCCCTCGGGCGCATCGTGACACGCGGCACAGCGCTCTTTGTAGATCGCCGCTCCGTCCTGAGCGGACAGAGGAGGCAGCATCAGGACTAACAACCAGATGTATCGCATGAAAAATCCTTTTAGACAAAGTCACGTTTTCTGGATTGGATATAGAAGGTGAGTCCCAGGATGAGCACTATCAAGCCGAGTTCGACGCCCAGGAACTTGAGTACCGTGGGATTCCAAACGGGGACCGGACTCTTGATATCGGCCATCAGCCCGGGAATTCGGCCCATGAAGTACCAGACCAGACCGTATGACGAATTACAAGCTACGTTGGCCGCGATTCCCCAACCCTCGGACTCGCCGATTAGCGCCGCGCCGGTCATGAGGCACAGGCCGACGAACGGCAGCCCGGCGAGAATGAGCACCATAGGAATGGCGCCGGGCGGAACGATGCGCCGGGTTTCAATCAGCACCACCGCGGTAATCACCAGAGTCACCCAGGGCGCCAGAAACATGCCGACCGTAGATATTAGTTTCGCCATGGTGTATTGGATCGACGAGACGGGCAAGCTCATTAAGAACGCGAGATTCTGCTTTTTCCGCTCGTTCACGATTCCGGAAATGGGCAGCATGGTCCCCACCAGGATCAATGCGATAAAGAACCAAACGGCGCCAACTACGATGGGCCCTTCGCCGCCCCGCAGAGCCACGCTCATCGCTATCACGCCGGCGCCAATAGAAAACAATAGTTGCAGCCGGTTGAGACGCCAATCTTTCAAGATCAACTGCCGGACTATCGAATTCGTCATACCTCTACCTCCTCACGGCTGTGCTCCACGTTGGCGACGAAGATTTCTTCCAGCGTCATGGTCTCAATCCGCTGAACGCGCGCACCGGTGTTTTCGTAGGCATTCGCAAGATCGGGAACGAACGCATTGGCCGTTGCGACCGCGAGCCGTCCCTCCTGGCGCACGCAGATCACTCCGGGCAGCGCGGGCAGTTCGACCCCCAAGGGGACTTAACCGGCCAATCTCTGCCTATTTTTCGGGTGGGTTGAGTTTCCGGGTTTCGGTAAGGATCTTCAGGATGCGATTGGCAAGGCGGTCGAGGAGTCGGCGTGCAGATTTATCGTCAACGTTACGGCGGTACATCTCCAGAACGTGCTGGGCAGCCATCAATGAAGCAATCAGGCTAGACAAGTCTGGGCGCGGCGGGAGACTAGACGAGGTGGTGTGAGAAGGAACCAAGTGCCTGGGATGGGAGAGGGCAAGGTGGAACTCGCGCTGGAGATCTTGCTGGGTGATCTCGATATACTCCAAAGTCATGTGCGGGCTCTTGTGACCGAGGAGTTTTATGATTGCCGCAAAGCTGACGCCTGCGCGCAGCATCTCAGTTCCGTAGGTGTGTCGAAATTGGTGCGGGACAATGCGGACGGGAATTCCGACCGCTGACACGACTTCCTGCAATGCAGCACGGAGCCTGCGAATCAACGTGTAACGGCCGCGAGGTCGAGGCAGAAGCAGACGACCGGCTTTGGGCGCCGTCGGCGGTCGCAAAGAACGAATGCGTTCGACCAATTGGCAGACCATGGAATCCACGGGTACCCATCGTTCCGTTTTCAGTTTGCCGAGTGGCACATGGATGGCCCACTGATCGGGACCAAGAGGGCGCAAACAGTCGAAGGAAAGATCGACACATTCGCCGATGCGCATGCCGGTGTGACGCAGAAGCAGCAGGGCATTACTCAGCAGATCATCGCGGCGCCTTAGCTCCTGCTGGATTAATTGATCCTGCTCCGGAGTTAGCGGGCGTGGGAGATGGTGTTCCCTGCGGGGCACGTCGTCACGACCAAGCAGATGAGCAAGAGCCGGGAGTTGCTGGGTCCAGGCGAGTTCTTCCAGCATGCGGCGCAGGTAGATCACATAGTTGGAACGCGTGATCGTGGCCAGTGGCGGATTTTGCGAACGCAACAAAGCCAGCCAAGCGAGGATATGGGGGTCGCGGTGCAGGTGATCGAGAGAACGAACCTCAGGATATTGAGCGGCGAGATAATTCAGAAAATGGCGAGCGGTTCCGCGATAGCTGGTGATGGATGCATCACCCAGCGAAGTGGTAACCGATGCCGCCGCTGGCTGGAAGAACTTTGTCAGAGGGTGGTTGGGAAGCGGAAGAATACGTTTTGGATTCATGATTGCGACGGCGGAGTGTGTCGGGTGAGTTGGGCAACCGCGCGAGCGTATTGCTCCCAGACGTCTTGTGGAGTGAGTTGAAGGTAGATCATGGTGGTTTGAATCTGCGCATGACCCATGAGTTGCATCAGCGCTGGGAGGCTGACGCCTGCCCGGAGCATGTCGGAAGCGAAGGTGTGTCGAAATCGGTGTGGGTTCGCCTTAGTCACGCCGGTGTTTTTCCGATGATGACGAAACAACGAACGCAGGCCGGCTGGTGTCATCCGAACGCCGCGGGAAGGCCCTTTGAGACAGACGAATAAAGCTTGGCCGCAATGAGGAGGCCGTTCCAGGCACAGGTAGTGATCGAGTAGTTTCACGGAATCGTGATCCAGTGGCAGCATACGGATCTTTTTTCCCTTGCCTGGGACCCGGATCTGCGAATCAGGAAACTGGATGTCCTCGCGGTTGAGTGCAAGGACTTCGCATGACCGCAAGCCATGCAGTAACATCAGACCGACGATGGCCAGGTCACGCGAGGTGCGGAAACTGGACCAGAAGCGCGCCACATCATCGACCGACAGTGGCTCAATCAAGCGTTTGGGTGTCTTCACCCGCAACTGCGTCAGTGCGGGGCGTAGCCGTCCATAGCCAAACCGCGATTGCCGCCAGTACCAGTTCTGAAAGCCGGGTGCAAACAGGCGCGGGGCGTCGGGAAACTCACACCGCATGGCACGCTCAGCCGTTCCTACTCGACGGTTGACGCTTTGGGCGGCCGGTGGGGGATTCTGATCGACCTGGAAACGAATGTAGTCGAGGAATGTTGACTCGGTCAGGGCTTGTTTGGTTATGGCGGTGGTCTTATACGTGGCCGCCCACCAGCGAAGGAAATGCAGCAGATCGTGCGCATAACTGCGGAGGGTGGACTCAGCCACGCCACGGACTCGCTCCTGATCCAGATAACGATTGACCCAATCCACTTCCCGGCCGGTCTGCTGGACCACTCGAAACGGGCTGTGGGCATTGCTCAGTCCGCGCTGCTGAGTTACACGGAATCTCACAGGCAAGCCTCCTCCAACAGACGGTGAAACTCTTGAGCAGTGCCACCGCCACCGACGAAGAAGCTATTGGGATCGTAGCCCTCAGGCAGCGAGACTCTGCGAGCGTTGACGCCTTGCTCTCGGAGCCGGCCGGCAAGCGATTGCGCCGCCTGCTGACCACTGCCATTGGGGTCGGCGTCAAAGGCCAGATAGACGGTTCGCGGGCCATCGCAGAGTTGCCGAAACTGACGCGTATTGAGATGAGCTCCCAGCGAGCAGGTGACATTTTGAAATCCGGCTTGCCACACCGCGGCGTAGTCGAACAGCCCTTCGACGAGGATGACTTCCGGATAGGATTGGACTTGCTCCCATAAGTACAAGCCTCCCTTAGCGCCCGGCAAAAACCGGTGAGCCGGCGCCGAATCCGAAAGGCTGCGGCCATAGAGATTGCCCTCCAGTGGGAAGACGATCCGGCGGACATATGCGTCGTAACCGGCCTCAGTTACCAGACCGGTCTGACACAGAGCCGGTAAGGAGTGACCCAACTGTGTCAGCCAACCCCGCAGGCAACCGCCGGGCGCGTAACCAATCCGCATTTCCTCGAGCAGAGCCGCCGAGCGGATTCCGCGTTGATATAGATAAGCAAACGCCTCGTTGTGGCGGTGTAACTGCATGCGATAGAAACGTGTGGCTTCTTGCAACACAGGTTCCACGCCGCGCCATTGGCATAGCAACGCCACGGCCTGCGGGAACTTCACCTGGTGATAGAGTTCAGCAAAGCGAATCACGTCACCGCCGCGGCCACAGCCGTAACAGTAGAAGAGGTTTTTGTTGTCATCCACCAGGAAGCTTGGGTTGTGATCTCCATGCAAAGGGCACAGCCCCATCCATCGTCCACGGCTGAGCGGCCGCGCCGGGCGCCAATCCTGTGCGTGCAAATAGCCCATCAAGGGAATCTGTTCCTTCAAGTCGTCGAGAGCTTCGCGATTCACGGACTTCTTGCCTCGATGGGCAGAATACGGCAGAGTGCGCCCAGATCCCAGGCAACGATGGTGGGCGGTCGAAAAAAGTAGGCGGCAATCGCGCCGGCCTTCAACCAGCAGCGCACGCTGAGCAGGCGCCGATGTGCCCATCGGCGCAGCGTAGACGGATCGGGCAAGCGCGACGAATCTTTGCAGTGTGGCGCTGCTTGCTCGACGGAAAAGCCTGCGGCAATGCTCTCACAGGCCTGTTGCCGGCACTGCAAGCTGAAAGGCGCCGAAGGGGCGAGCCAATCGGGCAAGATGGTGAACGTCTTCCGGCACGGATGACAGATTCCGCGCCGCACCCAAATGTGTTCGTGGTGTTCGTCGTGGGCCTGGCGAAACCGCCGTCCATGGCCAATGATCGTGTCGTTGCAGCAGATTGGACAGCGCCGCGGCAGGTGATCAAATGGGATCACCCCGGGTCGATGTTGTCTTTCGCCTCTGGCAGTGCGATAAAGATAATCACGGCTGGCGTGAAGGCCCGCCGCTGACCGTTCTCTGGCAAAGCGTCGATCTGCTGGCTGGGCCTTCACCCTCCGGCAAAGTCAAGTTCGAACGAAAAAAGAATACTGCTTTCCATCGGTGGCCGCCAGCCCCTTATTCTGAATATTGGCCGGTATAAAAGGACTTTCGGGCCACCCTTGCATATTCGCTCCGATAAACTGAGTGCCATGAGCTTCTTCGTTGCAATCGCAATCGGCGTTGTCCAGACGATCACAGCAGTGGTCGGGAGCTATGTCGCAGCCAAGAAATTCACGTACAAGCAGAAGCGGCCATTCTTTTGGATATTCATTCATTGGTCTCGCGACAGTCGGCTTGGACATGACTATCCGGCAAGCGGTCATGACCAGGGCAAGTAGCGAAGATTCCGCGCGAACCGCGATGGGAGACCCCGATCACCCGCCTTTCATCGCGCTAATAAGTTTGCCGGGTACCCATCGGTTCGTTGTGACAAACGGGTCCAATTATCCCTGTTATGGTGTCCGAATAAGGATGTTTGACGATACAGCGAAAGACGCCCCGGCGCGAATTGTCCGGGACTGGAATTATTCAGAAATAGGAGCGCATCAGGCGCTCATGGATGACCGGCTTTGGAATCCGCCAGACGATACGCCCCAACGGCACTTCACCACGACAATCTCAACCCGGACGGGCATTGTGACCGAAGAGCTCCTGCTCAGGAAGGCAGAAAATGATCAGTGGATGCGAGCCAGCCGCATCGTGGACGGGATGCGGCTTTTGGAAACCGATATCGATAGCGCGTGGCCCCGCAACAACCAAGGTGAGGTGGATTGGGAGAGATGAAAACTGCCCCGAGTGCTCGATCTGGGCAGCCACGGTCCGTGGCTGGCGATAGGACTGAAGACAATGTTCGTAGGCCTGTTCGGAACCGACCGCCATAGGCGAACACACCAATAGTTGGCGCGTTTGTCGAGCCTTTAGACAGGAGCACCCGGTGATGTAGGCGACGCGGATGGAGTGCATTGGCCAAAACGCATGGGGGAAATCACGGTTCCCCAACGGAACTTCCTGGGAGTTTGATGGTGCGAAGGGGATTTCGCAACAGCAATCCGCACCGATAGGTCGCTGCCGTTCTCAGAACGCCGCACAATATCGAGGGCGATTCGGCCGATTCGGTCAAGTGGCTATCGCAACTTGCGGTACGTCGTCGGCGTATCAGGTTTGCTGGCGGCCAGCGCGGAAATCGGAAGTTCGCCCGGTGTCTCGCATTCTCCGGACTCCGGCGATAGCAAGAGATCGGTGGCACGCAGCAGCGTGCGGAACAGGGCAATAATCATTACATGTTTTCTTCGATTTGATCGGATCGCCATCGAGCCAGGAAAGAGGACCTTCAACAGGCGCTTGCATTTGCGGTCGCAACCGTTGACGGTATGATCAATGTTCACCTTGACGCTGCATGAGGGCCGTCAGGTTCAACGTGACAGCGACGGCCCAAGCCAGCGTCCTTCTTCACCGGTATTCCACCCATTCGTGAAATCAGTTCGCCATGGGTTTCCGCCGCCACATCGCTACGCCAGCCAGCAACAGAATCATCGTCACCAATAGTGCCGAGGTGGAAGGTTCCGGTACTGCGGCAGGACTGGTTATAAGCGTGAGCACCGTATTTTGTGAATCGGGGGACCCTGCAAAGTCGCCCACGACACAACTGCTCGAACTGGCGGCGCATGGACTGTCGTTTTCGCCGGAGTCGATTCCGCCAATGTATATGTCTCCGCCCTGTTGCGCCCCAATGGCCGCCAGCGCAGCCGCGTTCAGCGTGATGGTTATTGTCGTCCCGGTGGAGGCGTCAGTCGTGTTGACCGATCCATAGGGATTGCCGGTGGTCACCCCACTGAAATCCACAGGTTGACCGCTCAATCCGTAGACGGAAAAGGTCAGGGCGCCGCCGAGGTGAGCGCTGTCGTCCAGGTTCAGTGTGGCCGAGGTAAGAGTTCCGCCGGTTAAAGTGGGGATTGCGAATTCAAACCAGTTGCGCAACTGGGTGAGATCGGACCCGTTACTTGCGGAAATCGCGCCAGCCAGGTAATCGTTCCCGGGCGTGGCGCTGTTGTTGGTGGAGGATGGGCAGAAAACGGCATCAGAAGTACAAACCCAGCCGCGCTCCGAGGCGTTGATATTGGCCACATCGGCCCACGCCGAGCCTACCGCTACGGTGAATGAAAGCAATACGAAACGTCGCAGGTACATTATGATCTCCAGGCCTCCGAGTGTAAGTGGTGTTCCAAACTTATGTCAAGATGATCGCGCGACATGATTTTGCCATGAGTACTGATTGTGGAGGACTAGTACTAAGCGACTTGATGTTGACTTAGACTTAGTCGCCACGAAGCGTATAAGGGTCGACCTTTCCCATCCTCACACCTGCCAATCGATACAACATAGATCTTGAATCCATCGATCAAGATTTCCCCGACCATCATCATCTTGCGTCCGTTCTTCGAAACAAGACGCTCGAATCGACGGCCGGCTTGTTGGTGCTCTACAGGCACGATCACCGATACGCCGCGGCCTGAATGCCGTATACTCGGGATACTGGCCTTTCTTCGCCATCAGTTCTTCATACCTGCCCACCTCGACCAACCGCGCACCCTCGAGCACGACGATTTAAGCCAGAAAGGATGACTTTGGTTAATGTCGGCAGCTCTCGCTGCCACTTTACACTCACCTGAACGGCGGAGGGACTCAAACGATTGGTACGACCTGTCGACACGAGGGCGAGGAACGGGAAGGGCCCTTTCCTGGGATGCGGCAGATAGATCCCGGTAAACGCCGTTCCCTGAAACTGGGCATGCTGGCGGGAGGCTGTTTCGGCACACTCTGATTACTGGCGATAACAGCCCATCCCACCAGCAATCCGGAACGAGGTCGAGATGCGGCGTTCGCGGACCTTTGGAGGCAGCCAGCGCCAGGACCGACTTATGATGTCCGCGAACCAAACTTAACCGGGATTGCCCTCTGGCCAGGCATCCAAGATAGACGGCCAAAAAGAAGCTGACACTAAGTGACCACAATCATCCGGAAAGCGCACGGCTGCCGACGGCGGGGTTCACTGGCACACACTAATCCACCCCGGCCGCTACCCCGGTCCACGCCCGAAAAATCAGTTCTCCGTCGGAATCCGGTCCATACGATCGATAACCAGCATCCGGAGCGGCATGGTCTTCAGCGTCACTTTCAGGCCCACCTGCTTTTCGAGCGCCTTGATCAATTCGCTCGGGTCCGGCCTGTTCTGGGGTAGGTCCGCCGGGGCGCTCAGCTTGATGTCATAGTGGCGCTGGCTCACGCGTTTGCTGCCAACCCGGTGAAGCCACGCCGCTCGCTGCTCTTCATCGTGTTCGCGGCGGAGGAGCGCGGCCTGCTGGGGTCGTATTACTATGTCAGCCACCCATTGCGTCCGCTAGCCACTACGCGCGCCCAAATAAACTTCGATATGATCGGCCGCAATGAGGCCGCGGACCCGCGCGTCATCACCCAGATCTCGCCCGATACTTCGAACCAGTTCGGCCTCATCGGTACAGACTACAGCCCCGACTATCGCGAGACCGTGGAGCGCCAGAACAAAACGGTGGGCTTGAACATCACGTACAAGTGGGCTCGACGAGTACAACAGCGTGTTGTTTCGCAGCCACCAGTATCCCTTCCTGCAGCACAACATCCCGGCGATCTGGTGGTTCACTGGCTTCCATCCCGACTACCATCAGGTTACCGACACCGTGGAGAAGATCAACTTTGAGAAGATGGCGAAGATTGTGAAGCTCTCATACCTGAGCGGTTTCGAATTCGCGGACGAACAAAATCCGCCGGCGCTCGAACCGCGAGCCAAAGCAAGGTAGGCATGGACGTCGTTGAGGCGTGATATCGGCCGCTTCCCGACCATGCTTTGTACGAGGGGCGCGTCATCTGTTCAGAACCTGAAGTCCAACTTTCCACAACCGGATTTCCGATTCCTTCGTGGGACCTTTAGCGCCAACTCTCTGCAGTGCAGGCATGTATTACGGAATGGCCAGACCTGGATAAATTCAAATCAACGGATCGAAAGCGACTTACGGGGCATCGGCAGCACATGCTCCGCTCGTTGCACTACCAGCTTCACCTGCTGTACTTTGCTCGTTGTCGATCATTTCAATACCTGGGGCAAACGCAATCATCTCCTCTAATGACTTTCGTTTGAAACTTACAGTACACCTCGCTTTTCTATTGAATCCATCCGATACCCTGAACGTCGCCGTTATCTGCTCGCCAGTCGTCCTGGGGCTCCACCCTTGGCCGCCGTAGCACTCGTAGATGTAATAGATCATTCCCGATGTAGAGCATCCCGCATCGACCAGGGTTTCGCCATCGAAAGACACACCCTTCTGCCCTAAAACAGGATAGAACTTGACATGGCCGCCGAGGTTCACTGATGGTTCAGGCATGTTGATCGGCTTCAGTTCACGCGACCTTCCAAGACCGAGGCGGATCGACAGTCTCCAAGAGGTCAATTCCGTCTTCCGCAATCCACTGTTCTGAATCGCCATATAGGCAATGAATCCGTACCGTCTCGTCGATTTTCCCTCGAACTCACCCGGTGTTTTGGTTCAGCGTGAAAATGAGGGCGACGTCTAACCGAAGAGGAGAAATTCCCGCCCTTCGGGCGGGGGGATTTTCAAGGCATGAGGATCTATCGGTCCGATGTTTTGCTTGGAGTGTTTGTGGGCGACGCTGACCGCGCATCGCCCCTGATTGATCATCGTCCGCGATGAGTCCGCCAGGCTATCCCTCGGCATGGTTGCGTCCCCGCAGAGCCCGCTTCCGTTTCCCCTGACAACTTACTTATCGGTTGGCTTGAGGTTCGACTTGAGCAGTACGCTTGTTGCGCGCGGCTAGTTCGCGTTGCTGGCGCGCCGCTTCCAGTTTGCGATCGCGTTCGGCGTGGATCTGCTTCTGGCGGCCTTCCAGCATGGCCTTAGGCGTGACGTAGCCGACAGCGCTGTGCAGTCGCTGTTCGTTATAAACCTGAACATACTGCGCGACCAGACGGATAGCGTCACCGAGGGACAGGGGCACGCCTGGCCGGATGCACTCGCTTTTAATCGAGCCGTTCCAGCGTTCCATTTTGCCGTTGGATTGCGGGTAGTAGGGCGAGGTGCGCACGTGCGTCATGCCAGAGATGCGGATGAACTCCTTGAAATCCTTGGCAATAAACTGCGGACCATTGTCGGAGATAATGCGCGGACGGGTCTCGGGGAACTGCTCCTTGGCCCGTTGCAGCAGCACCTCGACATCCGGCTCTCGCATCGACTCCCGCAGGCTCCAATCCACGATGTAGCGGCTGGCTCCATCCAGGACCGCACACAAGTAATAGAACGTGCCGTGAACGTTGATGTGCGCGATGTCAATATGCCAGTGTTCGTGCGGCGCCAACGGTTGCTCGAAACCGGTGCCTTTCTTGGATGGATTCCGCGGAAAATAGCCGAGCCGGCCGGCATCGCGCAATACTCGGAAGACGCTCGACGGACTGACGGCGACCACGTCCGCATCGATCATCATGTAGGTTAAGCGGCGGTAGCCTTCCACCGGATAGCGCAATTGAAAATCCAGGATTGCCGTCTTCTCCCAGTCGGTCAGCCAGAAATCGCGGGGAACGCTGCCGTTGTGTTGGTTGAGCTTTCCGTAGCGCTGCGCCCAATCGTAATACTTGCCTGCGCTCAGCTCCAACCACTGCAACAAACGCTCGATGGTCAAGCCGGTTTTCTGCGACCATTTGCGGAGGAAATCCACGATGGCGTCGCGGATGTCCGGCTCGACCCAACAACCGTTCAGAGTTCCCCAAGTTCTTTTTTTAGCGAGATGTGCTCCGCCATCAGTTCGGCCAGCACTTCATCCTTCTGGCGTATCTTCTTTTCCAGCTTCTCGATCCGCTCCTGCTCCTGGTTGCGTTCCGGCCGTTTCCCTTCCAGGGCCAAAGCTGCATTCTGGAACAGTTGCTCCTGCCAGCGGTGAAACAGGCTGGGCGCCAAGCTGGCCTCTTCGCAGATTTTCGAGATAGGGACGTTCTCAATCAGATGTCGGCGCAGCAGTCTGACCTTCTCGTCTGCGCTCCAATGTCGGCGTTCTCTTTTCAAGCGTCTCGCTCCAATATCCTAATCGGCGAGACGTTCGAATGTCTTTAGCTCATCCCTCATCTTCCAGCTGAACCGGAACAGTCCAACTTCCCCAACCGGATTTCGGGGGCTTTGTCGGGCAAGAAATTGCTCAGCGACCGCCGCCGGCATACAATTACTTCTATGCGCGTGTTGGCCGCTTGGAGTATCAATCATGGCGGGACAAAGAAGACGATCCAGCTACTTCACGGTGACCTGTCGCGGCTGCCATCCGACCACGCTGTTGACATACTCGTTATCTCAGCCTTCGCAAATGACTATCTGCCGACCCCAACTTCATTGATCGGTAGTCTCGATCGAGTCGGGCTGTCTGTCGCGGCGCTGGCGACGCGCAAGGCGGTGGATTTCAGGGATCAGTTTTCCTGCTGGTTGTCACAGCCCCTCGGCAGCCGGTTTAGCTTTCGGCGACTGCTTTGCATCGAGTCCGGCTGGCGAGGGAGTCCGCCGGAAATTACGGACGACCTGTTCCGGGCGCTCGCACCGTTTCTCCTCACTGATTGTCCCGACGCATCTGTCGCGATGCCGCTGATCGGTTGTGGCGACCAAGGCTGGCGACCGGAAGAGATGATGGAGTCAATTCTGCGTGCCGCTGTGGCCTGGATTAAGAGGGGTTTGCCCCTAAGGCTCCTAAAGATCGTGGTTTACTCCAAAGAGACTTCCAGCATCGCCTATGACAGATTCGTGACAGCTCGCAGCGGATACGAAGCTGCGGATCGGCAGGCACTCATCGTTCCGACGCAGCGGGCGTTCAGAGAACCTCGCTCATCTTACGACGTCTTTCTAAGCTATTGCCATGAGGACAGAGAGACAGCGAGTATGGTTAAGGAGAAGCTCGAGAAACTCCGCCCCGGCCTTCGAATCTTCTTTGACCGGACGAGTCTCAACGTTGGGGCCAGCTGGTTGATGCAAATTGCAGAATCTCTGGACGGCGCGCGTCGGGTCGCTGCGCTATACACTCCTAATTACTGGAGCAGCCCAGCTTGCAAGGATGAATTTGCAGCCGCCTTGGCACGGCAGAACGACACCGGAGACTCCGTACTCTTTCCTATGTACGTTAGCACCGCCAAGATTCCATACTTGTTCCGAAACCTACAGTACGTTGATTGTCGAGAAGGCGATACAAAGAAGCTCGGGCTGGCGTGCTCAAACCTTGCCGATACTCTATAGCCGCTTAATGAAATTAAACTTCCCAAAACTGCGGTTGCGATCAGAGTGTTGAACCGATTTTTAAAGCGCTGCGGAACGCGCGACGTCTGAGGGACGGATCTCGTCACCGATGAAGCCCATTTTCGTCGATATCCTGTCCCACTCCGTTGCGAGGTTCGGATCTCCTGGAAAATCGCGACGCCAGCGAGCAAACGCACTTTTAACCCTGTCTCGGTCCGAGAGCTCGAATGCGCTGATAGCGAGACCTCGATAAATTAGAGCGTTGAGCTCTTGATCTTCCGCGCTGGATGACACAATATCCAAGGCGCGGTTAAAGTGATCAAGCGATCTTATCTGTTCAGTTTTGGCAGACACGTGCTGCACGCGAGCCGTCATCTCCTGACCCAGTCGACTGCGGGCGAATCCGGCTAGGTAGGCGAGCTGCTTTGAGTTCGGCCGCTTTAGAAGACCGCTCTCGGCTGCCTCGGCGGCTTTGGTCCATTCCCGTAGATCCATCTCCATTTTAGCCCAGTGCTTGTACATCTCGTCAGTCTTGCTATTGAGCTGGTGACTTCGCTGGAAGTATGCACGCGCATCGGTGTACCGTGGCGGCTGCATCCGTCTATAAACAAAACCCAGAACCCCCATTAGATCCGGGTCATTCGGGTAAATCTCCAACGCCCTCAGTAAAAGAGCTTCAGCTTGTTGCTCCTCGCCGTTCTTAACAAGCAAGACCGCCTGGCGGATTAAAGCTGCTATGTCTCCCCGGCCGACTCGTGGCAGCGCGCCCGATACTGACTTGAAGGCAGCTTCGATCGATCGATAAAATTCCGATTTCCGCTCAGTCTCACGAACGAGAGTACGAATATTTACGTTGATTTCAAATCGGGCTTCGCCTTCTATGAGCGTGGGCTTCGGAACGAGGAAAAGTCCCTGTAGCTGGGATAGACTGTCCATCAGGGCCGAATCGCCGAGGCCGGTTATGGCCTTGAGCTCAGCAAATGACACGCTAGCCGAATAAAAGCACGCCGCGATAAGCACTTGCCTCGCTTCGCGCGTAAGTTGTTCTAGTTCGCGGCCGAGTGCGTATTGACGAGCTGCCTGTCCCTGCTTCTCCCCCCAGGCTTTCGTCGCGGCCGCGGGAGGCATGACACAGATCAATCGCATCAGGTCTTCAATATAGAGAGGCGAGCCCTCTGTTACTCTCCGAATCTCCGATACCAAGCTGCTGTCAAATATCTTCCTGTCCATCCCGAACAGTTGGCATCTCGACGTTATGAAGCGCCCGACGTCTGACGCCGAAAATCCTTCGACCTGTGTTGTTGTATTAGCCATACCCCAAATTACTCTTCTCGAAGTTAGAAGTACTTTTGAGGCCGTTTGAGGTACGGTAAAACTGAAGAATTCAATGACGTCTTCGTCTGTACTGTCCAGTGTGTCAATGTCATCTACGACAATCAGAGCCGGAAATTCGTCACAAAGGTCGAGTACGCGAGCCCGCTTCGCTTCGGTGCCGTTCGATACCTCTTCGATCCAACCGTATTGAAACAGGATCTGGTTTAGAGCTGAATCTAGATTCTCGAAATCGGGGGTCGGAACCGCAACCGTCTCTCCTTCAGAAAAGCGCCTCTTCTTCGCGCTAAGCCACAGAACTACCTGCAGTGTTCCGGGCGCTTTGTCGCGAACGTCGAGCGCCAGCCTGTATGCGATTGCTGTCTTCCCTTTACCACCGGCGCCGCTGAGAGCCCACCTTCTAGTCGTCGGGTTGGCGACCCAATCCCACAGAACTGCCAGTTCGGCTTCGCGTCCTACGAAGTCGCAGACAATAGACTCTGAAGGTGGCAACATTGCCTCCAGCGGCTCTCCCAGAATGTGCCCTTGACCCGACAGTCGGGTCGTGAGATTTTTTATCTCTCGTGCAGGCTCATGCAGTTTCAGCTGAATGAGCACACGCCGCGCGCAGTCCAGCAAGACAAATGCGTCCTCGTAACTGAAATCCTCTTCCGTTGGGTGCGCAGCCGGGTCCCTCAACTCTTTAACGGTCCTGGTCCATTCGAGAACCCGCTTTCTGTCCGCACGCTTCTCTACTTTGTCGGCGTTTTCGGGAACAGGGAAGATTTTCTCAAAATGCTTTTCGAAGACGTTAAAAAAATGATTTACGCCTAAAAGATCGAAGTCGTCCGCAACCGAAGACGTTAACTGGCCAGAAATACGCGTCCGGTAGCAATTTTCTTCGAGTTTCCGCCATTCTTCAGCTCCGATCTGGAGCCTCAACCGCTGGTTGTAGTCGTCGGGATAGTGCGCCGTGAAGGCTTCCCGGATCTTTGCGACCACCGCGTTTCTGTATACGCGGAGGATGCCTTCATAGCATATTGTCAGATTGCTGAGCTGCATGCACTGAAACCACCATGTTAGCAGTATACAAGCGGGTGACGGAGGACCCTTTTGGAGGTAGCGCCAGGACCCGCCTTCTGATGTCCGTGAACCCGACTTAGCCGGGACTGTCCTCCGTCTAACGCTCTCGGCGGGTTTTAGAAGTTGGGGCTTCGTGGTGACTGCCGAGGTTGGTCACTTCGAGCCACCCATCCAAGATAGGGGGCTAAAGGGAGCTCACAGACCACGTGACCAGAAAGCAGACAGAAAGCGCGCGGAGGCCGGCGGCGAGGTTCATTGGCACAGGCTAATGCACCGAGGCCGCTACCGCCCTCCACGCCCGAAAAATCAGTTCTCCGTCGGAATCCGCCCCATGCGATCGATAACCAACATCCGTAGCGGCATAGTCTTCAGCGTCACTTTCAGACCCAGCTGCTTTTCCATCGCCTTGATCAGTTCACTCGGGTCCGGCCTGTTCTGGGGTAGGTCCGCCGGGGCGCTCAGTTCGATGTCATAGATTCCCTGGATTCCGGTCGCATCCACCAACGGGCGATCCAGAATGTGCGTGGCGTCGATGGCTTCGAGGAAGCCGGCGACCGTCAACCCGGAGGGCGCTCCGCCGAGCTGACTGCTGAAATGCCATAGGCCCGCCTCGCTCATCGTCGTGTACTTCGGGAAGTCGGTCGGCGGGGCCGGGCTCTTCGCTTCGCGCAGCTTCGGACCCTGCTCGGAAACCCGCACTTCGAACGCCTTCAGCTCACGTGTTTCCTGGTGCCTCACCAGTCCGAAACGGGTCGCGAGCAGATCCTGAAACATGAGATTCAGCAGCTCAGGGCTCGTATCGCGAGGGAAGGTAACGGAGACATCGTATCCACGCCTGCCGCGTTGGTCGTCCACCCACGCGGGCCAGACGATCTGATAGTCCGGCAATTGCCAGGCCCTGCGGACCAGATGCTTGACGCTCGCCTTGCGAAGATCGACCCGAGTCGGATCGTATCGGGTGAACGGCCGGTCGGCCGACTCGTTGACTTTGACGGACGCAGCGTCGAATTGTGGCCGCCCGGTCTCGCTCTGGGCAAAACCGTTTGCGGGTAGCGACGCGAGCGCCGCCATTGCGAACCAGATCGAAACCGGCGGCGCATGGGCAGCGGATTTGCGATTCATCGTCTTTCTCAAATGAGGATGACACAACCGCGAACCTGGCAGGAACAGAAGTGGCGCCTGAAAGGTCGGAGTGCACCACATCGTCGGCGATCTTCCCTCCGTATCCAGTTCCAACGCCGACGCCATTCTGAAACCGATGATCGCTCGATAAGTTGCGCGAGTTATAGATCTCGAAAAACCGCTCGTCTGGAAATGCAACGCCTTTTCATCCGTCCGGATGATAGCGCCCAGCGCGATCGGCGTAGGGCGGTCCCTAGAAAACTTTGACCGCTAGTTCTATGAAAGGCCGGGGGTTAGGTCTGCCGATGGTGTTACGCAAACTGTCAGGCCCAGGCGCTCCAGTCGTCGAACCAGCCGCTTGGCTGTACGCTCCGGGTGTAGTTTGTCGAAGTAATCGTCCCCCAGATCTCGATACGGCGTCCCGGTCTTGAGAATGCAATAGGCGATCACCACGATCTTATGTGCGACAGCAATTACAGCGCGACCCCACCCGCGTCTGGCTTTGACTCGGTGGAAGAATGCACGCAGGTATCCCCGCTTACAATGTGAAGCCGCCCACGCCGATTGCGTCAGGATGCGCCGCAGGTATTTATTGCCCTTCTTGGTGCGCCCGCTCAGTTGCTTGCCTGCGCTTTCGCAACTTCCAGGGCTCACCCCCGCCCAACTAGCGCAGTGATCGGCATCCGGGAACACCGACATGTCGGCCCCCAACTCCGCAATCAGATGCCATGCCGCGATCTTCTCCACTCCCGGAATCGTGGCCAATGCGTCTACCCGATCCGCATACGGCTGCATCCGCCGCGCGATCTCCGCCTCCAATTCCTCCACCTGCCGGGTGAGAAATTGATACAGCGCATAATTCGTTTTGAGCGGCATGCGGTGGAACTCGCTGAAGCAACCCTTGAGCGATTCCTTCACCTCCTTCTCTCTCTTGCGCAGCTTGCCCTTCACCTTCCAGGCCAGCAACTCGGGCGAGTCCTCACCCGCAATCATTGCCTCGATGATGCAGCGCCCCGTCAACCCTAGTAAGTTGCTCGCCACCGAGGACAGCTTGATATTGGCAGTCTCGAACAGATCGCGAATCTGGTTGTGCGACTCGCCCCGCTGCTGCAGCAAATTGAGACGGTGACGCAGTAAATGCCGCAGTTCCCGGATCTCCTGCGGCGGCACGAAGCTCGGATCCAGACGCCCATCTTGCAAATACTCGGTGATCCGCTTGGCATCGCGCCCGTCGCTTTTGCGGCCTTGCAACGCCTTCACCTGCGCCGGATTCACTAACAGCAGCCGGAAGCCATGATCTTCTAAGACGTTCCACACCGGACGCCAATAAACGCCCGTCGACTCCATCGCGATCTCGGTCACTTTCAATTGTTTCAGCCAGATCCGCATGCGGATGAGATCGTTGCGAAAGGTCTTGTAAGTCTTGCGGATTGGAATCCCCTCGTTCCCGTCGGCCATCAAAACGCAAACTACAATCGTGTCTTTGTGGATATCCATCCCACAGCAACGGCGGTACACTACGTTCGACATAAAGTCCTCCCTGCCGCCGGAGACGAGGGACGCTGGAAGAAAATCGGACTTTCCCTGGCGGGCTTCCCGCCTTGCGGCAGGAGCCTCAATCGTAAATTCCCAAAGCGCGTCCCGGCCACATTCACAAACGGGCTATCTATAGCGCCAGACCGTGACCGGCCTATATCGTTCCGACAGACGGAACCAGAATCGCGCAATTGGCGCCCGTTTTCATCCCCGTAAGTGGCGAAGCGTAGCGCCGCCAATTGCCATTCACAGAAAAATCAAATTTTTATTTCCCCAGCCCTCAATAAGATACCCATTTTGCCTGCCGACCTCCGCAATCGCACCTGTCAACGTAGAGACAAATGAAGACGGTTCGACAATTTCTAACGTGCGCGCTCATGGGCGTGGGCGCGCTGCTGGCGGTTGAGACCGCTCTTCTCATGCGCGCCGCTATCGGGACAGTAGCGGCGCTGCCTGAACAATTTGCACTTACCCGAAGGGCGTTGGTTGGCGAGGTTGTCGCCACGCGCAAAGACCTTGATGAGCAGATCGCCGCCACGCGCGCCGATGTGCTCACGCGGTCGGAACAGGAGGTGGGGCTCCTGCGGCGCGATTTGTTCGCGGAAACAGACGCGATCCGCGCTACGGCCGACCGCCGGTTAGGCGATACCCTGGCGCGCGCCGATGCGGCGCTCGCCACTGTCGAAGGGCTAAGGCAGGACATCAAGCCCGTCATCGCGAATGCGGCCGTGACCGAACAGAGCGCCGCCGCTTTAATGGATACCTATCGCGCCCTGCCCGCGCAAATGGGCGAGCGCCTTGCGCCTTCGTGGCAGAAACTGGAGCCGGAAGTCACCTGCCAATCGGCGGATGGAACCGGATACGGCGGGTGCTGGCACGCGCGCATCACGGCGCTTCTTGGCGAAGCCGCCAACGCGGGCGGCGTCTTCACCAGGAAGTTTCCGGCGTTCGCCGACAGCACGACAGGCATCGCGCAAGACGTTCATAAGTTTACGTCGAAGGCCGTAGCGCCGCGCGGTTTCTGGGGAAGCTTCAAGGATCTCGTCGGCGCAGGGTCAGGCGCCGTGCGCGCTCTGGGCGCGGCAGGATTATTCGATCAACAAATCGCAATACCAAGACAGTAAGAGGAAATATGACGTTAGCAAATGCATTTACCGTTGCATGGAAAGATCTCAAAACGGGAGCCGCGAAGGTTGCGGATTTCCTAACCAAGAACTCGACGACGATTAAGGCCACCGTCTCAGAAGTTGGAACCGTGGTATCCCTAATCGATCCCGCGCTCGCCCCGGTGGTAACCGTGTTCGATCAACTGGAAGAGCAGGTGGTGGGCAAAGTGCTCGAACTGGCGAGCGATACGGCGAACGCGAATTCGCTTGCATCGTTGTTCGGCGCCGCGTGGCCCGTAATCCTTTCGTTGAAGCAGCAACTCTCGACCCACCCGGTGGTGCAGGCCGCCGCCGCTTCAGATACGCCGAACGCCAGCTAGACTTTGCCTGGCCCGTTTTAGAGCAGGACGCGCTGCGTCTTCTTCGGGCGGGTTTCGGTCAGCGCCGCGTTTAAAAAATCGACTAGCGGCGTTATGGCTTCGAACCGCCGCCGGATCTCGCCTTGCATCGTGCGCGAGGTGGCGAGATCCGGCGGCAGTTCGATATAGAAAAAGAATTGCTTGTAGCGCAGGAGGTCGGCCGCGGGATGATCGGCGGCGAACCCTTTCGGTACGCGCGACAGTTGCTCGCCGTGAAGTTCTCCCAGCAACTTACCCAATGGTTTCGATTGAAGAAGTTTGCGGAATTCGCCGTGCCGCTCCGCGATGCGGTTGCGCACCGCGCGTAAGATTTCGGGAGTCGGCATATACAGCCCCCCACCCACGGCGACTTCCTTGTGAGAGACGCCCACATAATAGCCTGAGGCGGTGTGGCGATCCATGCCGTTGCGCGGAAAATATGCAGCGACATGGGTCTTATATGGCTTCTTATCCTTACTGAACCGCGTATCGCGGTAGATGCGATAGATGGCGCTTTCGGGCTCGGTGACGTGCATCGGCGCGAAGCGCTGCATTTCGGCATTCAGCGCCGCCACCAACTCGAGCATGGGTCGTTTGACCCGCTCATCGAAGATTGGTTTGCGCGGCTGAAACCACTCGCGGCGGTTGTTGCGTTCGAGACCGCGAAAGAACGTCAATGTCTCCTCTGGAAAACCTGGAAATGCCGAGCGCGCCATACCCCTCCCCTATAATTGAAATAATGCCATCCACGGAAGAGATGCGATCGCATCTCGCCGCGATTCCCAATTTAACCGTTTTGCCTGGAGCGTTGCTTTCGCGATATACGCGCTTCGGCATCGGCGGACCGGCCGATCTATACGCCGAAACGGAATACGCCGGCGCGTTCACCGCCGCCCTCGAAATGGCGAAAAGCAGCGGTCTCCCGGTAAGGGTGATCGGTGACGGCACCAACCTGATTGTTTCCGATGCCGGCTTTCGGGGCATCGTACTGCGCTATCGCGCGTCCCGCCTCGCGGCCGAAGGTAACCTCGTCACGGCCGATTCCGGCGCCGTGCTGCAAGACCTGGTGGATTTCGCGATAGCGCGCGGGTTGAAGGGATTGGAGACGCTCTCCGGCATTCCCGGGTCGGTCGGCGCGGCGATCTACGGAAACGCCGGCGCCTACGGGCATTCCATCGCGGAGCGGGTAATCGGCGTGACATTCTATGACGGCCACACCGTGCGCACGTTCGACAACGCCGAGTGCGAATTCCATTATCGCGAGAGTATCTTCAAGCGCTGCAAGGATTGGATCATATTCTCTACCCAACTCGCGCTCGATGCCGCCGACGCAACTGTGCTGCGCGACGCCGCCGACAACATCCTGAAGGTGCGCAACGAGAAGTTCCCCGTCACTATGAAATGCGCCGGCAGCATATTTAAGAACCTCCTGCTTCGTGAACTTCCGGCGCCCGTCGCAGCCGAAGTGCCTGCCGCCACCGTGCGCGAGGGGAAAATTCCGGCGGCGTGGTTTTTGGAACAGGTGGGCGCCAAGGGGATGCAGGTCGGTGATATTCACGTCGCGGCGTACCATGCCAATCTGCTCTATAACGCCGGCGCGGGAACCGCGGCGGATTTGCGCGCGCTCATCCTGGAATTGAAACGGCGCGTGCGTGACCGCTTCGGGATCGAGATCGAAGAAGAGGTGCAGTATGTCGGCTGGGATTACAGGTGATAAAGCATGACATACACTATCACTCCGGTCACGCTGACGTATAGCCATATAGGCAGAGTCCAGCGCGCGATAGCGCGGTGGCTGACGAAGTTGCCTGCGCGCGCACGGCGTAGTGTAACTACAGCTAGCACCGGAACCGCCGCCGCGAGCGTAGTGTGCGTGATCAGAATGGCGAAGTATACCGTGCGGATAAAGCCCGTCTTTGTGAAATGCACGGAACCGACTTGCGCATGGTAGACGAGATAGCAGATGAGAAACAGACACGACGTTATGAACGCGGTCGTCATCACCTTGCGATGAGTCTGAACGCGTTTTCGGCGGATGAGCGTGTATCCCCAAATCAGCAGGACGGCCGCGGTGGCGTTCAACGTGGCATTGATAGCCGGCAGCAGCGGAGTCACGACCGGCCGGCCGCCAGGCTCCGGATGTCGCGAATCAGCTTTGGCATAAAGCCATCCTCGTCGGTGCTGTAGTAGCCGCGAATCTGCATGCGCCGGTCCACCAATGCGAAGCGGGTGCTGTGGACGGTGCTGCCATCCACGGGGTTCAGCTTGAATCCGTTGCGGCCAATGTCGTTGAGCGCCGCGGGGTCGCCGGTAAGGAAGTACCAGCGCTGGGAGTCCGCCTTGAAATGCTTGGCGTATGCGGCGAGCACGGTAGGCGTGTCGGTGGATGGATCGACAGTGAAGCTGACGATCTTGACATTGGGAAGATCGGCGGTTTGGCGTTGGATTTCACCTAGCTTTTGGCTCATCATCGGGCACGGGCCGGGGCAGGAGGTGAAGAAGAAGTCGGCCACCCACACGTGGCCTTCGAGCGATTTGCTATCGAACGGCTGGCCAGTCTGTGCGGTGAGTTGGAAGGGCTGAAGCTGGCTCATCACTTTCAGCTGGCTCCGCTGGGAGCAGGCCGAAAGCAGCGCTGCAGCCACAAAAAACGCCGCTCTCACGCCTCGCTCCGCCCGCTCTTGCGCGCCGCCATCACGCCCGAAGTCAGCAGCAGGAGCAAACCGAATGCCGCGGTGACGGTTAGACTCGTCAGCTCATCGGGCGTGGCATCCGGCACGTGCAGCGTTCCGTTCAGCAGCGAGACGCGAATATGTCATCGGGTTGATCCACATCAATCCCTTGATCCATCCATGAGCCGTCGCCATCGGGAAAACCGCGCCGGAGACGATCCACATGGGAAACAGCACCAGGTTCATGATGGCGTGAAAGCCCGAAGTCGATTCCATTTTCCACGCCATGGTGAATCCGAACCCGGTCAGCGTAAACGCAATCAGGAAAATGTCGATCGCGAGCGTGAGCAGTTCGGCGAGTCCCGGGTGAAAACCCGCCAGCGGCGCGAACAAGCAGAAACAGCATGCCTTGTATCCACGCCAGCGTCGCCGAGCCGAGAATCTTTCCCAGCACCAGGCTGGTGCGCGGCGCGGGAGAGACAAGCATCGAAAGCAGAAACCCTTCGCGCCGGTCTTCGATGATCGAGATGGTCGAAAAGATCGCCGAAAACATCACCGTGAGCACCAACGCGCCGGAATAGAACTTGGCCAGATCGTTCGAGCCGTATCCGAGCAACAGCCAGAACACCAGCGGCGAGGCCACCACGCCCATCACGCGGCTTTTCTGCCGCCAGAAGCGCACCAGTTCGCGCTGCCATAGAGTAGCGGCTGGAAGAACGAAGCTATTCAATCGCCGCTCCTGTCTCCTTCACGAAGACATCTTCCAGCGTGGGCTTATGCAGGCCCACCGAATCGATCGCGCCGGGAAACGCCTCCACCACTTCGGCGATGAAGCGATGCCCGTTGGCGATTTCGACGCGCACATGCCCATCCATCGCGGCGGCTGGTAAGGCGAACCGCTGTGTGATGCGCGCCGGCGAGCGCATGAGCTTCGCCCGATTCCAACACCACCACGTCGCCGCCGATGCGCGCGCGCAATTCGCCGGGGCTCCCGCTCGTCACTACGCTTCCTTCGTGCAACAGGATAAGACGGTCGCAGCGGTCGGCTTCTTCCAAAATATGCGTAGTCAACAGAACTGGTGACGCCATCGCGATCGCGCAGTTCTTCGATATTGCGCGAGAGGTCGCGGCGCGCGGCCGGATCGAGACCGGTGGAGGCTTCGTCCATCAGCAGCACTGGAGGCCGATGCAGCAGCGCCTTGGCGATTTCGACGCGCCGGCGCAATCCGCCGGAAAGCGCTCCCACCAGATCCTTGCGGCGGTCGGTCAGCGCAAGCCGCTCCATGGCCCACGTCATGCGCTCGCTTAGATTCGCGCCGCTGAGCCCGTGCAGATGGCCCTGCGCGCGCAGGTTCTCTTCGACCGTGAGCGCTTTGTCCAGGCTCTGCGTCTGAAACACTACGCCGATTGAGCGCCGCACTGCGGCGGAATCGCGCACCACGTCCTTGCCGGCGATAGACGCACTGCCGCCAGTCGGAGCCATCATCGTGGACAGAATACGGAAGAGCGTCGATTTGCCGCCGCCATTTGGACCCAGCAGTCCAAAGATTTCGCCTTGGCGCACTTCGAAGCTGACATTCGAAAGCGCCGTGCGGTCTCCGTAGCGGTGGGTCAGGTTGCGAACTTCGATCACAGCCCCGGCCTATCCAGCAGCATCAGGCCGTAGATCAGCGGAAGGTAGAGCACCGAAGCCATCAGGACCCCGCGCGCGCGCACCAGCGTGCGGTCGAGCGCCACCCGCACGCCCGAATAGAGAAACCACAACCCGAGCGCCAATGCGCCCCGCGAAATAGATCGCGCCCGACATGCCGAAGGCCGCGGGAATCAGGCTCACCGGAATCAAAGCGATTCCAAACAGCACAATCTGCCGCGCGGTCGAGCGGCAATCGGGCTCAACAACAGGAAGCATGCGGATGCCCGCTCTTGCATAGTCTTCTTTGTACATCCATGCGATGGCGTAAAAATGCGGGAATTGCCACACGAACAGAATCGCGGCTAGCGCCAGGGCCTCGCGGTCCAAAATTCCCGCCGATGCCGCGTACCCAATGACGGGAGGCATCGCGCCCGGGATCGCGCCGACGGTGGTGGACCACCACGTCCGCCGCTTCATCGGAGTATAGATAAACAGATACATGCAGAGCGTGAACGCGCCACACAATCCGGCAAGCAGATTCACGCAAAGCCACAATTCGGAGAAGCCGGCCACGGCGAGCCCAATACCAAACGCGAACGCAGGGCCCTCCTCGAGGCGGCCGGCCGGCAGAGGACGACGCGCCGTGCGCCGCATGCGGCGATCCCCATCGCGTTCGAACAATTGATTTAGCGCTGCTGTCCCGGAGGCGATTAACGCCGTCCCGGCAATCGTATTGAGCAGCGAGAACCACGAAATGCCGGCCAGAAATCCACGCCACCCCCCATGCGAGGACAGGCCGAAGAAATAACCGATGCCCGTACTCATCAGGATGAGCCAGGTGACGCGCGGTTTGGTCAAAGCAATATAGTCGCGCATCAGGCGATCGCCACCCCTCCGTGCGCCAATTCCGCATCCTCCGGACGCACGCGCCGATAGACGGCTGCCGCGAGTGCGATGGCCGAGCCGAGCACTCCGAGCGCCATAACCGAGTGCGCTATCGGGAACCACTCGAGCGTGTCCGGCACCAGCAGATTCATGTACGACCCGACGCCTAGCAGCAATTGAGAAAACGTCAGCGAGAGCAGCAGCAGCGCCGCGCGGCGTACTGGTGGCGCGTCCAGATTGCGGCGGAACGCCTGGATGGACACCCAGGAAACGATGGCCGCGGTAACAACCGAGATTTCCAAATGGGTTCGGAAGGGGATCGCTTCATAGTGAAGCGCGACGCCCGCCACACCGTCTGTCAGGATTGCCGCCAACGCCAGCATAGGCCCAGGACCATGCTCCGCTAAACCATACCGCGCGCGCGCCCTCACAGAAAGCCGCCGCGCCGAGGGGTTGTTCATAGTTGAACGACTATTGTAGCGTGAGGCGGCTGATCGGCAAAAGGGACGACATCGCTCACATTGACTTTGCGATATAGAGTAGTTTAGATTTATGCCATGGCGCGAGCTTTTCTTTTACTAGCCACCGTCACGTTATCTTCGTGTAGCCGCTCGAACAACCTGCTGCTAGGCGAAGTGCAGGGGCGCGTAGGCCGGCACACCGTGCGCGTGACCGATTGCTATCGCATCAGCGTGCCACCGCCTCAGCGATTGCAGGACGTCAACGGCCAGCCTTCGTTCCGGTTCATGCCGTGCCGCGATGCGGATGTCCAAATCCGCGCGGGCGAGCTCATAGTGAACGGTCAAAGCTACGGGCGCATTGGCGAAACGGATTCCGTCCTGGTAGATCACGGCAAGGTTTCAGTGCGATAGGCCTCCTGGCCTGTCGATGCGCCGTAGGCGCAGGCGGGCACGGCGGGTCTCCCGTCAATTCGACGAAACCGCTGGCGTGACAAGATCTTCCAGTTCTTCGACTCAACGAATATCCACGCAAAATCCTGATCCGAGGCGAAGTAAGGTTATAGAACGGGTTACCCCAACCGGCTCAGTCTAGCTCTCCCCTGGCGGCCCCGCCTGCGCCTATCGGCACATCGACAGGCCAGGAGGCCTATCGCACGTCCTACGCTACGCGTTGCGCCTTGGCCGTTCTTTGCGTACGTAGTCCGTGTCTTGATGCGGCTCGCCATCGCATTCAATCGCGATCGTCGTGACAGGGTCGTCCGGCGCCTTTTCGGGCAGCCCCACAAACCGGACGCGGAAATCGTCCTGCTCGAACTTCACGTCCCTGCCACTCGCGAGAAGCTTCGCCGATTGCACCTTGTTGCGCAATCCGCCGATCGCCACCGTCGATCCAGGCCAGAAATAGACGTGCATGTAGAGCGTGTTGCCCTTACGCGAAAAGGCGGCATAATTCGAGCGCCGGGGCTGGCATTTCTCGCTCTGATAAATCGTAGGGCCGTTCCGCTGCATCCATCCGCCTACTTTGGTCAGAATGCCGACGGATTCCTCGGGGATCGATCCATCTCCCTTCGGCCCGATGTTCAACAGGTAGTTACCGGTATCGTGCGCGCAGGTAACCAGATTCCGCACCACGGTCTTTGGCGATTTCCAGTTATCGTCGGCGCGTTGATAGCCCCAGCTATCGTTCATCGTCATGCAGCTTTCCCACGCGCGCTTGTTATCCGCGGTGATGGTTTGCTCGGGCGTGGAGAAATCGCCATCCAGCTTGTTGCGATTGTTAACGATGATCTCCGGCTGAAGCTGGAACACCATCGCATTCATCTTTTCCGATTCCCACCCGGCTGCATCCAGCGGCCACGAAACGTCGTACCAAAGCACGTCGATCTTTCCGTAGTTGCTCAGCAACTCGTGAATCTGGCCATGGATGTAATCGACGAAGCGGCGGCGCGCGGCTTCATCGGTGGCGCAGCGCGCGCCATCGGGATGGTGCCAATCCATGAGCGAATAGTAGAAGCCCACGCGCATGCCTTCGGCACGCGCCGCTTCCACGTATTCCTTCACCAGATCGCGGCCAGGACCCTGTTTAGGAGCACAGTAATTGGTGAGCTTGGAATCGAAATTGGCAGAAGCCTTCATGATGCTTGGTGGTCATCACCATGTACTTCTGGCCGGCCTGTTTGGCGAGCCGGGCCCAATCGCGCGCGGCGTTCGGCTTGGGCTTGAATTGTTTCGCGAGTTGCTCGTATTCGGCCACGGGGATGCCTTCGTCTTCCATCACCCATTCGTGACGGCCGAGTTGCGCTGTAGAGTCCCCAGTGAATGAACATGCCGAAGCGTGCTTCGTGCCACCATTTCATGCGCTTTTCGCGGTCGGCATCGCCGCCGGCGGGATTGGAGAAGGCGGGGGTCGCGACGGCCGCAGCCCCGGCGGCCACTAATTGCAGATAATCGCGTCTGGTCATGGACGTCCTCGGCAACAGCTTATCACGAATTAGTTAGCGCTAAAGTATCGTTCGAATCGAGGCGACAAGCATATGCGATGCGCCGGGCGCAAGATGAATCGAATGGTCACCGGCATTTGCAGTTTCGACGCAGATCATGTGTTTCCAGTCTTCCGGCGTCATATCCGCGAACGTCTTGATTTTTTCGTCCCACGGGTTCCACACCACGGTCGCTTCCGAACCGCTCTTCTCGACCATGATGCGGCGTCCCGACGCCGGGTCGCCGATCACACAAGTGGACGCCGTGTTCACGTAGACCCGATCGGTTTCTTTCGTGATCTGGATGGGATCGCTGCCTTGCCGCTTGCGCCGGAATCCATCGGTTTTATCGATGTAGACCGCGCCTTCCAGCCCGGAGACCCGGACCCGGTAAATATCGCCAATAGCGAAATAGGTGTGCAGCGCCTCCTGGAAGACGAGAGGCTCGGCCCCATCGTTGCGGGTCTCCAGCTTCATTTCCAACGTTCGACCTACCGTGACGCGAAAGCGCAGGTGGAATGCGTCGTAGCCCAAACTGCGAGTGCCTTCGTCAGGCTCGAGCACGAGCGCGATCTCGACGTTACCATCTTTGTCCAGAGCGGTCTCTTCAACCGTCCACTCCATGGTGCGTGCGAACCCATGCATGGGACCGGCCTGGCCTTCGCCGCGGGGGCCGAACCACGGAAAAATGACCGGCACGCCGCCGCGGATGGCCTTTCCAGGCTCAAAGAAACTCTTTGAACTAAGGAATAGCACCGGCTCCGCGCCGCGCGGCTTCCAATGGGTAAGATGCGCGCCGTGCAGATAAATTTCCGCCTCCGCCGCAGGCGTGGAGATGATGGCGCGCGTTAACCCGCCGTGTCCTTCCTCGAAGCGGAGCGCGTCCGGAATGGCGAATCGTTCGGCTAAATTTGTTGGGGTCATTACGTCACCTGCTATGCTACTACCGAACTCAAAACAATATTGTTGCGGCTGGAACCTAAGCGCCGTGACACGCGTCAATCGGCCCAATGCGAGTAATCGCCATCTTTCTCTTCGCTTCTCTGGCAGGCGCGCAGACGCACCAGTCGACGGTTTACGCGCTCGGTTCAACGCCTAAGGCGAAGGCCGAGGATTATGACGCGCACGCGAAATCCGGCGGCGTGGAGATCGGCGCCGAATACATGGTCCACAGCTTTTCGCGAGGGGACGTTATGTACATCGCGCGCGATTTCCTGACGGTGGAGGTTGCGCTTTACTCTCCTAAGGATGAAGCGCACAAAGCACAGCCGCTCGATATCAACTACGGCGATTTTCAACTAACCGTCAACGGCAAGAAGGTCGCGTTGATGCCGATGAACCCGTACACCGTGGCATCGACGCTCGACCATCCGGATTGGCAAACCGAGCGGCCTGGCATCGAAGCTACCGCTGGTACGCCCAACGGGCGAGTCATGCTCGGCGCGCCGCCGCACACGCCACTTCCCAACGGTGACCCGCCGGGTTATCCGCGCACCACTCCGCTTCCTCAACCCGATCCACCCGGCGGCATTGAGCCTGAGCCCCGCGCCTCGGCGTCGCAGATAGCCGTGGAGTGCGCGCTGCCCGATGGTCCGCAACGCACGCCCATCTCTGGCTTCCTCTATTTCGCCTATAGCGGCGACACGAAATCGATCAAATCGCTAGTACTGCATTATCGCGACGCCGGGCTAAAGCTGCGATAGACTCAACTGAGAGTTCATTAGGAGGAAGCCATGGCTTTCTGCACTACCTGCGGCGCGAACGTAGACGGAGCGTTCTGCGCGCAATGCGGCACCCCCGTCAGTGTCGCCCAAACGCCGCCGCCAGTCCCCAACGCGCCCCCGCCACACATATATGCTCCGCAGCCGATACAGCCGGGAATAGGCATGGCTCCACCTCCTCCGGTTGGCGCCCCGCGCAGGATGAGCCCGGTCGTTTTGGTTTTGCTCATCGTCTTCGGATTCTTCTTCGTCTGCATCCTGGGACTGGTTGGATTCGGTTTCTTCGCCGCCCGCGCCATCCGCAACAATCCCGGCGCCGTGATCGCGAAAATCCTTACCGCAGGCAATCCGAATGTCGAGGTTCTGAACACGGATAACGGCGCTGGCACCATCACGATTCGCGATCGGCGAACCGGCAAGGAAAGTACTATAACCTTCGATCAGGCTCGCAACGGCCGATTCAGCATTACGGCGAATGACGACCGCGGCGGCCATGGTTCAGTGCAGTTCGGCGGCGACGCGAATGACTTGCCATCCTGGGTGCCGAAGTATCCCGGAGCTATTAATACAGGCGTATTCTCGGCGAAGGGAACCGATGGCAACGGCAACGGTGAAGGCGGCAGCTTCACCTTCACAACCTCCGATCCACCTCGCAAGGTGCTCGACTTCTACCGTGACAAGGCTGGCGAACTCGGCCTGAAAGTCAATCTGAATACCGACACCGGTTCGGGCGGAATGATAGTGGCCGCGGAGGAAGGCGAAAAGCGCTCGCTAATGGCGACCGCCAATGCCGGCGGCGCCTCGACCACCGTCAGCATTACTTACGGCGAAAAGCGGTAACCGCGTAGAACCGGCCGCAAGACCGCCGGCGTCCGAGCTTACACTACTTAATATCGCCCGATGGCTTTGCGAATCGCGCGCTATCGATCTCCACATTGCTCTTCACCTCCGAGAGCTGTATGGTGAAGCGCGCAATCGCTCGCGAAAGCGTCCAGCGGAACGGAATCTTCACTCCGCCCGAATCGCGGTAATCGGCATAATCGATCTGCGTAGCATTGCGGCCCATGGGAGTATCCGCGTAGCGCACCAGTCTCAGCAACAAGCCCGATTTCGCGTCAAAATCGAGGCGCACCGGTGGACGCCCTTCCGCCGTCCCCAGCAGCACTTCGCATTCGACGCCATTGACCGTCTCCCGCCGTCCGCGACGAATCTGCGGGAACATTTCCTTCAGCCGCAGCGGGAGATAGAACTCAGCGTCGATGCCCGCCGCCCATGATTCAGCCGGCGACATTTCGCGCGCCGCATGGCCCGTGCTGCCCATCCAGCCGGCGCTGCCATCGAATGCGGTGAAGCTCCCTCCACTGGGGTTCTGCGAAATCGAGAGACGGAGGTTCGGAGCCTTCATAAAAAGCTCGATCGGCGTTTCTGTACCGTTAACAATAACAACGCCTTTCGCCTGGCGGCTTGTCACTTTGCGGATGGCATCGGCGCCGCCCACGGCGGCGATGTATTTGTCCAGGATCTGATCGGCGGTTGGAGCGGTGGCCCCAGCCGCCGGAGGAGGCGGAGTGGCAGGCTTTGGCTCCGCATCTGTTTCGAGCACCGGCGGCGTGGAAACGGGATGCGTCGCGCCTCGATGGCACGATTCGCAGGTGATCTGTTGACGTCCGTGAAAAGCTTCCTTGTTGATCATGGCCGTCATCGCCATCATTGCGCGCGCGGTCTTCTTGGGAGCCTTATCGTCCGCCGCAAAATTGCCCTGTACATGGCAGAACGCGCAATCCACGCCGAGCGAAGCCGAGATGAACTGCATTGCCGGCTGGAGCTGGTCGGCGGGCGTGCCCTTCAGTTGCACGATGTTCTTGTAGACTTCCTCGGCCGTCTTGGCGTTGGCAGCCGGTTTGATAGCGGCGGCTCCGGACGCGGGCGGGGCTGTCTGCTGCGCGAACGTGATCGAGGCAAAGAGAATGGTCAGGAACAACACGCGTTTCATAAAGCTCCTCCGGCGCCGCGCGGAAGCGGCGTTGACTACAATAATAGCTACTGCCTATGCCCTCTATCACGCGTCGCGCGCGGCCGGCCTGCTCGCCATCGCGCCGGCCCTGCTGCTGCCGCGCAAATCCTCCGCGCAGGACAACCTGCCGCCTATCGCCAAAGGACCTTTCGACGGCACCGCCGAATCGCTCCGCGCCTACGCTATCCCCGAATGGTTCCGCGACGCCAAATTCGGAATTTGGGCGCATTGGGGCCCGCAATCTGCTGCCGAGGATGGCGATTGGTACGCGCGCAACATCTACATGCAGGGCAGCGACCAGAATAAATATCACGTGGAAAAGTACGGCCATCCTTCGAAGTTCGGCCACAAGGATATCTGCCAGCTCTGGAAGGGCGACCATTCGATCGCCGACCATCTCATGCAGCTTTATAAGAAAGCCGGCGCGAAATACTTCATGAGCATGGGCGTGCATCACGATAACTTCGACCTCTGGAATTCGAAGCATCAGCCGCGCTGGAACGCCGTCGCCACGGGGCCGAAGAAAGACGTGGTCGGCATGTGGCGCAAGGCGGCCGAAAAGTACGGCCTGAAGTTCGCCGTCAGCGAGCACTTATCCAACAGTTACGATTGGTTCGCGACGTCCCACACCTCGGATAAGACCGGACCCCTGGCGGGCGTACCTTATGACGGTCAGGACGCGGCTTACAACGATCTCTATCATCCCTCGCCAAACAATCCTGAGCCAAGCTGCCGCCATGCGATGGGCCGCGAGGCGCCCGATTCCTGGAAGCGCCTCTGGTTCCTGCGCATCAAAGACCTGGTCGATAACTACCAGCCCGACTTGCTCTACACCGATGGCGGAATCCCCTTCGGCGAGACCGGCCTCAAGCTGGTTTCGCATTACTACAATACGAATGCCAGGTCACACGGCGGCAAAGTCGAGGGCATCTTCACCAGCAAGACCGCGCGGGATTGCGCGCAAGGAACGTGCGCGCTCGATATCGAGCGCGGCGTAGCCAACGAGATCCTGCCGCAGCCATGGCAGACCGACACCTGCATCGGCAACTGGCACTATAAGAAAGGCATCAAGTACAAGACGCCGAAAACCGTGATCGATCTGCTGTGCGACATCGTGAGCCGCAACGGCAACCTGATGCTCAATTTCCCGCTGCCCAACAGCGGCATGCTGGATGACGACGAACTGAAAGTGCTCGACGGCATCACTCAGTGGATGGCCGTCAACAGGCGAAGGCATCTATGGCACGCGTCCCTGGAAAGTGGCGGGCAACGCAGCGCCGCCGCCCGCGGCGAGCGCGGAGCAGCGGCATTCAACGAGCGCAACCGCAAGGATCTCACGGCCGCCGATATCCGCTTCACCACCAAAAACGGCGCGGTCTACGCGTTCCTGATGGGCTGGCCGGAACGCAGCGCCGCATCCATTCCGCAACTCGCTCTGGGCGGTAAATCGGGCGTGGGTAAAATCCGCCGCGTCGAGTTACTGGGGCACAAGGGCAACATGAAGTTCACGCAGAATGAGACAGCGTTGAGCGTCGAACTGCCGCAAGAGAAGCCCTGCGATTACGCGATGACGCTGAAGGTCGAGGGCGCATGAAGCTTTTCCTCGCCGCGTCCCTCTTGGTCATGCCGCTCGCTGGGGCGCGGCCAACCCGCTGGCGCCGCTCTCGGCGGCCGAGATCCGCCAGGCGACGCGCATCATCAACTCGTCGGGCCGGGCGCCCGCTGGATCGCGCTTCAGCGTCATCGCGCTGAAGAGCCGCCTAAGGACGCGGTGCTGAAGGAAACTGCGACGCCGCGCCGCGCTTTTCCGGTGCTCTACGATTATCAAGGCAATCAGACGTTCGAAGCGATCGCCAATCTCACCAGCGGCATGCTGGATTCGTGGAAGCTCATTCCCGGGGCGGAGGCGCCGGTTTCGGGCGAGGATTCCGATCGCGCCTTCCAGCATCGTGCGCCGCGACCCGCGGTTCCTGCGCGCCATGGCCGAGCGCGGCATCCGCGATGTCAATAACGTTTGGGGAGTGTCATGGTCTGCCGGTTACTTTGCGCTGCCCGATACGGACAAAGACCGCATCGTACGCGAAATGTTTCTATTACGGCGGGGCTGGGCAAAACTTCTACGCGCATCCGGTGGAGGGCGTGTTCGCGCACGTCGATGTCACCGCGAACCGCCTGCTCGATTTCATCGATATCGATCGCGATGCGCCGCTCTCGCACGAGAATTTCGATTTCACGCCCAACGTAACCGGGCAGCGCCCGCGCGCTCGCGCCGCTGCACATCACGCAACCGAACGGCCCGGAATTCAAGGTGGAGGACAACGAAGTCCGCTGGCAGAAGTGGCATTTCCGATTCGGCTTTCAGCCGCGCGAGGGCCTGGTTATCTACACCGCGGGCTACGAGGACGGCGGCAAAGTGCGGCCGATTCTCTACCGCGGCGCGCTCTCCGAAATGGTGGTTCCGTACGGCGACCCCACAGCGGGCTGGTACTTCCGCAACAGCTTCGATGCCGGCGAGCTCGGTCTGGGCTGACCGCCAGCGCGCAGCGGCCCGGTCTCGATTGCCCTGAGAACTGCCACGTTTACGACGCGGTGATGGCCGATGAATCCGGCGCGCCGCACGTCATTCCGGGCGCCATCGCGCTCTATGAGCGCGATGGCGGAATCGCATGGAAGCACGGCGACAACGTTCGCCGCGCGCGGGACCTGGTAATTTCGTTACTCACGCAAGCGGGCAACTACGAGTACGGCTTCGACTGGATCTTCCACCAGGATGGAACGCTCGAAGCGCACGTGGAGCTTACCGGCATCATGGCGATAAAGGGCGTGGCGGATGGCGCGCACGATCCTTATGGCCATCTGGTGGCGAAGAATTTGCTGGCTGTGCACCATCAGCATTTCTTCAGCTACCGCCTGGATATGGATGTGGATGGCTTGGCGAATCGCGTGCTGGAAATGAACAGCGTCGCCGATGCCGCGCGGCGCCGAAGAATCCCTATCGGCAATGCGTTCACCATGGAGGAGACGCCGCTCGCACCGAACGCGAGGCGCAGCGCAGCTTGAATCTGGAGAGCAGCCGCCGCTGGATCGTCGTAAACCCCGCGCGCGACGAATGCGCTGGGCCATCCCACCGGCTACGCGCTGTTGCCGGGCGAGAATGCGAAGCCTTTCGCGGCAGCCGATTCCTGGGTGCGCAAACGCGCCCGATTCCTCGATTCGCACGTCTGGGTGACGCCCTACGACGCCGCACGAAATGTACGCGGGCGGCGATTATCCCAACCAAAGCCACGGCGGCGATGGCCTTGCCAAAGTGGGCCGCGGCGAACCGTCCGATCGATAATCAAGCGATATCGTGCTCTGGTACAACTTCGGCATCACGCATAATCCGCGGCCGGAAGACTGGCCGGTGATGCCGACCTATGAAATGGGGTTCAAGTTGGTTCCGTGGGGATTCTTTGCGAAGAATCCGGTGCTCGACTTGCCGCTGAAGTAAGTTAGTCAAGTAACCTACGGTGCGAAGCCTGTGTCGGCGGCTTAGCTCCATTTGCGGTCGTGCGCAACGCGATAAGACGTCGAATTAGTAGCACACCCGGCTTTATCAGAATTCGCTCTGACAAGAGCCCGACTGACAATTGCCCGAGCAGCAATCCGCATTGGTGATGCACCCGCTTTTGTCTGGATTGCAGTTCATACAGAGGTTGCTGTAGCAAGTGAACCCGTTGCAGCAGTCCGCATTCGTTGCGCAGCCGCCACCTAGGCCGTTGCAACAGCCTGCATCCGTGTACTTCGATAGGTAGTACTGAGCGCCGCACTGGCCGCTTGTGCAGCCTGACAGCGCAGTCCCGCAGTTCTGCGACATAGTGGTATAGCTCCAGGGTCCGAACGAGGGGTCATCGGTGAAAGTGGCGACCGTAACAGGGCTGTTGAACTGGCAGCAGTCGGCGCAAACGTCGTCGATTTCCGTTTCAATATCGCGGACGCAGTCTCCGCTGGCCAGGACCGTTGGAACGACGCGGCCACCCTTTAGCGCCGCAAACACGCCTGCACATAATATGAGCAGCCGGACTAATTCTTTCATATAGACACCTCCTTACAAGTACACTTACTAAATAAAACAACGCAGCCGATGGGGGAATGCCGGGTTATCACGGCGTAGCTATGCCTACCTTGAAGCCGTGGCAATCTCGTTGGATTATTCACTGCACCTTCGGCGGCCAGCTCGGAATCCCCGGGAAATATCTCGGTTCCAGCTTGGTGAACGCACCTGGGTGGCTCGTATCCGGCGTTGCGTAGTACTCACCGTCCCAGCGCATACCGTCGTCGAAATAGACAATCGTCCGGCGTATGGAACACTTCGTTAGATTCGAGAGGGGTAGGTTTAGGCCGGCTTGGATAGGCGCTAAATAATCCGCAAGCGCCATCGTCATGGTAGTTCCCGCGGCGAAGGCGATCGGCGCATTCGTCTGGCGTACGTTTTGGCCTGTTCGATTGGAATATGCGGCGACATCTGGGATCCTGCCCAAAGTTATCACGTGCCCAACCGCCGACCGTTCCACGCCGTTTGGAGCGGTCTCCGGGAACACGAGAGCGATCTGGAAGAAGGCGATAGTCTTGTTTGTGCGATTTAGAAAATGCACCACCGTCTGCTGTAGCCAGTCCTCCCCTGCTTGAAAGGGCGTGACCGGCTGCACCTGGGTCGCCGTTAGCGGCTGTCCGGCTTGTATAGAGAGGTTTCCCACGGTGATTTCAGTAATCACCACCGCATCTGTATTATGCTGGGCGCCAACGTCAATGGTCTTCTCGGACGCCAGCCCCGCGGAAACGGCGGCGAGGCATACAAATAATGTTGTTGCGAAACGGGTTGCGGCGTCACGGCCGGAATGTGCATAAGCGTTTAAACTCATAAATCAATCTCCGGATTCTTGTTTTTCTTTGGATCTTATTCCTGCCGCGGAACGAATTTCCTCTAAAACCTTGTTTTGATCTGCGTCCTGGACTTTGCCGGCCCATACCTTGGAAACTCTTCCGCGTTCATCGACAAGCATCATCGTCGGCGTGCCTCTAACCCCCAGCCTTTGGAGAAGCACCTGCTTGATGCCGTCAGGTTTGACGCCCTCGGCGGTGAGGTAATTTGCCGCCTCCTCGACTGGCTCGGATAAGACGGCGACGACCTTCACACCTTCACCAACTTCACTTTGAAGTCGCCTATAAAATGGTGCGCTTTCCGTGCAGAAGTGGCAGTGGGTTGAGATTCCAAGAATGATTGTCCGCTTGTTCCGGCGCCAGTCGATTCCCTGAATCAATGGCGTAAGTGAGGTGCCCTCCGAAATAGCCGGCGGAAGCGGGGGCGGGACGCTGCGGAGCCAGTTCGCTGGGATAAAGTAAACCTTCATCAGTGACGCAGAGATAAGTACTGCAACAAATACGGTCGCGATGTTTGCGGCTATTCGAATCGTGATCTCGTATCTGTGGAATTCATAGTTGAAACATTAAACCTGGATGAGGTGGGAGGCAAGCATTTTAATTTTAGAATTGGAAGTTTTTTAACGGTTTTTTGTTCTGTGATAATTTGATTGATCGGCGGAACTCCCCGAGTGGCACAGTGCTAGGCATAGATTCTCCTGAAGGTCTTGGATCCTTCGCCCGCTGTTTTCACGTGGAGTGGCTCTCGCTGAACCGCGCCGGACGGAAAGCTGGTCCATCGGTTAACAACTGAAACTCGCGGTGTTGCCGGTGCGCACAGCGGCAGTTCTTCACGAAGAATCCAGTGCTAAACTTGCCGCTGAAATTAAGTTTAAGGCGGTCTAGCCGCCGATCGAATACATCGGCCGCGGCGGGGCGACGAACTTCGCGGAGTTGATCTCGTGGCCGATCCACTTGCCGGCGACGTTGCGGCGGATCAGCGCGGCGATCTCGTCATCCGTCGCGCCCGACGCGCAGCAGGCCCTTCACGTCGTCTTCTTCGATGGCGAACAGGCAATAGCGCAGCTTGCCGTCGGCGGTCAGGCGCATGCGGTTGCAGTTCAGGCAGAACGGCCGGCTCACCGACGCGATGAAGCCCACCGTGCCGCCGCCATCGGCGTAAGCGTATTCGGTGGCGGGCGCGCGCGGATCGCGGATCGGGCATCGGGTCCAGCGGCGAGATCTCGCGCGAGAGCATCGCGATGATCGTCGTCCGCCAGCAGCACCTTCGAGCGGTCCCACAGGTCCTGCGCATCGAGCGGCATGAACTCGATGTAGCGCACCTCGAAGCCGTTCTCGCGCGCGAAGCGCGCCAGCGGAACGATATCCGGCTCCACCAGATTCTTCACCGCCACGGCGTTGAGCTTGATCGTCGCGAAGCCCAGCGCGCTTGGCGGCGTCGATCCCGGCGAGCACGCGCGGCAGATCGTCGCGGCGCGTGATCTGCGCGGAAGCGCTCGCGGTCGAGCGTGTCCAGTGGACGTTGAGGCGCCGCAGTCCGGCATCGTAGAGCGGCTGCGGCGAGCTCGGTCCAGCAGCACGCCGTTGGTGGTCAGCGCCAGATCGCGGATGCCCGGGATCGCCGCCAGGCGCGCGGATCAGCACCGGCAGATCGCGGCGCACCAGCGGCTCGCCGCCGGTGAGGCGCAGCTTGTCGATGCCCAAGCCGGCGGCGATGCGCACGAAGCGCTCGATCTCTTCGAAATCCAGAATCTCGCGCGCGCTCGCACGAACTGCACGTCCGTCTCCGGCATGCAGTAGAAGCAGCGGATGTTGCAGCGGTCGGTGACGCTGATGCGCAGATTGTCGTGCACGCGGCCGAAGGAATCGATGAGTGGTGCAGCGGCCATGCGCATTTACTTCACGGCCAGCATGCGCTCGAGCGGCACCAGGGCGCGCTCGCATCGATCTCGGCGGACAGTTCCACGCGCGGCTCCAGATTGCGCAGGCAGTCGCGCAGCTTTTCGAGCGTGTTCAGCCTCATGTACGGGCACTCGCTGCAATTGCAGTTCTCGTTGGCCACGAAGTAGAACTGCTTGCCGGGCGACAGCTTTTCGAGCGAGTAGCGAACGCCGCTTTCGGTCATCACGATGAACTCCGGCGCGTCGCTGCGCTGCGCACCATTCGATGATGGCGGAGGTGGAGCCGATGAAATCCGCCATGCGCCAGCACCGATTCCGGGCATTCCGGATGCGCCACCACTTTGGCGCGCGGATGCGCCACCTTCGCATCCAGCCAGCGCGCCGCGCGGGGAACGTGGCGTGCACGATGCAGGCGCCCTGCCAGATCTTCATGTTCTCGCGGCCGGTCTGCTCGCTGCACGTAGTTGCCGAGGTTGCGGTCGGGCAGGAACAGCACGGGCTTCTCCGCGCGGAATGGAATTGACGATCTTCACCGCGTTGCGCGAGGTGCAAAGAATGTCGCTCTCCGCCTTCACTTCGATCGAAGTATTGATGTAGCTGACGATCACGTAATCGGGATTGCGGCGCCGGAACTCGCGAACCGGCTCGACCGGGCAGCTATCCACCAGGCTGCAGCTGGCCTCGCGATCGGGCACGACCACGATGCGATGCGGATTCAGCACCTTGGCGGTCTCCGCCATGAACCACACGCCGCAGAAGGCGATCACGTCGCCTTCGAAATCGCGGGCCTTGCGGGCCAGTTCCAGGCTGTCGCCCACCACGTCGGCAAGTTCCTGAATTTCGGGCTCCTGATAGTGATGCGCCAGCAGAATGGCGCGGCGCTCGCTTCTTCAGGTCGAGGATTTCGTCGGCGATAGTAGCGGTGGCAAGCATGGGAAAACGCGGGGACTTACTTTCAGTTTAGCAAAGGCGTCACGCATAATGGATGCAGTGCGCATCGTCCTGATCTCCACGTACGAGCTGGGCCGCCAGCCCTTCGGTCTGGCGTCGCCGGCCGCGTGGCTGCGGCGCGAAGGCCACGAAGTAACCTGCGCCGATCTCTCGCGCGCGCCGCTGCCGCCGAGCCGCGGTCGAGCAGGCGGACCTGATCGCGTTCTTCCTGCCGATGCACACGGCGACGCGGCTGTTTCTGCGCGTGGCGCCGACGCATTCGGGCGCTGAATCCGCGGCGCGGCATGGTGCGGCTACGGCCTCTACGCGCCGCTGAATGAGGCGGCGCTGCGCGAGGCAGGAGTGAGCACGATCCTCGGCGGCGAATTCGAGCAGGGGCTGGTGGATTGGGCACGGCGCATCGGGGAGCGAGCGGTTCCGCAGGAGGAACCCGCCGTATCGCTCGGCGCGTCAACAATTCATCGCGCCCGACCGCGCCGGTTTGCCGCCGCTTGGGGCTTACGCGCAGTTGGCAGTTGATGGCGCCGACACGCCGCGTGGGCTACACCGAAGCCAGCCGCGGCTGCAAGCACCTCTGCCGGCATTGCCCGGTCGTGCCGGTGTACCAGGGGGTCTTCCGCATCGTGCAGCGGGATGTGGTGCTCGAAGACATCCGCCGGCAGGTGGCGGCCGGCGCGCAGCACATTACGTTCGGCGATCCCGATTTCTGGAACGGGCCGGGCCATGCCATGCCGCTAGTGGAGGCTCTGCATCGCGAATGGCCCGAACTCTACGTACGATGTAACCATCAAAGTAGAGCATCTGCTGAAGCATCGCGACCTGCTGCCGGACCTGCGGCGCACCGGTTGCGCATTCGTCATCACGGCGGTGGAATCGCTCGACGACGCGGTACTCGCGACGCTTGCCAAAGGACACACGCGCGCCGATTTTCTGGAAGCGCTGCGGCTGACCCGCGCCGCGAGCCTGCCGCTTTCGCCCACGTTCATCCCGTTCACGCCGTGGACTACGCTGGCCGGGTACGCCGCCTTCCTGCGCGATCTGGCCGAGTTGGGCCTAGCGGAACAGGTGGCGCCGGTTCAGCTTGCGATCCGATTATTGATTCCGCAGGGTTCGCTGTTGCTGGAATTGCCGGAAATGCGCGGAATGGTCGAGGCGTTCGATGCTTCGGCGCTCTGCTATCCGTGGAGAAACTCCGATGAGCGCGTGGATGCTTTGTCGCGCCGTATGAACGAGACAGTGCGCAACGGCGAGAAGCGCAAGGCGAGTCGCGGGGAGATTTTCCGCGAGGTCGCGCGGCTCGCGGATGCAGGCGAATGGGCCGAGGCGCCGTTGCCCTCGCGCGCAACGATTCCTTATCTGACCGAGCCTTGGTATTGTTGAGCGGAGCCAGGCGAAGAGCAGTTAGCTCTTGTATAGATGGACAGTCTGGTAGCTCGTTCGCTTGACACGGAAGCCAAAGGCGTAGCTGCGGGACTGCAGTATCTTGGTTCCGCGACATCTGAAACAGTGCCGAGACGCCAACGCATATTCCGAATAGTCGTCGCTCAAGGGAATCAGCGTTACGGGTATCCGTATGCTGCATATGGAATCTGTTCAGGTCACGCAGGCCATTCCATTCGGTAACGCCGTTATCTCACGCTGCCCCAACGACTTGTCCGCCGCTACCTCGCCGTCCGATTGACGGCGGACGGCACGGGGGTTGCCTTCTTAGGGGGTTCCATCACCACTATTGAAGCCTCACAATCAACAGCGTTCCGAATGTGAAGGTACAATCCACGCGCAAGGTGGAGCATCTTCACTGAAGGACCTCAACTTCACGGCTGAAGTATTGCTCGGCGTTTACCTGAAAATCCACAAGAGACGTGAACTGCTTATCCGCTGCGCTCGTGATCCTCGTCTGATCTTTCTTGCTCAGACCATTCTCGAAGTCCTCGTGAACAACGACGCTACGGAAAATGATGTCGCGCTTCTGAAATTCCAGACAAGATAAAGCGGCAAGACGAGCCTTGGCGTTGTCCCTAACGCCGTACAAAAAAATGGGCCGTGGCCGTGCTTCAAACCGCCAGTCCACCTCAAGGTCGTCCCGGTCAGACATAGGGAGATAATCCGGCTGCGGTCTGTAGCGAACCAGTGTGCTCGTGATGAAGTCGCCCAACATCTCGTAGAAGAGACTCTGAACGACTTCACGCTTGAACGCTTGCATACTGCTAACCTTCGCCACCGTCTGTGCGAATTGCAGCAGTGCCGGGTACAAATGTTCAGCCGTCGTATCGAGGTAGAGCCTGCCACGATCTTCGGAGATCCCATTCTCGGAAAGGATGCGGTCGAAGATCCTTCGTTTGGTCGGCGTGTCCACGTCGTAGGAATATGACAACCGCATGAGCGTAAGGCCGTGATCACTGATTCGGAGCGGCACTCCAGCGATTCTCGGCATGTCGAGAAAAATGTCGATCATATCGCCATCTTCATGGAAAAGTGGGGCGAGAATCTGTACTACTCCCGGACGCTTTTCACGGAACTCGATGTGGCGATTGAACTCGGCTTTGAGGTCATCGAAAACAGTCATGATCGGCTCCCTTCTTCAAACGGCAGCATGTCCTGTGCCGTCCTGTCCGGGAAATGTCTTTTTGCATCGGCTGCATCTAAGTTTATCAGCTTAACGAAATACTGAACCGCTTCCTCGAAGGAAGCGAACTCTTCGGTATTCTCGGCGTACTTCTCAGGTTTGAAGCCATTGGCAATGGCAATCTCCGAGGCTCGGTGGATATGGAAGGTGAAATGAGCATGGTCGGGATCGAAGCTACCGTTGAAAATGCCATGCTGTCCGTTGCATCGAAGGAGGGTTATCTCACCGCTGCCGTCCTTCGGTTCGTACACGATGCCAACTGAGAAGTTCTCCGGGAAGTGTTCACTAGTTCAGTAGTTGCCATGGAACTTTTTGCGGGTTGCCGGACAAAGCGGGAAAGATCGGATCTAGAGAGCTTTCTCAAACCGTTCGAAAAAGCGAATCGGGTAATCACTCCGGACCACTCCTGTTTCGTTGAAACCGGGAAGGTGCTGGCGAGACTTGGCGCTGAAGGGGTGGAGATCGTCAGACGGCGCCAAATGGTGAACGACATTCTCATTGCAGTGACGGCGGCCCGTGCCGGAGCCGTTGTCATCACTGCGAACGCTCAAGATTTCTCTCGCATAGAAGTTCACGCGCAAGTGCGTTGGATGTTGCCAGTCTAGGCGATTGCCTCCGGTGCAGATTACGGCGCCACTGTTCTTCAGGAAGATGTCGGCGGCTTCTGTCCGGTCCGTGGGGCTTCTTCTACGCCTGACGCGGCATATGGCGGGATTCCTTCAATGTGGCTGGCATGGAACACCGGATAATGGCGCAACATTCTGGTGGTCTTCCCGTCTTCGTCCGGCTCCCCACCGCCGTCCTTCGAGCTGCGCGATGATCTGGTCAGCGAACTTCTGCATCGGACCGCGGCTGGCTTCTCTGTGGGCGCTACGTCATGCCATCGTGGCAGAATAAAGCGGGTGGGTTGATGCTGGCAAGAGGTGCGGCTACCATGGGGAATGGAGCTTCGTATGGATTGGCTTGAATGCTCGGAGGTGGAGGTCGTTCCCGGAAAACAGGGAGGCGTTCCTTTAATCAAGGGCACCCGCATACCAGCCCAGCAAATTGTCGATGAATACGACCTCGGTAGCCCTGTCGAAGAAATCGCTGACAATTACCCCTCCATCACACGCGACCAGATCAAGACCCTGATCTCCTTCGCTCAAAGCCATCAGCCGGTCCTGTGAGCCTGCGCGTTCTTCTGGATGAGAACTTGCCGCATAAGCTGCGCCTTGCTCTAAACCGATTTGACGCATTCACGGTGCAATATATGGGCTATGGCGGTCTGAAGAATGGTGAGCTTTTGAAGCAGGCGGAAGAGGATAGTTTCGACGTCTTCGTTACCGGCGATAAGACCATGGAGTATGAACAGGACATGCGCGGTCGGCTGATCGCCGTTGTCTCCCTCTCTGTGCCTCACTGGCAATTTCTTCAGCCCCGCGTTGAAACGATCTTCGATGCAATAGTGGGTGCGAGGCCCGGCTCATTCACGCGCGTTGATTGCGGAACGTTCAGCCGTCGCCGAGCAAAGCCGGAAGGTCCGCAGCCATCATAGAATGTACCCATGCGAGAGCTGTGGGATTGGATGAATTCATATGGGTCTATGGGGCGTGATCCGATGAACCTGCTTAGCACGTGCGAAGGTGGCGTATACGGTCAGGATGCCGCTATTCTATACGAGGTATGCCGAGCCGAAGTGGCTCCTCCTGCTAAGTTATTGAAAAGATTCTGGCGGTGAGGGTGAGATTCGAACTCACGGAACCCGTAAAGGTTCAACGGTTTTCGAGACCGCCGCATTCGACCACTCTGCCACCTCACCGGTCCTTGCGTACGAGATCTTATTGTAGCAAAACGCGCTGTAGGCATATCAGGGCGGTTGTATGATGGTGCTTTGAGATTCCTACCGGCCATCCTTGCAGTCGGGCTCGTCGCGACTGGCCTCACTTCGAGTGTCGCTGCGCCGCGCAAGCTAACCGTGGCTGCCGCGGCGGATCTCCAATTCGCTCTCACGGATCTGGCTCGCGACTTCCGGCGCGCGCACCCGGATGTGGATCTCGAAACGGTCTTCGGCTCCTCGGGAAATTTCTACGCCGAAATCGGCAACAACGCGCCGTTCGACCTCTTCCTTTCCGCCGATAGCGAGTATCCGCGCAAGTTGATTGAGGCAAAGCTGGCTGTCGCGGATTCGTTCTTCGTCTACGGCATGGGTCACCTGGTTTTGTGGGTCGCAAAGGGTTCGCCGATCGATCTGGCGCGGCTTCAGATGCATGCTCTGGAAGCGCCCTCGGTGAAGCATATCGCGATGGCTAACCCCCAGCACGCGCCGTATGGACGCGCGGCGGAAGCGGCGCTCCGATCATCGGGTTTGTACGATCGCCTTGTGCCCAAGCTCGTGCTGGGCGAGAACATCGCACAGACATTTCAGTTTGCCCAGAGCGGCGCGGCGGAGATCGGAATTGTGGCGCTTGCCCTGGCTCTGGCGCCAACGGCTCGCGATCAGGGGCGCTATTGGGAGATTCCGCCGGGGGCTTATCCGAAGATGGAACAGGCGGGCGTGATTCTTACGCATGCGGCGAATCCGGAGGGCGTGCGCGAGTTCCGCGCGTTTATGATGAGCGATGCTGGACGGAAGGCTCTCAAGACCTACGGCTTCTACTAGCATGGCCTTCAACTAATATGGATTGGCAAGCCATCTGGCTCAGCCTCAAGCTGGCATCGGCGACTACGGCGATCCTTCTGGTGGCGGGCGTAGCGCTCGCGTACTGGATCGCATTCTCTAATCGTCGCTGGAAGTTCTTGGTGGAAGCAGTGGTTGCGATGCCGCTAATCCTGCCGCCCACGGTGCTCGGGTTCTATCTACTGCTGGCGATGGGGCCGCGCAGCCCTGTGGGAGCGGTGTATGCCAAGGTCACCGGCGGCATGCTGCCGTTTTCGTTTGCGGGGCTGCTGATTGCGTCGGTGCTTTATAGTCTTCCGTTCACGGTGCAGCCTGTCGCCGCCGCGTTCGCCGGCGTAGATCGCAAACTTATCGAGGCCTCGTGGTGTCTGGGCGTCTCGCGCGCGGCAACATTCCGCCGCGTTGTGGTGCCGCTGGCGCGGGCGGGAATCGGGGCTGGCGCGGTGCTGAGCTTCGCGCACACGATGGGTGAATTCGGCGTGGTGCTAATGGTGGGCGGCAACATTGCCGGCGTGACGCGCACGGTGTCCATTTCGATTTACGATCAGGTGCAGGCTCTGGATTATGGCGCCGCATGGCGGACGTCTCTTGCGCTGCTCGGCTTTTCCTTCGCGGCTCTTGCGCTGACCTATGCGTTGCAGCGCGGCGCGCTCGCGAAGCGCCGCTGGGGAATATGGCCGGCGAACTGATCTGCCAATGCCGGAAGCGCTTCGCCTCGGGATTCGCCATCGATGCCGATTGGGTCATACCGCTCGGCGCGGCGCCCGTCACGGTGCTGTTCGGGCCGTCGGGTGCGGGGAAGACCACGATGCTTCGGCTAATCGCCGGTCTGGAGCGGCCCGATAGCGGCAGCATTGTCTTTCGCGGCGAGGAGTGGTTCGGCGCGCGATCGCTTGAGCCGCAACAACGCCGCGCCGGGTTTTTATTTCAAGATTACGCGCTGTTTCCCCACCTCACGGCCGAAGCGAACGTTGGCTTCGGATCGCGCGACGGCAAGCGCGCGGAACATTTCATCCAAGCGTTCGATCTGAGCGAACTGCGCACGCATTTGCCGCGACAGCTTTCCGGCGGACAGCAGCAGCGGGTTGCATTGGCGCGCGCTCTGGCGGCGGACCCAGCGCTGCTGTTGCTGGACGAGCCGCTCTCCGCGCTCGATGCCGCCACCCGCGCACGCACGCGGCGAGACTTGCGCCGCATGCTGCTTGAGAGCGGCGTGCCGAGCATCGTGGTGACGCATGATCGTGCTGAGGCCATCGCGTTGGGCGATGGGATTGCCGTGATGATCGATGGCACGATCCGGCAGACCGGACCGGTACGGGACGTCTTCCGGCGCCCCGCCGATCCGCGAGTAGCCGAATCGTTGGGAGTGGAAAACATTATACAAGCAGAGATTGTTGCGCGCCATGCGGGACTGGTGACCGTCGCTGCGGGTTCGACGCGTTTCGAATGCGTGGATGGCGGCGAGAGCGGCGCGGTGCTGGCGTGTATCCGCGCCGAAGATGTCGCCGTGACGCGCGAGGCGCATCTGGAATCGAGCGCGCGCAATCGCATTGCGGGAACGGTGCGAGAGGTGTCGATCGAAGGGCCGCTTGCGCGCATCGAGATAGACTGCGGATTCCCGCTGGTGGCGCTCGTGACAGCACAATCGGCTGGTGAGTTAAATTTTAGGCCGGGTGAACCGATTTGCGCGGTTGTAAAGACCACTGCCGTACATCTACTTCTGCAGGAAAAACTGCCCACGAACATGGCGTCGATCCCCGAGGAGTAGAAGCTGCGCACGGCATCGCGCGGCGTGCAGACCAGCGGCTCGCCGAAGAGATTGAACGACGTGTTGTAGAGCACCGGCAGTCCGGTGGCTTTTCCCGCGGCGTGCAGCAGCTTCCAGTACAGCGGGTTCTCGTCTGCGATCGACGGTGTGGACGCGCACCAGGTCGTCGGCCAGGATTGCGCGCGGCGAACTGTTCGCGATGCGCCGGTTTGACGCGGCCCACGGTGGCCAGGTAGCGCGCGTTGGGGCCGACTTCGAAATACTCCGAGGCCAGTTCCGCGGGCACCGACGCGGCGAACTTGCGGAACGGCTCGCGGTGCTTGATGAAGATGTTCAGATTCTCGGTGGAGTAGGGATCGAGCGGCGACGCCAGAATGCTGCGGTTGCCCAGAGCGCGCGCGGCCGAACTCCATGCGGCCCTGCATCCAGGCGACGATCTTGTTGTCGTTCAACTGCGCCACGGCGGTCTCGATCAGCTCGTCGGTGGTGAGCAGGTAGCGGAAGCGCAGCTTGCAGTTTTCGAGCACCTGCTTGATCTCGGCGGCGCTGAACGCGGGTCCCAGGCACAGAGTGTTCGAACGGGACGCGCTTCGTCTGCCGGTAAACGCTGTGCCAGGCTTCGAGCACGGCGCCGATCGCCGTGCCGGCGTTGCCGGCAGCGGGCTGCACGAACACGTTCTTGACGCTGGACCGTTTCGAGCGCGGAGACCAGCAGCGCGTTCAAGCCCGAGGCCGCCGGCGAGACAGAGATTGTGGCCTCGCCCGCCATGCGGATCGCCGCCGCTTCGATGGCGTGTGCAATCCGGCGGCGATGTGCGGCGCGCAGCGCATCCGGAATCGCAGCGCCATCGGCGAGGCCGAGGCGCTCGTAGAAGCGCGCGCCGAAACCGCCCTGGCTGAATCGCTCGGTGCTGAAGTACGAGCGATCGATGCGCGGCCCTCGCCTTCGCGGCCGATGAATGTCGAGAAACAGCTCGGTGAAGCGGTCGTCGCCGGCGACGGAGAGCCACTGCACCTTGTGCTCGTCGGCATTGGCCTCGAAGCCGAGCAGTTCGGTGACGCGGCCGTAGAGATCGCCGAGCGAATCGGGAGTACTGTTCGTGTTCGAGCGTGAGCTGCGAGCCTGCGGCGCGCCAGCGCGAGCCGCAGCGGAAATCGCCGCCGCGATCGAGCGTCAGCACGGTGGCCTCTTCGAACGGCGAAGGATAATAGGCGGACGCGGCGTGCGCCGTGTGATGCTCCACCACCAGGATGCCGGCTGTTGGGGAAGCGCGCGCGCAGCTTCAGGTGAGAAGTCGGACTCGGGAACGGGCCGCACCACGGCCACTGCGTCCACCTGTTCCGGCTTGGCGCCGGCGAGTTGCAGGCAGGTGGCGATGGAGTGCTCCGGCAGTTCGCCGTTCCGCCCCAATTCAGGCGGCGCCGGACCAGCTTCGATTCTTCGACGGCCGCGACCAGTTCGCCATCTTTAAGTATGGCGGCGGCGGCGTCGCCCAGCATGCCGCCGATTCCGAGAATGATCATTTCGCGCTTGCCGCTTCTCGATCTTGGCCCAGGTGTCGCGCAGCGCCACGGTGCGGTTGAAGACTGGCTTTCCGGGTGCGGTATCGGGATCGACGCAGAAGTAGCCCAGGCGTTCGAACTGATAGCGGCTGCACGGCGAGCGGCGTCGCGCGAGGCCGGGCTCCAGTTTGCAGCCGGTCAGCACTTCGAGCGAATTCGGATTCAGGTTGGCGGTGAAATCCTGGCCCTCTTCGGTCTCGTTGGGATTCTCGCGCGGTGAAGAGAGTTGTCGTAGATGCGCACTTCGGCGTCGATGGCGTGCGCGGCCGAGACCCAGTGGATGGTCGACTTCACCTTGCGGCCATCGGGCGCATTGCCGCCGCGCGTGGCGGGGTCGTAGGTGCAGTGCACTTCGACCACCTCGCCCGCTCGTTCTTCACGACGCTGGTGCACGTGATGAAGTAGCCGTAGCGCAGGCGCACTTCGCGGCCCGGCGAGAGGCGGAAGTATTGCTTGGGCGGATCTTCGCGGAAATCGTCCTGCTCGATGTAGAGCACGCGCGAAAACGGCACTTTGCGCGTGCCGGCGCTGGCGTCTTCGGGATTGTTGACGGCCTCCATCTCTTCGACCTGGCCTTCGGGATAGTTGTCGATCACCACGCTCAGCGGCCGCAGCACGGCCATCACGCGCGGCGCGCGCTTGTTCAGGTCCTCGCGGACGTAGTGTTCGAGCAGGCCGAGTTCGATGATGCCGTTGGTCTTCGAGACGCCGATGGCGCCGCAGAAATTGCGCATCGCTTCGGGCGTGTAGCCGCGGCGGCGGATGCCGCGAAAGCGTGGGCATGCGCGGATCGTCCCAGCCGCGCACGATGCCGTTCTGCACCAGCGCCAGCAGCTTGCGCTTGCTCAGCAGCGTGTAGGTGAGGTTGAGGCGGTCGAACTCGATCTGCTGCGGATGATAGATGCCGAGCTGCTCGACGTACCAATCGTAGAGCGGCCGGTGGTCCTCGAATTCGAGCGTGCAGATGGAGTGGGTGATGCCTTCGATGGAATCGGATTGCCCGTGCGCGAAGTCGTACATCGGGTAGATGCACCACTTGTTGCCGGTGCGGTGATGCTCGGCGTGCAGGATGCGGTACATCACCGGATCGCGCATGTTGAGGTTGGGCGACGCCATGTCGATCTTGGCGCGCAGGGTGCGCGAGCCATCGGGAAACTCGCCGGCCTTCATGCGCGCGAACAGATCGAGATTCTCTTCGACGCTGCGGTTGCGGTAGGGGCTCTCCTTGCCGGGCTCGGTGAGCGTGCCGCGATACTCGCGGATTTCGTCGGCGCGTCAGATCGCAGACGTAGGCCTTGCCGGCTTTGATCAGCTGCACGGCCCAGTCGTAGAGCTGGTCGAAGTAATCGGAGGCGTAGAAGAGGCGGTCTTCCCAATCGAAGCCGAGCCAGCGGACGTTGTCGATGATGGAATCGACGTATTCCGTCTCTTCCTTTCGAGGATTGGTGTCGTCGAAGCGCAGGTTGGACTTGCCGCCGAACTCGCCGGCGAGGCCGAAATTGAGGCAGATGGATTTGGCGTGGCCGATGTGCAGATAGCCGTTGGGCTCCGGCGGAAAGCGCGTGTGGACGCGGCCGCCGACTTGTTGGTCTTCAGGTCGTCGATGATGATGTCGCGGATGAAATTGGAGGGCCGCCGGCCGGCGTATTCGATGCCGCCGTGGGCATTCGGAGTTCGAAGGCGTCATATCGATTTCAGTTTTTCGATGCGCCTGATCGATGCGCTCGACCGCAGGTTTCGCGGCCCAGCACTTCCAGCGTGCCGAACAGCGGCGGCGCGGTTTTGCGCCCGCAGACGGCCACGCGGATGGGTTCGAACATCTGGCCGGCCTTGATGCCGAGTTCCACGGCGGCGCCGCGCAGCGCGGCTTCGAGGCCGTCGTGCGTGAATTCGGCGGTGGCGCAGAACTTCGGCGCGGCCGCGTTCGAGCACGCGCTCCGCCATGGCGGCGTCGCCTTTTTGCGGAATCAGCTCGGCGGGGTCGTAGGGCGGCAGTTCGTCGGCGAAGAAGAAATCGGCCACGGTCAGGACGTCGCGCAAGCAGCTTGATGCGCTCCTGCAATGAGCGGCGTGATCTTGGCGCAGCTTCTCGGACGGAAACGCTGAAGCCCGCCGCTTCGATCACCGGCACGCAGGCGCTCGGCCAGTTCCGCCGCGGGCAGGGTGCGGATGTGTTCGGCGTTGAGCCAGAGCGGCTTTGGGGTCGAAGGGATCTTCCTCGGTGAAGTTGACCACGGCGTTGGCGCGATTGATGCCTTCGAAGGAGAACGGCTCGATCAGTTCCTGGCGCGACATCTCTTCGCGGTCGTTCTTGGGCGACCAGCCGAGCAGGCAGAGGAAATTGATGAAGGCCTGCGGGAGAAAGCCGGCGTCGCGATAGGTGGTGACGCTGACGACCGGGCCGTGCTTCGCGCTTGGAGAGCTTCGCGCCGTCGGGCGCGACCAGCAGCGGCAGGTGCGCGAACTCGGGCGGAGTGACGCCCGCGGCTTCGAAGATCAGCACGTGCTTGAAGGTGTTGGTGAGGTGGTCCTGGCCGCGGATGATGTGGCTGATGCGCAGATCGGCGTCGTCGGCGCAGGAGGCCAGGTGATAAGTCGGCATGCCGTCGCTGCGCAGCAGGGCGAAGTCTTCGATATCGGCGGTGGATTTCGACTGCTCGCCGTAGACGGGTCCTGGAAGCTCACGTGGCGTTCGGCGTCTCGCGGGCACGCGGAAGCGCAGGGCGAAAGGCTCGCCGGCGGCGGCGCGGCGGTCGCTCTCTTCGCGCGACAGTTCGCGCATTCCGGATTGAAGAGCCAGGCTCCGTGCGCGCCGGATTTTTCGGCTCTCGCCCGTATGGGCGGGTGTGAAATCGCGGTAGGCCATGCCCTTCTTCGAAGATCGCGTCCGCCACTTGCCGGTGCAGGGCGAGGCGGTCGGACTGGCGGTACTGTTCGTCCCAGCCGAGGTCGAGCCATTCGCAGGCCGTCGAAGATGGAATTGAGCGAGGCTTCGGTGTTGCGCTCGACGTCGGTGTCGTCGATGCGCAGGATCATGGTGCCGCCGTTGTCGGCGCGCATAGAGCCAGTTGAAAATGAAGGTGCGCGCGCTCCCGATGTGCAGAAAGCCCGTCGGAGAGGGCGCGAAACGGACTCGAAGCATGGAAATTTCAATTGTAGCGTGTGGCAGTCCTATCCCGATGCTAAATTCCGGCAGCGGAAGGCCGGATGCGACGCGGAACGAAAGGGTATGAAATTGGCCAGGTATGCTGCGGAACCTCAACGTACCCCGGCAAAGCCGGGTGCTTTTCCTGTGAGCCGCGAGTGTTAACCGTTTTAGGGGTAATGCGCCGAATGCACACCGAAAAGCGCGCCCTTGTGGTTGTGGTTTCAGAAAGCGGTTCGCTGATTCCACAACACTTACGGAGCCGCGAGTGCGAGCGGTCCTTCGGGCCTGAATACTGCTCCGGGCCCCAAAACGGTTAAGCACGCGTGATCCGCTCAAGAGCGGCAAGGACCGGTTCAGATGTTGTACGATAGCGGCCAAGGCGCATCGTGAGAACGTGGTTGCAGCGCGGCTGTGTGTTTGCCGGAGGTGGGTTCTTAGGTATCCTCCTACTCGGGCAGGTCGGCTCTGTCCAGCCGACCTTCGAGGCGGGGGCGGATCTTGCCGTCGTTACTTTTCAGGTGAACCGCGGGGGTCGTCCCGTTTTCGATTTGAAGCCTGCGGATGTTGCCCTTCTCGAAGATGGAAATCCTCGCCCATTCAGTATCTTCGAGGTCCCTGCCAGACGACCGGTGATTGAGCTAATGGTTTTATTTGATTTATGGGACGGCGCTCGGGAAGCCCTTCGTGAAGGAGAAGGCCTGTACCAAATCGCGAGCGATTGGAACCTGGGAATCGCAGGTGCCATTCTTGCGGATGAACACGCCGCAATCCGAATCTCGGTCTACGGCTGCGACGAGTTTCACCTGTGGCGGCTTTCGGGGTACACCGCAGATCCACACGAGCTGCTTCGCGCGGTAAGACAGTTGCCTGATCCGACGGCACGATGCGAAGATCTGAAACGTTTCTCGGGGTCCAGCGCAGGACGGCTAGGGTGGATGGGGACTGTTCTGCAAGAATCTACTGTGATACCGGCCGGAATGCTACGCGCCGTTGTAGTCTTCGCGGCCGGCTCGGCGAACAGGTGGGCTACCACCGAGGAAGCGATTGATCGGGCGGCTGCGTCTGGTCTCGTGATCTTTCCGGTGGCCCTGGGAACAAGCATCGGTTCTTCCGGTATTGCCGGCGGATCCCCGACACCGTTTGCCGATCCCCTCGGACGCTTGGGAGATCTCACGGGCGGACACCAATTCCATGTCTCCAAAGCGCTAACCTCATTGCGGTTATTGGAAATTCTCAACACCGCCAAAACGTACGCCAAGACGCGCGCGCAATCAAGTTATACTCTCGGCTTTGAGGCCCCGCGATCCTCTGCGCCGCGCGAACACACACTTGAGATTAGGCTCTTATCCGATTCGAAGGGGAGTCTGAGTGGCGGGAGGAGGAGGGTAATCTACTGATCCCTAGCTGTCGGCGCAACTTGTTTGCACCCGTTCCTGCCGCATAAGGGAAAAATCGCCAATTTCTACCTCGGCTGGGACGAGATATTGCTGAGCGCGCTCAAGAGGTCGCCGCGCATAAAGCCAATTGAAAATGAAGGTGCGCGCGCTTCCGATGTGCAGAAAGCCCGTCGGAGAGGGCGCGAAGCGGACTCGAATCATTGAAATTCCATTGTAGCGTGCGGCGAGTTCTTATCCGGCGCCGGATGCGGGGGGAATGGCGCCGCGCTTGCAATGGAATATGTAGTTGAAGTGGCGCGAACCGGCGGGCTGGCAGCGCTCGAAGGAGCAACGCCGACCCGCCGGTTTTCATTACGGGGTAAGGATTACTGGCGCGCGCCAAATCACAAATTTCTGATTCGTAGGATCGAAGACGTTCACCTGACAGGTGTACGTGCCCGTTTTCATACTTGCCAATGGCAGCGCAAAGCGCAGGGGGACGGCTTTGGATTTATCGTTCAGTCCCTGTGTGACTTCCAGCGGATCTGTCTGGAAAGCCTTCACCTTGCCACGATAAAACGCTACGCTCGCCACCAGCGGCTGCGTTGCCGTCGCCAATGGCTCGTAAGCTTCCAGGTAGACATACATCTCTTGATTCGTTTTAAATACGCGCGTGACGCTGGGAACTAGTTTCTTGCCATCCTGGAAGAGCGGGTTCATCGTCAGCAGCTTCTTATCCTTCTCGGCGTTGAAAACGGCATCGCCGAGAGCCGTACGCTGGCTGCTCAAGATTACCGAACTGATTGGCAGCACGGTCTGTTGCGTAGACAGATCGGGGACAGTGAAGGTACGCTCGAAGGTTCCCATCTTGCCGGTTTCGTTCTCGCGCGCCAGGATCTTCATTTTGTAAGTGCCGGGGGCGAGCACATAGCCGGGGTCGTAGGCAATCGGGTGCTTGGAGAGATCGGCCGCAGTCTGGCCGGTCAGTTTGATATCGACGATATCGCGAACGTTCTGGACCGTCTTGCCGGTCTTGGGATCGGTAATCTGGCCGACGAAATCGATCGATGTTTTCTCCGCGCCGCCCTTCTTGGCAAGCACCAATTCGCTGCCGGGAATCTTTACCGAAATCGGCACGAAGTAGCGATCGCGCGCCAGGCGGAAATAATCGATTTCGGCCGCGATGTTCAGGTCCGTCACGGGGTCGGAAAGCATCAACGCCTCGGTTAGCTGGCGTTCCTTGTCGGACGAAGTGAACTTCTGAAACTGTTTTCCGGCGTAGTAGCCATGACGGTAATCGAGCGGTGCATACTTTCCCGTGAGCGTAGGACGTAGCTTGATATCAACCTTGCGGAACTGGCCGTCCAGCTTGTCGTTATGCGAGTAATAGCCGATGATGTAGTAACTCGCAATATCCTTCTGCGCTTGCTGGATGCCCATCGAGAGATCGTTGTTATCGAGAAGCGCTTTGCCGCCGGTGTCGGCCGCGAGTGTGAACAGCGTCTCCTGCTGGCCGGCGAAATTGCTTTGTGCGGCGCGTCCCGAACTGCCGGTGTACATGCCGGTGCCCCCGGGCGAACTCTTGGTGGCGTCGCCAAGAGGCGCAGTGGCCACCAGACCACGAGCGTCAACCGTGTAGAACGCGGTGTTGGAACGGATGGCGGCGTTGATGGTGGCGCGCAATTGCGCATCGTTATCCAGGCCGTTCTTGGTCATTCCGCTGGCGAAATAGACCAGCGCTTTCTTTTCGTTGAGCGAGCCGAGCATACGAACCGCGGTTTCGAGCGCGGCGAGTTGGCGATCGGTATTGAAGATGTTGAATTCGGAATCGTCCTGCGTAAAGGCGGCGCCGGTATCGGAGGTGCTGTCGTCGCTAGTGGATTCGTCGAAGCCCGCGCCTTCGCCGATCACCATGTTCTTGATGTCCTTGTTCAGCAGATCGCGGTCGTCGGTGAAATCCTGAACCACTTTGACATCGCTCGAAAAGGTCATGAGGGCGACCAGATCCGAGGGCGTCATCTGGTTCTTGAGAAACTTCTGCGCTTCCTTCTGCGCACGCACCTGATCTGGAATCGGCATCGAGGTGAGATCGAAGAAGAGCACTAGCAGGCGGCGGTCCTTGTACTTGAGGTCGCCCGGTTTCTCGGGTGCGATTTGGTTGGCAGTGAGCGGCTTCACTTCAGGCTCAGCGGCCTTCTCTTCCTTCTTTTTTTCGAGCTTGACCTCGGTGTCGAGGCCCGTATCCACCGAAGCAGTCTCGGAGAGATCTTCGTGATCGAAGATCTTAATCTCTTGCGGCTTACCGTCTTCGAGGACTGCAAAATCGTCCTTCTTCAGGCCCAATACCGGGTTGCCCTGCTTATCCTTGACGATAACGGTTTCAACGACCAGCTGCTGCGTGACGCTGAACGAAGCTCCGCTGTTCGGCACTAGCACGCCGTTGAGCTTCTGCTCCGGCGCGGGGGGCTGCTGTATCTGCGGGGTTGTAGCTGCCGGCGGCGCGGCGGTCTGTTGCGCGGACGCAACCATCAACCAGCACAGAAATGTGGAAAGGATCGTTCGCTTGCTCATTAGAAGTGGAACCTCGCGGTCATGTTGAAGGAGCGTGCTGCCACCGCCCCGAGGGGCAGGCCGAACTGCGTCGTTCCGACCGTCATGTTGTAGCCGGTGTAGGCGAAGTGATTGAGCAGATTGGTGGCATCGAACCGGATGTCGAGATTCTTGCGCTCGCCAAGGCGGAGCGTCCGGCTAGCCGACCCGCTCATGCTGAACTGCGTGGGCCCGGTAATGATGTCGCGGCCGGCGTTCCCATACTGTCCAAGGGGAATGAGAGAGGACGAGAACGCATCGATATTGAAGGCATATCCGGGTGTCGCGGGGTAGAGCGGTCCCACTACTTCAGGCCGCAGTTGGCCCGAGATGCCCGTGCCTTTGGTAATCGACGTCAACAGCGGGGTTTCGGGCAACCCGCTGGCCAGGGTGACGTTCGTCATGACTGTCCAGTCCTTCAGCACGTGCGCCTTCCAGCCGTGCAGCAGGGCAGCGGCGTGCAGGCCCTGGCCGCTCGAGAACTGCAAGCCGGTAGTGAGACGGTTGGTCTGGTTGCTGGTGGAAAGGGCGCGCTCGGCTTTGAGATCGAGCCAGTTCTGCGCCAGTACGGACGCGCCCTGTCCACGGCCGCCCAACATGCCATCGTCCATCAGTTTCGAATAGGAGTACGCGATGTTGCCGCCGATTCCGTTGCGCAAGCGCCGCTGCACCTGCACGGTTCCCGCCTCATAACTGGAGTTGCCGCCCGAGGTTTCATACCTGAAACCAGTGGGCAATCCAACCGGCACGCCGATCGCGCCCGCGGGATAAGTGTTCGGTACAAACGTCTGCGGCAGACCTGTGCCCTTGACTCCCGCATAGGTTACCGTCACGAGGGTCGAAGGTGTGAAGTTCTGCTGAACAGCAAGCTGCCAGTTCTGCGAATAACCATTCTTGAACCCCGGGTCGATGGCGAAGGTGGTGGCCGTGGTTCCATTGGCTGCTGCCACGCGGTTGCCGTTCACCAGAATGTTCTGGATGGTGTAGGGATCGGTAACCGTGTTCGCAATGGAGAAGCTGTTGGAAAGCGGCGCCTGCTGCGCCAGGGAATTCACAATGCTCTGATAGAACGACGTATTCCAGTAAATTCCATAGCCGCCGCGAATTACCGTGGAATGTTTCACCCACGGGCGATAGGCGAAGCCGAATCGCGGAGAGACGCCGCGCTTATCGGGCCTCAGCAGCGAACTCGGTAATCCAAGCGAGTCTGCAGGTTCGCAGCCCGCGAGGATGGACGTAGCGCACACCGGCGTAGCTGTGGAGAAACCCGGGGCGATTGCGAGATTGACCAAACGGCCCTGAAGCTCGGTAAATGGCTGCGAGTAATCCCAACGCAGGCCGGCCTGGATGCTGAACTTAGTGGTGACGCGAAAATCATCGTTGGCATATACATCCCACCAGCGCGTCCGGAAATACTTGTCGGCGTTGCCATAAGCGATGGATGAAGTGTCGGGAATGCCCAGGAGCATGTCGGCCAGATCGTACCCCGAGCCGGACGTATTGGTAGAACCTGGGGCCGCCGTCGCCGCGCCATTGAAAGTGAAGGCGCCGCGCGCATTCGATTCATTCACGGGATTGAACTGCTGGAAGCGGAGATCCCCGCCGAAGGTCATGTTGTGCTTGCCACGAATCCAGGTGACCGCATTGCTGATTGCGGCCGTCTGGTTACGCTGTAGGGAGGGGTTGCCGTCGCTCAAATCGTAGAAGTTCTGCAGGTTTATGGCGGGGGGGCCGAAGTAGAGAGGATCGCCCTGATAGGTTCCCTGGATTCCCAAGCCCGCCGCGACGTTCTGATCGAGGGTGGAAAAGAAAGGCGAGGAGGTGTTCGTCGATCGGCTGAACGTAAAGCCGAGGCGATCAAAGACCCGCACCGTGAAACGGTGCGTAAATGCGACGTTTGCATTGATGCCGGATGAATTGGTGAGATCCAACGATGGAAAGCCCGACGTCGTGGCGAAATCGAAAATACTGGTGGGCGAATTACCGTTCGAGCGCTGCCATCCCACGCCGCCGTTGATCTGGTTCTTCTGGTCGAAGCTGTGGCTGAAACGAGTGGTGATGTTGTCGGTATTAGTGGTATTGCGTAGCGCGGACTGATAGTTATAGCGAGCGCTGCCTACCAGGTTCGGCAGGGGATAGTACCCCAGTAGTCCCAGCGCCGCCGTGTTGAGGCGGGTGGTGGGAATCACATTGCCGGCGAAGGGCGTGCCATTGGTTGGGTCGTAAATGATAATCGGCTGTCCCGTAGTCGGGCTTAGCGCGCCTGACAGGTCGCCCGTACGTTCCGCCGCCGTGGGAACTTCGCCGAAGACCGTGCTGTCGTTGCGCGAGCGATTCAGGTTATAGGTGATAGTAAAGGTTCCGCCCTTCGAACTGTCATCGAAGAGGTGCGGAATCTTCAACGGTCCACCGAACGTGAAGCCCGCCTTGAACTTCGCATAAGCCGGTTTGCCGGTATCGATGCCGGTAATGGAAGGCTGGGTCGCGTCCCACACGGAGTTATCCAACGTGAATACCACATTGCCGTTGTATTGCGAGCGCGGGTTGCGCCGGCCGTTGCCGAAGGAGTTCGTGTTGCCTCGCGCTCCGCGTCCGCCGCGTCCGCCGCCCGGACCGCCGCCGCCGCGACCACCGCGTCCGCCGCCGAAGCCGCCCGGACCGCCGCCCATCATCATTCCCCCGCCACCGCCGCGTCCGCCGGGTCCACCGCCCGGGCCACCAGGTCCGCCGCGGCCGCCACCGGGAGCTGCGTTAGGATCTCCGAAACCGCCGGGACCACCAGGGCCGCCGAAGCCTCCCATGTCGCCACCGCGTCCGCCAAAGCCCCAATCGTTCTGCTGAGGCATTCCCAACGCGTCCGAGACGCTGCCGCCTACCACCAGGGCGTCCGACGAGCTTTGCGCCAAGTCGCCGCCGGCCACGTTATCGTTGCCGAAGTTATTGTTATCCTGCGTTCCGCCCTGATCGCCCGCGGAGTTCACATTGACGCTCTGAAAGCCACCGCTTCCATTGTTGCCGTTGCGTTGCTGGGCCAAGGCGTTGGCAAGCGACGGCCGTCCGTTGTTGGTCCCGCCGCGTCCACCGCGCCCGTTGTTTGCAGTGGCGGCCGGTGTCGTCGCAGCTGGTTTGTTTTGTGCTGTCGCCGTCGGCTTCGGCGCTTCGCCCGCCGCGGTCGTTGTCGGAGCGGAGGGGGCCGTCGCCGCCGTAGCCGTTGCCGGTTTCTTGGCGGCGGCTACAGCGGCGTTCAGATCGCTCAACGATTGCAACTTCAATTCCCAAGTAGGACTCGGCGAGTCCGCAGCCACGCCAATTTCGCGTGTCAGCTTGGCGAAGCCGAGCATCTCGACGCTTATCGTCCAGATCCCATCGGGAAGATCGGAAAAGGCGTAAGCGCCATTGTCATCGGTGGTGGTAACTTGCGTCTTTTGCCCTGTCTCCGATGCCGTGACCGTGGCGCCAGGAATGGGTATTCCGTTTGCCTTTACGATGCCATGGTGTTCCGACGCGAGAAGCGCCGTGACGGCGAGCCAGCAGACCAGGACGCGCCCAAGATAATTGAAAATGCGGTGAGCAGCCATGTGAATAATACTGTCTAGGCGATTTCGTCCCTTCGAATGTTACTCGACGGGGCTACCGAAAATAGTGGAACTAATTGTAATGGACGGGTTTAGGGGTTTTATAGCGTTCGCGGCCGCCTTTGTAGCGTAGCAGCCAACCCCCCATTTGAGGGTAACTCGGCGTTCTGAACCGTCAAACCTATCTTTCACTTGCCACGAAACAGGAACTCCAAGCCGCCGATGACGCTGCGCCCGGGCATCGCCACGCCCTGAATTTCCTGGTAGGACGCGCTGGTGATATTGGCAATCTGGATAAACGGATGCACCTTCCAATGCGAGGAAGCCGCATAGAAATCCCACAGCGCGTAGGGATTCTGGGAGATGCGGTTGAGCACCCCTACTCGCGTGCGGAAATCGATTTGCCACGGCAACGATCCGGCCCATGCCACTACGGCGGAGCTGCTCGGGTAGTTGAAGTTGTACTTCGTCTCCGCGAACGGCACGGTGTCCTGCACGCCTAGCAGCCAGGTGTAGAGCACCTCAACCGTCTGATGCCGCGCGACGAGATAGCGCAGCGAGCTTTCGACGCCGGTGAAGTTGAGGCTATCGATATTCAGCGCCTGCCACACCGCGGTGGGCGACGTGCGGTAGTAATCGATGCCATCGCGCAGGCGTCGCTCGAAGACCGCGGCCTCGGCGCTCAGTCGGCCGGTGGGGACCCAATCGATGCCAGCTTCGTAGGTCCAGGCGCGCTCAGGGAGAAGGTTGGGGTTGCCTACATTGGCCGGGTCGGAGTAGTACAGATCGGTGTAGCTCGGGACGCGAAAGGCGCGACTGGCGGAGGCGCGCACTTTGAGCGCGGGCGAGAGCCAGTAACCGCCGGCTATCGTAGGGCTGAATTCGCCCGAATAGCGGCGGTAGAACTCTTCGCGCGCCGCGATGGAGAGCGAGAACCGTTTGATACCGCGCAGATCGATCGCGGCGTAAACCGCGCCGCGGCTGCGTGAATGGTCGCCCAGGTTGTTGCTCACGATGGATTCGTGAATTGCCTCGGCGCCGTAGGATACCGTGATGCCGGGTGATATGGCCTGATGGCGCCGCAAGGCCGCCTGATAGCTCTCGTCGGCGTGGTGATTTGTATAAATGGAGGGATCGTCGCGAAAGAGGACGAATAAATCGCTATGCCGCCGGTAAGCGAAGCTGGCATCAGTGTCCTTGCCCAGCGCCTGGTTATAGCCCAACCACCACGTCTTAGTATCTTCCCAAGAGGGATAAGCCCCGTAGAATTGATCGGCGCCGAAGGGATGATCCATGTAAGCGAGCGTGAGGTTACTCGCGCCCAGGCTGGACGTGTAATGAGTGGTGGAGGCGAATTGTAAGTTGCGATAGTCGCGGTCGGGTATGAAACCGGTAGAGAAATCGCGCGAGAAGGCTAACTGCTCGGAAAGCTTGCCAAAAGTATCGGCGATGGAAACGCGCTCCTGATTCGTCCCGAAGCTCCCGATCGCCGTGCGGAGGCGGATCTCCAACTTATCGGGCGGCTCGGTAATCACGTTCATGACGCCAGCCACGGCGTCGGATCCATACTCAGTCGATCCTGAACCGCGCAGTACTTCGACGCGGGAAACGGAATCGAGCGGCACGGGGATATCCATATCGTGATGCCCGGTCTGGACATCGTTGAGGCGCAGTCCGTTGAGCAGCACCAGTGTCTGGCCGAAGCTGCCGCCGCGGATGGAGAGATCGGTCTGCACGCCACCGGGCGCGCGCTCCTGCAGATCGAGCGACGGGTCGAGCCGGAACAGATCGACCAGGGTATTTAGCACGATCTCCGCGCCGCGCGCGTTCATGATACTGAGCGAGCGGTCGAGATCGTCAATCGCCAGTGGTTCAAATGTTCCGGTAACGACGACGGTCTGCGGCGGTGGTTGCGGGGTTGCTGGCGCTGTCGCCGGCGGCGGTTGGGTAGGTTGTTGCGCCGGCAGGAGGCCAATCGAAAGCAGGAGAAGGAGGGGGATTCGGAATCGCAAGAGTCATTTTAGCTTGAGGCCGTGGGAAAAAAGGGAATCGCCGTCGGTGGTCATGGACCCTTCGCCGCGATTCCCAAGCCAACTGGGGAGTGGCTTCAAACTTGTTAAATGGCCTTTAGCGCAGAGCAAGCCTGATCACCGCCAGGGTGGGGGCCGATCCGTTTTGCGCGAGCTCTTTCTCCTGGGCGGGACGGCCCAAAGCGTGTCCGATGGACCCGTCTCCGGCCCAGATCTCGGCGAGAAAATAGGTATCGCCGTAGCAGCGGAATACCAGCCGTGGCGGCTCGTTCATTGACTTTCCGGTCAGGTTGTAAGTGGTGATAGCTTTAGCGGCATGCATCGTCTTAAGCGCAACCACGCCGCCATTCGAAACTTCATCCACGCGATAGGCGCCTTGCGGCATGATCGTGGAGCCCACGTAGAAGTTGAACGGTACTTTAGCCGTGATGGCTTTGTCTGCTGCATGAGCGGTAACTACTCCGGCGAATGCGGTTCCAATGACGAGAATTGGTGCGATCAGGTTTTTCATATTGACCTCCTTAGCGGTCTCGCCTCTTATGGCAACACAGCGGCCACTTAGTAAGTGCTTGATTGTCATGGAATGCCTTTCCGGGTGTGGTCGGCTCACCTATCTGTTCGGCTAACCGTCTAACGATTCGGATAGACCCTGCGCGTTGACGTGATAACTTCGCTCCCTCGCGGTCGCGGCTCTGAATCCGAAAGTGGCTTGGTTCGAGCCATGCGGCGCACCGTGGTCGAAACGTTGCCGTGGCGACGGCAGTTTGCAGGGGTTGCAGAGGCTGAGTGGGTTACCGCGCTCGGATGATTCTTTGTGGGGCCAAGGCTTCTGCCTTGCCGCCGCGCTTCTGCCCGGCGTTCCGGGAGAGCCAACCGGCTCATCAACCGGCACTGTTATTTCCTAACAAATGCTTGGGGGACTGGTTGTAGGGAGGAGTGTATGTGGGAGTCGGGTCGGTTAGTCAAAAAGAATCGCGTGCGAAGGCCATTGACGACCTTCGCGCGTGATTCCCGAGGGGATTAGGGCAGCTACGAACTTATTGTTGATTTAGTGTGGAGCCAGCTTGATCACCGCCAAGGTTGGGGCCGAGCCGTTTTGCGCAAGCTCTTTCTCTCGCGCGGAATGCCTAAAAGCGTGCCCAAGGGATTCCCGGTTCCAAGCGCTGTTCGATACGGATCAAAACTAAAAAAGGAGACGCTCATCATGAACCACGCTATTCAAATCAACGTAGACCCACGAGGCAGCATGACATATGCCCTTCGATGCTGCGGGTGGCGGCAGGCGACACCGTCCAATGGTGCAGTCCGTCGGGATCGTTCGCGATCATGCTCAAGGACACGAGCCCGTTGACGGAAGGGATGGATGCATACTCATGCGCCGGGACGCCCTCGGACCCGCTGACGGTCGCCGATGCCAAGGGTCAGTTCCACTACGCAGTGGCGGTGTTCGACGGATCTCGCATCCACCTGGACGCGGGTTGCCCTATGATTCTTGACAACTAGGATTGACGTTCAATCGGTGCGCTTATATATTGCTAGGTCCCCGAAGGACTGCGCCGGCATGTAGTGCAGTGGGCGGTATGCGTCCCACCAATCGAGAATCCGCGTCGCCGAATTCTCGCGCATTAACCATGACGTTGAGACATCGACATCCACGATGTACTGCGGCCGGCGAGTCTCCAGATCGTGAATCAGCTCCTCCTGCATGCGCAGCGCATACGGCTGCGGCTCCATGAGGCCGTACATATAGATATAGCCCGTCGCGGAGTGGCGGTGCGCGTAGAAATAGATTTCGGGTTCCGAACCGAGGATCGCGATGGGAGTTTCAGCCGCCGTATGAGCCCTCAGATACTCCGCCGCCGGAATAGCTTCGGGGAAGGGGTTTTCGCCCCACAGTTCGCGTGCAGCTTCGGTGGGCGTTTTGGTGAAGAAGAACTGCCGTTCGGTGAAGAGCGAAAGTGCAATGGCGCCGGCAAGCGCCCATCGCCCCCAGCGTTGTGATGCAGCCGCGCCCGTGAGCAGGGCGACGGCCGGCAGCAATGGAATGAAGTAGTGCTCGCGGAAGAGTAGACCGGGCACAGTGGTGAGAAACGAGAAAAACAGGAAGATCAGTAGAAACGTTGCTTTGCGCGTGCGGATAGCCAGAAAGGCGCCCACAGCGCCCATCGCCCAGAGCGCTGGGTTGGCAACCAAAATGTCGGATACCGTCGACGTGAAGTGGCCGATTCCGATCGAGAAGGGAACGCGCATGGCATAGGCGCGGGCATAAGTAACCGTCCAGAACCAGAAGTTCGGGAAGACGCCCGCGCGCCATAGCATAAGACAGGTGAACGCGTATGGCAGAGCGGCAGCGATGGCGTAGCGGCCGAGGGCGCGCCATCCGGCGCGAATATAGAACAGCCAGGCGGCCCCGAAGAGAATGAAGAATACTCCGTGCTGCTTCATCAAAAAGGCGAGACCGAAGCACAATCCGGCTCCGGCAAACCTCTTGTCCAAGAGCAGAAACGTTCCGGGAAGTGCGAATAGAACGACGAACTGTGTTGCGTGCGAGGCCGTTCCCGCGACGCTTGGGCTCATCGAGAGCGCGGCATAGACCGCGGCGGCGGCAACGGCGGAGGCGTCGCCGAGCAAACGGCGCGCGAGCAGGAACACGAACAGAATGCTGACCGCGTTCGCCAGCAGAAGGCCTATGTGAATCCCGACGATGGTCTGGCCGAAGAGCGCCATGATCAGCGCATGCATGGCGTACGTGCCGGGCAGCTTCATGTTCGAAGAGAGGCTGTAGGGTGGGATGCCCTCGAGCATCAATTGCCCGGCATAGGCGTACTCGCCTTCATCGCGCTCGAGCGGCGTGGGCGCGAGCCGAATCCGAATCAGCGCGGTGCAAAGCAGAACGAGGATGAGCGCGAGCTTCGGCGACACGTGGCTTCCTATTAGAATAAGACCGTGAACTGGAACGATGCAGCGGAAGATTTTCTGAACCAGGTGCTGGCGCAAACGCCGCGGCCTGTGCGCGAGGCGACCGAGTCGCAACTGAGAAGCGCGGCAGAGGCGAAAGCCGATGCCGACGGCAAGAACCGGGTAGGCGTGGAGACCGTGATCGCCGCCTGGGTGGAAAGCACGCCCGAAACGCTACGCGCCGATTTGCCGCGCCAGATGGAACGGTTTGGGTTGGATCCGGAGGAGTATCGTTCGTTGTTGGAACCGTAGCGCCCCGAACCATTAACCCGCTTGACACATGACTCGGATTCCGATATAACGGAAGCCGAATGAAGTTCTCGCCCAACCCCGCGCGGCAATTCCGCGTGCTCTACCGCGATTTCCTCTCGCGGATGATCGACCTCGAGGTCCTTTCCGCGCGCGGCGAGTTGCAGACGCTGCTAGGGCAGTTCGCCGCCATGCTGGCGGCGTTGAGTTTCGTCTTGACCCTTTACCTTGTACCGCGCTATGGCACGTCGCCGCTGCCTCACGCGCGGCTGCTGACCCTGGCGTGGCTCGACGAAGAGTTTCTCATCGGGACCACTATGGCCATCGCCGGAATGTTTTCCGTGCTTGCGTGGAATGCGATGATGCCGGATCGCCGCGATGCTCTGGTCTTAGGTCCGCTGCCCGTAGGGGCCGGGACGATCTGCCGCGCGAAGATTGCGGCGCTCGCCACGTCGCTTGCCGTGAGCGTCACGGCCATCAATGCGTTCACGGGGTTGGCGTATCCGGTGGTGCTTTCGCCGGCGGGTGGGTTCTTAGGCTTTCTGCGGTCGCTCGCGGCGTATTGGATCGTGATGGCTGCGGCGGGCGCGTTCATCTCCGCGGCATTGCTGGCCGTGCAGGGAATCGCGGCGCAGGTGTTAAGTTACCGGCTATTTCAGCGGGCATCGAGCTTCCTGCAGATCGCGGCGTTCTTCGGCATCTTAGGCGTCTATTTTCTGAAGCCGCCATTGGCGACCGTCTCCGGTCTGACTTTGCCAGCCCATCGGTATTGGATCGAGTGGCTCCCCACCTATTGGTTTCTCGGCTTGTTTCAAGTGCTGAACGGGTCGATGCATCCTGTGTTCGGGCCGCTGGCATTGCGCGCGATGGAGGCATTGGCATTGGCGTTGGGGCTGGCCGCGACGACTTACTTGCTGGCATACCGGCGCGGGCTGCGGCGCATCGTGGAACAGCCCGATATCGCGCCGGGAGACCGTTCGCGCGCGGCGTCGGGCGTCGCGCGATGGCTCGCCGCGAGGCTGTTGCCGAAATCGATCGATCGCGCGATTGTGCTGTTCACCGCGCGAACCATCGCGCGCAGTCGGCAGCACCGGTTGATCCTCGCCGCTTACGCCGGGGTCGCTTTGGCCATCGCCATGGCGTATCTGAAAAGCTATCTCTACGGCACGGCGCGGACGTGGGGCGATGCAGAAGTTTCGTTACTCGCTCCGAGCGTGGTGATGATGGTCTTCGCGGTAATCGGTGCGCGCGCCGTGTTTGCGCTGCCGATTTCCTTGCCGGCGAACTGGATTTTCCGCGTCACGGCCGTCCACAGTCCACAGGCCTATTTTTCAGCGGGGCGCAAGGCGCTGGCGGGAACGGCGGTGATACCAATATGGGTCGCATGCGCGGCGATCTATCTCACGCTGTGGCGAGGCGCGCAGCCATGGCCGCATCTTCTGGTTCTGGCATCGCTGGGCGCGATTCTCGTATTCACTTCGATGCTGCGATTTCGTAAGATCCCGTTTGCATGTTCGTATCTGCCGGGCAAGGCGAATCTCAAAGTGAAGCTGGGGATGTACGGCATTCTGTTCCTGTTCCTTTGCGACAACGGCGTGCGCGTAGAGGTTGCTGCGCTACACGCCCCGCGCGGGTTCGTCATTTTGACTGCGATATTGTTGGCTGCGGCGTTTTGGGCGTGGTGGCGCACGCACCGCCTTTCGGCTTCTCCAGCCGAAAAGTTGCAATTCGAAGAGTTGCCCGCCGGAGACCTGTTGGCGCTCGATTTGGAGCAGGGTCCGGGCGGCGAAATCTATATCGATGACGCCCCCTACGTCTCGCGCGAGCCAGTTTCGATCGCTACGCGGCTCGAGCAGATAGCGCGCGATCTGTGGTCAGGCTTTCGCGCTCTTGCGAAGTCGCCCGGGTTCAGCGCGGCGGCGATCGCGCTGATTGCGATGGGCATCGGCGGCAATACCGCGATTTATTCGATGATTCATGGCGTGCTGACTCGGTCCGCTCCCGGCGTGAAGGGCGATCGGCTGGTGAGCTTCGGAACCACCGTGAACGGGATGCCGGAAGAACCCGAGAGCAGCTACGTGGAGTACCTCACCTACGGTTTCGATTCGCGGACGGTACACCCGCTGGCGGCGTCAGGATTCGGATTCTTCGCGCTGGCGCTGAAGGACGGCAGCTACGAGTTGCGCGGCCAGCGCGTGACGCAGAATTATTTCGAAACGATAGGCGTACCCATCGTTCGCGGGCGTGGCTTCACCGCGGACGAGGCTTACGGACGCGCGCCGCTGGCGGCGATTCTCGCGTACCACATCTGGCAGAACCAATTCCATGGCGATGCAGCCGCGATTGGGCAGGTGGTGGCGCTGAATGGATGCCCCGCCACAATCGTCGGCGTGGCGGCGCACGGATTCCGCGGCCTGGAGTTCGGGCCGCATTTTGAAATCGGCGTACCGCTTGAAGGCTATTCGCGGACTTGCGGGGCGGCCGGAAGCCTTCGCACCGCAGCGCTGGAACTGATTGGAAGGCTCGCGCCCCATGCGACGCTGACGCAGGCGCGCGCCGAGTTTGCTGCGCTCGGAAAGAGCTTGCAGCAGGCTTATCCGGACATGCAACGGGGGCGAATGCCGGAGCTTTCGGAATATTCGGCGACGGCGTTTAGCCCGATACAAAGCGTGCGGGCTAAGCTTTTCATGCAGGTGTTGGGCGCAGTCGGAATTCTGACGCTGTTGATTGTTTGCGCTAACGTCGCGAACCTGATGCTTGCTCGCTCGGTGGCCCGGCAAAGGGAGATGGCGGTGCGACGTGCGTTGGGCGCGCCTCATGCGCGCATTATGTGGCTCTTGTTTTCGGAAGGGCTGGCCCTATCGCTAACGGCCGCTGCCGCGGCGTGGTTGTTCGCCCAATGGGCGACCCGTGCCATCGTGAAGTTGATTCCGCCGCTCGCCTCGGGCGCGCGCATCGAGCCCGACCTCGCGCCCGATTCCACGGTTGCGCTTTACGCGCTGGCGCTGGCGGCCCTGAGCGCACTAGCCTTTACGTCCGCACCGGCGATTCGCGCCTGGCGGCAGGAGGTGCTGCCATGGCTGAAGGCCGGCGAGCACGGCGTCGTGGCGGGACGCTCGCCGTTGGCGAATGTCCTGGCGGCCGCGCAAATGGCCCTTTGCGTTGTGCTGCTGACCGGCGCGGGCATCGCTTCGCGATCGCTATACCTCATTGGTACGGCGGACCTTCATTTTAAGAAAGACCATCTCTTGGTGCTGAATATCAACACGTCGGGCGCCGCGCAACAAGGGCGGCAGAATATCGCGCTGCTGGAGCGGTTGCGGCCCAGGGTGGAAGCTCTGCCAGGCGTGACCGCAGCATCGTATGCGAGCGCCGTGCCGCCGGCGAATTTCGGTGGATGGGCAGGGACGGTACAATTGCAGGGCTCCACGCAAACCGTCAGCGTGGCCGGCATGGATGCGGGGCCGCAGTTTCTCGAAACGCTCGGGATCTCTCTGGTAGCCGGCCGCGCCATTTCCGAAGAGGATGTGACTGCGGGAAGAAAGATAGCCTTAATCGATCGCCATCTGGCGGAGACGCTTTGGCCGGGAGAATCGCCGCTGGGACGCACCGTCATGGTGTTCGGCGCGCCGGTGGAAGTGATCGGCGTGACGCTGAACGCCGCGATGGCGACGATGCAGGGCGCGAATCCGAACTTTGTGTTCCTCCCCGAACCGAGCGGCGGCAGAGCGGGTGGGCGTGTAGTGTATGTACGATACGGAGCCGATGAGGCGGGTGTGGCGGCGGCCGTTCGCGCCGCGATCCGCGATACCGATTCGCGGATTCCGGTGTCGGCTGTCCGCACGATGGAGGAGTAAATCGAAACCGATAACGCTCCGCAGATCCTGGTGACGAGCCTCCTCGGCGTATTTTCCACGGGATCGCTTATGGTGGCCGCGATCGGCCTGTACGCGGTAGTGGCGTTTCATACGGCGCGGCGAACGCGCGATTTCGGCATTCGGCTGGCGCTGGGCGCGAGGTCGAGCGAGATTTTGAAAAGCGTACTGCGCGATGGATTGATTGTGGCGGCCGCCGGTTCGGGACTCGGAGTGGCTCTGAGTCTCGCGGCCGGCCGGTTGTTTGTCAGTCTGTTAGTGGCCGTTACTCCAACGGACTTGCCGACTTATTGCGGAGTGATTGCGTTGGTAACCGGCGTGTCGCTTGCGGCATGCGCGATTCCGGCGAGGCGGGCCGCGCAGGTGGATCCGGTGATAGCGTTGCGGCAGGAGTGAAGGCGCTGGGCCGTTGGGAAACTTCACCTTCTCGTAGACGTCGGTGAGCTTTAGGAGGCAATCGCAGGATTGGAGTGGCACGGTATCTTCGCGTTCACTCCATTCGGAAAGAGACCATTGGCCGTTTGGCTGCATGGTAAAGAGTTCCGCGTGAATGTGATCGGACGCCAGCATGAGATACTCGCGGAGCGATTCGATCCCACGGTACTGTTCGAAATTCAGTCCGCGATCATGGCGCTCGGTAGAGGGCGATAGCACTTCCACGATGAGGTTTGGGTTGGGTGTCTTCCTGCTCATCGAGGAATACCAGGCTTATCGCAGACCACGAGGACGTCGGGATACGTGAAAAGGTTAGAAGGCGTGCGCACGCGCATCAGGCTCGCAAGAACATGGCAGGGGCGGGAGCGGAGCTGCTGATGCAAGTCCCCCGATACATTGACGTTGATCGAATTGTGGGCCTCCGCGGCGCCGGCCGTGCAGTACATATGCCCATTCCAGTAGTCGTGCTTGAACTCAGCCTCACGCTCGGTCACGAGATACTCCTCGGGGGTTAACGTTTCGATCTGAGTAGGCACGTTGGGTATTATCGCGCGTTCGGGCGTACGTTGTCGTAAGATAAAGCATGGGCCACACTCCCTCCAATTCACGCCCTGGTCTCTTCGGTTCCGACTAATTTCACGTCGCGCTCCGCGGCGCGCGCTTTGATATCTCGAAGCGCGCAGGTCAATTCCCTCACAACTGAATAGGAGATTGTTATGAGTAGACCTTGGAACAGGTAGCGCCCATCTGCCTCATCTGGTGGGACCGCTGCCGGGACCGCGCGCGCAGCGCTCATCGAGCGCGACGGCCGCGGTTGTTTCGCCATCCTACACGCGCGGCTATCCGCTGGTGGCGGAGCGCGGCGAAGGCGCCATGATCGAGGACGTCGACGGCAACCGCTTTCTCGATTTCAACGCCGGCATCGCCGTGGTCGCGACCGGCCATTGCCATCCGCGCGTGGTGCAAGGCGATTCAGAGAGCAGGCGGCGCGGCTGATCCACATGTCGGGCACCGATTTCTACTACGAAGAGATGGTCGCGCTGGCCGAGAAGCTGGCGGCGACTCGCGCCCGGCGACGGTCGACCGGCGCGTCTCGTTCGGCAACTCCGGCGCGGAAGCCATCGAAGGCGCGCTCAAGCTGGCGCGCTACGCCACCGGGCGCGACAAGTTCATCGCCTTCTTCGGCGGCTTCCACGGCCGCACCATGGGCGCGCTTTCGCTCACCGCGCGCAAGGCCGTGCAGCGCGCCGGCTTCGGTCCGCTGGTCCCGGGCGTGGTGCATGCGCCGTATCCATACTGCTACCGCTGCCCGTTGGGCAAGCAGCCGGAAACTGCGCGGTGGAGTGCGTCGCAGTTCATCGAGGACACGCTGCTCAAGACCATCGCGCCGGCCGAGGAGGTCGCCGCCATCGTGGTGGAGCCGGTGCAGGGCGAAGGCGGCTACATCGTGCCGCCGCAGAAGTTCTTCGACGAACTGGCGCGGGTCGCCAAACAGCATGGTATTCTGCTGGTGTTCGACGAAGTGCAGAGCGGCATGGGCCGCACCGGCAAGATGTGGGCCGCGGAGCATTTCGACGCCGTGCCGGACATCATGGCCGTGGCCAAGGGAATCGCCAGCGGAATGCCGCTGGGCGCGACCGTGGCGCGCGCGGACCTGATGACGTGGCCGCCGGGCGCGCACGCCTCCACGTTTGGCGGCAATCCGGTGGCGTGCGCGGCGGCGCTGGCGACCATCGAGCTGCTGGAAGAGGAGCTGATCGAGAACGCCGCGCGCATGGGCGCGTACCTGATGGACCGGCATGCGCGACTGGCCGGCGCGCTTCCCGTGCGTGGGCGACGTGCGCGGGCTGGGGCTGATGATCGGCGTCGAATTGGTGCGCGACCAGGAGACCAAGGAAAAGGCGCCGGGCCTCGCGCGATGCGGTCGTGGACCTGGCGTTCGAGCGCGGCCTGCTGGTGCTGGGCGCGGGCGAGAACACGCTGCGCCTTTGCCCGCCGCTGGTCGTCAATCGCGATCAGTGCGATTTTGCGCTCGATACTCTGGAAGAGTGCCTGGTGAAGACGGCTGCGATGAGAATTCTCGACGTCGGCTGCGGGATCCACAAGCAGCCCGGTTCCATCGGGCTCGACCGCAATCCCGCCAGCCGCGCCGACGTCCTGGCCGACCTCGACCGCTTCCCTTATCCCGTTCGCCGACAGCTCGTTCGACCGCGTGACGGCGATCCACGTGATCGAGCATGTGAGCGATGTGATCCGCACCATGGAGGAGTTTCACCGCCTGGTGCGGGAGGGCGGCACGGTGCGCATCGAGACGCCGCATTACACCGACTTCAGCTCCTTTTGCGACCCCACCCACAAGAGCCATCTGAACAGCTTCAGCTTCCGCTACTTCGGCGAGAATCACGGCGGCTTCGGCTATTACTCGAAGGCGCAGATTTCGCGAGGTTTCGGTGCGGGTGAAGCTACTTGCGTTCTGGCGGTGGCTGGGTTTCGAGTTCCTGGTGAACCGGTTTCCCAGGTACCGGCGGTTCTGGGAGTATTATCTGTGTTACGTGGTGCGGGGCAAGGCGATGGAGTTCGAATTTCAGACGATCCGGTGAGAATTTCCGCCGGGTTGGCCCACTACTATACCGAGGTACGTGATGCTCGGACTGCTCTATCGCGTGTCGGACGCGATTCGCCGCCAGTATTGGCGAGACGATCACGGGCGCCATTGGCGAAGACCTGGCGCACCGGTATCTGCGGCGGCGCGGGTGTACGATCGTGGCGCGCAATTACCGGACGCGATCGGGCGCGGGCGAGATCGACCTGGTGGCCTGGCACGGCGCCGACCCTCGTCTTCGTGGAAGTGAAGACGCGCAAAACGACGGAATACGGACGGCCGGAGCGCGCCGTCGATGCGGAGAAGCGGCTGCGCATTCAGATTGCCGCGCGCGATTACGCGCGCCGCGCGGGCGTGGACTGGGAATCGACCCGCTTCGATATCGTGAGCGTGACGATGCGAGCCGAGCCGCAAATCGAGTGGCTGCAGCGATGCTTCACGCGCTGCGCGGCGAGGCAGCATTCCGGGCGCGGGCGCAAGGTATAATCGTCGATTGCCCGAATTGCGTAACGACCCCATCACGGGGCGCTGGGTGATCATCGCCACCGATCGCGCCAAACGCCCCAGCGATTTCATCCGCCAACCGGTGCCACCCGCCAAGCAGGCAGTCTGCCCGTTCGATTACGGGAATGAACACAAGACGCCGCCCGAGTCCTGGCCTATCGCAACAGCGGCAATCGCGACGAGCCCGGCTGGCGCGTGCGCGTGGTGCCCAACAAATTCCCCGTGCTCGGCATCGAAGGCGAACTGAACCGCCAGGGCGAGGGCATGTACGACAAGATGAACGGCATCGGCGCGCACGAAGTGATCATCGAGACGCCGGACCACAACGTCGACGCTGGCGGACATGCCGGAGCGGCAGATCGAGGAATTCCTCTGGGCCTTTCGCGAGCGCGTCATCGATCTGAAGAAGGACCGCCGCTTCCGCTATATCGTCATGTTCAAGAATTACGGCGAAGCGGCCGGCGCGTCGCTCGAGCATCCGCACTCGCAGTTGATCGCGCTGCCCGTCGTTCCGGCAGCGTCAAGGAAGAAGTGGATGGCGCACGCCACTTCTACGAACAGAAGGAGCGCTGCATCTTCTGCGACATCATCCGCCAGGAGAGAGCGGCGGGCGTGCGCCTGGTGAGCGAGACCGACCGTTTCGCGGTGATCGAGCCCTATGCGCCGCGCTTTCCGTTTGAGACCTGGATCCTGCCCGAACGCACGACTCGCATTTCGAAGACGCCGACGCGCCCACGCTGCAGAACCTGGCGTGGGTTCTGCGCTCCACCATGCGCAAGATGGAAAAGGTTCTGGAGCGGCCGGCCTACAATTTCATCATCCACAGCGCGCCGGTGCAGGAACCCGCGCTCGACCATTATCACTGGCACGTCGAGATCATTCCGAAGCTTGACCAAGGTCGCGGGGTTCGAATGGGGCACGGGATTCTACATCAATCCCACGCCGCCCGAGGAATCGGCGAAGTTTCTGCGGGAAGCCGGCCTCGGGTGACTCGTAGGCGCGGCGCCCGCAGCCTGCGCCACGCATCGCGAACGTGCGAAACTGTCTGCATGAGGATTGCAGCGGGCCGCGCATGAACGTACGGCGCCGCACAGGGTTGCGCTCATGCTTGGCCGTCTGATATAAAACGCTAATCGTTCCCGCGCCGGAGCGGGCTGGCCAAGATGCCCGAAAAGAAGAAGATTACGGTTGCAAGACCACCGATAGTAGAACCATCGATAGCCGAATGAACAAACCACCGGTTTCCAAACCAACGAAAGCTTCGGAAAACGATCACGCGCAAGCCGCCACTGCTGCAGCGGCCGCGACGGCGCCGGCGTGGAACGCGACAGAAGCAGCTGGCCGGGTTCGAAGCTGCGATGAAGCATTTTCACGCCCGCAATTTCAAAGCGGCGCGCGAACAGTTCGAGCAGGCGGCGCAAGGGCCGGAGCGCGACGTGGCGCAGCGCGCGAAGCTGCACATCAGCATGTGCGACCGCCGTCTTCAGCAGGACGTGTTACGCTGGGCTCGGCCGAGGAATATTACACCTACGGCGTCGCGATGCTGAACGCGCGCAAGCTGGCGGAAGCACGACCAGCCTGGAAAAGGCGGTGAGCCTCGACCCGGCCGCGGACCACATGCACTACGCGCTGGCCGGCGCGCAGGCGCTAACCGGCGATCTGGCCGGCGCGCACGAGAGCCTGAAGCGCGCCATCGAAATGGAGCCGCGCAACCGGATTGCGGCTCGACAGGACGCCGATTTCGCGCCGCTTGCCAACCAACCGCCGTTCGACGCGCTGCTCTACCCGGAAAAGAAGAGCTGGTAGTGGATCGTTCGCCGCTGCGCATCGTCGCCATCGGCGGTGGTACCGGCCTTTCGGCGCTGCTGGCGGGTCTGAAGCACTATGCATTGCCGGGGACGGATGGGCCCGCGGTGGATATTACGGCCATCGTCACCGTAACCGACGATGGCGGCAGTTCGGGCCGCCTGCGCCGCGAATTCGATGTGCTGCCGCCGGGCGACATCCGCAATTGCATGGTGGCGCTGAGCGAAGATTCCGCCTTGCTCTCGCGCCTGTTCCAATACCGTTTCGAAGCGGGACGCGGGCTTAAAGGGCACAGCTTCGGCAACCTGTTTCTGATGGCGCTGACGCAAATCATGGGCGATTTCCCGGAGGCGGTGAAGGCATCTTCGGAGGTTCTGAACATCGCCGGTCGAATCTTTCCGGCGACTGCGGCCAACGTGGCGCTCGAAGCCACGCTTGCAAATGGCGTACGGGTGGTGGGCGAGACGCGCATCAGCCGCAGCACGGAGCGGATTCGAGCAGGTGCGGCTACGTCCGGGGCGTGCCAAGCCGGTTGCCGGCGGCGCTGACGGCGATCGCCGAGGCGGATGCGATTACCCTCGGACCCGGGTCGCTTTTCACCAGCGTGATACCCAATCTGCTGGTGGATGGGATCCCGGCGGCGATCCGCCGATTCGCCGGCTGTCAAGGCATACTTCGTGAACCTGATGTCGCAACCGGGCGAGACGACGGAGTTCACCGCATCCGACCATGTGCGCGCGCATCCACCGGCACGCGAAAGGCAAGCTGCTAGATTACGCCGTGGTCAATATCCGCCCGATTACTTCGGCGATGAAGAAACGCTATGCGAGTCATGCCGCGATGCCGGTGGAGAACGACATCGATGAACTATTCCGGATGGGCATCAAGGTGATGGCGGGCAAACTGGCGCGCCATGGAGAGACGCTGAAGCACGATCCCGAAGCGACGGCCGAAGTGGTGGTGAAGTTGGCGATGGAAAACCGGCGCAGGCAGTAGAGCGCTATTCGTTAACAACCAATCCAACGATCGGATAATTCTTTGTGGGGCCAAGGCTTCTGCCTTACCGCCGGGTTTCTGCAGGCTTCTGCCCGGCGTTCCCGAGAGAGGCCATCTGGCACTGTTATCGGGTCCTAAGTTACCCTATTCGGGCAGAGGCTTGCCTTTCGTTTCAGGCGCGAAAGGCAGGGCCGCCAGGCCAACCAGGAACACGAGGCACATTGTGACCCCCGCATAACGCATAGGCTCCGGGTATCCGCCATAGACGCGGCTTGTCAGCAGGCCCAAGGTGAGGGGTCCGGCTGCGGCGACGAGGCGCCCCACGTTATAGCAAAAACTGGTACCGGTGCTGCGCAGGCGCGTGGGGAACAATTCCGGCAGATAGATAGCGTAACCGCCGAAAAGGGCGAGTTGAGTGAAGCCCATCATCGGGATCATCCAAAAGATATCGCTGAGCGTCCGGAGGTTCCAGAAGGTATAGGCGGTGGCGAACATGGCGGCGACGAAGCTGACGGCGAAGGCTGTTCGGCGGTTCGTGCGGTAGGTGAGCCATGTGTACGCGTGAACGCCCCAGAAGCTGCCGAAATTCTGGAGAAGGGAAGTGATGCCGATCCAGGTGGTGACTTTGCCGGAGAGCGCGGCGCCGCTGAGTCCCTCGGCCTGGAAGGAGCGGGTGAGCACGGGGCGCAGTAGATCGTAACTGAAGAAGCCGATGCCCCAGAGGCCGACCACGCCGGCGAAGGCCAGCAACAAACCGACGATGGCGTTGCGGCGCCACTCGGTGAGTAACTCGGTGAAGGAGCCGAGCTTGATCTTGGCGGCGCGGGCCTTCAACCATTGATCGGGTTCTTTAAGCTTCTTGAAGACAATAAGGGCGAGCGGAGCGGGAAGCGCGCCGGCCAGGAACATGTATCGCCAGGCGCTGCCGATCACGCCCGCCGTGACAAGATGTCCGAGCCAAATGCCGATCAGCGCGGCCAGCATGTTCCCCACAGCCGAACAGGCTTGCACCATGCCGAGCGCATGCGGGCGTGCCTGGGCCGGAATGACTTCGGCGACCAGCGCCACACCGACGGCAAACTGGCCTCCGACGCCAAGTCCGCAGAGGAAACGGTATACGTTGAAATCCCAAACGCCAGTGGCGAAAAGACCGAGGCCGGTGAAGATCGTGTAGCAGAGGATGGTAAGCATCATCGTCTTGGCACGGCCTAAGCGGTCGCCTAGGATGCCGAAGAGGATGCCTCCCAGCGCCCAGCCGATCATGAAGATCATGGTGGCGTAGCCAGCCTGCTCGTTCACCATGGATTGCGGGGCATGGCCGCCAAGCAGGTCGGCGATGGCTGGGGCGCGAGCGAGATTGAAAAGCTGCTGCGCCATGGTGTCGAACATCCATCCGACGCTGGCGACGACGAGCACAAACCAGTGATAACCGGTGAGCGTGCGATACCACGGCTGTTGAGACATGAAGTGCTATTGTTTCACGGAATGTTGGATGGCGGAGCGTATGAATCGGTTGGCCGCTGCCCGTCAGTCTCCTCGAGCTTCGGCTTATTCCTGTCGATCACGAGCTCATAAGCCGGCAACTGCTCAGCCAGCGGGCACGCGAACGCGGCAGGATGATAGATCGGGAAGACGCAGTTGACCGCTTGAGCCGTTCGGCCGAGTAGCATAGGTGCTACCGTCCTGAACGTTCGCGCTCGAGAAGACAGTCGAAGAAAATTGGGCGGAGCCGCTCGCTCGTTGCCGAATTTCCCTATCATGCACTGGTTGCTGTTGGGTAGCCGAGGAACCGCCTGCCTTTAAGCCGAGAGGCCGGAAAGCACGTTGAGGTACGCGCCTGGCGGTTACTAAGCGCCCGCTGTCAGCGGCCTGTAATCGAAATGCCGGTGGGCGGAAGCGACCACGCGCTCAACCTCGTTTGAATCTAGAGGCTGGGCCATCACATCGTAGCCGCCCACGTTCAGCACTTCAGACCACAACGATTCGTCAGCCTGACGCGACGTAACGACCAACTGCGGCGGTCTCGCCATGTCCCGAAGGTCTGTGAGCACTCGCTTCCAGTTCCAGTTGGGCATATCGCTCTCCGCGATCACAACGTGCACGGAGTTCCTGTCCAGGCATTCCATTGCGCGCCGCCGGTCGCGGGCTTCGAAAAGTTTCCATCCGAGCCTGCGGAACACTTCGTGAACCAGCAGCCGGTCGCCTTTGTATTCGCCTACCAATAAGGCGGATAGATGATTTTGAGCGTTCATAGACACTCCATAGATGCGTTCCTGCACAAACCGGGTGCGTATTTGGTCAAACTGAAGAGTAGATGGATCTTTCTACCGCCTTCAGCTTAACGGACATTAATGGGACTGCGAAGTGATGCTCCATACGATTTGTAGAGCTTTCGTATGTTCCAGAACCGGCCGTGCCGTCCCGTAACCGGACAGTCACTCCTTGTTCATTTCGCGCGGTATTCCGGCACGTAGTTCGCTAGGCGGTGGAGCGGTGGTTGCTATAGTTATGGCCTTTGCCAAGGACATCCGTTACGCTCTGCGTCAACTTCGAAACCACCCTGGACTCACTGTCATAGTCGTTGCCACCCTCGGCCTGTGCATTGGCGCGAATACGGCCATCTACAGCGTCCTGGACGCTGTACTTCTACGGCCGTTGCCCTATCCCGAACCGGACCGCCTGGCGATGGTAATTACGGCCGACCCCCTGCGCGAGGACGGTGACCCAATGGATTCCCAAACCGGAGCCTTGTTCGAAGCCGTGCGCATCGGCACTCCCGGTCTCGACGCCGCGGCATCAGCCGGGCAAGGCGGGGTGAACTTGGTTGAAAATGGCCATGCCAGCTACGTCCAGCAACAGCGCGTTTCGGCCGGCTATTTTCGAGTGCTTGGCGTGGCGCCGATGGGCCGTGAGTTCACACGCGCCGAGGACGTTCCCAATGGCCCCCGGGTAACAGTACTAAGCTACGATTTCTGGCAGCGAGTGTTGCACGGAGATCGCGCCTTTGGCCGGCGAAGCCTCAAGATTCGTGGTGAGGCATATCAAGTTATCGGCGTCATGCCGCGAGGGTTCCGCGGCCCCTCGCAATCTTCCGTTTCCGATCCTTTGAAACCGCCCGTCGATCTTTGGACTCCCTTGCAGCCTACATCCGATGGCGAGGGCGGCGGCGCGAATTACCATGTGATCGCCCGGCTCAAACCCGGCGTTTCCTGGCCCGAAGCCACGGGACAGCTGCAAGCGCTAAGCCGGGGATTGATGCAGATGGCGAACTTCCCGAAGGATCGGCCAGTCTTCGAGGAGCGCATCATACCTCTGCAGAGCGGCCTCACGCACGACGTGAGCCGCGAACTCTACGTCACCTGGGCCGCCGTCCTCATGGTGTTGCTCATAAGCTGCGTAAACATCGCTGGACTGCTGATGGCGCGCGCTCCAGCGCGGGCTCGCGAAATCGCTACGCGCCTCGCCTTGGGTGGCAGCCGCGTGACGATCATCCGCCAATTGCTGGTGGAAAGCCTCATCCTCTCGATTGGCGGCTGCGGCGCGGGCCTGCTCATCGGCGGATTCGCGGTGGACTGGCTCAAGAGCCTGGGCGCGAGCAACTTCGAAATTGCCCAACCGATTCAGCTCGACATTCGCGTGATGGTTGTCATGTTCGGCATCGCCATCGTCACCAGTGTTGTGTTTGGTCTGGTCCCAGCCATCCAAATCAGCCGGCTGGACATTCGCTCGGTGCTGGTGGAATCGGGGCGCGGCATTGCGAGCGGCCGCGGACGCCGCTTGCGCAACGTGCTGGTGGCCGCCGAAGTTGCCCTCAGCCTGGTGTTGCTGGTTGCGGCCGGATTGCTGATTCGAACCCTTGACTACTTCCACGGGTTGAACCCCGGATTCGATACGCGCAACCTGATCGTGGCGGAATCTTCCCTGCTGGATGCGCGCTACGCGGATCGCGACTCGATTACTCGGCTCTATGACGAGGCGCTGGCTCGCATTCGGGCCATTCCCGGAGTGAAGTCGGCCGCGGTAACGCTCTCCTTGCCCTACGAGCGTCCTCTGAACTACGGATACAAACAGTTGGATGGCTTTACTGGCCCGCCGCCAGGCGGCAAGGTAACGGAAATGGTTTACGTGACGCCCGGCTATTTCGAGACTCTTGGCATCCGTTTACTGCGCGGGCGCGCGTTTCGCGACTCCGATACCCACAGTGCCCCGCCTGTCGCTATCGTCAGCGAATCTTTCGCACAGCGCATATTCAAGGGTGTGGATGCCGCAGTGGGCCGCCATGTCGCCATCAACAATATCAGTTGCGAAATCGCGGGTGTGGTTGGCGATGTGCAGCAACACAGCGGCCTCGAACTCGCATCGCGGCCAATGTCGGTTGAGCCCACGCTCTATGCCCCCATGGCCCAAAGCTCGCGCGGATTCCTCTACTTCGTGCACCGTTGGTACTCGCCGAAATGGGTAGTGCGTTCAAGCGCCTCCCCTGCGCGCATCGCACCTAAGATTCAAGCTGAGGTTGCCGTGGTGGATGCAGACCTGCCGGTCTCGCGCTTCCGCACGATGGATGAGATCGAAGGGCTCGACCTCCAGCAGCAACGTTACACCACCGCGCTATTTTCCATGATGGCGGCGCTCGCGCTAGCTCTCGCGGCGATCGGTCTCTATGGACTAATCTCGAACGCCATCGCGCAGCGCATGCACGAACTCGGCATCCGCATGGCGTTGGGCGCGACGGGGGCGCAGATCGTTGCGGCGACGGTGCGGCCCGGAATTCTTTTGGCATTGGCCGGTATCGCGTCGGGCGCCCTGTTAGCGCGCGCCGCCGCGCGCCTGCTCGATTCCATGCTGTGGGGCGTTCAACCGGGAGACCCGGTGACCTTCATGGCTACCGCGGCCGTGCTGCTGTTGGTTGCGGTGATGGCTAGCCTTGTTCCATGCGTGCGCATTCTGCATCTCGATCCTGCCCGGACGCTGCACACAGAATAACTTAGGTTTGCGAGTTACGGTTCGATTTCCCAATTGCGCGCCATTTCGAAGGCTGGCGGCAGTTCGGCCACCCAGATCCGCAGGTCGGGCGAAACGAGCGGTTCGCGCAAGAGATCCCAATAGTCCCGAGACCGCGAATTCGAGACGTTGAAGGACGTCATCTGAGACTCTTGTTCGATTTCGAAATCTGGAGGCAAGGCCGCCACCCAATCGCGGAAATCGGGAGGCAGGAGCAGCCCCGGAACCAATTGCGAGTAGACGCCGATAGGCAGATTAAGGTTGCTGAAGGATGCCACCCACGCGTCCGAAAAGTTGAACGGCAGGACGAAGGCGGCGTCCGTAAGCGGCTCCGGGGCTAAGGGAAATGGGTCCAAGCCGATGGTAAACGATAGATCGCCTGCCATATTAAATGGACTGTTCGATGCCAATCCGGATGTTCCAACGGCTCCGGAGTACATGGCCGCCAGGCGGTTATCGAATCCCTGCCCAGGCATGCCGTATGCGGGGATAATCACCCTATCCGCCCGCGCTGCCAGGCAGGTGAGCAAGCCAGCGGCGATCGTGAGCAACGCCCTGGCGAATTTCCTCAATATCATCTACTGAATAAGTGGCCAAGGCGCCGCTGAAATCTCAAAAATGTTTACTTTCGAAAGCGCTCGTCGATTTCCACTTGATAACCGCTTGAGAGGCGATTGGTTTCATTCGCCATGCCTACCACTGCCATTACTTCGGCAAGCATCGCGTCCGTCATTCCAGCTTTTTGTGCACTCACGGTGTGGGAGGCAATGCAGTAGGGGCATTGATTGCTCGCGCTGACGGCGAGATAGATCATCTCTTTGGTCAGTGCGTCCAGCGCGCCCGGCGCCATGATCTGTTTGATGCTCTCCCAAGTGCGGCGCAGCGTGGCGGGATCGTGCGCCAGCGCCTTCCAGAAGTTATTGATTCTGCCGCGCGTCTCCATGATGTCGTCGTAGACCGCAGACACTTCCGCGCTGGCGTCGGGGTATTCGATGAGTCCTAAAGTGGCCATGCGCCCATTTTCGCAGGCCTAGCAAGCACCGTGATGAAATGGCCGCTCTGTGTACTAAGCAGTAACCAGATGTTCCGCTTCCATGAAACTGCGCAGATCGCTCTCCTGGATCTCGGGCAGGCCCGGCGCGACGTTATCGAGCTTGCCCGCGCGCATCCACTGCTCGAAGCGATCCACCAATTCGAACAGATGATCGAACGAATCGACGATGAACAACAGCGGCTGGTAATGGTCGATCTCCGCGCCCTGGTTGATCACCCACTCCATCTGCAGCGGATGCCGCTGCACCTCGTCCGATTCGATGGCGTGCTGCAGTTCGCCGTAAGAGCTCAACAGCCCGCTTCCGTAGGCACAGACGCCGCGTGGGCCGCCGCGCATCAGCCCGAATTCGACGGTGAACCAGAAGAAGCGCGACATCGCGCGCATGATGCTCGTAAGACGGCGCACGCGCTCGCCTAATCGCGAATTTCCGCGGTCAGTTCGGCGGCGGTATGGGCGCAATCGCCAAAGCGCACCAGCATGTCGGCGAATGCGCGCTCGGTATGCATAGGGACGTGGCCGGCGACATCGTGAAAGATATCGGGTTCCGGGAGATAATCCATGCGGTCCATGTCGCGGATCGTGATGGTGGTGGGAAACTCGCGCCGCCGCAGACAATCGAAGAAGAGAAAACCGGGGACGTATCCGCTAACCGGTTTCGCCTGAAATCCCGTCAGCGGCTCTAGCCGGCGATTGACGTCGTCGAGCCGGGGAACGCGATCGGCGGGAAGAGCCGAGCGCCTCGACGCCACGCAGAAAATGATCGTTTGCAAACTGCTCCCACCGGGGCTGAATGCGCGCGAAAAGCCGCCGCCACGCTTCATGGTTCTCGTCGGAATACAGCTCGTAAGGTTGGGTGATGTAGAGGTCGCCGCGATTGCGCGCCTCCTCGACGAACGGCGCGTGCCCGGTGGTGAGGCCCGGTTTCGGCATTGTTGGCTCTCCCTTCCTCGAACATATCAGAAAGCCGAGAATTTGACAACCTCCTTTAGGTGGTGCTATACAGTTCGTGGCAAAATCATTGGCAGTGAAGAAGTTGCAGTTGCCGCAGTTGCTGCTGATGAGCGCGCTTTGCTTGGCGGCTTATGCCCCGACGCTCAATCTGCCGCTGATGGAGGACGACTACCCGAACATCGCGCAAGCCTTGACATTCGGATCGGCCTCCGCGCCTTTTGCCGACCCCATCTTTCGAATGCGGGCCACCAGTTATTGGGCGATGCGGGCGCTCCATGGGGCTTTCGACATGTCGCCGGCTGCGTATCACACTGCGAGCTTGGCGCTTGCATATCGCGAATACGTGGCTGATCTACTTCGCGCTGCTCGCTTGGCCGCAAACGCGATCGGCCGCCATTTGGGCGGCGGGCTTTTTCGCGGTTCACGAGGGCCACCAGGAAGCCGTGATGTGGTTTTCGGCCATCAACGAGTTGCTGCAATTCTTTTTCGGAGGGCTGGCGTTGTTGCTTTGGATGCGCGGGCGGCGGTGGCTCGCCCTCAGTTTGATCTGCTTTGCGCTGGCGCTGGTTTCGAAGGAGTCGGCGGTGGTATTCGTGGCGCTTTTCGGTTTCGCGCTGATGGGCAGGGCAAAAGCATGCCCAGCTTGGACTCTCGTGCTTTATGTCGGGCTCGCGGCCTTGGCGGTGGCCTCGGTGGTGGCGACCCGCGCATATTCCTTCCGTTTCGCCGATGGCAGCTTCTCTCTTGCGTGCCCCGTTCTGGATCACGTGGCCTCGCGGATTCGCGCGGCTGATGTGGATTTGGGGCTGGGTCGCGGCCGCCATCGTGGCGATTCGCTGGCGCGAAGCCAAAGCGCGCAAGGCCACGATGGCCGCCCTCGCCTGGATTGCGATTGCGCTGCTGCCCTACAGTTTTCTCACCTACTCCACCCAGATACCGAGCCGGCAAACTTATCTCGCGAGCGCAGGTCTCGCGGCGTTATTCGGCTTGGCAATGGCGAGGCTTTGGCAGGAGGGTGTTAAGGCGCGAAAAATCGCAGCCACGCTCGCGCTGGTCGCGCTGCTGCACAACGTGGGTTATATCTGGATCCGCAAGCGGGCGCAGTTCATCGCGCGAGCACAGCCCACCGAGCAACTGATCCGCGTGGCGCGCCAAACGGGCGGCCCTATTTGGGTGCAGTGCTTTCCGCTCGCGCCGATCACTGCCGAAGCCGCGCTTCGGCTCGGCGCCGGATTACCGCCAAGCGAGATCATATGGAGCCAGCCGGAGGCAGAGGCACGGAAGCCGAAATCCGCTTTCTGTTACCAGCCCAGGCTCTGAGTGGCCATCAAGAAACAGCGTCGGCTGGCTTCTCACTTGCGAACTCGACCCGCTCGTATAGCGCCTGCAATTCCAGACGGCAGCCGATGGATTTCAGTTCGATGGTATCGGTGGGATCGGTGAACTCACGAAACAGCCAGGAACCGTCAGGCAAGCGCGTATGGTGCTCGGCCCGCATGGCATCCTGCGCAAGCAGAAGGTATTCGGCAAAAGAAGGCAGCGAGCGGTAGAAATCGAATTTCTCCGAGCGATCGTAATTCTTGGTCGATGGCGAAAGAACTTCCACGATCAATGTGGCGTCTGTGATCGTGCGGCCGTCCTTGTATAGGCGATCAGGGCCGCACGTCACGACCACGTCTGGATACGCGAAGGCCTCAAACCGCGCGATGTACAGCCGCTTCTCGTTGGTTCTCACCCCGCAAGGCCGGCTGCGCAGTTGTTGCCACAGCCTCCCCTGTACATTTGAAACAATCCATGAGTGGTTGATCGTCGTCTCTGCCATGGCGAACACTTCGCCATTGACGAACTCGCTGCGAAACTCGTTCTTCTCCTCGATCTCGAGATATTCGTCGGGCGTGAGGAACGTGATGGGCTGGCTCGACATACTCTAGCTCTCAGTCTAACGCTTCCAACATAAAAAAGCCGCGCTCCGGTTTCCCGAAGCGCGGCGAATTTGTTAGCTTGATGAGCGGCCGAGGCGGTCGCCCTGCTGTCTTAGTAATCCATCTCCGGGCCGTGGCCGCCGGCCGGGAGCCGGAGCCGCCTTCTTCTCCGGAATCTCGGCGATCATGGCTTCGGTGGTCAACATCAGCGATGCGATCGACGCGGCGTTCTGCAGCGCCGTGCGGGTCACCTTGGTCGGATCGATGACGCCGGCCGCCACCAGGTCTTCGTAGGTATCGGTGGCGGCGTTGTAGCCGAAGTTCGGGTTGTCGTTCTCGCGAACCTTGTCCACCACGATGGCGCCTTCGGTGCCCGAGTTGGACACGATCTGACGCAGCGGCTCTTCGCAGGCGCGGCGTCACGATGTCCACGCCGATCTGCTCGTCGCCATCCAGCTTCAGGCCGTGCAGGGCCTTCGACGCGCGCAGCAGCGCCACGCCGCCGCCGGGAACGATGCCTTCCTCCACCGCCGCGCGAGTGGCATGCAGAGCATCTTCCACGCGAGCCTTCTTTTCCTTCATTTCGGTCTCGGTGGCCGCGCCGACCTTGATCACCGCCACGCCGCCGGCCAGCTTCGCCAGCCGCTCCTGCAGCTTCTCGCGGTCGTAATCGGAGGTGGTCTCTTCGATCTGGGCGCGGAGCTGCTTGATGCGGCCTTCGATGTCCTTCTGCTTGCCGGCGCCGTCGACGATGGTGGTGTTGTCCTTGTCCACCGTGACGCGCTTGGCGCGGCCCAGGTCTTCCAGGCGGACGCCTTCCAGCTTGATGCCGGTCTCTTCCATGATGGACTTGCCGCCGGTGAGGATCGCGATATCTTCCAGCATCGCCTTGCGGCGATCGCCGAAGCCCGGAGCCTTCACCGCGCAGGCGTTCAGCGTGCCGCGCAGCTTGTTGACCACCAGGGTGGCCAGCGCTTCGCCTTCCACTTCCTCGGCGATGATCAGCAGCGGCTTGCCGGAGCGCGCGATCTGCTCGAGCAGCGGCAGCAGGTCCTTCATGTTGCTGATCTTCTTCTCGTGGATCAGGATGTAGGGATCCTCGAGCACCGCTTCCATGCGCTCGGCATCGGTCACGAAGTAGGGCGAGAGATAGCCGCGGTCGAACTGCATGCCGTCCACGGTGTCGAGCTCGGTGTCCATGGTCTTGCGATTCTTCGACCGTGATCACGCCGTCCTTGCCGACCTTCTTCATCGCGTCGGCGATGATGTTGCCGATGGTCTTATCGCTGTTGGCCGAAATGGTGCCGACCTGCGCGATCATCTCGCCGGAAACCGGCTTCGAGAGCTTCTTCACTTCTTCGATGGCCACTTCGACGGCCTTCTCGATGCCGCGCTTCAGCGCCATCGGGTTCGCGCCGGCCGCAACGGCCTTCACGCCTTCGCGGAAGATCGCCTGCGCCAGAATGGTGGCGGTGGTGGTGCCGTCGCCGGCCACGTCGGAGGTCTTCGACGCCACTTCGCGCACCATCTGCGCGCCCATGTTCTCGAGCGGATCCTTCAGCTCGATTTCCTTGGCCACCGTGACGCCGTCCTTGGTGATGTTCGGTCCGCCGAACTTCTTCTCCAGGACCACGTTGCGGCCCTTGGGGCCGAGGGTGACCTTCACCGCGTCGGCCAGTTGGTTGACGCCGCGCAGAATCGCCTGACGGGAATTTTCGGAATATACAATCTGTTTTGCCATTGTTGTCTCTTCTCCTTCTGCTTAGCTGGCCTTCTTGGCCGCCTTGGGTTGCGCGTCGAGAATGCCGAGGACCTCGTCCTCACGCATGATCAGGAACTCTTCGCCATCCAGCTTGATGTCGCTGCCGGAGTACTTGCCGAACAGGATGCGGTCGCCCACCTGCACGTCGAGCGAGACCACTTTGCCGTCTTCCAGGCGCTTGCCTTTGCCGACGGCCACCACTTCGCCCTCCTGGGGCTTCTCTTTGGCCGAGTCGGGGATGTACAGGCCGCCCTGCATCTGCTCCTGTCTCTTCAATCCGTTTGACCACGATGCGGTCGTAGAGCGGACGAATTTTCATGGAAAACAACCTCCAAATTTCAATGTATTGAGTATTAGGTTTACGAGTCGAAGCCCATGGAACGAAAGTTCCTGGGCTACACGGATATTATTAGCACAGAAGCGCAGCGAGTGCCAAATAATTGCTGTAAATCACTGAAACCAAGCGTAATTCAGTTATTGACAGCAGAACGCTCATATTTGCTACCAAAGGCTACTCAATGGTGTTACTCCAACGGTCTTATCCGAATCGCCTCTCCACCCGAAGGCGCCATCTTCACATGCAGCAGCGTCGATGCATCGACACGCTTCTGCTCAATCGCCGTATGCTTCGGATTCGCCGCCGCATCCGGCGCATCCGCATAAACCTCCGCCGTAAACGTCCCGTGCCCGAGAAACTCCATCGGCAGATCAATCTCTCTACCCTGCGTACCCGTGATCGCGCCAACGAACCACTCGCGCCCGTGGCGGCGGGCAACAGCGATGTAATCGCCAGGTTTGCCGCCTATCACTCGCGTCTCATCCCAAACCGTTGGCGCGGCCTTGACGAATTCGAAATCCTTCTGGCCCTTGTACGCCTCGGGATAATCGGCCACCATCTGGAAGGGGCTCTCGAAAATGGCATAGAGCGCCAACGCATGCGCGCGCGTTGTTTGCACCTCCGGCTTCACCATGCGCGGTTCGAACTCCTCGCGCGTCACGTTGTTGAATCCGCCCGGCGTATAATCCATCGGTCCCGCCAGCATTCGCGTGAAGGCCAGCATCAGATTGTGGTCGGCCGTGATTCGCCCGCTCCACTTGTTGTATTCCGCGCCCATCACGCCCTCGCGCGTGATCAAATTCGGCCACGTGCGCCGCATGCCGTCGGGCTTGTACGCGCCGTGATAATCGATCATCAGATGATGCTCCGCCGCCTTCTTCACGATGCGGCGATAGTAATTCACCATCCACTGATCGTCGCGATTCATGAAGTCGATCTTCACACCCGCCACGCCCCACTTCTCGAACAGCGGAAAGCACTCGTTCATCTGCCGCTCGATATCGCTCCAGTGCGCCCACAGCCAGACGCCCACCTTTTTCGATTTCGCATAAGCCAGAATTGCCGTCATGTCGATCGCGGGATTTGTCTGCGTCAGATCCGCGCCTGAATCCGCGGGCCCGTTTCCAGCCTTCGCCCATCCCGCGTCGATCAGCATGTACTCGATCCCGGACGAGGCGGAAAAATCGATGTAGTGTTTCATCGTGGCGGTGTTCATTCCCGGCTTGAAATCCACGCCCTCCGCATATGCTGCCCGACCACCAATCCCATGCGGTCTTGCCGGGCTTGATCCACGAAGTGTCCGCAATCGCAGATGGAGGATTCGAGATTCACCACGATGTTCGATTCCACCAGCCGCCCCGGTTGCGCGCCAAGCATGATCACGCGCCACGGCGAACGCATCGGCGTCGCAGTCTGCACCGCGATCCCAGGCTCCTCCATGGAAGGCGCCAATTTCGCAAACAGCGAACGAGCGTCGCGCCCATTATGTATGAGATACATGCCGGGATAATTCTCGATATCGGCCTCGGTAATGGCAACCCACGCCACACCCGGCAGTTCGGCTAGCAGCGGCAGCCCGATCAAGTAATCGGGATGAATACCGCTCACCGGCAGCGTGTGATAGTCATCCTCATAGGGGCTGTGAAATCCCGGCAGGAGCAGCGGATATGTGGTGGATTCCTTCGCAAACTGGAACTCGGTCCGTTCGCCCGAGATACGAACTTCCTTCAAAGTCGCCTGATCCGGTAGCACGTACCGGAACGCGACGCCATCGTTATAGGCGCGAGCCTCGAGCGTGAGCCGGCGTCCCGGCGTGAGCGTCTCCTCCAGATCGAGCGTCAGCGTCCTGCACTGGTTGCGGATTGGATTCGATTTCCCGAAAGGCATCGAATACGTTTCATCCAGCGAACCAAGTTTGGATCCTAGAATGTGGAATCCACCGTCGATGGGCCTCTGATCTTCCAGATCCAACCCAAGCGCTGAACGTGCGATGACCGATTTGCCGTGAAACGAGACGGAATAAGAGAGCGGCCCATCGCCCGCAACAAAGGAAATCTGCACCGCGCCATCGGGAGACGCAACCGACGTCTGAGCGGCCGCACATAAAGCAAACAGGCCAACCAACAAACATATCCGCATGGCTAAATAGTAACGAAACGGCGGGGGCAAGACCGCCCGTGTTTATGTAGGCGCCACTCGTCTACATCCCGCCGTCTCCGCGCCCGCCCGGTTCGACCGGTCATTAAGATTTTTGTTTAACGGCTCTTGACGATTTATTTGGCCTGAGTCGCCGAAAGTGATGGCTGGCTGGCGTCCTGGACTGGAAGCCAGGTGGAATCGGCCGCGAAACTGACTTGGTCTTCCGTCTTATAAGGCTGCGGAGCATTCTTCGTGATCTCTTTGTAGGTTGCTTTGTCGATCGGAATCGCTTGCGAGATCCGGCTACGATACCACCCCGGCTTCGTGTCGGTGACCACGATGAAATAGAGATATTTGAAGCACTGCCAATTCGCGACGCCCCATATGAATTCCTGCAGGAACCGCTGCGCGGGCAAGCCATTTGGGCCCGAAACGATTGGGCCGCCGGGGACGTCCAGCCACGATGTCTTGCCGGTCAGGTTGTCGTCGTTCCAAGTGGAGTTGCCGATAAGCTTGCCCCGCCTCGCGACGGACGATTCTTGGGCTCCGCCAGCTTGGAGACTCCAAGCCCATTCGCGCATTCGGCGCAGCGTCGACAGCTTTTCGCTCCAATCGCCGCCGTCCACTCGGGGCGTCACGATAATGTTTCCATGAACAAGGTAGGATCCCGAAGCTGGATCCGACGCGAGGTAGGGGCTCGGGTGTTGAGGGAATTGGTTTCCAGCGATGCCGGATACCGTCGTCAAGTCCGTGTCGATGGCTTGCATTTCGAGCGTTGCGTTTCTGCAATCGATCTGCGCCTTGCCGCTGGCTTGCAGGGTATGGTCTCCACCGGAAGTGGACACGTCGTTTTTCTGCGACGTCTCGCCCGCATCGTACGTGGCTTGAGCGACAAAGGGAACGTTGAAGCTCGTAACGCCGCTAGCTTGAGGCATACTGATTCCCGGGGGCGGCTGCACGGTGTATTTCATGCCATCGAGGTGGAGCGTCCCGGCGATCGCTACCGTGCCGGGCGATTGATCGGTGCCCCCGTCGGATTCGTTCAACTCGGGTAAATCTTCCTGGATGTAGCGACTCAATTTGAAGTCGGATACCGAGATCGAAGATCCGCCCTTGACGTTGCCGGTAACTAAGTTAGGCATCATCGGGATGGAACCTTGGAAGGTGGCGTCGTAATTGGCGGTTACCGAGCTTGAGTCGGCGGCCGCGTTGTTGGCGGGGCCGCCATCGACGCCTACGTCGAACTTGAGAGATAGATTTTGAAACTGAATGTCATAGTGGACCTGCGACTGGTCGACTACGGTGAACATGCCTTGCAGATCGAGACTGACGTTGAGGATGGGCATACGCTCCGGTCAGCGTTCATTTTACGTATATCCGTGCGGAGCTGCTAGTGCGTTTTCCACGTTTGCCGGATCCTGAACGTCTCTTATGCGAATGAGATTGCGCACTCTTTCAGCGCTAGTCCTGTTTGCCTCCGCCGCTTCACCCCAGGCCGCGATCCAGCCCGAATTTGAAGTCGCCACGATCAAGCCGAGCCAACCGCCTACGCGACGGGTCGGGTGCCACGGCGGTCCGGGAACTCCCGACCCCGCACTCCTCCAGTGCGAACAAATGAGCCTGGGCAACCTGATCTTCCTGGCCTACAGCATCAAGCGCTACCAACTGATCGCTCCGGATCGGCTAAGGACACAAATCTTCGACATCTCCGCAACAATACCCGCAGGCGCCACAGTCGGCCAAGTCCCGGAAATGATGCGCAACTTATTGATCGAGCGATTCCATCTCGAAGCCCGCCACGCATCGAAAGAGATGCCAGCCTACGACCTGGTAGTTGGAAAAAACGGGCCCAAATTGAAGGCAACTACGCCCAATGGCCCAGTTCTGACGCCGGAGACCTATCATGCGGAGTTGGCCAAGGACGGATATCCTGTGTTGGAACCGGGCCATGCCGGAATCTTGATTCAGCAGGGTCGCGTCAGAATGTTTACTCCTGGTTGGACGATGGAAAGGCTCGCGACTGAAATCGCAAATCATCTGGCCGTCCCCGTTACCGACGCCACCGGTCTGACCGGTAAATACGACATCGGCTTGCATTGGGTTCAGGAGCAGGCTCCTGGCGTGGAAATGGATGGCCCGTCGCTCCCGGAAGCGCTGGAAGGGCAACTCGGTCTTCGCCTGAAATCGATGAAAGCACCGGTCGACGTGCTAATTGTCGATCACATCGACAAGCTCCCGACCGGAAATTGAATCTCGATCGGTTTGGACAAGCTCTCAATCAGCAGCCGATGGCACGGCCTTCCACGCCCGCACCAGCGCCTTCACCCCGTCCCTACACAACACCGCCGCGTGCTTCGATTCCGCGCGCAACCCACCCACCGCACGGTCCACCGTGGCCGGGTCGAACGCTGCCAGTTCCCCACGTGACTTCCCGCTAAGCCAACCCGTCAACGCGGACCCGGCGGCGATCGACGCGGTGCACCCTCGAACCTTGAAACGCGCCTCGGCAACTACCCCGTTCTCAATCCGCGCCGAGAGCCGCAGGATATCGCCGCATGCCGGGTTCGAAGCCTCCACCGTAATCGCCGGCGGCGGAAGCTCGCCTACATTGCGTGGGTTTTGGAAATGATCGAGCAAGGCGTCGGGATACATGGGGCGGTATGCTCCAATGTTCCCATGATCCAAGTCGTGGCAGCCGTCATCGAGCGCGAAGGCCGCATTCTGATCGGGCAGCGTCAACCCGGGCAATCGCACGCCTTGTTGTGGGAGTTTCCGGGCGGTAAAGTCGAGCCCGGCGAATTGCCCGATCAGGCGCTAACACGCGAGCTTGAAGAGGAGTTGGCAATCCGCAACGCGCGCGGCGAAGAGATTCTGCGCTACGACTACCAATATCCGGGCAAACCCTCCATCATGCTAATTTTCTTTCGCGTGACCTCCTATGAAGGCGATCCGCAAAACCTGATTTACCGCGAAATGCGCTGGGAACCGCGCACCCGCCTCGCCGCGTTCGATTTCGTGGCTGGCGACCGCGACTTCCTCCAGAAGTTTTGCAGTTGACAGGACCGCGATTCTCGTGGGATTTTGAATGTATCACTGAAGAAGGAGGTGGTCCAGTAAATATGGATAGTAGTAGACAACCGCGCGAGGTGGCCGACTTTTAGAGTCGAGCCTGTTATGTAGCCGACGCCCGTCTCAGTGGCGGGGTCACGTTCCTGCGGACCGGCTGCCTCACGCGAGCAACCATCAGCCCCAGGTTTTATCCAAGGCTACCTACCCCCGTGGACCTCGCGGTTCACGGGGGTTCGTGTTTTGCTATACTCAAATTTCGAAAGGATCCCCCAGTAACATCATGAAGGCCGGAATTCACCCCGCTTACAACGAAATCAGCGTCATCTGCGCTTGCGGCCACAACTTCAAGACCCGCTCCACCCACAAGGGCGACATCCGCGTTGAAATCTGCTCCAGTTGCCACCCGTTCTTCACCGGCAAGCAAAAGCTGATCGATACCGCCGGACGCGTGGACCGCTTCGAAAAGAAGTACAAGGCCGTCCGCGGCGCCAACAAGGTTCAGCCAGTTCGGTAGATGGCGGGAGCCTATCTCCCGCCCACACCGGATCGATTCCTTCACTCCCGATTCGCCGCCTTCGCTGAAGTGCCGCCAAGCGAGGCGTAAGCTTTTCGGAAGCGATTTCTCCGCGCCTAACCCAACGGGTTAAGAACCTTCCATAACTGTGTTTTGGTTGCGGTCAACGAAAGAACTGTTTTTTGAACCAGCGTGTGGTCAAGCGGCATTTCCAGTCTCCGCCATGAGGTTACTTACCGGAATGCTTCCGACCGAGAAGGCCATACCCAGCCAACGTGGACCATACCTTGTAAAGTCGGTTGCACAGAACGGACATCGACCCTTTCGCACTCGATTTGGCGCGCTTATCGCTGACATTGACCGATATTCCGAATCCGGATGGCTAGAATTTGACGTGTTTGGAATCGGTGACTACGGCGTCCACTTGAACCAGGTTGACATTGATGTGGATCGCGTCCTCATCAGACGGTCAGAGTTGCGCCTACGGCTTGAGGTTCTGCGCGAAAACTGTGCAGAGAGCGAGCAACGCGGCGGCGACACCGGCGATTCAAGGAAGTTGCCGATGGCCTGGTTAGAGCGCACGAATCGCAATCTCGCGCAGCTCTTCATCCGAGAGTGCGATCGGGTTACCTTTCATGCTGCTCGTCTGCGCTGCCTTGGCCGAAAGGTCGTCGAGATCTCCAGCTGTGACGCCATAGGCCGAAAGACGCGGAATTTCGAGGCGATCGCAGAGATCGGCAACCCATAGAACCGCATCGTCCGCGATGGCATGCGGTTGGCGCGTGACGATGCGTGCGATTTCGTCATACCGCCTTAGCGCGATGCTGGCGGGCGCGCGGCGCCGTAGCGCCTCGATATTGATCTCCATGGCGTGCGGCAAAACGGCCGCGCAGATGGCGCCGTGCGGCGCGTTCCATCGGCCACCCACCGGCGCCGCAAAGGCGTGGACTACCCCAAGGCCCGCATTTGCCAGGGCCATGCCACCCAGCAGACTCGCCCACGACATGGCGGCGCGCGCTTCGCGATCGGCTCCGCTTTCCCACGCCCGCTGCAGGCATCCAGCCACGCGACGTAATCCCTCCACGCAATAGAGATCGGTCAGCGCGCCGGCGCGGCTCGAGACATAAGGCTCGATCAACTGTGTGACTGCGTCGAGGCCAGTCGACGCAGTGACTGAAGGCGGAAGGCTCCACGTCAATTCAGGATCGACGATGGCGGCTTTCGGCAACAGAAACGGGCTGCGCAGACTGGCTTTTACGCGATGCGCAGGCGATGCCAACACGGCGTTGCGCGTCACTTCCGCGCCCGATCCGGCGGTGGTTGGCAGCGCGAAGAACGGCGCCGAGGGGTGCAGGAGGGGCTGTCCTTGGCCGATCACCTCAAGGTAATCGAGAGGCTCGCCCGGATTGGTGAGAAGAGCGGCTATGGCCTTGCCGGCATCAATAGCGCTGCCGCCGCCGATCGCAATCACTGAGCCGCATTGCTCGCGCCGGGCCTGCTCCACGCCCGCGCGCACCAAATCGATTGTAGGCTCGCCCGCGACGGAGAAGAGCGAGCAGGAAAGATGCGAGATGAGGGGCTGAATACGGCCCGGATTCGAGCCTGTCACTACGAGCGAGCGGCCACCATCGAGTCCGGCGATTGCGGCCAGGCGGCGCGCTTCGCCCTCGCCAAAAACAATCCGCGCGGCGGTGGCAAAGTCAAAATGCATTTCTTCAAAAACGCGTTTTCAAAATGCGTTGTCGGCAGGGTACACGTTGCGGTAGATGGTGCGCGAGCGCGGCTCCGCGAACATATCCGCGGCGCGTTCGGCCCATACGTTATAGTGCGGCGACTCGCGATGCGCAGCGTGGCTGGCCTGATCGCGATAGATCTCCACCAATACGAAATTAGCCGGGTCTGCCGCGTCCTGGATCAGGTCGAACCGTACGCATCCCGGCTCCCGGAGACTGGCGGAGGCGTTCTCGATAGTTGCAGCGATGAAATCGTCGATGCGCTCGGGCTTGATCTTGATGTGAACGTGAAGAATGTGCATATCCGTAAAGTAGGCCAAGGCCTATTTTCTGCAAATCACGGTTAAGAAGCGCCCATCCGGACTGCGATATTCGCGGAGGATTTCTAAGCCGCCGTGCTCGCTTACCAGCCAACGGAACGCTTCGGGCGTATAAGTGTAATTGAAGTTGAGCCCGATGCTTTCATTGCGTTCGAGCGAAATCTCCTGCCCGGCGACGGTGGCTGAAAGATCGCGGCCGGCGCGGAAGCTGCGCGTGAAAAGATGCAAGCCCGCATGCCGGTCGTCGCGCTTGTGGCTGAACTTGATTTCACCGTCATCATCTTCGATTCCCACGCTTGCCAGAAGCGCTCCCAGAAACTTGCGAGCAGCTGGGTTGTCACGCAGGGCCATGCTTTTGGCTTCATCGAAGATTTCGCCATCGATGATGAGCCGATCATCGGGTTTCAAACACTGAGCCACGTAGCGGATCTCCGCCAGCGGATCGAAGGCGCCCATTGTGTTCCCGGAGAAGATAAACAAGCGCGGCGCTTCCGCGGCGTCGGCAGCGTAAATCAAATGGACGGGGCTCGAGATATCGCCCTTGATGCCGGTGGCTTCGAAATCGTCATCGTCCGCGCCAGAGCAGGCCATCTCGATCATGGTCTGGCTGGCGTCGACGGGATAGTAAATGCACTCGCAGCCGGCATCCTTCAGCGCCCTCATCAGCACGCGGTCGCGCGAGCCATCGCCCGCGCCGAAGCTGATCACCGGGATGCGTCCGCCGAAGTGGCGCGCCAGGGCGGGCGCCTCGGTACAGAGTTCCTTCCACGTTTCACTGAGCCCGGCATACAGCGCGGGCTCCTTGGCCAAGCCCGACCATTCCTCCGCCGATCGAGGGAACCAATAGAAGAACTTCTCGGGAAGGTCGCGCGCTTCCATCGCTTCGACGAATTCCTGCGTGATGTCCGCTTCGGTAAGAACCACTTCGACCTTCATTAGAACCCCATCACCTGCATGCCCGAATCGACAAACATGATATTGCCAGTCACCCCGCGGCCCAAATCGCTCGCCAGAAATACGGCGGCGTCTGCGACCTCGGCGGGCTCTACATTGCGACGCAAGGGAGACCGCTGCACGGTGAGCTCGAGAATGGTCGAAAGATCTTTCACGGCGCGCGCCGACGCGGTCTTGACCGGACCCGCCGAAATCGCGTTGACGCGAATCTTGCGCTGGCCGAGCTCGCTTGCGAGATACCGCGTGGCCGCTTCGAGCGATGCCTTGGCCACCCCCATCACGTTGTAGTTGGTCATCACACGCGTCGAGCCTAGGTACGTTAGGGTGCTGATCGAGCCGCCCTCGGTCATAAGCGGCGCCGCGGCGCGCGCCACGGCCACCAGCGAGTATGCGCTCACGTTTTGCGCCAGGAGAAACCCGTCGCGGCTGGTCTCATAAAACGGCCGGCGGAGATCCTCGGTATTGGCGAACGCCAGGCTATGCACCACCGCGTGCAAGGGACGCCCCAACGCGCCGAGCGATTGCGCCAGCTTATCGATCTCTTCGTCCTTGGCAACGTCGCAAGGCAGCAACGCCGCGACGCTCCATTCCGCCGCCAGTTCCTCGATAGTCTGTTTCTGCTTTTCGCCCAGGTAGGTGAGCGCCAGCGTGGCGCCCTCTCGATGGAACGCCTGCGCGATGGAATACGCGAGACTCCACCGATTCGCAATTCCCAATACGAGGGCCAGTTTGCCCTCCAACAATTTGGACATGAAGGTTTAGTGTAACGAATCGCGGGCAGACGTACCGATCACTTCCGGACCGGCTAACGCAACGCCACTGGTTTGCCGCCTTGCTCTTTGCTGCGCTGGGCGGCATCCATGAAAGCGAAGATCTCAAGCGTCTCCTCATTCGAAACGGGAGGCTTGCCGGTCTGGAAGAACTTCACAATCTCCAGCACCAATGGCCGATAGCTGCCCGCGCTTTGCGGCTTCGCCTCGACGATCTCTTTGGGGCGGTATACTACGGCGCCGTAATCGCTGTAGGGACGAATCGCGCGCACGGTTCCAAGGCGCCCGTCCTTCCACCTCCCGACAATAACGTCCGAAGTGTCGGACGAGGTTCGGGTCACGCTCTCGCATCCCGGTCCGAGGAGCGTGTAGAGCAACTCGACAGGATGAATTGCGTACCAGGTGAGGTCAAGCGCGTGATGCGGCTCGAACGGCCCGGGACCCCACGTTGTAACCCCGGTGGCGTCGGCGAACTTCATGGTCGCGCCCATTTCGCCGAAGCGCAGGCTTGACGAACTGAACCACGGGACGCCGGCCTCTTTCGCCAGCCGAGTAATCTCGCGTGCATCCTCCAGCGTGGAGGCAAGCGGCTTGTCGATGAAAAGCGGCTTGTGCGCGGCGATCACGGGCCGTGCCTGCTCCAGATGCACGCGTCCATCGACGCTGCTGAGAAGTACAGCATCCACTTTCGACAGCAGCGTTGCGATGTCCGGGACAATCTCGACGCCCCACTTGGCGCGGATCTCTGCCGCATATTGATCGACGCGCGAGATGCTGCTTTCGATGTCTTTGCTGCCGCCTTTGTAGGCAGCTACCACGCGTGCGCCGGCAACGTGGTCCTTAGCGCCTGCTTCGCTGTTGAGCATTTGGGTGAATGCAGGGACGTGCGAGGTGTCCGTACCGATAACGCCAAGACGGACATCGGCCGCGGCGGCGAGTTGCGCCACAAGGAGGAATGCGAAGGCGGGTCTCACGATGGAATTGTAGCGGAAGTAGTCAGCGGCGGAGGCGAGGCAGAATCTCGATGGGGTAATAGCGATGGCCGCGACGGACGCGGTAGGCCTCGAAATCCCGCCGGTCCAGCGTAAAAACTGTCCGGATATTCAGCGATTCCGCTGCCGTCACAAGCGATGCGTCGGCGAGATCCATTGGATGATCTGAATAAATCTCCATCAGTTCGAAGGCCCGTAGGAGCGTTGTCCCATCGAAGTGCCAGACATCCATATCGCCTCTGGCGATGAGTTGGCGGAGGCTATTGGATCCCGGCTCGCTGGACCGAGGAGATAAAATGCCTCGGTAAGCACGGCGTCAGTCGTAGCAAGGCGCGCGCTCATCCCACGGAGCGCGGACTCACATCGAGCATGCTGGGGTTCACTGGGATCAAGCAGCGCAACCAGAGGTCCAGTATCGGCCAAAATCATCGGCCGTGCTTCTTCCGGATGGCCTCTAAGACCAGCCGCCGCGATTCTGTAGCTGGCCCGAGAGAATATCCTCCAGGGCCGAGATCGAGTTCGCAATACCCTTCCCACGTCGTGCGACGCTTGGACTGCGCAACCTGCTCCTGGAGGGCCCGCAATCCACGTTTGAGGGCTTCGGAGATGGGAAGGCCGGTCGCGTCGCGAATTTGTTTCAGCGTCGCTTCCGCTTCGTCGTCGAGTCTCACCGTGCGGGTCGCCATCCTTGCTCCTGTATTACGCCTGTATTATACCAGCGCGTTCAACGTCCCGTAATGCGAACAGGCCGGTTTTGGGGCTCGTGGCTTGCGTCTGCGGCGTATCATCCTTCCAGCCGATAGCGAGTTTCGGCGAGATGGTACATCGGGCGCCAGACGGCGCGGTTGATGCAGACTACCAAGGCGGCCATCACGATGGTCGATAGCAATAGCAGACCGAAGTTTCCGGTTTCGCTCGCGTGTGTGATCTGCGCGCCCAAGCCTGTCGTAGATAACGTCTGCTTCTTGAAATGCACGTACTCCGCGACGATGCTGGCGTTCCACGCGCCGCCCGACGCGGTTACCAAGCCTGTCACGAGGTAGGGGAAGATGCCGGGAAGAATCACGGTCCGCCACCGCTGAATGCGGCCGAAATGGAAGACCGCGGACGCCTCGCGTAGCTCGGTGGGAATCGCCATCGCGCCCGCGATGACATTGAAGAGAATGTACCACTGCGTGCCAAGCAGCATCAGGATCACCGCGCCCACGCTCAAGCCACCGCGCATCTGCACCAGGAGCAACAGCACCACGGGGAAGAGCGCGGTCGCAGGTACCGACGCGGCCACCTGCGCCAAGGGCTGCGCGATGCGCGCAAGCTTGCGATTGAAGCCGATGGCCACGCCCGTAGGAATCGTCCACAGCGAAGCGATCACCAGCGCCGCGGCCACCCGAAGAAAGGTGGCGCCCGCGGCGAGGAACGTAGAGCCCAGTTCGGCGCGGGTTACATCCTTCAGCGCAAGCGTGGCGTGGAAGAGCGCGAAGCCGGCGAGACCGACTACCAACACGCCGGCGATGGGAATGAGCCACGCTGGCGGCTGGGCGCGCTTCGTTTTCGGGTGAGGCTTATCGGCATAAGCGCTCACGCGCTTCCAAACCGGCCGGATGGCGCGCGAAGCAATCCAGCGTGAGAGACGCGAGCCACGCAAGAGATGGAGCAGGGGCGAAGTGGTCGTGCCGGAACTCTCCACCTGCTCGAATTTGAAGCGATCACTCCACGCGATCAAGGGCCGCCATAGCAGTTGATCGAGCATTACGATCACCGCGATCATCGCCGCGAGCCCCCAGAGTACGCCGGCCGTGTCGTCGTTCGACGCCGCGTTCTGCAGAAACGAGCCGAGGCCGGGGAGACGGAAATCGCGGTTGCCGAGCTCGAACATCTCGCACGCCATCAGGAAGAACCAACCGCTGGCTACGGAGACGATGGAGTTCCACACCAAGCCGATGGTTCCGTAGGGCAGTTCGAGCTCGAGAAAACGCTGCCAACCACCGAACCCGTAAATGCTGGCGGCTTCGCGCAGCTCGCGGGGAATGGATTTCAGCGAGGAGTAGAAGCTGAACGCCATGTTCCACACCTGCCCGGTAAAGATCAAGACGATCGAGCCCAACTCGAGCCCCAACTGGCGCGAGGGAAAAAGCGCAACCATCGCCAGCATTACTCCGGGCAGGAAACTGAGCACGGGAATGGATTGCAGGATATCGAGCGCCGCGATCATCACCGTTTCGAGGCGCGGCGTGTATGCGGCTACATACCCGTATCCAATGGCGAAAGCCAAGCTGAGGACGTAAGCCGTCATCATGCGCACCAGCGAATAGAACGCATAGAGCGGGAGCGCGCGCGGCGAATGCGAAATCTCGGCAGCGGGCGTGACGGCGCCGAGCCAATAGCGGCCGATGGTGAGCATGCCGAAAATAGCGGCGAGCACGAGCCCGAAGACCATCAGATCGACAAGCGCAGACCACGTTCGCTCAGCGATGAGCGATCGCGAAAGACCGGGGATTGTCATTCGTGGTTGTGGCCTTCTTCAGAGATAAAGAAGCGGCCGCTGGACGCGTCGCGGTCGAAGAGCTCGGCATAGCGGCCCCAGTGGACCGCGGTTTCGAGTTGGCGGTCCGTTTCCTGCTCGCTGAAATGTTCTTCGAGCATGTCGCGGAAGAATTCTTCGGGCAGCGAATGATCGCTCTTCGATTCGAGCGCGCGCACAATCTGACGTAAGAGCGGCACGCGCATCGCAGCGACTTTGAACAGCTCCTTGCGGCGTAAAATGTCGGCGTCGGCGTAACGGCGGCCTTCCTCCGTGACTTCCGCGTCGCCCTCCTTGACCGTGATGTAGCCGAGCAGTGAAGCGGCTTCGACGATGGGCAGCAGGTCGTCGATTTCGAAAGCCAGATCGTCCGCCAGCCGGTAGATGTCGTCGCGGCCGTTGCGGTCCACCAGCAGTTCGAGCAAGCCGGTGACGCCACCGGGGCGGGCGTGCGGCAGCATGGCGTAGGCCTGGGGTTTGCCGGCGCCGCCGGCCGCAGACGACGGCTCAGAGGGAGGTTGAAATTCGGGATTGGCGTCGGGCTGGGTGAGCACGCGATAGATATAATCGACGATCTGCAAAAAGCGCGGACCCTTGCGGTCACGCGGCCGCGGGATGGGCACGCGGAAATCGGTGCGGATGCGGCCCGGGTTTTTGCCGAGCACGATGACGCGGTCCGCCAGCGAGACGGCCTCTTCGATGTTGTGCGTCACGATGAAGACGGCGCGCGTGGGCATCTTTTTGCCCTCCCACAACTCGAGCAGCTCGGAGCGCAGGTTCTCGGCTGTGAGCACGTCGAGCGCGGAGAAAGGTTCATCCATGAAGAGCACTTCGGGCTCAACCACCAGAGCGCGCGCGAAGCCGACGCGTTGTCTCATGCCGCCGGAGAGCTCCTTCGGGAAGGCGGTCTCGAAGCCGTCGAGCCCCACGGAATCGAGCGTGCGCAGACTGCGTTTCATGCGCTCGTGCGGCTGGGTTCCAAGCGCTTTCAGCGGCGCCTGAACATTATCGAGGACGGTGAGCCAGGGAAACAGCGCGAAGCTTTGAAAGACGATGGAGACGTTGGGGCACGGTCCATCGACCGGCTTGCCGTGCCAGAGCACCTGCCCGGCGGATGGTTTCGAAAGCCCGGTGAGGATGCGCAGCAGCGTCGATTTTCCGGATCCGGAGGGGCCGAGCAGCGCGAGAATTTCGCCGGGGTAAACGGAGAGATCGGTAGGCGCGATGACCTGAATGCGCGATTCGCCGGGTTTACCGTAGACCTTCTCGACCTGCCTGGCTTCGATGATGGCTTCGGGCACGCGCGCTCCAGTGATCTCGGTCTACTTTTATCTTCGCTTGATTTCAGGGTTGAGAACGTGACGGTTTCGTTACGCCCTCGTAGGTTACGGAAAAAGGATTAGCCGCCGATAAACGCAGAGTAACGCCGATGGGAAAAAGGAGTTATCGGCGTTAATCTGCGTTTATCGGCGGCCCGAAATGGTTTCCTATATACTGCTAGCGCGCGGCAAGAGAAAATTGCCGGACGGCGTCGAGTTTATCGGCATAAACTTCCATGAGCGCGCGCAGATCGGCGAGATCGCGCTCGGTGCAGGGCGTGAGCGGCGGACGAACGGGTCCGGCGGGCATGCCGATGATTTCCATGGCCGCTTTCATGGCCGTGACTTCGTAGCCTTTGACGCGCTCGCGGAAGGCGTAAAGGGGCTGGACGTATTTGCGCATGAGCGCATCGAGGCGCGGGAAATCGTGCGCCATGCCGGCTTCGGCGAGCTCGAGCGAAAGCCGCGGGGCGATATTCGAAATGCTCGAGGTGTACGCCTGCACGCCGATGGCGAAGTAGGCAGGTACGCAATCGTCGCCCAATCCGCCTAACCAGGCGAGGCGATCGCCGAGAGCATACATGATGCGCTGATACTTGCGCGCGTCGCCTTGACCATCCTTCCAGAATTGAAGGCTGGGGACGCGGTCAGCGAGGCGCGCGGTAGTTTCGGGGGTGAAGACGGCCCAATCGCGACTGTAGACCATGAGCGGCAGCGCGGTGGCGGAACCGATGGCGCCATAGTAGGCGATTAGCCCTTCCAGCGGGGCGTTGATGTAATAGGGCGGCAGCGCGAGGATGCATTCGGCGCCCGCTTTCTCCGCGCGGCGCGCCATCCCGGCGCCGATGGCGGCGCTGTAGCCCGCGCCCGCGACTACCGGCATACGGCCCTTCGCGGCATCCACGGTGACGCGCACAACGGATTCCACTTCCTCGGGCGTCAGCGAGTAGAGTTCGCCCGTTCCGCCCGCGGCGACCAGCGCGCAAAAGGGATGCGCGGCCATTTCGTCGACGTTCTGAGCGAGCGCGTCGAGGTCGAGCGAGAGGTCTTTGCGAAAGGGAGTGACGGGAAATCCGAGGACTCCGCGGAGGCGCTGCCGAAGAGAGGTCATAGGTCTCCTTGAATCATAAGACGATTCGCGGGGGAGAAGGGCGCTGTCGCTCTAGCATAGGTCATTTTGACGCAGAGACGCCGAGACGCAGAGATAAGCGCGGAGTTAAAAACACTTTGGGCTCGGGGTGCATTGTCGTTTCGCGAATTAGATGTTTTTAGGATTCCATCATGCGGGTTAGGCAGCTTGGCGATCGATGTTGGGACCGAAATTTGGCTTCGGATCCTTCGAACGATCGCGGAAATGGTAGTTGCAGGCCTTCTTGTAGCGGCGGTCGCGGTCGCGGCGGCGGGCGATTTCGGTGTTTGAAAAAACGAACCCACCGTGCGCGGAGGCGGGCGTGAAGTCTTCACCCGGCTCGTAGGTTTCTTCCATGGCTTCAGCGAGTTCGACGAATTGCGTGGCTTGTTCGACGGCTATTTCGTGAGCGGCTTTGCGTGCGTCCTGGAGGGCCTTCAAGTGGGCCTGATGCTTTTCCAGAGCCCGCAGAATCTTCACTTCGTAACCTGTGAGCAAGTGAAACTCATGGGCTTGCTCCAGGAAGGTGCGCGAGGCGGCCAGCGCGGTATCGGCTTCGGGATGTCCGGATTGCATCTCGTCAACATGATCGCGGTGCCCGTTTGAAAACATCCCCATTTCCAGCGAGCGAGCCCGCTCGAGCCTGTACATGTTCTCCGAAATGGATTTTGCATAAAACCTTTCAATGGCGCCCAAAGGGGCGAGTTCTGTTTGGATCTCCGAACAGAAGGACTTAAAAGCCACGAGCTCTTCGGAACTCGAGCAGACGATTTGCCCGTTCAACCCGTTCCTATAAGCATTCAAGCTGGAACGGCGGCGGCCTTCGGGAGTCACAGGTCCATGACTTAGGGCGCCGTTCCGGCGGTTGGCCAGCAGTTTTGCTTCGCTGATGGGTTTGCGGGCGGGTGCAGGCTCGTTTGGCTCAAGTGTTTCGTTGGTTTGGGTTTCGTTGGTAGCGATCATAGTGAGAATCCGTTCCGGGTGAAATTTCTTCCCCTATTTCATCGTAGCGGGCGGGAAAAAGGCAGAGGGATGGGCGGGTGTTGTAGGTGATTGATAGGATGTGGGTTAGCGATTTTCGAAGTGCTGTGACTGGGTTTGGAGAGATCTCGCGCCGGGGTCCATGAAATGGCTGGACAATACAATCCGTGTTCATCCGTGGCCGATTCTACATCTATCTATGAGAGTTTTTGTGCCCTTGGGCCACTCATTGAATGGGCCACAGATGGACACGAATGCACACGGATCGGAATCGGAGCTGACAGAAATTGTAATTGGGTCTGCCTTCGAGATTGCGAATGTTCTGGGCGCTGGGTTCTTAGAGAAAGTCTATGAACGGGCTCTGATCCGGGAACTCGCGTTGCGTGGGGTCGGCGCCAAAGCGCAGGTTTCATTTCCGGTTTGCTACAAAGGCAAGTACGTAGGCGAATATCTGGCCGATCTCGTGGTTGAGGAAAAGGTCATTGTGGAATTGAAATGTGTGGAGCGCTTTGCCGATGAGCATCTGGCCCAGTGCATCAACTACCTGAAGGCCTCTGGTCTTCGCGTGGCTTTGCTCATCAATTTTCAACCGCCCAAGGTAGAGTGGAAGCGCGTCCTCCTAGATCCCTAGCGTCCCGATTCCAACGGCGCAAGCAATGCTGTCCACTTAATTTTGTGGGCTAGTTTATGCCGATTGCAGGATTAAGCCGGGCGACAGATTCGTGTAGGCGAGATGCTACCTTGTGGCGTTCAGTGTGCTCCCTGCGAAGGGGTGCTTTTCCTGCGCAATCACTGCCCGGCGATCCAGATTGGTGGGCAACTGGCGGTCCGGGCTATAAAAGTGTCCGAACTCGCGGCGACACACACACTGCCGCAGGCCTGTATGTTGATCTGGCGCAGACCTTCGACTTCATAGGGCGCTGGATCCGCCCAGTACATCGCAATCGGTCGAATCGACGACGTTCTTCACGAACATCTCGACGACCGGATTGGAAGCCTGTATCGGCGGCGTTGGAGAGGCCGGAGCGGCAAGCTGACCAGGCTGCCATCTGGCGGGGGCGGCGTCATCGCGACGAGGCCGGTGGCAAAGATCGACACGATCGAGCCTGGACAGCGGGATTGGTTTCCGAGTTGATCGTCCCATCCTGGTTTAGCGCCGCTGCATGGGTTCCGCTCATGAAAATGCCAGGGTCCGCCGCGACGACGGGCACTCCATGCAGTTGGTAGTGGCGGCGTTCACCACAACGCAGACATGCGTGGTGGCGGATGTCAATGCGAGGGGCGTCACCGCATTGATTTGAGTGCTGCTCACGTAGAGGAGGGGCACGGCAACGCCATCAAAGGTAACCTGGGTCGCGCCAAGCTCGAAGGGGAAGCGGTTATCCGCTCCCGGCTGTCCGGTGACAGGCTCACCCGGCCCTATATTGGATCCCGTCAAGCTGACGATCTCTTCCGGTGATAAAGGGCCATCCGGAACGACGCGGCGTTAGCGAGGCATCCCAGTTGAATTTCCGTGACGGGACCGAGAGTCGCGGTGGCGATGTCGCCAGTGAATGTATCGTCGAACAAGATAGTCGCCGTATCGGGTTGGACGATTCCGTGAAGGAGCAGTGTGGGCAAAGTCGGAACGAAGGTGGATTGCAGCAGTTGCCCGGTTGAATCGAGATGCAGCATGAGCAGCGGCAGTCAACAGCCAAACCGCCATACGCCTCCGGTGGGGAATGCGCGATGCATATCCCAGCGCCGACCCTGCCGGGTTGAACTCCACCACAAATTCGCCGCCGCCCAGGAAGCCGGAAGTTTGCGGAAAATCCGCCGATCGCGTCGTGCCTGCGACCCACACATCGTCCGCCGCACCGACCCTGCCGCGTTCGAACTCCACCACAATTCGCCGCCGCCCAGGAAGCCGCAAGTTTGCGGAAAATCCGCCGATTCGCGTCGTGCATGCGACCCACACATCGTCCGCCGCATCCAACGCGATGCGCGTGCCAACGTCGGCTCCCGACCCGCGCAGAAAAATGCTCATGGCGCTGCCGCCCGGCAGTATCCGGCGAGTCATACTCGGCGACGCCTTCGACTTCCAGACACAGTTCTATTGCCTCGTGTAGCTCGTCAGGACGTGAACCCTACTGTCACCATTCAACTTGCCTGAGGCAGTCCGGTAGAGTCAACTGGAGCTGAAGGTGCGATTCGACGCAGACAGCCACAGTCCGAAATGCCATTATGACGCAAGAAGCTTGGCGGTAGATTGATATGGATTCTCGCGGGCGATGAAGCGCAAGCCGGGCCACGCATATACGTTTCCGCAGACTAAGGCGACTATCGGGTATGGACAGCCGGAATGTGCGAGTGCTTATTTCAGCTTTGGCGTTTCTAGTCTGCCTCTTGAACTATCGCCCATGGCGGGGTTACAAACCGGACCAGCGGGTTGATTTCGGCACTGAGCCTGTGCGAATCGCACGGAACCTTCGTGAGGACGGCGCATTCGCGAATCCCTTCGGCGTGCTTCCGACCGGAGAAACGGCCCACATCGCGCCAGGATTTCCGGGTCTCCTATATTTGGTCCTGCGTGCATTCGGCGATAGTGCGGCGGGTGCGCTCGCGATCCGCATGATACCGGTGATTGCGTTGGGTATTGAGATTTCGTTTTTGCCCTGGGCCGCAGAAGCTCTGGGGCTTTCGTACTGGGCCGGGGGGGGGCGGCGGTTCTTGCTGTCCTAGCCAAGCCAGGCGCTGAACCTCAATGGGAAGCGCATATCGCTGGGCTTTTCTGCCTGCTAGCCGTTGGCATGTTCAGCCGGTGGCGCCGGATACCTCGTACGCAAGATGCCATCGCGGCCGCGTGTTTTGCGGGCGCACTTTTTTATTTTCAGCCTGTATCTTCACTACCATGGTTCGCGTCAGTGCTCCCGGAAATTCTGAGACGGGGGTGGAAAAGGGACACCGCCGCGCTCGTAATTGTACCTTGCGTGTTGTGTCTGCCCTGGTGTTTGAGGAATTGGGTTGAAATCGGCGTCCCTACAATGAGGGATAATCTCGGGATCGAACTCTACGTCTCCTTTAACGGCTGCGCACCGGTAACTTTCCAGGAGAGCCTCGACCGGTCTTGCATTCAGAGATACCACCCGAATAGCAGCCTGGCAGAAGCCATCGATCTCCGGCGGCAGGGCGAGAAACGATATAACGAAGACCGCCTCGCCGCAGCACTTTCCTGGGTCGCCGCTCACCCCGGCCGATCCACTGTACTGATTGCCAGAAGGTTCATGTTTTTCTGGTTGCCGATAATCGGAGATCCAGTATTGCTTTGGCGCCAACATCCACGCTATGTGATCGACCCGATCATAACCATTGCTTCCGTCTTTGGGCTTTACGTTGTCTGGAAGAAGGCCCGCTCTTCTTTCATTGTGCTTACTGTTTGGCTTACCTTGTTTCCCTTGATCTACTACGTTGTACAGGCGGCTCCGAGGTACCGTTATCCAGTGCTTTGGATATCTTGGCTTCTTGCCGGCCAGACTCTCGTTTCCCTGACCAGGAGAGCCGCAGGTTTGATCCGGAGGAAGCGCGTCGCCGGTTGGGTACCTCGCCGCCAAGGGGATGAACCTTCCCCGCTCGTCTTCCAAATCGGAGCAAGCCGCGAATAACGTGTCAAGTTAACGGGAAGGCGACAAGCCGCCCGGGCGACCTGCAGTTTCGATCAGGGCGTTTATCACGCTACATCGGAAGCAGCGCGGCAGTTCCGAAAGCCTGGTGGCGCGAGAGGACTCCTTCTCCCTCCAATAATGCCGCTGAAACGGCGTCATCGTACAAGTGGATTTTTGCGGCTGCTAAATTGAATCCCCTACAATGCGACTCCGCGAGTTTTTCAACGGTTGCTGCGCGGGCTTATTTGGCCGTAAGTTTGCTCGCATTCTCATCGTGAAGACGGATCCGTCGCTTGTTGCCCTAGCTATCATCGCCTGCGTCACAGCCCACGCCCAAACGTACGGAATCTCGACGTTCGCCGGAGGCGCACCACCCACAGCCGTTCCCGCAACCTCTACAAGCGCTTCGGAGCCGCAAGCCGTGGCAGTCGATGCCATAGGCGACGTGTTCTTCGCGGATTTCTATAGCGACATCATGCGGGTAGACGCGGTCACGGGGCAGCTCACCGTGGTCGCGGGGAACGGCACGCCCGGATTTAGCGGCGACAATGGCCTCGCAACGAACGCCCAGTTGAATCAGCCGGCGGGCATCGCGGTGGATTTGGCCGGGAACCTTTATATCGCCGATACGTTGAACAATCGCATCCGTAGGGTCTCGCACGGCGTGATCGCTACCATCGCGGGCGATGGCACGACGGCCGTCATGAATATGCCGCTCGGGATTGCGGTGGATGTCTCCGGTAACGTCTACGTGGCCGATTCCGGCAACAACCGCGTGCTCGAGATCTCGCAAGGAAGAGTCGCCACGGTTGCGACCCTGCCGCCGTCGATCGGGTGCGTGGGTGTGGCAGTGAGTCCGAATGGCACACTCTACGTTTCCACCAGCGTCAACGTGTACCAGATGAACGACGGCCTCTTGGTCTGGGTGTCGCAGAACCCTGCGCCGCCGAAGTTCGAACCGGTAGGGATCGCGGTGGATGCGAACGGAAGAGTCTATGTAGCCGATGTGGGGAATCACGAGATTTGGCAAATCTCCAACGGGACCATGACAGTGGTCGCGGGGAACGGCGCTTCAGGCTACAGCGGCGATAACGGTCCGGCCACGCTCGCGGAACTGAACTGGGCCGAATGGGTGGCGGTCGACGCTGCGGACAATCTCTACATCGCCGACTCCATGAACAACCGCATTCGCAAAGTTACGTTAGGCGTAATTACCACCATCGCAGGAGGGTATGGGACGGCCGGTCCTGAGAGCAACGGCAGGCCCACGACAAGCGCCCAGTTGAATTTGCCGCAAGGCATCGCGACCGATGCAGCCGGCAACGTCTATATTGCCGACACAGGCAGTAATCGCGTGTTCGAGGTCTCACACGGCGCAAGGGGTATCGTGGCGGGAAACGGGACCGCGGGATTCAGCGGCGATGGCGGGGCGGCTACGAGTGCGCAGTTGAATCAGCCGGAGGGCGTGGCGGTGGATGGCTTTGGGAACGTCTACATCACGGATTCGCTGAACCATCGCATCCGCAAAGTGACGCAGGGCGTGATTACGACAGTCGCGGGGAACGGCACGTTGGGGTTCAGCGGGGATGGCGGACCGGCAACCGCAGCTCAGTTGAGCGTTCCACAGGGCGGCTTGGCAATAGATGCGGACGGCAACCTCTATATTGCCGATACGTTCAATTGGCGCATTCGCGAAGTTTCGAACGGGGTGATCACGACGGTAACGGGCAACGGGGGCTTCTATTTTTCGGGCGATGGGGGTCCAGCCATCGACGCGAGTCTGAACGGCCCCGTGGGAGTGGCGATCGATTCGCAAAACAACTTGTATATCGCCGATACCGGTTATCCTGACGGCGCGGGCCGCATTCGCAAGGTGTCGAACGGCGTCATCACCACGGTCGCGGGAGGCGGGCGTGTTTTGCCGGGCAATCTGGGCGACAACGGCCCTGCGACGCGGGCCGTGCTGTCGTTCCCAAAGAGCATCGCGGTCGATTCGGCGGGCAACCTGTATATCGCGGATGCCGGTAGCTCGGCGCCGGTTGCCGGCGCTGGCGCCTACGCCCGCGTGCGCAAGGTTTCGAACGGCGTGATCACAACCATTGCAGGAGCAGGACCAGCCGGCTTCGGCGGCGATAATGGTCCGGCGAGCGCGGCCGCGTTGAATGTGCCGCAAAGCGTGGCCGTGGATGGCGCGGGCAACGTGTACGTGGCGGATTCGGGCAGCGCCGCGCTCGTCAGCAATGGGAATGCCCTTGCCCTTCACTTACTGGACACGGGGAACAACCGCATCCGTGTCTTGACGCCAAATCCCGTACCATCGATTTTGCCAGGCGGCATCGTCCCCAACGACGGCTCGGTTTCTGTCATACAGGCCGGCTCGTGGATTTCGATTTATGGAAGCTTTCTGGCAAACGGCACGTATCTATGGAACGGTGATTTTCCGATTTCGCTGGGAGGCACGAGCGTCACGATCGACGGGAAGCCTGCCTATTTGTGGTTTGTCAGTCCGACGCAGATTAATGCACAAGCGCCGGACGACACGGCCACCGGCATGGTGAGCGTGGTAGTCACAACCCCGTTTGGTACAGCAAGCTCGACGGTGACGCTCGCGCCATACGGCCCCTCGTTCAGCCTGTTAGATGATGGAAAGCACGTGGCGGGGGAAATCGTTAGTCAAAACGGAACCGGCGCGTATGACTTGGGATATTACGATCTCGTGGGCCCAGCAAACACTTTTTCCTTCGCGACGCGTCCGGTCAAGCCGGGCGAGATGCTGTCCCTTTTCGGAGTCGGCTTCGGACCAACGACGCCACACGTACCGGCGGGCGTGACCTTCAGCGGAGCCGCGCCTACCGGTGGCCCGGTAACGATCATGATCGGCGGCGTCACGGCAAGGGTCATCTTCGAGGGGCTTACCGCGGCCGGACTGTTCCAATTCAACGTGATTGTTCCGAACGCGCCAAGCGGCGACCAAGCCCTGCAAGCCACTGTAAATGGCGTGCAAACCGCGTCTGGCCCGGTGGTCACAATCCAATAGCACTGCCGCCAACTTGGTCGCCGTGCTCGATCCGCTTCGGCCCCCCGCGCGCCTCGTATCCGCAGCCCCGGAACGGGCGCAATGCTTCCCGCGCGCCTCGCGACGAAACTGTGTGAGAAATGCGGCTAAACCCTCAGATCACCGCAGATCACCCCTACGACCAGGGGGAGCAATCCGTCTCGCTCAGGCGGTCGCTCGTTTTTTCAGGCTTCGGCATTGGCGGCGGCCTCCTTGACCGTCAAGCTCGATGCCATCATAATCCTCCGACTCTCGCCGCCAGGCATGTTCTCGTGCCGTTCGTACTCTCGTTACTTGCGTGCTAAAGCGTTTTGCGCTCAAGCGAAACAGCTTTCCACCGCGGCCGATTCCAATTCACCCATACGAGTGATGACCGTTCCCCGGATGCAGTAGGCTGTTCCGTCGGCGGAAGAAAGACGGGGTTGTGGACGGAAACGCGGTTTCTGGAAACTGGTCGACGATCCGCGCTGGGCACAATGAAAATAATATCGCTTTTGGTCCGGTGGGCCTTGACTGTCAACCACGATGCCGTCATAACCCTCTGGCTCTCACCACCAGCCGGCCGCGGCAGGTATCCGACGGACGCGCTCGGGCACAAACTCCGGGATTGGCGACGATACACCCGTTGGCTGCCGGTAAACGCTGGGCGGTTACACGGTCTGCTTTCGGCAAGGCTGCGTACTTCGGTATCGGCCGCAGGGTTTGAGTTAAGCTTAACGAGTCTGATGAAATCGCTGCTGATCGCGCTCGCAAGCGTGGGGATTGTGCTTGCAGCTCCCGTCTCCAACACGTGGGAGAGCCTTGGCAAGCTTGATCCTGGCACCCCGATTGAGGTCGCCACCAGCGACCGCGCTGAAAAGGGAGAATTCGTCTCGACTTCCACCGAAAGCCTGACCATCCACACGCGTACCGGTGAACAGAGATTCCTCCGGAAGGAAGTCGTGCGAGTCGTTTCCCGCAGGCAATCCCGCCGAATGCGCAATGTTCTAATCGGAGTGGGCGTGGGCGCTGCTATCGGCTTGGTCACAGACCAGACCCTCGGGGCGTATCTGCGCAACGAGTCGAACCCGCCCAGCGCACGTCCTCTGATCTGGACCCTTCCGATGGCCCTCTGCGGCGGAATCGGCGCTGCGTTTCCGAGCTATCAGGTGATCTACCGGAAATAGGCTTTCAGAAGTAGTAGCCTTGCGCCGACTCGGAACGTTTCGGCTGCCTCCGTCGCCGGCCAAAAACCTCTCCGATTTTGATTGAGCAGCCGTTTGTTTTTCGAAACATTTTCGCGTGACACTCCCCGCGGCCAGAGTCTGTGGCTTCCGGCCGCGCCGGAGATTACCCTATAACGCCGCAGGCAGAGATTGTGACCCATATTCGAGTCAGGCGGCGTACCGGATTACTTCCAATTCGGCAGAGACGTCGACGGCAGCCAGGAGTTGATCAACCCACGCCATCGCCGCCTGCTCCAATTCAGTTTCACCGCATTGGCGGCACTGGAGCAGCGGAAGCGATCGGAGGATCACGAAGGACGAATCGTCAACCTTAAAAGGCAAATCAGTGATTCGCGATTCCAGTTGTCTTCCTCTTTCGGGCCCCCCGTCCCACTCTTCCGCATCGAAGGCGACTTCACTTACTGCTGCAACGCAATAGTAAGCGTGACGGTAGCTTGCACTTCGATGGCTTGGGGCTGCTCAATCGGCGTTGCCATAGTCTGCGCCGCCGCGAAGGCCCTCGGCCGGACTGGCTCCACGCCGCCCTCATCGAGGTAAAGCACGCTACCTAGCTTCAGACTCAGCGCGCTGGCCATGGCGCCGGCCTCCGCACGCGCCTGCAAAGCGGCTTTCCGCAGCGCTTCGGCGCGGGCTTGCGACTGATCCTTGAGCGTGAATTCGAGCGACGACACTTCGTTCGCCCCGGATTGCGTAGCGGCGTCGATAATTTTCCCGACGCTCGCAAGATCGTCGGTAGTCACTCGCACCAGATTGTTCGCGATGTAGCCTTTTAAGGTGTGCGCGCCCTTCGAGAAGTCGTAATTCGGATTGAGCGAGTAGCTCACGGTTTTCACCTCCGCTTTCGGCCCGGCGGCGGCTTTCAATTTATCAAGTACCGATTGCAGTAGCGTGGCGTTCTGGGCCGCCGCGGCGGACGCGGTTGCAGCTTGCGAAACCACGCCGATCTGGATACGAGCCTGATCCGGCGCGACGGATACCGACGCTGTCGCAGATGCCTGCACGGAAGCCGGACGCGGCGATTGCGCTCCGGCGAGCCCCGCGAGGAGAAGAACAAGAGAAACGGTCTTCATAACTTCACGCTAACAAATAGCGTGTATATTAATCGCTATGGCTGAGCCTTCCACGGCGCCGGACAGCACCGCCGCAATCCAAGTCGCGCAGTTTATTGCCAAGTTCGATCCGCGCGTGGCGAAACAGATCCGTGCCTGCCGCGCCGCCGTACGCAAGCGATTGCCAACCGCCACCGAGTTGGTGTACGACAACTATAATTTCTTCGTGATCGGTTACAGTTCCACGGAGCGCGCCGGGGATTGCATTATTTCGCTGGCCTCAAACTCGCATGGGGTTACGCTCTTCTTCTATTACGGCGCGAGGCTGCGCGATCCGGCGAAGATCCTGCACGGCAGCGGCAACCAGGTTCGCTTCATCCGAATGGAGAGCGCGGCCACGCTCAAACGTCCGGAAGTAGAAGGGCTGCTCCGTGAGGCCATCGCGTACGGAAAGAACCCGCTGCCTGAGACCGGGCGCGGGCGCACCATCGTGAAATTGATCTCAGCCAAACAACGGCCGCGGCGCAACAAATCGGCGTAAACGTGGCTCCGAGCCGATTCAAGGTCATCCCGCTACAATTGAAACGTGGCACTCACCTGCTATCTCGACGCCTTCTCCGGCATCAGCGGCGATATGACCGTCGGCGCGCTGGCGGATGCGGGCGCGGATCGCGACGCCATCGCCACTGCGATCCATTCGCTGAACGCCGGAGCTACAGTCTCGTTCGAATCTGTGAAACGGCAGGGCATCGGCGCCACCAAATTTCGCGTCACGGTGGAGGAGACGAAGAAGCATCGCCATCTCTCGCATATCGTCAAGATGATCGAGGCCGCCGAGATTTCCGCGAGGGCGAGGCGCGACGCCATCGCGATTTTCCAGCGGCTAGGCGAGGCGGAAGCGAAGACGCATCAAGTGCCGATCGAGAAGGTTCACTTCCACGAAGTCGGCGCTGCCGATTCCATAGCGGATATTCGTCGGCGCGGCGGTAGCATTCGATTCGCTCGGCGTCGACGAGATCTTCTGCTCGGCTGTCAACGTCGGCAGCGGGACGGTCGATACCGAACACGGCGTGCTCCCGGTTCCAGCGCCGGCCACCGCGCGCTTGCTCGAGAACGCACCAGTCTATGCGCGCGGCCCGGCGATGGAACTGACAACCCCCACCGGGGCCGCCATCGCCGCCACGCTGGCGAAATTCGTTTGGCGCGCTGCCGCCGCTCAAGATCTCGCGTACCGGATACGGCGCGGGCGACCGCGACTTTCCCGGTCAGGCTAACGTACTGCGCGTCATCCTGGGCGAAGCGACGGGCGCGAGTGAAGCTCCAACGGTTGCCGTGATCGAAGCCAACATCGACGATTCGAATCCCCAAGTGCTGGCCTACGCTTCCGAACGCCTCATGGAAGCCGGCGCGCTCGACGTGACGCTGCAACCGATCGTAATGAAGAAGGGACGCCCGGGTACGCTGCTGCGCGCAATCGCCCGCCCCGAAGATCGCGAGGCGCTTGCCCAGTTGATCTTCCAGGAAACGTCCACGCTCGGGTTGCGAATTTACGCCGCCGAACGCCGCGTGCAGTCTCGCAGCTTGGACCGAAGTCGCCACGCCCTACGGAAAGATCCGCGTGAAGGTTTCGGGCGACGGCGCCTATGCGCCCGAATACGAAGACTGCCGCAAGCTCGCCCTGGAATCCGGCGCGCCGCTCAAACAGGTTATCGCCGAAGCTAACTTCGCCTATCTCAACCTATCCAGATGAAATACTATCTCACGACTCCCATTTACTATGTGAACGCCGCTCCACATATCGGGCATGCGTACACCACGATCGTGGCCGACCTGATCAAGCGCTTCAAGCGCATGCAGGGTTACGACGCCGTTTCTCACCACGGGCTCCGACGAGCATGGCGTAAATGTGGAGCGCGCGGCCGAACGCGCGGGCAAAACCCCCAAGGCGTTTTGCGACGTGATCGCCGCCGAATTCCAGCGGCAATGGGAGTTGCTGGGCCTCGAGATCGATTACTTCCAGCGCACCACTGATCCGCGGCCATGCACAAGATAGTGCAGGACCTGTTCGAGCGTTGCCGCGAGAATGGCTATATCTACAAGGGCTCATACACCGGGCAGTACTGCATCTTCGACAATCTTTATGTCAACGATGCCAAGCCCGGCGACCCCTGTCCCGATTGCGGCCGGCCCACCGAAACCATTACCGAAGAGAATTTCTTCTTCAAGCTCTCGGCCTTCCGCGAAAAGCTGCTCGAGCTATACAGCGACCACCCCGAATTCATCCAGCCCGAATCGCGCCGTAACGAGGCGATGTCCTTCATCCGCGCCGGTCTGAACGATCTCTCCATCACCCGCACCAACATCAAATGGGGCATTCCCGTGGCGGGCGAGGCGCCGCACGTCTTTTACGTGTGGTTCGACGCCCTCGACCACCTACATGAGCGCGGTCGATGGAAAAGACCTCTGGCCGGCTGACCTGCACCTGATCGGCAAAGAGATCGTGCGCTTCCACGCCGTCTTCTGGCCTGCGTTTCTGATGGCGGCCGGACTGCCGCTTCCCAAGCAAATATTCGCGCATGGCTGGCTGCTCTTCGAGAACGACAAAATGAGCAAATCGCGCGGCAACATCGTTCGCGCGATACCCATCCGCGATGTGATGGGCGTGGACGCCCTGCGCTACTTCCTGCTGCGCGAAGTCGTCTTTGGGCAGGACGGCAGTTTCAGCTATGACGCGCTCGTAGGGCGCTACAATTCCGATCTCGCCAACGGCCTTGGCAATCTCGCCAGCCGCACGCTGACCATGGTGCAGGCAATACCGCGACGGCGTCATCCGCGAGGCCGAAGCGCCAGCGATGAAGGTGCTCGGCGAGCAGACTATCATCGCTGTGCAGGATGCTTTCGACCGCTTCGAATTCTCGAAAGGCCTCGAAGCCGCATGGAGTTTGATCGGCGCCGTTGACAAGTTCATCGTGGAGCAGGCCCCGTGGAAGCAGGCGAAGAATCCGGAGCCGAACGGTCTCGATGCGACGCTCTACACCGCCGCGGAGGCGTTGCGCGTCGTGACCGCGCTGCTTTCGCCAGTGCTGCCTCAATCGACGGCGAAGATTTGGGCGCAGTTGGGAATCGCCGAGCCGCTCGAATCGATAAAGTTCGAATCGCTCCATTGGGGCGGGCTTGAAGGACGGGCCACAAGATCGGCGAAGTTTCGCCTGTGTTCCCGCGTATCGAGCTGAAAGATGCCGTGACGCGCATGCGCGAGCTCGAGGAGAAGATCTCGGCGGAGCAGGCAGTGATGCTGGGCAAGAAGCCGGAGACGGTCGAAGCCTCGGAAGCCGATTCGCCGAAGATCCCCATCGACGATTTTCTGAAGGTGGATTTGCGCGTAGGCTTGGTGGTTTCCGCGGAGCGCGTGAAGGGTTCGGACAAGCTGATGCATATGAAGGTGGATATCGGCGAGGCGCAACCTCGCACTATCGTGGCCGGTATCGCCGAGGCCTACGCGCCCGGAGCAGTTGCTGAACCGCAAAGTCGTAATTGTGGCCAACCTGCAGCCTCGTAAGCTGAAAGGAATCGAATCGAACGGCATGATTGTGGCCGCGTCGATTGAAGGTGGCAAGCCGGTGCTCGTAGGATTCCACGAGGAAATCGAGCCCGGCGCGCGTCTGAAATAACCCATGCCGTTAGTCGATACCCATTGTCATCTGGATAACGACCAGTTCGATTCGGATCGCGAAGCCGTGATCGAACGCGCGCGCGCCGCCGGCGTCGAGCGCATGATGGCGATCGGCACAGGCGAGGGCCCGCCGGATCTCGAAGCCGCCATTCGCCTGGCCGATCGCTATCCCGTTCATCTACGCGACCATCGGCGTTCACCCGCACGATGCGTCGAAGGCCACTGACGGAAACTTTCGCGCCGTCTGCGCGAGCTGGCGCGGCATCCCAAGGTCCTGGCCATCGGCGAGATCGGGCTCGACTACCATTACGATTTCTCGCCGCGCGACGTGCAGCGCGAGGTCTTCGAGCGACAATTGGATCTGGCGCGCGAGGCGAGGAAGCCGATCGTGATCCACACGCGCGAAGCCTGGGCGGATACGCTCGAGGTGTTCCGCGATCCGCTGGCAGGGCGAGGGCATCATGCACTGCTTTACGGGCGATGAAGCGCAAGCGCGCGAGGCGCTCGACCTCGGCTTCCACCTCAGCTTCGGCGGCGTGCTGACATTTCCCAAGGCCGAATCGGTATGCGCAAGCGGCGCGGATGGCGCCGGCAGACCGCATTCTGGTCGAGACCGATTGCCCCTATCTTGCGCCCGTCCCGCATCGCGGCAAGCGCAACGAACCGGCCTTCATGGTGGAGACAGCACGCCGGTTGGCGGAGGTGCGCGGAGTCTCTATGGAAGAGATTGCGAGCGCAACAGCGGGGAATTTCGAGCGCTTGTGCAAACCTATCGGGTGCCCGCCAACATCTTAATGAGCCGGCCGGCGCCGTGCGCCACGTTGAACGACGCCGCAACTGAAGAGGGATCGAGCAATCCCAGTCCACAAGTTGCCGTTATCATCGCTCGATTCGCAAGCTCTTGTGGATCGCCCGCCAAAGCTGCTGCCTTCAACCAGCGGGTAAAGAGCGCTGCCGCAGGAATCGCATCCAGCCGCTTCATTGTGGGAACCATTCCATAAGCTACCCATCCGCCCTTGCGTATAAAGTCCAGCGCGAGTCGATCCGCAAAGAACAACTCCAGTCCCTCATGGGCGTCGAACGAAAGGATATCGGGCTTTGCAAGGCACATTCGCTCGAAAGGGCGTTCGGCGCAGCAATGCAGTCCGGCGAATGCGCCGCGCGCTCGCGCATCTTCGAGTATCGCCGCCAGCGCGCTGAGCCGCCGCTCCTCGGAGATTCCTTTGCCTGCCGCCGCTTGCAGGCATAGAGCCGGCTCATCGACAAACAGCAAAACGGGAAGGCCAAAGAGTTTCAGACGTTCGATCTGCCAGCAGACAATCTGAGAAATATGAAATGCGATCGCGGAAAAGAGTGCAGCGTCGGATAGGAAGGGCCGGCCTTTGTAAAAGAGATATGCCGCCAACGTAATCGGCCCCTCGATCTGGCCTTTCACCGCCAATGCGGAGGGACAAAATCGCGCCGCCATGGCGGCTTCAAACGCATGAAAGCCGGCTGCGTTTACCGGCGTCAGATTTCCGCCGCTCTTGTGAAGCGCCTCCATCACCGAATCGATTCGGCCTTCCCTTACCTCATATCCGTAGCCCTCGCTACGCGATTCAACCAGGTCGGCGACAAGGCCGAGGCCTTGGCCGATGATGCCCTCGGCTTCCGACAGACGCGGGAGTTGAGGCCAGAAAGGAACTTCCGGCGAAAAGCTGGCGACGGCTTCGATTGCAGACTTGACGGACGTGAAAGGAATACTGCCAATTCCCGTAACTGCTCCGGCTAGATCTGAAGGCATCTCGCCCGCGATTCCGGCCGTGGCATTGGCCGAAGTTGAGGATCTCATCGTTCTAAACCGCGGGATCGTAGTTCAGATTTGGGCCCAGCCACCGCTCGACCTCTGCGACGCTCATGCCCTTGCGCTCGTGATAGTCGCGCACCTGGTCGCGGTCGATCTTGCCGAGGCTGAAATAGCGCGATTCCGGATGCGCAAAATACAGCCCGCTCACGCTGGACCCTGGCCACATTGCGAATGATTCGGTGATCCGTATGCCCGTGTTGGTCTCAACGTCGAGCAAACGCCAGATCGCGCCCTTCTCGGTATGATCGGGGCAAGCAGGGTAGCCCGGCGCCGGTCTGATCCCGCGATATTTCTCTTCGATCAGATCCGCGCTGCTCAACTTCTCCGCACAGCCATAGCCCCATTCCCGGCGTACTTGTTTGTGCAGGCATTCGGCGAAAGCTTCGGCGAGCCGGTCGGCGATGGCTTCCGCCATAATCGCGTTGTAGTCGTCATTGGTCGCCCTGAACCGGTCGCACAACTCCTTGAGACCGATTCCACTGGTTACCGCGAACGCCCCCACGTGATCGGGCAGGCCGGTTTCCCTGGGCGCGACAAAGTCGGAGAGCGAACGGCAAGGTTCGCCACCTTCTCTGTTCGCTTGCTGCCGGAGGAAGTGCAAGCGATCGAGAACCGTGTCGCGCTCCGCCCCAGTATAGAGCTCCACGTCGTCGCCCATTGAGTTGGCGGGAAAAAGACCGTAGACGCCGCGCGCCACGATCAGATTCTCCCCGATGATCCGATCGAGAAGAGTATTGGCATCGCTGAAGACCTGGCGCGCCTGCGTGCCATAACTTTCATGCTCCAGTATTCGGGGATAAATACCCTTCAGTCCCCAGGTGTGAAAGAGCGGGCTCCAGTCGATGAAATCGCGCAGTTCCCCAAGAGGGAAATTATCCAACACGCGCACGCCTGTGAATGACGGCGCTGGGATATCCTGGGCTCTCCATTCTATCGGTGTTCGCCGGCTTCGCGCCGTCTCGAGCGAAACCACCGGTTGGCGGGGAGCCGAATGAGACTTGCGTAATGCCTCATATTCGGCGCGGTGCTGAGCTACAAACGCCGGCTTGCCTTCCTCGCTGAGCAGGCTGGTGGTCACGGGCACAGCCCGGCTTGCGTCCAGCACATGGACCACAGGTTCACTATAGTGCGGCGCAATTTTGATGGCCGTGTGCGCGCGGCTGGTTGTCGCTCCGCCGATGAGAAGAGGCAATTTGAACCCCTGGCGCTCCATCTCGCGAGCGACGTGCACCATCTCGTCGAGCGAGGGCGTAATCAAGCCGCTGAGGCCGATCAGATCCGCGTTTTCCGCTTTCGCGCGTTCGAGGATTTTTTCGCAGGGCGTCATCACGCCCATATCGATTACTTCGTAGTTGTTGCAAGCGAGAACGACGCCAACGATGTTTTTGCCGATATCGTGAACATCGCCTTTCACGGTGGCGAGCACGATCTTTCCCTGCGTCTTAACCACTTGGCCGGCCGCGGCCATTGCTGCCTTTTCGGCCTCCATAAACGGAGTCAGGTAGGCGACAGCCTTCTTCATTACGCGCGCCGACTTGACCACCTGAGGCAAAAACATCTTGCCAGCGCCAAAGAGATCGCCCACCACGCTCATACCCGCCATCAGCGGACCTTCGATCACCAGTAGAGGGCGGCCCAGCTTTGCGCGAGCTTCCTCGGTATCGGCGTCGATGTAGGCGTCGATTCCCTTTACCAGCGCGTGAGACAGGCGCTCCTCCACCGTGCCGTTGCGCCACTCTTCCGCCTTCTTTTCGGTTGCCGCCGTGCCGGCGCCGGCGGCTTTTAGCGCTTCGCCATAGTCCACCAGGCGTTCGGTCGCGTCGGGGCGGCGGTTGAGGAGCACGTCTTCGACCATCACCTTCAGCTCAGGCTCAATTTCCTCGTAGACCTCGAGCATCCCGGCATTGACGATGCCCATATCCATGCCCGCCGCGATGGCGTGATAGAGGAACGCGGAATGCATGGCCTCGCGAACTTTGTTGTTGCCGCGGAAGCTGAACGAAATGTTCGAAACGCCCCCGCTGACTTTCGCGTGCGGCAGGTTAGCCTTGATCCAGCGCGTGGCATTGATATAGTCCACCGCGTAATTGTTGTGCTCCTCCATGCCGGTCGCAACGGTGAGGATGTTCGGATCGAAAATGATGTCCTCGGGCGGGAACCCGACATCATCCACCAGAATGCGGTAGGCGCGTTCGCAGATGCGGATCTTGTCTTCGTAGGTTGCGGCCTGGCCCTGCTCGTCAAACGCCATCACGACCACGGCCGCGCCGTACTTGCGCACGGTTGCGGCGTTCTGCCTAAACTTTTCCTCGCCCTCTTTGAGCGAGATCGAGTTCACGATCCCCTTGCCCTGAAGGCACTTAAGCCCCGCCTCGATGACCTCCCATTTCGAAGAGTCCACCATAAACGGCGCCTTGGCGACCTCGGGCTCGCTCGCGAGCAGTTGCAGGAACCGCGTCATTGCCGTAACGCCATCGATCATCCCCTCGTCCATGCAGATGTCGATCACGTTGGCGCCGTTTTCTACTTGCTGGCGGCCGATGCTTACCGCTTCTTCGTATTTGCCGGCCTTGATCAGCTTCGCGAATTTCGGCGACCCGGCCACGTTGGTTCGCTCGCCGATCATGATGTAGACGCCCGCCTGTTGGGTGAACGGCTGCGATCCCGAAAGGCGGAGAGGCTTCGGCTCCCCGTCCGCCGGTCCGGGAACGCTGACGCTTACGGCATCCTTCGCCCTCAGTTCCCGCGGATGTTTGCCTTCCAGCGCTTTCGCAATGGCGGCGATGTGCTCGGGCGTGTTGCCGCAACAGCCGCCCGCGATATTGATCAATCCCCCGCGCGCGAAATCGCCGAGGTAGCGCGCCATATCGGCCGGCTCCAGATCGAACCCCGTAGGCGAAAGCGGATTCGGCAAACCCGCATTCGGATAGCACGAAATCGCGGCGCTCGATTTCTCCGCCAGGTCTGAGAGAAACGGATACATCAGATCCGGTCCCAGTGAGCAATTGAGCCCGACCGAAAGCGGCTTGATGTGCATCACCGCGTTCCAAAACGCCTCAATCGTCTGCGCGGAGATCATGGTCTCTCCGCCGCGGCCCACGGCCGCCGAGATCATCACCGGCAGTTCCTTGCCGTCCTGATCGAACACCTCGCGGATCGCGACCAGCGCCGCTTTGGCGTTCAACGAATCGAAGATCGTCTCCACCAGAAGAAGATCCGAGCCTCCCGCGATGAGCGCGCGCACCTGCTGAATGTAGGCTGCCTTGACCTGATCGAACGTAACCACCCGAAAGCCCGCATCGTCGGCATCGGGCGAGTTCGAAAGGGAAACCGTTAACGGACCGATCGCGCCTGCCACAAACCGGGGACGCGAGGTGGCGTTCGCCACGCGATCGGCCCACTCGCGGCATTGCCGCGCCGATTGCTCGTTGATTTCCCAGGCCAGCTCGTTGAGGAAAGCATCTTCAATGACCTTCTGGTAGAAGGCGGGATCTTTTCGTCCACCATGCTCTCGGGGATCGTCGACGAAGAATTCACTTTGCGTGATGCTGGTGGCGCCGAACGTGTTCGTCTCGATGATATCCGCCCCCGCCTCGAGAAACCGCCGGTGGATGTCGCAGATCATCTTCGGCTGCGTCAGCGAGAACAGGTCGCCGTTATTGAGCAGATCCTTCTTCGAGTCCTTGAAGCGTTCCGCACGGATGTCGGCTTCCTTCATCCCGTAGGTGCGGATGGTCGTCCCCATCGCGCCATCGATAATGGCGATGCGGCGTTCAAGGATCTCCTGGAGCGGATGTTTGCGATCTGTCGTCATTTCTTTCAGGTTTGGAACGGCGGCCGATACTTTATCTTTTGATGATAGCGATGCGGATAAGGTCGCAGGCGGCCTTTGGTGGGAACACTTTGGCGTTTAGGGTAGATCTTCGCGCCAATTAGAGCATCGCGATCATCCGACCGCTTGCCGCAGTCTGCTAAATCGCCGGTCCATCTTCTATTATGCCTGATGACACGGTGACCGTTTTCTTGCCTGGCCGAATCCTTTTAACGTCGTCATGCGAACTGGCAATAGACAATGACTGAGGCAGAGTTCCGGGAAGCTTACCAGCGGAATAAGGATGTGCTCTACCGGTTCGCCCGAAGAATGTTCGAGTCGTCCTCGGAAGCCGAAGACATTGTCCAGGACGCGTTTGTGGAACTTTGGCGGAATGCGTCGCGGTTCAATCCTGACCGTGGATCGCTACGCAGTTTTCTCATCGGCGTGACTTCGAACCTGATCCGCCGGCGGCTGCGTAGCGACCGGCCGTACGACGAACTGGAAGAGGATAGCAGTCTATGCTGCCCCATCGATCTCGCCGGCCTCGAACGCACGGAGATGATTGCCCGCGCGGTGGCAGCCCTTCCGCCGCTGCAGCGTGAAACGCTCATCCTGGCGGAGTACGAAGAAATGTCGCTCGAAGAAATCGGTTGCGCGACACATGCCAATCTTTCGGCGGTGAAGTCGCGGCTCCATCGGGCGCGTGAGAATCTGAGGCGCATGCTGGCGCCTCTGCTGGAAACGAAAGGGATGGTACATGGAGCCAACGAAAGATCGTCAACTGAGTAGACTCCTGCGCGAATGGCAAGTGGAAGACGCGCCGCCGGCGCTTGATATCCGGGTGCTGAGCATTGGCAAACCGCAGTGGCGGTTTCATGTCGCTCATCGGATGCTGGCAATCGTGTCGGGTTCCCGAAAGAGCCTGTGGGCAATGGCCGCTGTGGGAATCGCATTCCTGATCGTGGTTACTCAAGCCATTCCGCAGACGCTCGAACTCATTTCACCGCCGGCGCCACCCCCTTACACCGTGGACTCTGAATATGTCCGATATGCGGACGATGGGTCCCAGACAGTGGAGATGTATAGCACCTCGTATACGGCCCAGAACGGTGGAGAAGTCATTCTGGAAAGGACGATCCCGAAACATCCGCTCGGAACGGCGGTCGGGCGAACCCTCGACGCAGTCCTCCCCTATTGGGGTCGTTTTATCTCGACCGTCATGGTTTCCTCGAAGGAATTGGAAAAGGTTCACCAGGCCGCCGCTAAAGCCGTGGGCGTGGTTAGCGGCTGCGCAGACAAAACGTGCTTGGTGCTGGAGCACTGGGGTTTCGCAAGGGCCGAGAGTGGACCCATTGCCCCTTGCGCGGCTGGGTCAGCAGTCGGCTATGAAACGATACTCGGCCATTCGACGATCGGCGTGATGCGCCCGTTTCCCAATACGCGGCCCTCTCCGAGCCGGCCGGCTCCGGCGAGAATCACGATGTGGATGGCCCCCGATCTCGGATGCTTTGCTTTGAGACTTTCCATCGAAGAGCAGCGGCCTGGCGGCGCCTTTCGCCTCGTGAGCGAAAAGCAGGCGCTCAGGGTGAATGTAAAGCCATAGAGTGCCGTCTCGAGCTCGGCCGCGTAGTAGAATTTGAGACGCTGTGCCGGTTCGAGAGATCCATGCAGACAACGTTTTTCGCCATATTCCTTGAATTTCCAAGCACGCCCTTCTGGATGTCCGCCGCCGGACTCGCGTCCCTCGTAATTGGCCTGTTCGTCGCGAAGAACGATATCGCCCGGGCCCATGGCATCGACAAGGTCGCAGCCTTGGGCTACTCGTGCTTCGCCATCCCGTTGGCGATATTCGGCGCATTGCATCTCTCCAGTGGAAAATCCATGCTGAGCATGGTTCCGTCGTACATGCCCGGGCGTTTGTTCTGGATATATTTCGTTGGCTTTGCACTGATCGGCGCATCGCTGAGCATTGCCGCGAAGATTCAGGTGCGGTGGTCCGGCTTGCTGTTCGGGATCATGATGTTCCTTTTTGTGGCGATGGTGCATTTCCCGGGAGCGATTCGGACCGGTGGGCGAATCTTATGGACCATCGTCATCCGCGAATCGTCGTTCGGCGGCGGCGGTTGGGTATTGGCGGGAATTGCGATGGGCGGGAATCGCGAAGGGCGAGGCCTCATCTCCGTAGGCCGGGTGCTAATTGCAATCGCAGCGATCTTTTTCGGCATTCAACATTTTCTGCATCCGCTGGGGCTGCCTGGTGTTCCGCTCGTGAAAGAGATGCCGCTGTGGATTCCCGCGCGCGCCGGCGTCGATTACTTGACGGGCGCATTCCTCATCGTCGCGGGCGTCTGCTTTCTCGTGGACTGGAAAACGCGCACGGCGGCCGCGTATCTCGGCGCCTGGATCGTGCTTTTGGTGCTGGTTATCTACGTGCCCGTCATGATCCAGGCGCTGGCGGACCCGAGCGCCGGCGTCGAAATCGAGGGGCTGAACTACTTCGCCGATACGCTGCTGTTCGGCGGAGTGATTCTTTCGCTTGCCCTCGCACGACGCCGATCTGCTTAAACGGCTTCCCCTTTGCGCCCAACACAGACGCCCGCAACAAGGGACGCGCGTCTCCTGCCGTATCATAGAATCCTGGCCGGTGTTCGAGGCCGCCCCGCTAGTCAGGATGAGGTACTAATCATGCAGAGCGCTATGGCAGGCAATCAACCTCACCAACCGGGACCGCCGAACGACACAGAGATCCGCGCGCTTATTGAGCGATGGGCGGCGGCGGTTCGCGACGCGAACCTGGAAGCCATTTGTGCGGATCACGACCCTGACATCCTGATGTTCGACGTGCCGCCGCCTTTCATGTCGCAAGGGTTGGATGCCTACATGGCGACATGGGAGCAGTTCTTGTCCTGGTCCGAGAAGCCAATCGTCTTTGAGTTTCGCGAAGTGACGGTCACTGCCGGCCAGGATGTTGCCTTCGCAACGGCGATAGGAAAGTGCGCCGGCATCGACCCGCATGGTAAGCGGGAAGCGCTCGACTTTCGATTAACCATGGGTTTCCGCAAGGGCGACGGATGTTGGCGAATCACGCACGAGCATCATTCCTTGCCCGCCAAATAACGGACGGGGGCAGGTTAAGCGTCCCGGCCGGGGGAACCTGCAAGCAATCGTCAAATACTATCGGCCTCGTTTTTGGCGGTAACAATTTCCGGCCGCGGGCGAATACATTGTAAGAATGCGGCCTTTCATCGTCTCCTTGATCCTCGTAACCGGCATTGCTTCCGGCCAAGCGGTCAACATAGAAACCCTCAACTCGCTGGAATGGCGCAGCATCGGCCCGGCGGCGATGGGCGGACGCATCTCGGGCATCGAGGGAATTCCCGGCAATCCTCGCTTGTTGTATGCGGCGACGGGGTCCGGCGGCCTGTTCAAAACCACCAACGGCGGCGTAACGTGGCAAGCCATCTTCGAGCGGCCGGAGACCATCTCCATTGGCGATATCGCCATCGACCCCAAGCAGCCGGATGTGGTTTGGGTCGGCACTGGCGAAGCGAATGTCCGCAATAGCGTCTCGATCGGCGCGGGCATGTACTACACACACGATGGTGGCAAGACGTGGGAACATCGCGGCCTCGATCGAACCATGACGATCTCTCGCGTCGCGCTCGACCCGCGAGACTCCAACCGAGTTTTCGTCGCCGCCGTCGGCCATCCCTTCGGCCCCAATCCCGAGCGCGGGGTATTCTTTTCTCCGGATTCCGGCAAGACATGGCAAAAGGTGCTCTATACCGATCCGCAGAACGGCGCCTCGGACCTCGATATCGACCCCTCCAACCCCGATGTCATTTTCGCCGGCATGTGGCAGTTCGATCGCAAACCCTGGCGCTACGACAGCGGCGGAAACACGGGCGGGCTCTATAAATCGAGCGACGGCGGCAAGAACTGGAAGAAGATCGCGCGTGGATTGCCCGCGCTGATGGGGCGAATTGGCGTCAAGGTCGCGCCCAGCAATCCGCGCATCGTTTACGTCGTTGCCGAATCGAAGGAGGGATCGCTCTTCCGCTCCGACGACGGGGGCGAATCCTTCAAAGTCGTCAATAGCGATCGCGGATTGACTACGCGCGGTTATTATTACTGCGACCTTCGCGTCGATCCGAAGGACGAGAATCGCGTCTACGTGCTCGAAGGCGCGCTGCAGGTATCGAACGATGGAGGCCAGACCTTCTCGCGGATCGGCGGCTCGGTGCATGGCGATCTTCAGGCGCTATGGATCGACCCGCTAGATCCCTCGCGCATGTGGCAGGGTTCGGATGGCGGTCTTGCCTCCTCCTGGGATATGGGAAAGACGTGGCAACACGTTTCCAATATCTCGCTCGGCCAGTTCTATCATGTCTACGCCGACAATCGAAAGCCGTTCTATTTCGTCTCCGGAGGCACGCAAGACAATGGCACATGGATCGGTCCGTCTCAGACCCGCGAGCCTTCGGGCATCATGAACGACGAATGGCGCATGATTAGCACGATCGTCGGCTTCAACACGCTCAGCGAATCGGAAGACCCGGATATTGTCTTCAGTCAAACGCCCGGCGGCACGCTATTGCGCACCGATATTCGCACGCGCGACCAGCAATCGGTGGGCCCGCAGGTGCGTAACTACAACGGCGCGAGCATCGCGGATATGAAATATCGCTTTGCATGGGACGCTCCGCTCGTGCGCTCCTACTATGGCAAAGATACTTTCTATTACGGCAGCAATGTCATCTTTCAATCGAGCGACAAAGGCTCCACGTGGGAGCCTATCAGCCACGACCTGACCAATGCGGACCCGGAGAAGTGGAAACCCTCCGGGCGGTCCGATTTTCACCGACAACAGCACGTCCGAAGTGTACGGCGCGGTTACGCATATTTCGGAATCTTCGGTGAAGAGGGGCGTCATTTGGGCCGGCACGGACGATGGCAACATCCAGGTCACTACGAACGGCGGGGGCCACTGGACCAATGTCGTTTCCAATATCAAGGACATTCCGCCGCACTCGCCGGTCTCCGCGCTCGAAGCCTCGCACCGCAACGAAAACGTTGTCTATGCGGCCTTCGATCGCCATATGCTCGACGATATGCGCCCCCATCTCTTCAAGACCACGGACGGCGGGAAGACGTGGAATCGCATTACCGATGGTCTTCCTGCGAATGGCTTCATCTGGGTGCTGCGGGAAGATTTGAAGAACCCCGCGGTGCTCTATCTCGGAACCGAAGTGGGCGCGTTTATCTCTTTCGATGCCGGCTCGCACTGGGTTCGCTTCAATCTGAAAAACCTGCCTAATGTGGCCGTCCGTGATATCTTCCTGCAACCGGACCGCAACGATATCCTGCTCGCTACGCATGGCCGCGGACTCTACATTCTGGATGATGCAACCCCCCTCCAACAGTTCGCGGGAGTGCATGGCGCGACGCTCTTTCCAGTTCGCGAGGCCCTTCGTTATTCGGTGCGTGCCACCCGTGCAGGAGGGGGAGATTCCGAATTCACGGCCGCCAATCCTCCCTACGGCGCGATTCTGGATTACTACCTTCCGGCGAAAAGCGACGATTTGCGATTGGAGGTGCGGGATTCCGCGGGGAAAACCATCCGCGCGATTGCGGTCCCCGCGAACGATCGCGAGACCGGCCTGCATCGCATCGCCTGGGATCTGCGGGCGAATCCTCCAACCGGAAACGATGCGGGACGCGCCGGCGGCCGACGCGCTGGTGGTGAGGGAGGCGGTGAAGGCGGAGGAGGACGTGGCGGCGCTCCACGCGGAGCGCAAGTGCTGCCCGGCGTTTATACGGTCAAAATGACTGTCGGTTCGACGGCCGCTGAACAGAAAGTTACGGTAGCGCTCGATCCCGAGTTGAAAGTCTCGGCGGCCGATCTGGAGGCGCAATGGCGGACCCTCGATAAGATCTCTTCGATGATTCGCTCCGTAGCAGATATGCTTCGCGAATCCGATCGCCATAGCGATTCAGCCTCATGGACGAAGTTCCGCGCTTCGCTTACCGGTAGTGGCATGGCGCAGCAATTGCAATCGCTTTTCACTCTGGTTGACGGGCCCAACGATGCGCCGACATCGGCAATGACCAAGCTCTTGGACGAGATCCAAAGCGGCTATGATCATTCAGTCGCGGAATTTCAAACCCTGAAGTGATTGGGGCTCGACTTCTGGCTCCGACTTCCTGAACGGATTTCGCAGCCCTTCATCCAGCATTTACATGCGGTGCGGGGATGCGATCGAACTCGGGCTCTCGCGTGGCGAAACACCACGGAAAAAACTGGCAGGAGTTGGCACGGCCAGCCTCGCCGGGCGGATCGCTACGTTGCCGTAGCGTGGACAACATGAACACCAGCGTGTCCGGGCGCAAGTCCTTGAACGGCGCGGCCGAACCTGACGGCGATCTCCTGGAAATCGATGTCTTCGATGGCAGAAAATCCGTGCGAGCGAAGAATCGCTGCAATGCCAGCCGGATCGAAACGGCAGACCGAACGTTCATCAATTTTCTTAAGCTGTTCGGTCCGCTCCGTTTCTAATTGTCTTAGCTCTTCGGAGAATGCCTCGGGAGGTTCCATGTAGTCGAACACCACCTCCGAGTTCTGGATTGACGACATGTAGTCCAGAGCGCGGCCGATAGCGTCCAGTGTCAGGTATGGCACAACCCCGAGCCAAGTGAAAAACGCTGGCGAGTTCTGCTGGAAGCCTGCGGCGAGGAGCTTCTCTCCCACATCGTCGCGCTCGAAATCGACTGGCACGAGAAAAAGCCATGGCGGAAGTGCGATTTGAGCTTCGGCCAAGCGCTGGCGTTTCCATGCCTGCGTCGCGGGGTGGTCCACCTCATAGATACGGATCTCTCGTGCGCCGTGGGGATTCCGAAGAGCGAACGTGTCGAGTCCGGCGCCAAGGATGACGATCTGCCGAATCCCTCTTTCGACGGCTCTTGACAGGGCGTCTTCGGCAATTCGGCTTCGCGCGGCGGTGAACAGACGTCCGATGCTGGCTAAGGGGTGTCCGTTCGCAAATTGAAGTACGTCCTTTTCGTCTTCACGCAGAATCTTTATGGCAAACGGGTCATAGAGGATTGAGCCATGATCGAGCACCTGATGAGCAGCTCGTTGTCGAGCGATTATAAGGGCCGTGCGGCTGGGTTCATTGGGCTTCATGTTCGAGGTCTCCGTTCTCATCAATAGCCGATCGCCCGAGCTATCGCGTGCGCGACTGCCCCTATCCTCCGTCGAGGCAAGGTCAGTATAAAACGGTTCCGGCGCAAAATACTTACACCGACAGATCAGACGGCGTTATAACCAAAGTTGCCGTGAGCCGTTATACCTGGATCGAGACCTCCCGTCATCGAAAAGCACTTGGCGCAGGATTGTGCACACGCAACTGTTCCGTCACTCAAAAATACAGATTGACCTTAAACCCAAGCGCGTTGAGGTTGGGAGGATTCGAGGGCCGACGATTTTGCCGCAAATAGTAGGGCTCCAGGACAACGTACGGACCAACCGGAAACTTCACGCCGGCCGCATACTGATTGGGGGCGGCCCACCGGTCATATCGCGCGTCGTAAAAGATCTCGTCGTATACATACGCCGTGCAGTCGAGCCAGCCGTGTTTAATATCGTGCTCCAACCATAGCCGGTTCCTGTATCTCGTGGAAAATGGCTGGCCTTTGACAAACCGAAAATCGCCGCGGTTGCGGTCGGAAATCACGAATTGCCAGGGCAAGCGGTATTTCGAAGTGACCTCAAGCACAATGCGATTTTCGGAGGCGACATTGTTCTCCGTAAGATTGGTCCGGTACCGATAGCCGGCGCGAAAAGTGAGGTACTTGTTCCGGAACACGTCTGGCCGCTCGCGCAACTCGCGCCGGAGGACGGGTTTTAGAGCAGCTTCGATATAGATAGCGAAGTCACCGGTCCACTCGTGAGTGCTCTGATTGCCCCGGGCAAAATCCACGAACTCAAGCCGGAACATTGGCCCTTGTTGAGCGTAGATTCCCAGTTCAGGCCAGACCTCATTCCTCGTGTTCTGATCGGCTGCATCGACAGCCCACGCACTGGCCGCTAGCCAACACATGGCCAGGAATCGTCGGTTCGGCATGGCATTTACCCGTTGCTCAAATTCCCAGTTGAGCCGCTGTGAAAACGGCGACCGATGTCCAATAGCTAGTTCCAATCGGATGATGGCAGCGCTGAGGGTGGCGATCCATTTTGTTTGTGGCGCCTGGGGAGCGGGAAGCTAGTCACGCGCTTTTTCGATCTTCTATTTCCCTTGGCTACAATAACTTAGCTGCCCCACCTGCCTTCGAGACGAGCCTCATGCTTTATCCTGGGCATGGATGATTGGCCGAGCCACAATTGGATCCGCGCCGCGCACCGGAAACCGTTGGAAATTTCGAGCCGCGAGAGCAATCTCCGCGTTGGCCATCTTCTGCGCTCTCGCCCCCGTCTTCGCTGCTGACACTTCCAGCTACCGCAAGGCGGCGCACGATGTCGCCAACAATCTGGGCGTACAGCAATCGCTGCCCGAAGACTCCACGCTGACGGATGCTCCCAAATCGCATCCCATGGATGGCTCCGGCTCAGGCGTCGAATCGGGCGGTGGCGTGCCGTCGCTGAGTGTAGTCTGGGATCAATTGAAATGGGTCGCGCTCGCATTGGTGATCGCCGGCCTCTTGGCATTCCTCGCCAGCCGCATCGCGGAGTCGCGGCGGCTCGCGCGTTCGGTTCCCACTTCCCTCCCCACGGCCGGCCCGGAACCGGGCAAGGCGATGCCCACCGCGGAGCAACTTCTTGCCGAAGCCGACGCGTTTGCCGGTCAGGGCCGCTATCGCGACGCGATGCACTCCGTGCTGCTTGCTGCCATGGTCCACCTCGCGCGCCGCTTCCGCGACGGCGCACCCGATTCCGCCACTAGCCGCGAAATGCTGCGCGCGGCACAGCTCAGACCCTCGGAAAACACAGCGCTACGCGATCTGGTGACCCGCGCGAATCGCGCCTGGTTTGGCGAATACCCATCGGACGCCAACGATTACGCCGGAGCGCGTCACTGCTTCGAATCTTTCCTGTCGGGCGGCGAAACCGCATGACGGCAAACCGCCGGCGAATTGTGATTGGCGCGGCCTTCGCCGGCGCCCTCCTCGCCGTAGTGGCATTCCCGGAATTCCGGCGCGGCTTGGTTTCCATGACGAAGCCCGACCCCATCGGTCCAGCGATCTATTCAAAATCGGCGCTGGGACACGCCGCCGTCTATGACATGCTCGCTGGCATCGGCATCCCGGTAATGGAGAGCGATCTCGGATCCGGGGCGCATATCGAATCTAACAGCGTCCTCGTGATCGCCGAACCGCGTACCGACGATGCAACTCTGACCGACGTCGGCGCCATGCTGGATGCGCCCACTGTCTTGCTGGTGCTCCCCAAGCGCGAAGGCAAGGCCGATCCAAAGCGGCCCAACTGGATCGGCGAGGATCGCTTGATCGCGCCAAGCGACGTGCAAAGGGTGCTGAGTCTGGCCGACGAAAAAGCGACCCTGATACGCGATGGCGACGCCGATTCGTGGAATGTTTCGCAGTTCAGCGGCGCGCAGCCTGCGATTCACCACATGCAGTTGATGCATTCGGCGCGGCTGCGTCCGCTACTGGCGGGACCTGAGGGGATGCTCATCGGCGAGATTCGCGAGCACGGAAGACGGCTGGTCGTGCTGTCGGATCCCGACCTCATCGCCAACCACGGAATCGCACGCGGCGATAACGCGGAGATCGTCGTGAGCCTTATCCAGAAACTACGTGCGGGGCGCGCTGGCGCCGTGGTTTTCGACGAGTTTGTCCACGGCTACTCAGCGCGGCCGTTTCACATGCTGGGGATTCTATTTCAATTTCCGTTCGTCTTGGTCACGGCGCAGGCCGCGCTCGCCATCGCGCTGCTGGTATGGGCGGCTTCGGGAAGGTTCGGCGCACCGCGCGAGTTGCCGCCGGCCATCGATGCCGGACGTCGCAGCCTGATCGATGCCGGCGCTGCTCTTGTCAGCCGGAACGGAGATCCGTCTGTGCTCGCCTCGCGCTACTACGAGGAGATGGTGCGCGATGCTGCAAGCAGTTTGCGCGCGCCAACTGGCCTTGCCTTGCCGGAACTGGTGAGCTGGCTCGAAGAGACTGCGAAAGGCGGGGCAGGCGTTCTGCGCCAGTCTGTCTCGCCGCAACAAGTTTATGCATGGAGGAAGGAGATCGCGGGTGGATTTAGCCAGCGTACGTAGCATCGCCGACGCAATCAAAACGGAAATTGGTAAAGCCGTCGTCGGCCAGGACGAAGCCATCGACTTGATGCTCACCAGCCTCCTGGCCGGCGGCCACATCCTGCTCGAGGGCGTGCCCGGCACGGCGAAGACGCTGCTCGCTCAGTCGTTCGCGCAGACGCTTGCGCTCGAGTATGGCCGCATCCAGTTCACGCCCGATCTCATGCCGGGCGACGTGCTGGGCGCCAACCTCTTCCATTTTCAGACCAATGAATTCGTGCTGACCAAAGGGCCCATCTTCACCGAGATCCTGCTGGCCGACGAAATCAACCGCACCCCTCCCAAGACGCAGGCAGCGCTGCTCGAAGCCATGAATGAGCGCGCGGTCACAATCGATGGGCGCCATTATCCGCTGAGCGCCGCCTTCATGGTCATCGCCACCCAGAACCCCATCGAGCAACAGGGAACGTATCCGCTGCCCGAGGCGCAACTCGATCGCTTCCTCTTCAAGATCGCCGTGGAATACCCAGGACGTGAAGCGGAAATGGAGATCGTGCGCCGGCACGGCCGCCAATCGGTGATTCCGAAGCCCGCCGATTTCGGAGTGAGCGCCGCGGCCGATGGCCCCGCGTTGCGCGAAATGCGCGAGGTAGCCTCGGCGATCACGCTCTCCGCCGAGGTAATCGGCTACGTGGTCGATTTGGTGCGGGCCACGCGCAGCCACGCCGGCCTCGAAGTGGGCGCTTCTCCGCGCGCCGCGAGCATGTTGGCTGCGGCCTCCCGCGCGCGCGCCGTGCTCGAAGGGCGCGATTTCGTCATCCCCGACGACGTGAAATCGCTCGCTGTCGCAACGCTCAGCCATCGCATTGTGCCCACCGCGCGCGCCGATATTGAAGGCTTCTCCGCGGCGAAAATCCTTCGCGAGATTTTAGAAAGGACCCCCGCACCGCGATGAGTTCGGTTCTCGGCATCAGGCCCACGCGGCGCGCGGTGCTGCTCTTCGCGGCGCTCTTGCCGCTCGTGTGGCTTGGGCTCAGCTACCGGTCTCAGTGGTGGCCGCGCGCCTTCGATGGCAGCGCGCTCGTGTTGCTTTGCCTTGGCCTCGACGCGTGTTTCGCGAGGCCGCTGCGTAAGATTTGCGCGAACGTCGAGGCGACGCCTATCGGATACATCGGCGAACCGGTGGATGCGGCCATCGTTCTGAGCGCCGATGGCGGCGGATCGTCCGCGTACGAGTTGGCGCTCGATCTCGGTGGCGATGCTGCGCCGCTGACGTTCGCCGATACCTGGAAAGCGTTCGGCCCCAGCGCGCGCGCCGAAGTCCGCATCGAACCGCGCCGCCGCGGACAGTTGCGCATCGAGCGGCTTTGGGTACGCTGGCGCGGCCCGCTAGGGTTAATTGAACAGACGCGACAGTTCCCCATCGCGAAGCCCGTGCCGATTCTTCCCGATACCCCGGCTAGCCGCGGACAAGCGCTGACGCTTCACTTCCGCGATGCCCTTTACGGAACCAAGGCCCAGCGGCGGCAGGGCGAGGGTTCGGAATTCGAGGCGCTCCGCGAATTCGCGCCCGGCCTCGATCCGCGCTTCATCGATTGGAAACGCTCCGCCCATCACCACAAGCTGATTGCCCGCGAGTTTCGGGTGGAGCGGAACCACCCCGTAATTCTCGCCTTCGACGCCGGCCACCTAATGCAGGAGCCAGTGGATGGCGTGCCGCGGCTCGACCACTCGATCGGTCTCGGATTGATGCTTTCGCGCTTCGCCGTAATGGCGGGCGACCTTGTTGGCAGCTACGCATTCGACAGCCGGCCGCGCCAGTATCTTGCGCCCGATCGCGGCATGCACGCGTTTCGAAGGCTCCAGCAGGCATCGGCGGGGATTGCTTACAGCAACGACGAGACAAACTTCACTCTCGGGTTGGCGGAGTTGCAGACGCGCCTGCGCCGGCGCAGTCTGATCGTTCTCTTCACCGATTTCGTCGACACGGTGACCTCGGAGCTGCTTTTCGAAAACGTCCGCCGTATTGCGACGCGCCATCTCTTGATCTTCGTCACCATTCGCGATCGCTTGCTCTCGGATATCTTCGAAGCGCCGCCGGACAATGACGCTCAGGTCGCGCGCGCCGTTCTCGCCGCCGATTTCCGGCGCGAGCGTGCCATTGTGCTGGAAAAGCTCGAGCGCCTCGGAATCCAGTGCCTGGATCTTTCGCCTTCGGAATTGCCCCTGGCATTGCTCAACCGCTACCTCTCGATCAAGCAACGGGGATTATTGTGACAGCCGCGCCACTCAAGAGCCGTGAGTTCCGCAAGCAACGCGAATCGAGCTGGCGCGAACTCGACGAACTGCTCGAAATCGCAAAAGAGCGCGGGCTGCGCGCGCTCCCGGCTGCCGATCTTGGACGGCTGCCCCTGCTCTATCGAGCGGCGCTCTCCTCACTTTCCGTCGCGCGGAGCATCGCGCTCGACCGGGCGCTGGTCAATTATCTGGAAGACCTTTCGCTGCGCGCCTTCCTAACGATTTACGCACGTCCCATGCGGATCTGGATCAACCTCCGCGAATTCCTGGCGCGTGTACTGCCGCGCGCCGTGCGCTCCATCGGCGTCCAGTTTTTCATCACGCTGGCGGCCCTAGCGGTGGGAATCATATCCGGCTTTCTGCTGGTGAATGGCGACGAAGGCTGGTACCCGGTCATCGTTCCAGCCGGGTTGGCAGGAGGCCGCGGGCCCTCCAGCACGCGCAAGGAACTGCTCGACGTGCTCTCCTCGCGGCCCAAATCGGGCGTCGATTTGTTGGTGATGGCGAACGCTCTGTTTTCGAACAACACGCTCGTTGCGCTGCTCACCTTCGGCCTAGGGATTTTGGGCGGTATCCCAACGCTGGTTCTGACGTTCGGCAACGGTTTGATGCTGGGAGCGTTCTTTGCTTTGCACGCGCACCGCGGCCTGCTCGGTGAATTCACTGGCTGGGTCTCAATTCACGGCGTCACCGAATTGGGCGCGCTGGTTCTCTTCGGCGCGGCCGGGCTGAAGCTCGGACAGAGCGTACTATTTCCAGGGCGCGAATCGCGAGCGGCGGCGCTTGCCGCTGCTGGCCCCGTTGTGGGAGCCGCCGCGACCGGAGGCGTGCTAATGCTGCTGGTTGCAGCGGTGCTCGAAGGCGTCTTCCGCCAGACGATTGTCGATACAAACCAGCGCATGGAGATCGCCGCCGCTACGCTACTGGCTTGGACCGGCTATTTCGTCTTCGCCGGCCGGAGGAATTCGTGAGCGCGAGCGCCGCTCTTCCCTTTGAACGGGTTCGCCGGCGGGAACGGCTGTTGCCTACGCCGGAGGGCGTACCTCTGCGGGTTGCCGTGGCGGAGCCGGGCGAAAGGATCGTCGCTTTCATCGCCGATATCTTGTTGTCATTCGCCGGAGCGCTGGCGCTCGTGCTGGTGGGGCTCCTCCTATCGGCGGTGCTGGCGCCTTTAGGCTCGGTTTCGTTCACCCTCCCCATCCTGCTGTTCCTTTCCTTTGTAGTGCGGAACGCATACTTCCTGATCTTCGAATTGAAGTGGGGCGGAGTCACTCCAGGAAAGCGGATGGCCGGTCTGCGCGTGATCGACCGGCGCGGTGGTCCGCTGCTGCCTTCGGCAGTTGTGGCGCGCAATCTTACCCGTCAAGCGGAGATCTTCCCCATCGAGTTGCTGCTCGTGACGCATGGATGGCTCTGGTCGCTTGGCGACATCGCGCCGCCCGCGATTTGGATTGGCGGGATGTTCGCGCTGCTATTCGGTACGCGAGACCGTCTGCGGCTCGGCGATCTGGTTGGCGGGACTATGGTGATCTCCGCTCCCAAGCGCGTACTACTTGAGGATTTGGCGCGCGATAGCCGCATCTTCGAATTCTCGGCAGATCAATTGCAGGCATACGGAATCCGCGAATTGCAGGTGCTGGAGGAGGTGTTGCGCCAGCCGCCCAACGCCGAGAATTTCCGCTTGATGTGCGACATCCGCGACCGCGTCGTGCGCCGCATCGGCTGGACGGGCAAAGTGGCGGATCGCGACGTTGGGACGTTTCTGCGCGATTTCTATACCGCGCAACGTGCCTTTCTGGAACAGCGCAAGAACTTCGGCGATGAGCGCAACGACAAGTATTACCAGACCACGCGCGGGCCAACCTAATCGAACACCGAGGCGATTTCCTGAATGCCGATGCCTTCCTTCACAGCGCGTAGGTCATGGTAAAGATTCGCGGCATAGACCGAGCTGTAGGCTGTGACAAAGACGTTCCAGGCCCAGGCGGCGATGGTCGCCGGCAGGCCGGACGCAGGGAGCGCGGCGCGGATCGCCAGGCCGACTACAGCGCTGACAATAATAATCGCGAGTGCCACGCCGAGAATCGGCCACCAATATCCTCTGGTGAGTTCCGCGCTCCGCGAAAGGCTGCGCAGAGGGCCGGCGCGTTCGACGACGCAGATTGGCAGAGCGACTGAAAAAGCAGCGAGCGCGATCAATCCCGGCGCGAGAAATAGAACCAAGCCTATCGCGACAGCCAATGCCTCCAAGATAGACGTCGCAATGGCGGGCACGACGCGCCCCACGCCTCGCGAGAAGGATTCCACTGGGTTGACTTCTCTGCCGCGCAGATCCTGAAAGGTCGCGTAGACCACCACTGCCTGCGACAAGGCTGAGAACATCATGGCAACGAAGCCTCCGACCATGGAGACGAGTAGATTTGCCATAATGCCGCCTGTGTCTCGCCAGCAGCGGCGCCAGCTTAGGCAGACCGATCAATGGTATTGCTTCGAGAATCGCAACTAATCCGAGGAAGGCGAGTAAGTGACGCGCGAGGATGATCCATGAGCGAACAATCACATCGCCTAGTTTGAACTCGAGCGGCTGCCGATAGTCGAGGATAGAGAGCGGGCTTCCCATAAAATCGCTGCTTTCAAATGTAACAAATGTCACATATAATAATGTTCAGCCACAGCGTTCGGCCCGCACCTTGCTTAAGACCGCACGTCTTTATGAAACTATTACAAATCCTGATTACAAGTGGGCTTTTAGCGCAATCGGCCGGCGCAGTGGTGGTGTCACTCGGACCCAGCACCCAGCCATTCACCCTTACGGGGACGGGACTGAACTCAGCCGGCTCCGGAACCTCGCGGGTCACATTCGGAACCTGCGTTTTCGATGGGACTAATACGACCTGTACCTTATCCGGCTCTTATACCGGGCTAGGTAGCGGCGGCGCCTACCAATTCCAATTGGTTTACGCCGGGAACGGACCAAGTCCGCTTAGCGCGATCACCACGCCGTCCACCAGCAATTTCTTTTCGTTCAGTCTCAGCCAGGGATCGTTTTCGTTTACACTGACGCCCATCGGCGGCAAGGCGATTCCGTTTTACGATTTCACGGAGAGCTTCTTCTACACCACCTCGGCTACCTGCACAGGAATAAGCACGTGCGGCGTCGCGGCCGTGGGACAAAGCCAGGGCGGGGTCATGACTGGCCCCGTGACGGGCACATTCGACGTAACGCCAGTAGTTAGTACTGTGATCTCGGCCAGCGCCTATGGCGCCTTCAACGCCATAGCTCCTGCGACGTGGGTCGAGATTTATGGGACCAATCTGGCAACGGTGTTGCAGCAGACTTGGGCCGGTACGGATTTCAACGGCGCGAATGCCCCGTCGGCTCTGGGTGGCACTACCGTTACAGTCGCCGGACAGCCGGCCTATATCGACTACGTCAGTCCTCATCAGGTGAATGTGCAGGTTCCCTCGGGCATCCCGACCGGCAGGCAGAACGTGGTCGTGACGACGGCCGGTGGAGCGAGCGTTGGCACTTCAATCACTGTAAACGCGGTCGAACCCGGCATGCTGGCTCCCGCTGCATTCCATTTGCCCGCGGGCCAGTACGCCGTCGCGCTATTTCCGAATGGCGCGACTTATGTGCTGCCTCCGGGCGTCACCAATGCCGTCCCCACGTCGCGCGCCAAGCCGGGGGACGTCATTACGCTCTACGGCATTGGGTTCGGAACGGTGAGTCCGAATATCAATGCGGGCGTGATTGTGGGACAGGCCAATAATCTTTCCGGTCTGCAAGTCTTCATTGGCGGTCAACAGGCTACGGTGCAGTTCGCGGGCCTGGTACAGGGCTTCCTGGGGCTTTATCAATTCAATGTTGTGGTCCCGAATGTGCCCGCGAACGATGCCACGCCGCTTACATTTATGTTGAACGGCGCACAAGGGAGTCAATCGTTGATCCTGGCGATTGGCAATTAAAGCCAATTACCGGCAATCGTTGCCGCGCACGATATTCCAATTTGTGGGAATATCGGGCGCGGCGACCACGCAGCCGGTCTTCATTCCCCAGCCGGTGATGAGATTATTTTCGACGACGTTGCCGCGGGCCGGCGCGGGGCGTTCGGCGCCGCGGCCGAGATAGACGCCGGCCTCGAGAATTCGCGGGTCTGGCGGCGGCGTAGTTGCATTGGTAGTGCGCGACGTTCTGGTTGCAATGCGCGGTGTTGAGATCGAGTAATATATTGCGCGCGATTATATTACTCTCGCCGATGACAAAGACCGCGCCGAACACCGGCCGCTCGATGCGGTTTTCGACGATGCGGATGTTGCGGGTCCGCATATCGGGATTGGTGTCGTTCATGACGATGGCGTAGTTGCCTAACGGATACGCGGCGGGCGGGTTGCGGTTCACGCAGACGTTGCCACGGATTTCGCTGTCGTGCAGGCCATCGAGATCCATGCACTTGCCATTGATTTCGGCGATGCGGTTGTCGAGATAGTGGGCGTCTTCCGCGTTACCCGCGGTGTCGATTCCAACTGGAATGGCGCGAGCTTCGAGATCGGACGCGTCAAGCGGAAAGCCGATATGGCTGGCAAAGTTGTCGGCGACAATCATATCTTTGGCGTGGCCCACCTGGATCGCGTCGCGGCCAACGGCGTCGATGCGGTTGCGCGCGAAAACGCCGTGCTCGTTTCGCGGCGAGGTGTAGAGCGAATGCGTCCAGAGCGCATTGCCGAGGATGTTGCGAAAAGTGCAATTCGCCACGCTGAAATCGGCGCTACCTTCTTCGACCAGGATGCCGCCGGTTGTGTTGTTGCGGCCCCCAGCGTTGCGCGAGCCGCTATCTTCGACGCTCACCCGGCTGACATTCATGTGAGCGATGCGGCTGGCGAGGATAGCGAATCCAGCGATATTCCGGAAGCGGACGTTATCGACGTCGAGAGTATCGACGGAAGTCGCCGCGATGCCGTTGTTTGCGGTGAATGCCGCGAAGGTGCGGTCATAGGGAGGAAGGCCCTGCCTGATTTCGAGCGCGGCGCGATTGCCATCGATAGAGAAATCGTGCAGCCAGACGTTGCTGCCCCGGATGACGACCGCTGCGGCGCCTCGGAAATCCGGCGCCATGTGGAGGGCCGTGCCTTGACGGGCGCCGCGCAATTCCGTTGCGCCCGTAACGAAAATAGGCTCGTGCAACTCCACCATACCCGCGGGAAGATCGCGCACGTAATAGTGCGCCGGTTTCGAACAGGCGATCGCCACGAGGCACAATGCTGCTACGAGCAGGCGCACTAAAGCACCTCGACGACGACCGGAGCGAACGCCCGCCTGCCGAGCCACATTCGAATTTCATGCCGGCCACGTGTGACGCCGGGTGGCACGGGAAAGTTGAACTCGTAACGCTGAAACAGCGGATCCACGCAGAAGGCGTCGATGTCTTTGACAGGCTGCTCGTCAAAAGCAGCGCGAAACTCGTCGGCGCGTTCGACTTCGACCAGCACCGCTTTCAACATGCCGCTCGCCACCACGCTGCCGGAGATCAGATTCACGCCATCGCCGATCGATGCTACGTGCGGCGTTGGCGGCCCGGCGGGGATGATGCGCACCCATGCCGCCGGGCAAAGAGGTTGCCCGTCGATGAAAGCCTCCACCGCCACCAGTCCAGTGCGCACGCCCTCCGGTAGCGCGGCGTTCACCTGCGTGACGCGGTCGTGCGCCGGTTCGCCGACGTAGCTGACGCGGCACGCGCGGCCATCCGCGCCGATGGCGAGCGAGTTGAGATCGCATCCCGATGGCAAATTCTCGATCCATAACGAAAGCGCCGCCATGGGTCCAGTGACTGGCGCCGCCGCCTCGCCGGTGATTGCGTTGGTGATGTTGCGTATGCGCGCCGGACCCGCGTCGGGCGGCGTCCCGGCGCCGCGTTTGCGGCAGGTGATCCACATGTATTGCGTCCAGATGGGGTCGAGCGCTAGCAGCTGAAAACCGCTTTCGCGGGCAAATTGCGCAACTTCTCCGGGCGTAACTCGCACCCCGCTCCACGTGTCGTACTGTCGCGCGTGCGGCGGCAGGCCGTTCAACTGGCAGCGCAGCACGCCGCCGGGCTTGAGCACGCGGTGGGCTTCTGCAAGGTATCGGAATACCACGTCACGGCTGGGGATGTGCTGGAAGACGGCGTAAGAATAGACGAGATCGAAGTGGTTATCGGAAAAGAGTTCGAGACCGGCGCCCGATCCGTGGTGAGGATGCGCGTTGGGCGTGTCGCGCAAGCGTTCGGTTGCCAGCCGAATCATTTCGTCGGAAACGTCCACGCCATGAATCTCGCCGAAATGGCGGCTCATGGGGCGCAGCAGACGGCCTGGCCCACAACCGATTTCGAGCGCCGCGTCACGGCCCGGCAGGCGCGGCAACTGCGACTCCAAGTCGCGCAGGACGTCTCCTGCTGTCGCGAAGAACTCTTCATCGTCTTGTTCGCGGCGGCCGAAGGCGACGTAGTAGTTGGCGTCCTCGCTGGCGCGCGCGTTCCAATCGGCGCGCATTTGCGCCAAGGTTTGGGGGTCCATCTAGAGGTTGTCTTCGGGGAGATTCGCGATGAATATTTGCGTGGCGTCCGCCATGCCCCTATTCTATTCCTTTATGCCGCTTTCCTTCCGCCAAGTGCGCGCCGCGCCCATCACGGAGTTCGAAGCCACCGCGCCGGAAGGGTCCATCATCGGCCTAATCGGCGAAGACGGATCGGGAAAAACACGACTGTTGCGGCTCGCGGCAGGCATCGACCAGCCGCAATCGGGAGTCGTGGAACGGCCGGAATCCGGGCGCCTGCTCGGCCCGCTTGATGTTCTGAATCTCTCGCCGGCCCCACTGCTGCTGATCGATGGAACTCTAGCGAATCACGACGCGCTGGTGTGCGAACGCGCGGCCGTCGCGCTCGACCGGATGCGGCGAAACGGGTCCATCATTTTACTGGTCTCGCACGACGAAGAACTACTGCCGCGCCTGGCCGACGAAATCTGGTGGCTTCACCAGGGACGTCTGGCGGGCAGGGGCGATCCAGGTGAGACGCTGGACGGTTATCGCCGCCACATCGCGCAGCGCGTGCGCGCTTGGGGGGCCGCGGTAAACGCGCCGCTGTCTCCGCGCATGAGGCGCGGCGATGGGCGCGCGGAGATCGTAGAGATCGCGACTATCGGCGAAACCGGGAAAGCCACCGCTGTGTGGCGCAGCGGCGAGTTGGCGTTGGTCAAAGTGCGCGTTCGTTTTCATGCTCCGGTGGAGGCGCCCGTCGTCGGCATCATGATTCGCACGCGTGTGGGCTTGAATGTTTATGGAACCAACACCGAACTGGAGCGACTGACGCTTGGTCCGCGGGCGGAGGGAGATACCCTCGAGATCTCATTCGCATTCCGCGCCGAACTTTGCCCGGGGGATTACACGCTGACCGCAGCTTCGCACGACCCCGACGGCGTCTGGCACGATTGGCTGGAGGATGCCGTGGCATTCTCCGTGACGGATGACCGGTACACGGCTGGGGTGGCGAATCTCCACGCGACTGTTACGTGGATTCCCGTGTAATAGACCGCGACCCTTTCACGCAAGCTCTTGCCGGATCAGGTCCGCCAGGTCCCCGAGCCGATAAGGCTTTCGAATGAAGCGTTCAAACGTCCCATGCAACGCGGCGGCGGCCATATCCTCGTTGTACGCGCTGGTTACGATGACTTTGGTATCGGGCCTCAAACGCCGCACCTCTTCCAAAACTGCACAGCTCGGGCTCCCAGGCAGGGTCACATCGAGCAGAAGGACATTAATGGCGCTCTTCTCCGTTCGAACAGCATCCAATGCCGAGGACCCGTCTCCGGCCTCTAGCACGGAATAGCCGGCTTTGCGAAGCATTTTCGACGCCGCTTGCCGTAGAGGATCTTCGTCCTCCACAACCAGGATAGTAAATGGAGGCGCGGGTTCTTCGGTCCGGGACATCGATTCGCATCCACCCGCACCTGTATCGGCGCAAGGCAACAGTATCTCGAACGTGGCTCCCTTACCGAGTTCGCTATCGAGATGAATTGAGCCACCAAGAACGCGAATAATCCCCTGGACCACTGCAAGCCCAAGTCCGCGGCCATCTGACTTTGTCGTGAAGAAAGGATCGAACACTCTGGCCTGCGTTTCCGGCGACATGCCCTCGCCTGTGTCGGAAACGACGAGCTTTAAATACTCGCCTTCGGGCAGACGGTCGCGCGCCGCCGCCGGTGAATGCTGCTTTATGGCCGCGCGCCGTGTGGTGATGCGGATCGCCCCATCGCGGGCGCCAATCGCCTCGGATGCATTCGTGAGAAGGTTGATCAAGATTTGTGAGATCTGCGCCGCATTGGCCCGGACGGGTGGAAGGTCCTTGCCAAGGTCGGTTTCAAGCGTCGCGTTTTTCGACACCGAAACTCTGAGTAACTCGATCATCTCTTCCACGGTCTTGGAAATGTCGACCGGGCCCGGAACATCCTTCTCTTTGCCGGCATAGATCATCAATTGGCGGACGATCTCCGACCCACGGACCGCGATGTCGCGAATCGTTTTCAGCTCTTCATCGGGATTCGTACCGGTTGCAACATCGTCCAGCGCAAGCTCTGCCTGCGCCAGTACCGCGCCTAGAAGATTGTTGAAGTCGTGCGCAATACCGTTGGCCAGCGTACCCACGGTCTCCAGCTTTTGCGCGGCCATGGCCTCTTCCTGTGCGCGCCTGAAATCGGTAATGTCCTGGCAGGCGCCGAACATATGCGTTGGAGCACCTTCTTCATCGAGCACGATTTCGGAAATGCAGATAATGGTCCGCACATCGCCATTCGGCCGTGCGATCTGAAACTCGCTGGAACTTCTGTCTTTCTCTGTCAGGGAGCTTGTCACGTTTTTAGTTACGCGATCTCTGTCATGAGGAACGACCGATTGAAGAAAGCTTTCGATACTGGGCGTGAAGGTCTCCGGCTGGCCGAAAATCCTGACCAGCTCTTCAGACCAGGACACGCGGTTGGTAGGAATGTCCCAAGTCCAGTTACCTACGTGAGCAATGGCCTCGGCCCTCTTGAGCCGCTCTTCGCTCTTGCGGGCAAGCTCCCTCGCTTCTACCTGCTCCGTGATGTCCTGAGTTGCGCCCACGATGCGAATCGGCGTTCCCAAATCGTCCTTGATTGCTTCGACGATGGATCGGACAAAGCGCACATTGCCGTCGCGCCGGACCACCCGGTATTCGACGTCCACGGGGCCGTTGCTGGTGCGGATCTTCTGATCCGCCTCCGCGGTCTTCTCGCGATCCTTGGGATGGATATAGCCCATGACGGCCCCATAGTTCGGCGGCGCTTCCTTCGGTAGTCCGAAGATGCGAAACATCTCGCCGGACCATTGAACCCTCTCGGTTTCGAGGTCTCGTTCCCAACTGCCGACCTTCGCCAGGCGTTGCGCATCGGCGAACCGCGCCTCACTGGCGCGTAGACGCTCTTCCATCCGTTTCCGCTCGGTCAGATCAAGACATGAGCCGATAAACCCGGCGAATTCGCCCTCGCGATCAAACGGTCTCCCACGGTCCAATAACCAGCGATATTGTCCATCTGCGCGCCGCAGCCGGTACCCCATCTGAAAACTGCGACGGGCATCGAATGAGGAAGAGTAAATCTCCATGCAGCGTTCCAGGTCTTCGGGATGAACGCCGCTTGCCCATCCATCGCCCAGTTCCTGTTCCATAGTCCGGCCGGTAAAGTCCAGCCAAGGCTTGTTGAAGAAGGTGCGCAGTTTCTCCGGCCCGGAAACCCAGATCATCACCGGCGCGGTGTCCGCCAAATTTCGGAAACGCTCTTCGCTTTCCCGCAGTAATGCTTCGCTACGTCTGCGCTCGGCGGCCTCCGCAATGGCGCGCAATGCCTCTTCCTTTGCGTTCGCCAAGTCCGATCTTGCCCGCTCGTCCGCCAGCAAAGCGATGCCGAGCGATATGCCGCCCACCGATGCGAGAATAGCCACGAAGAACGCGCCGTTGATGCCCGAGGGGGAGTTGTTAGAAGGTTGCGCCAGATAGAAATAGATCGCGCGAGCCACGATAACCGCTCCGCCCAGCGCGAACATGCAGCCGGTAAACGCTGCGCGACGTCTATGTCCAGACGCACTCCCATTCAGAAGTTGGATGGAGGCAAGAGCGAAGACGACCCCCATAAATGAGGAAACCAAATAGACCCGAAGGTGCAGGCTAGGCGCAGCATAGTCGAAATAGAACACGGCGCCGATTACCGCTGCGCCGGCTGCATAGACAAGCCAGTTGCGGGGAGGAAGACCGCGGAATTCGCGCGCTCCTTCCAGATAAAAAATAGGGGCTATGACCACCATCGTGTTGGCAGCCGCGATGAAGAGCCCGTCGGATGTCAGCGGCCACATGTTAAACAGGCACATTGCCGCAAGTATTAATAATCCCGCGGCTGTCCAGCGGCTGTGGCCGGGATAGTTCTGCTGGATCCGCCAAATCATCGCCCCACGCAAGGCCCAAATGACAAACAGGAATATGGTCAGTGCGACCAGCGTGGGCTCACCCAAATGCATTGTGGCCAATTATATCCCCGTACCGGTGCGGGGCCGACGCTGCAGCCGCGCAGTGGTAATCATAGGTTCATCCCGTCGAGAGCGCCCAGCATGTTCTGAATGGCGCCCATATTGAAAGGCGCGCTTGCCGGATTCTCGAGTGGCTCCGCGATGTGCACGAAGCTCTCGAAGACGACGTTCCCGCGCAGTATCGCTTCTTCCGAACGACCGCGCCGGTCGCAGCGCGTGAAAGGCTCCCATGTCGTAAATCTGGTCGTGAATAACGAATCCCTCCCCCACGAAAGCGCGAGTCAACGAGTCGCCGGATCCTCGATCTTCATGCAACGATAGGTTGGCACGAACAGGTGTCCCGCGAACGTCGCTCCTTTACCTCCGCACCCACCAGCCAGTGCAGCGCGTATTTATGGTGGCGTGAATCCCAGTCACGCCACCTCCCTTCCGGACATATTCGAGCAGCGCCGCTTTCTTCCCTTCATCTGGAATCGCGAGATGCGCTGTGCTGTTCATTATAATCGCGTCGTATCGCGAGAGGATTTTCGGGTCGGGCACGTCATAGGCGCGGCTAAAATCAGCCTGGACCGCGCCGGTAGGGCGCGCCAGCAACTCGATCCCTTTGTTCGCCGCGGGTACGCCCTCTTTGTGTTGGATTGCATCCGCCCGCCGGAATACCAACACCCTGAACGGCCTCGTAGGAGCCGCCGTTGGTTTGGACGGAAGCGCCGCCTCGATCTCCCGCAGATCTTCGGCCGAGAGCCGCGGCAATGGCATGGCCCAAAGATAGTTCACGCCATCATCGCCAGGCGCGCGAATCTTGCCCGTATGACCGAGCAGCGTGGTCAAAGGACGCCCGGTCCTGTATTTCCAAACTTCGATCGCAATCCCCGTGACGGATGCGGCTTCTGCGCCATCCGCGCTAAAAGCCGCAATCGCGCCGTGACGCGGCGGCTGTCCCGCACCCGCTTTCCTGACGGGCCACCCGTTCTCTACGTCCCAAAGCGCGACGCTGTGCTTCGCGCCTTCGCTCGCAAGTGTGTTCGGGTCATCGCTATACGCCAGCGAGATTACAGGACCGCGGGAGTCGACCGTAAAATCCCGATGCCGCACGTCGCTTCTTGGGTCCGTCATCTCGCGCGTGAGAGGCGCGGTCTGGGCCGGGCAGACCCCTAGCGCAAGAAGGAACGCGACGTGGCGCATGGGTCGATTTTACTCGAACCAGGGCGCGATTTTCGCGGCAATCGACATCGCGTATGTGAGGATGTTCTTACTCGCACCGCAGCGCGATCATCGGGTCTACACGCGCCGCACGCAGCGCAGGCACAAACCCTGCCAACGCCGCCGCGCACAGCATCACCCCCACGGCGATACCGATAGCCCAGGGGTCCGCCGCCGTTAAGCCGAACAACTGACTTTGAACCGCGCGCCCCAGCCACGCCGCTGCGGCTAAACCCAATGCCAGGCTGAACGCGACCATCGCCAACGTCTCGCGCATTACCATCTGCAGAACGCTGCCTTGCGACGCGCCCAGAGCCATGCGAATCCCGATCTCCGCCGTTCGCCGCGCCGTCGAATACGACATCACGCCGTAGAGACCGATCGCCGCCATTAACAATGCCAGCCCGCCGAAGCACGCCGCAAGATCCGCGGTGAGGCGCTGTACGATCGTCCCTCTGTCGAGTTGTTGGTTCAGCGTCCGTATGTTCAGCACCGGAACCGCCGAATCTACATCCGCGATCGCGCGCCGCACCGTTTCGATTACGCCAACCGGATCGCCCGCCGCGCTCACCACCATTGCCGGCGCGTAGCGGAGGTCTTGCCACACTTGAACCATAGGTGGCTACCGAGCAAGCGCATATCCAAGTTAGATGAGGCACGGCGTTTTCGCCTGCCCTTGGCAGCAGCCTGCAATGCGGGGCCAGGCGAGATCTCAGTCCCACTTTCGGGACGGCTATGTTCGTCCGCAGGCAGAACTCGGCTCAATGTGAGGCCTGAACTACCTCTACCGCGAGCTTCGCTTCCGGAACATTGGAATTGGTCTTGAGGGCGGCCACGAGCGTAGTTTGGCTGTGTGCATAGTCGCCCGCCTTGGCGTAAGCCATTGCCAGGTGGTACATCCAGCGCACATCGCCGGAGTTCGCGCCGGCTTGCTGCAGGTACTTGACGGCGGAAGAATACAGACCCCTTCGGTAGAGAATCCACCCCAGGGTATCCGCGTATGCCGACGATTGAGGCGCCAGTTCAGTGGCCCGCTGCGCATACTTGAGCGCCTCGTCGAGATCACTTCCGCCCTCGTCGGTGAGCAGATAAGCGAGATTGTTGCAAGCCTGTGCTTCATCCGGGTTGGATGCCACTACCTTGCGGTAGTAGCCGATGGCCTTCAGCCGGTCGCCCATCACTTGTTCGACGATCCCCATCCAGAGCAGGGCTGTGGAGTCGTTGGGATTTGTGGAAAGAATGCCCTCCAATCTGACGCGGGCGTCGTCGTATTTTCGCTCCCGGTAGTCTACCTGGGTGAGCGCGAGATCCGGCTGCGAGGACTTTGGGTCCGCCGATCTGGCGGCAAGGAACGAAGAACGGGCTTGCTCCAAGTTGCCCCCGGCAAGCAACAACTGGCCGAGGTAAATCTGGATCGGCGCCGATTCAGGCGCGCGCGCCGCATACTCTTTTGCCTTCGCCAGGCCTCGCGGGGCGTTGTGGCGCGAGATGAAGGTTTGATTCAATATCTGCAACGCCAGCAGGTCGTCCGGGACAATCTTGAGCGCCTCTTCAACCAGCGCCTGGGCAGCCGCGGCATCGCCGGCGTGCAACTTCCAGAGTCCGTCCTGCACCAAGAACTCCGGGCTGCGTCCCAAAGCGAGACCCGCGTCGATTCCGTTTCGCATTTCCGCCAGATCGCCGTTGGCGTACAGCGCCCAATTCCGGGCCGCCAGGTAGGGCGCGGTCGATTTCTGCGATTTTGCGGCGCCATCCAAAACGTCGAGCGCCGATCTGCCCTTGTCGGACATCATGCTGCACGCCAACTCGATGCGTACGGACAGAGCGAACGGCGCCAGCCGCAAAGTCTCGGACAGTTCTTGCCGATAGGAACGCGTCTCGCCGTGTAGGCGGTAGATTTGCGCGCGAAAATAGTGCGGCTCAGGCGCCGACGGCAAGAAGTGCGCCGCCGCGTCGAGATCCGTTTCCGCTGTGCGATAGTCGCCGCGCCCGATGGAGACTTCCGCGCGCTGCTCGAGTGCTGCGATGTCTTTTGGATTCTTCTCGAGGGCCGCGCCGAGTACGCGGTCTATATCCACCGGGCGCTTTAACGCACGATAGGCGACGATCAAATCGGTTCGCAACTCCCGGTTACCGGGGTTCTCCCGGACCACTCTTTCGAACTCACGAAGCCCGTCCTCGGATTTGCCCGCGCGAAATAAGAAAAGGCCATAAGCGGACTGATAACCCGGCAGCGCCGCTAACAGCTGGTAGGTCCTGGCGGCCTCGGCCAGGTTACCTTCCGCCAAATGGAGCCGGGCGAGAGACTCGAGCGCCGGCCCGGACTTCGAGTCCAGTTGCAAGGCTAATCGCAGTTCCGTCTCTGCTTCCGGCAAACGGTTTTCCGCAAAGTAAAACTGCCCCAAAATCTGATGCGCCGCGGCGGCCTGGGGAAGCTGCTCGCAAGCCTTTTTCAGCGCCTCCTCGGCGCCCTTCTTATCGTGGAGATACCATTTCGTCCGGGCCAGCAAAATGGAGGTGTTCAATTCGCCCGGAAATTGGTCCATGGAGCGCTCCAAGGTACGAACGGCATCCTCGGGTTTGCCGAGCTTGATTTCCGAGATAGCGAGTACATCGAGTGCGTCGACGCTAGCCTGAGAATCGCCCACGATCTTCTCCAGGCGGGTCCGCGCCTCTTGAAGTACCGACTTGTCGTTGGCGGCGGCCATCATTTCGGCCAGACGCAGTTGCGCTGCGGCGTGCTTGGGGTCGAGCGCGAGCGCTTTCTGAAACGATAAGACGGCCGAGCGGAGATCCTGCGCTTTCTGGTAAGCGACGCCTGTTTGGTAATAGATTTCAGCATCGTTGGGCGATACGCCGGCGGCATTCCTCAATTCAATTAGGGCGCGGGTAGGGTCCCCAATATCGAGGAAATGTTTGCCCCTGGCAAGATACCTATCGCGGCGCGCTTGGGGCGAGCCGGTACAGGCGGCAAAAATCATGCAAAATAGAGCCGCACCAAATCCAAGACTTAAAAAATGTAACTTTTTAGACAAATCAATCACTTGCGCGAGCGGAAATCGCGAATGAGCAGTCTTCCAGGTGAAGATATCGGCCATTACACTCGGAATCTTTAGGCGCGCGGTCTGATCTGTATTCCGCTTCAGGGGTGTATACTTAACCAACTTAGCGGAGCCGTATAGGGCGGCTTCTTCAGGAGATTACATGAGCCTCGAATTGAAGGTTTACGACAATGGCGACCACACTTGCCTTGTGTGGTTACCGACCGATGGGCAACCCATCCCCGGCTGTCGCGGCTTTACCATCGCGCGGACCTCAAAAGGTCAGGTCACTTACCTCCACGGTTTCGTAGGCTTCTCCGACACCGACAAGCTCGACCCCGCCAATCCGGTCAGCTTTCCCATTCAGCGTTACCTCTGGTGGGATTATTCGGTCAAGCCCGGCGACACGGTCCAATATCAGTTGATCCCGGTCGTCGGCCCCAATCAATCGAAGCTCTCTCTCGATACCAAAAACGGCAGCCCCATCACGCCGCCCATGACTATTACCGGCCAATGCACGCCGCATCTTTCCTCTTACTTCAATAAGGGCATAGTGGCCGCGCAATGGGTGACCCGAGCGCTCAACAACACGCCCGCCAAGGCTTCCATCACGCCACTGGTGCAGAAGCCCGGGACCCCCATCCGCAACGCGCTCAGCGGATTGTTGCGTCCCGAGATTCTGAGCCTGCTCGCTGACGCACTCAAGAATAAGGGACAGATCTACGCCGCTCTCTATGAACTGAACGACCCCGAGTTGATTCCCGCGCTCGAAGCGTTCGGCAAAAATTGCAATCTCATACTGGCCAATGGCGCCTTCAAACCGCCGGCCAACGACGAGAACGCGAAGGTGCGCGCCGAGTTGAAGACCAAAGTAAGCGTGACCGATCGCATGGTGACCAGCGGCCACTTCGCTCACAATAAGTTTGTAGTCTTCTGCGATTCCGACGGCAAGCCCCAACAAGTCCTTACCGGCAGCACGAATTGGACTTTTTCCGGCCTCTGCACGCAAGCCAACAACGGATTGATTATCGACGACCCCGATGTCGCCCAGGGCTTCTTGGATGCCTGGCATCGACTCAAAGCCGCAGGCAATGGCTACCCGTCAAGTTTGATTCAGGGTAACTCGAAGGCGAAGACCTATCAGGTGGATGGCTGCAGCATCACACCCTGGTTTGCTGCTACCTCGGCGGCGCAAGACCTGGATTACGCGCGTAAGTTGATCGACGCGGCACAGGACGGCATTCTGTTTCTGTTTTTCAACCCGGGTACGTTCCAGGAAGACCCGGAGAAGTGGACGCTATTGCAAAACATTCTGGAACGCCAAAACCCGGCCAATCCAAATAACAACCCCAACCTCTACATTCGCGGCGTGGTCAACCAGACCATCGCCGGCCTCACTCCGGGAACGGCGCCGGCCGCGGGCGCCAAGCAGTCCAACCCGCTGCACGATCCCAGCGCTCCCGCGCCGGTAACGCTGATCAAGGGCGGAAATACGCCGCCGATACCGCTCGGCCAAAGCGTTCTGGTACCGCACAACGTCAAGACCCAATTTCACACGTGGGAAAAGGAACTGCTGGGCGCAAGCATGGTCAATATCCACAGCAAGGTAATTGTCCTGGACCCGTTCGGCGAGCATCCCGTGGTGATGACCGGATCGCATAACCTCGGCTATAAAGCGTCGCACGCGAATGACGACAACCTGGTCATAGTCGAAGGTAACGGCCCTTTGGCCGCGGCCTATGCGATCAATATTATTGCGATTTATCAAAGCTATCGCTGGAATAGCTATGTGGAGGCTCACCGTCAGGATCCGAAGGTGTGGCATGGATTGGTGGATACCGACGCCTGGCAAGCCCCCTATCTAACGGGCGCCGAATTGGCTGAGACCAAATTCTGGCTGGGTGACGGCGCTGCTGTTGCCACCGCTCCGGCGAAGGCGTTAGCCGTGGCAGCAGGCGTCGAGGCGACGACTGTGGCGCCGGTTGCGGCTCCCGTGTCGCACCCTATCAAGGCGGCCCACGTGAAGGCAACGCACGCAACGGCGGCAAAGAAAGCCGCTAAGAAGCCCGTGAAGAAGGCGCCAGCCGCGAAGAAGAAAGCCCCGGCAACGAAGAAGAAGGCCCCAGCAGCGAAGAAGAAATACCCCCCGGCTAAGCACGCTACGAAGAAGGCCACGAAGCGATAACTGTCGTCCTTGCCTCCTAGCGCCGGTGGTCAGACCGTCTCTGGATCCACCGGTTTTCTTATTGCCTTCACCTGTCGCCGGGGTCCGTTTACCTCGAGTTCGGCAAGATGAATCCGTGGGGTACGACCATGCTCGAAGCCGCGGAAATGTTTCCTTGCGTGCCTGCGAAGTCCGATGGGACCGCACAGGTGAGATGGCAACTTGCTCCGAAGAAAACCCTGGAAGGATTTCACTCTGTGCCGCGTCAAAGATGGAGAGTAGAGGCAGATGCGGGACAAAGTTGCTTATACCTTGGTCGCCCTGGCAGCAGCAATAATGGTGCGGAACCTATACCTAATATTCATGGTGGTGCCCGACGAAGCTTCACAGGGGATGATATACCGCCTGCTCTACTTCCATGTTCCGGCATGGTGGACAGCGTTCCTTGCCGTCACTCTCTCTGGCGTATTCAGCGTCTTGTACCTGATCAAGAAAGATCTGCGCTATGACGCCATAGCGGCCTCAACGACCGAAGTCGCTGTGGCGTTTCTGGCCATGGGGATAACTTTAGGTTCGATCTGGGGACGGATTATTTGGGGAATTTGGTGGACATGGGATGCGCGGCTCACCTCCGCGCTGATCTGCGTCCTGCTCTATTCGGGCTACTTAATGCTGCGCCGTTCCATCGCGGAACCCATGCAACGAGCCCGCCTCTCGGCGGTGTTCTCGGTATTCGCCTTTCTCGACGTGCCTATTGTTTGGTTTTCGATCCGCTGGTGGCGCACACAGCACCCAGAACCAATGCACTTGCCACCGGAAATGTGGCGCGCTCTGTTGTGGAATTGGTTGGGATTTATCCTGCTCACGTCGGCGCTGATACTGGTGCGTCTTGACCAGGAGGAGGCGGACCGCAGAATACGGTCAATGCGACGTGTTGCGGAGATTTCGTTTGGAGACTAGTTCATGGATAGCCGCAACTTTGTTTTCATGTTTTACGGCTTCGCCGCGGCGTGGCTGATTATCTTTATATACATATTTACGCTGTTACGGCGCGGCACGCGTATTCGCCATGAATTGCGGCGCTGCGAAGGAACGTTAGAACCCCCTGGTTGACGCATCTAACACGCGGCGCCCGGTGCGCTCATCCACTGACACGCTTTATACAGAATGTAAGCCGCCGCCACGCGCCGAATGGACGTTCCGTCAGGCACGCGAGCGCCGCGGCCGCCATCATCCACGCTACGCCGCCAGAAGTCATCGCCCGGCGAAAGATGAGCGGATCAAGCGCCATCTGTGCGATTGGTGCGAGGGAAGAAATCGCGCCGATACGCTCCACGCCCACGCCGGGCTGTGAAATATGCACCGAAGAACGGATTGAAGGCAACCACCGCCAGATTCCATAGCGCGAACGGCGCCGGTTCTAGGCACGCGCAAGACCATTCGGATTTTGCGCACAGGCGCATGCTGGGTTGCTGCGCTTGATAGAGGATTCAGACACGAGCCGCCGGGCCAATCCGCAAGCTTAAGCGGGAGATCGGCAGGGCGTCCAGCTTATTTTCACGGCTATAACGCCATGCAATAAGCTCAGAAAATCAGACTCTCCGAAGCACTTGCATCGTGACGGGTTGCGCCCGAAGCGCATCTCGGATTTGACTCCGGCAGCGCGGTCTGAAAAGATGGAAGTTCACCCATCGTGCGGATGTGGCGGAATTGGCAGACGCGCTAGATTCAGGTTCTAGTTCTCGCAAGGGAGTGAAGGTTCAAGTCCTTTCATCCGCACCAGAATCAATAACTTACAGAAGCAGCCCATTCGACCGTTAGGGTAGGGTAGCGCGGCTATCGCGATCGATGTTCCGAAAGCGCAGTTCGCGGGGGCCGATGTCCGCTGTTGGTGAGGTCTAAGGGCTAAGTAATCGTCAAGATCGCTCGCCGGACGTTACTCGTGTCGAAACGCCAATTAGAACCGATTTCTATTTCTTGTCGAGTTGGCCAAAATTCCGAGTATTCGGCGTCTAACCGACGACCGCTTTGGTTGGACGGTCCCATCCTCGCAGGGTTAACCACTACCTGAGCGCGCTGGTCTTTAGAATGATCCGCGCGCCGTGCGGAGGGAGCGCGTGCATATGCATTACGTCCAGCGTCTGAGCCGTCGGAGCCGCAGGAACATCGCGGCCATCGCCGAACGCGACGCCGAACCGACCCAGTCTGAACCGAGTCGATATCACAAGCGGGGCCCTGACAGCAATGCCGGAATCGCCGTTTGCTGCCGCGTGGGCGACGTTGCCTTCCGCTATTCTCGCTCCCCGTGTGTTTGCCTATTTCGCGGACTGTTTAGCGATCACGAGGTCCTTGATCTTGTTATAGGTAGCCTGAGGAATGATTTTGCGCGACACTAGTTGGGTTTTGTTGGCGTATGGACGGCCATCCACGATCTTCTTGGAGTAGGCATCGCCGATGCTGGTAAGGCCTTGAGTTGGTCAATGCTTGCGGAATTGATGTCGACCAGAGCAGTTGCTTTCTGATTTGGCCCATTCGCGGGGGTGGTGGGTGCGGTTTTGGTCTGCGCGTAACCAGTCGAGGCCATGAGCAAAGTCAAAGCCGCTAGCATCGTGAGCAGGATGTGGCGAAATTTCATGGTAGGTATTCTACCAGCACCGCCTGTGGACTCCGCAGCCACACCAGCGCACTCTACAAAGCGAAGTCATCGAGACGTACTCATTTCGCCACGCGGGCTGCGCCTGTTCCCCCAGCCACGATCTCGCTGGCCGACCAAGGCACCTTACCGGCAGGGGCGGGAGTGATGACGGCGAACTTTGCCGCGCTCAAGATGGATTGGGCGTTCACCAACGCGCCCAATATTGCGACGCGCAGCAGTGCCTAGGACGGCATAGCGCCGATGAGTGATGCGTTCCCAGCCACGAGGTCAACGCTGAATCCGACGCCGCTGCCAGACGGCAGACCAGGAACCTTCTCGAGGCTCCTATTCCCCGCACAGGCATTGGCGGTGGACGTTCCCAGGGCCGCGAGTTCTTTCAACCGTTGGGCCAGGTCGAACTGGATGGCCACCGAGTTTGTGACTTTGTAGTCTTCGAACGTTCCCCCCATTACCGAGCTGTCAACGTCGCCAACATCAGGCGGTTTCTGTGCACGGCGATTACATTCTCTTAGAAGCTCGGTAAACATACCGCTGAAGGCGATTCTCGCTGGTCAACTTAAAGGTGCAGTTCAAGAGCCGCTGCAGGCCTTCATAATTTGCCTTGCCCTCAATCTCAACCAATCGGGCGGCGTGCGTCCGTCTTGCGTCTCGCCATCGTTCGGCGATAACGGCCGCCTGGTATGTCGTGTCTCTACTGATCTCGACGTGGAATCCGGCCTCTTCGAGCAGCTTTTCGTTTACCCCAGGAGCGGTGAATACGTATAGCCCGATCGAGCTGCGTATGGCGAGTTCTTCATTTGTGACGAGCCCTCCGATCACCAGTGCGTCACTGAACAACAGCCGGCCGCCGGGTCGCAATACTCGGTACAACTCCCGCAGAAGCGACAGCCGATCAGGCACATGGCAAAAAACATCGTTAGAAAACGCTGCATCGAAGCTGTCCCCGTGAAAAGGAAGACGCTCTGATACGTCGTGCTTCTGAAAGGTAGCCCGCTCCCCTAAGCCGCTCTGGCGGGCCAATTCGTCCGCAGTCGCTACCCCATTTGCATTGATTTCAAGTCCAGTGATACAGCAGCCGGAGACTCTTGCCACGTAAAGTCCATAATGACCCGAACCGAAGCCAATTTCGAGCACCTGCGAACCGGCGGACAGGTTAAGGAGGCCAGGAATAGCGTCCGCCTCTTCCGTGCTGACCCAACTGGTCAGGCCGAAGTCGCGGCCGTAGGTCGCCAGGCGAATCTCGCGATAGACGTCGGAGTCGTGACCACGGTACGCATGGTTATAGAGGTCGAATCTTTCCGCCACTTGGTTACTGCAAAATCTTAGCGCCCTTTTTCTCCTTTCCGCCACCCGTGAGCGTTGCCAAATTACTCCGCGTGTGGAACGCCCGCGGATGTACACGGCGGTTGGCGGACGCTGACAGATGCCACCGAGGTCCCCGACCTCGGCGGCGAAACCGGCAATTTGCGGATATTCGGCGGAAATCATCGTTCAGGCGATTCCCGCCACGTACAGGAAGTACGACAGGAGGGCAAGGGAGACATTGGCGACCACGTCCCTGGCATTGTTCCCCGAGGGTGTCGAAACATCCTGGAACGGGGCGCCGTGGACACCCGGCTCAAATAGCTGCGACCCGCCCAGCGTGGCGCGTGCTCGAAGGGTCAGAGGCGATCCCAAGCTTCGTGCGGCCTCCCGTGTGATTGCCGCCCGCTACGCATCAATAATTCATCCACTGCTGCCGTACGCGGTTCGCGCGCTCGATCAATTCCTTAGTGGGCCTCTTCCCCCTTCTACCGGTATTGAATGCCCGCTGCGAATGATAGACGGTAAGGGCGCAATGTTGCAAGGTGCGCACCATGTGGCAGATCATCACCCGGAACAAAGCCCGGGATTGCAAGGACCACTAAGCCTTATTCACTGGCGCGATCTCGTGTTATCGGTAGCAATTTAGAGAGTCGAAGCTAACAATTCGGCGAAGATTTCGCGCTCGATGTCTTCGATCTCAATCGCTTCGCATCGGGCATAATTTCAATCCGGCATGCCGTCCGGGACGATGAACCGTTGGTTTCGTTGGAATTCAGCGCTTGCGTGCTTCTAAGACGCGAATCGCCGCGTCCTGGGCTGAGGGGGCGTATTCCATGATCGCGCCCTGGCTGCGAAGCTTCGCAGTCAGCTTGTCCGTAGCAATATCCTGCATCGCAGAGTTCGCGGTGATCGCCATTGCGGCAGCAGCGCCGGCGGCCTGGCCGAGGATCATATATTGTGGTTCCATGCGTACCGAAGAATAGGCAACGTGGCTCGCGGAAAACGCGACCGGCACCAGCAAGTTGGTGGCTTCCGTGCGTTTGGGCAACATAATGCGGTAGGGAATCTGATACGGTTCGACGGGGACTTGCATGTCGCCTTCGTTACGCACGAATCCATCGGGCCCGACGATGCGTTCTACGTTGTGCGAGTCGCTGTTGTAGGAGCCCATGCCAATCGGGTCAGGTTTCGTGCGATCGGTTTGCAGATCTTTCTGCGTCATGACGAAATCGCCGATCATGCGGCGGGCTTCGCGGATGTAGAGCTGTCGCGGCCAGTTGGCGGTGTCGGTAAACTCATCGGGTGCGAGTCCCCAGCGGCTCATTTCGGCGCGCAGCAAGGCAGGTACGCGTTCGTCGTTGCCTAAAAAGTAGAGCAGACCTTGGGTGTAGTTTTTGTGCGCTTGCCAGATGGCATCGCGGTGGGCATAAGCGGCATCGGGATAGTCCCAACTTCCGCCGATGTAGTCGGTGGAAAACGGGCCGTTGTTGTTGACGTCGGTCTTGCCGTTAGGCAGACGGTCGATTTTCATCAACGTGCCCAGCGCAGGCGTTTTGCCTTCGGCTTTTTCACGCGCGGCGATCAGGCGCGCGAGCAGTTCATAGCGATTCGCGTCATAGGCCGCGGGTTTGACGAACGGAATCCGGTTGGGCGCATCCGTGAGACAGAGGCGAAAGTTGTAGGACTGCACGGCGTTATCGGCAGATCCCGCCGGCGGCGGCGTACGCGAGGAGATTTCGGGCAGCAGACGGTTCGCCGCATCGAACGGCGAGATGCTGACGAGGAATTGATGCAGGGGAGTCCGTTCGCGCACGCCGCCGAGCGACTCGCCGTATGTCGCGCTGCTCTCGCGTCCCACGATGTAAGACACTCCGGCGTTAGCCATCAGATCGCCCTCATAAGAGGAATCGATGAACACCTTGGCATCAAATGCGTCGCCGTTTTCTGCGATTACGGAGGCGATTCGCGAACCGTTCTTGATGACACCGCCGTGTTCGCGCAGGCGCGCATGCAAGAAAACGGTAACGCCCGCTTCGCGCGCCATGCCATTGAAGATGGCTTCGGCGACGCCGGGTTCGTGCAGCCACGCGATCTTCTGTGCGTATTGCGCGAGCTGATAGTGGCGTCCTGCGCGCAGATAGAATTCGAGCGCGTATCCACCGATGACTTCCTTTTTGCCGTAGTCGGTGAAGCCAAGTCCGCTGGAGACCATACCACCGAGGTGGGCGCCGGGTTCCAGCAGCGCGGCTCTCAATCCTTCGCGCGCCGCACTGACGGCGGCAAGCACGCCGCCTGCAGTTCCTCCGTAGACCACTACGTCGAAGGAATGCGAAGCCGCTGAGGCTCCGGCGCTCGTGAGAAGAGCCGCGAAAGCGAGAGAAAACAGGCGCATCGCAATCATTTTACGCTGGGCGTCCCCAGATGCGGACTCAACCGGTTCGCAAGAATCACAACGGGGGAGGGCGGAGCAATTAGATGCAGGGCTTCTTTGATCGCCCAGCCCCCCGCTGTGGAAGTTGATTGAAGATTGAGAGAAAATCGAGCGGCAATGCGACGCACGTCAGCTCCGTAAACAGAGTTTGGAATCGAAAATCGAGTGAACGCGTAAGTGCCCACGCACCCAAAAGTAAGCTGCCAACCGGCGGCGCCTCGAACAACGCAACTACCGAGGCTTGTCCCCAATCGAGTACCTGGTAGATCGAGAAAGGTCGAAAAGCCGAGGGAGAACCAGCCTGTGCTCCGCCGTGACCTCCGTGCAAACCGTGCGTCTGTATAGCAATGCCGCTCCTCCAGGACCTCCGGTATTGTCTCCGGTCGCTGGCCCGCGCTCCCGCTTTCACCATCACCGTAATTCTCACCCTCGCGCTCGGCATCGGAGCCAACGCCGCGATCTTGAGTGTGATCCCAGTTTGACTCCGTTATTAGCCGAATCGACCGCATCGCGGATACCCGTTTCCATCCGCGCCGCTTCCACAAGAAATCCACCCTTCAGGGTGATCGTGTCGATTCCCTTTGAATTCATTGCGATATCGCCGATAGCCCACCGCAGCAGTTTCTGTTGACGCGCCAGCTCCCATGTCTCAAAGCCCGCGAAGTGTTTCTGGAGAGCCGCTGCCACCCTGACGGTATCGATCCTGGGCTCGGCCGCTGGCGCCTCGATGCGGAGCGCAGCCAGTTCGCGGTCTACCGCTCCCACGCGCTCGATACACTGTTCCCGCGTAATCAGCCCATCGGCCCGCTGTTCCAAGATACGCTCGCGTTTGGCTTCCAGCCTGCTACGCTCCTTCGAAGCGTGCTGATCCCGGGCTGGCGCCTTGAGCGTGCGCCGTTCAATCGCATCCACCAGCAAGGGCAGAACGTAAGCGTTCGAGAGCTGCTCCCGGATCATGCGGATCACAGTCGCCTCTATCAATTCCCGCCAGACGCGCTTCGTCCCGCATCCCATCCCGCTCGGATGGCGGGTGGAGCAGAGATACGTGTCATGGCCCGAGTTGCGGCTGCGGGTCTTGGTATAGCAGGGTTCTCCGCACTGACAGCGGAGCATCCCGGAGAGTAGAAACTGCCCTGTACGCGACGTCTCCCGCCAATGTTTCGATTGCGAAACGAGCTTGTCGTTTACCGCTTGCCAGACCTGCGGAGAAATCAGCGGCTTGTCGATGACCTTGACTACCAGCGGTTCCTCGCGGCGCGAATTCGCCGGATAGACGCGCTCGCCAAAGGCCCAGATCCGGTTGCGTAGAGCATCCGTGACGCCCTTGTGGGTCCAGCCGCCGCCGACCTCCGCCGCGATCTTGTTGAGGCTCCAGTCGTCCAGGAATAGCGGGAACATCCGCGCTACGCGCGAGCAATCCGGCTCCACGTAGCTCCATGTCTCCGTCTTCTTGTCATAGGCCACGCCGCGCGGCAGGGATGCATCACCGTTGACATGTTTGCCCTCGGATCGGTAGACCTCCTTTTGCTCCATCGATCTACGGAGCAGCTCGCGAACCTCAGAGCCACCGCGACCGGCGGCTAGGAAACATTTGTCGTAGCCTTCGTCGGTCCAGGGCTCCACCAGCCCTTCGCGGACGCTCCAGATCGCCTTTCGGAGATTCTTGAATCGGTCAAGAATTCCCATGTCTTTGAAGTGCTTGACCCGGAACAGCCGGTCCAAAGCGCTGACAGCGACGCCATCTACCTGTGGGAGATCCGCCAGTACCTGCTGGTGCTGCGCGTTATCGAGGACACCGGTTCCGCTCACGCCCACCAGTTCGAGCGTGCGGATGATGCCCAGATCGTACTTTCGTCTGAGGCGCTCGATGTCCGTGCGCTGGCGGGCCACATCCTGAACATCCGTCGAAACGCGCAGAAGCGCGATCGCTCTAGGCACACCGGGCCTCCCATTCGCGAAGCCGCGGCCGCTCGTCGCGGAGAGCGTTCTCGAAGATAGCGGCAATCTCAGGCTGTCCGGCGCTGCGGGCGAAGGTAGCCAGCAGGTAGAGATAGATCCCATTCGGTTTCAGGTAGATCTCCCAGCGGGCCACGGAAGCCTGCGTCACCTGTAGTTCATCGGCGAGGGCCTGCTGGGATAAATTCAGCCTGATCCGCAAATCCACCAGCGCCCTTTGCGTTGCTGTTAGTTGTCTTGGCATAAGGTTAATAAAGTGTTAAGTACATTCGTATCTTAACACGTATTGAGTGGTTTGGCGGATAACTCCGCGATGGTTTTCGGAGCGATCCCGGAGAATGCGCAAGAGAACGCAACAGCAACTCGGGATGGCGGGCGGCTTCGAGACGCCGGGCCGCTAGTGCGCGGAGATAAGGCGTGGTACGATCAGGCGTCGACAAATCGTGGTTTTACTCTCTTGCCCGGATCTGGGGCGTGCTTCCAACACTTCCAGTTCGGGCCGTTTGCTTTTATTCAGCCAGCTATTCCTGGGCACCAGCCTTGACGCGGCCGCTCGTCGTGCCAGCCGCCGCTTGCCGACGATCCATCCGACGTTGTGCGTGCCACCGACGGTCACGAGGCCGGAGGCGATCCAGCTTTGGCCACCGTGCCTGCGTCATCGAGGTCAGCCGGCGTCTTCGCCAGATTAAATACGCCCTCGACCGACAGCTCGACGGACGCGCCCGAAAGCGCATCGTAATTGGCGACTCCCACCATGAGCTCCGACCATAACCAACTTGCCGCTGACCACCACATTCCGGCGCAACCGCCAGTGATCGTGTTTCCAGGTGCAACAAAATTCTTCATTTCCAGATTCCTCCTTCGGAATATCCACAGGCTGGCCACAGGCCGCGCAGAGCAATCACCGGCTGCGTGCGCGTGACGCCGCCTTGTAGGGCCGCAATCTGCCCGTTGATCAGGTTCAGCGCCACAATCAGTTGATCGATGGCGGGAAACTCGACGCGCCCGAGCTGCGGCGTTTCGATGGAACTGACGCCGCCCGCAATCGCGTTGAGCAGCGCCGCCTTCTGCGCCAGGAGCGTATCGAGCGGATCGGGTGGGTCTTTAGGACGCCCGCATTCTTCCATCCTCCGCGCGAATCGACCGCGCCCGCGCCCACATGCCACACGCACGCGATAGCTGGTGCCGAGAGTCGGTGAACAACTCCGTGGCCTGCACCTGTGGCCCGCTGTAGCCTTCCAGGTCCGAGTATTCGAACACGGCGGCGGTCGCAGGATCGGCGAACAGATACCAGCTTTTCGTCTGTCCCGCCTGATCCAAGCGGCTGTCCACGACGGCGTGAGCGTCCGCGCGGCTACAATGGCCTGGCGGGCTGCATCGGATACAGCGTGGCCAATAATTGGTCGACGGTGGTTTCGAGCGCGGCCGGCAGGAAGATGTACCGCGGCATCAGGTTCAGCGGATTGCCGCTCAGGTCCGTCTGCAACCGCATTCCCAGCTTGCCCTCGGAGATGGATGCATCGCTCGGGCCGCGGGCGTACCGGATAAGTTCGCATGCGCGGCGCTGAAGACGGCCTGACCGTCGGCCAGCTTCGGATTGCTACACGATGATGCCCACGAGGAACGCCTCGAACCAGCCGCGCGCGCCGCGCGTCATCTTGGCGCTGATGTCGTGAAGCGCTCCCATATCGTCATTCGTCAACGCCTGGAAACTGATGGTGAAGCCCTTCGCATAGCTGCTCGCCTTGATAGCTTGCGATGGTCTTATCGGTGATGGTGCCGAAGTGGATTTCGCCCGATTCGTTCACCTGTTCGAGCAGCGGCCCATCGCTGATATCCATGAAATGCTTCGACCGGAAGTCGGCCACCGTCGACGAGCGGAAAAGCTGCACCACGGGCGACGGCGTGCGCGTGATGGTGCGAGAGATTTTTGTTAAACAATTCGGCCAAGACGTTCGGGAAATCCGAAGTGGTGTGCATGGCGCGTTCGATCAACTGCGCGGGCGATCCCAGCGTCGACAGCCCTCGAGTCTCCAGACAGATCCGCGCGACGTCGGCCATGCGCAGATAGGTGTAACCGCGCCCTGTGGTTGGCTGATGGCTGCGATCCATGCGCGTCAGGAAGCCATCGGCGATGCGCTCGGCGAGTCCCTCGCCCACATCGCGGGTGACGATGCGCAGGAGCCACCGGATTGATGCGCGGCGCACTGCGCTGCAGCTCCATCAGGATCTCGCCGCGGGCCTGTTCCACGGTGAGCGAGCGCGTCACCAGCGATTCGGCGAATGGAGCGGGCAGGCCCATCATGGTCGCCATGCTGCGGATGTCGGTCTCGCTACGCACCCTCGCCAGAGGATCGGCGCCAATGGGCACAAAGCTCAATTCCTTCGGCTTCCATCGGGTCGCAGTCAGCGTGCGCTGCCCGTTGCTGCGATCCTCGCGGTTTGCCAACACCTGATAGCCGATCGACACGTTGCGCAGCGTGCCCTCGCGGATGCGGTCGACAATGGGCGCCGCGTCGGCGGTCCGCGACAGTTGGATCGTGGCGAGCCCGCGCCCGCTATCGATGCGGGCCGCGCTCACGTTGCCGTAGATCGAGCGGCGAGAGGTTCGGTTGTGGGCATCGAGCACCGGCGCTCCGATGAATTCCGACAGATCGGCGGCGGCGCTGGTCATCTCCAAGACTTCGAGAAACCGCCCCTGCAGGTCGCTGCGCTCCACGGCCGCGCCCGCTGCTGAAGATCACATCGACGGTGTAGCGCTCGGCGTTGAAACTGCTGGGCGCGAGTTCCGCTGCGCGTTCGGAAAGTTCCAGAACGGCATCGCGGGTGAAGAAATTTGCCAAATTGGGAAATCGCCAATTTGCCATATTTCAGTTGATAACTGCATCATCGTTTCCTCCTTGTACTTGCGGGCGGCGGCGGATCTTCCACGGCGCTGGGCTGCTCCTGACCTTGCGCCGTCGTTTGGCGCGGATCGCTATCGAGAACCAGGCCGAGGGCATCCGCTCGTCCGGTTCTCGGCGGCGATCTCGGCCTCTACCTGCTCTGCGTCGAGTCCTGTCGGCGTTCACGGCCTCGGAACGTGACATGAACCCGTTGCGTACGCGCATTTGCAGCCCCAGAACCTCGGCTCTGGCATCCAGCATTTCGAGCGGCGGCGCGACCCAGCGCACGCCGCGATAATCCTGGACGGAGCCATCGAGCATGCCCGTCACGAGCGCATAGCGAATCCACAGATCCCAAACTGGCCGGCAGAATTGGAAGACCATGACGTGGTTGACCAGCATTTCCAGGTAGCGCTTCCACAAGAGCAACCCTTCACGGCCCGAGGCGAACGTCACCATGCTGACGTCGGCGAAAATCTCGTAGGGCATGTTCAACGCGCTGGCGATGCCGCGTAGCTGCGTCTGCACGTAGGGCGCGAAATAGCGCGATTCGGGCGGCGTCGATGAAACTGACTTCCTCGCCCGGACCGAGCCGGCTGACGCTTCCCGGCTCCAGCACCAACTGGCCGTCCTTGTTGGCCAGCGGATTACTGCCATCCTGAGTTCGGACGAATCCGGCGAAGAGAGTTGCGGTTCGGGCGCTGAACCAGTTCGGCTTCCATGAACGATTGCAATTCGTGCAGCGCGGTCAAGCGCGGGCGCCAGCCAACTCACGCCGCGCGGCACTCCCGGCGCGGGCGGCTGGAAGACATGCAGCACGTTCTCGGCGGGAACGCGGACGCTCTGGAACGTCGGGAAACGAAGCCGGATGTTGCGGATAGATCCAATACGCCACGCGCCGGCCCGCGGCGTCGTATTCGATGCCATCGAGGATCTTACCGATCAGCACTCGCGAACGGTCCAGATACTCGGGTCCCAGCAGTCGTAGCTGCAACGGCACCGCCCCGGGTCCGTCGGGAGTCATCAACACCAGCGATTCGCCGTCGATCAACACATTGCGGAGTAAGTCGGCCTGAAATCCGTAGAAGTCGCGCAGCCCTTCAAAGTCGCATTGGTCGGTCCAGTCGAGAAAAGCCTCCTGAGCGCGGCGTTTGAGCGGCAGATTGTTGCTCGTGAGCATCGGCTTGATGCCGGTCGATGACCGCGCCGGAAACCGTCGCTTCGATCGCTCGCTTGCCCCACGGATTGTTTCGATAGATGTCGCGCGCCCGCCACAGGAGCGCGGGCGGCTGGCGCAGCATGCCGAAATTGGCGGGCGGCGGATTCCAGGCCACCGTGCGCGGTCCGCCGCGGCCAGCCGCATCGAAGGCCGTCGGCGTAGATCCGGTGAGCGTATTCCAGGCGGCGCGGACGCGCAGCCCGAGACTCATTGCTTCGGGCTCTTGCCTTTGCCGCATCGATCATTGCGTCAGGCTCGCCTCGATCAAGCTCGCGACAGTGCATCGCGCGTCATCCGGAGGCAGCCGATAGCTGTTCTCGTCCGACGACAGAATCGACGACGATGCGCTTCATGGGTAAACGACCACCGTAGCAGTATGCTCGAGTGCCTTTCAGCATTGATTGGATCGCTCATACCAACACCTCCGATTCGGTTTGTTGTTGCTGTTGCTGCCGTCGTACGGCCTTGCGCTTCGCGCTCCAATTCCACCTTGGCCAGCTCGCCCCGCATGGTCTCGCGGAACGAGTGCAGGTCCAGAATCGTCGACGCCGGATGATTGGTCGCGCTCCACATGGTGCGCCTGCTTCCACGCGTCAGAAACCCCTGACGCTCGTATACGTGGCCGCATCGGGAACACCAGAGCACCTAGACCATCGCGGCAGATTGATCGGATCCGCGCGGCGTGTGGTTGTCTCCGGCGGTTTCGTAGTCGGCTCGTCACGGCCGTTCGCGAGCGCCGCCAGGTGCGACTGGCATCCCATCCCAAGCCGCGCAGATATCCGACCACCACGCAGTCGCGTCACATCGCTCTTGGTCGAAATCGCGCGACCGGCATTGGGCCGCGCAACTCGGACTTCAGAATCTCCGCTCTGTGCGATGCGATAGGCCATGTCATCGATCCACCGTGAAATCACGCAGGTAGTACAAGTAACAGTGCCTTGCCATCTCCATCGAGACAAAGTTCTTTCGGGAACTTTCACTAATGGCGGCGATTTCGATCAACGTGTAAGTGCCATTGCAGTCATCGAACTCAGTGGCTTCTTCATTAGTGGGAGTCTATGCCGTATATCGAGTAACTTAGCAAGGCCTTCGTTTTCGAACTTATCTGCACGTTACACCAACAAGTGATTTCAACTTACATGAATTCCCAAGGAGCTTAGCCATTTACGAATCGTGAACGATAGGCTGGCCCGTTCACGCGCGGCGGCGGCTCTGGTCGGTAAGGCGGCGGGCGATGAGTTGTTCGAATTGATCGACCCATGAATTCAAATCCACGCCCGCTAGGAGCCTGCTAGTGCAACGCGCTGATGGCTAAACAGCGACAATCCAGAGCTTCGTTCCGCATCCGCGCATAGTTCATCCACTGACGCTTGCCGCGGATGATCGTCAATCGCTCGGAAAGAAGCTGTTCATACCACTGCTTTTCGCGCGCCAGCGGAGTGTGCACGTAGCCAGGACCCGCCTCGCTGATGCGGAGGCGACCGTGGCCAGGAACAGTTTGGCTCTCGTCGGGCGACACCAGATAGATCGCATGTTTGTTCTTATCGAACGTGGCCCGCCGTGGAAAGATGGGCTTGCCGAACCCGCCCGAGAGTCCTTTCACGGCGAAGATCCTTCGGCCATGTTTATTTCTGCGTGAACGCAGTCACATCGCTCGCGCTGTAGCCGCAATCGATGCACGCGGCTTGAATCTGCAGCGGCATTCCAGATGCGTGAGGCCAGCTCTTCGAGAGCAGTTCGTCCAATCGCGCCCAGACGTCGGGCTCGGCGGGAGATCCGTACAGGACGAAGTAGCCGACGGACCATCGATTCGAACGATCTACCCCAACTGACAATTTCCACCTCGATCCTATCGGCCTGGACGTCGGCGCCAGCGGTGAGGAAGCAACCGCCCGCGGGCACGGTTCCTTCGAGCCATGGCTCAGCTCTCGCCATCAGTTCCTCAATCTCCGGAACCTCCGCTGTCGGCGGGCCCCACGTTCGCGCCAGCGCGGTATTGACGAACGTCTTCTCGCGTTCCGGTACGCCCTTTGCCGCTTCAGAGCGCCGCAGGACATCCCGCCACTCCGTCCACGGCGAATAGAGCTGGTTCAGGTGATAGCCACGGGTGTCCGGATCGCAAACGGCGGTAGGCTCCCAGCGCCCTTCGGCCAGCATCGCCGTCTTATCGCGCTCCTGGATGTCATCGCCGCACAGCGGACAGGAATACACGGCGCGGTCGCCCTCCATCCGCAGTCTCTCGAATTCGAGCGTGATCGCCATCGCGCAGCGCGGACAGGGCAAGCGGTAGACGCGCTGGTCGGTAGCCATGAACAAGCCGCTCGATGCGGCTGATGCCCTTTACCGTGGGCGTCGAGACGATCAGGATTCTCTTTCCGGATCCAAAGCTCTCCGCACGTTGACAGGCCAAATCGCAGGGATCCCCTTCGCGGTCGATATCGGCTCCGAAAGAATCCGCTTCGTCAATCAGGACGATCCGCGCGGGCAGCGAACGCAGCGAACTGGCGCTGTTTGCGCCCGTGAGCACCAGCGTTCCGCCGCTGCGGGTCACCTTGTACAGCACGGAGGCCGGCAGGCTCCCGTTACGCGCCACCGCAACCAGGCCCTTGAGCGGCAAGCTCAGATCCAACATTTCCTGGACGCGCTGATTGCTGAAGCGCCGCGCCATCTCCACACTCGGCTGCACGCAGAGAATCGCGCTCGGTACGAGATGCAGGTAGTAGCCGAGAACGTTCAGCAAAAATTCGCTCGCACCAACTTGGGTCGATTTTTGCAGAATCGTGGTTGTCACTCCCGAATGCGGCCCGAGGTTGTCCATCACTTCGCGCCAATAGGGCGTTCGAGCCACGCGGTAGGGCCCGCTCAGCCGGCTGGAGCGGCCGAGGATGCGATGCTCTTCGGCCCACTCGCAGATGGAGAGAGATGGCGGCGGCGCCGCGGCGCGGGCCGCTTCGCGCAGGACGCGCCAGCAACGATCTTCAAAACTCGCCACGGGCTACCGCCTCAAGGACTTGGCGCATCTCCGACTCGAGGATCGTCCGTAACTCCTCAGGCGCGCAATTCGCGCCCGCCCGGGCAACCACCCGATCCGGAACGCCGAGACAGCGATCCCGGAGAGCGGCGAACGCGGTGGCCCAGACGCTCTGCGCCAGATCGCGCGGGATCAACGTGGCCTTCGAGCTGGCCGGCTTGGAGCACGCGCAGTTTGGCCAAGGCTCGCTCCTTCGTCAACTTCGCTGTGGATAAGTCGGATGGCTTCCTTGGCACTACACAAGGATTCTAAGCCCGCGCCGGAACTAGTGGATGTCATTGAAATTCTGGACTACGCCATTTCAATCCATCGCAGGGGAATATCAGCGTTCTAGCGCCTTCGCGGTAAAACGGTGCTTCAATATGAACCACTTTGGCAGTACGCACCCGGTCGAGAAAACCATCGTCATGAATGAACAGAGCGTCCGGATATTCAGCAAGCACATCTGCCTGAATTTCCTGAATTGGTTCGTTATCAAAACGCACACTTATTAAGCAGTCGTGGCAGGAGAACTGCCCGTGCTCGATGCGAACCGTCACGGCTTGGTAGTCACTGTCTCGTCGAGTGATAACAAGCGTGCCATGTTGAATTCCCTGATATGGGAAAGCAAAGCTAACCGTATTGCTGGATTGGAGCGTGGCTGCATACCATTTACGCCCCATGCCATCCGTTTGGGGAATATAGCGCCAGAGCGAACCCGCTTTGCCGGTCCGAGCCGATCCGGGCGGTTTCGGTTTAGATGGAGTGGCCCTTGGCGCAGGCCCAGTCGAGGGCTTAGGGGCATTGCTGACCATGATAATTAACACAGCGATAGCGCCTGCCATGCAGATCAGCGTGCCATTCAGCATTCTCATTTCGTTTCCCTCTCTCGCCCGTGCTCTCCTCTAGGATTCGGGACCTCTTTGTCCGGAGCTAATTTTTCAGAAGCCCGCCAGTCGCGTCGGCCGGCCAGCGCAATTCCGAATTGCCAGTTTTCGCATAGGTGACACGATGATCGACGCGGGCATTAGGCCCCCGGCTACCCGCTTGCGAAAGATCGTTTGGCGGGCGGGGGGCTGAATGGGCCGCAATTACGCGGCGGCGGGGGTCTGTTTGGCGAGTGCGGCGAATGCTTCGGCCTTTTCCGCGTGGTAGCTTTCGTAGCCGCAAACGAAGGCATTGCGACCGTTCGGCGCCATCTGGTAGCTGCCGCCCTGGAGGAACCATCCAGGCTGAGCTGTCCGTTGCGAGCGGACAACTCGCCACTCGGAGATCGCAGCTCCAGGCGTCACGCGCTTGCTCGTTGCCTCGGCAGCGATCGGAGTCGTGCTCTCGCGTTTCGCTTCCAGCTTCGCGCCGATCACAGCAGCCGCGGCGGTCGCGAGTTCGGCGGCGTTCTTCTTGGCTTTCGGTACAACTGTACTCACATTCGCGGGCGCGGGAGTTACCGGGGCGGTAACAACGGTTGCTTTACTCGTCTTAGTAGTGGTCTTAACTGTCTTATTTGCTCATGGTTTAGGTGTCCTTTGTGTTATCTCGTACCTATCTGGTACTCTTCTATCTTCTCAAGTGCGGTGATACTTGCCAAGTTACTGAGAGATAAATGCTTAGGCGTTTGAGGACTAATGCCCGATGCATAGATTACCGACTTACTTCTATGCCATCGCATAGCGGGCTCCAAATCTTTTTGAGATGTCCCTCACCATGAACTGACAAAACTGACAAAAAGGGAGTTTTGGCAGTTTTGTCAGTTCCTACTTGGGGACATCTCCAATAATTCGGCCATTGTGTAACCGTGGATTCACAATGTAACGATTCAGTGGGCGCCCCGGAGTCGGATCGTTCTGTACGCGGCGAACCCACCCCGAGGCCTCCAGGATATCAAGAGCAGCTAGAGCGCGTTCTGGAGTGTCCAGGCGACTCCAGCCATGCCGGTAAACATCCCTCACGTAGAAGGCGCCGCCGTCGTCGATCTCGACCGCTTTCCCTTTGATCTTCGCGGCAAGATCCGCCGCCGCCTGCATTGCGGGCGTGACTACGCAGGCATAGATCCTTCTGGCATGCGACTCCAGGTAAGCGCACCATCCAGCGGCCTGCTCTGCGTGCTCATGAAACGCCAGCGGCGGATCGTGCAGACCTCCAGTTGTTAACTGATCCGCAGCGCTCAGGAGGAGTGCTAGCGTAGGCATCAGTTTTCGATACTTGCCGAGATGCGAGATGACTGCGGGATGCAGTTCCTCATTTCGGATCTTACGTTCCAGCCGGCCGAGCCAGTCCACGAAGTACGCTTGCGCCTCGCCATCGAATCGGAAGCGCACAATGAGATCCGAATCCCACTGTAGAATTTGGTCGAACATCCGGCAGACGACTTGATGCTTTTGAGGCTGACGATCCACGTACTGCCAATTGCGCGGCGGGTCCGGCCACACCATAACTTGAAAGCGTTGGACCAATCCATCGTTCGCTGGTCCATCTTGCAACGCATCCACCAGATAGGAACGCAGACGCCCCGGCGTGATGCCGCCGATCATGGATACGCAGCAAGCGGGGACATGAATCGAGCCTCGACCCACCCTATCGATAGTGAAAGGAGTGTCTCCGTTCCAAGCCGACAGAAAAAAGCCGCGTTCGCCCTGCCGTCCTTCGCGGTCCAGTTCGGCCCACCAGCCCGTCAGCTCATCCCGGATCACGAGCAGGCCAGCGGAATTTTGCTGCATGAGTTCATGGAGTTTTTCAAAGGTCGAATCGCAGGTCACGAGTCTCTTGAGGACGGGAGCATGAATCGTTGTATCGGGCCGCGCAGTCGGCGGCGGCTGCGATTTCTTATCGCGCGGCACAAGTTGCGGACCTTGCTTAAAGCTCGCCTTGGTTTGCTCCTTCCATGCCGCAAGACGCAGCGCCATTTCCTCCTTCTGCGTCTCGTAGTCCTCCGCTCTGCTGTCGTATTCGGCACGCCAGACGGCCTCCTGGGCGTAGAGCGGCGCGGTAATAGCGTGCAGGACTGGACTCTTCAGGAACCCCGGCGGCGCGATGATTCCACCCCACAAATTCGGCACCACAAGCCAACTAGAGTCCTGGGCCTTCGGCTGGATGCTGGCGCGACGGTTGACGGCGCCAGCCATCGCGACGATGAGACACGCGGCGGGATAGTCTGGCGGAACCTGCATCCTTTCCGCAATGTCTTCGACAAAAGCGCGGAGCGCTTCTGGCAGCAGCAGCGGATCGAATCCACCCACCTCTGGCAATTCCGATCCGATGGGCAGGGCCTCCGGCCAGCCTAGTATCTCGTCCTGGTGATCGCTGGCGGCCTGCTGAAAGAACTCCTTCCCGGCTGTAATCACCGTTCCGGTATCTTCAGTTTGCAGCAGGGCGCGTTTAATGAGCGCATCCGCGCCGAAGATGACGCGCCGTCGAACCGCCTTGTCCTTGATGATGCGGATATAGGCATCGACGTTCGGAGCCTGCGGCAGGCCGTCATCGAGCGAAACCAAATAGCTCAGGCCGCCCACGCTGTCCAACTGGTCCCGATTCGTCAATTCGTTGGCGAGTGTGATCCGGTCGATCTTTTCGCCACGCTTGTTCAGATCGCCCATGCGCCGGAAGATCGTCTGGTGCTTCTCCAGGCTGAAATAGCTGATCTCCAACCTATGCTGCTCCGTTGCGAAGTCTATCGCGCCGAGCAGGATTGAACCGAGAACGAAGCGCTCGGCATCGGGATTCGATGGTAAGCCATTCTCGCCACGAGCTTTATTTCCGTTACCGTTTCGCCTATGATCGTGATGGGTTGACATAGTAACCTTGCCCACGCGCTGCGGCCGCGTCGTCAAACAGACGTAGCGCGTGGGGGTTGACTCCTTTCATTTCATTGGATTAAGTAAGGCTCGGTGAATTCGAGCCTTAGATCTGGGAAATAGAGTGTGGAGTCAAACTGGTTCCACGCTGTTCAGCATCGTGGACGCCGTGCTTCTACGCGCGTTGCCGTTCCCCGAACCGGGCCAACTTGTTCGCATCGTCGATAACGCCCCGGGCATCAACGTGCGCGACATCGGCATGTCCGTACCGGAACTAGCCGATCTCGAAGATCGCAGCGGCATCTTCCAATCGGTTTCCGGTATCTGGCCCATCGATGGCAACATCACCGGCGGCGGCCAACCCGAGCGCGTCGAAGCACTCGCCATGAGCTTCAACTACTTCGAACTGCTGGGCGTGAAGCCCGCGCTCGGCCGCCTTATCAACTCGCAGGACCGCGTCAACGGCTTTGCCGAGGTCTGCGTCATTAGTTACGATTTCTGGCAACGTAACTTCGCCGGCGACCCGCACGTGCTCGGTAAAGTGCTGCGCGAGGATGGCGACGCATACACCATCGTCGGCGTGGCGCCGCAGGGCTTCCGCCATCCGGGCCGCACTCTCGATACCGATGTCGATATGTGGGCCGCCACCACCTTCGCAGGCGACCCGTTCCCCGTTAGTCCGCCGCGTAGCGCCAATTACATCCCTGGCGCCATCGGCCGTTTAAAACCGGGCATCTCGGTTGTCCAGGCGCAGACGCGACTCGATGCCTTTGTCGCGCAACTGCGCCAGCAGTATCCGCGCGAGTACCGCCCGGAGATGCGCTTCTCCATCGAACTCGAACCGCTGAAGGATTCGCTCACCGGCAAGGTACGCACGCTTTTGCTCACGCTCTTGGGCGCGGTCGGCATGATGCTGCTGATCGGCTGCGTCAACATCGCGAACCTGCTGTTGGCCCGTGCTGCGGGAAGGCAGCGCGAGATCGCTATACGGCAATCGCTCGGCGCAACGCGCGCCCGGTTGATTCAGCAAATGCTCACCGAAAGCATCCTGCTCGCACTCGCCGCCGGTGTTGTGGGAGTAGTCGGCGCATCGGCCAGCCTGCGCCTCTTGCTGCGCCTTGTGCCATCGCGGCTGCCACGACTGGCGGAAATCGGCATCGATCCTCGCGTCTTGATATTCTCGCTCGCCGTGTGCCTGCTCATCGGCGTGCTCTTCGGCCTCGCGCCGGCGCTACAGACCCCGGCGCTCGAACTCGCCGGCCGATTGAAGGAAGCAGGCCGAGGCTCCGGTTCGAGCCGCCGTCAGGCCTATGCCACGGCTGCGCTCGTCACGGCTGAGTTTGCCATTTGTCTCATGCTCATGACCGGCGCAGGCCTGCTGGTCCGCAGCTTCTGGCAACTGACCCATTTCGACCCGGGTTTCAATCCACGCAACGCTATGGTGGCGCGTATCTGGCTTCCACAACCGAACAACCCGAGAAACGATCCCTACGCTCGCGTGCAGGATCGAGCCGCCTTTATCCAGGAAGCCCTGCGGCGCGCCTCCGCGTTGCCTGGCGTAACCGCTACCGCGATGAGCACGAGTTTCCCTCTTGTCGCCCGGGGCGCCGCTAGTCCCGTGACTGTCGAAGGCCGCACCAATCGGGCGGGAGATACGACGATGGCGGAGAATATCGCGGTGTCGCCCGACTACTTCCGCGTGCTGGGGACGCCGCTCGTCGAAGGACGTGCATTCACCGATCTCGACAAGGTCGGCGCCGATTTCGTCGGCTTGGTGGACCGAGCCGCCGCCGCGCGGTTCTGGCCCGGCGAGTCGGCCGTCGGGAAACGAATCAAGTTTGGACGCGCCCAATCCACCGCGCCGTGGATGACTGTAATCGGAGTAGTCGGCGACATCAAGCACGACGGTCTGGACGCCGACACAATCCCACACATCTACGTATCGTTGTGGCAGCGCGCCGGAAAAGTGCTGGCGCTCGAAGTGCGAACCGCGAACGATCCCTCCGCCGTCGCCGATGCGCTACGCCGCACGATCCAGTCAATCGACCGCAATCTTCCCATCTTCGGCATCACAAGCTTCGACCGGCTCCTCGGAACGTCGCTCGCGCCACATCGTTTCTCGGCGCAGTTGATGGGCGCATTCGCCGTGCTGGCTTTACTGCTCGCCGCGCTTGGAGCCTACGGCGTGCTGGCCTATTTTGTTGGACAGCGAACGCGCGAGATCGGCCTGCGAATGGCGCTAGGCGCCGAAGCAGGTAACGTCGTTCGGATGGTCGTGCTGCAAGGCATGCGTCCGGCATTGCTCGGAACGGCGATTGGCGTCGCCGGGTCACTGATTTTCGGTGGGCTGCTCTCGACGCTCCTCTACGGAGTCAGAGTGAGAGACCCGCTCGTGTTCGTAGCTGCGCCGCTAGCGTTGTTGCTGACCGCGATCGCCGTCTGCGCAATCCCCGCGTTGCGCGCCACGCGCATCGACCCGCTCGAAGCCTTGCGCGACGAGTAACACCTGGCGTTTTCTCGCGTCGAAAGGCGGCGGAGGGTTCTGACAATGCTGGCCCCCTATCTCGACCTGCCGGACGCGACCTTGCGCGCCATGGCAGTACGGATTCCCGGGCGATCCAGCCGAGACCGACAACGGCGTATCTGACTTTTGAATTTTTAAAGGTTTTCTTCCGTTTGAGTCCGCCTTAGGCGTCAAAGTTTCAGAGTACCGGCTTGGGCTATCGAAAAGCATCCCTGGCTGGTCCGAATGAATCCAATAGGTGTGCCCAGGCCCGCTAGCCATCAGCAAGAGCTCTTTCCCTTGGAGGGCGCACCCGAAGGCCTCGTATTCCAGCCGGAGATCATGACGGAGATAGAAGAGTCTGCTTTCCTCGATGTAATCAAAACGTTTCCTTTCGGCGCCTTTCGCATGCATGGCGTAGACGCCAAGCGGCGAGTCGTGCGATTTGGTCTTCATTATGTGGCCGGTTCAGCGGCGATGACTCCAGTGTCCGAGTTTCCGCTTTCCCTGGAGCCCCTGCGGCTACGCGCCGCGGCTATTGCCGGTATTCCGCCTCCCGTTCTATCGGAATCGCTGGTGTCGGAATATGCGCCCGGAGCCGGCATCGGCTGGCATTGCGACTCGCCGCCGTTCGGGATCGTGGTTGGCATCTCGTTCGGCGGTTTCTGCCGGATGCGCTTCCAACGCCGGGAAGGCCAGCAGCGGCAAACCTGGAATCTCGAGCTTCCGCCCCGATCGCTTTACGTCATGAGTGGCGTGGTGCGGGAGGAATGGCAGCACAGCATACCCCCGGTCAAAGAAGCTCGCTGGTCGATCACGTTCCGCACGTTGAAAGCTCGGAAAGCTGAATCGGATGTTTCCAGGGCATAGGGCACGGAGTTTCGGACGCGGCCCTCGACACATCTTGCTGATGAACGCACCGGCTCGTCGGCGGTTTGATCGGCTTCTACTTTACCGTCGCCCGTCCAGCCTGCCACGCCTCTATTAGCGGCCCATCAACGCCATAAAAAGGAACCCGCCGAAGGCAAGCTTACCCTGGGAATGGCTCGGCCCTGCCCTTTCATGTCAAAGTGCGACTGGCCGGGCGGATAGGCGCCGATGGCCTACGCCAGCGGGAAGCACAAGCATATCGCCGGCCTTCAGCCTAAAGAGGGAACCTTCACTACCGCCTAACCGAAGCGTCACTTTACCTTCCGCGATGCCGAGTACCTCGTGGGCCTTGGAATGAAACTGTGTGTGGTCGTAGATCGTGTCGGTCCAAATTCCTGCCCAGCCGGCGCTCTTAAAGCGTTCGCGAAAGGCGTTGGCTTTGCCAGCGGTATGGAGCGGCAAGACAGAGCGGTAGAGCAAAACCGGCAGCGTGTTATTCGGGACGTCAGCTGCCTTGGCGAAGTAAATTCTACGGACGCTTCTCATCCCTCAACTCCGTCTATGGATTGTCGAACATTGAGACGCCGTTTGAGATAAAGAGCGGTTCGGCTCCGCGCGGAAGCCGCCACCTCTATCGGCGTACCTGAGGCGACAACTTTACCACCTTCTTCTCCCGCTCCCGGCCCCATATCGATGACATAGTCACTCGCTGCAACGACATCAAGATCATGCTCCACGACAATCACTGTGTTGCCTAGTTCGACTAGCCCATCGAGCTGAGCCACCAGTCTTTGAACATCGGAAGGATGCAGTCCGGTGGTCGGTTCGTCTAGAACGTACAACGTGTTTCCACGCTGGTTGCGCTGCAATTCCGTCGCGAGCTTGATGCGCTGCGCTTCGCCGCCCGATAATTCCGTCGCCGGTTGTCCCAGCCGCAGGTATCCCAAGCCCACCTCTTGCAGACACTGTGAGCGCGTGGCTCACTTGCGGTTGTTCCGCAAAGAACTGGGCCGCATTGTCCACCGTCATCGCCAGAACCTCCGCGATGTTTTTGCCTCGATATAGTATTTCCAGGGTCTTCGCGTTGTATCGCGCTCCGTGGCATGTCGAGCAGGGTGCATATACGCTCGGCATGAACAACAGTTCAACGCAAACAAAGCCTTCCCCTTCGCAGGTTTCACACCGGCCTTGGGCGACGTTGAAGGAGAACCGGCCGGCGGTGTAATGCCGTGCGTGCGCGGCCTTTGTCTCGGCAAAGATCCTGCGGACGTAGTCGAACAGGCCGGTGTAAGTGGCAAGGTTCGATCGCGGCGTACGTCCGATGGGTTTTTGATCGACCTGCACCAGCCGCTTAATCGCTCGCAGGCCATCTACGATTCGCCCTTCAGAAGGCATGGGAGCGTCTCCGCTCAGAGGATCCACGTCTTCTTCATCGGAGGAACGCGAATGGCCAAGATGCTCGCCGACCAGCTCCACCAGAGCCTGACTCACCAGGCTGGATTTTCCGGAACCGGAAACACCCGTCACGGCGATCAGCGTTCCCAGGGGGAATGCCACCGATAGGTTCTTCAGGTTGTTGCGCGTTACGCCTTCCATCCGAAGCCATTCACGCGCGGTTCGGCAAATACGACGGCGCGGCTTTTCCTGACCGAACAGATAGGCCCGCGTTCTCGATTCTCGAATGGATTCCAGTCCTTTGGGGGGCCCGCTGTAGAGTATTTGGCCGCCGTGTTCTCCGGCCGCGGGACCGACATCGACAATCCAATCCGCATGACGGATTACATCTAATTCGTGTTCCACCACAAACAGCGAGTTTCCGGACGCCTTCAGCCGATCCAGGGCCACCAGCAATGCTTCCGTATCGGCCGGATGCAGTCCTGCGGACGGCTCATCCAGCACATAGACGACGCCGAATAGATTCGAACGAATCTGCGTGGCCAAACGCAACCGCTGCAACTCGCCCGGCGATAGAGTTGGCGTGCTTCGTTCCAGCGATAGATAGCCGAGACCGAGATCGAGCATCACAGCGATACGTTCGACAAGATCTTCGGTGATCCGTTGCGCGACCATCGCGCGCTCGGGATGATCGGCCGTCTTCTTGCTTGAGTCTCCGGTGGCTGTAGAGCGGAGCAGATCATTCAAACGGGTTAGAGGCAGTGCTGAAATCTCCGCGATATCCAGTCCGGCGAATTTGACGGATAGCGATTCAGGCCTTAGCCGCTTTCCATGGCAGACCGAACATTCTGTACTGACCAGGAATTGCAGAACCCGTTTGCGAGTCAAGGCGCTTTCCGTGTGTGCGAGCGTATGGAGTAGATAGCGGCGTACTCCGGTGAAGGTTCCCTGATAGCTTGGCTCCTCCTTTCGTTTGAGGGCTCGACGTGTTTCTTCGGGAGTGAATCCGGCATAAACCGGAACCGTCGGCTGTTCCTCGGTGAACAGAATCCAGTCGCGATCCTTCCTGGGAAGCTCACGCCACGGACGATCCACGTCGTATCCAAGGGTTACCAGAATATCGCGTTGGTTTTGACCACCCCACGCGGGCGGCCAGGCCGCGATCGCGCGCTCCCGAATTGTTAGAGAATCGTCGGGAACCATAGTGTGCTCGGTCGCATCGTAGATGCGCCCAATCCCGTGGCAGTGTGGACAAGCGCCTTCCGGACTATTTGTTGAGAACGCCTCGCCATGGAGTTCCGCTTGGCCGGGAGGATAGGAACCGGCACGCGAATACAACATCCGAAGCAGATTGGACAACGTTGTTACGCTCCCGACGGACGAACGCGTAGTTGGTGAGCCGCGCTGCTGCTGGAGAGCGACCGCAGGCGGTAACCCCTCGATGCTATCGACTTCTGGAATGCCCATCTGGTCAAATAGGCGCCTGGCATAGGGCGCGACGGATTCCAGATAGCGACGCTGGGCCTCGGCATACAGCGTACCGAAGGCGAGCGAGGATTTCCCAGATCCGGATACGCCCGTGAAAACGACCAGCGCATCGCGTGGTATCTCGACATCGATGTTCTTGAGATTGTGCTGCCGCGCTCCTTTTACAGAAACGAAGCCAGTGAACTTTCCGTGCGTAGTCATCGTTTTTCCTCGGCGCCGGAACAGTTCACCCTAGGCGACAGAACGCAATAACCAAACTTGGCGAGCAATTGATTCACCGAACCGGCTCATGACAGAGGCCGCCGGCTCCATGCCTGCCTGCGCCAGTGACGCGATCCAATCGAATAATTTGAGCATGAAGCGCTCTGGGTTCGCCGACGCGCCCCCTCCACGGCGGCAATGTCCCCTCCTGGCTCCTTGCCGTCAGGCGGCTTGAGCGCACGAGCGTCCTCGCGATCGCGTCCAGATGGGATACAAATGGCCGGCATCATGCCGTGATGCACCGCATGAGACTATTCTGATCCTCGCCTGTTGCTTGCCTTTTTTCTGCTGTTGAGATTTGTGTCCGCTCAAACGGCGAGAATTCTATCTCATCCGCGATTCGGCAACCTCTATCTGGCCTCATACGTGCTCCGCGGATTTAGGCGCAGTAGCATTGCAGGACGCATCGTTGCAGGCCCGTGCGGCTACTGCTTTTGAGGCCATCGCTCCCGTGTTACGGCATCCACGCTGCATGAATTGTCACTCCACCGGAGATTTCTCGCGTCAGGGAAACGACAGCCATCAACACACAATGCAAGTGAGACGCGGACCGGATGGGCAGGGCGTGAACTCGATCAAATGCAGCATCTGTCACCAGGAACATAATCTGACCGGCTTGCATATGCAGCCGGGATCGCGGATTGGCCCTTCCCCCACCCGAGACGCCCATGATCTGGGAAGGACTAACCGACGGCCGGCTCTGCCAGTTGCTCAAGGATCCGAAACAGAACGGACATCGCAGCGTCCAGCAGATCGTCGAGCACATGTCGATGCCGCTGGTGCTCTGGGGCTGGGGCCCCGGCGAAGGCCGTACGCCGATACCGATGAAATTGAGCGAGTTTCAGAATCGCGTGAGAGAGTGGGCCGCCAAGGGAGCGGCCGGTCCCACTGGAACGAGCCTGAAGGAAAATCGTGACCGTTAGAAGGGTTTCTTATAGTGCGAGGCTCTCTTGGAGCTACACAGATCAGGGGAATGCCGCTCCTGGGATGACCGCTAATGCCGACAGTTCTTGCAATTGGCGTTGGGCCGTTCCGCACGTTAACTGTGAATTTGACTTATGTCTTTAGTCGGCTGCTGCGGATGGGCAGGGTCCCAACCGCAATATTTCTCGCAATTTAGGCTAATCGAAATCCAGTCAACCTTCTATGATCCGCCCGCGCTGAAGGCCGCGGTCCGCTGGCGTACCCTTGCCCCGCCGGCGTTTGAATTTTGTATCAAGGCATGGCAGCTGATCACACACAAGCCATCGAGTCCGACCTACCGCCGCCTTCGGCGACCGATCGATCCCAAACGAGGCGCATTCTTCGGGTCGTTTCAGGATACCGATGACGTCTGGCAGGCGTGGATAAAGACACTCGAGATCGCCGAAGCGGTTCGGGCCAGCGTCTTACTCTTCCAGTGCCCGGCGTCGTTTCAGGCAAGCCGCCCTAATATCGAGAATGTTTCCCGCTTCTTTCAGAAGATCGGGCCGCAGCCATTCCGGCTCGCGTGGGAGCCGCGTGGGCCGTGGCCGGCAGAAGTCGTCCGCGATCTTTGCGCGAAATACCGCCTGATTCATTGCGTCGATCCCTTGCTCTCCGCGCCCGACACCGAAAGCGCGGTTTACTGGCGGCTTCATGGGAAGGGCTCATATTCATACCAATACACAGACGACGACCTCTTTGAACTCAGAAGGCTGCTGTTTCTTGCTCCACCGGAACCGCAGCCCTATATCCTCTTCAATAACGTCGCGATGAAGGCAGACGCCATCAGGTTCAGGTTTTTGGGTGAACTCACGCGGCAGCCTTAAGCTTAAGGCGATGAGCGACGTTCCCAGAAATCCTCGAATCGTCCACTGAGTTTGACGCACCGCAGCGCGATGATGGCGTTGGCTCCAGAGACGCTCCAGTGCATACCTGCTCGCTTGAGCCGGGTCCCGATCGCCACTTTGCATCCGGCTTCCAGGACGCCGGTAGAGGTACATAAACCCTGTGCGTGGAACTTTGGATAGCGCATGCGACGACGGTTGCGAATAATGTAGGTGGCACATTTCGCGGCTTCATGGGCAGAGCCGATATGGGGCCGGAGCGCTCGGATGATGGCCTGCAACTTTCCAGCATCCAGTTCGTCACAGCGCGCCGTGGCCCATGGTTTGGCTTCAGGGCTGGTGGCGCCGAAGATCGCGTGAGCGGTTCGGTGCAAAGCGTCTTTCGCGTGGTAGCGATCGAGGATTTGATCGGCTTGGGGAACAGTTCCGCGGCGGTGTTCCAGATCCAAGCGAGCCATCACCCAGTACTGCGCATCTCGGCGCCTCGGTGAAGCCTCGCCGCGTGGCCTCTCGCAACACGCGCTCGCGAGGTCGGATCGTTGGAACTGGTGTCCAGCGCAGCGGCGCTTTCGATTGCAGCCGAATAAGTGATCGATCCTGGGTCCCGCACCGGCTTGCCCTCCTCATCCCGCGATTCCGCAGTCCACACCGTGACGACCTTGGCCTCGCGGGTTTTGCCGAGCCATCCGGCTGCTTGCCCGCCCGGCCTGCGACTTCCGCGGGACGCATCGGTACACCGGTGCCATCCATCCCCAGGTACATGGTCGGAGCGACTTCACCCATTCTGTCCACGCAGGCGCGTTCATCGGCGATGATTTCGGCGCCAAGCGCTTCGCGGCGCGTTGCACTTGGCTGACACTGACTTCCACTCCTGCCAACTCGTGCAGCAAAGCGCTACTCTCCTCGAAGCTCACCAGCGCTGCTGTGCTGCCTGTCATGCGCAGACCCCAGGCGTGAGCGAAAACAACTCCAGATGCAAAGCGCGGTCGCGCGGGCAGAACCCTCCCTGGCACTTGGCACAGTGATAGTAAGCCCGCTCCAGATGCAGAGGCCCCAACACGCTCTCAAACGTCTTCTCGTGACGGCCTCGATACTGTGCTGGCGCTCCGCAGGAGCAAGGCAGTTCCGGGCCAGCATGATCGGAAGTATCGGCGTTCAGTCGTTGCTCGAGTGCGCGCGCGGCCAGCCGCAGAGCCTGTTGCCGCGCCGCCATCTCCACGGCTTCGAAATCCAGATCGCCAACCGCGCCAGAACCTAAGAGAGTTTCGATTTCCTTGGCGATTTCGACTTGGAGATCCGCTTGGACCCCCCTTTTTAGCCTCTCCGGAGGAGGCCGGGACATCCGCCAATTGACTGTCTGCCCATTGTTCGCATGCCTCCCACAACGCGTCCACATGCCCACGAAACTGGCGGCCCGTATCGATTTGTTGCCGGACCAGATCGGCCTCATCGGCAGTGAGGAAACGTGACCAGTCTTGCCCCCGACGGCATGCGTGAGGCTGTAGTAAGGACCATGGCGCGCCTTCGGATCTTGCGCACAAGCACAACCCGGCTTGCTGCACTTGATGGTGCGTTCCGATCGTGGCCTCGGCGCATGGGATGGACATCAGCCACCTCTGTGCGAGCTGCACCTGCGACATCGGCGAGTGGAAGTGGCCATGCCTGTATCTTACGCTATTATCGCCGTAAGAACAAGCTAAAAATAGGCTATCCGAAGAGACCGCATTCTGCTGGTGTGCCATTGCTGCTTGACAGATCCCAACCCTTCCGCTAGCTCCAGCAATTCCGCGCGGCACAAGCAGGATGCTCAGACTGGATTAACTTTTTCACCGTCGTCTTTGCTGAGAGCCATCGCTTGCTTGCAATTCTTCTAATGTTCCCATGAGCCCGTTGCGCTCATGATGCCACTTGGCCTCGGCAATCAAAGGGTTCACTCCACAAAAAATCCTGAATATTCGGAGAATGTTCGCGCCCAAGGATGAACCCCGACTGCCAGCCCAAGGGTGTGCTCGATCCGGATCACCGTACCCCTACGATTGGAATGTCGACGAGGTCGTTTCGGTTTTTTTTCATCCCGCCGCGGATAGAAGAACGGGAAGTGCATATGATCCGTTTGGGTGAAATCCTCCCCAATCCGTTGTAGACCTCACATTCAGAGTGTTAAAATCAATACTGATGTTCAGCAGTACCCCTGCGGCCGCCGCTTTACCGGGCATCGCCGCGCTTCTTCTTTTCACCTCTTTCTCCACGCTAACCTTCGGATCGAGTCTCGATACGAAGCAACAGGAACGCCAAGCGGCCACGACTAAGTTCGTAGCCCAGAGACTTCATACCTGGCAAGACCGGATGAACTTGAAGGATTGGAACATTCAGGTCGAACTGGTACGCGCCGATCAACTCGAGCCGAAGACTCTTGGCAACATCCACTGGGACACCAACATAAAGACAGCCAGCATCAGCGTTTTATCGCCGCTGGATTATAAACTGGCGTACGAACCCATGTTGAAAGATATGGAGTTTACGATAGTGCATGAACTGGTGCATCTGGAATTGGCCTCCTTACCGAAAAGCGAGGCGAGCCGGCGAATCGAAGAGCACGCAGTAAACGAAATCGCCAGCGCATTGCTAAGACTCGCTCACTAATCGGCGTCGGGTGATCCGCCTCGGCCCCTACTCCGGCGGTGGCACACTAGCGACAAGAAAGCGCGGCGGAGGAACCCTCTCTCGACGCCTCGCAATAGCGCAAGCTCTGTGCCGCGGGCGCCGTCGAATCGGGAACCCTCCCGATCCAACGGCGCCGGCCTGGAGCGAGGCCGAATCGCGGATTCCGGGGGCGATGCATTCCCCCACGTCTACCGATACCGTTCCTATCTAAGCGACTCAAAATATTTTCTTCCGCAAAAAACTCTTCGCAAGGATTTCGACAAGTCTTTCTTAAATATCCCCGCAGCGGACCGCCCCGCACGAAATTCGAGGCTGCACGGGCAGGTATCCCCAAAAAAAAGAGCCCGCGCGATTCTCCCTCGCATCCCCGCCTATCGTAACGGAATTGATCGCCTAACTGAGTTTGATCCGATTTGCCGATCGGTCTTCGTGCCGGCTGGCCCACACATCAACCCTCGGACAGGCGGCCACCGGACAGCTTTCAGGAGATAGACATGTTCAACGAGACAATGCGGAGTTCGTTCCTACCCATCGCTTTCCTGATCCTCTTCGCTCCGGCTTTGCCGGCGCAAACATCAACCTCGGGCGACATTGTCGGAACCGTAACGGATCCTTCCGGGGGAACTATGCCGGCGGCGACCATCCTGTTGAAGAACAACGGGACTGGCGCAGTGCAGCAAAAAACCAGCAGTTCTCAGGGGACATACCGCTTTTCCTTTCTTCCGCCGGCCTCCTACACGATCACGGTAAAGTCCACCAACTTCATGACGGTGGAGAAAGTTGTGCCCGTCCAGGTGGGACAGGTGACCACCGTAGATGTTCAACTGTCGATCAAGAGCGCTTCCACGAGCGTTGAAGTCCTCGATTTCGCCGTAGGGGTTCAGACGGACAACGGCAACCTTTCGACCACCGTGACGCCGCAGCAATTGGCCGAATTGCCAAATTCCGGCAACGATATGACCTTCTATGCCTTGATCACGCCGGGCGTCCAGATGAGCACGAATGGCGGGTACGGCAACTTTGAGACTTTCGGCCTGCCCGCCACGTCGAATACCTTCACCGTTAACGGCGCCGTCAACAATGACGTTTATTTGAACCTCGGAAACAGCGGCGCGTCCAACCTGATGCTGGGCTCCAATGCGATTGGCGAAGCGACGGTCGTCAATAACGGTTACACCGGTCAGTACGGCGGTCTGGCCGGCTCGCAAGTGAATTACGTTTCCAAATCGGGAACGAATTCCTACCATGGCAACGCGATCTATTACTGGAACGGCCGGGCGATGAATGCCAACAACTGGTTCAACAACCAGTCTGGCGATCCCAAGCCGTTCTCCAATGTCAACGATGTGGGCGACCAGCGTTGGGGGGCCTTTCCCGAAGCAAAAAGACAAAACATTCTTCTTCTTCGACTACGAAGGCACGCGCATCGTTCTGCCGACCAATGTGCTGGCGAAGATCCCCAGCCCCCAGTTCGCAACCGCTACCCTCGCCAATCTGCAGCCACCGGGCAGGCGCAGGCGGCATCCTTCTACCAGAATATCTTCCATCTGTATACACGGCGCGCCGGGCGCCGCGAGCGCACGTTCCCGTGCCGGGCGGCGGCTGCGGCGCGTTTCACGCTGCTCGGCGCCGGCGTCCCGTGCGCCCTCCAGTTCCGCTCCAACCAGGGAAATTTCACCAAAGAGTATGTCTGGAGCGCTCGCGTGGATCACAATTTCAGCGCGAACGACCGCATCTTCGTCCAAGTGCAGCGTGATAACGGAACGCAACCCACTTACACCGACCCGATCAACCCGATCTTCAACGCCTTCAGCCCGCAGCCCTCCATGAACGGGCAGATCAGCGAAACCCATACCTTCGGCTCCACCGCGGTGAACCAGTTCATCCTCACCGGCCAGTATTACAGCGCGCGCTTCGGCCCGCCCGACTACAACGCTGTGCTGGCCGTGTTCCCAACGGTGATCCGTTTCAGCCCGGCTCTGTTTTCAGAACATCGGCGGCGAAGGCTACAACTGGCCACAGGGCCGCAACGTCACTCAGTATCAGTTAATCGACGACTTCAGTAAGTCGGTAGGCGCGCACACTTTTAAGTTCGGGATGAACTTCCACCGGATCGACTTGAGCGATCTCAGTTTTCAGACATTCAAGTTCGGGCGGATCACCGAGCTTAACCTCGCTGATTTCTATAGTGGCGGCGGCAGCGGGCAACTACCTGCAGCAGAACTTTCCGCAGGTAGCCGAAGCTCCGTTTGCCTATTACAACCTTGGCGTCTATGCGCAGGACGAGTGGCAGCGTCAGCCCGAAACTCGACCATCACCCTGACCTTGCGCGGCGACCACAATTCGAATCCGGTGTGCCAGGTGAACTGCTTCGCCAACCTGGTGGCGCCGTTCAATTCACTAGTCCACGACCCGAACGTTCCTTATAACCAGGTGATTCAGACCAACCTGCACCAGGCTCTTTCCGACACGACCGCAGTCATCTGGCAGCCGCGCATCGGTTTTGCCTGGACGCCCTTAAAGGGCAAGAATAAAGACAACCTCGTGTTACGCGGTGGATTCGGAATCTTCGGCGACGTGTTTCCGGGGCAGGTCGCCGGTGCAATGGCGACCAACACTCCAGTCCGGAACAGCTTCCTGATCAACAACGGGCAAGGTCACTCCCGGCGCCACCAGTAATCTATTTACGATTGCGGCGACGCCAACCAGTCCCTACTCACCGGATTTGCCTCCGGAGGAACAGTAGGCTCCATAACCGCTTCCAACCCGTTCTTCCAGCCGCCCAACTTCACTACCATGGACGCGAGCTATCATCCAGGCCCGATACGAGGAATGGAACCTGGAAGTGCAGTACGCGCTTCCATGGCAATTGATCGCCAATGCGAACTACGTCGGCAATCACGGAATCCACGAGGTAATTCAGAACAACGGCTTGAACGGATTTGCTCCCGGCTTCGTAGGGCTTCCCAACACCAAACCCGACGCACGGTTCCAGACCGTTACGCAATACCAGACGGGCGCGGTTTCCAACTACACGGGATTGGTTCTAGGCTTGCGAAGGCGCCTGGCGATGGGATTGCAATTCGGCGTCTCATACACCTACAGCCATGCGCTCGACATGGTCTCGAATGCCGGGTACGACCAATTCGATCTGAATACCGACCCAAGCATTCTGATTCCCTCAGAATCCATACAATATCCGCCAGTACAATTATGGGAATGCCGATTATGACGTGCGGCAGTACCTCTCGATTAACTATGTGTGGGACGAATGCCTCCGCCGGCTCTTCAAGAAGGGCGGCCCGAACCTGCTGGTGGGCGGCTGGAATTTCTCCGGCACGCTCTTCTTCCGCACCGGCCAACCGTTCACCGTTATCGATAGCGCGGCTAGCGGCGCCCTTGCTGGAAACGGCTTTGGCGGGCCCATCTTCGCCACGCCAATAGTACCTGGCTACAACGGCTGCGGAGCAGGCGGCTGCCAATCCCGGCACGTCGTGCCTCGCCGTTTCGCAGTTCGCGCCCAGCACCGGAAATCCGACGGCATTCGGCAACCAGACGCGCAATCAATACCGCGGGCCGGGCTTCTTCGATACCGATCTTTCGATCATGAAGAACTTCAATCTTCCCATGGGAAGCGGCCAAGTTGGGAGTCGGATTCCAGTTCTTCAACCTGTTCAACCATCCGAACTTCGACAAGCCCGTGAACGACATCGCGCAGGGCGTCGGCTCGTTCGGCACAATCCAGGCTCTGGTCTCTCCGCCGACCAGCATTCTCGGTTCGTTCGTCGGCGCGGACGCATCCGGCCGCATCATCCAGTTGAAAGCGCAAATCGTCTTTTAGAAGGAGGTAACAGAAAGCAGCTCTAAACGCCGCGGGCTCGCGCCTGAGATTCTCTCTCCAGACTATCTCTGGCACGAGCCCTCATTCATTTTTGAGATGTCTTTCGTCAGTCGGTTACTTCTTTACAGCCTGCGACTAATGGGCGCCAAAGATAGCGAATTCTTCCGTCCATTTCACCTCCGCCGCATCATGAGGCGTATGAAGCAGAAATGCCTTCACCGCTCATTCCATCTGGCGCGGCGGTTTGCGCCTCTGTCGGCCATTATGCGAACCGCCGCCTTGGGAACAGCCATTTGCTCGGGAGCATGGGCGCAAGCTGGCGACCCGAATGCGGCAGAGGTTAGTACCTATGCAGGCGTCTCGACCGGGACTGCGGGAACCCATTTCGCAATCGGCGGAAGCGCCGGTGGAAGCGTGTACCGATATCTCATCATTCTCGTTGAGAGCGGCTTTTCGCCGCTGGGAAACTACACGCTGGCGAGCCACCAGGGACTCGTATCGAGGAGTTCCGGGCTGTACGACTTCGATCTTGCCGCACATGTTCGAATACCGATCAAACGCCGCTGGGAACCCTATGGCATCGCGGCGCCCGCTTTGCTGTATAACCGTTTCCAGAAGCAAGTTATACAGCCGAATGGCGTTATAACCTACGCATCCGGCAAGAGCGATGTGAAGTTCGGGTTTGAAACCGGAGGCGGTTTACGCTATTACCTACATGAGGACTGGGGCATAAGAGCGGAAGACCGGTACATCATCAGCACTCACAATTACAACCGCTTTATGATAGGCGTGTTCCGTCAATTCTAAGTGGCGATAGGCACTACTTAACCGCTGTGCCGCGCGCCGGCATTTCCGCAATCAGATAGGGGCGGGCGAATCGCCCATGGCTTCGAGCAGCCGGGCGTAACCGGCGCGGCTCACCGGAAGGCGTGCGCCGTCGTCGAGAATAGCGACGCGGCTGTCCTTGGCATAAGGCTCGATGCGGGCGATCCGCTCCAATGTTGACGATGGCGGAGCGGTGGATGCGCACGAAGCGGTTGCGGGTCGAGCATGGCTTCGAGCGCGCCGATGGGCTGCTGCTTCAGATAGCTCTTGCCTTCGCTGTGCAGGGCGACGTAATCGTCCTGCGCTTCGGCGTAATCGAGCTTGTGGATGGGGATCACGTGGACCTTGGGGCCGTCACGCACGACGATGCGCGTCAGTTCGCGCGGCGGCGGCTGCATGGACCGTGGGAGCTGCCGCGCCCGATTTAGCGCGATCGAGCGCGCGCTCGAAACGCTCGGCGCTAAATGGTTTGAGCAGGTAGTCGGCCGCCTGGGCGTCGAAGGCGCGCATGGCGTATTGGTCGTAGGCGGTGATGAAGATGACGGCGGGTTTGCCGTCGATCAACTCGAGCACTTCGAAGCCATCGAGCTTGGGCATCTGGACGTCGAGGAACACGAGATCGGGCGCGAGTTCGTTGATGGCCTTGACGGCTTCGAAACCGTTGGCGCATTCGGCCGCGATTTCGATTTCGGGGTGGGCGGCGAGCAGTTCGCGCAAGTAGGCGCGAGCCAACTCTTCGTCGTCGACGAGTATCGCGCGCCAAGCCATCGATTTACGGTACCAATGTATCGCAGCTGGCCCAAGGCCGCCATCACTTCGAACGCCGCATCAGTGTAGCACCACGTGGAAGTGGGGATACCGCCATTCCCGTTTGGGCATAAATCGCGCTATTATTGACCGCAAAGTAAGCAGTTTCGTAACATTCGCTTTTTAGGGGTTGTAAACATCATGAAAAAGATCGTTTGGCTATGCCTGTTTACGGCATGCATTACCGGCGGCGCATTGCTGGCACAGGACATTTCCGGATCCATTCAAGGTTCGGTCCTGGACCCGAGCAGCGCGCCGGTACCGCACGCCAAAATCAGCATTCAAAATACAGACCGGAATCACGGTCGTCCGCACGCATCACCACGGATTCGGGTGGCAATTACTCCGGCTCCGCTGATTCCGATCGGCAATTATTCGATCTACGGCGGAAGCCAATGGCTTTAAGAAGGAAGAGCGCACCGGGACTCGTCCTCAATGTCAATGACGATCTGAAGATCAATTTCACGCTTGCAAGTCGGCGCGTTACCGAAATTGTGGAAGTGAAGGTCGCGATGCCTCCAGGTGGAGCTTGGGACGCCCGGCGAACGCCACGACCATCGAAGGAACGCAGGTCCGCGAACTGACGCTCAACACGCGCAACTACGAGCAACTGGTTTCGCTGATGCCCGGCGTTTCGGCCAACACGACCGACGAACTTTACATCGGCAACTCCGCGCCGAGCGGCTTCGCGGCGACTCTGCCGTATTCGATCAACGGCAACCGCAACTCGAGCAACAACTGGACCGTGGACGGCGCGGATAACGTGGACCGCGGCAGCAACCAGACGCTGATGACTTTCCCCAGCGTGGATGCCATTGCGGAATTCAAAGTGGAGCGCAGCCTCTATACGGCCGATACCGGCCGCGCGGGCGGCGCGCAGATCAGCGTGGTCACCAAGAGCGGCACCAGCCAGTTTCACGGCAGCCTCTACGAATTCTTCCGCAACGATAAGCTGGCCGCCAACAACTGGGAAAACAACGCCGCCAAAGTCTTAGTGAATGGCAAAGTCCAGGTTCCGCCATTGCGCTGGAACGATTTTGGCGGTTCCTTCGGCGGCCCGATCTACATTCCGAATCATTACAACAAGGACAAGAACAAGACGTTCTTCTTCTTTTCGGAAGAAGCGCGGCGCATTCACACCTACACGACTCTCGCGCCGACGCTGCCGACGCAGGGCATGCTGGCCGGCAATTCAGCCAGCCGATTTGCATGCAGTTTTACGGGACCGACTTGCCACGCTGACGGCGACACGAGCATTGCCGCCGAACCTGATCAACCCGAACGCCGCGGCCTACATCAAGGACATCTTCAGCAAGCTGCCGCTTTCCGGCGTCAATACCGTCGCCGCCACGACGGCTGACGCAATTCCCGGTGCAGAACATCTACAACAGCCGCCAGGAAATCGTGCGCGTCGATCAGCGCATCAACGAGAATTTCATGATCTGGGGCAAGTTCGAGAACGATGTCATTCCCACCACGGAACCCGGCGGACTGTTCACGGGCTCTGCAATTCCTTACGTCGCGCACCACGAACACCAATTCGCCGGGACGCAGCGGCGCGATCCACTTCCAGAACATTCTCCGGCCGACGCTGTTCAACGATGCCGGATTCAACTACTCGCAGAGCGCGATCAATTCCACGCCGGCCGGGTTGATGTCCAAGACGCAGAGCCCGGATATTAACCCCTCCGAGCCGTTTCGCGAATACGCAGGGCGTGGTTCCGGAACTCTGCGCTTCACCGAGCGGATCGAGCCTGCTCGGTTACGGCCCGTACAACGAATACAACAAGAACTTCACCTGGTTCGACAATCTCAACTGGATGCAAGGGCCGCCACTCTTTGCGCTTCGGCTTCTCGATCAATCGCTACAACAAGACCGAAAACGCGGCGAATCAGGAAGGTACGTTCGGCTTCTCGACCACAGGCCTGCCGACCGGCACCAGCGCCTATCAGCAATCGTGGGCGAACTTCCTGCTGGGCAATGTCGCGACGTTCTCCATGCCTTCGACGGATATCACGCCGGATCTGTGGACCTGGCAGCACGAAGCCTACGCGCAGGACGATTTCAGGTGAGCCGCGCCTGACGATCTTCGATGGGCGTGCGCTGGTCGTTCTTCGGGCAGCCGACGATTCGCACGGCATCCTGGATAACTTCGATCCCGGCCTCTATGTCGCGGCCAATGCGCCCAAGATCGACCCCACAACGGGCAACATCATCGCCGGCACCGGCACTAACCCATCGACCAACGGCATCATCGTGGGCGGCAAGACTTCTCCGTTCGGCGACAAGATCGCGCCGAACAAGTACACGAACTTCGCGCCGCGCCTGGGCCTGGCCTGGGATCCGTTTGGCGAGCGGAAGACCTCCATCCGCGCCGGGTTACGGAGTCTATTACGATTCCACTCTGTTCGGCAGCTATGAGCAAAACACGTTTCGCCAATCCGCCGTTCGTGCAAAGCGTAACTCATTTCCAATGCCAGCTTCAGCAACGTCGCCGCCGGTACGCTGGGCGTTTCGGCATCGCCGCTGGTGCTGCACGCCACGCAGCTTCCCGCGCTGTGCCTTACATCGCAGCAGTGGAGCTTCGACATCCAGCGCCAGCTTGCCCGCCAACATGATCCTCGACGTCGCCTATGTCGGCACGAAGGGCACGCATCTGCTGGGCTATCGTCGATATCAACCAGGCGGCCCCCGGGCGTGGCGCTCGCAGCCGGGTTGCACGCCGCCAACGGCACGCACCATCTTCACCACGGCCGACGATCCGCGCATCAACGCCGTGCGCCCCTATCTGGGTTCAACGCCATCAACACCATCGAATCGGCGTTCGATTCCAACTACAACTCGCTGCAGGCGACGTGCGCAAGAATCATTCCGCTCGGCAGGCGTGTCTCGAGCTTCTCGTACACCTATTCGAAGACGCTGACCGACAACAGCTCCGACCGCTCCAATGCTCCGCAGAACAGCTATAACTGGCATGAGGGCGAGTACGGACCGGCGTCGTTCGACCGCAAGCAGATCTTCACGCTGAACTACGTGTACCCGCTGCCGTTCCTGCGCGGCCATAGCCTGGTCGATCGCATCGCGGGCGGATGGCAGTTCTCCGGAATCATTTCGGCTTACACCGGACTGCCCACCACGGTAACCACTTCGAGCGTCGATCCCGCGGGCCTCGGCCTGCTCGGATCGAGCGCGGCCAGCGCGCGGCCCGGATATGGTGTGCGATCCGAACGCCAACGCGCCGCACCACATTCAACGGCATCGCGGGGACGGGCAATCCGACTGGTTCAACACCTCGTGCTTCCAGCCGGCTCCGTCAGGCGCTGTGCGTCCGGGCAATGCGGGCCGCTACACCGTTCGCGGGCCGGGCTACTTTAACTGGGACGCCGCTCTCATGAAGGAGTTCGCGCTCACGGAGAGGGCGGGTGCGCATGCAGCTTCGCGGCGAAGGCTATAACTATCTGAACTGGGTGAACCCCAGCGGCTTCGCTAGCACCAACATTACGAGCACTTCGTTCGGCGAAATCAATGCGTTTCGCGCCGCGCGTCGTGTGCAGGTAGCGGCGAAAATCACGTTCTAAGCATCGATCGATAAGTACGCAGTCTCAGGCGGCGCTTCGGCGCCGCCTTTTTTTATCTAAGAGTTGATGCGCCTTCACCGCGGAGGCGCAGAGGCGCGGAGAAAACTTAAAAAGCGATGTTTCGCTTGCGTCTCTGGGCGAGGCGCAGCGACCAAGAGGTTCCAGCAGCCGGCCAGCCTCAACTCGTCAATTGTGAGCGTGCTCATTTTCTTCTTGACAGCCGTGCTCTGCCGAGCTATTTTATGAGCGTGCTCATATTATGAGAATAACGGCGGAGGCCAAATCCGAAACCCGGCAGCGCATCTTGTCGGCGGCGACAGGCCTGCTCATGGCCGATGGCTGGCACGACACGACTACCCGCGCCATCGCGGCCGCAGCCGGAATCGCCACCGGGACATTATTCAATTATTTCCCTACCAAGGAGGCGATAGCGGCGGAGTTGATCGCTGGGGCATTGCAAAACGCCGCCGAAAGCTTTTCCGGCAAAGAGGGCGAAGAACTCTCGTTGGAAGCTGATCTTTTCACGCTGGTCTGGTCTGGCCTCTCGAATCTTCGCAAGCTTCGTAAGTTCCTTGGCCCAGCCTCGGAGACGATCTTTAGCCCTCTGGCGCGCCCGTCGCCAAATAGCGCCGGGGATGCGAATCCGGGTCGACCATCTGGAAATCGTGGAGGCGACCGTGACGAGTCACGGCTTTCGCGCTCTATCGGTAGTGGCCGCACAGCTTTACTGGACTCTCTATCTGGGGGTATTCGCGTTCTGGGCAGCGGACAATTCGCCAGGGCAGGAGGACACGCTGGCTCTGCTGGACCGGTCGCTCAAACTTTTTGTCGCGTCTCTACGCGTGGATCGAGGAGATGAACTTTATGAACGTTAGTGAATTATTAGCGGCGCTTCCGGACGACGAGGCGCAGGCCGCGTTGGATAGTGATTGGGCAAGAGCGCGCCTGCGGGAGATTCTTGCCGATCTTGCGGGACGGCCGGCGCCGGTCAGCTCCCTGCACCGGCTCTGGACGGTCTCGGAGGTCTCGGCGCAAATCGCTTTGGCCTATCTGGCGTGGTGGGTGCGCCAATGGTTCTGGCGCCGAGGATTCCAAGCGCCGGCTCATGGAAACGAATCTGCGCGCGGCGCTGAAGCTGTTTCATCACCTGGGATATCTGCGCGGCGCCATGACTAAGCTTGGCCAAGCCGCGGGCAACTTTCCGGGCATACTCCCGCAACAGACGGCGGAGATTCTGGATCGCCTGGCATTGCGAAGCGCCTCCGATGCACTATCCTCTGATCCGTGAGGTGGTGCGCAATGAATTCGGCAAGGGCGCGGAGGAGATGTTCGCCAGCTTCGAGAAGGAGGCATTCGCCGCCGCATCGCTCGGGCAGGTGCATCGCGCGCGATTGAAATCGGGAGAACCGGCGGCGGTGAAGATTCAATATCCGGGCATCGCGCGAACCATTGACGCCGATTTCCGCAACCTTTCGGCGCTGCTCCTGCCGCTGCAACTCGGCAAGGACTGGGAGGCGGTGAAGTCGCATTTCGAAGAGGTCCGGCGCATGCTCAACCAGGAGGTGGATTACGTTGAAGAAGCGGAATCCACGCGCCTCGCCGGCGAGCTTTTCCGGCCCGGCGACGGAATCGCCGTACCGCAGGTGTATTCCGATTACTCCGGCAAACGGGTTCTAACTACGGAATACATGCAAGGGTTGCACCTGACGGATTACCTGGCTACCAATCCTACACAAGCGTCGCGGAATGCCTTCGGGACGAAGATGTACATCGCCTGGATGCGCATGTACTTCGCATTCATGCCGCACGCGGATCCTCATCCGGGCAATTATCTGTTTCTGAGCGACGGCCGGCTGGGGTTGCTCGACTTCGGTTGCGTGCAGCGCTACGGCCCGGAAGAGCGCGAGATCATGCGGATGGCCGACAGAATGGCGTATGAGGACCCGTCTCTCATGCCCGAAGTAATACGGCGAGTATGCGGCGTGTCCGTTGGCGATCCCGAATACCCGGAATATCTGAAGATGATGAAGGAGTCGTGCGATTGGGGGATGGAGCCGCGTGGCCCGGCCGGGTCCGTTTGACTTCGGAGACGAGTCTCACTTCCGGCGCGGGGTGGATTGGTTCGTCCGCGTGAATCGGCAGCGGACCATGCGGGCGAATCCGATGTATGTATATTGGAACCGCAGCGTGTTTGGCCTCAAAGCGATGTTGTTCCGGCTGCGCGCTCAGGTTGACATGCATGAGGTGATCCGGCAGGAGCGGCCGGCGATGACGCGCGAGGGGTAGTCGGTTCGTCACGTTTTCGCCGCGTGCGCGTCAGTTGTTCCATGCTTCGTCTCGCACTGACTTTCGCGCTTGCGATTCCGGCCGGGGCCCAGATTGTCCCCGGGCTCACCATCCCGCCCAGCGGCAATAACCAGAGAGCGTCCGTGACCCAGCAGATCGGGCCGGTGCGCATTACGATCGACTATTCCAGCCCGGCGGTTCATGGACCCGACGGCAAGGACCGCCGGGGTCAAATCTGGGGCAAGCTCGTCCCTTACGGACTCACCGACTTGGGCTACGGCAACGGCAAACCGGGCCCGTGGCGCGCCGGAGCGAATGAGAACACGGTGTTTAAGGTCTCGGACAACGTTTCCATCGAGGGCAAACCACTGCCGGCCGGGCGCTATGGACTGCACATGATCCCGGGCCCGGAAGAGTGGGTGGTGATTTTCTCGAAGGACTCCAACGCCTGGGGCAGTTTCTATTACGACGCGGCCGACGATGCGTTGCGCGTGACCGTGAAACCGCACAAACACGAATACCGCGAGTGGCTGACCTATGAATTTCCGACCCGCCGACCCGCGGAGGCCGTTGCCGAACTGCAATGGGAAGAACTGGCCGATTCCGTGGACTATCAAGGTGGAGAACATCAACGATCTTTATATCTCGAAGCTCAAGGAGAACCTGACCAATATGCAGGGATTCGGCTGGCGCGGCTGGGTGGCGGCTTCGCAATACTGCGTCACCGCGAACACTCACCTGGAGCAGGCGCTGGAATGGGCCGAGATCGCCGTCAGCAAGCCCAATCATTGGCGAAGCCAATTTCACCACGCTTAGCAATAAGGCCCAGGTGCTGGATAAGATGGGCCGGAAAGAGGAAGCCGATCAAGCGATGCACCTAGCGGTGCAACACCGTTCGGCCACGCCCGCCGACCTGCACCAGTACGGCCGCCGGCTGATGGCGGAAAAGAAGAGACAAGGAAGCTCTGGAGATATTTCAACTCAATTACGAACGCAATGGCGACCAGTGGCCCGACGCATGTTGGCCTGGCCCGCGGCTACTCGGCCAATGGCGATCTGAAGCAGGCGCTGGAGCACGCGCGCAAAGCGCTGGCACAGGCTCCGGATAGTCTTAACCGTCAGTCGCCTGGAAGCGATGGTCGCCGCGTTGGAGGCGGGGCGGCCGGTGGCTCAGTAGGGTCGCGAGCGCAGCGGCGTGGGCTCGGTAGCGTCGATTGAATGCCCTAGTTATCGGTTGGTTTTCGTTCAATGTGATCGATGACAAGCACCGGCCGCGGTTGTTTTTGGGATTCGACTTCTCCCTCCCAACAACTTCTCCACAGCTTGGAAGGCGGTTACGCCGCCGGGCGGGTCCTGCGCTGTGGAAACGTCGCTTGACGAATCGCCAAGATAGCGGCGTTTGGAGGTCCGGGAGATAGTGAAGTCATAGGCGCCAGTGAGGCCCGTGCGGTCGATCACGGGATGATCGAAATAGGAGCCGGCGAAATCGCCGATCTTCATGGCAAACTGCGCCATGGTCATATTCTGGCAGGTCAATATCGTTTGCCCATAGTTCCCGGCGCCGCTCTTACAGTTAGACCGCACCGACCCGTCGGATTCCGTCAACTTAGTCGCATGTTTGGGCGCTGTAAGAACGTAAACGGGCTGCGGCCGGTCTTCGTAGTGCGTCTTCAATCCAAACCGGTCTGTAAGCAGCGATCGCAGCATCGCGCGGAGGGATTCGGTGTCGAGATCAGCGGAAGGCGATTTGGCGGATAGGTCGTAGGTATCGCTCTCCAGCCACTTGGGGAGATTTTCCACCCTGTCTTCCGTAATCATGAACCCATAAAGGAACAGGAACTGCAGCGGTTCGGCTTCCACTTCGACGCGTCCGCCGGGCAGTTTGCGGAAGCGCCGCGTCTCTCCCGGAGGGCTGGGTTTGAGATCGGCAATCTCGAATTGCGTGTGCTTCCCCAGCAGTTTCGCAATGTCGGGGACGTTGGGCGTGGGTGTGCGGTCCACGCGATCCACGCTCAGCGTGGGCAACGGTTCAATGTCGGGGACGAATTTCAGGCCAAGCTGGTCTTCGACTGCTTTGAAGATCGATTGGTTCAGTTCGGGTCCCGGGTCCGTTGCCCAATGCAGTGTGAAATCGTAGGCGCCGGTCAGGCCGGTCTTATCGACCACGGGGCGGTTGAGATACCGGCCGGCCCATTGGCGAATGTCGCGCGCGAATTCGGTCATTAAGACGCCGGGGCATCTGGCGGTCATGATGCCGTTTTCGCTGCTGGGCTCGCAGCTTCCTGAGGACGACTCGGACCGAACGATGCGTGCGGACTTCTTCGCGACGGTCAGGAGGAATACCGGCGTCGGCTTCTCCCCGGTGTGAACTTCCAGTTGGAAGCGATCGGCAAGCAGGGCTTGCAACATCTTTTTGCCGGCTTGGGGATCGGGCGAAGCTGAACTCTTGGCGCTGATATCGAAGCGGTCGTCGTCCAGCCAGTTCGGGCCGCCGGTCACGGCGCTTCGTTCAACGCTGTAGGCCAGGCTGATCGTCTCGAGCAGCGTATAGCCGCGCAGTTCGAGGCGGCCGCCCGCGGTAAACCCGCCGTGTGAGAAATCGTCCGCGCTGGCGTGAATGTCAGCGGCGTCGAATTTTGACGCTTGAGCGGAGGCCAGCGCCGGCAGAAGTAGAAAGACGAGCGGCGTTTGCTTGAGTTTCACGTTATCCCCACGGCGGCGGATTTCCTCCGTTTGACGCCGGCAGTTCCCGCCGGGTAGCCTTTCGGCGGGAGCTTCCATCAAGGTCAAAGGGTAGACGCTAAGAGCGGCCGATTCGCTTATCTCTTTAGTGGCCGCGGCAACTAGTGGCCGCGGCAACGCGTTAGTCTCGCAGTGCTCGCGAAGTTAGGTGGTGGAACCACCGGCTACGGAAGAACCCGGAGAACGATCGGCAGATCAAGTGTCGTGTCCAATCGGGAATGGGAAAGCCGGAGGCATGGCCCTCGAGTTTCTACATTTTCAAGAGTCGCATGGGCCGTCACCAATACCGCCGGCGAGCGGAGCTCGCCCTGGACCGGCCGGAGGCCCGTCCTACTTTTTCAACTCCGCCTGCAACTGGCGGTAAGCCTCTTCCTCGTAATTCGTCTTAACCCGCTCACGATTTTCGCTGCGCAGATCCCCGGAGCGGGGGCCATCGTGCTTAAGCGCGCGGCCGAGGAGCGCCGTCGCCTCCTGATCGTTCGGGTTGCGCTCAGTGGCGGCGCGCAGGCTCTCCACCGCCGCCGGATACTGGCCAGCGCGCCATTGCGTGAAACCCAGGTTGAAGCGGTAGTCGGGATCGGCGCTATCGCCCTCGATCGCCTTCGCGAAGCTGACTGCGGCGGCCTCGGTCTTCTTCTGACGCGCCTGCGCGGCGCCCAGATTGTTCCACACTTCGTTGAGCGGCACCTGCTCGGCGACGAGAAAGAAGCAATGCTCCGCGGCGGCATAATCGCCGGTATAGAAGCGGCAGAGGCCCTGGAAGAATTGAGCTTCGAGATAGCGCGGGTCGGTGCGTGTGACACGCGCGAACCAGGTAGCGGAGGTCTTGTAATCCTTCTTTTCCCAGTAGATCTTCGCGAGCTGAAAGGCGGGGGGCGAGTAGCGTTCGTCCAACCTGGCCGCGGCGCTGAAAAACTGCATGCGCTGTTCGGGGACGCCGCCAGCAGGCCACGGATGTAGTTCTCCACGGCATCGATGCGCACGGGCGGACGATCCTTGATGAAGTCCGCCAGGGTGAGTGGGGTCGCCGGATTCAGTTGCTTCAGGGACTGCCAGCCGAGCCGCACCTCGATGGCGGCGAGATCCTCCAGCGCGCCCGGTTCGCCGAACTCGGGGCTCAGGCGGGTGTGTTTCAGATCGAGGATGTGGGCGGTAAGGCGGAGCGTGCCTTTGGATTGGGGCGTAGCCGGGTTCGGCGAGAGCTCGTAGAGAGCCGTAAATCACGCTGGATGCGTCTAACGCCTGGCCGATCTTGATGATGGAGGCATGCGTGAGCTCGGCGCCGGGACGCAGGGACAGGCGGCGATAGGCTTCCAGACGATCGGCGCGGCCAAGGGTCAGCAGGCCTTCGGAAGCGAGGGAATCGCCGACGGATTCGGCGATGCTTTCGCCGATCCAATCGAGATTTTGCGATTGCGTGTGGTTAAAGAAGGGCAGAACCAGAGTCGTCCCGCCGTGCAGCGCGCCGCACCACAGGGCGGCAAGCAGCGTCAATCGGCGCATTCTTCTTTATTGTACGGGTCGCGGCTCAGGAACGCGGCGGTGCGGGCAAGGGCGGCCTCGCACGCGGTGGGGGCGAAGCCCTTGAACCAGGCTATGTCCAATTCTTTGCGGAACCATGTCATCTGGCGCTTGGCGTAATTGCGCGTGTTGCGCTGCGCGTAGAAGACGGCTTCTTTGGGGGTCAATTCACCCTGCAAGAGCTGCAGAGCCTGCTTGTAGCCATGCGATTCGAAGGGTTTGCAGGTGGGCGGGTATCCCAACGCGAGTATGCCTTTCACTTCATCGAGCAGACCGCCCTCGAACATGGCGGCGCAGCGGGCGTCAAGCGATTGGTAGAGCGCATCGCGGTCAGGCATGAGCCCGATCTTTAAGACACCGGTATCCCTTGAAGGCATCGCGGCCTTCCCGGAAAAGCTGGCTTACCGGCCGGCGCGTCAGAAGACAGACTTCGAGGGCGCGAGTGACTTTAGGAACGTCGTTGGGGTGAATCTTCGCGGCTGCTTCGCGGTCGAAGCGGCGAAGGACGCGGTGAAGCGATCCGGCGCGACGAGCCTCGCGGGCCGCAAGGCGGTCCCGCAGTTCCTGGTCCCGCGACGGGCCTTCGAACAACCCATCAAGCAGAGCGCGCAGGTAGAAGCCGGTACCGCCGGCAATGACTGGCAGGTGTCCGCGCGCCGAGATTTCGGCGATCGCCAGACGGGCCAGGCGGGCATATTCGCCGGCGGTAAAGACTTGGTCCGGATTGACGATATCTAGCAGGTGGTGAGGGACGCCGCGGCGCTCGGCGGCCGGCAGTTTGGCGGTTCCGATATCGAAATGCCGATAGACCTGCAACGAGTCGCAACTGACCACTTCGCCGTTGAAAGCAATAGCTATTTCGAGTGCGAGTGCGCTTTTTCCCGAGCCGGTAGGTCCGGCGACCGCAACCAAAGGCAGCTGGGAGCGTCTCGGCCTACAGGGTGATCTCGCGGGCTTGATGCGTATGGGATACCACGGGACTCGTTTCTGAGTTTGTCGATGAGACGTTCAGGGCAATGGCCCGTTATACTATGGTGAAGTGGTCTTCGGCAGGATGCAAGTCCAGTGACCGAAAGAAAGTAATATCCGCATGATTCGCTCAGCCAAAGCGCTTTTTCTAACTGGCATCCCTGGGATGCGTCCTCTCGCAAACGAGCTTCGCGCAGGCTCAGCCGAAGGCTTCGACGCCAAGTCCCACGCCGGCTGCAGACTCAAAGGCCGACGCCTACTATCACTTCGCGATGGGCCGGCTCTACGCCGAAATGGGGCAGGCCGATAACAGCCGCTCGGAGATCAACAAGGCGATTACCAACTATGAGGAAGCACTGAAGCTCGCGCCAACCGAGAGCGTGATCTTCGAGGAGTTGAGCGACCTCTATATAGCTGTCGGCCGGCTGCAGGACGCGATTGACAAAGCCGACGACATGCTGAAACAGAATCCCGACAATCTGGGCGCGCGCCGCATGCTGGCGCACGTCTACATGCAGTCGATCAGCAACGGCCGTAATGGGATCAACGAAGACGCGCTGCACAAGGCGCAAGAGCAATATCAGATGATTGTGACGCAGGATCCTAAGGACGCCGAAAGCTGGGTAATGCTGGGCCGGTTGAACGGATATCTGCACAACACACCCGAAGCCGAGAAATCGTTTAATAACGCCTTGCAGATTGACGCTACGAACGAAGACGCCCTGGTGGGTTTAGCCGAGCTTTACGGGCAGATGGGCGATTCCAAGCGCGCAGCCGAAAAGCTGAAAGCGGCGGTGGAAAAGAACCCGAATCCGCGTACGCTGTTCGCGCTGGCGCGCGCGTATGAAGATTTGAACGATTACAAAGACGCCGCCGATACGCTGAAGCGGGCTTTGGAACTGGGTGCGGATGAAGACCAGGTTGTTCCGGAGTACGCGAAGGCGTTGATGTATTCCGACCAGGCGGATGAAGCCCTGAAGCTCTATCAACAGCTCTCGGCGGCCAATCCGAGGAATCCGGAATATCAACTCCACATGGCGGAAATCTATCTCTCGCAGGGCGAAACCGCAAAGGCCCGGAGTGCCATCAACCGCGCGAAGGTAGCAGCCCCGAACGATGCGCGGGTGCGCTACGCCGAGGTTTCCGTACTCGAAGCCGAGGATAAAACCGATCAGGCGATCGCGGCTCTAAAGAGCATCCTGGACGATACCGCAAAGAAGATGTATTCTGACGACGAGGTGAAGAACCGCGACATCTTCCTCGAAAAGCTGGCGAAGCTATATGTCAAGTCGAATCAGACAGCGCAGGCCGTGGAGACTTACCGCCAGATCATGACCCTCGATTCTTCGGCGGGGCCGGCAGTAGAAGTTGCGATTGTCGAAGTCTACCGCAGCGCGAAGGATGTGGCCAAGGCGCGCGCCGAAGCCGACGCTGCCCTGAATAAGTATCCAAAAGACGTGGGAATAATCGCCGAGCATGCTACTGTCCTTGCCGATCAGGGCAAAGTGGACGAAGCGGTGAAGGAACTGCGCAACGCCTCAAAGACTCCGGATCTCAAGCTCGAAATTGCGATCGCTCAGCTATACGAAACCGCAAAGCGTTATAGCGATATGGGCAAGGCGTTGGACGCGGCCGAGAAGCTTACGAAAAGCGACGACCAGCGGGCGGATATCTATTTCATGCGCGGCGCCATGTACGAGCATGAAAAGAAGTTGGACGAATCGGAAGCTGCTTTCCGCAAAGTGCTGGAGATCAGCCCTGGGAACCCCGGCGCGTTGAACTACCTAGGCTATATGCTCGCCGATCGCAACATGAAGCTCGACGAGGCATACACCATGGTCAAGAAAGCCCTCGATCAGGACCCGACCAACGGCGCGTACATGGACAGCCTGGCATGGGTCTACTACCGCCAGGGCAAGTTAAGCGAGGCCGAAGGGCTCCTGATTCGCGCGCTGGAGAAGATCAAAGACCCCACGGTTCACGATCACCTGGGCGACGTTTACTTCAAGGAAGGCAAGACGCCGGAAGCGGTAGCGCAATGGCAGGCCTCGTTGAAGGAATACAAGGACGGTAACCAGGCGGATGTGGAACCTTCCGAGATGGCCAAGGTGACGCAGAAGCTGCAGAGCGCCCAGGCTCAGATGGCGAAGCACGACAAGTAGGCGTTTTCCAACTCGGGCCGCGTTTCTCACCGCGGCTTCAATTGCCGTTCTTAGGTACTTGAGGGCTGCGTTGCCTGCGCAGGTTGCATCGCCGCGTTGGCATCGCTCAGATCCGCCTCCAGTTCGGCGACAATGCTGGCCGCTGCGGCATTTCCTCCTGCGGATGCGCCTACTGCCGAGTTGCTAATACTGGAGCCGATCTCCGAGAGGATAGCTATATACGCGCTTGGATCGGTTTTTTTGAGCAGTTGCAATCCGCTCATTAATTCCGCGAACTGAGAAAGCTCGGTGCTGTCTGTCGCGGAATCGGGCGACGATGGAGTCGCGTGATCCGGAGTGCTGAGGGACGAGCCAATAGCATTGCTAGACGAGTTCTTATTTTCCGGGCCGAACTGCGCTTGCAAGCCATTGGGAAAGGAAGCTGTAATTGAACTCATGCTTCCTTATCGGCCTTACCGTGCATTTTCAAACATTTTCTGCTGCGGCGCTCCTGACTCGCCTTTTTCGCGCCGCGGAGGCATTGCCGGTAATACGACGCCTCCGCGCTCGCAATCATTCTTATCGGCGCAAGCGGCGCCTCCGCAGCAGCCACGCGCATCCTACTGCAGCCAACCAAGCCGCGCCAGGCTCCGGCGCGTTTGCCACCGTGACCTCGAACGGCACGTCCTGGCTGAAGGCGGCAGGCGAGCAATTGCAAGTCGAGGGATCGCCCGCAAACTGCTCCCACATCACACGGATCGCCCCGGAATCCTGGGCGCCGGAGACGGCGGACGGATCGATCAGATATTCGCCGATTCCCGTTTGAGTGGCGTCTGAGAAAGTTTCGTTCCACTGGGCCAACGGTTCCAGCGAAAAGTTCATGGGACCGCCCTGCGGCCCGACGAAATCCGAATAGACGCCGAGCGAAGGGTTCGTTTCGCCGACGAGAACGGATTCCGTAAACGAAATCCACTCCACCGGGCTGCTGTTGATAATGGTGAATCCCCAGCCGACGGGTTGTCCAGCAAATCCGGTGATGTTGCCGTCCGAGGGGTTAAGAGTTACCGTTGCCGCCAAAAGGGAGGCTGGTAGAAGCGTACTGGCGAGACACAATAGTTTGATAAGCCGCATATATTTCTCCCGATCTAAACACAACGCCTGAACCCCGCGCGCCAAACGCTCGTTTCGACGCGCGGTTCATTCTGACTTCTCTCTCCTGACTTCGTCGTTGACTTCAGGTCTTACTAGCGGAACACATAGAACGTAGACTGCCCATGATAGGTCCCGCCGTTCGCCGAGAACTTCACCGTGAAAGCGACCCGCGTCGCCGTGCTCGGCCAGCTTACGGTCACTACCTGCGAGGCAGACTGGCTTGGCGGAATTGTGCCGAACACCATCGCTCCGGGCGGCGCCGCGACGACGCCCGTGCCAAGAGCCGTCGTTGCGCTCACCGAATCGATCTGCGCATTGGCCGCGGCTCCGGGACCCGTATTGCTGAGGATGAATGTGAAGCCGCTCACCGCCGGATTGCTATCGTCGCGTGGACCTGCGCTGGCGGAGAGCACCGGAACGCCAGGCTGGAAGTTTGCTATTACGTTGTCAGGCTTGCTTACCGTCAGCGCTTGAGGGTCCTGGCTGCCGCTGATGTCGCCCGAGAAGCCGGCGAATGTGAACCCGGCCGCCGCCGTTGCGGTTAAGGTTGCCTGGGCGCCGGCGTTGAACCATCCCCCTCCGGCCAGCAAACCGCCTCCCACAGGGCTGGCTCCGATCGTCACTTGGTACTGAAGCTGATAGTTGGCCACATAGTCGGTTGTCGCTCCGGCAGTGACAGAGCGGCTGGCGGAAGTCGTTCCGTCCGACCAACCGGTAAAGATGTACCTGACGCCGGCGGCGGGGTCGATCTCCGCCGGAACGGAGAAGCTATGTGACGATCCTTGAGTCCAGCTAAGAGACGCCGGGCCAGTGTAAGCCGTACCATCCACCGTTTCCGCGCCGTTGCTTGGCACGTTTGTCTCAATGGTGTAGGTTCCTACAGGCTTGAACACCGCGGTGAAGGTTAGCGGCTTCCCGACCACCGTGCTGAACGAGTTCCCCGCGGGAACCGAGCCCGCCCCCTGAAATGCCGAAAAGACGTAGCCGGAGTTAGGCGTCGCCGTTACGGTTAGCGCTGTGCCGTCCGCATAATATCCATCCGCGCTGGCTGGAGAACTAATTACAGAGCCGCCCGCCGCCGGACTGGCCGTTGGCGTTACCAGGTAGTATCTCAAGAAGGTGGCCGTATAAGTGGCCGGGGAGAACGGAACGGTGATCTGCTGACGCTGGTTCGCGCCGTTCGACCATGAGCTAAATCGGTCCTGAGTTCCAGTCGAAGCCTGGACGGGGGGCGCATCGAGGGTGTGTTGATCGTTTGGACGCCAGTTGAAGATCTGCGGCGAAGGGTACGATTTGCCATCCACGGTTATCACGTCGTTGGCCCTCGAGCTGACGGTGATAGGCGTCGCCCCCAGGTTGACGGTCACCTTAGCAGGCCCGTACGCGACGTTGGTCGGCGTGATTGCAACAGAGGCCGTCTGGTCCACCTTGGCGGCGTTCGGATTCACCGCAATAGTAATCGTGGCTGGCGTTTGCGTCGAATTGGCCGATACTGTGTAGCCCGAGCCGAAAACCTGGGAAGTAAACGCAACGTTGTGGCCGAATACCGTACTGAGGTCGACCTGGGTGGAAGATGAAGCCGTGACCGTAACTTGACTCTGCGATGCCACGAAGGAGTCGGCGCCCAGCGTAACCACGGAGAAATCGGAGAGCGTATAGACTTGGTTCGGAGACGCGCTATACCCCAAGACGTTTAACGTTAACTTGTCTGTCGCTCCGGGAGTCAACTGGGTCGAGGAGAACTCCTGAAACGCCGGCCCCTGAGAGCACGAACCCATGAAGCTGACGCTCTTGAGTGTTCCGCCGGAGGGGACGTTCAGTTGCAACGCGAAAGGTCCTTGAATCGTCGATCCGGTATTGTTTTTAATGATGACGCTGTAGGGGTCGGTGGGATCGAAAGAAATCGTCACGGGAGCCGCCGCGAGCGATGGGCCGATCCACTTGCGGCACCCGTTGACGTTGTTATAGAAGAGCGGGTAAGTCGGAGTCCCGTCCGGTTGCGGACCACTACCCAGCTGCCCGGTGCCCGGATTCCAGGTCTGGCCCCCCGGCCACACAGGGCCGGCGCTTCCCTCGCCGACGCTGGTCATAAAGGGCTGCGTGCCATTCAGCGAATCCGACCATTTGAAGGGCAGCACGTCGAGGAAGTTTTGCGTCAGGCGCACCGCAAAGAATTCACCGTTGCCGTTGATTCCGCCCGTGCCTCCGGTGAAGTCGTCCAGGATTCTGGGGTGTCCGCTGGAATCGGTATAGTCGACGCCGTACATTCCGGTCTGGTGCTGGTGTCCGGAAAACAACGCGGCGATGTGATACGGCGCCAGGATGTTCAACAATCGCTGGCGATCGGCCGCGCTCCACCAGGGATCGGTTTGGCCGCTGAAATCGTTGTTATACAGCGAAAAGTAGTCCCATCCGAAGTGTTGGAACAGAATTACAGGCCTGCCTGAGCTACCCACGGAGTTCAGAAGATCCTGCGCCAGCCAGTTGAGGCCCGATCCATGGGTCGGCTTATAGTTGGTCGCCGTATCGGAGCCCAAGTTTGTACTGCCCGCCCATTCGTTCAGTTGGATCATGTGAAAAGGGCCCCAGTCCCAGGAGTAGTTATGGCTGTCGTTATCGACATGCGCGGCGCAGGAGGCCGCCGCCGCGACATAGTCGAACATGCGCCGGCCACAGTTGGCGAATTCGCATTGGCCCTGCACATCGTGGTTGCCCAGCCCGGGGAAGACCAAATAATTGAGAGAATCGCTGGTCAGGCCCGGCTCGTATAGCAGCCGGTAGCCGCCGAGGTCGGTCTGTTGGCCATAATTTGTATCGTCCCCGGTGGTCACCACTGCCGACGGCGAGCCGAGAGGCTTGTTGTCGAATCCCGCTCCTGCCTGTGACCAGTTAAAGCCGAGAGAAGGCAGCAGATTCAGGTTGTAGGTGTTGCGCACGTGGTCGGCGTCGCTGGTGCTGTAACCATTAAGAAGGTGCGTATCCGTGATCACGAGAAAGGTGAAGTCAGGATTGGCATAATTCACCGGCAGCGGAAAAGCGGTACAGAAGGCGACGATAAGTCGCAGTTGTCCTGGCCGGTATACGGGTCAATCCGCACGCTGCTGTTCGGCGTGCAGGAAGCTTTGAGACTAAAGCACGCTCTCAGACCCGGCGATCCGCAACTACCAAATGTATCGGTCCAGGTTTCGATGGTAGTGAAGCTGGTTTGACCCGCGGCGCCGCCGGCGGCGAGGATCAGGATGGTCAAGAGATTCCTCAATTGCATGTGGCGCCTCCTCCTGTGAAGGCAATTGCGAGTTTGGCGCGTCGGCCGGCTCCGAGGAAGTAGTCGGATGGGAGCCCATCGGGTATATCGTCGCGCTTACCCCAGGTAAGCAGAATTCCTTACCCCTGTCTTGTCCTTTAGTATCAGCACTCTTACAATTGTCGTCATTTGATACGTGCTATTCTGCACCAGTGGCCCCCGAACTCAAGCCGACGGCTCTGAAGGAGGAGGTAACGGGCGAGTTGAACCGGCTTTTGGCGAGCAGGGAGTTTGCAAACGCCGAACGCCTGGCGCGATTTCTGAAATACGTGGTGGAGCGGACCCTGGCTGCCGACCGCGACAGCCTGAAGGAATCCGTCATCGGAATCGAAGTCTTCGACCGCGCGCCGGACTATGATCCTAAGTCCGAACCGATCGTACGTACGGAAGCGCGGCGCCTGCGCTCACGGCTGGACGAATATTATCAGGACTCGTCTCGCTCGTCGCCGATCCGCATCCTGATTCCAAAGGGCAGCTACGTAGCTATTTTCGAGCCGGCCGCCGCGGCGGTTGCGGAAAACGCGGAGCTTGCTATGCAAGCCGTCCAACAGATCGATGCGCCCCCATCGGTGAGTGCCGGAACCCCGCCGCTCCGATCCATAAAAGTATGGTTTGCCGCCGTGGCGGCGTTGCTGGTCACAGGCGGTCTGGCCATGGGCGCATTCCTGTTCTTGCGCCACCGGCCTCCGGTTCTGGATCATGCCATGCCATTCACGACAGGACACGGATCGCAATTCAGGCCGCGATTCTCGCCATCGGGAGACCTTGTGTCCTACGACTGGCAGGACGTGCAGGATCTTCATCGCGGCATCTACGTAAAGAGGGTTGGCTCAAACACCGCAGAACGATTCACCAAACAGAATGGAGTGCAGGAAATGTGCGCCGTTTGGTCGCCGGATGGCAACCAGATTGCATTTTTGCGCGACAGCGGCCCGGATCGGTTTGCCATATTCACAGCCCCCTTTGTCGGTGTAGGCGAGCAGAAATTGGCGGAATTGGGACGCGGCGCCACTCCCTGGCTTGATTGGTCGCCAAACGGCAAATGGTTCGCTTTCGCTGAGCCAGTTATTAGCGGACGCAAATCGTCCATCGTGCTGTTGTCTCTGAAAGGTGGGGAGAAGCGGATTTTGACTACGCCTCCCGCAGGCTGGCGCGGCGATAGTCTGCCGGTATTTTCACCGGATTCCTCGATGATCGTCTTTCGGCGCACCGAACCCCTTTCAGGCCGGGAGGACCTTTATGAAATTCCCGTCAGCGGCGGCACGCCAAAGCGTCTGACGTTCGACAACCGCGGTATTGCGAGCTTCACATTCACCCCTGATGGCAGTCTGGTGCTTTCGTCGAGGCGCGCCGGTTCGATCCGCGCTCTTTGGTGGAGGTCCCCTGGCGGCGCCTTACGGAGGTTGACCTCTTCCGTGGTCGATGCGGGGGCTCCGGCGGTTTCGCGTGACGGAAAACACTTCGCCTTCTCGCGGATTTTCTACGACGTGAACATTTGGCGAATCAACGCGGATGGCAGCGGCGCGGCGACTCCCCTGATCGATTCCGAACTGGCCGATACCAGCCCGCAGTATTCGCCGGACGGGCTCCGCCTCGCCTTCCATAGCGATCGCTCGGGCGCAGACGAGATCTGGGTCGCGGACAGCGGCGGCGCCAACGCAACGCGCCTCACGGACGGCGGCGGTTCGGCATTGGGCAACCCGCGATGGTCGCCCGACGGCCGGCAGATCGCGTTCGAATGGCATAAGACAGGGCGCGGCGCGATATATCTTGTGGGGAGCGACGGCGGTCCCGTCCGGCCGTTAGTAGAGGATAGCTATTTGAACAGCTTGCCCGCTTGGTCTCAAGACGGGCGGTTTGTGTATTTCGCCAGTAACCGCACAGGTAGCCCGGAGATATGGAAGGTACCTCCGTCAGGCGGGGTTCCTATTGCAGTTACTAACTTGCCGGGCTTTTCTTCCGCTGAATCATGGGACGGCAAATATCTGGTCTGGAGCGATCCGGCTAACTATGATGTTTCGCGCCAGCCCCTGCTTTCCGGCCTTGGGCATGGGAAGCCGGAGAAGTTACTTACGGGTCGGCGCGATGGCGATTGGGGCAACTGGGCCCTTGGCCGAAATGGAATCTATTATATTCAGCGGCGGCCGGCCACCGACGACGCAGAGATCTTGTACCGCGATTTCACTACGGGACGCTCCCGGTCGATCTACGTGATGACGAAGCCGCCTATTTGGGGCGGCGGCGGCTTAGCCGTTTCGCCGGATGAGAAGAGTGTGTTATTCGCGCAGCTCGATCACGACGGGGAAAATATATTTGTGCAATAGGGCGAGGCCACCCTCTCGGCAATAGACGTCCTATCGTTTCGAAACGCGACCCTGAAGCCACGCCATAGCCGCAATCGCCGGCAGTGTAATCGCCAATCCAGTTCGCAAACTACCGCTGGTTTGCGAGAGGTAGCCTGTTGCCAGCGGTCCCACCGCGCCGCCAAGACTTCCGGCCGCGAACACGATGCCTGAGGGTCCTTGCGTATTGTCCGGCCGGGCCGCATACTGCGCAACCGCTAGCGGATAGATCGGCGCAAGTCCAATGCCGCAAAGGGCGCCCGCTGTCAGCTCTAAGGCGGGCGTCTGAGCCAGAATCAGGGTGATCGCGCCTGCGCCTGCGAAGATTAGTCCCGCGAAGACCACTGATGGTGGCAATCGTTTCTTCAGCAGCGTGGGAGTGACGGCGCGACCGGCCAAAACGCCGGCCCAGAAGATGGATGGCGCCGCTGCCCAGAATTGCGCGGTGGCGCGGTCGCGAAGCGCCAGCGAGGCCACCCATCCGCTGACCGTTTGCTCGGTGGCGACATACACAAACAGGAAGAGGCCGGCCATGATTGCCGCTTGCGAGGTTTGGCGGCGGTCACGCGGAGGCAGAACGGTGGGCCGCGGCCGCGGCGTCGTCGCATCCATGGCTATGAGCAAGGCGCAGATGGACAAACCCGCGGCGCCTATCCACCACGCTTCGATACCGTACCACGCAGTGAGCGCAGGTGCGGCTACGGCCCCCACGCACCAGCTCCAATTCAGCCACACCACAGCCGAGGCGCCGCCCGCTTCACCGCGTGCAAGAGCGAGATTGCCGGCCGGAAGGGCAAATCCCAGCCCGAGACCGTAGCAGGCAACGGAGAGAACTCCGAGCGGCCAAGTGGCAAGCGCGCATCCCGCCATACCCACGGCGGTGAAAGCCATGCCGGCAACTACCACGCTGCCGTATCCGAAACGCCGGGCTAGTGGACCAACGGCGGCAGCACCCCAGACTGAAGTGAAGAACTGCGCGGTGAACAGCAGGCCCGCTTCGGCATCGCCGATGCGCCAGCGCGCTTCGAGCAGCGGCGTCATAGAACCGAGGATGGTGGTAGCCACGCCCGTCAGCACGAAGGCAATGTTGAGCTTGATCGCGTTCACGTCAGATCGCGGTGGCCAATAACCTTCTTCTCTCGCGGCAAAACTCCACCAGTTCCCCCGATACATACCTCGGCGGTCGAGCCGTGAACCTGGGCCGCTCGTCCCAAATGCCCTGCCTCCACTCGCCTCGATCGATCACCACGAATGCGTCCGCGCGTTCCAGGAATCGCGCGCTCGAGTCTTTGAAATCGGCGCACACGAAATCGAGCGTCATCAGGTAAAGATCGGGCTCGGCCAGTTCCAACAGACTGTTCGATTCCGCGATCACGTTTTCATTTTGCGCCAGCAGCTTCTTAAGCGGAGCCGCGGCCGCACGCAATTCGCCGGACCGCGTGCGCAACCAGAACGAGCGGCGCGCTCCCGCGCCTAAGAACCGGCCGGAATCGGTGGAGCTGGGTTCATATTCTTCGCTCAATGCGTATGGATGGTCGGCGTCTGCCTCGCAGCCGCACGCCTTGCCGTGGTTCGAACACACGCCGTGGCCGTACTGCGTGATCTTGACGGCGGCGAACTGGAATTCGGGCAGCGCGCGGATCAGCCCTTCTGCCACCGACGTCTTTCCGATATTGCGTGAATGGCCGCCAACTACAATCAGCACTAAGCGCGCTCCAATTCCGCCAGACGACGCTTCAATTCCATCAATTCACGGCGCAGTTCCGGCAGCCTCGAAAGATTCGCCAATTGTTCCAGATGCTGCTTCAGCGGTCGAGCGGGCGTGCCCCACAAGGTTACGCCCGGAGGCACGATCTTCGAAGTCAAAACCCCGCATCCCGAGCCAAGCACGGCACGGGCGCCGATCCGCGCCTTGTCGCCGATACCGACCTGCCCTCCGATCACCGCGTAATCTTCCACCACTACACCCCCCGAAAAGCCGCTCTGCGCGGCGACCACGACATGGCGTCCGATGCGGCAATTGTGCCCCACATGGACCATGTTATCGAGCTTCGTGCCTTCGCCAATCGAGGTAACGCCGAGCGCGGCCCGGTCCACGCAGGAGTTGGCGCCGATCTCGACGAAATCGCCGATCTCGACCCGGCCCACTTGCGGGAATTTGTGCCAGCGGTCGTGCTCCATCACGTAACCGAATCCATCGGCGCCGATGACGCAGCCAGAGTGCAGGATCGACCCGCGGCCGATATCGACGTTGTCGTAAACCGTCACGTTGGGATGTAAGATGCACCCTTCGCCGAGAGCAACGCGCTTTCCCACGAAACACCCCGCGCCGATGGAGGTCGCGACGCCAATGCGCGCGCCGTCGCCTACTACGGCATTGGGGCCGATGTAGACCATCGCGCCCATCGTTACGTCCCTTCCGACGATAGCGCTGGGGTGTACGCCCGGCTTTAATTCGGCGGTGGGATAGAAGCGGTTGAGCGCGCGCGCGAAGGCCGTGCGCGGGTCTGGCGCACGAATCACCGTACGGCGCGATGGGCTTGGCCATTCGAGCGGAACGAGCAGGCACCCCGCGGCTGAGCTTTCGGCTCGCTCAGCGGCTTTGCGCGTGCCAATGAAGGCGATTTCCGATGGACCGGCGGTTTCGAGCGCCGCCGCGCCGGTCACTTCAATTTCGCCGTCTCCCTCAAATGTGGCGCCGAGCCACTCGGCCAGTTCGCGCACGCGCATGAGGTTATGATAGCGAGCGCGGAACTGCGTGGCCTATCCCACAACAACAAAGAGGCTGCCTTCGGTGATACCTTGCGGTGCGGCGCGCTGCAGGGTCTGCGCCAAGTCGCGGGCCGACTTGCGGCCATCGAGCATGTCGCGGAATGCCTCGGCCACTGCGGCGGTCTGCTGCGCGGTTTCGTGGGCGAATTCGAGACGGAAATGGCGGATTCCGGCCGCGAGCCAATCCTCCAGGTGGGCGGAGGCCTGTTGGGCCTCGGCGCCGAAGACGGTGTTGCGGCAGCCGACGTCCGCCATCACGGGATGCGCGCGGCCGGAAGAATCGCGAAGCGCGACGGTGTGCTTTTCGCAGGGGCGGCCGCAATCGCGATAGCTGGTTCCGGTGGAGAGGAAACGGCAGAAGACGCAGTGCTCCGTGTGGAAGACTGGCAGATGGTGAAATGCCACAGCCTCGAGGCGTCCGGCGCCGGACGCGCGGGCGAGAGCGGCAATCTGCGCCGCGTTGAGATCGTGCGTAGGGGTGAGGCGGGCGATTCCGAGGTCGAACAACTCAGCGGCTGTGATGGCATTGGCGGCATTCAAGCTGAAATCGGCGATGAGTTCGGGATGAGCGCCACCGCGCAATGCGTGCAACAGACCGGCGGACCGGGCAAGGATGGGGCAGTCGCAGCTTAGAAGGAAATCGGCAATGCGCTCTTCGCCGGGTTTGAGTACGCGCGGGCTGGCGATGCGCGGCGCGAGATTGGCGGCGCGGATGCGCTCGAGGGATGGACGGAGACCGTAGAGATCCAGGTAGTCGAGCGTGATGCTGGCGGGGCGGAAATCGATGGCAGCTTCGAGCTGGGCTGGGGTGCGGATGAGGAGGTGGAGTACGGGGGTCTCGTATGGAGCGGGCGGTGCCTGGCGTGCGGACGAAAAAGAACCGGACGCGCGACCATTGGCGGCATAAGAAGGAAGGGCTTCTTGCGCGGCCTGGAGCTTCTCCACCGCTTCGCGGCGTAACTGGTTCAACAGGGACGCGGGGGCGAACGGAGCGCCTGTCACATCGAGATCGAGTTCGCCTAGCTCGTATGGCGTGTTGCCGAGGCGTCCCAATTGGGCGCGCAGAAATTCCGAGTCCAGGGCGCGATTTTGTGCGGCGGCCAGTGGGTCGGGTGAGAACACGGTAACGCTGCGCTTGCCTACGCGCCATTCGGTTTCGAGCGGTTCGCCATCGCGTGCCTTTACTCGCACGCTTACAGGCTGCTTATGCAGCGGCGTGGTGGCGTCGATGTAGGGGCGAACCACCTTGTCCAGTTCCGGGTCGTGCGTGCGCCAGACCCAATCGCCACGGCGGATTCGCGACGAGTCGATTGCGCCATTGCCGAAGCGGAGTTCGCGGCCGCTCACCTCAAAGACGCGTCCACCTTCTTCGCGCTCTTCGGGGCTTCGCCAATCGGCTGCGTCGAACACGATGCCATCGCCGGGTTTAAGCGGAGAGATGGAGTACGCATCGGCAGGCTCGATTGCCACGCCGCCATCGAAGACGCGGGTCACGCGTCCCATGAAGACGCCACGGTGGCGCGGGGCGCGGCCCGAGACCACGGCCTGATGGTTGGTCCCCGTAAGGAAATGCGGGCCGAAACCACGTGAATAAACCTGTTCGAGCTGCAGTTCGGCCGCGCCATCGACGGGGCGCGCGAGGCCGGCCCAGGCGTCGTCTACAGCTTGGCGGTAGGCGCGCGTGGTAAGCGCGACGTAATCGGAATCTTTGTAGCGGCCTTCGATCTTGACCGCGGAGACGCCGATTTCGACGATCTCTGGGATTTGGCGCAGCGCGAAGAGATCGCCCGGCGAAAGCAGGTAGCGGGCGTCGGCGAGGGGCTGGATTGCGCCATCCACCATCAATTCATAGGGCAGGCGGCAGGCTTGCGCGCATTGTCCACGATTGGCGCTGCGGCCGCCCCATGCCTCGGAGGAAAAGCATTGGCCGGAATACGACACGCAGAGCGCGCCGTGAACGAACATTTCGATCTCGCAATCGGTCTGGGCGCGAATCGAGCGGATCTCGTCGAGCGACAATTCGCGGGCCATCACGACGCGGCTGATACCGAGGCTTTGCGCGAAACGAACGCCATCGGCGCTCGTAACGCTCATCTGCGTGCTGCCGTGGATTTCGAGGCCGGGCGCGATTTCGCGCGCCAGTTTCACGGCGCCCAGATCCTGCACGATGACAGAATCGGCGCCGGCCTCGGCGATGGCGGCAAGCGTGCGCGAAGCCTCCTCGATTTCGTTATCGAAGAGGAGGGTATTGAACGTGACGTATCCCTTTACGCCGCGGCGGTGCAAAGTACGCATGGCCTCTGGCAACTCTTCGAGCGAGAAGCCTACCTTGGCGCGTGCGGTGAAGTGTTTCAGGCCGAAGTAGACGGCGTCTGCGCCTGCCTCGATGGCCGTACGCAATTGCGGCCAATAGCCCGCGGGACTCATGATTTCGGGCTTAGCCGACTGCTTAACTACCACAATTTAAGGGTAACAAACGGCTAAGATGAGAACGGCATGAAGAGGCTTCTGGCGTTGGCTACGATGTGCGCGGCGGGGTATGCGCAACTTCCCTCGGGATCGCTGTGGCGCGACCCGGGCGATGTGACGCGACTCGATTTCGGTGGATCCGTGGGCGCGCCGGTGGACAAGCCGAAGCCGCCGCTGACGTTTCTGCGCGAAGACATGAGCGGCACACAGACGAAGCTCTTCGTCAAGGACGTCAACGGCGCAACGTGGAATGTGAAGTTCGGGTACGAGGTGCGTCCGGAATCGTTCTGCTGGCGGGTGGTCCGGGCATGTGGCTATTTTGCAGAGCCGAGTTTCTTCGTGCCATCGGGCAAGATTGTGGGCTTCCAAAAGTTGAAGCGGAAGGACCCCAGCCTGCACGAGGATGGCAGTTTCACTGACGCGCGGTTCCAGTATCGCGATCCTGATTTGACGTTTCTCAATGATAAGGACTGGCTCTTCGACGGCGCCCCTTACGGCGGGACCAGGGAACTGAGCGGTCTCAAGATCCTCATCATGTTGTTTTCCAACTGGGACAACAAGGACGCGAGGGTCGGCGCCGGCGGCCCGAACACTGCCATCTTCGAACTCAAGAAGCCATATGGCACGCGCTTCATTTACGCGTTCACCGATTGGGGCGCGGGATTCGGCAACGACTCGGGCCCGCGCGAGCGGTCGATCTGGCGCTGCGGGCCTTTCCTGGAACAGAGCGCGGATTGGGTGGAGCGGACCGCGAAGGGCACGCTGGTATTCCGCTACAACGGCAATATCAGTGAAGGATTCCGCACCGGAATCCCCGCCGCGCACGCAGCCTGGTTCATGAAATATCTCGGCGCGATTACCGATGCCCAGTTGCACGCGGGCTTTGCGGCTAGCGGCGCAAACGAGGCGGACGCAGCGTGCTTTACGAAAGCGTTGCGGCAAAGGATCGACGAACTCCGTGCGGCGGCTGGGAACGGAACGAATTAGCACGCTGAGCATGGCCGCCGGCACGCTCAGTTCGCGGAGGGCAGCTTTTCCAGATGCTGGATGATCAGCATGTTTACGGGGCCTTTTCTCTGTTCAAGCTGCAACCCCAGTTGATCGTGGAGCGCCTGTGCTAGCGGCGGTCCACCATCCGTTTCGCTCCAATACAACTCGATATCGTACTTGCCCTGCAAAGCCGTCGCGTCGATCACGGGGCGTTCCAACTTTGCCGTAAGCTCCTGCGCCAGATCGGCGATCGTCATCTTTGGGAAGAACATTCGCGTGCGTCCATGGACTGTAAGGATCTCTGGCTCGTTCGTTGCGGGTCCAAGCTTGGGAAATCCATCGGCGTCGAGTTCTGTGCGGGAGGCAGCGGTTTCAGCGGCCGCGGACGGCCGATCCATGGCGTTGCGCAGTTTCGGGCCGGTCTTCGCCACCGCGAGCTGGTAGCGCGTCATGCTGCGCAATTCCAGACGCGCCGAAAGGCCGAATCTCTCGATGAGCAGGTTGCGCAGCATTTCGCGAAACTGTTCGCGCGTAGAATATCGAGGCAATTTCGCTTCGATATGGAAACGTTGGCCACCCATCCACGCCGGTCCGGAGATTTGAAAATCGTCTATTGCGAATGCTTTGGTGAGCAAGTCGCGGAGGCTGTAATACTCGCATGACCAACGCACGGGATCGGAGGAATCAGGTCCGCCACGATCGCTCGTCGTGAATCCGCTGGCCGGCGCGGGCGGAGAAAGCTTAACGGATGCCGCGTCGAACTCCAGCCTACTCGGCGCTTGCGTCGCTGCGCCGGCGAAGGAGATTGCAGCGCCATAAGAGAGACGCAGCCGCGCATCAATTCCCCGGCGCGATCTCTTCTACCGGGCCGAACTTTTTCAGCAGATCGCGAATCTTGGCGCCGTCACCCACGGCTATGATCTGCACGTTGTCGTAGGGCACATATTTGCGTGCTACGCGCTGCACGTCGGCGGCGGTAATGGCGGCGATCTTTTCGGTGTACGTGTCCCAATAGTCTTCGGGCAGGCCGAATTCGCGCTGCTGCATCCAGCGGTTCAGTACGTTCGCCGGGCTCTCCAAGCCAAGGGCGAAGCTGGCCGCCAAGGCCCGCTTCGCCCCTTCCAACTCTTCCTTTGGAACGGGAACGTCGCGGATTTCGTGGAATTCCTTGAGCAGATCGGCGAGCGCCGGTTCGGTCACCTCGGTCCGTACGGACATCGACGAGGTGAAATGTGCCATGTACTTTGTCGCGGCGAAGCCGGAACTGACGCCGTAGGTGTAGCCCTTCTCTTCGCGGATGATACGGAACAGACGCGCGGCCGGTCCATTGCCGAGAACCTGGTTCATCACCATGCACGCAATGTAATCGGGATTGTTGCGGTCGATCGCGCGATTGGCGAGCGTGATCTCGGTCTGCACCGAGCCGGGCCGCGAAATCAGGTAGATCTTTTTCTGCGCGATGGGAGGATCGATAGGCAACGAGAGAGGAGCGACCGCTCCGCCCTTCCAGGCGCCCAGAGCCTTATCAAGCTTCGAGACTGCATCGCGCGGCGTGATTTCGCCGACGATTCCGGCCCACTCGCCGGAGGGCACGTAGTATTTCTTGTAGAACTCGATGAGGTTATCGCGCGTAATCTTATCCAGCGATTCCGCCGTGACGCGCGTGAAATGCCGCGCGTCGTTGGGGTAGAGCACCTTCATCAGTAGTTCGCTGGAGAGCGCGGCGGGCTGTGTGCGCGCCTGCTCGATGGCGCCGCGCTGGCGCGTCTTCCACTTTTCGAATTCGTTGGCGGGGAAAGAGGGATGCAGCAGCACATCGGTGAGTATGGTGAGAGACTGATCGAAATACTCTGGAAGCGAATTGAGCGTGATGGTTCCGGTTCCACCACCACCGCCCCCGCCGCCTCGTCCGCCTCCGCCGCCGCCGGTCGTGATGCTCAATTGCGCTCCGATCTCCGCAAGGGCTTCGGCGAGTTGCCGCGCCGAGCGCGTGCTGGTGCCCATCATCATCATCGAGGCCGTAGCTTCAGCCACGCCGGGCATGCCTTCGGGATCGCGCAACGGCGAGGCTGGAATCTCAATGGCGAGCGAGATGCTGGGCGCGCGATTGTTCTCCATCACCAGAAGCTTGATGCCGTTCGAAAGCTGCCGCTCGACGGGGCGCGGAAGCTTAACTTTCAACACTTCGTTTGAGACCGGCGCGCGGTTCAGACGCACCATGCCGCGAAAACTTTCGGGCGCGGCGCCTTCCTGCGCCATGGCGCAGGCTGCGAACACCAGTGCGATGGATGCGAATTTCATTGCTGGCCTCCCCGTCTGCCGCCGCGGCCGGCTCCGGGCGCCGGCGTTGTGACCACTACTACGCGATTGGATTTCACAAGCAACGCTTTGGCCGCTCGCTCAATATCGGCGGGGGTGACGGCGAGCTCGGCGTTGATTTCCGTGTTGACGCGATTCGGATCGTTGTAGACCGCGGCTGCATCCGCCAGCGCTTGCGCGCGGCTAAGTGCGGTGATGCGGTTTTCGGCGCCGCGACGCAGCGCGATGCGGGCGCGTTGGAGTTCCTTATCGGTCACCGGTTGCGAATAGAGTTTGGCGATCTCCTCTTCGATTAAGCCTTCGGCCTCCTGCGGCGTCTTGCCCTGCCGCAGGGTCGCCGTGACTCGAAAGATGCCGGGCCCGCCGCGGCGTTCCGCGCCGGCCGAAACATTGAGAGCAACTTCCTTATCCTCCACCAACAGATTGTAGAGGCGCGATGTGCCGCCTCCGCCGCCGCGGCCTCCACGTCCGCCGCCCCCACCGCCGAGAATGGATGCCGCGATCCCGAGGGCGCGCGTATCCGGTGAATTGGCGTCGGGAATGCGATAGGCGATTTCGATCTGGGCGAGGCGCGCAAGCGGATCTTGTAAGGTCGCGCGGCGTTCGCCCTCCATGGGCTTCTCGCTGAGGTCCACGGGCTTGGGCGGCGGCTGCCGCTGGATGCCCCCGAAATACTTCTTGACCTTGGCGAGCGTCTCGGCAGTGTTGAGATCGCCGACCAGCGCGAGCACGGCATTGTTGGGGGCGTAGTAGGTTTTGAAGAAGGCCTTCACGTCGTCGACGGAAGCCGCATCGAGATCGTCCATGGAACCGACCACCGGATGATGATAGGCGAAGTTGTCGTAAATCAGCGCTTCCACTTTTTCCGACGTCTGCCCGTAGGCGACGTTGTCGACGCGCAGGCGGCGCTCTTCCTTCACCGCCTGACGCTGGTTTTCGAGGTTGTCGGCGGTGATGACGAGTCCATGCATGCGATCGGCTTCGAGAAAAAGCCCGAGATCGAGCTGGTTCTTCGGCAGCACTTCGTAATATGAGGTGCGGTCGGTATTCGTGGTGCCGTTGGAGTTGCCGCCGTTGTTGTAGATGAGAAAATCGAGCTCGCCGACGCCCACGTTTTCCGAGCCTTTGAACATCATGTGTTCGAACAGGTGGGCGAAGCCGGTGCGTCCGGGGCGCTCATCGCGCGAGCCGACCTTGTAGCTGATGCAGATGGCATAGACGGGCGCGTAATGGTCCTCGGAAATGAGCACGCGCAGTCCATTATCGAGAGTGGTATCGCTGAATTTGATTTTCGGAATGCTGGAAGAGGGCTGCTGGGCAAAAGCGGCGCTGGCCAGGGCGAGCGCGCATATCGCGAACGGTTTCACGGAACCTCCTGAAGCGGTACCTGGATACGTTTAACATAATTTGCGATACTGACTTGCCAGGAGTACCGCTATGCTTCGAAAGTACTTGCTGTCCCTTCTTGCTGTTTGCGCTCTATTGAACGCCCAATCCACGCCCCCCGCGCAACAAACGCAACGCGGACGTGCAGGGCGTGCAGGGCGTGCGTCGGCGGCTTCCACGGGGGATGCCAACGAGGAAGCCAATGCGAACGCCAACGGCGGGCGCGGGCAGACCATGAAACAGTTGGCGCGCGGCACGCTATTTGCGGCAGCGTCAATGTCCCCACAGGCGACGCTCGCGGCCGAACACATGCTGCAGAATGGCGGCAACGCTTTCGACGCCATCGTGGCGGGACAAGCGGTGCTGGGCCTGATGCAGCCGAGCCTGAATGGCATGGGCAGCGACGCCACGCTGCTGATTTACGACGCAAAGACGCAGAAGGTCTGGTCGCTGAACGCCGAAGGCACCGCCCCGAAACTAGCCACCATCGAATGGTATAAGACGCACCAAAACGGAAAGATTCCCGTCAACGATACTCTGCTTTCTGGCACGGTTCCGGGCGTGATGGACGCGTGGTACATCATGCTCTCGAAGTGGGGAACGAAACGGTTCGCGGACGTGCTGGCTCCGGCGATCGAGATGGCCGAGCGTGGCGTGCCGATCGGAGGACGTGGCATGAATGCGGCGGCGCTGCAGAAATATCCCACGAGCGTGAAGCTTTTCTCACCCCCTGATGGTGGACGCTGGAGCGAGGGCGAAGTCTGGAAGAATCCCGATCTGGCGCGCACCTGGCGGCGATTGGTGGACGCGGAAAAACAGGCATCGTCGAAAGGACGCGAGGCTGGGTTGAAGGCGGCGCGCGACCTGTTTTATAAGGGCGATATTGCGCGCGAGATGGCAAAATTCTCCGAAGAGAACGGCGGGCTATTCCGCTATGAGGATTTCGCGGGCTATTCGGCGAAACTCGAGGAACCGGTTTCCACCGATTACCGCGGCTATACCGTGTACAAGAATCCTTCAGCGAGCCAGGGGCCGGCGGAGCTTTTTGCGCTCAACATTCTGGAAGGCTATGACCTGAAGAAAATGGGGCTCAATTCCGCGGATTACATCCACACCACTGCGGAAGCCGTGAAGCTGGCGATGGCGGATCGCGATAAGTATCTGGGCGATATGGATTTCATCCAAATTCCTTATCGCGGCCTTCTCTCGAAAGAATACGCAGCGGCACGCCGCGCGCAGATCGATCCGGCGAAGGCGTCCCTCGAATTCCGGCCGGGCGATGTTACTCCCTATGCGGGCGCGGATTATAAGCCCGCGAATTACCCAACGGACGTTGATCTCCGTGGCGGCGCGAGCCATGAAGGCGACACCAGTTACATTTCGGTAGTGGATCGTGACCGGAATTTGATTTCGTTCACTCCCAGTTTGCACAGCGCTTTTGGAACGAAGGTGGCGATTGGGAATCTGGGCTTCATCTTCAATTGCCGCGGCGATTACTACTCGCTGGTGGAAGGGCATGCCAATGCGCTTGCGCCGGGCAAGCGTCCGCGCAGTACGCTGCAGGGGACGCTGGTGATGAAAGACGGCAAGCCTTATTTCGTAACCGGGAGTCCTGGCGCCGACGATCAGGTGATGCGGACGATTCAGACGCTGCTCGGCATGATCGATTTTGGATTGAATATGCAGCAGGCGATCGAGATCCCGAGATGGTCGACGCGCAGTTTCCCGTCGTCGCCTTTCCCGCATACGATGTATCCGGGCGATCTGCTGCTCGAAAGCAGAATTCCGGAATCGGTGAAGGCTGAGCTCGAAAAGCGCGGGCACAAAGTGACGATGCGCGGGCCGTGGTCGATGAACGACAGCGCGGGAATCGTGATCGATTGGAAGAACGGCACGGTAAGCGCGGCGGCGGACCCGAGGACTACGGCGTCTGGGCTTGCCTGGTAGGCCATCGGCTACGGTTGCGACGCTTCCCGGCGCATGCTATCGATCACCCACATACGGACTAACGTCGATACTTCAAGCGTCTTGCGTTTCGCCAGGCGCTCGATCATGCGCTTGGCGGCCGGCGGGATTCGAATATTCAGCTGCTTGGTATTCGGCTGATTCCAATACTCGATCAGCATCCGCTCTAAGTCTTCGTGGTCTGAGTCGATTTCGACGATTCCGCGATCCAGCAGATCGAATCCTTCGTGCTGGTCGAAAAAATCGGACAACTCATTCGTAGCCGGCATCCTTTCGGGGCAGCTTCAACTTAGCGCCGCTTGCTTTTTTTCTTGACAGAATTCATAAGCGCTTTCGATATTTCCGCTTCTCGCTCCCGCTCATTTCTCGAATGCGGAAGACAACTTCGTGTCCCGTTTCACGCCTGTAGGCAATGTGGAGGTACTCGCCGGCATAGTTTCTGCCGTATAACTCATAAACACTCCTAAGACCGCGCTTCGACCCGAGTTTGAGAGGGCCGGCTTCAATGACTTCGAAAAAATCCACTTCCTGGTAGCCATGCTTGAAGGCGCTGTCCAAAAAACTACCACTCGACTCTACGTAAAGCACAAGCTAGCGTACCTAGGGAAACGCCCAAACTACTCCCCCACCTCCCGCCGGATCGCTTCAGCTATACTTGCGCTGAAGCTTTCCACCTGCTCCAGATCGGGCCCCTCCACCATCACGCGGGCCAGCGGTTCGGTGCCGGAGAAGCGCACCAGCACGCGGCCGGCGCCGGCGAAGGCCTCTTCCACGCGGCGGATTTCGTCGGCCACCGCGGGCCGTTCCAGTAGGCCTTTTTTCTCGCGCACTCGAACGTTGACCAGGCGCTGCGGATAAACCTCAAGATCATCTGTGAGTTCGTCGAGACCCTTGCCCGCGCAGCTTTGCGATCTCGAAAACGCGCAAAGCGGTGAGCATGCCATCGCCCGTGGTAGCGAACTCGCGGAAGATCACGTGGCCCGATTGCTCGCCGCCCAGCGCGGCGTCGAGTCGCACCATCTCCTCCAGCACGTACTTATCGCCCACCGGCGTGCGCATCATGCGGATGCCGCTCGCAGCCAGCGCGCGCTCCAGGCCCAGATTCGACATCACCGTCGCGACCACGGTATCGCCGCGCAGTTTGCCGGCGGCTTTCAGCGCGCGCCCGGCGGTCAGCAGCACGGCGTCGCCATCCACGATCTTGCCGCTGGCGCGCCACGAAGATGGCGCGGTCGGCATCGCCGTCGAACGCCACGCCGAATCCGGCTCCGCGCTCCAGCACGGCTTCGCGCAGACCTTCCACGTGCAGCGCGCCGCAATTCAGATTGATGTTGCGGCCGTCGGGCGAGTCGTTCAGCATGACTGACTTCCGCCCCCAGGCGAGCGAACAAGCGCGGCGCAAGCCTGCAGGCCGCGCCATTGCCGCAATCGACCACGATGCGCATGCCGTCGAAATCGCGTCGAAACAGTGGAGACCAGGAAATCGAGATAGCGTTCGTCCAGCGAATCGTCGGCGTTTGACTCCGCGGACTTTGGAGTGACGCCAGCTTCGCGCAGGCGGAAAATCTCCTTTCGATTTCGTGCTCTTCGCTGTCCGGCAGCTTGAATCCGCTGTGGCCGAAGACCTTGATGCCATTGTCGCTGATACGGATTGTGCGAGGCCGAAATCATCACGCCGGCGCAGTAACGGCCCGGTGCGCGTCAGATAGGCGACGCCCGGCGTGGTGATCACGCCCGCGTAATCGCACCGCCACGCCGCGGCTGGCAAGGCCGCCCGCAACCATTCCGGCGATCCATGGCCCGCTTTCGCGCGTATCGGCGCCGATCAAGATGCGCGGCGGTTCGCCGCCGCCATGATTTCGCAGCGCATCGTCGGCCAAGCGCCACGCCGAACGCGTAGACCGTCGCCGGGTCGAGCGGATACTCCCCCGCCACGCCGCGAATACCGTCGGTTCCGAATAACTGTTTACCCAAAGGAATCCTCTTTTTTGACTTATCGGCGGCAAGACCGCTGACACTACCGGGCAGATCCTGGCGTCACGGGCGCCGTTATTTCTTCTTCATGGTAACGGTTACCGTCACTTGCGGCGAGGACTTGAATGTGTACGAACGGGTCGGCGAGAACGTGGTCACGCGAAACGTGGTGGTGCCGATGGCATCGGAGACATCCACCGGGTCCGTCACTACTTCCCCGGTCGGCCTCCACGTGGCTGGACGGCCCCGTCGATCTCTTGCGTTGGTGGCGTGACCTCCTCCGACGCCACCACATACCCGTCTGGCCTTCGCCCGTGAAGCGCACGTGCACAGGAACTTTACGTTCCGCGCGCGCTCGAAATCGAAGCGCACTTCCGCCTGGCAATTCGCTCACCAGCCGAACCCCGCGCGGCAGTCTCACCAGGCTCTGTGCGAAATCGCATAGGTGTCGCTAAGCCGGGCGGTCGCGGAGGTCATGATCGAGAATGATCTGCGGGCGTACGGCCTCGCCACCCAGACCCTGAAGTTCACCCGAAGGCCCACGCAACTCCAGCAGAACGGTGGTGACCGGGTTAGACGAAATTTCCAGATCGTCGGGCAGGTTCTTGTATTCCACCGGAGTGGAGACGAATGTGGAAAGTTCGGGCTCGCTCGCCACCATGGCCCAAATGGCAAATAGCCGCGGCGAGAGAGAGCAGTTTCCAGCCCGACGTTATCGAAGACCAGACCGAATATCGCTTTGAGGAACCAGGTCATGCGGGGCCGCTTCCAGAGCGGGGAATGAGTCTCTCGACCGCCTGGCTCTCGGGCGCGAGCGGCACGTCAGCCGGGTATTCGTCAATAGGTGAAAGCGCGGGCCGGTCGACGCCGAAATGGCGGTTGATGCGCTCGGCGACCTCATTGATAGAGAGCCCCTGCGCCAATTCGCCGAATGCCGCCACCGAGATACGGCCGGTCTCCTCGGAAACCACCAGCGACAGGCAATCGGTCTCTTCGGTGATCCCAATGGCCGCGCGATGGCGGGTGCCGAGTTTCAAGGACACTGCCGGGTTGGTGGTCAGCGGCAAGAAAGCACGCGGCGGCGGCGATGCGGTCCTTCTGCACGATCACCGCGCCATCGTGCAGCGGCATGGGCGGTTGGAAAATGGAAAGCAGCAGGTCGCGGGAGATGCGCGCTTCGAGCGCGACGCCGCTTTCGACGAACGTGCGCAGCCCGATATCGCGTTCGAGAACGATCAGCGCGCCGGTCTCGCTTTTCAGAAAACTGCTCCATCGCGAGCAGAATTTCGCTCACCGATTCCGGCGCACGGAATCCGCCGGCCAGACCGAACCACCGCTTGCGTCCAATGCGCGCCAGCGTCCGCCGGATCTCCGATTGGAACAGGACGATGATAGCGATGCCGAGGTAAGGCACGATGAACGAAAGCAGCGATCGCAGCGCCTCGAGTCCCGCCCACAGCGCGGCGTTATAGAGCAGCACCATCACCAGAATGCCGGCCAGAATGTGGCCGGCGCGCGTACCGCGCACCACCATCAGGCATTGATAATCAGGAACGCGACCACGCAGGATGTCGACCATTGCCGCAGCCGGTGAGACTGGGCAGCGACGACGGTAGATGGAGAAAGCGCAGCATCGGCAATTCGGGGTTCAAAACCATCTTAGCGTGAGGCCTTTGTGTAAGGCGGACGCTTCCGTCGACGCAGAGACGCAGAAACGCAGAGATTAGCGCAGAGAAGACTTTCGATTTTCTCAGCGCTTAACTCTGCGCCTCTGCGTCTCTGCGTCGAAATAGAAACCCTCTATCCTCTAGACACCCTCTCTCCTCCACTACAATCGAATTATGCCCTTCGTTCCCATTGCGGACGCGATCGAGGAGATCCGCGCCGGGCGCATCGTGGTGGTGGTCGACGATGAAGACCGCGAAAACGAAGGCGACCTCACCATCGCCGCCGAAAAGATCACTCCCGAGATCATCAACTTCATGGCGACGCACGGCCGCGGCCTGATCTGCCTCACGCTGACGGCGGAGCGCTGCGACGCGCTGCGCCTGCCGCTGATGTCGCCGCAGAACACCTCGAATTTCGGAACGGCCTTCTGCGAATCGATCGACGCGCGCGAAGGCGTCACCACCGGCATCTCGGCGGCCGACCGCACGCGCACCATCCTCACCGCAATCGACCCCGATTGCAAACCGCAGCGATCTGGCGCGCCCCGGCCACGTCTTTCCGCTGCGGGCGCGCGAGGGCGGCGTGCTCGTGCGCGCCGGACAAACCGAAGCCGCTTGCGATCTGGCGCGCCTCGCCGGACTCGACACCCGCCGGCGTCATCTGCGAAATCATGAACGAGGACGGCACCATGGCGCGCGTGCCGCAGCTTAAGGAATTCTGCGATCGCCACGGCCTCAAAATGACCTCGGTGGCCGATCTGATCCGCTACCGCCTGAAGACCGAGCGCTTCATCCACCGCGTGGCCGAGGGCTGCATCGAGACCGATTTCGGCATCTTTCCGTACCATCGCCTACGCGAGCGAGCTAAACCACGAATACCATCTGGCGCTGGTGCGCGGCGAGGTGGCCGGGCGCGAAGGCGTGCTGGTACGGATGCATTCCCGCTGCGTATACGGCGACGTCTTCGGCAGCACCCAGTGCGATTGCGGAAGGCTGCTGCGCGGCGCACTGCGCGCGATCGCCGAGGAAGGCGCCGGGGTGTTGGTCTATCTGCACGAGACTGGACCAGGATTCCGCATCGATCGCGACGAGGATGGCGCGCAACGCGACGTCCACAATGGCGCGTCGCACGCCACGCGGCGTATTGCTCCGCACGGCCGCGAGTTACACCCGTTACAGCATGAGCACGGCATCGGGGCGCAGATTCTCTCGGATCTGGGGCTGCATACCATCCGCCTTCTGACCAACCACCCACGCAAAGTAGTTGCGCTGGAAGGATTTGGGATTGAGATTGTCGACCAGATCGCGGTCCCGCCCGATGCCGCAAAGGTCAGCCGCTAACAAGCGGCGTAACCCAGCGTCAGGGTTGATATGAACGCTCGGATATTAGCCGCCACCTCTTTCCTAACCGCCCTGGCGGGCTCGCTCCCCGCCGCCGACCCCCAGTTGCTCAAGCTGGTGATGCCGGACGCCAAAGCCGTTTCAGACGTCAACTTCGCACAGGCCGTGCTCACGCCCTTCGGGCAATTCGCGCTCGGCCAGTTGACGAACCCCGACATTCAGAAGCTGATTACGCTGACTGGCTTCGACCCCTCGAAGGACCTGAATGAGGTGCTTTGCGCGTCGAACGGTGAGGCGAACACCGGCCTCGTGCTGGCGACCGGCATTTTCGATCCGGTGAAGATCGGGGCCCTGGCAGCGAAGGATGGAGCGGTAACGGAAACGTACCAGGGCGTCACGATTCTGGTAGATCCGAAGAAGGGGAACGGCGTCGCGTTCTTGAATGCGGGATTGATGGCGGCGGGGGACATCGCGAACGTGAAAGCGGCGATCGGACGGCAGTCCGCGCCCACAACGCTGCCTGATTCGCTGATGAAGGAAATCACGATGCTCAGCAATACGGAGGACGCATGGGCGCTTACCACCGTGTCACCCGCATCGCTGCATCCAGCCGCCCCAGCGAATAAGTCGGAGAGCGTTAATGGAGTAACAATTCCCCCCAACGTGTTCCAGCAAGTGCAAAGCGGATACGCGGGCGTGAAGTTCGGCTCGAACATTACCGTCACCGCACAGGCGCAGACGGCCGATGCACAGAGCGCGACCAATTTAGCCGGGATGCTTCAGTTACTGCAGAATTTTGCGTTAATGCAGGCCTCGCAGAACCCCGATCTCGCTGCGTTCGCGCGCTCGATCTCGGTAACGGCGCAGGGGACCGCTGTGAACTTCTCGGCCAGCTTGCCGGAAGAGCAGTTTCAAGCCCTGATAAAGCCGAAGGCGCGGGAGCATTCGGTCCACAAAAAGTAAGGCGTGGGGAGCAGGCCTTCCGGCCTCAGCCGGGCTTGTGCCATTGGCTTCCGCCCGGCGTCCCGCGGGAAAAGAAAAGCGGCTGTCTCTCTATTTTGCGAACCTCGTTAGGAATTGTCGATAATGGGCCGACGCGCCGGTACGGTGTCTGGAGCGCGCTGCCCCAATCCGTCATAATATCGAAGTACCTAAAGGAGGAGAATGTCCCTGCGATCACTTTCCCTGTTCGTGATCACCGCCGCCCTCTTGGCAGCTCAGCCCCCGGCTCGCGTGCAGCCTGGCTACGATTCCATCCAGCCAGCTCATCTCAAAGCCGATTTGACCTTCCTTTCGTCCGACCTCCTCGAAGGGCGCCTCTCCCTTCAGCGCGGCTCCGAGATCGCTATCCAATGGATCGCAAGCGAGTTTGCCAAGGCCGGACTTAAGCCGCTGGCAGGCGACTCCTACTTGCAGCCCGTACCGCTGATCGAATTCTCGCCCGACCGCGCGCTCACCTCGCTAACCCTGACCCGCGACGGCCACAACGAAGTCTTTCATGCGCCCGACGCCACCGCGACATTCGCTCACGAGGTCACCATTTCCGGCCGCGTCGTCTTTGCCGGCTTCGGCATCACTGCCCCCGAATTGAATTATGACGATTACGCCGGTATCGACGCCCACGGCAAGATCGTCCTCATCTTCAATCATGAGCCGCAGGAGGGCGACCCGAACTCCGTGTTCAACGGCATAGGCAACACGCGCTATGCCAACAACAATTACAAGCTGTTTAACGCCGAGCGCCACGGCGCCATCGCTGTGCTCACAATGCCCGACCCCAATCACCAGGGTCCGGTCCGCGGCGGGGGCCGAACGGCTGCGCCGGTAGGACAGACGCCGCACTGCGGGACGTGGCGGGCGCGGTCAGGGGCCGCAAGGGCAGGCCGCGCAACGGCCGCGCATTCTGTCGGAGTCGCTCGCCGAGGGCGGCCCGAAGATTCCGCTATTCAACCTCGGCAGCCGCGTCTCCGACGCTCTGTTTGAGTCCGCTGGAAAGAAGCCGGCGGAAGTTGCGACTGCCATCAACGCTAAGCCTGCGCCCGCTTCGTTCGACGTGCCCGGCGTGACCATCGAACTTCACACAGCGACCTCGGAGCAGCGCCGCGCCAACTCGTACAATGTTGTGGGTCTGATCGAAGGCAGCGACCCCACGCTGAAGGCCGAGACCATTATTTTCAGCGGCCACTTTGACCACGAGGGCAACGGCCCCGCAGGCATTTTTCACGGCGCCGACGATAACGGCTCGGGCACTGTCGGCGTCGTGGCGCTGGCTCACGCGTTTGCGGCCAACCCGGTGAAGCCGCGCCGCTCGCTGCTCTTCATCGTGTTCGCGGCGGAGGAGCGCGGCCTGCTGGGGTCGTATTACTACGTCAGCCACCCGTTGCGTCCGCTAGCCACTACGCGCGCCCAAATCAACTTCGATATGATCGGCCGCAATGAGGCCGCGGACCCACGCGTCATTACCGAGATCTCGCCCGATACTTCGAACCAGTTCGGCCTCATCGGCACAGACTACAGCCCCGACTATCGCGAGACCGTGGAACGCCAGAACAAAACGGTCGGCTTGAACATCACGTACAAGTGGGATCTGGACGCATACAACAGCGTGTTGTTCCGCAGCGACCAGTATCCCTTCCTACAGCACAATATCCCGGCGATCTGGTGGTTCACTGGCTTCCATCCCGACTACCACCAGGTTACCGACACCGTGGAGAAGATCAACTTTGAGAAGATGGCGAAAATTGTGAAGCTCTCATACCTGAGTGGATTCGAATTTGCGGACGAACAGAATCCGCCGGCACTCGAACCACGAGCAAAAGCAAGGTAGGCATGGACGTCGTTAAGGCGTGATATCCGCCGCTTCCCGACCGCGCTTGTACGAGGGGCGCATCATCCGTTCAGAGCTTGAGGTGCAATTTCCCACAACCCGACTTAACCGGCCAATCTCTGCCTATTTTTCGGGTGGGTTGAGTTTCCGGGTTTCGGTAAGGATCTTCAGGATGCGATTGGCAAGGCGGTCGAGGAGTCGGCGTGCAGATTTATCGTCGACGTTACGGCGGTACATCTCCAGAACGTGCTGGGCAGCCATCAATGAAGCAATCAGGCTCGACAAGTCTGGGCGCGGCGGGAGACTAGACGAGGTGGTGTGAGAAGGAACCAAGTGCCTGGGATGGGAGAGGGCAAGGTGGAACTCGCGCTGGAGATCTTGCTGGGTGATCTCGATATACTCCAAAGTCATGTGCGGGCTCTTGTGACCGAGGAGTTTTATAATTGCCGCAAAGCTGACGCCTGCGCGCAGCATCTCAGTTCCGTAGGTGTGTCGAAGTTGGTGCGGGACAATGCGGACGGGAATTCCGACCGCTGACACGACTTCCTTCAATGCAGCACGGAGCCTGCGAATCAACGTGTAACGGCCGCGAGGTCGAGGCAGAAGCAGACGACCGGCTTTGGGCGCCGTCGGCGGTCGCAAAGAACAAATGCGTTCGACCAATTGGCAGACCATGGAATCCACGGGTACCCATCGTTCCGTTTTCAGTTTGCCGAGTGGCACATGGATGGCCCACCGATCGGGACCAAGAGGGCGCAAACAGTCGAAGGAAAGATCGACACATTCGCCGATGCGCATGCCGGTGTGACGCAGAAGCAGCAGGGCGTTACTCAGCAGATCATCGCGGCGCCTTAGCTCCTGCTGGATTAATTGATCCTGCTCCGGAGTTAGCGGGCGTGGGAGATGGTGTTCCCTGCGGGGCACGTCGTCACGACCAAGCAGATGAGCGAGAGCCGGGAGTTGCTGGGTCCAGGCGAGTTCTTCCAGCATGCGGCGCAGGTAGATCACATAGTTGGAACGCGTGATCGTGGCCAGTGGCGGATTTTGCGAACGCAACAAAGCCAGCCAAGCGAGGATATGGGGGTCGCGGTGCAGGTGATCGAGAGAACGAACCTCAGGATATTGAGCGGCGAGATAATTCAGAAAATGGCGAGCGGTTCCGCGATAGCTGGTGATGGATGCATCACCCAGCGAAGTGGTAACCGATGCCGCCGCTGGCTGGAAGAACTTTGTCAGAGGGTGGTTGGGAAGCGGAAGAATACGTTTTGGATTCATGATTGCGACGGCGGAGTGTGTCGGGTGAGTTGGGCAACCGCGCGAGCGTATTGCTCCCAGACGTCTTGTGGAGTGAGTTGAAGGTAGATCATGGTGGTTTGAATCTGCGCATGACCCATGAGTTGCATCAGCGCTGGGAGGCTGACGCCTGCCCGGAGCATGTCGGAAGCGAAGGTGTGTCGAAATCGGTGTGGGTTCGCCTTAGTCACGCCGGTGTTTTTCCGATGATGACGAAACAACGAACGCAGGCCGGCTGGTGTCATCCGAACGCCGCGGGAAGGCCCTTTGAGACAGACGAATAAAGCTTGGCCGCAATGAGGAGGCCGTTCCAGGCACAGGTAGTGATCGAGTAGTTTCACGGAATCGTGATCCAGTGGCAGCATACGGATCTTTTTTCCCTTGCCTGGGACCCGGATCTGCGAATCAGGAAACTGGATGTCCTCGCGGTTGAGTGCAAGGACTTCGCATGACCGCAAGCCATGCAGTAACATCAGACCGACGATAGCCAGGTCACGCGAGGTGCGGAAACTGGACCAGAAGCGCGCCACATCATCGACCGACAGTGGCTCAATCAAGCGTTTGGGTGTCTTCACCCGCAACTGCGTCAGTGCGGGGCGTAGCCGTCCATAGCCAAACCGCGATTGCCGCCAGTACCAGTTCTGAAAGCCGGGTGCAAACAGGCGCGGGGCGTCGGGAAACTCACACCGCATGGCACGCTCAGCCGTTCCTACTCGACGGTTGACGCTTTGGGCGGCCGGTGGGGGATTCTGATCGACCTGGAAACGAATGTAGTCGAGGAATGTTGACTCGGTCAGGGCTTGTTTGGTTATGGCGGTGGTCTTATACGTGGCCGCCCACCAGCGAAGGAAATGCAGCAGATCGTGCGCATAACTGCGGAGGGTGGACTCAGCCACGCCACGGACTCGCTCTTGATCCAGATAACGATTGACCCAATCCACTTCCCGGCCGGTCTGCTGGACCACTCGAAACGGGCTGTGGGCATTGCTCAGTCCGCGCTGCTGAGTTACACGGAATCTCACAGGCAAGCCTCCTCCAACAGACGGTGAAACTCTTGAGCAGTGCCACCGCCACCGACGAAGAAGCTATTGGGATCGTAGCCCTCAGGCAGCGAGACTCTGCGAGCGTTGACGCCTTGCTCTCGGAGCCGGCCGGCAAGCGATTGCGCCGCCTGCTGACCACTGCCATTCGGGTCGGCGTCAAAGGCCAGATAGACGGTTCGCGGGCCATCGCAGAGTTGCCGAAACTGACGTGTATTGAGATGAGCTCCCAGCGAGCAGGTGACATTTTGAAATCCGGCTTGCCACACCGCGGCGTAGTCGAACAGCCCTTCGACGAGGATGACTTCCGGATAGGATTGGACTTGCTCCCATAAGTACAAGCCTCCCTTAGCGCCCGGCAAAAACCGGTGAGCCGGCGCCGAATCCGAAAGGCTGCGGCCATAGAGATTGCCCTCCAGTGGGAAGACGATCCGGCGGACATATGCGTCGTAACCGGCCTCAGTTACCAGACCGGTCTGACACAGAGCCGGTAAGGAGTGACCCAACTGTGTCAGCCAACCCCGCAGGCAACCGCCGGGCGCGTAACCAATCCGCATTTCCTCGAGCAGAGCCGCCGAGCGGATTCCGCGTTGATATAGATAAGCAAACGCCTCGTTGTGGCGGTGTAACTGCATGCGATAGAAACGTGTGGCTTCTTGCAACACAGGTTCCACGCCGCGCCATTGGCATAGCAACGCCACGGCCTGCGGGAACTTCACCTGGTGATAGAGTTCAGCAAAGCGAATCACGTCACCGCCGCGGCCACAGCCGTAACAGTAGAAGAGGTTTTTGTTGTCATCCACCAGGAAGCTTGGGTTGTGATCTCCATGCAAAGGGCACAGCCCCATCCATCGTCCACGGCTGAGCGGCCGCGCCGGGCGCCAATCCTGTGCGTGCAAATAGCCCATCAAGGGAATCTGTTCCTTCAAGTCGTCGAGAGCTTCGCGATTCACGGACTTCTTGCCTCGATGGGCAGAATACGGCAGAGTGCGCCCAGATCCCAGGCAACGATGGTGGGCGGTCGAAAAAAGTAGGCGGCAATCGCGCCGGCCTTCAACCAGCAGCGCACGCTGAGCAGGCGCCGATGTGCCCATCGGCGCAGCGTAGACGGATCGGGCAAGCGCGACGAATCTTTGCAGTGTGGCGCTGCTTGCTCGACGGAAAAGCCTGCGGCAATGCTCTCACAGGCCTGTTGCCGGCACTGCAAGCTGAAAGGCGCCGACGGGGCGAGCCAATCGGGCAAGATGGTGAACGTCTTCCGGCACGGATGACAGATTCCGCGCCGCACCCAAATGTGTTCGTGGTGTTCGTCGTGGGCCTGGCGAAACCGCCGTCCATGGCCAATGATCGTGTCGTTGCAGCAGATTGGACAGCGCCGCGGCAGGTGATCAAATGGGATCACCCCGGGTCGATGTTGTCTTTCGCCTCTGGCAGTGCGATAAAGATAATCACGGCTGGCGTGAAGGCCCGCCGCTGACCGTTCTCTGGCAAAGCGTCGATCTGCTGGCTGGGCCTTCACCCTCCGGCAAAGTCAAGTTCGAACGAAAAAAGAATACTGCTTTCCATCGGTGGCCGCCAGCCCCTTATTCTGAATATTGGCCGGTATAAAAGGACTTCCAGGCGCAGGCGGCGCCAGCGATCGAGGTACGTCTCCCTGTCCATCGAATCGATGATCCGTCCACGGTCGATGAAGGTGATCCGATCGGAGATCTGTTCCACATCCTGCGTGTTATGCGAAGAGAACAGGATGGTACGCCCTTCGTCGGCCATGACGTCCGTCAATTCGCGCAGAATCTCATGGCGCGCCACCGGGTCGAGGCCTGTGGTGGGTTCGTCCAGCACCAGCAACTTGGGCCGTCTGGCAAGCACTAGGAGCAAGGTTGCCTTGACGCGTTGCCCATGCGAGAGGCCCTTGATCTTCTGTTCGGCGCGCAATCCGAACCGCTTGAGCAGAAGCTGCGCGTAGGCCGGATTCCAGGTGGGATAGATCGATTGAATGAAGGCCATGTGCCACGCCAGCGTCATGCCGTCATATAGGCGCATGTCCTCCGAGGCGAAGCCGATATCCCATTTCGCGGCGACCTGGGCGGCGGGCATGCGATGGCCCAGCACGCGCACCTCACCGGCATCCTGATGCACCAGGCCCATGAGAATGCGGATGGTGGTGGACTTGCCCGCTCCGTTGGGTCCGATCAGTCCCATGATCTCCCCTTCCGGGACCTTGAGGTTAATGTGATCGAGCGAGAAGAAGCGATAGCTCTTTCGCACGCCGTTAAGTTCAATGGCGAGATCGGTCATACGGTTTCCTTTTCCGCGATGCGGTCGCCGGCTTCGCGCAGGCGGGCTTCCAACTGTTTTGGTTGGATGCCCAACATGGCCGCGATCCGCGTCGCTTGCTCCAAATGCTGATGCAACTCCTGTTCGCGCAGCCTGGCACCCAAACCAGGAGTAGATGCGACGAACGATCCTCTGCCGTGCTGCGTCACGATGACGCCTTCGCGTTCCAGTTCCAGGTAGGCCCGCTTGACCGTGATGACGCTGACCTGAAGATCTACGGCAAGCTGCCGAATGGAAGGTAAGACTTGGCCTTCGGCCCAGTCGCCGACCGCAATCCGTTGGATGATCCGCTCCATGATCTGGAGATAGATCGGGCGCTTGTCTGTTTGTGAGATGGTGAAAGCGCCGTACATCTGTATATACTGAGTATACTCAGTTGGAAAGATCTGTCAAGACGTTCTTGCGGTGAGCGGTGCGGCGGTACGCTCGTCGCCCGTTCGCAAGCTGGAAAACACTCAAACCATACGGTCTCTACACCCCTATGTGAAAATGAAGTTGCCAGTGATAGTTCTAGATGGCATTTACTACGCGCTCGCGCTCGCTGCCGCCTCGGGTCTTGTGGCTTGGGCCGCAGGTCCCTGGTTTGCCGCGCCCCTATGGGTTCTAGCCGCCTTCTGCCTCTATTTCTTCCGCGACCCCGAACGCGTCATCCCCAGCGGTGATGTCGCCGTCTCGCCGGCCGATGGCAAGGTGGTGGCCGTCAAACCGGAAGGCCCCACCCTCAACCGCGTCAGCATCTTCCTCAACATCTTCGACGTACATGTCAACCGCGCGCCCATTGCCGGCGCCATCGCGAAGGTGCAATACCAGGAAGGTAAATTTCACGTGGCAAGCCGCGAAGTCTGTTCCGATCAAAACGAGCAGAACGTCGTAACCGTCCAGGGCGATGGAACCACCGTGGTCTTCAAACAGATCGCCGGATTAATCGCGCGCCGCATCGTTTTCCGCAAGAGGCCCGGCGACCGCGTCGCTACGGGCGAGCGCGTTGGTCTGATCAAATTCGGCTCGCGCGTAGACGTGCTGTTCGGACCGGAGTGGGAAATCGTAGTTCACCCCGGCATGCGCGTTTCGGCCGGATCGAGCGTAATCGCGCGGCGTGTGCCTGCGGCCACCGGAGGATCGCAATGAGTCTTAAAGATCGGCTGGTCGATCCGAGATCCCCCGAGCGTCGTCCGCGCCGCGCCGCCTATGCGCTGCCAACGCTCTTTACCGCGGGCAACATCTTCCTGGGATACATCGCCATTCTGCGTGCATTTCGCGGGGCGCTGCTGGTTGCCTCGGGCGTGCCCGGCGCCGACGATCATTTCCGCGTAGCCGCGCAGGCTATTGGGGCCGCCGTTTTTCTCGATGGCCTCGATGGCCGCATCGCGCGCATGACCAACACCACCAGCGATTTCGGCCGCGAGATGGATTCGCTCGCCGACGTGATCAGCTTCGGCCTTGCCCCGGCCGTTCTCGCCTATGCCTGGGGCGTTCAATTCATCAACGCCGTAGATGCGGCGCATATCGCGCGAAGATCTTCACGACGCCGGCTATTTCATCTCGTTTCTCTTCCTGCTCTGCGGCGCCGTCCGCCTGGCGCGCTTCAACGTGCAGAAGAACCCCATCCCGAAAAATCCGGGCCGCCCCGACCGCAAGTATTTCGTCGGACTCCCCATTCCCGCGGCCGCCGCCATGGTAGCGTCTATCGTGTTCGCATCGAACGGCGATCCAGTGACGTGGTGGCCGCTCTCCGCCGCGTGGCTTGCCCTTCTGCTGTTGCTCGGCTTCCTCATGGTCAGCACATGGCGCTATTACAGCTTCAAAGGCATCAATCTTTCGAAGCCCTATACGCCACTGCTGCTTATTTTGCTCGGAGGGTTCATTTACGGTATGTGGATGCACGCGCAATACCTGTTGTTGGCGATGTCGATTGCGTATGTAGGCAGCGGAATTGCCATCCGCATCGGCGGCATACTCCGCCGGCGTCTGAAGCACGCCCATCCAACGCCCACGCCGGAGCGGCAAGTTGGTTAGGCCGCTCTATCATCCGCGCGTGGCGCTCATAGGAAGCGATTCGCTGCTGGGCGCGAGAAGTCCGCGATCTCGCCGCGAACGCGGAACCCATGCTTCCCCTACGCCTCATTGCCGAGGAGGAAGATCAGGAAGGCGCACTCACGCGTTTGGGCGATGAGCCCGCCGTGGTCGAAGCGCTCAACGAGGACGCGCTCGCCGATGCGCGCGCCGTCTTCCTCGCCGGATCGGCGGCTTCCAGCCGGAAAGCTCTCGAGTTGGCGGGCGAAGCGCCAGACTTCGCAATTATCGACCTCACCTTCGCCGCCGAAGAGCGGCCTGATGCGCGGCTGCGCGCGCCAATGCTGGAACCGCCGGAAGCGCTCGATCCGGATGCCGCTGCCGTACATGTCATCGCGCATCCCGCCGCAATCGCGCTCGCGCTCTTCATGCGGCGATTGCACGCACACGATCCTATCCGCCGTTCTGTGATCCAGATCTTCGCCCCCGCCAGCGAGCACGGCAAGGCGGCAGTCGAAGAGTTGCAGCAGCAGACAGTAAGTCTGCTTTCGTTCAAACCCTGCCGCAGGCGGTCTTCGATACGCAATCGAGCTTCGCCATGCTCGCCAAATACGGAACCGAAGCGCCGGTCACGCTCGAAGAGATCGAACTCCGCATAGAGCGACATCTCGCGACGCTGCTGGCGCTGGAAGGCGACGGAGAGGGCGCTCCAATGCCCTCGCTCCGAGTGGCGCAAGCCCCCGTCTTTCATGGATATAGTTTCTCCGCGTGGGTAGAGTTCGAAGGCAATCCCGGAATCGAAGCCATCGAAAGCGGCCTCGCGTTCGAAGCTGTTGAGGTCCTCTCGGAAGAATTCGATCCGCCGAACAATGTCGGACAAGCCGGCCAGAGCGGCATCGCTGTCGGCGCCATTTCTCCGGACCGCAACGATCCCGAAGCGGTTTGGTTCTGGATGGCCGTGGACAACGTACGCCTCGCCGCCGAAAACGCGGTAATGGTCGCGAGGCAGCTCGTATGACAGGCCTCCGGCCTGTCAATCGTCGCCGACAGTTCGTGCCGCCAGGCTCCGCAATCCATTTCTTAGCCGTCCTCGCCGCCTTCACTTCCGCCTGCGGCTATCACGTGGGCAACAACACTCAGTGGATGCCGAAGACTGTACGCACCATCGCCATCCCCGCCTTCTCCAACGGCACTCTCCGGCCCAAGCTGGCGCGCCTGCTTCCAGACGGCATCACGCGCGAATTTCACGCGCGCACCAAGTACACCATCGTTGCCGATCCGAACCAAGCGGACGCGGTCCTCAACGGCACGCTCGTCACTTGGAGCGCCTTCCCCATCATTTTCGATATCCAGAGCGGCCGCGCCACGGGCGTCGAGGTAGTCGTAACGGTTCAGGTAACGCTCACCGATCGCGCCACGGGCAAAGTATTATTCACGCAGCCCAGTCTTGTATGCCGCGAACGCTACGAAATCGCCGCCGATCCGCAAACCTATTTCGACGAGAGCGGCACCGCCATGGAGCGGGTCGCGCGCGATGCGTCGCGGACCATAGTCTCGGCGATCCTGGAGAAGTTCTGAGTGACCGCCGCCCAACTCATCTCCCACCTCAAAAAAGGCGCCCCGCCGGCTGCGACGCTCCTGCTGGGCCCGGAAGCCTATGAACGCCGCCGCCTGAAGGAAGCGGTGATGGCTGCATTTCCGGAAGGCTCGACGACCCAGCACGATCTCACGGAGATCTCGCTGGCCGAAGCGCTCGACGACGCACGATCGCTTTCGCTCTTTGCCTCCGAGCGCTTGATCTGGGTGGTCAACGCCGAAGGCGCGTTACCAAGGGGCAGAGCGGCCGCGGCCGAAGACGACGAGGGCGATGGACCCGCCGGCGACGCAACCCCTTTAGCAGCCTACATGAAGGACCCTACGCCCGGCGTTGCCCTATTCTTCGAAGCCATCCGCTTCGATTTCGAAGGCGACGACAAGCGCAAGCAGGATCGCGTCCGCAAGTTCTACTCCGCCATTCCAGACGTAATCGAGTTGCGCCGCTTCGCCAGCCACGAAGCGCGCCGCGAAGCGGAATCGCTCGCTCAGCGCGCCGGATTCCGCATCGGTAACGACGCGCTAGATCTCCTCGTTGAAGCCATGGGAGCCGATATCGCCCGGATCGCCGTCGAGATTGAAAAACTGGCACTCTATGCCGGCAATCGCGAGGTCACCGTAGACGATATTTCCGCGCTCGTTCCCGATGCGCGCGCCACCACAATCTTCGTGCTGGTGAACGCGCTGGGCAAACGGGACCGCGCACGCGCGCTGGAAGCGCTCGATACGCTCACCCGCGAAGGCGAATATCTTCCGCTGGCGCTGGCGTTTCTCTCGACTCAGTTCCGCCTCGCGCTATCCGCGCGCGAAGCTGGCCTCAAGAGCGGCGGCCAGGTTCAATCGCATTTCACGCGCCTGGGCATCCCCATGTGGGGATCTCGCGCCGACCAGGTTTCACAGACAGCGGCAAAGTTCACCAAGCCTCAGCTCGAACGCGCCCTGCGTCTGATCTATGAAGCCGATCGCGGCCTGCGCGACGCCCGTCCCGACGACCGCATCGTCATGGAGCGCTTCATTCTCCAACTGGTGGCTTAAGACGTGTAACGGGTGAAACAAACGTGCGTCTTGACACACTCCAGAAATCGGATCACAATGGTTTTAGTAGTTTTTAATTGTTCACAAATTCAATCTCTCTACGCTCGGCTTCCACAGGTAACCGGAGTTCTAAAAGGTGAGTTAAGTTTTTCCGCCCGAAGAATTAAACCGTTTTCACAAAGTTTATGGGCAGCGGTATTGCACGCTATGCGCCCGGCCCATACTAGCTAATTCAAAATATTCCTCCTCGTAGTCTCGGCGGCTGTACGTGTGTTCGCCGCGGGGTCGAGGCTCGGGCCCGCGAAATTCGTCTTAGTCAATCGAATTATGCCAAGAATTCTCTTGTCCGTTCCACATTTGGGATCCCGCGAAGTGGGCTTTGTGCGAGAAGCCTTTGAATCGAATTGGTTATCCACTGTCGGCCCCCATATCACGGCTTTCGAGAACGAACTGGAGGCGCATGTTGGGGTTCCGGCCGCTGCCGTCTCTAGCGGAACAGCGGCAATTCATCTTGGATTGCGCGCGCTCGGCGTTGGCCCCGCAGACGACGTGTTTTGCCAAACACTGACGTTTGTGGCGACTGCCAATCCCATCCGATATCTGGGCGCAAAGCCGGTGTTTATCGATAGTGAGCACGCAAATTGGAACATAGATCCCCAGTTGCTGGGCAAAGCGTTGCGGGATCGCGCCAAAAGAAATCGATTGCCCAAGGCCATAATCGTAGTTCACCTCTTCGGTCAATGCGCGGATATGGATCCGATCCTCGAGGTAAGCGCCCGGTACGGCGTACCCGTGCTGGAAGATGCTGCTGAGGCGTTGGGGGCAACGTACAAAGGCAAACCCGCCGGATCGTTGGGAGAAGTCGCTGCGCTTTCCTTCAACGGAAACAAGATCATTACAACTACTGGCGGCGGCGCGCTGCTCTCGCCGCGAAGAGAACTGATCGAAAAGGCGCGCTTCTGGGCTACTCAAGCGAGAGAGCCGGGGCTGGCTTACGGGCACGAAGAGCTCGGCTACAACTACCGCATGAGCAATGTGCTCGCCGGAATCGGCCGCGGACAGATGCGCGTGCTCCAACTTCGCGTCGGGCAGCGCCGGGCGATTGCCTATCGATACCAGGACGGACTGGCGGATCTGCCAGGAATCTCGATGATGCCCCAAGCTGACTACGGGCTTCATACAAATTGGTTGAGTTGCTTCCTGATAGATGAATCCAAATTCGGCTGCTCCCGCAACGCGCTAATCCAGTCCCTGGATTCAAACGGCATTGAGACGCGTCCGCTGTGGAAGCCCATGCATCTACAGCCGCTGTTCTCTTCGTGCGAACGCTACGGAGGTTGGGTCGCCGAAGACCTGTTCCGCCGCGGCATTTGCCTCCCCAGTTCGAGCAGCCTGACGCTCGAGGATCAGATGTATGTCGTTAACCGGATTCGGCGCACCGCGGGCGCATCTCCAATAGATTCGTTCGCCGGCGCGCAGTTCTATTCCACCGTTCCAACCGTTGCGACGCCTTCGTTTGTTTTCTAGGGGTGTCTGTGTCTCAAGATATACAACGTTCCAAATTCATATCCTCCGCTTACCGGAACTGTGTCCACGCTCTTCGCCGCATGCGCATCGTTCCGCACGCGTTGAACGCACTTATATTCGTCACCGCCGCGGCGGGGGCCTTCTTTGTGCGTTTTGACTTTCACGTTCCGCCCGTCTATAGCCAACATCTGTTGATCGGAATAGCGATCTGGGTGGTTGTGAAATCCCTCATCTTTTCGGCCGGCAGGATGGGCCACAACAACTGGCGCCATGCATCGGGCCCCGACATTCTGGCAATCGTCGGCTACAACGTCTGCGGATCGTTAGCCGCGATTCCCTTTATCTACCTGGCTGGACCGTTTGCATTTCCTAGATCCATATACCTGCTCGATCTAATCCTGAGCACGCAACTTGGCTTGACCGTCTACATCTTCGCGCGCCTCCTTAAGGAGCGTCACAAGCTTCGCGAAGGAAAGAAATCGGAGCGGGTTCTCATCTATGGCGCCGGAAGCGGCGGCGCCACTCTGTTCCGAGAGATTCGAAGAAATCCAGCGCTCGGCTACCGGGTTTGTGGCTTCCTGGACGACGACCCACACAAGCAAGACACCACAATTCAGCGAACACCGGTGGTAGGCACGGGTGCGGACTTGCCGCGTCTCGCTCCGCGCTACGACATTTCGCAAGTGTTGATTGCGATCCCTTCCAGAAACAGCGACGAAATGACGCGTATGGTGCAACACTGCCGCGACGCGCAAGTGCCTTGCAAGACCGTTCCGGGCATCGCCGAACTGATTGGCGTCAACGGCCTGACTTCGCAGATTCGCGACGTCGCCATGGAAGACCTGCTCGACCGGGAACCTGTACGGCTTTCCGAGGAAGATATCCGAACCAAGATTCTTGGTTACACAGTGATGGTCACGGGAGCCGCTGGTTCGATTGGCTCCGAATTGTGCCGCCAGTTGGCGCGTTTCCACCCGCGCGCGATCGTGGCCTTCGACAACAGCGAGACCGCGCTCTTCCATATCCAGCAGGAGATGAATCAGTCTTTTCCCGAGGTTCCCTTCATTGCGGAAATCGGCAATATCCAGAACCGTAACCGCATCCAGCACGTGTTGGATGAACATGAACCCTCGGTCCTTTATCATGCAGCGGCCTATAAGCACGTTCCGATGATGGAGGCAAGCATCTTCGAGGCGGTCGAAAACAATGTGCTCGGCACGCACACCGTGGCTTTGGCCGCGGCGGAAGCAGGGGTTCGCGACTTTGTCATGATCTCCTCCGACAAAGCCGTCAACCCAACGAACATCATGGGCGCCACCAAGCGCTCCGCCGAGCTAATTATCAGGGGCATGGAAGGCTGCGATACGAAGTACGTGTCGGTGAGATTTGGAAACGTACTCGGCAGCAACGGAAGCGTGGTCCCAACATTCAAGCGACAGATCGCCGCGGGCGGACCGGTTACCGTAACGCATCCGGAGATGAGGCGCTACTTCATGACCATTCCGGAAGCCTCCCAGTTGGTGATACAGGCTTCCACCATGGGTCATGGCGGGGAAATATTCGTGCTCGATATGGGCGAGCAGGTGAAGATCGTCGATTTGGCGAGAAGGCTGATCCTGCTGTCTGGATTCCGGCCCGATCACGACATACAGATTGCATTCACCGGCACGCGCCCCGGCGAAAAGCTTTACGAAGAACTGAACTTGGACGGGGAAGCGACGCTTTCCACCTACCACCCGAAGATCAAGATCTTTCGCGGCAGCCCGCCCCCGCTGGATCTCGCGGCGCAATTGAGGGCCGTGCGGGCTCTCTGCCAATCGCGCGATGAGCGCGGTCTGCTTGCCGCGCTTTGCCGCATGGCGCCGGATTACACGCCAGGGGTTCATCTGACAACGAGCAGAATCAAGCCAAATCGGCGGCCCGCCCGCATCGTCGCGAGCGCTTAGACGCAGGTAACTACGAAGGAACAACATGCAGTGTTTTAGTCGAGCTTTCTTATTTTTCGGGCTGGTCGGACAAGCCGTGTTTGCGGCCACGTCTGGCAGCGTATACCGGCTTGGACCGGATGACAAAGTGCTATTTCGTTCTCCGGAAGTCGAAGAACTCAATGAAAAGACCACCCTGGTTTCGAAGGATGGGTTCGTCGATTTACCTCTAGCCGGCAAGGTTCACGTGGGCGGCCTGAGCGTCCCCGAGACTCAAGAGCAGGTGTCGAAGCTTCTGGAAAAGTATTACCTCCATCCCGTGATTTCGGTGGAGGTTGTGGAGTACGCCAGCCAGCCCGTATCGGTTCTCGGCGCGGTCACGACCTCAGGCGCCTACCAACTTCGCGGTAACAGCAAAACAGTGGCGGAGGTCCTGGCGATGGCTGGCGGTTTGCAAACGCAGGCCGGCTACACAGTGCGGGTCGCGCACCAGGACGGCGAGACCGTTTCCTACAATCTGCACGATATTTTGCAAGGAGGGAAGCTGCACGACGCGGCAATTGTCCAACCGTTCGACGTGATCACGGTGCCGCCCGCCGAGCTTATCTACGTCATCGGCGAAGTGCGGAAACCCGGTGGATTCACGTTGGGAGAGAAGGAGCGCGCCTCCGTGCTTCAGGCTCTTGCCCTCGCGGAAGGGCCGCAAAATACGGCAGCGCTGAAGAATTGCGTTGTCTTGCGGTCAGTACCCGGTCAGTCCGATCGCAAGAGTATCAAAATCGACGTCAAGAGTCTCTTGGCTGGAAAGACCGCCGATCCAGGAATGCAGGCGGATGACATTCTTGTGATTCCGAGCAGTACGGCCCACAAAATGGGCGCTCGCGCTGCGGAGATGGCGCTGCAGACAATATCGGGACTCGTGATTTGGAGGGGCCTCTAATGTTCGGAAAAACGGAAGATTACAACAAGCGTCGTAAGGGATTGCCGGCGCCCGGAGCGATCGCGCAGGTCCAAAAGGAACTCGCTTACACAATCGATATTCCGAATTCCAACGCACTCTCCTCCGAGGAGCGGGCTTACGGGTTGCTCGATCATCTGGGCATTCTATGGAAATTCAAGTACAGCCTCGCGTTTTGTATCCTGGTCGGAATCGTTGCCGCTACGGCATATTCCTTCAAGCAGAAGCCGGAATATCGGGCCAATTTGCAACTCGAAGTCCAGGACATGAACCAGAACTTCATGAACGTCCGAGACGTGGATCCCACGGCGGGGTCGTCTCCGATAACACCCGACGGCTACGTTCAGGTGCAGGTCCAAGTATTGCAGAGCGATGAACTTCTGGAGCGAGTCATCAAGAAGCTGAACCTCGATGCGAGGCCCGGATTCGTCGCGCAGGGCAGCTGGCGTTCTCAGCAGATCGAAAAGTTTCTGAAGATTCTTCCAGACTCCAGCGCATTGGTCGTCCGAAAGGCGCTCGACATGCCCACCCCGGGATCGGAAACGCCACAGGAGCGCGCCATCAAGGTGGCGAAAAAGAGCCTGAAAGTAAAGGAGGCTGCGCAAAGCAGTCTGGTGCAGCTCACTTACAGTGCGCGCGACCGGCATACGCCGGCGGAGTTTCTCAATACGCTAGCTTCGGAATTTGTCAATCACACGATGGATACTCGATGGGCTGGAACTGAGCGGACGGTCGCGTGGCTGAATACCCGCCTTGGGGACATGCGCAACAACCTGGAGCAATCCGAGCGCAAACTGCAGGATTATGCCCGGCGCTCGGGAATCCTCGAAACGAAAGGCCGTGAGAGCGTCGGCGAGGAGAAGTTGCGCCAGATACAGGCCGAGCTATCCAAGGCGCAGGCCGATCGGACTGTGCTACAGGCCAAGAACGAAATCGCTAACTCCAGCGCCCCGGATCAACTTCCCGAGGTACGCGATGCCCTACTGCTTCGCGACTACAATACACGCCTCGCAGATCTAGAACGCGATCGTAGCCAACTGGCTGCCACCATGACGCCCGAGCACTACAAGGTGCAGAAGATCGACGCCCAGATCGCCGAAGTGAAGACATTGGTCGCCAAAGAGTTGGGCAACATCGTCGGCAGGATCAAGAACGATTTCGAGGCCGCGCAAAAGCGCGAAGCCTTGCTCACGGTAGCTTACCAACAGCAGTTCAAAGCCGTTTCGGAGCAATCGGAGCTGTCCATTCCGATCAATGTGCTGCAGCGCGAAGTCGATTCGAACCAGCAGTTCTATCAGGACATGCTCCAGAAGGTCAATTCCGCCGGAATCGCGACGGCCATTCGCGCAAGTAATATCCGCATCGTGGATGCCGCGAGAGATCCGCTGCTGCCATACAAGCCCGATCTGCTGTTGAACATCGGCATCGGCACAACTGCGGGCCTGATCCTGGGAACGCTTCTCTGCTTCTTGCGGGAAGCACGGCGTCTGCGCAATCGCAAGCTATGGAAGCCGGGTGAGTCATCGCAACTCCTCAAGATGCCGGAGCTCGGCGTAATTCCTACGGTCAATTTGACCGGCGGAGGAATCGCCAGCCTTTATCCGGGAAAGTCACGCCGCGGCGGCGGCAATCAGCTCACTGCGTGGGAATCGCGCCCGCCAATGCTGAACGATTCGTTTCACGCCACGCTCGATTCTCTCTTGTGGAACTACCAAGCCGAGGCGGTCCCGCAAATGATCGCGATTACCAGCGCTTTGCCAAAGGAAGGAAAGTCAACGATTGCGGGTTATCTCGCTCTTGCCCTATCTGAAATCGGCAAGCGCGTTCTATTGATTGACGCGGACATGCGTAATCCGACGCTGCACGAACGATTCGGGCTGAAGAACGAAACCGGATTGAGCGATTTTCTGCAGTCCGAGACGCCCGATCACGTAGTCCCGACGCTTGTCTCAGGTACAGGCGCCAAAGGGAATCTATGGATTCTCACCTCGGGCCCGGCTGTCGAAAATGCGCCTGCCCTGCTCGCTTCCAGCCGGCTGATGCGCCTCCTCGAGGATCTGCGCGGCGAGTTCGACACGATCGTGATCGACACCCCGCCCGTTCTATTGTTTCCGGACGCGCGACTGCTGGGCCGCCATTCCGACGGCGTCGTGCTGGTGGTGCGCGCTAATCGGAATCCGTTGACGGCGAATCAGGAAGCTGCCGGACTGTTGCAACTTTCGAACAACGTCCTGCTCGGCACGATTCTAAACGGTTGGGATCCTTCACCGGGACTCGGGTATGGGGAGTATTACGCCCGATATGCTCAGGGCTGAAGGCGCAGTGCTGGAAATGGAGCAAGCGGCCGCGCCAATCGATGGCGCGGCCGCCGCGGCTCCAGGCTTTCGGACCAATTTTATCTGGACCCTCGCTGCGAACGTTTTTTACGCAGCGTGCCAATGGATGATGCTGGTCGCGATGGCGAAACTTTGCGCTCCGGCTGAGGTCGGCATTTTCGCCCTTGGTCTCGCGGTTACAGCTCCGGTTCTGATGCTCGCCAACCTGCAACTCCGTTCCGTGCAGGCAACCGATGCGCGGGGATCGTTCCGGTTCAATGAATATTTTGTTTTGCGCCTGATGACGACCGGCCTATCGCTGATATTCATTCTGCTCTTAGCGGCGTTTCCGTCGCGCTCCGCTGGAGCCACCGCGGCCATCGCGATTATCGGCTGTTCGAAATGTTTCGAAGCGTTGAGCGACGTGGTGCAAGGATACCTGCAGCGGCAGGAGCAGATGATCGTGGTAGCGAAATCGATGATGCTGAAAGGCCTGATCTCCATTCTGTTCCTCTACGCTGCGATTTCCATCTCTCCAACCGCGCAGGCGGCCGCATTAGGCATTTGCGCAGGTTCGGCGCTTACCTTCGTGATTTACGACTGGCCGATGACCTCCAAATTTCGTGCGATTTTCGAAACCGATCACGCGCCTGCGCAAAAAGTCCGGCTCCTTTCGCTGGCATGGCTGGCGCTCCCGCTCGGAGTGGTTCAGGGGCTGGTCTCGCTGGGAGCGAATATTCCTCGATATTATCTGGAGCGCTTCGCAGGGCCGAAAGATCTGGGTATTTATTCGGCGCTGGCTTCGCTGATCATCGCCGGTCAGACGGTTGTCAGCGCGCTGGGCAATGTGTCGTCGCCCCGGATGGCACGCTCATTCGCTGCAGGCAAATTACGCGAATACTGGAAGCTGCTCTTGGCAATGATGGGTGTCGGTCTCGCCCTCGGTGCTGCCGGCGTGGGCGTGTCCGCAATCATGGGCCGTCCTTTGCTGAAGCTATTATTCCGTCCCGAATATGCCGCCAGCAGTGATGTGCTCGTCCTGCTGATGATCGCCGGAACGGTGGCGTATCTCGCCTGGTTCGCTGGATTTGGGATGACGGCGGCCCGTGAATTTCGCAGCCAGATCCCACTGATTGCGGCGAGTTGCCTGGCTGCCTGGGCTGCTTCCGTTTGGCTTGTCCCTTCGCGTGGGCTTCACGGCGCAGCAATGGCCATGATGTTCTCCATGAGCGTTCAGCTTGCCGGCGCCGTGATCATCCTCGTCAGAATCGGTCGCCGCACAACGGGGGGTTTGCATGCCGCCTAAGAAGCCACTTCGCATATTGCACGTTCACAGCGACCTTCAGTGGGGCGGCGTGGAGCGGTGGCTCCTTCAGGTTAGCCGCTCGATTGATCGATCCGCGTTCCAATTCGATTTCTTTGCCGCCAGCGTGGATCCTGCCTGGCACAGCGCTATGGAATCGATGCGGCTTGGCCTAATACCGAGCCCTCGCCCGCGCCGGTTGTGGAGTTATGCCGCGAGCTTGCGCCGTGTATTGGAAAGCGGCCCCGGTTATGACGTGATCCACTCGCATTTCATCGATCATTCCGGTGTGGTTCTGCGCGAGGCGAACCGTGCGCGCGTCCCCCTTCGGATTGCTCACAGTCACATCGACGTCGGCCCCATTCTGCGTGGGATGGATCCTATTCGGCGAGCCTATTTTCTCGTTCAAAACCGGCTCTTGCGCCGCTATGCTACGACGGGCCTTGCGGCGAGCAGCGCCGCTGCCGCCTCGATGTTCGGCCGGACCTGGGCTGGCGACCGGCGCTGGAGCGTGCTGCATTGCGGAGTGGACCTCACTCCGTTCGATCAGCCATCGCAGCACATCCGCAGCGAATTAGGGTTTGCCCCAGACGACATCGTATTCGGTCACGTCGGGCGCTTTGCCGAGCAGAAAAACCATCGGTTCCTGATTGATGTCGCTCTCCAGCTTTCCTCCATGGTGCCGCGAGCAAGGTTTCTTTGGATTGGCGAGGGGCCGCTTCAGAACGCGATCGAAGAACGCTTGCGTGCGACGGGTCTCCGCGATCGGGTGAAGATCTTGTCGCGATGCGAAAACGTTCCTGGGCTAATGCAGGGAGCGATGGATGCATTCCTTTTCCCTTCGCTATTCGAGGGTCTCGGGTTGGCTGTGGTCGAAGCGCAGGCTGCCGGGCTCCCGTGCTTCATTTCCGATCGGGTGCCGTTCGAAGCGGATGCCGTGCCCGAATTGGTCCACCGCTTTTCGCTGTCGGATAGCGCCGACAATTGGGCTTCCGCGATCGCCTGTGGACTCCGCCCCGCGGTGAAGTCCTGGCAGGCGCTCGACGCGGTGAGAAGCAGTTCATTCAATATCGAGACCAGCGCCCGAAGGCTCGAGGAGGTGTATCGTGGCCAGCGCTAGCGTACAACAACGAAGGTTTTCATCGGCTCTCACCGCGGCGCCTCCCCGGCGGCTTTTTCCTGCCTGGCTCTCCCAGGAATGGTTCTTCTGGCTGATATTTGCGAGTTGGACGATCCTCCCCTCCACAAGTACGCCGTGGTGGGAAATCGCCGGCATCGAGATCAAGAGCGTCGATGCTCTAACGATTGTTTTCTGCCTGCTCTATGCGGTGCCGCGAATCGCCTCCCCGTCCAACAGGCTGCCCCGCGGATGGCATTTATGGTTGCCGTTCTCCTTGATTGCGCTTGCCGCTTGGGGAATGGTCTCTACGTCCTGGAGCGGCAGCCGGGCCCAGGAACAACCTCGCGATGGGTTATTGCATGGCGCTAACAGCCGCGTCCGGCATACTCGCATATCTGGTGATCAGCTCAGTTTCCGACGTCCGTGGTTTCCTGTGGCGGCTGGTCGTCGCGCTTTCCTGTGTGTGTGCCCTGTACACGGCGCAATCGGTCCTTGGCCTGGGCCTGCGTGACGCAGCCGCGGTTACGCTAAACGATTTTGGAATGGAGCGCGTCCGCGGCCCGTTGTTTGAAGCCAGCACGGGATATTTTTTGCTCATCCCCGCAATGGCGTTCGCGCTCCAAGAAACGCTCGCCCGCCGGGTGAAGCCAATATTTGGCGTCCTCTGTGTTTTTTGTCTCGCGCTGACAACGATCGGTTTGGGGTCGCGCGCTGGAATGATGCTGTTTGGCCTGTTCATCCTCTCCTGCGTCTGGGCTGCTAAGGGTCTCACCAAGATTACCGTTCTGGTGATCGTGCTGTTGATCGGGGGCGCTGCGGCAACGGTGATTTTTAGCAAAGCGAAGGCCGACCGGTTGGAGAACCAGGCACGGGGCCCGGATGGCCGCACCATGATGCATGAGGCAGTTGCCAACATCATGTCAGACCGTTCTCCCGCGCAATTGCTGGTCGGGTCCGGACTGGGTTCCTGGTGGCCTTGGTATCTGACCGAGACCGAAGGGGGCGATCTCTACACCAGCGGGCGCTACGTCAGGTATACGCGGTACGGCATTTTGCTCTACCATCCGCACTCCACCATTTTGGATCTGGTGGTGGAACTCGGCTTACCCGGACTCTTGTTTCTCTTGTTCCTCGCGGCGGCGCTATGGACTGCTCTCAGGCGCGCGATGCGAAGCGACGAAAACAAGATACTGGCGGCGGGTATTCTAGTCTCACTCGCTTCCATTGCGTTTGACCTGTTCTTGGTTCGGCGGCCCACCCGCGACGGCGTCTGGTGGCTCTTTGTCTTTGGGTTGCTGGCCCTCGTGGCCAAGGGCATCCAGGGCCGGAGGAGGGTATACCCATGAGGCCCGCGATAACTGTTGGAATTCCGTTCTTCAATTCGGCGGCGACCTTGCTCGAGAGCATTCGATCCGTGTACGCGCAGTCGTTCACGGATTGGGAATTGCTTTTGGTAGATGACGGCTCATCCGACGCCTCGCTGGACATCGCCCAATCGATCTGCGACCCGCGGGTCCGCGTAATCTCTGACGGAGTGAATCGGGGGTTGGTCTACCGGCTGAACCAGATGATATCGCTGGCGCAAGCCCCGTATTTCGCGCGCATGGATGCGGACGATTTGATGCATCCGGAGCGGCTTGCCCGGCAGATGGGCTGTCTATCCGGCCATCCGGTACTGGATATCATCGGCTCGGCCGCGTACGTCATCGACAGCGCCGGGCGGCCTTATGGCATCCGCGGCGACCGCCCGGCGAGTCTTGTCACTGCCGGCGTGCGGTCCGGCTTCATCCATCCAACGGTGGTCGCCAAGACGGAGTGGTTCCGGCGTCATCTTTACGACGCCGAATATGTTCGCGCCGAGGATATGGAACTGTGGCATCGCGCCGACCCAAAGACAGTGTGCGCAAGACTTCTCGACCCGCTGCTTTTCTATCGCGAGCCGCTTGAATTTCACCCGGCGAAATATCGCGCGAGTTGCCGCACCATCCGCAAGATTATCCGGCGATATCGACCGGGGACCGGACCGAGTTCCACGCTCGCGGTGCTGGCCGGAACTTATGCCAAGGAAGGCTTGCACCTGGCTCTATCTCGATGCGGGCTCGTTTCATCCCTGATTCGGCGCCGGGCTCGCGCCTGCGAAGGGCGGGAGCTTGAACGCGCCTATCTGGCGCTGCAGGAAATCGAGCGTACCAGCGTCCCGGCGAGAGAAAGCGTTCGCCTCTTAGCCGGAGACTGATCCTTACCTTCATGCGACAAGAGCTCACAATCCGAAAAGGCTGCCCGGGCGATGAGCGCGTAGTTGCCGTCATGCTTCACCGACCGCTCCGGGCCGAAATCGAACGAAATGACCATCTGGGGATCGAGCCGATCGATCGCTATATCAAGAGGCTCCTCGAACATCTCCATTCTGTTTCGAACTCTTTCCCGTCTATTTCGGCTGGATGGAATTCCGGATGGGGCTGCTCTGGTGGAGGTCGACGATCTCGGATTAAGCCAAGAGATCAAACTAAGCGCGTAAGCGCGGAGTATTCCCGATGATCCTTTCCAGACGTAGGTTTATTCCCCTGAGCGGATTGCTGCTGCCATCCTGGCGCACAATGGCGGCCGCAACTGAGCAATCCCCCGAACCAACTGGGAGCGATGATACGCGGCTCCTGCAAGGGGCAATCGACCGGTTGAAACCCGGCGGAGTCCTCGACGGCGCCAGCCGCCAGTTCACCGTTACCCGTCTGATTCTTCGGTCGGAAATGACCCTGCGCAACTTTAAGCTGCGGGCGAAAGGCACGGGAACGCCGCTCGATGCCGTACTCACGATCGACGGCAATGCAACTTCCGCCCATGACATCGTGATCCGAAATGTTACTATCGATGGCAATCGCTCCGCGCAAACCAATCTCAGGACTGAAGAGGATGGCGGCCGCGACGGCATTCGCATCGTGGGCAAGGCGGAACGGCTTCTAATCGCCGACTGCTCGGTGACAAACTGCGCCACCGATGGCATCAAGATCTTTTCTCATAAGTCGCTAAGCGGCAATGATGCCAATCTCAATTTCCGCGACATCTACGTCACCAACTGCCACTTCTTGCGCAACCGCCGGCATGGCGCGTCCGGCGACTCATTGCGGAACGTCCATTTCATCGATTGCGAATTTTCCGAAAACGGCGTCGACCTGCCAGGTTCAGGCGAGGGCTCGCGCGGAGCGATTGACAATGGCGTGATCTACGGCGCTGGCGTCGATATCGAAGGCTACGGCACAGGAAGCGGCGTCGACGGCCTGTATTTCGTCCGTTGCAAAGCGACGCAGAACGCCCGCTTTGGCTTCCAGTTCTGGGAGCCGACTCCGCCATCTCGTCCCGGCTTTCTTCCGCGAAAGAGAATCGTCTTCGAGGCGTGCAGCATCGACGGCGGCGTCAGCCCGCATCACAGCCATCAAGCGCTTGAGCTATCGCAGCCCAAAGCGAATCGCGGGAGCAGTTCCACCTATGAAGATGTGCAAGTCATCAACCTCAATTGCAACGGCACGGTGATATTGAACGGAGTCGTCCATGCCATGATAGTTGGCGGCCGCTATTCCAGTCCGTACGCAGGCTTCTGGGGCATCGGCGAAAATTGCAGCGACATCAAGTTTCTTGGCTTGGATACCGATGGGAAGATCTTCGCCTTCCGCAAGTGAATCATTCCTCTACGAATATTTTGCCCTGGGAATTCACGCCCGTAATGGCTATGTTTTGTGACGCTGTCGCAATCCCATAGAAACCGGGATAAGGGCTGATGATCGTTCCCCCCGTGATCGCCACGCCCGAACTTGCGTTGATGATGAGCGTTCCCCGCACAATATTGTTCGCAAGCGTGAGGTCCTGGTAGGTAAACCCGGCCCCGAGGTAATTCGGCACGATATTGAATTCAAGCGCCTGGTGCCCGGTTGTCGGGCTCACTCCACCATCCAGCGTGCAACCTTCGATGCGGATGTGGGAGCGTGGAACAAACCCGCTCGACGCGGGAGAATCCGGATCCCAGAACTGAATGCCGAATCTCGCATTTCCCGTCGAAGTGCATCCCTTGACCAATAAGCCGTTAAATCCCGTCTGATTGTTGTAGCTTTCGAAGACGAGGCCGGCCCCGTAGAGCATCCCGCCCACCAGATACGCGCTTTGGCCCTCAGTCGGCGTGCCGCTGGTAATTGGCGACGGCAGCCCATTGGAAGTAAACGTGTCGCCGATAAATTGCCCGTTCTGAAGCGAATCCACCGAAACGCCGTGACGACGGTTGTTTTGAAACTTGCTGTTTATTACAAAGATATTTGCGAAATTCAGTGCGCCCGGAGGAGCGACCGCATCGTCCGAGAAAATCTCGAGCCCGTCGGTGGCGCAGTTTGAAGCCGACGAGCCCACGATCAAAATATCGCTGGCCACGCCGACAATGCGAAAGCCGAAGCGCCCCCCGTCTTCCGACGTCAGCAAATTCGTTTGCTGCGCCCTGTTTCCGTCCACGTTTACGTTGATAATCGTGACTTGGGAAATCGCTTTGACGGTGCCGTCCAGGGTGACCGGGCTGGTGAGGGGAACACTGGAGGCATGCGTTTTCAATGAGAAATTCTGGAAAGTCATCTTCGATTTCAGATTGAGAGTTCCAACCAGGTATGTGGCATTATTGCCGTCCAGTACACCGGAAGCAGGCAGAGCATTGATGGCATTCTGAATCGCCAACGTATCGTCTGTAATACCATTACCGGCGGCGCCGGGAATGGCGGCTTTTACTGTAGGCGTTTGGATCAGAAAAATGACCGCAAGTGCAAGCGGTGAAAGGCTTCTTATGCTTGGCAGGAAGTGGAAAAATGCAGTTTGAGGGGCTGGCATTCCGGTCGATGATACTACGGTACTAAAGTTCCATTATGTATTGGCTAGTACAATTTAGGAATTGTATGGGATACCTCTCGACTGCGCGATGCAGCCCATTGAATTCAACCTAGGAAGGGCTTGCCCGCCCAGGCGGCCCCTCGGACTGTTTCAGCCTTAGCCCCCACTAGCCGCTCTTAACAGCTACCCGCCTCCATTCGGAACTTGGGAACTCGCGGTACAGAACTTCCGTTGGCGCTGCGGGCACGATGACCGCGGCGGAGCAGTAACGACCGCCGGCAAGCACGCGAAGATGATTACAACGACGTAGTGGCGCGCGGCGGCTCTCACCTTTGATTGCCGGAATCTGTGCTTCCGGATGTGCGATTGCGCTGGCCTTTTTCCTGCCTCGGATGCTGCTGTTCAGCCCCCGGCAGCGTGGGTTTCGGTAGATTCGCGGAGGAGTATTGCGCCAGGCTTTGTGCACCCACGGTATCCGGCAGCACTGGAGCCTCTCTCGCCGGATCGTCGAAACGAAATGCGGAGATCAAATCGCCGAACGCGCTCCTGCGCCAATCGCTGATATTCGATTCGCGCACACCGGTGAATTTTTCGAGTAACTGCAGCACGGAGGTATGGTCGAAAGGCTGGCTGCAGACCCATCCGCCCACGGTCCACGGAGAAACGACGACGCAGGGGACGCGAAAACCTCCGCCCACCGGCAGGCCGTTCACAAACTCGTGCGGCGTTCCTTCGGTTGGAACAGGCGGCGGAACATGATCGAAGAGACCATCATTTTCATCGTAGTTAATGATGAAAGCCGTCTTTGCCCACACGTCGGGATTCGCCGCAATGGCGTCGATCTTCCCAGCGATGAAGGTCGCTCCGTCGGCAGGCATATGATCGGGGTGCTCGGATTGAAAGCTATGCGGGCAGAGCCAGGAAACCGCGGGTAGTTTGTCGTTGAGCGCGTCATACTCGAACTGACCTTCCGACACGCGCGTCATTCCCTTGGCGTAGAGCGGCGAACTCGGATTTGCCTCCTGATATACCTTGAAGTTCTGCAGCATGTTGAAACCGTGCCCATCTTCATGCTGATAGACCTTCCAGCTTACGCCCGCCTGCTCCAAACGCTCCGCATAGGTGGTCCAGGTGTAGCCGCCCGCCGGAGCTTTGTTGGTGAGAATCGGGCCGCCGTTTACGCCGTCCGCATCGCCTGTTCCCGTCATCCAGTACATGCGATTGGGCCAGGTCGGCCCGAATACGGAGCAATGGTAAGCGTCGCAAAGCGTAAACGACTCCGCCAGCGCGAATTGAAAAGGAATATCGGCGCGCGTGTAATACCCCATCACATAGGGGCCGTTGGGACCGTCCGCCTTACGATGCGCTTCCAGCCATTTATCCATCTTTCCGCCGTTCCAGGAGGCATGCTGCACCGCCCACGCATGGCTGGTGGAGGGGATCTTCTGCGCGCTGCTCGATCGGGTATCCAGATGGAAGGGTAACAAATATCCGTTCGGATTCAGATCGTCCGGCTGATAAAAAACCGAGCGTCCGGTGGAAAGCTTAAGCGCTTTGGGATCGTCGAAACCACGCACGCCTGCGAGCGTTCCGAAGTAGTGGTCGAACGACCGGTTTTCCTGCATCAACATGACTACATGCTTGATGTCGCGGAGAGAACCTCGTCTGGTTGGAGTTTGCGCCAGCACTCGCTGGACGTTTGGCGGCATCAGCGCAGATGCGGCGGCAGCCACGGTGGCGCGCAAGCCGCCGTTCAGAAGCTGACGGCGGGTCGGATTCCAAATAGCCATGTTCTAGAGATTATCCAATTATTGTGACTGCTGAATGAAATTGACGCCCGAAGGGCAACGCCGCAAGATCGCGCGGTGGCTTCCTATGCCCGCTCCGGCGCCAGTTCCTTACGGTAAAGCGCCGCGCCGCTGAGGTCGCGCAGCGTCACCGTCATCGCCGCGGATTTGGCGCTAATCGAAACCTCGCCGAAGAACTGCATTCCTGTGGCAGGCCCCAAATTCGATTGCCCCGGCGGCGGCGCCTTCTGGTAAACCGCTTCTACCCCGAACGTATTGTCCACCTGGTTCGGCCCGAAACACCCGGCGTTCAGGGGACCGGAAACGAATTCCCAAAACGGATGAAAATCCGTGAACTGCGCCTTCGAGGGATTGAAGTAATGAGCGGCCGTGTAGTGAACATCGGCCGTAAACCAGACCGTGTTCCGGATTCGCTCCTGTTTGATGAATTTCAGCAGATGGGCGATCTCCAACTCGCGCCCAAGCGGAGGACCGTCGCCATTGGCGCTGTTTTCAAACTGCGGGCGGCCTTCGGCGTCTTTGCTATCGGGCACGATAACTCCCAGAGGCATGTCACAGGCGATCGCCTTCCAGACCGCTCTCGATCGCTTCAGCGCGTTCTGAAGCCACGCTAATTGCGCCGCGCCGAAATACGCCGTGTCCGGACCCTCGCTCTCCTGCCGGTTCCACGTGTTCGGCCCGCGATAGCTGCGCATATCGAGCACGAAAACGTCGAGCAGCGGACCATAGTTGACGACGCGATACACGGTGTCGGTTGCCGTGGCGGAAGGTCGCAGCGGCGCGTACTCCTGAAACGCTCGCGTGGCGCGCGACACGATCAGCGGAATGTTCTTCTCCCGATAACGGGCGTCGTCGAGAACGCTCTTCGAAGGGGACCAGTTATTCATCGTTTCGTGGTCGTCCCACTGCCAGATCTGAGTTACATTCGCGATGAAGTTTCGAAAGTTCTGGTCGAGCAGGTTGTAGCGGTATTGGCCGCGATACTCGTCGAGCGTCTCTGCGACCTTGCTCTTTTCCTGAGTCACCACATTGCGCCAAAGCGACCCATCCGCCAGCTTCACCTCGGGCTCGACGGGATTGTCGGCATAAATCGTATCGCCGCTGTGTAGAAAGAAATCCGGCTGCGCTCGCAGCATCTCGTCGAAGATGCGCATACCGCCACGGTCCGGATTGATCCCCCAACCCTGGCCTACCTGATCGCCGGACCACAGAAACTTGATATCGCGCGGCTGCGAAGGCGGCGTCCGCAACCTTCCGCGCACCGGTTCACTGAGAGTACGGATCGAATCCAAGCTTTGGAATTGCACATCGTAGAGAACGATTTGACCGGGAGGAAGGCCGTCGATTTGAACGCGGCCAGTGAAGTCAGTAACGTCCGTGCAATAGGGGCCGGAGATCAGCCGCGTTTCGCCTTTTTCCGAGGTCCGCCATGCCACCTGCATCCGCGAAGGTCTGTTGGCCCGCGCCCAGATCACGGCGGCGCACCCATCGGGTCCTTGATCGATCAGGTCTCCCGACATGACCGCGTTCACCGCGGGCCGGTCTGCAAGGATGGCTGGGGGGTCTGCGCCGGAACGGGTGGCGCAAGCGCCGCCCCGGAAACTGCGCGCAACCAGAATCGACGGCTGAATTGTTTTTGCTTCACCTTGCACCCACGTTTGAACGTAACGCAGAGAAATCCGGATCTCAAGCCGGCGATCTTGATGCGGGATCTATGAGGCGAATCAGAGGACCACGTGCTCCCGGCCTGTGCCTGCTCCTACTTCTTCACGTACTTCTTGACGTCCTTCTCGCCGACTTCCGCGCCGTAAATCGCGCCGGATGCGTCCGCAACCACCCCCTCCGCGCCGCTGGTAGCGGTCGCGTCCGGATTGGGGTCTGGATTTGGAATAAATGAAGCCACCGACCCATACTTCGCGCTGCCCACGCGGATGCCGCGCTTCCATCCAGGATGGTTGCCGTATCCCGCCTTTTCGCGCGATTCGGAATCGGAGACGTAAATCACGTCGTTGCTTGTCGATGTACACCCCGCTAGGCCGGCTGAACTGCGTCCACTGATCGAGGAATTTGCCGTCCTGATCGAAGATCTGGATGCGGCTGTTGCCGCGGTCGCCGACGAACAAGCGGCCCTTGGAATCGAACGCCAGCGCATGCGGCGCGTCGAACTCGCCCGGTCCCGTTCCCTTCTTTCCCCACGTCTTGATGAACTTTCCGTCCTTGGTGAATTTGACAATGCGCGCGTTGGTATTGCCGCCATGGCCATCGGCGACAAAAATATCGCCGTTCCGCGCGATCGCGCACGGCCGAAGGTTGATTGAACGTGTCGGGCCCGTCGCCCGCTTCGCCGGCCTTCCCGAGCGTCATCAACACCTTTCCATCGGGACTGAATTTGAACACCTGCTGACCTTTGCCCTTCGCCCTGTCCGTCGCTCACCCAGACGTTTCCGTCGCGGTCGATCGTGATGCCATGAGGAAAGACGAACATTCCGGCGCCGAAGCTGGCCAATAGCTTGCCCGAGGAATCGAACTTCATGATGGGCGCGAGCGGGCTGTCGACGCACTTATTGGCCCCACACCGGTCCGCCACCCAGATGTTGCCGGCGCGGTCGATATCGATGGCGCTCGAGGATCCCATCGTCCGGCCCTCGGGTAGCTTGAGGTAGTTTTCGATGGTGCGATATGGGTTGGGCTGCGAATTGGGCGCCGGCTGGGAAAAAGCGGCGGAAGTGAACAAGACCGCGAACAAAACTCGTGAAGTCATAAGCGCCTTCGATCATATACCACTTGTGAGCCGTTAGCAGGCCTCCAGGCCTTAGAAAATCGAGCCCTTCAACCCGCCAGGCGGAAGCGGGCGCGCCTTATCTTAAGGCTACTCAGGGGAATCGCAATCGACTGAACGCCAACAAAAACAATTCCGTTTGCAATGCCGCCAAACTCTTTGCTACCATCGATTGGAGCGATCGGAATCCTTCCTTGGCCGCCCGCAAATCCAACCAACGGAGTTAAGAAATCAACTGAATGAGCTTTACCGTTTTTCTAGGCAACCTGCCCACGTGGGTCACCGCCGACGATATTAAGCAATGGCTCGCCGCCGAAGACCTCGTCGCCGATGCCGTCAAAGTGATCCGCAACCACGAAACCCAAGAATCCAAAGGCTTCGCCTTCGTCGAAGCTCCCACATCGGACGAGATGGCCGCCATCATCCGCCGCTTTGACCGCGCCCCCCTGGAAGATCGGCTGCTGCGCGCCAACCCCGCCCAGCCTCCGAAAGGCAAGGATGGCAAGACACCGCAGCGCCGCGCTTGTTCCGCAAGGCGCCGCGGCCCCTAATGGCCTGCGTCCGCCGCGCAGCGCCGATCGCAGAAAGCGCGGCGGAAAAGACCGCGACCCGTCGCCCCGTAGCGCTTTTGCCAACGAACTGGCCAAGATTCTGTAGCCTCCCGCCTGCCTATGCCGGCTCGCGGGTGAATCCCGTGCGGCCGAAATTCCCGTACCGTACACACCTGTGACAGAGAGTCACATCGCCCCGCTCGCATCCGCTTTGGTTTCAAGCTATCATTGCTGGCATGCGGCGTGCTTTCTGCGCAGCCCATGAGATTCTCTGGGCGAGCGTCCTGTTGGTGGCAGGGCTCCCGCTCTTTGCCGGCACCCAGGATTCCGAATTCAACGTCAATACCCGCTATACGGTGGAAGATATCCAGGTAGCGGGCGACGGTTGGACCACCCATCTCGTTTCCGATCGCGATACCCACATCAGCTCGGCCTGCGGAAGGATTTCGCCGCCCTGATCGGCCAGAAACTCAACCCGGCGGCGCTCGACGATATTGGCCGCAAGTTTGCGCAAGGAATTTCACGCGCGCACTGTCGACATCACGTGCTGCGCGGAAAGCGCCGGATACGGTGCAGGTGGTCTTCGACATCAAACTGCGCCCCGCGCGCTTCGATCTCGCCGTTCCCAAATTCGCCTACAACTCCAATCAGGGATGGAACGGCGCAGGAGAAGCGACGGCAACTATGAATCACAATGCTTTCACGGCTGGGCTTCGTGAGCGATGGCGACGAACTGCTGGAGCGCTATACCGGTTTGCAAGCGCGGTATGAAAACTCGCGCCTCGGCAGCAACCGCGTACGCTTCCGTTTCGAATTCGATACCTTCCACGATGCTTTGGAACGATCAAACGCGCGGCCGCCGGATCCTACCGGTCTTTACCGTACGCGCGAGAACTTCGAGCCGGTGGTGACCATTCAAGTCGCGCGGCCGCTCTCGGTGAGCTTCGGGGCCAGCTTCGAGCAGATGCAGAACGATGGCCCGACGCCGCGCATGGAAGCGGCCAACGCGTTCATTGCCAGCGCGCGCTTTCACTATCGCATCGAAGGCGCGATCGACCAGCAGGATTTCGATTCCGGCTACGATCTGCGCGCCGGGCCGCGCATCCTGGCGAGCGATTTCGCCTACAACCGCCACCACTTCGAATTTCGCTATACTTGGACGCGTGGCAAGCAAATGGTGATCGACGACGCGATGGCGGGCGTCATCACCGGCAAAGCCCCGCTTTACGAACGTTTCAGTCTGGGTAACAGTAGTACATTGCGTGGCTGGAACAAGTACGAGATCGATCCCCTCGGCGGAAACCGGATGCTGCACAATTCCGTCGAGTACAGGTACGGAGCGTTTCAGGCGTTCTACGACTTGGGCGCGATCTGGGATGGCGGCGAAGCCATTGTCGGCGCAGTTCCTCGCTGGGCGCTGGCATTCGGGAGGGGCCGTTTCCATCGCCGTCGCCTTCCCCTCAAGGAAGGTCACGTCGAACCGGTCTTCATGGTTAGAATGAATTATTGATGGGCATGTATTTTTGATGGCTTATTTTTTGACCAAGACGGCGCGCGAGAGAGGAACGACCCGGCGTAGCTGGCTTCTGGCCTGGCTTGGCTCTTCCTCTGTTCCGCGCCCGCGGCGCAACGAATTTTTCGGTAACGTACGACGGCGACAATCTTTATCCGGCGGCGCCCGACTTCCACTTTCTTACGCCGAAGGTTGTGGAGCGTCTACGCGATTCCGCCGATACCCAGGCTTTTATTTCGCAGTTGTCGATTTTCGGCGGACAGAATGAGACGCCGATGCGGCAGGCGCACCGCCCGCTTCATCGTGAGCTATTCCATTTGGGAAGAGACATTCAAGGTCGCCATTCCGGGGCTGCGCTCGCAGGAGGGTCTTTCCGCGGCGAAGGCGGAATCGTGGTGTCTGGAGAACCTGGCGATCAGCGCATCGGGTCTGGATCCGAACAAGCCGTTCCGCATGCGCTTCGAATTGCGCCGGTGCGGCGGACGGATCTCAGCCGCGTGCTGGGGGACATGGGTATCAGCATCGTGAGCATGATCGATATCTTCAGCCGCAAAGCCGGAGCGGGCGAAGCAGACGTGGACCCTGGAGACGGGCTGGCTGCGCTTGATCGAACTGCCGCGGCTTTCCGGCCGGCCCGCGCACCACGGGTGAACCGGCTTCGCAACAGACTGATCCTTGTTTTTCTGGCGGCTACCCTCGCCCCCCTCGGCGCCACCCTTTGGGTCACCGGGACTGCTCAAGTGGAATCCTAATTACACAGCCGTAAATCAGCTAAAGTCGCTGGCGAAGTCGCTCGGCCGCGCGGGCCGCGAACTCTTTCGCCCGCGCGATCAAACAACAGGCGCAGAGCGGGCAACTGCCGCCGCAAAAATTCGGCGAATCGAATCGCGCCGCGTGGCCGGACGCGGTAAGAAATTTCGCCGACAGCGATCAGGCGGAGCACTTCGCCACCGCCGGGCCGCGACGGCGACACGGTTCAATACCTGGCGCGGCATGGTTCCGAAGTCTGGCTATATTCGATGCGCCTCGCCGATATCCGCATGGACCGGCTGGAACGCGAGATTCGCGACGCGGGCGCGCTTGCGGAGGCCGTAAACGAGCGCGATCTGCAGCGCGGATTCCTTCTGACTTATATCCTGCTCGCCGCATCCTTTTGGGTGATCTCGATCGCGGTGCTGATCTATCTGGCGCATCGCATCAGCCGGCCGATTCACAGCCTCACCGCCGGACTTACCAAGGTGGCCGCGGGCGATCTCAACGCGCGCGTCCCCGCCAGCAGCGACGATGAAGTGGGCCGCGCCATCCAAGCTTTCAACGGCATGGCCGAACAGCTGCAAGGCCACCACCGAACGGCTGGTCACGCTACGCCAACTCGAAGGCCTCCAACTTCTGGCGCGCAAGATGGCGCACGAGGTGAAGAACTCGCTCACGCCCATCCGCCTCACGGTGGAAGAGATGATCGCGCGCTACGATGAAGCCGACCGGCCATTCATGGAACAGGCCGCGCAGATCGTAGTGGACGAAATCGAAACCCTGGAGCGGCGCGTACGGGCGTTTTCGCAATTCGCCGCCGAGCCTCCGGTGCGGCCGCAGGCGGTGGAGGTGAACGCTCTGTTGCAGGAGCGGGTGGCGTTCCTCAAGACCGCGCATGCCGAAGTCGCCTACGAATGCCGGCTGCGATGAAATGCGCCGGAGGCATTTGTCGATCCCGATCTGTTCAAGGGCATTCTTACGAACCTGCTGGAGAACGCGGCCGAAGCGGCCGGTGAAGGCGGCCGCATTCTCGCAGCGTCGTTGTCGGAAAACGGCCGAGTGAACGTCGAAGTACACGATTCGGGTCCGGGCTTGAGCGAACAGGCGCGCGCGTCGCTCTTTCAGCCCTACGATTTCGTTCAAGAAGCGCGGCATGGGATTGGGGCTATCCATCGCGCGCAGGAGCGCGGTGCTTTCGGGCGGGGACATTGTGCTGGTGAAAGGAGAATTGGGCGGGGCGGGATTCCGCGTGCTGCTGCCCAGGGCCAACCATGGCGACCAAACGCGTTCTTATCGTGGATGATGAAGAGAATATAGGCCGCTCGCTGCGCATGATTCTCGAGCGCGAAGGCTACAGCGTGAACCTATGCAAGAGCGTGGCGGAGTTTTCCAAACATCCCGCCGCGCACACCGCCGATGTCTACCTGTTCGACATGAAACTGCCGGACGGCAATGGCATTGACTTGCTGCGCGCCCTTAAGCAGAACAACGACGGTGGTTCGCCCGCCGTGATGATCTCCGGCCACGGCACCATTGCCGACGCGGTCGAGGCCACGCGCGCCGGCGCCTTCGATTTTCTGGAGAAGCCGCTCAGTCGCGACCGCGTGCTGCTGGCCGTAAAGAACGCGATCGAGCACTTCACCTTGCGTCAGGAGAACGAGCGCTTGCGCGAGCTGGTGGGCAGCGGAAACGCGCCCAAGATGATCGGATCGAGCCCGGCGTGGCAGCGCGCCGTCGAGCAGGCGTCGATGGCTGCGCGATCGGACGCGCGCGTGCTGCTGATTGGCGAATCCGGCACGGGCAAAGAACTGCTGGCCGCGCACATTCACGCGTCGAGCCCGTTCTCGGGCGGCCCGTTCGTCAAGGTCAACTGCGCGGCCATTCCAACCGAGTTGATCGAGACCGAGCTCTTCGGGCATGAAAAAGGCTCTTTCACCGGCGCCACCGCCACGCGCCGCGGCAAGTTCGAGTTGGCCGACGGCGGCACGATCTTCCTTGACGAAGTAGGCGATCTGCACGGCGCCTCGCAAGCGAAGCTGCTGCGCGTTCTGCAGGAGGGCGAGTTTCACCGCGTGGGCGGCGAGCAGATCATCCGCGTCAACGTGCGCGTGATCTCGGCCACCAACCGCGATCTGACTTCTATGGTCACGCAGGATAAGTTCCGCGAAGATCTCTTCTACCGCCTCAGCGTGGTGCCGATTCGCGTGCCCGCGCTTGCGAGAGCGCCCGCACGATATCCGCCTGCTCGCGGAATATTTCCTCGAAGATTTCTGCTCGCGCAATAACTTCAAGCCGAAAAAGCTCGACGACGCCGTCTTTGCGATGCTCGAAAGCTACGCCTGGCCGGGCAACGCGCGCGAGTTGCGCAACGTGATCGAGCGCATGGCGATTCTGACGCAAGGCGAGCGGCTCACGCGCGAATCGATCCCGGTCGAGATTCGGGTGCAGCGCGAAACCGGCCCGCAAATCCACCATTCAGGAAGCGCGCGAATCGGCCGAGCGAGAACACATTCTTCGCGCGCTGGAGGAATCGAACTGGAACGTCTCGGGAGCGGCGCGGGCGCTGGGTATGGAGCGGACGAATCTGCATAAGCGGATTCGGGCGCTGGGGCTGAGCCGCGGGAAGTAGTGCTTTTCGACTGACTCCGGCCGGATCGGTTGGCTGTAGAATCGATGGTGGCCGAAAACGATGGACTCCGATACGCCATCTACTCCCGAGCCCAAGGCAGGAGAGGTGACCCAATTATTGATTGCCTGGAGTGGCGGGAACCGCTCCGCGCTGGATCAGTTGATGCCGGTAGTCTACCGTGAGTTGCGCCGGTTGGCCGCCGCCTACATCCGGCAGGAGCGGACCGGTCATACTTTACAGCCTACTGAACTTGTGCACGAGGCATACCTGAGGCTCGTCAAACAAAGCGAGGTGCAGAGCCAGAGCCGCGCGAAATTCTTCGCTATCGCGGCCAACCTGATGCGCCAGATCCTCGTCAATCATGCCAAACGGCGCCGGGCCGGAAAACGCGGCAGCGGCCGGAAGGAGCAACTCCATGAGTCGTCGGCGCTCGTGCAACCCGAAGTCGATCTGCTGGCTCTGAATGAGGCTTTGGAGAAACTGACTGAACTCGACCCGAGAAAAGGCCAGATCGTTGAGTTACGATTCTTCGGCGGATTGACGGAAGATCAGATAGCTGAGATGCTCGACGTCTCGCCCATCACGGTGAAGCGGGATTGGCGTGTCGCGAAGGCCGTTCTCCACAACCATCTGGGCGAAAGCTTTCTCGACCGGTCCTGAGACGCCCGGGAGGACTGTCTCCTCCCGAGCTAGTGGATATGGCGACAACGTCCGCCCATTCACGGCCTGGCTGTCAGGCTGTACTTCATGTTCACGGTGTTTACATTCTCAATCCCTTAGACTCACATGTCCACCGTGAGATTGTATGTGGTGTCAACTCTGAAGCTAAAGTTACTAAGTATCGCCCCGAAATGAATCGTATGTTTTCCAGGCGTCAGAAACAACATAAGGTAGTATCCATCCGCGCTGGACTGGGCGAAATCGCCTGACGACGATGGGAGAGGCACGACGTTGGAGACCGGAACCGTGAAATCGAAATCGGGAGACTGAGCCTCGAAGGTCTTGAGGTCATTGATGGGACGGCCATCCACGGCGGCCACCAGGGAGTTGCCGACGCTGCCGATGTCCATGTGGGCACACTGCTGGCGCGCTTGCGGGGTGAGGCCTTGGAAGGGGGGCGCCTCGAGATTCGAACACTCGAGATTAATGATCGGGAAAAACAGCGCCTTTCCAGCCGGGACATGGCAGTCGATGGTTGTGGTGCCCGTAGCGGTTGGAATTCCCACAAGAAACCAGACCGGGCCCAATTGCCCGGTGCTGCAGTCACTCGGGCCGGACCAGTTGGAGGGATGAGTTGCATTCGCCGGCAGCATGTAGAACCACTGCCACCAGCGCGCGCTCCACTCTCCGTACGTCGCCCCAAACGTAGGTAAGTTCGGAGGAACAACGAGGAAGAGACCATCCGCCCGGGCTGGCGCCGGGGCAGTACACAGCAGCGCGCCCCCGAGCGCGGCCCAGAGCAGTGAGTGGTTTATGTTTCGGATAAAGCTGAAAGAGCTCGTTTTGTTCATTTTTTGTTTGTTGGTTCGAATCGGCGTACGTTCTGTCATAGTGAAGTACCTCATGTGCTCATGCACCAAATCGCCGGAAGAAGTATCATAAGAGGACAAATTTTTGGCCCCACTGGGTGAGTAGGGGCAATGAGACCGGAACTTTGGCAGCGCATCAACGAGATCCTGCTGCATACCTGGGAGGTTGACGCCGGCGATCGCGCCGCGTTCCTCGATCGGGTTTGCACCGATGAGTCTGAACTGCGTTCGAAGATAGAGTCTCTGCTGGCCGCCGACGAAGGCATTGGCGATTTCCTTGCGTCTCCCGCCATCGAAGTTGCAAGAGCGCAAGCGGCTGCCGCCAAGCCTTATCCTTCCCAGTCCACCGATGGCGGCTTAGAAACGGCGCCGCGTATTCCTCCGTATCGCATAGTGCGGGAAATCGGTCACGGTGGGATGGGAATCGTATATCTGGCCGAGCGGGCGGATGGCGAATACCGCAAGCGCGTCGCCATTAAAGTCGCCAACACCTATATGGCAGGCGAGGAGACGCTGCGGCGTTTCCGCACTGAGCGGCAGGTGGCGGCGGCGTTGGACCATCCCAACATCGTCCGGTTGCTGGATGGCGGCACAACCGGTGAGGGGCTGCCTTACCTGATCCTGGAGTATGTCGAAGGCGTCCGAATCGATCATTGGTGCGATGACCACAAGCTGGCGGTGCGAGAACGTCTGAGGCTGTTTCGACAAGTATGCGCTGCAGTGCAGTACGCGCACGACCAAGAGGTGATTCATCGCGATATCAAACCCGGCAACATTCTGGTAACCGCCGATGGAACACCAAAATTACTGGATTTCGGAGTTGCCAAAGTATTAAATCCGGAACTTTCGGACGCCGCGGAACCCACCGTCGGCCCCGCGCCGATGACTCCTGAGTACGCAAGCCCGGAGCAGAGGCGTGGAGAGCCCGCCGGACTGGCTAGCGACGTTTACGCTCTTGGAGCGGTGCTATATTACCTCCTCACCGGCCAGGTTCAACGATCCGGTCGCGATGCGGAGCCGGTCAAGCCGAGTGCGGCGATTGCGCGGACTGACAGCAAGACAGTTTCGTGGATGTTCGGCGAGTCACCTACGGCACTCCGGCGCGAACTTGCGGGCGACGTCGACAAGATCGTTTTGAAGGCCTTGCGCAACGAGCCGGACAGACGGTATGCCTCGGCTTCCCAGTTTTCCGGCGACATCGGACGCTACCTCGAGGGTCGGCCAGTCGAGGCGCATCCCGACAGCCTTCAGTACCGCGGCTTGAAGTTTTTACAGCGGAATCGGGCATCCGCCATCACCGCCGTTCTTGCAGCCACTCTCGTCCTGATATTGGTTGCGGGGCTTTGGCGATTCAACGTGCGCCGCGAAGATACGGCGCGCGCTATCAGGTCGATTGCCGTCCTGCCTTTGGAGAATCTCTCGGGCGATCCCGAGCAGGAGTATTTTGCCGATGGAATTACGGATGCGCTAATTGGCGAACTGGCGAGACTCCGTGACCTGCGAGTAACTTCGCGCACCTCGGTGCTGTCGTTCAAAGGGACTTGGCACCCGCTGTCCGAGATCGCTCGCAGTCTAGGCGTGCGCACAATCGCCGAGGGCTCCGTGCGCCGTTCCGGAAACCGGGTGCGGATTTCGATGCGCCTGGTCGATGCAGCCAGGGACCGCTCGATCTGGAGTGGCAGCTACGAAGGCGAGGTGCAAGACGTCCTTTCCTTGGAGGAGAGGGTGGCGGCATCGATTGCCGGCGAGATCCAGGTCACTCTCACCTCGGCGGACGCGTCGCGAATCTCCCGCAACCGGCGGATCAACCTCGACGCCTATGATGCCTATCTCAAGGGCCGGCACGAGTATTTCAGCGGGTACACGTTGGAGTCCAACGAGAAGGCCATTGCGTATTTCCGTCGCGCGCTCAAGCTCGATCCCGGTTACGCCCCGGCATTCGAGGGAATGGCGGAATGCTATTGGGGCCTTTCCAGTGTCTACTACCCGCCGACAGACGTGATGCCCAAGGCCAAGTGGGCCGCACAAAAGGCTATTGAGTTAGATGACACCCAGGCAGAGGCGCACGGCCTGCTCGGAATGGTCAGTTCTCAGTTCGAATTCAGCCGCCAGGAAGCCGCAAGACAGTTCCATCGCGCCCTGGACCTGAAACCCAGCGATGCGCAGGTACACCTTTGGTATAGCATGCACCTGGCGGAACTCGGACGGTTCGATGCGGCCTTGTCGGAGTCCGAACAGGCGCAAAAGCTTGATCCGGTTTCGCCCTTCGTCAACGCGTATCTCGGAGTGACTCTGTTCTTCGCCCGCCAGTACGATCAGCTCATCCAGCGGATGCGGCCTCTGGTTGACATGGATCCGAATCAGCAGCAGGCCCATGCATTTCTGGCGCTGGCGTACGAACAGAAGGGCCAATATGCCGAGGCAATCAAGGAAATGGAAAACGCATACGCGCTGGATAAGGATCAGGACGGGCTCGCTCAGCTCGGACATATGTATGCCGTGTCCGGCAGAACTGCCGATGCGCGAGAAGTGCTTCGCCAATTGAGCGACCCGGCGCGATGGCGATACGTATCGGCCTACAATATGGGCGTCCTCCATGCCGGATTAGGCGAGCGGGACGAGGCATTCCGGTGGCTTCAAAAGGTAGAACAGGACCGTTCGGAGTGGTTCGCGGCTATCAACGTGGACCCCAGGTTGGACGGGCTACATGCCGATACCCGCTTCGCAGGCATCCTGCGCAAAGTGGGGCTGGCACGGTGACTCCGCAGTGATATGAATGATTTCCCTATGATTTCCAGCGCCCTCAGGAGAGAAATCTCCGGCGAAGGTAGTGGCCGCGATGCTGGACGAAGCAGACTGGCTGAAGGGTGCAACTCGTTTTCAAAAAAGAGCAGGTCCGTGGGTTACCCAGAGGCGGCGTAGCTCGCCCGCCCGCGCCAATTCATACACACATTGGTTCGGTATCGCCGCATGATTGATCGAGATCCAAGCTGCCGCCGGCGAGAACCTGTGTCTCCGCTTCCCATTTGCAACGCATCGTTTCAGATCTCGGAACTCCTGGAAACAAGCGTCACCCCGCGCCGGAAAACTCAATCGGACGCGGGATGACGCGAAGCTTAGGCGCGGAAGCCGATGCCCCCACCGGGCTTCCCTGACGGAATCACCGCGGCCCCCGCACATACCCCTTGGGGCTGCCATTTCCGCTGCAGTAATCCCATCCGGGCGTTGCAAAATATCCCATATACACCCCGCACGAACCGAGGGTGATATCGGTGAGAAACCCCGGATTGGCCCCGTAAAGCTGGTATAGTTCCGCGTTGCTGGAAGCCGCGAAGGTATTTGAGGCATTTACGATGCCGGCCCACAGTGGCGAGGAAAGACTGGTGCCGCCGACGATGTACCAACATTGCGCGCCACATCCGGAAGGCGGCATGAAATTGTCCAGAACCCAGACGCCGGTATTGGGATTGGCGACGGCGGCAACGTCGGGAGTGCTGCGCCTGGTTACGATGCCGGCCTGGTAGCCTGGCGTCGCTTCAAAAGCGCTCGGCCCGCCGCCGGTGTTTTGCCAGACGTTCTCTCCGAGAAAATCACCTGAGACGCGGTCCCTGCTGAGGCTTGTACCGCCAACAGCAACAACATTCGGCGAAGAAGAGGGATATGAAGCTCCGGCCGAATCCCCCGTGGAGGCAAAGTAGACAACGCCTGGGGTTGTGAAAATCCGGTCGAACGACGTTTCCCCCGAAAACTCGCCGCTGCCGAAGCTCATCGAAACTTCGCCGCCTCCTGCCGATGCCACTAGGCTGCTGGCCACCGACACGGCGCAATTCAAATCCAATAATGAATTGGTCTGCGCTTCCACCAGATAGAGTGTTGCGGCAGGGGCCATGCCATGAACGTACTGAACATCGAGGGATTCCTCGATTTCCCATCCTCCGGTTGGGTCGGTCACCGGTTTCGTCGCCGGACCGGTGCAGGATCCGGGTGGAGAAATGCCACGCGGCGCATACACGACCTGGAAACTGCTTGGGGTGATTGCCGGAAGCCCAAACTGAGTCGAAAAGGCCTGCAGATCCGTAGCGGCGTTGGGGTTGTCATAAGCGTCCACAACGGCAATCGCTCTCGAGCCGCCGGTCGCATTCGGAAGCGGCGCGTTCGGATTGCACTGCGGAATCCATGCGGAATTGACCAGATTGTAAATGCAGGCTAACGACGCCGGAGTCTCGTAGAGGAATCCGGGAAATGGAGGACCCGCAGTTTGAGGCGTCCCGACAAATTCTCCCGATATTATTTCGATGTTGGTGTTAGCCCTCTGGCCGGCGTCCGTAGGACCCGGAACAGTCGAAGGTGGCGTGATGGCCCGGCCAACGCGTGTACTTTGCGCCGGAGCACAGATCGCGCCGCCGATTAACAGGGCAGCCGCGATAGCAAACGAAGAGCGTCTCATTTAATCTCCAGGAAACTTAAATCCGATAACCCGGGACTCGGAGTTCACTTCTAGGTAGCTGGTAGTATACACTAACTGGCCGTTTGTCAATCATACGAATTTAAGCTTTTTGCAATAAGAAATGGACTAACCTTCTGAATCTCACGGCAAGCGCTAAGTAACTGTCGATATCACGAGATATCATTTCCCGACCCGTGCGCCAACTTCGGCCACCGACGTGTCCGACTAAGTAGATCTATGAACTTGGTTGAGTAGATATACGCAGCGCAGAACCTCGCAAGCTACCAGACCAGCGACCTCATTTGTTGCTGGCTACATGTATATGCAAACATCGGTCGGGAAGAGTATCATGCATCGGTACCTACGGCGAAGCGGGTCGGTGGGCCAATAGCCGCCTGACGGGTTTGTGGCTGGACGCTCGAGGGCACGTCCGGTTTTATAAGCGAGGAAGGGAAACGGGGTTGTTTTCCGTTACAGAGAAAACCGCGGCCTTCCTCGGCTCTATGTAGGGCGGTGGAAACCGCTTTGCGAACAGGGCTCTCAGGAGACCGAACTCGACCTTAATTAAGTATGCCGGCCTCGTGATCCAGCGTTGGCAGGAATTGAGCGGCGAGGAGGCCACGATCTTCCGCGGAAGACGCAGCGGCGCTTGCCAGATCCAGCCGGTAACGCACGGCGCCACTCTCGCGCTCCTCCATCGCGTCGAATCCGAGACGCGGATATAAACCGGCTACCATGCCGTTCTTTGTCGTCGGCACGTATTCGGTTTCAATCGCAGTTACTCCCGCGGCCCGGGCATGGCGTATTGTATTCAGCAACATGGACTCTTCGATCCCCCGACCCAGGATGCGGCAGCTCATCAGCCAGTTGCGGACCTTGAGTGTCCCGTGTTCGACGAAGCCAAAGAGAATGCCGGTAAGACCGAAATCACCGAATCGATCGGAGAGGCGCACGGTCTGGCTATAGAAGTCATCACGCTCCATCCATCCCTTGACTTCCGCCTCGTCAGTGCGCAGACCCGTCAGGTTGAACTGGTTCGTCTTGTTGATCAGTTGCACAATACGGGCAAGATTCACGGCGTTGAACCGTTCGACGATTAAGCGCATGCCGAGGCGTCGCAAATAGGCCTCGTTCGTAGGCGCGGCGGCCGCCAGTTCGTCGCGTTGCGTATTGGCGCGAATCGATTGGGTTCGGAGCAGATCCTCATCGGTGATAGAGGTCGCCTCGAAGCGGAGCGCGTCGTGCAGCGCCTGGCAGAATCCGGTCGGGTTCGCGGGCAACTCGATCACTTCCACCTCGGGCATCGTCTGGCGGATACGCGCTCGCTCGGCCGGGTTATCGTCCACAAAAACGAGGGCGTCCGTCCCAATATTGACGGCCGCAGCGATGGCGCGCAGGCTCACTTCCTTCGGCTCCCAGTTAGCGCGAAAGACCGCGATATCGCCTTCCTTCAACACCATTTCGGGATGGCGCTGGAACGGCAACAGGGCGTTCGCCAGGTCGTTCTTTGAGCAGACCGCGAGCAGCACGCCGCGGCGGTTCAGATCTCGCACGTATTCTTGAAATAGCCGGTATGCGGCGCCGGATCCCGTGCCGCCGAGTTGGATTCCTTCGATGCCGTCGTCGCCGATCACGCCGCCCCAGAGCGTGTTGTCGAGATCGAGCACCAGGCACTTCGACGAGAGGCCGCGAATGCTGCGGATCAGCGCGGCAAGGTGACGGGCAAGCAGTGGCGTCGCGGCGGCCGAAGGATACTGGCGCGAGATCTCCCAGGCGGTGGCATCTTCCCAGCGGGATTTGCCGAACTCCGAAGCAATGCCGTCGATGTCCAGAATGAACGTGCCCCGTTGCGTGCGCTCCGCCTGCCAGAGTTCCTCGTTGATCGCGGACAGTCTATGTTTGCGCGCGGCGGGATGCACCCGGCCGAAGCGTCCGGTTGGGTCAAGCGCGGGAACCTCGTAGTTCCACTGAATTGCCGCCGCGCCGTAGCGTTCGCGGCAGATCGACCACAGCGACGCCAACTCATTGACGTGCGTGGCCGGCGAACTCGCCTGCGTGGCGCTACGCCAATCGGTGGCAAAGACTATGAGGTCGGGCTTGAATTCGCGCAGCGTGGAGTCGTCCGATAGAATCACCTGCTGATATTGGCCGAAGGGCGCATTCCAAATCTCGGGCGCGAGTCCATCGGCGAACAGGTAGGCTCGAAGCGCGGGAAAGAGAAAATCGGTCGTAACCGTACCGGCGAAGGCAATGCGCAACGGTTTCAGTTCGGCGCCGTCCCGCTTTGCCCACTGCCGCCACGCGGAATCGATTTGCCGTAATAGGCGGTAAGACTCCGCCGCGCGCGTAGCGTGGCGCAGCAAGTGACGCGATTGGCCGCCGGTCTGAGCGGCGAGACGTGCGCGGGCAAGAAGGTAGAAGGCGCGCGGGTCGCCCCAGTCGGGCTCAGGCAGCGATTCAAGCAATGCCAGCACATCGGCGGGGCGCCCCAACCGTTCGAGCAGTGATGCTTGAAACCAGCCCGCCGCCAAAGTGAACGGCCCTGGCGATAGCATCGCCTCGGCGCGTTCGCGCCCGTCGCCCGCCAGCGCCTCTGCCGCATCCTGCAGGCGCAACATCCCCGCGATGTCCAGACGTTCCGCGCAAGCAGCCAGAAGTTGCGCCACGCCGCTCATGTTACTGACAAGTGAATCCGCCATCCACGTGCAGAATGGCGCCAGTGATCCAGCCGGAGGCCGGCGACAATAGAAACTCCACCGGGCCCGCGATATCCTCGGGCTTGCCGAAACCCAGCGGGTGCCGCGCCCGAAGACGATCCACCTGTTCCGCCGTCATGCGAGCCAAATAGCGCGCGGACATCGGAGTCTCTACCACCCCTGCGGCGATGGCGTTGACGCGAATTCCCTGGCCCGCCAGCTCCAAAGCCAGTGAACGCGTGGCGGCCTCGATCGCGCCCTTGCTGGCCGCATATCCCACGATCCCCGCGCCTCCGGACGAAGACGCCGCCGAGGAGAACAACACTATCCCCGCGCCTTTGGAAAATAACCGCGCTTTGAGCAACGACGCCAGCAGCCCCAGAGAGCCGAAGACGTTCACGTCCCAAGCCGCACTCAAACTGGCGTGCGACTCCATCATGAGCGGCTTCACCGTCTGCGAGCCGGCCGCGAGGACGGCGCCATCGAGCGCGAACTCTTCCTTCTTCAACTCCGCCGCGAGCGCTTTGCAATCCTCCTCCCGACTCACATCGCAGGCGAAGGGTTTGTGAGGAGCGGGGAAATGAGCCGTCAATTCGTCCAACCTTCTGGACGCGACGGCGAGTTGCGCTCCCGAAACGGCCAACGCCGAGGCGCACGCCAATCCCAGACCCGATGAGGCTCCGGTGACCAGAATCCGCTTGCCGGACAAGTGGCTCATGCGGCGGGCTCCCCCGCGTCCGCCGGAGCCGCCGTTAAGCAGGCCGGCGTCGTCATCACCGTCGCAGCCCAACTCAAGCCGACGCCAAAGACGATCATTAGCACCTTCATTCCGGGGGCCACTTTGCCGGCGCGCACCGCTTCGGCAAGCACTAAAGGCATCGTGCTGCCGCTCGTGTTTCCGACTTCGTCGATAAAGAAAAACGTCTTCTCGGGTGGGATGGCCAACTTCTTCACCAGGTAATCGAGCATATACCGATTGGCCTGATGGAATAGAAACAGCCCGATATCGTTCATGCTCAGATTGAGCTGCGCGAGGAGTTGCTTAACGGCCGCCGGAACCACGGTGATAGCAAAATGAAAGACGGCCGGCCCGTTCATGTAGAAATTCCGGGGCGCGCGCCTGTTTCCCTCGGCGTCGGTGGTTTCCACGGCGGTTTCCGCGGTAATGGGCATCCGGAAACCGCCCGCGGGAAGCATGAGATGCTTGGCGCCGCTCCCATCGGTACCCATCAGAAAGCCAATGAATCCGCTCCCTTCCTCAGCCTTTCCTACCAGCGTCGCGCTGCCGGCATCGCCCAAAATCGGAACCAGCGCGCGGTCTTTAGGATGAACCGTATGACTCATTGTGTCGCCGGTGGTTATAAGGGCCAGCCGTCCCAATCCGGTGGATAACATCGAATCCGCAATGCCAAGCGCGTACACATACTGCGAACATCCGAGGTTGATATCGAAGCTGGCGCACTCCTTCTTCAGGCCCAGCTTTTCGTGTAAAAGGCAGGCCGTAGTCGGCATGAAATAGTCCGGGCTCTGGGTGCAGTGAATGTGGATATCCACCTCGCCGCGTGCTTGCGGATGAGCGGCGAACACCTCGTGGGCCGCCTCGAACGCCAGATCGGACCCGCATACCCCCTGGGCCGCCACATAGCGATTGCGGATACCCGATCCCTTCAGGACCTTGGCCGCAGCCTCCGCTCCAAACCGCGAAGCAATGTCGTCATATGTGATTCGCTCGCTACCCAGCCGGTACGCCAGGGCAAGTATGCTGTGATGAGGCATCGTTCAGGCTTGCAAAGCGCGCGCGCTGGTAAGGATATCGGATGCCGTCTTCAAATCGAGTAGGATATCCGGCGTCAGAGTGACGCCCATGCTTTCCTCGACGAAAACCATGGTACTTAGGTACGCCACCGAATCCCACCCCTCGAGGCTGGCGAGCGGAGTATCCAACGCGAGCGTATGCTCATCGGCTGCCAAGACCTCTGCAAATCCCTTCAAAAACTCCTGATCCGTCATGATCCAGGACCTTTGTATCATAGTATACCGATTGGCGTTAGTAGAGAAATGCTATCAAAAGGTATAGAAATACGGCCGCGCGGCTTGTTGATAGAACCCATCGCCGATGCTGAAGTTAACTTCCGGCGGCCTATCCAGCGGGAAGTTCTTTCCCGGGTCTCCCAGAAACACTTCGAACACGCCGCGCCGGACCATACCGGCGCTGGTCATGGCCTGGATCGCCGGCGGCGCGGAACTTGCGCCCCTCAACTCGCATGCATCGCTATGCCGCAGGGCGAGATCGATCGCCAGGGAGTAGGCTTCGCTCAGCGGGGCGGCAGGCGTATTCACCACCAGATCCGCTATGCGCGCCTCTTTGTTCAGAAAACATAGCGCCGCGAAACCGACGGCAGTTCCCGCATGTTCCAGACGCCAGGCACGCGTCCGTCCTGCCGGGCAGCTAAGCCAATAGTTCACCAGCTCAGGAGTCCGGCGCAAGGGAGTGTAAGCACTGTCCTCGGCGGGTGTCAGGAGAGGCGCCTCGACGGCGCCGAACTGTTCTATTGGGACCGCTTTCCACGCCCGTAGATCCGGCGTTTTGCGCGCCAATTTCCATTTCCAGCTTCGCGCCCATCTCAAGGGCGATCTCCAACTCCAGGGGCTCGCGATAAGCTGGCCCAACGGACGAAGGGGATAAGCAAACAGCGCCATTCCAGCCACTGGGCGAACCGCCGGAATACGCCGGTTAATCTTGATTGCATCCTCCGATCCACCAATAGCGAGGTAAGAATCGGCGGTCGGCCAAAGCTCGCGGAACAGCAGGAATCCGGCCCCCGGACAGCGTGGCGCCCCGGCCCAATCGATCACCTGGAAGCTGGTCTTGATTCCAGCGGGAAGCTCGTATTCCACCGGACTAAGGCCGCCATGGGCGAGCAGCCCCTTGGTATCGCGAAAAACGTAGCACCGCGGCTCTATCTTGAAGGGATGCGGCGCGTAATACTTCCAATGGCGTAATTCGCGTCGAAGGAACGGCGCATCTTGCGATCCCGGGAAAACCGAGGTCAGAAACTCGACTGCCTCCTCGTGGCAATCCTCAGGCAGCAGTTCGGCCCTCATCTTTCCGCCAGTATCCCAGATGCGCACCGCCGCCCGAAATTGTCCCGAGTTGTTATCGTGGGTCGATGCCGCAAATCGCCATCCTATTTGTGATGCTGGCGTGTGTCCTGGCATTCCTCGCGCCGGCCGTGCAGCGCGGGTTGCAATCGGCCTTGAAGAACCGGCCGGGCCTGGTGTTCGCGGCGCCGGTTCTTCTGACCGCCTTTTTCGCGGCGGCCTCGGCAATGGTTGGAGCGTTCAGCGCCACGCTGACGCTTTTGGTCTTGCTCTACGCGTCCGCGCCTACCCTTTTGCTCTTTGCGCAGAGCGCCCGCGGCGACTTCCTGGCGATCCTACTATTGTGGCTGCCCATTGAGTTCGGCGCGGGCGGGAGCCTGATTCCTCGCGCGCAGCAGGGCTTCCTGCACAGCGTGGCTTACGGCATCGCGATTCTCCTGGGCCTAACGCTCTTTCTGGGCCTCCGCCGGATCGATGGAATGAAGTACAACCTGCCGCGCGATTGGCGCGACTTTTGGCTGCCGTTGGCGGGGTTTGCGATGGTAGCTCCTGTGCTCATCGCGGTGGGCATCGCGATCGGGTTTATCCCGCCGCCCCACTTACCCACGCAGTCCGCGGGAAAGATGGCGGCAGCGGTGGGTATCATCTTCGCAGGAACGGCGCTGCCGGAAGAGATTCTCTTTCGCGCGCTGATTCAAGACCTGATGATGCAGCGCTTTGGCAAGGGCGCCCGCACGCTCTTCTGGGCGAGCTTTATTTTCGGATGCGCGCATCTGGATAACGGCCCGCAGTCCATCCCCAACTGGCGCTATATGATCGTCGCAACCATCGCTGGCATCGCGTACGGCCGCGTCTTTCAGAAATCGCGCAGTGTGGTTTCTTCGGCGATACTGCACATGATGGTCGATTGGACCAAGCATTTCTTTTTCTAATTCCTTGGTCACAGAATCGTTACAGGCGAGATAATGGTATTCGGCGCTTTGAACATCTTTCGTCTCCCTCTCCCCGAACGCTTTCGTCTCCTCGAACCGCTGGCCATTTTCGGTCTGATCATGGCCTATATCTGGCGCTTCCGGGTTGAGCATCCGTGGTCGTGGACCTTCGTTCTCGCGGCAGTCCTGGTTTCGCACCTTCTGCGCGGCGAGGGGCCGGCGGCTATTGGCTGCCGCACGCAGGAATTCACCACTTGTCTACGGACCTACGGTCCGGCGGTGGCGCTGATCGTGGCGATCGGGTTCGGCAGCGCTTTGGAATGGGGCACGCTTCGGCCCATGACCACGCGCGCCGCGGCGTTTGCCCTCCTCTTATATTTGCCCTGGGGACTGCTTCAGCAATATCTGCTGAACGGGTACCTTCTCAACCGCTTGGAGAAGGGCCTCTCGCCTGCCAAGGCAGCGCCGGTTGCCGCGGCGCTTTTCTCGCTCGCCCACTTGCCGAACTGGTTCCTGATGATCGCCACGCTCGCCGGCGGATACTGCGCCAATATCGTTTACCGGCGGCATAAGAACCTGTATTTCCTGGGATTAGCGCATGCCGTTCTCGGGTTTACGATCTTCGTCGCGGCGCCGGATTGGATGATCCATCATTTGCGCGTCGGTCCGGGTTGGTTCCGGCGGTAGCTCAAATCGCCCACCATCCACGCGGCCCCCGTAATAAGGAAAGTCAGGCTCAGTTCGGACCAGTTCAGATGCATCTCCGGGTGAGCGATCAGGCGTGGAATCCAAACCATCACGCCAAAGAGCGCGAGCATAAGGGTCATGAGGCGTAACGCGAGCCGTGCCCTGCGATTGATGAGAATGGCGATCGCCGCGAGTGCAAACGCGATCGTCGTAACTATGGCCCAAAACATCTGATTGGGCGGAATCCACCTTGGAACCAAATCCGAGGTCACACGAAGGTAGAGTATCTGACCTACCGTAAATGAGATGGCGCAGACTCCAAGTCCAAAGCGCGCCATTCGGCCGGAAGCTGTAGCCCGTGCCGGATTCTTTTCCGTTGCAGCGTATAGGGCAATCGCACCACAGAGTAAGGAAAACTGCTCGAAAAAGCTTCCATAAGTTGCATAGACGGCCGGCGCCCCGAGGATGCCAGGAATGCAGGCCAGCGAGAAAAGCAAATAAACGACGGAGAGAACCATCGACGCAAGGCGCGCAGTCCGTGGGTGCTGCATCCCAATCCCGCCGGCAATTTGAGCGGTCATCAAACACCCTCCGGCGATTGCGCCCAGGGGCAGCCGCCAGATCTGACGCAGGGTCTGCCAAGTATCGGCGTCGTGCCACATCAATGCGATGATGCCGAACAGAACCGCCGAGGCGCCAAAGACCATCCGCCCGTACAATGCTGTTTGCATGCAGAAATTAATAACGCCCTCGCTTCAGGCGTGTGATTTAGTCAACGTGGTTTTTAGTTTACTTCTACTCTACGTGCGGAGAAACGAGGCGAACGAAACGTCGCATTCCGAATCCTTGACGAAAAGGCACTCGGCGCCAGGAATCGGTAAACGCGGGCCACGCCAAACCCACATCACCGCGCGTTCGACGCGTCGGTTCGAGAGGCTTTCCGGCATGCTGGCGCGACGGCCACAGGCAATAAGCAAATGGCCGCTGCGGCGACATAGAACACGGTAGCCGGAACGGTGATATAGGATTGGAAGAAGGCAAACGCAATGAGCGCGCCGCCTGTGCAGAGAGCAGTAATGATGTTCGCATTGAATCGTTTGAGCATATTTTCTCCGGATGAGTTGGGATCGCCTGCCCTTGGAGTCAGGCGTCAGTACTCCAGTCGCACGATGCGAGCGAATCTTACAAGTCTTCTGTGATCGATCTCAGCTTGTCGCTAAGTTCCTGAACCTGGACGCGCCGTGAACGCGCCAGAATAGCCCCGGCCGCCATCATGACGATCAAAGCTGCGATACCGGCGCCCGTCCGAATCGCGCGCAGATGCGGACTGATACCGGCCGGAGACGATGCGTCGACACCCGCAAGCGTCATCGCGCTGTAGCCGGCCACGGCGCCGCATGGCACGCCCGCGTAAAGGCATCGCGCGACAAACAGATCCCTCTTGGCCCGCGCAATCATCGATTTCAATAGACTGACCGTGTCCAAAGTAACCGCATCAAAACGGCTACATCGAGCGCGCCGGTGGAAGGCCAGGCCGATCACCAGTCCCAGAATCCATACCCCGCTAAGGATGCCATGCGACGCGATGCGACCTGTCGCCTCCTCAAAAATAAGCAATATGCCGATGCCTGACAATATGGCCAGCACGGTTCGGTTGAGACGCCGGTGCAGGTTGTTCATGCGCTGCACTTCCTGCAGAAGGTGGCCTGTGTCCGGCTTTGGCGTGGTCCGCCAAAGCCCGATGAGCGGATCCTGTGGGGGTAGAGACGTCATAACGAATCTCCGAAACTGAGTTTTATAGCGGATTTGGCGCGGTGTAGCCGCACAGAGACATTGCCTTCGCTTATTCCGAGCGCAATAGCAATTTCCTTTACGGGCATTTCTTCAAGATAGAGAGTCGCCACTACTTTGAGATTGTCAGGCAGTTCTCGCACAGCCTCGACAAGGCGGTTCAGCCGAACGGCGTGGGCCATTGCATCGTCAAGCGGCTTGGCCGGATCGGGGATAGTGTCGCTCGGTGGCTGGGCTGGCCGTACAAGCGCGCACCGGACATGGGTGACGCAAATATTCTGCGCGAGGCACGCGATGTAGCCTTTTAGGGTAGCCTGGCTTTCAAGAGCGGCAGAGCCTGCCATACGGCAACCCAAACATCCTGCGTCAGGTCCTCGACTTTGCTGGCGTCGCGTTCATAAACAGTCGCGATGCGACGCACCATGGCGGCATAGACGTTGACGATTTCTTGCAACTCGGCCATACCGCTGGCGGCCTGCTTTCATCCCGACCTTCGCCTTAAATATAGTCGTTGCGGGCGATGCAATTACAGGCCGGCAAGAACCGTGCGGATGCGCCGTTTCGGCCAAGGACGCCTGCAAATACGGTCAGGCGGATCGCGTAGGGTAAACTCAGTCTGGCAATGCCAGAAAAAGACGACGGGTCCGCCACAGCAATAGATGACAGGCTCACCGTGATTGCCATCTCGGCGCTTGCTTGTATTCTTCAGAATGTTCTACACGAAGGCCTGGGCCACGGCGTGACTGCGTGGTTGAGCGGAGCTCATCGCGTGACCATGAGCACCGTCGCCCTGCAGAGCGATATTGCGACACGATGGATCTCGGCGAATGGCACGCTGATTAATCTTCTGTTTGGAGCGATCTTCTGGCTGGTCCTGCTCAAGCCGCGGCGCTACAGACCAGCCACCCGCTACTTCCTCGTGCTCGCGATGGCGGGGAACCTCTTTACGGGCGCCGGCTACTTCCTGTTTTCCGGCGCTCTCAACTTTGGCGATTGGGCGGAGGTGATTCGGGACTTGCAACCGCACTGGATGTGGCGGGCCGGTCTCGTTGTGCTCGGCGTGGCTTCATACTATGCATCTATGTTGGTGGTAGCGGCTGAGATGAAGCCATTTCAAAGCTATGGCAAGGGTTCCCGCAGGGTTCGTACACTGTGCTGGACGCCATACTTCACTGACGGGATCCTGGCTGGCCTCGGGGGTCTACTCAATCCCCTCGGATTGTTCTATGTCATAGCGTCCGCGCTGCCATCTACCTTGGGCGCAAATGCGGGCCTGCTGAGCCTGCCTGGCATGATCGGGAGGTGGAGAACCGCCAAAGAAGGACGAGTTGAATCAATACCGCGCAGCGTCGCTTGGGTTGCCACAGCAGCCGTCGCCAGTCTCCTGTTCATTTTCCTGCTTGGCCATGGAATTACGTGGGCGCGATGACCTCGGTTCTCTGTCGTCACAACGGCTGCTTGAACCAGTCCAGCAACATCACTCTTTCCCGATCTAGTTGCCGCGGTCCAGGGCCGTTCGGCCGGACCGTTCTAATATCCCAACCTCTTGTCCACTACGTTCCGCAGCGGCTCGCCCTTCGTGTACCGTTCGAAGTTCTCGATGAAGAACCGCATCGCCTGCTCCAGCCAATCCATCGTATGGTCTGCGCAATGTGGCGAAAGCAGAACGTTCTCCATCTTGTAGAACGGATGCCCATCCGGCAGCGGCTCGTGCGTAAACACATCCAAACCGGCGCCCTTGATGCGGCCCTCCGTGAGCGCCTTTAGCATCGCCGGCTCGTCGATCACCGGACCTCGCCCCACGTTGATCATCACGCCATCCGGCTTCATAGCCGCGAATTCTGCTTCACCTATCATGCCGCGCGTCTCCGCCGTCAACGGCGCGGCAACCACCACGTAATCGCACAATGCGATCATCTCGCATCGCTCGGCCGGAGAATAGAGGCGATCCACCAGCGGATCCGCGCCGCCATGCCGTTTTAGGGCTAGTACATGCATGCCCATCGCATGTACGCGCTGAGCGACCGCGCGTCCGATGTCGCCATAGCCCACAATCCCCACCGTCTGTCCGGCGATCTCATGCACATCGAACTGCTCCCATCGCCCGGCCACCTGGTTGCGGATCATGCGGCGGAAGTCCTTCGCGAAATAGAGAATCGCCGCCAATGCGAACTCACCCAAGGAGGCACTGAACACGCCGCTTCCATTAGTCAATGGCACGGGGCTTTCCACCAGTTCCGGGAATAAGAGGCTGTCGAGGCCTGCCGCGCGCGAATGCACCCAGCGCACCTGCGGCGTCATGTCGAAAACGGCGCGCAATAGATCGCGTCCCTTCGACCAGTTGAAGATTACGTCCGCATCGGCCGCGGCGCGCTCAAAGGCAGCGGTCGAATTACCCACCGCCAGGTTCGTCTCTTTCGGTAGAGCGTCGAGCATGGCTAACTGTGGCTCATTAGGATCGGCCAAGACGAGAATCGTGTGTGGGCCGGCGCTTGATCGTGTGCTATCGTCCATGAGGAGAAAGCTACCACATGTTCGACCTCTCTCTCGAAGTGTTACGGGTGGTGGAAGATGCGGCCATCGCTTCGGCCCGCACCATGGGCATGGGAGACCCCAACGCGTCGGACCATGCCGCGGTGGAATCCATGCGCCGCTCGCTCGATACGCTCGCTATCGATGGCTGCATCGTCATCGGCGAGGGTGAGCGCGATAAAGCGCCCATGCTCTACATCGGTGAGAAGGTCGGCTCTGGCGCACCGCAAAATGGCGCCGCGCTCACCGTGGATATTGCCGTCGATCCTCTCGAGGGCACCAACCTATGCTCAACCGGCGGCGCCGGCGCCATCACCGTGCTCGCTGCCTCGGAGCGCGGCGGATTGTTGCACGCCCCGGATTGCTACATGGAAAAGATCGTGGTCGGTCCCGCGGCGAAAGGCGCCGTCGATCTCGATGCGTCCGTCAAGCAAAACCTGAAAGCTATTGCCCGCCGCCTGCAGAGAGGCGTGGACGATCTGGTCGTAGTTGTTCTCGACCGCCCGCGCCACGAAAAGCTGATCGGCGATATCCGCGAGGCAGGCGCGCGCATTCGCCTGATTTCCGACGGCGACCTTTCCGCCGGCATCGCGGCTGCCGTGGCGGGAACCGGCGTACACGCTGTGATGGGCTCGGGCGGCGCGCCCGAAGGCGTACTCACCGCGGCCGCTCTACGCTGCCTCAATGGCGAGATTCTCGGGCGCCTGGTGGTGAAGGATGACGCGCAAAAGGAGCGGATGCAATCGATGGGCATCCGAGACGTAAAGCGCATTTACAGCACGCCGGAACTCGCGCCCGGAAAGACGCTTGTATTCGCGGCCAGCGGTGTCACCGATGGCAACCTGCTGCGCGGCGTGCGATTCACCGGCGATGGCGCTCACACGCAATCGATTGTCATGAACTCGACGCCCGCGCGCGTGCGTTTTATCGAAACGACCCACCTGGATAACCGGCCCGACGTAAAAGTGCGCTTCCGTTGAGATACCCTATTGAAAAGGCGCCGTCTCCGCGTCCGCCGCTTCATAGAAACCGAATGTACCCTAGGTCCGTCAGAAAGGCATGCGTTGTATGACCCTACGAGCGCCCTCCTATTTTCTCTTCGCTTTCCTTTGCATTGTCTTACCGATTAGTTCCCAAATTCGCCAGCATTATGCGCTGGTTTTACAAGATGCGCCCGTGACGGCCAACTTCACCACGCGCGAAGCGGCGCGCTCGCTTCAGGCCGATTCCTACCGCGCGCAAATCCAATCGCGGCAGGCGGCGCTCAAATCCGAACTCGCTACGCGGAATTTCAACGTGACCGGGTCGGTCTCCACATTGGCCAACGCTGTCTTCGTCGTGTCCACCCCGGATCGCGAAGCGGAACTGCGCTCCCTCCCCGGGGTCGTCGACGTGATCCCGATGCGCAAACTGCGTCCGACGATCAACAAGGCAACGCAACTCATGAATGCGCCAGCCGCCTGGACTACGCTGGGCGGCGTCTCGAGCGCGGGCGCGGGTATCAAGATAGGCATCATCGATTCGGGCATCGATCAGACGCATCCGGCGTTTCAGGATTCCACGCTGAAAGCGCCGGCCGGTTTCCCCAAGTGCACCAACGGCCATCCGGAAGATTGCACCTACACCAATAACAAGGTCATCGTCGCCAGGAGTTACATTCGTCAGCAATCCGCGCCATCAAACCCATCGAACCCGGCTGCGGACTCGATCCCCGATGATTATTCCCCGCGCGACCGCGTTGGCCACGGCACGGCAACCGCATCGGTCGCTGCCGGCAGCGCCAACAGCGCCGGCGCGGTCGCATTCAATGGCATGGCGCCCTAAGGCGTTTCGTGGGTAACTACAAGGTGCTGGGAACTCGGGTTCGAAGGCGCACTCTGGTTGCATTTGAAGACGCAATTGCGCAGGCAGTTGAAGATGCATTCAACGACGGCATGGATGTCGTGAGTTGCTCGCTCGGAGTGATCGCCACTACACCCGCGTCACAGGATTTCCTGGCATCCGCGTTCGAGAAGGCCGCGGAGGGCGGAATGGTTATCGCAGCCTCGGCCGGCAACGATGGCGGCAATGGACAGCAGTTTCCTTCACCCACGTTCAATGTGATTTCGTCGCCTTCGATCGCTCCTAGCGTGATCGCGGCCGGCGCCACGATCAACTCGCACATCTTTCAACCCGTCCGTGAGCGTGCCCGGAGCGCCGGCGAACCTCCAGAGCATTTCCGCGCAGGGCTCGGACGCGAACTATTACTATGAAGCGTTCGGAGCCTCCTCGGCGCCGCTGATCGACGTCCAAAAGCTCGGAAATGACGGCTACGCCTGCTCGGCCCTGCCTGCCTTTTCACTGTAGAACGCCTATGCTTGATCCAACGCACCCCGTCGAGCGCGCCTGCATGCACCTTTAATACGCAAGGCCACCAACGCCGCCAATGCGGGCGCAATCGGCATCGTGTTCTACATGGCCGATAGCTCCGCCGCCTTTCCGCCAACGGTTTTGGACGACAATGGCAATCCATACATACGCCGGCGGCGTAGTCATGATTTCGCTGAGCGACGGAACCAATTTGAAGAGCTACATCGACGCGCATCCGGGCGCGGCGATTATCATCGATCCAACGGAACCGAACAAAACCTGACCGATTACAGCAACTTCTGGGAGTATTCGCCGGCCGCTGGCCGCAAACCAACTGGCAAGTTATAGTTCCAGCGGGCCCGATCCGGGGAATGTCATCTGAAGCCCGATATCGTGGCCACCGGCGGATTCGATGGAAATATCTCGGCACTCAATAACGGCGGCATGTATTTCGCCACGCAGTCATACGATCCCGGAGGCGAATTGTATAGCGTCAACCGCTACGCCGCGGCCGATGGAACAAGCTTCGCCGCGCCAATCTGTAGCAGGCGCAGCCGCTCTCGTGAAACAGGCGCACCCCAATTTCACCGCAGCGCAAATTCGGTCGGCGTTGATTAATAATTCTTCGCAGGATACTAATGTCGACGATCAAGGATATACGCGCAATGTCAACGTCATTCGGCGCCGGCCGCCTCGATGCCAATGCGGCCGTGAATGCCACGGTGACCGCTAATCCGATATCCATTTCCTTCGGGGCGCTTTCCGGATCGCTTCCTGCCGCTACGCCGGTAACGATTACCAACGGCGGTTCCTCGTCCGTAAGCCTGACCATTGCCGCGGGAGCGCCACAGGCGCTCGCGGGAACCGCCGTCACCGGCATTAGCGTGAATGTCGATCAAAAGAGTCTGACGGTGGCCGCCGGCGCAACCGCGACTTTCAACGTTTCGCTCTCCGGCGCCATTCCTACCGCCGGTCAATATTCCGGCAACATTACCGTTCAGGGCACGGGCGTTTCGCTGCACATCCCATATCTGTTCATCGTGAGCAGCAACGTAGTTTACGATATGTTTGGCATATCTCAATGGGTCAATCTACAATCCGTTCGATTATGCCTGTTTCACTGGCCTTCCGGGCACGGACCTTGGCCCGGATCAACGCCTCCAGATCAAGCTCGTCGATGCGAATGGCGCGCCCATCGTCGGGTTCCCGGTCAAGTTTGCGATCTCGCCTCGCAATAATATTACTCTAAGCAGCGTTACCGGTATGCCGCCTGCAATCCTGCCAGTTCGGGATCGCAGGTAAGCTGCAACACCGATAGCAATGGCGTAGCATACGCAGAAGTCACCACCGGAACAACGTGTGGGCGTCACTCCTGTGGTCGATGCGACCAATTCCGGGTTCGACTTCGAATTCGGCTATTGTACGGCGGTGATCGGCCAACCGAATATTACGGGCATTTCCGATGCGGCCGTGGGAGCTACAACTGTCGCTCCGGGCTCTTACATTTCCATTTACGGAACGAACCTGGCGAACCCGGACTATATCCAAGGACTGACGCAATTCGGCGAGGCGCGACCTATGTGCCCTTCCCGATAACCTCGACGGCGTCAGCGTGAGCTTCGATGTGCCGGGGGCCTATGACGGCACGCCGGCCGATTATAACGGCTCGCCAGGCCACCTCGTGTTCGTGGACTCCAGCCTTGGGCAAATCAATCTGCAGGTGCCATGGGAACTGCAAGGCGCTTCATCGGTGCAAGTGAAGGTGAATGTCGCATGGTGTGGCCAATAGCAATGTGGTCACGCTGCCCCTTGCCCAATACGCGCCAACCATTTTCCAGGCCAATGGAATCGTGGCCGCCGTGGATGCGACCACCGGCACGATCATCACCGCCAGCAATCCCGCGCATGCAGGCGATGTCGTGGAATTATACGCCAACGGCCTCGGCCCGGTGAACAATCAGCCAGCATCGGGCGACCCGGCGTCGACTTCGGCGGCGTCCCTCGCGACCACCAAGACGCAACCGACGGTGACGATCGGCGGACAAAACGCAACGGTTTCGTATAGCGGCTTGAACCCAGGAAATCCGGGGCTGTATCAGATCAATGTGACGGTGCCTTCGGTGGCAGCGGGCAACCAGACGGTGGCTCTCTCCATCGGCGGCGTCTCGGCGCCTACGGCGGTGATTCCGATTAAGTAAACAGAAAAGCGCGGAGCCATCTGGAAATGGCTCCGCGCTTGGTAAGCTGCTGCGGTATCGGTTGAAGGAATTCCGGCGATTATTCGCCGAATTGAAGACGGGTCTTGGAACCGCCGAGTTCGATATCCTTCACCACATCCACGTTGCCGGTCTTGCTGGCATCCACGCGGGTGGTTTCGAACTTCTGATCGGTGGCTTCCACCTTCACATTCGTGGTGAACTGCTTGGCGGTATCGACGAAAGTGAAGATGGCTTTATCGCCCTGCACTTTCAATGTGTACTGGCCGGGTTTCAGTTCGAGGCTCCCTACTTTGGTGGTGGAAGAAAGGGTCAATTCGTAGTTCTTAGCGATGGCAATGGTCAAGCTGCACAAAGCGAGTATTCCAACGGTGAATAGTTTTTTCATTTTGGGCGTCTTTCTGAAGAAATTAGGCAACATGGCCAACCGCGTGCGGAGTCGCATCCGCCGCGTACCTTCGTTGGCTCCACAATTTTAGGCGATGAGCCTGCGGCGGAGGTTACACCACTGCCACGATGTGTTTTATGTACGTTTGGATAATTTGCCTTACTTAGGCCTAACGGGATCAATAGTTTATAAGCGACGGAGCTTAAACCCCGCGCTTCAGCCGTTGGCGAACGGCCTGCGGCACTTCGGCCGGACTTTTTATGGCGAGCACCTCGAACCCGGCCGCGCGTCCGGCCGCGATGCCGGCCGCGGAATCCTCGACTACCAGTGGCGCCTTGGCGCCTAAATTGTACGCGGCCCTTAGATAAGGGTCGGGCAACGGCTTGAGGCCGCCTGCTTCCCTATCGCAGACCATGGTCGTCGAAATAATCGCGCAGACCACCGGCTTGCAAGCAGCGGTTCGATCTCGGCACGTCCGCTCGATGTCACCACCGCCATCTTGTAATTCCCGCGTAACTCTTCGAGCAGACCGCCAAGCGCAGCATCGAACGGCGGAGCTTTCAGCGTGCGCTCGCGGAACAAATCCCGCTTGGCTGGATACTGCGCCCATAATTGGTCCCAATCGCGCGGCGGATCGGACTGCGTCGCCATCATGCGCAACATCTCGCGATCGTCGATGCCGATGCAGTGCCGGCTATAGAAGTCCCATTCCAGATTTACGCCGAGAGGCTTCAATACCTCCGCCCAGCAGGCGCAGTGCAGCGGCTCGCTATCGATCAGCACGCCGTCAAAATCGAAGAGAATTGCGTCGAAATGGATTCATTGAATTCCGTAAAGAGAGCGCGCGTTGTCGCGCAGCACCATGCGCGCCAGTTCCGAAGCGCGAGCGCGCGTGATTTCGCCATCGCGCATCATGCCGGTGAGAGCGATGGCCAGCGCCTGGCGCCCGGTGCGCGCGGCGATCCAGCCCGATTCCTCCCACCCCATTTCAGGAATGTACGGATATGCGTCGGTGGCGAAGAGCACCTTTTCCGGCACGTACTCCAGCCACTCGCGAATCGTGTGCGCGAGCGCCGCAGGAGGCAGATCCAGATCCTGCGCCGAGAAATCGAGATACGCGTTCGGCTTGGTGAGCAGCGCCGTGATTTCGCGCGTGAAAGGCCATCCGCCGTGCAGCATGACGAATCTGGTCTTGCGCAGTTCGGGATCGTTGAGCGTGGGTTCGAGGTTCATCGGATTGCCGCCGCTCACGTCGAAGTATCCGCCTCCGCCCGCGTTGCTGTGGATGTGTACGGCCATCCCGAGACGTCCGCACTCCATCGCGATATAGCGGAAGAGAAAATCCTGCAGCGGCTTATATGCCGCTTGATCGAGCGGCCCACGGGCAAGGTAGATCTTCGCCGCAACCGCGCGGTCGGCTTTATCGAAGGCCAGCGACCGCAGGTAAGCGGCCTCGAATTTTTCGGCGACGGCGCCGCCCGCGCGCTGCTTCTCGAGCGTGGGCGTGACGACGCGCGCCAGGTATTGGTCCAACGTCGCAGGGATCGCGGCGAGCCCCGCATCTTGCAGGTAACGGGCGCGCAGCTTGTCTTCGAGCGCGAAAAACGATTTGCGGTCGGAATTGATGCCGAGCCCGGAATTATCCAGCGGAAAGATGAGCGCATCGGCGTACGGAACCCACCGGAATCGGGATGCGGGGAAACTCACGCCGGGCCCCATCTCCACGCGATTGGCGAGCATGATCTCGGTTCCCATTTGATCGAGCGCCCATGCGGGCCACGCGGCGCCTTTCTGTCTGCATGAGCGATTGTTTGCGCGCCTGATCGAAGTGATCCAGGCCATAGAGTGCCCGCCAGGCTTCGGCCATGGCAGGCGCATTGGGACGCAGATTGACGGGGTCGGACTGCGGCTCCAGATTATCCACCGGCAGGGCGTCGAAGAAACGGTCCGGCGGTTCGTTTGGCGCCGTGAAGCGGACGGGATGCGCGTGGTTATCGATGGCGCGGATGCGTTGAATTTCGGCGGAGAGTTCCGGGTCGGCGGCCGGTGGGGGCGCCTGAGTGCATCCGGCCAAGGCCACCAGCGCGACGGCGAGATAGCGTCGCATGAGGCTTTATTTTAGCCTCTGGCTTGACTTGGGTTTTCTTGCAGGATCGGCCGTACGCCTATTTCAGAAACCATTCGATGGCCTGGCGCGCGATCTCCGGCGGCAGGCCGTGTGGACCATCGAACTCCTGGAACTTCACGCTGTAGCCCGCCTGTTCGAGCTGCGGAACCAGTCGCTGGCGGGAACCCTCGAACGGCAGGATCTCGTCCTTCGTACCGTGAGAAATAAAAATGCGCGGCGAGCCGATTTGTCCGCTGCCGGACGGAATGAACCCCGGGGAAAACGCCATCACCGCGTGGAACAGATCGCCATTCGACATGCCGAGCCCCAGTGCGTAGGATGCGCCGTCCGAGAATCCGCAAACCGCGATCCTGCGCGCGTCCACCCGGCGGTCCGCAAATGCCTTGGACAAAGCCTGGTCGATCAGACGCGTATCGCCGCCGTACCCAGAGCGGATCGCGTCCCAAGTGACATCCTGCGAAGCCGGCGAAAGCAGCAGGAACCCGAATTCGTCCGCAAGCGCGCGCAAACGGCGGATGCCCTGTTGCTCGCCGCCGGTGGCGCCGTGCAGATAGAGGACAAACGGCGCAGGATCGGGCGCCCCTGCCGGAATATAGAAAAGCGTGTCGCGCTCCGCTCGCAAGTTCATCGGATTGACGCCAGTCTTGTAACCACCGGCAGCAGTCTTGCCCGGCCGCGCACGGAGCCGGACCGAAGATTGGCCGCGCGTGCAACCTGCCAGGCAAGCGGCGAGGAATACCCGTCGAGTAGTCATCTTCCATTCAGACGTACGAAGTACACTCATGTCATGCCGAAGCCTGCCCATGCCCATCCGGAAAAACTCGCGCTGTTCGAAAAGCTGGCGCAACCGTCCCGTACACGTCTCTGAACGGTCACATATTTTGTTACCAGCAAGGATGGCAAACTGGCGCTCCGCCTGCCGGAGGAGCCTCGCGAACACTTCCTAAAGAAGTATAAAACCAGGCTTTGCGATGCCTAAGGACGAGTCAGCCCGAATACGTCGAAGTTCCCAAATGTTAGTTCGCTCGCACCCCAAAAGACTGATAAGTAACTTCCTACCACAGAACGCGGCGGCTCGCGGAATCGAAATACATCCGATAGCGCTCCAGCTCGTTGAAACTGTAGAACGGCTTGAAAGCGTTGCGCTGCTGCACAACTGGCTCGTTGTCGATCTGGAAGATGGCCCGGCTGTTCGCTAGCGGCTTCATGAGCTTGTCGAGTTCATCGTCCGTCCGCGGGATATCCGACAGCCACTTATGCGGATCTTCCTGGCCATAAACCACCGGTCCGCGCATGATCGCGATGCGATTCGGATGCTGTTCATCGATGGGCGCGCGCCGGAAGCGCAGCGGGATCTTGACCTCGACTCCGTCGCCTGGCTGCCATTCGCGGGTCACCGCGGCCCACTGGCCCGGCTTGATTTCCGCCGTCTGCGGCTGCCCGTTAACCTGCACGGTCATGCCGTTCGACCAGCCAGGCACGCGCAGTTTCAACGTGAACGTTGCGGGCCTGTCCATCGCCAGCTTGAGCGTGCTGCCGCCAGCTTCCGGATACTCTGTCGTCTGCGTCACCTTGACCGTGCCCGCCGGCCCTTTCCATTCCACTTCCGATGGCACATATAAATTGACGAACAGCGAGTTAGCATCCCGGAAGTAAATAAGGTTCGAATATTCGGTAATGTTCTGGAAATAAGTGCCCGAGCAGCACGTGAACGCGTTGCGCGAATAATACTTGAGATCTGACCCGAGATGATAGTCCATGTAATACATGTGCACGCCGCGATCCTTGATTGGCAGCGCCGCGCCAATGCCGTTGTATAGCAACCGCTCGATCCAATCGCCGTAGCGCGCCTCGCCGGTGTACAGCATCAGATATTTCGAGAGCTTGAACGCAGCCCAGGAATCGCAGGGGCACTCGAAGCTGGCCGAATAAATCTCGAGCGAATCGCCCAGCGCGCCGTCGGAATAGACAAATCGCTCGTCCGGGCCGTAACCACCGGTTGCGTAAGTCTGGCGGCGCTGCATCCAATCGTAGAAATTCTTCATGATGCGCAGATATCTGGCGTCGCCCGTCACGTCATATGCCAGCGCCGCGCTCGAGAACGTATTGCAATGGCTGTAAGCATGGACGCCCTGCGCATCCTTGGGATCCGCAGTCTCCGCGAACTTATCCCAATACGCCGGGATAAAGCCACACGTCGCCGAACTCCTTGTACATCGAGTTACCGGTAAGTTGGTAGGCGCGGTATAAGTTTTCGGCCAGCGTGTACCATTCGCCAGGACGGCCAGAGTGCAATTCCCATGGCTGGCGATTCGCAGGGATGCGGTCGCGGTTGAAGTTTGCGGCGGCGGCTTCGGTGATCTTGCCGCACAGCGCCAGGGCTTCCGGATGGCCGCCATAGTGATGCATATCGACCAGCCCGCCCAACCAGCTTCTCGTAGGGATAGTGGCTCAGCCCGCCCGTCGCGCCGCTCGATGGCCCCGCGTCCGCTGCCGCGCGCTGCGCCGCTCGACATGCCGGGCCAGCACTTGGCATATTCACTCACCAGTATGTTGGCTTTGTCCAACAGGTCTTTATCGCCATACGCGCGCTGCATCCGCGCCATGGATTGCAGCCACTGGCCGAACACCGTGTTGGAATTCGGGCTGCACCAACCGCCCAGCGCGCGTCCCGGCGCATTGGCCGCGCCGGCGGCAACGCGATATCCGTGGAGAATATCGTCATTCGAAAGCCCGAGGTAGAAATCCCGACCCGCCGATGCCTGGCGCTGCCACATGCCCGGACGCAGGGTGACGCCGGAGTAATCGAAAGGTTGGAGCACAACCTTCTTGTACGGGGTGGTCCCGCTTGCGGCGTCCGCGCTTTGCGCCGTTCAACACGCTTTGGGCTAGTGGCGCGAGCGCGCCGACCGCACCCAGGAAATCGCGCCTTCCGAGTTTTTCATTCATTCGGATACCTCCGGTTTTTCCGTGACATCAGTTTACCGCAGCAGATCCCGGAACATGACGGCGAGCCAATCCCAGTTGACGTTCAGAGCCGCGGGCCGATGGTCGGCCAATTCGGGTCTGGAGGCTGCGGCTATGCGCTGTACGATGCCGTACGATAATAGCTTTTATCTTGATCGAACGGATCAAATGAAACTTCTCGCAAAATTTAATCTCATCCTGGGTCTTGTTCTCGGCGCGGGCCTCGCAATTGCCGCGGTATTATCCCAAAATTTTCTTAAGAACTCCGCGCGCGACGAAGTACTCACTCAAGCCCGCTTGATGATGGAGGCGATGCGCGCGGCGCGCGATTACACCACCAATCAAGTCAAACCCCTGCTGGTAACGCAGCAGGAGCACCAGCGTTCTTTCCTACCGCAGACCGTCCCTGCGTTCGCCGCCACCGAAGATTTCGGTTACTTGCGCGCGGCGTATTCGGATTACGCCTACAAAGAGGCCGCGCTTAACCCCACCAATCCCCGCGACCGCGCGGTCGATTGGGAAGCCGATATCATCAACAACTTTCGCAACCACGGCCAATCGAAGGAACTATTTGGTGAGCGCGACACGCCCACCGGCCGCTCACTCTATCTGGCGAGACCCATCGCGGCCAACCCGCCCTGCCTCGAATGCCATAGTACGCCGCGCGCCGCGCCCGCCGCTATGATCCGGCGCTACGGCCCGAACAACGGCTTCGGCTGGCAGCCTAATGAAATCATCGGCGCGCAGATTGTCTCGGTGCCGATGGCGGTGCCGCTAAAGATGGCTGACCATGCTTTCCAATCGCTGATCATCTATCTCGTGGCGGTCTTTCTGGCGAGCCTCCTCCTTCTGGACCTGGCGCTTCTGTTTACCGTCGTCCGCCCGCTGCGTAAGCTCTCTATGATGGCCGACCAAATCAGCACGGGCCAGATGGATATGCCGGAACTCCCGGCGCAGGGCAAGGACGAAATCGCGGTCTTGGCCGGATCGTTCAACCGGATGCGCCGCAGCCTGGAACGCGCGCTGAAGATGCTCGGTTCCTGATCGCGCCTCACAACGCTACGAAATCGACCGCGCCGCCACGAGAAACCGCTGACGGTCGGCGTTACTATCGATCTCCGTCGCCGCCGCGTCCCGCAACTCCTCCAGGGTGCGAGCGCCGCGGGCCGCGCGAGCCACCACCACCTTCGCGATGGGTCCGATATAGGTCGCGAGCGCGTTCGCTAACCGCTCCAGCAAGGCGGGATCGAAGTATGCCGTCGAGGCGGCGGGAGGCCGCGCAGTTGCGTTGCTGGTTCGGGAAGAGGTTGTGGCGTCTACACCCGGACTTGTTTTAGAAAAAGCTTCGCGCTCCTTCGGGTCCTCGATTTGCGCTGCAAGTGCCTGCCGGATTTCCTCGATTGTCCCGTAGCGCCGGGCGGCATCCGCCACCAGACGTTTGGCGATCGGTCCAATCGCACGCGAGAGCCGCGTTTCCAGATCGGCGATTTCGGGCGAATGGATGGCGGTTGTTACGGGCGGTGAGGCTGGCGCCGGCGCCAGAGTCACCGTTTCGTCCGAAAACCGCAGCGCCGATTGAAAATCGCGCGCCGATTGGAAGCGCTGCGCAGGATCCTTCGCCAACACGCGCATGATGGTGACGGACATAGCGCGCGGTATCCGAGGATTCACGACCGCCGGCGCGGGCGGCATATGGCTCAGTTGCGCGTTCATGAGCGCGTGCTCCGTGGCCCCTTGAACCGCGCGCCGGCCGGTGACCATTTCATAGAATGTGAGCCCGAGCGAGTAAAGATCCGAACGGGCGTCCACCTCTCCCGCCGCGATCTGCTCCGGCGACATGTAGGCCAGCGTTCCCACAGCGAGCCCGGTTCCCGTCAGGCGAGCTTCGGAGGTAGAGCGCGCGATCCCGAAATCAGTAAGCTTCACCACTCCACCCGCGCCGATCAGGATGTTGGCAGGCTTGATATCGCGATGCACTACGCCGCGCTCATGCGCGTACGCCAACGCGCCGAGCACCTGCGCGATACAGCCCGCCGCCTCGCCAGCTTCCATCGCGCCCCGCCGCAGCATCTCTTCCAGGCTTACGCCCTCCACCAATTCGAGGATCATAACGAGGCGCTCGCCGATCCGTTGCGCGGTATAGAGCGCGGCAATATTCGGATGCTGCAAGCTGGCGTGGACCTTGATTTCGCGCATGAATCGCTCGGCGAATGCGGGATTTTCGTCCAGGTCCGCGAGGACCACTTTCATTGCCTCCTCGCGTTCGGTCAGCCGACTGCGCACGCGGAAGACCTTTCCCATGCCTCCGCGACCCAAAACGCCCGTCACTTCGTAATCGCCGACGATATCGCCGACTTGAATGGCCATGAATTCGAATGTAACGCGAAAACAGGCAGGACTTCGCCCTGGAAATCCTGCTTAGTGGAACCTCCGCTTATAAAACAAATCCACCGTCACCTCGCCATTTACATCCCGCTGCGCAACAGCCGAATACCGCGGACTGATCGCCCATTCTGCCCTTATGACTTGGGGATTGCTCTGAGTCACATCTTCTATGTAGGTGAAGGTAATATCGCGGGTAATCTGCTGCTGCAGCGTTAAAGTCGCCTGCGCCGTGTTGGTGGTTCCCACGATCTGAGGATCGATGCTCAGCTTGCTGACTCCGAACAGCCGCTGTAGCCTTCCTGAAACCGGGTTCGCCACCGCCTGTCCAAGCAACGTTGACGCACCCGACTGTTCCAGATTCTGCTGCGGCGCTACTGGTGCGTGTGCGGCTAGAACCGGGTCAGTGGTGGGCGTCGTGCCCGACGCCAACAGCGAGACAATTTGCTGGAATTGCAATGGGGGATCCGAACGATAAGAGAGTTTCATCTTATCCACGGGTCCGGAAACTGTAAGCGCTACATCCACGCCTTGCACCGTGGTTTCCAGGTCGATATTCAGAACGGGGTTGATCTTGGAGGCATCAGAAAAAGTAATGGTTCCTTCGTCGATGGTGTACTTGCTGCCAAAAAACACGACGTCGCCTTCGGTGACGGTCACACGTCCCAGCATCCCCGGATTGTCCGGTGTCCCCAGCAACGTGAGGTGAGCGTCGGCCTGCAGATTCTGCGTGAGCGTGGTGCGGAATTGCGCGTCCGGCGCAGTCGCGATACGAACAGCGAAGCGCATCCCTGCGAGCGGTCCGCCCGTTCCCGACGGCGCCGATGGCGGCGAGGCGGCAGCGGTCAAGACGTTGCCGATATCCGCTCCCGAATGCAGGGCCACATCTACGATACTCACGCGGCCCGTCACCAGACTGCTCGTGCTCGTTCCGTTAAGGATGAGGTTGGCGTTCAACTGCGTCGTAATCGTATCGGGGTACTGAATATGGACTCCATCGGCCGCCGCCTGCAAGTGAAATTGCATTTGAGGGCCGCCATAGCCAACGGTTCCGGAGAGCGTCACCTTGCCACCACCGCTCTCACCGGTGATGTTTTGTATGTAAGCTTCCGAGCCCGTGAAAGCTACCGTGCCCGTCGCGTTCGAAAGGCCGTTCGGTAGTTCGAGCATATTAAAGGATGCCTTCTGCAGTTGCAGCCGCCCTGTAATGTCTGGGTTCGCCGCTGTCCCGGCAATCGCCGCGTTAAGTGTTATCGCGCCCGACGAATAAATCTCCGGGTTGAAGGCTTCCAGCATCTCGAGATTCACATTCCCGTTCACTTGCAGACCGAGCGACTGGGCGCCCGCGAGCGCCGCCGTACCGCTCACCGACAGAGTTGCATCGCGGCCGGTGAGACGGAAATTCTGAATGGTCACCGTGCCCCGATTGAGCGCCGCGGTAATGTTGCCCGCATTTTTCAAATCGAGTGCGACGCGCGGGTTGGCGCCCACTATGGCCGGAGAGGGCGAATGCGCTTCGAGTTTGGTAAGTTCCAAAGTCCCACTGAGCCCGGCGATGTCCCCTGCAGGGCCGGACACGGATAACGAACCCTCAACCGATGCGTCGAAGGGTTGCGGTGGCGATGGGCTGAGGAGCGAACTCAATCCGCGGTAAGTCAAGTTCGCGAAGGTCACGCGCGCATTAATTGGGTACCCGCTTGTCAGTTCCACGGAACCAGAGCCCTTGATATCGGAGTGCGCCAGGTCGGATGTGAGATTGAAATCGATGGCGTTTCCCCGCGTTGTTGCGTTTGCCGTCAGATCTCCCAAATTCTGTTTGTTCATGCTGACGCCAGTCGCGCGCAAGTTAGCATTCAACGTCGAAAACTGTGGCGCGGCGTTCTTGTGCAAACGCGCAACCGCATCGGCGGTGAGTTGGACGGCGCCGGCTAAGCCCGGGTGCGACTGCTGGAGCGCCTTGAGGCGCGCAAGTTGAATCTGATTGCTGTTCATGTGAAGCTGTACGTCGCCATCTTCGAAATCGTTGGCGGGGTGGGTGAAAGCGAGACTCGCATCCACAAACGCCGCGCCGTCTTCGATATGGAACCGCGGCACGTTCAACGCACGGCTGGTGTAATTGACGTCGGCCTGCAGGCGGGTGAACGGCTCCTGATAGGCCGCGCCGTTCGTGATCGTGAAGTTCGCTGTAGCTTGTAGGTCCTGCAGCGTACCCGAGACCTGCGCCGTGGCGCTCAAGCTTCCCTTCACAGGGAGGTTGCGCTGTCCCGTGACAGCCAGCACGCGGTCGATCGGAAGATTCGAAATGCTAGCGTTAGCCGACGTGCGGTGATCGCCATTCAGGTCGCTCTCGCCGTCTACGCGAATGGCTGAGCCTGCAAAATTCGACGATACATTGTAGCGCAGAGCCGTGCCTGCCGTATCCGCTGTAGCGGTTATGTCGCCGAGCAGTTTTCCTTCCATCGCAAGGCCGCGCGCGGCGACATTCGCCTTCAACGATGAAACCGCGAACTGTCCCGCGCGCAAAGTCGCGGAGCCGTCTCCGTTCAACGTGACCGTTCCCTGCAAGCCGGGCCGATCTCTGATTAACGATTGGAACTGCGCGAACTGAATCTGGTTGCCCGCGACATGCGCGGTGATCGTTCCTTGCTGTAGATCGTTGACAGGGTGTTGGAAGACGCCGTTGGCATCGATGCGAGACGCGCCTGCGGTCAGCGTAATTGTGGGTACCGTAATGGCGCCCTGTGTCATCTGCGCGCGCAAGGTGAAGTTCTCGTACTTCTCGCCATCGATCGATCCGTTCGCCGCCGCAGCATCCAGCGTACCCACGGGGCTTCCCATCGTGCCGTTGATATGGGCGTCCATCGTGAAGGCGCCGGTGACCGGCGTCGACGCTTCGCCGGCGAGCGCCAGCACGTCTTTAACGTCCGCATTGCGGACCGTCGCATCGGCATGCACGGGCGAAGAGGGCAGCGCCATCCAATCGTGGAGCCCGGCGCTGGCCGAAAGTTGCATCTCGAGAGCCCCGCGCGCCACCACCGTATTGGTCAGCGCGACGCTCGAGGGCGATGCCGCAATGTCCGTTGAAAATCGGGTGAAGGGCCGGCCTTGCACGGCGAAATTGTTCATCGCTGCGTTGCCGGCAATGCGTGGCGCGCTCAGATTGCCGCTCACGGTTGCATTCACGGTCGCCGATCCGCCTGCCGCCAGCGTGACCGGTATCTCGGCTAGCGGCTGGAAATCAGCGAAGCTGCGCGAAACCAGCTTCACATCGATCTTCCGTCCAAGCTGTCCCGAAAGATCAACGCGCGTGTGTGGCAGCGCAATGTAGGAGGCGCCGAGCGTCACGGTATCGGCGTGCGCGTTGTAATCGGCGTTGATGCGGCCGGCAACCGGAATCTCCGCCGCCCTTCGCGGCGCCGGACTGATCGCGAGGTTTACGCGGGCCGTGAGATCGGCCATACGATTCACGTTCCCGCTCGCCCGGATCGGGCCTGAAACCATGCCGTTGTATCCGAGCTTCCGCTGCAAGAACGTGCGGCCCATCGATTCGATATCCAAGCCTTGCAGGCGCCCCTCTACCTGAAATGCGGCCATGTCCTGCAGCGACGCGGCGCCCACGAATCGGCCGCCCAACGCATCCAGCCGCAGGTTGGAAAGCGCGATATGGCGTGGATCCGCCGCCACGCTCGAATCGAGGCTGACGTCGGAGATGCGCGTCGCGCCCTGGCGGAAAGCTACGCGACGCGCCTCGATATTACCGGCCACCGAATAATTGTTTTGCGCATCGAGGTGCGCCGTGCCACCGAGCTTGACGGTTCCTTCGGGACGCGCGGCCACTCGGAGGAGGCGTCCCAGTTCACCAAGATCGAGAGATGCATTGAACGTCGCTCCGCCGCCGCCATTGGCCTCTTTCAAATTGCCGGACGCCTCCAGATTCGTATTACCCAAAGTAATGCGCGCGCTTTGCAGATGAATAGCCTGCTGATCCATCGACGCCGTCACATCCGCCATGAGCATGCGGGGGCCGTGAGCCAGATCGAGCGGCATGTTCAAACCGGCTACTCGCCGCGCTTCGTCGAGGGAGATCTGCGCACTGAGATGAGCCGACGTACGCGGATCGATTAAGTGACTCATTGCGCCGGAGACAACTATATGCGATTGCGGCGTACTGAACTGGGCGTTCGCGATCTGGAGCTCGTCTTTGTGCGCGGTCACCGGCAGCATGATATCCACATCGAGCGGCGCGTTGCCGTCCGAGTGGACGTGCAACGGGCTGATATCGATTTCGCCGGTGTAAGAGGGATCAAGTAGGTTATATCCCAACTGTGCGCGGACGTTGGCGCCGCTTGCATTTAGCGCGGTCTTTTGGTCGCCGAACGACAGGCTTCCGTTGCGCAGGTCGAAATGGCCAATTGCGAGATCGACGATGGTCTCGAGTCCGGTTTTGCCGCTGCTCTTCGCTTGAACCTTAGGCGCGGGAATGTTCGTATGTCCATCTGGATAGACGATCACCCGCGCCTGCGGCGTATCGAGCAAGAGATACGCAATATCGACGAAGCCGTGGAATGGCGACGTCACCTTGAGATCCACTTGCACAAGGTTGGCGTGAAAGAGAGGCGCGCCGCCTGCCCCTTCCAGACCGTGAATGGTGAAATCGCGAATCTGCGCGCGCAAATGGCGCCAATCGAACGTGAAGGCGCCGACCGCGGCTGTTCCTCCCGTCGCCTCTTCCACCGCCCCCACAATCTGGGTGCGCACCATGTTACGGAACCATTGCGTCTGTACGATGACGATTCCCGCTACTACCACTACGAGCAGCAGCCCGGCGAGCGAGGCGGCCACAATTCGGACGATGCGGCGCGCGCGGCTCATTGGAACGCCTCCTGTTTAAATACGATTCGAGTGTCGGCGCGCTGCTGCGTGAGCCACGCATCCATCTGCTGATCCACCGTCTGCGGCGCAGCTTGGGGGGCCCCCTCCGCGCGATTTGCGCTTTGGGCATCGGCCGGGTCGGCGAATGGCTTGAAACGTTGATCGGTGAAACGAAGGAGCGACACCTCCCAGACCAGGCGCGCCTTGAGCGCGTCTTCAGTCACTCCGTAGCGCGTCAGCGCGGTATGATATTGCGCCACCGAAGGAAAGTGACGTTGACGGAAGCTGCGAAGCAGGGTATCGGCGTCGCTGGCCGGCGCCTGGAATTGGGTGGCCGTCATCTCTTCGCGCAGAAGCTCCTGATCTACCAGCCGCTCAGCCGCTTGCTTGCGCTGCGACGCGGAGAGGTCGAGGGGCTTTGCGGCTTCCAATTCGCTCAACCGCGCTTCGTCATCCACTTCGCTCTGAGTAAATACGGTCTTTCCGACCACTACAGCAACGCGATCGATTACTGCGGCCGGACAAATGGCGGCAAGGATCGCGAGAATCGCCCACGCCCTTATATGAATTTTGCAAGATAGCTTATGACTGCTCATTTTAGAATGCCTGCCCAATGGTAAAAAAGAATTGAAAATGGCTGACGCTCTGAATGGCCGGCGTCGCCTGGTTCAAGAGTAATTGCTTGTAAGTGCCGCTCAATCCGTTGAACGTCGGCGGATTGAAGCTGTAAGCGAGATCGAGCCGCACGGGCCCCAGCGGCGTTCGATAAGTGACGCCGAAACCGGCGGCGTGCACCATGTAATTGAAATCCTCCAGACCGTTCTGATGCACGCGGAATGAAAGCCTGCTCAATCCCGAATAGACATTCCCCATGTCATGGAACAGGACTCCGCCGATGTTATCGCCGATCAGAGGAAAGCGTAGTTCCGTGGAGTGAAACAGCAGGGCGTTGCCGCCGATAGGGAAGCCGGTTTCCGGATCGCGCGGCCCCGCCTGATCGTAAGGGAATCCGCGGTCCGATGTCTGACCGCCGCCGAAGAAGCGTTCTGGCAGCGGAATATAAGTCGAGGGAATAAATCCCGGCTGTAGCGAGAATGAAGCAATCACGCCGAATTCGGTATTACTCGCGAGCGTGAAGCTTCCGAACGATTTGTAGTAAGAGTTTCGGCCGAGGAAGCGAAAGAAGTTCTTCTGCCCTCCGAGGTAGCTCTCGGCGAAATCGGCATCGAAGCTGTTATACATGCCGCGATGGGCATTGGCAGGGTCGTCGCGCCGGTCCTGCACAATGCTCGTACCAATTTCCGCAACGCGTGAAGGTTGCGAATAGAGCGGAATGAGCAGCGGGCTGATCTTGAGCGTAGCCTGATCCACTTTAGAATCGGTCCACGTGTAACGCACTAGGAGCGTCGTGGGCTTTGAGAGCTTTTGCGAGTATTGAACCGAGCCTTGATACCTCACGGCCGTAAAAGTCAACACGTCGCGCGTGTTGTCGTAGAGCGCCGTAAAGGAAATGTTTCGGCCTTCCACGTTGCGGTAGCGGGGCGCCAAATAGTTCAAGGAAACCCGGCGATCAAGCGTGGAATAGCGGCTCTTGAAGTTCACGCTATGGCCCAATCCCCAAAGGTTGAGGCGGCTTACTTCGAAATCGAAATTGGGAGCAAACCCCGTCGTTCCGGACGGCGCATCGAGACTGCTCTGGCTTCCTCCAAAGCGCGCCACCTGCGCGCCCACGCCGATCGCCGTGTAATACCTGTGGCCCTCCGTTAAATGGAAGAGCACATACTTATCCGTGAGATCGCCATCCGGATTTTGAACGGCCATATCTACTTTGTCGAAAACACCGAGGTTATATAACTCGCGCTGCATTTCACCCATGGCATTGGACGAGAGCGGATCGCCCGCCTTCATCCGCAGGGTCGGCTCGATGAGGCGCTGACGCGTGGAGCGCAGTCCCGTGATCACCACGTCGCGCACCGTCTGCAAACGCCCCGGCGTGATGTCGTACTCCAGCGACATTGCGTGCTCGCCAGGCCCGGGAGCGGTCCGGAAAGCGAACGTAGCATCGGCATATCCAGCCGATTCGCATTTGCTCAGGATATAGTCGCGATCCATCGCGACGTTGGTTTCGCTGAATGGTTCACCCGGTACCGACGCAAGCTGTTTCAGAACCCCATCCTTGTTCGGCAGCGCAAGCCCATTTACCTGCATGGAGGAGACCAGATATTGCGCTCCTTCCTGAATGGTAAAGGTCACCGCCACGTCGCCTTTCTTGCCTTTGTAGTTGTTCACGGTGGCTGCCTTCACTTTGGCGTCGCGAAATCCGTTGTCCTTATAAAGGGCCAGAATTGCCGCTTCATCGCGCTTGGCGAAACTTTCGCTATACCGGCCGTGGCGCAGGCGTATGAAGCCGGCGGGTTCGGTATACATTCGCGCCCGGATATCGGAGTTCTGAAAATAATGGTTACCCGTCAGCGTCACCGAGGTAACCCGGCGCCGTTCTCCAAGTCCTACCAGGTATGTAATTTCCTCCAGGTCTTTATCCGGCGTTGCGATCTTAAAATCGACTTGTACGTCAAAATACCCCTGGAACTGGAAATAGTCGCGCAGATTGCGTGCGCCGCTCACCAGTAGATCGTTATTGACGCTCTGCTCCTCGAAAACCGGTACGTACCGCTTCAGTTTTCCGCGCGATATCTTCGCCTCCTGCGCCGTGATCTTCACTACTGGCCCGCCGTTAGCTTCAATTGAGGCGCGCACGCGATTCTCCGAAGGGATAAATTCGCGTTTTTGCAGCTTCACCGATGCTGTCAGCCGGTTTTTCTTGGCGTACCGATCCAGAATATTGCGGACACCCCTCTGCACCTCATCGTCGGTCGCGGGCTTCCAACGGAACCAACCCTTGTATTTCGCGGCGCCGGCGATCGTATCCACTGGCAGCCGCGTATCCCCTGTTACCTCAGGCGAGGTGAGGCGGGCGCGTTTTCCCGCATTGACCTGGAATGTGATCGAAACTTCCTGGTGAACTGGATCGCGTTCAAGCTGGGGAGTAACTTCCACGTTGTACAGGCCATTTCGCTCGAGCAATCCGCGCAGGCCTTTCAGAGCGCGATCCAGATCATCGTCGCTAAACGGCTGTCCTAACTCGAGGCGCGAAGCATCGGCCAGTTGGCCCTCGCTAGGCGGCAGATTGACTTTGCCACGGGCTTCCACAGGTCCAATGAACCATTGCTCGCTTGTGCGGATTACCAGTTCGACGCCGCCCGCCGCCGGTTCCGTCTCGACGTCGATCGAGGAATAGCTGCCGGTCGCGTATAGCCGCTTAATAGTGGAGCGGACATCGTTGAGGGTTAGCACATCGCCGGCTTTCCATTTAAGTAAGCTATTCAAATCATCGGAAGTTACCGGTTGTGCGGGCGGCTCGAAACGGATGTTTACGAGGTGTTGGCCTTCGTATGCGGCGCGAGGCGCAATGTCAGCGGCAATCGACAAGGCCGGCTGACCAAAAGATATAAAAAATAAGCCCAGAGCAGGCGCGACCCGTGGCTGCATGTTATCCGCGTGAGTGCAATCGCGGCGCCCTCGTGAGGGATGTTACATTCGGCCCAGTTACTCGTGGTGTGGTGGAAGTTACGGCGGTCGCCGTCATGCAATGATAGCGCGGCGTCTGCTATTATGCCCGAACATCCGCCAAACATTCTCGAACCCGGTGGGACCGAAGTCGCTACCGCGGCTGGAGGAGCGCGGCGGTATCGAAAGCCGCTGAAGAAGTTCCGATGGCGGGATGTGCGCGACATCCTTGAAGAAAGCGCCGCCGAGTGGAGTAAGCACAACGCGCCCAGGCTGGGCGCGGCACTCAGCTTCTACACCTTGTTGTCGATGGCGCCAATCTTATTGGCTCCGGTGTGGATCGCCGGCATGGTGATGGGCCGCGATGCCGCCGTGGCGGGCGTGGTTCGCCAAATCAATATGTTAGGTGGCGCAGAGGCGGCGCGGGTGGCGGAGGCGTTACTTTCCAGGCCGCCAAGCGCGGTTCACGGCATGATCGCAACGGCATTCGGTCTCCTTGCGCTGCTTTTCGGAGCTTCCGGAGTAATGGTGGAGTTACGGGACGCCTTGAATTTCATATGGGACGTCCGGCTACCGGAATTGAGCGGAATGAAAAAGGCTTGGACCTTCGTGAAGGACCGGCTGTTTTCCTTTGCGCTCGTGCTCGCCGTGGGCTTCCTCCTGGTGGTTTCGCTCGCAGCCAGCGCCTGGATCGCCGCGCTGGGCGCCTTCTCGGCGCAATATCTTCCGGCCAATGAAGCGTTGCTGCACGCGGCGAATTTCATCCTATCGTTTGCCGTGATTACCGCGTTGTTTGCGGCGATCTACAAGTTCCTGCCGAATGCCAGAATCGAGTGGCGCGATGTGGCGCTGGGCGGCGCCGTAACCTCGATTCTCTTTAGCCTCGGAAAACTTGGATTGGGAATTTATCTGGGAAAAGCGGCCTTTGCCTCGGCTTACGGCGCCGCCGCATCGGTAGTTGTGCTCATCGTGTGGGTCTACTATTCGGCGCAAATCTTCTTTCTGGGAGCGGAGTTCACCCACGTGTTTGCAAATCGCCATGGCTCGCGGCCGGCCGATCACCCTCAGGGAGTGCTGGTAGAGAGTGAGCGGGGGACGCCGGTTGGAGCGGTCAAAATCGTGACGCCGTCGCAAGCGGCGCAAGAGAAGACGGCGCCAGGGGCATGAGGACGCAATGCTCCTATGAACGCACCGCCCCCACGCAGCCCACCGGCTGGCCTTCCGTGATGGGCGGCGTAGCGACGATATAGAGCACCTCGCCAGCGAATGGCGCGCGCACTTCTGCAAGCTCGGCCCCGAAGAAATCGGTGATCCGCGCAAGCGCCCGGCCTTCGGTCACGCTTTCGCCGCGCTCCACTTGCGGATACAGAATTCCCGTCGCCGGACTCGAAATCACTTCTACCGGGTCGAGATACACGGCGCGTTCGAGCGGCGGCGGCCCTTCGATCAGCATGCCCAATTCACGCATCACGCCGAGCACGCCATTCGCGATCTCATCGACGCATCGCTCGTCCGTACATCCCAGATAGCCGCTCTCCACCGTGATGGCGGCCTTGCCGCGTGTGATCGCGGTGTTCGAGCAATAGACTGAACCTGCCGGGTCCGTTGGGCGGCTGCGGTCGATCACGATGTGATCAATGCCAAACGCGAGCGCGATGCGCTCGATCGACCGGTTGAGATCTGCGTCGGCCGTTACGGTCTGATAAACATACGGACGCAGCGATTCGTTGCCATCGCCGCAGTGCAGATCGAGCACACAATCCGCGGATTCAATCACCTCCGTAGTAATTGCATGGGCGATGCGCTCGGAGACTGTGCCATCGGACCTGCCGGGATAGCAACGGTTGAGATTCTTCCCGTCCACCGGGCTGAAATACACCGTCCGCCCCAGAAACGATGGCATGTTCGCGACATGAACCATAATCACCGTGCCGAAAAGCGTAGCCGGGTGGATCTCGCGGAGCAGTTTTTGAAGCGCCAGAATGGGCGGATATTCATAACCGTGATTGCCGGCAACAAGCGCGAGCGTGAAGCCGGGCTGGTCGCCCTCTATTGTCGTGACGGGAATCCGTGTTCCGGCATCGGAAGCGGCGGGAATTTCGATGAATCGGGAAGCGATGGCCATGCATCATTGTCACGTACCCACCTGTGCGGGTAAAGTTCCCCGCAAAATTCTCGGGACAAGGGGATAAACGACGGTTTGGCGTGGGATATCATCGTGATAACGGGAATTTTACGGGTGATGCGAGCCTCTTTTTGGGTCCTGTTGTGGGCGGTGTTCGCTCTCAGCGCGGCGTCGTTCGCACAGGGCCATATAACGGTCAATGTGTCCGATGGCGCCGGCCGCGCCGTGCCCGCGGCGCACGTGGCAATTTTGTGCGGCGGGCGCGAAACCGCCTCCGCCACGACCGATGAAGAGGGTGAAGCGTCGCTTGCCTCGGCGCCTGCCGCCAACTGCGAGATCTCGGTTTCGAAGGATGGCTTTGACACTTGGCGAAAAGTAGGCTATGGGTGCGGTAGTCGGCACTGAGCATCTCATCCGTGTGACGCTTGCGCCTGCGGCGCAGCACCAGAGCGTCAAGGTGATGGCGGAAGCGGCGCCCATCGATTCCGGCTCCTCCGTCTCAATCACTTTGCCCGCCCAACAGGTCAAGGAATTACCCAGCCGGCCCGCCACGGTGGCCGACGCTCTGCCCATGATTCCGGGCGTGGTGCGCAAGCCGGATGGCGGCCTTGAAATATCGGGAAGCGCGGAGCATCGCAGTTCGCTCATCGTCAACTCGGCCGACGTCACCGACCCAGCCACGGGGCAGTTCGGGCTCACCGTGCCCATCGATAGCGTGCAATCGGTAACGGTGTATCAGACGCCACTTCGTCGCCGAATATGGGCGCTTCACGGCCGGATTGGTCTCGGTGGAAACACGCCGCGGCGGCGATAAGTGGAAGTGGGAACTCAACGATCCCTTCCCCGATTTCATCATCCGCAGTTGGCACATGCGCGGCATCCGCGATGCCACGCCGCGTCTGAATGCGGAAGGGCCCATCGTGCGCAACAAACTTTTCTTTTCCGAAGGGCTGGAATACGAAGTGCGAAAGGTGCAGGTACACACGCTTCCTTTCCCGTTCGACCAGAAAAAGAACGAGGGAGTCAATTCATTCGCGCAGCTGGATTGGATCAAGTCGGATAAGCAACTCATTACCGCGACGGTTCACGTGGCTCCGCAGCGGCTCGATTACGCCGGGCTCGATTACTTCAATCCCGAGCCAACCACTCCCGACGCAAGCACGCGTAACTATACGGCCACCGTTGGCGATAAATGGTCCTTGTGGGGCGGCCTGCTGGATAACACCATCTCGGCTACACGCTTCGGAGCCAACGTTTGGGCGCAGGGTCCAAACGACCTGACGTTGGCGCCCGCGGGCAACAGTGGCAACTATTTCGAGCAGCAACGGCGTTACTCCACCCGTGCGGGCTGGTCGCCAACATTCGCTTTCAAGCCAGTGAAGGGGCTGGGCATCCACGATTTCAAAGTGGGAGCCTACATGGCGTACAGCGACGAAATTGGGCAGGTCACCGAACACCCCATCGATATCCTCGATGCGTCCGGCGTCATGACGCAGCAGATTTCGTTCTTCGGCGGCCACGAGTTTCGCATGAGCGACACCGAATTGGCCTTCTTTGGACAGGACCACTGGAGTGTCACCAAGCGCCTGGCGCTCGATCTGGGAGTGCGCGGAGAATCGCAGGAAGTCTCCGATAGCTTTCGCGTCGCTCCGCGCGCGGGATTCGTATGGAACCCGTTCGCCAAGACGGGAACTACCATTCGTGGCGGCTTCGGCGTCTTCTACGATCGCGTTCCGCTGAACGTCTATTCATTCGACCACTACCCGAAGGAATCCGTGCAGAACTTTCTACCGTCCGGTGAACCCGCGGGCGAGCCGTTCATTTACGCGAACACCTTAGGCGTGGCGGATGTCCATTCCATTTGGGTTTTCAAGCATCCGGGCGCGGGCGATTTTTCGCCGCAAAGCGACACCGCCAGCCTGCAGATAGAGCAGCCCGTCACCCGCTTCCTCGAGCTTCGGGCTAGCTTTATGGAGAATCGTTCAGCGGGCCTGGTGGTGATGAACGTGATCCCGCCCGACCCGGTTTCGATGATCGGCAACTATGAATTGACTGGAGACGGAGCCTCGCGTTATCGCCAACTCGCTTTAACGGCGCGTGTTCGCGTAGGCGAGAATCGCGAGGTATTTATCTCGTATCTGCGCAGCGACGCGCGCGGCGACATCAATGATTTCGCAAGCTACCTGGGCAGCTTCCCGCTGCCGATCATCCGGCCCAACTCGAGCGGTATTCTCTCTACCGACTTGCCCAACCGGTTCCTCGCCTGGGGTTCCGTGAAGTTGCCCGATGGGTTCCGCATCTCGCCCGTAATGGAGCTCCGTAGCGGCTTTCCTTACTCCGTCCTGGATGCCGCGCAAGACTATGCAGGGACTCCGAACGGCTCGCGCTACCCGATGTTCTTCTCGCTCGATTCGCGGCTGTCCAAGGACATCAAAGTCAGTGCCAAATACACCGTGCGTCTTTCTCTCAGCGATTTTAACCTGACGAACCATTTCAATCCCGAAGCGGTTCACAACAATGTCGCCGATGCTGCTTACGGTCTATTCTTCGGACAGCGCGGGCGTAGGTTCACCGCCGATTTCGACGTGCTGTTTTAAGGTTGGCTCGTCCTTCGGGAGGAGCGCCGCCCCGCACTTTGGGCCCGCAAATTGCACCCGACGCGCTCATGCCGACGAATCCGCCTCGGGTGCACTGGTCCGCAATGCCGTTCATCTTACTGGCGGCGTTGAGCATATCTTCTGCCTTAGCCCAAGACGATGGCCACAGCATCAAATTCAGCGTCCATTCCGACCTGATACTTTTGCCCACGCGTGTGCAAGACAAGCACGGTAAGACCATCTACGGGCTCAAGGCGGAACAATTCATGGTGATGACAATGGCCAGCGCCAAAAGGTGGAAGTGGAGGAACAACCCGACCCGTTCGGCCTCTCGCTCGTAGTGGTGGTGCAGTGCAGCCGCTGGCCCCGGCGGAGTTTTACAAGATCCGCGGCCTCGGCGCGATGATCGACGCCGTCGCCGGCGCCAGTCCGCACGAAGTGGCCGTGCTCGCTTACGGCGACGGCCCCGAAGAGGCCTGCTCGGCCTGGGCTGCGGCCAGTCCGAATCTGGATCCCCGATCTCGACGAATGGACATTCCGTAAGCAGGCTCATCGCCAGTCATTGGCCGTGGCCACTTCGCCGCACGCAAAGGAAGATCAGGATTTTATTGACGCTATCACCATTGCCGAATGAAACGTAGCGATGTGTGGACGATGGCGGGAGGCAAAGACTATGCCGGCAAACCCCGCCGGTGGTCATTGTGCAAGACGAGCGGTTTGATTCCCTCGAATCGATCACCGTCTGTGGATTTACCTCCGATCTACAGGATGCGCCTCTGTTTCGGATCGTGGTTAAGCCGAACGCTACTAACGGACTTAGAGTGGTCAGCCGGTTGATGGGCGACAAGATCACCACTGTGCCAGAAAGCGAAGCTAGGGATGCGGATTGGCCGTCTTGATCGGGAGACATGGCTAACCTGAATCGCGCCATTCTGACCTTCCTTAACCTACTCCGAGCGTAAGACGCCCCGCCAGCAAGGACTGCCTACATCGTTTCCGTTGGGAATGCCAGCGTGCGACGAGGATCGCATCCCTGTTGTTTTCCCACTGAACGTATGTCATACTCCCTGTGGGAAACCCAAAAGGCATGAAAGAGAAAACGGATGTCCTGCAAGGCACCCTGGCGTTGATGGCGCTCAAAACGCTCGATGTGCTTGGGCCGCTGCATGGCTACGGCATCGCCCGGCGAATCGAACAGATCAGCGGCGACCTTCTTACCGTAAATCAGGGCACGTTATATCCCGTTTTGCTGAAGCTGGAACAGGAGGGCTCAATCGCGTCTGAGTGGGGGGCATCGGAGAATAACCGCAAGGCGCGTTTCTACCGGCTGACCCGCGGCGGCCGAAAAAGATTGCACTCCGAGACACGAGGCTGGGAACAGACGGCAGCAATCATCGGCCGATTCTTCGACGTCAAGGCGGAGGACCTGAAATGAGGCCGCTTCGGCGATTCTTCAGGCGGCTGTTCTCCTGGGCTACGGCGCGACGCGATGAAAAGCGATTGAAGGCTGAAATCGAAGAACATCTCGCTCTTCAAACGGCCGAAAATCTTCGTGCGGGCTTGTCGCCGGCGGAAGCGCGGCGTGCAGCCGCTTTGAAGTTCGGGACAGTGGAAGCAATGAAGGAAAGCTATCGGGAAGAACGAGGCCTGCCGTTTGTGGAAACGTTGGTCCTTGATCTGCGCCTGGCGCTCCGGCGCTTCAGTATGGCGCCAGTGTTCACGGTCTCAACGATGCTGACGCTGGCACTCGGTATCGGCGCCACGACGTCGATCTTTACTTTGGCGCATGCGGTTCTCCTCAAATCGCTGCCGGTGGCGAGGCCCGACGAACTCTACCGCGTTGGAAAAGAGGCGCATTGCTGCTATCTGGCAGGGTATAGCCAGGACAAGGAGTTTTCTCTTGTCTCCTATGACTTGTACAAATACTTGAGAGACAACACCAAAGGCTTTGCCGAATTAGCGGCATTTCCGGCGGCCGATCTGCTGTTCGGCGTCCGGCGCGTGGGCAATTCGGAGGCAGCCGCAACCTACGGAGGCGAGTTCGTTTCCTGCAATTACTTCGCGATGTTCGGAATTGGCGCATATGCCGGACGCACCTTTACTGTCCATGACGACCAGGCCGGCGCGGCGCCAGTCGCGGTAATGAGTTATCGCTTGTGGGACGGAAGATATGGGCGAGACCCGGCGGTCATCGGCGGTACTTTCAACATCGATGAGAAGCCCTTCACCGTAGTGGGAATCGCGCCACCGGGTTTCTTCGGCGACACCCTCCGCGGCGCTCCGCCGGATTTCTTTCTTCCGCTGAACATGGAACCGTACATTGAGAGCGAAGCCGATCTGAACAAGTATGGTCAGCACTGGCTGGAACTGATAGGCCGCGCCGCGCCAGGCGCTCGGCCTGCGTCCATTGAAGCTGGCAATGCGGGTCGAACTGAAGCAGTGGCTCCTCTCACATTGGGGCGAAATGAGCGCGGGCGATCGCGAGAAATTCCCGGAACAAACGCTGTTCCTGGTTCCTGGAGGCGCCGGAATCGCCAGCATGCGCGAACGATACGAGCGATGGCTCCTGATCCTGATGACGGTCACAGGATTTGTACTGCTTATCGTCTGCGCTAACGTGGCAAATCTAATGCTCGTGCGCGGCATGGAACGGCGACGTCAGACATCGTTGAGCATGGCTCTGGGGGCACGAGCTTCGCGGATCGTAAGACAGAATTTCACCGAGTGCATGGCGCTCTCGTTATTGGGAGGCGCGGCGGGCCTGGGGGTCGCATTCTTTGGCACACGCCTGATTCTGCATCTCGCCTTCCCTCGCGAATAGCGGCATGGCGGGTATATCCATCGATCCGTCGCCTTCCCTGCCCGTACTGCTATTCGCATTCGGCGTCTCGGCGATTGCGGGAGTTGCCTTCGGAATCGCGCCTGCGTGGGCAGCAACGAGGATCGGATCCCATTGACGCGCTGCGGGGCGCAAGCCGCGTCACTGCTCGCGCCGGCTCCGTCCCACGGAAATCGCTGGTGGTCTTTCAAATCGCGCTCTCTCTTGTTTTGCTATCGGCCTCGGGCATCCTGACCTCAGCGCTCCGCGCGCTGGAGAATCAAGATTTCGGATTCGAACAGGATCGACGCATCGTGGCGAAGATAAATCCAAAGCTTGCGGGTTACCAGCCGTCACAACTCTCGCAACTATATCGGCGGATACACGATTCGATAGCCAGCGTTCCGGGCGTGTCCTCGGTGGCTCTGTGTCTATACTCGCCTCCGGGTGGGGGGTGGGGTGCTGGCATCTGGGCCGATGGCCGTCCTGCCCCAGGGCCGAGGGATGACAACTCCAGTTCGTGGGATCGAGTCACTCCGGGATACTTTGGCGTAATTGGGACGCCTATTGTTAAAGGGCGCGGCATCTCCGATGACGACACAGCGGCCTCGCGACACGTGGCAGTCATAAATGAGGCGTTCGCTCGAAAGTTTTTCAGAAACGAAGATCCAATCGGCAAGCATTTCGGCCAGAACCCAGAGGGCCGCCGTGAATTCGAGGTGGTCGGCGTCGTTAAAGATGCGCGCTACCTTACAGACAATCCCGGCCAGCCGAGCGCTCCGCTCTTCTTTTTACCAGAGGCACAGGCGGATTACACGAAGAGCGCCGGCTCACTTTTCCTGCACGACATCGTCATTTTAGCGAAACCGGGCGTTATCTTGTCCGCTGCGGCGGTTCGGCAGGCAATGGCTTCCGCGGACCCCGGAGTACCGATCGTTTCCATTCAAACATTGAGAGAGAAACTCGACCTCCAGTTCACTCAACAGCGGCTCATCGCGCGGCTCGTTTCGTTTTTCGGAGTGCTTTCGCTGATGCTGGCTTCTATTGGTCTATACGGAGTGATTGCGTATAACGCCGGACGTCGCGTCAGCGAGGTTGGCGTGCGAATCGCCTTGGGCGCTACACGCGGCGATGTTGTTTGGCTGGTTCTCAAAGACGCAATCGCACTGATTGTTGCTGGATTGTTGATCGGGCTGCTGTTGACGTTCGTCGTCGGACGTCTGCTGGGGAGCCAACTTTATGGCATGAATCCGTACAGTCCTGCAGTTACCCTTGCCGCGATCGCAGCGCTTGGGATGTCAGCGCTGCTTGCGTCCATCGTCCCAGCCATCCGCGCCAGCTTGATCTCTCCGCTCGAGGCGTTGCGGACCGAATAGGGACATTGCGCTCAGGTCGCCGCAACTAGGCCGCGACCGAGCTGGCCGAGCGGTGTTTTGATTCCTGCGAAAGCGCCGAAGCGCAGCGTCTTCGGCTTCAGGCACCTCGGCCCCGACGCCATCGCCTCCCCTCCTTGTCAACGTTCGTCTACAGCTACCTCGTCGGTCGGAATTGTCCATCATCAAAAGGAAACCTGTGGCGGCGTACCGTACAAGGAGTAGGCTCTGTGCAGATCCGCTCCGCGGTACGGTCATCGTCGAAAGCGCAGCATAGGCAATTACTGCCGTCATCGCCGCCATGCGGAGCCAATGAGGACAGCTACACCGGAGAGCGGGAGATGCAAGGGCTTCGAGACGGCTACTTCAACGATCACCGCTTGAGCTCGGCGCAGGATGCGGAAGGCGTGCTGTTCTGTTCAGTTTCCTATCTGCGATGGGCCATTAATTCTCACAGCGGCAGATCGCACAGGGTTCCTCAATGCTCTCTACCGGATCGGCAGCCGGGGCCGGTCTTGGTTTGGAGCCAACTTCACGAGACGGAGATTGGCTAAGAACTCTCATGCGAGGCAACGTCCCCCACCGGCCTTTAAGCCAAATGCGATCCAAGAGGTAGTCTGTTGTCAGAAAGAGCAAGCGTGCAAGCAGATTACGGAAAGGGACCAGTTATCAGAGTGAAATCGAACGGTACGATGTCCTTGTCTTCGGCAGCGGAACAGGAGGCAAGCTCACTGCTTGGGCCAGCGCGAGGGAGGGTCTACGGACCGCAGTCGTAGAACGAGGTCTTGTCGGTGGATCATGCCCGAATATCGCCTGCCTGCCGACGAAAAATGTGATCCACAGCGCAAAGGTGGCCGACTTCGTCCGTCATGACCGTGATTTTGGCAGTGGCACTGCCCCGGCGTCGGTTGATATTGCCGAGGTGAGGGCTCGCAAGCGGAGAATGGTCGACGGGCTCGTCAGTATGCACCTTGACAAGTACAAGGAGAGCGGCGCCGAACTGGTCTTTGGCGAAGGCAGCTTCGTCGGACCGGGCGTCATTGAAGTGCGACCGAAGAACGGCGGCGTGCGGACTCTGCACGGCGACCGCGTATTTCTGAACCTGGGCACTCATGCGGCCATCCCTGACATCCCTGGCCTTCGCGCCGCCAAACCGCTTACGCACATTGAGGCCCTGGAGCTCGATCGCCTTCCAAGCCATTTGTTGGTGCTGGGCGGCGGTTATGTTGGCTTGGAATTCGCGCAGGCATTCGTTCGTTTCGGAAGCCGCGTCACCGTTCTGGAGCGAGGACCTCAACTACTTCCACGCGAGGACAAAGATGTCGCCGAGACCCTTCTAGAATTTCTCCGCCTCGATGGCGTCGATGTTCGTTTGAACGTGGAGGTGGAGCAGGTTGAAGGCTCGTCCGGCGATTCCGTGCGCATGACCCTCGCCACCTCGACGGGGACTTCGCTTCTGGAAGGAAGCGATTTCCTGGTCTCCATTGGCCGAATTCCCAATACGCAGAACATTGGTCTCGACAAAACCGGCGTAGCCCTGGACGCGCGTGGATACATTCAGGTGAACGACCGGCTCGAAACGACGGCGCCCGGCATCTGGGCTTTGGGCGAGTGTGCAGGCAGCCCTCAGTTCACTCACGTCTCCGAAGACGATTTCCGCATCGTCCAGGCTAACCTTCATGGTGGCTCTCGAAACACGCGCGATCGCCTGATACCGTTCTGTCTCTTCACGGATCCGGAGATAGCGCGCGTCGGAATGAATGAACGGGAGGCGGCAGCGGCAGGCTGCCGATACCGCGTGGCAAGACTTCCTATGCAAGCAGTGCTGCGGGCCCGAACACTGTCGGAAACCCGAGGTTTCATGAAGGCGCTCGTCAGCCACGACAACGATGAAATCCTCGGATTCACGGCAGTAGGGCCGCATGCGGGCGAGATCCTGGCGGTGGTCCAAACCGCGATGATGGGGAAGCTGCCTTATACGATGCTGCGCGACGCTGTGTTCACGCATCCCACCATGGCAGAAGGGCTGGGTCCACTGTTCGGCGAAGTGCCGGCCAGCGCCCAAACCAATGCCACTAATGGTTCGGCGACGAAGAGGGGACAGATTCAGGATATACGTCAGAGACCGTCGCGAGAGCACTAGCGGATTCCCGCAGGTTGCGAATTGAATGGGCGCGTGAAAAAACGCCGGCGGCAAGAGACCGCCGGCGCTACAGGCGAAAGTCCGCCGCTAATTTAAGAGACGGCCCTGGCGGAGATACGCAGGCGTATCCAGATCGTCAAGATCCAATACGGGGTCGGCTTCCGCCATAAGCACAGGCTCGGGCTCCGGTTCTGGCTCCGCTTGCATTACTGGCAACGGGGCTGGCGGAGCGACGGGTGGCATCTGTATCGGGATAGCCGGCGCCGAAATGCGGGCGGCAAGCTCACTGCGCAGATCGCCGACCGGAACGGTTTCGCCCTGGAACCCGGTCGCGATTACCGTGATCTTCACGGCGTCGCCCAGGCTTCGTTCGAGAATGACGCCGAAGTTGATCTGCACGTCGTCGTATTCGGCGGCTTCGCGGATGATGTGTGCAGGCTTCATTGACTTCGTGCAGACCCAGGGCCGCGATCCGGTGATGTTGATCAGAATGCCGCGCGAACCGGCGATGCGCGTGTCCTCCAGCAGCGGGCAACTGATGGCCTGGCGCGCCGCCTCCACCGCGGCGTTTTCGCCGCGGCCGATGGCCGTCCCCATCATCGCGTAGCCCATGCCGATCATGGTGGCCTTGATATCGGAGAAGTCGCGATTGATCAGGCCGGGCGTGATGATGATGTCGCTGATGCCCTGCACCGCCTGGCGCAGAACATCGTCGGCCACGCTGAAGCCATCGATGAAGCTGGTGCCTTCGGCACCAGCGCGAGCAACCGCTCGTTGGGAATCGCGATCACCGTGTCTACCGTGGAAGCCAGCCGCGCCAAGCCTTCCTCGGCCACCTTCATGCGCTCGCGGCCCTCGAAGCCGAACGGCTTCGTGACGACCGCGACGGTGAGTGCGTCCAGCTCTTTTGCCAGTGACGCAATCACCGGCGCAGCGCCGGTTCCGGTGCCGCCGCCGAAGCCCGCGGTGACGAAGACCATATCGGCGCCTTGCAAGCATCTCGACGATGCGGTCGGTGCTTCGAGCGCAGCCTGGCGGCCCACCTCGGAGTTTGCGCCCGCGCCGAGTCCATTGGTCATCTTGGCGCCGAGTTGCAGTTTGTTCGGAACGCCGCAAGCGTTGAGCGCCTGCACGTCCGTGTTCATCGCGTAGAATTCAACCCCGTCGGAGGCCCTGTTGCATCATGCGGGCGACCGCGTTGCATCCGCCGCCGCCAACGCCTATCACTTTGATGCGCGCGCCGCTCAGCGGTTCCTCTTCGATTTCGTATTTCAGACCGTCGTTATCGGAATCCATTAGCCCCATGACCGCCTCCTAACGTAAAATCTTGCCGAGCCAACCGGCGCTTTCGCGCTGGCGCCCGGCCTGCACTTTCAACTTTGCCGAATACATCGCAAGCCCCGCCGCCGTGGTCCATTCCGGATCGTCAAGCGATTCCGGCCAGCCCTCGATTCCCAAGGGCAGCCCGAAGCGCGTCTGGCACTGGAGGACGCGTTCCGCCACGTCGCACAGATCGGGCAGTCGCGCCGCAGCCCCTGTGAGGAAAACGCCGCCGATTAAGGCGCGCTCCATTCCCACGCGGGCCAGTTCGGCGCGAACGAACTGGAACAGTTCGTTGGCACGTGCTGCCAGAATCTGATTGATGAACTTGCGCTGCGCATCGCGCGACTCGCGATTATCGGGCGTGGGAAGCTCCACCACCACGTTCTCTGCGCAGGTGTCGGGAGACGCCCCGCCATATTCCAACTTCACCTGCTCGGCCTCATCGAAGCCGATGCAAAGGCCCTGCGCCAGATCGCGCGTGAAATGGTCGCCGCAGATGCGCACCGTGGAGCAGAGTTGCATGGCGTCGCCATGGTAAATCACTAGCTCCGTGGATTCAGCGCCGATATCGATCAACGCAATTCCTTGCCGGCGGTTTTCCGGCAGCACGGCGGCATACGATCCGGCAAGCGCTTCGAAGATGGTCTCTTCCACGGCCAAATGCGCCTCGTTCACGGCGCCGATGAGCGCATTGTGTTCCAGCACGGAGGCAGTGAGCAGGTGGACGTTCATCTCGAGCCGAGAGGCAAGCATCTTTCGCGGATCGCTGTGGCCAGGGTGGTCGTCGACAACGAAATCCTGCGGGAACATCTGCAGCACCATGCGGTCTTCCTGTAACTGCACCCGCGTCGCGCGATCCACTACGCGGTTAACATGGCACTGCTCGATCTCACGCACGTACCCCAATTCAAGCACGCCGCGGGCGTTGGCGCCGCGCACCGTGGGGCCGCCCATTCCCACCACTACGCCCTCGAGCGATACTTGAGCCGCCGCTTCTGCTTCGCGCAATGCAACAAGCATCGATTGGGCCGCTGCGCCCTGATCGGCGATGCGGCCTTTTATCCAGCCATAAGACTCCGACGCGCCGCATCCTAGGAAGCGCACCGTTTCGCCATCCAACAGGAAGACGACGAGCCGAGTGCGCCGGCTGCCGGCGTCGAGTCCTACTCCGTAGATCGGTTTTGCTGCCATTACTTAGTGCCTTGGGTCCTTAACCGGAATTGCTTCTCTTGCCGTGATACGGTCATCCATGCGCAGATCGAACGACTTTACTCCGGGCGAATGCTTTTCGATCTCCGCGAAGTGCGCGAGAAAGTTCTGATAACGCTGGGCGAAATTCGAATCGCCCATGGTCAGCTCCACCGCGCGATTGCCGGCCTTGGCGACGATGCGGATGTTATCGGGGTCGCGGGCGTCGATCTCGGAAACGTCCTTCGCCAGGTAGCCTAAGTCCTCCTGCACGTGCAGCATGGCGCGCACATGCTCGGCGCGCTGCTCTTCGGTCTCATCCTCGCGCACCCCGCTCAGCACAGGGAATGCGAACTGCGCCTGGGGAGGCTGATCGAGCAACATGCCGTGACGGTCGATGAGCAACACTCCGGTCCGAAAGAAAACGAACGCCACTGGTTTCCGCTCGCGCAGGCGGACAATCAGGCGGTCGGGCCAGATGCGGGCCACGGAAGCGTCCTCCACCCAATCGATCGCGAGAAGCCGGCGGCGGCGTTCGTCGAGTGGAATGGAAAGCACGCTGTGCCCGAAATCGCCGGCGAAGACCCGCGCAACCTTGGAGCGCGGAGCGTATACCATGCCTTGGATCGTGAGCGCGTCTTTGTTATCGTGCGAGAACAGGTAGGTGGAATCGGTGAGGATGTGTTCGCGCACCTTCACCGCAGCCAACGCTGTAGACGCGGCGACAACCATGAAAGCCGCCGCGCCTAACCAAAGCCGCCAGCGGATGCCGCTCGATGTCTTCTTTTCGCGCGCCATCAGGCCGGGCCCCGCAATCTATCGAGCAGCATTTCGCCAGCCTGCCACACATTGCCGGCGCCCAAGGTGAGCGCCATGTCGTGATCCTCAACGACGTTGTATAGCGCATCGACCCCACGCCCCAGCGTCCCCACATACTCCACGGCTCGATGACCGAACTGGCGGATGCGATCGACCAGGGCCTCGGCGGTGACGCCTTCGATGGGCCTCTCCGACGCCGCGTAGATATCCATCACGAATACGGAATCGGCCTGATGAAAGGCGCGGGCGAATTCATCCATCAAATGCGCCGTGCGCGTATAGCGATGCGGCTGAAACAGCACGTGGATGCGCCGGAATCCGCAAAGGCGCGCGCCATCGAGCGTTGCGCGGATCTCGGTAGGGTGGTGGCCGTAATCGTCTACGACGGTGACGCCGCGTTCCTGGCCGCGCAACTGAAAGCGCCTGTCGACGCCGGTAAAGGCAGCCAGAGCTTCGCGAATCGCATCCGGTTTGACTTCGAGTTCGAGCGCGACGCAGGCGGCGGCCATGGCGTTGAGCACGTTGTGGTGTCCGGGGACGCGCAGATGGAAGCGGCCAAGATCAGCGCCGCGGTAGCGCAAGCTGAAATCGCTCGAGAAGTGCCCGCAGCCGATATCGCCCGCCTGCATGTCGGCCTGCGTCGAGGCGCCGTAGGTGATGATGCGCCGTTTCATGGAGGGCAGAATGGCCTGCACGTTCGGATCGTCCAGGCACACGATGCAGGCGCCGTAAAAGGGGGTTCTGTTGACGAATTCGATGAATGCCGCTTCGATGTCTTCGAGCGACGGGTAATGATCGAGATGCTCGCGATCGATGTTGGTGACCACGGCGATGATAGGCGAGAGCTTGAGAAACGAGCCATCGCTTTCATCGGATTCCACCACTAGGAAATCGCTGTGCCCCACACGCGCGTTCGATCCGCCCATGGAGCCGACGCGTCCGCCGACTACGACGGTCGGGTCGAGGCCTGCGTGATTGAGGATGGTCGCCGTCATCGAAGTGGTGGTCGTCTTGCCGTGGCTGCCGGCGACGGCGATGCCGTATTTCAACCGCATCAACTCGGCGAGCAGTTCGCCGCGAGGAATCACTGGGATCTGCAGCCGCCGCGCTTCCAGAACCTCCGGATTCTGCTCGTCCACCGCGGAACTGATGACTAGCGCCCGTGCTCCGGTTATGTTGGAAGCGGCGTGTCCTTCAAACACGTGCGCGCCCAACCCGGCCAGCCGCTCGGTGATGGGCGATAGCTTGACGTCCGAGCCGGAGATCGTGTAACCGAGGTTCAACAACACCTCGGCGATCCCGCTCATGCCGATCCCCCCTATCCCCGCGAAATGCAGATGCTGCCTACGAAAAAACATTTATTTACTGTATTGTTTCGGCTTACGCGTCCCGTGTCAATCGAAATTGTGGGTTAGGCGCCGGCCGCCTCCTCTAAGATGTCCGCTGCGCGTCGGGCCGCGTCCGGTTTGGCGAATTGGCGCGCCGCAGCCGCCATTTTTTCCAGCACCGCCGAGGCGGCGGAGAGTTCCGATACGGTCTGGAAAAGCTTTTCGCCGGTGAATTCGGCATCCCGAACCAGGCGCGCCGCGCCGCCGCGCTGCATCGCGGCGGCATTGTGGGTCTGGTGATCGTCGGCAGCGAACGGGAAGGGGACTAGAATCGAGGCGCGCCCCGCAGCGGCCAACTCGGAGACCGTCCCGGCGCCGGAACGGCAGATCACCAGATCGGCGGCGGCGAAGGCTTCGGGCATGTTGGCGATGAAGGCAGTCACTTGCCCGGCGAGTCCGGATTTCGCGAACTCAGCGCGAATTTCCTCGTAGTCGCGAGCGCCGGTCTGATGGGTGATGGAAAGGGGAAAATTTGCGCTGCGAAAGCGCTGCCAGCTTTGACGGGCGGCGCGGTTGAGCGTGTGCGACCCCTGGCTCCCGCCGGTGATGAGCAATTGCAGAGCGCCGGAACGGGCATTGGGCGCGATGCGGAAGAATTCCTCGCGTACTGGAAGTCCCGTAACTTCGGTTCGGCCAGGCGGAAAGAAGCGCGCCGTCTCTTCGAACGAGACGAGTGCCCGCGAGACGAAGCGTCCGATCAAGCGATTGGTGAAGCCGGCGATAGCGTTCGGCTCCATGACAACTACCGGCGTCCGGCGCATGAGCGCGGCCAGGACCGGAGGACCGGCGACGTATCCTCCCATACTAAAGACTGCGGCTGGGGAGTATTTGAGACAGCCGATAGTGGTAATCGGAAGCTGCACCATGGTTTTCAGTTTCTGCGCGAAACCCACCCGATTGAGACCGCCGATTGAAATGGTTTTTAGTTCGAAACCGCCGGCGGGGACGAGCTTTGCTTCCATGCCCCGGTCCGTACCCACGAAAAAAACCTCACGCCCACGTGTTCGCAACTCCCTCGCCACCGCCAGGGCGGGAATCACATGTCCGCCAGTCCCGCCGCCAGCCATTAAAAAAGGGTTGGGGACAGGGGACCGAACTGGGGGTCGGGGGTCAGGGGTCGGGGGTCGGGGGTCGGAAGCGTTCGCCATCTTAGAAGTTCTACCTGCTCTTCAAGAGAGCGTTGCGAAGGGCATACAACATTCTTCCGAGCACACCGATTTCATCAAGCTTTGGCATCATTTCCGTCACAGGAATGTACCCAAGCCGCATCGCAATTTCCAACTGCGTACTCACTTCCGCAAGCGAAGCTTGCGCCATAGAAAGATGATTCAAATATTCCTTTGTAGATGCCCGTGTATGTCCTTCAGCAATATTGGAAGGGGCAGAAACCGCCGCCCGCCTCACTTGACTCGTCAAACCATAAATCTCAGTCTTTGGAAACGCCGCCGAGACGCGATACACACCCTCAACCAAATCCATTCCCAGCCGCCAAACCTCCAAATCGCGAAAACTGTTAATCTTTCCCATTCCAACCGCTAGCCCTGACCCCTTATCTCAATTAGAAGCCGCCAACCCCAAGCCACGAGAACTACTAATCTCCCCGATTCCAGCCGCTCACCCCGACCCCCGACCCCTGCCCCCCGACCCCCAGTTAGCTATCCTGCATGTTCGCTCACGTTCATCAAAATTCCCAGCAGCGCCAGGGTGCTGAGCAGCGAACTGCCGCCATAGCTGATCAGCGGCAGCGGAATTCCCTTCGTTGGGCCCATCCCGACGGCGACGCTCATATTAAAGAAGGCCTGCGACACGATGAGCACGGTTACGCCCAACGCGAGGTAGCGGCCGAAATCGTCGCGGATGCGAAATGCGGCGCGTAATCCACGCCACAGGATCACTATGAACCCGATCAGCAGCGCCGTCGACCCGACCAGTCCCAATTCTTCGCCGACCACCGCGTAAATGAAATCCGTGTGCGCTTCCGGCAAGTAGAGCAACTTCTGGCGGCCGTTCATCAAGCCTACGCCGGTTACGCCGCCGGCGCCGACGGCAATCTCGGATTGTTGCTGCTGATAATTCGTATCGCGGGTGCGCAAAGATTGTTCGGCCCAGGCCTTGATGCGCCCGGCCTTGTCGAATTTGGAAACGAACTCAAACTTTGGATCGTAGTGACGCACGAACCGGCCTAGCCGATAAGGCTCTTTCACGATGGAAACTCCGAGACCCAATACCGCGATGGCTGCCGCGATGAGGCAGTAGCGCCATTCCAGACCGGCTACGAAAAACACGCTCATGGCGGCGGCGCCGAGTACGACGGCAGTGCCTAAGTCGGCCGTTTCCACCGCGAAAATCACCAGGCCTACGGCAAGCGCGGCGGGGATCAACGTGTATCTCGGGTTGTTGATCGCCCGCCCTCGCCATGTCACGAAGAACGCGAGAAAGATCACCAATGCGGGCTTGGCCAATTCGGAAGGCTGAACTCCGCCTGGAATGTAGCGCAGGCGCAGCCAGCGGTGATGCTCACCATCGATGAAATACACGGCCGCAAGCAGGATCAGAGCGACGCCGATTGCGCCGAACGCCACCGCCGGCGTTTGATAGTTGCGATAATGCGTGCGTTTAAGCGCCATCATCGCGACTACCGCCACCACGCCCCAGGCCAACTGGCGCGCGACGAAGTACCAACTCGAACCATACCGAGGGTTGAGATCGGCCATGATCGACGACGCGCTGTAAAGCATCAGCACGCCGAACGACGCCATCGTCACTACGGTGGCGAAGAGAATCCAGTCTGTTTTGAGCCGTTGCGCCATATCAGTTCTTCGGTTTCAGTTCGTTTACTAAATGCTTGAAGGTCTCGCCGCGATGCTCGAAGCTACGGAATTGATCGAAACTCGCGCACGCCGGGGCGAGCAGTATCGTATCGCCCGCCGCACCGTGATCGAACGCGTAGGCGATCGCCGCATCGAGCGTGTGCGCGTCCAGCAAGGGAACCGCGCCATCGAGTTGGCCCGCGATCTTCGCCGCAGCCGCGCCGATCAACACCGCGGCGCGCGCTTTTTGGGCAAGAGGAGTGCGCAGTGGCGCGTAATCAAGGCCTTTGTCCTTGCCTCCAAGGATTACCCAAAGTCCGCCGGAAAAGGCGTCGAGCGCCTTCAGCGTCGCGTCCACGCTGGTAGCTTTCGAATCGTTGTAGAAATCGATGCCGCTCAGATTGCGGACGAATTCGAGGCGGTGCTCCACGGCGCGGAATGTGCGCACGGCGGCTGCGATTGCCTCGTGGGATATGCCCACGCGCGCGGCAGCGATGGATGCAGCGAGAACGTTCTCCGCGTTGTGGCGGCCACGAATGGGAATGTCGCTCGCCTGCATCAGCTGCTGGCCGTCCAGGAACAACCGATCGCCGCGCAGGAACGCGCCCGGCGTAACCTCTCGGCTTCCGCTGAACCAGTTCACGGACGCCTTCGTGAGACTCGCGTAGGCGACGCAGATCGCATCGTCTGCGTTCAGAATCGCGTGATCTTCCGGACCCTGCGTTTCGAAGAGGCGTCCTTTCGCCGCGGCATAGTTTTCAAGCGTGTGATGCCGGTCGAGGTGATTCTGCGTTACGTTCAGCGCCAGCGCGATGTGCGCCTGGAATTCGAAGATGGTCTCTAGTTGGAAGCTCGAAAGTTCAAGCACGTTCCAGCCATCGTCGCGCGAGCTTTCGATCATTGCCGTGGCGGGCGTGCCGATGTTGCCGCCGACTTGCACGGGAATGCCGGATTCGAGCAGAATGTGACCGATCAGGCTTGTCGTGGTCGTCTTCCCATTCGATCCCGTAATGCCGATGTTGCGCCCCTTCAAGAACGGCGTGGCGAGTTCGATTTCGCCGATCACTTTCGCGCCACGCGCCCGCGCAATCTGGATTGGCTGGAGATCGGCCGGCACATCGGGCGAGAGGACGATTAGTTCCGCGCGCTCGAACACCTCGGGAGACTGCACCGCGAACGGAATGTGCAGGCGTTCCAAAACCTCGCGCGCTTCGGGAAGCTGATCGAGCGGTTTGAGATCGGCGGCCGTCACCGACGCGCCTTCGCGCGCGAGCAACTCCACCGACGCGACGCCCGACCGCTTCATGCCCACCACCAACGCTTCTGTGCCGCGAAGTTTCATCTCATCTCAACTTCAAAGTGGTCAACGCGAACAAAGCCAACACCAGACCGGCGATCCAGAAGCGAGCGATGATCTTCGATTCCGCCCAACCGAGCGCTTCGAAATGATGATGCAGCGGCGCCATTTTGAAGATGCGCTTGCCGTGGCGCAACTTGTAGCTTCCAACCTGGAGAATCACCGAGACCGCCTCCAGAATGAAGATTCCCGCGATGAAGACCAGCAGCACCTCCTGCTTGATCAACACCGCCACCACGGCCATGGCGCCTCCCAAGCCGAGCGAACCGACGTCGCCCATGAAGATCTCCGCGGGGTGCGCGTTGTACCAAAGAAAACCGAGGCTGGCGCCTGTCATCGAGCCGCAGAAAATCGTCAGTTCCGATGTGTGGGTATTGCGCGAAAGCTGCAAATACTCCGCCAATTGCACGTGGCCGCCGGCGTAAGCCAACATGGTCAACGCGCCTGCCGAGATCACCATCAGGCCGATCGCGAGGCCATCGAGGCCATCCGTGAGATTGACGGCGTTCGAGGTGAAGACCACAATCAACGCCACGAGGATGGCGAACGGCGCTACGCCAAGCACGTAAGTCCAGGGATTGTGCATCAGCGATTCGATAAGCCAGGAGGGCTTGAACTGCTTAAAGAACGGAACGTTCATGTAGGTGGAGTACTGCCCGTATGCGCGCATGATCAGCAGCCCGGTCGCGAAGGCGAAACCCACGGAGAACTGATAAACCAGCTTGCGCTTTCCAGTGAGGCCCAGGTTCCGTCGGCGCGTGATCTTGGCGTAGTCGTCCAGGAAGCCGATCCAGCCGAAGCCTACTAGCGCCGCCAGAGCGATCCAGACATACGGGTAGCGCAGATTCGCCCACAACAACGTCGGGATCACGATCGAGATGATGATCAGCACCCCACCCATCGTCGGCGTACCCGCCTTCTTCTGATGGGATTTCGGACCCTCTTCGCGAATATATTGGCCGATCTGAAACTGGCGCAGGCGGTTAATCATCCACGGGCCCAGCCCGATGCAGAGAAAGAGCGCGGTGAGGCTGGCGAAGCTAGTGCGAAATGTGACATAGCCGAAAACACGGAACGGGCTGACATAGCGCTGCAGCGTTTCGTAAAGCAAGAAATAGAGCATCTACGGAATCAGCCTTTCCGGCATCAGTTTTTCAAGAGCCCGCTCCATGTGCACCCCACGCGAACCCTTGAACAGCAGCGCATCGCCCGCGCGGGCGATGGAGCGAAGATAATCGCCCGCCTTTTCCGGCTCGTCGAAGTACTCGCCGCCGGCTGCTCGCGCCAGCGATTTGGCCGCGCCGTGCACGCCGATCACGAGGTCGATTCCCTGCCCCGCCGCATACTCGCCGACCTCGCGATGGAGCGCCTCGGACGTTTCGCCAAGTTCGAGCATCTCGCCCAGAACGGCAATGCGGCGCTCGGCCGGTGTTTCGCGCAAGACATCGATCATAGACCGCGCCGCTTCCGGATTCGAATTGTAGCAATCGTCCCAGACAATCATGCCGCCACGTTCGATGCGTTCGCCGCGCATTTTCCCCACCCTGAACGTGCGTACCGGCTCGCGCAAGCGTTCCGGCGCAATTCCAAACTCGAGCGCAACCGCAATCGCTGCGAGTAGATTGCTCACCGCATGGCGGCCGGTGAGACCGGTCTCGTATTCCACGCCCAGGACTCTAAAGTGAGTGTGGGGCAGCCCTTCCGGGCCGCCGACGGGCTTCCGCCCGGCGTTTCCTGGCGCAGCAGCACCCGCGATTTCCCCCCGCACATCCGCTCCCTCTGCAAACCCAAACGTCACCGTCCGCCCCGGATGCGCCTCGCGAAACTTCGTCACGCGCGGGTCGTCCGCATTGAGCACCGCCACGCCGTCGCGCGGGAGCGCTTCGATCAGTTCCCGCTTGGCCGCTGCCACGCCTTCGATGGAATCGAAGAACTCCACGTGGGCGTAGCCCACATTTGTCACCACGCCAATTCGTGGCTTCGCGATCGCGGCCAATTCGCGAATCTCACCGGCATGGTTCATTCCCATCTCGAGTACGGCCGCGCGGCAATCGTCGGGCAAGCGAAGAATGGAAAGCGGCACGCCGATGTGGTTGTTGAAGTTGCCCACTGTTTTTCCAATCGGCACGCCGGTGGACAGTAGGTGCGCGATGGCATCCTTTGTTGTCGTCTTGCCCGCACTGCCCGTTACGCCCACTACCGTTCCGCCCCATTCTTCCCGCGCCCACGCGCCGAGATGCTGCAGGGCGCGCAGTGAGTCGCTCACCACCAGTTCGTCCGCGACTCCGCACGCTCGCTCCACCACAATCGCGGCTGCGCCTTTCTCCTCGGCTGCGCGCACAAAATTGTGCCCGTCATGAACAGGTCCGCGAAGCGCGAAATACACATCCCCGGGATTCTGTGTCCGCGTGTCCACGCTCCAGCCGGCAACTTTAATGGGCCGGGGATCGCCTCCGGCGCGCATGGCTCGCGCCACGTCTTGCAAATTCAAGGTCATGGTTACGTGTCTTTGCGATATCCATAACCTTTCAGCACTTCGCTCGCCACCAGGCGATCGTCGAACGGGATGGTTTTGTCTTTCAAAACTTGATACGGTTCGTGTCCTTTGCCAGCCAGAATCACGATGTCGCCGGCGTTGGCTTCCTTGATGGCGCGCGCGATGGCGGCGGCCCGATCAGGTTCGACAAAGTGCTGCACATCGGTGCGGCGGATGCCGACCAGGGCATCGTTCATGATGGCTAGCGGATCTTCGGAGCGCGGATTGTCGCTGGTGAGAATCACAAGGTCGCTCGCCTCGGCCGCGGCCTGCCCCATCAGCGGGCGCTTGGAGCGGTCGCGGTCGCCTCCGCATCCGAACAGCGTGATGACGCGCTTCGGATTCAGGCCGCGAGCCACGGAGATCACATTGCGCAGCGCGTCATCGGTGTGCGCGTAGTCCACCACCACGACAAACGGCTGGCCTTCGTCCACGCGTTCGAACCGGCCGGGCACCGCGCGTAGAGCGGCGATGCCCTTGGCGATCGTTTCCGGCGGAAGACCATACGACAGGCCGGCCCCGCACGCCGCAAGAATGTTGAAGACGTTGATGCGGCCGATAAGGGGCGATTCGATTTCGATGCGGCTCTTGCCATACTGCACATCGAACTTCAAGCCTTGGAAGCCCGAAGTAATGTGCCGCGCGCGCAGGTTCGCATCGGCGCCGAACCCGTACCAAAAGACTTGCGTTTTGGGATGCAGCCTTAATCGCTTTGCGAAATCGTCATCGCGATTGAGCACAGCGTAGAGCGGCGGTGGTCCACCGGCGCCTTCGAACAGCTTCTGCTTGGCCGCGAAGTATGCGTCCATCGTGCCGTGAAAATCCAGATGGTCGCGCGTGAGATTGGTAAAGACAGCAGTATGGAAACGCAAGCCGTATACACGGCCCAATTCCAGCGCGTGCGAGGAGACCTCCATGGTGGCGTGGGTTCCGCCCAGTTGCTCGAGCTCGGCGAAGAGCCGCACCAGGTCGAGCGATTCGGGCGTGGTGTTCACGGCAGGCAGCACGCGATTCGCCAGATGATATTCGATGGTTCCAATCAACGCCGTCGTATGACCCGCGGCGCGCAAGACCGAATCGATCAGGAAGCCGGTCGTGGTCTTGCCGTTGGTCCCGGTGATTCCGGTGAGACCGATGCGTTCGTCCGGCTTGCGGTAGAAATTACGGGAGGCTAGGGCGAGCGCGTGGCGGCCATGCTCCACCTGAATCCATCGATCGGCGAATTTATTAAGCGCTCCCGATTCGCCGGGCGTTTCTTCGCTAACCACTGCTATGGCGCCCCGTTCCAATGCGCCCGCCGCAAATGCATGTCCATCGGCGCGAGTTCCAGAGAATGCGAAGAACAGGTATCCGGGCGCAATGCGGCGAGAATCGTAATCCAGCCCGCTCGCCTCTTGCATGGCGAGCGCGGGCGCGAGAGGCTGCTTCAACCTCACGCCGGAGAGCACCTCGCTCAAAGTCATCGCGCGAATCGGATCCGGATCCGCTCCCCTTCATGTAGAACCGCTCCCGCCGGCGGAACTTGCACGCGCGCGATGCCGCTGCCGTCCGGTTGGATGGCATAACCTTTCTGGGCTGCCTCGGCGAGCACGGCTCGCATCGTCATGCCGCGAAAATTAGGTACGCGCGGAGCGTTCTTCGCGGCGGCCTGAGCCTCCGGCGTATCTTCCGCCGGATCTTCGAGGATGTTGGCCCCATCGGATGTAAGCGAAACGTCGGCGAGATCGTCGGCGGCGTCGGCAGCGGACGCGACCAGCGTGGGCGGTTCCTGATCGGGCAAATCGTGTGGGACATCGAGCAACCGCAGCGCTTCGGTAGTAACTGCGCGAAACACCGGTCCAGCCGTCGGAGCCGCGAAACCGCCTTCGCCATGGGTGCCATTAATCGTTGCGACCACCACAATGGCCGGATTGGTCACGGGGGAAAAGCCCATGAAGGACCCGTTGTACGTATGCGTGTAGTGGTGGGTAGCGGTGTCGAAAATCTGCGCCGTCCCCGTCTTCCCGCCGCTCGAATAACCTTGCAGTTTCGCCACAAGGCGGCCGGTCCCATAAAGCACGACGCCCTCCATCATCTGGCGCATGGTGATTGCAGTCTCGGGTTTGATTACGCGCACTGGCTGCACGGCCGGAATCACCTGGTTGCCCTTCTTCATCACCAGGCGTGGCCGCACCAGCAGGCCCCCATTTGCTATGACGCACGCCGCTTGAGCGAGTTGCAGCGTAGTAACGCTCACTTCCTGCCCCATGGCAATCGAGGGCAGCGAGCCCTTCTGCCATCGCGCGAGCTTACGCAACTGGCCGGGCGATTCAGCGGGCAAGGTAATGCCGGTGCGCTGCCCGAAACCGAAACGGCGCACGTAATCGTACATGTTCTCCTGTCCCACGCGCAGGCCCACCTCAATCGCGCCGATGTTGCTCGAATGCGCCAGCACCATGGACATCGGGAGAATTCCATATACTCCCACGTGAGAATCGTGGATCGTACGGCCGAAAATCGTGAGGATGCCCATGTGACAGTTGATCGGGCTGTCGGGCGTCAGATTGGTAGTCTCGAGCGCGGCAGAGAGTGTGATCGTCTTGAACACCGATCCCGGTTCGAAGGGCACCGAGACGGCATGGTTCTGGCGGTTCAACGCGCTCTCGCCGGGTTGCGGCGGCAGATTGGGATCGTACGTGGGGTAGCTGGCCAACGCGAGGATATCGCCGGTTTGCGGATTAATAGCTACCACGCTGCCGGTTTCGGCGTGATGCGTTTGGACGGCCGCCGCAAGTTCTCGCTCGGCGACGAACTGCAGCCGTTCGTCGATGGTCAGCGTGACGGCCGCGCCAGGACGCGCTCCGCTCTCCAATTGCGAATCGATACCGCGCCGCTTCACGTCCGTCAACATCAGGATGTGCCCCGGTACTCCGCGGAGATCGGACTCGAGCGCTTTCTCGATACCGGCGTTTCCCTGTTCCGCGAAATCGACCGAGCCGAGAACGTGGGCCGCGAGGGCGCCGCCAGGATAGTGCCGCTCACTCTTGCGTTCGATGTCAATCCAATCGAGCTGTAGCGAACGAAGGCTCTGCGATTCTTCAAATGAGATCTTTGGCTTCACTACGAAATAGCCGCGGCCGTGCTCCTTGGCCTCTTTCAAACCGAAGAAAAGATCGGCGGCATCGAGATGGAGGACACGCCCCAGAATATCCGCGGCGAAATTCAGATCTGGAATCTTGAGCGGGTTGACAATAACTTTTTCGGACGGGATGCTGATTGCGAGCGCGTGTCCGGAACGGTCGAGGATCTGGCCGCGCGGCGCGGGAATCTCAACAGTGATTTCCTGGCGTGCGCGCGCCATGCGGGCATAGTCGCGGTGATGGACGATTTGCAAGGACGCCAAATGCCAAAGGATCCCTACCGCCCAAACAGCGGCAATCCCAGCCAGCCAAGTCAATCGTCGTTCCACTGCGCCATGCCCCCAAAGACTTACACTCCATCAGACCAGACACGCTCCGCGATTTCCGCTATTACCCATCAAGCGCATTGACAAGGGCCCGGAAGGCGCCCCGTCTAGCGCACTAGCGCAACCGAACTGTCCTTGCTGTTCAGTCGCACTACTTGGCCGGGCATTGGCGCGGTCAGGTTTTGATCCTTCGCGAGCTTCTCCAGGCGGTTCATGTTGAGGAGCTCGGCTTCTTTCCATTCCAGGTTATGGCGTTCGTCGGCAAGGTGGCGTTGTTCGGCGCGCAATGCCTCCAGCTTGTAGCCGGCAAGCGTACCCATGAGTTGAGGAACCAGAACGCCGGTGAGCAGCGCCATCACCACGCATGCGCCGCCGATCGCGGACCAGCACGAGGTGGCCGATTTCGGATCGGCCTCGCGCACCAAACGGCTATTGTCGATCTTCTTGCAATAGAAGAAGACATTCTCCCGCGGAAGCGCGCGCAGGCGGTTTTTGTCCACAGCGCGAGGCAAGCCTTGGGCGGTCCGAAAGGCCGGGAGGCCTGTCTCAACGGGCAGATCGTTCCTTCTGAGAAAAGCTGGCAGGGTCGCCATGTTTTTTCGTATTCCTCTTAAATCGTCTCCAGCGCGCGGAGCTTGGCGCTCCGTGATGCTGGGTTTTGGGCCGTTTCTTCGTCGCTCGGCTGTAGAGGGCGCTTCGTCAAAATGACCGCCTTCCCTTCTCTACCGAGCTGCCTAAATCGTTCTTTCACTTTTCGATCGTCCGTGGACATGAAACTGATGACGACCATCCGTCCGCCCGAATGCAACAAATCCGGGCCGATTTCGAGCAGCCGGTCCAGTTCCTCCGGTTCTTCGTTCACCTTGATGCGCAGGGCCATGAAGGTTTGCGTAGCTGGATGCACACGGCTCGTCCGGTGCGCGGCCCGCTCCACTACATCGGCCAGATGTAGCGTGCTCCGTATGGGCCGCGCCCTGACGATTGCTCTGGCTATTCTCCGCGCCCTCCTTTCTTCGCCAAGCTGATAGATCAGATCGGCAAGCGCCCTTTCGGGCGTGTGATTGACCAACTCCGCCGCCGTCATGCCGGTGGTTTGATCCATCCGCATATCCAACGGCCCATCGGACAAGAACGAAAAACCTCTTTCGGGCGAGGTGAGCTGATACCGGCTGACTCCAAGATCGGCCAGCAGCCCATGCGCCTTCTCTATCCCCAGTTCGGCCATGGCTTGCGCGAGCTCGCTGAACGCTCCGTGATGGTAGCGGATACGATCGCTCCACTCGTGCGTGTTCTGGCGAGCCATAGCCAGGGACAATTCGTCGCGATCGTTCGCGATCGCCAAGCCCGTCGTTAGACGCGCGGCGATTTGCCCCGTATGTCCCCCAAGGCCCGCGGTAGCGTCGATGTAGATACCGTCCGGCCGGATCGCCAGGTGTTCGAGCGCTTCCGCGGCCATGACCGGATAATGTTCCATACGCCATCGCTTCTACTCTCACAAGTTCAGCCCGGCGGATTCCGCCCTCGAAATGTCGGCCTCTGTCAATTGGGCAGCGGCCAGTTTCCGCTCGGTGTACAGTTTCTCGCTCAGAACTTCAAACTTTCCCTTGTGGGCGCAAATGCGCAGGGTCCCGCTTTCCAGTTCCAACTCGCGCCGCAATTCAGGCGGGAACAACACGCGGCCCTGGCCGTCCATCTCCGATTCCGCGCCCAGATCGTAGGCGTTAAAGGCCAACGCTCGCGAAATCTTCGGATCTTCCTTGTAAGTCTCAAAAAACTTTTCGTTCTCACGCCAAATCGCCATAGGATAGATCAAAGCGACCTTACGATCCATGGAAGTGACGAATAGCGTTTTTTCCCGCAACGCCGCAAAAAATGTCTGGAACCCAGCCGGCAGCTTGAGACGCCCTTTATCGTCTAAACGGGTGGGGTACATCCCTCGGGGAGGCTCCACCATCGGCAACTGTTGAAGGGACTCGCTCACGGCAACTCACCACATTTGATCCACTTTTGGACCACCCACAACACATAGTGCCACGGAAATTTCGCGCGAGCAAGAGGAAAATTCAAGAACGGTAATGTTTTCAGCAGGTTAATGGTATATCGCGCGCCGCTACAGAGACGGCACATCTTACATCACACCACTACCTATTGATTCTTGGCGAAAGGGAGGCGAAGAAAAGAGGGCCGAGTTTGCCTCGGCCCTCGCAGAAGAGAAAGTACTACCTATTGGACAGGAAAGAACCCGATGTTGCTGTAATACGGAGTTGAGCTTCCCGGCGGAATGATTCCGACGGAGAAAGTGGAGGTCCCGCTCTGAGTGTTTGTCGGCACCATAAAGGATACCGTTTCCACTCCCACCAAATCGGGAGACAACGCAGAAGCCACCAGTGGCACGCCGCCTCCGTTCATGCCAACGATGATCGTACCTTGAACAGCAGGGCTCGAACCCGGAGCCGGGAGGGAATTGGTAGCGATAGCCGGCGTTGTGGCGCCCATTCCGGTCACATAAGCGATGAGCGTTTCGCCGGCGTGCGCCGGATTGGTAGGACTAACGAATGACCCATCGGGCCGCACGAGCACCGGAGTTTGAGATGTGCTATTGAACGCGGTGAGGAAGAGACCAGGACTGGCCGCGCGAATAGGAATGGTGATAGTTCCCGTGCCGCCACCGACATTCACAACCACAGTTACATTTCCGGGAGTCACACTGCATGGAACCTGTACGGTGACCTGTTGCTGCCCGTTCGTGTTGGCCACATTGAAGATAGGCGCCTGCGCGCCACCAAATGTGACCTGAACGCCGCCGAGCGTATAAGGCAATGCTCCGACGCCATCGTAAGCTACAATCCCCTGAATGGCGGCGGCGATCCCCGGAGCGATGATGGTCGCGATCCCGCAGGGCGAAATTGCGCCCGGCTGAAAATCTGCCCCATTATAGAAGCTGTTCGTTGAGAGCGTCGGTCCTGACGGAATCACAGTTAGTGTGAATACCGCAGTGAAGCTGCCAGCACTTGCCGTCACGGTAACCGCTCCGGTGGTATTGCCGGCAAGCACCTGGACTGAGGCTTGGCCAACGCTATTCGTGATCGCACTCGTAGCCGAGAGCACCGCCGGTCCGGTGATGGCGAAGTTGACCGCAGTGCCGGAAGCCGGCCCGTTGGCTGCGTTCAATTGAACCACCAACGGCGCCGCGAAATTAGCATTTACCACGGATGTCTGATTGTTACCCGAAACTACCTGCAAACCCGTGAACAAGATGTTCGCCGTGACCGTAAAGGTAGTCGAAATATTCGGATTGCTTGCCAGTGCAACTTTAACCGACACTTGTCCCGACGCTGAATTGGTCAGGGTCGCGTTGGTCTGCACATGTCCGCTTGAATCTGAAGTCGTCGTAGTTGCCGAGAGAGTAGCGGAGGTGGAGGGACTCACCGACCATACTACCTGTTGGCCCGCCAGAGGATTGCCCGCGGCGTCGGCCACCACCGCGACAAGCGATCCAGGAACCTGCTGACCGGGAGTCGCCGAAAGGTTGTTACCGCTGACGATCGCAATCGATCCCGCCGTGCCAGGCGTGACATTCAGGTTGAAGTTGCCCGATTGAGAATAACCTTGTGGTGGATTTCCCTGGTTGTATCCAACCGACGCTACTCCGCCCGTCAATGCATAGAAGGTTCCAGAGCCGGTGGTGGGTCCGAGCACGGCAGTGCAAAGCGCCTGACCCGTGGAATCCGTGAGGACGGAACCCGGATCTGCGCCTGCGCCGGTTGCGCAAGAGATGGTTGGGCTCGATTGGTTGGAGACTAACCGGAAAGAGACGTTCGGCACCACGGGAATACTGGAGTTGGGCACAAACACCTGCACTTTGAATTGGGTAGCGGACACGCTTCCGGCAGGCCCGGTCAAGGTATCACCGGGAGAAATGCACGCCGCGCAACCCGAATTGGGCGATTCCAACTGCACCTGGACTAGCTGTGGCGAGTTCCCATTCGTGCTGTTGTTGGCATACGCGAGCGTCTCGTAGAAAGTAACCAGGTTTCCATTCGTGATGGCCGCTGTGATAGAGCTCTGTGTATAAGGGTTGCCAGGCGTACCAGTAATCTGCGAGAAAACCAGATAAGTCTCTACCGCGATGCCGAGCGAATTGGTATATGTCGTGTCCGTCTGGGAAAGGTTGCCCAAGTTGCCCTGACCCGCCGTCAGAGTCCAAGTTACGGGCGCGTTGGCAACCGGGGCGCCATTGGCATCGGTTACTTTGACATACATTCCGTCGAAATTCTGGATGCCAAAACCGCCCAAAGTACACAACTGGCAAATGAGCTGGCCATTACCCGAAACCACCGAGATATTCGTGGCCGTCTGAGCCGATGCCCCGGGCGCTATCGCGGTAGCGGCGAGAACTGCCGCAGCCAATAAATACTGAAATCTATTCAAGAAGACCTCCAAAGCAAGAAGACGTAGGATTTTGTTTTGGACGCGGAGAGAACTTCAGTGTATCACCATTCCCAAACGTTTCGAAGGCTGGAAGCAAGGAGGAAGCAAAAAAAAAGAGGGGAGCCGAAGCTCCCCTCAAGTTGAAGAAACAGCGTTTGGTTAGTTGCCTAGAGTCTCGCCTAGGGGACCACGCGCGTTGACGGAACCGTTGTTGATGATAAGGGCCAAATAGCCCATCGCCAAGTTCCGGGCGCCTACGTCGGAGACGAATGCGAATCCATGCGCGTACTGGAAGTTGCAGACCGCGATGATGTATCCGCTGAAGCCCGGGGCTAAGGTAGACGCTAAGTTAGCGTAAACCGTACCTGTTGCGACACTCGGCGTCACAAACGCTGCCGCGGGGCCACTTGAACCATAGAAATTCAAGGTGCAAGTGCCTACTTGAGGCGTTGTGCCGAATGGATCGGTCGTTGTATTCGCGATTGCCAAACCAGTGTCGAATCCGGCCGTGTTAACCACGTACGGATAGAGCAACGCGGTGGTGCAAAGCGCGAAGTTGGCTAGGTTCTTGGTAATGTCGAGACTATCCGAGAACCTGGGAAGCGGCAGACTGTTCGATGCGACGGCGCCAGTCGTAGAGGTAAATAACCCACCGCTCGGCGTTGGCGCGAAGCTCATCGTGACGCTAATTGTACCCGGAGCCGCCGGCGAATTGTTCGCGGGATTTGCCGTGTAGCTGATAAACACCGAGAACGAAACCGTCTGGATCTGGGAGGGAGTAGAGGTAACAATCTCCCAAACCGCAGCTCCGGTGCCGTTGCTGGTCACTACTGGAGCGTAACCGACGTTGTTTGTGCCGCTGGCAAAGACGCCCGTTTGCGTTGCCAACGGAAGGGTGTTGGGGCCCGGTTGGCTGGGGCTATCCAAAGCGCCTTCGCTCACTACCAACTGCGCGAACGGGTTACCGGTGGGGCTGGTGAAGCTATTGACCACATCGCGCGTCGACACATAAAGAGAAACGCCACTCGGCACGTTGCTAAACGTCGCCTTGAGACGAGTTCCATAGTCCGCTTGACCGGCGCTGTAGGTCGAAGTAAAGCCAGGGCTTTGGAAGCTTGCGGCTGCCAGATAGAATCCGGATTCCGAATTGTAGATCGTGCCGGGAATATTCTGAACGACGCCATTCGTATAACGGGTCTTGAAGGCAGTCGCAAAGTTTTCCTGATACTGGAGCAGACCTACGTTTGTTACAACGCTCGCGCTCTGACACTGATTGAAAGTAGTGCCGCCACCACTAGCGTTGCCTGTGTTCGATGCATTCCTCAGCAAAGTATTCGTAGCGCTGAGACCCTGCTGTACAAAGCCCGTGGTGAGCTGCGAATTGGTGATGATGAGCGAAGTTGAACTGTTGATTGAAATCGACGCCTGCACCGTTCCCGGCGTGGGGCCACCGGACGTCAATTGGTTGGCATTAGCGCGGATGTTGGTGATGCGGAATACGCGCGTGAGGCCAGCTGTGACCGGAGGCAGAACCGGCACACCGAAGAATGTCACCGAGTTCCCACTCACTACGCCTTGGAAAATATTGGCTCCAGGCGGCTGGGGGGCGGCATTAAAAACCGGAGGGGTGCCACTATTCGGGTTACCAGAAACCGGAACGCCCGTACCGGTCGTCGTATTGCCAACCCATTCAGTGCAGCCGCCAACGCCGCCGGCGCCCTGTGCGGGTGTCGAGCAAAGCGTTTGCGGAACGGTCGGACCGTAGCCCGCGACAGCCGAGCCGGGCTCGTCGATGAGCAGCAACGCTTCAGAGGCATTGCCGGCCGTTGTGGTCTGAAGCAATCGGCTGGTGACAGCCGTGTTCAGGAAGATCGTGAAGTTGGCCGTAGGGATCACAGTGCCTAGAGCTGGTGCGCTTCCACCCGAGCAGACGATCACCATATCGCCCGTCAGTTCGGTGTAGCCCTCGGCGCGCAACGTAGGCGTCACCGATCCATTTGTTGTGCCACAGGTAAAAGCTGTCCCCAAAGGCGCTCCGCCCGGGGTGCCTACCTGCGCGCTGGCCAACCCTGCGAACAGGGTTACTCCGGCCAACGCAATTATACATTTGCGAAATTCTGGCATTTCCTTCTCCTTGATAAATTTCAATTTGAATCGGTCGAAGTCTCTGATACCTGAGCCTCGAAGTTAAGCCTCAAACCGTTCAGTTAACTGCCCTAAAACTCTCCGTGTCGGGCGGAGGGCTTTCCCATTTGCCACCAAGCCGGCTTCTGGGTTTTACCGAGCTTTTTCCCTGACGCCGCACATGCTTCTTTGTTCTGAATTCATCGTCTGTGCAGGCGGAGTACAAACGCAAGATTGCTATGCGCCGCAAACGCGGCAAAAATCATTGATAACCGAAGAGTCACCCTCATGTCAAGAGAATTCCATCTCTGGGCTCCGCAGGTCTGACGTCCGCGAGTCTTTGATCATGAGATCGACTGGTGCCGATTAGACCACGTCTATGTCCTTCAGTCAACGATTTTCAGCCCAAGCGCGACAATTCTCTCGCGGTTAGGTTGGTTTAGGTGACAAAAGGCTCGTTATACCAAAGGCGCGTAAGGCAAATACCCTAGTAGTAACGGAACATAAGGACCTTGCATCGCGAGATCGCGTCTTTCGACCGTACAATAAAAAAGTCCATGCCGAAACAAGGCCTCTTCATCACGTTCGAGGGAATGGACGGCTCCGGCAAGACCACGCAATGTCTCCGTCTGGCCGGTCGCCTGCGCGCGATGGGACGGACCGTACTCGAAACCGCCGAGCCTGGCGGGACGCGTATCGGCACGAAGATCCGCCGCATTCTGCTCGACGCCGCAAATCAGGAGCTTTGCCCTTCCGCCGAGCTGCTGCTCTACTTTGCCTCCCGCGCGCAAAACGTCGATGAGTGGATCATACCCGCCCTCGCGCGCGGCGAAATCGTCCTCGCCGACCGCTTCACCGATTCCTCGCTGGTCTATCAGGGCTACGGTCGCGGGCTGGGCGCGGAAAACGTGCTCGCGCTCGACCGCATCGCCTGCCGCGGCCTCAAGCCCGATCTTACGATTCTGGTCGACATCGACGCCGAAACCAGCCTGGAGCGCGCCCGGGCCCGCAATGTCGCCGAGACCAGCAGCGAGACGCGCATGGACGAGCAAGTCGATCGATTTTCACCGCGAAGTCTATGCCGCCTATCATGAGCTGGCCGCGCGCGAGCCGGAACGCGTCAGAGTGATACCCGGCATCGCGCCGGTGGAGGAAATCGAACAGGCAGTTTGGGAGTTGGCGAGCGCCTATGTTTGAAAATTTCTGGGGCAACGCCGCCGCCACGAAGGCGCTGGAGCAGATGTTGGCGCAGGACCGGCTCTCGCAGACGCTGCTGTTCGCCGGTCCGGAAGGCGTCGGCAAAGCCACGCTGGCGCGGCGCCTGGCCGCCGGGTTGCTGGGACACGCGGATTGGATCGAACGCGACGATCTCAGCCTGCCGCACAATCGGGAGACCATCGCCGACCGCGAAAAGTGGCCCGCCGACAAACGCAACGATGATCCGCTTGCTTTTTTCCTCGCATCCCGACTTCGTCACCTTCGCGCCAGATGGCCCGCTGCGCCAGATCTCGATCCCGCAGACGCGACTGCTAAAAGACCGCGCGCAATACCTGCCGCACCAGGGCAACCGCCGCGTTTTCCTGATCGATCACGTGGACCGCGCCAACGAACAGGCCGCCAATTCGCTGCTGAAGACGCTCGAAGAGCCGCCCGCCGCATCTCATCGTCATCATGACGGCGGAGAATGCGTACGATCTGCTGCCCACCATCCGCTCGCGCTCCGTGCCGTTTCAGTTCGCGCCGCTTTCCGACGGACGAGATGACGCGAGTTCGCACGCGTGCGTAATCTTGACCGCGCGGAGCGCCGGATCGCGCTGGCCGCCGGAAGCCCCGGCGTCGCACTGTCGCTCGATCTCGATGCTTACGACAAGCGCCGCGCGGCGATGCTGACGCTCCTGAAGGTGGCGGCGGGCGCCGCGCCCTTCGCTTCCTGGGCGCCGGTCGCGGAAACGATCGGCCGCAGCAAGAGCGAGAAACTGGATCTCTACCTTAAGGTGCTCTACGAACTGCTGCGCGACATGCTGATGCTTGCAGCATGGCGCGGGCGAAATTCGTAATCAGCGATATCCGCGGAGAGCTGGAAGCGATCGCGCGGAAGGTGCGATTTCGCCTGGATTCGCAAAGCCGTCGCCAAAGCCGATGAGATCGTGGAATTAGTGCGCCGCAATATTCAGAAGGGCATCGCGCTGGACGCATTGATCGCCGAACTGAGGTGAGAATTCGCCGCAGATTAACGCCAATGAAAAAACAGGAGTTTACTTTTGTCTGATCGGCGTTTATCTCCGTTCATCGGCGGCTAATAACGCGTTCCAGCGTGTCCCAAAACTCCGGGAACGAAACCGACGCCGCATCCGCCCCTTCAATCACCGATTCGCCATCGCCCGCGAGCGCGGCGACGGCGAACGCCATGGCGATGCGATGATCGCCGAATGAATCGAACTGCGCGGCGCGGAACTTCTGCCGGCCCGGGCACGATCAGCCCGTCCGGCAATTCCTCCGCGTCCACGCCCATGCGGCTCAGATTTTCGACCACGGTCTGGATGCGGTCCGTCTCCTTGATGCGCAATTCGCGACGCGTCGCGCACGGTCAGGCCTTCCTCCGTCGCCGCGCCCAGCACTGCCAGCACCGGGAATCTCGTCGATCAGCGCAGCCGTTGTCGCGCCCGACACTACGCCGCCGCGCAGCGCGGAGTGCTCGCACCACGATATCGCCCACCAGTTCGCCGTTGCGGCTCTCGAGTTCCGGAATGCGGATCTTCGCGCCCATCCCGGCCAGGAAATCGAGCAGCGCCGAGCGCGTCGGGTTCAACCCGACGCCGCGAATCGTCAACTGCGAGCCGGGCACCAGCAGCGCCGCCACGATGAAGAACGCGGCGGACGAAAGATCCGACGGCACCACCAGCTCGCGGCCTTCGAGTTTCGGCCGCCCCGCACCGTGATCCGCTGCCGCTCCACCGTCGAGATCGGCGCCGAACTCGCGCAGCGCGATTTCCGTGTGATCGCGCGAACGCACCGGCTCGATGACCGCTGTTTCGCCTTCGGCGAAAAGCCCGGCGAAGAGCACGCACGTCTTCACCTGCGCGCTGGGCACCGGCAAGTGTATTCGATCGGCTGCAGCTCGCCGCCTTCGATTTCGAGGGGCGGAAATTTGCCGTCGCGCGCCGTCAGCCGCGCGCCCATTTGCGCCAGCGGCGTCATGATCCGCTGCATCGGGCGGCGCGAAAGCGATTCGTCGCCGAAGATGCCGTGACCGAAATGGCTGCGCCGCCAGAATCCCGGAGAGCATGCGAATCGTGGAGCCGGAGTTGCCGGCGTCGAGATCGCCAGCAGGCCTGCGCAGCCCGTCAAGGCCCTTGCCGTGAATCGTGAACTCCGTGCCCTGCCCTTCGACTTCGATTCCGAGCGCGCGCATGCAGCCCAGAGTCGAATGGCAATCGGCGCCGGTGGAGTAGTTCTGCATGCGCGTAGCGCCTTCGGCAATGGCGGCGATCATGGCGTAGCGGTGCGAGATCGATTTATCGCCGGGCAGCGCGATGACGCCGGATATGGACGAGGCGGGAGAGATACGTTTTTCCATGGCAGCTTGATCGGCGAGAAGCCTTATTCTAGCGTGCGATGATTGTCGGCGCCTCGAACGGCTCAAAACTGGCAAGCAACAAGTTAGCAACTCCCGCACACTCCACACATCGGGCGCTCCGCCTTGCGAAGTGGACGCACGGTAAAGTACGCGGAGTTACAGCGCCCGTAACGGTTAGCTTTGTACATTCAATGTATGCGGCTGAACGGCAAGAAGACGCTCGTTACGGGCGCCGGACAAGGGATCGGACAGGCAATCGCCGTACGATTCGCGCAAGAAGGCGCCGACGTCGCCATCGATTATCCAGCCGGGGGCCGCAGCCAAGCCGAGGGAACCGCCGCTCAAATCGAAAAACTGGGCCGCCGCGCGCCGCTGATCCAGCGCGATGTCAGCGTCCCCGCCGATGCGCAACGCATGGTCGATGAAGCCATCGCCGCACTGGGAGGGCTCGACATTGTAGTGAACAACGCCGGCATCGAGCGCAATGCGCCGTTCCTGGATATCTCCGAAAAGGATTACCGTTCCGTAATCGCGGTGGATCTGGACGGCCCCTTCTTCGTAACGCAGGCCTTCGCGCGCCATCGTCGCGACGCCAAACAGTCCGGCAAAGTGATCAACATCAGCTCCGTACACGAAGACTTGCCCTTCCCGCATTTCACGGCCTATTGCATGGCGAAGGGCGGCTTGAAAATGATGATGCGCAATCTGGCGATCGAACTGGCACCGCTCGGCATTACGGTCAACAACATCGCGCCCGGCGCGATTGAAACGGCCATCAACAGCAAACTGCTCAACGATCCCAAGCTGCTCAATCCGCTGCTCGACAACATTCCCTTGCGCCGTCTGGGCAAGGGTTCGGATGTCGCGGGGGTAGCCGCGTTTCTCGCGTCCACGGACGCCGATTACATCACCGGCGCCACCATCGTTGTGGATGGCGGCTTGCTGTGGAACTACAGCGAACAATGAGCTATCAGCTCATCGAGCATTACGGCGTAATCGGCGATATGCGCACCGCCGCGCTGGTCGGGATGGACGGCTCCATCGACTGGTGCTGCCTGCCGCATTTCGATTCGCCCAGCGTCTTCGCCAAAATTCTCGACGACCGCAAAGGCGGCTTCTTTTCGCTGGCGCCGGCCGAAGAGTGCCAAGTCAAGCAGATGTATCTGCCCGATACGAATGTGCTGGTGACGCGCTTCTTCAGCGATAGCGGCATGGGCGAGGTGAGCGATTTCATGTCCGTGAGCCGCGAGGCCGGCGGTCACACCGATCAAAGCGCGCGCCAGATCGTGCGGATCGCCAAGGCTATCCGCGGCCCGCTGCGGTTTCGCATGGAGTGCCGGCCCGCGTTCGATTATGCACGCCAGAAGCACGAATTGGAAATCGGCCAAGACGGGAAGTGCGCGCTTTTCTCCTCGGCGGCAAGCAGGTTTGCACTGAAATCGTCGCACGCTCTCGAGGGGCATGAAGGCGCGGCCGTCGCCGAGTTCTCGCTCAAAGGCGACGAGCAAGCTGTCTTCGTTTTGCGCCACGACGAATGCGCGTCCGGAAGACTCATGGAGGAGACCGCGAGCGGCGATCAACTGTTGACCGAAACCGTTCGCTTTTGGCGCGATTGGGCTTCGCACAGCCGGTACCATGGCCGCTGGCGCGAGATGGTCACGCGTTCCGCACTGGTTCTCAAGCTGCTCACTTTTCTTCCTACCGGCGCCATTGTCGCCGCGCCCACCACCAGCCTTCCCGAGGCTATCGGCGGCGTGCGCAATTGGGACTATCGCTACACCTGGGTGCGCGACGCCGCATTTACCGTGTATTCGCTGATGCGACTGGGATATACCGAGGAGGCGGGCGCCTTCGCCCAATTCATGCAGGCGCGAGCCAAAGAGGAAGAGCCCAACGGCAGCGGACCGCTCAACGTGCTCTACGGCATCGACGGCCGCCATGACACGCCGGAAGAGACGCTCGATCACCTCGATGGCTATCGTGGTTCGAAACCCGTGCGCATCGGCAATGCGGCTGTAGGTCACCTACAACTCGATATCTATGGCGAGTTGATGGATGCGCTCTATCTCTACGATAAGTATGGCGCGCCGCTCTCTTACGACATGTGGATCACCGTCGAACATATGCTCGATTGGGTGGTCCAGCATTGGCGCGATGACGATCAGAGCATCTGGGAGGTACGCGGTGGCCGGCGTCAGTTCACTTACTCGAAGTTACAGTGTTGGGTGGCGCTTGACCGCGGTGTGCGTCTAGCCCGCAAACGGTCGTTTCCGACAGAGAGTGACCAGTGGCGCTACGAGCGAAACAAAATCTACACGGCCATCATGAAGGACGCCTGGAATGAGAAGAAGGGGGCGTTCACGCAATATTTCGGATCGAACGCATGCGACGCCAGTCTGTTGATGATGCCGCTGATGCTCTTCGTTTCGCCGAAAGACCCACGCATGATCGCGACAATCGAAACGATTCAGAGAGAACTCGCCTCGGATAGCCTGGTGCTGCGGTACGAAGTTGACAAAGCCGCCGAGGATGGCCTCCCCGGTAACGAGGGTTTCTTCAGCGTGTGCTCTTTTTGGATGGTGGAAGCGATGGCGCGCGCCGGCCGCGTGGAAGAGGCGCAGTTACTATTTGAAAAGCTGATTTCCTATGCGAACCACCTAGGTCTCTTTTCGGAGGAGATAGGCAGCAAAGGCGAACTGCTGGGTAATTTCCCGCAGGCGCTGACTCACTTAGGACTGATCAGCGCGGCGCATAACCTGGACTTACTGCTCGATGGGCGTTGATACGTAGACAAGTTATTGCTGAACGTCCCCGCGTCGCCTTGATCCAGACGGGCGAAACTGTCAGTCACAGATTTCCAAAATAAATTCGCCCCAAACAAGCGGTTCACCCATAGGCCGAGACCCATCCGCAAGGGAACTGCCCAGGCGTCAGAGCACTCCGATTTATCCGCGTTAATCGGCGGCCACATTATGCTTTCTTTCTCCTCTGCCGGCCCGAACACAAGAACCTCACGTTGGTCGGCGATGAACGCCGATTAACGCGGACAAAAAGTCCGGAGGCTAGCCGTACGCATGCGGCATGAAGGCAACGGATGGTCTAGCGGCTTTCCTCGGGCTTTTGCCCCTCCCATGCGAAGGTACAGCCCTCCGGGCTCAGACTACGCTATAAATAAATCGATGCCGCTCGAAGAGTACATCGCCAAGCGTACCTTCTCTAACACGCCCGAGCCGGCGCCGTCCAAGAAGGCGCCGAAGTTTGCAGGCAATTATTTCTGCGTGCAGCGACACGACGCTACGCGCCTGCACTACGATTTCCGGCTGGAAATCGACGGCGTTCTGAAGTCCTGGGCCGTTCCCAAGGGGCCATCGCTCGACCCCGGCGTGAAGCATCTCGCCGCGCACGTGGAAGATCATCCAATCGACTATGGCGATTTCGAGGGCAATATCCCAGCCGGCAACTACGGCGCCGGCAGCGTGATGCTCTGGGACCGCGGGACATTCGAATTGCTGGGCGACGTCGCGGGCGACGCGCAGATCGCGCGTGGCGATCTCAAGTTCCGTCTGCATGGCGAGAAGCTCAATGGGCGATTTCGCGCTAGTCCACATGAAGGGCCGCGGCAAGGGCAACGAGTGGCTCATCATCAAGAAGCGCGACGAATTCGCCGCGACCGGCTGGGACATCGAAAGCGTCGCCTATAGCGCGCTCTCCGGCCGCACACAGGAAGAGATCGCGCGCAATCTGCCCGCGAAGAAAGCCAAGCGCAAGACCGCCGGCGCGGCGGACCGCGTCTGGTCGAGCAGTCGCCCCGCCAGCCGCACCGCGGCGGCAAAGAGCGCGCCCAAAACCGCCGCGAAAGCGGCGCCTAAAAAAAAAGTACGATCGACCCCGCCAGCCTGAAGGGCGCGCGCAAAGCCGAAATGCCCGCGACCATCGAGCCGATGATGGCGCAGATTTCGGATCATATTCCGAGAGGCAACGACTGGCTCTTCGAAGTGAAATGGGACGGCGTGCGCGCCGTCGCCTTTATCGAGAATGAGTCCGTGCGGTTGCAATCGCGAACCGGCAACCGCTGCGAGCGTCAATACCCCGAACTTTCCGCGATCCCGCACCAGGTCGTCGCCGAGACCGCTATTCTCGATGGCGAGATTGCCGTGCTCGATTCCAAAGGCGTCTCGCAGTTCCATTTGATTCAGCCGCGCATCATGAATGCCGACCCGAACTCTGTCGCCCACATGTCGCGCAACACCCCGGTCGTCTACTTCGTCTTCGACTTACTCTATCTCGATGGCTACGATCTGCGCACCGTGCGGCTCGACGAGCGCCGCAAGTTGCTCGAAGAAATCGTCGCGCCCGACGGCGTCTTTCGCGTCTCCGCCGCATTCCCTGGCGCGGGCGAGGAGATGCTCGAAGCGGCGCGTGAGAACGGGCTGGAGGGTCTGCTTGCCAAACGCGCCATCGAGCCGCTATGAATCGAAGCGGTCGAGCGATTGGCTCAAGATCAAAATCGTCACCCAGCAGGAGTTCGTCATCGGCGGATTCACCGAACCGCAAGGCGAACGCTCTCACTTCGGCGCGCTGGTGCTCGGTGTTTACGAGGATGGCAAGCTGAACTGGGTGGGCAATGCCGGCACGGGATTCGACCAGAAGACGCTGACGTTTCTCTACTGCACGGCTGAAACCGCTCATCACCGCCAAGTGTCCCTTCGCCGAGCGGCCCAAACCCGATCGCGGCATGACGTGGGTCAAGCCGGAATTGATCGCCCAGGTGAAATTCACGCAATGGACACAAGATAAGCGTTTGCGCGCTCCGGTTTATCTCGGTTTGCGGGAGGACGTGAAGCCGGAGGAAGCCACGCGCGAAGGCGCTCCAGCGCGAGAAATCCGCAACTGGTGACTTTCTGGCCGACGTGAAAGAGGCGACGTCCGACATCGACGGCCGCTCGTCTGAAGTTCACCAACTTAAAGAAGGTCTATTACCCGGACGACGGCTATACCAAGCGCGATGTCCTCAACTACTACGCCGCGGTCTCCGGCCTGATCCTGCCGCACCTCAAAGACCGCCCGCTTTCGCTCAAGCGCTACCCCAACGGCATCAAAGAGCAGTTCTTTTTTCAGAAACACGCCGCCGAAACCTTCGCGTCGTGGCTACGCACGGAGATGATCGATTCCGATCACAACGAAGCGCCTATCAACTACGTCTTTGCGCAGGACCGCGCCGCCTTGCTCTATCTCGCCAACCTCGGCTGCATCGATCAAAACCCGTGGATGAGTCGCTCGGGCAGTCTCGATAACCCCGACTTCGTTCTCATCGATCTCGATCCGCAGCACTGCCCATTTGACATGATCGTCGAAGCGGCGCTGCTCGTGAAGGGCGTACTCGATGAAATCGGAATGGAAGGCTACCCGAAGACCACCGGCGGTGATGGCATGCATGTGTATATTCCGATCGAGCCCGAGTACACCTACGACCAGACACGCACCTTCGCCGAGGTAATCGCGCGCATCGTGACGCGTCGCAAGCCGGAGTTGTTCACTACCCCGCGATCCGTTTCAAAGCGTGAACGGAATCGCGTGTATTTCGATTGGGTGCAGAATGCGAAATCGAAGACAATCGCCGCGCCTTACGTCCTGCGTGCATATGCCGGCGCGCCGGTGGCCACGCCGCTCGAATGGAGCGAGGTACAGGCGGGATTGCACCCATCGCAATTCAACATCTCGAATGCAAGAGAACGGTTTCGCGAGAAGGGCGATCTGTTCGAGGGAGTGCTGAAGCGGCCGCAGAGGATCGAGAAGGCATTGGGGAAGCTGGAGAAGCTGTTCCGGTAGGACAGGCTTCCAGCCTGTCCCCGCGCCGAAGGCGCGCTTCGCGGACAGGCCAGGACACCTATCCTTCCTACTGAATGACGATCCCCCGCTCTTCCAGCAACTCCCCCGTCCGCGTCAGCAAGTTCAAAATGCTGCGCTGCAGCCCCACTTGGTTCGTCACTACGGCCGAATCGGCCTGCACCAAAGTGTTCTGCGCCTGCAACACGAACTGAATCTGTTCCGTCCCCAGTTGATATTTCTGATTCTCGGCGTCCAGGTTCTTTTGCGCAAAATCACGCGCCACGATCGCCAGCCTTACCGAATCCTTGCTTGATTCGAGATTCGTCATCGCCGTCAGCACGTCCAGGCGCACCTGCTGCTGCGTCGTCCGCAGCGTCAGCGCATCCCTCTTCTTACTCACCATTGCGTCCGCCATATCGGCTACGGCTTGATGATTCTTGATGGGCAGCCGCAAGGTAGCGCCGAATTGGTAGAGCGGGTACCCGAAGCCGAACATCTGGCTGAGCGCATCCGAAAATCCGCCCGGAATCGCGGTCACAATCTGCGACGAATTTCCCGAGTTGTCGAACACGTTGGTTCGCTGATAAAACACCCCGCCAACGCCCTGCGTCGTGTAAAGGGCGTTCAGGGAAAGATCGGGAAGAATCTCGTTCTTCGCCTGGACAATACCCAGGTCGTCAACATCCAGATTCTGCAGCACGGCTTTGATCTCGGGCCTTTCCGAAAGCGCCTTCTGCACCTCGCCTTCGACGTCATAGATCACCGATCCCAACGGCACATCCACCGTTTCCGTCACCTCGATAGGCAAGGTGCGCACGTTCGGGTCGAGATCCGCGCCGATCTGGCGGCGCAATGCGTTCTCGGCTTGGGATATCTGGAAGCGCGCTTGCGAGACGCCCAACTCGGCGGTAGCAAGCTGCTGCTGCGGATTGTAGATATCGAGCGGTGAAATCGCGCCCAGTTCGAGCTGCCTTTGGGACAACTTGAGCGAATCGTCTGCCAGCTTACGCGCGCTTTCCTGGACCCGCAAATTCTCATGCGCCTGCACTAGGTCCCAATAGGCGTTCTCGGCCGTGTTCAACATTTGCAAGAGATTTCCCTTGAGGTTGTTTTCGGCTCCTTTCAACCGGCTGCGCGCCATCATCAGGTTGACCCGGTTGATGTAGTCGCCGCGGTTGCGAATCAGGGGCTGACTGACGCTCACGGTAAAGTTTGAACTCAAGGCCGGGTTTAGGGTAGCGAAGGAGCTGTTTGTCGTGCTCTTGGTAGCCCCGAACGACACGGAATATTGCATTCCCGTGGGTAGCGTCTGTGAATAGCTGAAGTTCGCGGGCTGGCTGAGCGACACCACGGTATTCGCCCCTTGCAGGGCGCCGGTGGATGGCGTACTGGATTTGGTGTTGGTGAAACTCGCGACCGCTTGCGGATCCCACGGGGCAAAGGCGCGCGTAATCGCGTTTTTAGGCGATTCCACCGAGAGCATCTGGATAGCGATATCGGTATTGTTCGCCATCACCAGCTCAATGTATTTCTTCAGCGAAAGCGAGAGCTTTCCGTCAAACACCGCGTCGTTTAGCTTGACCGGAGGTTGCAGTTCGATCCTGGTGCGCGAGCGCGCAAAGGTTTCCCGGAAGTACGAAGGCTTGGGGAACGAGTTCAACTGGGCGAAGGCGTTAAACCCCGCGAAAAAAAAGAGAAACAAGGACCGGGCGCGCATGACTCTCCTGTTATGACGTAGGACTCCGCCAAATTGTGGATCAATAAAGAGACGCCGGCAGCCGCCAAAAGTTTGGAACCAGCTCGGAAATCCGCCGCCGTTTCACCTTATTGAATGCCTTCAAGAAGCAGGCGGGACGCCACAGAAGGGAGGTCTGGTTTCCCGCACTGTGACGGGTGTCGGTAAATCTACGGAGTGTTTGTGGATGGCGACTTGGACCCAGAACGCCCCCAGAGAGAGTGCGGTCCTGACCCCTTGGCGGGCTTCGCTGCCGTGAACCGCTCGGCCCTTGAAAATCAGGGGCCGATAACAGGCGGCACGTCGGTCACAAGGCCGCAAAATAAAACCTATTCCAATCCCCTCAATAACCTGCGCCGATCCGCGGCCCTTACCAGCCTCGATTTCCCCCATTCATCCTATAAACTGAAGCCGGGCTCACGAGGCCGAGGGGCGACCTCGATTTTCTTTCGCCAACAACGCGGCTATGGCCGCCGTATAGCTGCCGGTTTTGGGTTCGTTCGTTCGTGCGGACGAAGTTGCCCGGTGCTCCGGATCCCTTTGGTTTGGGTTCGTTCGTTCATCCGCGAATCCACGCCGAGGGGCGCCGATACTCGAGTTGGGTTCGTTTTTTCAAGTTCGCGAATCCGGCTCGACTTTCCGTGCGAACTCCAGTTTGGGTTCGTTTTTTCACCGTGCACTTTCAGTAGTCGGGGCTGTGCCATCAAGTAGTTACAGGACGGTCCACGGATCTTTGAAAATCGAATATTCCCCCGCTCGAGCTCGGGGAAGCAACCTCTTTCGGCAAACCGTGGTTTGCGTCCACGGTTTGCCTGTACCGCGAAACCGGTGCGCGCCTAGTGTGCTCTTGCAGGATCGGCGCCGGGCCTTCCGCCCGTGTATCGCAAGCAGCACCCGAAGTTGCAGGATTCCGGCGACATGACGCTGCGCGGCAATGGCGGCTTCAGCTGCATTCGCGTTGACTGGCTACTCCCAACGGGCTGGGCGTGTGGGGCGATGGTCTG
>CAVPSN010000002.1:0-181254 GCA_963708385.1 Bryobacterales bacterium | reverse complement strand
CTTTTATACCGGCCAATATTCAGAATAAGGGGCTGGCGGCCACCGATGGAAAGCAGTATTCTTTTTTCGTTCGAACTTGACTTTGCCGGAGGGTGAAGGCCAGCCAGCGATCGAAGCTTTCAGAGGACGGTCAGCGGCGGGCCTTCACGCCAGCCGTGATTATCTTTATCGCACTGCCAGAGACGAAAAACAACACCGACCCGGGGTGATCCCATTGAGCTCCTCCCTCGGCGCTGTCCGTTTTGCGGCGACGACACGATCATCGGCCATGGACGGCGGTTTAGGCAAGCCCACGACGAACGCCACGGGCAGATTTGGGTGCGGCGCGGACTCTGTCATCCGTGCCGGAAGACGTTCACCATCTTGCCCGATTGGCTCGCCCCGTCGGCGCCTTTCAGCCTGCAGTGCCGGCAACAGGCCGTGAGAGCATTGCCGCAGGCTTTTCCGTCGAGCAAGCAGCGCCACATTGCAAAGACCGTCGCGCTCGCCCGATCCGCTACGCTGCGCCGATGGGCACATCGGCGCCAGCTCAGCGTGCGCTGCTGGTTGAAGGCCGGCGCGATTGCCGCCTACTTTTTTCGACCGCCCACCATCGTTGCCTGGGATCTGGGCGCACTCTGCCGTATTCTGCCCATCGAGGCAAGAAGTCCGTGAATCGCGAAGCTCTCGACGATCAAGGAACAGATTCCCTTGATGGGCTATTTGCACGCACAGGATTGGCGCCCGGCGCGGCCGCTCAGCCGTGGACGATGGATGGGGCTGTGCCCTTTGCATGGAGATCACAACCCAAGCTTCCTGGTGGATGACAACAAGAACCTCTTCTACTGTTACGGCTGTGGCCGCGGCGGTGACGTGATTCGCTTTGCTGAACTCTATCACCAGGTGAAGTTCCCGCAGGCCGTGGCGTTGCTATGCCAATGGCGCGGCGTGGAACCTGTGTTGCACGAAGCCATACGTTTCTATCGCATGCAGTTACACCGCCACAGCGAGGCGTTTGCTTATCTATATCAACGCGGAATCCGCTCGGCGGCTCTGCTCGAGCAAATGCGGATCGGTTACGCGCCCGGCGGTTGCCTGCGAGGTTGGCTGACACAGTTGGGTCACTCCTTACCGGCTCTGTGTCAGGCCGGTCTGGTAACTGAGGCCGGTTACGACGCATATGTCCGCCGGATCGTCTTCCCACTGGAAGGCAATCTCTATGGCCGCAGCCTTTCGGATTCGGCGCCAGCTCACCGGTTTTTGCCGGGCGCTAAGGGAGGCTTGTACTCATGGGAGCAAGTCCAATCCTATCCGGAAGTCATTCTCGTCGAAGGGCTGTTCGACTACGCCGCGGTGTGGCAAGCCGGATTTCAAAACGTCACCTGCTCGCTGGGAGCCCATCTCAATACACGTCAGTTTCGGCAACTCTGCGATGGCCCGCGAACCGTCTATCTGGCCTTTGATGCCGACCCGAATGGCAGCGGCCAGCAGGCGGCGCAATCGCTTGCCGGCCGGCTCCGAGAGCAAGGCGTCAACGCTCGCAGAGTCTCGCTGCCTGAGGGCTACGATCCCAATAGCTTCTTCGTCGGTGGCGGTGGCACTGCTCAAGAGTTTCACCGTCTGTTGGAGGAGGCTTGCCTGTGAGATTCCGTGTGACTCAGCAGCGCGGACTGAGCAATGCCCACAGCCCGTTTCGAGTGGTCCAGCAGACCGGCCGGGAAGTGGATTGGGTCAATCGTTATCTGGATCAAGAGCGAGTCCGTGGCGTGGCTGAGTCCACCCTCCGCAGTTATGCGCACGATCTGCTGCATTTCCTTCGCTGGTGGGCGGCCACGTATAAGACCACCGCCATAACCAAACAAGCCCTGACCGAGTCAACATTCCTCGACTACATTCGTTTCCAGGTCGATCAGAATCCCCCACCGGCCGCCCAAAGCGTCAACCGTCGAGTAGGAACGGCTGAGCGTGCCATGCGGTGTGAGTTTCCCGACGCCCCGCGCCTGTTTGCACCCGGCTTTCAGCACTGGTACTGGCGGCAATCGCGGTTTGGCTATGGACGGCTACGCCCCGCACTGACGCAGTTGCGGGTAAGACACCTAAACGCTTGATTGAGCCACTGTCGGTCGATGATGTGGCGCGCTTCTGGTCCAGTTTCCGCACCTCGCGTGACCTGGCTATCGTCGGTCTGATGTTACTGCATGGCTTGCGGTCATGCGAAGTCCTTGCACTCAACCGCGAGGACATCCAGTTTCCTGATTCGCAGATCCGGGTCCCAGGCAAGGGAAAAAAGATCCGTATGCTGCCACTGGATCACGATTCCGTGAAACTACTCGATCACTACCTGTGCCTGGAACGGCCTCCTCATTGCGGCCAAGCTTTATTCGTCTGTCTCAAAGGGCCTTCCCGCGGCGTTCGGATGACACCAGCCGGCCTGCGTTCGTTGTTTCGTCATCATCGGAAAAACACCGGCGTGACTAAGGCGAACCCACACCGATTTCGACACACCTTCGCTTCCGACATGCTCCGGGCAGGCGTCAGCCTCCCAGCGCTGATGCAACTCATGGGTCATGCGCAGATTCAAACCACCATGATCTACCTTCAACTCACTCCACAAGACGTCTGGGAGCAATACGCTCGCGCGGTTGCCCAACTCACCCGACACACTCCGCCGTCGCAATCATGAATCCAAAACGTATTCTTCCGCTTCCAACCACCCTCTGACAAAGTTCTTCCAGCCAGCGGCGGCATCGGTTACCACTTCGCTGGGTGATGCATCCATCACCAGCTATCGCGGAACCGCTCGCCATTTTCTGAATTATCTCGCCGCTCAATATCCTGAGGTTCGTTCTCTCGATCACCTGCACCGCGACCCCCATATCCTCGCTTGGCTGGCTTTGTTGCGTTCGCAAAATCCGCCACTGGCCACGATCACGCGTTCCAACTATGTGATCTACCTGCGCCGCATGCTGGAAGAACTCGCCTGGACCCAGCAACTCCCGGCTCTCGCTCATCTGCTTGGTCGTGACGACGTGCCCCGCAGGGAACACCATCTCCCACGCCCGCTAACTCCGGAGCAGGATCAATTAATCCAGCAGGAGCTAAGGCGCCGCGATGATCTGCTGAGTAACGCCCTGCTGCTTCTGCGTCACACCGGCATGCGCATCGGCGAATGTGTCGATCTTTCCTTCGACTGTTTGCGCCCTCTTGGTCCCGATCGGTGGGCCATCCATGTGCCACTCGGCAAACTGAAAACGGAACGATGGGTACCCGTGGATTCCATGGTCTGCCAATTGGTCGAACGCATTTGTTCTTTGCGACCGCCGACGGCGCCCAAAGCCGGTCGTCTGCTTCTGCCTCGACCTCGCGGCCGTTACACGTTGATTCGCAGGCTCCGTGCTGCATTGAAGGAAGTCGTGTCAGCGGTCGGAATTCCCGTCCGCATTGTCCCGCACCAACTTCGACACACCTACGGAACTGAGATGCTGCGCGCAGGCGTCAGCTTTGCGGCAATTATAAAACTCCTCGGTCACAAGAGCCCGCACATGACTTTGGAGTATATCGAGATCACCCAGCAAGATCTCCAGCGCGAGTTCCACCTTGCCCTCTCCCATCCCAGGCACTTGGTTCCTTCTCACACCACCTCGTCTAGTCTCCCGCCGCGCCCAGACTTGTCGAGCCTGATTGCTTCATTGATGGCTGCCCAGCACGTTCTGGAGATGTACCGCCGTAACGTCGACGATAAATCTGCACGCCGACTCCTCGACCGCCTTGCCAATCGCATCCTGAAGATCCTTACCGAAACCCGGAAACTCAACCCACCCGAAAAATAGGCAGAGATTGGCCGGTTATGCCGAGCTCGGCATAACCGGCCTTATGCCGAGTTCCGGATTATGCCGAGTGCCGCGGGTGAACGGCAGCGGGGCGGGCACGGAATCTTGGGCGTGCTCGGCATAATCAGAGCGCCGACAGGAACGCCAGAAGTGCATCGTCTGGCTTGAAGCGGGGGAAACCGCCCTCAACTGGTTGCAGTTTTCCGAGCGCCTGTTCTTTGGTCTTCAGATCGGCCTGGATGTACATGTGGGTGGTGTCCAGGCTTTCGTGGCCAAGCCAAAGAGCAATCACGGCGATTTCGACTCCGGATTGAAGAAGATGCATCGCCGTGGTGTGGCGAATGACGTGGGGAGAAATCCTCTTGGCTTTCAGCGTCGGACAGGCGGGCAAGGCGCGCCGCACCGCCTGCTGAAGGATGTAGGTGGCCCCGTCGGTGGACAGCGGTCCACCCCGAGCGCTGGGGAACAAGATGCGGTCGCCACTATCGCCACACTCGGTAACCCAGGTCCGTAACGTGCGGGAAGTAGTCGGCCACAATGGGACACTGCGTTCCTTGCGGCCCTTGCCCTTGAGGTGAAGCAGAGAGGTCGCTCCGAAGGCGAGGTGATGCTGCCGCAGGGTGAGGATTTCCGAGATGCGGGCTCCGGTATTATAGAGCGTCAACAACAGGGCGTAATCGCGCCTTCCGATCCATGTCTGAGTGCTTGGCGTGGCGAGAATGGCATCCATTTCCGGCCGTGTCAGATAGCCGATCAAGCGGCGGTCCGCACGTTTGATGGGAATCGCCAGTACTTGTGCCGCTAAATCGATGCGCGCCGGTTCACGGAGAGTCACCAGCCGAAAAAAGGACCGGATTGCTGCCAGCCGCGCGTTCCGAGTCTGAACACTATTACCGCGGTCTTGTTCGATGCCGTCGAGGAACCGCATGATCGCTTTTGCCTGCAGGTCCTCCAGGGTTAGGTCAGACGGCTTCTTGCCGGTGGTCTGGCTCAGATGCTGGATCAGCAGTCGAAATGTATCTCGGTAGCTTGCCACAGTTTGTGGACTGGCGCGGCGTTGGCGGACCAGATGATCAGTAAAGAAGGACTGCACCAGCGGCGCGATCAGCCCCGTGCCGCTGTTCATGAATCACCTCCGGGCTCGCAGGAACGCCGAAAAGCTTCCCCGGCGGCGGTTAACAACTCCGGCGTGGCCGTCAAATACCAGTAGGTCTCTTCTTTGCTGAGGTGGCCGAGATAAACCGACAGGTGTGGTACCATGGCGCGCACATCCAGATTGTCGGCGTACCACGCCAGGAGTCGCTGGACAGCGAAACCGTGCCGGAACGAATGCAGTAAAGGACCTCGCTTGCCGTCGGCATTCTTGATCCCGACAGACTGAATCAGTTGGCGAAACATTCGGCGGAGTGCCGAATAGGAAAGAGGCAGCCGCCTGCCGGTAAGGAAGAACGCTTTCGAAGGCCGGCGCAGCTTGACCCGATTGCGTTCCTGCAAGTACGCACGCAACTGGTCTGCGGTGCTGGAATGGATGGGCACGATCCGCGACTTATAGAACTTCGCCTTACGGATATAAAGTTGGGGCGGATCTGAATCTAAGCGAACATCGTCGATCGTCAGAGCGATCACTTCGCCTGCGCGGAGCCCCGTGCTGGCGAGCAATCCGATGATCAAGTAAGGAGTCCGTTGCGATAAGGAACCTGGCTTCCACAACCGAGAGGTGGCTTGCTGGAGCTTGGCGATTTCCTCGGCCGAGTACAACGGGGCTTCGGCCGTGGCTGGTGCGGCAATAAGCCCGGTCCAGGCACTTCGGTGTCTGGAACACTGGCTTTGAGATGTTTCAGAAAACAGCGCGCTTGGGTCAGGCGCATTCTCTGTCCGGGAAGACCGCAGTGAAGCGAAGCGGCACCGATCCAGTCCAATATCGTCTGCGTGCGGATCGGCCACGAGAACTCCTTTGCTTCTACGTAATCCGTCAGTTCCCGCAAGTAGTATCCTGTGATCTCCGTCTGGAATCCGAGCGAACCGCGTAGCTTCAAATAAGCGTCAATGTGCACCCGCAACTCAGCCGGGTTCATCGTGCTCCTCCCGGCCAAGGTAAAGCGACCTTCGCGAGGGATGGCAGGTCGAGTTTGGCGTAGATGCCCGTGGTCGTGAGCGAACCATGCCCAAGGATGTCGGCGACCTCTTTGAAACTCGCTCCGCTGCACACCATGGTGGTGGCGAACGTGTGGCGCAGGACGTAGGCGCCGGAGCACGGAGCACCGATCCCCGCTTGCCGCAGCAGGCGGTTCACCAGCTTGGCCATGAACCCATTGCTACGTATCGGTGGGTGCGCAGGGCCGCAACTGAGAAACACAGCGCGTTCGGTGCTCACCGGCCGCGCCTCGCGCAGATAGCTGGCCAGCGCGGCGCCCGCATCCTCGGGTAACGGCAGCACTCTCTCCCGGCTGGTCTTGCCTGCACGGATGAGCACACTGCCAGCGGTCCAATCCAGATCCTGTAAACGGAGCTTCAATACTTCGCTGGGACGCAGCCCCAGGCGAGCGGAGAGCAAAACCATGGCTCGGTTGCGCATCGCGACTGGGCCTTCTGAAGAACATAGCGTCAGTATGTTCTCCAACTCTTTCGCAGACACGTGCCGAGGAACGGTGGCATGTTTGGAACGCCAGATGGGGGGAACGGCTCCTGCCAGTCCTGCCCGAATCAACCCTTCGCTCGCGAGGAAGCGCAACAGACTCCGGGTGGCTGTTGCTGGGTTCTGGCGGCTCACCAAGGAAAGCTTCTGCGCCCGGCCGCCGACAAAATCAGCAATCTGCACGGCCGTGAGGTTGTTCCAGTTGATTGGTTGATCGGAAAAAACACGGACCAGCAACGCCCGTGCTTCTCGTCGGTAATGTTGGCGCGTTCCCGCTGTGCAGCCGCGTTGTCCTTCCAGATGCCGATCGAAGTCTTTGAGCACCTCTTCGATTGGTCTGGTCGACGATACAGCCGAAGGCGGCCGTAGCTCATTCTGAGTTTCGTTCACTTTTTCTCCCTGCGGCCCGGTTGGTCGCAAGGAGACACTCGCAGAATTATGCCGAGAAGATCAAATTGGCGCGGCTGCAGCAGACAAGCCCCACCGCACCGGCGCCAAACCTATCGGCAGTTCTCGGCATAATCCGGAACTCGGCATAAGGCCGGTTAAGTCGGCTTGTGGACCGCCGGCGCCGCACCTGGCCTGTCCCACTGATTCTCCGCCAGGGAAGACCCAACGGCGTCTAGCCTAGAGGTCTGTTGCAAAAACCGCTTCCTGGCGGTCGCGGCTCGGTTAAACCTAACTCCGGCAGTCAGCCGTATCGATACCGCCAAATAGCCTCCGCTGTCGCACTTCCAACTGCTGCGCAGCTCACCCTTTGGGTAAACCTTTTGGGTGAGCCTTTAAGCAGTTGTGGGGCCAGGCCTTCCGGCCTGTGCCGCCAGGCTTCGCCCGGCGTGCGTTCTGCCGAACTGCCGGATTTAGGTTAAAACACTGAATCTAGAAACCGTAGACCTTCGCAAGCCGGAGATGTCACTGCCCGGAAATCTTGGCGCCATTGAAATCCTAAGTTTCCTTCATTCGGTAGTGTATCTCAGAGTAAGTTGCGGATCCGCGCCATGCCCTCGCGAAATGGCGCCTCTTCCGTGAGCAGACTCACGATCAGATAGGCTTCGCTTTCGAAATCGTAGAAGTAACCCGGCTGAACCAGCACGTTCCGGCACGCTCTAACAGGTCCAATGCATATTCCTCTTCGGTGCGCACATGCGGCATGTCGGATGGTCGCATACCATCCGCCTTCCACATCCAAGAATGTCCGCGGCGGAGCCCGTCAGCAATTCCCGGGCGAAGCGCAAATTGGACCGTCCTGTCGCCGATGACGTCCCTGAATTCTTCGGCCAATGCCAGGAGCTTCGGCGCGGCGCATTGCACCGGGGCGCCGACCGAGAGGTACGTGTCGGCGATCCACTCCAGTTTCTCCATCGCCTTGCGACGCACATCGCGCCGGACCATTGACGACGATCCACCCGAGTTTCATTTGCGGCAAGCCGGCCACTTTGGAGAGGCCGCTCATGGAGAAGGCTAAGACACTCCTTCGACATCCACCAGCGTCGCGATGCGGTCCGGGTCGGGCGCAAATGCGTAATCCGAGAACACCTCGTCCGAGACCATCGGGATGCCCAGACTGACTGAGATATTCGAATTCGCGCGTTTCACGAATGAGCCGGTTGGATTGTTGGGATTGACCAGCGCCAGTACTCGCGCGCCGGGCGAAATTCCGTCCATGGCTATCGACCAGCCGCTGTCATAACGCAGCGGATATTGCGCAACTCGAGCGACTCCATTGCCGCCAGATACTCGAACAGCGGGTAAGACGGGCGCGGCACAAACACGGTGTCGCCCGGATCGGTCAGCAGTTTGAATATGTAACTGTACGCTTCGCTGGTGCTGGCAGTTAATAGAATGCGATCGGGGGAGACGTCGTGCCCGCGAGCCGCATAGTAACGCGACACAGCCTGCGCGCCGACAGCGAACCTCGCGGTGAGGGTTCGTACGAAAGCATTGCTGAATCGTCGAAGGCGCGAACCACATCCAAGGGATACTGGAGGCCGGCCTGCGTGGGATTCGATTGCGTAAGATCCAGATGCCTTGCGCATCCTCCGCCATGTTTTTGCGAAAGAAGCTCCGCTAACCGGTTAGGCCTCGAATCCCAGTGGAAGCGTTCGGAAGAAAAGTGCACAGGAGATCATCATAATGGAAACACGCCGCATCGGTTCGCTTGAAGTCTCGCTCGTTGGAACTGGGTTGCAACAATTTTGGATGGCGAATCTGATGCCGCAGCACGCGCGCGCGTCGTTGCCGCCGCGCTGGACTCCGGCATTAACTTTTTCGACACCGCGGATATCTACGATCAGGGCCGCAGCGAAGAATTTCTTGGCCGCGCCCTGAAAGCCCAGCGCGACGGCGCCATTGGTCGCCACCAAGTTCGGCATGAAGATGGAAGGCATAGGCGAAGGCGCAAAACCCGCCCATGTGCGCCGCCGCGGAAGACAGTCTGCGGCGGCTGGGATTAGAACGCATCGATCTCTACCAACTGCACAAGCCGGATCCGGTACGCCCATCGCGGATACCCTCGGCGCGCTGAACGATCTGGTACGCGAGGGCAAAGTGCGCGAGATCGGCTGTTCCAACTTCTCCGTCGACCAACTGCGGGAAGCGGAGAAGGCGGCCGCAACGGGGGCTCGGATTTGTGAGCGTGCAGAACGAATACAGTCTGTTTCACCGCGAACCCGAAACATGGAGTGCTGGCCGAATGCGAGCGGCAGGGAATGGCCTTCTTGCCGTTTTTTCCGTTGGCCAATGGCCTCTTGACCGGGAAATATCGCGCCGGCAAAGAGCCGCCCAAGGCAGCCGGGGCGCGATGCCGGATTGGGTCCTAAGGTATTCACGCCCGAGAATCTGGCGAAGGTGAAAAGCTCGCGGAATTCGCCGAATCGCGCGGACATACCCTTCTGGAACTCGCCTTTTCGTGGCTCGCCTGCACAACCAGCTCGTCGCTTCCGTTATCGCCGGCGCCACTACGGCCGAGCAGGTCTCTGCGAATGCACGCGCCGCCAATTGGAGAGCTCACGCGCTTGCGGAACTGGCGCGAATTGCTAACACGTAGTTAAAGCGTCCTTCTGCGCGCCGGCATCCGTTCCGAATCGCGCCGCCGGTTCTTTTAACACGCCTAGCGAAAGGTTTTGCCCGCTAAACTTGCATCCGCCGTTGCAATTCCGCTATCATATGGATAAATGACTGACCAGTCAGTCACGCAAACAAAACGCGATCGCCATTCTCGATGCCGCGCGCGCGGTGTTCTCGCGGAAGGCTACGCCGCCACCTCGGTTGAAGACGTCGCCGGCGAAGCGGGCATCGCCAAGGGCACGGTTTACCTCTATTTCAAGTCGAAAGAGGAGCTGTACCTCGGCGCCCTGCTGCGCGATATCCGCGCTCTCGCCGCCGAGGCCGCGCGTCCGAAATGGAGCGCGCGCCTACGCTGCGCGAAAAGATCGAGGCGTTCCTCCGCGTCGCCTGGAATACTGCCACGCGCACGAAGAGTTTCTGCGGATCTATCTCACCGAATATGGCGAGCATGTGCGCCACGACGCCCATCAGCAAGCAGTTGCGCCGGCTGCAGCGCGACAACATGCGGCATCTGGCGTCGTTGATCGAAGCCGCCGTGCGGCGGCGTGAAATCCGGCCTGTGCCGGCCGGCCGCTTGGCCGCGAAATTGTTCGATATTGCGCGCGGCTGGTGGAACGTCAGCTTCTCGGTTGGAAAGAGTTTCAAGTGCGAGACGAAATCGAATTCGCCACCGATCTGCTGTGGCGGGGAATCGCCCACCAAGGCCCGGCCACGGAGGGAAAAATGACAGTTGTATTCGCGGATGTTCGTTGGGCGCGCGGCGGAGCTTTTTGCGCTGGGGATTCTCGCGTCGCTCCCAGCCGTTTTCGCGCAGACGGCGCCGCCCGAAGTCCTTGCCGCCAGGCACGCGCGTCAACCCTTTGCCGCTTTCGGGCCGCACGGCCGCAGCCGGGCAGCGTCACCGTGACGCAGACCACGTTCCCGGCGGAGAATCCGTCAATACGTTGAACACCACCGTGCAGCCGCAGGGCGCCTACCAGGGCAGCGTGCCAACTTCGCAGAACCGCCCGGCGCGCCGCTCGCGATTTCGCTCGACGACGCGGTTGCCGCGCGGCATCAAGTCGAACCTCGGCTCGGTCGGTTTCCAACAAAGCCTGCGCGCCGGCGGCAGGGCCAGACCACCGTCGAGCGCAGCTTTCTGCTGCCGCAGGTCAACGCGGCGCTCACCGGCGTCGATCAACAGACCGATCTGGCCGCGCTCGGCTTTCGGCAGCATTCATTTAAGCGTTCCGGGCTTCAGCTTTTCCCACCGTCATCGGCCCGTTTCACTACTTCGATCTGCGCGCCGGCGTCTCGCAGTCCATTTTCGATCTGCACCCGGCTCAACAACTACCGCGCACGCGCAAGAGAACGCGCAAGTCGGCGCAGTTTTCCGCGCAGGATGCGCACGATCTCGTCGCGCTCGCCGTCACCGGCGCCTATCTGCAGGTGATCGCAAGCTCGTCGCGGGTCGATTCGACGCGCGCGCAATCGGCCACCGCGCAGGAAACGTTCAAACAGGCCTCGACCGCCACGACGCCGGCGTCGCCGCGCGCATCGACGTCACCCGCAGCCAGGTGGAACTGCAGACCGAACAGCAGCGCCTCATCTCCGTAGAGAACGATCTCGCCAAACAGAAGATCGCCTTCGCCCGCTTCATCGGCCTGCCGCCCGGGCAGCAGTTCACGCTGACCGATACCCTGCCCTTCGCGCCGCTCGATAACCATCACGCTCGAAGACGCGCTCGCCCGCGCCTACGCCAATCGCGCCGATCTCAAAGCCGCCGACGTCGCAGATTCACGCCGCGGAAATCTCCAAGCGCGCCGCCGAAGCCGAGCGCCTGCCCACCATTTCCGTCGGCGCGGATTACGGCGTCATCGGCACCGATCCCACCAATTCGCATGGCACCTTCAGCGTCACCGGGCCGTGCGCGTGCCCATCTTCAACGGCCAGCCGCGCCCACGGCGATATCGAGCAGGCCGATGCGGCGCTCGAACAGCGGCGCGCCGAATATCGAGGAACTGCGCGGGCGCATCGACGCCGAGATCCGCACCGCGTTTCTCGATCTCAACTCGGCGGCGCAGCAGGTGGCGGTCGCCGACAGCAATCGCAAGCTGGCGGCCGATACGCTGCAGCAGGCGCGCGACCGCTTCGCGGCCGGCGTGGCCGATACCATCGAAGTCGTGCAGGCGCAGGAATCCGTCGCGGCCGCGGAGCGCGATTACATCGCGAGCCTCTTCTGCGCATAATCTTGCCAAAGCCAGCCTGGCGCGGGCCATGGGCCAGGCAGACCAAAACATCAAACAGTTCTTGAGGAAACAGTAATGGCAGAAACCGCTCAGAATCGCAAAATCCCGCTCCTCGCCGAACCGGCGCAAGCGTCCGTCCAGCGCAAGCCGAGCCGACAGCCCATGCCGCCGCGCAAGCGGCGGCGCGCGCATGCTCATCGTGGCCATCATCGGCCTGCTGCTGGCTAGTCGGCGGCTTCCTCTTCTATCAATACGCGCAGACCTACGAATCTACCGACGACGCCATGGTCGACGCGCACCTGAACGGCGTCAGCTCGCGCATCCAGGGCACGGTCACGGCGGTCAACGCCGACGAAAATCAATTCGTGACCGCGGGCCAGGTGTTGGCGACAGATCGATCCGCGCGATTACCAGGTGGCGGCGGAGCAGGCCAGAGGCGCAGCTCTCGCAATCGCAGGCGGATATCGCCGCGCAGCATCCGAACGTGCCCATCACTGAGACCACCAACGAAACCAACATCTCGACCGCGCAGGCGCAGGTGGATACGCAGCTAGCCGCGCTTGGCGGCGGCTGAGCAGGACACAGCGGCGGCGCAGCAGCGCCTGAATCAGGCGCGAGGCGCAGCTGCGCGAAGCCGAAGCCAACAACGCCAAGGCCCAGGCCGATCTCGAGCGCTACCGCGCCCTCGTGGAAAAGGACGAAATCCCGCGCACTCAGTTCGATCAGATTGTGGCCGCGGCCAAGGCGCAGAGCCGCCATCCGTGGATTCGGCCGACGCCACTGTCGCCACCAAGCAGGCATCCGTGGAATCCGCGGCGCGCGTGGCGATCAGCGCCGCGCGCAGGTGGCGGAAGCCCGCACGCGCCTGATCAAGAGCAATCGCAACGCGCCGCAGCAGGTCGCCATCAGCCGCGCCAATCTGCAATCGAAGCAAGCGCAGGCCAATGCCGCGAAAGCCGGCGTCGATAAGGCGCTGCTCGATCTTTCGTACACCAACGTGCTCGCGCCGGTCTCGGGCGTCATCGGCAAACGCAGCGTAGAGGTGGGCTCTACCGTGCAAGCCGGACAGCAGCTCTTCACCATCGCGCAGATCGGCGACATTTGGGTGACCGCCAATTTCAAGGAGACGCAGCTCCAGCGCATGCGCCCCGGCCTGCAAGGCGAAGATCCACGTAGACGCCTTCGATCAGGATTTCAACGGCTACGTGGAAAGCATGCCGGCCGCTTCGGGATCCATCACCAGCCTGCTGCCGCCGGAAAACGCCACGGGCAATTTCGTCAAAGGTAGTGCAGCGCCTGCCGGTGCGCCTTCGTTTCGACAAGAACCAAAACGGCCTCGACCGCCTGCGCCCGGGCATGTCTGTCGAGCCCAAGGTCTGGCTGCAATAGATGGGTCGCAGCTAGATGGACCAGGCGAACTGGAAGCCGAAATATAACCCGTGGGCCGTCGCGCTCACGGTTACGTTGGCGACGTTCATGGAGGTGCTCGATACCTCCATCGCCAACGTCTCGCTGCCGCACATCGCGGGTAATCTCTCCGTCAGCGAGGAAGAAGCCACGTGGGTGCTCACCAGCTATCTGGTCTCGAACGCCATCATTCTGCCCATCAGCGCCTGGTTCTCGCGGCTGATCGGGCGCAAGCGCTTCTACATGACTTGCGTGGCGCTGTTCACGGTCAGCAGTTTTCTGTGCGGCCTCGCGCCGCAGTCTCGGCGTGCTGGTCGTTTGCCGCGTTCTCCAGGGCGTTGGCGGCGGCGGATTGCAGCCCAGCGAACAATCGATTCTTGCCGATACATTCCCTCCATCGATGCGGGGCATGGCATTCGCGGTATACGGCATGGCGGTGGTGGTGGCGCCCGCCATCGGCCCAACGCTGGGCGGTTGGATTACCGATAACTACAATTGGCGCTGGATCTTCTATATCAACGTCCCCATCGGCATCATCTCGCTCCTTCTCACGCAACCGTTTGGTGGAAGACCCGCCGTATCTCGATCAAAGAACGCGCCAAGGGCCGTCCCAAGATCGATTATCCGGGCCTCGGCGCTGTTGGTGCTCGGAATCGGCTGCTTGCAGGTGGTGCTCGATAAGGGGCAGGAAAAAGACTGGTTCTCCACCACCTGGATCACCGTGCTCTTCGTCGTCGCCATCTACACGCTGATTGCGTGGGTGGTCTGGGAGTATCATCACCCGTCGCCCATTGTCGAGATTCGGCTCTTCCGGAACCGCAACTTCTCCGTCGCGATGTTCTTCACCTTTGTGCTCGGCATCGTCCTGTTTGGAACCACGGTGGTGATCCCGCAGTTCCTGCAATTGCTGCTTGGGTATCCGGCCGTGAAGGCCGGCGAGGCGCTGGCGGGCGGCGGCTTCATGATGCTGCTGATGATGCCGATTGCCGGGCAACTGGTGAGCCGCGTGGATCAGCGGCTCATGATGGCGTTCGGGTTTGTCGCCACGCGGCCTGTCGCTGTTCTACATGGCGACGCATCTGAGCCTGCAGATGGATTTCACGACCGCCGCCATGCTGCGCACCTATCAGACGATCGGGCTTGGCTTCATCTTCCTGCCCTCGAGCATTCTGGCCTATGTGGGCACGCCGCGCGAAAAGAACAACCAGATCTCCGCCATGAACAGCTTCGTGCGCAATATCGGCGGCAGCATCGGCATTGCGGTCATCAGCACCATGCTCACGCGGCAGGCGCAGAAGCATCAGGTTTATATGGCGGCGCACACGACGCCGGCGCGGCGGTGTTCCAGCAGTTGGCGGCGGCATGACGCAGACATTGACGCAGAAAGGCGCGGCTCACCCGCAGCAGCAGGCCTATGCGCGCATCGCCGGACTGATTGCCGGACAGGCCACCACGCTGGCTTACATCGATATCATCAGCGTGCTGGCGGTCGTGGTCATCTGTCTCTCGCCGCTTGTTCTGATCATGCGGCGGCCTCCAAAAACCGGCGCTGCGCCGCCTCCGCGCATAGATCTATTACCGTCGGCGGTCTTTTAGCCGGCACCGTAAAGGCGTGCGCCCACTTATGCTTCCCCTTATCGATTTTCATAACGTGACCGTGCAGCGCGGCGAGCGCCTGGTGCTCGATGGCCTCACGCTCTCCATCGCGCAAGGCGAGCATGCGGCCATTCTCGGGCCCAACGGATCGGGCAAATCGACGCTCATCAAGCTGATCTCGCGCGAGCTGTATCCACGCCAGAAAGTCCGAAGCCCTGGCATCTGCGCATTCTCGGCCGCGACCGCTGGAATCTCTTCGATCTGCGCAACCATCTCGGCCTGATTTCGAACGATTGGATGCAGATGTGTACGCGCGATTACTCCGGCTACGAGATCGTACTCTCCGGCTTCTTCGGCAGCGTTGGCATCTGGCCGAACCACCACGTCACCGCGGAGATGGAAAGCAAAGCGCGCGATGTGATGGAGCTGCTCGAAATCGCGCATCTGGCCGAGCGGAACACCATCGAGATGTCGTCCGGCGAAGCCAAGCGCATCCTGATCGGGCGTGCTCTGGTGCACGATCCGCAGGCACTGATTCTCGACGAGCCGACCAACAGCCTGGATCTGCACGCCGCAGCTTGGCCTGCGCGAGATCCTGCGTAAGTTGGCGCGCAACGGCATCAGCCTTCTGATGGTAACGCACCACTTGCCGGATATCGTGCCGGAGATTGAGCGCGTAGTGACTATCCAGGAGGGACGCGTGGAATGTGACGCGCCGAAGCGCGAGGCGTTGACTGCCGGGCGTTTGGAGCGGCTGTTTAAAGTGGCGGTAGAGGTAGTTGAGCGCGGCGGTTACTATCAGGTTGTGTAAGCGGACTAACATTACAAACCCTTAAGAACCTCGCTTACTGCGGGCGCATCTTATGAAGTGGAAGGAAGGTTCGAAGCACATGATAAACCTGTTGAAGACGCAGAGCCACGCGGCCTTCTCTCTGGCCGGGACGCTCTTATTGGCGGGTACGGCTGCGTGGGCCCAAGGCGTTATGGCGCATCCGGGTTCGGTGAATTTTACTGAGGGGCAAATTTTTGTGAATGGCCAGGCGATGCGCGCCTCCGAGACGGCTCAAGTGCAGCCGGGCCAGACATTGGAAACACGCAACGGGCGGGCGGAAATGTTGCTCACGCCAGGCGTTTTCCTGCGCCTCGACAATAATTCTCAGGCGCGACTCGAGTCGAATTCGATCACGGATACGCGAATCGATTTGCTGAAGGGCGGAGCGATGATAGAGGCCGCTCAGGTGGAAAAAGACAACGGCATCAGGATCGTGGATGCGGGTTACAACACTCTGATCGATAAGCGCGGTATTTATGAATTCAACGCCGATCAGCCAATGGTGAGGGTGTACGATGGCGAAGTCACAGTGCACGGTGGCGATCGTTCCACAGATGTCAAAAAGGGTCACGAGCTGGCTCTGGTGGCAACGAATACGAAGCTGAAGACGCAAGGCTTCGACACAAAGAATACAGACGCGTTGTATTCCTGGAGTAAGCTGCGTTCCGAGTATATGGCGGAAGCTAATATGGCAACGGCGCAGACTATCGTAGTGAATAACCCGGGCTGGTTCTACGGCACCGGATGGTACTGGAATCCTTACTACTCTTCCTGGGCGTTTGTTCCTGGCGCGGGATATTGGGGTAGTCCGTTCGGCTTCGGGTTCGGATTTTACTCGCCGGCTTATTGGTCGTATTACCGGCCGTGGATCGGCGGATATCGTGGCGTCGTTCGGCCGGGCTTTGTACGCAGCGCTCCAGCGTTTCGCGGCGGTGCCCCGGTGTTCCGTGGCGGCGCTCCGGCGTTCCGTGGCGGATTTGGTGGCGCGGCTCACTTTGGCGGCGGCCGGCGGTAACGCGTAAACGCTCCTGTCTGTCTTCCTGCATAAGGCGCAGAGGACGCTGATGTCCTCTGCGCTTTTTTTTTAGTTATGGCATCACCATGGCTCGCTGCGAAAGCAGATACGTCGCGCGCTCTTCCCGGTAAACTTCCCGCAGTGACCGGCGTCCTTACGAGTTGTCTGCCTTCGGAATTCTGATAAGAATATGAAGGGTCGCCATTCGTCCCGCTGTGACGCCCACAAACTCTACCGACTTCACTTCTGCCGGAATTCTGGCGCCGAACCAACGGTCGTCCTCCTGCTTGGTCCAAGTCACCAGAGCAAGCACGGCTCCAATGGGATAGCGTGGTTCTCCGGCGCGGAGGTCTGCGGTTACCGGCGAGTGCGAGATCGCAGGACGGACGAGTTGCAGCGCCAGGAACGCAATGACGCCAACTCCCGATACGGCCGCTAACGTCGCTTGGCGTGGCAACTTCCATGCCATGCCGCAAGCGGCGCATCCGCACCAGCTTGCTTGTGAAGTCAATTGCTTACGGCGGCGATTCTCTTGCACTGTTCTTCGGTGGAGAGGACAGCGGTCACCGCGTCGAAGCCTCGACACGCTATTGGATTTTGACCACGCCTGGAGCCACTTGCGGGAACTTCGTCATTACCAGCGGGTCGTGGCCGGGAATGATCAGGCGGGTGTCGGCGGCCAGTTGCTTCATGCGGTCCTGTGCGCGCAGGTTCGACTCGCGATCGAGCGTCTGGGCTATGGGCGCGTGCTTCTCGAGGTTCTCGTAGAGGTACATATTGTCGCTGGCCAAGACTACCGTCCCGGCGGCCGTATTGACGGCGAGGAACTGCGAAGCGTAGGTGTGCTTGCCGCCAGTGTAGGCGGTGATGCCGGGAAGGAATTCCTGGGCGTCGCCGTTCACCAATCCGACGCGGCCTTCTGTGTTGAGCTTTACGGCCAGTTGGACGTCATCGGCATCAATGCCGCCATGGGTGCGGCGCGATTGCCAGGCCGTTCCAGCGTAGTATTCGAGTTCTTCCTTCTGCAGCCAGACTTTGGCCTTGGGAAAGAGATCCATGCCGCCGGCATGGTCCCAGTGCATATGGCTGATCACTACGTCGGTGACGTCTTCAGGCTTGACGCCGGCTCGGGCGACGGTATCTGCGGGAGTGGCAAAATCCACGGGATGCCACTGCTGGATGTAGCGGTCGCGATGGAAACCCGAGTCGAAAAGGATGTTCTTGCCGTTGCCGCGGATCAGCCAGACCATCATGGCGATGTCGAGCTTACGGCCAGGCTCGGCGCCTTCGATCAGGCCGTTGAGAGCAAAGCCGGGAATGGTGGCGTAGCGGACAGCGTAGATTTCGTATTGCGGTTTGGGTTGAGCGTGCAGCGGCAGCAAACAAGCGAGCACAAAAAGAACCGGCGGCACGATGGCCGCCGGAACTAACGCACGTGTTATAAAATCTCGAACTCGAATCATCCCTTGGCGCCGCGTTCGGCCAGGACGCGTTGAACTTGCTGGAGCAATCCCTGGGCTTTGGGCAAACTCTGGATGCCCTTCTGCACTTCGGGATCGTCCTTCCAATTGGCCCGATCGGCGGTTTCCTTATCAAAGGCGCGGAAGTATAACTCCCAACGGATCCAGCGCTTTAGGAAGTCCTTCGAGGCATCGAATTCGGCATCGGTGAAACTGAACTTCTGGGCCTTGAGGTAAGCACGGAACTGCTCGAGCGTATCTTCGCCAACCTGCCAACCGTCAGGAAGCGTGGGCTTTTTGCCGGCGAAGTAGGTATTCGCGAAATTGTAGATGGGTCCCGGGTAGACGCCCCTCGTGGGAACGACGACCATGCGGCGTTCAAACGGCGTGTAAGCCACCGTGGGATACTTCTCGTCCGGCGTGATACCGCCCCCACCGAAAACCTTGCGGCCGCTGTCGGTAGACTTGATGTCGTCCGTCGTCTTCGCTTCCTTACCGCTGGTATAGATGTAATCGTAGTAGGATTCGTGCGAGTAATCGCGCTGAATCAGGCGTCCGCTCGGAGTGTAATAGTGAGCGATAGTGAGCAGGAGCGCCGCACCCTCGGACAGGGGGAACTGAGCCTGTACCAAGCCCTTGCCAAAGGTGGTTTCGCCGATGAGCCACGCGCGGTCGTGATCTTGCAGCGCGCCGGAAACGATCTCGGACGCGGAAGCGGACTGACCGTTCACCAGGACGACAATGGGATACTTCTGCGCCGTGGCGACCGCCTTGGCACGGAAGACCTGCTCTTCTTCGTGAAGACCGTGGTGAGACACGACCACTTGGCCGTCCTTAAGCCAGCGTCCCGCCAGAGCGACGGCTTCGTTGACGAGACCGCCTGGGTTGGCGCGAAGATCGAGAATCAAGCCTTTGGCCTTGGTTTCGCCGAGTTTCCGCATGGCGGCCTCGACATCGTGTGAAAGATTGGAAGCTTCGAAATCATCCACGCGCAGATAGATGACATCGGGCGCGACCCAAAAGGCATCGATGACGCTGGTTTCGATCTCGCCACGGGTAACTTGGGCGGTAATGAAATCGGGAGCGCCTTCGCGCTTCACGGTGACCCGCACCTGCGTGCCGCGCGGTCCGCGCAATAGGTTGGCAACACCGCTGGAATCTACCTTCGAAACGTCCTTGCCATCGACGGCCTCAATCACGTCGCCGCGCCGGAATCCGGCATTATAGGCTGGCGATCCGAAAAAGGGTCGCATCACATTTACGTGGCCCTCGGTGGCGCCATAGATTTCCATGCCCACGCCATAGTATTGAGCCCTCTGGCGGCGCTGCATTTCGCGGTAATCGTCGGGATCGACAAAGTTCGAATGCGGGTCGAGGGTGTGCAACATTCCCGGAATCGCGCCTTGATAGAAGGCCTTTTCGGAGGTCACCGGATCGGCGAAATTCTTTTCAATCAAAGCATAGGCCGAAGCGACGGACTTCATGTCCTTGTCGAGATCGTCAGCCGTGGGGGAAGCTGCGGGCGGGGCTGCGTAGGCGCGGAGTCCCGGACCATAAATTGGCGCCAAGGCGGCGGACAGGCCGACGACTAGCGCAACGTAAAGGAGATGTCGAATTTTCATGACTCACCGCGGGAGGTTCAATATATTGGACGACGGTGTGGAGCCAAAAAGGTACCGTCAGGCCGATGGCGCTCCCTGAGGTTAATGATAGCAGGGGCGGCTTCGGCACGGGAGAAGGTTTGGGTGACCACGCGTAGAAGGGCTCCGAAGGGTGCGTAATCACGCGCGTTCACGGGGAGCACTCCGGATGCCGTCCGGCTCGCTTTTACAACAATCCCGTCGGGGGCGTGCAATGGCACGCCCCCTGACGGTACGAATACGGCCTAGTACGGTTCCCCCGGCAATGGGGGGAGCACCGGCGTCAACTTGCCCCAGCCCTGATCCTTCGCGGTCTTCATGTCCTTCACCAGCTGCTCGGGCAGGTTGGCCTTCAATTGCGGCCGTCCGTTCTCGTTCGCCAGTTGCCATCCGACCGCCGCGACGGTTTTCGTCACGATTTCCATCTCCTTGAAATCGATCTTCTCCGGGGTATCCGTAGGACGGTGATAATCCACATGCAATCCCGTGGTAAAGAATGCGATTGGCACGCCGACCTTGGCGAAATTATAGTGGTCGCTGCGATAGAAGATCCGCTGCCCGTTGGGTTGCGGTCCCTTGTTGTCGTGTTCGGCGTCGGGCGCAGTCGTATCGTAGAAGTGGTCGATCTTCAGCTTCTGATATTTGGCATTGACGCTGTTGATTGTCTGACCCAGGTCGTCGCTGCTGATGTTGGGACCGATCAGCAGAATCTCGCCCTGCTTTACCAACACGTGCGTCGGATCGTTATCCACCGAATCGGGATTCAAGGTGCGCCCAATCATGTCGATATTCAGATCCGCTACGATTTTGCTGACTTCCACCGGCGGAAACTCTGCGAAGTATTGCGATCCCAGCAGACCCTTCTCTTCGCCGCCGTTCCACAAGAAGATGATGCTGCGCTTCGGGCGGATGCCCTTGGCCGCGCCTGTCGCGTACGCGTGCGCCAGGCCGAGGAGCGCCGTGGAACCGGAGCCATCGTCATCGGCGCCATTGTTCACGTTGTGGCCATTGGGCAGGGGCGCGCTAAGACCGATGTGATCGAGGTGCGCACTCATAATTACAAATTCATTCTTCAGAACCGGGTCGCTGCCTTCCAGCATGCCGACTACGTTCTCGCTGCGGCCTTCCTGCGCTTTGACATCGACTTTCAAGTTGAGTTTCTTGCGCGCGTTCAGATCGAACGAATCGATCTTCGCGTTCGATCCCGCGGCGTAGAACACCTGCTGCGCGTTCTCGCGCTCGCCGGCGAACAGCGCATTGGTCAGCTCGATTCCCGCCGTCACGTTGGGAACCGCCGCGCACGCCGGGGTCTGCGCGAACTTCTTAACCTGATAAGCGGGACCATTCAGTCCGCCACGTCCGCCCGCGCCGCCGCGCCCGCCGTTCGGGTTCGACATTGCGGTGAGCTGCGTGAAGTTGGCGATGGTCACCACGGCCAACGCCCCGTTCTTGGCGCCATACTGCTCCGGAGTCCAGAAATCCGTGCATGCCTCACCCAGCGGATTGGCTGCAGCCGCGCCGCGACCTCCACCGCCGGCCGCTGCCGCTGGCGCTCCGGCAGCCGGTTGTGTTCCGGCCGTATCCTGCGCGTTCGCGCCCGCTGCCGCACCGCGGCCTCCGCCGCGTGCGCCGCGGCCACGCCCGGCGCCGCCCTGTGCGGCTGCCAGTTCTTCCGGTAACCCGGCCACCACGATGATTTTGCCTTTCACGTCGATGCCTTTGTATGGATCGACGTCGCCCTTCTTAATGACGTAGCCGTTGCCCGCGAATACCAGGTTTCCCGTCACGTCGAGCGGCGTCACTGCCGGTCCGCCGCGTCCACCGGCGCCCGCGCCCACTGCCCAATCCTTGCCGTACTCGAAATTTGTGGTCACGTCGGGAGCGTTCTCTCCACCGCGTGCGCCCCGTGCGCCTCCACCACCCCCGCCGCCGCGCCCTCCGCGTCCGCCGCCGGGCCCAGTTAGCGAGGCCTTGCTTTCCTCGGGAACAATCGCTCTTGTCACCAACTCTATGGGCATGAAGTAAGGCTGCAAGGGTCCGTTCGTTCCCGTTGTGCTTCCGCCCGGCTTCAATCCCCACTCGGCCAGGTGGCTCGCCACATACAACGCAGCGGTATCGTACCCGCGCGAAGGAAAGTTGCGGCCTTCCAGCTCATCGGAGGCGAGGAAGTAGTCATAGACCTTCAACTCGTCTCCTGTGATGGCGTCCGCATTGCCATAGCCGTTTACCGCCGCGGCCATTTTTGCAGCCGCGACCTTGGATTTCGATTGAGCGAGAGCGTGGTTCGCCCCCACAACGTAAACCGCGGCGCAAGTAAGCGCAGCGGCAGTGATGCCGGTGATTACGATTCGACGCATAAAACCTCAGGATTGGTGTTCGAAGTACAAATTGTAACGCGATTCGTATTTCGGCTCACAAACGAAAATGCCGGCAAGAGGGTATGTCCCGACTGGCGCCTTGCAAAGCGATGCGAAGCGACTCGGTTGACATGATTTCAGGGGTTGGGATACGATCGAGCGCACGCAACCATTTGAATTAATTTCATTTGAATAAAAGGGAGTCCAGCACATGGCAGTCTCGTGGGGTACGATCAGTGCGCAGTTCACCGTTGAGGATATACAACACATGAAAGATGTGTTCGGCGACGATTGGGATCTCGGTAACTGTACCTTCGTGTGGACCAATCGAAGCGAAATCTGGGACGCCATAAATGACGACCGCATGCCGCCCGGCAAGCCTTGGTCTCAAGAATGGAAAGACAACTTCAACTCCTGGATGAGCGGCGCCGACCCTGGCTGCCCGAAAACCTGAGCCAAAGGCCCATCTAGCGGGCGAATGCCGCACTCTGGCTCACCGCGTTTCGCATGTGAAACCAGTCACAGTTTCAGCCAAGCTGGGTACACTGGGTACATGCGATTGATTGCCGCCTTTGCGGCCACTGTTGTATTCGCGCCTCTGTTCGCCCAGGGGCCCATTCCGATCCGCGTCGATGCCAGCGATGCCGGCCGCCGTCTTTTTCACGTCAAGATGACGATGCCGGCGAAGACCGGCCCCATGACGCTGCTTTACCCCGAATGGATTCCAGGCGAGCACGGTCCCACCGGACCCATCCTCAATATGGTGGGCCTTGTCATCACAAGCGGCGGCAAGACCGTCCCGTGGCGACGCGACGACGTCAACATGTTCGCGTACCATGTTGACGTGCCGGCCGGAGTCGGATCGATCGACATCGCGTTCGATTTCATTTCGCCGTCGGAATCTTCTGGTTTTTCGTCCGGCGCCTCCGCCACAACCGAGCTTGCGGTGGTGAGTTGGAACCAACTTCTGCTTTATCCCGAAGGCGCTGACGCCGACTCGCTGCAATTCCAGGCCAATCTGAAACTGCCCAACTCTTGGAAATTCGGGACGGCGCTCCCGATCCGGCGCGAATCGGGGGCGGAGATCGAATTTCAACCGGCGGCGCTCACTACGTTGATCGATTCGCCGCTTTCGGCCGGGGCGCACTACCGCACCATCGATCTCGGATCGGATGGGGGCCTGCCACATTACCTGCATCTTGCCGCCGATAGCGACCGCGCGCTGGACGCCGCGCCGGAGACCATACAGGGCTTCAAAAATCTGGTGCAGGAGGAAGGGGCGCTGTTCCAGGCGCGGCATTATCGCGATTACCACTTCCTGCTGACGCTCAGCGACCATGTGGCGCACTTCGGCCTGGAACACCATGAATCGAGCGACGACCGAGTTGGCGAGCGCACGCTGATCGACGATTCGCAGCGCGTCGCGGAAGGCTTCCTGCTGCCGCACGAATTTACACATTCCTGGAACGGCAAGTTCCGGCGGCCGGCGGGACTGGCGGGCAAGGATGGCCGCGATGGCGGCTACGACACGCCTATGAAGGGCGAGTTGCTTTGGGTTTACGAAGGCCTCACGGAATACCTGGGCGAAGTTCTGACGCCTCGCAGCGGGATCTGGACGCCCGAGCAGTATCGCGACTATCTGGCCATCACCGCCGCATCACTCGATAACGAGTATGGCCGCCGCTGGCGCCCGCTGGAAGATACGGCCGTGGCTGCGCAACTGCTCTACAGCGCGCCGGAAGATTACAACTCCTACCGGCGCAACGTGGATTACTATCCCGAGGGGACCCTGATCTGGCTTGATGCCGACGTGACGATTCGCAAAATGAGCAAAGGCGCGAAATCGCTCAACGATTTCTGCAAAGCATTCTATGGCGGCCCGAGCGGCAAGCCAGAGATGAAGACGTACACCTTCGCGGACGTCGTGGCAGGATTGAACGCAATACAGCCTTACGATTGGGCCGGTTTTTTCAACCAACGCCTGCACTCCACCGCCGCGCACGCTCCGCTCGGCGGCGTAGAAGGATCTGGCTGGAAGCTCACATATGACGCGAACCGAAGTGAGTTTTGGAAAAGCCTGGAGGAGATTTCGAAGGGGGCGGATTTCAGCTACTCGCTCGGCATCCGCGTGCGGGACGACGATGGCACAATCTCCGACGTTGCCCTCGACAGTCCGGCCTTCAAAGCGGGAATTGCGCCCGCCGTCAAGCTGATTGCTGTTAACAAGCGTCAATACAATTCCACGCTGCTGCGAGAAGCGATTCAAGCCGCCGGAGAAGGATGGCAAGCCGATCGAGTTGATGGTCAAAGCCGGCGATTTTTATCAGACATATTCCATCGATTATCGCGGCGGCGAACGGTATCCCCACCTAACCCGCAATGAGTCCGCGCCGGACCTGTTGGCCGATATCGTCGCTCCTCTGGTGAAGAAGTAGGGCTAGTTCATTTGTTTTGCGGCCGATCTGGAGTCTAAGGTACGTCCTGTATTTCACCTGACATTCCGGCGCCGCACTTTAGATGTAACCGTAAATACGGGTGGATCGATCTATAATGGAGAGATCACAAAGGAGTTTTACCCAGTGAGCCCTACCCCTTCCTACGTTGAGCAGCCTAAGCGCTCCGGCCTGCTGACCGCTCTGGTCGCCGGCGCCATCGTCGTGCTGATCGGCGCGAATATTTATCTGTACACGCAGATCGACCACATGCGCACCGAGATGAGCGGGATGCATGACAAGCTGATGACGGAAATCAGCAACATGCGCGATGCGACCACGGTGACCTCGGCTTCGCAGTTGCGCCACGTTGAAGCGCTGAAAGAAGAGCTGTCGGCGGCGCGTTCGCTGGCGCAGCGCGAATCGAGCCAGGCGAAGCTGGAAGCGCAGGCGCATGCGGATCAACTAGCGCGCCAGATTAAGGACGAAGAGGCCAAAGTACAGCAGCAGGTGAGCTCTGAAATCAGCAATGTGAAGGAGAACGCCGCGCAGCAGAACCAGCAGGTTGCGGCAAAGGTGGCGGATGTCGCCACGGATGTCGGGTCGGTGAAGACCCAAGTGGCCAACACGCAGTCCGATTTGCAGAAGACCATCAACGATCTGAAATCGACGCGCGGCGACTTAGGGGTGCAGAGCGGACTGATTGCGACCAATGCTAACGAGCTGCAGGCGCTCAAGTTGCGCGGCGAGCGCAACTACATCGATATCAAGCTGGGCAAGACGAAGCAGCCGGTGCGGTTTGGCGATATCACGCTGAAGCTGGAGAAGGTGGATCCCAAGCGCAACAAATTCACGGTGCTGCTGATGGCAGACGACAAGCCGATGGAGAAGAAGGACAAGAACATCTTCGAGCCGGTACAGTTCTATACTGCCAAGGGCGGCCACATTCCGTACGAGATTGTGATCAACAACATCAGCAAAGATCAGATTGTCGGCTATCTTTCGACTCCTAAGGTTGAAGCGACGCGATAGGGTTTGCAGTGGGAGCGCTGACGGTGTGGCCGGAAGAATCAGCTGCAGAGACTGACCGCGAACGCCGGCTGGTATTTAGGTAGATCGCCGGTGTTCCCAAGCATTTCTTCATAGCCTTACGCCGCTTCGCGCTTCATCGGCTTGATCTGCTGAGCGATCTGGTCTCCAGCTTTTCGCTTGGCTGTGCGGAAATCGTATTCTAGTTGCAAGCCAAGCCAGAAGTCAGGCGACGTGTTGAAGTATCTCCCCAGACGAAGGGCCGTGTCCGCCGTCACGCCACGCTCGCCACGAACGATCTCATTGAGCCGCGCCGATGCCGAGGGCCTTGGCTAAAGCGTTTACGCTCATACCTAGCGGGATCAAGTAATCTTCCTTGATAGTCTCGCCGGGGTGGGGAATAGGAATCTGCGTCATGGTTGTTCTCCCGTCTAATGGTCATCTACAATTTCTACGCCATTGGCTCCGCCCTCATGCCAGTCGAACCAGAGGCGATATTGATCGTTCACACGGATAGCGTGCTGCCCGGCGCGATCCCCGGTCAGAGTTTCGAGAGAATTGCCCAGTGAACGAAGGTCTTCAAGCACCTTCGCGCGGTGCAAATTGCAGGAGTTTGCGCAATGCGGCTCGCTCGATGCTTTGAAACTTTTTGCTGCGCTCTCCGTCGAAGATCGCTTTAGTTTCTTTGCATCGAAACGAGCGGATCACGAAAATATTGTATATCGGTATCCGATAAATCCCAACGAGAAGCGTTCTACGCCTCGCATTATCCAGTTGTCCGAGCACCCGGCGCGCAAAGTGATAAGCGGGTGTCGGGTCATGCAAAGGTGGATCACTGGTAGCCGGTATCGCGAAATGGTGCGCTGTTCCGATGGTGCGACGCCCTACTTCGCGGCATGCAGCGCGCTTGTGGGGACTTCGAATAGCGAACCGGCGACTACGCCGGAATGAAAACGCGCGGCGCGCCTTCGCGGGGACAGGCCGGAGGCCCGTCCTACGAGCTAGTGCGAGATTGGAATCATGGCCTGGAAGTTGTCGCCGTCCGCCTGCTCCAGCGTCGATACCTCCACTACGAACTGCGTAACGCCGGTTCCGTTCAGGACGAGTCCGGTGGGCACGGTAAAGTTCACCTGATATAGGCCCCCAAGCCCGGGCGCGAGGCCTTGGTACGCAACCGTCGCCTGAGAGCTGTTTCCATTGCTGTCATCGATGAAAATATCGACGGGAGTCACCACTGTCGCCAGGGGCTGGGTGGAGGGCGCCGCAGTTCCGGCGTTGACGGCAGGCGAGACGGCGCCCAAACCCGTGAGGAATAACTGCACGGTCTCACCCATTTTGGCCGGGCTGCTGGCGCTCACCAGACTGAAATCTGCATGCAAAATCGCCCCATATCCCAAGCCGCCGGAAGGTACAGTGAACACGCCCGGTGAAGTCAGACCGGTATACGATTGCACCGTATTGGAAGGCGTCCCGTTGGAGACCACTTGAATGCTCGCCAACGAGCCATCGGCCGGTGTCGTGTAAGGGACAACGGCATTGACCTGTCCAGGGCTTACCGCATAGACAGGCGCGGCCACTCCATTGATCAACACCTGTACACCACCCAAATTGGTGGGAAATGGCAGCGGCGCGGTCAGCGTCTGGCCGGCAGCGGGAAATCCCGTGCCATACAAGGAGATGACTTCGCCTGGAGAGATCTGCGCCGTAAACGGGGAACTGCTGGCCGCATTCACTACGCCGGTCGGGTTAAGGAAAACGCCCGTTCCGCTAAACGACGACGCCTTTGTCCAAACCTGCAAGAAGTAGTCTCCCCCGCCCCCCAATTGGAGTGCGTAATTCCCGTTCGCTCCAACGGCGAAATAAAAATAGCTGGAAGATGACGTTCCATCGTTGCCAGGCGTGAAGGTGTCGCTATACGTCTGATCGTACGCTAACCCCGCGAAGCCATCTTCGTTGAAACGTTCGTGGACTAGTTCCGCCGGAACGGAGGGCAGTTCGTTGCTTGCGCCCGAGGCGGCATCCACGCCGCCGTTACTTCCAGTGAAGTTCTCTACGAAGGCGTCAAAATACAGTCCCGAAAAGATCGTGCCGCCGCCGCTGGTTATCGCTTTGATTCCGACCTGCATATCCCATCCGCTGGGCGACCCGGAAACGAAGAAGCCGCCGTCTGGAGACACATACAGGTTCTTTGCGCCAGATATCAATTGGTTCGCCGCAGTAACGCCGCTAGGCGCTGGAAAGGTGATGGTCCCGCTCCCGGTGGAGACCAGCGTGTAGGTCGCGCCCGAAGAAGTCTGCGTAGTCGCCGTATCGTTCAGCGCGCTTGACGACCCGGCTAGGGTGAGGTTACCCAAATTGCCATTGCCGTCCGAGGTGGCGTTGAAGCTGACATTGCGCATGCTCGAGATGCTTCCACCGGCGAACTCCAGACCGCCCACGCGATAGGTTCCGGTAAGCGTGGCTTTCGACGAAGTGGAGCTTTGCGGAATGGCTACGAAAAGATCCAGATAGCCAGATTCCGTGCTGCTAGCGACTACGACGCCGTTGGCTCCTAAACCTCCGTACAGGGTCGCCGAACCTTGTGAAAACGGGTTGGAAATCGCGACCTCTCCGCTGGAGAGGATGTTATAAGTGCCGGTGGGCGTCACCTGCAAGATCTCGGACTGGGTGTCGAAGTAGACTCCGCTTCCGGACGTCGTAAAATTGCCGTTGCCATCGAACGTGAGTGTGCCGGCGAAGCTTACGGGGTAGTCGTTAGGGTAGCCAATAACGCCGAGATAGCGCACGAAATAGGCGCCTTTCAAAGCGGCGTTGGTGAGGGGCGCTTGCCCGCGGCGGGCGCCGCGGCAACCAATATCGCGGAGCACAGGAGCGTGAAGCGGCGGAACGATCGGCTAGACATATATCCCCAATCATCGCACGCGATCTGAAGGGCCAGATGGCGCTTTGGAGCTAACGATACAGAAGATACTTGGTGCGCAAGTTCACAAATTCCGCGATGCCGTCCGTAAAACTATCGACGATGGCGCGCGGATCTTCGCCCGCTGCAAGGCGCCGGATCGCGTCGTCGTTGCCGATCAATTTTGCGTTCACGCGAAAATCGATTTTCCCCGGATAAAGCTTCTGTAGTGCGCCCGCGAGTTCAATTCCCAGCCGCGTCGAATCGAACAGATCGCGATTGGTGATTTCGAATCGGACGCCTTCGATGCAGCTTGCCCTTGAAGTTCGATTCCGTGGGCATGAAGCTGGTGGGATAGACGCGCACGCCGGGAATCTGCCGCGCATTCAGGTACGCCGCCAACTCGCGTCCGCCGATGAAATCCGCGCCGATCTGCTCGAACGGCGAATCGGTTCCGCGGCCGACGGAATAGTTCTTCGAGTATTCCAGCAGACACACACCAGGATAGAGCGTGGCCGCTTTGAGGCTGCGCATGTTGGGCGAAGGGTTCACCCAGGGTACATTCGTCGAATCGAACCAATCGCCGCGCTGCCAATCCTCCATCTGAATGACGGTGAGTTTGGCGCCGATTTTGTTTTCGCCATTGAAAAGCTGCGCCAGCTCACCCATCGTCATGCCATGGCGCATCGGCAGCCCCGTCCAATAGCCAATAAACGATTTATTGGATGCATCGAGCAGCGGCCCTTCCACGTGCGTGCCGGTGATCGGGTTCGGCCGGTCCAGCACGTAATACTCGATACCTGCCTTGGCCGCGGATTCCATGGCGTATGCCATGGTGGTCTCGTAGGTGTAACAGCGCGCGCCAACATCCTGAATATCGAATACCAGCGCATCCAGGCCACGCAGCATTTCGGGTGTTGGACGTTGCGTAGCGCCGTAGAGGCTGAAGACTTTGAGGCCGGTCGCGGGATCGACGGCGTCCCGAATACCCTCGCGATCTTCGACGCCCGCGAAGCCGTGTTCGGGTGAAAACAGCGCCACGAGCTTCACGCCCGCCTGGCGCATCAGATCGATATTGCGGCGGCCCTGGCTATCGAGGCCAGTCTGGTTAGTGATCAGGCCGACCCGCTTGCCTTGCAGCGGCGCGAAGCGGTTTGCGACTAAGACATCGAGCCCGGTCTGTGTTTTCACATCGCGCTCCACGTCGCGATGCACGCCCGCGGCCGTGAACGTCTCGTTATAACCGGTAAGCGTGACGCCCTGCGTGGCGATTCCTACCGACGCGGCCACGATCGTCGCCACCTGCGACCGGAGCGGCGTCAGCGCCGGCCGTTGCGTTGGATGGACGCTGTTGGCCAGGAGAATAACGTAAGTGCTCGTCGAGGGATCGATCCAGATGGAGGTCCCGGTGAACCCGGTATGACCGAACGAGCCGATCGGAAACAGCTCGCCCCGATTGCCTGAGAGCGGCGAATCGATATCCCAGCCAAGACCGCGCAGAATCGACTGATCGGGCGGACTCTGCGGCTCCGTGAATTTCTCGATCGTGAGCGGATTGAACGCGGGGACGCCATCGAGTTCGCCGCGATTGAGCATCATCTGCGCGAAGCGGGCGAGGTCGTCGGCGGTGGAGAACAGCCCGGCGTGCCCGGCGACGCCGCCCATGTTGCGGGCGGTGGGATCATGCACGACGCCGCGCAGAATCCTGTCGGTTCCCGCGAGACGCTCTGTCGGCGCGATGCGGGGACGTAGGTCGGGCGGCGGCAGAAACATCGTCTCGTTCATCCCCAGCGGAACGAAGACATTGGCGCGCGCATAATCGTTCAGCATTTGACCGCTGAGACGATGCACCAGTTCGCCCAGGAGGATGAAATTGATGTCGCTATAGACGAAGCGCGCGCCCGCAGGGCCCGCGGGCCCGGTAGTGCAGGCGAGGCGGATACCCGTTTCGTAGCCGCTCCAAGGCGTCGCGAGAGGCACGTCGGGCTGCAATCCGGAAAAGTGAGTGAAGAGATTACGGATGGTGATGTCGCTTTTGCCGCTCTGGAACTCCGGGATGTATTTGGTGATCTTGTCATTGAGTCGAAACTTGCCCTGCTCGAACAGCTTCATGAGCGACGACGTCGTAGCGATAACCTTGGTAAGCGAGGCGACGTCGAAGATGGTGTCGAGCGTCATCGGCTCGACGTTGGGAACCTCGGCTCGGTTGCCGTATGCCTTTCGGTAGACCACCTTGCCTGCGTGACCAACGATGAGGACCGCTCCGGGCATTCGCTTTTGGGCGAGGGCTTGATTGATGGCGTCGTCAACCGCGGCGGCGCCGGAAAAATCCTGGGCGGCGAGGGTGGGAAGGATGGCGACAGCGAGAAGCAGGCGGCGGAAATGCCTCATATGTTTAGGATAAGGCCAGGAAGGCCTGGCAACAGCACCGATAATTGGATTGTGAATGGCAACCTAAGCCGCAGGAAGCGCTATGGCCGCCTGGCGCGCTGCGCTAAATAGTGTTGATCGAGAGCCTGACGTACGAATGTCTTGATGACCGCTTGGCGGCTCACGTTTAGATCGTGCGCGGCCCGGTCCAATTCTTCCAGCATGCCGGCCGTGACGTCTACGTTCACGCGCTGAATAGGCTGAATCATGCGGCCTTCGCCCTTGAAGAACCGGGAAACGTCTTTGCCCTCGTCAGCCAGCCGCGCGATCGCGTCGGCAGAAACCGGCGTCGAGGACTTAGGAGTTTTCTTCATATAATCGGACCTCCGCTTTCGTGGATTTCCAGAGCGTGACCAGGTGCAAAATCTCGCCCTCTTCGTCTTCTCTGTTCTCGAAGATGACAGAATATAACCGGCCACCCGCCCAGCCTATAGCCAAATACTGCTCAGGAATGTCGGATCGCCGATCCAGCCAATACTGCCTGGAGAATAACCCAAGCACCTCCTCAAAACCAATTCCACGCTTCGGATTCGCTCTCAGACGCTGGTTCTTCGGCGGATCGAACCTAAATCGCATCTAATATCACTGTTATACCCATTTCCGATTCGTAGCATCGAAACGCACCATACCAGAACCGGATCGGGAATAGCACCGAGGTGAGACGAATCGCTTGCCGCAACATGTCAAACTGAAATCAGATGGATTTGCCTATTCGCCGGGTCGTAGCGGCGCTCGCCCTCTTCCCTGCCCTGCTGTTCGCGGCAGCAACCGCGGCTAAGAAGCCTGCCAAGACTGAGAAACCTGCGCCGATCAAGGCCTCCCCCACCGTGCGCAAGTGGATGCGCCCTATGACGCTGCGCGATGAAGTGGCGCAACTGGTCTTCATCCCCTTTTACGGCCAGGCGCCTAACACCCGCACGCGGGCTTATCGCAACTTCATGCGCCTGATTCGCGAGACCAAGGTCGGCGGGTTAATTTTGCTCAATGCCTCCGGCCCGCGCGGCACGGTGAAGGCGGAGCCCTACGCGCTGGGCGCGTTCCTGAATCGCATGCAGCGGCTGGCGCGCGTTCCGCTGATGGTGGGGGCCGATTTCGAACGGGGCGCTTCCATGCGCGTGGATGAAGTCACCGTCTTTCCGCACGCCATGGCCTTCGGCGCGACGGGCGACCCCGCGCTCTCGCGCTTCGAAGGCGAGGTCACGGCGAAGGAAGCGCGCGCGCTGGGCATACAGTGGGTCTACTATCCTGACGCCGACGTCAATAACAACCCCGATAACCCCATCATCAACATCCGCTCGTTTGGCGAAAACCCGCAGGACGTCGCGACGTACGTCAAGGCCTTCATCGAAGGCGCGCACGCCGATAAGAAGAACTACATTCTCACTACCGCGAAACATTTCCCCGGACACGGCGACACGGCGGTGGACACGCACCTAAACCTCGCGACTATCCCAGCCGATCTCGACCGGTTACAGCATCTCGAACTGGTACCCTTCAAGGCCGCGATCGAAGCCGGAGTGGATTCGATCATGACTGCTCACATCGCCGTACCTGCGCTAGCGCCGCCCGATCTGCCGGCCACTCTTTCGCCCGCGATCCTCACCGGCCTGCTGCGCGAACAGCTCGGCTTCAAAGGCCTGGTGATTACCGATTCGCTCGAGATGGGCGGCATCGCGCAAGGCTTCACATCTGCGGACGCGGCCGTACGCGCCATCGAAGCCGGCGCCGATACGCTGTTGATGCCCGCGGATCCTGAAGCCGCCATCCGCGCCGTTGTGGCGGCAGTGGGAAGCGGGCGTTTGACACGCGCGCGCATCCAGGAAAGCGTAGCCAAGATTCTTGCCGCCAAGGAACGCGTGGGCCTCGACCGCAAACGCTTCGTGGATCTTGAAGGCATCGGCGACGTAGTAAATTCGCCCGAGGACAATGACCGTGCGCAGGAGATCGCCGACCGCGCCGTGACGCTGGTGCGCAACCAAGGCAACGCGGTTCCCTTGGCGGATCCGCAGTCGGCCTGTTTTGTCGTAATGCCCGAAAGCCGCTATTCGGTGGAAGGCCAAGCCTTCACACAAGAAGTGCGCAAGCACGCGCGTGCGGCGGCAGTCGCGACACTCGACCCCTCCATGTCGCCCGAAGCAATCGACGCGGCGCTCGCGAGCCTGCAAAGCTGTTCCACCTACGCGGTCGCGGCGTTTTCCGCCGTGAGTTCAGGCCGCGGATCGGTAGGGCTCGCGGGCGATTTGCCACGTGCCGTTCAAGCATTGACGGCGTCGGGTAAACCCGTGGTCATGGTTGCGCTCGGCAATCCCTACCTGTTGCGGAATTTCCCTACCGTAACGGCCTATCTGGCCACGTTCAGCACGGTTCCGCTGTCCGAAATCGCCGCGGTGAAGGCATTGTGGGGTGAGATCGCAATCGGCGGCCATCTGCCGGTTTCGATTCCCGGCCTGGCTAACTACGGGGAAGGGATCGCTGTTCCGGTGAAAGCGGGCAAGTAACAACACAGCTCCGTAGTGGCGCCCGACAGTTAGCTCTCGAGATTAACCAAAGACAATACGTCCCGCCCTACCAAATTCGGCCTTTCGCCCATCTCGCCTGACTTAGATAATGGCATCTATGTTCAGCCTCACGCTGCCGCCGCCCGGTATTCTGGCGCTTCTGTTTGCGCTTGTGGCCGGCGCCGCGGCTTACGATATCCCTTATCGCCGCATCCCTAACTGGCTTACTGCCTCGGGCGTGCTGGCCGGCCTGGCGATGAACACTTTTCTTTACCAAGGATGGTCGGGCGTGCGCCTCTCGCTCGGTGGGTTAGCACTCGGTTTCGGAGCGTACTTGATTCTCTATATGCTGCGTGCGATGGGCGCGGGCGACGTGAAGCTGATGGCGGCTCTCGGCGCGCTGGTCGGGTGGCAGGACTGGATCGGCATTTTTATCGTCACGGCGATTGTCGGCGGTTTCGCATCGCTGGCGTTAATGACTTTGCGCGGGCGCGTCAAGAAGACGCTTTGGAACGTCGGCTTCGTGCTGACCGAAATGAAAAGCGGACGCGCGGCTTATCTGGCGAGCGAAGAGCTCGACGTGCGCAGCGCGAAGGCTGTCGGATTGCCGCACGGCGCGGTAATTGCGGCGGCGACGCTGGTGTTTGTTGCGATGAGCGCCCGCTTCACGCCGTAAGACTGGCGCGCGTTAGAGAATCTTGAACATGCGATCCCAGCGGACTTTGGCTTTGACCGCAGGCGTAGGCAGAGCAGCCGAGCCTATTTGCTCGCGGGAGTCGTAAATTACGAGGGGCTTGCCAATCAGGTCGCTAGTCGCGACAAATCCCCAGTAGCGGCTGTCCGAAGAGTCGTCGCGGTTGTCGCCCAAGACGAAGTAGCTCCCCTCGGGTACTACCAACTCGCCGTTGACAACATTCTGCTGCAGCATTGACTGAGCGGCTGGCGGCAGTTGGATATCGGGCGTACCAGGAAAGTTGTCGCGGTAAGCATCCATGTAACTGCTCTCATGAATCGCATATGGTTCGCGCAAGGGCGCGCCGCCCCGGTAAACAACTTTACTCGAGATGCGAATTCGGTCTCCCGGAACCCCGATCACGCGCTTCACATAGATCTCATGCCGATTTAACGGATAGTAAAAAGCAAGGATATCGCCGCGCGCGGGACTTGGCTTTGGCCAAACCTGGACGAGAAAGCGATCGCCCATCAGCAGCGTATTGGCCATCGACTTCGAGGGCGTAACGAATGGTTCGAGAAAGACGAGCGGCGCGGTGATTAGAATCGAAATCGCGATCCAAGGCAAGGAGTGGCCACTCTTCGCGCCGGCTGCTCGAAGAGCCCGCCCCGTCCGGAAGAACAACACGGCCAAAGCCACCTCAAAGGCGGCCCTTGCGAGAATTTGCATTGGATTCAAAGCGCCGGCGCCGGTCGAGCGGAAGAGAACGATCGGAACCAAAAGAAGCTGCGTGCCCAAGACCAACGCAAACCCATAAGCGCTCCAAACCCTCCCGCGCATAATGCCAATTCCTGCAACCAAGGGAATCAGAGCAAGCACCGCCATGATCGCTGGACCCGTCCAAAACGCTATGAGAAATTCAAGCCCTGCCATCGCGAGCGCTATGGCGCAAGCGACCTTGGCAATCCTTGGCAAGCTGCTCATGCCGTCTACTCTACGGCAGATCCGCCGCGCGACGCAATCGATCCAGCACTCCCGCCCAATCCGGCGTGGCCGGCGGACGTTCCACCGCGATCCAACCGAGGCCCTGTTGATCCAACTGATGCAGCGCCGCGTAGAGCGCAGCGGCGTATTCGCGCGGGTCGCGCGGCATCTCGCGGCCGATGCGCAGCCACGCGCCGCGGCCGTGCGGCGTCTGGCCACCCGGTTTGAGCAGGTAGATCGGCGTACGTGGGCGATAATGCCGCTCGTGCATTCCTGGCGATGCGTGCGCGCCTTCCACTGGCTCCGGCGCGACAGCGATCGGGCCGATAAGCGCTTCCAATTCCGGCAGCGGAATCACGCCCGGACGAAGCAGAGTCGGGGGACCCGCGAGCGACAGCACGGTCGATTCGATCCCGACGCGCGCGGGACCGCCATCCAGCACAAAATCGGCGAGAGCGTGCGGCACGTGCGCGGCGGTGGTGGGCGAAAGCTCGGTGAAGCGGTTGGCGCTGGGCGCGGCGATGGGCACGCCGGCGGCGCGGATCAATTCCAGCGCCAGCGGATGCGCGGGCATGCGAAGGCCCGACGGTGGGCAATCCAGCGGTGACGATATCGGGAATTGCCGCGCGTTTCGGAACCACCAGCGTCAGCGGGCCCGGCCAATAGCGCCGCGCCAGAGTTTCGGCCGCCTCGCGGCCATTCCGCGACGCAAGGCTGCGCGCCATCTCGATGGAATCCACGTGCACGATCAGCGGGCTGGTGCGCGGGCGGCCCTTGGCGGCGAAGATTCGCTCGCACGGCCGCGGCGTCGAGCGCATTGGCGCCCAGACCGTAAACGGTCTCGGTCGGAAACGCGACCAGCTTGCCTGCGCGGATCAACTGCGCGGCCTGGTCTACGTTCGGCGCTCATTCGGGAAGCTCGTCCTTATCGTCGCCGGCGATCTTGCCGGTCTTGCGCCATACCAGAAAGGCGTGGATCAGCGGCTCGAGATCGCCTTCGAGCACGCGGTCCACGTCGCCCATCGCCAGCTTGCTGCGCAGATCCTTGACCAGGCGGTAGGGCGCCAGAACATAGTTGCGGATCTGGCTGCCGAAGTTGATTTCGAGCTTGGAATCCTCGGTCTTGCGCGTCTCCTCGCGCTTCTTTTCCAGCTCGAATTCGTAGAGGCGCGCGCGCAGCTGCTTCATCGCGCTGTCGCGGTTCTTGTGCTGCGAGCGCTCGTTCTGGCACTGCACCACGATGCCGGTGGGGAAGTGCGTGATGCGCACGGCCGAATCGGTCATGTTGACGTGCTGGCCGCCCGCGCCCGACGCGCGGAAGGTATCGATGCGCAGATCGTCCTGGCTGGATATCGATCTTGATTTCGTCGTCGATCTGCGGATAGACGAACACCGAGGCGAACGAGGTGTGGCGGCGCGCGTTGGCATCGAAGGGCGAGATGCGCACCAGGCGATGGACGCCGATCTCCGATTGCAGCAGGCCGTAGGCGTTCTCGCCGTTGACTTCGAAGGTGACCGATTTGATGCCCGCGCCTTCGCCTTCCAGGCGGTCGGTGACCACGGTCTGGAAGCCCTGGCGCTCGGCCCAGCGCAGGTACATGCGCAGCAGCATCTCGGCCCAGTCCTGGCTTTCGGTGCCGCCGGCGCCGGGATGGATGGTCACGATGGCGCTGCGGGCGTCGTTTTCGCCCGAGAGCAGCATGGCGGTTTCGAGGCGCTCCAGCATTTCGGCGTAGGTCTTCATCTCGCGCTCGATATCGGCGCCGACGTTCTCGCCTTCGCGGGCGAGTTCGAACAGGGTGTCGAGATCCTCGGTCATGGCGCGCGACGCGGTCGTCGTTGGCGATCGATTCCTCCAGGCGCTTGCGGTCCTGCATCACCTTCTGGCTCTTTTCGGGCTGGGTCCAGAAATCCGGCGCGGAGATCTGCTCTTCGAGTTTGGCTAGTTTTCTGTTTGGCGCGGCGGCGTCAAAGATACCTCCGCACGGCCGAAGCCTGGTCGCGGAGGGGCTGGTATGCGCGATCTAATTCTTCTAGAGTCATGGAAGTTCAATCCAATTCTAACAAATAGGCCGCTTTTGCCGACGTTGCGGGCGCGCGTTTTGCCCATTGCGATCTCCACGCCCTCGGCTTCGTGGATGTGGCCGCAGAAGAAATACTCGGGCTGATACTTCTCGATGAAATCGCGCACGGCGGTGGACCCGGCGTGGAGGCCGGGGCGGACGCGGTCGAGTGCGGTATCGAACGGCGGCGCGTGGCAGATCAGCACCAGCGGCTTCAATTCGGCGAAATCGTTCCAGCCGCTCGGCGATTTGCGCCTCGGTGTATTCGCCTGGAGTGTTGAAGGGCGTGGGGCTCGAGTAGCCGAGCCCGGCCACCTGCCAGCGGCCGATCGCGATGTGGCGCTCGTGAAAATCGTGCAGCCCGTAACGCGCGCACATGCCGGCGATCTGGCTGGCCGATTCGTGATTGCCGGGCAGTACGTAGACTTTGTCGCCGCGCGTGCGGAGAATCTCGCCGCAACGATCGAGGCCTCTGCCCCAACTTACCTGGTCGCCGGCGGAGATGTAATAATCGGCCTCCACGCTCAACAGGCGTTCGAGCGTTTTCCAATCGTTGTGGATATCGGAGAAGATCTGTAGCTTCAATTCAGAAATATTAGCAGGTCATCCGCGGTGCGCGCGCATCGAACGCGCAATCAGCCCAAGGCCGCCCACGAGCAGCGTCAGCATCACCAGAGTCTCGAAGAGGCTGGCCGGCCGGAAGTAAATGTGCAGGTTCGCGATGACGCCGGCGACGATGAACAGCGCGCCAGCCGCTGTGAGTAACCATCCGATAGCGCTGCGTCCGTTCCAGAAGAGTATACCGATGCCGAAGAGCATGGGAAGGAGCGTGATGCCGAAGGTGTTGCCGCCATAGAAGCTCCAGTACGAGCCCATCACCATCACCTGATTGCACAGCAGGTAGCCGCCCACGCAGGCCATGATGAAGCCGAGCAAAAAATGGCGAATGCCGCCGGGCGTGCCCCCGACATCGGTGAAGCTGCGGTCTGCCATGTCACGAGAATATCACCGGGCGGATTCCAAACGCTCGGCCATCTCCAGCAACTTCATCACGCTATTCCAATTGCGGCCGCTACCGGTGACCTTGAGAGCGCGCTCGATGGCGGGCATCGAAAGCTTCGGCCGCGCCATGCCGTTTGGGAAGTGTATGTAGAGCTCGCGCTCGAAGATATGCAGCTCTTCCGCAGCCGGGGGAATGGCGCGCACCTTTTCCCGCGCCTCATCGCCGGGATCGCCGGCGAGGAAGTGAACCAACAGCTTGTTGGGCTCGATGCCGGAACGCGAGGCAAAGGGATTGCGCGCGATGGCATCCTTCCATTGCGAGGTGGTTCGCAGAATCACGGCCGGCCGGCAACCAAATTCGGCTTCGATGGCGCGCTCAATCCGCGCTGTGAGCTTGGCCGTGTTTGTTTCTTTCGTGCGGAACACGATGTTGCCGCTTTGGATGTAGGTCTGGACGTCCCGCAACTTGATCGATTCGCAGACACTGCGCAGTACGTCCATTTTGATGCGGTTGTGGCGAGAGGAGATTTACCCCGCGGAGTAATGCAATGTATACGGGCATCGGAAAATATTAAGACTACGACCCGTGACGTAAAATAATTATTATGAGTCGCGATGAAATTATCGCACTACTACAAGCGCACCGGGACGAGCTGCGCTCGGTCGGCGTAGTGGGGGTTTCGCTGTTCGGCTCGATGGCGCGCGGCGAGAAGACAGCGCAGGACATCGATGTCGCCGTGCGTCTTGCGAAAGAATTCTCGCGTCCGGGATTTCGATTACTTCGGCAGGCTTGAAGCACTCGAAGAACAGCTGCGAAAACTCTTGGGCTGCGAAGTGGATCTGGTCGAGGAACCAGTTCGCCGAGAGCGCTTGCAAAGGGAAATCGATAAGGATCGAGCCGTTGCCTTCTGAGAAGCCCGCGCGCCGTATTCAGGACATCATCGAGAACGCAGCGGCAATCGAGCGTTATCTTGCCGGAGCGATGTCTGGAACGCATCAGCGAGGCCTCTTCGAAACTGGGAGATTTAGCGGAGGAACTCATGCCAGAGCAGCCGTGGCGCGCTATTCGCGCTTTTGGCAACCGCTTACGCCATGAATACGACGCTATACTGGCCGTCCGGCTGTGGGAGATAGTGACATCCGATTTGCCACCGCTACGCCGCGCTTGTGAAAACGCATTAAGCACGAGATACCCAGGCTCAGGCGTCACGCAAGCTTACGCGATGATTCCCTTCCTCACCGCGTACAAAATCAATTCCGGCACGCTATGCAAGCCCAGCTTCTGCAAAATATGCGTCCGATGGGTTTCCACAGTGGTCAGGCCTATGTTCAGCACGTTCGCTACTTCCTTGTTAGTCCGCCCCTCCGCGATTAACTGCAGGATCTCGCGCTCGCGGTCGGTGAGTAAATCGTAGCTATCTTCCACACCGCGGCGCTCCATCTGTCGGATGTAATCCTCTTGCATCAAGCGGCTCACTTTGCGCGTGAGGAAGGAGCGGCCCTGAGCCACGGAGCGTATCGCTTCGACGACGTCGCTGCGCAGGGAGTCTTTAAGGAGATAGCCGCGCGCACCTGCTTTGAGCGATCGAAGCACATAGCTTTCATCCTGATGCATGCTTAAGATCACTACGCCGGTCGCGGGGCGCGTGGCCACGATGCGGCGGGTGGCTTCGATGCCGTTCATGTTTGGCATGGCAATATCCATCACCACCACGTCGGGCGAATTCTCCTCGGCGAAATGGACAGCCTCGCGGCCGTCGGCAGCCTCGCCCGAAACGGTCATGTCGGGCTGCTTTTCCAGCAGCGAGCGGAGACCGTCGCGAACGATGGTGTGGTCGTCAGCCAACAAGATGCGGATCTGGGGCATCGTGGTTCGCTCCATTCGAACCATTGAGAGAGAACTCGCTAAGTGGAAGTTCGGCGGCGATCAGCGTGCCGCGGCCTGGATGCGATTCCAGGCGCAGATCGCCGCCCAGGCGGCGCACGCGCTCCTCCATGCCGAGCAGTCCCAGGCCCCGTACAAAGCGGGCGTCGAAGCCGACGCCGTCGTCGCGTACCTGGAACCGGACGCGCGAGGCGTCGCGCGTCACCGAGACCTCCACCGTGCGCGCATTGGCGTGACGGGCACAGTTGTTTACAGCCTCCTGAACCGCGCGATATATGCAGGTCTTATGCTCGTCGGGCAAATCGTCAGCCTCTTCGCCGGCCGTGACCAGCACGTTCAGCCCGGTTCGTTTGCTCATTTCCCGCGCATGCCAGTTGAGAGCGGGCACCAGGCCGAAATCGTCCAGCATCGAAGGGCGCAATAGAAGCGCCAGGTCGCGCACTTCGTTGACCGTCCTCTGCGCCATGGTCTTCACCGCTGTGAGGTGGTCGCGCATTTCGGCCACGCTCTCCGCGCATTCGGCGTTCTCGGTCTCCATCAAGATCGCGGAAAGCGATTGGCCTACTTCGTCGTGCAGCTCGCGCGCCAGAGTGCGCCGTTCATTCTCCTGCGCGCGCACCAACTTCGCCGAAAGATCCTGCAGATCGGCTCGCGCCCGCGCGTTCTCTTCGAGGCCGCGCTCGAGCCGGCGTTCCAGGCGCAATGTATATATCGTGGTCGCAATGGCCAGCGCAAAGCTGCCCAAAAGCGTAAACCCGAAAGTCAGTAAGAGCGTGCGGCGCAGTCTGTCGGATGCCTCGGCGAAACGATACTCCGCGCGCGTGAGGCCGCGCTCATTCACCAGACCGATGCGGTCCGCAATCTGCAGCATGGCGGTGCGCCGAGGCACCAGCTCATCGTAGAAAAAGGAATCGCGCAGCTTGTTGCGCTCTTCGGGTGTCCATTGGCCGGTCGCGCCCAGCACGCGCCAGTATTCTTCGATCTCGTTTTGCAGCGCGTGGAAAGGTTCGACCTCCGCGGGGTCGAGCGCCCGCGAATAATCCTTCATCGCCACGCCGGTGTCGCTTTCCAACGTCGAGAGCCGGGTGTTCTGCGCCGCGGCGCCGCTGGGGTCGGGGGAAAGCAGGAGGTCGCGAACGTAGGTACCAGAGAGATAGATTTGCGAGCGGATGCGATCGAGCGCGTCCTGACGTTCGAGATAGGATTTCAGCGTGCGGTTCTGATCGTCGCGTTCCTGATCGAACGCGCCGATGGTGCGCACCGCCGCGCCCAGAATGCACGCGAGCAATCCTCCAAACCCGATCACCAGCACCACCCACGGCGCTCTACGGCGAGCCGGGCTATTCGTCCAGAGTTCGGGCAAACGTGTCCTCAGCTTTAAGTGTATGCGCTACAGCGACAGCGAAGAATCCTGTCGCAACAGGATGGCCACGATTCAACAGCCACGCCACAATATGCCGCGTTCACTCCTGCCGCAGCGCGGCGATGGGATCGATGTGCAACGCGCGCCGGGCTGGCAGTAAAGCCGCCACCATCGAGAGCGTGCCCAAAGCGAGCGCGGCTGCGCCGAAGGCGATCGGATCGCGCGCCGTCACGCCATAGATTTGCGACGCTAGCAGCGGCGTCAGCAAGCCAGCCGGGCCCAATCCGGCGGCGATTCCAATACCGGTTGGAAGCGCCGTTTGCATCAGTACCATGCGAAACACGCTGCCGGCGGATGCGCCAAGGGCTACGCGAATCCCTACCTCATGCGTCCGCTGCGCCACCCAAAACGCCACCAGGCCGTAAATTCCAATCGATGCAAGCGCCAGCGCCAGCGCGGCGAAGATGGCAAGCAGGATTTGGATGAAGCGCCGGTCGGCGATCGACGCGGCAAGCATCGACGTCATCGGCCGTGCCTGAGCCACAATGGTCTCGGCGTTCACGCGCGATGTAGCACGCCGCAGTGGATCGATCAAGCTCGCCGGATCCCCGGCGGTGCGGATCACAAAGCCCGGATCTTGGTCGACCACCTGACCATAAGGCCAGTAGACCTGCGGACCGGTTGCGTACTTCACCGCGCGGAAACCAGACAGCGACGCCGGCCCGAACCAACTGGATCGCGGCAACCATCCCGGCTTTCAGGCGATCGGACGATTGAAGCCAGGCGTCGGCAATCGAACAGGCGCGGGCGGAAATCAACGGCATCGTGGCCGCTCTCGAGCGCGAATATCCGGCGACCAACAAGAATTTTCGTGTGCGGATTCTGCCAACCGCCAGCAGTGAAAACCCCGGACTGCGCAAGAGATTACGGAAGGCGTATCGCAGTTGCATCGGCATAGTTGAGTTTTTAGACGGCGGTTCACGCCGATTGGGTAGGAAACGCAGCGCGTAGCGCCCTTTGCCTGGTTTCAGAAGCGCTCAGATTTTTATCGTTGACATACGATTTTTATCGTTGTACGCTCTACTCAGATGCCTGCACACGCCAGCAATCGCAATCTCTTGGATGGTCCACTGCCCACGGCCGCCGAAGTCGATATCCTCGCCGTCATTTGGCGGTTAGGGCAGGCTACGGTGCGGGAAGTACACGACGCGCTGGGCAAAGACTGCGGCTACAACACCACTCTCAAGCAGATGCAATTGATGACGGACAAGGGACTCCTGGTCCGCAAGCAGCGCTTTGGGTCGCACGTCTACGAAACCGGCGTTGCGAAGGATCACATGCAGAAGCGCATCGCGGGAGATCTGATGAGGCGGGTCTTCGACGGCTCGCCTAAGGGACTGGTTATGAGTGCGCTCGGGACACAGCCGGCCTCTAGCGAGGAATTAGCGGAGATTCGCCAAATGATCGACGCACTCGACAAGAAGAAACGAGGATCCAAATGAACGCAATCCAGCTTCTCTCCAGCCAGCCATGGGTGGAGCGTCTCGGCTTGACGCTGCTCCACTTTCTCTGGCAGGGCATCGCGATCGCTGCAATCTATGCCGCCGCCCGGCGATGGGCCATGCGCTTGTCCGGTCCGAATGTCCGCTATATCCTCGCCTGTGCCGCCCTTGCGGCTATGGCTGCCGCTCCTGTCCTGACCTGGAGCTTTATGCGTCCAGCGCCTGCGGACGTTGCCATTGTTCACCTCACGGCCCAGATACCCGCCGCAGCGTCCAGCGTGGTTCGAAATGTACCTGCATTCTTTCCCGAAGGCGTGTCTGGCGTGGCGTCCGCACCGCTACTGCCTTGGGTAGTCGCCATCTGGATCGCGGGCACGATGGTCTTCTGGCTGCGCTTGATCCGCGGCTGGATTTTGGTCGAGCGCCTTCGCTCCCGCCTTGTTCGCCCCGCCCCTCGCGAATGGCAGCACGCCCTTGACCGGCTCAAGACTCGCATACGCGTCTTGCGTCCGGTCCAACTGCTGGTGTCGCCGCTGCTGCAGGGGCCGGTGGTGGTCGGCTGGCTTTCGCCCGGTGCTGCTGGCCCCGGTGGGCGCACTGGCCGGTCTGCCACCCGAGCAGATCGAAGCGCTTCTCCTGCACGAACTGGCGCACATCCACCGCCACGATTATCTGGTCAACATCGCGCAGAGCGCCATCGAAGCTCTGCTGTTCTACCATCCCGCAGTCTGGTGGGTGTCTAGTCAGATTCGCGCCGAGCGGGAGATTTGTTGCGACGATATGGCCGTTTCAGCCACCGGAGACCCTGTTACCTTCGCCCGTGCGCTGGCGGAATTGGAATTGGAATCCGCGCGCACATCCGATTTGAATCCTGTAATGGCCGCGAGCGGCGGCTCCCTGTCGCATCGCATCGCCCGATTATTGGGCCAGTCGCGTCCCCAATCCAGCATGATTTCCGGACCCGGAATCCTAGCCGCTGCGACGCTTCCGGCGATCGCGGCGCTTGCGCTATATGCACAACCGGCTGCCCAGCCTAAATTTGAGGTTGCCTCCATCAAGCCTTCTCAGGAGCAGCGTTTCATGAATGTGCGCCCGCTTCCAGGCCGGCTGACTGCCAACGCGACGGTGCGGCTGCTCATGCAGAACGCATACACAATGCAGCCGTTCCAAATCGTAGGTGGCCCGGAATGGGTCGACTCCGAACGATATGACATTGAGGCCAAAGCCGACGGCAACGCCAGTCGCGCTCAGATGTTCCTCATGCTGCAATCGCTGCTGGAGGAGCGCTTCCATTTAAAGATCCATCGTGAGACGAAGGAACTTCCAGTCTATGCGCTGGTAGCCGCAAGAAGCGGGCTCAAACTGCCGGCGCCGAAGGATGGAAGCTGCGCGAGCCCTAGCCCGGATGCGCCTTCCGAGTGGGCCGGAGGCAGAATGGCGCCTCCTGGACAGGGTCCGGCGCCTTTGGCGCGATGCGGCGAGGTCAGAGTCATGTTGGAATCCGGCGGTGCGCGGATGCAAGGTGGAAAGGTGGCAATTCCGGAACTCGTCCGGATGCTTTCGATGGCGCTAGGGCGCACCGTGGTCGATAGGACCGGGTTCACTGGACTATTCGATGCGAAGCTCGATTTCATGCCGGATGAGACGACGGCCGCGCTGCCCCCGCCTCCGCCGGATGCATCGCCTGAGTTCAAGAATCCTTCGATTCTGGTGGCCCTTCAGGAACGACTTGGGCTGCGGCTTGAGTCCACGAGGGGACCCGTTGAAGTCATCGTCATCGATCAGGTCGAACGGCCATCCGCCAATTAGGCGCTACGGTTACGAGCGCGCCTGCCGCAACGCTGCCTGCGCCGCGTGATAGCCGCACATGCCGTGGACGCCGCCGCCGGGCGGCGTAGCTGCTGAACACAGAAACACGCCGCGCAATGGCGTCCGGTAGAGGCTTGCCGTGGGCCGGAAGATCACTTGCCGCAGATCGTTGGCGCCACCGGTGATATCGCCGCCGATCAGGTTGGCGTTTCGCCGCTCGACATCGGCGGGCGATTCCACGCTACGCGCCAGAATGCGCGCACGGAATCCGGGCGCGAAGCGTTCGATCTGCGTCTCGATCGCATCCGTCATATCCATCGCGGAGCCGTTGGGCACGTGGCAATACGCCCAAAGCGTGTGCTTGCCTGCCGGAGCGCGCGATCCGTCGAACAGGCTCGGCTGCGCCACAAGTATGAACGGCGCGCCCTGGTAGGAACGCTCCCATTGAGCAATCTCATCGAAGGCGCCGCCCAGGTGTACTGTACCCGCACGGGAGCACTCCGCGGCGCGCCAAGGGACTGGCGCATCGAGCGCCCAATCCATTTTGAAGACTCCGGGGCCGTAGCGATAGGCTGCGAGCGCGCGGCGATATCCCGCCAGCAAACGCTCGCCTGCCATTACGAGTAACTGCCGAGGCGTGATGTCGCACATCACGATCGGCGCCTCCGGCAAGCGCGCGACCGCGTGCGACATGACAATCTCGCCACCGAGCGAGCGGAAATACCCTGCCAGAGCATCCGCGATTTTCTGCGATCCGCCGCGAGGGATCGGCCAGCCGGAGCCATGCCCCGCAACCGCCAGCGCCACGCCGATGGCGGCGCTCGCCGGGGCCTCCAGCGGCAGAAACGAATGCGCCGCGATTCCCGCGAATAACGCCCGCGCGCGCACTCCGCGAAAACGGCTTTCCGCCAATCCGCGCGCCGAACGCAGCGCCGCAAGGCCGAAGCGCGCCATCAGGAATGGATGCGTCGGAACGCCTAACAGGGGAGCCATCAGATCGCGGCGCAACTCCGCCCACGCAGCCGCGAACGGTTCCATCAAATTGCGCCATGCGGCGCCGTCTTCATCCAGATTCGCGGCGGTGGCGTCTACCGAGCGCTCCAGCATCACCGCCGTGCCGTCATCGAGCGGATGGGCCAGCGGCGCATCCGGCTGGATCCATTCCAGCCCATGCGCGGCCAGTGGAAACATCTCGAAGCACGGTGACGCGATCGCCATGGGATGCACGGCAGAGCACACATCGTGAACGAACCCCGGCAGCGTCAACTCTTCCGAGCGCGTCCCGCCGCCGATGCGCGCGTTCGCCTCATAGACGGTAACTCTTCGACCAGCGCGTGCCAGAACAATCGCTGCCGCCAGTCCGTTCGGACCCGAACCAATCACTGCATCGCGTGGTTGTTGCGGGGCCGCCATCGCAGGTTATTGTAAAGGAGATGCAGAAAAAGCGCTTAGGCAATAGTGATTTGGATCTCACGCCCATCGGCGTGGGCGCGTGGGCCATGGGTGGAGGGGGCTGGGCCTTCGCCTGGGGACCGCAGGACGACAACGAGTCCATCGATGCCATTCACACCGCGCTCGATGGCGGCGTCAATTGGATCGATACGGCCGCGGTCTACGGCTTGGGCCATTCCGAAGAGGTCGTGGCGCGCGCGCTCGAAGGGCGCTCCAACCGGCCGTATGTTTTCACCAAGTGCGAACGTACGTGGAATGAAAACCGCGAGATCAAGCCTTCGCTCAAGGCCGATTCCATCCGCAAGGAGTGCGAAGCGAGCCTGCGCCGTCTCAAGATGGAGACGATCGACCTGTATCAGATCCACTGGCCGCAACCCGAAGAGGACGTCGAAGAGGGCTGGGGCGAGTTGGCGAAGCTGAAACAGGAAGGCAAGGTCCGTTGGATCGGCGTATCTAACTTCAATGCGCAACAGATGGAGCGCATTGCGAAAATCGCGCCCATCACTTCGCTGCAGCCGCCGTACTCGGCGATCTCGCCCGAAATCGAGAAGGAGACGCTGCCTTATTGCGAGCGGCACAACATTGGCGTGATTGTGTATTCGCCGATGAAATCCGGGTTGCTGACGGGCAAGATGACGCGTGAGCGCGTGAACGCCTTCCCCGCCGACGATTTCCGGCGCAAAGCGCTGGGGTTTCAGGAACCGAACCTCACGCGCAACCTTCAGTTGCAGGATTTGATGCAACGGATCGGCGAACGCCACGGGCGCTCGGCGGGCGAGGCCGCAATCGCGTGGGTGTTGAGGAATCCAGCGGTGACGGCCGCGATCGTGGGGATGCGCTCGGCCGAGCAGGCGCGCGGCGTGCTGGGCGCGCTGGAGTTTCGGTTGAGCGATGAGGAGATTGTGGAGATCGAGCGGTTCCGCGAAAGTGCGATGTCGGCGGCGTAGGAGAGGAACGGCCTACTTGCTTTTGTCAATCGCGGCGGCGCGTGCAAACTCTTGCGCCGCCTTCTCCGCTTCGCCCGTAGCCTTGTAGGCCAGCCCTAAATCGCGGTGCAACTCCGCGGATCCCGGTTGAATTGCGATTGCCGCCGCGAACTCGCGGGCGGCGGCAGCCGGGTCCATGCCGAGTAGAATGTTGCCCAGGTTCTTATGAAACACGGCGGAGCGCGGCTCGAGACTCACTGCCAGGCTCTCCTCCTCCAGCGCGCGTTGGAATTGATCGCGTTGCACCCACGCCCCTGCCATCAGATTGTGCACATAACCCGCGTCGGGCGATTGGCTCAGCGTGACCTGTAACAGCGTGAAATCGTCCTTCCAATCACGATTGCGCGCGATGGTCTCCATCGAAAGCACAAGCAGAATTGCCAACGCCGTGGGCCATGCCCAGCTGGCCCGCGCATCGGCAAGCCGCACCCAGAACAGGCCGGCCAGAATCACGAATCCCACCGACGGGAGGTAGAGATAGCGTTCGGCGAATACGTTTTGGCCTACTCCCGTGATGTCCAGGGCCGGAGCGATGGAGAAGACCATCCAAAGGCCGGCAAACACTGCAACCCGATCGCGCGAGCCGAACCTCACAGCCGCCCACGCCAGTGCGGCGAGCGCCGCAAGCGAGACCATCAACTGCCATGACGCGCCTTTGGTGGCGTGAAACACGTGGAAGAAATTCAAACCCAGTGGCCAAACAAGCGCCGCGAAGTAACGCGCCAACAAGGCGACCGCGCTCATGGCGAATTCCATTCCGCTTAACTGAAAGAAGGTATGTTGCGCCGGAGCAAAGCCGCCTAACGCGTTGATCCGCAGCGCAAGATAGAGCGCGAAGGCGCCAGCCATTCCGGCATACATCGGCACATTTTCTCTCTTCACGCGCAACCATTGGTAACCGGCGTAGAGCGCCGGCAGCACGACGCCCGTCTCCTTGGTGAGTAGTGCGGCGAAGTAGATGGCGCAATGAAGCACCCTTTGCCACGCATTCGGCGCCGCTTCCTGCGCCGCGAACGCCAGCAGGCCTGCAAGGGCGAAGGAGGTTACCAGCACGTCGGGCAAGGCCGCAATCCAGTTCACGGCTTCGGTGTGGATGGGATGCAGCGCGAACAGCGCCGCCGCAACCCACGCTGCCGCGGGAGGTCGCCTAGCAAATAACCGCCGCGCCAGCGAATAGACCAGCGCCGTATTTACCGCGTGCAGCAAGACCATTAATAGGTGAAATGCGAATGCACTCGGTCCGAACGCGCGGTAGATCAGCCCATAGATCGCAAATTGCAGCGGCCGGAAATAATTCCCCCGATACCCCAGGAACGCCCACACGCCTGACCCAAATGCCGAGCCGAGGTTTTGAGCGCCCGTCACCACGGGGTTGTTCAAAATCTGAAATTGGTCGTCAGTGATGAACCCGCTTGCCAGGCTGTTGGCGTACACGGCGAATGCCAATGCGCCGAGCGCGAAGTGCGGCGTCAACGGCGGAAGTTTGCGGCTGGGTGTTTGCGGAATTAGCGGTTGCGATTTCCCGTGGGCCAATTTTCGAGTATATACGGGGTACACCCGACGGCCTCTACGAAAGAGATTCCGGCTCCGATTACTCGCCTTCGCCCATGGTCGGCTCGGCTACGTGGATTCACAGCGAAAACAATTTTTCATTTGTCCGTGCTCCATCGAACAATGCTCGCCTTCGTAGTGGCTGTCATAGCCCGATCCCGCATAAAATCCAAGAAATTCAATCATTTTCGAGGTATCCCCAAATTTCTTCAATCCGCAGGCTCAAGCGTAGCGAAAGGTACTTTTACCTGCTAGACTTGAAAAGTACGCAAAATCCGTTGGTGTTTTTCCGCACCAGTTTTGAAGATTGTACTCCGGGTTGTATTTCTTGACCTGTAAGCGCTACGCCATCCTGAATCGCCTCCTCACTCTCAGATTCCCAAGCTTGCTCCTGTTGATCCCGTACGGCTGGTCATACTGACCTCCGCGCCAACCCGGCGCTTTTTCTTCGTTGCGGAACTACCACGGGAGGGGTGTGCCCCGGCGCGGTGAAAAGCCGCGGCGGGCAGTTTTACAAGAGGTAAACGCAAACATGATGTTGAGTGGTAAAGCTTTATTCCCAGTGGTTCTCGCGTGTTCCGCGGCGCTCTCGGTAGCGCACGCCGATCCGGCGGTATGGACGGCGCCCAGTATGCACCGGGTAGGCATGTCCGAGGCGGCCGGTAATGCGGCCGACGTAAATCTCTCCGCGGCTCGCGGCGAATACGAATCGTTTCAGATCGTGACGAACGGCGCAACCAAAGGGCTCGGCAATGTAAATGTGACGGTTTCCGATCTGCAAGGTCCGGCAGGTCAAACGATTCCGAAAACCAATTTCACCCTCTATCGCGAGAAATACATGCACGTCACCTCATCCAGTCCTAACTGGAAAGGATCCAATCAACCGTATAGGTCCGGGCTGGTATCCCGACGCGCTGATTCCCTTTACCGATCCGGAGACCGGCAAGCCACTCATCCGGCGCACGTCTCGAGGCAGTTCCGTTCGACGTGAAGGCCGGCAATAACCAGCCGATCTGGGTGGATCTCTCTAGTCCCCAGGAATGCCGAACCAGGAAAGTATTCCGGCAACTACACGGTTACAAGCGATCAAGGCAGCTTCACCGGCCCCATCTCGCTGACGGTCTGGAATTTCGCCCTGCCGGCGGCTCCCGACGCTGAAATCCTCGTTCCTCTTCTTCCAAGCCGGCACGGTGGCTGCCCAGCGCGAACTGTTGCGTAATAAGATTTCACCCCTGTCCACAAGCCAGCGCGACCAGGCGCGCTTGATGAAGGAAAATGGCTTGAGCGCGACTCAAACGGGGCCCTTCAGCGGCGCTGACGTGGGGCGCTGCAACATGTCGCCGGCCCCGTCGGTTAACCAGTTCAAGTCCGTTGCCGCCGCGCAACAGCCCGGCCTCATGCTCTACGATTACAGCGCCGATGAGATCGGCCACTGCAGCAACCTCTATCCCACCATCCGTCAGTGGGCGAAAAACATGCATCAGGCCGGCATCCAGAACCTGATCTCTATGTCCCCGACTCCCGCGTTGTACGACGACGGCTCGGGAACCGGCCGCTCCGCCGTGGACATCTGGGTCCTGCTGCCCGTCATGTACAACAATTCCAAGATCGCACGTAGGCGAAGTACTGAAGAAGGGCGATTCCGTGTGGTCCTACAACACTCTGGTGCAGGACGCATATTCACCCAAGTGGTTGATCGATTTCGACCCGGTCAACTTCCGCATCCAACCGGGTTTCATCAGCCAGAGCCTGAACCTCACCGGATTGCTCTATTGGCGCGTCGATAAGTGGCCCTCCGATGCTTGGAATAATGTCAATAACGCGGGCACTTACAGCTCGTCTAACTATCCTGGCGAAGGCATGCTGGTCTATCCGGGCCAGCCGGTCGGAGTCAAAGGGGTTGTGGCATCGATGCGGCTGAAGTGGCTGCGGGACGGCGTCGAGGATTATGACTATGTGCAGATCCTGAAGGATCTCGGCAAGGGCGATATGGCCATGGAGATCACGCCGCTCCGTTGGCGCCGACTGGACTAACTGGACTCGAGACCCGAACGCCATTGAGGCAGCGCGTCAAAAGCTCGGAGAGGCCATCGATCGACTCAAGAGCGCATCTCCCACGACGGCTCCCGCTGGGCAGCGGTTAGTCGGGAACTAAGCCAACTACCTCGTCTCCTTGCGGCTCCGGCTCAAAAGCTCTGCTTACGCCGGGGCCGTAAGGATCGGTGGTAGAGGCTGGCGGCGCCAATGGCCCGGCGCCGGGATCGCATTTCAGAGACCGGCCATTCACGGGGCTGAGCGTCAGCGAGTAACTCGACGCGATAAGGCCTAAGACAAGCCACCAATGCCGCTGGTAAAAGGCTTCAATCCCCATCGCCAACCCAAACATTGCAGTGTGTGCCAATAGCAGCGCCAGCACCAGTGGCTGCGATTGACGTGGCGCCGACCCATAGGCGGACCAACTCTTGGCAAAGAACCATCCCAGGAATCCCAGCAGCACGATCAATCCCACGATTCCGAAATCCGCAAGAAACCACATCGCGGTGTTGTGCGCGATCTCGCCCTCTCCCAATCGAAAGCTGCCAATCCCCCCGCCGAGAAACGGATGACCGGTGAATGCGTCGAAGGCCGCATGGATCAGGTCGAACCTTCCCTGAACCTGCTTCGGCCGGCTGGCCATCTCTTCGAAAACCGGTATAAATCGATTCCCCATCAACAGCAAAAGACAGGGCGCGGCGATTACGCCCGCCAGTATCAACCGGACCGCCGTCCGCATCTGGATCACGCACAGAAGCAGAAGCGCTAAACCGAGGCCCGTCCAGGCAGAGCGGGAGAAAGTAAACAGAAGTCCCATCCCCAGAGTCAGCCTGCACAGCCAAAGCGTTGGCCCTTTGAAGAGAGGCGCCGGTCCAATAGACGCTCCCTCGCACATCACAAGCGCGGCAATCAGCAGTCCTCCGTATGCGTTCGGGTCGATGAGCATTCCCGCAAGCCGTTGCCCCGCGTAACGAGTGAATGGGTTTGTCACGCCGAAAAAGTACGCTGCCAGGAACCCTCCCACGCACAGAATATTCTGCAGGGCGACGCTTAATGTGAACACCCGCATAATACGGCGCAAATCTTCCCAGTCGTTGATAGCGGACGTTATGGCCGCATAACTGAGGAAAGGCAGTAACAAGCCGGCATCCTTGTTCAACAGTTCATACCGGTCGAGTGCTCCGAAGCGCACCGCCGCCACAAGCGATCCGACGGCAAATACCATTGGGATGCCGAAATGCCAAATGCTCCAGGCCGCGGTTCGATATTTCAACTGGCCCGCGGCAAACAAGAGAACAAGAAGCATGAGGCAATCCGAGGGCGCAAAATTCACCCCCTTCGTAACCTGGAACTGAAAAGGAAGCAACGCAACGTAGCCTGCAACCAGAACGCTCAGGATCCGTTGCGGCTGCCGGATGCCGTCAAAGGGGATGCGGGAGTAATCGTTCATAGACGTAGCGGCAGGTGATCTACACCGGCCATCCTCCGGCATCTGGGACGCCGCAAGCGCCGACCTGGTCGTGATCGATTTCCAATACGACGGATCGCTGGAGTAGGGTTACCGATAGAATTAACCGCAGGCTCGGTTTCGTTTTCAGGACGATCCCTTCTATACCCGCCAGAGCTCCGCTGCTGATTCGGACCTTCGCGCCATCGTTTACGAACGCAAAGGGCTGGATCGGAAGCCCGGCGCCGATCGCCGTCTTCAGAGAATTGATTTCTCCATCCGACACGGGAATCGGCATATTCCCTGCCCCGAGTACGTGAATCACGCCGGGAGTTGTAAGTATTGGCAACCTGGAATGAACGTCAAAACGGCAGCATACGTACCCAGGGAACAGAGGCAGCTCGGAGCTCTTCGAACGTGCGCCGTATTTGTGATGCTTTTTGTACAAAGGTAAAAGGGTTTCGTATCCCTTCATCTCCAGTGCCCGCGCGACGGCTTTATCGAACCGCGGTTTCACCACAAGCGCGAACCACTGTAGAGACCCTCCGTTCAACTGGCTGCTCGGCCCAGGGAACGCCAACTCGTCAAAGTCTGGGATTCCTGCTTGCATTCGCTCTTCACACAATGGCGGCCGCCCTTGCCGGGCTGCACCCCTCAAACTATTGACTGGGATATGAGCGCGCCAGATCGAAATGCGCAGGACGCCAACTCCGTTACCCCCACCCCGTAATATTGACCGACTCAAGTATGGAGCCGAAGCCGCTTTATTTGGGGTGAAAGCCTCCCCGACGCGTGGCACCCGGCAGGCGGCGCAAAAACCACAATTGAGGCCCTCATCGCTACCGTTGAGGCGGGTACTTTTCAAAAATCTCGTTGACCGATTTGCACAATCTCTTGCTATTCTTCGCAGGTCTTGAGCTGATGTCTTGACTTGAAGAGCCCTGGAATACAAGCTTCTTCTGATTCGCGTCCACCATGTCGATGACGAGGGTGCCTTCGTAGTAGCTCTCAACCGTTGTAGTGGAGAACCCGTTTCCCCAGCCGCTTCCCCATCCCCATCCCGCGTCCCAGCCCCAACCGGGTCCAAATCCATTCGAAAAAGTCGTAAACACCGGCTCTTGCGTGACGTCAATGCGGTAGCTGATCAAAAGTTGTCCGCCTGTCGGGACCCGTTTGAAGCCCCGGGCCGCGAGGGCCTCCTCGATGTAGCTGGCGACGCGTTCCTGCATCAGTTGGTTCGGGAAATGACCTCCCTGCGGCGCGCCGTTGGCGTCCGCCCAGGAATATGTTCGGTAAGAGGAAAAGTGTGTGCCGTGGTCGAAATCCACGCGGGTCTTGTATGCAAAGCCGGGCGATACGGCAAATAGCATCGCCCATAATGCGACAGTTCGCTTCATATGCAACCCTTCCTTACTAAGTGGTAACCCGGATCGCAGCAACACTCGATCCGGTCTCCTAACTTCTTGGGATTCTAAGGTGAATACACGCGATCTATTTACAGGGGCGAAATGCAGTACGGTCCCCCCGTCATAATCCGGCGAGCGCTACTGCTCTTGCAGCGTCGCGCCGGACCAATCGGGGGTGAATGCATCTTCGGCCTGCAGCGGGCTCCGCCCCTCACTCGCCGTTGTGGCGGCGTCGCGCTGGCTGGTTACTGGTACGCAACTCGGAGACGGGGTTCCATGTCTCATCCGGGTTGTAAGCCGTGTAGGCCTTCGCGATCTCCGCGGTCTTCCGGCCCAAGTCTTTCTGGTAAACAATTCCCGTCTTACTGACAATGAAAGTCATGATGCCCGTTGAACCGTAGTTGGATGGCCATGCGACCAGAGCGAATCCCTTAGTCATCACTCCATTGTCGATGTAACTCCTCTCGCCTCCTTCGGCGCGTGTCCCCTGGCCGGTTAGGACTTTGAAGTAATAGCCGTGAAACGGTTCGTGTTTGCTGGTGTATCCTTCTGCCAGCGCTCGCGCAACAATCTCGCCCATGGGGCTTTCATCTCCCTCGCCAGTGCTGGCCCAATACAACCCATCGCGTTGCCCGGGCGTGCTGATAATCTTCTGCGCATAGATGGGGATGTTATTGGCGGTCCGGTTCTCCGCGGCATAGTTATGTTCGGCCTCGACAAATCCGCGGCACACATCGATGGCGGCCATTTCGTTGCCCCCGATTCGCCGGTTAAGGATCTCTGTCTTGCCCTTCGCGGTGTCGAAGTACCATTTGCCGTTCACTTCCACAATTGGAATCGGCAGTGGCCATTCATCCTTGCCGACCAGAACCGTCTTCGTATTCGCCTTGCCGGGGCTCGCCACGACTCTCATTTTCTCTGTCGCGCGAGCGGCAAAATCGCGGAGCTCTTTCTTGTCCGCAACGGCATCGTTAGTCGTCACTAAGCTCTTTGCCGCAGGCCCAAGAATCTCGAGAACGGCCGCGGGGTTGTCTGACTTCGCGGCGCCGACGAGTGCCTGTGCCGCCGCTTCGGAAGACGGAAATCCCTTGCCGTCTGGAGTTACTGTTGCGGCCGAAAGTGTCAGCGGAAGCAAGCCCGCGGCCGCCAACACGAATATACTGAACCGATGCATAGTTCCTCCTTTTCTCCTTGGTTTTCGTGACGCTTATCGCCGGCGTCCACCGCCGCCTCGGAATCCTCCTCCTCCTCCGCCATGAAAGCCGCCGCCGCCCCCTCCGCGACTGGAGAAGCCCCGATTGCTCTCCATGCGGGCGCGGCCGCCGCCCATGTTCATGCCTCCAAAAGCTCCTCTGTTGGCAGCGGGCGCGCTTGGCGCAGTTCGGTTTCCGATACGGTCACCGCCACCTTGCCCAATGTTGCCCGGAGCGACCCGGCTGGCGCTGCCTTGACCCGGTCCAGCGGCCCCACGGCCGATGCCGTTGCCCGGAGTGGCGCCGCCGCGTCCTGCAAGAGCGCCTTCGCCGGCCCGTCCTGGGCCGCCGCGTCCCGCCATATTGCCTTGGCCCGGCCCAACGCCGCCGCGCTGTCCAAAATTACCTTGTCCGGGTTGGCCAGTGGGTCCGCGGCCCCTGTCCATCTGGTTAAGGCGTTGCTGGGTTTGGCCTGCAGTCGGGCGGGTGGCTGGTCTATTGCCCGCGCCGGCGCCTTCAAAGCGGTTGGCGACGTTGCGGTTGTTATACGGAACGCCGCCGCGATGCGCTGGATTATGAGTCCAGCTATTGCCATTAGCGACATTCACACGGTTGAAGTGGTTGTTGTTGATGAAATTGTTGTTGATTACGACGTTGTTGTGGCCCCAACCGGCATTCCATCCCCAATTGTTCCATCCTCCGCCGCCGCCCCAAAATGCGCCTATCGCCATGCCTACTCCGAACGAGATTGCGCTAGCGGCGATTGCCGCGCCTGGGGTATAAGGCGGGTAATAAATCGGCGGGTATGGATAGTATTCGGGAGGAGGTCCCCACACCGCGACGGGATTGTACTGGGGAACGTAAACAACCTGCGTGCTCGTAGGTTGTATTTCGATATAAGGCTGACTATTTTCGGTTGTGGTGCTTACGGTTTGTTGCGGGCTCGATTGAAGAGCCCCCTCGTCCTGGGCTTTCTTGCGCAGACGCTGTACCGCGTCCATGACGCCCTGCTGCTGCGCCAGGAACGCGTTGCCCAAGTCTCCGGTCCACCCTACATTTTGATCGAGTCGGGTTAGAACTTCAGGCAACGCCACCAACGCTTGCACGCTGGCATCCCACGGTTGCTTTGCTACCGCATCGGAGAGTTCCTTCCCTTTGAGACTAGTGTGCTGCTTGTACCATCGTCCCGCCTCTACGATCTCCAGAGGATAAGTCGATGCGACTAGCACTTGGCTCAGGATTGGATCGGGGTAAAGCGCGATCGGCGCCACAAGACTGTCCAGTTGGTCTGGAGTCAGCGTGGCCTGGGGTTGATCGCTCGAACCGCCGGCCGATTGCGGCGGTTGAGCGAATGCGTAAGGTCGCTGCGCGACGAGTAGCACAGCGCAAAAAACTGCAATAGCGCGCGTGTTTATCATAGGCTGCCTCGCGAGTATTCATATCGTTAGTATTGGTTGCATCCGCCGGTGGCCGCGCCGGCGACGCCGAATAGGATGTCGACCGTTCTTGTCATCGCAATTTCACCCGCCAGGAGACCCCAAATGACTTGAAGACTACCCCGTTATTCGTGATGGCAGGGGTAGGGATCGGGCGCAAAACTCTGGGTTGCGTATGCGATATATGCAAAAACCGAGGCAAAGTTGGGGGTTACCGCTGAGGACTCCCATAACAACGCCGTAACCCGTGCTATGAATCACCGGGCCGGGCCGCGCATCACTCTGAACATAAGGAGATCAACATGTCTTTCCTAAGTTGGATCGTGTTGGGTCTGCTAGCTGGCTTTATTGGCAGCAAAATCGTCAACAAACGAGGAGAAGGCATTCTCCTTGATATCGTGCTCGGCATTGTGGGCGCAATCGCAGGAGGGTGGGTGTTCAGCCTCTTTGGCGCTAGTGGCGCGACGGGCCTGAATATATACAGTCTGCTGGTTGCTGTCTGTGGCGCCATCCTTGTACTGCTTTTGTATCACGCGATTCAAGGAACGGCGCATCACCATCATGCTTGAGGGATCAAGGGAGAACGCAAAGGAGAAACTATGCGCGACACAAGGATGGGAGACGGAGCGGTATTCTTACCCGGAGCCGTGATACTAGGAGCCGCAATCGGTGCGGCGGCAGCGATGTTAATGGCGCCTTCGTCAGGCGAACGCACTCGCAAAACAATTGCCCGAAAGGGAGAAAAAGTTGCGCAGCGCTTGATTGACGAAGTCAGGGAAGCCGTAGATAAGTGCGAGGGATATCTACGGGAACGGCATGGAGCCGGCGCCGTTACCGAGTTGCATAGCGAACTGCATTAGCATGCCGCAAACAGAAGGGCCGACCTCTTCCCGTCGGCTCTTCAACGTAAGCGTCACAAGATTCATCCCGGGGTAGCCATGCGGGAAATGCCCGGCCGCGGAGTACGGCAGGAATTCGCCGTGCGTTACCCTGGGACCGATGCCCGCCTCTCTCGCAAGTCTCCTTGATTCCGGAGACCAATCTCTCTACGACGTCGCCTCGAAAGCCGCGGGGCCCGCCGGTTCGGTGCCTATTACGCCCGAGATGCTGCTGGAGCGGCCGTCGGGCGACCTGTTTGGTTGGAGTCAGAACGCCGGCATGGGTTGGGAACCAAGCGCGTTGGGGCGTAAGGAATTCCTGATCCTCAGCACCCATGGCGGAATCCGCGCGGCGGACGGCACGCCAATCGCCCTCGGGTACCATACGGGACACTGGGAAGTCGGTCTACTTATGGAGGCCGCCGCCCGCGAACTCAAGTCGCTGGGCGCTATTCCTTTCGCGGCATATTGCACGGACCCGTGCGACGGGCGCACGCAAGGCACCACGGGCATGTTCGATTCGTTGGCCTACCGCAACGATGCGGCATCGGTCTTCGGACGGCTGATCCGGTCGCTGCCCACGCGCCGCGGGGTCATTGGAGTAGCCACCTGCGATAAGGGGCTGCCCGCGATGATGATGGCGCTTGCCGGCGCGCACAATCTGGCTGGAATCCTTGTACCCGGCGGGGTCACCCTGCTGGCGGAGACGAGCGAAGACGCGGGCAAGGTGCAATCGGTTGGGGCGCGGTTCGCGCACGGTCAAATCACCGTCCAGGCCGCTGCTGACGCTTTGTGCCGCGCTTGCGCCACGCCCGGCGGAGGCTGCCAGTTTCTGGGAACGGCCGCCACCTCACAGGTGGTCGGCGAGGCCCTGGGAATGGCACTTCCACACTCGGCGCTATCGCCTTCCGGCCACGCCATATGGACCGATATGGCGCGCCGCTCGGCGCGCGCCGTGTTGGCCATGGAAGAGCGCGGCATGACGATGCGAAGCGTGCTGACCGATGCCGCGGTGCGCAACGCGATGATTGTTCACGCAGCCTTCGGCGGATCGACCAATCTCATCCTCCACCTCCCCGCCGTGGCGCACGCCGCGGGCCTTCGCAGGCCTACAGTTGACGATTGGACGCGCGTAAATCGCGAAACGCCGCGTATCGTGGACGCGCTGCCCAATGGCCCCAAAATGTTTCCGACGGTGCAGGTATTTCTCGCGGGCGGCGTTCCGGAGGTGATGCTTCATTTGCGGCGCGCCGGATTACTCGATACCAGCGTCGTGACGGTCACGGGCGCAACGCTGGATACGGTGCTCGATTGGTGGGAGCAATCCGAACGCCGGGCGGCGTTGCGGCGCGTGCTGCAGGAGCGCGACGGAATCGACCCCGGCGAAGTCATCATGTCGCCCGATGTCGCGAGGCGACGCGGTCTGACGTCCACCGTTACGTTCCCCAAGGGGAACCTCGCGCCTGGCGGTTCCGTGATCAAGAGCACCGCAATCGATTCCAGCGTCGTGGACGCGGACGGCGTCTATCGAAAGACCGGCCCCGCGCGGGTATTTCGCACCGAGAAATCGGCCGTCAAAGCGATCAAGGACGGCAAGATACGCCCGGGCGACGTGGTCGTACTGATGTGCCGTGGGCCGATGGGTTCGGGCATGGAGGAGATCTACGAAATCACGTCGGCGCTGCGATATCTGGATTTCGGGAAGGAGGTCGCCGTGATTACCGACGCCCGCTTCAGCGGCGTATCGACCGGCGCCTGCATCGGGCATGTGACTCCCGAGGCCTTGGCGGGCGGCCCACTCGGCAAGGTGAAGGAAGGCGACATCATCGAGATTACGATCGACCGCGTGCGCTTGGAAGGCTCAGTGAACATGTTGCTCAATGGCAACGCAGAGGAAGGCGCGCGCGTGTTGGCCGAGCGCAACGCGGAAACTTCGGTAGACCCGGAATTGCCTTCGCAAACCAGACTGTGGGCGATGCTGCAGGATGCCAGCGGCGGAACCTGGGGCGGATGCGTCTTTGACGTGGAAGCGATCGAGCGGCGACTGGCGAAGACGGCTCCAGGAGCAGGGGGATGTGTATCCTGAAAGTCCCTCCGATGCCATCGCTTGTCTGCAGGTCAGGCTCCGCTACTCGCAGTGTCGGCGATGTCATTCCAGAAACGGGCGGCGTCCGTAAAGTCCGTTGGGCCTCCAAAGGGAAGGTAAAAGTGGCGGCGTCCGCGCGATCTACTATTTCCCTAGCGAGACTCTTCCACTATTCCTATTGACCGTCTACTCGAAGAGCCAGCGGGCGAATTTAACGAAGGCAGAAAGAAACGAATTTCGGAGGCTCGTTCCCATTCTAGTCAAGACATACGCCAAAGGTAGGCAATTATGAACAAGAGAATTACATCCAAAAAGAGGCCCGAGGCCAAGCAGCGCGTCGGACAGGAGATTATCACCAGCCTGAAGGAAGCCATCGCCTGGGCTGGCGGCGAAAATGTTCCTGTACGCATCACGACGGTCGAAGTTCCGAACACCGATGTCCGCGCTGTTCGGAGAAAGCTTCGACTAAGCCAGTCCCAGTTTGCCGCGAAGTTCGGTTTTCAGCCCGCAACTCTGAAAAACTGGGAACAGGGCAGGACGCGACCGGACGGACCTGCGCGCGTGCTGCTTGCCGTAATCGCACGTCATCCCGAGGCGGTGGAAGATGCTCTGCAAAAGGCGGGATAGATCCAGTGAAGAGATCATGAAGTTATATAAATCCAAGAGGGGTTCACCAGCCTCAAGATTGAGAAACTAAATCGCTTCCAACTCCTCCTCCAGCATCTGTTTCCTGCTCAAGTCCGCATAATACCCGCCGCGCGCGATTAACTCCGCATGCGTCCCCCGCTCCGCGATTCGTCCGTTCTCCAACACCACGATCAAGTCCGCGCCCTGCACGGTTGACACGCGATGCGAAATCAAAATCACGGTGCGCCCCTGCATCACGCCCGCCAAGTGATTCAAAATGCGGTCCTCCGTCAGCGTATCCACGCTCGATAAGCGCATCGTCCAGAATCAAAATCCGCGGATCGCGCAAGATCGCGCGCGCGATCGCCGCCCGCTGCTTCTGCCCGCCCGAGAGCGTGATCCCGCGTTCGCCGACCATGGTGTCGTATCCCTTCGGAAAACTTTCGATGTCGCCAGCCAGACCCGCGATCTCCGCCGCGCGACGGATCTGTTCCTCTGTCGCGTTCTCCACGCCGAACGCAATGTTTTCGCCAACGGTCGCGCTGAACAGAAATGTCTCCTGCGGAACGAATCCGATGCTGCCGCCGCAGATCCGCGGGGTCCGTGTCGCGCAAATCCACGCCATCGACAGCACCGCGCCCTCCATTGGATCGAGCAGTCGCGGAATCAGCGACGACCAGCGTGCTTTTGCCCGACCCGTATGGCCCACCACCGCGACCGTCGTCCCAGCCGGAATTCGCAGATCGATCCCCGCCAGCGCCTGGACTCCGCCATAATGCCACGGACACTCCGCGAAATTCGATCTCGCCGCGCGCGGCCCCTAAGGCTCTCGGCGTTTGCCGGAGCCGCAATCGCCGGGCGCTCACGCAGAATCTCAGCGATGCGCCCCAGCGACGCGCTGCCGCGCTGCATCAGGTTCACCACCCAACCCAGCGCGATCATCGGCCACACCAGCATGCCCATGTAGGTGTTGAACATGACGAAGCTACCGATCGAGATTCGCCCCGCCAGCTACCTGCCGGCCGCCCATCCACAGCACCATCAGAAACGTCAGCCCGATCAGACGCCTCGAGCAGCGGATGGAATACGCCCTGCACCCGCACCAGCTTGATGTTCTGCGCAATGTACTGCCGGTTCAGCTCTTCGAAACGCCGCAGTTCCGCGCGCTCCTGCACGAACGCGCGCACCATTCGCACGCCCGCCAGATTCTCCTGCACGCGGCTCGATGATGTCGGAAAACATCTCCTGGATCTTCTCGAACCGGTCGTGAATCCTGCGTCCGAACAGAATCATCGCCGCGCTCACCAGCGGCGCGGGCAGAATCGCCAGAAGCGTCAGCCGCCAATCCGTCCGCACCATGATCGCGATCGAGAGCGCGAACGTGAGGCTGGTCTCGCACCAATACATCACCCCCGGGCCCAGCATCATGCGCACGGCATTCAGATCGTTGGTGGCGCGCGCCATGATGTCGCCGGTGCGCTTGCGCGCGTAGTAATCCGGCGCAAGCGCGATCAGATGCCTGAACAGCTCGTTGCGCAGGTCGTACTCGATGTCGCGCGAGATGCCGATCAGAATCACCCGCATCCAATATTGAAAGATGCCTTTCACCACCGCCAGGCCTAGGAGATACCCCGCGTAGCGCAGGAACAGGCCCGAGCCTGCCGCGCCCAGCGAATCGATCGCGCCACGGATCATCAAAGGCTGAGCTGCCTGCGCCAGATCCTTGAGCGCGAGGCACGACATCCCCACGCCCCATTGCGCGCGATAGCGCCACAAGTGTGCGCGGACTCTCGAAAGCGATCGCCAGGTAGTCATCGGCCAAGCGCGTTAGCGAGGGTTTTCCACCACTCGATGAACACGGTCTTTTGCGCTTCGCGATTCCGCCACCAGGAATCCGCGCGAAAGAACTCGTCGCGCGCAGTCACGGTCTGGAATTGGGGGGCATAACCCATCTCGCGCTCCGTGGCCAGAAAGATACGCCGCGCGCGGCCGCTGTGAAAGTCGCTCGTGATCAGCAGAAAGCTGTGTACGTTGCGCCGCCGCAATTCGCGCAGGATATACGCCGATTCCTCCTTGGTGGAATGCGACGGATCGGGAAACGGAATAAACCACTGCCGCGGGTAGCCCTCATGCTCGATGAACTGCACAGCGAGATCGCTTTCGTTAATCCCGTACACGCCCGGCGGCCCGCTGACCAGCACTTGCGGAACATATCCGGCCTTGGCTAATTGCGCAGCCTTCTCGATCCGGTGGCCCTGCGGATCGCCGGCTAGCACTACTGCGATATCGGCCTTGACCGGCGCATCGGAATGGATCAAAGCGTAGCCCACCGCAGGCAGCCAAAAATCCCGCGCGACGTACGCCACCGCTACGATTGCTACCGCCACCAAAGCGAATTTCAGGAGAAAAGGGAAACGCCGCCGCGCCACGGACTATTTCTCGTCCGAGTTCTTCTGGTCGAGATGACCTACCGATTTCAGCCGCTGATACAATCGCTCCACTTCCGCTTCGTCCTCCGGACGCAGAATGCGGTAGCGCGGACCCGGCGCAGGGTTGCGTCCGCCTGCCGCGAGCACTTCGCCCCAATACTGGCGGTACGGAATGCCATCGATCAACGCATCGCGCGAGAGGCGCCGCAGATTGCGCAAAAGGCTGCTGCAATCCTCTATCTCGCCCGGATAGATCATTGTGAACCGTGTGTCGTCGAACAACGTCACGCGCATCACCAGCGGAGAGATCCAACCCGTCCGGTCCAAACGAAGAATGTCTAGCCGGCGCACGTCCATCCACGGCACGATCCGCTTGCCTACCGAAAAATATCCCTCGTGGACCTCGATCGCCGGGCGCCAAAACATCGCCAAAAGTAAGCCGGCAGTCAATAAGAGGATGCCGCTGGCACCCAAAGCGATAGGCATCCAGTTCCAGCCCATCCAACCGATCACCCCGGCAAGGGCCGCCGCTGCAAGGCCGAACCAGAGGTAGTAGCGGGCGGGAACGTAACGAGTCATGGAAGCTGCCGATTCAATTTTAGCCTAATCCCGGTCGGAGGTGGCGTCAATCTGTGTGTCATTTTGCGCTCGCCATCCGTATCCCCCGCCAGGTATAGTGCAAACCGCTCCAAAGCGTCGCCGCTACGCAAGGCCACAGGACGCCTGCGCCGATAGCGCGCAGCGCCGGGGTCGGAAATGCATCACGTGTCAGCCAGCACGTCACCGTAGCGATTTGTACGAATGTTGAGGCCTTTCCCCACACGCTCGGTGGAAATTTGCGGTTCTTCGTAAACGCCATCAGTATCCCTGCCCCCAGAACAATATAGAGATCGCGCCCCAGCACCACCGCAACCACCCACCACGGCGCCAGGCCCGCCGCCGCCAGCGCCACAAACACCCCGCTCATCAGGCATTTATCCGCAATAGGATCGAAGTACGCGCCCGCGGTTGTCGAAGCGTCTTGCCGCCGCGCCGCCCAGCCATCGAGCACATCGGTTAGAGCAGCAACGAAAAAAAGCGCCAAAGCCAGCTTGTGCCGCCCTTGCAGGATAGCCACAATCACAACGGGCGTCAGTAACAGCCGTACTAGTGTAAAAAGGTTGGCTAGGTTAAGCCAGAGGGGCATCGAAACGAGTGTAGCGCGGGAAAAATCTGGGGCAGACGGATCGTCCGCCCCAACAAGGACATTCTCTCTAACTTACCCTTTGCTGATATAGTCGCTTGAGCCCCAAGTTCCTCTCAATTATTTTGCGGCTCTTCCGCGGCTCCGCGCGAAGGCTTGCATTGGTAAAAGGCCGGCGTCACCTGGAATTCTCGCTCGTAAGCCGCCGCGATGCGCTCGCGGAACGCCGCCGCCGCTTCCGCGCGCAACAGATTCACCGTACAGCCGCCGAACCCGCCCCCCGTCATTCGAGCCCCGCAAACTCCGTCGACCGCAAGCGCGCTATCCACCAGGAAATCCAACTCCGCGCAGCTCACTTCATAATCGTGCTGCAGGCTGCGGTGCGAATCCACAAAAAGCCGGCCCATAGCTTCGATATCTCCGGCAGCGCTCGCTGCCACGAACCGCTCCACACGCGCGTTCTCCGTCACCACGTGGAGCGCGCGCCGGCCAATCGAACCGGGCAGCTCGTCCTTCACCGCATCTAACTGTTCCAGCGTCACATCGCGCAGACTCTTTACGCCCGGACTGCGCCGCGCGATAATCTCCACAGCCATCGCGCACTCTTCCACCCGCTTGCGATACGCCGAGCTCGCCAGCGCGTGCTTCACCATGCTGTTGACCGCGACGAATGCGATGCCTTCGGGCAGATCGACGTACCGATGTTGCAGGCTGCGGCAATCGATCTCCACCGCCGCATTTTCCCGCCCGAACACGGAAATATATTGATCCATGATGCCGCATGGCATTCCCACGAAGTACACCTCGGCGCGTTGGCAAAGCAGCGCCAGCTCGAGCGGGTCGATCGCCCGTCCACGCAGCAACGCCAGCGCCGACGACACTTCGAGCGCTGCCGACGAGCTCAGCCCCGAGCCTTCCGGCACCGTACTGCGGATCAACAGATTCGCCGGCTCGATGGGATATCCGGCATGAACCAGCTCTTGCGCTACGCCGATCGGATAATCGCTCCAATGTCCCGCGCGCTCCAGCCGCCCGATATCGCGCCGCGTTCCACTCGCGCATTTCGCGCTGATGCTCCGAATAGATCCGCAACTTCCCGTCGGATGAAGGCGCGGCCGCAACGTGGTCGCCAGATCCAACGCCACCGGCAGCACGAATCCCAGGTTGTAATCGGTGTGCTCACCGATCAGATTCACCCGGCCCGGCGCACGGAATACCCGCATTCCGTGCGTCGAGTGGAATACCTTGCGGAAGGCTTCCGTCATGAGCGGCCCGTCATGAGCGACGTCGCGCCCGGGCCGCGAGTAGTAGGAGGAACGCCCCGAACAGCATCATGAAAAACCCGCAATACAGATTGACGTTGGCCGCGGTAAGAGCCGCGCGTGTCTCGGGCGCGAAGATTCCCATGGCGAGCAGTAGCACGCCTGTGATCGCGAAGAACCAGCCGATGGGGAGTCGTAAGTCCAGCATGTCAGGCGAACCAGAAATTAAGTATCAATGCCAGCGCGCCGATCGCGATGGCAACCGGCACCGGCCGCTTGTACCACACCGCGCTCTGGTCTGCTCGGCATCTTAGTAAGGCCGTAAACCAAGCCCTCCAGCTCCTTGCCGGCCGGGGGCGCGTCACCAGGCTGATCGCGATCGTTACCAGGAAGCAGGCAGTCCACGCGATTATCGCGATCCAGAAGTTCTGCGCCATAGGCGAGGGAAACGTGTGCACGTCGCCCAGCACGCCGCCCTTGCCCTCGGCGACGTGAAAGCGACCAAGTGCCGGCGGCGGCCAGCGTTCCCGCGGCAAGCCCGCAGAACGCGCCGTGGCCGGTGGCGCGCTTCCAGAACATGCCCAGCAGGAAAGTCGCAAACAGCGGCGCGTTGACGAAGCTGAACACCAGCTGCAGCAGATCATTGATGTTGTTGTAATGCCGCGCGACATATGCCGCGCCGATCGAGAGCGCCACGCCGACTACCGTCGTGATGCGGCCCACCTTCAGATAGTGACTATCCGGCGCGCCGGGCCGGATGTAGCTCTGGTAGATGTCGTAAGTGAAGACGGTGTTGAACGCGGTGACGTTGCCCGCCATGCCGGACATGAACGACGCCATCAGGCCGGTCAGCCCCACGCCCAGCATGCCGGCCGGATAGAACTTGCGCCATCAGCGTGGTGAGCACCTGGTCGTAATCGGGCTCGCCGTTGCTTCATCGGCAGCGCGTAGCCGACATGCCATATTCGATGAGCGCCAGCGCCGCGATGCCGGGCACGATCACGATGAACGGCATCATCATCTTCGGAAGCGCCGCGAGCACCGGCGTGCGCCGCGCAGCCGACATCGACTCCGCCGCCATGGCGCGCTGCACCACCAGGAAGTCCGTGCACCAGTATCCGAACGACAGCACGAAGCCCAGCCCCGCCACCAGCCCGAAGACCTCGATCGCCCATCGGGTTCTCCGCCGGCGCTGCCCATATATTTCCAGCTGTGCGTCATCACGCGGCGGCACGTCGCGCAGCCATGCCGCTCCAGCCGCCCGCCTTCCACACGGCGAGAATCGCCAGCGGCGAGAACCCCATCACGATCAGGAAAAATTGCAGCACCTCGTTATAAATCGCGCTGGTCAGCCCGCCCAGGAACGTGTACGCCAGCACGATGGCCGCCGAGAGCAAGCACGGACGCGGTGAAGCCCCAGCCGAGCACCAGTTGCAGCAGAAGCCCCAGCGCGTACATCGAAATGCCCGACGAAAAGATCGTCATCACCGCGAAGCGTGCACGCGTTGAGCGCGCGCGTCTTCTCGTCGAAGCGCAGCTTCAGGTATTCCGGCACCGACGCGCGCCCGGCTGCCGTAATAGAACGGCATCATGAAGATGCCGACGAAGATCATCGCCGGCACCGCGCCCACCCAGTAGAAATGGGCCGTCATGATGCCATACTTGGCGCCGTTGCCGGACATCCCGACCAGTTCCTGCGCGCCCAGATTGGCCGCCAGAAACGCCAGGCTGGTGATCCAGACGGGAACGGAGTGGCCCGCGGTGAGAAAATCGCCGCTGGTAGCGATCTTCCTCCGCAGTCTCCACCCGATGCCGAGCACAAAGGCGAAATACAACGCAAGAATGAGATAGTCGATAGGCGCCAGGGTCACGTGGATTCGAGTCTAGCAAAGTATGAGCGGGAGGTAAACGTTTCACCTGCCATTCGTTTCGCCGGGACGTAACCTGGCTGTGAGATCATGCCGCCTACATACCATGGGCCGCGCCCTCGTTCTCGCGTTGGGGTTGGCAGCTTGCCTCGCCGCGCAAGAGCCAACCTTCAGGACCGGCATCTCGATCGTCGAGATCGATGCCCAGGTCTTCGACAAGGCCGGCATCATCGACGGCTTGAAACAAGGCGATTTCGCCGTGACCGACGACCATCAGCTGGTTTCACTTCGCTATTGCATCCAGGAGGAGACTCCGCTCGATCTCCTTTTCCTGATAGAACTCAGCAAAATAATGGCGCCCAATCGCCTGCAGCTGCGCGGCGCGGCGGAAGCGGCCATCGCGGCGATGCGGGAAGGCGATCGCGTTGGCGTGCTGTCATTCAATGAATGCACTCAAATCGAGGCGCCGCTTACCGAGGATTTAAAAGAGGTAAGGCGGCATGTGAGGACCGGCCTTGCATATGCGGCCTTCGCGGGGAAGCCTTTCGTTCTGCCCGCCGTCGCCGGCGCGGCAAAATACCTGGCTGCGGGGTCGGAAACGCATGGCCGCCGGGCCATCCTGATGTTCGGCGCTAACGCCGGCTTCGGTTTATCGAATCAGAATCACATAGGTGTCGCGAAGGACTTGTGGAACACCGACACCATACTCTCCGCCGTCGTGATACCCACTTCCTGGACCCGTTTCATTTACGACGACAATCCTTATCACATCTTCGGACTGATGGCGCTTGCGAAAATCAACCGATTCGACTATGTCGACGACATCGCGGAACAGACGGGCGGCGAGACGATCTACACGGAAGACGCGGGACCAATTCGCGCCGGCCCCAATCCCTACGTCACCTTGCAGCAAGCGATCCAACGGATGCGCCGCCGTTATCGTCTCTACTACGACATGCCGGAAGCAAAGCCGGGACAACGCCGCCGCGTCGAGATCGAACTGACTCCTGCAGCCCAACGCCTCCATCCCGGCGCGCGAATCGTCGGTCGCAAAGGATATGTCGTCCCCAAGCGCGCCGCGGCCTTGTAGGCGAATCGCGCGGCACAAGCGAAAACGTGGATAGTAATCGATCGTTAACCATTAGCGGTCTGGAACCCGAGCCGCGCCGCTGTTAGCTTTGATTCAACGTTCCTTTCTACTAACAACGGGCCCGGCGGAGAGAGTTACCAACACCGGGCCCTCCCGGTCCCTTCGCGTGCTGCCACTCCTCCGGTGATTTCATCGATTCATGCGGCATGAAAACCTTGCTATAGCTCGCCGATGGGAATCGGCGTTGGCCGCGTGGGCTGATAACTGGTGTTGCGTTTCCGATAGGCCGAGCTGTTGCGCAGCCGGTAAAGGTGCGCCACCGAAATCGACGCCAGCCGCGCATACGCTGCTTGCCCATAGTCGCTGTGCTCCCGTTCCAGGATCCGGCGCGTCGCGGGTCCGCTCAAGTTCCCGTGCGCCTTGTCGACGTAGGCGAGCAGATCCAAGTCGGCTGCTGTGTAGCGGGTGGCGAACTTGGTTCGCGCGTAGACAGTTGTCTGCGCTCGTCCCGTGCGGCGTTGGAGCGCGATCAAACGCGTGATCTGGGCGCGACTCAACCCGGTCATCCGCGAGCGGTAGCGCCGGACCAATCCTTTGCCGGGCTTGTCCAAGGTTGTGTATTCGAGCCGCACGAGCGTCTTCTCGATCCATCCGTACACCTCCTGGCGTCGCTGGCCGGCAAAACGCACATCCCCACTGCCGGCCAAGAAAGCCCGGCTCTGCTCCAAGCTGGTGGCCTCTGTGTCGTCCATGCTGATGATCAATCCCCCGAACTTCCCCTTCAGGTTCATCTTGCGTGAGAATCCTGTCGCCCTTCAGGCTCATCTTGCATGAGACAAGAGTCATGACTCGAAGGACGGCACATCAACCTATACTTTGAGTGAGGTCCGTTGGAGCCGGTGGGTCACAGTCATTTGTGGGCGGCTGTTTTTGGCGAGAGCACCAGATCCGGCAGTTTCAAGTCTTTACCGATAGTAAAGCTGCTGAGATCGATCGAAGACGAATCGTACCCCTTAAGCACCCCTTTCAGAACACAACGGCCGGTGTAAGTGGCGCCATCGCTAAGCGCCATGCCTGTGGTGGGCAATGCGCGGGCGATGTGATTGAAGTCGTCGCGTTCGGCCTTGAGGTTGAACACGCCGTTCTTGCCGGTGCTCAGCATGCGGACGGAGTCGGCGCCGCCGCAGACCAGCATGATATCCACGCCTTTACCGGGTGCGGCGCCATCGGGCAGTTTCACTTGGCCACGAAGGTACACGGTATCGACAGCCAAGAGCGGAGAAGCGGCCAGTAAGAGCAAAAGAACGATTTTCATAGCGACGTCTCTAAGTCCAGGTTACACCCCAGAGCAGACCACGCACTTAGCCCCATGGAGCTACTTCGCGGCGCGGTTTTGCGCAGTGAAGCGGAGTGCGGCACGGAAGGCGGCAGAACTTTCCGCGGCGGCTATCAGCATCACTTCGCGATGTTCGCGGAGTAGCACCAGCAACGGCGGCTCGAGACGCTCAACCGGGAGTACGGCTACGCACGCGCCCGTTCCGGGAAACATCGCCGCGCATCCATTGGTCAAAGCAAGGAAGTCTTCCTCGGGAAAGACCGGCGTCAAGCGAGGACCGCCCGATCGCGCGAGCACGGCGGCCTGACCTAGCGCCGCGCGGGCGGAAGCCTTTTCGCCAAGTAGCACCAAGCGATCAAGGGCCTGCTTCCACAAGCGCGCGAATAGCACGCGATTGGCGACGGCGCGCGCCAGGAACTTCAAGTAGTTCACCTCGAGCACCGCTTCGAGTTGCCCTTCCGTATAATATCGGCGAGTAGTAGCTCTGTGGCGGTGTTCCACAACTGCGCCCGCGACATAGACGGAAGGCCACGACCGCTGCCATGCACGATAGCCCAGATCGAGATCCTCGACGTAAGCCGGTTCGTAAGATTCATCGAGCCCGCCGAGCGCGCGGAGCTTCGCAGCGTCATAGAGCGAGCAGCCGCCGCTGCCGTAGAGCACGGGGGTTCCATCCTCGCCAGGAAGCGGTTCGTCGCAGCGTAGCGGGAAATCGGTCGGATGATCTTGTGCCATGACGGCCTTGCCGGTCTCCTCGCGCCGGACCCCTTCGGGGAAACGAATCTGCGCGGTGGCGCAGAAGAGATCGGCGACGTCGTCGAAGGCGCGCCGCAGGGCGCCGAAAAAGCCAGGCTCAATCAGCATGTCGTTGTTCAGCAGGCAGACATGCGAGAAGCGGGCGCGGGCGATGCCTCGATTGACAGCACGCGCGAACGAGAGTGGCGGGGTTGAAAGATCGACTTGCACCGAAGGCCAGTGGGTGCGGAGCCACTCCACCGTGCCATCGTCCGAGCCATTGTCGGTCACAATGACTTCGGCGCGCGAGCCATCAAGATCGCTCAGAATACCGGGGAGTTGTGCAGCCAGAAGTTCGCGGCCATTGCGCGAAGGGATGACCACCGAGACGCCGGATTCTGTTGGGCGCACAGGAGACGCAGCCCGGGCAGGCCGGCGCGGCCGGAGAAATCCGGCGATGCGAGCGAGCCAGTAATCAAATGACGGCGGCACAATCGACCGATTCGCGGCGCTCGTACCATTCCAGCGCCTGCATGGCGAAGGTGGTTGGCACGGGGCTTATATGGGGAACCCACTGGCCGGCTTTGCGGCCGAAGTAGTAACCGCCATCATCGCGCTGGAAGAGGCGCACTCGAGCGGCGGTTGCGGCGCATTCCGATTCGGGCGAGCCCGCGGCGCACTGGATGCGGAGCAACTGCGCGGCGACATCGGCGCGCTCGAAACGGGATGCGAGGTCGTGGAATGAATCGCGAACGTGGGCGGCGCCCTCTTGGACCACCACAGCGTGTTCGGGATGTGGCAACAAGGCTTCGAGAAAGTAGAGGTACGGATGGAGCCGGTCCATCGCCTGGTGCGGATCGATATGGCTATGCAGATAGGATTCGTGCGACGCGAGCGCGGTCTCCAGGGCGCGCGCGTAGAGGTCTGTCCAAAAGGGGACGCCTGTAATTGCGCCAAGTTCGCGCCAAGCTACGGCGGACTTCAACTGATAGCAGCCGGGAGTGCGCGACCAGCGGGCGGGATCGAGCGCAAGCGGGGCCTTCGCGGGCAGCGAGAGCACCGGCCAGTGTGTGTCGTCGTCGCGCGCGAAATCGAGGGCCATCGAATGACCGATGGCTTGCGCAGCGTCAACCAGTTCGCATTCGCCGGTGACGCGCCAGAGCGTAAGAAGACCCCGCGCGATAATTCCGCAATCGAAGAAGTAGGTGAAAGCGGCTGGGTTGATCTCGAAGGGCATGACGCCGTTGGGCGCGTCCCAGGCGATCCGAGTGAGGAAATGCGCTGCGCGAGTCGCGGCGTCTAGGAACTCTTGATCCTGGGTAGCGCGAAAGGCGAACACCAGCGCGGCCACGGCATAGCCGGTGATCTCCGTCGAGATGTCTTGGTTGAGCCCCGCATCGGCGCGATGATAGCGCGCTACGCCGCCATTGGGAAGCTGGATGCCCGACCGCGCCAGCCAGTGTCCGGCGGCCCGAAGTTGCGATGACAAACCGCTAGTGTAACCCAAGCATCAAGATTCCCGCCGCCAGCGTAAGCACCGTGACGGGAACGCCCGTCTTCGCGTATTCCCAGAACCCGATGTGAACGTACGGGCGCGCGCGTTGCGCCACAATAAGGTTGGCCACCGAGCCCAGAATCGTGAGGTTGCCTGCGAGGGTGGATGACATGGCGAGCACCAGCCACGCGTGCGTGGGATGGGGCAGATGTGAGACGAACGATTTGAAGACGAGGACGGCCGGAACGTTGCTGACCAGATTCGAGAGCGCTGCCGAGAAGAGGCTCATGGGAAGAGTGCGATCGAGGTGAAAGCGAGAGGCGGCGGAGAACAGGTCGTCCGGAAATGATGTTTGCTCAACGCCGGCGATGACGACGAACAGGCCTACGAAGAGCGCCAGCAGGCTCCAATCGATTTCGCGATAGACCCGCTCGGGCTTGATTCGCCGCGTGAGCAGGAGGATCGCTCCAGCGAGCAACGCCGCGTTGGGCGACGGCCAACCGGCAAAGAACGCGCCGATCATGGCGGCCGCGACAGCTAATGATTTCACCATAAGGGCGCGATGGACACGAACCGGCTCGTGCTTCACATCGAGTCTGGTCCGTCGCAAGAATTCGGAGCGGTACGCGATAGCGATGACGGCGGCGGTGATCGGCAAGCTTAGGGCAGCGATTGGCGCGAGTGCGGCGGCGAATTGGCCGTATCCGATGTGCGAAAAGCTGGCGATCATCATGTTTTGCGGATTGCCAGTGATGGTGGCGACGCTGCCGGCGTTCGACGCCATGGCGAGGGCGAGCAGGTAGGGGACGGGATTACGGCGCAAATGAAGGGTGATATCGAGCACCAGCGGCGTTAGCGCAAGGCAGACGGTGTCATTAACGAAGAAGGCCGAAAGGATGCCGGACACCAAAACGATGCCGGCCAACAGCATAAGAGGGCTGTGGGCGTGATCGACCACCCAGGCCGTAACCAGCGCGAAGAATCCGCTGAGGCGCAGGTTTGCAACGACAATCATCATGCCGAAAAGCAGCGCGATAGTTTCGTAATCGATCGCAGCGTAGGCTTGGCGCAGCGTCAACACGTTCGCCGCGATCATCAGGGTGGCGCCGACGATTGCTGCGCCGGTGCGGTCAAGCCGCAGGCCCGGGACTCTCCCGGCGGCCAGCGCGAGATAAGTCAGGACGAAGATGCCGAGAGCGATCCACACGTTCTTATAATGAAGGTAAGCCTATGAAACTGTGGCGTATTTTTATCTTCGCATTTGCCTCTATGTCCTTTGCACAAACTCGCGACGCGGATTTCGCCAAGCTGGCGGACCGCTACTTCGATGAAACGCTCTTCAAGTACGATCCCGCACAGGCAACCTCGGCGGGGTTTCATCAATACGACAAGGCGCTACCGACGTTTTCCCGGGCCGAGATTCAGTCGAACGTCGCCGACCTGAAGAAGTTCGAAGCGGCCGTGGAGAAGTTCGGCGCAGCCGGCCTGTCGGCGCCCGCCGGGGCGGACCGCGAGCTTGTACTTTCGCAGATTCGCGGACAGATTCTGAGTCTGGAAAACATTCGCGGGTGGGAGAAGAATCCGGATAGCTACTCGTCGTACGCGACGAACGCGATTTTCGTGATTATGGCGCGTACCTTTGCGTCCCCGGAGGAACGGCTGAGATCGGCGATTGCCCGAGAGAGGCAGATTCCACGGCTGCTGCAATCGGCGCGGGAAAACCTGAGCAATCCGCCCCGTATCTTTGTCGATATTGCCATCGAACAGCTTCCCGGCGAGGTGAGCTTTTTCCAAAACGATGTGCCTTCGGCATTTCACGCGGTCACCGACAAGCAGTTGTTGGCGGAGTTCAAGAGCGCGAACGACGTTGTGATCGCTTCGTTGAATTCGTATCAGACCTTCTTGAAGACCGCTTTGCTGCCCCACGCCGGCGGCGATTTCCGCATCGGCGCGGATAACTACAGCAAGAAGCTTCTGTATGACGAGATGGTGGATACGCCGCTGGACAAACTGCTGCAGATTGGGTACCAGAATCTGCGGCAGAATCAAGCGGAGTTCAAGCAGGTGGCGGCGAAGATTGACCCGAAGCGGACGCCGCAGCAGATTCTGGAAGAACTCGAACGCGATCATCCGGCGCCGGATAAGCTGTTGGACACATTTCGCGGGGTGTTAGGCGGCCTGCGCGATTACATCACGGCGCACCACATCGTCACGGTTCCTTCGACGGTATTGCCGATTGTGGAGGAGACGCCGCCCTTCGAACGGGCGACGACCTTCGCCTCCATGGATACGCCAGGCCCGTTCGAGAAGGTGGCGAAGGAAGCGTTCTTCAACGTGACGCTGCCGGAGTCAAATTGGAGCAAGCAGCAAGTCGAAGAACACATGGCGGGATTTAATCGGGGGACGATTATCAGTACCGCGGTTCATGAGGTCTATCCCGGCCATTACGTTCAATTTCTATGGTTGAAAGATGCGCCGAGCAAGGTGCGCAAGCTGATTGGATGCAGCAGCAATGCCGAGGGATGGGCGCATTACAGTGAGCAGATGATGCTCGACGAAGGTTACGGAAACGGCGATTTGAAGTTGCGGCTCGGACAGTTGCAGGATGCGCTATTGCGCAACGCGCGCTACATCGTAGGCATCCAAATGCACACGGGCAAGATGACTTACGAGCAGGCGATCGATTTCTTCGTCAAAGAAGGTTATCTGACGCACGCGAATGGAGAGCGTGAAGCGAAGCGAGGTACGGGGGATCCGACTTACCTGTATTACACATTGGGTAAGTTGGAAATTCTCAAGCTCCGCGAGGATTATAAAAAGATGAAGGGTTCGGCATTTTCGCTCGAAGAGTTTCACGATTCGTTTCTGAAGCAGGGATTCCCGCCTATCAAGATCGTACGGCGGGCGATGCTGGGGAACGATTCGCCGGTTTTATGAAGAGGATATAATCCGGCTATGGGCGCCGTCACACTGCTCACCGCGGAAGAGTTCCTCAACATGCCCGAGACGCCGGGCAAGCATGAACTGCTGGATGGAGAACTGATCTCTTTACCTGTCGCGAAACGCAGACATGATCTCATCGGTAGACGTCTTTGGCGGTTATTTGCGACCGTTCTCGACGACTCACGCACTTGGACCGTGGAGGGGTATCGCCTCAGCAGGGGCTGGCTCATACCGGATGTCAGTGTAAATTGGCCTGATCAGCTATAAGGCGAATGGTTCGAAGGCGCCCCGATGATCGCGATAGAAATCATATCGCGGGGAAATGCGGCTGAAGAAGTTCAACGCAAGCGGGACGAGGACGGTTCGTACCTTCGGGTGACGGATGTTTACGATTGCGCATTAATTGGCGTCTAGGTAGATCTGCGGACAATTTTGCCGGCGACGTAAACCACCCGACCTACTGCCGTAACGCCTGGGTTGGATTTACAGCCGCCGCGTGCCGCGCCGGGAAATAGGTGGCCACAGCTGCCACGGCCGTTAACACAGCGGCTACGACGGCGAAGGTCACTGGGTCGCTCGACTTCACTCCGAAGAGTAAGTGGCCAAGTAAGCGGGTAAGCCCGAAGGCCGCAGCCAGCCCAATCGCTACGCCGATTCCCGCCAGCTTCATACCTTGAAGTACTACAAGGCGCAACATATCGCGCTGGCTTGCACCTAACGCCATGCGGATGCCAATCTCCTGCGCGCGCTGTTCCACCGAATAGGCCATCAATCCATAGATACCGATCGAGGCGAGCAGGAGTGCAATCGCAGCGAACACCGTCAACAATGTCATGTTGAAGTTCTGGCGGCCGATGGATGCGGCCATCACTTGATCCATAGTGCGAACCTGCGAGATCGGCAGCAGGCCATCCACAGCGCGAAATTCGCGTTCGATCGCGGCGCGCATCGCCATGGGCTCGCCGGCGGTGCGGACCTCCCACGAGAGTGGAATAATGCTGTTCGCGAGATCGGTGATGCCTTGCGGCGTCTGGCTCTGCGGAATATACATCACGGAAACTTTGCCGTCGCTGAGCCCCGACTCGCAGACGGCGCCGACGATTCCGACGATTTGGCGTGGCGGATCGGCAAATTGTGGTCCAAGCCCCTGGCCGATCACAATCGTCTGGCCGACCGGATCGGAATTCTTCCAATATTTCCGGGCCATGACGTCGTTAATGATTACGGACGACGCAGAGTTGCCCTTATCGCGCTCGGTGAAGAGCCGTCCGCGCAACAGTGGAATACGAAAAACCTTGAAATAATCGCCGCTAACCGAGCGCCACTGCTCGTCCCCTTCGAATTTTCCTTTGGCGGGCGCGTGGCCCTGAATATTGAAGGGCAAGTCGACGCCGTCTTCCATGGGCAGAATGATCGAAGCTCCAGCGGAGACCACGCCCGGCAAACTTTGCAGGCGCTGCTCGACTTGGGTGGAAAAGGCGTCGATCCTCGCTGTGGTGGGATACGAGCCGCCCGCCATGGAGGTCCGCAGGGTGAGGACGCCATGGGGATCGAGACCTGGGCTAACGGCATGCAATCCGACAAAGGTGCGTATCAACAGCGCGGCGCCGATCAACAGGACAAGCGATAGAGCCATTTCCAGGACGACGAGCGCGGAACGAGCGAAGGCATGGCGCCGCCCCGTGCCGCTGCGTCCACCTTCCTTGAGCGATCCCGCAAGATCGGGACTGGAGGTTTGTAGTGCGGGAAAAAGACCGAAGAGAATGCCCGTCAACAGGGCGATGCCGGCGGTGAAGAGGGCGACGCCCGCATCGAGGGGCGGCGCGTGCACGATCCCATCGGCATCGGTAAGGCGCGGAATGCGCCCCGGCACGAGCGCAAGCAGGGCGCGGACGCCCCACGACCCCAAGACCAGCCCCGCCGCGCCGCCGAGCGCCGCAAGCATCACGCTTTCAGTGAGCAACTGGCGAAGCACTCGTCCGCGGCTGGCGCCGATGGCAGAGCGGATGGCGAATTCGCGTTGCCGCGCGGCGGCGCGCGCTAATAACAAGTTCGCCACGTTCGCGCAAGCGATCAGCAGGACGAACCCCACGGCGCCTTCGAGAACGAGCAATTCGAGTCGAGCGTTGCCTACCATGGCTTGACGCATAGGAAGGACGCCCACGCTTTCGGCTTTATCCATCCATTGCGGATAGGCGCGGCGAAACTGTTCGCCGACGACCTTCATTTCGGCGCTCGCCTGTTCGACAGTGATATCCGGCTTGAGCCGCGCAGCGGCGGCGAGATAGTGGCCTTGATTTGTGCTTTGCGGATCGGCCTGCAGGGGCGTCCAAAGATCGAGACCTTCCGGTTCCGATTGAAAACCCTTGGGCATCACGCCCACCACCTGGTACGGACGCTTGTTGAGCAGAATCGATTGACCCACGATGGCAGGATCGCCGCCGAGCCGGCTCTGCCAAAGGGCATAGCTCAGGACGGCGGCCGGGGCGCCGCCGGGGAGGTCTTCCGCTTCAGTAAAAGGGCGGCCCAGAATTGGCGCGACCCCGAACACCTTAAAGTAATCCTTGGAGACGCTGCCGGCTTTGACCTCGTTGGGCCGATCCCCTGAGCCAAGGTTGACCGCTGGACTGCTCTGGGCGTAGAGTGTCATAGCCTCGAAGACATCGTTGTGACGCCACGTCATGTACTTCGGAATAGAGTTAGAATCCCCGAAGCCGTCGGGATACTTGCGGCCGAGGCGGACGATACGCTCAGGATGCGGGTAAGGCAGTGGCTTGAGTATGACCGCGTTGACAACCGTAAAAATGGCTGTGTTGGCGCCGATGCCGAGAGCAAGCGCGGCGACGGCGATAGCCGTAAATCCTGGGCTGCTCCTCATCATGCGCAAGGCGTAGCGGATGTCGGCGGCGAGGTTCATAAACCTTATATACGACCGGGACGGGCATGAAAGTTGCAATTTTCCGAGTAGCGATGGGAAGCTATAATCCGTGCGATGGGAGCCGTTACTCTGATTACCGCGGAAGATACCTCAATATGCCTGAGACGCCTGGCAAGCATGAACTGCTCGATGGAGAGCTGATCTCTTTGCCTATCGCGAAAAAGCTCCATAACGATATCAGCTGGGAATTCGGGGAATTGTTGAGAACCGAACTTCCCCGGCCTCGCGCGCGAATCGCGGAGGGATATAAGGCTTCGCCGTGGTTGGCTGATACCGGATGTGAGCGTGACTTTGCCCAATCAACGAGTAAGCGGGTTCGAGGGATCCCCGATAATCGCAATTGAAATCGTATCGGCGGGAAACTCGGCTGAAGAGATTGATCGGAAGACGGAAGCCTACCTCGAAGAAGGCGCGGCGGAAGTATGGATCGTTTACCCCGGCACGCGCACGGTGAAGGTCTTTCGCAAGGACGGCGCGATCATCCGCGTCATCGGCGTCTACGACTGCGCGCTGATTGGCCTGCAGGTGGATCTCTGTAAGATCTTGCCGGCGGTAAAGCAACAAGCGTAATCTAACCTTGGTATGCCAACTGCTTCGCACCTTGCTATGCCGGATAAACGGACAATCGAACGCGCGCACGAGGATGCGCGCGAAGGGAAAGCGCCGAGCACGCAAGCGGGCGAGTTCGTGCGCGAGGAGATGAACCACATTCGTGAGGGAAAGCACGGAGCGCGAAATACCAAGCAGGCTATCGCGATCGGTCTTTCGAAAGCGCGGCGGGCAGGTCTGAAGTTGCCGCCCCCAAAGGAGGGAGCCACCTCCGAGCGGACACGGCAACAGGCGAAGCGCGATACGGCCAAGGCACGAACGGGAGCCGCGAAGAAAGTATCCGCCAAGCGGTCACGCGCGGTGAGTGGGGCGCTGAAACGCGAGGGGCACAGCGCAGCTTCCCATGCGGCCCTTTCGAAGCAGGCGAAATCGGCGGCTCGAAAACGAAAAGCCGGTTAGCGCGATTACTTCTTTGAGGGTGCTCCCACCAACCGATCGATCTCCGTGAACAGGGCCTTGCCTTCGAATATATCGCGGGTAGTGAGACTATACCCATAATCGCCGCGAATGAAACCATTCTGATCGATTACATATACGTGCGGCAGATCGACGCTCGGCTTCATGATGTACGACATTTGCATCTGGCCTACATCGAAGACGATGGGATAAGCGGCCTTGTGGCCGGCGACATACTGTCTCACCATCTCCGGGTTATCGGCGCTGGGACTTACTACGGCTACGACCGCGACCCGGTCGCCATACTTCTGGGGCAACTGGGCGAGGACGTCGGCGAAAGCGGCGCAATGGGGACAGGTGGTCTTCATCATGTCGAGGATTAGCACCTTGCCGCGGTAATCGAGCAGGTCGTGCCATTGGCCGTTGTAATCGGCCAGTGCCCAACTAGGTGCCCGGCGCAGGCTCTGCTGCGCATGCGCGGCAGGTCCGGCCAGCCATATTGCGGACGAGATGCCGCACAACAATATCGTGAAAACGCGTTTCATTTGGATGCTTTTCATTTTATCAATTCGCTCAATGAGACTTCATAAGGCGCGCGCGCTACGCCGCGCTCGGTGATGATGGCACTCACGTAGCGGGCGGGCGTCACATCGAATGCCGGGTTCTGTACCTCGGTTCCCGTGGGCGCCACCTGCGTGCCGAAAACATGCGTCACTTCGGCGGCGGCGCGCTGCTCAATGGGGATAGACTCGCCCGAAGGGAGAGTTAGATCGAGGGTGGAAATCGGCGCGGCCACGTAAAACGGAACGCCGTTCTCCTTGGCCAACACGGCGACGGAATAGGTTCCAATCTTATTGGCGACATCGCCGTTGGCCGCAATGCGGTCGGCGCCTACCACTACGCATCCGATGCGGCCCGATTTCAAGAAATGCCCCGCCATGTTGTCGGTGATGAGCGTGGCAGCGATGGAATCCTGTTGCAGTTCCCAGACAGTAAGGCGCGCGCCTTGCAGAAAGGGACGCGTCTCATCGGCGAAGACGTCGATGCGTTTGCCAGCTTCGACGGCGGCGCGGATCACACCGAGCGCGGTTCCGTAGCCCGCGGTAGCGAGCGCGCCGGCGTTGCAGTGAGTGAGGACGGTCTTTCCATCGGGTACGAGGGTGGCGCCGTTGCGGCCGATGGCGCGGCAGATAGCGATGTCCTCTTCACGGACGAGTTGAGCTTCCTCCACCATGCGGCGGCAGATCTCAGCGCGCGACTGGCCTTCGAGTGAGGCGTAGAGGCGCTTCATGCGATCAATTGCCCAGAAAAGATTGACGGCTGTGGGGCGGGTCTTTGCGAGAGTGTCGCAGACAACGTCAATGGGCGCGCCTTCCAGTACGCCGAGGGCGACGCCCATAGCAGCGGCTACGCCGATGGCGGGGGCGCCGCGAATGATCATGTCGCGGATGGCCGCCGCCACCTCCTGGTAAGTGCGGCAGGTGACGAATTTCTCTTCCAGCGGCAGGCGCGTTTGATCGATCATCACGGCAGCGCCGCCGATCCATTGAACGGTTTCAACCATTAGTGTGCTAAATCCTTTCCTGCGGAGAACGCGGCGATGAAGAATAGGCCGTTATAAGACGCATGCATGAGCGCGGCGGCCTTGGTAGATCCGGTTAGTTGACGCATCGCGCCGAACGCCGCGCCGGCGAGGCAAATCAGAACTACGTGAGTCCACGAGTTGCCGTACTCCTGGAAATGCAGCAGACCAAATGGGATCGCCGTCAGAATGATTCCTGGAACGGCGCCAAGGCTGCGTACGAGTAGCGGCTGAAGGAAGCCGCGGAATGCGAGCTCTTCGGCGACCGGCGCAACGGTAACACCAAAGATGGCCATGAGGATGAGCGCGGTCCGGCCCTTCATGAGATCGGTGAGGGGATTGGGCACGTCCTTCATGTGGATCAGGCCGCTGCCGAGCGCCACCGTGATGCCCGTGACCATGCCGGCGACGATAATCAGCGTGAAAGGCAGACGCATGGGCCTCCATCCGAGAGAGTGCCAAAAAGGGCGCGCGTACCAAACGCGGAAAATGGCAGCTAAGGCCGCATAAAGCAGAACATAGCCGAGAAGCTGCTCAGGCAGAAGCTCAATCACCGTCGTCGCAGGTTTAATACGAAGTACGGCAAACGCGGCCTTCACCAGAAAGGCGCCGAGGAGCAACGCAAGAGGAGCCGTACCCAGAAAGATGAACAGGTCGTGATAACCCCAAAACGGCTCGCGCGGAGGCAGAGGCGCCGGGGGCGCGGTCCACTCGGGAAGCGATTCCGGCGATAGCGGTTGAAGGTCGCTCACTGGGCTCGCTCGATGAGGGCGGCGGCTAGAAGCGGGATCATCAACTCGTGATGACCGGTGATGGCGTACCCTTTGCCGCCTGATTGGGCATGCGGGCGCTCAACCACGTTTACGCGTGGCCGATAGTGCTGCAGGAAATCGAAGTTGGCAGTGGTGAAGCGGCCGAGAGGATGGCCCAGATTACGCACGGCGGAAACGGCCTTCAGGAAGACTTCGGGCATCACGACTGCCGAACCGATGTTGAGGTAGACGCCGCCGTCGTTGAGATCGGCGATTTGTGCGGAGAAGAGGCGAAAGTCGCGATGCGTGCATTCGCCGATGGCCGCAGGGTCTGCCGCCGGATGTGTATGCGGCGTATCCGTGCCGATGGCGACATGAACGGTGACGGGGGTTGCGTTGCGGTACGCGGCCATTAGCAGGCTCGACCCGGCGTACTTGGAAGGCGCGATGAGATCGAGCCATCGGCCGAGCGCTTCGCCCATGCCCAGGCCTTCCGTCGCGCCTCCCGAGATGGCACGATTCATCTCGCGGCCGGTCTCTTCCGCAGCGCCGAAGCGTCCATCGGGCAGGACCGATTCCACGTCTTCGCTGGTGTGGCCTGCGAGGGCGATCTCGAAATCGTGAATGGCGGCCGAGCCGTTCATCGCGAAGCCGGTGACGTGGCCGCGGCGCATAAGATCGATGAGCACGGGCGCGAGGCCACACTTGATGACATGGCCGCCCATGCCCCAGAGGATGGCTCGACGTCGTTCTCGAGCGGCGGCGAGGGCCTCCACGACTCCGCGGAAAGAATCGCCGGCGAGGATGCGAGGCAGCGAATCGAGCCAGCCGGAGAGGCCCGCGCCTTTTTCGTAAGGGATAGCGAAATCGGCCGCTTTGACTTTGCCGCCACGTTCGGCGAGCGATACGGTCTTGAGCGCGCCGAAATCGAGCGGGGCCTTTTCGTATCTGCTCATGCCGCCTGAACCTTGCCGAGCGCTTTGCGTAGCGCTTCGGCGGTGTAGCTCTTCTTCGAGCGGCTGACCTGCTCTGGCGTTCCGCTGGCGACGATGCGTCCGCCGTATTCGCCGCCATCCGGGCCGAGATCGACGATCCAATCGGCGGTCTTGATGACGTCGAGATTGTGCTCGATCACGACCACCGTATTGCCGAGCCCGACCAGGCGCTGCAGCACGTCAAGGAGCTTGCGCACGTCGTCGAAATGCAGACCTGTCGTGGGCTCGTCGAGCAGATAGAAGGTCCGTCCGGTCTGCCGCTTGCTCAGCTCCTTCGCAAGCTTGATGCGTTGCGCCTCGCCACCCGAAAGCGTGGTGGAAGATTGCCCGAGATGCACGTAGCCGAGGCCGACATCGTTGAGGGTTTGCAGCTTAGCGCGAATCTGGGGAAAGTTTTCCATCAACGGCAGGGACTGCTCCACAGTAGCGTCGAGCATGTCGGCGATGGAGTAGCCCTTGAACTTGACCTGCAGCGTCTCACGATTGTAGCGGCGGCCGCGGCAGACGTCGCAGGTCACGTAGACGTCGGGCAGGAAGTTCATCTCGATGCGCTTGAGTCCATCGCCCTGACAAGCCTCGCAGCGGCCACCCTTGACGTTGAAGCTGAACCTCCCGGGCTTGTAACCGCGCTCGCGCGACTCGGGAAGCATGGCGTAGAGATCGCGAATTAGTGTGAAGAGACCGGTGTAGGTTGCGGGATTGGAGCGCGGAGTGCGGCCGATGGCGGCTTGATCGATGCGGATCACTTTATCGAGGTGCTCGATGCCTTCGATGGAATCGTGCGCGCCGGGCTCTTCGTGCGAACCGTAAATTTCGCGGGCGAGCGAGCGGTAGAGGATCTCATTGACCAGCGTCGATTTGCCGCTGCCGGAGACGCCGGTCACTACGGTCAGGACGCCCAGAGGAATCTCGACATCGACCTGTTTGAGATTGTGCTCGCTGGCGCCGCGGATGACGAGTTTCCTATCGCCTGGCTTACGGCGGACAGCGGGAACCGCAATCTCGAGCGCGCCGGATAGGTATTGGCCGGTAAGTGAAGCGGGGTTATTGGCGATAGCAAGCGGCGCCCCTTGCGCAACCAGTTCGCCGCCGAGGCGGCCGGCGCCGGGGCCAAGATCGATCACGTAATCCGCCCGCTCGATGGTTTCGGCGTCGTGCTCCACTACGAGCACGGTGTTGCCCATGTCGCGCAGGTGCGTCAGCGTTTCGAGCAGGCGGCCGTTGTCGCGCGGATGCAACCCGATGGACGGTTCGTCAAGCACATAGAGCACGCCGCGCAGCTTCGAGCCGATCTGCGTCGCGAGACGGATGCGCTGCGCTTCGCCGCCGGAAAGAGTCGCTGCCGAGCGGTCAAGGCTCAGATAATCCAGGCCGACGGCGGAGAGGAATTCCAGGCGGCGGCGGATCTCATCCACAACGCGTCCGGCGATCTGCATCTCGCGATCGTTGAATTCCCAATTGCGCACGGCCATGAGCGATCGGGCGAGGGAAAGGCCGGTAAATTCGGCGATGGTGAAGTTTTTGACGCGCACCGCAAGGCCCGCGGCGCGCAGACGCTTACCGTGGCAGCTGGGGCACGACTGCGGCGACATGTACTCGGCAAGCCATTCGCGATAGGCGTCCGAGTTGTTGTCGTAATTCTCTTGCAAGGCGGTGAGCACTTCGACCATCAGCGTGTCCTGCGCCTTGGCCGGCAGGTCTTCAAATGGCTTCTTGAGATTGATGCGGGACTGTTTGGCGACAGCTTCCACGCGCTGTTCCACCGTCCAGGAATTTCCGCCTGGGCCGAGGCCCCCATCGAAGAGCGGCTTGCCTGGATCGACAATCACCTTGACCGGGTCGAATGTCCAGATGCTTCCAAGTCCGTGGCATTCCTCGCAAGCGCCGTAGGGGCTGTTAAAAGAAAACGAACGCGGTTCGAGCGCGGGAATGCTGGTGCCGCATTCGGTGCAAGCGAGTTTCTGCGAATAAAGACGCTCTTCTCCGTTGACGATAGCAATAAGGACAAGGCCATCGGCGAGTTTCGTCGCCACATCGATGGATTTTTGCAGCCGGTCCTGAATGCCCGGCTTGACCAGGAGGCGATCCACCACAACTTCGATGGTGTGGTTCTTGCGCTTATCGAGGGGCGGCATGCGATCCGAATCGCCATCGGGAGTCAGAGTCCGCATCACGCCATCGACGCGGACGCGCTCGAAGCCGAGGCGAGCGAACTTTTCGAGTTCCTTTTTGTATTCGCCCTTGCGTCCGCGGACCACGGGGGCCATCACCATGATGCGGTCATCGGGCCGCAGCGCCATGACATGCTGCAGGATCTGTTCCGTGGTCTGACGCGAGATTTCGTTGCCGCAGAGGGGGCAGTGGGGTATGCCAATGGAAGAATAGAGCAGACGCAGGTAGTCGTAGATCTCGGTAATGGTACCGACCGTGGAGCGCGGGCTGCGACTAGTGGTCTTCTGCTCGATCGAGATAGCCGGGCTGAGGCCATCGATGGAATCGACGTCCGGGCGCTCCATCTGGTCCAGAAATTGACGCGCGTAGGTGGATAGCGTCTCTACATAGCGGCGTTGCCCTTCGGCGTAAATCGTGTCGAATGCTAAGGATGACTTGCCCGACCCGCTCAATCCGGTAATCACGGTGAGGCTGTTACGCGGGATTTCGACGTCGATATTCTTCAAGTTGTGCTGGCGCGCGCCATGCACCGTGATGCGGTCGAGCATATGGGTGAAATGTCGGAAAGGGCGGTACCCCCTATTGTCGGACCGATTGTCCGCTTAAGCAAATTGGGTTATAACAGGGACTGTGAAAAAATGCGGCCGGTGCGGTGGTAAGCTGCGCCGGATCCATCGTAGCTTCATCGAGCGGTTGAGCTTCATGGCGAAGTACCGCTGCAAGGAATGCCACAGCTTGGAGGCGGTCCCGCGTCCCTATCGGTTCCATTTGGGCGGACGCTGCCGATGTCACAAATGCGGCACGTACCGTGTGACGAGGCTGAAAATCCGGGACAAGATCGACCCGATGGAACGCGGTTTCTTGAACTTACTCGAGAAGTTGGCGGGTGGCAGCCTTTACCACTGCAAGTTTTGCAGGGTTCAATTTTGGGACCGGCGAAGGTGGGCTCCCTCCGGTGCGGCAGCGCCAATGGCTGAAGCGGTAGCGAAAAGGGCGCCGAATGCGGAGCCGGCACCCGCGAAGGAAGGCTAAGGCCGCGAACGCACTCTCTGCCGTAGAATAGAGGCCTATATCTCGGAGGGCAGTCGAATGAGATTGAGTGGATGGCATTTCAGCTTGTTGCTGGTGTTCCTATGCGCCTCTGGAATCGCCAACGGTGACGTGTTGGACGCGTATGAAGGGTTCAATTACACGCCCGGCTCGAGCATCGATGGTTTAAACGGTGGTTCCGGCTGGTCTGGAGCATGGGTAACCCCAGGCGGTTTGGACGCAACGGTAGTCGGCAATTCGCTTACCTCGGGCGCCCTAGCGATTTCAGGTGGGGCCCTTTCAACCGCGGGATTTCAACCGGCAAACCAGGGATCCTCCGTGGCTACCTGGATTCGCTCGCTGTCAGCGCCTCTGGGCGCCGACGGCACAACCGCCTATCTCAGCTTTTTGTTTCAGCCGGACGCCGGCGCCGGCTTCTATGGTGGCTTGAACTTCGGCGGAGTGTTCGTAGGACTGTCGGGGAACCAATCGTTTTACGGGCTGGAAGGTCCGACGAATGATATCAGCCTTTCGGCGGTCCCGGCCGTTCAAGATCAGCCTGTTCTGCTCGTTTTGCAGGCAGATTTTATGGCGGGCGACGATCGGCTATCACTGTATATAAATCCTGTAGCCGGGGGACCCGAACCGGCCGTTCCCGATGTTGTGAAAACGGATCTGGATGTGGGCGCCGTGGATTCAATCACTGTCAACAACTACGGTGGATTCACTATCGACGAGATCCGAATTGGGGACACCTTTGCTTCAGTAACACCAATCGCGTCCGTTCCCGAGCCGCGGTCTGGAGCGCTGCTTGGGTTAATGTTAGCGGCTTTCATCGTCATCGCCGCTCGCCGCAAGTCGGCGAACACGATGCGCGCCAGAGCATAATGGATATTGAAGCCAATGGACTCGGTGCTCCATCTCGGCAGCATGGAAATAGATGGCCCTTCACTCGTGGAGGTCTGCCGCCGTTACGGGGTTAGGGAGCTTTCACTGTTTGGATCCGCCGCCCGCGGCGAGATGCGTCCCGAGAGCGACATCGACATCATGGTGGAGTTCGAATCAGACGTACGCATCGGGTTGATCCGGTTCGAATCCCTCGCCGATGAACTGGAGTTGCTAGTTAGGCGCAGGGTCGACCTGGTTACCAAACATGGACTGAAGCCTTGGGTGCGTCCAGGCGTTCTCAAAGACGCCCGCGTCATTTATGCGGCATGAGGCCTCATTCCTAAGGGACATCCTATCTGCCTGCGGGAAGATTGAAGCGATTGTCGCGGCGACCAACGAAGGCGCGTTTTCCTCAAAGACGAGGTGCTGCCGGCAGCAGTGCTACACCATCTGACGGTTATCGGCGAGGCGATCGGCCGTTTGTCTGTTGAATTGCGGGAACGCCACCTAGAAGTGCCGTGGCCTCAGATCATGGCCGTGCGGAACAGGGTTGTGCATGCGTATTTCGATCTGGATTGGCAGATTCTCTGGGACGCGGCGAGTGGCGACATTCCTGAACTCCATAGACAAGCTCTGGATATCTTCACAACGGAGTTTTCGGGGTCCGACCTCACTTGAGGCGGTGGGACGCGTCCGCCTTTACGGCCGTACCACCATCTTCCCAACTCCATCCAAATACCCCTCCGCAATCGCGAACGCCTCGCCGATCTGGTCCATTGGCCGTGTGTGCGTCACCAGCGGAGCGAACCACGCCGTACGCGCGGCGATCATTTCCAGCGCCGCGTTCGATTCGTGATTCGAGCGGCGCACATTGAAAACGGTAAGTTCCTTGCGCCTCAGGGGCGACATCTCGAATCCTACATGCGTCTCGGAGTGGATGCCGGTGATCACTACACGGCCCGCGTTGCGCACCGCGCGGATGGCGTCGTTGGTCGTGTGCGCTTTCGCCGCGCAATCGATGGCGCAATCCACGCCGCGGCCGCCTGTGTCTTTCGCGATCTCGCGCAGATCAGCGGGGTCGAGCGCGGCGTTCGCGCCCATATGCTTTGCCAACTCCCGCCGGTGCGCCACGGGGTCCACCGCCCAGATCCGCTTTGCGCCCGCCAGTTTCGCGCACGCCACTGTCAGTAGGCCGATCGGCCCGGCGCCAATCACTGCGACGGTGTCGTCCGGACCCAGCGCCGCGAATTGCATGGAGTGCAACGCCACCGCCAGAGGCTCCACGACGGTCGCGAGTTCCAGCGACATCTCGGGCGGAATCGCCAGCAAATTGGCCGCCGGGAGATTCACAAATTCCCTGAAGAAACCTGGATGTCCCGGCGTGCTCAGGAAACGGATGTTCGCGCAGACATTGTGATGTCCCGTGCGACAGAATTCGCAGTGGTAACAGTAAATGGCGGGTTCCAGCGCCGTCCGGTCTCCCGGTTGCCAGCCGGTGACGCCGGGTCCGCACTTTACCACCGTGCCGGAAGGCTCATGCCCCATCACCATGGGGAAGACGCACGGCGTATCGCCCACCGCGCCCTCAGAATAATAATGCAGGTCGCTTCCGCAGATGCCTACGGCGGCAACACGCACCTGTACTTCGCCCGCTGCGGGCTCCTCAGTGGGCATTTCAGCGAGGCGAAATCGATGCGTGGCGATGAGTTCGGCGGCGATCATGGGGAAGTTCCTGGCGTCTGGGAGCTATGCCACAATATATCCATACATGCGCAATTTTCGCCAGTTCGAAGCCGGACCCGATCCCTTCGGCCGCAAGTTTCAGGTGCTCTTCAAGTGGCTGCAGACCGCGATTTCCATTCGTCACGCCGACACCGTAGACGTAAAATTCGTATTGGTGGATGACAGCGAAGCTAAGTCGGAGAAAACGATCGCGCTGCCGCATGCCGACCTCTTGACCGCTTCGCGCGAAATACAGCGTCCGCTCGACGACGCATGGTGTGCGCGCATCGCCGCCATGCACCTGATTCATTTGATCGAGACCGGAGAAGACATGGAGAAGGAACTGGTTACCTTGTCGCTGGCCGATCTTCGGCGCTATGCGGTCGTCGAACAGAACGCAGAGCGCGAAGCTGTACACGCTAAGTAACCTGTACTTCCTCCGCTGCCGTGTACGAGATAATACCTTAGCATTTCTATCTATTGTACTGAGACTGAATTTCCAGGCCCCGCTCGGTGTAGACTAGCCTGAATCGCACGCTTGGCTTGGGTTCGAAACGCGGGCCAAACCATCGCGGTTTTATTCTTGTCGAGGTCACATGTCTGAAGATCTATACGCTGCCGGTTGGGACAAGTCGGCGGGACCGGCTTGGGAAGCGCGGCACGGCCTAACGGCGGCCGATTATCAATCCACTTTCACTACGCTCGTCGGAAAGGGTTACCGTCTTCGGTGCGTGAGCGGTTACGAGTCGAACGGGCAGGCTCGCTACGCGGCCATATGGGACGAGTCCAAGGGATCGGCCTGGGAAGCCCATCACGGTCTGACGGCCACAGAGTATCAAACCACTTTCAATCAACTCCTCGCGAAAGGCTACCGGCTCGAGCTTGTCAGTGGCTATGGCGTTGGGGGTCAGGCTCTCTATGCGGGAATTTGGGAAAAGTCGTCCGGGCCGGCTTGGGAAGCCCATCATGGCATCGATGCGACAACCTATCAGAATACGTTCAATCAGCTCCAGGCGAAGGGATATCGCTTGAGATGGGTGTCCGGCTATGTCGTGAACGGCGCGGATTTCTACGCTGCGATCTGGGATAAGTCGTCGGGAGGCTCATGGCAGGCGCGGCATCGGCTGTCCGCCAGCGATTATGTTAATCAGGCTGCGGCGTTCGCCAAGCAGGGGTACCGGTTAGTTTGCGCCAATGGTTATTCGTTTGGCGGCAGCGACCATTATGCCGCCCTGTGGGAGCAGCCGGCCGGCGCTTCCCCGGTTGCCCACGCCGGAATGCCGTCATCCACTTATCAAACGGTGTTCAACGAATTACAAGCCAAGGCGTACCGTCCATATTTTGTAGCAGGCTATGAGGCGGTTCAGCCTCTTGAAATCGTTATTCCCTTCGAGGTTCAGCCACAAACGGAATCCGAATGGTGCTGGGCAGCCGTCTCTACGAGCATTGCTCATTTCTATATGCCGGCTAGCAAAGTTACCCAGTGTCAGGTGGTCAACCAACAGATTGGGCGAACCGATTGTTGTAGCAACCCCGGGTCGAACAATTGCAATCAACCTGGCTTTCTCGATCAAGCGCTCCAATTCGTCGGACATTTGGATTCCGACAAGGGTCAGGGCACTTACCAGGATGCGGTCGGCGCGCTTAACTCCGGCAGGCCGCCATGCATCCGGATTGGCTGGGCGGGCGGGGGCGGCCACTTCATTGGCATCAACGGTTGCCAACCCAACGATCTGCTATCGATTACCGATCCTATTTATGGCGACTCACTCGTAACATATCAAACGTTCATCAACGGCAAGTACGAAGGCAGTGGAACGTGGACTGACACGTTCTTCACGAAGCCATAAGGAAGCCCAGGAAACAATATGCCGCTAATCATTCCTCCCGCGCCCGCGCAATCCACCGAGGCCTTGCGCGCCGCGCTGCCCTCGATGCTTCATCGGCCAGCGATGATGAAGATCGCGCCGAAGTTAGCTCTCAAACTTACCGATTCGCCCGCACTCGCCTCCTTGTCGCCCACGCTGTCCTATCGGGTTTATGCGCTCGGATTGTCCGATCTCGCTACTGCTTCGAGCAACGGGCTCCGCGCCGCAACCCTGTCGGCGTGGAGGCACACGCTTGCGTCCGATGGAGAGGTTGTCACAGCCGATGTTTCCGTGGATCATGCCGGCGCCAACTACGCTTTCTCAGCCCTGAGCGCCAATCCCTCAGCTCCCGGCGTGCAAGCTGAAATCCATACGCTAGGTCAGGATGCCGATGTCGCCAAAGCCTCATACGAGGTGTCCTTGCTGCAGGTGCCAGCGCTGGGTGTGAGGGCCGTTTGGTTGCACGATTCGTCGGGGAAGGCCGCGGATATCCTTGTGCCGGTAGCGCCGGTGCGTTCGGAGTTAGCTGCCGGCCGCAAATACACCGTCGCCGAGTTCGCCGCGGCGCTCAAGGACGCAGCCGCGAAAATCCTCGCCAACGACGATCCGCGCAAGGGGTCTTGAGAACCTCGCTTCACCGGACGACTTACTTGCGATAAGAGGGCCCGTATAGAACGCGGCCGCTGCGCTCTGCTGTTACCGTATCGTCGCGTAGCGCGATCTTCCCATTCACGATTACGTCGCGAAAGCCAACCGAATATTGGTGCGGCTTTTCGTAAGTGGCCATGTCGGCTACTTTGGACGGGTCGAAAATCACGACATCGGCTTTCATGCCGGGACGCAGCAAGCCGCGGTCCCATATCTTGAGGCGCTCAGCCGGATAACCCGACATCTTGCGAATCGCGTCTTCTAACGTGAGATCGCGCTTCTCGCGCACATAGACGGCTAACACGCGGGCGAACGTGCCGTAACTGCGCGGATGCGGCGCGGCCTGCCCGAACAATGGTATCTCGCCATCCGAAGCAATCATGGTGAATGGAAAGCGCAAAATCCGCTCGATATCGTCGTCGCTGATGGCATGATAAACCGCGGAGCAACTGCCCTTGGTCTCGATATCGATCACCGTGTCCGCCGCATTCTCGATAGACGGATCCACGCCGCGTGCCTTCGTCAGCTCGGCGAGGTTCTTGCCGGCGAGCGTCCGGTCGAACCCGCAATTTGCGATCACCACGTTTTTCGGATCGCCGCCGCCGCGGTCCACCCTGATGTTCTCGACGATCGCCGCCTTGATCTTCGCGCGTTGTGCAGGCGCACTCAGGCGCTCCACAACGGCCTTGTGGCCGCCTTCAAGCGCCCATTGTGGAATCAAAGCCGCGATTCCCGTGCTGGAAGCGGTGTAGGGGTAAGCGTCGATGGTCACATCCACGCCGCGGGCGCGCGCCTCTTCCACCAGTTTCAGCGTCTCCACGCTCGCGCCCCAGTTGGCTTTGCCGATTACCTTATGATGCGTGATCTGGGTCGGCAATCCACCCTCTTCGCCAATGCGGATGGTTTCGCGTACGCTATCGATCACCTGCGACGCTTCGTTGCGCATGTGCGAAATGTGGATGCCGCCCATTCGGCCAACCACCTTGGCAAGTTCGATCACTTCTTCTGTAGATGAGTAATTGCCCGGCACATAGTAGAGGCCCGTAGACAGCCCGAACGCGCCATCGCGCATCGCCTGCGCCGCGAGCGCCTTCATCTTCTCGATCTCTTCCGGCGTGGCCTTGCGGTTGGCGAGGCCGACCACTTGTTCGCGGATCGTCCCTTGTCCAGCCATGCTGGCGAAGTTGATGGAGATCGGTGTTTTCTCGACGCGATCGAGAAATGGCGCGAGCGGAATGGGGGAACTTCCATCCGGACCTTCCACCAGCGTTGTAACGCCTTCATGCAGGTAGTTCGCCGCGGTTGGCGTTTCCAAAATGCCGCGCCGCCCGTGCGAGTGGATATCGATGAATCCGGGGGCCACCACCAACCCCGAAGCGTCAATCGTCACCTTCGCCGTCGCGCCCGAGAGCAGTCCAACCGCCGCGATGGAGTCGCCGCGTACTGCGATGTCGCCGAGAAACCACGGATTACCCGAGCCGTCGACGATCTTGCCGCCGGTGATCAAGATGTCGTAAGGGGCGCCATTCTGCGCCAGAGCGGCCGATACAATGAGCAGCGCGAAAGGCAGTCGAATCATGGCGGATATTGTAGCCAAGGAGGTGGCGCGTTGCCTGGCCGCGCCAGTATCCTCCTCACTACCGTGTAAACGTCTTCCGCTCTGGGGTGGGGAAGGCAGCGATCTTTCGAAAAGGGGCTTGACATCGTTTAACTCTTAGGCGACTATGGAGCAACTCAGGGCTTTAACGCTACCGTTATCGAGAGAGTAGAGGAGTTGATGATTCCACGTCGATATGCAATTTTTGCCGCCGCTTTAATCGTTTCCACGGCCGCCATGGCGCAAACGCCCAGCGCCGTCGTGAACGGCACGGTCGTCGATCCCTCAGGGGCGGCTGTCCCCGATGCGCGAGTGAGAGTGGTCAACCAGGATACCAACGTTGCCAGCGAGAAAAACACCGGCCAGGATGGCGCGTTTAACATCATCAATCTACTCCCGGGCAACTACGTGCTCACCGTGGAAAAGAGCGGATTCAAGAAGGCTCGCGCTTCCGGTATTCAAGCTGGATGTGAACCAGACGCTGACCCAGAAGATCACCATGCAAGTCGGCGCTTCCACCGAGACCGTAACGGTCAGCGCGGATGTCGGTGGGCGTGATGCTGCAGCGCGCCAGCACCGAATTGGGCACCACCATCGACGAGCAGGCGATGCACGAGCTGCCGCTGAATGGGCGCAACTTCACCGAGCTGCTGATTCTGCAACCGGGCGTCAATCCGCAAAATACGGCCCAGGGCGGCAACGGCATCGGCAGCGCCGATGGCGGCAACATCGCGATTCCCAACGCCGTGGTCTACCGGCCGTCGGTGAACGGCGCAGGCAACCGCTCGAACGCGTTCTACATGGACGGCATCATCAATACCGACGACCGCGGCGGCGGCTGGGCGGTACCGCCAATTGCGGATACCATTCAGGAATTCAAGGTTCAGTCGCACAATAACGACGCCCAATATGGGAACGTGCTGGGCGCGGTGGTGAACATCGTGACCAAATCGGGCACCAACAAATTCCACGGCTCGGCATGGGATTTTGCGCGCAGCGCAGATTTTCGACGCGCGCAATCCCTTCACCGGATTCTGCACGCCGGCAAGTTGTCCCGCAGCAGGCCAACAAGCTGCAGAGCCAGGTGGCCGCCGGCCAGCAGACTGCGGCGGGCGCGGCGGCCATTCTCTCGGGCACGCCTGTTTCGCCGCTCGGCTACTCGCAAAACGAATGTACGGCGGGACGTTCGGCGGCCCCATCAAGCGCAACAAAACGTTCTTCTATTTCGGCTATGAGGGCTGGCGCTTCTCGCAGCCGCAGAACGCATACGCGAACGTTCCCACCGCCGCGGAACTCGCCGGCGATTTCAGCGGGACCAGTTAGCCCGGAGTTGATTGGCGCAGTGAACTCCACCAAAACGGCGATCACCCCGACCACTATTTACAACCCATTCGCCGAATCGGGCGCGAATTCGTCCGTTGCCGTTCCAGCTGCGATGCCGCGGGAAACCCGTTGCCGCTGCTGAATCCCGGCGCCGGCTTTCGGCACAGGCCGGGATATGGCCTGCAGGGCCGGGCGGCACGCCGTGCAACAAGATTCCATCGGGCTTGATCGATCCAAAAGCTGGCGCCAGGTGATCTCGGCCTACACGGCGCCGCAGTTGAAGAACTGCGCCTTCTCACCCAACCTGACGTTCGCGGTCGACAATTGCCTGGATACGCGCAACAAGACCGACAGTCGCGAACAACTTCGATATTCGCATCGACCATCACTTCAGCGACAAGAACACGGTTTTCGGACGCGCCTACATGATGTGGGACACCGACCACGGGAATCGTCGCCGGCACCACGTCCGTAGCGCCCAGCCCGTACCACACCTGGAACATCGGCGGCGCGTGGGATCACATCTTCACGCCCAACCTGGTGCTCGAAGCCCGCGGCGGCTTCAACGCGCGGCCGGTTGTAGTGAACCAGACCAATCCGCCCGGACTTAACCCGGAAACGCACCGCCGGCTTCTCCAACCTCAGCGCGACCTCGGGATTCTATCTCACGCCGTCTTCGGGATACCCCACGCGCCAATCGGCAACGTGGGTCCGGAGCATCGCGCCAACCCGGAGCAGCGATTTCATCGCGCGCCATGACCTGGAGCCACGGCAAACACAACATCCGCTTCGGCGGCGAGTATCTGTACGAGAACCGCCTGGAAACCAACCAATACGAGCAGTTCAGCTTCAGGCGCCACGCAGACGTGCCCCACCAACGCTTCGGGCCTCTTCGCCTGCGGCAGCAATCAGGGCAACGCTCTGGCTTCCATGCTGCTCGATCTGCCGTCGGCATTGACGGTGAACGTGCCGCAGTATGAAGAGGTTCACGTCAAGATGGCGCCCTTCGGCTTTTTCATCCAGGACGAATGGCACGTGCAGCCGAACCTCACGGTCGATCTCGGGCTTCGCTACGATTACGATCCCGCGGTCAAACTGCTCGTCGCCAACGGCGAAACGGTGAATGCGCTGAACCTGCCCGCCGGCGTCAGTTCATCATCGGCGACAAGCAAACCGCGGCTTACACCACGGGTTGCGGCTCGCCCGCAGATGCCGCCTTGCGTTCCCGGAGGCCTTAACAGCGCTAACCCCGCGTTCAACGTGACCGTAGGCGGCGTCACTTACAACACGCTCAATAACATCTCGTTCTCGAACTCCCAGCCCGCGCTGAAGGCCATCAAGGACAACATCGGGCCGCGCATCGGCATCGCCTGGAGCTTCCTGCCGAAAACCGTTCTGCGCGCCGGCTATGGCATCTTCTACGACCCTATCGCCTACCGCAGCCAGTACGCGGAAAACACGCTGCAAGGCTCCATCTGGCCCTGGACGCGCGGCGTTTCCGATACTCTCAACACCGCGCCCGCCGGTACGGCCGCCACGCCAACGGTCGCGCCCATTTGCGCCAGTCTCGCCGGCTGCGGCCCCTATGGCGGCTACGACACTTCGCAGCTCACCGGATCTGGCGGGCAGCAACCCCATCGTGGTGGCGCCTACGCCGTGGGGGTCCACCTTTGGCGGTTACGCCAACGACCCCGAACTATACCGACCCGCGGTCGCAGCAATGGAACGTACAGATCGAGCGGCAGATATCGGCCACCATGCATGGTTTCGGTAGCCTATGTAGGCAGCCACACCCAGCGGCTCGAATGGTGCTGCAAGGCCAACTATCCGCAAGGCGGACCGTTCTGCCAGAACAACCCGGCCCAGGGATTCACGTGTCCCACCACCACCTTCACGCAGGCGCAGATCACGGCGTCTGAATACATGCCGTTCGCGGCGCAAGGCTGGAATTACTCTCATTCCACCGGATTCTCCACCTTTAACGCGCTGGAAGCTCAGTTTCAGAAACGCTTCTCCCATGGCTTGCAGACTCTCGTGGCGTTTACCTGGGAGAAGTGCCTGGGCGATTCCAACGGCGACTTCAACGCCGAAAACGGCTCGGAAGGCGCGCCCTACGAATACTTCTTCAATGCTCAACTCTCGAAGGGCTCTGCACCTACGATGTGCCGAAGGTGTTCAACTGGAGCGCGGTCTACCATGTTGCCCTTCGGGAAAGGAGAGCACTGGCTGAACCACGGAATCGCTGTCGCGGATTCTCGGCAACTGGGAGACCAACTACTCGTTCCTCGCCCGTTCCGGCCAGGCGTTCAACCCAAGCTGGGGCGGCGCGAGCAACATCTGCGCTTCACGCGACGGCCACGGGTTGCGTGCCGGCGACAATCGCGGGTGTTGCGCCGACCGAGTACCGATCCGGCCAATCTCTCCGATGCCGCCGGCTCCATTACGGGATATAGCCGGCCGAGCGTCTTGCCCGGTTGTAATCCGAGCTGTCTAATCCGACCGTATCCCAGTGGTACAACCCGGCGTGCTTCGTGAGCCCGGCATCGCTGCCGTGGGCCCTGGCTATGGCTTCGGCGATACGCCGCATCGGCTTCCTGCGATCCATGCGCTGGATCAACTTAGACTGTCGCGCTGGCGAAGGATATCCCGTCAGCGAAACGAAGAGCTTCAGTTCCGCGCCGAAGCATTCAACTCTTCAACCACATGATCCTCGGCGTGCCGGGAACATCGATCGCGCCTTCATTCTCGAGTGGCAACATCAGTTACGGTTCCGCCGGCGTCATCTCGAGTATTGCGAATACGCCGCGCGAACTGCAACTGGCGCTCAAGTTCCTCTTCTAGGAACGTCCCGCGTCAAGGTCCTACTGCGCCTTGGCCTTGCTCAAGGCTCGGCGCAGTATCCGGAGGGCGCGGTCCACTTCCTTTTCAGTCGCGATATAAGGCGGCAGAAAACGCAGCACGGTATCGTGGGTGCAATTGATCAATAGCCCATCGGCCATCGCGTCGAGGACGATCTGTTTTCCGGGAATCGTAAGATCCATTCCCAGCATCAAGCCGAAGCCCCGCACCTCGCTGCACGAACTTGAACTTGCGCCCACCGCTTGCAACTGTTCCTGGAAATAAGCGCCGACGCGGCGTATCGAAGGAAGCAGTTCGTCGAGTATCCTCCAGGAACTCCAGCGCCGCGCAGCATGCCAGAGGCCCTCCGCCGAATGTGCTGCCATGCATTCCAGGCCGAATGGCCGCCGCGGCCTTCTCGTTGGCAACCACGACGCCGAGTGGAATGCCGCAAGCAAGAGGTTTGGCCGCGACCATGATATCGGGCAGAATCACTTGATCGGTCCGCTGATAGGCGAAGTAAGTGCCCGGCCGGCCGACGCCGCATTGCGTTTCGTCGGCGACTAACAACGCATTGTGCTCATTGGCAAGTTCGCGCGCCTTGGCGGCGAACTCCGGCGTAATGGGATGGATGCCTCCTTCGCCCTGGATGAGTTCGAGAATCATGCCCGCGGTACGCGCGTTAAACGCGCTTTCGAGCGCCTCCAGGTTATTCGCGTCGATAAATTTGACGCCGGGAATCAATGGTTCGAAATCGGCCCGATACTTGGCTTGGCCGGTGACAGAGAGAGCGCCCATCGTGCGGCCGTGAAAGGAATTGTTGAGCGCGACAATCTCATATTTATCGGGATGAATCGAGCGCCCGTGGGAGTGAATCATCTTCAGCGCGAGCTCCACCGACTCGCTTCCCGTATTGGCGAAAAAGGCGCGTTGCAAGCCCGTCATTTCAACCAGCCGCTTCGCCAGCCGGCCCTGATACTCGTGGTAGAAGAGATTCGACGAATGGATCAACAGGCCGGCCTGCTCGCGGATAACTTTGGTCATCCGGGGATGCGCATAACCCAGTGCGTTGACGCCGATGCCGGTGATGAAATCCAGGTAGCGGCGGCCCTGCGTGTCGTACAGGTAGCAGCCCTTGCCGCGCGCCAGGGTGAGCGGATACCGCGTGTAATTCTGCAGTAAGTAATCGCGTTCGAGATCGGCAGCGGAAGCCGCGGGATTCTCCGTAACGGGAGGAAGGACGCTAGTCATTCACTCATCATAGCCCGCGGAGGCCTCAACGGAACAACAGCGCGCGACTTCGTTCAGGTAGCGGCGCCACCTCGGGCGACCGGGGCGCGTTGGGCTAACGCGGCCGGAACGCACAAGACAAGAACAGCGGCCAGCTTCGTGCGAACTACTGACATGTCATTTGCCCTTTACGGGGCATCATAGCGCAGCTCGTAACGGCTTCACGCGCTCATATCGTATCGCTCCCGCGCGGGAGGCGAGGTTCTTTGCCACGGCCTCGCGACCGAAGCGGACATGTTTGCGCATGGCGCGGCAGGCGGCCTCGACTTTGCCGGCGTTCAAGGCCGCGATGAGATCGCGGTGAAAATGCGCCGGGAGCGGTGGCCGGCTGGAGGCCACGTCAAACAGCCAGTTGAAGATCAAGACGTGGTTTTTCTCTATCATCTCTTGCAGCACGCGGCTGCGGGCCAACTCGGCGATGCGCGTATGAAATTCCAAGTGAAAATTGTGGACCGCGTAGAGCGCATCGCGGTCGCCGGCGTTCGAGGCGGCGCGGTTGAATCGGGCATCGAGGCGCTCCGCCATCTTTTCCATGGCTCGCATCTCGCGCGCCGTCATCTCATGGCGGGCGACTCTCTCGGCGTAAAGCCGCGCAGCTTGCGATTCGAGAGCTTCGCGAACCTGATACCGGTCGCGGACGCCCTCGGCGGTGGGCAGGCAGACTCGGGTGCCGACGCGAGGGCGGCTCTCGACGAGACCGTCCCGTTCGAGCGACTGGAGGGCTTCAGTAACGGGAAGAAGGCTCATACCGAACTCGACGGCGAGTTGCCGGCGCGAGAGCGGCGCACCGAGTGGAATCTCGCCGCGGAGGATCTTTTCGCGGATACAGCGGTAAGCCTGTTCAGAGAAGCTGACGCGATCGGGAGGACTGGGGAGTGGACGCACCGCAAATCCAGGGTCGCCAATCGGCGAACGGTCTGTCAAGACGGCGTGGACGCGCGGCGTGGCGTCGGCTCAAGGCGCCGTTTGGTTCGGGTGTGGCTGCCCCTATCTGTCTTGTCCAAATCGTTAGGAACATCCGACATGTGAGAAGCGAGACGGGTCACCCGCGGCATTGGCCGACCACCAGAATGGCCGAGACTCGATGATGTTCGTTCAGCATTTAGGAGTCCTGAATCGGCTTTCTATTTTGGTGAGCCGGCAGGAACGCCAAGCGATTTTGCCGTCCAATCCGCCAACCTGGCGAATCGGCTATCGGGGTACACTCTCATTAGCGTGCGGAAGACGCTGTAGGCTGCCTTGGGTTGCCCTGCTGTGACCTGCGACCGGGCGTCCTAGAAGTAAACGCCTCATCGGGGCAATTCGATCGGACAATATCAAACAAGCTGAAAGATTTCCTAAGGCCTGCGGGGCATCTGGGCATCATAGGAATTGGCTAGGCGTGGACGCTTCTGATTCCGAGGATCGATTGACAGCCTCTTTATCGACAAGTTTCGACTTCAAAATATATGCGGAAATTCCTTTACAGCAAGTGGTTCTTTGGTTTCTTGGCGTTGGTTTGCTCTCTCGATTTGGTCTCCGATGCTGCGGCTGATTTCTTCGGTTGGAAAGCGCTTCACGAAGTCACCATCGGATTGGAAATCATTTCGGTCTATCTCACGATGAGCATGTTTTTTGATCTCCAACGAAGGATGAAAGTCAATGGCCGTGATCCTCGTGGTTGATGACGATGAGAGCATCCGCGGCCTAGTCTCGATGGTGCTGAATTCGGCGGGGCACAAGATAGTCACAGCGGCCAATGGCGCCGAAGCGGTCGCTGTGTACCGTAGCTTCACAAGTCAGATTGATCTTGTAATCACTGACCTGAACATGCCAACGATGGATGGGGTTCAGGAGATTCTTCGCATCCGTATGACGAATCCTGATGCCAGGTTTATTTGCATGACTGGCGATTCGGCAGATCGCTGCCCGGAGGGGGTGGTGCTCCTGAATAAGCCCTTTGCCGTTACGGAACTCCTCTCATGCGTGGACCACATGCTACGGCCTTCTGCGCCAAACAATATTCCCCGTCGTCATGGCTGAGCCAGACGGATCGCGGTCCCGCTGCGGCTCCGGAACGCGAAACGAAAATGCCGCAAAAGGCCCCCGAGCCGGAGGGAAGTCATGATTCTTCGTGGGAAAGGCTGTGATCTGGATCCCCGGGGCCTCGCCTGTCGCAAGCCACACGGTTCCCACCGGCGAGTTGGCCGGACGCGTATCGCGGGCGTAACCATGGTTTGCTCGAGAAACCCGGCGGCGCGTTCGACGGCGAGCGTCGGCAGCGAGAGATGGGCGAGGCTCATGGAGGGGTCAAAAACGTCATGTGGGTCGACCCCGCGTTGGTGATGCCGTGCAGCGTGTTGCCGGCGCGATACATTATGTCGTCCGGCCCGGCCTGCGTAGCCCTCCCGTCGCACTCGATAATTCCGGTGCCGTCGGCAGTATTCAGGATTTCCCTTCCCTGTGGCAGTGCGGCGGATGGGGCGAGACCCCTAGATCGAAATTGGCCATCCCTGCACAAGTCCCGCGCAACTGGTCGGTGGATCCGTTGAAGTGGACGAGAACGGTACTGCCCGCTCGCGGATGGGACGCGATTTCGGTAGCTGCAATGAGCCGGCGATAGACTCGGCGTCTCCCCGTGCCCGTTTGACCACTACCGTGCCATATCTACCCAGCCCGTAACCCCTTCGCCGTTGATAGAATAGGGTATCCAGTTATGCTACGCAGTTCTGTAATCCTTTTCATCGCCTCAGCGGTCTTCGCTGCCGACGTGCGCGTCATCGAAGAGATCGCCGTCAAAGTCAACGGTGACATCATCACCCGCGGCGACCTTGCCGATAAGCAGCGCCAGCTCGCGCAAGCCATCCAGCAGGAGAAGCACCTTTCCGGCGCCGCGCTGCAACAGGCTGTTAACGAGCAATCGAAAGACATGTTGGAGCACATGATCGATGAGCGCCTCCTCGTGCAGAAAGCCAAGGAGCTCGATCTAAAGGTCGATCCTGACGTCAATCGCCGCCTCTCCGAATTGCAGGTGATGAGCGGCTTCGCCGATCCCGACAAGTTCCACGATTGGATCCGCGAACAGACCGGCGTGCCCTTTGAGGATTATAAACAGCAGCTCACCGATGGCTACCTCACTCAGCGCTTGATCGGTTCCGAAATTCAATCGCATATCAGCGTGCCCGAGCCCGAAATGCAGAAGTATTACGATCAGCACAAGGGCGATTTCACGCGCAAGGACGAAGTATTTCTGAGCCAAATTGTGATCTTGACCGAGGGCAAAACACCCGAGCAGGTCGCCCAGGCGGAAAAGAAAGCGCAAGATCTGGCGGCGCGCGCGCGCAAGGGTGAGAAGTTCAGCGAATTGGCGCGGGCGAATTCCGATGATGCGGAAACCGCTCGCGAAGGCGGACAGTTGCCTCCCCGGCAACGCGGCATCAGCCGTCCCGAGATCGAATCGAAAATCTTTGGAGCAAGCAAGGGAACCGTGCTTGACCCCATCAACGTCCCCGGTTACGGATTCGTGATCCTGCGTATTGACGATCGGTACGAAGCGGGACAGGAATCGTTCGACGAAGCCAAGGACGAGATTCAGTCCATCCTTGCCAGGCCGAAGATGGAGCCTAAAGTACGCGAATATCTCACCAAGCTTCGCCAGCAAGCCTTTCTCGAAATCAAGGATGGCTACGTCGATAGCGGCGCCGCGCCCGGTAAGGACACGCGGTGGCACGAAGTCGTCGGCTTGAAGCCGGAAACCACCACCAAGGAAGAGGTTGCCGCGCATCGCCACCGTCCGAAGTTTCTCGGCATTATTCCTCACGGCAGCGTAGCCCCAGGCACGAAAGAGACCTCCGGCTCCGCAGTGCCGGTCGAGACGGCTACCGCGGCTGAATCCACGCCGGCGGCTTCGACTGGAACCGCGAATACAGCCACGCCAGCCCCCGCCGCGGGCACTCCGGCTGCGCCTGCAACCGCCGCCTCGGCTCCGGCTGCTTCGGAACCCGGCGTCGTCAGCAAACCGCGCAAGATCTTGGGCGTGATTCCGCATGGCACGGAGCAGGCAACTGCGAAACCGCCGAAGCCCGAAAAACCGAAAGCGCCGCCGCAGCCCATCAAACAATGAAATCGCCCTTCGTAAGCGAGCTGGAGCCCAACCGCGTCATTACGACCAGCTTTCTGGTCCATTCGAAAGAGATCCGCCAGAAGAAGAGCGGCGAGTTGTATCTCTCGTTGCTGCTGGCCGACCGTACGGGCGAGCTCGACGCCAAGATGTGGGATAACGTCTCCGACTCGCTGGAAGCGTTCGACCGCGACGATTTCGTCAAGGTCAAGGGCCTCATTCAGATCTTCCATAACCGGCCGCAATTGACCATCCATAAAGTGCGCCGCATGGACGATAGCGAGATCGAGTTCGCCGATTACTTCCCCTCCTCCAAGCGGGATCCCGAGGGGATGTGGATGGAGCTGCGCGCCATCGTTGCCGGCTTCTCCAATCCGCATTTGAAGGCCCTGCTCGAGGCCATGCTGGCCGACCCTGACATTGCCGTCCGCTACCGGCGCGCCCCCGCCGCCAAGCACATTCATCACGCCTTTCTCGGCGGCTTGATCGAACACGTGCTCTCGCTCTGCGCTCTCGCCAAGCTGGTTGCGCCGCATTATCCGAGCGTCGACCGCGATTTGCTGCTTACCGGCGTGGTGCTCCACGACATAGGCAAGATCTACGAGCTGAACTACGAACGCGGTTTTTCCTATTCGAACGAGGGTCAACTGATCGGCCACATCGCAATCGCCATGCGCATGGTGGCGGAAAAGCTGCGCACCCTTCCCGATTTCCCGCCGCGCCTGCGCACGCTCGTAGAGCATATGGTCCTCAGCCATCACGGTCACCTGGAGTTCGGCTCTCCCAAAGTTCCGCAATTCCCAGAAGCGCTTCTGCTGCACTATCTGGACGATCTCGATTCGAAGATGGAGTGCATGCGCGCGCTCATTCAGAACGATCGGCAGCTCGATGGATGCTTCACCGGTTACAGCGCTTCGCTCGAGCGCACAGTCTTGAAAATGGACCGCTATTGGGCCGAGGATTCTCCCGCGCCCGCTAGCACGGAACCAGCAAGTACGGAGCCGGCGAAGCCGGTTTCCGAAGAGCCCGAATTTGTTACGTCAGTTCCCGCGGCGCCCGAGCCGCGGAATCACGCCGCGCCGTCCGATGGCGCCGCGGCGCAGGCCCCTCCGCGGCAACCGGAGCAGCATCCGCTCTTCGCTCCCAAGCCTGAATCGCCATTCGCCGACAAGCTAAGACAGGCCTTAAAGCCTGCACTGGAACGAGAGAACTAATGCCAAGAACTGCGCGCGATGTCCCGCCACCGCTCGAGTTACTGTGTCTCAACGCCCTATGGACCTTAGGGGAAGGAAGCGTTCGAGACGTTCAAGAGATTGTAGTGCGTACCCGTCCGCTTGCGTACACCACTATCATGACGGTGCTCGACCGTCTGGTTCGCAAGGGCAAGCTTTCCCGCAACAAATCGGGCAGGGCGTTCGTCTACCGCCCCGAAGCCTCGCGCGACGCTATGCGCCGCGCCGCCATCCGCGAGTTGGTCGATTCGCTTTTCAATAGTTCGGAGCGCGAGTTGGTCCAGTTCCTCACGCCCGCTGAAACACTGGTTAGCGCCGCCGCCGCGGGCGCGGATGGGGAGCAACGCATCGATACCGTGCTGTTGTAAATGGAGGGCATTCTTCCAGTCCTTTGCTTCATCGCCGGGTTTGCCCTTGCGTGGTTCGTATTGCGATCCCGTAAAAGGGAATCGGAAGCCTCCCTGCGTGAGCTTTCGGCCGACGCCGCTGCGAAGAACACGCAAGCCCTGGCGAGCGTGGTAGCGCCGGTGCAGGCATCCCTCGAAAAGGTGGATGCCAAAATCCAGGAGTTGGAGAAATCTCGCGCCGGGGCCTATGCCGCGCTGCACGAGCAGGTGCGCAGCTTGCTCGAAACGCAGGTGCATCTTCGCACCGAAACCGGCCGTCTGGTGACCGCTTTGCGCACTCCTCACGTGCGCGGCAATTGGGGCGAAATCCAACTCCGCCGCGTCGTGGAGATGGCGGGAATGCTGGAACACTGCGACTTTACCTCGCAGACCACCACCGTTACCGAGGATTCGCGCATCCGGCCCGACGTGCTTGTGCGCTTACCCGCCGGCAAGACCATCGTGGTGGATGCCAAGACGCCCCTCGAGGGATACCTGCGCGCGCTCGAAGCCCCCGACGAAGCGAAGCGCCGAGCCGCAATGGCCGATCACGCGCGGCAAGTGCGCACACACATGGCATCGCTCGGCAGGAAATCGTACTGGGAGCAGTTCGACCACGCGCCGGAGTTCGCCGTCCTATTCCTGCCCGGCGAGTGTTTCTTCAGCGCTGCGCTCGAAAGCGACCCGTCGCTGATTGAAGCGGGCGCGGCGCAGAACATCATTCTGGCGACGCCAACCACGTTGATTGCTCTGCTGCGCGCGGTTGCGTATGGCTGGCGGCAGGAAAAAATTGCGGAGAACGCCGCCGAAATCAGCGCGCTCGGCAAAGACCTTTATAAGCGCCTTTCGGACATGGGCGACCATTGGAACCGCGTCGGCCGCAGCCTGGAGCGTGCGGTGGATGCTTACAACAGCGCGGTCGGCTCGCTCGAATCGCGCGTGATGGTGACCGCGCGCAAATTCGCGGATTTAAAGACGGCCCCGCTGGGCGTGGAGATCGCGCCTCTTGAACCAATTGATAAACGTGTGCGAACCACGGATGCCGAGGAGTAAGTTTTACTGCCGGGCGATCGTTTCGAGCGCTTTTTGAATCACCGGATCGCGCTGCGCTTCCACTTCGTCGCCCTTCTCAACGCCGAACGCCTGGTTGAAGATCTCCGTCTTTAACCGGTTGATGATGAATTCGCTGCGCTGCGATCCAATCGCCGATTCCGGGCTGAATGTTGCGCGCGGCCAGAAAGACGTGGAACTCATCGAGCAACTGCGGCGTCACCTCGAAATTCTTCGGCGACCTTGTTGGTCTGCAGGAACTCGGTGGCGAAGGTGGTGAAGGCCCCGCTGGCCGTCGAGCACCGTGCGCAGCCGGTCCATGGGCGGCGGGAGGACGACGAAGTCGGGCTGAATACCGCCGCCGCCTGTCACCGCGCGGCCTTTATCGGTGTGAAATTCCGACTGAGTGTTGGGATGGGAGGTGGTGGCGCCCAGCGCATACTGCCGTATCGAGCGGCTTCTGAATCGAGCGGCCGCTGGGCGTGTAATAGAGCGCGTGGTCAGCGCGAGGCCGGTACCCTGGGATAGCGGAAAGACGCTCTGCACCAGACCCTTGCCATAACTCGGCTCGCCCATGATGGTGGCGCGGTCGTGATCCTGCAGCGCGCCGGTGACGATCTCCGACGCGCTGGCGCTTTTCCGTTGACCAGCACCGCCATTGTGAACGTATAGGGCGTGGCGTTCGGCGGACACTGTTCCCGCCTTCTCCGGGACTGCCGCGCCCGCGCACGGAAAAGATCTTCTGGCCGGGCTTCAGGAACAGCGCGGCGGTTTGCAGCGCCGCAGTCACCAGCCCGCCGGGATTGTTGCGCAGATCGAGCACCAGGCCCTTGCAGCTTGTCGCCGCCCAGTTTCTCGATGGCCTCCTTGATCTGCTCGCCGGTCTTTTCGTCGAAGCTCGCCACGCGGATGTAGCCCGACGCCAGCGCGCAGCATGAAGGCGCGCTCCACGCTCGGCGCCTGCATCTCTTCCGGCGTCAGCACGAAATGCATGATGCGGCAGCTGCCCGGCCGGCGCACGTCGAGCTGCGCCGGCTGCTGGCGCGATTGCGAAAGCAGTTCGCGCGATCTGATCCATTTCGAGCCGGCCGATGATGTAACCATTGACGGCGACGATATCGTCGCCCGGCGCAAGTCCGGCTTTCGGCGAAGGCGTCCCGGGCAGGGTCTGCAGAACGATGACGCGTCCCGGCAGCAGCGAAACGACGCTGCCGAAGCCTTTCTGCGTGGAGGTTCCATGCTTCTTGACCTGCTCGAACTGGCCGGGGTCGAAGAAGACGGAATGCGGATCGAGCGTGCGCAGCAGGCCCGGGATGGCGCCCTGGTAAAAGGCCTTTTCGGAGGCGACCGGGTCGGCCGCGTTGTCCTCGATCAGCGCGTAGGCGTCGATCACGCTTTTTATGCGTGCGTCGAGATCGTCCGCGGCGCGAAGCGTCGCCGCGAAGAAGAGGAGCGCTAGCGAAGGACGGCGCATCAATCGGGCCAGATGGAAGCGATATCGATTTGGACGTCGGGAAGCGCGTGGGTTTCAGGACGCCTTGTGAAAGCACTTCCACGGCGAGACGGGGCGCGGAGCAGTAATGGCTACCCACGTCCAGCCACTCTTCGTAAGTGACGAGTTTCGTGTTGGGCAGACTAGCCATACCGCTTGCCTATATCTTATCGCGTGAATCGCGTGGCCTTCTTGCGCTTGTGACGGTCCAGCGCCAGCTCAATCAACTGGTCCAGCAGCGCCGAAAATCGGATGCCGCTGTGCTCCCACATCTTGGGATACATGCTGATCGAGGTGAACCCGGGGATGGTGTTGATCTCGTTGATGTACAGCTTGTCCGTCGCGGCCTCCAGCAGAAAATCGACGCGGCCATGCCCTCGCACTCCACCGCGCGGTAACATTCCACCGCCAGGCGCCGCAACTCGTCCGTCTTCTCCGGCGGTAAGATCGGCGGGAAGCTCAGTGCTCCGCGCGATCCAGCAGATACTTGTCCTCGTAATCGTAGAATTCGCGCGAGGGCAGAATCTCGCACGGCAGGGAAGCCATCGGAGCTTCGTTGCCCAGCACCGCGCATTCGAGCTCGCGGCCCTCGATGCCGCGCTCGACGATGATCTTGCGGTCGAACTGCGCGGCCAGTGCAAACGCGGCCTCCAGCTCCTGCGCATTGTGCGCCTTCGAAATGCCTACCGACGATCCCAGGTTCGCCGGCTTGACGAACAAGGGAAATGGCAGTTCGCTGCATGCTTCGACCGCAGTCGCGCAATCGCGCGGTAGTGTCACGTATTCGACAACCGGCAGACTCCGTTCCCGGCAGACACGCTTCATCATTTCCTTATCCATCGACACCGCCGAGCCAAGCACGCCCGCGCCCACGTACGGCAAGTCGGCCAGTTCGAGCAGCCCCTGAACCGTACCGTCTTCGCCGAAGGTGCCGTGCAGGACGGGAAATGACGACGTCGATATTGGGATGCGCGCCAGGCTCGGGCAGAATCGGCCTCGGACTCCACTTGCCATTGTTGTCGATGAAGTACTCGATCTGCTCGTATCGCGCGGGGTCCATCCCCTGCATGATGGATTTCGCGGAGCGCACGGAAATCTCGTGCTCGCCGCTGCGGCCGCCGTAGATCACGGCTACTCGAAATTTCATAGGATTCGTTTACCCAATCCGGACATGACTAGCTCGACTGCCAGATCGGCGGTGCGATTCACCTCGTCGATTACGGGATTCACCTCCACCACTTCCATCGAGAGCATGCGCCGGAATCGCAGATCATTTCCATCGCCAGATGCGCTTCGCGATAAGTCGCACCGCCGCGCACCGGCGTACCGACCCCGGGGGCGTCTTTAGGATCGACGAAATCCATATCGAGTGAGAGGTGAAATCCCGCCGTCCCGGTGCACGCCGTCCGGATGGCTTCGTCCATCACGGCGCGCAAGCCGCGCTCATCGATGTCACGCATCGTGAACGCGCGGACGCCGGATTCGCGCACGTGCGGCTTTTCCAATTGGTCCACGTCGCGCAAGCCGACGATTACGCGTATTCTCGGCCGCAACCTTCGGCTTGTATCCGAACATCTCGGTCAACTCCGTAGGACCGATGCCCACGATGCACGCAAGCGGCATTCCGTGCACGTTGCCGCTGGGACTGCTCTCGGGCGTATTCATATCGGCGTGCGCGTCGAGCCAGATCAGCCCGACCCTTTCGCCCCGCGCTCGGAAATAGCTCGAAACCCCGCCGACAGATCCGACCGCAACGGAATGATCTCCGCCCAACACCAGCGGAGTGCTGCCCTTTGCCAGCGCCTCCGAAACCTGCTGTCCGATGCGCGCGCAAGTTGCCGCAATCTGCGGAAGATACTTCGCGTGCGGATGCCCTTCCGGCGCTGCTTCAGCCTGATCGACCGGCACGTTACCGAGGTCGGCTACCTCATATCCCAGCGATGCCACCCGCGCGTTGAGATTGGCGACACGCATGGCCGAGGGACCCATATCGACCCCGCGCCGCCCCTGGCCGAGATCGAGCGGCGCACCGATGATGCTGATGTGGGAGCGAGGCATAAGACACCGCGCATTATCCCATCTCTCACTCGGCCTATGGGTGTCGAGGTGGACAAAGTTCGCCGATCGCGCTGAATTTGCCCGCCTACTGGATCGCGATGTAGAGCGTCTGCGTGCTCTTCACGCCGCCGAGCGAAAACGAAATCGGCTCCGCGTTGTTTGCGGCCAATCCGGCGGGCACCGTCACGTTGAACTGATAAAGACCGGTGAATGACGGCGCTAGCCCCGAGTAGCTGGGCGTCACTTGCGTATTGCCAAAGAAGAACTGCACCGGACTCATCACCGAATTCGCAGCCGTAACGATGGTCCCAGCAGTGAAGCCGCCCGTCACCGGGCCGAACCCGACGCCATAGATCGTCAGCGTGTCGCCCGGTTGCGCGGGCCGAGAGGGAACGCCCGGAATAGCGTTCGTTGGCAGCGCAAAGGTCTGCCCGTCGGAGAATACCGCCCCAATATATTGCTTACCGCTAATTGCAAACGTTGAAGGGGCAAGGACGCCGGGTTGTGTAGCGTTTACGTAAATCGGATAGCTGTCGCTTGATCCATTCGCGTTCGTCAACGTGATAGACGTCGCTCCAAGAGGCGCGTTAGAAGGCACCAGCGCGTTTACCTGATTGGCGCTAACGAAGTCAATGAAGGCTGGCGTCCCACCAACGGATACGCTCACGCCGCCCACAGACGTCGGCGCAACGCCGTTGTTGAATTGCGAAAGCGCCCACTGTTGCGGCGACCCGGCAAAAAGATTGTCGCCATAGATCTCAACCCATGACCCCGGCGCGACGCTGGTAAATCCTCCAAACGCCGAAGCGCTGACGATTCCACCGGGCGTGAAAACGGGCGGCGCGCCTGGCGCGGATAGCGCAAAGCCGATGTCATCCGCTAAGGAATCCGATGATGGAAAAGTCAGAGCGACCCGGACGCGGCGAGTGCCCGATGGCAGTGTGCCGGAGTGTTCGGTCTCGGTAAGGCCACCACCGCTGATTGTCCCAGCCGATAGTTGGGCGGTAGGGGCAAGCTGATTCCCGGACCAATCGTAAAAAAGATAGGTCATACTGGGAGACGCCCCTCCTGTCGGCCCATCTCCAAGCCAGCCCGAAACCACATACGTCACTTGCCCCGAGTCGATAGCGGCAGACGCCGCGGAAACGTCGATATCCTGATAGATCTCGTCGCCCATGTTGCCCAAGGCCAGTCCGCAGAAAAGGTTTATCCCGCGATCCGCCGGCCCAGGAGCTTGCGTTGAGATAAAACCGGTTCCGCCGTACGGACACACTGATGCGGGTACCAGCGTGGTCGACCATCCGGGAACATAGAGCGTATCGGCGGGGGGCCGGGCGTTGGGCCCGATTTCCGCGCCCGGATTCACGATCAGGTTCTTGCCTAGCGCGGGCGACGACCCGGCTTGCGTCAGCATCAGCGATAAGCTATCGGCGAGAGTGGTATCGTAATTTCCATCCCCCATAGTCAAACTGACTGTGACCTGTACGGTACCCACCGGGACGAGTCCGATCTGCTGCTGAAAAAACATGCCGGCGGAAGGGAAGGAATGAAAAACCGGACCCACAGTCGCCGTGCTGAAGGTCTGCCCGCTTGCATTTTGAAAGGCGACGGCCATTTGAGATCCGGCGGATACGCCACCCGCGCTGCCCAAGTATGCCGATGCGATGAATTCCGCGTTGCCCGCATTGATCAAAGAGGACGCCGCGGACACGTTGATCACTTGAGACAGCACGGCGGACGCCTGGTTAAAGGCGGCGGCGAAATACTGAAATCCGTGATCAGGTGGCGCAGGCTGAGTAAGTTGCGGGTAACCATTAGTAGGCTGTTGCGGCGCGGTGCTCGTGAAGTTGTAAGGGAGCACTGTGGGTTTGCCCGATTGAACGGTCCAGCCCGGTATGCTGGCCACCGGCGTAACCACTCCGGTCCCGGCCGGACCTGCCTCCGCGTTCCCATTCACAATCAGATTGGTGTTCAAGATACTCTGCGCTTCCGAGTGCCCCGCGTAAATGAGAAGGGCCGCCACGCCGAGAAGAAGGCGGCGGCAAACCGAGCGCAGGGCTCCGCCTCCGCAGCCGACGGTCGCTCGGCGCCGAGCCGATGCTTGAAACTTAACTGTTCGTAAAATTTCCATTGTTATCTGAAATGCCTCCCTATTACCCTTAAGCGCAAAATAACTCTTACTACGCTCACGGACTAATCTAAAGGGCGTAAAAGGGTGTAAAAAGGCAATCGCCAAAGGCTGAACAGTACGAAGTTCTCGCGGTTAGCCTAGCCGGCAGTCCAGACTACGGAAGTAGCGCTCCGTCGGTACGGACTTCTGTGCCGCGATCAGTTGCGTCAGGGGCTCTATGGCCGCAGCCGATACAGCATTCTTGGGAATGCGATCGTTTCCCGAATGTGTTCCAGACCGCAAACCCACGCCACGCAGCGCTCGATTCCCATGCCGAAACCGCCGTGGGGCACAGTTCCGTACTTGCGCAGATCGATGTACCACTCGAACGCTTCTCGCGGCAGATGTGTTCCTCGATGCGCTTGAGCAGCAGCTCGGGATCGTGAATGCGCTGGCCACCGCCGATAATTTCGCCGTAGCCCTCTGGCGCCAGAACGTCCACGCCAAGCACTACTTCCGGGCGCTCGGGTCAGGTTGAAAGTAGAAGGCCTTGAACGCGGTGGGAAACTGCTCCACCATGATTGGACGCGTCTGGTCTTCGGTGAGCAGCGTTTCGTCGGTGCCGCCGAAATCGCCGCCCCATTGGATTTCGCTGCCCTTCGCCTGCAGAATCTTGACCGCTTCGTCGTAGGTCATGCGCGGGAATGGCGCCTGGACGGCTTCCAGCTTGGTGACGTCGCGCTCCAGCCGCTTCAGCTCCTCGCGCCGGTTTTCCAGCACGCGGCCGACGATGAAAACGACCATCTCTTCCGCTACGCGCTTAACGTCTTCCAGCGTGGCATAAGCCATCTCCGGCTCCACCATCCAGAACTCGGTGAGATGGCGCCGCGTCTTAGATTTCTCCGCGCGGAACGTCGGCCCGAAGCAGTACATCTTGCCGAACGCCATCGCCGTCGCTTCGTTATAGAGCTGGCCCGATTGCGTCAGGTAGGCCTTCTCATCTTCGAAGTAATCCACTTCGAACAGCGTCGTCGTGCCCTCGCACGCGGCCGGCGTGAAGATGGGCGTATCGACGAGCGTGAAGCCGTGCGAATCGAAATAATCGCGCACGGCCTTGATCACCTCGTGGCGCACGCGCAGAATCGCATGCTGGCGCGCGCTGCGCAGCCACAGGTGGCGATGGTCCATCAGGAAATCGATGCCGTGTTCTTTGGGTGTGATCGGATAAGGGTCCGATTCCGGCACGCGCTGGATCACTTGCAGATTCTCGAGATCCATTTCGTAACCGCCCGCGGCGCGAGCCTCTTCGGCGCGATTTTGCCGGTCACGATGATGGACGATTCCTGTGTGAGATTCTTGATGGTTTCGAACAGCTCTTCCGGCAGATGGGCTCTTGACGGCCACGCACTGCATCGTGCCGTACCCATCGCGCAAAATCGGGAAGGCGATCTTGCCTGACCGGCGCAGTTATAGAGCCAGCCGGCGATCTCGACGGTCTCGCCCACGTGGCGGCCCGCCTCGGCGATGTGGATTCGGGGAATCATAGGGATGGAAGCCTGATTATAGCTTCTATCCTCTATTGAATCTCAGGAAACTCCGAGCGCGAGGCCAGCGTTTGAGCGGCGGAGCGCAGTTTCTCCGCACTATCCGCCCACAGCCACAGAGCCGCGCCTTCCTCACCACGAAATACAGCCGCGCCATTAATGCGAAGCAGAGGCGTCTCGGTGGGCTTCTGCAGCATCGACATGCGAATCACACACGAGCCCGGCGCGGGCGAACTCCTGGCAGCGACGATGTGAACCGGCGCCTGAAAAACGGCGGCCAATGCCTCGAACGGCATGGCCGCGTCCGCCAACGCCGGCGAAATGCCGGCGCCATCGGCATCCACTACAATCGAAATCGCGGTTCGTCCCGCCAGGGCATGGCTCCAGAACCGCGAAAAGGAATCGTTCGATTCCACATCGCCGCGAATGGCGATTAGCGCCAGAAATACGGCGAACAGGCAAGGCGCGGCCAGTTGCCATAGCTGCATCGGCGGCGGCCCGGGCTTCACGGTTCGTGTCACTGTGACCTGCGGTATGGCAGGCATAACGGGAACGAAACGCGGCACATAGGTTCCCGGGGGCAACTCGACGCGAATGCCCGCTTTGGCCGGCGACGCATCGTAATGAGATGCCAGCCGTTTGCGCACTTCGTTGGCGCGCACACGCACGCCTGAATCGGCTCCTGTGTCGTAGCCCGGGGCCTTGCCTAAGACCACCGCGCCAATGGTCCGTTCCTTGAGCATCTCCTGCCGGCCAGCCAGCGTCTCTTCCACCACGAAGCGCAGGAACGCCGCGCTACGCGAACTCCCGCGAAAGGAGGGTCCCTCGAGAATACCGATCAACTCCAGTTCCACCGAGGCCTGATGATCGTTCTCACCAGCCGCGATCGCAGGCTGGATTCCCGCGCGCAGAAGCGGTGGTTTGGAAGCGGCGGAGAGAATTGCATCCATCGGCTGAATCGCTGTTTCAGCCAGAGTAGCGCCATGCACCGCCGGTCACCAGCAAAATCTCGGTAACTATGCCGTTTCAACTGTGTTACAGCGTTTTCCGGCAGCGCCGCTAACTTCTTAAGTAGCACAAGTTGCTAAAAGCTTAACCGTTCAGAACGTAGCCAGGCGGCACGCAGAGGGCTAACTTTCAGTTTCACCAATGGAATTGGCGGCAACTATCCACGCTGGCTCGAGCGAAATTGAACGCGGCGAACGCTCCCGCTGGTCGTACTGGCGGTTTCGCATCTTCCTGGCGGCATGGGTACTCTACGCCGCCTATTATTTCTGCCGCAAGAACTTCAGCGTTGTCATGCCGATGATGGCGCGCACCAGCCACTACAACAATTTCGACTTGGCGCACGCGGTGTTCGTCTTCAGCTTGGCGTACGCCGCTGGACAATTCATTTCGGGAGCGCTGGGCGACCGCCTCGGCGGGCGGGTCGTGGGTAGCTTCGGCGGATTCCTCTCGGCCGCCTGTACCCTCGCCATGGCTATGACTTCGAGCTATCAGGCGATTCTGCTACTGCAGATCGGCAACGGATTGGGACAAGGCTGCGGATGGACGTCTTGCCTCAAAGTTATGGGCGGATGGTTCGCGCGTAAAGAGCGTGGAACGGTTATGGCATGGTGGGGAACCTCCTATGTGCTGGGGGGATTCTTGGCGACGGTCTTCGCCACCTTCGCCGCTACTCAGGTGTTCCTGCTGCCCTCGATGGGGTGGCGGCGCGGATTCCTGTTTCCCGCGATCGTGCTCGCGGGGGCGGCGCTCTGGTTCGCGATTCGCACCCGCGACACGCCGGCGGAGGCATCTCTACCCGCAATTAGCGCGCCGAATCGGGCGACATAAAAGCAGCGGGGACTGGTCGGTCAGGCGCGCGCGAACGCCCGAGGTCTGGATTCTTGCCGGAATGTATTTCTTTCTCAAGATCACGCGCTATTCCCTGCTCTTCTGGCTGCCACTCTATCTGGTACAGAGGATGCAGTATAGCGAGTCACAAGCCGGTTACACCTCGTCGCTCTTCGAGCTGGTTGGCTTCTCGGGAGCGCTCATCGCGGGCTATGTTTCGGACCGCCTGTTGAACGGCAGACGTTATCCGGTTGGGGCCACCATGCTGTTCCTGCTGGCTGCGGCGCTGTTGATGCACCCAGTGATCGGACGGTTGGGTCCGGTAGCGATGGCTTGCAGCATCTCGTTGTTGGGTATTCTGATCTACGGGCCCGACCTGCTGATGTCGGGACCGGCGAGTGTGGATGCGGTTGGGCCGCGTCACGCCGCGCGGGCGGCGGGAATTGTCAACGGCATCGGCTCGCTTGGGCAACTCATTTCGGCATATGTGGTGGCGATGATTGTGACCCGCTTCGGCTGGGACCAACTCTTTACATTTTTCCTGCTGTGCGCGGCGGCGGCGGGAGGGTTATTGACCTTGCGGTGGAACAAAGGATTGGAAGAAAAAGAGACGTGACATTCACCTGTATCAAAGCATTAATTCTCGATTGGGCCGGTACTACGGTCGATTTCGGCAGCCGGGCTCCAGTTGGCGCCCTGCAGCGCGCGTTCGAAGAGGCCGGCGTGCCGATACTCGCCGCCGAGGCCCGCGCACACATGGGCACGTTGAAAAAAGATCAGATCCGCTCCATCTGCGCGGGCGAGCGCGTGCGCACAGAATGGACGGCCCGTCATGGGCAAGCGCCCACGGAACGCGACGTCGAACGGATCTTCGAGGATTTCATTCCCAAGCAGGCGGAGGTTCTGGCCGAGTACAGCGCACCGATTCCGGGTGTTCCAGAAACGGTGGATGCGTGGAGATCGGCCGGATTACGCATCGGTTCCACTACAGGTTACACGCGCGCGTTACTCGATGTGGTTATCCCGCCGGCGGCCAAGCTAGGTTATGCTCCCGACGCGAGCGTTACCCCCGACGAAGTGGGCGGCGGGCGCCCAAAACCTTTCATGTGTTACCGCAACGCCATCTTACTGGGAGTGTATCCGCTGTGGCGCTGCGTCAAGATCGGCGATACGCCGGCGGATATCTCGGAAGGGCTGAATGCCGGAATGTGGACGATCGCGTTGACGGCTACCGGCAATGAAGTCGGCCTTTCGCTCGAGGAATGGGAAGCGCTTGCTCCAGAGGAGCGCGCCACGCACAAGCAGAATGCAGCCCGCCGCCTAATGGATGCCGGAGCGCATTTCACCGCGCCCTCGCTGGCGGATTGCACCGAGTTACTCACCGACATTGAGCGCCGGATTTCCGCCGGCGAGAAACCGTAATTTCCTAATCTAATACGGAGCAATTTATGCGAAGAATACTTGCCACGCTCGTAGTGTGTCTTGCCGCGGCCATCGGCGCGAATGCGCAAAGCGCCCGCGTCAGCGGACAGGTGCTCGATTCGCGCCATTCCGCCGTCAAAGAGGCGCAAGTCACTTTGCGCAATATAGATACGGACGGCCAGTTCCGCACCGCAAGCACCGAAGACGGAGCTTTTCTCCTGCCGCCAGTGCCGCCTGGACGCTATGAAATCTCCGCATCTTTGGAGGGATTCGCGCCGACGCGAATCACCGGGCTGGTCCTCGAATTGGGCGAATCCAAGGTGATCGCCATCGAGTTGAAGCCGGCATCGGTGCATGAGACGGTGACGGTATCCGACACGCCGCCGGAACTTACGACGGACCGGCCCGACCGCAGTATCGTGATCGACCCTGCCTTTGTCGCGAACATTCCACTGAACGTGCGGAATCCGCTGCAACTGATCAACCTCAGTCCCGCCGTGACGAAGGGCGACGATGGGCTTTCGGGACAGAACATCACGAGTGAGAGCCGCACCAATACATGGCGCATCAACGGCGCCAAGGGCGCGACGACGGATCTCGCCATCGACGGCGCTACCGACACAACGTCGTATTACAACCAGGCGGCTGGAATTCCAGGGACCGAAGCCGTGCAGGAGTACCGGGTTTACACCAGCGCGTACGCTCCGGAGTTCGGACATACCAGCGGCGGCGACGTGACCTATGCGCTGAAATCGGGCAGCAACCAGTATCACGGCTCGCTTTTCGAGTATTTGCGCAATAGCGACCTGGACGCGAACGGATTCAACGCCGACAAAGCGGGGCAGCCCATCGGCACTTTCCGGCGCAACCAGTTTGGCGGCACTCTCGGCGGTCCGATTCGAATTCCGAAGCTTTACAATGGCCGCGACAAGACGTTCTTCTTCGTTTCTTACGACGGGCTGATCGATTCTTCGGCGGGGTCGTTCACGGGAACCGTGCCTACGGCTCTGGAGCGCGCCGGTAACTTCTCGCAGACCAAAGACTCCAATGGAAACCTGATTGTGATCTACGATCCGAGCACGACTAAGCTCGACCCATCCGCGCCCGCCGGAACCACCCGCTATATCCGCACGGCGTTCCCAGGCAATATCGTTCCATCGAACGAGATCAACTCCATCGGCGCCAAGCTGCTGAACTTATATCCGATGCCGAACGAAGCGGGCGTGGGCCAGAGCAACACCAATAACTTCTTTTCGAACGCGCCCGGCCAGGATAAGAATCACCGCGCGGACGTGCGTCTCGATCAGCGAATCTCGGACCGTCAGTTAATCTACGCGCACATGGATTACTTCTCGAATAACATTCTGCAGAACAATTACTACGGCAACAACCTGGCCGCGGTGAATTCCAACGACCAGATTCCCGGCTTTAACGTGGCGGTTCACCATACGTGGTCGATCTCTCCTTCGCTGGTTTTCGATCAGCACTTTTCGTGGGCGCACAGCGAATCGGACCGGACGGAGCCATCGCAACTGACGGCGGCGGACCTGGGCTTTCCGGCCGACATCGCGCCCGGCCTTACCGGACAGATGGACCCGCAGCTTTCCGCCTCGCGCATCAGCGGCCTTGGCCCGAACTATCCGATTGAATTCAACGCGTCGTCCGTGTACCAGTATGCAGGCGATCTTTCCTGGATCAAGGGAATCCACACTTTCAAGTTCGGATTCGATCTGCGCGAGTATCCGGTGCAGCTCTTCGACCCGCAGCAACTCGCCATCAGCGCCGGCCAGAACTTTACGGGCGGCTCGAATCCCAGTTCCGCCGCCGCGGATTCCGGCAGCGGCGTGGCCGATCTATTGTTGGGCGCCGCCAGCGTGAACAGCGGCTACGTTAACGCGACACATTCGCATCGCTTCTATGGCGGCTTCTTCGCGCAAGATACCGCCCGCATCACGCGGAAACTTACCCTTACTTATGGACTTCGCATCAACTATGAAGCGGGCGACGTGGAGAACCAGAACCAGTTGAATTATATCGACTTGAAATCAACCAATCCGCTGGCGGGACAAGTTCCCGGATTCTCCGAATCTCGTGGGCGGCGTGGGAATCCCGGGGCTGAACGGGACCAGCGACCAGTTGCAGATCCCACGCGGCGTGCATCTGGATCCGCGCCTGGGCGTCGCTTATGCGCTCGATTCGAAGACCGTGATTCACGCGGGGTTCGGCATCTTCCACCATCCGCCGGCGGCGTGGCAGCAGTTCCCGAACGCGCTGGGAACTACGCGCTCATCTACGTCGATCACCGCGCAACCGAACGGCGTGACGCCCCTGTTCAATCTGAGCAATCCATTTCCGCAAGGACTTCCCGCGGCTTACGGGAACGCCGCGGGCTTGGGGATCGATTTAGGCCAGAACATCACCGGTCCGCTGCATACGCAGGATATTCCTTATCAGGCTAACTGGTCGTTCGATATTCAGCGTCAGCTTGCCGTTCAACCTGGTAGTTACCGCGGCATATGTGGGCAATGTCGGCGTACATCTGTATACGCCCATCCAATACAACCAGATTCCGGATTCCGATCTTGCGCTGGGATCGAAGCTCATCAGTGTCGTTGCGAATCCGTTCTATGGCGTGATTACCGATCCCAGTTCCACGTTGAGCCCGGCGACGGTGCAATACGGACAGTTACTGCGCCCGTTTCCCCAGTTCTTAAACGTCAAGGCATCAATGTCGGCGCGGGGCATTCCTCGTATGAGGCTGGGCAATTGACGGTGGAAAAGCGGTTCTCTCAGGGGCTCGAGGTGGTGATGGGATACACCAAGAGCAAGGCGATTGACAATGTGGGCGAACAGACCAGCGTGGCTGGGTCGCAAAGCGGGTTCCAGGATAATTACTGTTTCGCTGCGACCGCGCGCTTTCCGATCAGAACCAGCCGTTCGCGATGCGGCTTGCGGTGCGCTACGAACTGCCGTTCGGGCCGGGCAAGCAGATGCTGAATCCGGCATCGCTTCCAAGGTGCTGGGGGGCTGGGCGATTGGCGCCTTCTACACGCCGGATGCGGGCCGCCCGCTGGCCGTTTCCTCGCCCAACAACACGAGCTCGTTTGGCGGCGGCACGGGAGAGCGGCCCGACGCGACGGGCGTCTCGGCGGCGTTGCCGGGCGGCCCGAAGATCTGCGATAACTGCGCTTATTTCAATGCGGCGGCGTTCGTGCAGACGCCGCAGTATCAGTTTGGCAACGTGAGTAAGTATTTGCCGGACGTGAATAATCCGACGTCTTATAACATCGATTCGTCGTTCGAGAAGAATACGCGGATTCGGGAAGGATCAATCTAACGTTTCGCGGGGAGCTGTTTAACGCGCTGAATACGGTGATTTTTTCCGGGCCTACGACGAGCATTACTTCGTCGACCTTCGGTAAGATCATTTTGAGTCAGGCGAATACGCCGCGGCAGGTGCAGTTTAGCTTGAGGCTGAAGTTCTAGAGGCTCGGGGCAGATTACTACGTGCGGGAGACGCCGGGCGAAAGCCCGGCGGCGCCCCGGAAGGGCCGCCCCACATGGGGAGAGGGATTGTCGATGCGACTTAAATTGGGGGGACCAATGTGTCACAGCGGCCTAGAATGCGTTGGCGGTGATCCACCACTTCATTACCAGGGATCGATTTCGGCGACGGCGATGGAGGAGAACTTTAACCATGTGGGTAAGTGGGTACGGGCTTCTCGCCGCGGGCAGAGCGCAAGGCGCCTGCCCGAGTCCACTTCGGCTTCCCCGGTGTCTCGGGGAATATATTCGGTTGTCGAAAGATCTGTCGCGGCTTGAACGAGGGAAAATCTTGCTCGTAAAGACGCTAAGTCGCAAAGAAAAAACTCGGATTTGGTTACGCCGCTGCCTGGGCGGAGCGCGTTTTCGCTTCATCCAGGCGGCTGGCGCGGTTGATGAGACGCGCGATTTCGGGCGCTGAGTAAACAAACTCCCCGGCGGCTCCGGTCGAAGGGAAATCGGGCGCGGGGTCGTAGGTTTGGCTCTTGGATTCTGCCAATTGGGTGAGTTGGACAGCCTCCTGCTCGCTCTGGCACGGGCGGCTTTGCGAACGGTTTGCATGGCCTCGAGGCGAGCCGAGTTCCGTTCGACGGCTCGCTGAAGGGCTCTCGCGTAGCCAGCGATGCGCTGCAGTCCCTTGGAGGCGTCGATCCAGGCTTCGGCGTGGGCAGTGGCGCGGTCGGGCGCGCTGGAATCGAGTTCGAATTTTGCGAACAGGGCGTTTTCCATCGCGCGGGCGCGGGTCAGCCGCCAGCGGTCGCCGGCGATATCGTGGGCGAGGGCCTCTTCGATGGCGCCGACGGGGGCGAGGGCTTCGCGGATCTCACGGCAATGGCGCTCGAAGGGCTCTTCTTCGCCGGGGAGACAGGCGTGTTTGCGCGCCGTGAGCCCGTGTTTGAGAGAATTTTGGCTAACGATGTTTTTTCCGGCATCGGAAGTTGGACCCGTGGATAACGATTGGGCGGTGGCCCGGTTGGTTTCGAAGTTGCGTGGAAGCATCATAGTGTTTTCTCCTTTTTTGAGCGATCAAAACAAAAAGGGCTGCCTGGCGCGACAAACGCGCGAGGCAACCCTCGACCGAAGAGTAACAGGCCAGGGCGGAAAATCGTGGATCGTCAGATTGCAAAAATTCCTATAAGCGATTGATAATATGGAAGAAAAATTTATTTCGAAAAGTTGTGACTGGGATTCTAAGCTGCTGTTCACCCCTGGGCCGCTGACCACCAGCGCGGCGGTGAAGGCCGCAATGTTGCACGACGCCGGATCGCGGGACCGTCGAGTTTCTGCGGACGGTGCGCGAAATCCGCGAGCGGCTACTGGCCATCGGCGGCGCGTCGTCTCGCGGATTACGAATGCGTCTTGATGCAGGGCAGCGGAACATTACGCTATCGAGTCCGTGATCTCTTCGGCGATCCCGCGCGATGGCCGGCTATTGGTGCTGGTAAACGGCGCTTACGGACGGCGCATCGCGCAGATGGCGCGCGTGAATGGGATCGCTAGATGTCACGCTCGACGTCGCGGAGACCGCAAGATTACGCCCGAAGCAGTTGCCGGGCGGCTTCGACTACGGCGGCGATGACGCATGTGGCGGTGATTCATTGCGAAACGACTACCGGCATTCTCAATCCCATTGAAGCGATCGGCGCGGTGTCGGAGCGCGCGGGCGCGGTCTTACATCGTCGACGCCATGAGCAGTTTCGGCGGGATCCCGATGGATCTGGCGCGAGCGCAGGTCGACTTTCTGATCTCGTCGGCCAATAAGTGCGTCGAAGGCGTGCCGGGCTTCGGATTCGTGCTGGCGCGCAGCGCCAGACTGCTCGAAGCGAAGGGACGAGCGCGCACCCTGAGTCTCGATCTACACGCGCAATGGGCCGGATTGGAGACGGACGGCCAGTTTCGCTTCACGCCGCCGACGCATGTGCTGCTCGCGTTCCATCAGGCGCTGATTGAACTGGAGGCGGAAGGCGGCGTTGCCGGGCGCGCGGCGCGCTACGGGGCGAATCACGCGACCCTGATGCGCGGAATGACGGAACTCGGTTCGAGCGCTTATCTCGCGCCGGCGGATCAGAGCTACATTATTACGGCATTCCGGTATCCGGAGGAACCGCGGTTTCGGTTCGAAGAGCTTTACACGCGGCTGAGCGATCTCGGATTCATTATTTATCCGGGGAAGCTATCGCAGGAGGCTTGCTTTCGGATTGGGACGATTGGGCGACTGTCGCCGCCCGATATCGATGCGCTGCTGGATGCGATGCGGAGGGTGATGAAGGAGATGGGAGTGGCGGGAGGACGTGGGGTGGGAGCGGGGAGAGGGTAGCTCCAATGCGCTTTCAGTTAAGAAGGCAAGGAGCCGTAAGAACCGCCGTGGAGACGTGAGATTGAGTTGTCACTGCGGCGGCAAGATCAGTTCCCTCCCGACGATTGCACTACACGTTTTAGCCGGTCGACTCGTCACCAAGACGTGATATCGCCGGTATCAGGACTTCGCGTCGTCGGGTGTCTCGCTCTCGCGTGCACGGGGCTTGCATCTGCTCAGGATTTCGAAGCTTCCGAGGTCCGCCTGAACCGGTCAGGCAGCGCGGATGGGTCGATCGGTTTACGACCAGGCGGCCGACTTGAAGTTCGAAACTCCACATTTCGCGAGATGCTGCTGGTGGCGAATTATAGTTTGCCGAAGCGACTCATCGATCTCCTGGGGGAGGAACTGATTGTTGGCGGACCCGCTTGGATCGATATAGATCGTTTCGATATCGTGGCGAAGGCTGATTCAAACGCCTCTCCGGGCACCGTCCAGTCGATCTTGCAAGCGATCCTCGCTCAAAACTTTCGACTTACATCGCATCACACGCCCCGCGTCATGCGCGCCTACGCGCTGCGAGCAGGGAAGCGGCTGAAACTGGATAAGGCCGCACCCGGCAAAGCAACGGGTTGCACACCACGCGCCAGCGACGACGGACAGGTCCATCGTGGGTGCCACGACATGACCATGGCCGCGTTGGCAAACGCTCTTCCAGGAATGGCGTCCTACTATATCGATCAACCGGTGGTCGACCACACAGGCCTGACCGGCGCATACGATTTCCGCCTTGATTGGCTGCCCATCCGACGCGCCGAGAGCGGTGTTGGAGGGCCTCCAGTCATTGGAGACGCGGCCGGCGCAACGATCTTCGATTCCCTCGGGCGATTGGGACTCAAGCTCGAAGAGGGCCGCTACCCCGTGACCGTGGTGGTGATCGATCACGTTGAGCGGCTCGCTGTTACTAAGTAAATCTCGGTCCCTTTCGAAATATTTCTCTTGAGGAGGCGGGCTCCGTTCCAGCGCTTGTCAATTGGCGAAGCAGAAAGCCATCGATTCGCCTACCGATGCGGGCTTTACCTTACCGTTTCGATCATCTGGATTTCCTGTTTCAGCAGCGTGTTCACCATCTCGCCGAGCGGTATACCTTTCTGGCGGCGCGTTCTGCAAGATAAGCCTGGACGTCGGCGCTCAAATAGATCGGCAAGCGAAGCTCAGCGTCGGGCCGGAAAAACTTTCCGCGTTCCCCTTTACTGAAATCATACTCAGGTTTCATATTTGTTCCTCGTAGTCGCGAATTTCCGCCCTTGTCGGCCTTCGTGCAGAAATCAAACGGACTCGGCCCCGGTTATCCGCCAACCATTTAAAAGTATGGACCACCAGCGCGTCATGACCCGATGGTGTCTTTTCCAAGAGTAACCCATCGCATCTCAGTTTCGCTGTGTTCCTCGTCCGGGATAGTCACGGCGAACGGATCGAGGAATACTGTCGCGGCTCGCTCAAAATCCAACCCGTGTTTGCTGAAATTGGTCTGTGCCTTGACCGGGGTCCCAATCGAATTCATAGAGTCCGCCATACCCGTGCTTTATTCTCTCCTATTGCGGGGAATAGGCAACACCTGGACCAGCGATTGCGGGTCTGGGGCGGCGATCCGCGGTAGGATGCCTGTAGATGCAGTTTGCGTGGGAAGATCTCCCGGACAATGACCTCCTGAAGATGCGCATCTGCGAACTGCATGTCCGCATACATGGCAGCGAACTGGAAGAGCGAGTTCAACAGCTCTATCATGAGCTCGAAGCGCGAGGGCTGCCGGTACGGCCGGATTGCTACCTGGGCGACGAGTGGTTTTCACCCGAGGGATCGCCGGTCATTGCCATCCCGTTCTATCTCGCACATCCGCGGCTCAAACAGCTGGAGCTTCATCAGATGCTGGAAGTGGAGGGCGGAACAAGCGAGTGGTGCATGCAAATACTCCGGCACGAATGCGGACATGCCTACGACCACGCATATCAGTTCTCATCCACCGAAGCGTGGGCAGAGATGTTCGGCAACCGGGAGGTGGAATACGAGCCTGAAACATACCGGCCAAGGCCGTACAGCAAAAGCTTTGTCCAGCATCTGCCCAACTGGTATGCACAGGCTCATCCCGACGAAGATTTCGCTGAGACGTTCGCCGTCTGGCTGACTTTACCCGCTGAGGAGTGGCGTTCGCAATATCGTGGCTGGAAAGCCCTGAAGAAGCTCGAGTCTGTGGATGCCATGATGGAGCATGCCCGGTCCCATTCCCCTGTGGTAGTCAACGGACGCCGCCTATGGGACGCATCACGTTCGCGGCGGACGCTCGAGAAGTATTACGCCGCGAAACGTAAGTTGTATGCAGAGGACTTCCCGGACATATATGACGCCGACCTGCGCGCCATCTTCGAAAAGGGCGAGCGTGGCGACGAAAGCGCCGCTCAACTCATGCGGCGGCTCCGAAACGTGCTCATTGCTGCCGTCGCGCGCTGGACGGGCCAGCGTAAGTATGTCGGTAGCGAACTTGTGAAGAGGCTGGTCTCGCGATGCCAAGAACTCAGTCTGTCTGCTCCGCGCGACCAATCGAAACTGCTCATTGAGCTTGCTGCCTATCTGGCGGCTCTCGTGACGAACCATATGCATACAGGGAGGTTTAAGAGGTCGTACTAATGAAGGTCCTTGTTTTATTCGACCTTCCCCGTCATGTCGGTCCTGATGAAACGTTCTCAAACAGGGCACTGCGCGAGGAGGAAGATAGGGCAACTGAAGCGGATGTTATCAGAGCGCTGAGGAAGCTCGGACATCAGGTGGAAACGCTGGCCGTATATGACGACGCTCTGGCAGTCGTAAAGACGGTGCAAGACCGTGGCCCCGATGTGGTGTTCAACCTGTGCGAATCATTTTTCAATGAACGATGTAATGAGCCGAACATTCCCGCGCTCCTCGAGTTGCTGCGAGTGCCGTATACAGGAGCGGGCCCGGACGCGCTTCTGCTGTGCAAGGACAAGGAACTCGCAAAAACGATTTTGCTTTACCACCGTATCAGGGTGCCGCGTTTCGTTGTGTCGCGAAAGCGGGCGCCGCGGCGTACGCTACGCCGCTTTACCTACCCAGCCTTTGTCAAGCCTCTGGGCGAAGAGTCTTCGGACGGCATCGCGAAAGCGTCGTTCGGACGGAACGAGAAGGAGACGATCGAGCGCACCCGCTTTCTGCACGAGAAGCTGGGGTGCGACGTCATGATCGAAGAGTACGTCGAGGGCCGTGAACTCTATGTCAGCGTTCTCGGGAATCACAAGTTGTCCGTCCTACCTGCGAGCGAGCTGTTTTTCGGCGACTTACCGGAGTCGGAGCCCAGGTTTGCGACGTTTCGCGCCAAATGGGACGGCGCCTATCGCGCCAAGTGGAACATCCGTAATGGCCCGGCAGCCGCGTTACCCACCGCCATCGAAAAGAAGCTGCCCGAGTTCGCCCGCAGGATCTACACGTTGTTGAAGATTAGAGGCACGGGAAGGTTGGATCTGCGGCTTACGCCTGACGGAGAGTTGGTGTTCATTGAGGCGAATCCTAACCCGTCGCTGGAACGGGGTGAGGATTTCGCACGCTCGGCTGCGGCGGCGGGTATCGATTATGAGACTCTCATTCAGCGCATACTCGATTACGCGCGGCCTCGCTAGGAAACATGGCGTTGTCACACGATCCAAATTCCTATCGCGTACCAAACGCTGGCGGCCACTAGCCCATGCGCCGGCGAAAGGCTATACACTGAAATTAACGGCGACGGAGTTCGCCACAACCGCCCGCGAGGGCTGATGACTCCTACCACTCTGATGGTTGGCGTCTATTTTGCAAACGGTCCGCTGGCGTATGTTCATCGCGCTCGGATTTTGCGCCACATATCCCACGTACTCCAGTTACGCCCTTGAGAAGTTCGCGCTCTTCGAGAAAGGGCAACTTTGGCCGTGATAATTTTTTCTGGTTACGAATGTAGTGTGCTTTGTCGCGGTTGCGCTCGCAGCCGTGGTGGCTCGAAGTTTATAAAGGAAAAGGATTGCAAATGAACGTAGCCATCCAGGTCACGATGTACCTGAACGAATCCGACAAGTGGCGCCAGACTTTGCAAATTCTGCGGCGTGAAAGCGTCGCGGGACAGTCGCGTGCGCATCACTGCGGCGACAACGGTCTGGTGGAGACCAAAAGTGGGGCGGTGATCCGCAAACACATCGGATTCGGTTACATCGATGCGAAACACGCGGAGGCGGTCGATCGATTCCACCAGCAGCACCTGAACCCTTAGGTGAACTTCCACCGGCCATGCGCGGCGCCCAATATCCTGATGGCGGCCAACGGCAAGCGTCGGCGCGTCTGTTTGCGATGGGCGACACCGTTCGAGTTATTTCGGGAAATGCCTCAGTGTGCAAAACACCTACGGCCGCAGGTCACGCTAGCGGAATTGGATCGCTTTGCCTAGAGCCAACCCGATACCGAAGCCGCTTTGGAGATGCAGCGCGTCAAGGGAAAGCTCTTTCAAAGCTTCTCGCAGAGGAACACCGCATGATCTGTTACCTTCCGCGCCCGAACCATTCAAAACTTACCAGAAAGGAGGCCCTACGCCCGCTTACCTCGATGCCGGTTTTCAGGCTCATCCTTCGTCGATGAGAATATGCTCATCCGCGCTTCGTCTCCCCGACTCCTCATTGCACTACGATATTTACCAACTTATCCGGCACCGCAATCACTTTCACGACGCGCTTACCCGCGACAAACGGCTGCACCTTCTCATCCGCGATCGCAAGCTTCTCCATCGCTTCTTTCGTTGTTCCGAACGGCGCGAACACGCGGCTGCGGACCTTGCCATTCACCTGCACCACGATCTCGGCCTCGTCTTCCTTCGCGAGGTCCGCATCGAACGCCGGCCAGCTTTGGCGAAACACCGGGCCTTCCTTGCCGATCTCTTCCCAAATCTCCTGCGACACGTACGGCGCAAACGGCGCAAGCATCAGCGCCAAGTTCCCCAAAACCTCTTCCATCGCCGCCGATGAGATGCGCGCCTCCTCGGCATAGAGATCGTTGACCAACTCCATCACCGATGCAATACAAGTGTTGAAATGCCACCGCGTTTCAAAATCCCCGGTGATCTTCTTCAATGTCTGGTGCAGCTTGCGCAGAACTTTGCGATCGCTCTCGCCAACCGCAACTCCGGCCGCCCCCGCATTGCGCGTCGCGAAGCGATACACGCGCCCCAGGAAGCGATAGATCCCCTCCGCGCCTTCCGTGCGCCAGTCGACTTCCTTTTCCGGCGGCGCCGCGAACAGCACGAACATGCGCGCCGTATCGGCGCCGAATTTTTCAGCCAGCGAATCCGCGCCTACCACATTGCCCTTCGATTTCGACATCTTGGCGCCCTCGGCGATCACCATCCCTTGCGTGAACAGCCGCCGCGCCGGTTCGCTGTTGGCGATCAACCCGATGTCGCGCATCACTTTCGTGAAGAAACGCGAGTAAATCAGGTGTAAAATCGCGTGCTCCACGCCGCCTATGTATTGATCGATCTCGAACCAGTACGCAATCTTGGCCGAATCGAACGGCGCCTTGTCGTTGCGCGGATCGCAATAGCGGTAGAAATACCACGAGGAATCCATGAACGTATCCATCGTGTCTGTCTCACGCCTCGCCGCCCCGCCGCACTTCGGACACGTCACGTTTACGAACGCCGGATCGTTCTCCAGCGGAGACCGTCCCTCCCCGCTGATTGTGATGTTCTCCGGCAGCAACACCGGCAGTTGATCCTCAGGGACCGGCACGATGCCATCCTGCGGACAGTGGATCACCGGGATCGGCGTGCCCCAGTAGCGCTGGCGCGAGATGCCCCAATCCTTAAGGCGATACGTGATCGCCCCTTTCCCGAAGCCGCGCTCCTCGGCGAACACCGCCATTTTCTTGCGCGCCTCTTCCGACGTGAGACCAGACCACTCACCGGAATTCTCGACGATGCCGTACTCCGTGAACGGAGCCGCCAACCCCGGTTCGACGCCGAGCGCTTCATCCACCGGACGAATCACCGGGCGTATCGCGATGCCATACTTGCGACAGAATTCGAAATCGCGCTCATCGTGCGCCGGCACGGCCATGATCGCGCCGGTACCGTAGCCCATTAGCACGAAGTTGGCAATCCAGATCGGTACGCGCTCGCCATTGTATGGATTCACCGCGTAGTGCCCGCTGAAGAATCCTTCCTTCTCGATATCGCCGGGGTCGCGGTTTGCGCGCTCATCCACCATGGCCTTGGCCTGCGCCTTGCCCGCGGCATCCAGCAGTTTTTCGTTCAGCGGATGCTCGGGCGCGAGGATCACGCACGTCGCGCCGTAAATCGTATCCACGCGGGTGGTGAAGACGCGGATCGTCTCGTCGGTTGCTTCCAGCTTAAAATCGATTTCCGCACCTTCAGATCGGCCGATCCAATTGCGCTGCATCGTGAGCACACGCTCTGGCCATCCGCCCTCGAGCTGCGCCATGTCGTCAAGCAATTGATCGGCGTAGGCGGTGATCTTCAGGAACCACTGGTCGAGCGCGCGCTGCTCGACAGGCGTATCTTCATGACGCCAACAGCAACCCTCCACCACCTGTTCGTTCGCCAATACCGTTGCGCACTTCGGGCACCAGTTTAAGAGAGCGCGCTTGCGATATGCCAAGCCGCGTTCCAGCATCTTGAGAAAGAACCACTGGTTCCAGCGGTAATACGCCGGGTCGCACGTCGCCACCTCGCGGTCCCAATCGTAACTGAAGGCGAAGCGCCGGTGCGTGCGCTTCATGGCGTCGATATTGTGCAGCGTCCACTCGCGCGGCGGCCGCTTGTTGGCGATGGCCGCATTTTCCGCCGGCAGACCGAACGCATCCCAACCCATAGGATGCAGCACGTTGAAGCCGCGCATCCACTTATATCGCGCCAGCGCATCGCCGATCGAATAATTGCGGATGTGTCCGATGTGCAGCGTGCCGCTCGGGTAAGGCAGCATCTCGAGCACATAGAACTTCGGCTTCGAGGAATTCTCTTCCGCCTTGTAAAAATCGGCGTCTTTCCAGCGCTCGAACCATTTCAATTCGATCTGGCTGTGGTCATACGGCTTTTCCGGCATAATGGCGCTAAGATTTCGGGTGAACTTTCATGGTAGCAGGGGCTGGCGATCCTCCCTTGCGTCGATCGGCGACTCAATGGTTGTCACGCGGGAACGTTGAATCCTGCGAGTGGCCGTCACATGAATGGCGCCCCATGTAGCACAGGGCGTCTCAGTTGTGTTGAGGAGCCGTCTTGCGTTCCTTCTCGAGGGTTTCGCGGAAGAGCGCCTGGTAGTGTTCGATGGCCTGATGATAGCCTTGGGGATCGACGAAGGAACCGGCTTTCATTTTTTCCGCCATGTTGTATTGCGAAGCGTGGGCCGCGACCCAGATATCGGGCGTGAGCTGGCGTTGAGTCGCATAGGCACGCTCGTAATCTTCGGCGATCTGCGGGTACTTCCGGTTACCTACCAGCGGCATGACCACGGTGTTCATGTTGGCAAGCAGGACGCTGCGTTTGCGGCCGCCATCCATCAGCGTTGTCGAGTAGCTGACGCTGCCCCGCGTGTGGCCCGGGGTGAGGATTACCTTCAGGTCCGTACCGCCGAGTGAAACAACATCGCCATCTTTTAATCGGCGATCGACCTTGACTGGAGCAAAGCGGTATTCGGGACCCAGAAAGGGATCGCTCTTGCCGCCATCCTCGAGAACCGGGGAGTCAGGCTCGGTGATATAGACTTTCGCGCCGGTGATCTTCCGGATCTCATTCATCGCGGCGACGTGATCGTAATGGGCCTGCATGGTGAGCAGGATTTTGACATCTTCCAGGCGGAAGCCAAGTTTGCGGAAGCTTTCGCGCATCAGAGGGGTGGAATCGGCGAGGCCGGTGTTGACTAGAATGTCGCCGGCCGGCGTGACGAAGAGGAAGCACGCCAGGTCTTCCGTGCCGACGTAATAGAGATTGCCGGCGATCTTGTGCGGCGGGAATGGCCGCTTCCACGCGGGGTTCGGTTGGGCGAACGCGATTGCGCAAAGGGTAAGAGGCAGAATGAGCCGCAACATTGAGGTCATTATTACAGAGATGTGAGTACGCCGGAAGGCAAACCGTATTGGACAGGCCGGGAGGCCTGTCCTACATTGAATAGGTGCCTCGATACGCGGCGATTGACATTGGGAGCAACTCGATTCGCATGGAAGCCGCGGAAGCGGCGCCAGGGCAGCCCACGCGCATACTAGCGTCCGATCGCGAGGTGACGCGCCTGGGCGAGAGCGTGTTTCGCAATGGCAGCGTAAGCGAAGACGCGATGCGCGCCACCATGGCGGTCTTGGCGCGAATGGCCGCGCTCTACCGCAAGCTCGAAGTGACGGCGGTGCGGGCGGTGGCGACCAGCGCGATCCGCGATACGCACAATCAGAAGGATTTTCTCGAGCGCGCGTCGGAGGCGGCGGGAACCCGAGTCGAAATCATTTCGGGGCGCGAGGAAGCGCGGCTGATCTACCTGGGCGTGGAGAGCGTATGGCCGCAGAATGGGCGGCGCGCGCTTATGGTCGATATCGGCGGCGGCAGCGCGGAGATCATCGCCGCCGAGGATGGTCAGTTGCGCGAGGCGTTTTCGAAGCCCCTGGGCGCCGTGCGGCTAAAGGAGATTTTTCTCAAGGACGACCCCGCCTCGCCGCGGCAATTGCGCGAAATGCACGAATACATTCAGGAAAAGCTGGCGAGCGCGCTGCGGCGGCTGGGGAACGGCGGGTGGGATCGGGCTATCGCGACCTCCGCCACTGCTTCGGCGGCGGCCAGCGCGGTGTCGCGCGTTCCACGGTCGAAGCGCGATGAGATCGACCGACTGCGGGTCTCCGGCGCGCAAGTGAAGCGGTTGTATGCCCGCCTTTCGCAAGCCAACCTGGCAAGCAGGCAAAAGGTGACCGGCATCGGTCCGCGAAGGGCGGAAATTATTGTGCCAGGTCTCGCCGTGCTGCTCGATTTCATCCGGCAATTCCGGCTTCCGGCCGTCTACTATTCGCGCGCGGGCGTGCGCGACGGCATCATCGCCGACCTAGCGGCGCGGAATGTGGGGGCCGAGCGCTCGCGCATGAGCCGCGACCAGCGGCGCGAAGTGGAAGAAATGGCGAGGCGCTACAACGTCCCGCTCGACCGCGCGCGCAACGTAGCGCACATAGCGACCCTGCTGTTCACCGCGCTGGACACGATACATGGACTTCCGCCGGCGGCGGGCAAGCTCTTGGAAGCGGCAGCGTACTTGTTAGATGTAGGACATTTCGTGAGCAGCGCCAGCCACCACAAGCACTCCTATTACCTGGTGTCGAATTCAGATATGGCAGGGTTCACGGAACGGGAGCGGGTATTGATCGCGGCGCTGTGCCGTTATCATCGCAAAGCGCTGCCGAGCGCCCTGCACAAGGAGTTTCAGGCGCTGACGGCCGAAGAACGGCGCACGCTCACGCTGTTGATTCCGATTCTGCGATTGGCGGACAATTTGGAGAGAAGCCAACAGCAGCGCATCCAAAGCGTGGACATGCGCGTGCACAACGGCGAGGTGACCTTGCTGGTACACTCTGCCGGCGATTTGAATCTGGAGGAGTGGCGCGCGGAACGCGCCGGCGAGGCTTTCCGCCAGATATACAGCCGCGAGTTGAGCCTGGCGAAGGCGCGGGAATGACATGAAGAAATACGCGCAGATGCGAATCATAGATCTGATTGCGAAGGTTGCGGCGCAGGCGAAACGCGCTGCCGAAACTACGGACGAGGCGGCGATACACGATTTGCGAGTGGCCATCCGCCGCTTGAGCCGCGGGCTACGAGTGTTTGCGCAATTCTTCCCGGGCAAATCGTGGAAGCAGATCCGGCTCGAGCTTTCCGAATTGATGAGTGCGGCAGCTCACGTACGCGATCGCGATATCGCCGCCGAGCTTCTGGAAAAGGCGGGCGTGGCAAAGCGCGCGCGTGTCATGACAACTCTCGCGAAGGAGCGGACCGCGGCGGCGGAGGCTCTACAGGCGGCGCTGCAGGATTGGCTTGGCCGCGACGCGCCGCGGCAGTGGAAAGGCGCCCTCGAGCTATGAACCCCAACGAATGGAATGAGCGTTCCGGGCCGGGAGCGAACGCAAAACGCCAATTGCCGCGCATGATGTCCGACTATTTCGTTGAGGTGCGCGAGGCGCTGCGGGCGAAGGCATCTCCCGCCAAACTGCACAAGATCCGCCTGGCAGGCAAGAAGGCGCGGTACACGCTGGAGCTGTTTCGGCAATGCTATGGGCCGGGCTTCGACGAGCGCCTCGACGCGTTGAAAAACGTGCAGACCGCCCTCGGAGAGGTGAATGATGCGGTGGCCGCGGCGGGCCTAATCCGCGGCTGCCATGCCGCAATCGCCGAGACGTAAAGCGTTGCGGGATTATCTGAAGAAGCGAGCGGCGGAAAAGGCCGAACAGTTTCGCCTCCATTGGATGGAGACATTCGATGCGGAGGGGCAAGAGCGCTTGTGGCTGGAAGTTCTGCGCAAGCCGCGAGTGAAGTAGCCGGCGCTTGACTTTGGTGGGGTTCGACGGCCCGCCCGATGGAGCCAGGCGCCGTGACGGCTTCCCGCGCGATCGATGTTATCTCGACGGATTCGCGTTCGAGTCTCAGTTCGCCAAATGGAATGCCACGTCAATAGTGGTTGTCACTTCCATAGGCATCCCATCCAACTTGGATGGCTGATAGCGCCATTGGCGTACGGCGTCCACCGCAGCCTGCGCCATGCGGGGATCCACTTCGTCGTCGTCCAGGACGTGCACGTTGACGGGTATGCCCTCGGCTGAGATCCGGGCGCGGAGTCTTACCGTGCCTTCAATTCCTTGTTGCTGAAGTTCGGGCGGGTAGACGGGCTGGGGATTTCGCAACAGGCGCGCTGCCTCTACGCGTCCTCCAACACTGATGGGGTTGGGATTAGGGACGGGCTGGGCGGCCGATGGGGCGACGGTCGCCGCCGGCTCTGACGCCGCGACCTCCACGGTTTCTGTGATCTGTCCAAGATCGAGCGCGGTATCGACGCGTGACGGTCTGCCCGGCTCGATCTGCACCTGGATCGTCCGCATGGCGAAGCCGCGCGCCAAATAGTCCAGGCTATAGTGACCGGAGGGAATCGATGCGAACCGGTAGACGCCTGCGGCGTTACTAGACGCGGTCGCGACGGCGGCGCCGGATCGATCGCGAATCATGACATTGCATTGTGGCACGCGCGCGCCAGTAGCATCTTCTACCGTTCCAGCTAACGATCCGGCCTCAGGAGCGGACGGTCTCGCGGGAGTGGTTTGAGCCTGAGCCCAGCAATAGCTTCTTTCGCGCGTGCGGCCGAGCAGACTCGATTGAAGGTGGCGGCGCTACAACTGGCGCCGGCTTGGAGGATCTGCATCTTGGGCGCGGCATGCGAGGTACTCCACCGCACCCGCCGTAAACAGGGTTGTAACCGCGACGCAAGCGACGGCGATGCACGCTGCACGCGCGTGCGATAAACGGGGCGCCGGGGCGTCTTCCAGGATCCGCCGGATGCGCCTGGGCAGCGATGCGCCGGGCATAGTCAGTCCTGCGAAATTCAGACGCGCGCCCGCCTGTTGCATCGCGCGCGCCAAATCCATCAGGTATTCGGAATACTCAAACGGATCGTGGCCGCGCGCCAGGACGGCCGCATCGCAGGCTTCCTCGGCAAGAACCGAGAGCTGCCGCTCAATCCACCACGCGAGCGGATGAAACCAGAATACGGCCCGATTCACAAGGGCCAGCGATTGAACGAGCGGATCGCGCCGCCGCACGTGCTCATTCTCATGCGTCAAGACGGCGTCAAGCTGCGCCTCAGACCAGCCGTGCCAGGCGGGCGGCAAAATTACCCTCGGATGGAACCAACCCACGGTAACGGGAACCGAGCACGTATCGCTGGTCAATCGCCCTTCGCGAAGCTCGGCGCGCCGAAGCAGAATGCGGGCCCGCAACGCGCCGATGACGAGGCGCGACAGAAGAACGCAGAGGCCGGCCAGATAGAAAGCGGCGAGGCCGTTCTGCCAATTCCATATCAGGGGAGGTGGTTCGGGCGACGTGCGCGCCGAAATAGATTGCTTTGTTGCCGGCGCGCTCGACGTTCGCACCACGGCGGCATCGGTCAGCCGCACAGCGGCGCGTGGCCCCCACGCCGTCCAGACGGGCAGCGCCAGCATCCAGACCACTACGCCGGCCCAAACGGTGTGCTGCACGCGCGGATTCCTGACGCGCCAGAGGAACAGAAGCGCGCCCACCCCAAACACAATCAGCGACGACCGCACGAAACATTCCGCGATCAGATTGAGAATTGGATTCTGTGTCATTTTCGTCCTTTCCGGCTGAGGACGAACTCCTCCAGCCGCTTCATTTCGGTCTTGCTCAGCACCTTGGCGTCCACCATCCCACTCACGAGCTCTTCGACGGACCCGCGGCAGAACCGATCGATGATCTGACGCACCGCATGCGCCGCCAGGCTACGAGCGGGCTGCGCCGCCCGATAAAAGTACGCGCGGCCCTCCTCTTCGTGCGTCAGATAGCCTTTGCTCTCAAGACGCCGCAGGATGGTTCGAATGGACGTCTCCTTGATGTTGCGGCGGCGGGAGACGGTTCCATGGACGGCTTCCACCGAACACGGCGCGGCACCCCAGACGGCCTGCATCACTTCGTTTTCCAATTCGGTAAGCGGGGACCGCACGCGGGCGGATGATGGGGTACGGATTGTCATGTGACAAGTTGTACCACTAAAAATACGCAGCGTCAATGCCGGGGGACCGGCACTGGGGGTCAGGGGTCGGGGGTCGGGGTTCGGGGTAAGCGAGCACACGCCGACACGCATGACATGGCTCGGCTACCCAACTTCGACACGCTGCGGGCGGACGAGCGCGTAGGCTTGATTCAGTTGGCAAAAGAACTGTGGGCCGGGGCCCCGAACACCTTGCGGCGAGGGATGGCGGCGCCTTGCTGCTGGAACAGGACTACGTGGACGCTAGCTTGGACCGGCTAGGAAGCCTGTCCTACGCGGAACTTGGCCTCCTCCAGGCGGGCTGCGCGACCGATGAGGCGAGCGACTTCGGGCAGTGAATAAACGAAGCCACCGCAGAGTTCGGGGGACGGGAATTCCTTGGCCTGATCGACCGGTTCGCCTTTTAGATGAGCTAGCTGCGTGAGTAGGATCGCCTCTTGTTGGGCTTTGTCGTAGGCCGACTTCCGCCCCGACTGCATCATTCGCAGCTCGGCGCGGGTCTTTTCGATGGTGCGTTGCGTCCTGTGGGCGTAGGTGGATGTGCGCCGCAGTTCTTTGAGGGTGTCTTCGAAGGCCTCAGGCTCGACGGTTTCAAGCCTTGTCAGAAGCGTCCGCTCCAGCGAGGTGATTTTCGTCAAACGCCAGTTGTTGTCCGCCAGGGTGCGGACCAGATCCTCTTCGGGCATGCCGATGGGAGTGTAGACCTTCCTGTATTCCTGAAGGTATTCGGCGAACGGCTCTTCTTCGCCGGGCAGCAGAGTGTGGACCTTGGAACAGAAGGCATGTTTGACGGAATTCGCGCTTGCGGTCTTGCGGCCGATTTCGCTGGTTGGACCCGTGGAAAGCTTCGAATTCGCCTGATTGGCGGCGACTTGGGCTGGGGTGGACATTTTGTTTTCTCCTTTGCGTATCGAAAATAGAAAAGGCTGCCTGACGCAGTAAGCGCCGACAGCCTTTCTTTCGGTTCCAGAATAGCAGGAGGGGCTCCAAATTCCGGGGTGGCGGAGGGAGTGAAAATCCAGGTTAAACCCTTCAGGGGGTGTCGCTTACAAATTATTTTGAAAGTCTGTGACTCGCTTTTGACGTCCCTCGTAACTCACCGCAGTTCCCTGCCCTACTGCTTGCCGAAATCGATGGAAGAATCGACTTCGAATTTGTGAAATGCGGTGTAAATCACTACGTTGCCGATTTTGCGGTCGCCGCGCTCCATGCGCGAATCGGAACGCGAGGGCAGCAAGTGCTTGCCGCCGGCGACGTCGACGAAGTCATAATCCACCTGCACCGAAGATGCTGTGATTCCGGTCTCCTTCGGAATGTCATCGGCGTCGGCGGTCAACCGCAGGACGCGCGAGGTATCCTGATCGAGCACAACTTCGCCGTGATATCCTGCCGCCACCGAAGCGAGCTTGCCATCGTCCAGCCGGCCCCCCAGCATGTAGTGCGACTTCGGGCGCGCAATGCGATACGTGTAAACGGTGGCGCGATGCTTGCGCAGAGTTGTCGCTTCCTTCCACTGGAAGTCAGCGGCGGAAGACGGGTCGAACACGCCGAGTTGGAGGCTGCGGAACTCTCCGCCGGTGATAATCCCATCGAGTGAAGAGAGCGGCTGCGTAGCGGAGGCTCCATTGATCGACACCAGCTTGTAGTTTTCCTTTTGGCCGGCGTAGCTGAGCTGAATGATCAGATGGTCGGTGTGGAAGACGGAAAGTTTGCCGGCAGGCTGCGACTGGTCGGTGCGCTCCACCCGCTCATTGCAGATGAAGTTCGGTAGCTTACTGGAATAATGAATGGCGATTTCGCGGGCGGTGGCGAGTGTTTGGCGCTGCTACTCGGACGTGGGCTTTTGCCCGGCAGCCGGAATACAGAAAGCCGCGATCAACTCGGCGTAAGTCAGGTAGCGTCGCATGTAATCTCCCCGAGGCGGCACGCCAGCGCTTGGTCCGATCAACGGCCAGCGGTTCCAGCCTCTGTCTTATATGTGGTGGGTCCGTTGAAACGACTTGAGAGTGTAGCACAGACAGACACCGAGTGTCCAAGTCACGTTACACTGGCAAGTAAGTAAGCATGTTTCCCGCATACGACGATCCTTCAAATCACTGGACGATGTACAACTCCCGAGGCACGAGAGTCGAAGTGCATCTTCTCTCGGAAGGCACGCCCAAGAGGCCCAAGTCAGTCCGGGATTTGCAGGCCCTTGGCATGTGGGCCGACCGCGAGGAAATCCGGACGGCATAACGTATGAAGACCGAATGCACCGGCCGCGCTACTGAACCGGCTGGCAGGATTGCCTACGTGGTTGACACTGGCATCATAGTGGGCGTCACGCGCGGAAGCACGACAGTGGCGGCTAGCTCGTCAGCCTCTACTGTGCCTGGATCTCAGGGGACTGCCCGGCATGAGACACCACTCATCGAATTCCCCCATCGTACCCTCATCTATGACGCCAGGACGCATCAACGAACTGCAAGAGGGTTTTCCCATGGGAGCCCACCCGAAGTATAACAATGCGTGCGACAGATGATGCTGAATGGAACGGCGGGCCACTGATAGAATTGGAGACGAAGAGGCACCGGCCATGGGGATTCCCGCGAAATACGAGAACGGCGTCTTTAAGCCACTGGAGAACGTGGAACTCGCCGAAGGCACCAAGGTCGAAGTGTGTGTACCAGCGGGGTCCCCGCACAAGCGGCCCAAGTCCGTCCAGGAGTTGCCCTTCTACGGACTCGGGGTAGATCGGCATGACATCACGGACGGCGTCAGCTACGTGAACAACTTGCGCGACAATCCGCGCGGCTAACGCCATCCGATCGATACCGATGTGATCGACTTGCCCCGGCGATAACACCATGGCAGCCGAGTTTGTCGATCTCTCGAGGTCGTCACGATTTGGATCACTAGCGCGCAGGAGTTGATCGGCGGGGCGAAGAAACCAGCACGACGCCGCTATCGATGGCCTCATTCGGACGTTTCGGGCTCATGCGGATCTTAGCGCAGAGATCCGAGTTCGCGTATGATTTCTTCAAACGGTATGCCAAATCGGACGGCCTACGAACCTTCGATGCCATCATTGTTGCAACGGCCATCACAGAGGCCTCATGCTCATTTCGAGGAATCGTAGCACTTCCGGATGATTAGCGATCTGACGCCTGAAGCGCTGAGTTATTGAGCCAATTGCTGCCGACTTCTTTCTGGCTGGCGTGTGGCGCTAGACTCGGTCAACGCGAGTGCTGGCATGATCCCCGATTCACGCCGGATCAAGCGGATCGTAGGGACGTCCTGCGGATCTTAGTCCGCGCAAACGGGCGGGCGGAAACGGCGGCGCGTAGGCGTAATTGTCTCTCTCTTTTTCTCTTGCTTTTTCTCTCTCGATTGGTGTATTCTACCATCATGAAGGTCAATGAAGAAGCTCTCAAGTCAGATCCTCGGGTTGAGCGCCTGCTCAAAAACCCCAACTGGAAAGGGGCGGCGGACGCCGCCATAGCCTATCTGGTGAAGGGAACCGAATGCCCGATAGCATCCTGGAAGAAGTCCTCCACTTGGGCTCAGGTAGAGATGGTGGCGAAGGAACTCAGCAGCAAATCCAGGTGGTAGTCCGTGCCGGTGATTAATGAATTCCTCACGCCTGTTATGGCTGTTGCGGGTCTTGGACTGTCCATCTACAACACCGTTCAAGCCCGACGCGACAAGCACCCGAGGTTGAAGGTTCACGTCTCGTTTGGATTCTTAGTCTACGGTCCTGAATTGAGCGATCAGAAGATTTTCTTTGAAGTAGGCAATCCGTGGACACAAACCGTTACTGTTTCGAGCTTGGTTATTCCTCTACCGGACAGACGCACAATAGTCTTTCCGCACCTTGAAGGGGCGCAACCGATGCCGGTGGCGTTGAATCCCGGAGGGTCAACCCGTTTCGGGCTGAACTCAGATCAATTGGAAGCCGATACGATTAGGGCGGGCATAGGACCGCACGAGAAATTCCGGGTAATGGCGCGCGATGCTATCGGCAACGAGTACCTGAGCAACGCCGTATCGTTCAAGCCGATGAAGTGATCTTTCAGGAACGCGCGCTCCGTAAGCACCCACCTGCAGAACCGTAACGCTCGTGATCGGTCTGCCTCAGTCATCGCTTACATTCTTGATGATGAATTCGGGTATAACCCGGCTTTTGATGTGATCTGCGTCGATGGCGAGCACAGTAAGGGAACATCCATATAACTGTTGTCCGCCAAATAAATCCTCGTCCGCACGCGGAAGGACCGCAACTGTGGTGCAGACTCCTCATCGGTCGTCACAGCTTCCCCGTTTCATCTGATGATGCTTGGTGGGCGCGGCTGGGCTCGAACCAGTAACCCTCAGCTTCGAAGGCTGATGCTCTATCCAATTGAGCTACGCGCCCGTGAACCTCATTATCGCGCATCGCAACTGAAGCGCGCTCCGCGATTCTCTAGAATACTGAGGGTCGCTGAGCTTGTACTCGATTTGCGACTGCGTTCCACGCAGATTTCGCCGTTTCGTGGCCGTTCCGTTTCGCGGCGCTGTTCCGAACCCTTGATAATCACAAAAATCATACGTTTTTATTGGCTTTTTATGGGGCGGATAAACAGCCGGGCGCAAGGTTCGAAGCCAGACGCTCTATCCAACTGAGCTACGGGCGCACATCTTGCGACACGAACAATTCCATCAGCCTTACGCCTCGGCGATTACCGGGTTCACCAGCTCGCCGATCCCTTCGATCTTGATCCTCACTTCTTCGCCGGCGCGAAGATATCGGGGGGGCTTGCGCGCGAAGCCTACGCCCGCGGGCGTGCCCGTCGCGATCACGTCGCCGGGTTCCAGCGTGAATACGCTCGAGAGATAGGCGATGATCGCCGGGACGTCGAAGATCAGATTGCTGGTGTTCGAATCCTGTAGGGTCTCGCCGCCGATCGAAAGCGAAATCGCGAGCTTGTGAGGATCGGGGATTTCGTCGGGCGTCACGATTGCCGGGCCCATGGGGCAGAACGTGTCGAAGGTCTTGCCGATCATCCACTGGCTGGTCGCCATCTGGAAATCGCGCGCGCTCACGTCGTTGATAATGGTGTAACCGAAGACGTGATCGCGCCAATGCGCCTCAGGGATGTGGCGGCCGCCCTTACCGATTACTACGGCGAACTCGGCCTCGTAGTCCGGCTGGGTTGAATTGCGCGGCAGAACGATTGGCTGGCCCGGACCGATCACGGAAGTCGGGTACTTGGAGAATACCGTTGGCGTCTGCGGGACCGGCAGATTGGCCTCCGCCGCATGATCGCGATAGTTCAGGCCGATGCAGACGATCTTCGGCGGGCGTGGAATGGGCGCGAGCAGGCGGGTTGTACCCACGTCGAGCCGCTCACCGCCGGGCGGGCTGTAGATCCACCGCGATACCCGGTCGAGCGCCTCAGGCCCGCCGGCGATCACGGAGAGCATGTCTTCGAAGCCCGCTCCCTTGATCCCAATAATCTCCTCGCCGGAAATCACGCCCGGCTCGCCATATCCTCGCCGCTCTATGTTTACGAATCGCAAGTCGTTCTCCCGACTCCGATTCTAGCGAAACCAGCGCCCGGCCGTCTGTTATCCTGGGGACACGACGAATTTGAATTTACGCGTCGCTACCCCTCCGCGGCGCTTGTTCAAAAACGTCGAATCCCTTGCCAGGAAAGTCGATCGGGAATGAGTTTGCTGTGGATGACCCTCATCACGCTGGTCCTGTTACAGGCGTCGGTTTTCTTTACGACGATCTATTTGCATCGCTGTAAGACGCACCGCGGTTTAGAATTGCACCCCGCCGTGGGGCTTTTGATGCATTTGGAATTGACGCTTTTCACCGGAATCATTCCGCGCCAGTGGGCCGCCGTACATCGCAAGCACCACCACTTTTCGGATAAAGAAGGCGATCCGCACAGCCCGTATCTTTTCGGTCTCTGGACGGTGTTGTTCGGAAACTTCTTCATGTACCGCAAGGTGGCGAAGAACCCGGTTGTGGTCAAGAAGTATACGCCCGATTGGAAAGAGGACATCCTCGACAAGACGCCCGGCTTGCAATACGGCTCTCTGGGCGGACTTGCCATCTTCATGTTGATGTTCGGCGCGTGGTGGGGCGCGGCGGCGTGGCTCGCGCACGTGGCGCTCTATATCTTCCTGAATTCGTCAATCAACAGCGTGTGCCACATGATCGGCTACCGCAACTACGACAACAAGGCGACCAACCTGCAATGGATAGCGCTATTGACGGCGGGCGAGGGCCTGCACAACAACCATCATGAATTTCCAACGTCGGCGCGCTTTGCGCAGCGCGCACGAGAAATCGATCTTGCGTGGCCGTTGATCCGGCTGTTGGAAAGGTGTGGTCTGGCGAAAGTGCAGCGCCTTCCGATGGCGAAGGCAGCGGCCTGAAACGGGAGCTTTCAGCATTCAGCGATCAGCTATCAGCTTTTGGATCAGCCGTTGCAATATCTTCGGCACCCTGTCGGTTTTGGATATCGCTGTTTCGATTCGTATCGTCCTCCTGCGCGGCGGCGGTACCAACTTATAAGCTGATCGCTGAATGCTGAGAGCTGACCGCTCGCCTCGCGCCTGGAATCTACCGGTGGCCGAGAAACATCAGCCAACCCAGCCCGAACAACGCCACCAGGAAGCAGCCGAACGTGTATATGCCATACTCGATGCGTTCACGCTCGGTGCGCTTCGTAACGACGCCTAATACCACTGAGACCAGGAGCGAAAACAGGACTGCCGCTTCGAAATGCGACAGGTTCATCTTCGGCATTATTCTTTCCTCCGAGCGGCGATTTCGTATGCGTCGGTGATTGCCAGAAGGTTGAGCAAGCCGGCGGTGACGAGGAACTTCGTGCCGTAATCGTGAACAGCGCCGGCCTGGTCGGGCTGGGCGTAGCCGACGCACACCGTCAGAATATAGAAGAGGCCAGAGCAAAGGTCGCCCACGAACCCTCCGGTGTTGATGAGGGTGGTGAGAAGGTCGCCGCTCTGCGGGGTGAACATCGCGCCACGCATCAGCAGACCGCAGACGAACATGAAGCCGATAGTCACGAAGAGGACGATGCCGCGGCCGGTTCGCTTCAAGAGCATGTGCCCGCTGCCCGGTACCAACCATCCCAAAGCAACCGCCGGCAGCCAAGCCGTCACGGGCGGCATCGGCTGGCTCAATTCCTTTTCTTTCGCCATGATTCTTCTTGAGTTTAGCAGCTTGCGCGGCGACCGACATGTCATACTGGCAGACAGGAACGGCCATGACGTTGGAGGAACTTCGCGGACGGTATGGTTCGCGGATTCGAACGATCGCCGAGGGCCGTGGCGCGACGAATATTCGCGTGTTCGGCTCGGTTGCGCGCGGGGATCAACAGCCCGAATCGGACATCGACTTTGTGGTGGATTTCGAATCCGGCAGATCGTTGTTAGATCTCACGGGCTTGTGGCTGGACCTGCAAGCGGAGTTGGGCTGCAAGGTCGACGTGGTATCGAGCCGGGGTCTGAAACCACGCATAGCCGCCGAAGTCGCGCGGGACGCGCGGCCTTTATGAGAGGCGATCGCCTCCGTATTCTGGACGCCATCGAACAGATTGAACTAATCGGAACGTTTGCTCAACCGGACCGCGATAATCCCTTCCTCCGCGCGGCGATTTCGTAAGCATCGGTGATTGCCCAGCAGATTGAGTAAGCCGGCAGGGACAAGGAATTTAGCCGTTCCTCTCGGGTAGAATGCATGCTATATATAGAGCGAAGACATAAATAATCTATATGTCACAGGTCCTTATCCACTTCGATGAAGCAACCTTACGGGCAATAGACCGTATCGCGCCCGCCGCGAGACGGAAGAGGGCCGATTTTATTCGGCAGGCTGTCAAAGACGCGATCTTCCGCGAGGAAACGGAACGAATGCGCGAGGCGTACCGGCTGCAGCCGGATTCCGCCGAAGGCGCCGAAAGCTGGGATCTTCCCGAAGAATGGGCCGGGGACCATGAGGAATGAAGCAGTTCGAAGTTTGGTGGGCGGATCTGCCGGAGCCGGCAGGGCGGCGTCCGGTTCTACTGTTGAGCCGGAATGACGCCTACAACTACCTTTCGAAATTCATCGCCGTAGAGATCACGTCGACCATTCGACAGATCGCTAGCGAGATCGCCCTGGGCGAAGAGGAGGGATTGCCAAAGCTTTGCGTCGCCAACTGCGACAGCCTTCGGATGGTTCCGAGAACGTCGCTGACGAAACGCGCAGGCAGGCTTGCCCAGGCGCGAGAGCCTGAAGTGAAGAGAGCCATGGGCGCCGCGTTGGGATGGCGTCAGTTGACCGATCTCGAATAGCGTCACTTACCGCTTCGCGCGTCCGTCGCCTCGGCCAGCCGCTTGCGTATGGTCTCATTCTCCGGCTCCTCCGTAGCGAGGATTCGCAGGTTCGCGATGGCATCGTCGAGATAGCCAAGCTTCAGCTCGACGGCGGCGAGGTTGGCGCGGGCGGCGAAGAAATCCGGATTGGCCTTGACCGCAACAGAAAACTGCGCGGCGGCCTCGCGCATGCGGCCGGTCTCCGCAAGCGCAAGCCCGAGCATATTGCGAGCTTCGACGCGGTCCGGATCGAGATGGACGGCCGCCTCCAGCATCCCGACCGCTTCCTGTGGTTCCAGTCGCGAGAGCATCAGCGCGCCCAGGTTCATCCGCGCCGTGAAATCGTTCGGATTTTTCTGCAGGCGGTGTTGCATCACCGCCTCCTGTAGTTCGCGGCGATGGTCGCCTGCGCCACGCGGCAGCACTTGGAGCCACAGGTGCGCCATCTCATCCGTCGATTGATTTCCGGCGGTGACGCGCCGGGGAGGATGGTTCGGGTTGCGCGGGTTGGCGGCGGAATTGTCGTAGCGGTAGCGCATGGAGATCACCGATCCCTTGGGAAGAAAGACGGGCTCGCGATAGTAATAGACGGCCTGCCAATTTGAATCCCAATCGGGAATGCGCACGAGCCATTTGCGGCTGCCATCGGGCAATGTGGCATAGGCTTCGAGCAGCTTCCCCAAATAATGCGCGTGAGGATAGACGGCGAGAATATCGGCGTCGAGGGGGAGGCGGAAATCGTCCGCTACGGGGAAATCGCGCGCGCCGGCGGGGATGTCGAGCGCATTATCGTTTTCAAGCTGCACGAGCAGTGGAAAACGCGAGGGCGCGGTATCGGTGAAGTAAAGCGCAACGGATGGCCGCACCTCTTCGGGCTTGCCGGTGGGGAGCATGTGGACATTGAGGACCAGTTCGTTGCCCGGGTCAAGCCGCCACGAGAAACCATCGGGCTCCACGTGCGGCGCGGCGCCCGGCTTCCAGAACAGGAAGTTCCCGTCGGGGTCGAACGGGCTGCGCATGATGGCCAAATCCATGCCGGCAAAACCGGCGGCCGGCTGTGACGCCATGCGATCCACCAACAGGTTGGCGTGATGCACTACGCGGCGATTGCCGGGCTCGATTTCGATTGCGCGTACGTAGCGAGTCTTTACAATGGCCGGACGAAATACGAAGTTCCAGTAGACATCGCCGCCCGATGCGGGAACGGTGAAGGCGCGTTCTGCTTGAATGACGAGATCCGGCTTGCCCAACGGAGAAGCGGCTGCGGGCGCGCTTGCGGGCGCGCCCTCGCCGCGCGGCGCGCCTTGCGCCACCCAATCCGCGATCGTTTGGATCTGGCGGCCGGTGAGCCGCAGCTCGCCGGCGAAATCGCCATAGCCGTGCTCCGGAAGCCACGGCGGCATGTAGCGGCGGTGGGTGACCTGTGCGATTTGCGCAGCGCGCTTACTCACATCTTCATAAGTGAGCAGCGGAAAGGGGCCTGACTCGCCGGGACGGTGGCACGGCGCGCAGTAACTGGCCACTAGGGGCGCAATATCGCGATTGTAAGTGAGAGGCTCCGAATGGATGGGAGAAGCAAGAACAACTAACGCCAGCCAGCGCAAACACCGCGCCATGACTTACACCTTCACAATCACTTCGCGCAGCCGCTCCTTGGTGAGAAAGAACTTCACGGATTCGAACTTACCGAACAGCTTTTCCAGGCTCCGGTTATTGAAGAGCTCCGCGGGACGGCGGCGCCCCTGAGTGGCCACCTGGAGCGTGGCGACTCCCTGGATGCGAAACGTATAATACGGTACGACTTCCAGCTTATCGTCGGCGTGAAAGAAGGAAAGCATGTAGCTCTTGGGCCGCACGATCTGGTGCAGGCGTTCCACTACGGCGGTCAGCAGCGCGGGCGCGAGATACTCGAGTACGTCCCAGATCAGGACGCCATCGAAATGTCCCTCGGGATAATCCAGCGCCTGCTTTAAGAAATATTCGATGCGGCCGGGGTTCGACTGGTCCACGGTATCGTCCAGGCCGAAGGTGTCTTTGAGAACTTGCAGAAAATCGGCCGTATAAAGACGGTGCCCCAAGTTAGTGATGAAGTTGATATTGGCCTGGGTCGCGGGGCCGAGATCCAGAATAGTCAACCCAGAAGCGTCGCGGATGTACTTGAAGAACTCATCGAGCCCACGGCTGGAGCGCTCGTTAACCGACGTTTCCCCAGAGGGCGCCTTTCCCCCGAGTAAGTTTCGAGACGCCGCCGCGGAGGCGCCGGATTGCTCTCCGGCTCGAGGGCCGCGTAGCATGCTTTTCAACTTGTCGGGAAGCAATCTCGCGGCCCTCTCACCACCTATCTCTTATTGGAATCGGGAGCGCCAGCGGCAGCGTGCGCTGGATGCGCGGCGGGCATGGTGGTACCCGGCGAAGGCATAGCGGCCTGCGCCTGAGGCGCCGGCGCTTTAGTCGCCGCACCCTTCGGCTCGGGCTTGACGATATCGATGCTGCCCTTGAAATAGGCGCCGTCTTCAATAATGATACGGGCCGTCCGGATATCGCCTACCAGCTTGGCTTCCTTCCGGATCTCAATCTTGTCGTGAGCTTCGACGTTGCCCTGTATGGTGCCGAGCGCCACAACCTCGCGAGCCTTCACGCCCGCGCGCACAGCGCCGTTCGGCCCGATGGTGAGTTTGTGCTCGAGAGCCTCGACGGTGCCTTCGATTTCCCCATCGACATAGAGGTCCTCGCGGCTATAAATCTGGCCAACTACCTTGACGGCCTTTCCGATGGTGGCCGCGGACGAGCTGTTGGGAGGTTCGTATTTCCCCACTGGCAAACTGGACACAGGCGTAATCTCCTTTTTGGGTTCGATAGGATCCGGGGCCGCTACTGGAGCCGGGTTGGGACGTGGAGGAGTATATATGGGCCTGGGTGGCTCCTCGTCCCGCTTTTTATTCCACATTAGGGGCGCCCTCCTTTATGAGAAATGATTGCGTTCATACTACTGCCTGCATTCTATCACCCGCGCGTGCGTTTTCCCTCCTTTGAACGCGTTTTAAGAAGCACGGGCGTACCGCGGAATCCAAATTGTCTCCGAATCTGGTTGACGAGATAGCGCTCGTGCGAAAAGTGGAGCGGGGTTCGCTTGTTGGTGAAGACGATAAATTCGGGCGGACGGATGGATGCCTGCGTCACATAGAAGATCTTGCGATCCTCAAATTGCAGCGACTCGACAAACCGGTTCAGTTCGCCGGTGGTAACACGCTTGGAGGCCGATTCATAGACTTCCTTGATCAGGGGAAACAGTTTGTTGACGCCGAGACCCGTCTTGGCGGAGATGAAAACGACGGGTGCGTAATCGAGAAACTTACAGGTATCGCGCACTTGTTCCTCGAACTCCTGCTTCTTTGAGCGCGGCAGCTCGTCCGATTTGTTCACGCAAAGGATGATTGCGCGTCCGCCTTCGTGGGCGTATCCGGCGATGGTGGCGTCAAGCCCCACGACGCCTTCGGTGGCATCCATCACCAGCAGGACCACGTGCGCCATGCGGATGTGGCGGCGGGCCATCACCACGCTTAATTTTTCCGCCATCTCATGGGTCTTGCCCTTGCGGCGAATGCCGGCGGTATCGATGAAGACGAACTGTGTACCATCGCGTTCCACGGTTTCATCCACGGCATCGCGCGTGGTGCCGGCGATGGGCGAGACAATGGCGCGATCTTGGCCGGTGAGCGCATTGAGCAGCGTGGACTTGCCTACGTTGGGGCGGCCGATGATGGCGATCTTGATCGTGAGTTCTTCCGGTGGCGGAGCGCTGGTTTCATCCGCGGATTCAGCGTCGTCGCGCGCGAAACCGGCTGTGATGTGATCGAGGAGCGCGTCTACGCCAGTGCCATGCTCCGCCGAAACGGGGAAGACCTCCGGTATTCCGAGTTCGTAGAAGGCGTGAGCCAGGTCCTCACGCGCGGCGGTATCGGCTTTGTTGACTGCGAGGGTGACAGGTTTGCCGAGGCGCTGCAGCATCAGTGCAAGGTCTCGATCGGAACCTGTGATTTCGGCGCGGCCATCGACTAAGAAGATAATTTGAGACGCGGTCTTCAGCGCCACTTCGGCCTGATGCAGGATCTGGCCGGGAATGTAATCGTGATCGTCGACGACAATGCCGCCGGTGTCGATGAGTTCAAAGCGGCGGCCATCGTGCTCGGCGGACCCGTGTATGCGGTCGCGCGTAATTCCAGGCTCGTCGCCTACAATCGCGCGGCGCTGTCCAGTGATTCGATTAAAAAGAGTGGACTTTCCGACGTTGGGCCTGCCCACGATGACCACTGAGGGAGTGGCGTGCGGCATTAGATTTATGATAGCAGCATGTGGAAGTGCATCCGATTTTGCGGGCCGCTGCTGCTCGCGGCCTGCACAGCCGGCGCACAGACCCAAGCGCCGGCGCCTCTTGCCTTCGATGTAGCTTCGGTCAAGCCGAGCCAGCAGGACTGGCTGCAGCTTGTCCCACAGCGCTCCGGCGGGAGGTTCAACTGGACCACCGATCTGCACTATCTGATCGCGTATGCGTACCAGTTACCGCTGTCGCGCCTTGCCGGGCCGGTTCCCGGAAGCGAATACCTTTTCGAGATTGTGGCGACTACCGGCGCCAGCACGACCGACGACCAGATTCGGCGGATGCTGCAAACGCTGCTTGCCGAGCGATTCAAGTTGGCCGTTCATCCCGGAGCGAAAGAAGCCGAGGGGTATGCGCTCAAGACCGGCAGCCGCGGGCCGAAAATTCCTGAAGCGAAGGAAGGCGGCCCGCCGCCACCGATGCCGGGTTGGATGGGCAAGCAGGTCGCCGAGGCCAGTCTCGATGGAAAAGTGGTTGCGATGATGCCCTCGGCCGGCGTGGTGGCGATCACGGGACGGCGGGTTACGATGGCGCAATTGGCGGCTGCGCTGGAGCGGCAGATGGGCGCATTCGTGACCGACGAAACCGGCTTGTCGGGCAAATACTATCTGGGCTTCGAGTACGCCAAGGATGACCATTCGCCGGATGTCGATCTGCCGACGATTTTCCCTGCGCTACAGGATCTCGGCCTCAAGCTCGAGAAACGCAAGGGGCCGGTGGATGTGCTGATGGTGGATCACGTGGAGAAGACGCCGACAGAGAATTGAAGAGCGTTGGCGGCGTTCGCAGGGACACTTCAGGTTTCCCCCGAGTTTCGTGAGTGGGCTGAGATCGACAAAACACTATAATTGCCGTTATGCCGAACCAGATGTCTTCCTTTCTCTCGCGGCGGAGGTTTCTCGCGGCGTCGGCTGTGGCCGGCGGTTCGATCCTTGCCGGCGACGCGGTGGGCGATGACATCGATCCGCGCGTGGCGAAGGTGATGGCTTCGACAATTGGCATCGACATGCACAACCATGTCTATCCCGCGGGAACGGAGCCGCATCCACAGCCGCCGGGAGGCGGGCGCGGTCCCCAAGGAGGGCCCGCTGGCGGGCGGCCGCAATCTCAGGAGGAGCCGGGGCCGGAACTTCTCATCGGCGGGGAGGTGAAGCGTTCCGGGTTGACGGCGGTTTGTGCAAGCTTTGTGCTCGACCAGACGCCGATCGAAAAGCCGGGAGAGGCTCGTGAAACCTATGTCCATTGGCTTGGGGTGATGGATGCGGAGCTTGAGAAGGGGCACATGCGTCGCGCCCTAACTCTGAAGGACCTGCAGGCGGCGCATGATCGGGGCCAACCGACGATCGTGCAGACAGTGGAAGGGTCGCAGTTCATTGAGGGCCGTCTGGAGCGCGTGGAAGAGGTGTACAGGCGTGGCCTGCGGCATTTGCAACTGCTGCACGAGCGGGATGACATAGTCTCTCCGTTGGGCGACACGAACACGGGCCGTCCCCATCTCGGCGGTCTGACTACCTTCGGCGCGGAGGTGGTGAAGGAGTGCAATCGGCTCGGGATCGTCGTGGACCTGGCGCACGCGAGTCACGAGACGGTGATGGGCGCGCTGAAGGTGACAACGCGGCCGCCAATTGTGTCCCATACGAGCCTCGACACTCGGACGGGGAAGAACCCGAGAATGGCGGAGATGATGAAGCCGCGGCTGATCAGCAAGGAGCACGCGAAAGTGGTAGCCGACGCGGGCGGCGTCGTGGGCGTGTGGACGAAACTGACGGACTCGTTGCGGAGTTCGTCGAGAGCATCAAGATGATGGTGGACGCCATCGGTATCGACCATGTAGGTATCGGCAGCGACAACGACTTGCTCTCGCGGCGGATGGGCACGGGAACCAATAGGGCGTGGCCGGGTATGACGACCGGCTTTCTCTTTGCCGTTGCCGGGGAAATGCTGCGGCAAGGATTTACGGCTGGCGAGATCGGCAAGATCGGCGGCGGAAACTACTGCCGCGTGTTTGGCGCAGCTACGGCCAACAAGGCCTAGCAGCAAGTGGCAAACGCGACGCCGCAATTGCGAATCCGATTCGGCGCGTGGTAAACGTTGCGCCAACGTTTGGCACGGGCTATGATGACCTAGCCTTGCGCGAAAGAGGGCCCATGGCAAGGCACGCTCGTCTGGAGGGACACATGCGTGCGACATTGCTTCTTATTGGTCTTTTGATTGCCGGAACCGCGATGGCGGCTCCCAATTTCAAGTGGAGTGGCATTCCATTAAGCTTCGAACCGAATCGGGGCCAAGCGCCGGCTGAAGTCCGGTATCTCGCGAGGGACAAATCCTATACCTTGTACCTCGCCGGCGGTGAGACGGTGGTTAGCGGCCGAACTGGATCGTCGCTGCGGACCAGGCTGTCCGGCTCAAACCCCTCGGCGCTAATCACGGGCGAGGACCCGCAGGAATCCAAAAGCAACTATTTCACGGGCAACGATTCGCGCAAGTGGCAGACCGCGGTTCCGAACTTCGGGCGAGTCCGGTACGCCGGAGTGTATCCCGGCATCGATCTCGTCTACTACGGAAAAGACGGGCATCTGGAATACGACTGGATCGTGTCACCCGGCGCGGACCCGGCGCGGATACGGATGATCTTCGAGAATACCGATCGAATACGCATCGATAAGAAGGGAGATCTTGTCATCCGAACGGGCGAGAGCGAGTATCGCCATAAGAGGCCGATTATCTATCAGGAAATCGGCGGCCAACGCGTTGCTGTCAACGGCACGTGGACACTGCATGGCAAGGAAGGAAGCTTCCATATCGGCAGGTACGACCATCGCAAGGAATTGGTGATCGATCCGCCCTTGATTTATTCGACCTATCACGGCGGCAATGGTCTCGACTATGCGTACGCGGTGGCGGTGGATTCGGTAGGCAACACCTATGTTACCGGGGGTGCCGGCTCGGGGAATTTCCCAACTACCGCTCCACTGCAAAGCAGTCTGAAGGGCGCCGAGGATGTTTTTGTGACCAAATACAATCCCAATGGCTCCGCTAAGCTCTACTCGACATATGTGGGCGGAGGAGGCCCGGACGAGGGCAGAGGGATTGCGGTAGACGTCCAAGGGAACGCTTATGTGACGGGAAGCGCGGGATCCATTGATTTTCCGGTTGTGAATGCGATCCAGACAACGCAGGGCGGCTCGGGGGACGCGTTCCTGTTGAAGCTGAATGCGACTGGGTCGGCATTAGTTTACTCAACTTATCTGGGCGGCAATGGCATAGATGCCGGCTCGGCAGTCGCGCTCGATGCCGCTGGGAACGCCTACGTTGTAGGGTCGACGTTCTCGACGAATTTTCCAGTGAAGAATCCGTTCCAGGCTGCGAGAGGCGCCCAGGAAGATGCATTCGTCGCAAAGATCAATGCCGCCGGCAATGCGTGGATGTATGCGACCTACCTTGGCGGGAACAACGTAGATCAAGGGAATGCAATCGCGGTGGACGCCGCTGGAAATGCATATGTCACCGGCTATACGGCGTCTACGGACTTTCCCGTGGCTTCTCCGTTTCGCGGTTCCAACGCGGGAGCTGTCGACGCGTTCGTTACGAAAATCAACCCCGCCGGGTCCGCGCTGGTTTACTCCACGTATCTTGGCGGCGACGGCACCGATTATGGGACCGGCATCGCGGTGGATTCATCTGGAAGCGCCTATGTCACGGGCAGCGTAACATCGGACGATTTCCCGCTCGCAAGCCCAATTGACAGCACGCTCGGAAGCCACGCGGTGGGCGACGTATTCGTCACCAAGTTGAATCCCGCCGGTTCCGGACTGATTTATTCCACTTACCTTGGAGGCGGCAGCGAGGACGACCCGTACGCGCTGGCGATCGATCAGGCCGGCAACGTTTACATTACGGGGCGTACCAACTCGAGCGATTTTCCGTTGACGAATCCGATTCAATCGACCCGGTTTGCATTCGACATGTTCGTGACGGAGATTAATGCCGCAGGCTCGGCGCAGCTATTTTCGACTTTCATTGGCGGCTCCGGAAGCGAATCCGGCCGCGGCATCGCGGTGGACCGGCTCGGGAATATCCATGTGGCGGGAGAAGGAACCTCGACGGATTTCCCATGGTGAAAGCGGTTCAGGGCACGAATGGCGGCGGCGCGGTTCCACAGGATGGCCTTGTGCTGCTGCTGGGCGATGCCGCGCCATTCAGCGGCCCGGTCATCACGACCGCCAGCGACAATCTCATCGACGGGGGGCCGGTGGTTCCGGGTGGTTGGTTTTACGTAAAAGGCTCAGATCTCGCCGACGTGCAACGGATCTGGAGCGGCGCCGATTTTACGGATTCGAATGCGTTGCCGACGGACTTGAATGGCGTGGAGGTGTGGGTGAATGGCGTTCCGGCGCCGGTATATTTCATCAGCCCCGGTCAGGTGAATGCGCAGGCGCCTTCCAATGTCAGCAGCTCGATGACGGTGCAGGTGTTCCGTCTTGGTCTGGGGAGCAATATATTGACCGTCCCTGTTGCGCAGATTCTACCTAGCCTGTATTTCTACCAGGTCAACTCCAAAAAGTATGCGGCGGCCTTGTTTCAGGACTACTCACTGATGGGCGACCCAGCGATCATACCGGGAACGCATAAGGCCAAGCCGGGCGACATCATCCAACTTTACGCTTCGGGGTTGGGCCCTGCTCCTTCCGGCACGCCGCTTACCGCGCCGATCCCGATTACGGGAGTGTCCGTCAGTGTGGGCAGTCAGAACGCTCCAGTACTGGCTGCGGCGTTGGTGGCCCCAGGGCAATACCAGGTGAATTTCACTGTTCCGAAGATGGCTGACGGCGAGTATGCAATCACGGTCTCCGCTGGCGGCAAAACGTCGCCGGCTGACGTGCTGTTCGTGATCGGGCAATAAGGGCGGAGATAATGCATTATCATCTCTCTATGACCAGGCGAGAACTTCTTGCCGCGGCAGGCGCCGCGTTTGCAACCCACCCTCTGCTGGCGCGCGGACACTGGGACAAATCGCGCATCAGCGCGATCACCGACGAGATCGGAACTTACCACGGACGAATCCATCGCGTTCGCTCATCAATATGGCCTCTGCAGTTCATCGAGCTGCGCAATCCGCCGGGCAGCAAGAAGGAGTACTTCGCGCTGACCGAACCGGAGATCAAAGCCGACGCCATCGCGCTTCCAGAAGGAAGGGCTCAAGGTTTCGTTCCTCAACACCAGCCTGCTGAAGTTCACGTGGCCGGGCATGGAGCCCGTGCGCAAGCGGCCCGAGGAACCTGCCGCGCGCGAAAAGCGCCTCGCGGCCGAAAAGGCGCGCTGGGACCAGCGCATGGACGATCTGCACAAGGCCATCCGCTGCGCGCAGATCATGGGCTGCGACAAGGTGCGCGTCTTCGCGGGCACGCGAGTGGAAGATCCGAAGACTATGTACCAGCGCATCGCCGAGACGGTGGCGAGATGGCGCTCACGGCGGAGCGCGAGAAGGTCTACCTGCTGATCGAGAACGAAGGATCGCAGAATATCGCGACCTCGGCCGAACTGGCGGACATCATGAAGCTGATTCCTTCGAAGTGGGTCGGCTTCAACTGGGACCCGCACAATGCTTACGGCAAGGAGACCTCCTACCCCGACGGCTATAACTGCTGCCCAAGAGCCGCATGCTGAACATCCAGGTGAAGGGCAAGGGCGTGATGCCTTCGAGCCCAGAAAAAGAGGACTGGAAGGCTATCATGACTGCGCTCGACAAGGACGGCTATAAGGGTAAGATCGGCCTGGAGACACACCTCTTCGACGGCACGCTGATCGCGGCGGCGCACGCTTCGATGGAAGAGATTTTGCGCATCGTCAACGAGGTGTAGGGTGTCGAAAAACATCCTGATCGCATCGCTGGTTGGCATTGTGATCGTGGCGATTGCGGTGGCGGTGCTCTTTCACGCGCAGTCGGGCGCGCACATCGAATTGACGGGCAAGATTCTCAAGGTGCGGACCGCGCCCATCGACGACAACTCTTCGCTAGCGGCGGTGGATTTCCGCGTGACCGATCCGGCGAATTACGCGTTCATGGCGAAGAGCGTCACGCTGATCGTAGTAGATGCAAACGGAAAGCAGATCGAAGGCAGCACGGTTTCCGAGCCCGACGCCAAACGGATCTTCGACGCGATTCCGCTGCTGGGGCCGAAATACAACACGAGCATGATTATCGGCGAACGGATCGCGCCGCATGCGACGGTGGACCGGATGAGTTCGGCGCGCTTTGAAGTGCCGGATGCGACCTTGGAATCGCGGAAGAACCTGATTTTGCGGATTGAGGAAGTGGACGGGCGGGCGACGGCGGAGTTTACGGAGAAGTAGCGCGGGCTTCCGGTGATGAGGTGACCGACCCGGAGCACACGTCATCCGAGCATACTGTTCGGGAGGCCGTTTTCAAGGCGGACAGCAGCGGATACTGGAAGCATCTATTCGTCGTTAATTCTTACTTTCAGCGCAGTGGCGGACGCATCATCGTCGCGCTTCCAGTTTGGTCAACGGGCGGAATCAAGGTCCAACATGGCGACACACCGTCGTGCGGATGCGTAAACGCTGCATCAGATCGCCGAATGATCGCCCACACGGTCATATCCTACCTACACGCTGCTAATGCGCAATGCGTCATTTCTCCAGATGCAGCCGTTTTGATCGACTTCCGTCAGGCGGTGCGCAGCCTTCGAAAAGCTCCGGGGTTTACAGTATCGGCCCAGACTCGAGCCCGGGTCGAGGTCCGACAACATGTCACGTGGCCCGCACCCGGGAACTGATTCGCCCTTACCGGCATCCAATAGCGCATGCCCTCGCGCTCGAAGCGGATTGCCATTTGTCTGTCTATTAGCCTTCTGTTGGCATCGTGGGCCTTAACAGTGGACGGATTTTTCGTTTGCCCTGGTCTTCTCAGACGGACTGACCCGGAACGTGGTCAGGCAGTTGCCGACGCAAACAACGCTTCCTTGAAAAACGTCTCAATCCGTGCGTCGGATGGAGCAATCCTGAGGGGCTGGCTCTTCACTCCGCAAAACTGCCGTGCCGTATTGCTCGTCCACTCTGGAGTCGGGAACCGCCACGAGATGCTGGGCCCCGCTGAATGGCTGTTAGAGAGGGGGTATGCGTGTCTTCTGGTTGACCAACGCGGCTGCGGCACGTCCGGCGGACGTATTTCATGGGGTGTCAATGAGCCTGCTGACATTGAGGCGTGGGCCACGTGGCTCCGCGACCGGGCGCACGCTAGCGCCCTATTCGGGTATGGCGTCTCGCGCGGGAGCACCACGTTGCTGCAGAGCCTCGCATTGAAGGCGCCATTCACCGGGCTTGCCCTCGCAGCTACATGGGCCGGTAATGTCGCTCAACCGTATCAGCTCATTAGCGACAAAATGTGCATATCTGTGAGGAGTGCAAGAATGATGTGGTGGCCACTGATTGAACCTTCGTTCTGGTGGATCCGCTTGCACTACGGCTTCGATATGAAAGAGGCCCCGGATGGCGTTTCGGCGATACGTGGTAGTCAGGCGGCCGTGCTCCTCCTCCACGGATCGGAGGATCGGCTCGCTGCTGCGGAGCGACTACGGGATGCCAATCCTCAACATACAGAACTAGTGGTGATCCGTGGGGCCGACCATCAGTGGTTCACGCCCGACCGGCCCGAAGTAATGAAGCGGGTTCTGATCTGGTTTGACGCACGCGCGAAGTCTTAGGACTCGTTAGGAAATAACAGTGCCAGTTGATGAACCGATTGCTCTCTCGGAAACGCCGGGCAGAAGCGAGGCAGAAGCCCCGGTGGCAAGGCAGAAGCCTTGGCCCCACAAAGAATGATCCGGATCGGTCAGGCTTTCGGCCGCGCGATTCGCGCATGCTCTCTCACAGAGGTCGGTAGAGCGAACTTCAGATTGGCGATATTATTCTAACAATCATGCTTTGGAACGACCTCCCCTACGCTCTCCGGCTGATACGGCGCGCCCCCACCTTCACCGCCATTGCCGTACTGACGCTTGCGGTGGGGATCGGGCTCAACACCGCCGTCTTCAGCGTCGTCAATTCCGTCCTGCTGCGGCCGATCGAATACCCCCATCCCGAACGGCTGGTTTGGCTCGGCGAGTACGAGCCCGCCGTCCACCACGACATGGTCATGCTCTCCGACGCCGCAGTCTGGCGCACCACCGCCCGTTCCTACAACGGGGTGGCAAGCTATAGCTTCCAACAGGCTGCGATTGCAACCGGCCGGACTGCGTTTCCCGTGGCGGCAGTGTTTACCGATGGCGACTTCTGGAGCCTGACCGGCGCTACTCCCGCGCTCGGTCGCCTTTTCGGCCCAGGCGAGCAAAACGGCGTCGTGATCTCCTGGCGGGTGTTCCAGCGCCAGTTCGGCGGGGACCCACACGCCGTCGGCGGCGCCGTCACGGTGGACGGAAGCGCCTCCACCATCACGGGTGTTTTGCCCAAGAACTTCCGCTTCCAGTTCCCGCGCTGGTGGACTGCTCTCCATCCCGAGCCAATCGAAGCCTATCTCACGCTTCCACCGGCCGAGGCACAGCATCGCGCTGGCCAGGTAGTGGCCTCGGTCAAACCCGGCGTCTCTATCTCGCAAGCGTTCGCCGAGCTAAAGTCCCTTGAGCGCAGCCTGCATCCGCGGAATGCATCGCAGCCGCCGTCGCGCACCACTCTGCACGTGGACGCGCTCGAAGACGAACTAGCGTCCGGCGCGCGACGCGCGCTTTTGGTACTCCTTGCGGCAGGAGCGCTGTTGTTGCTGATGGTTTCGGTCAACATCGCGAGCCTGCTGCTCGCGCGCACGGCGACGCGGCGGCGGGAACTGGCGATTCGCCTCGCGATCGGCGCGGGCCGATTCCGTGCTCTGCGGCAACTCCTGGTGGAAAGTCTGATCCTCGCGTTCCTCGGCGGCTGCGCCGGCCTCCTGCTGGCTTGGTGGACGATCCTGCTGCTGGCGCGCGTCGGTCCGGCTTCGATCCCGCGGCTGGATGAAGCGTCCATTGACCTCCGCGTTCTCGCGTTCACGTTCTGCATCACGCTCGCAGCTGGAATCCTGTTCGGAATCGCGCCCGGTTTTACGCTCTGGCGGACCGACATTCACGAAGCGCTCAAGGATTGCGCGCGCGGCGCCGGCGGGCTATTCGGGCTCCGCATCCGCCGCGTGCTGGTGGCTGGCGAACTCGCGCTGGCGCTGATGCTGCTCACGGGCGCCGGCCTGCTGCTGACCAGTTTCTTGAGGATGAATGCGAGACCGGCCGCCTTTACGCCGGAGAAGATCCTGGTGATGAAGATGCGGCTACCCATGCCGCGGTATACCCGTGCAATGCAGCAGCACTATCGCGACGAATTGTTGAGCCATCTCGCCTCCATTCCTGGCGTCGAAGCCGCTGGCATCTCGTCGCAGCCGATGTTCTGCTGTGTACCCGCGTTTCCCGTGGATTCAAATCCCAGCCAGAGGCATTTGCTGCACTTGAACTTCGCGACACCGGGCTATCTCCGCGGGCTCGGTATGGAGTTGCTGAAGGGGCGTTGGCTTACCGACTCAGACAAGGGCGGGGTCATCGTGCTGAACGAGAGCATGGCCCATGAGGCCTTCGGCTCGTCCGATCCGATCGGCCGCACGCTGAAGATCCCGCAGCCAGAGGTGGTAGTCGGAGTAATTGGCGACCTGCGCTATACGAAGCTCGACGCCGATGTGGTCCCGGAGATCTTTTTGCCGTTCGACGAGCAAGGCGCCGCGGGCGCGGTGATGTTTCTGTTCGACATCGCGGTCCGCGCGCCGAACCTTTCGGGCATTCCGGCGGCGGTGCGGCGTGAAATGGCGGCCATCGATCCCAGCCTCCCGCCCTATGACGTGAAAACGCTACGGGACGCGCTGGCCGATTCCATCTCCTCGCAGCGGTTCAATCTCTTCCTGCTCGGGTCTTTTGCGCTGGCGGCATTCGTGCTGGCGCTGGTCGGCATCTACGGCGTGGTGAGTTACTCGGTGGCGGCTCGCACGCGCGAGATCGGTGTGCGCGTGGCGCTGGGAGCGCAGCGTGGCAGCGTGATCGGGATGGTGGTCCGAGAAGGCATGACGCTGGGACTGGTGGGGATCGTCACCGGGCTGGCGGCGTCTTACCCGCTAACCCGGCTGATGAGCAGTCTGTTGTATGGCATCAAAGCGACCGACCCGTGGGTCTTCGCGTCGGCTTCCGCGATATTAGCGCTGACGGTGCTGTTCGCGAGTTGGTGGCCAGCGCGGAGTGCGGCGACCATCGAGCCGCTGATCGCGCTGCGCGACGAGTAGCTGGTCGCGCGATTCGCTGCTGCCGTATATTCACCGAGAGGGCCGCCTCGACGATCTCCGCCTCATCAACCCGGCACGGACGCAAGTGTCCACCTCAACAACCCGTTCTACTCTTCCCCGCGTTGAGGAACCGTTTCGCGCGCTGAAGATGTCAGAAGGTCTATCTGCCGCTCTCCGATTGCGCGCCAATCGAAGTTGCGGCGCGCGTGATCGTAGGCGGCGAGGGCGATCTGCTCGCGGCGGCCGGGATCCAAGATTAGCGTTGCGATTCCAGTGGCGAATGCCGCGGGCTCTTCGGCTTCCCACACACTCTGTCCGTGTAGCAGGTTTAGCCCTGCGCAGCCAGAAGGCGTGGAGACCATCGCTCGCTGCATCGCCATCGCCTCCAACGCCTTCACATTGGTACCGGCCGACACGGTGGTCGGTACCAGCACAAGATTGGTTTCTACGTAGAGCGGGCGCACGTCGGCAACGAAGCCGAGCAGGCGCAGCCGCGCGTCTGGCGTAGGCTCAGGCGAATCGGCGAAGGCGCGCCAGTAAGTGACATAGTCGGGACCGGCGACTACGGTCACCGTCATTTCGGGAAACCGATCGCGAAGTAGCGGCCAAACACACTCGGTGAAGAAGCGATAGGCGGACACGTTGGGGAAGTGGCGGAAGGAGCCGATGAAGAGGAGGCGTTGGCCCGGCCGCTCGGGCTCGGCCTGAAAGCGGTCGAAATCGACGCCGTTCTCGATCACCACGGCGCGCTTGCCCACCATTGCGGCGTCCTTCTTCGACATGACGACGATGCGCCCGTAGTTGCGCCACGCGCGTGTTTCGAAGCGGCGCCAGCGGAAGCAATCCCACCAGGCGGAGAGCGTACGCTTGCGGCGGAGGATCTGCGCAAAGAGGTCGTACGTAATGTCGTGCTCTACTAAGACATCGCCGCCGTATTCGGCAAGCTGCGTGTATTCGACTTTCAGCGTTTCGTAGCCGAACGATCGATTCTCTTCCTCCAGAGCGCGCCGCATGGCGGGCGAACGGAACTCGTGGACTTCAGGCGGTAAAAGGGTCGACCAGCGCGGTTCGCGATAGCGCGGTTTCTCCACCAGGACGATGCGGGCGCAGAAATCAAGTACGGGTGAAGCTTCGATGAGCTGGGCGTCGGTGAAGGCGAACAGCTCGACGTCGAATTCGCGGGCAAGTTCGCGCAGTAGATGGAAGATGCGCACGGCGCCGCCGTGCGCCAGTGGATATGGAAAGTACGGCGCGAGAACCGCGATGCGGCGCTTCGCGAGAGAGCACGCACGGCCTTCCAGGACGCGATAGCCAGGCGGAATAACGGATCGTTCGCGCTTGCGAAATGGCCACCACCAAGGCCGCAGGTAAATCCGATCGAGCGATACGCCGCGCCAGAAAAGAAACGACGCGAGGTTGGGTCGCAGGTGATGGCGTTCCAGCCGCGTGTTGTAAGCCAGAATCTTGCGCGGAGCGTGGAGATAGGCGGCCCGGCGGAGGGCGTTCGCTTCGTGTGTCAGCATGACCGGGGCGAGGCCGATTCGATATGCGCGCAATTCGCGACGAAGTTGCGGCCAGTTTTCGGGCGTGGCGACGAAGTGGCGGCGATCCGGGACGAGCGCGCGGACTTCGTCTACCATGCGGGCGCACAACGCTGCATCGCCGGTGACGAAACTCACGACGATCGCTTCCGGATCTTTGCCGAGCAAGCGAAAGAACCAGCGCTTGAGCCGTTGCTTCACGCGCGCGGCCTCGCGGTCCACAGGACGGCGCAGGCGAGTGTGGGCGTGAGCGTGGCTGCCCACATGATTGGCGTCCATCGATGCCCGTCGATCATGTAGCCGATCACGGGAGAGACCACCACTTGCATGGCCCCATAGGATGCCACCAATGCGGCGATGCTGAACGCGGCGTGTTGGCGGCCGAAGGTATCGAGCGGCAGGGAGTATACATTCACGCTCATCGCCGATACCGCGAAGAAACTCAGCGAGATCGCAGCGGCGGCCCATGCCGGCGTGTGCGCCGCGGGAATGGCGGCGGTGACCAGCGAGAGCACTGCGCCTACGATGCACGCGCGGAGCCGCGCGGTTGGCGGCGCGATTCCGCGCGCGATCTGCCGCGCCGAAAGCCATCCCCCCGCGAATCCTCCGGCCGCGGCAAACGTAAAGGCCGCGAGCACGTAGCGCGATGTCATCGCGAGCGGCAGGCGCTGCACATCGGTGAAGTAAAAAGTCGTCCAGTTCGACCAAAGCGAGTAGCCGAACATGGTCAGCGCGTTGGCCGCGACGAAGGCCCAGAGACGCCGATCGCGCAGCAAGGCCGTGCTGGCGCCGAGATTGGCCTTGGGCGCAGGCGCCATTGGGGACAGGCGCGCCACGACGTTCCATAGCGGGATCCACGCCAAGCCCAACACGCCAGTCGCGAGGAAGGCGTACCGCCATCCGTATTGCCCCGCCATCCAAAGGGCGAGCGGCGGCGCCACAATCAGACCCAGGCTCACACCGGCCTGGTTCATCGCGTTGCCGATGGCGCGTTCGGCCGGCTTCAAGAATTGATCGATGGCTTTACCCGCCGCTGGGATTCCGGCCGATTCCGCCATGCCCAGCGCGGTGCGCACGCCCATCAATCCGGCGAGTCCGCGGGTGAATCCGGTGGCGATGCCGGCGCAAGACCACGCGCCCACAGCGAGACTCGCGATGAGGTTCAGACCGAAGCGATCGATCAGCAACCCCATCAATGGCGCCGAGAGCGAGTAGGGGATGGAGAAGACGCTGATCACTTCGCCGAACTGTTCGGTAGTGAGGTGGAATTCGCTTCGGATGAGCGGGCCGAGCGTCGCCAGTGTTTGGCGGTCGAGATAGTTGATTGCCGAGGAGAGCAGGAAGACTCCCAAGACGAACCAACGAGTGCGGACAGCCTCGTGCTTGACGCTCACTTGAACTCGAGGGTAGCCGCTTCGCCCGATGTCGCCAGGCGCGCATTGAGCTTGGGCGTATATCCCACCATGACGCGGCGCGGCTTCTGTATGCCGCAGCGGAAAGTCAGATCGCCCTTGCCGGCGATGGAGAGCTTCGAGGGGTCGGTGACGAGCAGTTTCACGGTCTTGTGATCGTCGGTGACAATGGTCAGGCGAGCCTGCGACCCCGCGAGACAGTCCACGCGATTGAGCATGCCTTCCGCCTTGGCGGGAGTCTTGGGATCGTCCCACCACGGCACCGTCTTCATATCTTCGGCCGATTTGCCATCGCTATATTTCTGCTCGAGCGCGTGCACCTGGGCGCGCGCTTCACCCTTGAGCCGGGCAATTTCGCGGGCTTCCTCGTCGGCCTTTCGGCGCTTCTCGGACTCTTCGTAATCCAGGCGCTCCTGCTCGATGGCCATCCGCGCTGTGTGCATGCGATCGCGCACGCCGGGGTCGGTGGCGGATTGCTCGCCGGAGGTCCATGCCTTCGCGGCGCCATCGTAGTTGTGATCGGCGGCATACGCTTCGGCGAGTTGCTGCCAGTAGGATGGGTTGCGCGGGTTGCGTTCGGCCGCGAGTTTCCAATGCGCGAGGCGCTTCTGGGGGTCGGTATCGCGCTCGGCCAGAAGGGCGAATGGCTCATCGAGTTTGGGATTGATGCCCGCGGCTTTTAGCAGCGCGGTGGTTGCCTTCGCGTTGTCGGTTTCAAGCTTGGCGTATTCGATGTAGCATCGCGGGCTGGTGGATCCATCGCGCATCGCATCGGCGAAATGGGTCTTTGCCTCGGCCGGGCGATTTTCGCGCAAGGCGATCAGCCCCAGTCCTTCTTCGGCATCGGCGGTGTGGAGACCATCGCGAATGAGGGCTTCATATTCGGCGGCGGATTTTGCGCCGGCGAGAAGATCGGCGCGCGCCAGGCGGGCATCGCCATCGGAAACTTCGCGCTCGGGAAAATCGCGCTCGGCCATGGGCAGACTCGAAATAGGCGCGGTGCGGAAATCGTGCTCTTCGTAGCGCTGCTTGACGAGCGCTTCGACCTCGGCGACGGATTTGCCGAAGGCGTTGCGATAGGCCGGTTCCTCGGCGGCGCCCTTACGCAGATTGTAGAGGAGGACGCGCAGTTTGCCGAAGTACGCGGGGTCGGTGACGAACATGTGGATGCGGGCCCAATCGAGATCGGCGTCCGGCGGCGGCGCGCCGACGGTGATGTGAATGTCCTTGACGGAAAGGGTGGAGAAGAATTTGATGAGTCCGCGCTCGAACTTGGGAGGCATGCGCGCGGTGTTGGATTCGAGGAAGAGCCGCGTCAGCGCGGCAAGGACGGCGGGCGATGTGGCGCCCTTTGCGGCGTCCTTTTCGCTGAGCACGATGTTGTAGGAGGCGCGGCCTTCGGAAACCGGTTCGGGCGTGGTCCAACCTTCCGAGTTCTTGAACAGAAGGATGCGCACGGGCAGTTGCGTTTGCAGATTGGGCTCGCCTAAGACTTCGCCGATGGCGTGGCGGAACTCCTCAAAACGCACGAGGGTCTCACGCCCCGGGCGCGTGCCGGCGTCGGTGAAGACTTGGTATGGACCGGAAATGAACTTGGTCCAATGGTCAGCCGCGGCAAGAGCCACAGGCAGCAGGCAGAGAACGAACAACCGGCGCATTCTCCTTTATTATCCCGCGCTTGCCTGCGGGGCGGGGGTTTGCGTCCCGCGCTTGCTTGCGGGGCGGGGGTTTGCGATAGAATGGAGATCTCACCCGTGGCGCTATCGTCTAACGGTTAGGACGGAGCCCTCTCAAGGCTTAAATACGGGTTCGATTCCCGTTAGCGCTACCATGTTTTCATAGAGTTAGCCGAAAACGTGGACGCATTCTGTCACAGCACAGGGCTACGCCGCAAACCGCCGCAACTCCTCGACCGTTTGAGCGGTTCCGACGGACGGACGCGAAAAGAGGCAATCGACGTGGCGGAGTCTACGGCTGCTGACATCGCAGCCATCAGGAAGAAAACCGCATAGCCGGGCCCCCCAATAGCTCGATTTGCCATTGTCGATCTTGGTCAGATTTGGAGTGGCGGTAACTAACATTCCAAGGGAGGCATAGCCAAGTTTCCGTAAGAAAGGGTGACCACCGACCATCCGCAACCAAGGGTCTACTCGAAGAGTGATTATGCCCTCACTGAACCCCCTTCCGGCAATCTTCGGACCGGCGCTCGATGCGGCGCTCAGCCAACACCCCGGACCAGATTCGTAGGTCAGGGGATATCTCAAGTAACATCCATTTAAATTCGGTGATGCGGCAGCAAAGAATGTTATATATGAATGGGCATGGCTCGGAAGGTCGCTGTTCCCACACCCGCGGCAGGCGCCCCGGCTCGCTTTCCCCTCCCCTCCCTGATAATTCCAGCAGTTTATATCGCAGCCCTCGTGTATGCGCGGGACTGGATTCCTGTCGGACTGAATAACGACGCTGCTGCCGAAGGTCTCCGTGGTCTCTATCTCGTGGGAGGCCCGCACTTCGAAGTAATCACATTTTCCGTCGGGAATTCCGCGGAAACGCTGTACCTGTACCTAGACGGAGTCATGGCAAAGTTACTCGGCCCAACGACGCTATCGCTCCAACTCACAGGCTGGCTTTTTGCACTGGCCTGCATGCTACTCGTTTGGAAATTGGTAGAGCGGATTTCAAGCACCGTCCCCGCGTGGGTTCCGCTCTTAACGACAGCTTGTTCCCTCTGGCTGTTTCACTACGCGCGCAGCGGACTACGGGCCATCAGCGCGCCGGTTTTTCTCGCCGCGTTCACGCTCCTACTCGATCGAGCGGAGCGGCGGCCCGGCGAACGGAGGGAAGGCCTGCTCTGCGGCGCCATTCTCGGGCTGAGCATTTACGCATATACCTCCGCCCGCATACTTCCTATTGCCTTCCTCTTATACGCTGCGCAACGTCTGGTGCGTTCAGGCAATGGGCGGAGAGGCCGCCTGCGCGTTTACGCCGGAGTGATGCTCGGCGCTTTCATCGTCTCCGTTCCCAACTTTCTCTTCTTTGTCAACCACCCACACGAGTTCTTATCTCGAGGCAACTACGTCTTGCGCGGAACGGCCGCCGATGACGTCATCAATGTAGTCTGGTCCGCGCTCTGCCCCTTAGTCTACCCTGACGTCTACCGCACCATCGCCGGTCGTACATTCCTTTTCGACGGCGTGAGTGCTGGCCTGACCTCCGCGGGCTTCTCCCCCCTTCACATCGTCTACTCCCTCGCGCTGTTACTTGGCATCTGGCAACTCCGCCGATTCTGGAATACTGTGGCCGCCAACTATCTCGTCTGCGTCTGGATTGCCTCCGTCTTGATACTTGGAATATCCGGTCCGAGCCTCACCCGTCTGTTGATTCTCTTGCCCGTGTATCTGGTTTTCGTTGCCCTCGGATTCGGTTACGCGATCGAGTGGCGGGCATCGGCAAGATATATCGTGTTGGCGCTGGTCCTTTGGGTTGGCGTGAACAGCGGCTATGAATATCTGTCAGGCGCTGGCGCGTCACCCGAGTATTATGGAGGCCCAGCCACAGCAATCGGGGAAGCCGCGGCATCGCTGGGCGTTCAGGGACGCCGCGTGCTCTGCATCATTGCGCGCGATTCCAGCGTGGTCCAGTTTCTCACCCATAATGAAACAACCCAAATTAGGATCGCCGAATTCTACCAACGCCCGCTCAATGCCGCCGAACTCCCCTCCGATTTTCTGCCCGACTCACTATTGGTTGAGAAGTCCCCTGCCTTTGCCCAGTTTCTCGCCCGTATTCGGCCTGAATTAATCATTGGCAACAACCCGCGCTTCGTTCAGGTTCGCCTCCGTTGAACTCAATCGGACGAACCGTGGCAGAACGTCGAGGTAGCGTCGATTCGAATACATAAGCATCAAGCGGCGATGCCGAACAGTCCGGCAACGAACGCCACTTGTGCCGTGGAACCCCCCTTCGCCGCCCTCCTCAATCGGCCCTTCTGGATCGCGTACATCCATAGCCCACCGCAATTTCTGGCAACTGTAACATTCGGCTCTTCTGGGATGGCCCAGGGACTCCCATGCCAGGACCCCAGAAAATTATTAGATCGGGCGCATCGCCCGAGCATCCTTCGAACAAGGAGTCCCGCAAATCTGTGAAAACTTCCTGGCCTTACTTCGTCTTGCTGCTGGCCAGCGTCGGCGCGTGGGTTCAAGAGCCGGCGGCTGGCCCGGCGGCGGATGACGCGTTAGCCCGGCTGATGGCGGGCAATCTGCGCTACGTCCGGCATAAGGAACAGCACCCGGATCAGTCACTGGCTCGCCGCAAGGAACTTGTTGGGGGACAGCACCCGTTCGCAGTGATCCTCAGTTGCGCCGATTCCAGAGTTCCACCGGAACTATTATTCGATCAGGGCTTGGGCGACCTGTTCGTTGTCCGGGTGGCGGGGAACATCGCGGATGACGCCGTTCTGGGGAGCATCGAGTATGCGGTGAAGCACCTCGGCACGAAGCTAGTCATGGTCCTGGGCCACGAGAAGTGTGGCGCGGTGTCCGCGGCGGTCGAAGGTGGAATCACCGCTGCACATACTAACGCGCTGGTGGCAGCCATTCAGTCCTCGATCGAAGGGTCCGCTAAGGAGCCTGGAGACAGGATCCACAGCTGCGTAATTGCAAACGCGCGACGCGTGGCCAAACAGATTCGTGAATCCGAGCCGGTACTGAAGGATGCGGTGGAGAAGCACAGGGTCAAGGTCGTTGCCGCGGATTACGCACTGGATTCAGGAAAGGTCAATCTGCTCGATGGGGCGCGCCGCTAGTCTCTAATTGCCGGCGCCAAGCGCTTGGCAACGGTCGAGATAAATGAACCATTCCTTGTCTCCTTGGGGCATGAACCTCTCACGAGAATCCCGTAGATCATTACTGACTAACCTTTGACCTTGCAGGGTTTCCAAATCTGCCGGGATTCTACACCACGTCGCGAAGATCCCGAACTCCACCTGACTGAACGACGTCCCGCAAACGCGTCCATGCCCGACCACTCTCTCGGTCCAGCCAACGACGCCCGTGGGGGCCGTTTTTCTCAGTCCCTTGAAAAACGCTACCCCATAACCCACTTCTCTTCAGCAAGATGAGCAGAATTATCCTCTGCGAAAAGCGCCGCCCGACGCGGCCGTTTTTCATCCCCCAGTGTCAGCCATAAGGCGGCTGAATTTCGGGTCACAGATTTTCGAAAACTATATTTGCCCTAATATCAATCACTTCCAAATCTCTCAAACCACCCGCCGCAAATCCGCATGCCAGCATGAAGCCGTAAAGGAGCTTTATGCAAGTCCCAATCGGCGCCCCGTTTCAAACCATGCAGGAAGTTAACGATTACCTGTCGGGTAACACGATTACTTGTCTCGTCTGTGGCAAGAGCCTGCAACGCCTCAACCGGCATATCCAGTCGATGCATCATCTAACCCCGGAAGAGTATCGAACTCAGTTCGGCATCCCCTTCAGCCGCTCTCTCACCAGCGCGCCCTCCCGAGCCAAGAGCTGTGCGGCCATGACTCCCGAGCGCATCGAGCAATTCAAGCGCGTTAGCGCGGTCAACGATCCAAACTGGCGGCCCACCGCAAACCACGCCTTCCGCGTCCCGGCAGTCGCCAACCTCTGGAAGAAGAACGCGGAAACCGGTCGCTACTTCGCGCGCAAGCTGGTCATTGTTCCCTGCGTCACATGCGGCGTTGAAATGGCCGCGACCGCCCTGGGCGCCACACAGCCGGTTCGCTGCTTGAAGTGTACGACCCCCGGCGCGTTCAAAGCCCGGCGCTCTTACTGGCGCAAGAAGTGGGCCGCGTAGCGTTGGCATCCGGTTCGTTCATTCCTTCAAAGTGAGAAAACCCATGCCACCTGCAGCCCACTTCCAAACCATGGAAGAAGTCGACGGCTACCTGTCCGGCGACATGATTACTTGCCTCGTCTGTTACAGACGCTTGCAACGTCTCGACCTCCATCTGAAGTTGATGCACGACATGAGCGCGGGCGCCTACCGGGAACGCTTCGGTATCACCAGTGCGGCCTCGCGCGCCAGGAGTTCAATCGTCATGACACCCGAGCGCATTGAGGAATTTAGACGCTCGGTCGCGGGCAAGTACACGACCGACTTGCGCGGCCAGGGGCCCAAGCCCTGGGTTCCGGCCCTCGTCCATCGCTTGAGGAAGAAGGTCGAGGTGCGGCACACCCTCTTCCGCGATCCTGTCGTCGTATCTTGCCCTGCATGCGGCGCCGCGGTCACCACCACCGGCTTATCCGGACCGGAGCCGGTTCTTTGCGTGGATTGCAGCACTTCCGAAGCCTTAAGGGAAAGACAAGCCTGCTTGAGCCGCATAGGAAAAGCATCCAGCCTGTCCATCCCGATCCAGGAGACAAACCAATGCTAACCAACGTACCTTTTCGAAACATCGAGGAAGTGACCGATTACTTGTCGGGTGACAAGATCAAATGCCTCGTCTGCGGCAAATACTTCAACCTGCTAAACAAGCACCTCTCAGACGCGCACCATCTGTCCACCGGCGAATACCGCGCGCAGTTCGGCATCCCGTCCGATCGGGAACTCTCCGGCGCGCAACTCCGCGCGAAGGTGCAGCGGAAGCTCACGCAATACTCGACAAGCGATCGCCTGAAGGCGCTCACCATGTCCGGCGAGCCCTTTCAAACCATGGACGAAGTCAACGAATACCTGTCGGGAACCAGGATAGAGTGTCTCGTCTGCGGCAAACGCTTCCATTGTCTTACCCAGCAGCACCTCCAACTGCACGGCCTGTCGCTCGACGAGTATCGAGTCAAGTTCGGCATTCCGTACAAACGGTCCCTCACCAGCGCCGATCTTCGCGACAGGTTCCGCGCGAAAGTGACGCCCGAATCGATCGAGATTCTTCTAGATGCGCGCGCGCGCTACTTCGACACGCGCCGCGAGGGCGGGTTCGTAATGCCGCCGGCGCGGCCGAAGCCGCCGGCTGTCACCGATCTCTTGAAAAAGAACGTTCGCGCGATCCAACGCATATCGCAAACCCCGGTTACAACCAAGTGCGCCGTTTGCGGTTGCGATTATCTAACGACTTTGGCAATCTCCAAACGGCCGATACGTTGCATGAACTGCGCTAGCACGTCGACTAAAACCACCCGGGACAATTATTGGCGTAAGAAATTGGGCGCTGCTTACGTGCCTACGCACGAGAGGCAAAGGCTGGAGCGCGAAGCATTTCAAACCAGGGAACAAGTGGACGAGTACTTTTCTGGCGAGGCTGTCCAGTGTCTGATTTGCGGCAGGCGCTTCAACGGCCTTCACATGCATCTCAAGTTTAAACACGGAATTACCGACGACGATTACCGTAAGCGGTACGGCATTCCGCTCTCGCGGTCGCTGACCAGCGTCACGTACCGCGCGAAAGCCACGGCCGCGCATGCCGCCACCGTCGCCTGTGTCAACTGCGGCGACGAAGTTGCGACCAGCAAATACCACGCATCCAAGCCTCTTCTATGCCTGAAATGCGATGTTTCGGCAAAAGGAAAAGCGCGAGCCGCTTACTGGCGCAAAAAAACTAAGATCGTCCCGCGGCCCCTCACCCCCTCCGAGTTGGCCGCATTCGATACGCCTTTTCGGACTCCGGAAGCAGTCGACTCTTACCTCTCCGGTGAAACCGTCGTATGCCTCATTTGCGGCGAACACAAATCCAGCCTGCCCTTGCATCTCTATAACGCCCATGACATCTCACCCGACGACTACCGCCGCCGCTTCGGAATCCCGCTGACCCGGGCCCTCCTCGCCGCGCCGGCCCGCGCCAAATACGCGGCCGCAATGACCGGCGAGCGCCTTGAGTGGTTCAAACGTGTTTCCGAGGACATGAAGCGCCGCGGTCTGCATAAGGGAACCAATCCCCTCGGCGCAAAACTGGTTGCACCCGGCAACCGTTGGCGCTACAAGCGGGTCGCCTGAATGGACCGATTCGCAAGGAACCATTATGACTAACACGCCCTTTCAAACCATGCAGGAGGTCGACGATTACCTGTCCGGCGATACCGTCGAATGCCTCGTTTGCCGCAAGAGTTTCCAGACCCTCAACTTCACCCACCTTGCCTCGCACGGCATAACCCACGATGAGTATCGCGTGCGCTTTGGCATCCCGTTTAACCGTTCGCTGACCAGCGCGCCTTTCCGTGCAAAATCCCGAGCCCTCATAGGCCCGGAACGCATCGAGTGGCTCGAGCGCTCCCGCGCGGCGCGGGTCGAATCGCTGCCGCGCCGTCGTCGGAACAGGCCATTGGCGCCGGCGGTCGTCAATCAAAGGAGGAAGAATGGAGCCAAAAGCCCGGCCACCGTTATGGTCACAACCACCTGCTCCATTTGCGGCTGCGAGATCGTAACCACCGCGTTGGCCGCTACACAGGCCGTCCGGTGCGCGAAGTGTGTCACGCCAGCGACCTTAAAAGCCCGCGAGACGTACTGGCACAAAAAAGCGGTAGCTGAAAGTGCGAAGCATCCGATCGTCCACCCGCCGTTTGAAACCACCGAGGAGGTCGACGACTACCTGTCCGACGACACGATTACCTGCCTCATCTGCGATGCACGCCTCCAGCGGCTCGATAAACACCTGTCCTTACACCGCATATCAGCCGACGAATATAGGGCGCGGTTCAACATCCCCTTCGATCGTTCGCTGACCAGCGCGACGTGCCGCGCCAAGACCTACGCCCACCTCGCGCGGATACGCGGCATCCACGGGAATCGATTTTCCGGTCTGTGGCAGTCGCCTTGGCAAAGAAAGTTGGCTTCGTGATGCTAACCATGGAACTTTCTATGACCGATACGCCGTTTCAAACCATGGCCGAAATCGACGAATACCTGTCGGGCAATTGCATTCAGTGCCTCATCTGCGGAGAAAGCTTCCAGCGCTTGAATCGCCACCTCCAACGGGTGCATGAGATCGCGCCCGACGAATACCGCCGCCGGTTTGGCATCCCGTTCGGCCGTTCGCTAACCAGTGCTCCTTCGCGCGCTAAGACCGGGGCCGCCATGACCCCGGAACGCATCCGGCATTTGATTAGCGTGAGCCAGGTTTGGAAGCCCGGCTTCCCTCGCGGTACGTCTCGCGGACGCGTCCCGGCCGTCACCAATCAATGGAGGCAGGCCACCGAGGCGGGCCGGTATTTCTCGCGCAAGTTGGTGATTGTGTCCTGCCCCAAATGCGGCTGCGACGTGGCCACTACCGCTTTAGGCGCAACCCAACCGGTACATTGCATGAAATGCACTACCCCCGAAGCCCGAAGAAACCGCTTGGACTATTGGCGCAACAAGTGGGTGAGGAGCGCTGCATAGAGGGGCCAGCCCTTCCGGGCTGCCGCCGGGCTTCCGCCCGGCGCTCCCCGGACGCGGAGAACCACACTATATAAGCCGCGGCGCCCTCAAGCAGTCAACACCGGGTGCTTCAAATGGAATCCAGCCGCGTCTTGATATGCCTTTGCCACAGCGATCAACTCCGCCTCGCCGAACGGCCGCGCCATAAACGTCACGCTTGCCGGCGACCCGTTCTCGTAGAACCCGTTCGGGATCGCGAGCGCCGGATAGCACGCCAGGTTCGCCATATTGGAGTGCCGCTGCATCGGGCTACGGCGGAACGCGTTCCCTGCCCCGCCGCCGCGTCCGCGTCCACTGGCCGTCGTAGTTGCCCCGTCCCCGGTTGCCGCCGCGCCGCGCCCGCGGCCGCCTGCTCCCCGTCCGCCGCCTCCGCCGCCGGGACCGTTATTGGCCGGCGCGAGGTATACGTCCACGTCGGCGGTCGCCTCAGCCAGTTTCATCATCATCATGCTGCGCGCCCGTTGAGCCTGCAGATATTCCACCGCGGGGATCAAACGCGCGCTACGCCACCCATTGCCGCGCCCTGGATTGGTAAGCTGCTTGTCGCGCCCCGTCCGGATCAGTTCGTCGAAAAACACCGCCGATTCCACGTTGTAACTCGAAACATCCAGCGTCCAATCCGGCGTGGCCAGCGGAATCAGCTTTACGCCCAGCGCCTCCATTTGGGCCAGTGTGGCGTCATCCAGTTTCTTCGCCGCCGGGTCCCGCGTCTCATCGAACGCGTCCTTGAGATACCCCACGCGCAATTTGCGAATATCCAGCTTCGCGTTCCAATTGAACGGAATTTCGGACACGCTGAGGTCGCGTCCATCGGGCTTGGCGATCGCGCTCATCACCACCGCGCAGTCTTCCGCGTAGCGGCACAGTGGCCCCAGCCGGTCCTGCGTCCACGAAAGCGCCATCACGCCATAGCGGCTGACGCGTCCGAACGTCGGTCGCAATCCACTGATGCCGCATCGCCCCGAAGGGCTCAGGATCGATCCGCTCGTCTCCGTTCCGATGCCGAATGCGATGCAGCCCCCGGCCGTGGCAGAGGCTGGCCCCGCCGACGATCCGCTCGATCCCTGCTCCAGGTTCCACGGGTTCTTCGTCTGGCCGCCGAACCACTGGTCGCCCTGCGCCAGTTCGCCCGAAGTGACCTTCGCCACCAGCACCGCGCCCGCGTCGCGCAGCATCTCGATCACGCTAGCGTCTTCGTCGATCACCTGATCCTTATATGCGCCGGAGCCCCACGTGGTCTTGAAGCCCTTCACCGCGATGATGTCTTTCGCGCCCCACGGAATCCCGTGCAGCGGCCCGCGATGCCGCCCGGCTGCAATCTCGGCATCCGCATGCTTGGCCTGCGCGAGCGCCGTTTCGTCCAAAAACGTCACTACGCAATTCAGCTCGTCGTTGTATTTGTGCAGGCGCCCGAGATACATCTCGGTCAGCTCCACCGACGTCACCCTGCGCGTCTTGAGAAGATGTCCCAGCTCCACCACCGACGCGAACGCCAGGTCCTCGATATTGGCGGGGCGCTTCACCGATTGCGTGCTGAACACCAGCGGCGCCCTCGTCTTGTCGATCTTCATGCCCGGCGTAATGGCGCTGAAGTAAAACGGCGGAGAAACGTCGTTCGGAATCTTGAGGGCGCGAATCTCGTCATACCTGTTGGCGTTCTGATTCAGCCCGTTCAGCATCGCCTTCTCATCGTCTTCGCTGAACTCGAGTCCCGAGATCTTCAGCGCATTCTGCAGCATTTCAAGCGTGATCGCCGGCGCGTCACTCTGCTGCGCCTGCGCCCAGAGCGCCCCCGGCAGCAGAGTTGCGCCGAGTCCAATCGAAGAAAAATATCCCAGAAAACGTCGGCGGGCTTCATCCATAGATTGAATTGTACGACAAGACCCACAGTACGCCGGCAGCTTCGGGCCACCTTACTTCAGCTTCCGGATCTCCGCCTGCAGTCGCACCAGAGCCTCGTCCTGCGCAGTCGCCATCAGCGGAAAGAGACCCAGTATCGCGATGCCTATTCGACCCCTGTACACCATACGCAGACACCTTCGCCCTCGCGTGCGTCACGGCCGGCGTTCCGATTACCGGCGGAGATGCAAATGCTATTTGTCGCTGGCGATCTTAGCGGCGCCCTCTATGCTGAAGGTCTTAATCTCATGGCCCATCGACTTGTAGGAGATCTTATTCGGCTGCAGCTCGTATTTCGTCTTCCCCAAAGTGGGATCAAGCGCTTTGAAAAAGAGATGGAATGCGCCGCCATACAACGAGTGGCGCGACTTCGTGGTACTCTTCTTGACCCAAACCGCGCAGGTGAGATGGCTCTCCGCGTCGAAGATGCCAGATTCCTGGTGGTCGGCTTTGAATACCTCAAGGTAACTGCCTGGCATTCCTGGAGCGGTCGAGACGGCAGCCAAAGACCAAAAGAGAAGCTCACCTTCTTTGGTTGTCTTCAACGCTTCGGCCGCGCTGTTAATGACCTTCGTCGCGGTCGCCTGGCTCGTCAGGTGACCATTGCTGTAGTCTGACCAATTCGAAGAGTATTCAATTCCCATTAGTATTGTCTCTGGTTTCGCATTCTGAAAAGGTTCGCGAGTCGCTATGCTATTTCAACGACGCACTGATTTGTATACCATACTCCCGCGCCTTTGCCAAAATTGCGCCCTCATCCAGCGTCAAGCTCTTCCCATCGCGCACCACGCTGCGGCCGTTCACCATCACGTCCCGCACATCCTCCGCCTTCGACGCATAAACCATCTGCGAAACCGCATCATATACCGGAACCGCGTTAGGCCGATCCAGCCGCACCGAGATCAAATCGGCGCGCTTCCCAACCTCCAACGACCCAATCTCTTTCTCCAAGCCCAACACTCGCGCGCCGCGAATCGTCGCCATCTCCAAAGCCGTAGTTGCCGGCAGCACGGTCGGGTCGAGCGCCGTGACTTTGGCCAACTTCGCCGCCAGATCCATCTCCTCGAACATGTTGAAGTCGTTGTTGCTGCCCGCCGGACCGTCAGGCCCCAAACCGACGTGATCCCCAAACCCAGCATCCGCACCACCGGCGCGACGCCGCTGGCGAGTTTCATATTGCTCGATGGACAATGCGCCACGCCGACGTTACGCGTCTTCAAAATCCCCAGATCGCCATCGCTCACCCAGACGCAATGCGCGGCCACCGTGCGCCCCGCGAAAACGCCAAGCGAATCGAGCTGCTTGGTGGGAGTATCGTGACGCGACGCCATCTCATCGTCGTTCTCCTTCTTCGTCTCGGAAAGATGGATCAGCAGCGGCACGCCGTACTTGTTTGCCAGCGCTCGCGTCGCCTTCAAGGTCTCATCGGCATTGGTATACAGGGCGTGCGGCGCAACCGCCGGAACGATCAGCGGATCGCCGCGGAAGCGCTGAATAAACTTCTCGGCATACTCGAAGCCCGTCGGCTGGAGTCTTCGCGTCGGCCACAGGGAACCCGATGATTGTCTCGCCCAACACGCCGCGCATCCCGGCTTCCTTGGCGGCTTCGGCCACGACGTCCTCGAAGTAGTACATGTCGGTGAACGTCGTCGTGCCGCCCAGCAGCATTTCGAGGCACGCCAGCCGCGTCCCCCATCGCACGAAATCGGGCGTAACGTTCTTGGCCTCGGCCGGAAAGATGAATTTCGTCCAGCCAGTCCTGCAGCTTCTTATCGTCGGCGATGCCGCGAAAGAGCGACATGGCGGCGTGTGTGTGCGTATTGATCAGTCCGGGCGCAAGAATCGCATCGGGCCGGTCGAGCCGCTGCTTCGCCTGAAAGCGCGCGTCGATCTCGCGCCCGAGTTCCCACGCCCACGATCCGATCGCCCGCGAATCGCCACCGCGCCGTTCTCGATCACCCGATGCTGCGCATTTTCGGTGATGACATAGCGCCCACTCCAAATCCAGTCGGCCGGTTCGGCGGAAAGGTTAACGTGAGGATTAAAAGTGGCGCAGACCTCCTGACCTGCGCGAAGGCTTCAAAGCCTCTAAATAAACGACGCATCGAAAGGCCTCGGAAAAAGTGCGCCCATCCGGAAAACCTCCGTCTTCCCGCGCGGGTTCACCAACACGACATCGACATCGCCGCAGAACTCCCACAAGATCTGCCGGCAAGCCCCGCAAGGCGGCGTCAGTTCCTCGGTATCGGCCGCGACCGCAACGCGCCGGAACTTCCGCGCCCCCTCGGAAACTGCCTTGAAGATCGCCACGCGTTCCGCGCAAAGCGTCAGCCCGTAAGTGGCGTTCTCGATATTGCAGCCCGTGAAGACGCGACCGGCATCGTCCTCCACCGCGGCGCCCACGCGGAACTTCGAAAACGGCGCATGGGCGTGCGCGCGCGCGTCGAGAGCGGCCCGCAGCAGTGCGTCCATCACGCGCCGCCCTCCGCGGCATCCCTAGCAACCAGCCTCGGCAGCAGCGTCTTTAAGAACCGCACCAGCGTATCGCGAACCGCCGCCCCGGCTTCGAGGACCTCATTATGATCGAGCTTCTGCGGCAATATTCCAGCGGCCATATTGGTCACGCACGAAATCCCCAGAGACTTCATCCCCATATGATTGGCGGCGATGGCCTCGAGCACCGTAGACATGCCGACCAGGTCCGCGCCGATTGCACGCAGATACCGGATCTCAGCCGGAGTCTCATAGCTGGGTCCGAGCAGCGCTGCATAGACGCCTTCGCTAATGTCGATGCCCAGTTCGGCCGCGACCTGTTTCGCCACTTCGCGATAGCTCGCCGAGTACACCTCCGTCATATCGGGAAACCGCGGCCCCAGCGAATCGTCATTCGGCCCCACCAGCGGGTTCGCGCCTTGCAGATTGATATGATCGGAGATCAGCACCAGCCCGCCGCGCCGGTAAGCCATGTTGATGCCGCCGGCCGCATTCGTAAAGACCATGGACCTCACACCAGAGCGCCCAGAGCGCGCACTCCGAAAACCACCTCTTGCGCGGAGCGCCCTTCATAAAGATGAGCGCGTCCCGGCCATGACGACGACGTCGACACCTTCCAACTTGCCGATCACCAACTTCCCGGCATGCCCGATAGCCGTCGCAACGGGCCAACCGGGAATCTCGCCATAAGGAATCTCGACCGCGCCTGCAACTCCTCCGCGAACGCGCCCAACCCACTCCCCAACACAACGCCATCCCCGTAGGACGGCCTCCTGGCCTGCAGCGCGATCCGATGACGCTCCCAACAAACCGAGCCGCCTCACTCATTCATTTTCTCCGCGTCTCAGCGTCTCAGCGGTGAATTCGCACCCTCACAGAAACATCCCCACGATGCAAGCCGACATGAAGTTCGCCATGGTCCCCGCCGCCACCGCCCTCAACCCCAGCCGCGCGATGTCGGACTTCCGGTTTTCCGCCAGCGCCCCAATCCCACCGATCTGTATCGCGATCGAGCTCAAATTCGCAAATCCGCAAAGCGCATACGTAGCGATGGTAAACGAGGGCCCGTGCAACTGATTCTTGATCTGCCCCAATTGGGTGAACGCTACAGCCTCGTTGGTGATCAGCCGCGTTCCCAGCAATCCGCCGACGGTCCCCGCATCCTGCCACGGTACGCCCAACAACCACGCGACTGGAGCGAAGATCGCGCCGAAGATAGATTCCAGGGACACAGGCACGATGCCCACATATCCGTGAATCCATTTCAAAATGCCGTTCGCCATCGCAATCAGCGCCAGAAACGCGATCAGCATCGCTGCGATGTTCAGCGTCAGTCGCAGCCCATCGCCCGCGCCCTGCGCCGCCGCATCGATCACATTGACCGCGGTCTTTTCGGTCTTGATCTCCACGCGCCCCGCTGTAGCGGGCTTGCCCACTTCGGGAACAATGAGCTTCGCCAGCATGATGGTCGCCGGCGCGGTCATGATGACGGCGGTAAGCAGGTGCCGGATCTCGACATGCCCGGTCAAAACATAAAGCGCCATCACCGCGCCGGATACGTGCGCCATGCCGCAGGTCATGATGGTGAAGAGTTCCGATTCCGTCATGCCCGCAATGAAAGGCTTGATCGTCAGCGGCGCTTCCGTCTGTCCCATGAAGATGCTGGCGGCGACATTCAGCGCCTCCGCGCCGCTCACGCCCATGATCTTCTGCATCGCCACGGCCATCGCGCGCACCACATGCTGCATGATGCCGAGGTAGTAGAGAATCGAGAAGAAGGACGCGATGAAGATGATGATCGGCAGCACTTGAAAGGCGAAGTAGAATCCGCCCGGACCGGTGGCCGATCCCAGGTTGCCGAAAACGAAAGTCCCTCCGGCCTCTGCGAAGCCGAACATGGCCGCTCACGCCGTCGCTGACTTTACGCAGGACTTCGCTGAGCGGCGTCTTCAGAACGAGGAAAGCGAACAGGCACTGCAGGCCGACGCCCCAGGCAATAATGCGCGCCTGGATCTGGCGCTTGTGGTTCGACATCAGCCACGCGAAGGCGAGAATTACGGCCAATCCCAAAAGTCCCGTGAACCGGCCCATGCTGCGCTCCCCGCGCCGGCTCAGCCGACGACTTCCAGAATCAGCTCGCGCTCATCCGGCTTCTGCGACGAGATGCGGAAGGCATCTTCGACCATCTCGGCGGCCTCTTCCACGCGGTCTTCCTTCGTGTAGTAGAGCCGGCACAGGATGGAGCCCGCATCCACTTTCTCTCCGACCTTCACTTCGAGAATGATGCCGACCGCTGGATCGATGGCGTCTTCCTTGCGATCGCGCCCGGCGCCGATCATGTTCGAAGCGGCGCCGATGTCCTGTGCGGCGATGCTGCTCACATAGCCCGGGCGAGGCGAAGTGACCTCGCGCATCCCGGTAGCATTGGGCAGCAGTTCGAACTTATCCAGCGCTTGCGGATTGCCGCCCTGCGCCGCCACCACCTGCTTAAACTTCCTATACGCGGATCCATCCACCAGATGCTGCTCGGCAAGGCGCCGCGCCTCGTCAAGCGATGCCGCTTTCTTGCCCAGGAAGATCATGCGCGCGGCCAATTCGATGCAAAGCTTGGTTAGATCGGCCGGCCCCGCGTTCTGCAGCGTCTGCGAAGCTTCCATCACCTCGAGCGCGTTGCCTACCGCATAGCCGAGCGGCTGGCTCATATCGGTGATGAGCGCCTGCACTTTCTTATCCATGCGCCGCCCAATGCCGACCATCGCCTGCGCCAGGCGCCGCGCGTCCACCTGCTTCTTCATAAAGGCGCCGCTGCCCACTTTGACATCCAGCACCAGCGCGTCCACGCCTTCAGCAAGCTTCTTCGACATGATCGAGGAGGCAATCAGCGGGATCGATTCGACGGTCGCCGTGACATCGCGCAGCGCATACAGCTTGCGATCGGCGGGCGCAAGATGTTCGGTCTGCCCAATAAATGCGAGGCCGTATTCGGCCAGTTGCTTGGTGAACTCTTCGGCTGTCAGATCCGTGCGAAAGCCGGGGATGGATTCAAGCTTATCCAGCGTGCCGCCGGTATGGCCCAGCGCGCGGCCCGACATCATGGGCACGATCACGCCCGCTGCCGCAGCCAACGGCGCGACGATGAAGCTCGTCTTATCGCCCACGCCACCCGTCGAGTGCTTATCGACTTTGATGCCTGGCACGGAAGAGAGATCCACCGTGTCGCCCGAACGCAACATCGATTCCGTCAGTCGGCTGAGCTCGCGATCTGTCATTCCCGAGAAGTAGACGGCCATCAGAAACGCCGCCATCTGATAGTCCGGAATATCGCCGGACGTATAGCCTTCGATCAGAAATTGTATTTCTTCGGGCGCCAGTTCTTCGCCGTCCCGCTTCCGTTGGATCAAGTCAACTGTACGCATTTTGAGACACTTAGGCTAACATTCCGAGGGCGGAAAGTAAAGGATCGGTTACGGTTAAGAATCGAATTCGACCGTCCCGCGGCCCTGCTCGGTCCGGCTTACACGCGAATATTATGGCGCGTCCGCCCAGACCATCCGGGGTTCCCCGGAGGCGGAAGACACCCCGGGGCCGTCAGTTCTACTCATATCGGAGACAGCCGAGCGGGTCGATTTTCAGAGCTCGCCGCACTGGGCCGAGCGCTGCCGCCATTCCCGTGATTGCCAGCAGACCTATTACCAACGCGAAGGTTGCTGGATCGGACGGGCTCAGACCAGGCACGAAGAACATTGCCAACGGCTTTGTTACGAACAGCGTGATCGCCAATCCAATCGCCATTCCAGTGACCAGCAAACGAGTAAATTCGCGCAATACCATAAAGGACACGTCCTTAGGCTTTGCGCCGATAGCCATCCGGATGCCGATCTCGCGCGTCCGGCGCGCCACCGAGTAAGCCAGGACGCCATAGAGCCCCATCACGGCCAGGAGAAGCCCCAGCGCGCCGATGCCGCCCATCAAAGCAGCCCCCACCTGCGAAGGCAGGAAGGCGAAGCCGATGGCGGAAAACATGGTTTCCACCTGCAGCCCGGCGCCCGGCTCGGCATTTCGAAGCGCCAGGCGGACGGATTTCAGTTGGGTCGCGGGAGGCGCCGGGGAATGAACCACAAACTGAAGCCGCGCGCGGTCGGTCGGCACTTGCGCCATTGGTTCGTAGAGTTGGGCCCGCGGATCTTCGCCGATCGTCATGTTCTTCGTACTCCGCGCCACGCCAATAATTTGGTAGGGAATGCGGTTCTCCGTCCAGATCATAACGGCGCCAATGGGGTCGCGTTTTCCGAAATAGCGGCGGACGAATTCATCATTCACAATCGCAACCTTCGGTTCGCCGCGGTCTTGCGCGCTGAACGGACGGCCGCGGAGTATCGGGATCTCCATCACGCGGAAAAACTCGGGCGTTACGGCGTTCCAATTGAATTCGGCATGAAGTTTCTCGCCGGTATCGGCGAAGGTAATCCCGGCGCCGAAGTTCGTGGAGTCCGTGAACGGGATGATCCGCGCGGCCGCGGCGCCGTCGATCCCGGGAATGGCGTGCAGTTGTTCCAGAGCGCTGTTCGCATACGCATTAATTTTGCGGGCATCCTTATAGGCGCCGGGCGGCAGATACACATCCGCGCGAACCGTATGGCGAACATCGAAGCCGGGCTCAGGGAGCTTGTCCGTATGAGGTTTTGCAGAAAGAGCGCGCCTGTAGTGAGAACGATGAAGGAGATTGCAATCTGCGCGACCACCAGGATTCGCCTCATGCGTAGTTTCCGTTCGCGGTGCATGCTCGCTGTCAAAGATTCCTTCACCGATTGCCAGGCAGGCATCAATCCGCATGCGATGGCGGAGATGGCCGCTAGGAGCCCCGCATAACTGGCCATCCGCCAATCGGGTTCAATTCGCAAACTGATCGGTACCGGAAACGGCAGGGGAATAGCGGCCAGAAATCGCGCGGTCGCCAAAGCGAACCAGAATCCCAACCCTGTCGCCAGCAGCGAAAGCAGCAGACTTTCGCACAGCAACTGCTGCAGCAACCTTGCGCGGCCGGCCCCCAGGGCAAGCCGGATCGATATCTCCTGCCGCCGCGCGGAGGATCGGGCCAGAAGCAGACCCGCGACATTGACGCAGGCAATGATCAGTACGAGGCCCACCAGCAGCAGCAGGATGCCGAAGAACAGACCGACCGTCATGGCTTCCCTCTCTTTAGAGAGGCGCGCGAAGCCACTTACGGGGGTAGCGCGAAGGTCCTTGTTCAGATGGTATTTGGAGGGGAACTGCTCTTCCAAACGCTTTCCCACGGCCGGCAAGGCAGCACTCAGTTGGTCGACCGACATGCCCGGCTTAAGCCGCGCATACGCCGCCAGAACCGAGCCCTCAATGTAGTAAGGAACGAAAACATCGGGGGCATATCCGTAGCCGACCAGGCTGCGATAGTTGTCGGGAAGGATACCGAGGACCGTGTAGAGCCGGCCATCCAGCCGGATCGTCTTGCCGATGATCGCCGGATCGGCATTCAGGCTGGCGCGCCAGAAGCGTGGGTTGAGCACGACGACATTGTCGTCGTCGCCTTTCCGGAAACCGCGCCCCCGCGCCACCGGTACGCCCAGCATCGTGAAGAAATTTTTGGTGGCCTGCAGCGCAAAAATGCGCCGTGTCTCCTGCCCGTTGTTGAAATTGATGAAGCTCTCTTCGTTTTCTCCGATGACGTCTTCAAAGACGCCGCAGCCGCGAAACTCATCGATAACTTCCGGGTCGACATGGCTGTTTCCGCTCTGACGGACATAGACCAGCGATTTCGCATCGTGAACCGAAGGCTCGCTCAGGAGAAACTCCACGGCCAGGGAGAAAATTGCCGTGTTGACGCCAATGCCGAGCGCGAGCGATGCCAGCGCAGTCAAGACAAATCCAGGGCTTGCCCGTAGCGTTCGGACGGCATAAACGACGTCGCGCCAAAGGTTCTCTATGTGGCGGAAGCGCCACAAATCGAAGGCCTGCTCCCGTATCAACCCGGCGTTGCCGAAGGGCGTTGGATTGCCCCCCGCGGCCGCCATCTCTCGATGGAAGGCGAGTTCCGCCTCCATATCGCGTTCGAGCCTGCGGCGGCGAAACAATTTAAGAAAAAAGCGGCGCCGTCAGCGCGTGGGGGTGTAGTAGACTGGTGGTGGTGGTGGTGGTGGTTGGTGGTGGTGGTGGTGGTGGCGGTGGTTGGTGGTTGGTGGTGGGGTGGTGGTGGTGGTGGAGTGGTGGTGGTGGTGGTGGTGGTGGTTGGTGGTGCGTGGTGGTGGAGGTGGTGGTGGTGGTGGTGGCGGTGGTGGTGGCGTAGGTGGCGGTGGTGGTGGCGGTGGTGGCGGTTGGTGGCGGTGGGTGGTGGTGGCGGGTGGTGGTGGTGGTGGAGTGCGTGGTGGTGGGGTGGTGGTGGGTGGTGGTGGTCGGACGTGGTGGTGGTGGTGGCGGTGGTGGTGGTGGTGGCGTTGGTGGTGGTGGTGGTGGTGGTGGTGGTGGTGGTGGTGGTGGTGGCGTCGGTGGTGGTGGTGGTGGTGGTGGTGGTGGCGTGGTGGGTGGTGGCGGTGGCGTCGTGGTGGTGGTCGTTGGTGGTGGTGGTGGCGGTGGTGGTGGTGGTGGTGGTGGTGGTGGTGGTGGTAGTGGTGGTGAGTGGTGGTGGTGGTGGTGGTGGTGGTGGTGGTGGTGGTGGTGGTGTGGTGGTGGTGGTGGTGGTGGTGGTCGTGGTGGTGGTGGTGGTGGTGGTGGTGGCGGCGTGGTGGTGGTGGTGGTGGCGTGGTGGTGGTGGTGGTGGTGGTGGTGGTGGTGGCGTCGTGGTGGCGGTGGGTGGTGGTGGCGTGGTGGTGGCGTTGGTGGCTGGTGGTGGTGGTGGTGGTGGTGGCGTGCGTGGTGGTGGTGGTGGTGGTGGTGGTGGTGGTGGTGGTGGTGGTGGTGGTGGCGGTGGTGGTGGCGGTGGCGTTGGTGGTGGTGGTGGTGGCGGTGGTGGTGGCGGTGGTGGTGGTGGTGGCGGCGTTGGTGGCGGTGGTGGTGGCGTGGTGGCGGTGGTGGTGGCGTGGTGGTGGTGGTGGTGGTGGTGGCGTGGTGGCGGTGGCGGTGGTGGTGGTGGTGGTGGTGGGTGGTGGTGGTGGTGGTGGTGGTGGTGGTGGTGGCGTGGTGGTGGTGGTGGTGGCGGTGGTGGTGGTGGTGGTGGCGTGGTGGTGGCGGTGGTGGCGGCGTCGGTGGTGGTGGTGGCGTGGTGGTGGCGTGGTGGTGGTGTGGTGGTGGTGGTGGTGGCGTGGTGGTGGTCGTGGTGGTGGTGGTGGTGGTGGTGGTGGTGGTGGTGGCGTGGTGGCGGTGGCGTGGTGGTGGTGGTGGTGGTGGTGGTGGTGGTGGTGGTGGTGGTGGTGGTGGCGTGGTGGTGGTGGCGTTGGTGGCGGTGGTGGCGTGGTGGTGGCGGTGGTGGTGGTGGTGGTGGCGGTGGTGGTGGTGGTGGCGTGGTGGTGGTGGTGGTGGTGGTGGTGGCGGCGTGGTGGTGGTGGTGGCGGTGGTGGTGGTGGTGTGGTGGCGTTGGTGGTGGTGGTGGCGTGGTGGTGGCGGTGGTGGTGGCGGTGGTGGTGGTGGTGGTGGTGGTGGTGGTGGTGGTGGTGGTGGTGGTGGTGGTGGTGGTGGTGGTGGCGGTGGTGGTGGCGTGGTGGCGTGGTGGTGGTGGCGGTGGTGGTGGCGTGGTGGTGGTGGTGGCGGCGGTGGTGGTGGTGGCGTGGTGGTGGTGGCGTGGTGGTGGTGGCGGCGTGGTGGCGTCGTGGTGGCGGCGGTGGTGGTGGCGGTGGTGGTGGTGGTGGCGTGGTGGTGGCGTGGTGGTGGTGGCGGCGTGGTGGTGGTGGTGGTGGCGTGGTGGCGGTGGTGGTGGTGGTGGTGGTGGTGGCGGCGTGGTGGTGGCGTGGTGGTGGTGGCGGTGGTGGCGGTGGTGGCGTGGTGGTGGCGGTGGTGGTGGTGGGCGGCGGTGGCGTGGTGGCGGTGGTGGTGGCGTGGTGGTGGTGGTGGTGGCGTGGTGGTGGCGTGGTGGCGGTGGTGGCGGTGGCGTGGTGGTGGCGGTGGTGGTGGTGGTGGTGGCGGCGTGGTGGCGTGGTGGTGGCGGTGGTGGCGGCGGTGGCGTGGTGGTGGTGGTGGTGGCGGCGGTGGCGGTGGTGGCGGCGGTGGCGGCGGTGGTGGTGGCGTGGTGGTGGCGTGGTGGTGGCGTGGTGGAGCGTTGGTGGCGGTGGCGGCGTGGCGTGGTGGTGGCGGTGGTGGTGGTGGTGGCGGCGGTGGTGGCGTGGTGGTGGTGGTGGTGGCTGGTGGCGGCGGCGTGGTGGCGTGGTGGTGGCGGCGGTGGCGGCGGCGGTGGTGGCGGCGTCGGTGGTGGTGGCGTGGTGGTGGCGGTGGTGGCGGTGGGGCGTGGGCGGTGTGGCGGTGGCGGCGTTGGTGGCGGCGGTGGTGGTGCGGCGTCGTTGAGCGTCGGCGGCGGCGGCGTGGTGGCGGGGCGTGGTGGCGGTGGTGGCGGTGGCGGCGGCGTGGTGGTGGTGGCTGGTGTGGGTGTAGTGGTGGTGGTGGTGGCGGCGGCGGCGGTGGGGGCTGGTGGCGGTGGTGGCGTGGTGGCGGCGGGGGGCGGTCGTGGTCGGTGGCGGCGGGGCGGCGGCGGCGGCGGCGGCGGCGGCGGTGGTGGTGGTGGCGTTGGTGGCTGGTGGCGGCGGGGCGGTGGTGGCGGTGGTGGTGGCGGTGGAGCGGTGGCGGTGGTGGCGGTGGCGGCGGCGTGGGCGGCGGGGGTGGCGGCGGCGGCGGCGGCGGCGGCGGCGGCGGCGGCGGCGGCGGCGGCGGCGGCGGCGGCGGCGGCGGCGGCGGCGGCGGCGGCGGCGGCGGCGGCCATGGAA
>CAVPSN010000001.1:0-877794 GCA_963708385.1 Bryobacterales bacterium | reverse complement strand
ATTCCGCGCAGTTACGCGGTGATCGTGGGCATCTCGCACTACAAGAATCTGCCCGCGAAGCTGGCAGTTGCAGTTTCCCGAGCGCGACGCGGAATCGATCTACACCATCCTGATCAGCCCCGAAGGCGGCAATTTCAGCGGAGAACGTGCACATGCTGACCGGCGCGAAGGCGACGCTGGCCGACCTGAGGCACGAGCTCGAGACCTGGCTGCCGTCGGTGGCGAAGGAAGACGATCGCGTGCTGATCTATTTCGCCGGCCACGGCTTCATGTATCAGGGCAAGGGCTATCTGGCGCCCTACGATTTCGACCGACCAAGATCGCCGGCACCGGCTATCCGATGGACGAGCTGGGCGCGGTGATGGGCGTCGAAGATCAAGGCCAAATCGAAAGTCCTGCTGACCGATGCCTGCCACAGCGGCGCGATCACTCCCGAGGATACGGCCAGCCTGAACAGGTACGCTGGCCGCGCTGAACAAGTCGCTGTTTTCGCTGACCGCCAGCCGCGACCGCGAGCGGTCCTTCGAGAGCAAGGATTGGGGCGGCGGCCACGGCATCTTCACTTACTACGTGGTGAAGGGCCTGGAAGGCGAGGCCGATCGAATCGGGCGACGGCATCGTCACCGCGGATGAACTGGCCGAGTACGTGCGCCGCAATGTGCGCGAGGCGACCAAGGCGCAGCAGAATCCGACCTCCGACCGCGGCAGCTTCGATCCCAACATGCTGCTGTCGTATGTCCCGTCGAACGCCGCGCCCGCCAATGCGCCGCCGCCCAAGTTCGGCACGCTGATTTTCGAAGCCAACATGGACGGCGTCGAGGTGTTCGTGGACGGCAAGTCGGTCGGGACGGTGATCGAAAGGCAAGCCGCTCAGCGTGCCCGGCCTGCAGCCCGGCGAGCACACCATCCAGGGCGTGAAGATGGGCTACGAGCCCGACGGCCCGCGCGAGGAGATGGTCTATCCGGGGCAGGATTCCACCGTCACGCATCAAGATCCTGATTCCGCGGCGGCGCAACAAGGCGGCGGTCGGATGTGCTCGACGACGGCATCAAGTACTATCACAAAGGCTGCCAGCAGAACTACAAGAAAGCCGCTGACTTCTTCGAAAAGGCCTTGCAGCTCGATCCAACTTACAGCCAGGCCGCGTTCTATCTGGGCTCACTTACAACGCGCTGTTCGACGAAGACAAAGCCGCGAGCAGTATTTCGAAGGCCATCGAGATCGATCCGGATTATCTGGAAGCGCGCGCCAGCTTCGCCGGCATGCTGCTGGATATCGGCGACGTGGATGAAGCCATCCGCCAGTTCAACACCGTGCTGACGCGGCAGCCCGAACCACGCCATGGCGCTGACGATGCAGGCGCAGGCGTACCGGATGAAGGAGCTCTATCCGCAATCGATCGAGTCGGCGCGCAAAGCCGATCCAGCTGCGCCCGAAGAACGCCGAGCCGCACTTGTGGCTGGCCGACAGCCTGCGGCTGAGCGGCAAGTATCGCCGATGCCGACGACGAATACGACCAGTACCTGCGCTGAGCGATTTCGACAGCAAGCTGGCGGGCCAGTTGAATTACTACGTGCTGGGTTCCCTGTTCGGCGTGGGCAAGAAGAAGCGCGCCGGCGCAGCACGACATCTGGCAGCGACCTGCGCAGCCTGGCGTATTTCGGGCTGTGCGATTGCGAGCGCAAGCTGACGCACTTCGACCAGGCCATCGCTTATTGCCAGAAGTCGCTCACTTACGACGATAAGGATCCGTACGCGCACTACGCGCTGGGGCTGTGCTATGAGGACAGGCCAGAGACGAACAGGAGCGCCGAGCTGGCGCCGGCGCTGAAGCACCTGCAGGAAGTCGTGGCGATCAATCCCGACCTGGATGAAGCGAAATCGCGAAGAAGAACATCGCGATTATTGAGAAGGCGATTCGCTGAGGCGCCGCCCCTCGCTACTTCCAATTGCTCAATCGAATATCCGGAATCGTCAAAGTTCTGGTGAAGTGCGCGACTGGTCGGTAGGCCAATGCCGCGATTTGCTGGCCGCCCGGCACAGCAAAACTGCTGCGCTTCAGTAAATCTCCGGGCCAAGTCGCAAACGGCGCGTAGTCGGCCCGGCAAAAGTCAACGTCAACAGGGTTGTTCCCGGTTGAACGGCCATCCACTTGCCAACCCATGCATGCCCCCTGCCAGGGCGCCACGCAGTCCAAGAGAGGCGCGCCGTTACTGCCAATAGCCGTGCGGCAGTGTCCCAGCCCATCCAGCCAAGCGGTTGTGCCGGAGGCCGGCAGCGCCTGGGGCGCAGCTGCCTTGAGCAACGTCAGCGAATAGTCAATCTGCAAGCGGATGCGTTGGTCCTTGATTTCGGCCATACACGGCCGCGGGCGCTTCGATCAACTCGTATCCTTCCGGGGCGCGCAGCCGGGGGTTAATTTCAAATTCAGAGGCAGGGGTGGTCCGGCGGAATAAAATGCACGACGTAGTTATCCACTGCCAGTCTCCGTCTCTCTCCCAATTCTGTCGATGCGGACCGGCAAGGCGACCGATTCGCCAGCCTCTGTCCCGCGCCACGAAAAAATAACACCCTGCCGGTTCTGCATTACCGGCCGCTTCCCACGTGAGGGATCGAATGTCAACTGGACGGCGCTCGCATCGCCCGGCTGGCGCGACAACCGTTCCTGCATGGCGAATACGGTCCGCCAAGGCACGAATTGCAGAAACGGCCAGACTAACGCGCAGGCCCCAAACGCCCAACGCGCCGGCGTCGTCTTGCGACGGCGGTACATGAGCGTCAGCACCATCGCTGCCGCAGCGAATGCCCAGGTTCTCTGGAAGAGATCGAATAGCCAAGCTGCGCCCGTGTACTCATAAGGGAACGGGTTGCCGAACAGGAGAACGGCCAAGCCGATGAACCCCAGCACGGCCGCCAGAGCCGCACCCACCGTCTGCACGAGGTTGCGCGTGATGGCCGCCAACGCCATCAACGGCAAGTCGAAGGTGAGTAGCATCCAGAGGCTACGCCAAACGGCGGCGGAAAAGGAGGTCCCGCCAGGCAGTCCCGCGGCCAAACCCGAGACGAATTCGGCGACGAAGATGGGGCCTTGCGCTAACAGCACAACAAAGAGCAGCTTGCTCAACGCGAGATCGCGGCGCCGATCGGACGCGCGAGCCAATCCTGCTGCAATCCCGGCAGGCCGTCCTGGTGCACCACGAGCGCGATGAGAAACGCTGTGGCGAGGAAGCTCAAGAATTGGAGAATGGACGATAGCCCTTCGAGTGGCGCGTGGCCTTCTGGATATGCCAGCCCGCGCAGCCGCACGTAGCCGGCCGCGGCGTTCATCGCTGCTGTGCCCGCCACCATCGGCCACAACAACTTCCAGTCTTTGCGAAATATGTGCCAGATCATTTCAGCCTCTCCCCTCCGCATCCCGGGCCGCTAACGCCATGGCCGTAAAGATGGAGCGCAGCGCCATGGGCTGCGCATCGATCGTACGGATACCGCCGTTCCAACCTGTGATTCCGGCTCGCAGGCCCGCTTCGGAAAACCGGCTATCGACAAACATCACCGCGTTGCCTACGGCACGCATATTCAACCATTCTCTGGGCGCCGCTGCCGGCACGGAGGCTTCACGGTCGAAGACGATCTGCACTTCGCGGAACCGCGCCGCCAGATCGGCCATCGATTCTTCGAAGAGCAACCGGCCCTCCTCCACAAACCCGATGTGCGTGGCCACGCCTTCGATTTCGCTCCGCTTGTGCGACGAGATCAGCACGGTCATTTCGCCGGCCTGCTGCAACAGGCTTTCCATGAGTTCATCTCGCACCAGCGGATCCAGGCCGCTTAATGGTTCGTCCAATACGAGTAACTTCGGGCGGAATGCCAGCGCGCACGCTAACTGCATCTTCATGCGCATGCCGTGCGAGAGATCGCCGATCTTACGTGCCTGCGGGAGCCTGAGACGCGCGCGAAGGGACGCTTCGAGGCTCTTGTCCCATGTGCGATAAAACGGCCGTAAGTAAGCAAGATAGTCGCTTACAGTAAGCCGTCTGGGAACTCCTGGTTTTCCGAGATGTAACCAATCTGCGCCAACTCCCGCGGCGAGAGCCGCTTCGAATCGGCGCCGAGCACGGTAGCGCTGCCGCGTTCGGGTTCCAGGATGTTCATGAGCACACGGATAGCGGTAGTCTTGCCGGCTCCGTTGGCGCGGATCAGCGCATAGGCGCCCCCTTCGGGAACCGTCAGGTTCAAGCCGCGCAGCGCCTGGTGGCGGCCGAATTTCTTCCATAGATCGCGGGCCTCGATCATTTTCGACTTACCTCCTGGGACCGGTCCAAGCCGCTCCATTGCGCTTGAATGGCGTCCACAACTTCGGAAACTTCCAAACCGACGCGCTTGGCTTCGACGACAAGGCGCTCGACATCGCGTTGCAGCAGCCTCTTGCGCTCGCTGGCGCGAGAGGCGGGCGGATCGGCAACTACCGTTCCGATGCCCGGTCGCGCTTCGAGGAAGCCTTCCTGGATCAGATGCTGGACCACTTTGTGGGCCGTGTTGGGGTGGATCTTCAGACCGGCCGCGAGAGCGCGAACCGAAGGGAATGCCTGACCTGCTTGAAACTGGCCGCTGACAAAGGCTTTCATAGCGGCGTAGACGACCTGATCGAAGATGGGTTGTCCGGGGCGAAGCTCAAACCGGAACGGTGTCACATTGATAATGTGACACTGAAACCCGGCGCTGTCAAACATGGGCCCGGCTTTTTTGCGGCGCGGCGTTGTACACTGGCGGACGTTATGCATCGCGCCTTCTCGACAGCCCTGCTGGCCACCCTTTCGCTCGCCCCCGCAAGCGCGCAACATCGCGCGGATTGGATGCGGGACGCCAAATGGGGAGTTATGAACCACTACCTCTCCGATTGGCAGGGGCGAGTCAACCACTTGACGATGAGCGTCGAACAGTGGAACAAGATGATCGACGCTTTCGATGTGGAGGCGCTGGCGAAGCAACTCGCGAGCGTGGGCGCGCCGTATTATCAGATCAGCATCGGGCAGAATTCGGGTTACTACCTCTCGCCGAATAAGGCCTATGAAGAGATCACGGGCGCGGCGCCGGGTAAGTGCTCGCGGCGGGATCTTACGCCGACTTAGGGGACGCGTTGAGCAGCGCGGCATCCGCCTGATGGTCTATCTGCCGTTGGGCGCGCCGGGGCAGGATAAGGCCGCGGACGCAGCGCTCGAATGGCGCAACGGGCCGTATCCCAATGTGGAATTTCAGCGCAAGTGGGAGCGCGTGATTCGGGAGTGGTCGGTGCGTTGGGGCAAGAAAGTTTGGGTGGTGGTTCGACGGCTGTTATTTTCCGAATTCGATGTACCGCTTGCCCGATGCGCCGAATTTCGCCAGCTTCGCGGCAGCGGCGCGCGCGGGGAATCCGGACGCGGTGGTGGCGTTCAACCCGGGCGTGGTTTACCGCATGCTCTCGCTCACGCCCTATGAAGATTTCACAGCGGGCGAGATCGATAAGCCCGACTTGGTGACGATCCGCCGCGCGACTGACGGCCGTATCGACGGTACGCAGATCCACATGCTGAGTTATCTCGGCGAGACGTGGGGAATGGGCGATACGCCGCGCTTCCCGACCGATCAGGTGGTGGAATTCACAAAGAAGGTCACGAGCCAGCAGGGCGCGGTGACATGGGATGTGCCGGTGCGTATGAATGGCACGATTGCGGACGTCTTTTTGGAGCAGTTGGCGGCGTTGGGCCGGGCGATGAAGAAATGACAGGCGGTAACCTGGGGTCATGCCCACAGCACTCGTTCTTTCCGCCGGCGGAATGTTCGCCGCGTGGGAAGTGGGCGTATGGAAAGCGCTCGCGCCGCATTTCCAGCCCGATCTGATCGTGGGGGCATCGGCGGGCGCGCTCAACGGATGGGCCATCGCCGGGGCGCCACCGCAATCGAACTCGAGCGCGAATGGCTCGATCCGCAGACTGGCCGCGCGCTGCGGAGCGAGGCGCTCCGGCGTAAGGCGAGACATCTGTTCGAGCGCTATCGGCCGCGCACGCCGTTCGCGCTGACCGTGGTGGAAGTCCCGCAGTTTCGTCTGCGCGTGGTGCGGGATGGCGAAATTCAATGGGAGCATCTGGCGGCGACCTGTTCCATTCCCGTCGTATTCCCGCCGGTGCGCATCGGCAAGCACAACTACGTGGATGGCGGACTGATGGGCGCGCTGCCGCTCTGGGGGGCGCAGCAAGCTGGGGCCACGCGCGCCATCGCGCTCAATTGCCTGAACACGCGCGCGTTCCGCACGATGCATCGTTCGATGCGGTGGCGGCTTCCGCGGGCCACGGCGCTTGACGTGGTGCGGATCGAGCCATCGGTTCCGCTGGGAACGGTGCTGCAATCTGTGACGTGGTCGGCGGCGCGCATCGAACGCTACATCGCGTTGGGCGAACAGGATGGGAAGCGCGCGCTGACATCGTTTACAATATGAGCCATGCCGCTTTATCGGATCTATCGCATGAAAGATTCGCCACGGCAGCAGTTTCGCTGGGCGCCTCACGTTTCGGGCTGCGCCTCGGTCAAGCCGAAAGATTACGATCAGCTCGGCGAAATTGAAGCTTTGCACGAGTATGACGCCTGGAAGTCCCTGCGCGAAGCGGGCGATGGGCTGGCGGTAGGAGATCTGCTCGAGGCCGACGGCGGCAGTTGAGTATCTGCAAATACGTCGGATTCGAACCGGCGAAGTGGGTGCTGCCGGAAGCCAAGCGCCGAACGCTCCGGCAGATGCGCAGCCGGTAGCGAAACGGTGTCGAGCTAGGAGTATTTGGCATGCGGGATGTTCGCCTCGGCGACGATATCGACGATTTTTGCGTACGATGTAAGCGGGTGATGAATCACGCCGTGGTGTCGGTGATCAACGCTGTGGCCGCGAAGGTGCGTTGCCGCACCTGCCATAGCGACCACGATTTCCGCCACGAGCAACCGCCGCCGCCCAAGGTGGATGCGCGCAAGGCGGCGCTGTTCAAGGAAGTGCTGAAGAAGGTGGATCCGGAGGCAGCGGAGGCGGCGGGGCGCCGCCGTGGAAGCCGGCGTAGAACCGGAAGAGGCGGCGGAAGCGATGCAGGTGTGGAAGCGACCGCAAGCGTAGAAGCGACCGCAGGCGTGGAAGCGCCCCCAGCCGCCAGCCGTGAAGACTGCCGCGAAAACCGCAGCGAAGACCAAAGCGAAGCAAAAAGTAGCCGCCGTGACGCGCCGGGATCTTCTGATTTCGTCGCCGGTTTGTTGTCAGGCGCGGCGCTGCTGCCGTCGCGGCCGCGGATGCACCCGGCGCCTTACGGCGCCATTCCCTCGGCGCGGCAGACTGCGCTGGCACGAGCTGGAGACCACGCGCCTTCCTTCACTTCACGGTCAACACCTTCACCGATAAGGAGTGGGGCTACGGCGACGAAGACCCGAACCTGTTCAACCCCGCGGCGTTCGACGCCGATGCCATCGTCAAGCGCGCTGGCCGCGGCGGGCATGCGCGGCGTGATCCTCACCTGCAAGCATCACGATGGCTTCTGTCTGTGGCCCACCGAGACCACCGAGCACTCGCGTCCGCAGCGAGCCCCTGGCGCGACGGCAAGGGCGACGTCGTGCGCGAGATCTCGCCGAGGCCGCCAAGCGCCGCAGGTCTGATGTTCGGCGTTTATCTTTCGCCGTGGGACCGCAACAACGCGGCCTACGGCACGCCCGACATACATCGACATCTACCGCGCGCAGCTTACCGAACTGCTGACGAATTACGGCCCGATCTTCGAGGTCTGGCACGATGGCGCCAACGGCGGCGACGGCTACTACGGCGGCGCGCGCGAGAAACGCACCATCGACAAGCGCACCTACTACGATTGGCCGAAGACCTGGGATCTGGTCCGCAAGCTGCAGCCGGACGCGGTGATCTTCAGCGACGTGGGCCCGGACGTGCGCTGGGTGGGCAACGAGAGCGGCATCGCGGGCGACCCGTGCTGGGCGACGTACGATCCCGTGGCGCCGAATGGCGGGCCCGCCTCGCCCGGCGACGTGCGCGAGAACGAATCGCCCACGCGGCACGCGGCACGGATCGCACTGGCTGCCCGCCGAGTGCGATGTCTCGATCCGCCCGGGCTGGTTCTGGCATGAATCGGAAAATGCCGAAGTGAAACCGGCGCGACGCTCATCCGGCTGTACTATAACTCGGCGGGGCGCGGCGCGAATCTGTTGTTGAACGTGCCGCCGAATCGGGATGGGTTGCTTTCGCAGGAAGACCTGGCGTCCCTCGCGGAATTCGGGAAATACCGGAGGGCGACGTTCGCACGCAATCTGGCGGCGGACGCGAAAGCCGCGGCGTCCAGCACGCGCGGGACTTCGGTTGCGTCGAATCTGGTGGATGGGCGCTCGACAACATTTTGGGCGGCTGACGATACTGCGCGTCAGGCGGAGGTTGCGTTCGAACTGCCGCATGAGATATCGTTCAGCGTGATCCGGGTGGCGGAAGCGATTCAGTTTGGGCAACGCGTGGACGCCATCGCGGTGGATCGCTGGCGCGATGCCGCGTGGGAGCAGGTTGCAACCGCAACAAGCGTCGGGCCGCGAAAGTTGATCCGGCTTGCCGCGCCCGTTGCGGCGCAAAAGGTTCGGCTGCGCGTCACGCAGGCCAGCGCGAGTCCGGTGTTTACGGAATTCGCCTTGTTCACCGAATCGTAAGCGGCGTTAATCCGCAAGCTGTAAGCAAATTTTGATCCAGCCGAAGCACAAATGAAATGCTGGGCTCCTATACTGGGGCTTCACACCTCAAAGGGGAACACAACATGCAATTTCTCCGTACTCTGGCGCTCTCGCTGTGTGCCTTAGCCCAAGTTCTTCACGACATCGGTAGTTTCAGGCTTTTTTGAGCCCTTAGCGGGAGGCAAGTTCTGTCGGCTCAATCGGCGTTTCTCAAAACGCGATGTAGTGCAGACCTACCCTCTTGAAGAGGCCAGGTGATCATGACACGATCAGCTCAGAATGTTTTTGCGGCCGAACCATCGCAGCAAGGACGGCAAGGATCACACCTATTGGTCGCTGGTCGAAACGGTGCGCACGCCGGATGGTCCGCGTCAGAAAACGCTCTGCTATCTGGGCGAGTTGAACAGTTCCGCGCAGGCGCGCTGGCTGACAACCGTCGAGGTCTTCAATGAACAGGGCGAAGCGCAGCAACTGAAACTCTTTCCGTCGCATGTGGCAGCCGCCGGCGGACGATCCGCAGGTAGCGCGGGTGCTGCTGAACAAAGTGCGGCTGGAAAGAACGCGGCAGTTCGGCGCCTGCTTTCTGGGACTGGAACTATGGAAGCGTCTGGAACTGGATCGTTTCTTCGAGCAGGCCGTCGATGGCGAATCCGCCGATGTGCCCTGGTCGCGCGTGGCGGCGTTGCTGGCGATCAATCGGCTGTGCGCGCCGGGCAGCGAACTGGCGATCGAGCAACGCTGGTATCCATCCACGGCGCTGGACGATCTGCTGGAGATCGAAGAAGGCAAGATCAACGACACGCGCCTGTACCGCTGTCTGGATCGCATTCTGCCGCATAAGACGAAGCTGGAGCGGCATCTGAAGAATCGTTACGGCGAGTTATTCGGAGCCGAGTTCGACGTGCTGCTCTACGACCTGACGAGCACGTATGTGGAAGGCGCGGCGGAGAAGAATCCGATGGTGCGCCGCGGCTACTCGCGCGATCACCGGCCGGACTGCGAGCAGTTGGTGATCGCGCTGATTGTCAACAACGAAGGCTTCCCGTTCAGCTACGAAACCTTCGACGGCAACCGCACCGACGTCTCGACCATGGAGACGATTCTGCGCATGGTGGAACGCAAGTACGGCAAGGCGCGCAGGATCTGGGTGTTCGACCGCGGCATTGTGAGCGAAGAGAACCTGGCGGCGATCCGCAAACGCGGCGGGCAGTATCTGACGGGCACGCCGCGCAGCCAGATGAAGCAGTTTGAAGCGGAACTGCTGAAAGAAGACTGGACGCAGGTGCGGCCCGAAGTGGAAGTGAAGAAGGTAGCCATTCCGCAGGGCGAGGAGACTTACATTCTGTGCCGCACTGCGGGCCGCAAGGAAAAAGAGAAGGCGATCCGAAACCGATTTTCCAACAGCATGGAAACAGCGCTGAAAGGTCTGGAGAAAACCATCGCGGCGGGGCGGCTGAAAGACCGCAACAAGATGGAGCGGCGGCTGGGCAAGATTCAGGCCCGGCATCCGCAGGTGAACGATCTTTACGACGTGGCTCTGCGGGACACGGCCGAAGGCGTGCGTCTGTTCTGGCAGATCAAAGAAGATCGCAAGAACTGGCGCGAGTCGCGCGAGGGCGCTTATCTGCTGCGCACCAATCTGCAAGGCGGAAACGGCGGAAGAGTTGTGGGCGAAGTACATGCAGTTGACGGAGGCCGAGGCATCGTTCCGGGCATTGAAGAGCGAGCTTTCGATTCGGCCTTTGTTTCATCAGCTGGAGCCGCGCGTCAAGGCTCACGTGATGGTGGCGTTTCTGGGCTACGCGCTTTGGGTCACGCTCAAACATCTGCTGAAGCGCCGGCCAGCGATCGTCCCGAAGCCATCGGCGAGCGGAGTCGAGAACGCCCAGCCGATGTCGCCGATGAGGGCGATCGCGCTGCTGTCCACGCTGCAAAGCGCCGACATCGTTCTTCCCACTACCGACGGCCGGGAGATCCGCCTGCGCCGCATCACCGAGCCCACAGCCGAGCAGAAATCACTGCTCCGGCAACTCGGCATCAGCCTGCCGGAACATCTCCAATTCAATCGCGAATGTAGTGTAGACTCGGCGATCGCCTGAACCTATTTTCAATGGCTTAGGCTGGTTTAGCCGGTTTGGTGACGAACTTGGGCTAGGCTGGGTTTTGTCCCCGCGCCCCACCCGGGTCGGCGTGTGTCCGCAAAGATGCCTTGACATTCTACATATCCCGACGTATATGTAGAACAACTAGGCTTCCCATGGACCCGAAATCCGATCTGCTGCAAGGCACGCTGGACGTGCTGATTCTCAAACTGCTGGCGCTCGAGCCGCTGCACGGCTACGGTATCGCGCAACGCATCCGGCAAATCTCGAAGGACGTTCTGCAGGTGCAGCAGGGGTCGCTCTACCCCGCCCTGCATCGCCTGGAAAAGCGCGGGTGGCTTCACGCGGAATGGAAAGAGGCGGAAACCGGCCGCGACGCCAAATTCTATGCCCTGACGCCGCTCGGCCGGAAGCAACTCAAGGAAGAATCGGCCAACTGGCGGCGGCTTTCGGCGGCGGTTTCGCTGATCGTGGGCAAGGAGGATTAACGCATGCCGAAACGCCCTCGCAACGCGGAAGACAGCATGGCGGCGGAAATGCGCGATCACCTGGAACGGCTGACGCGCGAGTACATCGGCCAGGGCATGAGCGCGCAGGAGGCCGAACAGCGCGCGCGGCAAGATTTCGGCGGCGCCGAACAGTTCAAGGAAGACTGCCGCGATGTCCGGGGGCACTGGGTGGAGGATCTGGGAAAGGATCTGCGCCATGCCGCGCGAGCTATGCGGCGCAGCCCGGCGTTTGTCATCATCGCCGTGCTTTCACTCGCGCTGGGGATCGGCGGCAACACCGCTATATTCAGTATCGTCAACTCGCTGATGCTGCGCCAATTGCCGGTACAGGACCCGGGACGCCTCGCACTGATCACACGCGTGCGCGAAGAAGCGCCCGACAAGCCGGCAGCCGTTTCGTACCCGCTCTACGAGTATTTCCGCGACCGTCTGAAATCCATCTCCACGGCCGAGGCGGAGCAAGCCTCATCGCCGGTCATCACGATCGATGGCACGGAGGAACCCGTCGACGCCGAGTGGGTGTCGGGATCGTACTACGGCGTTCTAGGCGTGCGTCCGGCCGCGGGGCGGCTGCTGACGCCGGAAGACGACGCCATATCGCCGGCGCTGCCCGCCGCGGTGATCGGCTACCGCTACTGGCAGCAACGTTTCGGTCTGAGCCCGGCCGCGATCGGCAAGACATTTTCGATCCGCGACAAGGTGTTCACCATCGTCGGAGTCACGCCGCCGGAATTTCAGGGCACGAGTCCGGAGCGCAACCCGGACATCACCATTCCCCTGCTCTACATGTTGTCGCCGGAAAATCGCACAGAAAAAACCAACAACATGCTCACGTTGGTCGCGCGGCTCAAGCCCGGCGTTTCGATTCCCCAGGCGAATGCCGAGGTGCAAGTCGTCTGGCGCGAATTTCGCGACGCGATCGCGGCCACTCTTCCCGCGCGCGGACGGCCGCGGTTTCTGCGCCAGCAAGCCAGAGTGTTCCGGCGCCCGCGGGCGTCAGCCCCATGCGCTTCGATTTTTCGCGGCCCCTGACGGTGCTGATGGGGATCGTGGCGCTGACGCTGCTGCTGGCTTGCGCGAACCTTTCGGGCTTGCTGTTGGCGCGGGCTGCCGCGCGGCAACGGGAAGTTTCGATCCGCCTCGCGATCGGGGCGGGACGCGGCAGATTGCTGCGCCAATTCGCAGCGGAGAGCCTATTGCTGGCCGCGCTCGGCGGCGCGGCGGGCCTGATTCTCGCGGCCTGGATGAACCGGGCGTTAGTGAACCTGTTCGTCAACGGAGGCAAACTGCGATTTTCCGCGCCTACCGACTGGCGCGTCCTCGCGTTCACGGCGGTAATTTCGCTTCTGGCCTGCATTCTAGCCGGGGTTGCCCCGGGATTGCACGCGATGCGCGCCAACCTGAACCCGGCGTTGAAGGAAACGCGGGCGCGCGGCGGCTTCGGAATGGGCAAGAGCCTGGTGGTCGCGCAACTGGCTATCTCCATGGTGCTGGTGGTGGGCGCGACGCTATTCATCGGCACGCTGATCAAACTGAATTCGGTGGATCGCGGGATGAACACGGATGGCGTCCTGCTGTTCTCGCTGCGGTCGCGGCAAGCGTTTCCGCCAGAGCGGTCGCTCGCCACGCAGAACGCGCTGCTCGATCGCGTCGCGAAACTGCCCGGCGTGACGTCCGTGACAGCGGCCTCGGTGATCCCCATAGCGGGCAGCTTGTGGTCGCGCGACGTGCAGGTGGAAGGCTACACCTTGCGGCCGGATGAGGTCGCCGAAGTTGGATTCAACGCGATCGCGCCACGCTATTTTGCGACCGTTCAGACGCCAATTGTGCTCGGCCGCGAGTTCGACCGGCACGATACCGGCGTGTCGCCGAAAGTCACCGTGGTGAATGAAAGCTTCGCGCGGTATTTCTTCGGCGAGAGTTCGCCGCTTGGGAAGCATGTGACGTCGGTGGCCGTGACCTACGAGATTGTCGGCGTAGTGAAAGACGCGAAATACCAGGCGTTACGCAGCGGCATGATCAAGTCGATGTATATCCCGGCGCCGCAGCGGACAGGCGAGACTGTGGCCGACTATACGTACATGGCGCGCATCGCGGGCGGCGACCCTGGCGCGCTGAGCCCGGTGTTGCAGCGATTAGTTCCAGAGATCGACCCTCTACTGAGATTACGGATCGCCCAGCGCTACGGCGTTCTGATCGATCAAGGCATCGTCACCGAGCGCATCATGGCGGCGCTGGGCGGCTTCTTTGGCTTGCTGGCGCTGGTGATCGCCTGTATCGGCATCTTCGGCATGCTGGCGTTCCAGGTCTCGCGGCGCACCAACGAAATGGGCGTGCGCATGGCGTTGGGCGCTCGGCGCGGCGATATTCTGGCGTTGGTGCTGCGCGAGGTCACGCTGCTGCTGGCCGCGGGAACGGTCATCGGCGCCGCGGCTGCGATGACGCTTACCGGCCTCGCGGGCAAACTGCTGTTCGGCGTTACGGCGACCTCACCCGACGTCTTCGCGACGGCCGCCGCCGCGTTGTGCGGAGCGTCGTTACTTGCGGGGTGGATTCCGGCGCGCAGGGCCGCGCGCATCGATCCGATGGCGGCCCTACGGCACGAGTAGCTCAGTTGCTTTTGGCGAACCTTTCGAGAGCCTCTTGCGCCACCGGCATCGTTTTGGCGGCCAATTGCAGATGACGGATGATTTCATCGCGCGATCCCTTACCGATGATGAGCAACTGGCCATAGAGAAGGTGTGCGTGGGGATCGTCGGGCTGCATGCGTAACGCGGCGCGCGTGGATTCCAAGGCATCGGCCAAGCGATGCAGCGAGGCTTCGGCAAACCCGAGATTACAGAGCAGCAATGGCGTAGCTCCGCCCAGATCGATGGCGGTCTGAGTTTCGGTTAGAGCGTCGGCATAACGGCCCAAGCGAATGTATTGCGCGCCCAGGTTAGTGTGAGCGTCCACGAAATCGGGCGAGAGGGCGATGGCTTTTTCGAGCGATGCCGCGGCTTTGGCGAAATCGCCCTTCGCGGAAAGCTTCTCCGCCTCAACGGCCGCCCGCAATGCTTTTGGCACAGGCGCACGCTCCAATTGACGCAGCGAGATCGTGCCGGAAATTGGGCTGGAGCCCTCCACTTTCGGCAGGCGGATGGTGATGGGAACCATGCCTCCGCGCACGGTGACGGCATCGCGATAGATCTCTTCGCCGCGTTGGTTGTTGACCGTGACCATGTAAGAGCCGGGCGGCGCGGAGTGCATCTCGAAGGCGCCGCCGCGCAATTCGGCGGTATAGACGGATGTATGACGTTCCAGATCGTAGAGGCTGACGGTATAGCCTTGGAGTAAGCCGGTACCTTCCACTTCTCCTCTGACCGTGGAATCGCCCTGGGAATAGGCCGGCGCCGTAGAAATCCACAGCGCGGCGGATAGCATGAGAGCGCGTGTGCGCACAATGATCCTCCGATATGTTTTTAGGATTTTCTCTGCCGGGAAGAACTTGCGGCCAGGCTTACAGGGGCGGGCGGCCTACACTTCCGGCTACCCTTATGCTCTCAAACGAAGATTTCAGCGGAGTGATCGCCAATTGAATTTGGCGTTACGGGTCACTCGTTTTGGTATTCGACGCTATTGCGGCCCAGATCCTCGGCGAGAATGATGGCCTCCGCCAGTTCCTTCATGGGACGCCGCAAACGGCGGCTCTGATTGCGGAGGCGGAGATAGGCTTCTTCCTCGCTGATCTGGTGGCGCTGCTGCAGGATGCCTTTGGCGCGTTCCATCACCTTGCGGGTTTCGAGCGCGCGCTTCATTTCCTGCGTTTCTTCGAACAGGCGGGCGCGCTCTTCTTCGAGCAACGAATTCTGAATAGCGCCGCCGAGCTGTTCGCCGATGAACACCATCATCGAGATTTCATCGCTCGAATGGCGATACGGCTCACGATGGTGCACGTTGATGACGCCGATGGTTTCGCCGCCGCCCACCAGCGGCACCGAAAGCAGGGCTTCATACGTGTCCTCAAAAAGCTGCGGGAATTTCTTGAAACGCGGATCGCGGAAAGCGTTCTCATGCAACGCCACCACCGATTTATGTTCCGCCACCCATCCCGTGATTCCCTCGCCGGCCTTCACGCGCAGCATGCCGATATCGTCCGCGTGCGGGGCCTGCGAGGCGCGCAAGACAATCTCGTGCGAAACGGGGTCGATGAGATAAACCAGACAGGCGTCGCAAACCGAGGCCTGAACCGCGAGGCCGATTACTTCGCCGAGTTTCTCATCCAGGGAGAGGTTTGAGCTGACGATGCTGCTGATGCGATGCAGCATGGTCAACTGGGAAGTCGAGGCATCCATCGTGTTTCTCACCGCCATATATTCAAACTATGCCTCTCAGCCCGGGCAGTCCAATCCAAATTTTCTATGCAGGTCATTCAAGTTCAAGCTTCGAACTAAAGAGAACCCCCACGCGACTGTGGTTGATGCGGCTAAATCAGTGAAGCGTTGCGTCAGAACCATTGCCGCGGCGATAGAATGGACGGGAAATGAAACGCTCTCTTCTCTGCTTTGTATTGTGCGCGTGCGTGGCGTTGCCCGCCGACCTGCCGGCCCTGCGCGGCTATTCGGCCGAATCGTCGAAAGCCGAGCACGATTGGGAGACCAAGTTCCGCGCGATGCCCGACCCGGCGACCATGCGCGCCAATATGCAGCGCCTCTCGGCGCGTCCGCATCACGTCGGCTCGCCCTACGACAAAGAGAATGCCGAGTGGATTCTCGCGCAGTTCAAGGAATGGGGTCTCGACGCCAAGATCGAAACCTTCGACGTGCTCTTCCCTACTCCGAAAGAGCGCGCGCTCGAAATGGTGGAGCCGACGAAGTTTACGGCGAAGCTTGCAAGAGCCCGTGGTCTCGACCGACCCGACGTCGAACCAGACACGCCGAGCAACTGCCTGTCTTATAACGCGTACTCGATCGATGGCGACGTCACCGCGCCGCTGGTCTACGTGAACTACGGCATCCCCGAAGATTACGACCAGCTCGAACGGCTGGGCATTTCGGTGAAGGGCGCGATCGTGATCGCGCGCTACGGCGATTCGTGGCGCGGCATCAAGCCGAAGGTCGCGGCCGAGCATGGCGCGGTCGGCTGCCTGATTTATTCCGACCCGCGCGACGACGGCTATTTCGCGGGCGAAGTTTTCCCTGCCGGACCGATGCGCCCGAGCGACGGCGTGCAGCGCGGCAGCGTGATGGATATGCCGGTTTATCCGGGCGATCCGCTGACGCCGGGCGTCGGCGCGACCAAGGATGCCAAGCGGCTGCCACTCAATGAAGTCGACCACATTGACCAAGATTCCGGTGATGCCGATTTCCTATGGCGATGCGCAGCCGCTGCTGGCGGCGCTGCACGGGCCCGTCGCGCCGGCGGCGTGGCGCGGCGCGCTGCCCATCACTTATCACGTGGGTCCGGGACCGGCGAAGGTGCATCTGAAGCTGAAGTTCAACTGGGATACGAAGACGCTCTACGACGTGATCGCGCGCATTCCGGGCGCGACGTATCCGGATGAGTGGATCATCCGCGGCAACCATCACGACGCCTGGGTGAACGGCGCGCGAAGATCCGATTTCCGGCGCTGGTCGCGATGATGGAAGAAGCGCGCGGCATGGCGGCGCTGGTGAAGCAGGGCTGGAAGCCGAAGCGCACCATTCTTTTACTGCGCGTGGGATGGCGAAGAGCCTGGGCTGCTTGGTTCCACCGAGTGGGCGGAAACGCACGCCGACGAACTGCAGCAGAAGGCCGCCGTCTACATCAACTCCGACGGCAACGGGCGCGGATATCTGGGAGTGGAAGGCTCGCACACGCTGGAGAAGTTCATCAATACGCGTGGCGCGCGACATCGACGACCCCGAAAAGCATATGCCTGTCTGGCAGCGCTTGCAGCTGCGCCGCATGATGGGCGGCGGGCGCGGCGAGGGCGCCGAGCCGAACCCCAGCGCCGGGCCGCGTGGAGAGCTTCCGATTGGCGCGCTGGGTTCGGGTTCGGACTACACGGCGTTCCTCGACCACCTGGGCATCGCTTCGCTGAATATGGGATTCGGCGGCGAAGATCGCGAGCGGCATTTACCACTCCATCTACGACGATTTCTACTGGTACACGCACTTTTCCGATAGCGATTTCGTCTACGGCAAAGCGCTCTCGCAAATCGCCGGCACCGCCGTGATGCGCCTGGCCGACGCCGAGCTGCTGCCCTTCGATTTCGACAACTTCACCGAGACCATCCGACGCTATGTGAACGAAGTGCAAAGGCTCGCGACGGAAACGCGCAGCCGGATCGTCGAGCGCAACCGGCAGATCGACGAAGGCGCCTTCGCGGCGACATCAGACCCGCGCGCGCCCATGCTGTCGCCCGCTAAGGAAATCGTGCCGCCGTTCCTGAATTTCGCGCCGCTGGAAAATGCCGTTGCCGCGCTCGACCGCACGGCCCAGGCGTACGATCAGGCGCTGGCCCATGCTTCCGAAAACGGCGCTTCGGCATTGGCGCGCGCGCAGTTGCGGGAAGCCAACTGCCAAGCTGATCGCCGTGGAGCGCGCGTTGACGTCGAACCAGGGACTGCCCAATCGCCCGTGGTACAAACACGAAGTCTACGCGCCGGGCTTCTACACCGGATACGGCGTGAAGACGCTGCCGGGCGTGCGCGAGAGCATCGAGCAGAAAGATTGGAAGCTGGCCGATGAGGAGATCGCGCACGTCGGCAAGACTCTGGAAAACGCCGGCGAGGCGATTCAGGGCGCGGCGGCGGAGTTGGGTCGCGCGGCGAAATAGCAGCCGATGAAACGGGTTCTCGCGCTGATAGCGCTTCTCTGCCCGGCGGCGTTGGCGCAGACGCCGATCGATTTTTCTTACGCGGGCTACGGCGGCGGAGGCGTTGCGCCGCCGGTAGTCGCGGCGGTTATCTCGGTGCGGCCAAGCGGGGGCGATGACACCGCGCTCTTGCAAGGCGCGATCGATCATGTGGCGGCGCTTCCGCTTGGCAAGGATGGCTTTCGCGGCGCGATCCAATTGCTGCCCGGTCATTACAAAGCCGGCGGGCATCTGGAAATGCGCGCCAGCGGCGTCGTCCTGCGCGGCGTCGGGGACGTAGTTATTCTCGCTACCGGCCTTAGCCGGCGCGCGCTGATCGAGGTGGGCAGCCCCGCCGAGGCCGTCGCGGGAACCGCCATTCCGATCGCCGCGGACGCCGCCGCCGGCAGCCGTACGTTTTCGATTGCCGGCGGAAACGAGTTTCACGTTGGCGACCGCGTTCAGATCGTGCGCCCCAGCACCGTGGAATGGATCGCCGCGCTCCACATGCGCGGCCTGCCGGGAACCTACGCCAACCAGCGGCTCGATTGGGCGCCGGGATCGCGCAACCTGGTTTGGGATCGGATCGTCGAGCGCGTCGAAGGGGGAAAAGTGACCGTCGACGCGCCCATCACAACCGCGCTCGAACAGCGTTACGGCGGCGCAACCATCGCGCGCGTGGCATCGGGCGCGCCGGTGGCGCATATCGGCATTGAAGGGCTGACCCTCGACAGCGAATTCGCGGATGCGCACGACGAGGATCATGCGTGGTACGCCGTGACGCTCGATCGCGTCGAAGACGCCTGGGTCCGCCAGGTGTCGGCCCGCCATTTCGTGTCCTCCGCGGTGCGCGCCGGTCCGCACGCGAGGCGCATCACGGTAGAGGCGTGCCACAGCGAGGCGCCGGTTTCCGAGGCGGCCGGATACCGGCGGCAGAGTTTCCTGGTGGAAGGGCAGCAGGTGCTGGTGCGCGATTGCACGAGCGAAGCGGGCATGAACGATTTCGCCACCGGACTGCTCGCCGCCGGCCCGAACGTATTTCTCGATTCGACCGCGACCGGCTCGCTCGGGCCTAGCGGATCGTTCGAAAGTTGGGCATCGGGCGTGCTTTATGAGCGCGTGAAAGTGCCAGGGGCGGGAATCAAGCTGACGCAAGACAGCTCACGCGCTGAAGGCGCAGGCTGGACTGCAGCGAACTCCGTGATCTGGAATTGCGAGGGCGATCCCCTCGAGGCGCGTGGGCCGGAGGGCGCGGAAAATATTCTGAAGCAATCGGCGGAATCCCTCTACGATGCGCAACTGGCGAAGCGCCGCGGCGCGCAGGCGGCAAAGGCGATTGCGCTGCCCAAGGTCGCCGCGCGGGTCCTCGAATTTCATCCCAAGAGCGCTCCCGTCGCGGCGGCGGAACACCCGCGCGCCGTCGAAATCGTCAACGGCCGCTTCGTAGTCGATGGCAAGGCGCTTTGGGGCGGCATGGTGAATGACGGATGGTGGCGCGGTCAGGAAGTTCCCGCTTCCGCGCTGGACGTGGGCGGAGTCGCGCTGACGCGCTTCGTTCCCGGCCGCACCGGTCCGGGCCTCACGGAGGATTTGCCCGCTCTGGCGGCGAAAATGGTGGCCGACGGCACGCCGTTCTATCAGGCGATCCCAGGACTTTGGTATGACCGCCGCCGCGACGAACATTCCATCACCGCGCGTCCCGACGGCAACGTCTGGGCGCCGTTCTATGAGATGCCGTGGGCGCGCAGCGGCTCCGGGACGGCGTGGGATGGCCTCAGCAAATTCGATCTGACCCGCTTCAACCCTTGGTATTTCGAGCGCCTCCGCGAGTTCGGCGAGCTGAGCGGCCGCAATGGCCTGGTGCTGTTCTACAACCTTTACAACATGCACAACACGCTCGAGATTCCGCCGCATTGGGCCGATTATCCGTGGCGGCCGGCGAACAACATCAACGGCACGGAGTTGCCCGAGCCGCCGCCGATCGAGAACGGCAATCAACTGCATGTGGGCAATCAGGTCTACGACATCGCACAGCCGGTGCGGCGCGAACTGCATCGCGCGCTGATTGTGCACGCGCTGGATGAACTCGGCGGCTTGCGGAATCTCTTCTTCTGCGCGGGCTTTCAGTTCGCGGGCCCGCTGGCGTTCCAGGAGTTCTTCCAGGACACAGTCGCGGATTGGGAGAAGCGCACGGGCAAGACGGTGCGCCTGCAGCTTGCCACCAGCAAAGACATCACCGACGCCATTCTCGCCGCGCCGGCCCGCGCGCAGCAGGTGGCCGTGATCGACATGCGTTACTGGCAGTACATGCCCGATGGATCCCTGTTCGCGCCGAAGGGCGGCCAGAACCTTGCGTTCCGCGAATTGATCCGCGCGGCATTTCCGAAGAGCGGCGGCGACACTCCGGCCGATACCACCCCGCAACAGGTCTATCGGATGGTCCGCGAATATCACGACCGCTATCCCGACAAAGCCATCGTGGCGTGGAACGGCGGCGCGGGACCGATTCCGGTGCTGATGGCGGGCGGCGCGCAGGCGATTATGCGCAACCCATCGGGCGGACATGGGCAAGGGCGGCAGTTGGACCGGACGACGCTCGATCCATTCGTGCGCGAGCAACTGGCCGATGTGCTGATGAACCTGCAGCCGCGCGATGGCGTGGCCGACGACGCGGAACACAACTGGTGCATGGCGGACAAAGGCGATACGGCTGTGTTGTTCTATTCGTTCGCGGGCGACTCGATCGAGCTGCGCGCGACTTTGGCACAAGTGCGTTACACGGGGTTGTGGTTCGATCCTGCTTCCGGCAAGACGCGGGTGTTCGATGGCGCGGTTCCACGCAAGGCCGGCGACGCCATCGTGAAACCAACCGCCAAGCCCTGGATGCTGCTATTGCGCGCCTCCGCGAATTGAATCAGCTCGTTTTGGCCAGCGCCTTCACCAATTGATAGAGAAACTGCTGCCCTTCGTAGAAAGCTTGCACGCCCATGCGTTCGTCACGGCCGTGAAAACGAATGTCGTCGCGGTCCATGAAGAAGCCCTGCACGCCATACGTCGGAATGCCGGCCACGCGGAGATAGAGGCCGTCGGTCGCGCCCATCACCATCATCGGCACCGTAATCACTCCGGGCCACATCGTGTCCGTGAATCGGCTCGCGGCACGGAATAAGTCGTCGCGCATCGGCGACGCGGGCCCACGGACCACGTTGCCATCGACGCTGATTTTCACCTGGTCGTCGGCGACCACGCCGCGCAGCGTGTTCTCGACATATTCTGGCGAATCCTCGGGCAGCACGCGGCAATTCACGTTGGCGGCCGCCAGTTGCGGGAGAGCATTGCGCGCGTGACCGCCCTCGAGCTGCGTGGCCACGCAGGTGGTGCGTAGCGTGGCGTTCCAGGCGGTAGAGGCGGCTGCGACGCGCTGCATGGCGTCGTGCGACCCGGCGGCAGCTTGGGCCAGCAGGCTGCTCGTCTGGCCGCTTTCTGTCTTCGCCATCGCCTGGAAAAATGCCTTGGTCACGTCGTTGGTCTTCAGCGGGAAGCCGAATTTGGCCAGGCGATCCAGGCCGCCGGCCAGATGGTAGATGGCATTATCCGCCACCGGCAGCGAGCTGTGGCCGCCCTTATTGCGCACTTCGAAGCGGAAATTAATCACGTACTTTTCGCTTACCTGTACATCGTTGCTGACTCGCTTTCCCTTGACCATCTCGCCCCATCCGCCCTCGTTGAGGCAAAACTCAGCGTCGATCAAAGCGCGCTTGTTCTTGAGCAGCCACGCGACGCCGTTGTACGGGCCGCCGCCTTCTTCGTCGGCGGTGAGTGCGACGATGAGGTCGCGGTCGGGCCGGAATCCTTCGCGCTTGAAGCGAATGAGCGAGGCGATCCAAACCGCTGCCTGCGCTTTGTCGTCGCCCGTTCCGCGGCCGTAGAAGAAGCCGTCTTTTTCGATGAACTGGAACGGGTCCATGCTCCAGTCTTCGCGCTTGGCTTCGACGACGTCCGTGTGCGCGAGCAACAGCAGCGGCTTGCGAGCGCCGGTCCCGTGATAGCGGGCGACGAGATTGTATTTGGTGGGAATAGGACCGCCGACGAAAATATCGGACGCCGGGAAACCGGCGGCGCGCAGCCTCGCCGCGGCCGCTTCCGCCACCGGAGTGGTGGCGCCGGTGGTGTAGCCGGACTTGATCTCGACGAACTGTTTGTAGATATCGCGCGCAAGCTGGCGATCGGCTTCGGGCGGGCTGGTCTGCGCGGCAAGAGCGCTGACGGCGAAAAAGGCGAGGAAGAACCGGGTCATCGCGACATTATGGCACGTGACGTGTGGCGCGGGCCTCCCGCCTGCGCAAGGAGGTTTACATACACAATCGCCAGCGCAGGCCGGGAGGGCCGCGCCACTCAGTGCAACTTGTATGGCGGGTTCGGCGCGGCGATGGGCTCGGGAACTTTGGGCGCCTCGATGGTCACAGCGCCTTCGAGACCTTTGCCCGTGACGTTGTTGATGCCGAGCAACGGGCCGGTGAGTCCGCTCAACTCTACCTTACGGATCTCCGCGTTTTTCACGTTCGCCAATTGAATGCCCCTGGCGCAGGTGCCTGACACGTTGGCGAGCAGGAATCCGTCGAGCGGCTTGTGCGGATGGATGCCAGTGCCGTCCACCAGCAGCGGGCAATCTTTCACGCGGACATTCGAGAAGCGAAAATTCTTGATCGCCGGAATGCCTTCGTCGCCCGGCACGGGGAATTCGTCCTGGATGCCGCTGTTCAGAATGTTGAAACGCAGAAATCCGCCGGTGGTTCCCGAAACATCCAGATCGTCCGCCACGATATCTTCGATGAACGCGCCGCGGCCGGGGCGGCTTTTGATGTAGAGCGCGAACGTGCGCGCGCCGGTGAACTTACAATGCTCGATGCGCACGTTGCGGATGCCGCCCGAAGTCTCGCTGCCGATGCCAATGCAGGCGAAGATGGAATCGGCCATGGTGCAATTCGAAATCAGAATGTCCTCGCTGGTCTGCAGCAGGGCGAAACCTTCCGCGCCGCGGCCCGATTTGATCGAGATGCAATCGTCGCCGGTCGAGATATCGCAGTTGTCGATGTGCACGTGCTTGCACGAATCGATATCGATGCCGTCGCCGTTGCCGCCGGTGCTGCGGATGGTCAGGTTGCGGATCGAAATGTTCCCGGAGTTCGTCGGATGTATCGACCACATCAGGCGGTGGCTGGTGGAGAATCCGTCGAGCACAATATCGCCGCAGCCGATGGGCTCGATGAGCGCCGGATGGCGTAGCGGGCTCTCACGCGTAGGCCGGCCGCCGAGCGCGGGGTTGCCGGTGATTTTGCCGGGTCCGAGGATGCCGATATGGTTGGCGCCGATGGCGTAGATCAAGGCCGTGCGGCCGGGAATCCATTTTCCTTCCCAGCGCACCTGGCTGACGGGATAGTCGTCGAAATCGGGGGTGCCGGCGATGTTCGCGTCTTTTTCGAGCCGCAGATATGTGTTGGAGCGCAACTGAATGGCGCCCGTGAAATAGTCGCCCGCGGGAACCACGACGTCGCCGCCGCCGAATGCCGCCACGCGGTCGATGGCCGCTTGCAGCGCGGCGGTGTCCTTCGTCGTGCCGTCGCCCTTGGCGCCGTAGTCGCGCACGTTGAGCGAAACTTTCGGCGCAACCGGAGGCGGCGCGGCCTCGCGCTGCTGGGCATTGGGAGCGAATCCTAGAGGCAGCGCGGAGGCGGCTTGCAGAAAACGGCGGCGATTAGTCATGACTATTGTTCCGGGAAATGATCGAAGGTTCGCGTCACGGGTTTGCCTAGCAGGAATTTGTCGGCGAAGGCGAGCAGCGCGTCCCAATCGCCCTGCACCATGCCGTGCGGCCGATCGCTCCAATTGACGCCCAGCCGATCGGGCACATGCAGAAACTCGAACGCCGGCATAGCGGCCAGGAACGATTGGCGCACGCCGTTCTGATTCACATTCTGGTCGCGATCGCCTTCGAGCGCGATGAACGGCCGCGGCGCGGCGAGCGCGATGAACCAATGCTCGTCGAACGGGAGCTTATCCGGCTGGCCCCAGAATTCGTGCAGGTGCGGCGAGAACCAGTTGGGATACTTGCGCATCATCTCGCTCAGGCCTTCCTTGCCGCCGCGCTCCGCGCCGCTGAATCGATACGCGGGCGTGCCGCCGCCGGAACTCGCGACCGGCGCGACCATGGCGATGCGTTCGTCGAATGCCCCCGCCACCAGCGCCGATTTTCCCGTGCGCGAAACGCCCGTGACGATGAGCTTGGTCTTGTCGATGGCGGGGTCGGTTTCGAGATAGTCGACAATGCGCGAGACGCCCCACGCCCATGCCTGCAGCAGGCCCCAATCGTATTTCGGATACGCGGGATAGAAGCGCGTGGTGCGGAAGGCCCAGCTTCCGTCGGCGTTGCGCAGAGTTGTGTCTTCGCCGCAATCGTTATTGTTGAACGTCACAAAGGCGAAGCCGTGCGCCAGCGCGGGATTCGAAGCGGCGATGCTCTCGGCGGAGCGCGCAGCGCCGGGAATGCCGGAAGCGGCAGGCGCGGGCGCCGGCCCGGTGACCAGCAAAACATCCTGACCCTTGCCCTGGTTCGCGCCCTGCGGCAGACGCGGCATCGGCGTGGCGCCCGGCGGTGAACCGGAGGGAGAGATCAGCGCCGGAAACGGACCGCCTTCGGCCGGCGTGAAGATGCCAATGTCGAGACTGAGGCTCTCCTTCGGCCCGAAGGTCAGATGCACCAGACGGTAGCGCGCCTTGCCGTTGAGAATCGTCTGCGAAACGATCCCGCGGCCTTTCACGTTGCCGGGTGGCGGCGGAGCCTGGCCCACAGCGTAGTATTCGAGGATGCGCTTCATCTCTTCGCGCCGGCGCTTCCACTGCTCCGAGGTCTTCACCGGCATGCCGTCGTTCATGGTGAGAACGCCGGGCATCGCCGGATGGTCGGGCAGCTTCGCCACGCCCGGCATGGCCGGCAACGAACCGGGAATAGGCGGAAGCGGGATTTCTTTGGGATCGGGACGGTCCTGCGCGCATAGCATCGTGGCCAGCGCGGCGCTCGTCAAGAGCTTGATTCGCATACGAATTCCTTCGGAAGTGTAGCAAAGTTTAGAATGAAGAGAAGCGCTTGCCTTGCTTTCTTTGCTCACCAGTCTGTTGCTGCTGATTACGCCTGTCTACCGGCAGGCCGAACCCGGCTACCGCTACCAATTTCCGCGCGACCATTTCTCGCATCCCGATTTCAAAACCGAGTGGTGGTATTACACCGGCAACCTGCGCGATGGCGGCGGCCATCGCTACGGATTCGAGCTGGTCTTCTTCCGCCAGGGGCAGGCGCAGCGCGAGGAAACGAAATCGGCCTGGCGGGTGGATGACATCTACCTCGCGCACCTGGCGCTTACGAACATCGACGGCGGTAAATTCCAATATTTCGAGCGCACGAACCGCGCGGGCCCCGGGATCGCTGGCGCGAGCCTCGACCAAGCCCGCATCTGGAACGGAAACTGGCAGTCGAGGTGGGATCTGGCCACCGGCGACCAGACTCTCTCCGCCGTCGAAAAAGGTCTGCGATTCAATCTGCGCCTAACGCCACGAACCGCACCCGTGATTCACGGCGAAAACGGAATCAGTTTGAAGTCGGAAACGCCGGGACACGCGTCGCATTACGTCTCGTTCCCGCTGCTCGCCGTGGAAGGTTCGCTGAACGGCGCGGCGGTCACCGGCACAGCTTGGATGGATCACGAATGGTTCACCAACGTACTGGAAGAATCCGCACAAGGCTGGGATTGGTTTAGCGTGCAACTCGAGAATCACACCGAGCTCATGCTCTTCCAGATGCGCCACCGCGATGGCGGGACGCCGTTCGTGGCCGGCACGTTCATCGATGCGGCGGGCCGCGCAACCCCGCTACACCGCGCCGATATCTCGACGACTCCGCTCGATTGGTGGACCAGTGCGCGGACCGGCGCGCGCTATCCCATCCGCTGGCGCCTCGCCGTTCCCTCGCGCGGCGTTGCAATCGAGTGCGCGGCTGCCGTGACCAACCAGGAGCTAGTCATGCATTCCGGACCCATCTATTGGGAGGGCGCCGTGCGCTACAGCGGCTCGGCGAGCGGCGTGGGGTACATGGAGTTGACGGGTTATTCGAGTCCAGTAAAAATCGAATAGTTTTATCGGCCACAAATAAACACGGATAAAACAAAAAATAACGGATTTGGTTTTTGTATTATCCGCGTTATCCGTGTCGATCGGCGGCTCATTTCTTGTGCGCCACATGAGATAATTTTCGTGATGAAACTTTCCGAAGGAAAAATGAAGCGCATGAAGGCGCTGTCCAACGAACACGGCATCATCGCCGCAGCCGCCATGGATCAGCGCGGCAGCCTGCAAAAATCGCTGGCGCAGGCTCGCGGCGTCGATGTAAAAGACATCACGCCGGATATGATGAGCGAGTTCAAAGTAATCGTCACCAAAACGCTGACGCCGCATGCCAGCGCGATCCTGCTCGACCCCGAATTCGGCCTCGAAGCCGCGAAGGCGCGTTCGAGCAACGCCGGTCTGCTGCTCGCCTACGAGCTGAGCGGTTATGACAATACGCAACCCGGCCGCCTGCCCGATCTGCTGCCGCACGTTTCGGCGAAACGCATTGTCGATTGGGACGCCGATGCGGTGAAGATCCTGATCTACTACACGCCTTATGACGACGCCGGCGTGAACGACATCAAACACGCGTTCATCGAGCGTATCGGCGCCGAGTGCGAGACCAACGAGATCCCGTTCTTCCTCGAGTTTGTCGGCTACGATCCAAAGGGCGGCGATGAAAAAGGTCTCGAGTACGCCAAGGCCAAGCCCGAGATCGTGAAGAAGAGCATGGAAGAGTTCACCAAGCCGCAATACAACGTGGACGTGCTCAAGGTGGAAATCCCGATCAACGCCGATTATGTCGAAGGATCGAGCGTCTACAAAGGCCAGAAAGCATATTCGCGCGATGAAGCGCTCAAGCACTTCCGCGATTGCGCCGCCGTCGCCACCAAGCCCTTCATTTACCTCAGCGCGGGCGTGAGCAACGCGCAGTTCACGGAATCGCTGCACATGGCGGCGGAAGCCGGCACCGATTATTCCGGCGTGCTGTGCGGCCGCGCCACGTGGAAAGACGGCATTCCGGTCTACGCCAAGCAGGGCGCAGGCGCGCTGGAAGACTGGCTGGGCAAGGAAGGCGTGAAGAACATCAACGCGGTGAACGAAGCCATTCAGGGCGCGAAACCGTGGTACGCCAAGATGGGGATGACGGCCGTTCGCTAAGAACGGCCGCCCCAAAAAGAAAAGGGTTCCAAACGATCCGAGATTCAGCTTCGCTCATCGCCGGCATGCACGGCACTGAGCATTGCATTACGGGACGCCGGACGCTTCGCCTCTCTGCTCCCCGGTAACCGTTTTCGCCGGCTACCGCTTCAACGCTTTGAGACGCGCCGCTTGCTGTTCCGCAATGGGACCGTTCGCTCGCGCCGGCGTTTTCCTAGTCCGCAACAGTTTCCGCTTGCGCGAATTCCATTGCGGAGTCGACGGTACCCGCCTTACGCTTCGCTCACTTTACGAACCGGCTCTTTTACTCGTTCGGCCTTTCGGCTCCGCTACCAGCCGTTGGTTTGCCCCAACCGCTGGAGGCATCCATGCCTCAGACCCGTTGCACTCTCGCCAGTCCGCTATTCCGGCCGCGCCGCTAATCCCCACTCCCCTTCAGGAGTTTTCGCTCCCTCCGGCTCAAAGCGTTCAACTAGCTACCCGGCCATCCGGCCCGCCTTCCAGATCCGCCCGATCTTCGTTCGCTCCCCGCAGCCCAGCTATCTCTAGTGTTGGCTGCGGATCTCCGTTCCCGATCCGCTACGTTTCCGGAGGCTTGCTGTTCCTCAAACCTCTTGGAACCTTCCTCAATATGATCTTTCCGCGCTTTCCGGTCAACGGATTTTTTGTACGTTCATCGCCTTTTCAACAACTTCTTTCGCGCGTATTTCGAGAGGGTTACAGGGGGAACTCCGTGGAAGGCTTGTGAATAAAACAGCGGGTTGACGATTTGTTCGGGCGATTTTTAGTGGCATGATGAAAAATCGATGAAACGCGCAATTCTGTATGCCGGTTTGCTCTGCGGAGTGCTTGACGGCCTCAGTGCGATAGGGCTCACGCTAGCGCTCGGCGGCAAAATTGAGCGCATGTTCCAGGGAATCGCGGCTGGCGTGATGGGCGTGCAACTGGCGGCTCGCGCTGGCGTTGCCTCGGCGCTGTTAGGGCTCGCGCTGCACTTCTTCATCGCGTTCGGCGCGGCCGCGGTCTACTATGCGGCGAGCCGCATCTGGCCGCTGCTCATCCGGCATGCGCTCGCATGCGGCGTGCTCTACGGCGTGCTCGTCCACCTCTTCATGAGCTACGTGGTGATCCCGATGTCGGCCATCGGGCCGCGGCCGTTCAACGCGCGCACGTTCTATCCCATCCTGGCGATTCACATGATCGTGGTCGGCCCGTCGATTTCGTTGACGATCCGCAAGTATAAGGAGCAGCTCCGATGACCGCCAAGGATTTTCGCCGCATCGCGCTGAGCCTGGAAGGCGCGGAAGAAGGCTCACACATGGGTGCGGTGGATTTTCGCGTGGGCGGCCGCATCTTCGCCACGCTGGCATCCGTGAAGCAAGGCTATGGAAATCTGATGCTCACGCCCGAGGTGCAAGCCGAATTCGTGGAAGAGGCGCCGGAAATCTTTCTGCCCGTGGCGGGCGGATGGGGAAGGGGCGGCGCAACTCACCTGCGGCTGGCGGCGGCGAATGAAGATGTGATGGCGGGCGCGCTACGCGCGGCGTGGAAACTGCGGGTGGCGAAGAACGCGGCGCCGGGCGCCAAAAAGACCGGGGCTAAAAAGAAGAAGCCCGGCGGAACTGGTGTCCCGCCGGGCCGCGTCGGTCATGTTTGACCCTGTATCTGTAGCTTCTTGGTCCCCTTCGTATCGGGGCAGGTTTCAATATATCACTTCATCACTTCACGATGGTCGCCGTCTTGATGTAATCCAGGTGCGGGAAGAGCCGTTGCAGGTAGTCGTTGCCCTCCATTTGGATCTGCGTGGGGTTAGGGCCTTGACCGTTGGGGGCCATCTCTCCGTAGCCGCCCCAGAGATCGTCTACCACCTCCATACCGGAGACCACTTGCCCGACCGGCGCGAAATTCTGAGAATCGAGGGTTTCGCTGTTGTCGCGCAGATTAACGAAGAGTTGCGTGGAGCGTGAATTGATGAGCCGTGTGGCGGCGAAGGTCAGGGTTCCGCGGACATTGTGGCGAATCCGGGGGTCGTCGGGAATCGTCGAGTCCATCCATTCGCGATTCACTTTGGGGTCGCCGTTGATGCCAAACTGCGCCACGAAGCCGTGCAGCACCCGGAAGAAACGGTTGCCATCGTAGAATCCTTTCCCTACCAGTTCGTAGAGGCGTGCGCTGCCATAGGGCGCCCAATCGCTGTGGACTTCCACCACGAATGGGCCTTTCGAAGTGTCGAAATTGACCTTGAAAACGGGGGGCGGGCCGCCTGTGGTTTCTTCGGCCTTTTTTCCATTCGAAGAAGAGCAGCCGGCCAGGAGAAAAACGGAAGAAAAAAGTAGTCCAACGGTTAGGGCGTATCGCATTTCTCACCGTATTATGCCATGCTTGCGAGGGTTCGCCGGGGAGGCGCCGAGCATGTAAGCGGCCACCCGATTCGCGCCGGGGCAACAGCCTTAACCGGCGACTGCATTCTTTCCATATCGTTGGTGGACAGGTGGATAGTACAAAGCGGTAAGTGCTTGGAAGGATTGGGCTATTAGGGAGGACCACTAGTACCCACCTCTTATTTATGAAAAGACATTTCGCTTGCTAGCGGTCTGGAATCCCGCTAGCATGGATCAGAGTCTGGTTGGGAAATCCCCGGACGCGGTTGTCAAGGAGAGAAGTGAGACTCTTTATTGGCTTTGGAACAGCGATTGGCGCCTTAGCCCTGCTATGCGGTCCGGCAGGCGCCACCACGATCGTTTTTCCCAGCAACCCCAGCTTTAGCGGCCAGGCGCTGCTGACTTCGCTCAGCAATTCGGAAGTCACGTTTTCCTCGCAAGACGCGAACAACGTGTCGATCAACGGCAGCGATGCCAACGGCGGCAAACTCACGGTGACCACGGACGGCTCAGGCGCCGATTTTCTATTGCTTTTCAGCAGCCCTGTGGCCAGCGTGACAGTCAACTATCCCGGCACCACGATCAACGATCCAGTCTACGACGCGTGGGTGTTCGCCTACGGCAGCATGGCAATTGCCGGCTCGCCGAGTTCGGTACAAGGCCTTGGGCCCGGCGGCATCATTTATTCCTCGTTGCTGACTCCGGAACCGAATTCCATCACGCTGGGCAGCGGCACGCAGAACGATATCTACGCCGTGCAGATCGAAGCGAAAGGCATGGGGGCTCCGATGGGGCAAACCTATACTCAGATCGATTCGGTCAGTTATACGATGGTGGGACCGTCCGGAGCGCCAGAACCAGCCACTTACGCGATGATTGGACTCGGCTTGCTCGGTATGACCTTAATGCGCCGCAGGCGTTGTTCTTCGTAAAAGGCCGCGTCGACGGGCCAGAGGCCCATCGTACTTATTCCTTCGCGCCGCGAATCCAATTCAGGATTGTGTTGTACTCAGGCGAGTCTTTCGTAAAACGAACGCCCCCGCCGTGCGCCATCGCGCCTGCCACGCCTTCGGATTCCGAACTGGATGTGGGCTTGCGCAAAATCAGGCTGTCTTCGGGATGCGCCGGGTCAGCGACTTTGATTGCCGTGCGGTAATCGCCGTTGAAGATGGTATGCGTGGAATGGCATTCCACGCAGGCGTAGCCATCTTTGCCTTTGCGCTCTAGAATCGGCCGGACGTTCGCCGTGAAGTACGCTTCATCGAGGTTGATGGCGGGCTGCCGCGCCGCGGTTGGAACCGAGCCTGCGCGTCCCGGCGGCGGTGGAGGATTCAATGCCTTCTGCACCTCGGCTTCGCCAGGCATGGCTTCCACTTTCAAGCGGGCGAGTTTCACCTCGGCTCCCATCGGCCCGGCGATCTTGTTGACATCGGGAAAGCGCGAGTCGCGCACTAACAGCACGGCCTCCGCGGCCAGATGCGCCATCTCCGGGTCCTTGGAATCGAGCAGCGGGGCCAGTGAATGCGCCAGCCGTTCCGCACTGGCTCCGAAAAATACGATTTGCTCCACGTCGTTGCCGATCCTGTTGTAGACCGGCGGCGCGGGTTTGCCGAGATCGGCCTCGAGATCGTAGACATCGGCGCGGCGTAGCGCGAGCCCGGTGAGCGAACGCAGCAACTCTTTCTTCTCGGCGTCCGGGGCGCGGTCAAGAATAGCGGCGAACTTATTCGCCAGCCGCGCTTCCACGGCCAGCCTGCCCTGGATGGCGCGCGTACGGTCTTCGGGCCGGGCCATCAAGGTGGTCCAGTTGTTGTAGAGGTAGCGGATGTTTTCGTCGGCCAGATTGTAGATGGCGTCGTGAACGTTACTCTCGATCCATGCCGGTTGCGGCGTCGCCATCTTCGCCAGCAGGGTATCTTCTATGCGGCCCTTGACCGCCGAATCGGGGCTCCAGAACCAGAATTGCCAAAGGCCCTTGATGCCCATCATCTCGATCGAGAGCGCGCGGTCATTCGCAAGATCGGCGAGGGCGGGTTCGAGGTCGGCGCGCTTGCCGAGTTCCGCAAAATGCTCCGCAAATACGCGCGCCGCGCCCCATCGCGTGCGGTCCTCGGGCGATTTCATCGCGGCCAGCAGATCGGATGACGGCGTCTCTGCATGGCGGCTGTAGGCCTGGCGAACGGCCCACGCTGCCGTGCGCTGCACCATTTTGCTCTGGTCGGCCAGCAGCGGCAAAAGGGCCGCATCGCGATCTCCCAAACGGCCCAGCGCCTCGGCCGCGGCCTGGCGAATCAGCGCATCGTTCGATTTCGTCGCCGCGCGAATCTGGTCGCGCACTTTGGCCGAAGGCGCGTCCCAAACTTTGTCTAGTTCTTCGAGGCGGCCGACCGGATCGTCCGGCAGTCCAGCGCTGGTCGAATTCCAGCCGTTGGCGCGCTTGCCCATCGGATAGTAGGCAGCCAGCGCCAGGATGGCGAATTGCGTCTCGCGGAACGGCGTGCGGAAATTTTCGAACGACTGCAGCGGGTCGAACCAGCCGCCGAACGCCTGCTGGCGGCCGAGCAAATATTTCAGGGCCTTGTCCACATGCGGATCGGAAATCGAGACACCGGCCTCGTGCAGCGTCCAGAGAACGTGGCCCGTCTGGAATTCCACTTCCGGCTGATCGGCTTCGAATTTGTAAGACCACTGGCCATCGGGGCGCTGCAGCGAAAAGAGGCGATCCACGTTGGCGGCGATTTTGGCGCCGTACTTGGCGCGATCCATATCGGCCAGCGCCAGTGTTTGATAGCAGAGATCGGTGACATTGTTCACTGGCCCGGCGGCGACTAGTTCGGGTAACCTGCGGGTCTTTGGTTTCGGTCCACGCGTACCACGCCACTTCGTGCGCGCTCACCAGCGGGGTGTTGCCGTTGGTTTCATCGGGCGGCAATTTGTCGCGGCCGGAATAGTAAAGGCTCAGATACTTCTGCACGCCGTCGCGATATCCCGCGCGTGGCGCGCCGGTGATTTGATCTTCGTAGATGCTCAGCAGGTGAGACATACGGCCCAGCACGTTGGCAGGCGCGGAAATCACGCGCGCCCACACCGTTCCCTGCTCTTCAAAACCGTACAATGGCCGCGGATTATTGTAGAAGCGCTCCGTGAGAAATTGCAGCTCTTCGCGTTGCACGGGCTCATATCCATCGCGCAGCGCGTAGAGCGCGGAGCGCAGCGGGAAATGCGTGGTGTGGCAACCGACGCAGAGCGAGGTCTCCTGATGCACGCTGGAAACGCGATCGAACACGCCGCCGCGCCGCGGAGTATTGGCGTGCCAGGAATCGCCCGCGGCCAGGATGTAATCCACCGCGGTGCGCACGGCCTGATGAGGATCGGAATAAGGCGGCGGATCGTAGACGCGCGTTACCAACTTGTATTCGGGATGGCTTGAACGTACGGCCAGGTAATACGCGCCCCCTTCTTTCAATACGCGCGGCGTAAATTTGTTGGCGTTGAGCGCCTGCACTTCGTGCGGCGGGGCGACCGGGTCTTCGCCGTCGTGAAATTCCACCGGCTTGCCATCCACGATCCGGTAGACCGATACATTCACCGGGATCTGATCGCGCTCCATCAGCTCGACCTGAAAGAAGACCAGCTTCGGTGCGCCGCCGGAAAAATCGATGCGATACCAATCGGTGCGATCCGGCTCATTGACCAGGCTCGGCCGCGTGGAACCAGGCAGGGGAACGTATTCCGCATCGTCTCCGTGCGCGAAGATAGTCTGCCCCAGGGGAATTTTGAGCGCGCTCTGCCAGGTATGCGAGGGCTCGCTTTTCACGCGGGCGGTGAGCGGCCAGCGATTTACTTGCAGATGAAATGCGCCGGATGCGGCCGTGGCGTTGACGCGCAACGTCACGTGGCCCGCGGCATTGACCCGAAATTGCGAATAGAAGTCGGCGTCCCCCGCGTGCAGAGTCTTGGAGAGCAGCGTCTCGCTTCCTTGCTCTACCGATACCGTGACGCGCGTTTCTGGCTTGAGATCGGCCAGCGAATCGAGCGAATACAGAAGGCTATATTGATTGCCCGGAACGATGCCAGGGAGCTGCGCCGTCATGCTGCGCACGGGGCCTTTGGTTGCCAGGATTACGGGAAGATTTTGGGCGAACGCTCCCAGAGAAAGGAACAGCAAACCGAAAAGGGAATTGGTTCGGGTCACGAATTAATTATCCCAGGATTCGGCTGGGTGCGCGCAAGCAGGCATACTCCCCCTTGACTCCCGCGGCGCGACCAACCAGAATCGATCCAAGTTACAAGGGCTGTCACAAACAGTTCCCTCTGAGGGAAGTTTAACCCACGTTGGGAAACTCGCTGCAGATGCAGATGAACAAGCGGGTCGGCGCCGGCACATTCGGCGCGGTCTACACGTACTCCAGAGCGCTGGACTATGGCGATAACGACGATTCCGGCCTCACCTGGGCCTGGATTCCCATGTACCGCCGCAATTACGCGCTGGCCGGCTTCGACCGCACGCATAACTTCCAGACTTACGGAAATTATGAGCTGCCGTTCGGCGCGGGCAAATCGATGTTGCCGCACGGCGCCGCGGCGAAGATCGCCGGAGGCTGGCAGTTGAACGGCATCCTCAGCCGCGAGAGCGGCACGCCTTTTACGGTCGCATCGTCTGGCACGTCGGTCAATGCGCCGGGCAACACGCAAACGGCGAGTCAGATTCTGACGAACGTGGCGATCGTCGGCGGGCACGGCATCGGCGCCAACGGCGCCTGATACTTTAACCCGCTCGCCTTCGCCCCGGTGACTGCGGTGAGCTTCGGCAACGTTGGCCGCGATAGGCTGCGCGGCCCTGGCGTTTTCAACGTGAACGCCAGCTTGTTCCGCAACTTCACGATCACGGAGCGCTTCCGGCTGCAATTCCGCACCGAGACGTTCAACCTGACGAACACGCCGCAATTCGGAAATCCCGGCGCAACGGTTTCTTCGGCGACATTCAATGCCGATGGCAGCGTGAAATCGCTCAACGGCTACACGCAGATTACTTCGGCGAGCAACGAACGGCAATTGCGCTTCGCGTTGAAGCTGAATTTCTGACGGTGGGACGGTGGCGCTGAGTCGTGCTGGCGCCATGCTCCCGACGGTTCGTCTGCACTATTCGACGATCAGGGCGTCGAGATCGACAAAACCGCCGCTGGCACGCGGGTTCTTTTGTCCGGAAACGCGAATGTCAATGATGTGCCTGCCCGATCCGAGGCCGGCATACCGGGTGCGGCTTTTCCAGGCGGTTTCGGCGGCGTAGAGATCGACCTGGCCTCTCATGCGGCCATCGACCCAAACCTCCGCAATGCCGCGATTGCAGGCGCGCGTGTAGACGTAGGTGACCGCATCGCCGTCGAAGCTCAACGAGGCCGAGGCGCCCGGAACGTTCGAATAACTCAGCGTGTGGCTGTAGGCCTCCTGGAATTGCGGGTCGCGCGTCCACGCTTCGCGCAGGTAAAGGCGCGGATCGGCATCGTCGTAGGACCCCGGCGGCACGGGCTCACGCGTGGCGTTGACCGGCGCCGCGTCCTCGGGAGCCGCGCGATCCGGCTCCAGCCGGTACAACCGCGCGCCGCCGGCTTCGCCAACCAAACGGATTCCCCAGGATGCCGCATGTTCGGCAAAATCGTTCGCGCCGAATGCCGACCCTGTGACCAGCAGATACCGGACGCCATGCGCCATCAGCGCCCGTACCGCTTCCACCCGCCGGTTGCATTCGATCTTCGCCGTCGCGATGGCGGGCGAGAGAGACAAGTCGCGCCATTGCCCGCCCTGATCCATGCCGCGCAGGTAGACGCGGGTGTGCGGCGCGTCGGAAGACGTTAAGAGACGAACCTCATCTACGAATTCCGGCTCGCCGAAATCTGCCTCGAGAAACATGCCGGGCGCGGCGTCCTGCCAGGAGCGCCAGCGCGTCACCACGCTGGCGTCAAACGCGAAGCGGGCGTCCCAACGATCGGGGCTCGCGTTCCAATGCCACTTTTGATTGGCGATGAGCGGGCTTTCTCCTTCGAGGATTTGAAATTCTGAGACGCTCCACATCTCGCCGCTCAGCCGCGCCGTTTGGACCGCCTGTACGCGCCGCACGCGAGCGGATGGGAAACGGAAATCGAGAGCGCGCACCGGAGAGGAGCCCATCAGCAACGCCGTCCGAAAGACGTCGAGCAGCGCCTCGTTTTCGGCGCCATTTTGCCCGGCAACGATCTCGCGCGTTGTCCAGGCTTGTGGGACCGGCTCAAATGAGAAGATTTTTTCGCCTGGAGGCACCCGGCGCTCGATCATGCGGTCGATTCGATAGCCGGCATTCGTGCGGGCGAGATAAACTGTCTCGGGTTCCCGCCGGAGAGCCGCGCTCACGGGCAGCGCCGCGATACGCGGGGCGTAGCGGTCAAAATACTTCACCGGCGACGCGTACCATGACAAGAATGCGTGCAGGATTACGACTGCGGGCAGCGCCGCCGGCAGCGGTTCGAGCGCGAGGGCAAACGCGAGCGCAAAAGGCGGCAGCGCCGGAATCAGAAACCGCGAACCGATATTCAGAAACCAAGGCAGGGCGAAGATGGTTCCGGCTAAGAGCAGCCGCCGGCCGGCAGGACGCCGCAAGGAGAGCAGCGCCACCGGCAGCAGCAGGAAAATCGGACCGAAGAATCCCTGCAGGCGTTCCCCTTTCACGGCCAATTCCCAGGGCGCAGTTAGCCAATTCGTCAGATGATAGTGCCGCAGATAAGTCAGGTATTGCCGTTCGAAAGAGACGTGAACATAGGGATTCGGAAATAGCTGGTTAGCAAACGGAGCAAGAGGATTACCCATTTGCACGGCATTCTTGATCATCCACGGCAGGATAAATAACAGAGCGGGCACACACAGGGCAACTAATGGCGCGAGTAACTGTTTGCGCCCGCGCCATAACTTCCAAGTTACAAATGCCAATGCGTAGGGGATGGCGATTGCAGCCGTGTATTTTGCAGCGTACGAGAATCCGGCCAGGATTCCGATGACGATGAGCAAATTGCGATCGCGTTCCACCTCCCAAACCTGCAAGAGATAGAACACCGCGAACACAACTGCCCCAGCCGCGACGTCGACGTAAGCCGACGCGCCATCCCAGCCGGCAAGCGGCGAGGCGAAGACAAGGAATGCAGCCGCGGCGGCAGGGAACGGGAATCCAAAGCGCCGCCCGTAGCAAATCATCAGCAGCGGTACATCGATGAGGAACAGAAAATGGACTAAGGCCGCACTGGAGTGCCCGCCAAGCGAGACGGCAGGCATGAAAAGCAGCTCGACCCCCTGCGACAGGCTGCCATAAAAATCGCCCGGAAACGCTTGAAACCCGTGCGCACGGAGGTAGCGATCGACAAATGGCAGATGATACGCCGCGCCATCCGGACTCATCTCGGGCGCCATGGCGCTGACGAGATAGACAAACCCAAAGGCCATGAACAAAGCAGCGAAAAACCACTTCCACGGGCGCGGGAGAGGCCTGAATGCCGCCAACTTCGCGGCTCTGTCTCGTAAGACCACCGCGGCGGCGATCGCAACTACGCCGAGCGCGATGAATACGCTTCTGCGCGCCAGATGAGCGGCCGCAAGAACGAAGAGAATCTGGCTAAAACACGCCGCGCCTGCGACAAACGCGAGGGCGAAGTATTCGAGACGCTCGAGCCGGATGGCGAGCCGTTGGAAGAGAAGCAATCCAACGCAAAGACATGCGGCCCCGGACAGGAATACGCCCGCGAGAATGCCGGTCACTTCCTGCATGGATACCTCAGAATCGGCTGCCGGCCCCGGATGATTTAGTATACCTTCCGGGAATGTAAGATCGATGTCCCATCTCAATCCCGCGACTTATTCTCTTTTGGCAGCGCCGCTCGTACCCGGTAGATTCCCGGCAACATAAATCACGGCTGTGTTACTCAATACGCCATTGACTTTGATAACCAACCCATAAGTCCCCGTGCGAATCGCTGGCACCTGAATTTCCAACTGAAACACGCCGGGTGAAGAGGCACTCGCGCCGGCGGATGTAATTTCTACCCGTTGACCGGCTAGGGCGGCTGAGATAGGGAACGCGCCGGACGCGGAAGCGCCACGGGGCAGCGATGCACTCTTGCCGGCCACAGGCGCGGTAAAGCCCTGGCCGGTGATGAACACGGATATCGCCGAGCCGGCCGCGGCCGGTTTGGCCGCGCTATTGAGCGATCCGTCGGCGTTTTGCACGTTGGCAAAAATACCGGGCGCCACCGGCGCTATGCTGAGAGGAATCGCCGCCGGGGGCATTTGGGCAAGCTGAAGCACCGCTGTAGCGGGTCCCAACGCCACGCCGGAAGGGACCAGCGCATTAATCTGAGCCGGGCTCACCGAGAGTAACTGGCAGGCGATGCCGCCGATCGTGAGCGTTAAGCCCCCCGTTGCCTGGGCCGGAGGCGAAAGATTGGCGCCGAAGAGGGAAATCAGCGACCCTTGCGCGACCGGCCCGGCTTCCAACGTTGCGGCATTCCACAGCGCTGAAATGGAAGGTTGCGGCGGTTGGTTGAGCAGACCGAAAACCGCCAGTGAGTTGCCCGTTCCGGCATAGACTTTCCCGTTGGCCACCATCGGGACGGAGAACTTCACAAACGAACCCAACGCATCGCGCGCCGGATTCATCTGGCTGTTATAGAGTTCATTGGCGAGATTCGAGGCGTCGTATGCGTGGAGCGTCCCCGCGTTGCCGGCCTCGGTCAGCCAGACGATTCCGTTCGCGGAACCGTTGGCGCTCACCGCCGGGACCGCGCCCAACTCGCCGAATACCGATGACGATTGCGACGCCGGCGCGGCCGCCAAATGCCCTCCCGAAACCGTGAACGCCTTCACCGGATCCTGCGCCCCCGCGAAATACAGGTTGCCGTTGTAATAGGCCGCGCCACCGTAAACCGGACCCACCGCGCCCGCCACCGATTGAACAATCTGGCTGTCATCGGGGGCGTTGAAATGGCCCATCTGGTCGCGGTCCACCAGGTAGATCCGGCCCTCTTTGCCGGCGCCGGCCAGGATATGCGGATGCGCGGCGGTCCCCACGCCGTCCGGCAGCAGCACGGCGCCGCTCGAGCCGAGGTCGATGTCCTGACGGTTCAGCGTGAGTTGGTTGAACGGAGTGAAATAGTCGGCAATGGCGAGGTCAGGACCGGAAGAGAGTTTGATAAAGCTATCGCCTAGATCCGTCCCGTTGGCATTGCCGTCGAACGGACCGTTGCCGGAAACGACATAAATGTTGCCTTGGGCATCGGCGGCCGGCGCGGCGCCGCCCATCCATAAAGAGCCCTGGAATGCGTTGGGCGAATCGTTGAAGATCGCGGTCTGTTGCAGGCTCGCGGCGTCATAGCCGATTAGCCAGCCATGGTAAGAGCCCGCATCGCAATGCGAAGTCCAGGCGGTGTAAACAACGCCGTTGAGCAATAGCAGCCCGGCGCGGTTCTTATACAGATAAGGATGAAACTGGACGGTGGTCTGCGAGAACCCGTCGCCGGCGCCGGGAACTGTAGCGTCGATTACTACGGGACTTCCCGGGCGCTCCAGACCGGTGGCGGCGTCGAGCGCATGAAGGCGATGGATGAACGTGCCATGTAGGATGGTGCTGGCAACCACATAGAGAGTGCCGGTGGTGGGGTCGATTACCGGCGTCCCCGTGATTCCGATTTCCGGTTGAATGGAAAGACAGCCGAGTACGTCGGTCACGTTCAGAGTGCGCTCGCCGGAGGCCGGGTCTGTGAAGTTGACGTGCCAAAGCGGAGCGGCGTTCGGTCCGGTGGCGGAATCGGCGTCGAAGGCGTAGACGCTGTCATGTTCCGTGGCTACGAACACAAGGTTGTGGATGCCCTTGCCGGGAATGTTCACCAGCGGCAGATAGAGCGGCTGGGCGTAGACCTGGCCGTCTACCGGCTGGGAAAAGACCTGTCCAAACCCCTGCGGGTTTACGTTCGCCGGAGTGAGAATCGATTCCGAAAGGTTTGTTCCGGAGCGGGCGAGATCGTTGCGATAGGTGGTGACGCTGACCTGTGCTTGGGCTGCAACAACCAGAAAAAAAACGAGGGACCGGAGCATCAACATGAAGAAGGGGCCTGTCACGCAGATGCGCGGGGCGGGAAGTCCGTTGTCGGAAGTTTTGCCCTAAGAATTCCCCGGTGAGTTTAGAGACAAGAACTTACTCAAACATAGCTTCAGTCATATTCCCGTTAGATGCAGCCCCAAACGAATTGACCTTTTGCGTACACTGCCGCATTCTAGATCGTTGCCGCCTATCCCGTACTTCCATTCTTGTGTCCTTACGATACTGTTGCTGGCGACGCCGGTGGCTGCGCAGAGGCCGGAAGGGTCTGCTGTCACTCCGCCGCACGTGATCCGGCAGGTCGAGGCGCAATACTCGCCGGAAGCGCGCGCCGAAGAGATCCAGGGGACGGTGGTGCTACGCGTTGTGGTCGATCAAAAGGGCCGTCCGGCTGATATCTCGCTCATCAGCCCGATCGGTTACGGCCTGGATCAGCAGGCGAGCAAGGCAGTCGAGCAATGGGAGTTTGCGCCGGGCATGAACGGCGGCGCGCCTGCAAAGGCCGCGATTTTTGTAGAAGTGCCGTTTCGACTGACGTCCATCCCGTTCGATGAGAAGGCGGAGCGCCAGCGGAGCGCGTTCAATATCGCGCTGAAGACGGTGGAGCGGCCGGGCATTAGCCGGGAAGAGATGGATCGCTCGGTCCAAGTGATTTTTGACCTTTGCCAGCAGAAGTTCGGGCCCGCCATGTACATTGCCGGGGCGTGGATCATGAATGGCGAGCACGCGCCGCAGGATCTGGACAGAGGGTTCGATTGGATCCAACAATCCGCCGCCAAGAATTACGGCCCCGCGCTCTACCAGGTGGCGCTGCGCCGGATCGATGGCGACCGATTGCCCAGCGACCCGGTGAGAGGGCTGGAGGAGATGCGCCAGGCCGCCACCTTGGGCAGCCGCCAGGCGCAATTCTACCTGGGTCAACGCTATGAGACTGGCGGCAGCGTGCCGCGGGAACCGGACCGCGCGCGCAGCTATTACCGGTTATGCGCCGCGCAGGGCATGGCCGATTGCCAGTTCCGGTTAGGACGCCTGCTGTTCAACGCCCACCAGCGCCAGGAGCACGAATATCTGGAAGCCATCGCACTATTGCAGCTTGCCGCCGAGCAGGGTTCGAGGGAGGCCCGGCAGTTTATCTCTGGCGAAGAGCCGAAGTTGACTGCCGAACAAGATCACTGGGTGGCCACTCTCAAGCACGAGCTTGTGCGCCGCTAGCCGGGCAGTTACTCGGCGCGGAGGGCAACCGCTGGATCCACCAGCGCCGCGCGCCGCGCTGGAGCGAGACACGCCAGCAACGCGACTGCGGCTAACACAGCGGCCATCATGCCGAATGTCGCGGCGTCGGTCGCTTCGACCCCATAGAGCATGCCGCGCAACAGGCGGGTGAGAAGAGCCGCGCCACCCATTCCGAGCGCCAGGCCTAGAGCGGCCAGTACGGCCCCACGTCTCATCACCAAGCGCAACACGCTGCCGGCGTCCGGCCCCAAGAGCCATGCGAATGCCGAATTCGCGCGTCCGCAACGCGACTAAGTAGGCGACCACGCCGTAGATTCCAGCCGCCGCTAAAAGTGTGGCCATCCCCGCGAACAAAACAAGCAGCCACATGTACAATCGCGGGGTAGCCAGCGATTGCTCGATTACCTGCTGCATGGTCGCGACCCGGAAGAGCGCCTGGCCCGGACTCACTTCGCGCACCGCGGCACGGATGGCGCTTACCAAGCCCTCCGGTGGCCCGCTGCTTCGCACCACCAACGTCGACCCATTGCTCCGCATCTGCGCGAAATTCTGCGCCACGGCGTTGTAGATCTCGGGCGTCGCAGGCACACTCATCGCTTGCTGCCGCACGTCGCCAACAACGCCAATGATCGTGCCGCGATTGGTCTTGCGGCCGAGGGGATCTTCGCCCGGGAAAACCTGGCGCGCCAGCGCTTCGTTGACCACGATCACCCTCTCCGAGGTGGGCACATCCCGCGGAGAGAATCCCCTGCCCTTGCGCAGCGGGATGCCCATGGCGCGAAAGTAGCCCGGCGTGACGTAGCTCAGTTCGCATGGGTGCAGTTCGGGACGGCCGGCCACGGTGAAGAAGCCGCCCCAACCCGAGTTCTGCAGCGGCAGCAGCGAAATCATTCCCGCCGCACGCACGCCGGGGATGCGCGAAGCGCGCTCTTCGATTGCCGCCGATTCCGGCGCGCCTGACACCACGACGTGCGCTGTCACCACGTTTTCGGCGTTCACGCCCGCGCCGGTGTGCTGCAGATTGAGAAACGTTCGTAGCAGCAATCCGGCGCCGGACAGCAGGACGAATGCGAGAGCGACTTCCACCACAACCAGCGCGTCACGAAGCCGCGCCCGCACCGAACCCTGCTTGAGCGCCATTGCGCTACCGCGCGCGGCCGCCACCGCGGGCGCCAGGCCGAACCCGATTCCCGTGGCCGCGCACACCGCAAGCAGAAATGCGAAGACTCGCCAATCCAGTTGGATCTCGCCCGCCCGCGGAATCTGCGCCGCCGCGATTCGAACCAGAACGCGGCTTCCCCAGACGCCGAGCGCAAACCCGGCGATGCCACCGCACGCCGCAAGCAAGAGGCTCTCGGTTAGAAACTGCCCCAGAAGCCGGAAACGGCTCGCCCCCAAGGCTGCCCGCACCGCGATTTCCCGGCTACGCGAGGCGGTGCGCGCCAGTAACAAGTTGGCCACGTTGACACACGCCACCAGCAGACACCATGGCGACCGCGCCGAGCAGCACCAGCAGCGATTCGCGCGCCGGCGCCGCTGACGACGTCTTTGAGCGCCAGCAGCCGAACCACGCGCCGCCCTTGTGCCGGCCGGCTCATGGCATTGAACTCCTGGCGCGCCGCGTCCACTGCCACGCCGGCCTTCAATCGCGCCACCACGGCGTCAACTGCGGCGTGGTTTCGAGGTTCATGGGCGCGCAAGTCTGCCGAAGCCGCAGGCCGCTCGGAATATACAGATCGTTCGAAGTGGATCGATACGGAAACTGAAATCCCTCGGGCATTACGCCAATCAGCGTGAACGGCTGCCCATCCAGCATGATGCTCTGCCCCATGGCCGCCGCGCCCGCGCCGAAATGAGTTTTCCAAACCCGGTACGATGCCACGGCTAGGTTGGGAGAATCGTTTTCACGGAACATGCGGCCCATGAGTGGAGGCACTCCCAGCAAAGGGAGAAGCGCGGCGTCTGCTCCGACGACAGACACTTGCTCCGCATCGCCCTCCAGTTGAAGATTCATGCTCGATTGCCCGTAGGTGGCGATGCCCTCAATCAGACGGCTTTTCGTTCGCCATTCGTCGAAGTCGCTGTAAACGACAGGCCCATCGAAACCGCCGACCGTGCTGGTCCGCGGCTGGCGCTCGTACACCTGCACGAGTTGCTCTGGATGCGCAAAAGGCAGCGGCCGCAACAACACGCCGCTCACCACGCTGAAAATTGCTGTGTTGGCGCCGATCCCGATTGCAAGCGTGGCGATGGAGGCGGCGGCAAAGCCGGGAGAGCGGCGCCATCCGCGCAGAGCGAAGCGGATGTCCTGGATGAGATTCTGCATTCCGATCACAGACGCGCCGGGATTCGCCGGCGTTAACCGCCGTCTGCGGCTCGCGCCACGCCCGGAGTACAATCGGGCCTTGTAGCGCCAGCTATGGACTTCGAACCACAAAAATTCTTCGTCGGCCTCGTGGACTTCTTTTCCATCTTGATGCCCGGCGTCGTGCTCACTTATCTTCTGAAGGATACTGCCGGTCCGTGGGTCCTGGGGACTGAATATTTCAGCTTACACGGCGCCGAGGCTTGGGTAGTGCTTTTGTTCAGCAGTTATCTGCTGGGACATTTCCTGTTCCTCATCGCATCTTTACTGGATGACTACCTGTACGATCCGGTTCGAAGGTGTACCGGCAAGGAACAGATAACGCGTATCCTGACCGGAAGGGGATTGTCGCCGAAGCCTCTCCGCTGGCTCGCGCTGGCATGCTTCAAGAAGCGGCCGGACGCGGCCGTCGATCAGGCGATCCGGATTAAGGACAGCTACTTAAAAGGGATTGAAGCGAAGGGATCGGTCAACGCGTTTCAATGGTGCAAGGCCAGGCTGGCGCTTCAGCATCCCGAGGCGCTCGCCGCCGTGAATCGGTTCGAAGCAGACTCGAAATTCTTCCGCAGCTTCGTACCGGTTCTCATCATTTTGATGGCGATCGATTGGTACAAGCGCAAGTTCGGGCTGGCGGCTGTCTCTCTCGTCCTCTTGGTGTTAGCGCTGTGGCGCTATATGGAGCAGCGCTTCAAGTCGACACAGCAGGCGTACTGGATGATCTTGACGCTGGAGTCGGACAAGCAACCGCCGCCGGCCGTGCCGAAGCCTGCGGAGCTGCCGGCGTCGACGCCAGACTCTGCTCCGCTGACGCACGCGGGAGGCGTCGTCTTCAAGAAGAAGCGGTCCGGCGAGTTGGAATACTTGCTGGTCGAAGCGGCGGATTCACGCCAGTGGGTGCTTCCCAAGGGGCACATCGAACGTGGCGAAGACCCCAAACGCACCGCAATCCGCGAAGTGCGGGAGGAAACCGGCGTCTGGGCGCGGATCGTAGGGGAGTTGGAAACCGTCGAATACCCGCTCAAGAACGAGACGGTCCGTGTTCGATTTTATCTGATGCAAGCCTTGGATGAAGGGAAACCGGAAGACAGGCTGCGTGAGCGCAAATCGTGTCTGTTAGACGAGGCGCTGGAGCGGGCTAGCCATCCCGAGACCCGCAAACTTCTAGAACTGGCGAACAACCGGCGGGCGTAAGTCCCCATTGCCTGTTACTTCTTTGCCGCGCCCAACTCGATCAGCCGCCGCCTGGCATCCGGATTTCGCAGCGCGGCGGAGCAAGTCTTCGGCTTTCTCCTTTCCGTCCGCGCAGTAACTATCACCCTCCCCAAGCCACCCGCCGCCCTCCTCTGCGACTTAGCGCGCTGGATTCGGTACGTATAGACCGCGACGCGCCGCTTGCGAAGAGTCGATGATTCCTTCCATTGAAAATCGGCGGCCGCGGCTGGATCGAAAATTCCGATTAGCTGGCTGCCGAATTCGCCGCGCGAGATGAGACCGTCGAGCGATGCGAAAGACTGCGTCGCCGGACGGCCATTCATAGTGACCAGCTTGTAATGCTCCTTCTGTCCGCTAAAACCGAGCTGAATGGTAAGGCGATCGACCTGGAAGTTGGCCGCGCCCGTCGTGGCGCCGCGCTCCATCTGCTCGGTACACAAGAAATCCGGCAGCTTGTTCGTGTAATGGATTGCGTAATCCCGGGCGGCGGCGAGAGCGCGTTGCTCGTCCGCGGTGGGCCGTTGGGCCGAAGCCGGAATACACAGAATCGCCCCTGCCGCAGCGATCGTCAATGGGCGCATGTTTGCACCTCCCCGCGCGCGGTCTTTGAGCGACCCTCAGAGTCTGACCGGTGGCTTTGGCGATTCTTTACTAAGTGGCCGGAATTGTCAAGACCCTACTGTTAGCCTGTTAAGGCAGCCGCTGAATCTCAATAGCGCCATTTTGCTCCCATGCAGCGAGTACCCCGCCGCCCGGAAGGCTGGTTAGCGAAGGGAAGGCTCCGCTGGGGGCGAGTTCTTGCTTTTTGCCATCGACCCACGCTTCCACTTTCGTTCCTTCTACCCAAGCCACATAGGTCCGGCCGCCATTCAGCGCGAGCGCGATATCCTTGCCTGCGCCGATTTCCTTTTCCGGCTGTCCGGGCTCATCCAGAAAGACATTGGTATCGCGCCGCCATGCGGTAAGAACCTTCGATGGCGAAACGGCCAAGCCGCCGCCATCCATCGGGCAAGCGTTCAATTTCCACGTGCCTTCGCCGAGCTTTCGCGGAGCGGAGAAATTCGCGCCGTCGCGCGAATTGACAAGATACATATCGCGCGAACCACCCAGCGCATTGCGCCACATCACCAGCAGTTCACCAGCAGGATCGAAATCGCCACGCGAAGGATGGCAGCACTCGCAGATCGTGCCGTCGGGCGAGAGATAGACGACAACGTTTTTCGACCATGTCGACGCCGCCATCGTTCGACCGCGCACCGTATAACCGCGTGCCTTTCCCGCGTTTATCGAGCCACGCGGCAAACAGGAAGTCCTTTGCCGTTCGAAGCCAGCGCGTGGAGGCCTTCGGTGGCGGAGCGCCGGGAACGTCGTTGATCGACTTTCCGTCCGACCATGTCTTGCCGCCGTCCGTGAGCGCCACGCCATCAGATCTCCGTCGGAAGGCAGGCCGTGCGCGTGCGCGCCCTGCTCCGCTTTTTTGCCGGCCACCGCGGTGATCACGATGGCGCTGCCGGCAAACGCGATGCGCGGACCGCGATGCCGCGTCAAAGGCAGAATGCCAGCTTCGGCCACTTTCGCCGGCGGCTGAAAACGTCCTGCCTCCGTCGCGCGACGAGCTGAAATAGATGGTTTGCCCGGCGCCGAAGGTCAGCGCCACCATCGAACCGTTGGCCGCCATCTGCGGCTCGCGCGCGGGAGCGTCCGGGCCCATGGGCCCAGATGCCTGCGTTGCACGCGAGAAAAAGCAAAATCGGGAACATTGCCGCTCCTTAGAATGCGATTCGCAAGCGCGAACTGCAATGGTCGCGGATCGCCGACAGCGGTGATCTGATTGAACGTGGGCGACGGATTCGTGGGATACGCGCCCGTGCCGAACGTGCCGTTCAAGGTTACGCCATTCACGTGATTGGTGAGATTGAATCCTTCCGCCATAGCCTCCAGACTGCACGCGCTTCGGAGATCTGGAAGGAGCGGCTCAGCCGCGCGCCCAGGCTGAGAGAATCGAACCCGGTGCCGGCATTGCGGTTGATGAAAACGCCGTTGACCGTGGGGCGCGCCGCGGTCCCCTGGATGGTGTTGGCGCCGGTGGTGATGTTGAACGGCAGCGGCGAATAGTACTGCAGCATCGCGCTCAGCTGGAAGCCGTGGCTGATGCGCTCCCAGGCGGTGTGGCGCCTTGCCCAGCGGGGAATGGATCGTGCCGTCGAAAACCAGGCGATGGCGCTGATCGTCGTCGGAGCGGCCGTAGTCCTGCCAGATATTGAAGTTGTTGATCGGCGCGCTGAAGAAGAACTCGCCGACGTTGTCGAGCGCTTTCGAATAGGTGTAGGAAACGCGATAGCTGCCCCACGCGACCGGGCGCTGCACGAAGGAAACGTGCAGGCCGTCGTAGTGCGAATCGGCCAGCGATGAATACTGGCTGTTGTTGCCGTAGTTCGGATTCGGCCGGCATCCGTTGTTGGTTCCGGAGGCCGCGCACGGCTGGCACGTTCTGATTGACGGAGATGATCAGATGCAGCCCGCGCACGTGCTGATAGCCCGACGCTCAGCGTGCTGTGCGCGCCGAGCTGCTGCTCGATCTCGAAGCTGCCCTGCTCGGAGTAGGCGTTCTGCATGTGCGGATCCATGGTGCTGAAGTTGAACAGCACGCCCGGCGGCAGCGTCAGACTGCTGAGAATGTTCGGGAACACCGGCGCGCCCGCCTGCGCCGGCGAAAGGCTGACGCTGATCTGGCTCAGATTGGCGGGATCGGTGGTGTTGTTCGCCGAGAGCAAGCGCGTTGGCCAGCGCGCGCAGCGGCACGCGGTCGTAGAACAGCCCGTAGCCGCCGCGGATCACGGTCTTGCGCGAAGCGAACGGCGTCCAGGCGAATCCGGCGCGCGGCGAAACGTTGTTGGTGTCGGTGGCGATGGTCTGCAGAAACTGCAGGTCGTAGCGCAGCGCCCAGATTCAGCGTCAGGCGCGGGCTCACCTTCCATTCATCCTGCGCGTAGAAGCCGACGTTCGGATTGGTCTGCGCAACCGTGCTATTGGCGAACGTCTGCGTGAAGCCCGGAGTTGTTGTAGGTTCCCGCAAGAAAATTCGCCAGCGAGGAAAACGAATAGCTGCCGCGATCGATGCGCGGATAGGTGATCGTGTCGTCGTTGTAGAGGAAATCCGCGCCGACGCGAATCGCGTGCGCGCCGGCCTGATAGGAAAGGTTGTCCACGACCTTCCGCCAGACTGGTTGCTACGGCCGGTGGGCGATCCCGAAAGCGTGCCGAAAGAAGCCACGCCCGAAATGCTGACGGCCGGCCCGATCGGGTCCGACGGCGGAGCCTGCAGATTGCTGTTCGTGAACTGCCCGCGCGTTTCGTTCACCAGCGCGCGGCGAGAGCGTGGCGATGTTGCTGACGGCGATGGTCTGGTCGGTATCGTCCAGATTCGCGGAGGCGGTGGGCGCGCTCAGGCCGCCGGCGCCGCGCGAGTTGATGCTAGTGACGTGATACAGGCTGTAGCGGACGCTGAACTGATCCGTTCGCTGAACTGGTGATCGACCTTGCGCGAAGAAGTTGCTGTTGTGAACCGGATTGGGATAGATGCCGGTGGAAATCTGCGGGCCGGGATATCCGATGGCGCGCAGCCGCGCGTTGATCGCGGCGACGTTGGCGGGCGAGATGGTGATGAGGCCGGACTGGTTCAGTTCCCGCTGCTCGAAATTCGCGAAATAGAACGTGCGGTCGCGAACGATCGGGCCGCCGAGGCTCGCGCCGTATTGCGCCTGCGTCACGGGCAAGCGCGGTGTGCGACAGCGCATTGGCGGCGTTGAACCGCTGATTGCGGAAATAGCCGATACAGGTCGCCGTGCAGCGTGTTGGTGCCGCTCTTGGTGACCACGTTGACGTAGCCGCCCAGCGCGCGGCCGAACTCGGCCTGCCCGCCGGAGGTGACCACCTGAAATTCGTTCACGACGTCCAGGCCGTAGAAGGCGCCGGTCAAGCCCGCGGCATCGTCGTTGTTCGGACAGGCCGTCGACGATGAAGCTGTTGGAGAAATTGCGCTGGCTGCCGATCGAAATTCCCTGGCCGGGAACGGCCGAGGTCTCGGCGAAGAGCTGGTTGGCCGCGGTGTTCGTGGGCGACACGCCGGGAACGAGCAGCGCCAGGTCCAGGAAATTGCGGCCGTTGAGCGGCAGGCTCGCGACCTCGGTCTGCGAGACGGTGCCGGCGATCTGGGTGCGGGCGGCCTCAAGCACATCGGCCTGACTGCTCACGGTCACCTGGTTCTGCGCCGCGGCAACGTTCAACACAATGGGAAGCTCGAACGCCGACCCTAAGCCGACATTCACCGTACGAACCACATCGGCGAAACCCGGATGCTGCACGACGATTTCGTATTCGCCCACGCTCAGATACGGGAATCGAAACCTGCCGTCTCTTCCGGTGAGCTGCGTGCTGCCGATATTCGTCTCCTTCTGACGGGAAGTCACTTTGGCATCTTGTACCACCGCGCCGCTGGCGTCTTCCACGCGTCCGCTGATACTGCCGTATTGGATCGATTCCTGCGCGGCGGCGCAACACACGCCCAGCGACAGGAACGCAACGTTTCGCAAAAATCGGAAAATCAAGATATTCCTCCTCCTAGTTAATCCGCACCACAGGAAACCCGGGCCCGAGATTAGAGGAGAACCGGAGGAGGGCGCTGAAAGAGCGCCGCGTCCGCACTGGAAAGCTTCAGCGCGACGCGGGATGGAGCGTACGCAATGGTGGCGTGAGGCGCCGGCTCGACGAGAGTGTGACCGGCGGGAGGCCGCACACCCTGCGGCATGGGTAAGCCGGCGGATTGCGCGCAGTCATTCGCGCAGCCGTTTCCGGCGCTCCACTGGACCTCGGAGGCGCCTTTTTTATGGGTGGTCCGATGACAGCAGGCGCAACTCCTGCCGGCGCGGCTGCAAGAGGCGCCGCACGACAATTCCGCCGCCTGCAGCGAGACGATCTCCTGCAGTTCCGGCGCGAAGAGCGCGAGCACCAGCACGGCCGCCAGCGCCGCGCGCATACTTCCGGCCAGCGCATGGGCGAGCTTGCGCATCACCCGATGATGAACACCGCGTACCAATACAATTTCCTCTCCCAAACGCAATGCGCCTGGAGCACACTTCCACTTACCTGATTAACGGATCGATTTAGACGGGCGGCGCAGGCGGCGGACGTTGCCGCAGCACATCGCCGGAGAAGCGGGCGTACCGAGGGGACTGCCACGCAAACAGTGCCGCGGAAACCTCCACCGGCGCCGCCGGCGTGCTTGCCAGCGGGCGCGCCAACCCATTGGCGGCGCCACTTCCCAGCGCCATCTGGCAGCAATCGCCGCCGCAGGATTTCGCGGCGAACGACGGCCCAGACGACTGCTTGGCACTTGCTTTCCTACGGCAGCATTTATGCCCCGTCTGGCAACAGGACGATTCCGAATCGTCGAATGCGGCGGCAGCCAGCGGCGCCAGGCAAGCGAATGACAACACGAGCGCCATCCACGACGCAATAGCGCCGCGAACCACGCGCGAACTGTGCTTGAACCCCTGCATCCCGGCCCTCACTATAGCATGCGCAAAAGCGAGGCGAAAATGTGGAATGAGATGTAGCGAACGTGGTCTAGCGCGTGGCGGTAGCGCCGCGTTCAATGACGAACGATTCCACCACCGAACCGTCCTCAGCCAGCACGGTCGCCGTCAATTTCGAGCCGGTGACTTCGTATCCACGAGTGGAACCTAGGTCGACGGTTTCTGCTTCCGGAGTTCCTCGGCGTCGATGCGGTCCTTGGCGCGGCCCGTGGCGTCCTTGTTACGGAGCAGAGACGACCGGCCGATGAAGTTGACGGGTAGGCCATCCAGATCGCCGGGGGCGCGATCTCCCCATGCATCGTCGAAACTCACACCGGTGACGGAAGTCATCAGGTCAATGCGATTCGGCTCGTACCCTAGCTGGATCACTTTTCCTGCGATTGTCAGATCGGAGGCGGATATGTCGAGGCTGCCGAATCCGAATTGAGAAAGTGCCCGAAGTACGCGTTCCGCGTTGGCGTGGCTGGGGCGAATCAGGAAATCGATATCCGCGGAGTACCGGGGAAATCCATGCCACGAAACGGCGAGCGCGCCGACGACCAGATACTCAACTTCGTTCGAGTTCAAGCACTCGATAAACTCTCGCAAATCCCTGCTTAAAGGCATCGGGGTGGGCTCGCTCTCGCAGTTCGAAGAATATGCCGGCCCGCTGCTGCGGGGTCATTTGAGCGCGGGAAAGGGCATCGGCGGCATCGGCTTCCTCAAAGGTGTTGAAAACGCGGATTACTTTCTCCACAATCGTATTTTACGACGGTTGCTCGATCGTGCGGGATGGCCGGTTGTTGCAAACTTGCGGGTGGAAGAGCCATGGCTCGAACCCGTATGGCGGCGCGTCAGGCGCAATTAAACACAGCGTCTTAAGTAATTGCGCATAGTCGGCGGAGAGTCTCATTCCCCTCCGACCATTGCGCCGAACTGGTACTCGACGCCTCGATCACGCTCTCGAGGAATCCGAAGTAGCGGTTGTGGAGACACAGCCGGCGCGTCAATTTCCAGACCCGCTCGATTGGATTGAGTTCCGGGCTGTAGGGCGGAAAGAAGTCCAGCCCAAAACTCGGCTTCCTGTTCTTCCCTCCAAGGCGCATGGAGTCGCGCGTGGTGATATTTGGCGTTGTCGCTGATGACCACTACGCGTCGGCCTTCGACGCGGCTGACCTCTCGAAAATCTTTCATAAATTGCCAGAATGTCTCGCCGTTGAACCGCCCCTCTCTCGCCGGAACAAGAACTTGCCATCTCGCAAGCGCACCGCTCCGAAGTATCCGACGCTGTGGCGCGTCGGATGATGGTAGAGGACTGGGTCCTTGGTCTCCGGCGGTATCCACATCCGGCAGCGGGAGCCATGCTGCTGAAAATGCACTTCGTCCAGGGCCCACAGATCGATGTGTCTTCCCGCATTAGCGCTTGGAGTTTTTTTTATGCTGCTGTTGCAACGACGCATTCGCCTTTCGCAATCCCGGGCGCGGCTTTCGCAGCCGGAAGCCGAACTGGCGGAACAATCGCTGGCATTGGCGCACCCCCAGCCGGATGCCGTACTTCTTATGATCCATGCCGACAGGGTCTTGCCATCCCAAAGGTTGACGCGCATTCCCGCGTCGCTGGGCTTGGCGCGGAGCACCCGATTGACCTCTTCGATCTGCGCTGCGCTCAGTCGTCCCGGACGGCCCGAACGTTCCCCTTCCTGCAACCCCGCCAAGCCCTTCTTTCAAATCGCCGTACCCAATACTCGACCGTGCGTGGAGCATCCCCCAGCAGTCGCCCAACATCCGGGCACGTCATCCCCTGAGCCACCAGCAGCACTCCATGCAGGCGGTGATCGTAGCGTGACTCTTCGGAGCGCTGAATCTCTTGCTGCAAACCGATAACCGCAGATGCGGCTTCGGCGATCGGTTAGTGGTTTCATGCTTCCAGGAGACCACACCCCTACACTATGCGCAATTATTTATGACGCTATGTTTAGTTGCCGTTACTGGGTGTCTTAATCAGCATGGCGAGCGAGCTTTTGGGCACCTTGGTCACTACGTTAAACTCGGGGTCGACCAGCTCGGTTACTTCGATCTTCATCACGGCTCCCAGCAACAGGGCGACTTCGCTGTCGCTGAGCCCGTAGTCGTGCTTGATCCAAGTCGCAAGCTGCGCAGTCGACACCTTCAGAGCCTCCTGCAGTGAACCCGCCACGCCGAACGAGATGATGTAGTCCGAATCCTCCTCACGTACGCCTTGCGTCTGGTAGCCCTTGATTACCTCGACGGAAAAATCGACTGCCATCGACACCTCCAGTCCCGTCTGCGTTACTTCGCCGTCGGCCATGGCCGCGTGGCCATCGCCGAATCCGAAGAGCGCGCCCGGATGAAAGACGGGGAAGAACATCGTCGTGCCGGAAACAGTGCCGTTATAGTCGAGATTGCCGCCGAAGACGCCGAGGTGCGGGCCGGTCAGGGCTTCGAAGCCCGGAGGCGCGACGGAGATGCAGCCCAGCATCGGCTTCATTTGCACTTGAAGTTCTTGAGCGCGGGCGTTGGCGCGGTGAGCACCGCGATGCCGGTCGCGTTGTCCAACTGGTATTCGCCGTTGAAGCCCGGGTCGTACTTCGCGGCGAGATTGTAAGCCGGCGTGACGCCGAACTGTTGAATTCTACTTCCCTGCCGAGCCGTCTTGCGGTTTGGCTCGATCTTGATCAGGTGGACCACCAGCGTGTCGCCCGGCAACGCCCCTTCCACGTAAATAGGCCCGATATTCGAATTGCGCCCAGAGCTACGCGTTTCAGGTTCTTGTCGGCTCCGCCGGAATCGGGCGCCCAGGTGTGCACGATGTCGCCCGGGAAGATGTGGATGCCCGGCTTGTTCCCGGCGTAGTAGTAAGCCTGAAAGGTGGTGGGATCGTAATTGATCTCGCGCGGTTTGGCCGGCGGCGTCAGTTCGCGGGTCAGCTTCCATGCCACCTCTTGCAGCACGGGAGCGCGTGCGCCAGAACCAACCCCCCCGCGGCCGCCGCGGCCTCCCCTGCCTCCCACGCGCGCCATCGTTCCTCCGCCCTCACCCGCATCACCCTCGATCTTGCCGGTGAGCGTGCCGGCATCGCGGCCCGCGGTATCGGTCAGCGTCAACGACACGGTCGTGCCCCTCACCACGCCCTTCACGATCTCGGCGCCCCACGCCCCGCTCACCGTGTCGCCCGTCCGCGTAAGCGCGACACGGATGTATGCGGGCTCCAGGAGAGTCGGGCTCGTCAACTCAGCAACCCACTTGCCCGCGACCTCGCCACGGCCGACACCGGGCACAAGAGCCGCAGTCAACACAATCGTTGCGATCCAGCGCGAAAGCATAGCCATCTCCTCTGCCCGTCGGGGCCCATCAGAATTCAGTGATTTATACCATGCTGCGCTCTGCGTCTACAACCGGCATCAGCCTGGGGGCGGCGGCTCCAGCGGCCGAATTGACTATGAGGCGCCGGACCGGCGCTTGAACTCGATCAGCAGAGAGACTACAGCGCTGCAAGAAGGAAATCGATGCCCGGACAGATCCCTAGCCGCGTCCGATGATTGTCAATGATATGGAATGGCGGGGACGACGGGGCTCGAACCCGCGACCTCCGACGTGACAGGCCGAACGTCTCAAAGTTTTTCGGTCTGTATACCATTGGTTCAAAAGGACTTGCTGAAAGCGTTGGAGGGCTGTTTTTCAGGTGCTACAGTACGTGCTACAGTTCGCTCTTCACGTCTTTTTCTTTGGGATCTTAACTTCTTTATCGATCAACTGCACTGTCTGCTGACGAAGTTCCGGGAAGAGATGTTTGTACCGTTCCAGCTCTTTGCTCTTATGGCCCGTGTGCTTAGCAATCACGTTGTCCGGCACTCCCTGGCCCAATAGTATCGATGCTGAGAAGTGGCGCCAATCGTGGATACGAGGCCCCACCTCCCCGATCGTTCCACTCCGAATGCCGATGAGCCGGCAAACTCGGCGAAACCGTTTGCCGAGATCCCATGCGTACGGTCGTTTGAAGTCACCTTTGAATCGGGGATTCGGTTTGGCCGGGAAGAGATAGTCCGACGCGCCGTAGCTCGGGAGCTTTTTCAGAGATTCCACGGCTTCGTCGGAGAGCAATGCGGCCTTCGGCTCACCGTTTTTCGTTAGGGGCACCATGATGTACGGGAGATCACCATCGAGATTGTGGACGTCGGCCCATTTTCGAGGCAAGAGAGATCCCTTTCGAAGTGCCGTCGTCGTGGCCAACACAGAGAAGCAGTCCAGTTCGTAGTCACCGAGTTCCTGGCACTTCGCTCGAAACTGGCGGAATTCGTCCGGCATCATGAGCGAGTCACGGCCGGCCGGTTCCTTTTCTTGTCGAACAGCTTTTACGGGGTTGACGTCGTATCGCCCTCGCTTGATGTTGAACGAGAAGATGCCCGATAGGATCGTGCGGTATTGATTCTTGCTGGAAGCTGAAAGGGGGGCATCCGTCTCCACCTGCTTCTTTGCAACTTTAGTTCGCTTTGCCTTCGGGTCGTATTTGGCTGAGCCCTCGATGGGGATCCACTCAACTTGATGCAGGCTCTTCAGAAAGCTCTCGATGGCTTCTGGAGTGATATCGCGGGCCACGTACTCCTTGAAGTGTTCGAGGACCTTGGGATAACGATATTCGAACTTGCTGTTCGTTTGTTTGCCGCGGTTTTCCCACCAGTACTCCGCAAGCTCCGCGAAGAGGGCCTTTTCGAAGCGACGATTTGGAAAATACCGTCCTTCGGCAATCTCTGTTTTGCGTTGCCGCAGCCGCTCGGCAGCCAGTTGGGTGTTTCTTTGGCCGGTACTCTCCCAAACGACGGAGCCCCTCTTCTTCCCCGGCACCGCATATCGGATGTAGGCGATTCCGCTACGCAGAAAGACGCCCCGGTACTTCGTCTTCACGTATTTGCCCGGCATTTGTGTTTCCTCTGAACTTCGATAGCGGCGATGGTTTGACAGTGTGCTGGTCGAGCCATTTCCTCAGGTGCGATCGGGAGAAACGAATCGGCGCCCGCTCCCCGCGCTGTGGCAGGCGGATGTACGGAATTTGTGCTTCTGCAACGTACCGCTCCAGTGTTCGCAGACTGATTCCGAGCAAAGCCGCCGCGTCTTTGCAGTTGAGCAATAGGTCGTCGCTCATTCGCTCCACTCCACAAATGCCAGTAGCGAATGGCAACTTCGACAGCGCAACCACGCTCTTAAGACAAGTCGGTTCATCCTCTCGCCTCCGCCAGATTGCCGTTTTTGTGGGACGTGGCAATTCGGGACCGAGCCTGAAAGCGACGGTCAAGGGATTCAAGACGATCGAGGGCGTCAAGCAATTGCATCCCGGCCTCCCTCATGGCGTCGCATGGTTTGCCAAACTGATCGACGTGCCTGATGGCGAATTTGATCCGATCAATGGCGACGCGAGCTTGATATGCCATCTCAAATTCGATGGCTGAAGGACGCGACGCCGCGTCGGCCTCGATGGTCTCAAGAATCTGACGCATTATTTCTGAGCTCATAAGACCTCGCCTGCCGGTGGGATTCTTGTCCGCCGTAGAAGAAATAGTACGGCGGGCGGCGCGACTCGCCAAAAGCCATCGCCGTCATTTGCCGCGCAACCGCATATCGGGTAAACAGAAGGCAGATGCTAGTCTGGCGCAGTCATACGCAGGAATCATGAGCCGCTCAGGTGCAGCAACTGAACGACGAACATTGGCACGCTACCGCCTTTTGGAAGAAGTCCTGCATCGCAAGCTACCAGCCGGTGGGTGGAGCCATGGAGGCGCGCAGTTCGCGACGGAAACGACTTCGTGGGCGTTGCTGGCTCTGAGATCGCTTCCTCGGGGGGTGGCAGCAATCCGCCATGGTTTCAGCCGACTAATGCTGCACCGACAATCGGACGGGCTTTGGTCGGCCGCTAGCGGTTCGGGTGTGAATCTCTGGGCGACTGCGTTGGCGGTCAACACGGTGATGATTCTTGGAGCCAGTCCAGAGACATGCGCTGGTTCGCTTGACGCTGTGCTTCAACGCCGCCCTTTAGAGGCTATCGTGGCTTGTCCGGCTGAAGTTTCGATTCTCGGATCGGCAGGTTCGGTTCGACCCAACGAAGTACGGCTGGCCTTGGGTTCCCAATACAGTGAGTTGGGTGTTGCCGACTTCCATGGCGCTGATCACTTTGGAGCGTGCAAAGAGGCGGGGACTGGTCGGTGGAAAGGAAGTCGAGACACGGCTACGGCTCGGAGCGGAAATGCTTCTCGATCGGGCTTGTGTGGGAGGTGGGTGGAACGCGGGCAATGCGGTCGTGTACGGTGTTCCATTGCGCCCGCACATTGATGCTACGGCAATCGCACTGGCCGCACTCCGACTGCAATTACCAGAATCCGATAGTGCGCGACTCGTTGGCCTGGCTCCTGGATCGCGTCCAGTGCCCGTCGGCGTACAGCTTGGCATGGTTTATTCTCGCAGCCGCCGCGTACCGGGATGTGAGAGCGGATGTCATGCCAGCAATGACCGAGGCGTGTAATCGTCTCGCTGCTCTTGTTGAAGATCCCCGAAGCATCCAGGACACGTCCACGATCGCGCTGGCCGCGCTCGCGCTTGGAGTGGACTCTGACGACAACCCCTTCGAGGTGAACGCGTGAGCATTCCCGTAAGCAGAAGAATCTTCGGCGGCGCCCTTCTCGCCGGCACTGGAGCTTTAGCCGTTCAGCGGATGCGTACAGCCGGTCTGGTCCCGGACCGCCGCAGAGCACGTTCGCGCGTCGCCATACTTCATGAAACCTCATACGCTGGATCGCTCGAACGGGAACTGACTGAAGGCCTCCGATTGTTCGATTTGGATCTCCGCGGAAAGACCGTGCTGCTGAAGCCGAACCTGGTGGAATCCATTCCGGGTGCGGAGGTGAATACGAATCCGAGGCTGGTAGGTGCGGCAGCAGATGCGTTTCTCGCGCTGGGTGCGAAGAGCGTCGTCGTCGCCGAAGGGCCGGGGCACCAGCGCGACACCCAACTCGTGCTTGAGGAGACTGGACTCGCGGCGCAACTTAAGGAACGAAGGGTTCGGTTCGTCGACTTGAACCGTGACGAGATCGTAAGGATGCCGATGGCGACGCACTTCACGGGTCTCGACTGCCTTATGGTTGCCGCGGACGGTTCTGGCTGCGGATCTTGTGGTGTCCATGCCCAAGGTGAAGACACACCATTGGGCGGGCGTCACGCTGAGCATGAAGAATCTCTTCGGCGTTGTACCAGGCATCGCCTATGGCTGGCCGAAGAACGTCTTGCATTGGAAGGGCATCGATCGGAGCATTTTGGATATCAATGCTGTCGTCCCGGCGCACTTCGTGATCGCCGACGGGATCGTTGGCATGGAAGGCAACGGACCGTTGCATGGGGCTCCGAGAACACTCGGACGGATCGTGTTGGCAGATGATCCCGTGGCCGCGGATTTCACGTGCGCGCGATTGATGGGCCTGAATCCGCTGCGCGTGGCCCACTTGGCGCAGGCGGCGGAGTTTCTCGGAAATGGAGCGCCAGAGCGCATCATCCAACTTGCGGAACAGTTGCCCCACACTGTGCGACCGTTCGAGGTACTGCCGGAGTTCGCGTACCTCGCCCAAGTATGAAAACCCGAGAAAGTCTGCCCAGCTTCTGATGAAACCGCTTTTCGGCGGAATGCAGTCGCAGCCCTAGAATCCACCTTGAGGATCCAAAACCAAGTGTTTCCCTCAACCGACTACCTGCGGCGAAAGTTCGAGGAGGTCCGATACCTTGTCGATGACGTTACGATCTCGCAGGTCTACGTGGCTGGCGAACTCAAGAAGCCGATTCTGGTCGAAGGACCGCCGGGCTGCGGCAAGACAGAACTCGCCAAGGCCTTGGCCTTCGCTCTCGATACTGCGGTGGAGCGGCTCCAGTGTTACCCGGGCATTGAGGAAGAGAAGGCAATTGGCAAGTTCGACACCGCACTCCAGAAGATTTTCCTGGAAACGCAATCGGAGAGCCTCGGAACGGATTGGGACGCGACCCGACGCCGGCTTCATACGCTGGACTTCTTCGTTCAAGGGCCGCTCATGCGCGCACTCCAATACGAGGAAAAGCCTTGCGTCCTGCTGATCGATGAGGTGGACAAGGTGGGCGAAGAGTTTGAAGCGATGCTCCTGGAGGTGCTCTCGGATTGGCAGATCTCCGTCCCAAAACTCGGCACAGTCAAGCCCAAGACGATTCCCTTTGTCGTGCTCACGTCGAATGAAGTCCGACGGATTGGCGATCCCTTGCGGCGGCGATGCGCCTATTTCCGGGCCGAGTTTCCGACCGCCCAACGCGAAGCCGCGATCTTGAAAGCGAGGAGCATAACGGGATCCCCGGCTCTGAAGCGGCAGATCGCAGGGCTGTCTTACGCATTGCGGGCTTACCGTATGGAGAAGCCACCGTCGATTGCGGAGATTCTGGAACTCGAACAGGTTCTGGCGATCATGGGCATCGACGAACTGCACGCGGACATGCGCGATTTTCTCCTGCCATTCCTCGCGAAGACGAAGGAGGATCGAAAGCGGCTAACGCTCCAGGATGGGTTCGCCTCGCTCGTGCTGAATGCGAAGTCACACGCTACAAGGGTGCAGGCCGCCGACCTTGTGGGAGTTCAACCATGAAGCAGCCGGCTCTGGTCTTGTTGCTCTGCCTGTCCCATGCCGGCGCACAAGGTCTTCGCGAGACCGCGTCGGCCTGGGTTGATCATTACGCGCGCGCCTACGGAGTTCCAGAGGAATTCGTAAAGGCAGTGATCGACGTTGAATCAGGCTGGCAGACAAATGTCATCTCGACGAAAGGGGCGGTGGGCATCATGCAACTCACGCCGCCGGCAGCCTTCACGTTCGGAGTGACCAATCGGTTTCGGGTAGACGAGAACATCCGCGGCGGTGTCGCGTACATGGCGCGCCTGATGCGGCTCTTTAATGGCGAGTTGAGGCTCGTCGCCGCGGCTTATTACGCGGGCGAGGCGCGAATCCGGAAGAACGGACTCGACTGCGCGGACCCAGACATTTGCCGGTACGTAGCCGCCGTGGAAAGGTTCTATCGAAAACGGCGGCTGATCGGAGCAGCAGTCGTGAAAGGAGCATTACAGCAATGAAAGCACTCAACGTGGCGTTGGTGGCGCTCTGGGCCTGTTGCATTTCTGTGGCACAGGTTCCGGAGATCACACCGCAAGTTACAGGGAGGGCGGTCCAGGAAGGCCAAGTGACAGTTGTCTATCTGGCACCGCGATTTGCGACCGCTATCCGGATGCCCGATGCGATCAATTCCGTCGTGCTGGGCGACCCGGATGCATTTTCGGCGGAGCACTCTGAACGCGAGCCCCGCATCGTTGTCGTCAAACCGATCACCGTGAAAACGACGCAGACGAACCTGTTGATTACCACGGCGAACGGCCAACAGGCGAATCTGCTACTGATCAGCCGGGGCGAACCGGGGGCTGGCTCCAAACCCGATATCGATTTCATGATGCGATACCAGCCAGTCGGAAAGTTCATCATCGACCCGACATATCCATCCGCCCTAGTCGCGCGAACTACATCCTTGGATCGCGCCGTTGAGCCGACGAGGGGACAAGGGTCCAGCGCCAGTGATCGCACGGCCGTGGTGCCTGCTTCGACAATCAGCCCGCCGGACGTGCGTCCAACGGACAAGCCGACTGACATCCCAGTGGCCGACCCGGGTGCGGGTCTCGATGCTTTGCTGGAACGCCAACGGCAGGCTCCGTTGCCGGTGCTGTACGGCGAGAAGCCTGGGATCGTGCCTCCAGGCACCGAGATCCTGAAAACCGGCGTAAGCGAGGTTATCGACCATGGCAAAGAAGTCGTGGTCCTCTTCTCTGTCGTCAACTTGCAGAAACATGCGGTCGAACTTATGCCTCCGCAGGTGCAACTGGGCGGCAAAGTCAGGAAGGGGAAGATCGTGCATCACGTCGTTTGGTCCACGTCGGAGCAACTGCCCGTCGAGGATTTCCGAATGAGCCGGCGCCGCGTCGGGCCAGGCGAGCGCGCCGATGGGGTTCTGGTCTTTCGGCGGCCGAGCTTCAAGCAGTCCACGGAAACGCTACTGCTTCAGATGGCGGATTCGGGCGCTGTCGATCGGCCGGCATTGGCGCCCATCGGTTTCGGGATCAGCAGCATTCGGAAAGGAAGGAGGCGAATAGATGACACCGGATCCACTCTCTCGCGAGGAAATGCAGCCGGATGAAGGCAGATCGGACGCGACAAGACGCATTCACCCCGGAGTTGAAGAACCCATCGAAACCACCAAGCTGGAACAGCCCAAGGGACTCATTACTTCGCTCCGGGAAGCTTACGCACGGGCTCGGGACGGCCGAAGACAGCAGTCCGCCGAGAAGCAGCCCCGGACAGCCCAAACCGTAGACCGGAGCAAAGGGCTGCTCGTCCTAGCAGGGGCGGTCGTCATCATGATATTCGGGTTTCTGGCGATGTTCTCGAGTTCGAACACGACGAAAGACCGCTCCGCCGCCAGGAACAAACCCAACCTCGGCCGACCGGAGACGCCCGCCGCGACTGGCCAGAACCATGGCTCGGTGACCCCGTTGCTCACCGCTGATACCAGCAACCAGGACACCAACGGCGATCAGGTCAGCCCGGAGGACGTAAAGGCCACGGGGCGTACGCGACTGAATGCTCCACCCACGGCACCGAAGACGCTCGCGAACGTGCCGCCCATGGACGACCCGGCGTTGGAGGCATATCGCCAGGCCAAGGCGGGCGCTGCGGCACCACCACCACCCACAGCAGTGGCAAGCGCACCTCCGCCAGCCTCACAAGTGGCCGCTGTCCGCAACGAAGCAGATACTCTCAAGAAGTCGTCGCTTGTCTTCGTCCGGAATGCCTCAGCGAGTTCCGACGCCACGATCCGTCCGGTCTCCCTGCCTTCGGAGCCGGCCCTTCTCGAACGGAAAACGGCGGGGCTCTTGCCGAACGGCAGCCGGTTGGTGGCGCGTCTCCAGGCCGCAGTAAGCACGGCGGTCAAGTCGCCGGTGGTGGCCGCGATCGAATACAACTATGAGAAAGATGGCGAGATTATCATTCCCGCGGGCACTAAGGCATTCGGCGATCTGCAACAGGCCAATCGGAGCGGCAACATCGGAATCCGGTTCCATACCCTGCAAATGCCCGATGGCGCGACGGAAAAGATCGACGCAACCGCGATGAGCCTCGCATACGGCCCGTTGAAGGGTTCCGTTTCTGGAAGCAACGGGGCGAAGCGGTTTCTCGTGCGATCCATGACCGGTGTGGGAACGATGGCGGCTTATCTGGTAGGCGGACCGGGAGGGTTCGGCGGAATCAACGGACAGCTCAACAATAGCGTCCTCCTTCGGGAGCGCATTGCTTCAAACGCGGGGCTGGCAGGCGAACAGGAGATGTCGAGCCTCGCGTATAACGAGAACATCGTGGTTACCGTCCCAGGCAACACGCGCTTCTTCCTCGTTCTGCAACAGGACGCCGGCGACAAGCCGGGGTCCAGGGCGCTCCCAGGCGGTTTGCGGAACACCACGCAGATCGCGGCCGATGGGAGTTCGCCGCTTCCCTCGGCCCAGGAACTTCGCGAACTGATTGAGCTGAAGACCGAGCTGAATCGAATATATGGACAGCCAGCGGCGACGAGGATCTCGGGATCGGCACAACAACAGTGACTTTCTTCACTTCGAGCCTACTCGCGAACACCGGCGGCAATTCCCGTTGGCATAGCGGTGCGGTAAATTAGGCGCAAGGGAGGGCCCGTGGAAACCGGGCAGCGTTATTCGCCAATCGCCGACTCCTTTGCGTCCCGCCTAAGTGGATCAGTGGTCGCCCGCCGCGCGAGCACGTCACGATAGGAATCATCCTTCTCGTCTTTGGGGTGGTCGCCTTCGGAATTAGTCCCTGGCTGGCATGGTTTACGGTCGCCAGCGGTCTGCTATTGCTCACGTGGCACACCCGGATGCAGGGTACCTGGCGCGGCCTGCTGTATTTCTTCGCGCTGCTGCCGGTTCTGCACTGGCTCAACAGCATCAACGAATTCCTGTTTCATGAGGACGCTGTCACCGGGCTTCTGTTGGCGCGTGACAAGGCGTCGCCGCTGGAAGTCGGGTCCGGCCTCATCATTGCCGTCGCGGCCTGCGTCGGCCTCGTCGCGGTGATTCGGCATCGGCCGCGGGCTAACGGCGTGGCATACAGCCGCCGCGAAACCTGGAGTCGGAAAGGCCGCGAACGGTCCAGTGGTCGAACATCCCGGCCCACACATTTGCCGACGTGGGCGGAATGGACGCTGAGAAGCGCCGGATCTCGGCAGTAGTGAACAACCGGCTGCACCCCGAAAGATTCCAGCGACACGGAGTCACCCAGAACGGAATTCTGCTGCATGGCCCACGCGGCACCGGCAAGACATTTCTGGCGGAGGCTACGGCGGGCGAGTTCCGGATCAACTTCTATCACGTCCAACCGACAGCGCTGGTGTCCGGGCAAATAGGCTCCAGCGAGGCGAACATCAGGGCGGCTTTTCAGCGAGCCTATCAATTTCGGCCTGTTCTATTCTTCCTCGACGAACTGGATTCCATCGGTACCCAACGCCAGCAACTGGGCCAGCACGGTGATGTCGGCGGCGGCGCGCGAGCGTACAACGCCATCGTCACGGAACTGATGCAATGCGTGGACCGGTATCGTTCGGAGCCGGGCTTCGTCTTGATGGCGGCCACGAACTTCTACGATGGCCTCGATGAAGCGCTGGTGCGGGACCTTCGATTCGACGAGAAAATCCGAGTGGATTTGCCTGATGAAGCGGCGCGAGAGCAGATTCTGACGGTGCAGCTCGCGAAGCGATTTTGGACGCCGTTCCCGTTGAAGCCTTTTGCAGTGCGGACTCCCGGATGGAGCCCGGCAAAGCTGGCTAGCCTGGTGAACAGGGCGGGCTCGTCGGCAGCGTTGGAGAATCGGCGCGTGGAGCAGCAGGATATGCAGCGCGCATACGACGATACCGGCGGAACGGATCGGCCCCTGATCAAGTCTGTCGATTGGGATGACTTGGTTCTTTCTCCGGCGGTCGAGCGGGATCTGCGCAATTTGATCCGGATTATGAAGCCCGGCGAGGCCGAGCGTCTCAACGTGCCAATGCCGACGGGGTTGCTGCTCGTCGGGCCTCCGGGCTACGGCAAAACTTCGATCGCGCACTTGCTTGCGACGCAGACGCGCCGCAGTTTCTACCCGATCACCCCGGCGGACGTGCCCACACCGGACAAGCTCGTACAGGCATTCGACCGCGCGAGGGAGAATAGTCCTTCCATCCTGTTTCTCGATGAAGTCGACGGCCTGCTGCCGCGAGGTGACAACGGCTACTACAAGGGCCAACACCACATTCAGTTCGTCGACCAAGCGCTCATGCTGATGAGCCAACTCGATCCTGCCAACCAAGTCTTCCTGGTTGGGACGACAAATCACATCGACGACATCGATCCCCGCGTGATGCGGGGCGGCAGGTTCACGGAAAAGATCGAGGTTTGCGCGCCAGACGACAGTGGGTATTTGCGGCTGATCGAGAAATATCTGGGATCGATTCCGCTCGCCGCGAACCTCACGAGAAACGCCATCCTGGCGCGTCTGAAGGGCATTTCGCCGGCGGATCTCCAGGCTGTAGTGAATACCGCCAAGCGGATGGCGATGAATCGGATGGACGAGAGTGATGCCGCCTTGCCGCCGCTGATTTTGGAGGATTTCGAGAAGGCTCTTGAGCGAATTCAGGTTTCCCTATAGCGTAACGGGATGGGATTTGTCCGATTCGGCTGTTGCGCAAACTGAGTAACGTTTCCCGCCTATCCGACGAGGGTTTCTAGAGCGATTCGCAACCGCCCTCGGGTTGCTAGACGCTTGGGCCCCGCACGCAGGCAGTCCGGTGAGTCGGGGACTATGCCGACAAGTGCATTGCCGGGCCCTGGCGCGTTTCTCGGTACTAATCTCTAGCGCAGAGGCCGCAGCTTCGAGGAATATCAGCGGAAGCACTCCGTCAAGGTTCTCGCCGTTACCCAATTGGGCTGGAAGAAATCGAGAGGATGCTATCGCTTCGGCGGTCAGGGCCTTTCCAGGAACGGCCCGGTGGATTTTCTTATCCGATACTGGCCCATCAATAATTGCGGGCTTTATCGGAGGGCAACCCGCGACACCGCGGGAGCCTGCTGGTTGTGGCCGCCCGGAATCGGGCAGATTTTGTCCAAGGCGGCGGCAAAAAACAGGCGGTCTGTGGGAGGTGGTATACTCTCCCCACCCGGATGTCAATTGCGGACCCCCGATTGAAGTCGAATCCTTGTTGGCTACTTCCGGCACATTGAGCAATGAACACGCTTTCAATTGCCCTACTCCGCTGTCGCCTGGCTATAGGAACCGTCAAGGCAAGACGAAAAGCGGCAGCTCAGTTGTGGGGCCGAACCTTTCGGGGCCGCACGGCGCGAGACAAGCGCTTACGATCGTCCCTGGGCACGCTGATCGCGAATCGAGATCCGGAGATCGGGGCTTGGGGGCTGATCGCAGCTATTGAGTCTAAATCACTGGCCGTGGGAGCCAACAAATTGCGAATCATCGGTAATGCCCTCCAAGCACTACGTCTCGACTGCAATTGTGGCTGCAATGTTCCGCCCGATCCGTTGTCGCCCGACCGCGTGCCGTGGGACATTCACAGGTGGCTCTTTTTTCGCCTCACTGGCCTGGCGCTAGAGGCCCGTGCTGCCGAACGGATCGAGGTGCTGTGCCAATGTTTCCCAAAGATCTCTGCCGCGTTGCCTCCGCGGAGGCATGACCCAAATCTTCGTGCATACGAGCACGATACGCTAAGCGGAATTCTCAGCGTTTTATCTAGAGTGGATCTGCCAAGCGCATTAGAATCCCTTGAGAATTACTTTACAGATCGTCTTACAAGGTTTGGAGAGATCGATGAGGGAGATTTCCTGGCTGTGTCTCCACACCTACGAATTGGCACGCTTTACGATGCCCTCGTCACATCGGATCGAATGCCCCCCGACTTTGTCGTGAGATTCATCAAGAGTTCGGGCGACATAAGATGTTATCGATTTTTTATAGATCAGATCGAGAAGGCGGTAAGACGCGTTTCGGCAGCGGCACGCTGCAGTGATATTGGCAGTTGGGGAGATCCGGTTGAACCGTGTAAGTGTGCTCTAGTAGATATGTTTGGACAGATGCGCTCGATGATGTCGGCCGACGACCTCCGCCGGCTTGCGGCTTTGCCCCAAACCTACCCCATCCTCAAGAGCGCGGTGCGCGGAACGCGAAATGACCCGAACATGGTTCTCCGCTGGACATCAGACGGATCGCTCCAGGAACTTCGGCAATTGGCGCAATCGGCACTTGGAGATTAGACAATTCGTTACGGAGGTGAAGATTGAGGTCCATCAGATTCCTGCTCATGTTTTGGCTCGCAGTGGTGTGTCGATCACAAGTCCAACTAGAAGACCTCGGTCCGTTCATCCGGCCGAACTACGGCGCGGTGTTCACGGCCGGAGGTCACGTGCTCTGCCTGCGTGCGGAAGAAAGCACGGCCAGACCCGTTGGCAAGGGCGAAGGTGTTCGTCGTCTACGATGGCGAGCCAGGAGCGGGAATACGAGAGCGTTTGGACCTTTCGGAAGCTGAGCGCGGATGGCACTCGCTTTGCGTACGCGGCGGACATCGGTTCTAGGGACATCGTTGTCTTGGACGGGCAGCCAGGCAGCGATTACGACAAGATTATGGACGTGGCATTCAGTCCTGATGGAAGACATTTCGCCTATTTGGCAAAGAGCCAGGGAGAGTGTTGCGTGGTCGTCGACGGCAAAGAGGGTCGCCACTTTCGCGCCCGTCGATTAAGCAAACTGAGTTTCAGCCCGGATGGCGGGAGCATCGCATTTGTTGTTCAGCTAGATTCAACTGAGCTTGTGTTTTGGAAGGACAAACCCGGTCCTGAATACGAACGTATTGATGGCGACTCCCTAGCCATCAGCCCAGACAGTAAACACTTGGCATATGTGTCAGCGGATAAGGGTGGGACAAGGGTGGTCGTCGTTGACGGAAAATCCTCAGCGACATCGCCGAGCAGCGCTGAACTCTCCCTCTCGGTCGGCAGATTCGTTTTCAGCGATGCCCCCGTATGGAGCTCCAGACAGTAAACACCTCGCTTACGCCGCCAAGCAGGGAACGCGGTATTCGGTTGTGGTTGACGGAAAGGCCCGGAACAACTTACGACGAGATCCCGCTACTCCTCGGTCCGATACGATTTAGTCCAGACGGCGCGCGACTCGTCTACCCGGCCAAAAGACGAGGAAAGTGGATCATGGTGGATGATTCCCGAGAATTTGGCCCCGAATGTGACGAGATATTGGTTGAGAGTATTACATTCAGTCCCGACGGTAAACACCTCGCATACGGTATCAGGCGTGATGGGAAGTGGTCGATCGTTTCAGACGGCGTCGTAGGGCCTTCAGCTGACGCGATAGGGAAAGCAAGCGGCGTGCATTTCAGTTCGGACGGCAAACATTTGGCGTACGCAATGAGAGACGGGGCTCTCCAGAAGCTAGCATACTGTGATGCACAGAGCCTGAAGATCTGTCCGACTGGCCCTGCACCCAAGTTCTTCGCGGTCCTCGATGCCCAAACGGGTGCCAAGTTCGATGATGTCGGGATCTTTAGATTCAGCCCGGTCGACCAGGCGCTTACCTATGCGGCGAAAACAGGTGAACTGTGGCACCTGATGCCCGGAGGCAACGCGGACTTGCAATTTGATGACATATTGGCACTGAATTTTGCGGCTGACGGAACACTGCGAACTCGTGGCTGCTAAAGATGGGTCGCTGTTCCGTGGCAGGCTGCCCCGACCACAGTAGTGCTGATGGCCCCGCAGTGGTCCACCGCTCGCGGCGGTGGGCGCATCGACGTCGAACGGCAATAGCACAGTGGAGGATAATGGCGAACACGCGATGCTCGCGCTCGAATCGCGGCCGGTACAGCGGCTGCTTTCGGCTTCATGTGCCAACCGGGCGGCCCCTCTTCTACCGCTCCTGAGCAGGTTTTTGGACCTTCAGAAAGGTCTTCGTCGCCTCTCGCGGCGTGTAAATCTCACCGTCAATTAACATGCGCCCCGTATAGCCGCCGCCGGGCTTCTCGAACTCCCAGGCGATGTCATGGCCTTTCCGGGCCAGCTTTGCCCACTTCGATGCTTTGGCCGGATTCTGCTCGAGCCATAGATGTCCATCGGCGTCGGTGAAGGACCGCAGGCCGGAATGACCGAGCCGGTCGGTCCATGTCTTCATGTCCTTCAGCGATGATTCAGTGCTTCGGGCCATCGGTGTCGATCATAGTCCGATATCCCGGCGGCATCTCCGGCGGCTCCTGGCCTACCGTCCGATTGCACACCGAGCACGGCATTCCGGCGCCGCCGCAGTGGCAGGCATCCTCCCGGTCGCTCGCGCCGTCCCATGGTTTGTCGGGATGGTCTTCACATACCCAACGCGCCCCGCCGCAAACCTCGCATTCTGACGTTTCCATCTCACCACGCCCTCTCCTTATTCTTATTCCGCAGGCTCTGGAATTCCAAGTCGCACGGGTACACAGCCGCCGTTATGAAGCCGATGGACTGGCGGAGGGTGCGAACCTGGCTAAACGGCAGTGGTAAACCGGTCCTCCTCAGACTGCCTTTCCGCTCCCTTCGTTCAAGTCTGCTTATGTCTGCCGATTCTTTCGATCGCACTACCGGGACCCGCGCCACGCCGGGATTGGACGGACGTCGCGCTGCCCTGACCCTTGGCTACCTCGCATCGCGATTCGAACATCAGCCGCCTGTCCATCAAAGGACGGGGCTCGATCCACGGCTCTTCAAAGCGAGTTTGGTCTCGAGGAGAGTGCCAGCCTATTTTTTGAGCTCTGCGAATCTTGCCCTACGATTCTCACAAGCCCTGAGTTGTGACCCGCTGCTGGCCGGAGATGCCGACAAGCCGAACGGAGCAGCTAGGGCGAAATCGCGATGGAGGTCAAAAAAGAAATGAAGCAAGTTGGAATCGTAGCCATGGTACTGGCGGTCTGCTTCCTGGTCGTGTGCCAGTCCGTGGCTCTCGCTCAGAACCTTGGAGCTGCACCGCAGGTGAACGTTGCGGTGCAGGGTCAGACGGGGGCGCAGCCGGAAGGCGCCTTCCTGAATTTTGTCAACTGGGTCGGCAACGTGATTGCCCCGGTCGGTGCTGGCGTTGCCGTGTTGGGCGGAATTGTCTCGTACGCCAGCGGCCGAGGGTACCTCCGTTGGATCGGAACTGCGGTGGGACTCCTGGCAGTGTCGGGGCTGACGCGACTACTCGAGTTCTGGATACAGCAAGGTACCGGGGGTGTTTCGTAGAGCAATCACGATGGGTGGGCGATTCGCGGAGTGTTCCGTGCATTCGCCCGCCCGGTCTCAGAGGTCCAAGACAATGCAGTTGATCAACGACGGAATTGGGGTATTGCTTGGGCTGGCGCCCGTCGCGGCTCTCGTGGCGCTGGTGCTTGCTGGGTTGGCGCTGCGCAACCAGAGTTCACTTCTTCAGAACAGCAGATTCGGGCTGTGGATGTTTTGGGCCGTCGTGATGTTGACCCTTCCGCAGATTCTGAGTTGGTTTTCCGGCTTCGGGGTGCCTGTGCCGATCTCGGCCGGCGGCGGAACGGCATTGCTGAACCTGTTCAAGGTGGACGTCACAAATTTCGTCAATCAGTTCGTGGTGGGTTATTTTGCGCCGGTGATGGCGGCCTGGTTGGTTCTGCGCGGCGTCATCGATGTCGCCGAGGGGCGTAACCCGCTGTATTCGATTCTCGGCGCCATGTTTCTGCTATCCATTGCCAGCACGCAAGCATTGCTCCAAGGGTGGAATTCGGGAACGAAGTTCGCCACGGCTGACGTCCTGGCGGGTCTCTGGACCGACACCGTCAGCCGGATCCTTCCCGTCGCGGCCGGGTTGGCGATCATCGGTGCGGTCCTGAATTTCGCGTTTGGAAAGCCGGCGATGCGGCTGATCTGCTGCGGCGCGGCGTTTCTGACGGTCTCGGCGCTATGGCGGCTGGTGCTGTCGATGATGTGAGGCGTAAACCAATGACTTTCCTGAACGGCATCACGAACCTGACGAATTGGATGGGCAACGTCATTATGCCGACCGTGGCCGGGTTGTTCTTCGCACTCGCCGTAATACGGTACGCGCGAGGGTATCCGCATCAATACATCGCCTGGTCGGGTCTGATGTGCCTGATGATTTCCGGACTGCTACGCGGCATCGAGAAATTCGCATCGCAGGCCGCTTGGAACAACCCCGACCTGATCTGGATCACCCTACTTGGGCTGGTGAACTGGACGTGCGACGTCTTTATGCCGGTGTATGCCGTTCTGCAGGTGGTGCAAGGCGTCCTCGCATTCGGTGGCGTCGGCCATCGCATTTATCACGGCATGCCGTGGATCCGGCATTTCGCGGCGGCGGGGATGGCGCTCGCGCTATCAGGTTTGGTACGACTCGCAGAGTTCTTCGTCAGGCGAGGCGTTGGTGGGATCAGTTAGGCGCAATTGGGGACGAATATGAACGGCTTGAATATCACTCCGGTTCATCGAAACCTGCACACACGGGTCACGTTTTTGTACCTGGAATTTGAGGATGCATTCGTGATCTTGGGCATTGCTGTGTTTGCCAACGTCTTCGGGCGGTTCTTGCACCGAGACCTCGGGGGCATCCCGCTGAACGTGATCCTGCAGTACATCGTTCCGTTGCTTGCGATCCCCTTGTTGATTGCGTTCAAGTACGGGAAGCCGCGGCGATACCTCTTCGACTTCGTCGAATGGCACACCAAGCCACGGATCTACTGCGGATTGGAACGGGACTCTCAACAGACCGTGGGTTACCTGAAGGAGGACCAACCAGAATGCCTCTGACCATGCGCCAGCACGATGCGAACCTGCACCAGCCGGCCCTGTGTGAGCTGCTGCCGATCCGCGACTATCTCGACAGTGTGCTCGTGAGGTCGAACGGGGCGTTAGTGGCGGGGTACGACCTGGGCGGCATCAACTCTTACTACCACTCCGACGAGACCCGAAACCAGACGAAGTACTCACTGGAGGCGCTCGTCCGTTCGCTGACCGAGCGATCGATGCGAATGCAGGTGCGATTCGAGGTAGTGGAAGGCGTCGGCGACCTGCCACGTAGGTACAAGGATCAACTTCGTTCCGACAATGGGGTGGTGCAGAGCTTGGACCGCCTCCGCTTGGCTGCTTGGCGGGAGCGTGGGCGGTCGGGCTTCTTTCTCCGCCCTCTCCTGCACACGTACTTCTACTGGGACCCTCGGATTCATCATGAGGACCCGAGTAATGGGCTCGGCACTCGTTTGGGCAAGGTGGGTGGTGGTTGGAGCCTGTCGGCCACGAAGTGTATCCAGCGCAGCCAGCGCGAACATGAAGATCAGGTTTCGGAGTTCGAATCCATTTTGAAAGGTGTAGAACAAACTCTCAACGCCACGGGCATGGCCGTGCGGCGGATGATGGCCGACGAGATGTTTTTGGAGCTGAAGCGCGCTATGAATCCGCTCTTCAGCGACCAGATTCCGTACACTCCACCGGAATTGTCGATTGACTACCGCAGCGCGCGGGAACAGGCGGCGAATACCCATATCGAGGACGACCAGGAAACCTACATCAAGATCGGAGGGCTCCTGTACTCCTTCATCTCCATGAAGGATCTACCGGACGCGACATTCCCAGGAATTCTACGGGAGCTGCTGGGACTCGATTTCCCGATGGTTGTGAACACCGAGGTCTGCATCCCGGATCAGGCTGAAAGATTGAAGCTGTTCAAGGGCAGGCTGCGCCGCATGACCGCCGCCCAACGGGATGCAAAGGGCGGCTTCAAGGTCAATGTCGATGCCCGGGTGGCGGAAGGGCAGTTGATGCAGACCTTGCAGGACCTGATCTCTAGTTCACTGAAGAGCGCTCAGATCAGTTTGGTGGTGGCAGTGCGGACGTCCACACCGATCCAAAGCCGGCGTGATCTGGAGGAGCAGGAACGAGTTCTCGCAGACCGCCGGCAGCGGGCGTTGCACGCGATCATGCGCATGAATGGGGCGCGGGGCCTACCCGAAGACCTGGCAAAGCGCCGGCTTTACATCAATGGTCTGCCCGGCATGACCGAGGAGAACAAGCGCGAGCACGATTGCTTCACGCTCCATGCTGCGGACCTGCTAATGGTCGAATCGCCGTGGAGGGGGACGCCGAACTCGCCATTGATCCTATTGGAGACACCGTACCGGCAGTTGGTGCCGTTCTCGCCCTTCGACGCGGGCCTGAGCGACGCGAACATGCTGATCACGGCGAAATCGGGCGGCGGGAAGACCTTTATGGCCCAGATGTTCCTCACGATGATGGCGCGTCTCAACCCGCTCATTTCGATCCTGGAGCGAGGGAGTTCGTACCGGCCGCTGGTCGAGTTGATGGGCGGCCGCTGCATCGACGTGGATCTTGAGGGCGCTGAAACGCTGAATGCTTGGGACCTGCCGGTGGGATCGACGACACCGTCGAACGATAAGTTGGCGTTCCTCAAAAACCTGACCCGGCACATGATCGGCATGAATAGTCCTGCGGCCGATACGGCGATCCTGGACAACCTGCTCACCGATGCCATCGTGAGCACGTATCAACGGTGCCGAACCAGGGAGGATAGGCCGATCCCGACTTTTAACGATTTGCGCCAGGAGCTGGAGACATGGCGGGACGAATCGGAGGTCGAGCGGATCCGGGATGAGGCGCAATTGGCCGCGGTGAAACTGCGGGAATGGACCGGGGAGAAGGTGTACGCCAGGTTATTCGACCGGCCCACAACGATCCGCACCGACGAAAACTGGCTCTTCTTCAATGTGGAAGGGCTGACCTCCGATCCAAAGCTGGAAAGCTCGATGAGCATGATCATCGCGAACGCGATGTCTGAGCGCGCTTCGGGGCGAAGTGGCCAGCCAAACATCACAGTTCTCGACGAGTGCTGGTCCCTGCTGGACTCGGCGGTGTTGGCGCCGCAGGTGGAACAGTTGTTCCGAACCGGCCGAAAACGCGGGGCCAGCATCTGGGGCATCAGCCAGGCACTGGAAGACTTCGTCGGCACCGAGACTCAACCGCGACCGCACGGTCCCGGCATAGTGAAGAACGTCTCCACGAAGATCATTGGGCAGCAGCAAGGCGATCTCAAGCTGCTCGGCACATACCTGCATCTCAACCAGACTGCATTGAATGAGGTGCGAGGCTTCAGCGCTCCACGGAAGGGACGCAAGGCTCAGGCCCTGCTGGTATTGGGCGAGAAGGCCGAAACCACGCAGACCATCAATATCGTGCCGACGCCGGTTGAGTACTGGATTTGCACAACGTTCAAACGGGAGCGGATGTACAGGGCATGGTTCCTGGAGTCGAATCGGGGAATGGATCTCTTCCAGGCGTACGAGAAGCTCGCTGCGAAGTTTCCTTTGGGCCTGGCCGACGTCGCGGAGATGCTCGAGGAACTCTCCGGAGCGGTTAAAGCCGTGGCCGCAACCACGGTGGCAGGGTGATCGACTATGGAATTCATCAGACGCTTCTTCTCGTCATTTCTGACCGGTAAGGGACGGTCTAGCGTCGCCATATTCCTGGCGCTGGCGCTGATGCTTGCGCTGATCGGCCCTCCGCCTGCGAAGGCTCAGATCGGCGCCATTGCGGTCGCGGCTGCGGCGGCCGCAGTGGTCGCGTTTATTACGAATACCATTGGGGCTCTGCTGGGCACCTCCAACGGTCTCTTGAGCGACATCAACCGTTTCTTCCAGGCCCTGGTCAGCCTGTGGCAACAAGTCGTCTACCCCATTGCCCTGATCAATCAGGCCCGGCTGATGGTGATGCAACTCATTGCACAGTTTCGCGGCTTGGTTGCCGCGATCGACAACATCAGCGTCCGGAGCGCCACGCTGCCGAATCCGACTGCGCTGGAGGGAATCATGCGGAACGGATCGGTCGCGGACTTCGGTCAATTTGATCAGGTGTTCCGAACGACATTCCAGCCATTGCCTGCGGCGGCGAACATCAATCCCGGTGACCGGCAGCGCGTGGACATGAGCGACGCGCTGGCAATGGACACGCTGAAAGCTGTGAAAGCTTCCGATCACGTGGTTCAACAGACGCTTCAGGCCGCCCAGATGATCGAGGACGAAGCGGCTCAAGCGGCACCGGGTTCAGCCGCGTTTCTCACCGGCGCCGGTTTGGTGGCGGCGGTTGAGAACCAGGCAATGATGCAGAGAATGCTCGCCGCCGAACTGCGTGAGGAGGCGGCGATCCTGGCGCATACCAACGCAATCCGGAAGCGCCAAGCCGATATGGCGGGCCAGTTCCGCCAAGACGCGACAACGTTGTTTAAGTAAGGGAGCTTATATGGATCCGAAGTGGCGATTGTTGTGGGAACACCGGACGAAAGTTTTGGTGTTGATGCTCATCATGTCGATGGTGGCGCCTCAGCCGGCGCGGGCGCAGTTCGGAATCGACTGGGGCGCGATCGTGGCCGCCATCAACAGCATCGGCAGCGCCATCACCAACACGATCGCCCCAGCGCTGCGGGCCATCAATGGTGCGTTAGGAACGCTTGGCAACCTCGTGAGCAGCATCCAGGCGTTCTTTACCAACATTGTTTATCCTCAGGCAGCGATCAACCGCGCCCAGGGCCTGGTGGGTGCGGTTCAGGGTCTCTATAGCCAGATTCAGGCGACTTCCCGGGTGAGTGTGTCCAGCGCCACGCTGGACAATCCACAGCAACTCGAACAGGTGCTTCTGTCCCGCAACCCGATGAACGTGCCGAACGTAACGGCGAACTATCAGACGCTCTATCAGACGGTCCCGACCCCACGGGCTGCTTCACCACAGACGCGGGACCTGGTCGACATGAATGATGCAGCAGCGCAAGCCGCCATGAAGCGAGCGATCGCCATCGATGCCATTGCCGATACAGAAATGCAGGCCGCGGACCGTATCAATGCAGAACTTGCTCAAGCGGCACCCGGCACCGCGCCTATGGTTGAAGCTGAGGCTGCGGCTTGGCTGGTACGCGCAAACGCATATACCCAGTCGGCGCTTGGAGATGTGATGCGACTGCGTGCCGTCACCTTGGCGAACAGCGGCGCGCAACTGAAATTCAACTCCAACAACGCTGCCCAGATTCGGCAGAACGCTCTCGATTCGATGAAGTGAGGCGGACGGCATGTTCTATTTCCAATCCATGTTTCAGCAGGTGTACAACGGCATCACAGGTTCCGCCGTGCTGCCTGCGGTCCAGCAGATCGCCGAGGCGATCCTTCTTCTGGCTGCACTATTCGCAGTGTACGAAGCCTACGCAAAGGGCGGAGACGCACGAGCCCTGGCACTCGCCGGCGCGCGTTACCTTTTCATGGGCCTTCTGATTAGCCAGTACCCAAACGTCTTCAGAAATGTGAACAATGCCTTTGCGAACGTGGCGCAGACGATCGCGCCCACCGACGTTTGGACGAGTTTCCGGGATCAGGTGCAGAGCTACCTTTCGGCGAACACCGGTGACGGCGCTTGGTGGAATTGGATCGTCGGCGGTGTGGCTGGCACGTTCAGCCTGATTCTCCAGGCGATTGCGGTGATCGTTTTTCCCATCTCGTACGCGATCTTCTCCTTTTTCTACAGCATGTACGGCGCTGTCCTGTACGTGTGCGGGCCGCTGGTGCTTGGGCTGTACCCCGCCCTCGGAGTTGGCCAACTGGCCAGAACGTACATGGTGAACCTTTTGGTCTGGAATGCCTGGGGAGTGATCTACGCAATCATCAGCCAACTGCTGACGATTATGAGCGCCAACAGCCTGGCCAATATTTTCACGGCGCAGAACATTGGCGGAGCATTTCAGGGGGCCAGCCAGATGCTCTTGATTTCGCTGGCTAGCATCCTGCTCTCCATCATGATTCTACTGATTCCTTTCCTCGCGAAGCGGATAGTCTCTGGGGACGTCGGCAGCACGATGTTCGCGGTGGCCGGTGTCGCTGCCACGGCGGTGCAAGCAGCAGTCGCGGGATGGGCGGGGGTGCAGAGTGGCGCCGCAAGCGCGATGAACGAGGGGGGCGGTGGTGACTCGGGTGGAGCCGCGGGCGGCGCAGTCGGGATGGCTGATGGATCCAGCCGGCCCCCGACGCCACCTGCAGAAGGTACGGGTGGTGCGGTCAGCGCTTCGAGCGGTGCGGCACCCGCGAGCCCTGGCAGCAGCGCAGATGGCTCCGTGGCCGGCGACGGTGCCGGCGTTGCTGTGAGCAACTCGACAGGAACGAGCAGTTCCGCAGGCGGATCTCGCGGGCGCCCTGGATCTTTCCGCAGTTACAGCGTTCCCCACGCAGTAGGCTGGGCCGTCGGATCGGCTGTAGGTTCCACGCAGCGGACTGTGGCAAAGGCATTCAATTCCGGCGGATCAGCCGCAGAGGAGGAGGTCTGAGATGGAAAAGAGACTCGACACCGAGGCGCCGGAGAAGCTCCGATACACGAAGTATTACGAACACGACGGTGCGCTGCGCGCATACGCGAATCGCATGATGTGGTTTGGGATTTCGGCAGTGATGATTTCGTTCGTTCTGGCGCTCCTGTTTTTCTGGGTGCGCGTGCAACCGCCGACCGTGATCCGAATCGCGGCGAACGGCGATGCAACCGTTGTCAGTGGCGTCGCTACGGCGCCGCGGGGAGCGCTGGGCTTCATGAACGCCCTGGCAGCGTCCTCCGCGCCCGGAGAGCAGCCCACCGACATCGAAGGCCGGGCAGTGGTGCGCAGATTTCTGGAGAGCTACCTGACATACACGCCGACCACCATGGAACAGAATTGGGCAACTACGCTCAACATGATGACGCACAATCTGCGGACTGTGACCTTGAACCAATTGCGCGACCAGGACGTCGTCTCCAAGGTGCAGGACGAACAGATCACTTCGACGTTCAAGATTCGCTCGTTGGAATCGGTCAAAGGCCAACCGTGGACATACGTTGCCTTCGGCGTAAAAGAGGTGCACAGAGTCCACAACAAGATGGAGTCCACAGACAGACTGGTCGCTCGATACAACGTGCGCCTGCTCCAAACGGGGCGCTCCGAGCGTGTTCCGAGCGGGTTAATGGTCGCCGAGTACGGCGAGAGCCAGATGGTGGGTGAAAAAGACAACAGCCTTGGACAATCGAGCGTTCTGCTCGGCGACGGGAAGTAGTCAACAGATTCTGTCGCGAGCCGCCCGGGATGACGCGTATCTCCCCCGGCGCGGTTGCGACTCGAACGCAAGCCGGGGCGATACCTTGGCAATTTGATGGACGCCGGAGGAGGGGCGTGAACGCGGCTCGTGGGCCTGACCGGCGCACGAGCCGCAAACTTCTTCGGTGGAGGAGGCAAAGAGTGGCAAATTCAACGGCAGCCCCGGAAGCAGTTGCAGATCGGCGCGAGCTGGACCCACGGCCTACCGCAGAGCCAAGGCCAGCGAAGGCGCAAGGAACACCTGACGCCAAACCGGAGGTCCGCCCAACCGGGCGGCGCGGACTGAAGAGGCGGAAGGCCCCGAAAGACATCGACCTCGCCGCCGCTACGGCGCGCTATTTCTTGACCAAGCCCAGCAGCAACGGCAAACCCGAGTTTGATGAAGAAATGCCCGACGAGAATCAGGCGATGATCGAGGCCCTCAAACGAGACCGGCACTTCGTGATCGTCACGGAATGGCGCTCCAAAGTGGACGTTAGCAGAGGCGCGCCGGTAATTGAGAAGGAATCAGTTCGCCGGGAGTGAGGAAACGGTTTTCATACGCAGACAAGATGGCTTCATTGCACAGAGTGAATCTGTCGAAGCGGCCCGGAGCATAACCGGGAAAGTGCTGGTTCGGCGACTCGATGAGTTCCGGCCAAGGGTAGTAACCTTCGCACGGGACTCAGGAGTTCGCTGACATCAGCGCCCTCCCTGCTGTCCTGTGCTCATCCACAGAACAGCGAGGAGAAGACATGTTCCTTCACCGAGTGAAGATGAACTGGAAGAGGTACCAGAAGCTGACTATAGCGATCCTGCTATTTGCACTGGCTCGGATCGTTTTGGAGACATGCTTCGGGGAGGCGCCGTTAGGGGCTTTCGCGGTTCTCAAGCTTGCCTTGATACTGCTGTCCGCAACGGTTGCCTGGGCGTTCCTCAAGACCTGCGGGGAATTGGGGGCCGTCTACTACAAGAAGCTGTGCACCTTCAAGGTGGCACTGCGCAAATTCTGCCGCAATTACTGGGGTAAAGCGGCGGCAGTCTAGATATGACTACACCAATCCGGCTCGCTGGATAGGCAGTAGAAGACCTTTCACAACGAACACCCGGCTCTCTTGAGCCTGGGCAGGGGAATTCAGAAGAGTTTCACCCGCATCAGGCAGAAAGAGACCGCGTGGTCTCCGCTTCTGCCCGTTGCGCAACGAGAGCAGAACAAAAGGAGATACGCAAATGTCCATCGTGAAAGAGAAGAGTTTCCTGCGCGTCGAAGCGCTAGAGATCAATGAAGACGGCAAGGTATCGAGGAAGAACATGACGGTCGATCGCGACAGCCAATTGGAGAATACGCTCCTGAAGGCGGACTATCCAGCGATTCGGGTTGCCACAATCGACATCCCCCAGCAGCAGCTCGATCAATACCAGCAGGCGATGGTCGAGCATTCCTTGGGCAAGAAAATCGTGTACGACGGCGTGGAGTACTGTCTCGTGGGCGCTTCGGCATCCGCAAAGAACGGCAAGTACTACGCCGTGGACGCCGCGCACGCAAAAGCGATCGCGCAGCGCTTCCGATTCTGGCCAGAAGCCGCGATGACGTATTTCGGAATACTCGTTTCACCGTGCAAGGTGTGCGTCGAGTTTCCGAACGCTCGCGTATTGGTGGTCAAGGATCACGAACTTGGCACGAACGACTGTCGGGGTTGGATCAGTCGCTCCCTATTCGAGCATCTCCATCTCCCCGACCGGCGGTTCTACCAGTTTCGGTTGTCCTTCGACAACAACCAGGCAAAGGGCAGCTTCAAGGTCATGGAAGACGATGTCGCGAACGCGCTGGCGGCAGAGATCGTCATTCCACGGTCCAGTTGCAAGCCCGAATACCGAAGGCCCGAAGTCGCCTATCGGTGTCCAACCAGCACCGGACGCATCACCGGGCAATATTCGGCAGGTAGGGTGGTGGTCGGGATTCGAGAGATCTCGCGAAACCTCCAATTCTCGTCCAGCTACACACTGGTCGAGCACGCGCCGGTCAAATCGATCGAGACCGAAATCAAGCCGATTGCGATGGCCACGGTGGAAGCCGTCAAAAATGCCATTGCCAACAACGACTTCACCGAGCTGTTTCAGATTCTCGGAATATCGGACGAAGTCGAGCTCTTCCGGCCAGACGAAAGCGTCGCCGACACGGAACATACATCAACGGAACACACCGTGGTTGAAGCCGTCCTTAAGGCTGACAGCACAGGGTACTGGGTGCGGCACCCGTTCGTGAATTCCCATTTGCAGCGCATCCTGGCGAGATGGGCGTTCAAGCTTTGCACCGCGGGTGGCTTCACGTTGCCGGCATTCGCTCTGGCGGACGACGGATACCTGATGCTCCACAACGGCAACATCCTATGCGGCTCCGACTGGATTCCAGAATGGAAGGCCATCACCAGCCTCGATTCTCATCGAATGCTGGTGGTTCGCTATCCGATCCGGACGAAGGCGGACCTGTTGCCCGTGGAAGCACTCAAGAATTCCGAGATTCTCGACCTGTTGATGTGGCACCTCGGGCGACAGAACGGCTCAGTTGACGCCGCCACAGCCACCGAGATCGCCGACAAGCAACTCCGGCTGGAAGGGGCGTTCATCCTTCACTCGGAGACAGCCAAGAAGAATGGTGGGGATTACGATTTCGACTGGATCTGCCTAGTCGAAGACAAGCGGTTCCCATCGTTCGTAGACGACCGAGTCTGCTACAGGGCAGCCGGGGAAAACACCAAGAACAAACAGAACAAAAAGGAATCCCCGTGGTGGAACCTGGCGCAGGTCGCATACTCTGCCAAAGGTAACACCATCGGCAGCATCACGGATCTCAAGACGTCATGCCTGGCGGCAGGACGGCCCGATCTTGCGGATCGCTGCGCGGTGGAACTTCAGAAGGCGCTGGACCAGTTGAAGTGGGGCGTGGCGCCAAACCAGGAGGAGATCGCGAAGATCCGGCAAGAAGTCGGCACGGCTCCATGGCTCAAGCTCAAGCGGATCAAACGGGTTTCCGATCTTCCCATGCAACTTCCGACAACTCCTACAGACAGAATCGGCGAACTCTACAACTACGTTCGGAAGGAAATCTACGAACTCTTCGCAGACGTGCGGCCGCTGGAGGACTTCCGAGGCGCAATCTGCGGAGGAATCTACGACCGCGACATGCTCCAAGAGGCCGGCATGCTCTCGGCAATGTACGCCGTCAACATCGGTCTCGTCGCTGAAAAGCGCCGCACCTATGAAGACGCGCTAACGAAAGCCCAAGAGGATCTGGACGCCTTTCCGATTGCCACAGCTCGGGCTTCCAAAGAAGGCGCCAATCGGAGACGGGAGTTGTACCGCCGGCGTAACCAAGCCCAAGCCGCTCTTCACTTTTATGAAGAGCGGTCCCGGAAGGACTTGCGCAACCTGATCAACATCATCCGGAAATGGGCTGAACGGAAGGAGGATCGCGCGACGGACTGGCTGACGGCGTTGTGGGATATTGCCTGCAAGAGCCGTCGCTGGGACGAGCGCGAGAATCGCCGTTTGAATACCGGGAGCATCGTTTTTTATGCTTTCCCGCAACAGGTCGTCGATCTGGTGGTGGAGCGGACAGGCGGTAGACCGATTACCGTCGCGCTGCCCAATCTGATCGACGGCGAAGTCACCATCGACCACGATGGGAGTGTGTATCTTGGTCGATGAAGTGTCCGACGGCGCGGGCTCGCTCGTGCGCCGCCAGACCTTGCTCTTGCAGGTTCCGGGGGACGGTAGGTTGATCACCGACGGCGGACGGACTTATCAGGTTCGGCCCTTTGCTGTCCAGGATGGTCAATCCCAGATTCGTGACGGCAGGCTCCAACTGCCCAACACGCAACAGCGTCCCGGCATTCCGAAATACAAGGGCAACTGAAGTGGTATTCCAGGGGGCCGGACTTCCGGTGCCCCTGGCGCTTTTTGTAGGCCTGGCTCATCACTGGCCAAACTCACGGCGTCGATTTCTACCGGCGCGGGCCTTTTGAGAGATGCATACCCCCTGACCGGCCGGAGCCGGTTTACCCCGCATCGCGCGAGAAGTCGATACCGTGCTGTGATAACAAGCGTTTAATCTTCCAGTTGCTCACTGGAAGATCCTCGATGAAAGACAAAAAAACGTTCCTTTTTTTCTTCACGAGTCCACGATTTAGACGACTCCGATAGCCCGTTCGCGATTATCCACGTTTCGAACGCGCCAAGTGGAGGAAACAGTCCGATCCATCATGCCTGCTTCTGAGGCGGGTTTTAGGGATGTTGTTACTTCCAGTATCCCGAGCCGCCGCCTTCTTCGATAAATGATTCGATTAGTTGCATTGCTTCCGGAATCTCCCGTATTAGCCCGTCGTCGAAGCAATGCAGCCATGAGGACAACCAGAATACCAGTGCGAGAGAACATCGGGCGCGAATGTCACCTCTATTTCATCGGCGATATCGTCCGAGGTCATTCCCTCAAACAAAAACAAGACGCGGTCTAAATCCGCTTCCCAAATAAAAGGATAGTCATATTCGTAAGATGATTATAGATACATAAGCTAACAGAAGGGGATCTACCACTTATGTCCCACAGAACAGTATTTTTGTCACCACCTCGCGCCAGGCACTCTTGCAAGTGTTGCATCAATTGTGTGGGGATAATCTGCTTAGCAAACAACTCAACTAGTTTTTAAAAACTCATCGAGTGCATGTGATCCAGAGAAAAAAAGAAGAACAGAGGAGCTTGCATTTATCGTCCGCGATCGCGCGCCTAAAAAATGGCCGCAGCGTCGCCAATCGCAGATTGGGTCGATTGCGGCTTCAAGGGCGGGCCGCGATACTTTACAGCGCCCACTGGGCCACCATTGAATGGTGCAAAGTGCAGCAAGAGTCCGCTCCTTCCCGATTAGCTGATCGTAAAGTGGCTCCTCGTCATTGGGTTGAATATTAGGCACGGTAGCAGACTGAGGCAGGTAATGATGCATGCTACCCCGTTGATCCGGTGTGTAGCGTAGTATCGCAACTCCATCAAATACGTTGTCAATCGCTTTCGAAATCGTCAGATCGGTGGCGGTATTCATCAAACAACGTGACATCAAAGTGTATATGGGGCGTACCATCGACAAAAGCCCAAACCGCTGCAACAACATTTGCCATCCACTCCCTTGTTTCATTAGTAAAATCGACTGTTACAACAGTACGGTTCGGCCTGTTGACATGTGAAAATAGATGAGATCTATGTGCCAAGCCTATCCGTTTTCTATATTAGAGAGTTCTTCAGAGCGCACAGGAATTTCGCCGTCCCCTAAACCCTCGGTGGTCAGTGCAAATCCGGCCATAGAGGGTCACCTCAAAACCGGCCATAGGGCCGCGGCCAGGACATGAGGTTGTTGTACCGCGCCGGAGGTCGCCGCGGCAAGAAGTTTTTGGTTTGAGAGGTCCGTAGTCTTTGGTTGCGTGGTGCGGCGGCGACGAGCCCCCCGCCCAGGGGCCCCCTTTCCCTCATCCCAGTTGCTCTTCGGAACGGAAGGAATCTGTCAAGGGCGCGCGTTTTTGCGCGGCTTGCGAACCCTTGACAGATTCTTTCCGTTCTGGAACATAGATCCCGAGGGAAAGGGGGCCGGGGGTCTCAGGGGGCTTGTCCCCTGGCGGAGTATGAGGCAGCGCCTCATGCGCGCCTCAGGCGCGCCGGCCCACGATCACTGTGCACTGCCGGCAGACGCCTTGGTGCGCCAACTGCGCGGGCCGCACTTGAGCACGTGGCCGTGATGCAGGATGCGGTCGAGCATGGCGGTGACCGCTGCCACATCACCCAGCAGTTTGCCCCAGTCTTCGACTGGACGATTTGATGTCAGCAGTGTACTCGCGCGCTCATAGCGACGCATGATGACCTCCAGCAGATCCTCGGCCGCGGTGAGCGGCAGCTTGCGCATTCCAAGATCGTCGATAAATGTTGAGCTCAACATTTATCGACTAATGTGAAGTTGTCAGTAATGTGGAGTTGAGCGCTGGAAGCCCCGCCAATCGGCCTTCCGCTGGCGCGCAACTCCACATTTAAGCAGTAGCATCGGAAAGGTCGCCGTCCGGCGACTAAATCCCATTTCCCTGAGGTATCGATGCTACATTCTCTTCTTCCAAAAGCCCATCCCAAGTCTCTAGCGCTGCCGTTGCTGGGCTCTATTGCTGATGGTTTTGACGATTGGCTCGCCGTCAACGGATACACGCCCGGCTCACGCAAATTCGCGATTCGCATGCTGCCGCACGTGGATGCACGATCTGCGCCGCCGAAAGGTGCGCGCCGTCCCCGCACTCACCCACTCGACGCTTCATGCCAGTTGGCGCCATCTGATCAAACGGTTCCCGACGAATGCCGGAACCGTCCGCTCGCTGGAGCGCTACTTGACTGCAACAGGCGTGATCGCCGCCGATGACGGAGGACCGTTCGTGCGGTCCGCTGCCGCAGATGCTGAGCGACGAGTACGCCGACTACCTGCGAGACGTACGCGGCTTCGCCGTCTCACAGTCTTACGCACCATCGACGCGCCTCGCGCAGCTTTCTCGATCACCTGGAAGCTCGGCGGAATCTCGATAGGCTCCATCCAGCCCAAGGACATGGAGGTGATATCGTCAGCCAAGCAGGAAAGCGTCTCTGCCGGGGTAGTCTCCAACATGAGATTGCCGCCCTGCGCGGATTGTTGCGATTCCTCGCAACAGACGGAAGGGTCCCGCCCGGACTCGACAAGCAGATCGACACGCCGCGACTTTATCGGCTTGAGCAACTGCCTACGAGCTTTGCCATGGCCGACCGTGATCGAGCTTCTGAAGATCGATCGACATCACCTCCGCCATTGGTTTGCGCGACTACGCGATATTTCTCCTGATCGCCACCTATGGCTTGCGCGCCAGCGAGGTCGTCGCGACTCACGCTGGATGACGTCGCGTGGCGAAAAGGTGTTCTCCGCATCCATCAACGTAAGACGGCGTCGCCTCTGGAACTCCCGCTGACCAACGAAGTCGCGGCGGCTTTGGTGAAGCATCTGAAGCGCAACACGCCTCCTGCGCCATACCGGAGGATCTTTCTGCGCATGCGTGCCCCCATTGGCGTGCTGAAGCCGACCGCCATCACGGAGGCGTTTCAATCACTCGTCCGCCACAGCGGTCTGAACATTCCGTTCGAAGGCCACATTGCCTTCGTCACTCGTTAGCGGTTCATCTGCTGAAGAACGGCACGCCGCTCAAAACCATCGGAGACATTCTCGGACATCGTACAGCGGAAAGCACGTCGATGTATCTGCGCTTGGCCACCGGAGACCTGCGGGATGTCTCGCTCGCCGTCCCAGGCAAAGGCAAGGCGGCAAAGGCGGTGCGACCATGACCGCGACTCCATTGTTTTCGTCGGCGCTGGCGCCGATATCTCGATCGATACGTCAACCTGAAGCGATCCTTGGGACGCCGTTTCGCGACGGCGACCTGGACACTGCAGTCGCTGGATCGCTTTCTTCATGAGCAAGCCGGCACGTACAAAGACCTGACTCCTGCGGCGTTTCAGAGCTTGGTGCCGAACGCAGGAGCACCTGACTTCTGGTGTGCGCCGTGTCCGCATGCTCGAGGTCTATAACCTCTGCGCTTATCGGCGGCGCACCGAGCCAGAGTGCTTCCTCCCGGATCCAGCATCTTTTCCGCCTTACCACCAACGGGCCAAGCCATACATCTTCTCCGCGGCCGAGGTGGCGCAAGTTGCTCAAAGCGGCCGCGAGCCTGGCACCAAGCCATTCGACTCCGCTCCGCCCGGAAGTGACCCGCCTCGCGATCGTTCTGCTGTTCACCACGGGGATGCGGCGCGGTGAGTTGCTGAATCTCACGCTCGGTGATTACAACCGCGGCGAGGCGACACTGCACATTCGGGAAACAAAGTTCTTCAAGTCTCGCCTGCTGCCCATCAACGCTCAGATCGCTAACGAGATCGAGAGCTATCTACGCGCACGTGCCCGCAAACGCCTGCCGACGCCTCCGCAGACACTCCACTAATCTGGAATGCGACTCAGGGCGGTCGCGCTTACACTGGCACCGGGTTGCACTACTGTTTGCAGCCGCTCCTGAAACAGTGTGGCATCCGCACGCCGAAAGGCCAGCCCCCGCGTATCCACGATTTTCGGCATAGCTTTGCGGTGAATGCGCTCATGCGCTGGTATCGGGAAGGCGCCGACGTCGAAACCAAGCTGCCATCTGCTGGCCACCTACCTGGGGCACGGCTCGGCCCTATCGACTCACCACTATCTTCACTTCATCGAGCCCCTGCGGACGGCCGCCAGTGAACGGTTCGCCCAGCACTACGGCTCGCTGATCACCCCGTCTCCCATCGCGGAAGGGCAACGCCGATGAATAAGCCTGCTACCGCAATCTTCTCGGGGCGATCATCCGCGACTACTTCACCGATCATCTGCCCAGGCTTCGCGGATCGAGCCCTCATACTATTCACAGCTACCGCGATAGCCTCGTCTTGTTGCTCCGCTTTCTTTCCAGCCAACGCGGAAAGGCCATCACGCAACTGGATCTTGCCGATGTCGATCCGCCAGGTATCCTTGCGTTTCTCTCCTACCTGGAGAAGGAACGGAAGAATCGGCGTGCCCACCCGCAACGTCCGGCTCTCGGCGATACATGCGTTCTTCCACTTCGTCGCCTCACGAAACCCGGAGCACCTCGAACTGGCACAACGGATTCTCGGCATTCCCTTCAAGCGCGCCCAGCAGAGAGTCATCGACTATCTGGAGTACGAGGAGATCGATTCGATCCTCAAGGCCATTGATCGAACCACCGCGCAAGGCGCCCGTGACTATGCGCTCTTGGCGACGATGTTCAACACGGGCGCTCGCGTTCAGGAGATCGCCGATCTCCGAGTTCGCGACTTTCAACTTGATCAAACCGTTCCAGGTGAGGCTGTTCGGTAAGGGTAAGAAGGAACGATACTGCCCCATCTGGCCGCAAACCGCCACGGTGTTGCGAGCATTCTGCAAGGCGCGAGATGTCGAATCACACCCGGAAGCGCATGTATTCGTCAATCATCGCGGTGCGCCCGCTGTCCCGCTTCGGAATCCGGCACATCCTTGGAAGTGCCTGGCAGCGTGCGCGAGACGATGCTCCCAACCTGCGGAAGAAACGACTCCATCCGCACAGCATGCGGCACAGCACAGCCGTAGCGCTTCTCAAATCCGGCGTCGATCTCTCCACCATCAGCCACCTGCTCGGGCACGCCAGCCCGACCACCACCAACCGGTACGCGAAAGTCGATCTCGAGATGAAGCGCAAGGCCATTGCTCGGGTCAAGCCCGTCTCCCGCCGATCACGCACGCCGTGGAGCAAGGACAGCACGATCCTCGATTGGCTGGAGTCCCTGTAGCCAAGAGTAAATGTGGAGTTGCACGCTGCCGGAAGACCAATTGGCGGGGCTTCCAGCGCTCAACTCCACATTACTGACAACTTCACATTAAGTCGATGATCAGCAGCGGCACGGTGGTCAGCGACTCCATGAACTCTTTGCGCGTGCCGTCCGCGACGGCCTCGGCCAGCTCGTCGAGCAGCACATGAGTTTCGCGATAGAGCACGCGATAGCCCTGTTGGATGGCGGCTTGGCCGATGGCCTGGGCCAAGTGGCTCTTGCCCGTGCCGCCGGGCCCGAGAAACAATGCATCTTCGCGCTTGCCGATGAAGGCGCACGTGGCCAGGTCGAAGACCAGACTGCGATTCATCTTCGGATTGAAGGTGAAGTCGAAGTTGTCCAGCGTCTTTTGCGGATCGCGGAAGGCGGCCTGCTTGCGCCGCCTCTCCAGCAGCCGGTCGCTGCGCCGGGTCAGTTCGTCGGCGACCAGGCACGAGATCAGATCGATCGGCGCCATGGCTTCGGCCTGCGCTTGGTGCAGGCGTGTTTCCAGCACGGTGGCGATGCCGCCGAGCCGCAGTTGTCGTAAGGCATGTTGTAGTTCGATGAGGTTCATGGTTTACTCTCCTTTGGTTTTGTTCTCGATGAAGTCGCGATACTCGGTGAGTTGGCGGATCAGTGGATCGACCTGGCGCAAGCTCAGCGGCAGTTGCGGATGCCGCTCCAGGTAGCGGCGCACGAAGCGGTACTCGCAGACGCCCACTTCCAGAGCGGCGGCGCAGGCATCGTCAACGCTGGCGGCGCCGTACTTCTTGGCCAACGACAACACGCCCAGAATGCGGCGCACCGCGGTCTCGCCGTGCTCGCGGTGCATGCCGCGGCAGAGCGCGCCGATCTGCGAACCGGCTTTGTCGGCGCGGCACAGCAGTTGCTGCGTGCCCAGCGGTGTTTGCGTGGGGCGGTCCTCGTCTTGGATGCGATGACGGCCGCGCGTCTGGCGCAGGTGCTCACGCAATAACTGGCCGGTGCTGGGGTTCAGCAGCCGCACATGCCGGACGTCCCACTGCACCTGACGCGCCGGCCGATCCAGCCCGGCGGCGCACCATAGTAAGCCGCTTCGACTTCCACGCAGCCGTCCAGGTGCACCGTGCGTTCGCCATATTGGTAATAGCGGAAGGGCTCGACGGGCAGCGGCAGCAAGGCCGGCCGCTCTTCGGCGAACATGGCCGCGACCTGCCGCTTGGTGGTGCCATGGATGCGCGTGTCGGCCCAGCGCGCTTCCCAGTGATCCAGGTAGGCCTGCGCCTCTTCCAGGCTTTCGAAACGCAGGCCCTTCAGCGGTGTCTTCTGCGCATGGCCCACGCCGCTCTCGACCTTCCCCTTGCGATCCGGATCCCGCACGCGGCAAGGCAGCGCGACCACGCCGTAGTGCCGCAGCATGTCGCGGTACAGAGGGTTGAGCGTGGGATCGTAGATGTCGGGCTTGAGCACGCCCTCGCGCAGGTTGTCGAGCACGACCACGCGCGTGCACCCGCCCAGCCGGCGGAAGGCCTTCTCATGCAGTTCGGCCCAGGTCTGCGAGCTGGATTGGAACACCAGCAGGCGAACCGACTTGCGGCTGTAGCCGAGAGTCAGCACGAACAGGCGCGTGCGGCGGTACTTGCCGCTGTGCGGGTCGCGGACCATGGGGCCGGTGCCGTAATCGACCTGGGCCTCTTCGCCGGCCGCGGTCTCGATCACCGCGCAGGCTTCCTTGGACGAGCTGCCGACGCAGCTTGCGTACGAAGCGCTTGACGCTCTGGTAGCCGCCGGCGAAGCCGCAGGTGTCGACCAGATCCTGCCAGATCGCCATGGCGTTGCGGCCACGGGAGAGCCCCAGTTCGATGGCGTCGCGATGCACCGGCGCTCGGCTGAGTTTTCCGGGTACTCACCTTCCAGCGCAAAGAATTACAGCCATTTCGACCGATTGTTCTGACTCCAAAGACGTAATTGCTATCCCGTACGCTGGGCGATGGGGTTGGTCGGTCCCCACCGAATGCAGTTTAGCATACGGGGAGAGCCTAGGGTGCTGAGCACACCACTCAAAAAAGCCTTTGCAGGCGTTTCGATCGTCACTGGAAGCCGGTCTTCGTTCTTCAAACGGATATAGGGTGGGGAACCTGAGGATGTATGTGGTTGGCTCACGAAAGATTTCTAGCCATCACCTGCCAGGGCCGCTAAAAAATGCCTCGCGACATTTGAAAGACTTAGCGCGCGAACGATCTTCGTCATCTATCTGAACTATATTGTGCAAAAGATCGACCTGATCGGAGCCCGCTCGTCGTCAACTCCAAGAGGATTGATCCGCTTTGATCTGGCGTAATGTGGGGCTGGTGTCAGGGTTAGCGAACAAGACATGGGATGCAAACTATAGAAATGTAATGCTTTACGCTTGCCAACTCCTGGGTGTCGATCTGCCTAACAGCCGAATGGCTTGCCGTCTCCTCGCGTTGCAAAACACAGATAGTTGCGCGCGCAAAAGGCCGACTATTGCGTTAATTGGAGGGACTCTGGGGGAACTGCCATTTTGCGTTAGCCTATGTTTGTAGCTTAATGAGCAGCCAAGAATATGACGACGAAAGAGTCGCTCGAAGTGCTGCGTCCCTGCTCGAGCGGATCGCGTTTACTGAACCCGGATATGGAAAAGGATAGCGATGCCGCCTTCGTGGCCTCGCTCCTGAGCCAATGGGCCTCCCAGGCGGCACAGGGTGACTCCGGGAAGTTCGAGCGCCGCCTGGCATGGCACGGACTCAATCGAGAGCGACTCGCCCGCCTACTTGGGCAGCAGGAGGCCGGACGCTTCGTGACCGAGCCGGCGTGGGTGCCGATGCCGCGGGAACTGCTGACTTTCCTCAACGGAGCCTCGGCTGCGCGATCTGCACTGCCGAATCGGCAAAGCGGTTCCGTTTGTACATGCGCTAACGCCGCCCGTCGAGTTCGGGATGGCGACCTTTGCACGCAGGTTGGCCGCACCGTTGGAGAGCAATGTGGCCGAATCAGTGCGATACAACTTAATCAAGCTGGTAGCCGGCGTTTGCGCGCTGACGCTGGGTGAGGAGTTTGAGCGCTTTCGAAGGCGTCGCGACTGGCTTCCCGGTTCGGGACATGAGTCAACCGTGCTCTACGATGCATTCATGAGGGATGCCGGCCCGGCATACTCGGCAGGCACTCTTCGGCCTGTATCCGGTGCTTGCGCGACTGGTTGCAACGCGTATTGGCCACTGGGTCGATATAACACCTTAGAGTTTCTCGATCGGCTCAAGAAGGAAACACCAACTATCGAGCTCTTGTTCTTCTCCGGGAACGCTCTTCCACCGGTGCTCTCCATCTCAAGCTCACTCTCTGACCCGCATGATTGTGGGCGCACAGTGAGAATCGTAACGTTCGAAGACGGCAGGAAGATCGTTGTACAAGCCACGAGATCTTGCCCTTGATGAAGCGTGGAAGAAACTCACTCTATGGCTGGCGGGCAGAGAGGATTTCTTTCGAATTCGTGCGCCTCTTGTCTGGAATCGTGGAAGTCACGGATGGGTTGAGTTCATCGAACATGCTCCATGTGACGGCATAGAAGGGGGTGCGCCATTTCTACCGACACGCCGGAATGCTAACCTGCCTTCTCCATGCGAAACGAGGGTCCAGAATTTTCATCAGTGAGAACCTGATCGCCAGTGGCGAAGATCCCACGCCGGTGGACCTCGAAACGCTTTTTTGTCCCCTTGATGAAGGTTCTCTTTCCGGCCTACCTGACGACAACGACGTTAAGCGGTTCCTAGGAACGGTTCTACAGACGCTACTACTTCCTGCCTGGATGCCTGGCCCGGACGGAAGGACACCCTATGACAATTCGGGGCTGGGCAGCTATCTCAATGATCAATCCCCAGGCGAGGGGGATGGGTGGACTAACGTCAATACTGACGCGATGCGGTTTGAACGGCGGCCCCGTAAGCTCACACCGTCTCGCAATCTGCCCTCAATTGGGAGCATTTCCATCGATCCGACGGACTTCGTGGGGGAAGTGACCGACGGATTCGATGCTGCCTATCGCGCGTTGATGCGCCACCGCACGGGCTTGCTGGCACAGGATGGTCCGATAGAGGCTTTCCGTGGCTGTCCCGGAAGGTTTGTGGTCCGCTCGACGCGGATCTACGGACGGATACTACAGCGGTCGTTGGCACCACGTTTTCTCCGTAATGGCATCGACCGAAGCCTCCAGTTCGAGGGACTCAGCCGTCGTTTCCTTGCGCCCTCTGAACGCTTCGACGGCAGCCGCATCTTTCTTGCGGAATTGGAAGCGTTGGAGCAACTGGACATGCCCCGCTTCACGGTGCAACCAGAATCGGACTCCCTTGGCTTAAGGAATGGCGAACGTCTGGAGGCCGTCTTCGACGCGGCCGGATATCCCAGCGTCGTAGAAAGACTTCGCAGTCTGGATGAGGAGGATCTCGATTATCAGGTTGAATTGATCCGGTGCAGCTTTGCAGCGCGGAATCTGCGGCTCGAATCGCGGGCCGGGCGCGAATCGGGGAGTCTTCCTACCTTAAGATCATCCGGAGCCGGAGTATCGCTTGAAGGTGCCGAACTTCTCACGAGAGCTAGGAGAATCGCTGACCGCATAGCGCGGCGCACCATTTGGGACGGTGACACGGCACGATGGCTCGGCATCGATTTCAACTCGAACATTAGCCGATTCACTGTTGGGCAATTGAGCCCCTCATTCTATTCTGGCCGCGCGGGGATCGCCCTTTTCTTTGCTGCCATGTATTCGGTGGGGGGAGGAGATCCGGAGCATCGCCGCATCGCCATCGGCGCGGCCCGTTCTGTTTGGCAGGACTTCTGGGGCCCGGGAATGGACGCCGATATTACGGCGACGATGGCGCAGTCCTGCGGTATCGGCATGGGATCGGGACTCGCGGGAATCGCCTATTCGTTTTTGAACTGCGCTCTTCTGCTCGCAGAGCCTGGTCTGATGGAAGATGCCCTGCGGTTAGGGTCGCTGATTGCCGAAGGGCTCATCTCTTCCGATGAAAAACTTGACGTAATGGCGGGTGCGGCCGGGTCAATTATCGGATTGTTACCGCTGTGGGAGCATTCCGGTCGCCAAATCTTCCTTGATCGAACAGCGGTCTGCGCCGACCATTTGTTGAGCCGCCAGATCGATGAGAACGGGAATCGGGGAGGTTGGATGACGTTTGCGCCACGCCCGCTCGCTGGGCTATCCCATGGCGCCGCCGGAATCGCACTTGCCCTAGTCCGCGCCTTCAGCGCCACCGGTGTCTCCAAGTACCTGCAAGCCGCACGTAGTGCCATAGATTATGAACGGTCGATCTTCCTGCCCGTGGCAGACAATTGGCTCGACCTCCGCGGACAGGGGAAGCCACCCTCAGTCGGATCGTGGTGTCATGGTGCCCCGGGGATCGGACTCGCGCGACTTGGTTGCTTACACTACGACGAAGGCGGTCGCATACAAGAAGAAATCGAAACGGCCGCAAAATGGCTTCAAAACAACTCCGTTGGTCCGGTCGATCATCTCTGCTGCGGGGAAATGGGAAAGGTGGACGTCCTGTTGGAAACAGGCCAACGTCTTTCACGTGCCGATTGGGTCAATGCGGCGCGCCAGCGGGCGTCCGCGGTCATCGCCCGCTCTGATGCAGAGGCGGGTGGTTTCTACTCAAACACCGGTCCAGCCAATTCGATGTTCACCCCCAGTTTCTTCAACGGTCTCTCCGGAATTGGATACGAGATTCTGCGGCTCTATGACACTTCTGGTCGCCTGCCCTGCGCACTGATCTTTGACATCTGATGGAACCCGCCGATCACTGGAAAGTAGAGAGATGCCAAGTGGGAGTGGGAGTGGCCCTTGATATCGAGCACCCGATTTGGAATAATCACCCTAATCCATCCGTCTGAAGCATCCGAAGGAGAAGCGAAATGGAAAAATCAACGGAAATCGAAACGAAATCCAGCAGCGATGCCGTTTTTTATCAGCACGAACCCGAAGAGGTCCTTCCAGAGGACTTGATCACTTCAGGGGCAAGGGCCAGTTCGACATCCAGCTACGCTGACTGCAACAACTGCTAGTACACAACGAGACTCGCGCCCCGATGTGAAGACGCAACGCCCCGCGTCGATGTGTCGACGAAGCAAGGTGCTGCGAAGGTGGGCTGTTCCCTCTTGACCGCAATCTGCAAATTCAGTCTACGGTGGGCAAGTTTTGTTGATCGGTCCGCTAGATCGTCCGTAAGTGCGTTGCCAGTCGCTGGTCACTGAACAGCCACCGTGAGCGAAACCACCTCCTGCTCCCGCCGCTCGGCGTCCTCCTTCTGCTTCTCGTCGGTTGCGTTCTGGCAAGCGGCTATCCTTCGAGCGCTCACCGTTTGGCTTCCATCCGCACGTGCGAGTACCCACGTCCAAATAGATCACCTGCCGAAATCGCCTTGGTGCTCCGAGACAGACGAAGCCTCCGTCAGACACACCGGCGTTTTTTGGCACGATGCCGTAATCGGCGGAAACTTGGGCATGCGGAAAGCCCTTGTTTTTACTATCGCCGTATCGTTGGCGGCCGACGCGCAGAGAATCGATACCCAAAAGGCCGACTCACAGAAGGTCGTGAGGGTATCCACAGCCCTGAATCACCTGAGCGTCATCGAACTGGCTGAGCCGGTGGTAGAGGTGGCTGCCGGAAGTTCTTCATACAAAATCGAATGGCGCGAGAATAAGGTCTTCGTCCAGCCCCTCGACCCCGGCGCCACGACCAACCTCTTTATCTGGACGGCCTCCGGCCGCCAGAGCTATGAGTTGGTGCCCGCGCAATCCGTCCAGGACATGCAGTTTGCGATCGACCAGGAGCCGATACCGCACGAGGCGAAGGTCGTTGTCCCCGAAAAACCGGCGGAAGATCCGCAGGCGGCACGGGAGGCCAAGCTCGCCTCCGATATGCTCTTCGCCAGCACACCTGTGCGTCTCACGGGCGAAACCAAAAGCCACGCGCGGGTAGAGGTCATTCTGAAGGACGTATACCGGATGAATGATCGGGTTTATGTCCGTTATTCGATTCAGAACCAGGGCCAGTCCATCTATCGGCCGGGAACACCTGACGTGTTCAGCCTTCGTTCCCCGCGGAGCCCGAGTTCACTATACGCGCTCACGAAGTGCCAACTGGTTGGCGATGCCCTTAGGATCAAGAGCGACGGACAGGCATCCGTCAAAGTCGTAAGCGCACAGGTTCGCGCGAGCGCAGTTCCGCCGGGTGGCAATGCATGGGGCATGGTCGCGCTCGAACTGCCGACTGGGCCGAAAACCCCTACTGTTTTGAAGTTTGAGTTCCCACCCGACGCGGCAGGAGAAGTCACCGCAGTATTGGTTCTGTGACGCCATGGAACGCGAACAGCAGATTACGGCCGAGGCCATTCTGCGGCGGCAGCCTCTCAGCGGGGTCCCCGACATTCCGCCGGAGACACTTCTGCTCGATCACACAGCGGCCGCGGCGACCATCAGTGAGGCCATTCGTCAGCGCTTCGCGCAAAGTCCCGACGCTGGAGTGTTGAAACGTCTCGCCAATGTGGTCTTGGAGCCGCCGAATCCATTTAACCCGAATGCCCGCCGCCGGCCGAAACAGGGCGCCGTCATACTCGCCGCGCTGATCTTCGCAGTACTCGGGTTGGCGTTCTACTTCAACATCACCGCGGCTGCGAGGTAACGATTTGTATGGAACCTCGAACGGAATCTCGCTTGAATCGGTTGCTCCAGCAAGGAGAGGACATCGGCCTTTGGGGCTGCATAGCCGCCCTGATCCTGATTGAGGCTGGGTATATCGCGTGGCTGGAGCGGTTGCCCGCCCTTCCCAAGAGCGGAAATCCTGTCGGGTTCCTGGATCTACCGCCCTGGTACGACCACCCGCGCGCCGAGGTGACGCTGCTGCTGACCGTCCTGGGCGGCCTCATTGTGTGGTCATCCTGTTACGCATTTGCGTTTCTTCGTGCCGGCACCGGTACGCCAGCGGCGCCAGAGACGCGGACGGCCATCCTGCGCTGTCTGAAGACTGCCGCTGCCTTTGCGGTAATCGCCGGTGCTGACATGTTGCTCGTTCAACTATTCCAGACCTAAGACTGGACCCATCCGTTCGGGAGACCCCATGGACAATCAAACTGGTACGGAGCGGCAACCCGCGCGGGCACCGCTGTCAGAGACCCCAGCATTCCTGATCGCAATCGGCGCGTGCGTCATCTGCGTTGCCTATTGGTTGCTTCTGATCAAGGTTTACCATTTCACGAACCGCCAGGCCGTAGAACTCGCCGCCTACCTTTTGAGCGTTGTCGCGATCCTTGTCGCCGGAGTCGCACTTCACGTTACCCGCAGATCCCGGCGGGAACAACGTCGAGTGCAACCGCCGCTCGTCATGGCTGCGGCGCGCGACCAAAAGCTGGTTGACAAGGCCTGGGCGGAGAGCTCGGTGGTGCTCGGCTACGACATCCACGGTGATCCGTGGCTGTGGCCGGATCGAGTGCGTGTGATGCAGGGTATCGTGCTCGGCATGACCGGGCAGCGGAAAAACGACGCTGCTGAAGAACATCATCGTCCAAGACTTGATGCGCCGGGTTGGGCCACCAGAAGACCGGCACCGAATCCCGATGGTGATCTTCGATGGCAAAGGCGACCTGGAATTCTTCCAGGAACTGCTGCCCCACATTCACCGAGCCGGCCGCCTTGATGACCTGCGGCTCATCAACCCCGCGCGACCGGAACTGTCCAGCCTCTACAACCCCTTCTACACGGAGGACGACGATTACATGGCCCAGGTGAACATGGTGTTCGGTTCGTTCAACCTGCACGACGAGTTCTTCAGCAAGCACCAGTTGAACTACCTGGCCGACATCGTCCGCATTCTGCACTACACCGGTCTGCGATTCAACTTCTATGACGTCATCGTGGCGGTTCTGGACCAGGAGGTCCTGCGGGAGCAGATCGACAAGGCGCGTCAACACCTCCGGACCGACACTTCGGTCAGCATGCAACGGCGGCTGAATTTCGAAATGTCCGTGCGCAACCTGATGCAGTCGTTCGAGGACCGCGAGCGCGTGCCGAAGATCCAGGGCCTGCTCAACGAGTGCATGACGTTCCTCGACGACGCGCTTTCGATCATCACCGGACCTTACGACGACCTGCTTTCGATCAACGACGTCATCGAGCAGGAACTGATTCTGTTCGTGACGCTGAACGTCAACAAGAACACCGAACCCGTGCGCGCATTGGGGAAGATGCTGCTGCAGAACATCCAGTTGGTTGTTGGGAAGCGGTACGAGAGCGAGGAGGAGCGCAAGCGCGTGAACCGGCCACTGTTCTCGATTGTCATGGATGAGTTCGCGCCGTTCGGGTATCAGAACTTCAGCCAGATCCTGAATACCGCGCGCGGAACGAACACGGCGTTCCTGTTTTCGATGCAGAGCCTCCCGCAACTGATGAAGGTGGGCAAGGGATTCAAAGAGGATGTGACATCGGCGCCGAACACTAAGATCGCGCTCCGCACGCAAGACGAGGAAACGGCGCGCTACTTCATCCGCGCGTCGGCTGAGCACGCCGTCACACGCCGCACGCAGTCCCTCATTCGGCACCAGCTCTTTGGATTCGAGCGGTTCGAAAAAGGAACGAACGCAACGGAACGAGAGGAGCGCGAATTCCGCGCCGAAGACGAGAAGATCAAGAACCTGCCGAAAGGCCAAATGCAGATCCTCATGACGGACGACAGCGAGGGCACGTTGCACCGGCATCTCCACGTGCGGACGCCTCCCGACATCGCTCTGCCAGGTTTCGAGTGGGAAGTTCTGCCGCGGCTACGACAGTCGCGGTCTGAGGAGCGTGGCGCGAATCTGCGTTTCAAGAATCCGGAACTGGCGAACTCCCCATGGGGTCGGAGAATCCAGACCGGGAGGAGACACGGAGGTACAACTGATGCGACCGTACGTTAACATTTGCGCGGCACTGATCGCGGCTGGATTGCCATTGCTGGCGCAAACGAGGCCCGAGAATTCGGAACGACCGACGACAATGCGTGACACCCAACCGGCAACCCGTCGCGAGCGGGATGCGGCTGTGCCCGCCTCACGGTACTCTCCCTTGGCAGCCCAAGGCGGCTACGCTGGTGGCCGCACATCACCGCTGGACGCGGCGGTTCACGCGCTGAATCCGCATGATGTGAACTTGGGCGAGATTTGGGAGCGGCGGCGCCGGCAATGGCTCGACAACGCGGGTGCCAATCCGTATTTCTGGTTCAGCTTCAGTGTCACGGCTGCTGGTCATCCTCAGCTGGTTCGCGCTGGCGTGGGTCCATAGCGATCGGGTCCGCGAGCGCTGGCAACTTGCCGAACACGCGGCCGACGCGCTGCGCTACGCCGACTATTGCAAACGCCGTGCGAGCGAAGCCATCGGCCGGTACAACGAGCATGTCGAAAAGTGCAACCGCCTGATCGAATCGGGGGAGTCTGGGCTAACGACACCTGAGACAGCCAACCTGGAAGACCACCGTCGCGAGATTACACGACTCGCCGCTGACAACGACAGCAAAGACATGCAAGTGAAGCGACTCCAGGAAGAGCTTGATCGCAAGGCCCAGGAACTGACGGACATCTCCAAGCGAATTGAACAGGCGGAGCAAAGGCTGAATGCTCGCGCGAAAGTTGCTTCGAGCGTGGATGCACAAGCGAAACTGGCGGAGCGAATCAACCGGTTGGAAACGGAGAATCGGACGCTCACGGAAGAGAATCGCCGATTGCGATCCCGATCCGGAAATGCCAAAGCGGTTGCGGTCGATGAGCAGAACCGCCCTGAGGAATCGTGATGCTGGTTGGGATTCACAGCTTTGGCAGCCTCTGGACTTGCCGCAACAATCGTGACGATGCGGCGGGGAATCGCGGGATCGCATTCTTCAACACGTCAGGTGTCTTGGTCGGTAACGCCGTGCGCCATCGATCCTGCCTGTATGGTCACGTGCGGCTGAATGGATGTTGGGGATTCCGGCCAGAGAATGCGGGCCGGATGCTGAATCGAGTCTTTGAAACTGATGGCCTGGCGAAATGGAACGGACACCGCAAACTATTTCTGCAGACGCCGGCCTCAACTGCAACGAACCCCGAACGGTACCTGGTGGCGATCACCTCCGCGATGGTCGGATGGATGGATCGCCGCGGTGTGTGGAGATCCGACGCCACAGAAGTGATCTCGTTCAGCGAGGCGAACGATCGGCAGGAGGCGCTGCTGCTATTCCCTGCGTTCGGGTGGGTGCATGGCGCAACCGGAACGTTCTGCTTGGTGCCGGACCGTGACAATCCTGTACGATCCATTCTGCAATGCGTTTCGCGACGGCGGTGAACCATGCGCCACGCCAAAGGAACAATCGCACTCAGCCAGGAGCAAGACTTGCCGATGCTGCGTCAGGTCTTGAACAGCCAGTTCATCACCCACACACAGTTGTGGCGGTTCATGCGACACGCCTGCATTGAGCTGAGCCGCGCATCGTTCTGCTGGCGTGTCAGACGGCTCTGGGCACATGGATTTCTGGCACGGCATAGTCTTCCGATGGTCGATTCCGAATTCGTGTACTCGATTGCCGGTCCGGGAGTGACCTTTCTGGAAACCGCCGGTGCCCTGTACAACGGTCCGCGGAACGGCCCGAAAGTGACCGCCGATGGCGCCGGCGTTGCACACGCGCTGGGGCTGAACGCGATTCACCTGGATGTGTTGCGAAGCGGGCAACTCGTGCTTTGGCAGACCGAGGTGGAGATCCGTTCGGAAAACGAACTTGCGATCAGCAGCTATGCCAAGCACTACGACGCCATCCTGACCTTGCAGAGTTGACGGCCGGTCTGTGAGAGTCGCGCTGGAATGGGAACGAACCGCGAAAATGCAATCGGAATACCTGCGAATCCGTGAGTTGTTCGAGCGCGAGAAGCGAATCGATCGGTTTCTTTACCTCGCCGCAAATTCGCACATCCATTCGCTCTTGAAGAAGTGCTTTTGGGGAACGACGCGCAATGTGTACATCGGGTTTGCGAACGACCTGTCACGCCATGAACTCGGGGCGATCGAGGTGGCATGCGCCCAGACCATGAAACAGCGCCGGCTCGGCGACACCCTTTGACCATTCATTGTGCTTGTGATGCCCTGCTATTGAGCTTCGCGAGCCGCCGGTAATCCACAGATTCGATAGCGTTTCCGTTTTACTATTGGTTGGTTTGATTGGTGTGGTGTGGGCAAAGGGGATGGTGATGCCCAACGCACTAGGGCACGGCTCTTGGCGAGTCGTCAAGCGGCTTTGATGGCGACGGTTACGTCCGCTCCGCGTCCAGCTTCCGGTCGCGCTCCGCGTGATCCCTTGCTGCCGCCGTGCCCGCATGTGGTTCGGCGTGGTGTAGCCGATAGGTCAGTCGGACGTAGCCTTGGTGGTCCACGTAGTCCTGCACAGGACGAGCCGCATCGTCCAACTTCTTGTTTGCCGACGATTCGACCAGAGGTGCAGGCGGCCTCTCAGCGGACGCCGCTTACCAGTGATAGCGTCCTTTTATCATTCACTGCGAGAGTTGGCAAGGGCCATCGGCCTGCCTGAAGGAAATGTTCCGCTACACCCTGTCCTCGCCGGTACAGAATGAGCCGGGAGCGCTCAATACCGCTCCGTCAGTCCGAACCCGTTTCAATGGTAGGATATCTACGGCTCCTCAGGAAGCCACCGTGTCCGCGGGAAGGACGGCGTCCCCTGATCATTTGTCGTCAGTAACAATTGGATGAACTCTTTTCTGCCCGAACGAGCGGACACCGGGCGCGATGAAAGGAGCTCTCTGTGAACAAATCCCTACCGACTCGCATCCTTCGCGAGCACCCCGACCTCGATCAACTCAAACGGCAAGCTAAAGAACTGCTCAGTGGGTTTCTGGCTGGCCAACCTGATGCGGTCGCTGAAGTGAACACTCATTACCACGACGCCAGCGCCTCCGATTTCGCTTTGCACGACGCGCAACTCGTGATTGCCCGCGCCTACGGTTTCGAAAGCTGGCCAAAGCTGAAAGGCTACGTGGATGGCGTCACCGTCGGACGCCTGGCGGAGGCGGTCCGCTCCGGCGATATAGAAGCTGTTCGCGTGATCCTCCAGGTGCGGCCCGAACTCGTCGACAGGTGCATGTCCGGTTCCGATGAGCATCGCGTTCTGCATTACGCCGTGCTGCAGCGGAACCCCGCGATTGTACGCCTACTGATGCAGCATGGCGCGGATGCGCGTGGAGGTATTCATCCCCATCGCGAGGCCACCGGCCCACTGACGCTCGCAGTGGAACGCGGGTACGAAGAAATCGCGGCCATTATCAGGGAGGAAGAGCATCGCCGCCAGACGGGAGTGCCGGAGCCCGTAGATACAGATCTGCCATCAGAGATCGCGCAAGCCTTTCAACGCGGGGACGTGGCAACCATCATGAAGTTCCTGGAGAAACACCCGGAACTGATTCGGCTGGCCGATCACCGGAACGGCGTTACTCCGCTGCATAAGGCGGCGGCGTTTCTGCTGCAACCGATGGCGGCCTGGCTGCTGGATCGCGGCGCCGATGCCAACGCGCTTAATCGGATTGGCAATACCCCGCTGGATGTGGTTGGTTGCGCCAGGAGTTTCGGCACGGCGGAACAGGTTGCCGCCATGACGGAGCTTCTGCTGGCGCGCGGGGCGGAGCGAACCGCCCGCTGGGCGCTCACCACCGGAAATGCAGAATGGTTGCGAGCGCGGCATGCCGAAGGAACTCTGGGTCAGCCGATATACGGCGACGAGGGGCTGCTTTCACTCGCGGTGAGATACGACCGGCGGGAAATGCTGGAATTGCTGCTGGACCTGGGTTTCGATCCGGACGAACGCCGTCGAGTGGACCTGGAACCGCCGGAGTACACGTGGGGCCAGCCACTGCGTCACTGCGCGGAATTCGGCAAACCGGAAATGGCGAAGTTGCTGCTCGCGCGCGGCGCGGATCCAAACGCGCATATCTGGGCCAGCGGCACGCCGGTGTACGCCGCGTATGGCCAAAAGGATCAGGCGATGATCGACCTGCTGGAAAGTCACGGAGCGTACCTCGATGCCGAGTGCGTGGGGGATCTCGGTCTGGCGGAGAAGGCGCGTCAGATGCTCAACGATGAAGCGGCAGGGCGGCTCAGGCCGGGAATCATCCCGGATTGGGCGGCGGCGATGCCTCTCGCGGAAGTGCTTCTGATACATGGTGCAGGCAAACCGCAGATTCTGCAGATGGCACTGGAGCGGATTGATCGCGCGCGCCGCGATCCGTGGTGGTTTGGACAGCTATCAAATGCCCGGGGTAATCTGGCCTGCCTGCGCGCAGTGCTGGATCGGTGCGATCCCAACGTCCGCGGACCATTCGGCCGAACTATTCTGCACGATGTGGCGGCTGACTGGTGCAGTTCCGAAGACCGCACAGGGCCAGCGACCATGCTCCTGGATGCCGGCGCGAAACTCGATGCGCGTGACGATCTGCTCAAGAGCACTCCACTCGGTTGGGCGTGTCGCTGGGGTTGCGTCGAACTGGTGAAGCTGTATCTGAGTCGAGGCGCGGATGCGATTGAAGCCGACGCCGAGCCGTGGGCCCGACCGCGCGCGTGGGCCGAGAAGATGAAGCGCGCCGAGGTGCTCGCGGTGCTGCGTGAACACGAGCACTGAACTCTTGAGATAGGGAGCGAGAGCCTGACACCGACTCTTTACAGCAGGTGTTATGCTCCAATCAGCGTAAGGGACGTATCCGGTCCGTATCCCCGCGCCAGCAGATCGTCAACCAGTGTGGACTCGCCTAGCTTTCGGGCGGATCACGCGCTTAACTGGCCAATCATGATGCCCGCGCAACGCTAACTCGTTCCGGAATCTGCAACTTAAGTGCGCGTGCACAGATTGGACCAGTTAAGCTCAAAATAACCGGCCAAACTGCTTGATTATTAAGGCGCTTACGCTCATGAAAGGTGCAAGCAGATTTGGACCGGTTATTTTTGGCAATACGGAAGTTGAAACGGGCGCAGTCCGCTAGCAACCATTCCGAAGGCACCAATGAAACCGGCCTGACATCGTGACACGCCCTGCTTGTTAATCTGCTTGGCGTGGGCGGCACAACAACGGTCGCGCCAGCCCCCTGTGGTGAATGGAGACCACCGAGCCTGATCTCGTTTTGAAATCGGCGGCAGTTTCACTCGCGGTCGAAGTGGCTTTGGTAAAGATTGCCAGGATCCGTCGCCGGACGGTCAGTCGCGACATCGAGCAAGCCTACTGATCTCGATGGTCGGCTCGTTCCGCCATGTCGGTTTGGTCGGCTTATAAAACCACTCCGAGGTAAGCGGCGGGAGAGTCCGTTGCAGCTCGAAGATCCAAAGTTCGAATTCAATTGATCCATCACTGCGTACAACACAGCGCGAGTCGAGTCGAAGACAAGGGAAAGTCAGTCTAGACCGACCGACTGGGCTTGGAGACAACGAAAGGAGACGAGATGGAAACGACCACAGCAACTGCGGAGACCGCCATCGCGGCGCCCCCCGCTCAACCGCAATCACACACTTCGGCTTCCAGATACAGCGAAGAGCAGTTGGTTCACCTTGTCGCTGCTCTCGAAGAGCCGTTCGACCCGCGGGAGATCAAGTGGCGGGTCACGAACACGACCTCCGATAGGCGTCGTGGCCAGGTAATCGCCTACGCAGATCCACGCGCGTACACGGATCGGTTGAATGCGCTATTCACCGTTCGCGGATGGACGCGCGAGTATTCAATCCAGGTGATTCAGAATTTCGAGCGAATGGAGCGCGGAAACTCTGGTGCGCGCATCTCAGGGAAAGTCGTCGTCGCCTGCAAGCTGATGATCGAAGGGTTGGGCGCGCATAGCGGTCTTGGCGAGGAGTGGGCAGACAACGAAAACGCTGCGACGGCGGCGGAAGCGCAGGCATTCAAACGGGCATGCGCCTGCTTCGGACTCGGGCGATACCTGTATGACCTCGCCGGCAGTTGGGTGGACCTGGATGAAAAGAAGCAGCCCCTGTCCAGACCGAAATTGCCGGAGTGGGCACTCCCGAAACGGAATTCGAACGGGCGCACACCAGGCGATGCTACAAACCCAAAAGGCTCGGGCCGCCAGCCGACCGAGGGTGGATCGCTGGACGTCGCGACGATACGCCAACGCGTCAGGAATCTGTCCGGCCAGGTAGGGTTCAGTCTTGCTCGCTCGTTGACGATCGCGATCGTAGGTGGGGAGACTGCGGAGGGTGTTCACGACAGCGGCGTGTTGGCGACGCTCGCAGCGAAACTGGAAGACACAGTGCGAGGCATCGAGCGTCTACGCGCGGCCACGGCAGTCGTTGGCCAGGCTAAGTGTTCCGAGGTCTGCCGGACTTTGAACTTCCCCGGCGATTCCCTGGACGACATCCCTGATCGGGCCGCTTTGCGGCAACTGATCGAGGCGCTGGAAAAGGAAGCTGGCGCTACACCGATGCGGCAGGACCGAGATGGGACCGGTCAGGCAACCGGCGATGGCCAGGGCACTGGCGGACCGGGGCCGTCCGCTCAGAGTTTCGCACCACGGGAAATGAAGAGCCTCGGAGAGGCGCGAGGAAAGTTGCTGCGGGAGGCACAACGGGTCGCGCGGCTGAAGGGACTGAAGTTGGCCGAAGTCATCGACCGTGCAGCGAAAGGAGCTTTTCGATTTACCGACCTGCAGAGGCTGACGCCAAATGCGGTACCGGCAATCCGAGCGGCGACGCAGATTCTTCAACGAGTCGCGTAGCCGTCGGAGCGTCCGCACGACCCCTATATATAAGGATGGCGGACGGCGGGTATCCGGCAATCGCACGTGGGCCTGCCACGAAGTCAAACACACTCAAACGAAAGGAGGTCCAGAAATGGACAACGTAAGGATCGAAGACGTCCTGCGCCTGCAGGATTTTGGGTTGGAACGGCTGGATGAGGATCGAGCCATTGTGGGTTTCGCGGCACGAACCGAGGCGCGAATTGCCCGGTGGTTGGACTTCGCAAAGGGGGCTCTGCTCCTTCTGATGGTTCCGGACGATCCGGAGTCGGGTTGTTTCTATATCTACGACCGGGGTCGGGGACAGTTTTACTCGCTCTCTCTCCCTGTCGAAGGCCGGTACGGTGGGTTCCGCGAGGACGAGTTTGAGGTGCTCGCCCAGACATTCGACTTGGCAGGACTGGCTCGGGATCCACAGCCGCTGAGAGCATGAACGCGATCGTTTTTGGAGGACTGCAGCCGATGCCGTATACAGAACTGGTGAGCACAAAAACGGAGCACTCGCGAACCACGACGTCCGAGATGGCGGCCGAATTCCGCTCTTTGTTCGTGAATCGGCTGGCGTACACGCTGCAATCCATGAAGCCACACCCGGAGACAGGTCGCCATTACTACTACCGGCCGAAAGGGCGGGATGGTGGACCGCCGCCCGCCCTCACGTTGGAAACCCTCAGGCGCCACCTGGCTGGAGAAATCACATTGGGGATGTACTCGATCAATCCAAAGACGCAACGTTCGAAATGGGTGGCTATCGACGCGGACTACAGGAATTCGATCGAGGACTTGTTGAAGCTGCAATACGAACTCACCCAGGACGGCGTGGAGCCGGCACTCGAGAAATCGAACCGGGGCGGGCACCTCTGGATCTTCTTTGCGACGCCGGCGCTTGCCCGGGATTGCCGGGTTTACATCTACCACACAGCCTTGAGACTCGGTCTTCCGATCAAGGGCGCCGGCCTGCCGGAAGGAATTGAGATCTTCCCGCGTCAGGATGAGATCGGCGCACAGGAGTTCGGCAATGCCATCCGCGCGCCGCTCGGCGTTCACCGTGGCGCGAAAGACGGCCGGGGTTGGCGGTTCTGGTTTTACAATGCGGACTACACTCTGGGCGACCAACTCGCGTACTTGAGGCGCATCAGAAAAGTAACCGAGACGGAATTGCAGGGCTTCATTGACGGGAAGGCGATCCCTCCGGAATTCGCGCAGCACGCGAAGCGACCCGAGATGCCCGCACGCTACTTCACGTCAACACCGACGGAGTTCCGCATTCTGGATTACGTGACAGTGAAGCGGCAGGTCGGGCGCAATTTCGTGGCAAGGTGTCCATCCTGTGCGACCAGCAATCATGATCAGAGCGGCGACAACCTCGCGATTTGCGTTGAAGAGCCTCGGAAGTACATCTGCTGGGCGGGGTGCACGAAGGAGATGATCCGGGAAGCGCTCGGGCGTCCAATTAAGGAGAGGAGGTACGCATGAGCGTCAGGAAGAACGCTCCTTCCCCACTTCGATTGACGCTCCCGGCGGCCGCAATTAGGCGACTGCGGGAAGCGGGGATTTACTGCACTCCGGAAATCAGCTTGGAGTTCCAGCGCGCCAGCAAGCGGTACGTTCTCCGCGGCCGTGAATCCGGCGGCGCCACCAAACAGATCGGCCGGTATGTCACATTCTGTGGCGAACAGGGACAACGCCTGCCGTGGTTTCTGCGACCGGATTCGGTTACGCCGAATGCCGAGCACGCGATCGTGATCGCTCCCGCACTTGTCAGCGTAGAGATGTTCCGGATTGAACATACGTACGAATTGCTGATTGCACGGCATCAAGTCCACACGGTCAAGGAAGGCTCGCGACCCACGATTTCGACGCGGGTGGTGTTTCGCGGCTGGCAGGGACAACTTCCCGTGGATCTAGTCGAAAAGGACCGGGGGCTTGCCGGGCGAATCGCGCCCGAGTTCTTCAGTCGAGCGGGGGAGCCCAGGCAGTGGCCGGCTGTTTTTGTGGACGTGGTTCAGGCCGCAACCCTTGGGTCAAATTGTGGGCCGTGCGGACATTCGCACTTCTTAATTGCGCCAAAAGGTGGCGTTGGCTCCGATACCGTTCAGGGAGACGGACCTGCCGCGGACAAGGAATTAGCCACGGCGCAGTCCAGTTGAGAAGATCGCCCGGAATGGAGGATCACGTGAGACGAATTCGCAACGCAGCCTTGGTGCTTTGCCTGTTCATCCTATATTGCGTCCTGCTTTCGCAGGGATTGAAAGCGAACGCGTTGAGTACTTTTGTTGGCGCGCTGGCGGCGGTTCCACTTTCAGTGCACCTCTACAATCGAGTAGGCGCCTGGGTGTCTGAGGTAAAGCCACACAAGCCACAAACAGATAGCCAACAATAGGAAAGGGGCGCCGTGCGGCACCTGACTGTGAATGCGAAGAGGTAACAGGACCGCATGAGTCGGAGGAACGGAAAAAGGGGATCTGGATACGGATTTGACCTGCGCTTTGGGAACCCGGCGTTCGAGCGGAATGGCAGCCAATAGTGGAGAGTGACATACTGATTCTGATGCCTGCACCCAAACTCACGAACGAAATCATCATCGCCGCCATTGCTGGCTTCGAGTCTCAGAAGACCCGGATCGACGCGCAGATTGCCGAACTTCGGGCGATGCTACCAGTTGGCCGCGTTGAGTCGGTTGGCATGCAAAAAGCTCCGAGTGGGAGCCGTCGAAAGATGAGCGCCGCAGCCAGGAAGCGAATGAGAGAAGGCCAACAGCGACGGTGGGCAAGGATTCGAGGAGAGTCTGAATCTGCGGCAACGTCAGGCACGCCGGAACCTTCGAAGCCGAAACGCAAACTGAGTGCCGCTGGAAGGGCCGCAATCGTCGCTGCTCTGAAGAAGCGATGGCGGGAAAAGAAGGCAGGAGCGAAGACGACAGCCGACGGGGCGAAAAGGGCCGGAGTGACGAAATCGGCGGCGAAAAAAGCCTGAGCGACGTCAGCGCAAGCAGCTAAGAAACAGCGGCGAAGGGTCCCGAAGTTGCTGCGAAGGCTACAGGTCAACAAGTAGGCAAGCGGCCATTAGTACGGGGTCTCACTTTCAGGCCAGAGCACGTTGACGGCGGTGCCGCCAATGGTCACCGCAGGGTCCGCGACAGCGGCGCACCTGAACATAACACCTGCAACGACTTGTCAGCGGGATAGCCCGGACAGCGTCACGTCTAGTTTTACGACTGCGTCGGCAGGAATTGTGACATCTTGGCTGCTCGGCTGAAACCCATTTGCCTCCACCGTCAATCGGTCCGGGGGCAACAAAGGCTAGGCAGAACTGGCCTTGGTCGTCCGAGTCGGCGGTGCGCTCGACGCCCCGAGTTGCAGTCGGACGGTGGCACCCGCCACGGACCGACCCTGTGGGTCAAGCGCCCGGCCAAGAAATTCCACTCTCGGCTCCGTTGGACGCCGCCGCCAGAGCGAATCCGAGAGTACCAATCCATCCCAGGCAATAGTCGGAACCAACTCCGCCACTGCATGGGCCCACCTCCCTCAAACGCGTCAGGAGCAATCCGCCGGAAAGTATCTCTGAACGATGAGGCGCAGAAATCCGTCGGCAGGGGAGTCGGCTCGCCTTGGTGGCACGAGCAAGGTTAATTGGCCCGACGTGCCAATTGACGCCCCCCGCGGAGTTCAAACGAATACGATTTGAAACCCACTCAAGAAGGAGCAATCAACATGTCAGAAAGCAGCACCCTTATCGGGTATCAGGGAAGAACGATCTCTCGTGAAGAACTCGCCCTGGTCCCCACACCATTGGCTACCGATACGCACCGGCCCGTTCCCCATCACGAGGTGGTCGGCGCGCTTGTCGAAACGTTAGGCTTCCGCCACATCGGAGTCGTGCACGATGAGTATGCGGTCTCCCCGGACGGAATGAAGCTGTTCGGAGTCCTGGATCTCGCAACCGAGATGCATGGCTGCCGCTTCTCTATTGGCGTTCGCAACAGTCACGATAAGAGCATGAGGCTCGCGATGACGGTCGGCTACCGGGTGTTCGTTTGTTCGAACATGGCGTTCAGCGGGGACTTTACGCCGGTCCTCGCGAAGCACTCGAAGTCGCTGAACCTGCTCGATTCCATCTCTGTCGGCGTCGATCGCATGCAGCGCAACTTCGCCCCGATGCAGAAGCAAGTGGAGTCGTGGCAGGGAACCGAGCTGAGCAACGTCTCAGCGAAGATGATCGTCTACGAGGCGTTCATCGAAAGCGAACTCGACGTTCCCAAGCACCTGGCTCGGCGGGTGCACGACTTCTACTTCGAGCCGCAATATGAAGAGTTCCGGGCGCGGACATTGTGGAGTCTGTCCAACGCGTTCACGTCTGCTTTCAAGGAGCTCGACCCGATCCCGCAGTTCAAGGCAACGGCGAAACTGGGCGGATTCCTGGAAGAGCGGTTTGCGCGGAAGTTCTGAGGCGAAGCGGAGTGGCGGCAGACCGGCCGAGCCTGCCGCCATCGTGCAGAACGTGAGGCACCAAAACCGCCCTGGCTACAGAGCTTCGCCGCACGTCGCTCTGTAGCCGCAAGCCTTGCAGCGGGCGCGGTTCGAGTGGCTTCGGTGGAGATCGGAATAGCGGCGGGACTCTCGCATGTCCGCGAGCAGAGCGAGGAGGTCTTCTCGCTCGGCCGGCCCATATGTAACTGTGTGCTGAGCGTCGGAGTATTGGATGATCGCATGCGGCACACGAACGGCCAGTACGTCTTCGACCAGGACGCAGTAGGCCAGGACCTGAGCGACGTCTCCGTCGCGGGGACCCGACAGCGGGCAACGCGCAGACTTCAGCTCAACAGGAATGACACCATGACCGGTGTTGACCAAGTAGTCTGGGCGCCCGGCGAGGCGATGCCGGTGGGAGACCAGCGGCTGTCCGCGGTGGCGACTGCCAGCGTCGGCATAAACAACCGTGCCGGGAGGGAGGCCTGTCTGCTGACGACGAAAGTGGAGCCAGCCTACGAGTGCCACCACAGCCAAGGAGACCAGGAGAAGCGTCACCGCCAACGCACCCAGGTGAGAATCAGCAGCAGGACGAGCACGAGAAACGCAAGGCCGAAGGCTTGAGCCATACGTCGCGACCTTCTGGTGGTGGTAACGCGGGAAGCATGCTCCTCATGCCAGGCAGATCCGGCTCGGCGCGCTCCGACTGATGCAGAGGGGATGCCGATTCTTCCAAGATGCCAGGCCCTCTTGCAGAAGCAGTATGTCCCAATCTCGGATGCGGTAATGTAAGGCTGCTTTCGCATAATCAAGCAATAGAGAGAGCATAGTCTACCGTGTCGCCGACCCTTGACCGAAGTTCGCGTAACCATGTACGTGGGCTACGGCCGTGCATGACGCGTCCCACGAAGCCGAGGTGTTCGGCGACATTCCCGCGGTTGCGACGGATGTCGTCTCTGCAGGTAGAGGCGTACGCGCGAACGAATTCGCGGACGTCGGCCGGTTTCGCGAAGACGTAGGTCGCATGCCCCAGTTGGGGGATTTCAGCCACGATTGCGCGCGCCATCTGAAATACGTATTCCCCGCGGAAAAGGAAGACATTCTGGCTCCGCTTCTTGAGTTGCTGGTAATAGTAGGGGTCGTAGTCCGGCTTCCAGCAGAATTGCATGACATCGAAATCCGCCGGTATCCCAAGTTGCCGGCAGAGAGCCGATAGCGCCTGCTCGTCCAGCGGTTCGCGTTCGAGGCGAAGACGGACTCGTTGAATCTCGTCATAGTGGTCGCCAAAGCGCTGATATGCGCGCTTCGCCGCGGAAAGGGCGACTTGGGCATCAGTGGGAAGGCACAGACTGAGTCGGCTGGGTAGAGCCGTTTCCCATCTGACGAGTTGCCATTCACCGGCAATGAGGCGGTACCTCCCAGCGGCGACGAAGGTTCCGCTGATGCCGGTCTTCGCGCCCACCAGATGCTTCCATTGATTCCATGTCGGATCCCACGACAAGGGAAGCACGATAGGGTCGAGGTGGACTTCTGCTTTGCGGCGGCTGTCTTGATAGATGGCGCGCGTGTCTAAGAAGTCGATGCGGCGCAGCGGCGCGCGAAACGTCCTCTGCCGTTGGTCCGGCAGATAGGACAGGATTCGGCGGACGAAGAACGTCTCACCGCCCTCCGCGAGTTCCCCCGATACGACGCATTGCCCGAAACCACCGTAAGGAAACAGCGCCGGAGCGTCGGGATTGATCAGCAAGGCGTCATAGCAGGAACGAAGCTCCGGATGCGCGAGCAAATTGAACGCGCGTTCTGCTCTCTGCAGCTCCGTCTTGGCTGCGTCATCCGACTCGAGTTCGACGCGGCGCATGCGGTAGGACAATCGCAGATCGCCAGGGGTGGCGCTTGGAAGCGTGCGCAAGACCGCGTACAGGGTGGGCTGGTTGGTCTCGTCCTGCCCGCGATCCGCGGAATAGAAATAGCTCCGAACCGCGCCATTAGGGATATGCAGGGAAGCGACACCGAGACGGCTCTCCAGGACCTCAGCCCGCACGAAGAGCTCGCCGCGCCGGTCGGGTTTGGGCTGCGTGACATAGCCTATGCGGCCAAAGTAGAGCTGGCGCGATTTCCGGCGTAGGGCGTTCTGGACGGCCAGATACTCCTCACTCGGCGATCCGATCGTGCCCGGGCGGATGTCATCGCCAGACCGCAGAAAGCTCGCGGGGACTATTGGAACCATAATGTCGCCGGCGTCTGTCACGCATCGAGCCGTTTGACCCTCAACCCGGACTGCCCGGATTCGGCGCGGCGGCAGAGATTGATCAGACGGCCTAGTTGCTGAGTTCCTTCCGTCATCGTCTGACCTTCAGTTCACGAGGCTGTTCCCGGCGACCAGGACCGGCCCATCAGTTAGGGCCTTCAAGAGACCCTCGGCGTCATCAATTGCGAAATCGAGTTCCGGATCCGGAGTGTATGCGACATCCGGCTCTCCGAAAGCATCCGCACCCAGGATCTCGTTTGCGGTGTGGAGTGTTTCCGCAGACGCGGCGTCCTCAAGTACCACGGCCAAGCAAAGATCCTGCAAAGGCCGGTGTCCGTCGTGTGGATCGGCGCCACACGCCGGGCAAACCGGCTCAGAAGGGTTGTCGGGATCGAGCCTGAATCCACACTGCGGGCAAAGATGGTTGGTCGGTTTCATCACTGGCTCAGTCTAAGGTGAACTTCGGATTTGCGCCAAAAAGGGACGGCTCCGATTCGGACTCTGCTGCATCTCCGCCACCGCCTTTTCCGCAAGACATTGCTATCAAAGGAGAAATAGAAATGGCCTGTCCAGATTGTGGCTCGCCGGCCGGAGACTTCCGGTTTGTTACTTCAGTTGAAACGCATGGCCTGGATTGCGGGCCGTACGAAACATTCAACGAAGAATTCATCGTCTGCTTGGCGTGCGGCGGGCGGTTCGACCTCCGGGACTGGGATGGCACTCCTGAAGAGCCGCCTTCGTTCTCGATGGAGGAACTTGACCGAGCGTGACTGCGCAATCCGCAATCTGCCTGCTCAGCTCGATCCGCCGAATTGATCCAACCCCCCGGTCGGACCCGCTCCAGGCGCGATGTCGACTTCCCGGGCGTGGCCCCGAATCGGCACTCACCATAGGATCAAGACATCATCTGGAAGACGCTCCCAGCTATAAACGCGTTTTGGAGCCCGTATCGGAGAACTCACTTGCAGTTGGGTCCTCTTCCCAAGGGCGGGACGCCATGCCCCACCACAAATCGGAACAGTCCAAACCTTAATTAGAGTGCGTGGCTCGTCAAGTGCAGGGATGCCAGGAGTGGGAGATTTGTATCCCAGCACGCTTTCCCGTGGCCGCCCGGCCACGTGAACAACCGCTGGTGGAATGTGAACTGAAGCGGCTCACCACTGCTAAAGAGCCGGAGGATACGAGTTCCGGTGCACGCGGAGTGCCGAGGGCGGCCCAGCTGGTTTTCGAGAGGCCAAAACTGGTGCGAGGTGGGTATCTATCGTGCGAGATCCTCGGACATACCCGATCATCATGCCCTCCTGCATCGCCCACCCATATTCTCCATCGACGAAACGCTGGATTCCGCCTTCGCAGTAATGTTTCGCGATCGGATGCGCACTATCTACCGGCTTGCACTCAGCGAACAGAGCGTCTTGAGAGGATCGTACACAGAGGTGATCACGCTTCAAAAGAAAGGCCACTAAGTCAGCCCTTTGGCGGGATGTGAACCATCATAATTTGGAACTTCGGGTGCTCGGACCAGATTTCTAAATCTTCGACGGTCAAACCCGCCGATAACCGCCGCTCCTAGAAATCGATCCTCCAAGATTCGATACAATTCTAACGTGATTTCGTCCTCTTTGGCGGTAGACAGCAATAGCCCAACCGGCGGATGTGAGCGGAGTAACTCAAAAGCCCTTGTCACTGCCAAATGCATTACAAGAATCAGTCGCAGTGGAATGTGCGGATGAGGGAGTTGGTAGTCTGGATCTGCAACAAAGAAACCCGGCATAGTCATCGCTTCTCTATCGGAAAAGCATCCATATGATGTTGCTCAATATGCAAGCTGCACAGTCGGCCCGGCTGCGCGTCCAGAACCTGTGCGCGTTCATGATTCCCAGGACGAGCCCTCCATCGGGTACCCGAACAGTGATCCGGCTGGCTCTCCGTTTTTGTTGCTTCCGCCATAATGCGCGCTAGCAGCATCTGCATGCCCAGCAATTCGTCTCCCACCAGTGTGATGGACACGAATTGCCAGGATGGCAACCACTCACGGACGTCTTGCTGAACAGGCTTCACGACAACCTGCTGTCCTGTTATTTCAAAAAGGGGCTGAAGCGTGTCTTGTAAATACCGACAGAAGACTCCGATTTCGTCGGGCTGGACGGGCTGCTCCGCTCGTTGGCGCACTGATTGATAAGGCCCACAAACCTCAACGGTGTCTATCACGACGCGTGCGTCGTGCTCATCGAGTCCATAGAGCCTGAAAATCAATTCGTCAATTTCATTCCAGGGTTTTGTTTCTTCCTTCTCCAAGGCTTCGGCCAGGGCGATCAAGCGTGCTTTGTCGGCAGCGCCCAACTTGCCGGGTCGGGAAACGGAAAGTCATCCAAGTCTCCCTTTTAAGATAGTTCGAAAACTCGCTCCCTGGCGCGAACTTGTCATCAAACAAAAGTGCTGATACAAGCGGCTATGAACTGCCAGATAGAGCGTAGCCGCGACGAACTCCAAGCCGCCTTTTCCATTTAGCGGCTGAAAAGCCGTAATTGCTTTTCGAGAACGCGACTGCAATTTCGCGTTTTGAAAGGAAAGCTTTAGGCCCTTTCACGTGATTCGCCCGGCGTCTGTGGAACGATCACGAGCGGCGGGGGGTACATAAAGTCGGGCGCTGGTTGGATCGTGCGCTGCGTCTGCGGCCGTTTATGTCGCTCGTACCACAGTGCGTAAACGGTTCGAATTCAATTGAAGAATCCTCTCTCTGGAAATTGAAAATCTGGTAACTCGAGCAAGTGATCCGCTGGAGGGCGCTGTGATAACGCAGGAGACAGATTGTAGCCTTCGTGTGAGCTTAGGTCATTCCTCTCCCAAAAGTCGGCCTGAGACCGATTCCTTAGGAAGGCGGTCGGTCACCTCGACGTCCAGCACCGTGCCCACTGCCAAGGCCTTCAGGAGCCATGGCTTTTCAATAACCGCGCTAGCAGCAACGGTTTCCGCTGCCTTGTAGTCCAGTCGGAAGAGTCCCCGGCTGCTGAGCCGATTCTCGCGTATCGGCGTGACAAAATGAAAGTGGTGGTCCAGTTTCGGGACGGAGTTCCTGGCAAAGAGCAGAAGGAATGGAAGGTCCATCTTGGGCCAAACAGGAGTCTTCTCCAAATGGGAGCCGTTTAGAATTCCTGTAACCGCAAGTCCCCGCAAGATTGCGTTGCGGGCTGCCTTGCCTTTCGCGCTCTGCTTCAGGATGATTCGGCCAGGCAATGCCATCGCGATAAGTCCGTCGGGCTTGGCCCACTCCGTGGCGCGCCACAGAAAGGGCAAATCGGGATTGTAATCCGGGTTTGTATAATTACTAGCGAGGTCAGAGCGCCCGCGGTTTGTGAGCGCCCGACGCGTGAGGTTCGTAAAGTCGGTGTTCAACGCATCGAGGCGCTTCTTCTCTTCTGCTTTGAGCGTTTCGTCTTCGGATGTCGCGCGCAATCGCGTCCATGGTGGGTTTGTCACAACAATGTCGAATGAACTGTTGAATGAAGCAGGCACGCTGGAGCCAAGGCTGCCCAGAACGAAGCCTCGTACCTTATCGTTCTCATGCTGACCAAAGTTGAACAGTACCTTGCCTCGCAAGGGATGAGGAAACTTAAGTGCCTTTGGAGGCCGCTGTGTGGCATTTACCTCGATTGCGGAAATGTAGAGGGAGAGGGCAGATAGTCTCAACGCGGACTCGCTCACCTCGAAGCCCCTCAACTGTTTATAGAGAATTCGCTGGATAGCCCGGGTATCTGGGCGGGTGCCGTTCTTCGCCCAATATTCTCGCACCAAGCGTCGAAAGGCCAGCACGAGGAATACGCCGGCACCGCACGCGGGGTCAAGCACGACGGCTTCTGCGGCGTCCTTTATGCCTGCAAACGCCTCGTCCACCAGCAGCTTGGCGATACTCCGCGGCGTGTAATAGACACTAGTCTCCTCTGCGTGAGCTTCGTCCCATTGATGACTGAACGTCTCGTAAACCTGGCTGAGTACGCCGATCGGTATGTGTGCGAAATTGAGGTCGTTCCAATCAACGTCGAAAGTCAATTGGAACGACCCCCGCCCCACGTGCTCCCATCCCCGCAGTATTGCTTGGAGATGATTGAATAGGCGCATCTCCGTGACATGGCCCGCATCGCGATAAAACCGCCGGTATCGACGTAGCCGTTCAATCGAGCTAGTCTCCTCAGTCACCCCGTCGACTAATGGTAGGAGGTCGCCATTGAACGTCTCATCAAGCCAGCAGGAAGTTGCAGCAGCTTTCTCGGTGCTGGAGAACGCGTCACGGAGATCGTCGGCTTCCGGCGAGATTTGGGCAAGTTCTCTTGGCAGGACAATGCCGCGGTCGATGAGAAATCGGAAGAATGAGCGCGCCCCGTCGTGGACAGCACATCGAGACCTCGCATCGGACCACCCTGACCGCCTTTGCCGACGAGATCTTCAGACGCCGCCTTTAGGAGTTTGTGAATAGTATCGAAAACGTAGTCTGGCTGTTTGGGCCTCCCGGGCACGTCCAAACCACCGGTAGCAAGACTCTGGAAGAACGTCCCGGCACCCGGCTCCGAGACGAGGAACGTCCGGAACTTAGCCGCCGCGAGAGTCTTCCTGTCGAGGTTGATCGGATAAACGTCCAGTGAGCCTGGCGTCACGACACCAATGCACGCGTGTTCACTTCGATTGGCCAACAAACATTGCAGATCCTCAATCTGCCGCGCTTGCAGCCGTGGTTCACCGATTTCGTCAAGTCCATCGACTAGATACAATAGCGGCCGATCTTGGAACTCGGCCACCGCCTCCGGGAGCACGGGCGCCTTGGATTTTGCTGGCAACAAATCGAGGTATTCCAAGTGCGCCGGAGCAGGTTCGGAACCCAGCCAGACTAGGTCAGGACATCCGAGCTTTCGGGCGTGCCCTTGGAGGCGATCGGATCTCGTAGCAATGGGCGAGTCAGGCATCGGTCAGACCTTCCTCACGATGCCAATGAGAAGACCAAGAATCTCCACGCGTCGAGCATCCTTCGCTCTCACTCTAATTTCGGGAAGGCTGGATTCTCAGCTTTCAGCGAAAGCTCGTTCCGGCTCCGGTAAACCCGCTTCAGTGTCGCGTCATCGTCTATTCGGACGGCGGCAATGGCTCCGTTCCTCACTTCCGGTTTGGCATCAAGAACTGCGAAATCGCCGTCTAGAATGCCAGCACCGTTCATACTGGTCCCACGCACCCGAAGAGCAAATAGCCGCTCGCCTCGGAATAGATTCGCAGGGAGCGCGAGAACCGCGTCGATGTCTTCCTGCGCTACCGCCGGCGGTCCCGCGGAGATACGACCCAAGAGAGGTACATGGACCGAACCAGAGTCGCCCAAAGTCTCTTGGCGGTCAAGGACCAAGGCCCCGGATCGGCCCGACAGTCGATGCACGAACCCTTTCTTTTCGATCAGGCACAGATGCTGGCGCACGGAATTGAGACTCTTGAATCCAAAGTGGTCAGCGGCCTCCTGAAGCGTAGGGGCGAAGCCCGTTTCCCGCAGTCGATTCTGATAGAACGCCAGCACTTGCTCTTGTCGAGTTGTCAACGCTACCAGTCCAGGCATACTGCCAAATTTACAGTATAGGGGCCATCACTTTGAATTTCAAGGGCTTTTAGCGCTCGACGGACGTTTTTCGGTGTCGGTCAGGGCTGTCAAGTTCAGTATCCAGAACAGTCCGTGACATCTCAACATGGCCGCCAAAACCGCTGATATGCACCACTCGTCAGCCCATCGCACAGATTAGTACCGATAAACGGCGCCTGTGACTACGACGTTGGACCTCGCTGACGTGGCTAGCGCCTCGACCGAGATGTGGGAATCCGACGATATCGTCGGAGGGATTCGGCTCATGCCACGCTTTATGTCCCAATCGCGCGGCAGGCACATTTGTTCCATAACAAATCACCAAGAGGTTGCCATTTATGGCAAGGAACGCGTCGCGGTTGAAGTTGGGTTACTACCCGTTGGCTCCAGGAGAAGGTCAGCGCCTTCGTCGTCTTCCTCGAATTCCCGACGGAATGCGCGGTGCTCGATCCCTGTGCTGGGACGGGCGCAGCGCTGCGGCAGATTACCTCGCGATACGCAGGCTCGTCGATACGGAATCGAACTGGACAGCTTTCGGGCAATGGAAGCACGCCGTGTACTTGACGAAGTTGTCCAAGGAAGCGTCTTCGATACTCATTGCCCAGTCGAATCGTACTCGCTGTTGTATCTGAATCCGCCTTATGACGATGAGATCGCCGAGGGGCGCAACCAGAGGATGGAGCGGGTGTTTCTGGAGCACTGCTTTCGCTGGCTGCGGCCAGGCGGGGTTCTCGTGCTAGTCATCCCCGGCAACCGCATTGCTAGCTGTTCGGATGTGCTAGCACCCCACTTCCGCGATCTTGGAATCTACAGGCTCACGGATCCGGAGGCGGCTCGGTATTCCCAAATTGCCATCTTCGGAATCCGCCGAACCCGGCGCGAAAGGGAGCGACTGCATGACCGTGACGTATCCGCGGCTCGGGAGCTCTTCTTCAACATCGGGCGAAACTACGCGCGCCTATCGTCCGTTGCCGGACGAGCCGGACCGCATGTATTCGGTCCCGCCAAGTGCACCCAACGTCCGCTTGACGTATCGGGGGCTGCCGATGGACGTTCTCGAAGACTTACTTCCGTCCTCTCGCGCCTACCGTCAAGCCGGACGGATTCTGTTTGCACCAGAAGTGCAGGTTCACGGGCGACCTTTGACGCCGCTACACGCCGGCCATGTCGGAATTTTGAGTTGCTCGGGTTTGCTCAACGGTATGTTTGGAACGGGCGAGGCGCGTCACGTCGCGTGTTGGGAAACCGGCAAAGTCGTGGACCGCTTCGAGGAGACCGATGACCAGGAGGTGACCACAATCCGAGAGCGCGAACGGTTCACCCAGCGCTTGACCCTGGTCTTCGCAGACGGCCGAACCGCAGTGCTTTCCGAGGAGGATCCCGATGCAAAATGCACACCTGAGGATGGGGCGGCTTGAGTTCACGACCTCGCCGGGCCGCAATTCGACTGGTATCCATATCAAACTGCCGATGGACAGGGTTATTGTGGAGCCTGCCGGAGACCGAGAAGCGTCGGCGCGGTGCCACATGTTTTCAGTCGTTGGTGGCGATCAGGATGTTGCGGCGGTCACGGCCGCCGTCTCAGAGGCCGCGCGCTTCACAACCGAGGGCCCGGACGTTGCGAGGATCGTGGTTGCCATCGGCGAAAATGCCAGGGCATTTCGGAGTTCTGTCACCATCCCCGGCCGCAAGCACGCGGTGCGTCACCTGGTAGCCGTGTCCGAAGAACTGTCGCTAACGCAGGCAGGCGCTACTCCCGACGCACAACGAACAATCCTGTGCGACGACGACACGCGCTTCATCTTGTATCGGCTAGGCGTTCGTTTCGGACTGCCGGTGCTCCCTGAATGGAGTGAATGGGTCGTCACGGAGTTGCAGCGGAGCCGGGCTCTGACGCCCCTGATCGGGTTGGGCTGCCGTCCTGTCCTCGTGAACGCCACAAAAGCATCGCTGCTGAATCTTGTGAGTACCGGCCTGAGGCGAGGTCGGCTGACGATTTCGGACAACGCCTCCACAGTGAAGTGGAATTTGCCTGGCCAGTTTCTGGCTGTCGAGTCCGAGACAGCACCTCGCGACACTGAAGAGTAGGTCACGGCGTTCTGCCTGATCCCGCCCCACACTGGGGCCTCCTTACCCCGAGACAATCATCAGCGCCGCCGGCGACGTTGTGCCGGTGGCGCCCCCGAGAGGCACCCATGTCATTCTCACTTCCCAGAACGATCGGCGAGTACTTGAAACACTTCGCGGACGAGCTCGGCGACCGCGTGGTGGAGCAATTCCCACCGCTGCATAAGCCGGGCGATGCGCCGTCACCACTATTGCGAAAGTTGAAGCGCCAGCCGTTCCCGGGCCAGCAATTGGCTGTCATGGGGATTTTGAAGAAATGGCAGGAGAGTCGGGCTGTCGCTGCAATCGCGGAATGCGGCACCGGCAAAACTCTGATCGCACTCGCAAGCGTTTACGCTGCAGCAGAGGGACGAAGCTTCACCGCAATCGCGATGGTGCCACCGCAGCTAGTGATGAAATGGGCGCGGGAATGCTTCCTGACGGTGCCCGGTGTTCGGGTATTTGTCATCGACGGCGTGCGAAACGGCGTGGCGTCCAATGGTCACACCGGCGTCAATGAGGTGCGATTCCGCCAAGGAAAGGTCGAGCGTGAAGGGTTGAAAACGACGCTGAGCGATCTTCGGCTGGCACGGGGGCACCGATCGGCACGCGAGAGATGGACCACCCTTTGTTCAGGACCGGCAGTGTTCATCGTCTCCCGCGAACGCGCCAAGCTGGGCTACTTCTGGCGGCATGCTTACCAAGTACCACGCTGCGGCCCCTACAACGGGAACGTCGTCAACCCGGACACTGGCAAGCCGATTCTGACTGCCACGGACCAGCTCCGCAGGCCGGACTTTCGAAAGGCGAAGCATTCCGAGACTGTGGCTCCCGACCCAGACGCGCCGGAAAAGGGTCGTCGCGAGTTCTTTAGTGCTTTATGGCAAGCGGACGGAACGAAGGTACGCCGGATGGCGCCCGTCGATTTCATTGGCCGCTATATGCCGGGGTTCTTCGACTACGCGATCGCGGACGAAATGCACGAGCTTGCCAACGACACCGCTCAGGGCCAGGCGCTCGGCACTCTGGCGTCGTGCGCGGGTCGAACTCTCGCCCTGACGGGAACCTACAGCGGCGGGTACGCCGATGAAGCATTCAACAATCTGTTTCGCCTGAATCCAGCCAAGATGCTTGCGGAAGGGTATGAATACGGCGAAGCCGGCGTGCGCGCTTTCAGCGAGACGTACGGTGTGCTTGAGAAGGTGACAACAATCGAGCCGGCCGACAATGCGTGTTCCGATGCCCGAGTCACGAAACGAGTAAAGCGCAGGCCGGGCGCTTCGCCGCTGCTATTCGGGAAATTCCTCATGGATTTCGCCGCGTTCCTGTCGCTTGAGGACATCACCGAGGCGCTCCCCTCCTATCGGGAAGAAGTGCTAGCGGTCGAGATGGATGGCCCGCTCCGCGAGGCATACGAAAAGCTCGAAGACGATATCAAGGAGGCGTTGAAAGCGTACCGCGGCAATCAGTCGGTTCTGAGCGTGAGCATGAACGCCTTGCTGCTGTATCCAGACAAGCCGTTTGGTTTGGGGGACCTCACGGCTTTCGGTACAATCCAGAGACCCAAGAACGGGAGCGCATTCTGATATCGAGTCCGCCGGATCTGGACGCCCAGCATTGCGTATGCGAAGGAGCGGCGCCTGGTGGAAGAGGTCAAATTCGAACTGAGCCAGGGACGTCGCTGCCAGATCTTTGCTGTCTTCACGCTCAAGCACGACGTCACGCAGCGGCTGAAGGCACTCTTGGCGCGCGAAGGGATTCGGGTTGAAGTGCTGACCTCGGATGTCCCCCCGGAACGCCGGGAGGCATGGTATGAGCAGAAGCTTCAAGCCGGGATGCAGGTATGCATCGCCCATCCGAAGCTTGTGATGACCGGGCTCGATTATGTGGAATATGGAGGCTGTCGAGGATTGTTCTTTTTGAAACAAGTTGTCCGCTTTCCAAGGCGGGTCAGGTTACGGCCTTCGCTCGCCTTCGGACTCTGTGGATCACCGTCGCCTCACGGATTACCCGCCAACCGTTCCGAGCGCGAGCAGCTTCGAGAACCAGCGCAGCCACTTCTTCGATCTCGCCACTCGGGAAATGAGAAGGCGTCCTGCTGCATCTTGTCGGCGAAGGCGACCCGTGACTTGCGCTCGCCGTGGAGAACCACGCGGGAATATGCCTCACAGGAATACGCAAACAACTCACGATGGCGAAATTCCGTGTCTACAAATCTCTCCTGGCCGCGCCGCACGTGCAATCCGTAATGGCGGGGCTTCAGATAGTGCAGCATGTGCGCGCCTTCGTGTACGACGACGTCACTGTAGGGATCGTTCGTCTCGTAGGCGGACCATCGAACGTGCGCAAAGTCTCCCGCGAGGCCGTCGCATCCTACCTCAATATCTTCTGGCTTGAGCCCATGATCCCCGAACAGGGCCCATAGAATCCGCCACGCCGAGCCCATGAAACACGTCGACAATTCTGCGTCTATGGCCGCCTTGGCGCCCTGGAAATTCAAAATGAAGGTTCGCGCGATGATCTCGCGCAATGCAATTTCCTGCCAGTCATCCTGCACAAGACCCTTTACCATCGGCTCGATGCGTCGTCGAATCATGTCCGGGGCCACCTGTGGTGCTGATTGAGCTTCGGCCGGAAGTAGACTCGCTAGGAGATGCAACAGGGTCCGCAGGCCGGCTTTGGCCGCCCGCGTGTAGGCCTCGTCCTCCTTGAACTGGGCGAGAGTAAAACGACCGGAGCCGGCTCCGTCCCACGTCTCATCTCCAGTCCGCAGAAAGCGTTCGACAACTGGCACCGACAAGCCGTCTACGGCAGCAGCTTGCTGGGCCGCTTCTCGAATGCGCTCATTGACCTCAGTGAGTTTGCACTGTTCCATTTCTGTTCCGCTTGCCATCCGCTAGGACCTGGTACCGCCCGGAGAAAAGCGCGTTCAGGATGGCTCCTCGGCCGCCGAACCCAGTTCACTCTCCAACTCCTCAATGGTTGGCAGGCTGCCTTGAAGCTTTTCGGGGAGGCTTTCCGCCAATCGGTATTCGGAAATGCCTATCGGTTTGCTGTAATCTTCGAGCGCATATTCTGCCACGACCTGATTCTTGGTTTTGCACAGGATAAGGCCGATACTGGGCTGGTCGTCGGGATGTCGTAATAGGTTGTTCACCGCGGACAGGTAGAAATTCATTTTGCCGGCGAACTCGGGCTGGAAGGGCACCGTCTTCAGGTCGATGATCAGGTAGCATCGCAGCTTGAGGTGATAGAAGAGCAAGTCGATGCGGAACTCCTCGCCGCCTACCGTCAAGGGATACTGGCTGCCGACGAAAGCGAACCCGACTCCTAGCTCGAGCAGGAACTTCCGCAGATGCTCTAGCAGACCGCGTTCCAGGTCGCGCTCGTGTGCTTCTTTGCCGAGCATCAGAAAATCGAAGTTGTAAGGATCTTTGGTGACCTCCTGTGCAAGATCGGACTGAGGCGACGGCAGGGCGCGATCGAAGTTGGTGATGGCTTTTCCTTGGCGCAGGTGGAGATGGCTCTCGATCTGGTGGACCAGAATGGCCCGGCTCCAGCCGTGATGGATGGCGGCCCGAGCGTACCACATACGCTCGTCACGGTCGGCAACCTTGTCGAGCAGGACGCAGTTGTGGAACCACGGCAATTGTGCAGCAACCTGCTGCACAAACTCCTCCTCGGCCCAGACCTCGGCGAAACGCCTCATATACTTGAGGTTGCGGGGCGAGAAGCCTTTCATGTCGGGAAACTCGCGCTTCAGGTCCGCTGCCAGGCGATCGATGACTTTAGCTCCCCAGCTTTCCTTTTGCTGCCGATCAAGGATTTCACGGCCGATCTGCCAATAAAGGAGGACAAGTTCGCGGTTAACCGCAACCGAAGCACGTAACTGCGCCGTCTGAATGCGGCTCTTCAGGTCAGCGAAGAATTGTGCATACGTGTCGGGTGTGAGAGGCTCCATGGTCGGGTGTGGAACCTTCCATTATCGTACGACCGGCTGTCACCGCTCAGAAATAGTCCGGAATACAGAAGCATCGAATCTGGTCGGCACTGAGCATGTCCGGCTGGATGCCGCCGGGAAGTTCCACCAGCCGAGTTGAGACCTTGGACACCAGCCGTTGTGCAATCCCCGCTCCAGCGCGCCGGCCAGCGTTGTCACCGTCAAGGAACAGAACGACTTCGCGGAAATGCTGTTGTATCAGTTCTTCTTGTCGGCGCGAAAGTGAGCAGCCCATCAGCGCCACCACGCATGGAAGCCCCGCCTGATGCACATTCACAGCGTCAAAGAAGCCCTCTACAACGATCACGGAGTCACCGCAACCCACCGCGCGATGGAGATTGAAAAGGACAATGGATTTTCGGAATCGCGCCGGGAATCGGTACTTGGGTTCCGTCCCGTCAATGGATCGTCCGGCATACGCCACAAGGAAGCCATGCTCGTCGTGGATGGGAATCACAGCCCGCCCCTCCATGAGGCCTTTCCCATGGTGATGGCCGATTCCGAAGTACCGGGCAGTATCTGGGGTGACGCCGCGTCCCTTGTAGATAGGGATGCGCCTGATCCAGGCGGCTGAGTTCGAATGGCAGCGGTTTGTTGGTTTCGACCGCAACTGGCGACGATTGGCCTGTGGCGATGGCCCTGGTGGATACCGGCGCGAATGGTGATTCTACAGCGCTCAGCGCGAACCATTCGCGCACTCTCAGAGCCGCGTCGCGAATAGAACAACTCTCCATCCAGGCAATGAAATCGAGCACGTTGCCGCCAATCCGCCCACCGCGCTGGGCGACACATGATTCGGAGTGGCACGCCCATGCATTTTTCTCGATGTTGACGATGAAACTCTGGACGCTGGTCCTCGATTGGTGGGTTGGTAGCGGACACCGCCCACGGAGATATACGCGATCGAGTCTATGCAGATGGATGCCGTAGGTGGCCAACGCCATCTCCATCGACACGTTGGCTTTGACAGCCCGGTAATCCACCCATCCATGGCTCATCCTTGCGCTCCACGGTCAGCGCCCGCGCCAGTGATCTGAACGAGTTCGGATGTGCCGAGTTCGCGGGGCGTGGGACCAGCGGGTGTGGCAACGTCCGCCAACTGGTCGAGAAGCTTTCCGAGTGCCGCCAGTCCATCTTCCACGGCCGAGATCTCCACGTCACTGAGAGGGATCTCCTGCCGCATCCGCTGGAGGTTGGCTTTGCCTTCCAGCAATTGAGCGCGCGTGGAACCCTTGGCGATGTAGAAGCCGCACTTCGCACAGGCCATGCGATGCGGACACTGGTCAAAGAAGTCATAGCTGCAGAACCCATGGCCCAGGTCGTAGTACTTCCAGGGCGCGCTCGCCGCGGCCCCGCTTAGAACGACGTCACGGTCGATCAGAACTTCGATGGCGCGTGTGTTTCTGGCGAAGTAGGCGGCATCCTTGTACGATGCGGCGAGTTTGGTCGGGCTGATGTCCAGATAGTGCTGGGTCGAATTCACCCACTTATGGCCGAGCCAGCGCTGCAGTTCCATTAGCGTCATGGGCTCCTTTGCGTTATAGAGTTGCGAGGCGATCGTCGAGCGGGCACGATGGCTGGTAATCCGGCCGCGAGCGTCCTCGGTCGGAACACCGGCTTTGGAACAGAGCAGCGGGATGAGGGCGTCATTTATGTAGCCGCTCGAGATCTGGGATCCCCGGTAAGCAAACAGGAAGTGAGCCGATTCTCCGGTCTTTCGATCGACCGCGGGCGGTTGAAGCGGGCGAACAAGTTCCCAGCTTGCGACCGCCTCTCCAACGAGAGCATCTACGGGCTTCCGAAACGCGGTGCTGGTCTTGTTGACTGGCACGTCCAGTAGGCAGATGCGCCCCTCGGCTCCAACGGCGGAGGCCGGTTGCGGACAAATGCAGCCGACACGGAGCCGACGGATCTCGTCGATACGCAGACCAGCGAAGAGCCAGACCACCGCCAAGGCCCTAATCATCGCGAGCGGATAGTAGTATTCGCTCACGTGGGGAGCCGAACCGAAATCGGCCTCGGTCAAGTTGATTCCAGCCCATAGCAGCTTTGCCCAAACATCATCCGCGATGACACGCGGTTTCGGCCCGATGAGTGCGCGTAAGCTGCTGGGCGCCCCAAACGATCTCCGTGGGTCGAATCGCCGGGGAATCCACTCCCATTCCTGACAATCCCGAAAGAATGCGCTCACCGAGGAGAGGTGATGGGCTCGCGCCTTGGCGGACAACGGCTGCCCGGCACGCTTAACCGCGCCGTCCGTCCGCTGTGTCCAATCGCCGATTTGCATGCGGCAAACGGTCGCCACCCATTCGGCCGCGATCTCGCGGGTCCAGTTCTTGGGATTTGCGCAAGCGGGATGACGAGACGTCGCCCATCTGCCGGCCTTCAACAAGATCACGTAGTAGCGGAGCCGACTATGCTCCTGCAAGGTTGTCGTCGCCTTCCAGCGGTCCACCCAGGCGATCCATTCGGATGCCACCCCCTTCTTTGCGGAACCGGCGTTCCACCCGTTGCCATCGCGCCAGGAAGCCGAGAGATCGTCGGGAATGTAGCCCAGTGCTGCCAGCGCTTTTGACAGAACAAGGATGCCTGGACGACGGTGTCCGAGACGTTGTGATGCTCTTCTCGCTGTTCAGCAGATCTACCGAGAGGTCGCTCGAGGTTCGGGCTGCCGTTTGCCAGGAGAAGAGTACAGAGTGTCCACTGCGCTTCTTTGGCTGCGGTGACTGCGTAACCCCAGGAACGGATCTGCGCCACGACCTCAAGCACGGCGTTTTCAACGCGCTCACGTCCGAATATTCGTGAGGCCAGCGCCGGCCGGTCGATCGCTCCCAAGTTGCGGAAATCATCGAAAAGCCTCAGGAGGTACCCTCCCGCGAAGAGCAGTTGCCGACTCAGGCTGTTTTGGTGCGGATGTCGAACCTTGAAGTCATTGGTCGATGGGCAAAGGATATCCAGCCAGTCGGAACGCTCCCATGCCCAGAACGGTACGCTGCCGCTTGTGCATCTCCAGGAGAACCACGGTGAGGGCGCCAGCCCGTGGTTGTTCCGGTGGAGCGATGACATCCATAACGTCCAACCAAGGAGCCAGCAAGCGGCGTAGGGCGTCCTCGGTGGGCTTTGGGAAATGGCCGTACGGGCGCTGCCGACCTGCGACGTATGCCAGTTGGGTAGTCTCCAGTTTCCTCAACTTCTTGAAGCGATCATAGGTTGTCGCGTCGATAGGCCACTCCCAGCGATTCTGAGGTTGAGCATCAACCGGCACCGCGGCCGAACGAAGCAGCCGTTTCACCGCGCGTCTTTCCCGAGTAGATCCAACCGCCAAGCGTGAATCTGGTCCATTCCGGCCGCTAACTGCGCAGCCAGTTCGCGTCCACTCAGGTGGATATACAGCAGCGTTGTCTGCACGTTCCTGTGCCCGGCGAAGGTTGCGATCCCGTGTAGATCCCAGTTTGCGCGCGCCAAGTCGGTCAGGCGAAGATGCCGCGCCGTGTGGGTGGTGAACTCCAGCACGCCGGAGCGGTCGGAAATACCTTCTACGACTTTCGACCAGGTCCAGATCGATAGGGGCCGGCCCGTATTTCGGCGGGAGCGAGAAAGAAAGAGGGCGCCTCGCTCGCGGCTGAGCCCCGAACGCTCCTTCAGGTACGCCGCGAAAAGCTGAGCGCTCCCCTCTGAAAAAGGCACCACCCGCTCACGCCGGTTCTTCGTGTTTTCGGCAGGAATCCGAATCAGCCGTGACGACGGGTCGATGTCCTTCGTGTCAATGGCGCACAACTCTTCTCTCCGCAGCGCGCAGTCGTAGGAAAGCGCCAGCATCAGGCGATTCCGCAGGGGCTCCCGAAGCGTGGCGGCGACTATCGCCGTCCATTGCGCATCAGTAGGGATCCACGGCAGCTTGTGAAACCGAGGCAGCAGACCTCGCTCACCCTTGGATGCGAAGCCTTTCCGCGCCGTATAGCGGCCTCGGCCCACCGGATTCGTCGAGCGCATTCCTTCCTCGATGAGAAAGTCGTAGAACAGGCGCACGGCGGTGATTCGCTGCTGCAGCGTGGCATTGGACAGTCCAACTCCCGAATCGATCAGGATCGCCTTGTTAGATCTGTTGTTGGGCCTTGATAGAAGATCCCGCACCCAGGCCGAGATGTGCTCGCGGCTCGCGGCGACAACGCCGGCGCCGGACTTGCCGGTGAAAGCAAGAAAATCGTTGAGCGCCCGGCCATATGCTTGCAGCGTGTTGTGCGCCAGTCCCAGATTCGTTTGAATCCGAAACCAGGTGCACGCGTGTTCGCACGACTGCACAGATGGGTAGCGGTTGACCTCAAAGGCGACGAAGTTCGCTTTCGCCATGTTGCTTTCGACGTCGAAGAATGCGTGCGGTTGGTGACTGCGCCACGGACCCTTGGTTATGTCGAGCACAGAACAGGCCACCGCGATGGCACCACGAACCGCGCTGCTGAACCGAGGCTCGCCACCTGCCTCATTGAACTCCACTTCGAGAAAGGCCGTTTCATGCCAGTTCCAAACTCAATGCAAGACTATCTCCGCATGTTCGCTGGCGAGTTGGGCGAGCGAATCCTGCAAAGCTTTCCCGCGCTACACAATGCACACGATCCTGTCTCGCCACGGCTTGCCACCTTGCTGCGAAAGCCTTTCCCAGCCCAAACGGTCGCCGCGATGGGTGTCGCCAAGAAGTGGGAGACGGACCGCAGTGCCGCTGTGATCGCAGAATGCGGGACGGGGAAGACTCTGATCTCGCTCGCCGCCCTACACGTTCACAGCGATGGACGGCCATTTACGGCGATCGTGATGGCGCCGGGTCACATCACACTGAAATGGTGCAAAGAGGCGTTGGAGACGATTCCCCGGCTGAGGGTGTTTCTGATAGACGGTCTGCGGGATCGAGTTCGGGATAGCAGCACGCCATCCGGCGTCAACGAAGTGAAACTGCGCCGCGGACAGATCGTCCGAGAGGGACTGCACACCACGCTCACCGACCTTCGGCTGCGTAAGAACCACAAGAGCGCCCGTGCGCGCTGGCAGCAGGAAATCTGTTCTGGACCGGCGCTATTCGTGGTCGGGCGAGACAAAGGCAAGCTGTCCCACTTTTGGCGCCATGCGTATCAGATTGCGCGCTCCGGGCGCTACCTGGGGAGCGTGGTCAACCCGGACACGGGCGTGCGGGTGGAGATGGGCGAGCGCTGGCTGATCGCCTCCGACTTTCGAAAGGCACGTCTCAGCGAGGTCATCGGCGGCGCCGGCGAGAAGGAAGAGGGCGCCGATCTGAAACCCCGGCGGCCGATCTATAGTCCGCTATGGCAAGCCGATGGCAAGAGAATCCGTCGTGTGGCGCCGCTCGATTTCATTGGACGCTTTATGCCGGGCTGGTTCGACTACGCCATATGCGACGAGGCTCACCAGTTGGCCAATGATACGGCACAGGGGAACGGTTTGGGAACGCTGGCGGCCTGCGCGGATCGCACGGTGATCCTCACCGGCACGCTGCTGGGCGGCTACGCCAGCGACGTCTACAATCTCCTGTATCGGCTGGAGGCTGGCAAGATGGTCGCCCACGGATACGAGTGGGGTGAACCTGGGCTGCGCTCCTTCGCCGAGACCTACGGCGTGTTGGAAAGGGTCACGACGATCGAGCCGGCGGACAACAGTTGCTCGAAAGCGCGCATCACCAAGCAGATCAAACGCAGGCCTGGCGCCTCGCCATTGCTGTTCAGCGAGTTTCTGATGAGCCTTGCGGCCTTCGTTTCTTTGGAGGACATTTCGGCTGAACTGCCGCCGTTCACCGAACAAGTGATCGGTGTCCCCATGGACGCACCGCTCCAGGCTGCATATCAGGCGCTGGAGGAGCAGATCAAGGACGCCATCAAACAGCACCACATGAACCATTCGGTAGTCAGCGTCGGCTTGAACGCCCTGCTCCTATACCCGGATCACCCTTGGAACATCGGAGATCTTTATGGCTACGAGTACGATCCCGAAACGCAGCGGCGGGAACGATTCCTGATCGCCCAGCCGGAGGATTTGGACCAGGAGTTCGTGTACGCCAAGGAAAGGCGCCTGGTTGAGATCGTGAAGGCAGAACTGCAGATGGGCCGCCGCTGCTGCCACGTGTACGCCGTTTATACCCGAAAGCGCGATGTCACACGGCGACTCGAAACCATTCTGGCGCGGGAAGGGATCCGCGTAGCGGTGCTCACTTCCGATGTGCCCCCCGAAAAGCGGGAGGCTTGGTTTGCACAGAGGGTTCGAGAGGGAGTTCAAGTTACGATCAGCCATCCCAAAATCATCGAGACGGGGATCGACCTGCTGAACCACTCCAGCCTGATCTTTTTTGAGTCTGGCTACTCGCTGCACACTCTCCGGCAGGCCAGCAGGCGCTCGTGGAGGATCGGGCAACGCCAACCCGTCCGCGTCTTCTACCTTCACTATGAGGAGACGATGCAATCGAGTTGTCTGCGCCTGATGGGTAGAAAGCTGCTGGTCTCGCTCGCCATGGAGGGCAAGTTCAGCCGGGAAGGGCTGCAATCACTCGATGAAGACGACGATATGCTGACCGCGATGGCGCGCGAACTCGTCACCGAAAACGGCGTCGGCGAGTCCGCCGCTGCGGTCTGGCGTCAGATTCAGGCGGAGAATAGCAACGTTCTGAATTCCACCATTATGCCGCCCGAGCCTGCGCCGGTTGTCCAAGATGCGCCGCCGACAACGCCGCTGGTCACGCCGGCCCTGACCGTCGAGGCGGTCGAAGCTCTGAAATTCGGGACACGCCCGCCGTCGGTGCGTCCCGTCACGCGGCGCAGAGAGGCGCCACCGGCGGATCTGCAATTCCCGCTGTTCTGAGGTCCCGCGAGAAGCCAAACGTAGGGCGAATGCCGGTCACTTGCGATGTCGCCGGCGATCAGCTTGGACTTCCGTTCTTCCAACGCGGCTATCTGGCTTTTCAGTCGCTTCAGTTCCCGATTGATGCGTGCGAGTTCCGTTTTCGCCTGACGGTCCTTCAGGTAGTTGGCGCCATGCTTTTCCTTGACGAGCGCTTCCACTTCTCGCCGAAGAAGCCGAAGCCAGGGGTTTCCGTGCATGGACTGCTGCTGGCAATGCAGCTTCCCAGCGCGGACTGCCCTGACGATTTCTTCCCGCGTCAGCCCGAACTCCTCCTGCGCCGTCTTGTCGCTGAGGGTCGCCCCCTTGCGCCGCCACTCGGAATCCAGGTCGTCCATAGCTTGTCAGCGCTCCGGTCAATTCTGCCTTATGAAGGCCGGGGCCTTCCAGCCATTCCTCTCAGAAACCTCGGAATGAGGGCGGCTCTCGGGAATGTCGGGAAGACCGGCGAGATAGATCGCGTCAGCCTGGTAGTTCACGTAGGCCTCGAAAACGTAATCGTTCCAGTATTCCCTGGTTGGCCCGTACTTCATGTGGCGCTCGTAATCGTGCGAAGCCCGCCGTGGCGGGGAACGTTCGACGGAAGTAGGCCAACCATTCGCCGAAGTCCGGGTGCACCACGATGTATGGCGTCGTGAAGACCACATGTTCCTTGCCCCCGGGGATCGGCGGCGGAAGCAAACGGACGTACCAATTCTCGTTCTTCTGGCCCCTATAGCCTGCCGGGACGATTGCCCGGTATACGGCCCCGGTGACCAGGTCCTCAAGAATGCTCGCGTCGCCTTCCCCGCCGCGGTGGATGTAGAAGCCCATTCGCGAATCCTGCATCAGCCGGATGAGGCGCAACAGCTCGGGGTGCATGCCGAAGGCGGCGCCCACCTCCAAGACGGTGGTGCCGATGGTCTCGTTGGCCGGCCCTGCACAGGCATCGAAAAATGCCCAGCAGGTGAAGTAGGACGTGGTCAACGGGCTCATCGGCGGCGCGCTCGGCATGTACAGGTCCTCGGCCTTGGAGATGATGTCCACGAAGGGCGCCATCTCCTTCAGGGCCGTGAGCTGCTCCGACATGACCGACACCTGGTTCTGGGCGTAGACGTAGGCGGCGTGGGCCGGATGGAAGCCCGCAAGCTCCTTCTGGCTCACGACTGTCTTCTGTAGCTCCTCCGCCATGGCGTGACCAGCGATTACGTTCTTGATGTTCACGACCTTCCGCTGCCAATGCAGCTTCATCTTGGCAACGGTCCTCTTGGCGATGGGTCTGCCGCTCAGTGTCTGGCCGGGCTTCGTCTTGTCCATGTCCGTTGCTCTGTTGTTATTTTCCTCCCCGGCGCTTCCGATACCTGCGGAGCAAGCGAGCACTGGCGGATGAGAACATCGCTGAATGCAGCTCCGGGTTGTTTCTTCGCAATCGCGAGTACGTCGGCGCGGGCTTCGGCAGCGTTCCCGAGGCTCTGCGCCGCAGCCATGAAATGGTGATATGCATCGAGGACATCGATACCGGTCAGTTCGTAGCCGTACCCCTCGAGGATTCGCTGGATGGCGAGCCGACCCACCTCCAGACAGAACCGGGCATCCATCTTGAGCAGGTCACGCGATGCGCGGCTAAGCGTGCGCGGATCCGTGCGGCCCGTGTTGGCAAATTCAAGGGCGAGATCGAGAAAGCCGGCATCTTTCGCGGCGGCAAACCACCGGCCGGGATCGCCGCTCGATGCGGACAAATCCAAGAGGACCTTCTTCGGGTCGCGGCCGGGATATTTCTTGACGATCGCCCGGAATGTGGCAAGGCCAGTCGAAGAGCCATTCGCGGTCAATGCATACTTCTCATACGCCTCGTCCTCTCGGCCGCTATCGAGCAGGATTCTCTCGCACGCCGCATCGATAGCCGGATCCGGCTGATTCAGGCCGCGGGAAGCTTCCGCATAGGCCAATGCTTCATCGACGCGGCCCTGCGGACAGCAATGCCTGCACGCCGAACTTGCGGTCATGCCAGAATGGAAATCGCTGAAGCGCCAGCACCTCAAGCAGTTCCCGATGGCGGCCCGCCGCTAGCAGGCTGGAGAGGCAGACGCGTGGTTCCGCGGACGTAGTTCCCTGGCCGCGGATCGGACCAGGCAGTGCGAAGCAAACTGAGGAGTCGGTCCGCCCAATCAGAGGCGACTTCACTGGAACGGCACAACTCGCCCCACCGGTCTTCGACCGGGGAGAGGTAGTTGACACCATCATCCTCGATCGCCTGCCAGAGCCGGTCCAGCCACTTGTCGCGGGTCTTTCGGTCGGCGGGAGCCTCGATCGGCGATGGGTAACAACTCGTTCTGAGCCCAGTACACTGCGCCGCCGAGAGCACCGGACGAAGTATCGATATGTTGGAAGGCCGGCCAGATCCTCTCCATCAGGCTCACGACGCCGTCACCGGCGGTGACCGGATCAACTCTGGCCACCTTCTTGATCTCCGTGACGGCTTCCTTTAAGCGCTGGCAGGCGAGATGCGAACCCTTCCATCCGAATGCCCTGGCACGAAGCCGCGGCTTGAAGGTCCAAGTGTGTTTCGTTGGCATCGACTGAAGATATTCTGGCATACGATCGCCTCCATGATCGTAGGAGAATGGAGAATCGTGGAGGCAAGAAAACGCCAATGGAAACAGCCGAAATCCTGCATCAGTTCGAAAGATTTACCGGAAATTTCCCGCGAGCTGCGGTCGAAGCGGCCGTAGCGCGCCAGGAAGAGGTCACGCCGGAGCTTCTGCGCATCCTGGAGGAAACCGTGGACCGGGCGGCGCAAATCGATGCCGAGGGCGGTTACATGGCCCATCTGTACGCCATGTTTTTGCTGGCGCAGTTCCGCGAAACCCGCGCCTATCCGCTTGTGGTCCGCTTTGCATTGCTTCCGGAAGACCTCCAGTATTCGCTCTGCGGCGACTTCATCACGGAGAGCCTCGGCCAGGTACTGGCGTCCGTGTGTGGCGGCGATTTGGCAGGCATTCAGTCCCTAATCGAGAATGAGAGCGCCGACGAATGGGTCAGGGGTGCGGCTTTGAGTAGTCTTGTGACGCTTGTGGCCGCAGGACAAAAGAGCCGTGATGAGATCGTGAGCTACTTCGCCGGCTTGTTTCGCGGCAAATTGGCGCGGCAGTGGTCCCACGTCTGGGATACGCTTGTCTCTTATAGCTCCGATCTTTACGCCGAAGAACTGCTCGACGATATCGAACAGGCTTACGATGAGGGTCTTGTCGACCCCGGTTACATCGGCCTTAGACGATGTCAAACAGCGACTTGGCGATGGGCAAGGATCGCCTTCTCGCCAGACTCGCAGACGATCCCCATCGCCGCCTTGTGTCGGACACCGTGGCCGAGATGGAATGGTGGGCATGCTTTCGGGAGGATAGCCCGAACCGCGCGAAGAGCACAGCCCCGGCTTCGGCTAATTCCGGGCCGAATCCAGTTGCCCCTCTTCTCAGATCAAACGGGCAACGCCGAAGACCGGCAGGAACGAACGATGCCCATGCGGCAGCGGCAAGAAATACAAGAAGTGCTGCGGCGCTTGAGCGCCGCCGATCATGCCGCTTCGGTACCCGGTCTTGACAACAGCAGTGTCAACGAGATCCGCTTATACGGAACTCGCGGGATCACCGAGCCACGCGCTCCGCGGCTGAGTTGGACGAAGCCGTATCGCTCCATGGTCTTCAGCGTTCGGGAGAGATTCGATTTTTGCCGCCCCGTCAGTTCCGCCAGGCGCGCGAGCGATTCGGGGTGGATTCGGCGATGATCCCAAGCAGGGCACGATTGCGGTCGGATAAAACCCTGAGCGAAGCTCTCAGCCGATCTGAACCAGACCTTCGGCTCGTCCGCCGCCGGCCTGTACTCGCCTTGGGCGATCGCAATGTCCGAGCTTTCATCTGCTCATAACTGGCAATCCCAACGCGTAGCGTCCTCATTAGATGACTCCCTTCTCTCTCAATACTCTATCCACCTCGGCCCAAAAGTCCTCAAGCAAAGTGCCAGCGTCTTTGAACCGATAAGGCCGAATGGTCTCCATCCGGTGCTTGTGGTCACGAGGGCCTCGGCTCTTACCGCCGGGCCCCTGCGACTCCCGAACGGCATGAGCGTTGTCAAATCCAACCAACCGGCTGCCATCCGGACCGTGCAGCGTTAACGAGTAGCTCAGCCCATGCGGCCTATCAGGGGAGTAGGCTACCCGGCGAACTGAGAACCGAACCCAGTATTGGCCCTTTGTATCGACCACGAATATCTGGCCGTCGAGATCCAGCAGCACCTCATGCGTCGGCGTCCCGACCTCGCCCTTTCATCATCACAAGGTTATCAGCTATTGATAACCAGCGCAAGATCTCGGCATATTCCTTCGATGTAAGCGTCAGAGCAAACCATCTGTTCGATTGATGAATTTGGTGATGAAGTAGGGGGAGTGAGTGAAAAGCCATCGGGAATCGGCAAAAGGCCGAATCGGTATTTGCAGAACCCGAACAGAAGGGCGCTACTGCTGCCGGGCGGCCCACGCCGCAGGGGTCAGGCTGGCAAGGCGCTGGATGGATACCTCGGCGATACCCGGCAGGACAGCGGCCAGGTAGTCACGGACCGGAATCTTCATCCGACGGCATGTCTCTACTATCGAAAGGATCGCCGCTACTTTCGGGCCGGCCTTCTGGCTGCCCACGTGAATCCAGTTCTTCCGGCCCAACGCCACCGGACGCATCGAGTTCTCCGCCAGATTATTACTCAGCTCCAACTCTGCGTGCTCCAGGAAGCGTGTAAGTTTTTTCCACTGCGAGACGGTGTAGCTCGCCGCCTTCCCCAACGCGCTCGAAGGCAAGCAAGCATCGCGAGCTGCCTCGACTTCCCCGCGGATCACCTCCACCAATGGCCGCGCCCTCTCCTGACGCAGTACGTGCCGTGCGGCATGATCGAGGTTCTCCTCGCGAGCCAGCGCGTCAATGCCGAACAGCTCATCGATCAGTTTTACGATGCGCGTGGCGACCGCATCGCCGGGGTTGAGTTTGACCGCATCGAAGAACTTTCTCCTCGAGTGCGACCAGCATCCGGCATGCACCAACTTTGGCCCACCCAAGCGATCGTAGGCAGCATAGCCGTCCGTCTGCAGAATTCCTTCGAACTGTCCCAGAAATTCCTTCGGCCCTTCGCGTCCGCGCCCCAGACAGAAGTCGAATACCACTCCGGCTCCCGGCTGACTGTATTGCCAGAGATACGCCTGATGATTCTGTCCCCGCCCATCGTGTAACTGTACATCTACCGGGGTTTCGTCCGCTTGAATGTAACTTCCTCCGAGTAACTCGCGGCGCATGACGTCGACTATGGGAATCAGTAACTCACCAACCCGCATCACCCATCCATCCAGCGTCGCCCGGCTGATCTCGACGCCCGCCTCCCGTTCGAGGATCGCGCTTTGGCGGTAGAGGGGCAAGTAAGTCGCGCGGGGGAATCTCACCCCCGCGCGCTCCCAGAACCGTACGTGAACCTCTCAGTTCATACGGCTCCCAGCGTTCAGCACTTGACCATACAAAAGCTTCCAGTGAGCAAACAGATCCGGTGTTGATCGGACCACCCGCGCCAGCCAGTCGCGCGCACCTTTCGGTTTTTGCCTCAGGCGCTTGTACTTGCGGCGTGCCCACCGAATTAAGAAGGCATCAATCCGACGAAGCGTCGGATACATTGCCGACTTGTAGAAGTGACTGTAGTAGTTGATCCAGCCACGGATGTACGGGTTGAACATCCGAGCGAGGTCGTCGAGTTCCTTGTCGCTCCGGGTCTGGAGTGACCAGCCCCGGATAGCCTTGCGAATTGCCTTCAGAGCCTTGGGACTTGCTGCCGGGAGAAAGGACAACCCGTACAGTTCATCCCGCCACTTCGCTCGCCGCGGCCGAAACGTATAACCGAGAAAGTCGAAGTGATAAATCGAGTGCTCACGTTTGCGGTTAGTGTCCTTGCAGTAGACCACTTTCGTCTTCTCTGGGTGGAGCACCAATCCACATTCGCCAAAGCGTCGATCCAGTCCCTGACGCAATGCCACGGCTTCACGCTCGCTGCGGCAGTGACAGATAGCGTCATCGGCATACCGCTCAAACGGCACGCCGGGAAACTCCCGCCCCATCCACATATCGAACGCGTAATGCAGAAACAGGTTGGCCAGCAAAGGGCTAATCACACCCCCTTGCGGCGTTCCCCGATCCCGCTGAACAAGTGTCCCGTCCTCCAACACCGCAGGCGCCTTCAACCAGCGTTCGATATACAGCAACACCCACCGGCACTGCGTGTGCTTCCGCACCGCGCGCAGCAGAAGTTCCCAATCGATGCTGTCGAAGAATGCCTTGATGTCCAGATCGAGAATCCAGTCGTATCGCCAGCATCGCTGACGAGCCGTCCGAACGCCGTCAATCGCCGAACGCCCGGGTCGATAGCCATAGGAGTCCGCATGGAACTTCGGTTCCAGCAAGGGCTCCAGATATCGCCGCACAACCTCTTGCGCAATGCGGTCAGCGACTGTGGGTATACCCAGCGGCCGCGTTCCGCCATTCGCCTTGGGGATGTCCACCCGGCGCACCGGCGGAGGCAGGTAACTGCCCGACGACAGTCGGTTCCAGAGTTTATAGAGGTTGCCGGTTAACTGGTCCTCGAACTCCTGAATCGACTGCCCATCTACTCCAGCCGCACCCTGGTTAGCCTTCACACGTTTGAAAGCCTCCCAGACTTCCCGCTTTGGAATATCAAACGGCTTTGCCCCGTTCAAGCGGCTCCTCCCATTGTTGGTTGGCCGCCTGTTAAGGCGTGAACACCACAGCCCCTTCGGTCCAGCGCCATTACAGCGCCTTCATCCCTACTACGAGCTGTTCTGTCCCTGTGCTCCGCATCGGTACTCAGAGCCTTGCGGGGATCACCCGCTCGGCTCGCTCCCTTCACATCGGAGCGACAGGTTCCCACGTTCCGTATAAGAGCCTGATCCAGATTCACGCCGCCTTCGAGCCGGATGCCGCAAGAGCCGGTCTTCAGGTCTCCGCCCTTGCTTGTCCCGGAGTGATCACCGCCCCCGGTTTCGACATCGACTATACGCTTTCGGCAGTTCATCGACGGTTCGCTTTCGCTCGTCTCTCTGGACCTTACCTGACGGGATCATGTCCCGCCTTTTCCGCGACGCTCACCACCATCGCTCTTAACGACAGCAGCTCGCGGTGGTTTGGAGCCGACTCCTAATCGCAGGCTCCGAGGGGCCGACCCTCATCTCTCACACAGTTCCATACCTCCATTGCTGAAGGTATGTTCGTGGCACACGGTGATCGCTATACTTGGACACCACCGTGTCGACCACCACCCGGTTGCTCACCAGGCTCTTTTCGATGATCCGCTCTGGCGCCGGCGCCGCTACCACGCCGCCTTCCTCGCAGCACTTGCAGGCGCGCTTTTCGCGTTTGGTCACTACGACGAAGTATTTGGCCGGCTCCACCTCCAACTGCTCGCTGACGTCATAGCCAATGACCGCCTTGGCTTGACCGCAAGCCTCGCAGGTGCACTGTTCGGGCGTACAAGCGATCACTCGCTCCACGCGTGGCAAGCCGGCGGGCAATTCCTGCCGCCCCGGATGTTTGCGTCTCTTTTGCTGTTTCTCCGGCAGAGGTTCGCGCTTACTCTCCGCTTCGACTTCGGCGTTGCTCACCCCGGGCTCCAACCCTAACAACTCGAGTTGCGCATCGCTGAGTTTCTCGCTGCCGGGTCCGTACTTCTTGATCCGCTCCAGGCGCAGTTGCTCTTCCAATACCTGGATCTTCAGCTTGGCCCAGGCAAGTTCCTGTTGCAGTTGGACGATCTCACGCTCAGATAGCGGACTGGGAGAGGGACTCGTCACGTCAGGTACTTACTAAGATAACCCAGCGTAGACTTGCTTACAACTGACTTATGCAAATATTTGTGTCTCTATAACTGGAGTCATTTCGCGCCGGTACCATTGCCGACGCTGCGTGTCCGTCAGATCGATGCCGCCCAGCAACAGTGCCAGTTCTTCGTGACTCAGTACGACCTTGGCTTCCTCGCCTGTAGTCTCCGGCCAGCGGAATCGTCCCTTCTCCAGGCGCTTGTAACTCCATTCGAAATGCAGGTGATGCGATCGCAACCGCGGGTCTTGTGCGGGTGACGCATCCGTTTCATCCACTCAGTGGCAGGCAGTTCGCGTGCGTAGGTGAGCGGTGCAACCGGTATGGGAAGCGACTTCTGCTCCGTGTTGATGATGTAACCGTTCGCTCGATCCCGCCGCAGTGGACGGATCTCGTTCCTACCGATCCAGAGATCACCCTGGGTGGGAATCGCGCGCTTTTCCGCGTTGCGGATCTACTGGAACTCGCAAAGTTGGTGGAAGAACTCAGCAGGCGGAGGTCGCCGTCCGGACCGAGTGTAAAGCGGATTCTGCCGCATGTGTAAACGTAACTACGCCGCAATACGTCAGCCATACGTCTTTAATGCATGCGGATTTATGCAGTATCTAATGCCACCCAAGATGGTAAAAATATTTGCATGCCATCGGTTATTGCGGCATAATTTAATGCGCATAGCAGAGGAGGCGATACCTACGAAAATCAAAGCGAAAACCGCCAAGGTGAAGGCCCTAATCGAAGAGGGCACTTTGAATCCAGGCCCCGCGAAGGTGCACGATCCGAAGTTTCAGGAAAATGAGTTCTTCGACCCGCGCGACCTCGTGCAAGTCAAGTATGAGATGCTCCGCCGGGTCTCCATCGAGAAAACGTCGGTGACCGAAGCCACGGAGCAATACGGTGTGTCGAGGCCGACCTACTACCAGACCAAGGCCAGCTTCGACAAAGGCGGCCTCGCTGGACTGATACCCCGAAGGCGCGGTCCACATGGACCCCATAAGCTGCAGGGCGCGGCGCTGGAGTTCGTCCAACAGCAACTCGTTGCGGGCCAACCTGTGCGGGCACGCGAACTGGCAAAGTTGGTCCGGCAGAAGTTCGACCTGGCGATACACCCCAGGACGATAGAGCGATCGGTCGCTGGAAAAAAAACACCGCGATGACGAACGCAGAGGGCAATGCGGTCAACCCGTCCATCGCTGTTACGCAATACGAAATTCTGCGCGCGGCCGCCCTCGGCAATGCGTTACCGCCCGAGGCCCGAGCCGGGCTTATGCTCTTTCTTCATACGGGCATGTGGGGCTGGGCTCGGGCGGTGACCGCCATGCGTACGTTCGAGCGTCCGGCCGGCGCCAGACCATCGAACTGGAAGGCGCCGGAGGAACACAGAACCCTAATCCATCTCTTTACAGCCATGGCGATCCCAACCGCTATTTCCGGAGCAACCCCATGAATGAATCTCTTAAGGTTCAGCCTCACCATCTTCAACGAAGCGCGTATCTGTATATCCGGCAGTCCTCCATGCGGCAGGTTATCGAGAACGTCGAGAGCACGAAGCGTCAGTACGCCCTACGCAATCGTGCCGTAGCATTGGGCTGGCGCGACGATCAGATTATCGTCATCGACAACGACCAGGGTGAGTCGGGCGCATCGGCAGCCTGGCGCGAAGGTTTTCAGCGCCTGGTCACCGATGTCGGCATGGGACACGCTGGCATGGTTATGGGGCTCGAGGTCTCACGCCTGGCCCGGAACAATGCCGACTGGCATCGTCTGCTGGAGATCTGCGCGCTCGCCGACACACTGATCCTCGATGAGGATGGCGTCTACGACCCATCGAGCTTCAACGATCGGCTGCTGCTCGGCCTGAAAGGCGCCATGAGCGAAGCCGAACTTCACGTCCTCAAAGCCCGATTGCGTGGCGGGATCATCAACAAGGCGCAACGCGGCGAGTATCGTTGTCCCCTGCCTACCGGCTTGGTCTACGACGAAGCCGGCAACGTTGTGCTCGACCCCGACGCACAAGTCCGGGATGCGATTGCCTATTTCTTTGAGACCTTTTCCCGCGTGGGTTCGGCAAGTCAGACCGTGAAGGTGTTTCGGGCCGAAGGGCTTGATTTTCCATCTCGCCTCCGCGGCGAGGCGACCGTCTTCCGGCCTCTGACCGCATCGACGGCGATGCGCACGTTGAATAATCCGCGATATGCGGGAGCTTACGCGTATGGACGCCGTCAATACCGGCGGGCCGCCAACGGCAAGAAGACGATCCAGCGAAAGCGCGAGGACAGCGATTGGCTGGCCTGCATTCCGGAGGCCCATCCCGGCTACATCAGTTGGGAGCGATTTCAGGAGAACCTCAGAATCCTTGAATCAAACGGCCATGGCTACAATGTGGCTCGTGCGTCCCCGCCCCGTGAAGGAGCGGCTTTGCTCCAGGGACGCGCGGTCTGCGGGCGGTGCGGAAGGCACTTTCGCGTTCGGTATGTCGCGCGGCGTGGAAAGCAGGAAGCGTGGTATGTGTGCGATCGGGGGCACACGGCTCGTGGCGAGCCGAACTGTCAGTCGATCGCGGGCGCACCCATTGACCGAGCTATCGGAGCGCTCGTGACCGGGGAAATGACGCCTGCGGCCATCGAACTGGCCCTGGAAATCAGACGCGAGATCGAGGCTCGATACGAAGAGGCCGATCAGCTACGCTGCCGCGCTGTCGAGCGCGCCCAGATCGAAGCGGATCTCGCACAGCGCCGATTCAAGCTGGTCGATCCGGGCAACCGTCTCGTTGCCGACACCCTGGAGCGGGAATGGAACGACAAACTTCGGGCTCTGGCCGCGGCACGCGAGGAACGCACTCGGGCGCGACAGCGGGACGATGTCGTTCTCGATGATGCGATCCGCCAGCGGTTGGCTGCTTTAACGACGGATTTCCGCACGCTCTGGGATGATCCGGCCACGGCGAACCGCGAACGCAAACGTCTCCTCGCCTACATCATCGAAGACGCAACCCTCATCAAGATCCCGGCCGAAGGGATTACCAAGATCCACGTTCGATTTAAGGGCGGCAGGAGCGAGACGCTCATGACAAGAAACCCAAAGTCATCTTCGCAGCAGATCAAGACACCGCCAGAGATCGTGGGACTGGTTGATGAATTACTCGACGACCATGTCTATTCCGAAATCGCCGCCATGCTCAATCAACGAGGGTTTCACCCGGGCGCATCCGCGCGACCAAGCCGGGCGGCTGACCGCTTTTCGGCCAAGCACGTAGCCTATCTCATGCACACTTATGGCCTGCGTTCGCGCTATGATCGGCTTCGTCAGCGAGGAATGCTGAACAGGAAAGAGATGGCCGATCGTCTGGGCATTCACGAGCAGACCGTGGACCGGTGGGCGAAGTCTGGAATCATCAGAGCGCACTCCTATAACGACCACGGATGGCAACTCTATGAGCTTCTGGGCGCGGACATACCCTTGAAACATTGCAGCCGATGGGATCGGTTGGTGGATCGAGGAGCAGGTGTGCAGCCAATTTCTCAACGTGCTGGACTGGAACCGAAAGAGGTGTAGTGTGAAGACGGTTAGTTGGCGCATACCCACAGACCGCTGCCGTCCCAAAACAGCAGCTTCAGTCGATTGCGCTGCGCATTGGCGAACAGGAAGATGTGCCCGCTCAGCGGATCGCATAACAAACGATCCCGCGCCATGCCGTACAAGCCCTCGAAGCCCTTGCGCATGTCCGTGGCTCCGGCTGCCAAATAGATTCGCGTCGCTCCTCCAAAGCCGAACATGCTCAGACTCCCTCCAGCACGCGCACCAACTGCTCCAGCGACCGTGTGTCGAACCCGCGTCCCACTTCGATTCGCCGCCCCCCGCGCAGCACCGCAACGAGCGCGCTGCCAGTTCCCGCGGTCGGCACCGCCCCTCGGGTGGACACTTCCACCGCCAACAATGCGTTACTGCCAGCCGGCGTCTGCCGCTTCCGTCGCGTTCGGTACCGGTCGAGAGTGCTCAACCCCACTCCCCGTTCCCGGCAGAACTCGAGCCGGCTCAACCCGCTCGATTCGTACTCGGCAACTAACTGATCGACTTCTTGCCGGCTCCGCCGGCGTGGCACTTTGCACACCTGTTCTTCATTCATGCCCCTACTTCATCATCAAATTTGACCTTGGAACAGATGGTTTGCTCTGACGCTTACGTTCAAGACCGCTGGCCGTGCCCATCTGAGGTCGCGTAACAACAGGGATTTCTACGCTCGGTATCCGGCCAGCACGTCGATTCATGGATCGACGGCGACCGCTTTCTGCATGCAACGCAAGATGCCGTTCGGCTCAGCGATCCCCATCGCCCGCGATCTCGTCGGCGCGGATTTGGGTATCGGCCACCGAATAAATGCGCAGTTCGTCCACGTTCCCCGACGGCCGCACATGGGCTACATCGACATTGTCGAATAGGACACGAATTCCATCGGTGGTGTCTTTCCGTTGCTTTTCATCACGCCGTTGATCGTGGTCCTACTGCATAGCGGCCAGCACCTCATTGGCTGGACCGTGGCAAAACGGGTGGTGTAATCGGAAACTCCGTACGGGATGAATAGCTCGCCGGCCATCGTGGAGCGGCGCACCGCACGAATAGGCAACGTTTGGCACATTCCCCTCCCATTCGCTCAGGATTGGTTTTCGCTGGGGTTCACGCAGGCGACCGATCACTTTGGAAGTGTCGTCAAGATCGAGCAGGAACGCGCCGATCGAGTATTCTCGCACCGGGCCAACGCCATGGCTGAACACCAACCAGCCAGCCTTCGTCTCAATCGGCGACCCGCAGTTGCCGATTTGAACCATTTCCCACGGAAACACCGGCTTAAAGGATTCTCGGCTCACACCAGAAGTAGACATTGTCGGAGAACATGAGGTAGATGTTCTCCGAGTCCTGCCGGGACAGCATGGCATATAATCCATTCACCTTCTTCGGGAAAAGGGCCATCCCTTTGTTTTGAACCGCCGGACCGTTCAAAGTGGCAAATCGAAAGAGCAGGAAGTCAGATGTCTCCAGTAGTTGTGGAATACCGAGTTGACCGTCGAAGGCCGCGAACGTCGCAAAGTAGATGTAGGTTCCATCGTCATTTAGGAAACGTACGAACCGGGCGTCTTCGATGCCGTTCCGCTGCGAGAGAGTCACTGGGAAAATCACCCGTTCGGATATGCCCTGTTCGGTTGAAAACTGAACCGAGCAGTTGGACTTGGCCAGTATCGACATTCGCTGCGCAGTGTCCTGGCGGTCCTTTTCCCCCTCCAGCGTCGAGCATTCCTTCAATTCTGTTTCAATCGTAGACTGAAGTTCCTGTACCGTGAACGAGTCCCCCAGCCTTTCCATAACGCGGCGCGTGTGCTCGTTGGTCAATCCAAGTTCGAGAATCCTCAGTTCGAAGAGTGGGTTCTCATAAAGGGTGTTGGGGATTCGGCTCGGCTCCACGATGCAGCAGGCGGCAAGCCCTGACCTCGATCCGGTGATCGGCAGGGATGATGCCTGTCCGGAAAACGATGGAGGAAATGCTGCCATCCCGGTTGCGCGCAAGCTCAAAACGAAGCGTAGCGCGCCCGGAGGCAGGCCTTGTTGATCCGGGTCGGCAACCATTGACGGATTGAATAGCGCCGCGGACTCGACAGAGAACTCGGAGACGAAATACGCCCCGATTAGTAGTTGTCGCTGTTCGGAGAGGTCCTGATCGAGGAAGACCACCTCTCGCAATTGCCTGAATCGTTCCTTGAAAAGCTGGCCGATTTGCTGGTGGCGTCCGGAAAACTTTGCGGAAACCGCGTCAAGCAAAGGTCCGACGTCATTTTTCGGAGATCGACATTATCGCGCTGACGATCCTCTCCAGTCGCGGAACATCGCCAGGAGTAAACGACCGCAGGAGAACCCGCGTCGGGTCGGGTGCGAGTTCCGCGTCAGTGCGTTTGACATTGATAGGGACGGCAATCATAGAGCATTTATTCGGCGCGGACGGGTGGCCGGCTGCGATCAACCCTGACAGAGTCGCGGCGAGGGCAGGCACATCATCCGGATTTCTCCTTGGGTATGGGGTTGTGCCAACCGCCGTCCGAAGCGATAATCGCGTCAGCCTCTTTCGGCCCCCAACTTCGGCGCCTGTAAGGGTGGGCTTTGTGGTGCTTCTTCAGGACTGGGTCGACCACCGCCCATGCGGCTTCCACCGCGTCCTCACGAGTGAAGAGTGCTCCATCGCCGCTCATGGCGTCGCTCAAGAGCCGCTCGTAGGGCGCTTCCTCCCCCGTCTGTTCCTCGAATAAGTAGAGTTCTCGTTGCTCCCCGACGAACTCTTTCCCGGCGAGTTTAACGCGAGCTGCGATGGCGATGGCCGAGTCGGGAGAGACCCGGAAGCGCAGATAGTTGGCCGGGACAGCCGGCGGCCGCTGAGTCGGCGAAAAGCCTCTGCGGCGGCGCCTTCAGCTCCACCAGGACCTCGGTCGCGGTTTCGGCGAGGTACTTGCCGGAGCGCAGGTACCAAGGCACTCCCTCCCAGCGCCACGAGTCAATAAAGAGCCGCATGGCGCAGAAGGTTTCGACGTCGGAGTTCTTCGCCACGCCTTGCTCCTTCCGGTAGCCGGCATACTGGCCGCGCACCAAGTCGTCGCGCTTGAGAGGGCGCATGGCTCGAAAGACTTTGGCTTTTTCGGTTTGTACGGCTCCAAAGTCCCTATCGGACGGCGGCTCCATGGCGAGCAAGCGCGACGACCTGGAAGAGGTGGTTCTCGACCACGTCGCGCAGACAGCCGGCAGTTTCGTAAAACGACCCTCGGCTCCCGACGCCGAAATCCTCGGATAGGGTTACCTGGATGCTGGCTACGTAGTTGCGGTTCCAGATCGGCTCCAGGAACGAATTGGCGAAGCGGAAATAGAGGATATTCATGATCGCCTCCTTTCCGAGGAAATGGTCGATGCGGAAGATCGAGTCTTCCGGGAACACCGCCCGCGCGACGCGATTGAGTTCCCGCGCGGATGCCAGGTCGCGTCCGAACGGCTTTTCGACAATGACGCGCGCATGCGCGGCCAAGTTCGCAGCACCGAGTCCTTTGATCACCATCTCGAAGAGCGAGGGCGGGATAGCGAGGTAGTGCGCCGGGCGCCGAGCGCTACCCAGAGCGCTCTTTATCGCCGCGAACGTCTTCGGATCATCATAATCCCCGCTCACGTACTTGAGCAGGGACAGAAGATGGTGGAGTGCACGCTGGTTGTCGACCCCGCCCGATCGTTCTATGCTTTCCGTCACGCGCTTGTGCAGACGGGCCAGGCTCCACTTCGGGAGGGCGACGCCGATTATCGGGACGTTAAGGGTGCCGCGTTTCACCATCGCATAAAGCGCCGGGAAAATCATCTTGTGGGCGAGATCGCCCGTCACCCCGAAGAGTACCAGCGCGTCCGAATGTGAGGCTTTCATCAGTCATCTCCTTCTCTTGGCGGCAGGCTTTTTCTCATTGCGCCCGAACGGCTGGGTCTTCTTCTCCCAGAGGCGAAAGCCGCCCACAAACGCGTTCCGGTTGTCACCCATGCGAGTGTCCGGCGGCAGATCCTTGATGTGTTTGGCATTTCCTCCACCCAACACTACGTATTCGGCCTCCAAAGCCTTCTTGAGACGTTCCACGACATCGGCCACGTGGCGGCGCCAGTTCTTCTTCCCAAGTCGCTTCAGACCGCGAACACCAACGTAGTCTTCATATGTTTTTCCGTTCTTGTAAGGAAGATGAGCCAATTCCATCGGCTCGAGTATCCCGTCAACGATCATGGCCGTCCCGAGCCCCGCGCCGAGGCCCAAAAACAGCATCCGGCCTCCTTGGTAGCTTCCGAGAGCCTGCATAGCGGCGTCATTGATAACCTTAACGGGACGGTCGAAGGCCTTGCCGAAATTGAATCCGACCCAGCCGCCGCCGAGATTGTAGGGCTCGTGCACGGGGTGTCCATGAATGACGGGACCCGGATAGCCGATCGACACGCAGTCATACTGCCAGCCCTTGGCGAGGCGCTTGACATCCCGTACCATTTTGGCGGCGGTCATCTTTGAGCCGGATGGAATCCTGCGTTCCTCGCGTTGTCCGGTTGCCATCACCTTGACATGCGTTCCTCCGACATCGATCACCAGGACACTATTGACCTTCTGGGAGGCAGCTCTCATTGCTTCTTCTCGATGTGACCACCAAACTCGAATCGCATGGCAGATATTATCAACATAAAAAGAGTTGCCTCCATCCTCCATCAATGACGATATCCCCTTGCTGCATCTCGGCGCCAGATCCTGCACATTGACCTCTACCGCCGCCGCAGGCTCCATCAACCAGACAGTGCGCAGCGGCTTCAGCCTGGCCATGAAATCGCCGAGCTACTCTACCTTTAGGCGCCCTTGAGCCAAGCCATGGGCCCATTTCCGACTCGGACGCATTGGAAGAGCAGGAACGGCTGCTGGTTTTGCGCGCCATGGAAGCGGCGGGGGGAAAACAATCGGAAGCGGCGCGTATTTTGCGCATCGGACGGGATGCGCTGCGCTATAAATTGAAGAAGTACAACCTCGGCGTCTCCGGCCAAGTCCGTGATGGACTAACGGAAGGGTCCCAGACGCCGCCTATTTCTTCAAGCGTGCGGACGTAAGCGACCACGTCATCCACCGATTTACCGGTGACGCTGGCGACGGGCCTCATTTTGCCTTTGCCCTCGGTGATGATCTTCTTGAGATCGTCGTCGCTCTGCGCTTGCACTTCAGCCGATCCCAAAGGCCTCATCTCAACTTTCATCATCTTGGCGATGTTCGGGTTCGGAGTGCCATCCGCGCCGTGGCAGGTTTTGCATGACTTGTCGAAGATCGGCTTTCCCGGCCGCGGCGTCGGCCGCCAATGACGCGGCGGCCGCAGCACAAAGTCCGATCAGAAGCGTAACTATTCGTTTCATTTGTTTCTCCTTGGTTTATCCGCTGTGCGATTACTTAGTGGCCAAGCCCAACGTCTTCAGCACTTCGGGCGAGGACTCTTCCACCGCGATGGCGTTGTGACACGCGGCGCAATCCTGGGTGATGCTCTCGTTGGTTTTGGTGACATGGCTGCCGTCGTGGCAGCGGAAACAGCCGGGATAGTCGGCGTGGCCCAAGTTGTTGGGGTAAGTTCCCCAGCGTCACTTTCAAATCGGGGAACACGTTGCGGTTATAGATTGCCGCGAGCGCCCGAGCGGCTGCAGGAACATCGTTGGACCGCTTTGGCAAGCATGTCCGGATATTTCTGGCGATAGAAATCGTTCAGTTGCGCGGTAGATTTTCGCCGAAGCGTCGTCCGCGCTTGCATATTGCCCCTGCATCAGCGCGAGGCCGGTTTTCTTGATGAACGGCAAATCGCCGGGGATTTGCCCGGAAGAAATCGCCCCATCGACGGCGCGTTCGGCCACCTCGAACGAGTGCGCGGCGCGGTTGTGGCAATCCACGCACTGCATCTCGAACTTGGGCATGGCGGCGGCTTGCTCGGGTTTTGTGTCGCTCGCCAGATAGGTTCGCGTGACGCCGGACGAGTCGCGGTATTCCACCCACGGAATCGTCTGCCGCTTCTTATCGGCCGCGGCGTATCGGATGGCGACGCCCGGCGCGAGATGCGCGGAATGAATCTTATCCACCATCATCATGAGCACGGTTTGCGTCGGCGTGTTCGCCTCGTCGTCTTTGTATTTCGTGATGACGCGCAACCTTGGGCTCATCGGCTTGTTCCGTTGATGGCACTGCTCGCAGGTTTCGGCGGAAGAGACCAGCCGATTGCTTTCCATGGCCGATTCGATGGGCCGCGGGTAATTGTTCAGTATCACCGCCATGAGTTGGCGCGTGCCTGCCATCTTGGCCTTGATGAAGCCCGACGCGCCGGGCGCGACGTGGCAGGCCACGCATGCCACCGGCGGCGTGCGGCGCTCGCAGGTGCGCGGTGAATTCCGGCTTCATGACGTGGCAGGTTTGCCCGCAGAACTGCACGCTTTCCATGTGCGCCACGGCGCGATAGCTCAACTGGCTGCCGATCACCAGGTTGGCCGACGGTCATCACGGCGAAGAAGATGCCGGCGCGCCGCCACACGGCGCGACGGTCTACGGCGACCGCCAAGCCTCGCGTTCCACGCGGCGGCGTCCGAGTGCGGCGCCGATCGGAATGAGGACGAGCCCAGTGAAGAAGATCAGCGGCAGGGCGACGAACGCAAGCAGTCCGATGTAGGGATTATTGGCGTGCCCGCCGACGTGCATCGGCAGCAGGAATAGCCACGAAAAGCCGGCGAGCGTAACCAGCGCCGTGCCGGTCATGCTGACCCAATGGCCGGTCAGGGCGTCCACTAGACGGCCGATTTCTTCGCCAGATCATGCGCTCCTGATTCCTCTTCTGCGAAGGTTTAGGTATGCGATGAGGCCGGACATGTCGGACTGCATCGAGATCGCGGCCAGGCGACGCCGCTGGGATTTCATGCGCGTCGAGCATCGCCGGGCCGTGACGCCACAGCGCCGCGATCATCGCCGGGCGTTGTAGAGCGTGGCCCGCGGCGGGCAACTGCGGGCGCGGCCGCCGGTTTCGTGGCAGCTCGCGCAATGTTTGGCGACGAAGACGCGCCGCCCGCGCTCGGGGTCGCGGGCATCTTCGAAGAACTGACGCGCCCACACGTAGCTGAGCAGTTCGCGCATTTCGCCGGGCTGGAAGGTCGCGGGCGGCACACTTCAGCGCTGCCATCCGTCGGAGCCGTGATTCCACATCTCCGCGGCGATATCCGTGAGCGTGCGGCCGCGGATACGGCCCGCGAGCGAAGTATCCGAGTTGTGGCACCGCTGGCAGTCCTTTTGCCCAGAACAACGTTCGTCGCCATTGGCTCCGGATGTGATCTCGAACTCGCGGAACGAGTTGACGCGTGGATGGCAGGTTGCGCAGATAGACCAGGAGGTCGGAGAGATCCTGTCCGGTCAGCGAGGGCCACGAGATGCGTCTCGGCATTTCATCGCCGCCAGCATCCGCGGCATGTGATTCCACATGGCTTCGCTGAGCGCAAACGGATCGATTCAGGTTGCTCCATCGGCTTACAGGAGGGATGCCGGGCCGCACTTCCGCCGTCAACCCATGGCAGCCGGCGCAGCCGCGCTCGGTGAAGACACGCTTGCCGCGCGCCGCATCGCCGGGCTTTTCGAAGAACCGCGTGGAGTAGAAGTAGGCGAAGAGATCGGCCGCGGACTGCTCGTCGACATCCGGGCCTGCGCACGTTGGCGGCGTCCATGGCGCTCCACATCGCCGGCGCGTGGTTCCACATGGTGGCGGCGAGCGACGATGGCGTGAAATTCCGATCCGTCAGTTGGCCGAGATCCGGCGCGCTCGACCCGCCGCGTCCGTTCACGCTGTGGCACTGCGCGCACGAAAGAGTGGCGAAGAGCTCCGCCCCGCGCGTGGAATCGGCAGTGAAGACAGGCGTCTGAGCTGCGAGCGGCAGGCGCCGCCAACAGCAGCATCCATGCGCTTCTCATCGCGTGTACCTCACGCCAAGAGTGCCAAGGTTCGCACGAAAGCCTTCATATAAATAGAACGCTTCGCCGTATCCGTAGTAACGCCACTCCGCGAACCAAGCCAGACGCTTGCCCAGCCGGCAGCGTTAGTCTTACCATCGGCTGGTAGTAGGTGGTGGGCCGGCTGCCGGAAGAAATTAGCAGCGAACCGCCCGCGAGGAGTTGTGGCGCAAACGCGCCGGCGACAGCGCCACGAAAAGTGAAGCAGCGCCGTCGCCGCGTGCGAATTTTCGCGATAGAGTCGAAGGTTGCGGCTGCAACGTGCCCGGGTCGAGATAGTCGATATCGGAGCGAACAGTTCGACGCGCGAGTAACTCCCCTGTAAGTCGAAGGTCTTGCCACCGCGGGGCGACCACAATACCGAGATCGACTCCTGATAGCGCCAGATAATCGTAATTGATTCCCGGCTGCGGGTCCTGGTTGTCCAACAGACTGAAATCGGCGGAAAAGCTGAGCTGGCCGGTCGCCTGATAACGCGCCTGCGCACGAACCTTCTGGTAATTGTAGAGGCTGGTGCGGAAGTAAGCGCCGCCGCTCGATGCGGCTTCGCCTTCGGCCGAAAAGGAAATCTTCTTCAATGGCCGATACGTCAATCCGCCGATGCCCACGTTGCGCCGCAGTGTGCGCGTGGTCCGCATATGCCAGGCCCGCGGGCGGCAAGGTGACGTCACTGGCGTCGCCCCACACGTAGCGGTATCCGCCGCGCAGCGTCAGCCTCGAAGTCGCGTCGAAGAACAACATGACTTCGGCTTGGTTGTAGTTCGTCGCCAGCGATGACGCCAGTAACTCGGCAAGCTGCTGCGATGGCGTCTGCGGCCCCGTGAACGTTTGATTCTGCGAAGAAGAGGTCGCGTTGTGCATGCGGTCCGTAAGCCAATACGGCGCGATGCGCACGCGCCGCCACGGCCGGATCTCCGCGCCGGCGGTTCGCGCTGGTGTGCGGCATCTGCGCCGCCGAAGAAATCAGGGCCTGCTGTCCGGTGAAGAAGAGCGCCTGGCTTTGCAAGTAAAGGTTGCCGCCATCGTATTGCTGATAATTCACGGTCGAGTTCGGCTGGCTGTAGAGGAACTGGCCGTAGAAATCCACCCACGAAACCGGGTTCGCCGTCAACAGCGCCTCTGGTGTAAATGCCCGCGCCGTGAGCGCCATAGGCCGCCAGCAGGTCCGTCAGATATAGGGTCTGCCCGAGTATGGGCACGTGCGAGTTGCCGTAATTGACGCCGCCGCTCTTGATACAACGTCTGATCGTCTTCGAAACCACGTGCCGCCCTGTTCCAGCGTCGCGTGAAAGCGCTTCAACTCGAAGCGGACGCCGCCGCGGAAGTTGATGGTGCGGTCGTGGAATAGCGCCGGCACGGGAAATTGGTTGCCGTTGGTGACGAGCGTGGAAACGCCCGTTCCCGAGTCCGAATCGCGATCGTAGGCGGCATAGGGAACGATCCAGTTGCCCGGCAGCATGGTCAGCTCGAAATGCGCGAGGCGGCGGTGCGTATCGAAGGATTGCTCGTCCAGCACGATGCCGCGCGCGAGCAGCGGGTCGGCATAGGACGGCAGATTGTTGAAATACGCGATGTCGCGGTAGTCGGCGTTGAAATCGTAAAGCTTCGCCTTGCGGGCGTCGAGGTGCAGCGACGAATACGGATCGTCGCCCCAATCGTAGGCGCGCACGTGTATCGACGTCGAACAGGCGGCTCTTGGGATCGGTGATCGTCAAGTCGGTTCCGAGCAGCTTGGGCCCCGAGCCTAGATTGACGATGGAGCGATAGGTCTCGAAGCTGCCGCCGACGCCGGAGCGCCAGCGGTAGCCCACGTCGACCGAGCCGGTGACAGTGATCTCGGCCGCGGGCACGGGCGATTCCGCCGGCTTTGCGGCGGCGCGGCGTTTGGGCCGAGGCCAGCAAGCGCGGCAGCGGCCATCGATAAGCGCGAGGCGTCTCATTTCAGCAGATTCCTGTCGATGTAACTGCCGTGAATCTTCTGATGGCAGACCGTGCAGTTCTGGTAGAGCGGCGAGCGCAGATCGTGAAACGACGGCGGCACTACGCCGATGGTGCGAATGCCGTTCGTGGCCGGCAGATTCGCGTGGCACTCCAGGCACACGAACCGCACTTCCTGGCGCGTCAGCATGCGCGGATTCGCCGAGCCGTGCGGCTCATGGCAGGTGGCGCAGCCTTCAAAGCGCACCGGCGCGTGATCGAAAGTGAAGGGCCCGCGCTTCTCGCCGTGGCAGTTGAAGCAGCCCGGCTCGTTGGCGGCGAAGGCCTGTTGCGATGGCCGGCTGCGCGCTGCCGTGCGGATTGTGGCAATCGACGCAGCTCATCGCGCCTTCCGGCAGCTTGTGGTGATTGGGCTTTTGGAACTGCGCCCACACGTTGAGATGGCAGCTCGCGCACAGCGCGTTGATCGCGGTCGCGCCGTGCGGGCACCAGACCCATCGGCCCATCGGCGTGGATCTTGTGGCAGGTCGTGCAGGCGACCTCGTTCTTCGCGTGGCTGCTTGCCAGACGCCCCACGTGCGTCGGCTCATTGAGGTGGCAGCTCATACAGATTTTGTCCGCCGCCGCCGCCGCCAGCTTGGCGGGATGGCGGATATCGTCGGCGGAAGCCGATTCCGTATGCTTCTGCCCGGGCCCATGGCAGGATTCGCAGGCGCGCCCTCGAAGCCGCGCTGCTTGTCCGTCTCCACGCGCGCATGCGGGCTCTTCATGAACGCGTTGAAAATATCCTCGTGGCAGGTCTGGCAGACCGCCGAGCCCGCGTAGGGCGAAGCGAGCTGCCTGTCCGAATGCGGAGCGCCGCGGCCGACAAGAGCCAGACTGCCGGAAGCAGCCCGCGCCGGGCTAATACTGCGCATGCACCTGGCCGACCGCAGAAGGCGGCGCCGGCGTTCCGTGGCAGACCACGCAGCTTTCGCCGAGCGTCGTCGTGTTCGCCAGGAAGTGCGACGCGGAAGGCAGATCCACGTGGCAGCCCGAACAGGCCGACGATACGGGCTGGATCGGATTGATGGGCCCCTGCGGATCGATCACCGCGTTCAATCCGGTGGGAAGGTTCTGCTCGCTGCCGTTGACGTGGCACATCGAACAGTTCGCCAGATCCAGCGGCTGCCCGGTGGGCGTCAGAGCCGGGAACAGCGTGCCGCTGAAATCGTTGTGGCTGCCGCCGAAGCCGACGACGACGTAGGTGCGGTTGAACGCCTGCATGTTGATGCCGTAGTGGATGCGATGCACCAGCAGGTTGAAGTTGATGCCTTGCGGCGGCGCGGCTTTATCGGCGGGCACGGTCGCCTGCGGCGCGGGTCACCGCGTCGGTGTTCGATGGGTTGTGGCACATCACGCAGTATTCGGTGTTGTTGCGCAGCGTTCCATGCAAAGAGAGCGCCACGTGGCACGTGTTGCAATTGCCGAGCGCCACCACCGAACGCCGCTTCACCACCGGCGAGCCATCCACGGAGAAGTAACTCACCGGGTTCGAGCGCGCCGTATTGGACGCGTTTGCTGCGACGTCGTCTCCCGCGAGCACGGTTTCCGTGCGCCGCGCCTCTCCGCCGATGGCATAAGTGCCGGTCGCCTTCGCCGGAACGACGTTGGTGAAGTTGTAAGTGCAATTCCCGTTGGCGTCGCACTTCGATGCGGTGAGCGCGCTTTCGGTGACGTAGCCGGGCGTGCTCGTGGAGGTCCCGAAGATGGTGTACCCGTAGTCGGTGGTCGGTCCCGCCATGGTGAATGAGAGGGACCCGAGCGCCGAGAGCGGAACGCCCTTCTTGTTGTTATCGGTCAGCGTGAACGCCACTACCGGCGCGCTGCCGGCGTTGGTATTCGTCACACCGCTAATGCTGAAATTGAGGCCCGATAACATCGCGTCGGGATTTTGCGGATACGTGGCGGCGGTATCGGTGGGCACTACGTGCGCGCCCAGGATGGAGGCGTCGAACGGAATCTCGCCTTGGGGAATGTGGCAGGTGGCGCAGAGATTGTCGTCGAACTGAGGGCCGCCGGGATGATTCTGGCCGGTTGCGAAATTGACGTCGTCATGGCAGGAGCCGCAGGCCACGCGCGTGGGATTCGTCAGGAACGCCGTGGCTTGCGCGGCGCCGGTATTTTGCTAGTGGCACACGGCGCAGCGGCGGGGATCGGCCGGATCGACTACTTTCGAGTAATCGTTCGTGCCGAAGCTGGTGGTAATCGAATATGTGCCGCCGGCAATCACGCTTGGCAACTGCGATCCCATGTGGATCTTGTGAATAAAAAACTTGAAGTCGACGGTCAGCCCGGTGTTGGGGTCGATATTCTGCGGCGTATGGCACAGCACGCACAGATTGACGCCGCGCCGCGATCCGCCGTGCGCCGAGAGCTGATCGTGGCATTGGTTGCAGCTCGAGGTTTCGATCACGTCGCGCGTGTGCGTGACCTCGCTGCCGGCCGGAACGAAATTAAAAGTTGTGCTGGCGTAATTCGTGCCTAGGTTGAACGCCGTTAGATTGCGCGAGCCATAGATTCCGATGGTATGCGTGGCGGTCGTATCGAAGCCGCGGGCGCCTTGGTTTTGAATACATATTGATACGCGCCGGGGCCGAGTGAGGTGATGACGCCGCCTGAATCGGCTCCGGGCTGCTGGGTCGATGAAATCACCGTGCCGCTCGCCGCGCGCGTGGTGTAGGCGGTGTATTGCTCCTGTCCGTTGGGCAGCACCGCCGCGACGAAGCTGGTCGAGATGTGCCAGGCGTGGTCACGCCCGCGAAATCCAGCGGCAGACCGCTGGGATCGGCCAGCGTATACTGCGCGGTGATTGTGCCGTCGGGGGCAACAGTGGCCCCGGTCACGGTGATCACCAAACCGGGATGCACGAACTGCACAGTTTGATCATCCGCGTAGAACGCCTTCTCCTGCGGGGAGAAATGCCGGCGCTGCTGCGCCCCGGTGATGCTCACCGCGACTATCGCGATAAGGCCGATGGTTCTCGCTCGAAGAGGTTGTCTCACCAATTGCGCCTGCGTGATATCGCGCAGCCTTGCGCACTTTCACTCAAGTAATTGTGTGAGCGCAAAGATAAATAGACTATTGCTCCGGCTGGGGGAGAAGGGTAAACCCCGCTAACCAAGACGAAATTAAAGGAAGGGGGACCTCCCTCACTTTGGCGTTGGATCGTAAAAGCCGTCATCGCCATTCCGCCGCTACCTAGCAGGCATGATACCAACCTAGTTCGCCACCTCCGGCCTGGAGTGGGCTGCGAAAGCACGCCAGCCGGCCGGAGAAGAACGTTTTCGTCCAGTTCGAGATGCGACTCCAATTCTGCGGCTGAATTCCCGAGCTGGTCGCGCAGAAAGGCGTGCCCCTGGAAAACCTCCCGCGTTCCACAAATAGAAACGACGCTTGATTCGACATCGTTGGTTCGCCATGTAAGCGGGCCCGGATTCGGTGCGGCGTAGTTGATAAGTAAACCGCGGACCGCTTTCAGGGTGCAAGTCCATCAGGCATTTGAATCTCCCATGCGTCGCGCGCAACCGACGCACGTTCAGCGCCCACTTCTTGCTTCACGACGAAGGTCGTTTGCGCGGCGGCCTGATTGTTTTGCTAAGAATCGGGACGCTCAGCCGTGAAAGTGCAAGATCTGCTTTTGCAAGTGCAGAATTCGCACGGGAAACCTCCGGTTCAGACCGGCAAAGAGCAATTCCGGCGCTATGCGGAGTGGTCGGCCTTGTATATAGCGGTGAGCAACCCTTCCTCGGGAGCGAACACCAGGCACAGAGGCGCACTGGAGAATTGCCGACCAGCGGGCGCGAGTCGCTCCAGAATCCGCATGCCTTCTATCTATGCGATTGAGACGGCTGAACAGCGGTGCTTTGGCAAACTCCAAGAGGGAGTCAAAACCGCCCGCCGCACAAGGGTTCGTCCCACGAGTAAGGCCCGAGGAGTCATTGCGATTCCATAAATCGCCAGCGTCGAAGCGATCGGCAGATCCACCGCAGACGAAGCGACAACGTACACTATAGGATGAGACGACGGTATACGGCCATCTCCCATGCCCAATACTTGGCGCATGGGCACATTGCCCATCGCGGGTGTCTTCATGGGATTCTGTGAGCTCATCTTTCTGTACTGCGGTCGTGGCCGTTGGTAAATTCCGACTGGGGTTGAGGTCGAAACGCTGAGAACTCTGGCGTTCGTGGTCATAGTACCCGGCAACCAGGCAACCATATATACCAATCGGGAATGCCTTTGCCGGTGTGAATCGTGGCGTTGTCCTAAGCGTCGGTAATATCTTGGTAGAAAAACGTCTCGGCGCCGCCTTGGTACACAAAACTGCGAGAGACGATGATGGTCCCCTCTTGGTCGCTAATGGTCACGGAGCCAGTTTGAACGACAGGCTGGCCGGCAAAGTCGCTTTGGTGGGCGCCAGGATCCAGGTGCCTTTCAGGGCGCTGTGGTCGCGCGCCATGGCGGCGAACGAAAAGAGCAAGATCGATCCAATGACGGCGGTGATAGCGAATGTCCTCATGATTTCCTTTTGGCAACTGCCAACTCCTCGACCCCTTGCAGAACCCTATCTTACGGCAGCGCCTGCTACTTCAGCCGCATGCAGCGTCACACTAACAGGCTGTGTGCTTTCGATACTGCATCTCGCCGTCTCGACTTCTTCGACAGTGCCATGCACCATGAGCAGGAACTGATCGGTCTTGAGCGCCATTTCGTACTGCAGGACGCTGTCTTTCGGTATTCCCATGCTATAAAGGCCCGCACCGACCGCGCTCAAACCTCCGAATACCGCGGCGCCTTCCAGCGCTCCTATGATCCACGCGACCGCAGGGCCGGCCACCAGTACCGGACCGATACCTGGAATGGCAAAAAAAGCTGATCCGACGAGCAATCCCCATAAGCCTCCCCAAAATGCGCCGGTCTTGCCCCAGTACTTCATCCGTTCGCCCGCATTGTAATATCCCACCACGTGCTCATCGGTGTGCGTGTCTCTGCCAATGATGGACATGGTGTGCAGGTCAATTCCCGAGCGCTGAAGTTCCTTAATCGCTTCTTCCGCTCCGGCGTGAGTCTTATAGACCGCCACTACCGCGTTAGTTTCGGACATTGAATCTCCTTTGGAGTCTCGCCCAACTAATGCACGCACAGCACCAAGGTCTATCCAGGGAAGAATGCCGCGGGCGCCGCAAGCCGACAGCGGATTTCAGGCCAACGATCGAGATATTCAGCCTTGAAATTGCAGGATCTGCTCCTATAAGTGCAGAGTTCGCGAGGGGGCCTGCCGTCAGGCCGGCCAAAAGCGATACTGGGCTGTGCATAGTTGGCCCGCCTCGTGCACTTGTGAAAGGGTGTCAACCACGCTTCCTCAAAGGAGGAAAGACTATGCACACGGCCCATCGAAAAGCGGCTGAGCAGCACGAACTTGCGGCGCAAGCCCATCGCACTGCCGCCGAACATAACGAAAAAGGCGACCTTACGGCGGCAGACTGGCATTCGGAACGAGCGCTGAAATATTCCGATCACGCTTACAAACTTGCAAAGGAAGCCCATACCAAGTCGGGGGAGATAGTGAGTCTTTAAAATGTCTACTCGTTATAACCCCGGATCGCATTATCAAAATCATCCGCGCGGCGTCGAGTTGCACGATATCGCCGCCCACGCGCCTCGTACCGACGCGGAAGCCGATGAGAAACAAGATCACCAAACCGGGCAGGAATACTCCCGGCAAGCGCTTGAGCACGCCCAAGAGGCTTACAGGCATACCGAACACATCCATCGGGACGGGGCGAACGAACACCGCATCGCTACCCTTGAGCGCCGCGATGTTGCCGAACTCGCGCATGCGCTGTGGCAAGCCCGAGGCGTCCGCAAGGATCGCCGGAAGAGGATTGGTTCCGCGCTACACACGAACTAAGGGCCCGTAGAGAAGGTTTCCCGCTTGCGTGAACCCCAGCGGCCACTCCCGCGAAAATCCTTCGATAGCTTGAACGTTTACAGGCGGACCTCCACCTGCTGTACTAAAGCGCACCGAAAGGTGGAATCGTGCTCGACACTCTCACATCAAAGCTCGAAACCATTTTAGTCGTCGACGACAACGACGTGGTTCTCAATGTTGTGGTGCAACTCCTTGGACGCGCAAACTTCCAGGTGCTATCGGCGGCCAACGGCGCCGACGCCATCGAACTAGCCAAGGAAACGAAGGGAAGAATCGACCTGCTCCTTTCCGACATAGACATGCCCCTGATATCGGGCCCAGACTTGGGACTGGCGCTGAAGAAGACCAGACCAGATCTCCGGGTGATGTTGATGTCGGGCGGGCAAGACGGCAATCTACTGGTTCTCAACTACGGCTGGGCCTTCATCCAGAAGCCGTTCGTGGCAGCGAGGCTGGTTCAAATGATCACCGAGGTCTTGCGCTCACCAGACCGGTCGCAACGTAGCGGTCAGGAGTTTGATACGCGCAAGGAAACCCACTGACCTGCGTCGGACGAGAGGATTCAGTTTCTAAAGTACAGGTTCCGTTGGCATGCCTCATGCCGCCAGCGCCGTTACGAGCATGACGACGGTTGCAATCAGCATGACAGAAGCGCACGTCCACCCAAGCCAGCGAAGCAGCGCTCGGTTTCGGTGCTCACCCATTACGTCGGCCCTGCTAGTAAGCAGTACCACAAGGACAAGCAGGGGCGGCGCCAGCGCTCCATTGAGTACAGCGGACCAAAAGAGCATCTTGACAGCGTTCAGTCCGGCATAGTCGAGGCCTAGGCCGAGCGTCATGGCAGCGGCTATCACACCATAGAAGCCGTGGGCCAGGGGAGGGTGCACTTCCAGCGAGCCAACCCAGTCGGCGGCCTCGGCGATCGCGTAGGCGCAAGATCCGGCCAAGACGGGAACACCAAGCATACCGGCGGCGAGCAAACCCAGACTAAAAAGCCAGTACGCGCCGGCGCCGGCTAATGGACGCAGCGCCTCGGCGGCCTCGCGGGCGGTGGAGATGGTAGTCTTGCCGTGCGCGTGCAGCGTAGCGCCTGCCGTGAGAATGATGAAGTACATCACCAGGTTCGAAAAGAACATACCGGTGAGGACATCGTTCCGCAAGCGCCGAAGTTCCCGATTGGACGCGCCTTCGCGCAACGCGACGGTCGACTTGCCCGCAGCGATATCCTCCTCAACTTCCTGCGCGGCCTGCCAAAAGAAGAGGTATGGCGAAATGGTGGTTCCCAGGATGCCGACCACGGTCGCCCAATACGCGCTGGTCCACTGGATATGGGGAATCAGAGTGGCACGAACCACGGCGGGCCAGTCCGGGTGTGCGAAAAATGCAGCGGCGATGTAGGCAAACAAGGCCAGCGTAAGCCATTTGAAAATACGGGCGATGAGGCGATAACTGGTCCAGAACAGCAGGCACACCAGAAGGAGCGCGTATAGGGGCGTCCAAAAGAGTGACTTCACACCCGTGAGAAGCTGCATGACGTCAGCCATTCCGCCAAGATCCGCGGCGATGTTGACGATATTAGCGATGAGCAGCAGCGCGCAAGCGCTCCACAGTATCCATCGTGGATAGCGTACTCGAATCACGCCCGCCAACCCTAGCCCAGTTACCATGCCGAGGCGGGCACACATGATTTGTACCGCCGCCATCAATGGGAAAGAAAAGATCGCGGTCCAGAGGAGCGAGTAGCCGAACGCCGCGCCGGTAACGGAGTAGGTCGCGATGCCGGATGGGTCGTCATCCGCGGCTCCGGTAATCAGTCCGGGGCCAAGATCGGAAAAAAACCTGCGGAAGCGGCCTTGCAGGACAACCGCCCGTCTGGCGGCCCTAACTCCTCGAGAGTTCTGAATCAGACACCCCCTAGTTCAATCGCAGCCGCCGCAGCGGCCGGCGAAGTTCGGATCGAGCATGATCGGCCATAGCGCCGCCAAACACTCCGGCAACAAAACTTAACCTCCCAGATACTCCACGTGGGCGTACGTCCCTAACCGCGGGTTGTATGCGAGATACCAGCCAATATGATCCGGGTCCTCGTAGATCACGATCTGATCGCCAGTCCAGTTCCAGCCCGCGACGATGTTGTAATCATACGGAGCGATGTCCCAATAAAAACGTCGAGTTCCCGGTTTCCTCCCGCGAGGATAAGTACATGCTGCGGTCCGAAGCCACCGCTAAAATGGCCGTGCGCCCACGGCTGAGCGAGCTGGAAGTGCGCATTGCGGGCGCCACTATCGTGCCCGATCCATCTATCGTTCTTTGCGTCCACGTGCGGAACGTCCGGTTGACCTTGCCTGTCTACTTTCGCGTGGTTCTCGGTTACGGCCCTGGAATCCTGATTTCGAGCAGGGGGTGAAGTACGCGCGGGCACGGAAATCTTCGCGGGAGCCGGACCGCGCTCCGGAATGTGACCACCGCCGACCGCGGAGTGACCACCGCCAGCCGCAGGCTGACTGCCGCCACCGTGTGAATCGCCGTGCTGCCCAAAAGCGGCCACGCAAAAGAGAACAGATAACCCTATAGTCAATTTCGTCTTTGTATACTCCGAGCTAACTCAATGGGCACGCGACTGGCCAACTTACCCACTCGGGTGGAATGGCGGGCCACCAGTTGCCCCTTCTAGGCGTGGTTCAAAGCGCAACGGGGGCAAACGTGCCCTGGTTTTCCTTAGAAGCGGCACTGGTGGATCACCCCGAGGGGGAATATCTTGATTTCATTAGAGACATTAACGGACGCGGCGTCGGAGCTTGGCAAAAACGCTAGGGAGTCAGTAGAGCAGTTGGGCCGGTCTGCCGGCAGGAGGATGGACATGGCGCGAGATCAAACGGCGGGCGCGTTGTATACGGCTGCCTCGTCGGTTCGCGAGACAGGCCGTCAGGGATCCGAAGCAATCAACAACCTCGCCACTGGTACGGCGGATCGACTGGATTCCACGGCGTCTTTTGTCGACAATCATGACGTCGGGGATGTATTCCACGGCTTGCGGAAGTTTGGCCACCGGCACATGACAGAGTCTCTCGTGGTCGCGGGCGCGATCGGCATCCTTTTAGGGGCGGCTTTATACCGGGCGACGCACACCCGCGGAAGTACATAGGAAGGCGCTTAACTTGCGCATCTGACGCCGCAGCCGATGGATCGGCGCGTGAGACGCATGGCGACCGGCGTTGGATCAAGACCGAGCCGAATTCTCCTCTTCGCGCAGTCCGGCGATTCGGTTTTGTAGCGTTCGCAGGCTGATTCCCAACATCTCAGCTGCCCGTTTGCGATTCCCGCCCACGTGATCGAGGGTAAGTTTGATGTAAGCCTCCTCAATCTTCTCAAGTGGCTGGCCGGGAGGGATGGTCGCAGCGCCCTCGGAACGGTTTGATTGCCTGGCATACGGGCCGGGACTGATGCCGAGCGCTGGAGAGGGCATATCCTTCAGTCGAACCAACCCCGAGGCCGCCATGATTGCTGCCCGTTCCAGAATATTGCGCAGCTCGCGCACATTACCGGGCCAATCATACCGATGAAAAACTTCCAGCACCTCTGGGTCGACCCCTGTGATGCGTGTGCCATGTTTCTTATTCAGGCTCTGCAGCATCACATCGGCAATCAGGGGGATATCTTCCTTGTGTTCACGCAGCGGAGGAACCACTATCTGGAACACGCTCAGCCGATAGTAAAGTTCCTCCCGAAGATGTGTTTCGAGTTGCTGACTGGTCGCGGCGAGTACGCGAGCATCTACCGCGATTTCGTGCTTACCGCCAAGCCGCCGCACCTTCAAGTCTTCGAGAACGCGCAGCAACTTTGGCTGTGTAGACTGAGGCATCTCGCCGATCTCGTCGAGAAACAACGTGCCCCCGTGAGCCTGTTCAAAGCAACCGGCGGAGCGCTCCATGGCGCCCGTGTACGCGCCTTTCTCGTGGCCGAACAACTCGCTCTCAATCAAGGTCTCGGGTAAGGCGGCCGCATTGATCGCGATAAACGGCCCATTACTGCGGCGGCTGTACTTATGGATCTCGCGCGCGACTAACTCCTTACCCGTGCCGCTTTCGCCACGGATCAACACAGGCGCCGATGTTGGAGCCACCTGCCTGATGAGCGAAAAAATCTGCTGCATCGCCGGGGACGCTCCGACCATGTTCCCAAGTACGCCGCGAAGGCTGAGGTCGCGTTGCAGCTCTTCGGTTTTCTGCAGGCTTCTCTTGTAGAGAATCGCTCGTTCCAGAAGAGTCTTGAAGGCCCGCGGTTCCACCGGTTTTTCCAGGAACCAGAATGCATTGAGATCATGAATCACGGACAGCGCCTTTTCCAGGCTCCCGAAGCCCGTAAGCGCGATCACTGGAGTGAGATTGCCGTGATCCTTCAGATGCCGGAGAAGCTCGAAGCCGTCCATGCGCGGCATGACCAAGTCCGCGACAATGACGTCTGCGTTGAAGGCAGCGAGCCCTTCCAGCGCCGCCAAACCATCTGTAGCGATCTGCGTTTCGAAGTCGGAATCGGACAGCATCGCGGCCAAAGCAACGCACTGACGCTCGTCATCGTCAACGATGAGGATCCGGCCCGAAACTACGGGAAGTCTGGGCACTAGGCCCCTATTCTAGCAAGCGCCATTGGGAGGGTATTGTGTGGAATCGGATTTTATGCCAGCTCATGTCCACTGTGAATTATGGTTTTCGGCGCAGTATCTTCCGTTTGACATCCGGCCAGAATTCGACGCCGAGATTGGCGGCGAAATCAAACCCAATGTGAAGAGATCCCTGAATCGCGCCTAGGCGCACGGTATTTAGCCGGTCCGGATACCATTGGTTCGAAAGAAACGCGGCGCCGTAGTCGCTACCGAGACGCCATGTCGACAGTGTTTCGCCGCCGCGATCGGTGCGCGTCAATATGGTTCCGCGGAATGCATGAGCCGTTCTGCGCCAGAAACCTTTGTCTCGCGATCGAAAATAGCGCGGATCTTGGTGCAGCGTTGAGTCCAGGCCAAAAGCAAGAACGCCATGAATGGCGGAACCGCCAAGCGTAGAGGCAAAACGCTTCCCGTATGCGCCGGCTCCCTGCCCCCACTCTTCCGGAGCGTCAAGTCCTTGCAGGATTCCTGCATACGCGGCGGATTCTGCCAAGGACCATGGACTACCAACGCTCTGAGCATGGAAATTCAATTTGTCCATCACGTCAAGTGGAGCGGCCGGCTGAGCCATGCCTGCGATCGAAACCGCAAACAGCAGGACGGCGCGACAAATCGTCATTGGGACACGGTGTAGACCATTCGGCCTCAATTCACAAATCGTTAACTAGTCATGTACGATGGCACGCGCAAGCCCACCGCGTTTAGCATGCCCAGGAGGCGCTCAGTGCAACCCTGTAGCGTGACGGCGTCGCGAGTTTCATCGCCGCAACGTGCAGGATCTGCACGAACGCGGCGGTTATTGCACGTCATGGCGGCGATGAGGGCATCAGCTGCAGGCTGCGCGACTCCCAGTTCCGTTGCGGCACACGCGCGAGCCTAAATCGGTTTGGCCCTGGTCGTGCGCATGTGGTATACCGCGCCTATAGCAACCTCGCGGCGAGAGTCAGCTGGTTCAGAGAGGAAAAACCACATGGCAAACGGGTCGCCGATCTTCGCTGGGGATGGCGCCGCCACGGTGGATGTCATCACAGAGGTACGCCGCGAAGAGGCTCTTCTAAAGACGGGCGCCCTGCAGAATGCGATTTTCAACAGCGCCAACTTCTCCAGCATCGCCACCGACGAGAAAGGCGTCATTCAAATTTTCAATGTCGGCGCCGAGCGCATGCTGGGTTATGCCGCCGCCGATGTGGTGAACAAGATCACGCCGGCCGACATCTCCGATCCTCAGGAAGTGATCGCCCGCGCGGTTGCATTGAGCGCCGAACTTGCCACCCCGATCACACCGGGCTTCCAGGCATTGGTCTTCAAGGCTTCGCGCGGAATCGAAGACATCTACGAATTGACCTACATCCGTAAGGATGGCAGCCGATTTCCGGCCATCGTGTCTGTCACCGCTCTGCGCGACGATCAAGGCGCAATCATCGGCTACCTGCTGATCGGCACCGATAATTCCGCGCGCAAACAGGTGGAAGCGGAACAGATGAAGCTCGATCAGCGCCTACGCGACCAGCAGTTCTACACTCGCTCCCTGATCGAATCCAACGTCGACGCGCTCATGACCACCGACCCGGCCGGCATCATAACTGACGTCAACAAGCAGATGGAAGCGCTCACCGGCTGCACGCGTGACGAACTCATCGGGGCCCCCTTCAAAAACTACTTCACCGAGCCGGAGCGCGCCGAAGCAGGTATTAAGCTGGTGCTGCGCGAGAAGAAAATCACCAACTACGAACTCACCGCCTGCTCCCTGGACGGCAAGACCACTGTGGTGTCCTACAATGCGACCACCTTCTACGACCGCGATCGGAAGCTGCAAGGCGTATTCGCCGCCGCGCGTGACGTCACCGAGCCCAAGCGTCTCGACCAAGCGCTGAAGGAACAGAACCTCGAGCTGAAGCGAGCCAGGAGTGCGGCGGAAAAGGCCAACCTCGCAAAATCGGATTTCCTTTCCAGCATGAGCCATGAGCTTCGCTCGCCCCTCAATGCCATCCTCGGCTTCGCCCAGCTGATGAATTCCGATTCCCCGCCGCCAACATCATCTCAGACTGCCAGCATCGATCAGATTCTCCATGCCGGATGGTATCTGCTGGAACTGATTAACGAAATCCTCGATCTCGCGCAGATCGAGTCGGGAAAGTTCGCGTTGTCTTCGGAACCAACGTCATTGAGCGACGTGATGTCCGAATGCCGGGCCATGATCGAGCCTCTGGGGCAAAAGCGCGGTATCAACATGACCTTTCCTCAGTTCGATCTCCCTTGCTTTGTCGAAGCCGATCGGACCCGGTTGAAACAGATTCTCATCAATCTTCTCTCCAACGCGATCAAGTACAACCAGACGAACGGAACGGTGGTTGTGGAGACCACTTGCGCCAGCAGCAGCCCGGAACGCGTCCGCATCAGCGTCAAAGATACCGGCGCGGGGCTGCCCCCGGACATGCTGGTGCAGCTTTTCCAGCCTTTCAACCGTCTTGGGCAGGAGAGAAGCGCCGAGGAAGGTACGGGCATCGGCCTGGTAATGAGCAAGCGGCTGGTGGAACTGATGGGCGGCCAGATCGGCGTGGAAAGTACCGTCGGCGAGGGCAGTGTCTTTTGGTTCGAGCTGAACTCGGCGGTCGCGCCACATCTGACCGCGGACATTCCAGAACTTGCGGCAGAACCACGAACTGAGGCCCGGCACGGCGCACTGTTGCGGACGCTGCTCTATGTGGAGGACAACCCGGCTAACCTGAAGCTGATCGAGCAACTCATCGCGCGCCGACCGGATATGCGCCTGCTGAGTGCGACGGACGGAACCCGGGGCATCCATCTGGCGCGCACCAACCAGCCGGAGGTGATCCTGATGGATATTAACCTACCCGGCATCAGCGGCATCGAAGCCCTGAAAATCCTTCGCGAAGACCCCGAAACGGCGCACATTCCGGTAGTTGCCCTTAGTGCTAACGCCATGCCGCGCGATATCGAGAAGGGTCTCCAGGCCGGCTTCTTCCGCTATCTCACCAAACCAATCAAGGTGAATGAATTCATGCAGGCGCTGGATGCAGTCATGGAATTCGTTCGTAAAGAGGCCGGGCATGCCAAATGAATCCAGGCGATAAATGGTGAGCCCTGCCGACATTCTGAATGCCAGAATCCTGGTGGTCGACGATCTCCAAGCTAACGTTGACCTACTCAAGGGCACGCTGCGGATCGCAGGCTACGCTTCTGTCGAGTCTACAACCGATCCCAACGCCGTCTGCGAACTTCATCGGGCGAACCGCTATTCCTTGATCCTGCTTGATCTTCAAATGCCCGGCATGGATGGCTTCCAGGTGATGGAAGGACTGAAAGAAATCGAAGAGGGCGGCTATCTGCCAGTCCTCGTGATCACCGCGCAGCCCGCTCACAAATTGCGTGCGCTCGAAGCCGGAGCCAAGGATTTCGTCGGCAAACCGTTCGATCTGGCCGAACTGCGCGCGCGTGTCCACAACATTCTCGAGGTGCGGCTGCTGCATCTGGGACTGGAGGAAACGGTTCGTGAGCTCGAAATAAGCCGCGAGGTGATTCGGCTCAAGACCTTGGCGGAGCGAGAGAGAAGCGAGCAGGAACTTGCCTTAGCTCAAGAGACCCAGAAAAGCCTGCTGCCGTGTTGCGTACCGCAGTTCGAAAATTACCGCATCCACGCCTATAACACCCCTACACGCTACGTAGGCGGCGATTTCTACGATTTCCTGCAATTGAGTTCGGGAGATTGGATGGGGGTTCTGGCCGACGTCTCCGGCAAGGGGATGTCCGCCGCCTTACTCAGCTCGATGGTGCTAGGCGCGCTCAGCACAGAGTTTCACTGCAACATCGAACCTGGGGAAATCCTGAGGCGCGTGAACCGGCTGCTTTGCGACAAATCGCTGCCCGGCCAGTTCGTCACGCTCTTTCTCCTTCTGCAGAACCCGCAGGGCGTGGGGCAATTCATCAGCGCGGGACATAATCCAACCTATCTGTTTCGCGCCTCCACGGGGAGGATTGAAAGGCTCTACTCGGAGGCCTTTTTCCTGGGGATGTTTGAGGAAGCGACCTTTGAATCCCGCCCCTTTCACCTCGACAAGGGAGACATTCTGGTGGTAATTTCCGATGGCCTGACAGACGCGCAAAATCCGAGACAAGAAATGTTCGGAGAGCAGAGGCTCCTGCAAATCATTCGACAAGAGTCGCCCTCGGGAGGTCCCGCAATCGAGCAAGAATTCTTGCGGGCCATCGACGAGTTCACCGAGGGCATGGCGCAAACCGACGACATTACCTTCGTGGTGGTTGAAAAATATCAATGAGCTGCCCGCTACTCAACTACAGGACGACGGTGATTGCGAGTCCCACATCGGGATACCTAGCGTCATAAAGGTAGTACCCGTTGTTGTAAGTGATGTAAAGGTTATCGCTTTCGTACCAGTTCGCAGCCCAGTATCCGGGATAGGGATCTACGAGCAGGAACGAATAACCACCGTATGCGAAGCGCGGGTATCCCATGTACATCGAGGGGAGACTGCGTATGCGGAACGAGTGCTGATTCCCGAAGGCGAGATTGAAGCTGGCCTGGGGAATGACGAACCCTCCATAGCCTCCGCGTTGCGCCCAGGTGCGATGATCGCTACCCCATTGTTGACTGCCGCCCTGCTGCCAGGTGGTGTGCGCTTGCCAGGAACCCTGCGGCGCCCAACCCCTCTTTTGTTCCCACGCGGACGCCTGCACCCGCGTCCGTTGCGGTTCTTGTGCAGCCGGCTGCGAACGTTGCGCTTGCTGCGCTTGATTTGCAGGCTCCGGCTGTCGCCTGCGCTGGGTTTGCTGCGGCGCCTGTTGTATGGGGTGCGGGCGCTGCTGCTGCGCCTGTCTCTGCGGCTCGGCGTTGCGTTGGGACTGCGGTTGTGCCTGCGTTGGTTGCGCATGCGGCGGCGCCTGTCGCTCGGGCTGCGCACGATGCTCGGTCTGTGATTGCTTCGGTTGTTCAACCGCGCGCTGGGCCGGGTGTTGTGGCGCCTGCCGTTGCTGAGTTGGCTGGACCGGCTGCCGTGCCGGTTGTGCAGGTCGCGCCTGCTGCTGCCGCGCTTCTTTCGCAGGTTGAGGGCGCTGCTGCGGTTCCGCTTGTCTCTGCTGACCCGGTTGGCCCCGCTGAGGTTCCTTGCCCTGCTGCCGTTCAGGCGGCTTGTCTTGGCCTCCCTTCCGTTCTTGTGCGAGCAAAGGAGTAAGTGCCCCGACAATCAGAAATATTGCGGCGGCACTGGCAGATCGAATGAGTTGCATGTTTTGATCTCCGTTGAGCGCCGTCTATTTCTTGATTTCTACCGGAACGTAGTCTGTCGTCAGCACGACGGGCGCCTCAACTTGAACCGTCGCCGGTAGCACCAAAGTTTCTGTGCGAACGGGAACAACTGCCGTCGCCCGTTCGGTCGGCCTATCAGTCGTTCCGTAATCCGCCGCGCTCTCCGCGGTGGCGGAGATATCCCGCGCGCCGGTATCTTTGAGAGTCTTCCTCGCACGGTCACGCCATTCCGGACTGTCGCAGTGAACAGACATCAGAATGCCGCCATTCCGAATTCGGCCCGCATACCGTTTGGCTACGTATTCAGTCTGGAGCAGGCCTAGCAGGAAGCCCACAATCCAACCCAGCACCCCGCCGGCGCCCGCGCCCGCAACGGCGGCGATGACAGGGCCCGCAGCCGCGAGGGGCGTCAAAGCCGTAATGGTCACGGGTTGACCGGAAATGTACCAGGCTAACGCGGCGCCAGCCACGGCGCCGGCTGCTGCTCCGATTGCCGCCCCACGCAACGCCATGTTGTGCTTCACGTGTGCGAATGCCTTCGAGCCTTGGTTGTCAGACTCCATGACCGAGATGTCCGCTGCGCGGTACCCGGCCTTAACCATGACGTTAATTGCCTCCGAAACCGTGGCGTGATCCGTAAAGATGCCCATTACCGATGTGTTGCTTGCCATATAACGCTCTCCTCTTGGAACCTTCCTTCTGTACTTGTGCACGAGCGGGGCCAAGGTGTTGCGGTTTGTTGTTGCGATGATGCGTTGGGATTGGAATGCCGCACGTGCAGGATCTGCCGTCGGACATGCACGTTATGCGTTGCCGGGAGGCTCTACTACCTGCCGGGCCGGGCCTCTAGCCCCGAGCTAGTTGTTTGCTTGGGCCGAGACATGGCGCGCGGTTTCATCGAATACGGTCCGCAGAGTGTTGCAGTGGAAGCTGATACCGGCCCGGGAATAGTTCACGAGGCCTTTCCGACGGAACCCATTCATATGGTGGGTAACGATTTCGCGCGAGGCGCCGACATACCGTGACAACAGTGTGTGCGTAAGGGGCAGCATCCGCACGCATCCGTCCTGTTCCGGGCTGCCTAGCCTCTCGGACAAGCGGATGAGCGACCGGGCGAGGCGTTTCTCAATGGTGTCAAGTGAAAAGCTCTCGATCCTGCGGATTAACTCGGCATTGCGCTGCGACAGGATCTGCAACAACGCCACCGCAAGGCGTGGACGCCTCGTAACGAGACTTTCTATATCGGAGACGGCCCAAGCCATTACCGTGGCATCCACGACTGCTTTGGCTTGTTCGGTGGCGTGCGGCGACGCCAGGAGCGCGGACTCGCCAAACAATTCCTCGGGTAGCACAATTTCGAGCAGCACATCGCTGCCATCCTCCGCACGCTGCGAGATTTCAATTCTGCCGGTAACCAGCAGATGGATACTCTTTGAAGGACTATCCGGGCCGTAAACTACCTGACCCTTCCGGTACTCCGTGATGCTGGAGATTGGTAAGTGCGCGAGTACATCCTCAAACTGCTTACCCGGCTCGAACGAGGCACTATGAGACGCCATCTGTCGTGTCCTTTCTAAATCGATGATTGCCCTTGTCTCCACCCGCGCGGTTACCCGGGGCCGCCTCTCACCTCGAACTTACTGCATTGGCTAATCGTGACCACATCGGTCTGAAGAACGGCAGTTGCGGTATTTGCGCCAGCCGCACTTTCAGAGAAACGATAGAGGTGGAGCAGCACGCTTCATGCAAGGCGGGCTCCGCGCTCCGCACGTCTTCGACGCAAACGGCGCCGACGGACTCATTAGAAGCCATCTTCACACCATTCCTCCTGTCTCTAGGTGGGAAGTGCCGTCTGGAGCACGTTATCGTCCAGACCAGAACCTTCGCATGCGAAGATGCGCCACCGCGATTTAGGGGGTTCACTTAAATCGACGGAGGCGGAGATGCAAAAAATGCACCCGAATATGCGGGAATTTCCGAATCGCAATCCGCGAATACAGTATTACGGCGGTGAGTTAGCCCGGAGTTACGCCCCTCTAAGGCGCTTCATCTCAAACGGCGTCCGGCGTGCCAACGCTAAGGTCATCCGGGCAACCCAGAAGGGAGCGGAAGAAACATGAATTGGATCCAATCGCGGGTTAGGGCAGACCTCATGGCTGATCGATGATAGCCCGCTTGGGGCGAATTGGCGATCTCTGGTGCAGGTTGATGCACGACGAGCCCATGTGGTCCGCGCACGGCAAATACGAGTGCCGGAATTGCGGCCGGCGGTTTCAGGTGAGTTGAGCATACCCGTCCATGGTCACACCGGGGCCAATGATGTGGCAGCCTGAAACGCAGGCCCAAGGTATCCGTGATCGCCATGCGTTCCTGAGGGCGCGGCAATGCGGCGCCGGCATGCGATGGACCTTGGAGTGCCTTACTTCACTGCAGCGCCTCAGCGATGGATTGTACGGAAATAGGCGTCACCACTAACGGTGGCATCTTCAAATGTGAAATGATGAGACGGCCGGATGAGTCTGGCCGCTGGGAGTAAGTGTGTTACACGCGCCGGTTATTCTCGCCGCCCGCATGCTTGTGGTTGATGACAACGAGTCGGATGTCTTCCTTCTCGATCGGGCATTGAAGAAGCAGGATTTCCCGTTCGAACTGGTCCACCTGCTGAGCGGTAGCGAGGCTCTCGCTTTCATCCAAAGGCGGGGGGCCTACGCGGATGCGGCCAACCCGAATCTGATCCTGCTTGATCTGAATCTATCCCAATATACCGGCCAAGACATCGTTCACGAGATCCGAAACGCCCCCCATCTCGCAGGGGTTCCAGTGTGCGTGTGGAGCTCTTCGCAGTCCCGGCGAGACGAATCGCAACTCAAGGATCTGGGAGTCTCTCGGTTCATCCCCAAGCCAACCGGGCTGGATCAGTTCATGGAAATCGGCGCGATCCTCAAGGAGGTGCTGCGCGCCGCCAACACGGGCTGATGGCGGCGAGTCAGGCGCCTGCCAGCCGGCGCGGCCACATAGTGGCGCTGCACGTGCTCAACTGTTCTGCTCCAACAAGAGGATAATGGGTGGTGTGTGCCAAAGAAGTCCGTTAAGGTTCGGCCGCGTTCTCGTGTTTCCGCGATAGCAACGCCGGCGCCAGCCCTCGAAGGAGCAGAAAACCCTTGCCCGACCGTTGTTGGGGTTGGCGCCTCATTCGGCGGATTGGAGGCGTTCACAGAGTTGCTCCGCCATCTGCCGGACGATACCGGCATGGCATTCGTACTGATTCAGCACCTCGATCCGAAGCACGAAAGCCATCTCAGCGAGTTGCTTTCCAAAGCCAGCAGCATGCCGGTCACGGAAGCAAAGGGCGAGATTCGCATCCAGGCCAATCATGTCTACGTAATTGCGCCGCGACGCAATCTGGGCATCTCCGATGGCATTCTGCGCACGCCGCCGCGGCCGGCAAATGGCTGCAATATGCCCGTGGATGCTTTTCTCAGCGAACTGGCGGCGGATCGCGGCAGCAAGGCCCTCGGCGTCGTTCTTTCGGGAACGGCATCGGATGGGACGCTGGGCCTCGGGGCAATCAAAGCCGCGGGCGGGATCACCTTCGCTCAGGATCTTCTGACCGCGAAGGCCAACGGCATGCCAAAGAGCGCCATCGCCGCCGGTGCGGTGGATCATGTTCTGCCTCCGGCCAGAATCGCATTACACCTGGTGGCAATCGCGCACGGCGCTCAGGCGCCGGCCGACCATCCAGCGGCCGCTGATTTGCCTCAGGATGCGGAACTGGCCAAGATAGTCCGGCTGGTACGGACCGCCACGGGCGTGGACTTCACGCACTACAAACACGCCACCCTGGTGCGACGCATCAAGCGGCGGATGACTCTGCGTGGATTCGAAACGCTGGAAGACTACAGCCGCGACCTCGAGCAGAATCGCCAGGAAGCAACCGCGTTGTGCGAGCAATGTCTGGTCACGGTCACGGCATTCTTCCGGGAACCGGCGGTGTTCGAGGAACTGAAGAAAGTCGTATTCCCGGCGCTCCTGAAGAATCGGTCGCCCGAGGATCCGATCCGGATCTGGGCGCCCGGGTGCGCTACGGGCGAAGAACCCTATTCCATCGCCATGTGCCTGATGGAGTTCCTGGACGAGGCGAATGTGAGTTTTCCGATCGAGGTTTTCGCCACCGATCTCAGCACAACCGCCATCGAAAAAGCCCGCGCCGGCACTTACGCGGACAGCACGCTGGCGCATGTTTCGCCGCAGCGGTTGAAGCGCTTCTTCACCCGAGTCGAACGCGGGTACCAGATTGCGAAAGAGATCCGCGACGTCTGCGTGTTTGCCCGGCACAACCTGGCCCAAGACCCGCCTTTCTCCAAACTGGACCTGATCAGTTGCTGCAACGTGCTGATCTACCTGGACGACGCATTGCAGGGCAAGGTCTGGTCGATTCTACAGTACGCTCTCAAACCCACCGGCTTCCTGGTGCTCGGGCCGTCGGAAAGTATAGGCACGTTTTCCGGCTCATTTCACCAGGTAGAGAAGACCCATAACATCTGTTGCATAAGGCAGGCCGCGAGTACGCCGGCGCTACCGCCGAGCGAAGGCCGTCGCTCCGAAGCCCGGGCGGATCTACCGGCGAGAACTGCGGGAGGTGGAATCGGTGCAGACGTGCAGCGGGAGGCCGACCGGCTGGTGCTGGCCGAGTACGCTCCCCCGGGAGTCGTCATCGACAGCCGCATGAATGTCGTTCAGATCCGGGGCCGCACCGCTCCGTACCTCGAGCTCTCGCCCGGCGAGGCCAGCCAGAACCTCTTGAAACTGGCGCGTGAAGGACTGATTGCAGGTTTGGGTAAAGCGATTCGCACAGCTCGGAAAACCAACGGCGCCGCTCACGAAGCAGGTTTCCGGATCGAAGATGGGGGCGAACTGAAAGATGTCACCATCAAGGCGATGCCGCTCCGCGGCTCATCTGCCAATGAGGAACGCTATTTCCTGATCCTGTTCGAGGAGGCACGGCGGAACGCCCCGAGAGCAACACCAAAGCCGGCGACGAAGAACAACGGGGCAAACGCCCGGTTGCGACACGACCTGGCGGCGACCAAAGAGTATCTCCAATCGCTCGTCGAAGATCAAGCCAGCACCCTGGAGGAATTGAGGGCCTCCAACGAAGAGGCGCAAGCAGGCAATGAGGAGTTGCAAACCGCGCAGGAAGAGCTGGAATCGGCCAACGAAGAACTAAACACCGTCAACGAAGAGTTGAAGACCAACAACGTGGAATTCAGCAAGGTCAACCGGGACCTGACCAATCTTCTCGAAAGCATCAGCATACCCCTGGTGATGGTAGGCCGTGATCTGCGCATTCGCCGATTTACGCGCGCCATTGAACCCATGCTGAACCTGGTCCCCTCGGACGTCGGACGGCCAATCACCGACTTTCAGCCGCAAGTGGAACTGCCCGACCTGCGGCGTTTACTTCTGGATGCGATGGAAGGCGGCAATCGGCAGCCCCGCGATATCCGCGACTCGCACGGCCGCTGGTATTCGCTCCGCATTCTTCCCTCGCCGGGGCCTGACCGAAAAACCGACGGCGCAGTGGTGGTATTGATCGATATCGATGCAGCCAAGCGCGGCCTGGACTTTGCCGAGGCGATTGTGGAGACGGTCCGCGAGCCGCTGGTAATCCTGAACCAGAATCTACAGGTCGTCAAAGCCAATAAGGCGTTCTACGACACGTTCCAGTCCGCAACCGAGGAGACGGAAGGGCGTCTGATCTACGACCTGGGGAACGGACAATGGAATATTCCGAAGTTGCGTGAATTGCTGGAAAACATTCTCCCTGCGCACTCCACGTTCCGGAATTTCGAGGTGACCCACGAATTTGACCGTGTGGGACGGAAAGTAATGCTGCTCAATGCCAGCGAAATCTTCAATCCGAACGAGCAAGCGCGGACGATCCTGCTCGCCATCGAGGATACGACAGACCGCAAGCAAGCCGAAGAAGCGCTTCGAACCACTAACGCCGAACTGCAGCATTTCGCCTATGCGCTCACCCACGATCTGCAGGAGCCGCTACGGATGGTCGTGAACTTTAGCCAGCTCCTGACGCAGGAATATGGAGGAAAGCTGGGTAAAGACGCGGACCGGTACATCTCCTATTCGGTGCAGGGAGCTCTGAGGATTGAGGCCCTGCTGAAGGCTTTACTGGCCTACTGGGAGGTGAGCGAACGGGAGCGCGGAAAGCTCACCGCGATCGATTGCGGCGCCGTTCTGGCTGCGACGTTATGCAATCTTCAGGCGGCTATTGCGGAGAGCGGCGCCGTTGTAACTTCCGAGCCCTTGCCCACCGTGGTAGCCGAAGAGGTATTGCTGATGCAGCTTTTCCAGAACCTCATCTCCAATTCGATCAAGTACCGAAGCAAGGAAACGCCGAGAATTCATGTCTCGGCGGAGCGTGACGGGGAAGGCTGGCGGTTCGCGGTGCACGACAACGGGATCGGCATCGATCAGCAAGACGCCGGCCGGGTGTTCGGCATGTTCAAACGCCTGCACGGAAGCGAAATCCCGGGTACCGGGATCGGTTTGGCGATTTGTAAAAAAGTGGTCGAGCGCCAGGGCGGAAGAATTTGGGTGGAATCCGAACCGGGACGCGGCGCAACCTTCAAGTTCACTATTCCCTCCAGGCGAACGGACTGACAATGAGTGACTCCAGCCGAGTCCGCGTGGAAGAAGAGGTCCGCAAGCAGTTGGACCGGGCCAATGTAGACTTTGAGAACTTCATCTCGCGGGCAGCGCATGACCTGCGGGAGTCTCTCCGCGAAATCGCCGCATATAGTCAATTGATGTCCGAGAACTACGCCGGCCGGCTCGATTCCGACGCCGGCGTATACCTGGCGCGTATTCAGCAGGGAACCGCGAAGGCGCAATCCCTGCTGGTCGATATGGTGGATTATTGGGCCGTGGATGGGGGAAGCCGGCAAACCTCCTCGACGGACATGGAGGCCGCCCTGATTCACACGCTACTCTGCGCGGATCGGCAGATAACGGAACGGAGCGCGGTGGTCACCCACGATTCCCTGCCGCTGGTGACCGGAGACTTCGAACTACTGACCAAGGTGCTGCATCATCTGATCCGCAACGCCATCGAATATTGCGCGGCGGCTTCTCCGCGCGTTCACATATCGTCCAGGCGGGCGGATCTCAATTGGGTTTTCTCGGTGCGGGACAATGGCCCTGGAATCGAGCCAGCATTCCAAGCCCGAATCTTCGAAGTTTTCAGGCGTTTGCACGGAAAAGAACACCCCGGCAACGGGCTGGGGCTGGCATTCTGCAAAAAGGCTATCGAGTGGCATGGCGGGCGAATGTGGATCGAGTCGACTCCGGCGGTGGGATCGACATTCTATTTCACTTTGCCTGCGGCGGACTAATTCGCGTTGACGAGAGATCGACCCCGGTCACGCCACCAGAGGCTCCGGCACGGGTAGCGGACAAACAAGTTCTTGAACATGCATCGCGCACTATTACACGCCCTGGAGCAAGGATCGAGCGGATCGTCGTTCCACTGCCTCCGCGATGCTCGTAGAGAGGCGATCGGGTTGCGTTCGCTCGAAGCGAGCCATGGCTTTCTTGGTATCGCCGTTGAATCCCCAAACGCAAACCACTACCTTGAGCTTCGGGAGCGCTTCCCGAATCTGCTTGCACATGGCCCGCGCTGGCGCAAACGCACAGGGCGGCAGGACCGACATGCAGACCACGCCGCCGGGGCTTGATCCAATCGACGCGAGGCATTCAACGAGAGAAGGCCCGAGGGGAAAGGACAGTGTCGCGAAGCCTTTACGCTCCAGAATCTGGGCCAACATCGCAGCCGTAATTTCGTGAGCTCGATCATACGCCGGAAAACAGAGCACTCTTCGCTTCACACTGGCCGCCATGCCTGCGCTCGCCGCCTCATCCGGCCTCTCATACTCGGAGAACTCCACCACCATTTCGTTGATGCTGAGAAAGAGGAACTCTTCCCTGGCCACGTCTATTGCGCCTTTGTGCCGATCCTGTTCGGCCAGGCTCAACGCCGGGATAGCACCGAGTCGTACAACTCCACCAGTGACTTGCCGGGACGCGCCCCGGCAAGAATGGCCTGTACTTCCAGTTGATCCATCGCGAGCAATCGTTGGTATATCTGTGCTTCAGCTGCGAGAACGCTCTCGTCGCCCAGCAAAATGTGCAGAAAGGAGAGGTGAGGTACGTAGCAGCCCAGAACCACGACACACACTGTCAGCGGCGTCGAGAGAATCAGGCCCGCGGGTCCCCACAACACCGCCCAAAAGACGGAACTCACCAGCAGAGCCAGGGAAGAAATTCCGACGTGAGCGCCATAGAGCCAGGGTTCGATGAAGTTGGCGACGATCAGTTCGAGACTGGCCACCAGAAAGAATACCACTAGCGGCGGAAGCCAGCCGTCGAACACCGCCAGAGAGAGCGCGATTGGTAGTGTCGCCGAATCAACGTCCCTATATACGGAACGATGCGCAAGATGCCAGCGACCACTCCCCATAACGCGGCGTTGGGTACGCCAATAAAGTAAAGACCTAAACCAAATAGGACTCCAAAGCCTGCATTGATCAGGAACTACAATCAGCAGATACCGGCTGACGCGGCCGGAAGCGTCATCGAGCGCCTGAGTCATGCGGTTCAAATGGCCAAGTCTGGCCAGCCGCAAGAGGCGATTCCTCAGGTCTTCCCTCTTCAGCAGCATGAAACCTGTAAAGATGAGGACCATCGCCGCCAATCCCAATGGCGCTAGAACGGGCGTACCCAGATCGCGGACTTCCTTCCACCCGCCTGCTGAGGGTTGGACGACGCGAACGGTAAAGGGAGACTGGGGCGCAGGCGGCGTGTTCAGTTTATTCTGCCTCCGGTCCGGCGAAGCCAAAGCCTGATATGGCACGCTCGGGCCGCCGAGTTCGTCCACAATCTCCTGCACGCTGTGCGCGGCCTGGCTGAGTTGCCCTGTTACCGGAAGGTGAAACACGTCGATCCTGGCGTGAATGTTCTGCCGATACGGGGCAATTGATTGGCGACGTCGACCCATTGGCTGGCGATGACCCAGCTAATGCCGCCGGCTACGGCAATTGAAATCAGGGCGGTAGTGAGAACGGACGCCACGCGGCCGATGTGCAGTCTCTGGAGAAACGCCACCGCGGGTGTCAGCAGAAAAGTCAGAGTAAGAGCAAATGCAAGAGGGATCAGAATCTCACGCGCGAAGTACAGCGCCGCGATCGTCCCCAACACGACAATGGGCCCCGCGTCACCCCGGAGCTTCGTTGTGGCGCCGGGCCTCGTCGCGGGCTGATCGTACTTCATAGGTTACGACGGATCTTTTCCACGCGTGGCCTGGACGCCCTTCAGAATCGCAAGACCCAAGAGCACAATCGCGCCTACTGCAATCCAGTGGGCGGCCACATGCAGGATTACCGCGCCATAGATCAGCCCGCCGATCAAAATCAAGAAGCCGAGAATGTAGATTCCGAAGGACACGAACGGTTCTTCTTTCCGTAACGTGGCATTAGTGAAGCATGCCGAGCAAATAGAGAACTAGCAGGATCACCAATATGGTGCCGAGCCCGATGCCCGCGCCTCCGCCATAACCCCAGCGGCTATGTCCGTAGTATCCGCCACCGCCGCCTAGCAGCAACAGCACGAGTATAATTAGTATCAACATTGTGGTCTTCTTTTTTCGAGAGTCTTACTTCTCGAAGACTTTCTCTACCTGGCCCACTTTTTTCTGGAGCTTGCCGCCGAGATTCTCGACCCTGCCTTCAGACTCCAAGTCTGGGTTGTTCGCCACCTAGCCGAGCGTCTCTTGATCTTGCCCTTCACCTCGTGACACTTGCCTTCGATTTAATCGTTCGTGCTCGGGTTCATCATGTTTTTCTCCGTGTTCACTAGTCGATTCTATTAACTGCGGCTTACTATCCAAAGATCCGCCTTCACTCCGAGGAGGTCGCTTTTTGTTTCTTGACTTGTAGTTCGTTCACCACTTGCTGGACGTTCGGGACCGCACCCGCAACCCTGGCGATATCCCGCCGCTTGGCTTGAGAGTCCACCTCGCCTGTCAGCGTGACAACGCCGCTCTTGACTGTGTACTTGACGCCATCGTGCAGCCTGTTTTGAAGGAGCGAGGCGTCCAGGTTTTGCTCAATTCCCTTGTCCAGATCCGAATTCACGGCTCGAGCATCGCTTTCGGCGCCCAACGGAAGCACCACGATCTGGTCCGCTACAACTTCTCCGGTGGCGAGGGATTTCGCCAGCGCTTCGGCTTGTATCTTTTCGGCATCGGCGGCGACGTGTCCTCCGAGAGTCACAACGCCCTTATCGCGATCCTGATCGACCGAGACTTTCTTAAAGCCGGCCTGATCTAGTGCGGTGCGGATATTAGCGGCGACGTCAGGGGAGTTCGCGGTACGGGAGCATCCTATAAGTATCACGGCGGTCGCAGCCGTTAGGTATACCGGCCAATTCACAAAGGCTTTCATATTCTTGCCTCCCCTTAGTGGTTCATCTACTAACAGAGCAGATTTAAGGCCAACCACTCAGAGCAAATCCAAGCTCTCCTTGGAGCTCCGATTACGCGATGGGGTTGACCCGCGGCCACACACGTGCGTTAGCAACGCTCGCAACTGGAGCAAGGAGAGACGGATTATGGTTTTAAAACGATTGATCGGACTGGTTTTTGCGGGCGCGTTGATTTTCAGCGCCGCAGCGGCCGATGTGGCAATTCGCATCGCACCATCCCGAATCGTAGTTGAGCATCGCGGGCACCCGCCCAACCACGGCGATGTGTGGTTTTCCGGATATCACCGTTGGGACGGTGACGCCTATGTCTGGACGGGCGGAAGGTGGGAGCACCCTCCGCGTCCGGGCACCCGTTGGGTAGTGCATCGCTAGTTCACCACAGGGACGGCTACGTGATGGTGGAAGGGCGTTGGCGGTAGGCCCTTTCACGGTTAACTCCTATGCTGGCGCATGCCGTTGCCGGCATGTGGACTGCGGTGGGTAGGTCTTTTTCAACTACATCCCGTGCATAAACGCGACACAGGTAAAAGCAACCGGCGCGCATTTTCTGGAGGGACTTAGCAATGGATTTGGAAAGAATGCTGGCAGACTTACGCAGAGAGCGCGACGCACTCGATGTGGCCATCCTGAACCTGGAGCAGCTCGATCGCGTCCGCACGCAGGGGGCGAACCGCCCAACCCATTTTTCGACGAAGGGCCACACAAACGGTGTAAATGGCTCCTACAGGAATCTGACGCCAGAAGAGAGCTAAATCAAGAGCATCCCAAGGCGCGAAGCTGACGATCCTGTATTGCGGACCGGCAAATCTCGCGTCTTTCAGATGCAGATATTGCGCTTTCACTCTGAACTTCCGGCTAGCCCCCGGCCGCCTCAGCCACGCCTTCGCCAAATGCAGGGGTTGGGTTCTGGGCCATCCCGTGCGTATACACGGTAGAAGACCTCACGCGAAGGAGGACCGTCATGAGCGCGATGTCCGCAAAGAAAAGGGTCCAAGAGATCCTCGAACGAAAACAAGCTGAACTGATGGAAGTATTGCGGAACCGCGACGGCATTACAATCGAAAAGAGCGCGGATCAAATGGACGAGATTCAATATGCAACGGAACGCGAACTCGCGATCCGGAACGTAGACCGCGACTCCAAGTTGCTGCGTCAGGTGAAGGCCGCGTTAATCCGGATTCAGACTGGCCATTTTGGAACCTGCGTCGACTGCGAAGAGGCGATCAGTCCCAAACGCCTCGCCGCCGTGCCATGGGCCATGCGCTGTATCGAGTGCCAGGAAGTTTCCGACCGCGATAGACGTGGGGCCGTGGAAGTTAGCGAGGTTGTCCAGAATGCCGCATAGTTCAGTGACGGGACTGCGCTCAGGCGTTCTACCCTTTCAATCCCAAGACTAGGCGTCTCCTCAGCATTAACTGCCATTGGCTCGATGAACAGGGATCAGAAGACTGCGATGGGACGCGCATTCTGTTCCAATCCAGGAAACGTTCTTTAGTTCCCACTTCCGCATATGAACCGCACGCTAATATCGGTAGATCGACTATTTCGGGGAATCTTAGGTAGGTAATAAATAAGTGCAACCCGGGCTCGCGATCTTTACTTCTTGGTTGCTTTCTTAGCTTTCAAGGACGCATTCTCGGCCTTAGCGGCCGAGTGGCTCTTATTGTGACGTGCTACCGCCTTCGCGATCTCTTCCGAAGAGAGCTTACTGTGATTTTCGGAATGTAAAACCTCAGTTAGTGGACTCGTATTCGTCGTATTCGTTGACATCGTTAGATTTCTCCTCGTTCTGACATGGATAGGCATACCAGGGCGGCTGGATAGGAATCGCCGCTCCTGACTGTTCTGTAGCTGTGTGGTACGTAGCCACGTTGATCAGAAGCCGGCCTTATTGCGAAATCAGGTTGACCGTCCGCGGCCGCGTAAAACCGGCTGAAATCCACGTTTCCGCACTCTGCGTCGACGCGCCAAGCGGCAAGGATTTCCTAGAGTTTGCAAAAGAGGCATGGCGAAGAGTGAGTTTCACCGTCATGCCTCATCGAAAAGAAACGGTTTGTGACGAGGAGTTACGAGCCGTGATCACGCTAAACAGGCTCGAGCCCCGTCGTCCCCGCCATCCATACTTCTTCCGAATCCTTCGTCACGGAGATCTCTCGCATGACCGCAATCGACGCGGTCTGGACTCGAACCGTCGGGCGGCCATGGCGAACGAAGAGTGGAAAGATTGGTGTCCCAGGAAGCGTGGGCCCGAGAACCCATGCAATCATCTGTCATGATGCCGGGTTCTCCATCACCAGATGATCTGCTCTACCATGACACCTCCGATGCGGGCTTTAGGGGAATCATTGAATCCGACCGGATCTGGTCTACCGACATTCGTTTTCTGGCTCTCCGCAGGAATTCGTAAGAAGTGGCATTCTACGCGGCTTTCCTGATTTTCTGAAAAGCGACGTATTCGGTGTTGGTGACGGCCATGCGCTTCGCTTTCAGTAGGAGATAGCGCATGTTCTTGTAGCCGCGGCCGCGGTTGATCAGCATGCGGATGTTGCCGTTGATGGCTTCGACGACTCCGAAGCGCACCTTGGTCCGGCAGTAGTTCAGAATCCCGTCGAGGTGCTTGAGCAGCATCTCGGCGAGTTTCTGAAAGGAGGGCAAGCGCTGCCATCGCAGTTGATCCATCCACTTCTGCAGGTAGTTGAGCATGGCGCCCTCGTAGCGGTAGTCCCAGAGCTGTTCCAGACTTTCTTTGAGCAGGTAGGCTTTGAACACTCGCCGATTCAACTGGAACACCCGGTTCAGCACGCCGCGCTGGTTCTTGGCCAGGTTCTTCCAGCGGCTCAGCAGCAGCCACTTCTTCCCTTTGATGACATCGCGCATCTTCCGCCCTTTGCGGAAGAACTCTGCCCGCCGCACCTCGTCCACCGCGTCGTTGGCGTGCTGGATGATGTGGAACTTGTCATAGACGATGCGGCACCCCGGAACCCACTCCTCCATACTGAGCCGGAACGGCTCCCACATGTCCACACAGGCCGCCTCGATGCGTTTGCGCTGCCCGCTGCTCAGCTGCGTCCGGAAGTACTCGTCCAGCGTCTCCTTCTTCCGCTCCTTCCCAAACCATAACGGCTCGCCGGTTTCCAGATTGCTCACTACCGTCAGAAACTTGTCGTTCTTCCCCCGGTAAATCTCGTCCACACCCATCTGCCGCAGCGCCGGCTTGCGCCGCCGCTGGTCCCACCGTTCCAAGTAGCGCAGGTCGATCGCGCGCACCGTGGTCTCCGGCAAGTGGAATCGCCGCGCCACCTGACTGGCGGCGGCACTCTCGCAGGCTTCCCCCACGATCTCTTCGAATCGCTTGCTGAACGGCGCCTTGGACGGCAGTTGCTCGATCTTTTCCACCCGCACCCCGCATTCCGGGCATCGCACCCGATGCACCTCCACAACCACCGTCGCGCGATATACGCTCCATGGCAGGTCCCGGATCTCCCGCTCCCGCACATCGTGCACTTGGTGCAGGCGGCGACCGCATCCGCTGCATTCAAACCCCCTGTGAACGGGCTTGCGCCGCACCCACAGTTTCAGTGTCTTCGCCTCTTCGTCCAGTTCGTGCCGATACACCCGGTACCCCGGCCACGCCAGAATCGCCGTCCATTCTTTGTGTGTCAACTGCCGAGTGTACCCAAAAACGCCATCTCACTGAATCATCGATATTTGAATGTTTTCACGAATTCCTGCGGAGAGCCCGTTTTCTCAACGACTATACCGAGTTCCGGCGGGCATTCACAGACAAATACGTTGAAGCACTCATTGAGGCCTTCCGAACAGCTATGCGCAAAGACATCGACCAAGCTGCCGCAGGGCCATCGACGGTGTGCTCACACAGTGGAATCACGCCAATATTCTCAAAATCATTGAGGGTTCTGGGGAAAGAAATGACACTTTTGCCTGCTCATTTACGAGTACATTGCAGGATGGTTTCGATCCGGGTGACCGCCTAAGCCAATGGCGAGGCTATTCTCATTCCTCCCAGGCCTCAGCTTGGGCTTTGACAGGGGGTTGCTTGCGAAGCAAATCGCAATCGATAGGTTACGCAGAGTCGCGCTTTCCTTCACGGTGGATGCGAAGATGTCTCAGGGTTGCTTATCAGCAACGGCCCGATGAGCGTCGTCGCGATTAATGCCTCCGATCATCCGAAGCGGCAGCGTTTCACGATCGCGCACGAAATCGCGCACTATTACTTGCGCCACCAGTTCGAGCCTGAAGAGCACGTGCATGTGGACCACGGCCATGCGATCACGCCGCGAAACTCGCGATCGAGCACCGGCGAAGACCTCAAAGAAATCGAGGCCAATCAGTTTGTGGCCTGCCTACTGATGCCCTCACCCCTGATCCAGTCCCGAACCAAGTCCCTGCGCGCCCAGCCGCTACGCGATTACCATGTGACCCTTTTTGGCGTCGGAGTTCGATGTCAGCGAACAGGCGATGACCATTAGGCTCTCCACGCTCGGCTACCTCTCAGGGGTCTCCTTGGGCTGCGCGTCAACGCAAAACCACACGAGCCGGCTACGGACGCCGCGCCGTGCGCTCTGACCGACTTTTCGTGCCATAGAATACCTCCACTGACGCGCGGCACACGAGTGGCACCCGAAGGACAGCTATTGGGTTGTTCTGGTTGGGTTTAGAGGTCTGCTGGCTGATCGGGGTTCAGTCTTCACTCCGTGGAGTACGCGAACAACCGTTCCGGATCAGGAATGGAAGTCGGCCAGCATCCGGCGACGCGGGCCCCCTTCTCGCTGCAGGAAAAGGCACCTTCATCAGGCCAGCCAAACCACACCGCCACCACCGCTGCGACAAAACCCATAACCTTGCCGCCTTGAACCCATAACCTTGCCGCTGGCGTCGTGGCAATGTCATTGTTTTGGCGGGTTAAGCTGCCGTCCCACGTTTTGCTGACTGAACCCATAAGTTTGCCGCTCGTGCAGGTTGGGACCCATAACATTGCCGAAATACATTTGAGGCGCTGGCCCATCATTACAAAGCTTGAACCGTGGTTTCAGGTTAGCCGGAAACATTCCGGAAATCATGGACGATAATCCCGGTCGATTTTTCGTAACCACTACGGCCTCAGGGGTGATGTAACCGCCGCGGCCGGCAATGTCACCAACGCGCGTTCTTCGTCAAAGTCCTTTCTGCAACTGGGCCGGCTGCGATCAACCCCGACAGAGTCGCGGCGAGGGCAGGCTCATCATCTGGATTTCTCCTTGGGTATGGGGTTGTGCCAACCGCCGTCCGAAGCGATAATCGCATCAGCCTCTTTCGGCCCCCAACTTCGGCGTCTATAAGGGTGGGCTTTGTGGTGCTTTTTCAGGACTGGGTCGACTACCGCCCATGCGGCTTCCACAGCGTCCTCACGAGTGAAGAGTGCTCCATCGCCGCTCATGGCATCGCTCAAGAGCCGTTCGTAGGGCGCTTCCTCCCCCGTCTGTTCCTCGGATAAGTAGAGTTCTCGTTGCTCCCCGACGAACTCTTTCCCGGCGAGTTTAACGCGAGCTGCGATGGCTATGGCCGAGTCGGGAGAGACCCGGAAGCGCAGATAGTTGGCAGGGACAGCCGGGGCCGCTGAGTCGGCGAAAAGCCTCTGCGGCGGCACCTTCAGCTCCACCAGGACCTCGGTCGCGGTTTCGGCGAGGTACTTGCCGGAGCGCAGGTACCAAGGCACGCCCTCCCAGCGCCACGAGTCAATAAAGAGGCGCATGGCGCAGAAGGTTTCGACGTCGGAATTCTTCACCACGCCTTGCTCCTTCCGGTAGCCGGCATACTGGCCACGCACCAAGTCGTCGCGCTTGAGAGGGCGCATGGCTCGAAAGACTTTGGCTTTCTCGGTTTGAACGGCTCCAAAGTCCCTATCGGACGGCGGCTCCATCGCGAGCAAGGCGACGACCTGGAAGAGGTGGTTTTCGACCACGTCGCGCAGACAGCCCGCGGTTTCGTAAAACGACCCTCGGCTCCCGACGCCGAAATCCTCGGATAGGGTTACCTGGATGCTGGCCACGTAGTTGCGGTTCCAAATCGGCTCTAAGAACGAATTAGCGAAGCGGAAATAGAGGATATTCATAATCGCCTCCTTACCGAGGAAATGATCGATGCGGAAGATTGAATCTTCCGGGAACACCGCCCTCGCGACGCGATTGAGCTCCCGCGCGGATGCCAGGTCGCGGCCGAACGGCTTTTCGACAATGACGCGCGCATGCGCGGCCAAGTTCGCAGCACCGAGTCCTTTGATCACCATCTCGAAGAGCGAGGGCGGGATTGCGAGGTAGTGCGCCGGGCGCCGAGCGGTACCCAGAGCGCCCTTGATCGCCGCGAACGTCTTCGAATCATCATAATTCCCGCTCACGTACTTGATCAGGGACAGAAGATGGTGGAGTGCACGCTGGTTGTCGACCCCGCCCGATCGTTCTATGCTTTTCGTCACTCGCTTGTGCAGACGGGCCAGAGTCCACTTCGGGAGGGCGACGCCGATCACCGGGACGTCAAGTGTGCCGCGTTTCACCATCGCATAAAGCGCCGGGAAAATCATCTTGTGGGCGAGATCGCCCGTCACCCCGAAGAGCACCAGCGCGTCCGAATGTGAGGCTTTCATCAGTCATCTCCTTCTCTTGGCGGCAGGCTTTTCCCCTTGCGCCCGAACGGCTGGGTCTTCTTCTCCCAGAGGCGAAAGCCGCCCACAAACGCGTTCTGGTTGTCACCCATGCGAGTATCCGGCGGAAGATCCTTGACGTATTTGGCATTTCCTCCACCCAACACTACGTATTCAGGCTCCAAAGCCTTCTTGAGACGTTCCACGACATCCGCCACGTGGCGGCGCCAGTTCTTCTTCCCAAGTCGCTTCAGACCACGAACACCTACGTAGTCTTCATATGTTTTTCCGTTCTTATAAGGAAGATGAGCCAATTCCATCGGCTCGAGTATCCCATCTACGATCATGGCCGTCCCGAGCCCTGCGCCGAGGCCCAAAAAGAGCATCCGGCCGCCTTCGTAGCTTCCGAGAGCCTGCATAGCGGCGTCATTGATAACCTTAACGGGACGGTTGAAGGCCTTGCCGAAATTGAATCCCACCCAGCCGCGGCCGAGATTGTAGGGCTCGTGCACGGGGTGTCCATGAATTACGGGACCCGGATAGCCGATCGACACGCAGTCATACTGCCAGCCCTTGGCGAGGCGTTTGACATCCCGTACCATTTTGGCGGCGGTCATCTTTGAGCCGGATGGAATCCTGCGTTCCTCGCGTTGTCCGGTTGCCATCACCTTGACATGCGTTCCTCCGACATCGATCACCAGGACACTATTGACCTTCTGGGACGCAGCTCTCATTGCTTCATCTCGATATGATCACCAAACGCGAATCGCATGGCAGATATTATCAACATAAAAAGAGTTGCCTCCATCCTCCATCAATGACGATATCCCCTTGCTGCATCTCGGCGCCAGATCCTGCACATTGACCTCTACCGCCGCCGCAGGCTCCATCAACCAGACAGTGCGCAGCGGCTTCAGCCTGGCCATGAAATCGCCGAGCGAAGCGGCCCCGTTGCGCCTTTACTTCCCAAGTCCCCAATGCTCTCAGGCTTCACGTCGAAGACAACGCATTGATGGCCACCCTGAAATAGGCGGCTCACCATGCTGGTGGCTATTCTCCCTAGGCCGATCATTCCAAGTTTCATTTTTCGCGCTCCTCTCTTCGATAAGGACACCCCGAAGGGCCTAGGCCGCCGTTGGTCCAGGCTTCGCATGTTCCGCCTCATCTTTCTGCACCTCGTGCTCCGCCTCGAGCCAATCCTGATCCGCCTGGCCATCGTGGCGTCCCCGCGCTTCGTAGATTTCATAGGCCCGCTCGGCGATCCGCGGTTTGCGATCCTGCGGATCCGCAGCCTTCGGCTTCTTGCTCAGCAACGCGGGCTTGGTTGGGTCGAGAATGCGATAGGCCAGCAGTTTCATCCGGTCATTGAACAGAGCCCATGCAATCGCGTAGGCCCAGACAAGCCCTGCCCAACCCCAGCCGAGTGGATGCATAAAGAAGCCATACACCGCGATGAGAGTCGCGATGGCTTGGGTGCCCAGCACGGCGATCCACAGAATCCTCGCGGCGCGGATCGACCAGAATGGCCCTCGCGTGCGCGTCAGGAAGATCGTCAGATGGCCCGCGATGGATAGCTTAAGATACATCAGCGTCTGGATGCGGTCGCGGTCCAGATGAAAAACCCGCTCGCCCATATAAAACAGTCCAAAAGCAGCGATAACGCCGAAAATGCCCAGCACTGTGGAGACCCCGAGTACCAGCCGCATGTTCCACGCCTCGGGCTTGTCCTTGTAATGAACGTTGTCATAGGCAATCGATAGGATGGCGCCGTCGTTGAGTAATGCCAGCATTACGATCATGACCGCGGTTACCGGATAGAAATTAAACACCAGGATCGCCAGCGTCATGAAAAACAGCACGCGCAAAGTTTCGGTGATGCGGTAGATGGCATAGCTGTTCATGCGCTGGAAGATGCGTCGGCTTTCCTTGATCGCATCGATGATCACAGAGAGGCCAGGAGCGAGCAGCACAATATCAGCCGCCGCGCGCGCCGTATCCGTCGCGCCGGAAACGGCGATGCCGCAATCTGCTTTCTTTAGCGCCGGAGCGTCGTTTACGCCGTCACCGGTCATTCCAACGATATGGCCGCGCTGCTGCAGGACATCCACAATGTGGAATTTGTGTTCTGGGAAGACCTGCGCGAAACCGTCGGCTTTTTCAATTGATTCCGCCGCCTGCGCCGTCTCGTGATGCTTGATATCGCCCAATCCGCTGGCATCGAGGATCTTCGTGCCCATCCCCAGTTGCCGGGCGGTTTCCTTGGCGATCGCCATTTGGTCGCCGGTCACCATCTTCACGCCGACGCCCATCTGACGTGCGCTCGCAATCGTGGCTTTGGCCTGCGGGCGCACCGGATCGAACATGGGCAGCACGCCTACGATGCGCCATTTGTTTTCTTCGTCGGCGCGGGCTACGCCTAATGACCGGAAGCCTTTCGCTGCGAACTCGTTGACGGCCTTTTCAACTGCGTCCTTCACCTCGCCGGCATTCGTGGACATCTTGAGAATTACTTGCGGCGCTCCCTTAGCCACCCAGAATTGCTTTCCGTCGGTTCCCTTCACCGTGGCTTCGGTACGCTTGTGTACCGGATCGAACGGCTGAAAATGGAGAACCTGGCAGGCTTTGAGAGTCTTTGCGTCCTTGACTCCACCGATCACCGCAAGGTCGATGGTGTCCTTATCTTCGGCTCGGGATGCCAACGCAGCAAAGAGGATGACTTCGTCGGCCGTAGTCCCTTTCAGCATGAAGGGATCGCCCAGAGTCAGCTTATTCAGGGTCAGGGTACCGGTCTTATCGGAACAAATGATATCCACGCCGGCCAGTTCTTCGATGGCCGACAAGCGAGTAATAATGGCTTGCTTCTTCGCCAGAAGGCGGGCGCCCACTGCCATGGTCACCGACAGTACGGTCGGCATCGCCACCGGAATCGCGGCCACCAGCAGCACCAGCGCGAACTCCAGCGTGCTCATAACGGGATCGTGCCGGAAGAGCGCGACGGTGACGATCAACGCCACCAACGCCACCGCGAGAACAATCAGGTAATCGCCGATCTTCAGCACGGCTTTCTGGAAATGGCTGACCGATTCCGGCCCCTGCACCATTTGCGCTGTCTTGCCGAAGTAGGTATCCGTACCTGTTGCATATACCATGCCTTCGTTTTCGCCCTGACGAATGATGGATCCCGAGAATACCGCGTCGCCTGGCTTCTTTTGCGGCGGGCAAGGATTCGCCTGTGAGCGCGGACTCGTCCACCTCTACCGGGTCGCCAGGCAGCAGGCGTGCGTCGGCCGGCACAATGTCGCCCAGTTTGAGGCGGATGACGTCACCCGGCACTAATTCCTTCGCCGAAGGGTCCGTCCATTTCCCATCGCGTTTGACTTTGGCTTTGATCGCCAATTGTTTCCTGAGTGCGGCGATCGCATTGCCGGCCTGGTGTTCTTCACAGAACCCGACGACTGCATTGGACAACAGTAGGAGCAGGATGATGAAGAAATCCGGCCAGTGCCGGACCAAGCCCGACAAAATCACCGCCCCTTCGATCATCCATGGAATCGGACCCCAGAAATAAGTGAGGAATTTCAGATACGGGTTTTCCTTCTTCTCCGCGATCTCGTTGGGCCCATACTGAGTCAGCCGCTTCTTCGCTTCATCCTGACTCAGGCCGTCCGCCGACGAACCCAGTCTTTTTCTGAAATTCCTCCATGGGAATCGATTTCAGGTCTTTCTGCGCATCGGACTTCTTTCCGGGAGACTGCCCATTCTGAGCTGGTTTCATAATTGCTATCCTCAAATCTTTTCTTGCTGGGAATCGGCTCCGCCGCCCGGCGGCAACAACGCCGGAAGGTTCAGGCGCGCCACGCCAATTCGGCTGTCGGCCATACCGTAATAAATGTCGAAGCGATCCGGCGATTCCAAGATCGTCGCGCCGGTCGATGCCGGTCGGGAACACCACGTTCGCGACGGTCCCGTCGCGTTCCTGCGGCAGCGAGGGCGTCAGCACCGGGTCCGCCGAACGATAACGGATCACTTGCGGATGCTCCTTCGAAAGCACCATCACTCCGGCGGAGTAACAAAGCGGGTGTGTACTCTTGCTCGCCTGCGCCATTTCGCTCACTCCGTGGTAAACGATCAGCCAGCCGTGCCGGGTCAGGACGGGCGGAGTGCCCCCGCCGATTTTGAGCCGTTCCCAGGGCGACACCGGAGTCGCCAGCCGGTGATGAGAGGCGAACCTACCGAGACAATCCGGCTCATGGCCATCCATGGCCATCGGGCAATAGGAAATCCAGATGCTCTCCCGGTCGAGATCCACATCGCGTAGCCCAGGATGGCAAGCGGTTTCCTCCGGACGCGTGCCGGGGAAAAGCGGCCGGTGGAGCGATCGCCAGTTCCGGATGCCCGGATGGATTGGGAATGGCGACCGGAAAAAGGCTGGCGTCCTTGTCGTCCACGTTTTCGAATTCGATGCCCTCAAACGGGCCGAAGCTTGCCAGCCCCAGACGCTTCCAGTGGAACAGATCTTTCGATATTGCCAGGGCGATCCGCGGGCCGTGTGCGGAGAATGCCGCATAAGTCATCAGGTAGTGCCCGAGCGGTTCCACGATACGTCACTCGAGGATCCTCGCAGCCACCGCCGCCGTTAGGCCGCAGCTCGTAGTCGGCTTCCGGCTCCAGTGCGATGCCGAGCCGCTCGACGCCCTGCCGGATCGCCGGCTTGCGTTGAACCGCACTCGCGCAATGCCGATGCGCGAGTAATTCCCCTTCGCAACCAGCCGCGGAAACAGGTAGAGTTCGCCATCCGGGCCGCGAACGGCCGCCGGATTCAGGACGCCCTCGGTCTCCTGAGCATTGCCCGGTCTCCGGCTCCATGATCATTCCGAGGCGCCGTAACTGAAATCCACTCATGAATTCACCGCTTCCTGACCGCGATCCGATAAACAAGCGATGGCTCGTTTCGATGACCCGCTTAGTCTCATGAGGTCCAGAACGGGAATAGAAACGACGCCGGCTTGTTCCGCCGGGTAGTCATTTCCGCCCGGGAACAAAGCGTCGCCGACGAAAATCATCTCTTTCAGTGAAATGCCAAGAACATCTCTCAGTTTTCCGATCCCGTAGGCCTTGTCTATGCCGGGCTTAGTGACATCGATGGATGTCGCGCCGCCCATGCGAACGGAAAACTTCGGGGATCAATTTGTCGAGATCGCTTTGATCTTCTTTCGCTTGGCGAAATCGGGATCCCATTTCGTTTTTTCTGTCCAATGGCGCCTGCTGGCCTAATGCGGAATAAGTGATCTGGCTTCCCCGGTCTTCAATCGCCTCTCCCCAGCGCTTTTTCGACCTTGAAGCCCGCCTCCGCGACCGCCTTCTTGAGAGAGCCGACGATCTTCTCTTTTTCGTCCGGCGGTGAAATCTTCGGAATAGATCTTTTTCCAGTCTCCCGCGTAGCGGAAGAACTTTGTTCCGCACGTGGGAAGGAGCGACAGATTCGTCAGGAGCGTGCCATCTGGGAAGATGGGAGAGCACCTGGTTTTCAAACTGCGGCCAGTCGCCTCCGGAAATGACGGCCACTTTGACGATGCCGAGCAGGTCGTGCAGCAGGCGCGACATTTCGGCGTCGAGAGACGACTTACTCTCGGCAAGAGTGCCGTCCAGATCGAACACGATCAGCTTCTTCATTCAGGTATCGCAATTTCCAACACAGTTACTGCGCCCTGCGGCTGGAAGGTGCACTTCCGCAGATCCTGCCGGCAACAGATAGTACGTCACCTTTTGCCGACCGGATAAGTCGCGCCGCCGTGCTCGACCTTGCCCGCGCCCTCGATGCATACCAGCACGCGCGGCACGCCTGCGAGCGCCAACCGAAAACGGCGCTTCCCAGCGCAGACGCGACAACCAGAAATTGTCACAATGAAAGAGTCTCTCGCGCGCACTGGAGTAGTCTGCCTCCACCACCGGCGCCACCGGACCGCCCGCGGACTGCGCCAAAATCGATGCAGGCAAGCGCCTGATCGACCTGGAGCGGCGCGGCTTGCCTGTCTTGGCGTCGACATGGTTCCAGTCATACAAGCGAAATGTCACGTCGCTGTTCTGCTGGACCTCGAACACCACGATGCCGCCACCCAGTGAGTGAACCGTCCCGGCCGGCAGGAAAACGGCATCGCCGGGCTTCGGATAGTAAGCATGCGAGGCGGTCCGCCACGCTCCCCGTTCGCGACCGCCTGACGCAGAACGCCTTCCGTGACGCCTGGCTTCAGTCCCGCATAGATCGGCTTTTTGTACCCGCCTCCAGCACGACCCACGCTTCGGTCTTGCCGGTCTCCCCAGCCGGCAGCAGATCCTTATGGATCCGCGGGGTGTACCTGCACCGAAAGCATTTCCCGCGCGTCGAGGAACTTCAGCAGCAGAGGGAATCGGCGGAAACGCCCCGCCAGCTTTCCCATCACCTGATCGGGAAACTGTGCCAGCAGTTCACCGATGGTCCGCCCTTTGAGCGGTCCATCCGCGACACGGCTCGGATGGTCTCGCGATCGCTCAGCACCCACGCTTCCCCAATAGGGCCGTCGGGCAGAGGTGCGGTGAGCAGGCCGGCCAAACGCCGGCCGCCCCAGAGCCGATACTGATAGATCGGAGCGAATCGGAACGGATAGAGAGCCGTCTGACTTACGGGCGGCGCGTCCTTTAAATGCCGCAGCTGTGTGACGCCGCTCATATATCCTTCGTGAGCGGCGGCCCGGCAGGATCGGTCCTGTGACTTTGCTGATGGCTCAGCCGCCCGAGGGTGCTCTCGATTAGCCGTGCCAGTTTATGCGCTGCGCCGTTGACCGCTTCGTCAACGGTAGCTGCGTGGTCAGTTACAGCCACAGGCTGGCGGCCTTCGAGACGGGCTTCCATCACGCAGCGCTTATCGTTGGGCGTACTCTTGTGGCTACTCTCGTCGCTCAGATGAATTTCCACTCGCGTGATGTGTTCGGTAAATTGGCTCAAGGCGCTCTCGACGACGCCACTGACCTGAGCAGCCAGCGCCTCGTGACCGTCAATGTTATGCTGTTGACTTGTCTGCAATGCGCTCCTATGTTCTCCCGGTATCCGATGCTGCCACATGCCGCTGGAAAAAACGACAAATCATCGCTCAGAACATAGATCGCGATAGCTGCCAAACATAAAAACCAGCGCGACCCAAACACGCCAATCACGATGCGCGCCCTTCCAGTAGGGGCGCCGGCTATGATGAATACGTTCGCGATCCGGTCCTTCGTGTTGGTGAGAGTTACCGTTTTCTGGTTTCCTTTCTCTTTGCTCGCTACGCCGCGGGTTTCGCGAGTGGGGGACAGTCGCCGGTGTTCTTCCATCGCGGCATTGTATTCGCCGCGGCGCGCCGCCCGGTTGCACTTGGCTCGATGAGTCAGAGCTTGCTGCGCCGCCACACATTGGCGTCCTTGCCCTCGCCAAATCTCCAGAGCCGGTTGCTGGATGGCGCGGGCAAACGAAAACGCCAACGCCCAGGGCATTCGCGACTTGAATCGGACATTCATGGCGTTCAAACGCGCCGAGGCCAGTTCAGCGGGTTGGCCGCCCGACAAGAACGCAATCCCCGGAACGGCGGCGGGGACGGCTCGCAAGAGACACCTCACCGTGGCGTCGGCCACCTCGTCCACCGTTTCTTGCTTGGGGCAGGTCAATCCCGGAAGCACCATGTTGGGCTTCAGGATCATGCCCTCCAGCATCACGCCGTTGAGTGTAAAGCTGGTTGAAAACCGTTCGCAGGACTTCCTCCGTCACCTCGCCGCACCGCTCCAGACGTATGCTCGCCGTCCATGAGCACTTCCGGCTCGACGACGGGAACCAGTCCGGCTTCCTGGCACAACGCGGCATAGCGAGCCAACGCCTGCGCGTTGGCCTCGATGCAACCGCGGCTGGGAATGCCATCGCCCACGGCAATCACCGCGCGCCACTTGGCAAAACGCGCGCCCATTTGAGAGTATTCAGCCAGGCGGTCGCGCAATCCGTCCAGACCTTCGGTGATTTTCTCTCCGGGATGACCCGCCAGGTCCTTTGCCCCGGTGTCGACTTTGATGCCGGGAATGATTCCCGCATCGGTGATGACCTTGACAAAGGGAGTGCCATCTTTCTTCTGCTGGCGGATGGTTTCGTCATAGAGGATCGCGCCACTGATGGACTCACCGAGACCGGGCGTGGTCACAATCAACTCCCGATAGGCGCGCCGGGCCTCCTCGGTCTGGGGAATCCCCAGCTTGGCGAATCGTTTGTTGCAGGTTGGATTGCTTTCATCCATCGCCAGCAGGCCCTTGTCGTCGGCGACCAGTTCCTTCGCAGTGTCTATCAGCTCTTGCGTATTCATTTGGAGTCGCTCCATTTCCAGTTCCGAATTTCCGGCATGTCTTCGCCGTGCTTATCGATGTAGTGCTTGTGCTCGATGAGCTTGTCCTGCATTGTCTGCTTCAAGTAGGCCCCCTTGGAGCCCAGGTGCGGCAGCGCGATCGACTACGTCTTGCACCAGGTGGAACCGGTCCAGGTCGTTCTGCACCCGCATGTCGAAGGCCGTCGTGATGGTGCCCTCTTCCTTGTAGCCGCGCACATGAAGGTTGCGGTTGGTCCGGCGGTAAGTCAAGCGATGGACCAGCCACGGGTATCCATGGAAGCCAAAAATGATGTGCTTGTCTTTGGTGAACAGCGAATCGTAGTCGGTGTCGCTGAGACCGTGCGGGTGCTCACTACACGACTGCAGCTTCATCAAGTCGACAACATTGATCACCCGGATCTTCAGATCGGGCAGATGCTCGCGAAGGATGGAAACGGCGGCCAGAATCTCCAGCGTGGGCGTATCTCCGCAACAGCCCATCACCACGTCAGGCTCAGCGGCGTCCTGGTCGTTGCTGGCCCACTGCCAGATGCCGATGCCTTCGGTACAATGCACCACCGCGGCGTCCATGGTCAGCCATTGCGGCAGCGCGTGTTTGCCTGCTACCACCACGTTGACGTAATTCCGGCTGCGCAGGCAGTGGTCGAAGACCGACAGCAGACAGTTGGCATCGGGCGGGAGATAGACGCGGACAATGTCGGCCTTCTTGTTGATCACGTGGTCGAGAAATCCGGGATCCTGGTGCGTGAAGCCGTTGTGATCCTGCTGCCAGACGTGGGATGCCAGCAGATAGTTCAGCGACGAGATCTTCCGCCGCCAAGGCAGCTCCAGACATACCTTCAACCACTTGGCGTGCTGGCTGAACATGGAGTCGACGATACGGATGAATGCCTCGTAGCTGTTGAATAGCCCGTGCCGCCCGGTCAGTAAATATCCTTCCAGCCAGCCCTCGCACTGGTGCTCGCTGAGCATCGAATCCAGCACGCGTCCGGAGGGCGCGAGGAATTCATCATTCTTAACTTTCCGAGCGTCCCACTGACGGTTGGTGACTTCAAAAACGGCGCCCAGGAGATTCGAGACAGTCTCGTCGGGACCGAAGACGCGGAAATTACGCTGATCCTGATTCAGTTTGGCCACGTCACGCAGGAACTTACCGAGGACGAGCGTATCCTGGCCGACGACGGCGCCGGGCGAAGGTACATTTACCGCGTGCACGTGAAAATCCGGCATGCGCAGGTCGCGCAGCAGAATGCCGCCGTTGGCGTGCGGATTGGCGCCCATCCGCCGGTTGCCCTTCGGCGCAAGCTCCGCCAATTCCGGCATGAGGCGGCCGTTCGTATCGAATAACTCCTCGGGCTTATAGCTTTTCATCCAGCTCTCAAGCTGCTTCACATGGTCGGGGTGATCGCAATCCACCAGCAGCGGCACCTGGTGCGCGCGAAAAGTACCCTCGATTTGCAGGCCGTCGACAACTTTCGGCCCTGTCCAGCCCTTGGGCGAGCGCAGGACGATCATGGGCCAGCGATGCCGGGTGTTGTCGCCGTTATTACGCGCGTTGCCCTGGATTTGACGTATGTCTTCGATGGCCGTTTCCAAGGTGGCGGCCATCAATTGATGCATCGTGTCGGGGTCGTCACCCTCCACGAAATGGGGCGTCCAGCCGCAGCCTCGTAGAAACTGATCCAATTCCTCGTGCTCGATGCGCGCCAGCACAGTCGGGTTGCTAATCTTGTAGCCGTTCAGGTGCAAGATAGGCAGCACCGCTCCGTCGGTGATTGGATTGAGAAATTTGTTGGACTGCCATGCCGTCGCCAACGGTCCCGTCTCCGCTTCGCCATCGCCAACGACGCACGCGACAACCAGATCGGGATTGTCGAACGCCGCCCCGAAAGCATGGCTGAGCGAATACCCCAGTTCGCCGCCTTCGTGAATCGACCCCGGCGTGGTTGGCGCAACGTGGCTCGAAATCCCGCCGGGGAAAGAGAACTGCATGAATAGCTTCTTGAGACCAGCCTCGTCCTGGGTGACGTTCGGATAAATGTCTGCTCCAAGTGCCTTCGAGGTAGACGTTGCCCACGATCGCCGGGCCGCCGTGACCGGGACCGGCAATGTAGAACATGTCCAGGTCGTACTTCTTGATGACCCGGTTGAGATGCACATAAATGAAGTTCTGGCCGGGCGTAGTGCCCCAATGCCCCACTACCAGGGGTTTCACGTGGGAGAGTTTAAGCGGCTCCTTCAGCAGCGGATTGTCGTAAAGATAGATCTGGCCTACCGACAGATAGTTAGCGGCGCGCCAGTAGGCGTTGATCTTGTGGAGGAGGTCCGGCGCGAGCGTGTTTGTTTTTGTGGCCAAGTCCTTCGCATCGATCTCGTTGAGTTTCTTTTGAGGCGGTTCCGAGATGGCTGTGTTGGTTTTCATTGTTCAACTCTTTCCGTTTCTCGCGTCGGTTTTAAGAATGCGGTTCACCGATCGCGCAATCATCAGATCTTCGTCGGTACGAATGACGCGAACCGTGACTCGGCTGGCGTCCGTAGATATCACTTCTGAAGCTTCCGCATTCCGCGATTCATTCAGCGCAATGCCCAGAAATCCCAGCCCGTCGCAGACGCGCGCGCGCACTAGGGGCGCGTTTTCGCCGATACCTCCGGCGAAGACGAGCGTGTCCAAGCCACCCAGCGCGGCGGCGAAAGCGCCGATCCACTTCTTCGCCTGATAGCAAAACAGCGCTACGGCTTCCGCGGCACGGATGTCATTGGCTTCCTGCGCCAGCAATTCCCGCATATCGGAACTGGTCTCCGAAACTCCGAGCAAGCCGGACTTGTGATTGACCATTCGGGAAAACTGTTCTACGGTCATCTGTTCGGTTCGCGCCAGATACGGCGCCAGACTGGGATCCAAATCGCCGGTGCGCGTGCTCATCACCAAGCCCGCTGTTGGAGTGAAGCTCATGCTGGTGTCGATGCTCTTGCCGTCGCGCACGGCGGCCATGCTTGCGCCGTTGCCCAGGTGCGCGAGAATGACGCGCCCAGAGCCTGCCGCCGGGTCGCCTAAACGCGCGAGTTCTTCCATTAAATAGGCGTAAGACAAGCCGTGAAAACCGTAGCGCTGCACTCCCTTTGCGTCGTAGCAACGCGGTATGGGAAGCAGCTTCGCAACACGCGGCATCGTACGGTGAAATGCCGTGTCGAAGCAGGCGACCTGGGGCAGTTTCGGATGGCGCTCGCGGAATATCTCGATCAGTTCGATCTCGCTAGGGAGATGGTCCGGGTCACATGGGCTGACGCGATGCAGTTCTTTCAATAATTCTGGGGTAACAATCGCGGGCGCGGTGTGTTGCATGCCGTGAACCACGCGGTGTCCCACAGCCTGAACCGATTCGAAACCATGCTGCTCCTCGATCCAATCGATCAGAAAATGTGCAGCCGATTTGTGATCGGAGGCGTCGAGTGTGAGGCTGTCCGGGTGACTTGCGGTGGGGACATGGAACGTCATGTCCGTCCCGCTCATGCCGATGCGATCCAGCGTTCCATAGAGTGTTCGCTTCAGCGGCTCGCCCGTCGGGTACAGCGCGAACTTGATGCTCGAAGAGCCTCCGTTGATCGTCAGGATAGAGGAGTCGGAGGGTTTCATGGCATGGTTCATTTCATAATTCCAGGGGACGCCTTCCCGACCGCCAGTGCGCTTCAATCTGCTCGAGGGTTTTCCCTTTGGTTTCGGGAACCAGGAAAAATGCAAAGAGCCATGCCAAGATGCTGACGACCCCGTACAACCAGAACGTGGCGGGCTTGCCCAAGACTTGCGTGAGGGTCAGAAACGACAAGGCCACGATTAGATTGGCGCTCCAGTTGGCGGCCGTGCCAACGCTCATGGCCCGCCCTCGGATGCGCAACGGGTAGATTTCCGAGAGAATGAGCCAGAAGACCGGCCCCAATCCCACCGCGAAAAATCCAACATAGGTCATGAGGCTGGCCAGCGCGACGAATCCCAGGCTGCCGGAGAATTGCTTGAGCGAAAAGGCCAACCCCAAGACGGAAACGCTAACCGCCATTCCTGCCAAGCTGATCAACAAAAGCGGTCGCCGCCCCACCCGGTCTATCAGTTGCATTGCCACCAGTGTCAATAAGAGGTTGACGACTCCCACTCCAACGCTGGCCAGAATCGCCGCCGGCGCGGAGGACACGCCGGCGAACTTCAAAATAGTCGGGGCGTAGTAAATAACCGTGTTGATGCCGGTGATTTGCTGTGCGACAGCCAACCCAACGCCGACGATCATCGCCGGCCGAATGAGCGGACTGAGCAGTTCGGACCAATTCGCCTTCTGCCGCGCCGCGCTCTTCTGAATCTGGCCGAGTTCGGACTCCACCTGTTCCGGATCGCGAATTCGATTCAGCACGGCGCGGGCTTTATCCACATGTCCACGGGCGGCAAGCCATCGCGGACTGTCGGGAATGAACATCAATCCGATCCCAAACGCAGCCGCGGGATCGCGGCCAGCGCGAACATCCAACGCCACGCCTGCGAACCGGCAAAGGCGTAGTCGATGAGATACGAGATGACGATGCCGCTGGTGAGAGCAACCTGATTAATCGAAACGAGCTTTCCGCGAATGTCGACCGGTGCAATTTCCGAAATGTAGAGCGGAGCGACAAATGAAGCGACGCCGATGGCGACGCCTGCAACCACCCGGGCCAGAATCAACCACGCCATGCCCGGCGCAAGAGCCGCGGCGATCGCGGCCAACCCAAAAACGATTGCGGTAGCGATCAATAACTTACGCCGCCCAAGGCGGTCGGCCAGGATTCCCCCGGCTGCCGCTCCGGCGAGCGAGCCCAGCAAGACCGAGCTGACAACGATTTCCTCCATGCCAGCGGAAAGAGAGAAATCTCTCTTGATGAACAGGATGGCTCCGGAGATGACGCCGATGTCATAGCCGAATAGCATCCCGCCCAGCGCCGAGATGGCGGCGGCGACATAGACAAAAGATTTCGTGTCGGTCTTGGCCTTGCTCTCCATCGGCCTCACTTCTCCTCAGAGGCCATGGGCCCGCTCCTTGACATGGCGTCTACGCGAACACCGAAGTCGGCGCCTTCCCATCGATCGGCGTCCGGCCAGTAGAAAGTAAATCTGACTTGCTTTCCTTCAGGGACCGCCTGGGTGGGCAAATCCACGATATGAAGCCCCAGCCCCACTTCGTGCGCCGTCGTGTCGTGGGTTGTGATCCAGTCGTCGGCGCTCCAGTGAATCACCGCCGGAGCCATCAACTCGATGCGCAGGATTTTTCCGGGCGGCAGCGAGCGCAGCTTGTGGTTGTACCGCCACGTCAGGCGCGGGGAAACAGTTTCTTTCTTCAGATAGCGCTGCACGGTTTGGGGCGGCAAGTCAAAGACGCGCCCGTCGCGCAATGAGCGTCGCAGCTTGAGGTACTCGGCATGCGCCCATACCAGCGGCATAGCCGAACCTGAAGGCCGGCCAAAGTGAAGTTCGCGTTCCGTTATATCGGGCGCGTCCCACACTTGCTCCGAGATCAAGCCACCTTCGTTGGCAAACGATTCCATTGCGGCCAGGAGTCGCTTTGCGTCCTTATCGCGGCCTGCCGCCAGTTCGCAATGGGCCCTCTCGCCCGTGAGCAGGGGCCAGCAACGGCCAATCCCCGTGCCATCAAAAGGTGAACCATCCTCGTGTTCGCCATAGCCATCGTCGTTGTAGCGATGCCAGACGGGGCCGGACGGCGTTTCGACCTTGAGCAACGCATCGATGACTTTTGCCGTATCGCGAATGCGCGGGTCGTCGGCGGCGCGCAAGCCAAAACGCACCAGAGCCAGCGCGTCGGGGCTCACCAGATGACGCGAGAGGCGGGTGTCCTCGGCGGCCGAAACGTTCTTGACGTGCACGCTGCCGCGAAAGCGTGATGCGCCTTCTCCCGTCTTAACCGGAGCGATCCGGACGTAGTATCCTTCCACGTCAAACTTCCGGCTCCAGTCCGTTCCCGACGCGTACATCCAACGGTCGATCGATGAATGCCAAACGTCAGCGGTCTCGCGAAGGTAGGTTGCAATGGAGGCTTCGCGATTCAAATCGGCGAGATCCGCCGCCGCCAACAGCGCTGCGATTTCCGCCGCGACCGTAAACGGTGTATAGCCTGGATCTTCCTCCCAGCGATCCTGCGGACTGACCGGGCCGTTGCGCGCCAGATAACCGGCTGCCTTTTTCACCATCGGCCAAAACCTGCTCAAATCGCCATGGGCCAATGCCTTTTCGCGATGGGCCAGATCCACCAGGAGAATCGGCAACGCCGTCTCGTCCATTTGGATTCCGTTCCAATAGGGCGTGCCGTTCAGCCACATGTTCTGCGGCCAGTGCCCATCGGCCTGCTGAGTCGCCTGCAAGTAAGAGAGCACGCGGCGTACGTCGTCATGCGCTCCGGCGGCGAGCAGGGCGCCCGCTGTTTCCACCATGTCGCGCGACCAGACGAGATGGTAACCGCCCAGATCGTTGTCACCCTTGCTAAATCCCCACGGAGTGGAGAGGCTGGCGATCAGTCCGCCGGGCGACGTCTTGGATTCGTGTGTGCGCAGCACGGCGAGGCTCTTCCGGGAAAGATCGCACGGGCAGCTATCGTGCTGATTCAGCGTTGTGTGCGTCTTCGCCCAATCCTGCCAGCCTGCGACATAGTCTCGTTTGGCCTTGTCGAAACCGTCGTGCAGACTAGCCATAGCATTCAGCGCCGCTTCGTCCGGATCTTTACCGAAACCGAGAGCCAGTACGAAGTCGCCCTGCGATTTTAGAAGATCGATCTCCGCTGTCATGGCCACATTGCCGTTTTCAGCCCGCGTGTATTCCCAAGTCATCTGTTTGTGAGCCTTCAGGTCTTGCCAGCCATCGGACGAACCGACGTAGCCGACAGACCGCTTGACCCACGAAGCGGAACACGCCAGCGCCAATGCGTTGTCTTTCCGCTGCGCAAACAGCAGCGGCACGCCACCCCGTTCGCCAACCCAGGCAGTGTTGCCGCCGCCTGAATTTCCCAGATGCGGCGCGAGCAGGACATGAAGGCGATAACCCGATAGCGCTCCTGCCTGCGCTACAAACCGGACCTCTTGCAACACCGTATGCCGATGCGGATCGGTCACGATCTGCTTTTCTATGCGATAGCGGTCATTGCGGCAAGTGTTGATCAGACGAAATGCCGGCACGCCTTCGGCCAGCCATTCGACTTTATGTCCGGCGTCGCGTTTCTCTTCGGAGAAGAACTCGTGGCCGTCCGTAACTATCATCCCCATGTCGCGGATGCAGGCCTGGTCGAGGCGCGGATAATATATCTCATTGAAGATTCCGTGGCTCAGCGTGAACCAGACCTGGCTCTCACCGCTGAGGGCCGTGCCGACGCCGGTTTTCGCGCTGGAAGTCCAGCGCGCCGGACTTCCGGGGCCGCCTGGCGCCGAACGATCATATGGTTCCATGCATGACTCCTTCGTCATTCTGTAAGCCGAACGAAGCCAGCCTCGCGCGAGTGGATTTGTAGTCCGTGTGAAGGATGCTTCGAATCCCCAAACCTTCCGCGACCTGGACGAACATTGGGGTGTTTTCGATGTAGATCACTTGCCGGGCAGGCGTTTGAGCGATGTCGAGCGCAAGCCGAAAGATGTCCGCGTCGGGCTTGCGGAGGTGGACGAAGCAGGAAGAAATAAAGAAATCCACGAACCCGCTCAGCTTGAACTTGCGAATCCGGTAAGCATTTACTTCGCGCGCTTCGTTGCTGACTACGGCGATCTTTAGCCGGCGCCGGGCCTTGAGCTGCGCGATCAACTCGATCATCTCGGGGTAAGGTTTCGATTGCGCACACATGAAACGCCGAAACTGAGCCCGTGTGAACGGCCGCTTTTTGTAGAAGACCACCAGGCCCAAATATTCTTCGAAAGCAAGCTTCCCCTCCTCGTGGGTTTCGAAGGTCAAGGCATGCCGCTCCTCCAACTCGGCCCACTCCAGCTTGAAGTGTTCGGCCACCTTTCTGCGGACGATATGATCCCACCCGTTGTTGAGCAGGACGCCGCCGATATCCAGGAACAGCGTCGTGATCGGGAGCGCGCTTTTCATTGAGCCTCCGTTGATCTCGCGAAAGTAATGGCGCTCGATCGGTGTCTGAAGTGGTTGGGTTCGGCTCCGCCGTCGCCGGCACATCGGGCGATGTCCTTCTCCAGGAAGGCTTACGCTCGGTTACCGAGGTTCTTGGCGGTAACGGCCAAATTCAAGCGATAGCGCCGGCAAGTCGGAACTCCGGCGCTATCGCGATGTCGGCGGCCGCAAAAGCGTCCTTCTAGCGGTTGCTTCCTTCACGGTTCGCGGGATACTCGCTAAGTTCGGCCACCAAGCGGTGTGCGGACGCGGGAACCGCAACTCTACCGTGCAGAATTTCCCCGTGGGTTACGTTGTGTCCATACATGGCCCTATCGCCGCTGTGGTCGGCCTGCACCACGGCGCCATCCACGCTGACTCCGGCAAAGATCCCTTTGCTGCGCGAATAACTCAGAATCTCCGCATTGAGTCTTACATCCGTGTTGGCGGACGCCTGTCTACCCACCGGCCCGGCTGCCACCGTGACGTCGGCGCCGATTTTGAACTTGTCGCCCAGCAAGCTCTGTAAAGCATGGTCGTTCATGAATAGCAACACCACGTCGGTGAAAGAGGCGCCAACCTGGAAGCCGAAGCTCCCTCCTCCCACAGCCACAAACATCGGAGCGCTCCACCCGTTTGCCGTGCGGCAGGTGGCTATTCCCTTGCCGTAATTACCTCCGAATATGAAAGCTGCCTTTTCCTCCCCTGGAATGATGGCAACGCATTTCGCCTTTTCCAACAGGTCCCGGGGAATGCCTTTGTCGGGTGTTTGCATGATTTCCTGGAAGACCTGGGTCGCTTTGTTAACACGCCCAATGTCATCCTCGCGATCCGAAGCCAAAGCGGGCAGGGCCAAACTCAAACCCGCTACTGTAACAATCAATAAGTTCGTCTTCATGATATTTTTCTCCTTATCGATCCCACGTTTTCAGGGTTGCCAAAGCCCCTGCTTATACGCTCTCTATTGCTTTAGGCCTAAACGGTTCACCCGCCGCTATGGGGGCTATCTCCCGCTTACGCCGGCGAGTTCCCCGTGCTCCGCGTGTGTCGCCATTTCCACTGGGTGCGTGGTCTGCAGGATATCTCTGGCTTTCGCAACCTCGCTCCTGGTCCCATGGGCCAAAAGGAGAAACTTGTCGGACTTGAGCGCCTCCTCGTATTTCACGATGCTGTCCTTGGGGATGCCGATGCTATAAATTCCCGCGCCGACGGCGCTCAAACCGCCCACGACAACGGCGCCTTCCAGAGCCGCGATAATCCAGCCGACCAATGGGCCCGCGACCAATATCGGCCCGAGGCCGGGAATCATGAAGAAAGCGGCGCCGAAAAACCAACCCCAGATACCACCCCAAAAAGCGCCCATCTTGCCCCAGTACTTCATGCGGTCGCCGGTGTTATAGTACCCGACGACGTGCTCGTCGCTGTGATAATCCCTACCGACGATGGACATTTTCTTCATATCAAACCCGGACCTCTGCAGTTCCTTCACCGCTTCTTCAGCTTCGGTGTGGGTTTTGTAAATCGCTATGACCGAATTCGTTTCCGACATAACTTACCTTCCTTTTCTTTCCAGTGCACTTCAGTGCATTTCGTATAAGTTCCGGCCTCGTTGAGGCATTCTCGTGAGCGGCGTCTGAGAACTCCGCATCATTACGGCTGGCCGCTTCCTGGCATCGAATGCACAACGGTGTCCAGGACGCCGCCCCGGAAACGTCTCATTCCGATTTCCGCTCCGCAGCACAGACACGACCCAATGTCATCCAGAATGCGAACCAGCCTGGCTCCGATGTTGCGGAGCAAGCTGATGTACCAGTAGAGACTTCGCCGGGGGTACTTCGCGGTCTGTCCGCCAGATTTCTTCCAGCGCGCCGGGCGATGTTCTCGTTACTTTCTTTCATTGCGTTGGCCCGTTCAGCGAGCGTTTGAGTTCGTCCATGGCCTTCCCGAAATTTCCCCAATTCCCCTGCTGCATCGCTTTCTGCGCCTGATCGAACTGCTCCCGCGCCTGATTCAACCCCGGTTGCAGCCGGAGCGCCTGCGCTGGACCTTGCGATTGCGGCGTGCCGAACACGGCTTGGATCGCCTCGTCCAGCGTTGGTTCCATCGCCACTTTGTCCCCGGATATCACGATGACGCGCTTGAGTTGAGGGAAGTCCGTGCCTTCCGCGGTGAGATATAGCGGCACCACATAGAGGAAGGAGTTCTCGATCGGTACGGCAATCAGGTTTCCACGAATGACTCTGGAGCCCTTTTGGTCCCAGAGAGTCAGTTGCGAGGCTATCGCCGTATTTTGATCGATCATGGCCTCGATCTGCATCGGGCCGTAGATCAGCTTGTCCTTGGGAAGTTCGTAGAAGAGCATCTTCCCGTATTCGGGGAAATCGCATCGTGCAGCCATCCAGGAGATCATGTTGTTTCGCTTCTGCGGCGTGAAGGGAGTCATCAGGAGATATTCGAGCTGGTCGCTTCCCGGAAGTTTCATCAGGATGTAGTACGGCTCCATGGGCGCAACCTTGCCGGCGTATTGCTCCTGGGGGAGTACCCAGAGATCCTCGCGATTGTAGTAGACCTGTGGATCCGTCATGTGGAATGTTCTATATTGATCGGCCTGAATGGAGAAAAGATCCTGCGGATACCGCAGATGCGCTTTCAGATCCGGCGAAAGCTCATCCAGGTTTTTGAAAGCGCCCGGAAAGGCATGCCGGTAAACCGCCAGAACGGGATCGTTCGGATCCATGACGTAAAACTGGACGGTTCCGTCGTACATGTCCACAACCACCTTTACGGAGTTTCGAATGTAGTTGAGGCCTTCCTGAAAGGCCGCCCCGTGGGGAGTGGAGTAGGGAAAGTGATCGGAGACCGTATATGCATCTTGGATCCAATACTGTTTGCCCCCGCTCACCACGGCGTAGGGATCGTTGTCGAGGCGTAAGAACGAAGCAATCTGCCGCACACGGTCTTGAACGCGCCTCCAGATCTGAATCTTGCTCTCCGGCTGAAGGTAGGAGGTAAATAGTATGTTGATGTCGGCCTGAGTCCAGGTGAACAGGAGCCGCTTCCAGAAGCTGTCTAGCGGGATACCGCCGGTCCCGGCGTAATTCGTGTAGACATTCTGATTCCCCTTTGGGTAGTCAAACTCTTTCACTCCCGTCGCGACAATCCGATATCCAGGCATCGACTCGCCGTAGTAAATGCCGGGCTGGTTTATGGTAAGGCCGTAGGACGATTCGGGCGGGATATTCTGAAGAACATACTGCGGAAAGCCTCCCCCCGTCGTTTTTGAAACGAAGCTCATCACCAAGCCAAAGCCGTGCGTGAACTGCAATTTCTCGTTCACCCAGGTTTGGGCTTGGGAGGGAAGGTCCGGGGAAAGTTCGCGCGTCGAAAGCATCACCTGGTGATACCCATCGGGCAGGTGGTAACGGTCTACGTCAACCCCGTAAAACTGATAATAGAGTCGTATCTCCTGGGCCTGCTGATACATCTGAAGCAAAGGGCGGTAGTCCCAAAGACGGATATTCTGAATGGTGTCTTGATTTCTCGCAATCATGTCCGGCGTCAGGTCCGCCAGCGCCGGGTAAGAGGTCTCCTGGATCTTGTCCAGTTGGTATGCCTTGCGGGTGAACGCTATATTGTTCTCGAGATATGGAGTCTCGCGGGCAAGTTCGTTCGGTTGCACCATGAACCTCTGAAAGAGAGCCGGCGCCAACAGAACCACGGCGCAATATAGCCCCACGTAGACGCCGCACCCAATCGCGATTGCTCTGAGCATGGGCCGAAAGACATTGAGGATAAGCAGCGCGCATAATGCGACCGCCGCCGCGGCCATGAACCAGTACGCGATGCGAGTCACATGGACCGCCGTGTAACCTGCTCCGTAGACTACGCCCTGCGTGGAATAGAGGAGTTGGTAATGATCCAGATAAAATCCCCATCCCCAACATGCGACAAGGGCGGCGAGCAAGATCGAAAGATGTTGAACGGCCTTCCCTGCCTGGCCCGCCACCCGTCCGCGGGCGCCGCGCCCGGATAAACCAAAGAACGCGTAGAGGGCGAGGACCGCCAGAAGCGTCATCAGCGCCAACGCAGTCAGGCTGCCCTGCACCAGTTCATAGAACGGGAGTCTGAAGACATAGAACCCGGCATCCGCGCCGAATAGAGGGTCGGAAAAACCAAAGGATCCGCCGAATCGAAAGCGGAGATAGGTATCCCATTCCCCAAAGAAGATAAGGGCGAAAATCAAGCCGCCTATGACGGCGGCGGCGCCCAGGATGACACGCAGCAACAGGGGAGAGATATCGATGCCGATGGTCGAAGCGGCGGTAGACTCACTCCGCAAGGCGCCCCCACGGAAAGTCGCGCCGTTTCTCACTGCGACTCGAAAGTTAATCCACAGGTACAGAAGCGCGATCGCGAAAGCTACCACAAACAAGCCCCATCGTATAGACAGGAGCGTCCAGAAAATACCGGCGTAACCCACTTGCCGCATCCAGAGCCATTTCTGAATCCAGGCGGCGCTAAGGGCCAGCAGAGCGATGAAGGCGACCGCTGCGAGAATGATGAGTTTAAGCGGGCGGTGGCGCCGTAAGATGCGATAATTCCCGTTAGAGCCACGAAGTTCCGCAGCAAGCGGCCTTGATGGCTCGGCCTGCGTAAGTTTGTCGATCATTGCACCATTACCTCTCTCTTACACCAACGCTACGGGCCGAGAGACTTAAGTCCCGACCGTTTTGCATGGTGGTTCGACGGCTTTTCCGGCGGATATATTCGCGAGGCGCCCAGCCTTCCGCTTCCTCGGACACTTGCGTACTCGGCACTTGTCGGCATGCGGTGTACCCCGCCAGTGTGAAGCGGCACATCGCGCCGCCTTCAGTTACGGTCGCAACGCCAAATCTTTAGATAGTATGTAGCACTTCATTCACCAGTCAGAGACCGGGCGCGAAGAACTCCTAAACGCTAGGCCAAGAAAAGCGCCGATGAGACTGGAAATAGGCTCAAGGCCAAGGGGTAGACAGCTCTTGTGGGAAAGAGATCCTGATTTGCTTGGTTAGGTGACGCAAGTCGAGTGCGTTCAGATACGAACGTGAGTTTCCTCTGAGGCGCGCCTGAGCATCGTTAGACGGCGCCGGGCGGCCCTGTTGGCGTAGTCGCGGGAGTCGACGGCAACTTTTGCATTTCAGGTGCAGCCCTTGCATCTCTACGAATTCGACGCCACCGGCAAAGGCGCTACTGGCGCTGGAAGACAAGTGTTATCGGCTTGTGTTCCGGCCTTACGACCGCAACCGTCATGGAGCCATCCGCGGAAAGACTGTAACTTTCAACCGTAACCGCGCCGTATTGCGTCGTGGTTACTTTCAGGACGTCGTGATCCCATTTGGTCTTGCTCTTGAGATCCTTGCCGGAGTGTATCGTGGCGTTGTTTTCGGCGTCGGTGATGTCGCGGTAGAAGTAGGTCTCGGTGGCGCCTGTATAGACGAACTTTCGAGAGACGATGATGATGCCATCCCGATCCGCGATGGTCACCGTGCCGGTTTGAACCACGGGCTGACCGGAGAAATCGCTCTTGGTAGGCTCGAGCGTCCAAGTGCCGTTCAGGGCGCTGTGGTCGTGCCCGAGGGCGCTGAAGGCGAAGAGTAGCGTCGTCAAAGCCACGCCGGTAATTGTGCTAACTGGATATGTTCTCATGAATTCCTCCTTGGGCTGCCGTTTTCGGCGTGATCGTATGCCTCGCTCGTCAACCGGCGGGTCGTGATTGCCGATTTCGTTCCTGCCGCGTCTCCGCGAACTACCACGCAAACATGCGCGCGCCGCCGCGGGCGTGGTGGATCGGCGCCACTCTCTCGCTAACCAGGCCGCTGGTAGAAGGTTCGCTCCCCATGAGCTCTTCCACTTCTAACGCATCGTGGCGGTTCATGATCTCAGCCGCGCTGTCCACCTGTTCGTTCGATCCTGTCGCGAAAACGAGGACGCCTCCGCGCCGCACTCCTTGGACGTAAGCACTCGCCTCCCGGTCGCTTGCCCCGATCGCCTTGAGCTCCCGGTTTAATCCCACTTCGAAGTCGGTGCGTGGCGTACCCATAAGCCCAGTCATCGACATGTCGCGCGGCTCTCCGAGAACACGGATCTCGTTCCGAGGGAACGCGCTGGCATCGAGGTCGTGGACGACTTGGTCAGCCACTCCTGGATGTTCAAACAAACCAACTGCCGTTTTCGACATAATGCACCTCCGGCTAGAGTTCCCGTTCAACCAAACTAATCGGGACGCCTGTCTCGCATAAGAGCACGGCAAAGACCGAATGTTTCTTGCCGGGACGTGCCCATGTTGTGCCAGGCTGGGAAGTCAGGGATATCTGGTCACTTGACCACAACTCGTCATAAAATACGGTGGCGTATTCGGAGAGTCGGCAGATCACGCAGGCTGTTCATTAGCTTTGGGGTTGCGCTGGGCGTCTTATGCATTGATTTGGAAGCGCCCGCCAATCGGCCGCGGCGCCATGCTCGCGGATGTATTGACGGACCCGCTCCAGCTGAAGGCGGTGAAGTCGGCGTGGCGCCGTGCCCAGAAACGTTCGCCCGCCGGGACGGCATTCATTGGCGTATGACGGTTTCGTCTTTCGCTTGGAGGAGGGTGGTAGACACCCTTCCGCAAGAGAGCACGTGCAGAATCTGCCAGTACGAATGCAAAGTCCGCGCCCAAGGCCCGGCTTCAAAGCAGCTTCTGACGCTCCAGACTGCACTGTGGATGACTTTCGGATCCGGAAGGCGACTGGCATGCTTCGTGCAAATGTGTAAGAGCGTTACTTCTGCTGGAAACCGCCGAGCAGTATCAACGAGCGGCGCAGGCACATCGTACTGCCGCGGAACATAACGAAAAAGGGGTTACGCGGCTGAGGTCTGGCATTCGGGACGAACGCTCGAATATTCGGATTATGCTTACAAGATTGCGATGGAAGCCCAGAACAAGTCAGGAAAGATCGTGAGCCTTTAAATGTCCACTCGATATAACTAGGGATCGCATTACGAGAATCACCAGCGAGCCGCCGAATTGCACGAGATAGCCGCTCACGCTCACCGCAGCGCCGCGGAAACTGCGGAGAAACAAGATCACCAAACTGGGCACGAGCGCTCCAGGCAAGCTCTGGAGTACTCGCGGCAGGCTCACATGCATGGCGAGCAGGCGCACCGCGCCGCTGTAGGTGAACATGGCGCCGGAACCTTTGGGCGTCAGGACGTCGCAACGCTGGCTTATGGGCTCTGCCAAGCCAGAGGCTGTCCCGAGGGATCGCCGGAAGAAGACTGGTTCCAAGCCGCGCAGGAATTGCACGAACGCAGCCATAATGGCGCTGTTCGCTCCATCAGCCCCGCCTGATGACCGTAATCGTTTGAACGGGAGCGTCATGCTGAGCATTCGGAAAATCCTTGTTCCTATCGTGCTTGCGGATACTTCCCGGCACATTGTGCGCCAAGCCGCGTGGATGGCGCGCCGCTTTCACGCGGAGATGATCCTGTTGCACGTGGTCACGCCTCTGAGTTATCCCGCCGGCATGCTGGAGAGGGGGCACGAGATCACGGCTCGGGATTTGCACGCGCACATCGTCCAGCGGGCTGAGGAAGATTTGGATCGGGTCCTGACGCCGGAGCTCGATGGGATCGCCGTCACACGGTTGTTGCTGCGGGGTCGTCCCGCCCAGGAAATTGCCAAGGCCGCTCGCGACCACAACGTCGACCTGATCGTGATGTCGGCCCGCGGCCAAGGGGCGTTCGACCGCTTGCTGCTGGGTTCGGTGACGGCGAAGGTGCTGCACGAAACGGACTGCCCGGTCTGGACAGGAAGTCACCAGGAGGAGGGGCCGGCGCGCGAGTTCTCACTCCGCCACGTCCTGTGCTCGGTGGATTTGAGCCCTCACAGCCGTCACACCGCGTCGCTGGCCGCCGAGATGGCCGCCGCCGTCGAGGCCAAACTGACGCTCGTCCACATCACGTCTGGCGTGGAGGTCTTCGGCCCCGGCGGATCCCACGTCGACCTCGCGTGGAAGGAGAAACTCGTCGGCATCGCCACCGAAGAGATCGCCAGGCTTCAGCAGGACATCGGCACAGAAGCCGAAGTGATCGTCGATAGCGGCAATGTCCCGAAGCTCTTAAGGCAAGCGGCGGAACGTACTAGCGCCGACGTGCTGGTCGTCGGGCACATTCCTGGGCGAAGCCATTTGGGGGACAACGGCGAAGGCTATGGGATCATTCGCGAGTCGCCAATCCCAGTCCTGAGTGTGTAAGCCGGGGGGGCCATTTTTGAGTTGCGAATCTGGGTTTAAGTGTAACGCTCAGTCGCGAGTTGTCACAGCCGCCGTTTTCGTCGGTGCTAAACGCCGCTTAAAGACAGTGCCGCCCGTTGTTTGGCTTGGTAAAAGCCCAATATGGGGCCCGGTCGTAGTGTTGATAGAGGCGGCCTTCGTAATCTCGCGCAACGGCTCAGTCGCCTCGCACCCGATGGCGCCCGGGTCTCCGAATGGCCTCAATACCCCGCGGCCAGACCGCAAGGGTTCGGCGGCATACCAATACGGCATCGAGATCACCGCTTTGCTCGCGCCGAACGCATAAGCCAGCTTTCTCGAAGTGTTCTGCGCTACTTCCAGGTAGGGAGTAACGTAAAGATAAGCGGCCCCGATGATCCCGGTCGGTTCTTCCAGTTCTACAGAGCGGGTTAACCATCTCTTCGTCCTCCACCAGCAAACGACTATGTTCAGGCCCCGAGCTCCGTAAAGACGGCACCGAGTTTCGTGTCGAGATTAATCTAAACCCGGTAGTGATCAGGGGCGAAGCTCTAGTCTGGAGTGCAATCGGTGACCCGGCCGGAAGGGAAGCGACCGTCAGTCGAATTCGTATCGCTCTGAAAGAGCAAGGACTTAACGGAGGGCTAATCGCAATTTGCGCATGGTGCAAGAGACTCTGTGACGAGGCCGGCTTGTGGCTGCCGTTCGAGCAATACCTCGCGGTACATTCACACAAGCTTTACCCACGGGTTATGCAAAGATTGTTTACGGAAACTCGATCCCAATTACGTGAAGGCAGCGTCCCGGGAGGCTGGAGAACATTGGGGTGAGGGATACCCCGGTGAAGCGCAGATCACAGAATTAGGTACTGGTAAGTCGTTAGCGCCCTAATCCGCTAGCATCTCCGAATGGTCGGGCGGCCGCCGCGCCAGCGGCTTCGTTGTGTGCTGGGAATGCTCAGGGGTTTGGACGTGAAAGTCCTCTGCCCAACCTGATGGAGATGAAGGGCTAGAGAGAACGCAAGGGTTACCGACGCGCGGTGGGGTCTGAAAGAAGCGTGTAGCAAAAGAGCGAGTCGATGGACAAGAACCGGGTACAACGCGTCAGCGTCGGACCAGCGGGGCAACTTACCGCGAAATCCGTATCCATCAAAGATGCGAAACGTACAGATCCGGTGGCTGCGCATGGAGGACGGTTGAGGAGATCCGCTCTGTGTCGCTACGGCGACTGAGGTTGTCGAAAGACGGCCAAGGCAGAAGTCAGCAGAGGCATAGTAGGTTATGACGTCGGCAAGGCTGGTGAGCCACTCCGATTGCCGAATGGCGGGGCAATGGATAGGCCAAGCCGGAAACAGGGCTGACGGTCCGAACAAGAAGGAGCGGCCCGTAGGCCGTGAGTCTCGAGGATGACAAGCAGCGGAATATCCCAGATCTAACTGGACTTCTCTTCTGCGCCGACAGGTGAAGCTCGAGAGGCGAAAAGAGAAGAAACTGTGGTTCTGCAGAGACGATTGGACCGAACGTTTTCCGAACACAGCTACGGGTTTCGGCCGGGGATGGTCGGCTCATCAAGCGGTGGCGCAGGCGCAGCAGCACATCGCCGAAGGTCACGGCTGGCGCGCTGACCTCGATTTGGAGAAGTTCTTGAATAACGTTCCAAACTGCCCCCTGGTTATTGAAGAAGTTGTGGCTGTTGCTCGACCACTTTTGATTCGCAAGCCTTTACGTCGGCCTTGCCGTACCAGAACAGCTTCGAGTTCGCTACACGTTTGCAACACCGTTTGCCTCGTAACACCGAGTTTGAGAGTGGCTTCCGGCATCGGCAGATAGTCGGGTGGCTCCTGCTGCACGATGCGCGCCCGCAACTCGTCGGTGATTCGAATCTGCCCGGTGCACCCGGGGTGACCAGCTCGCCGGCGGTGAAACCATCTGCCAGCCAGCGATGAATGCTGCTTGTGTTCATGCCCAGAATCTGCGCCGCTTTTCGAATCGAAACCAATTCCGCGGTGGGCGGTTCAGCCGGCGGTTGGAATCGCGGAATATTGCGATAGCGCCGCAGACTGCCAACCTGGTAGCGGTGAAGCGTTCGCCGGTAGCTGTTTTACGTCCCTGACGATTCAGGATTCCAGCGATCGCTACATCGGTATAGAGCGCGGCCACGCGCCGAATCAGTGAGATGGGTGTCTTCATCGGTGTGCGGTTCCATCGGTTTGAACTCTGGGACGGCAACATCCAATGTGGTGAACGTGCCTCCGCGCCAGCGCAGAGTCAAGTGCGCGCGGCCCTCGGACCGCTTGAGATTCAAACTCACTTCTTCCAATAAAGCGCGCAGAAGCCCCTTGCGGTCGCGGTCGGTGGTGGTCGTTGCGGTCCACACCTGACGAATGTCGGAGCCGAGTCTCTGAATGGCCTGGAGCTGTGAGGGACTGTTATCCGTATGTCGCGTGATACGGGGACGCTGCTGCTCCCGTCCCGTCGCCTTAAGGTTTCGCGATCCAGTCTCGTGGACCGGTGGCCCGATCTGTGCAAGGCGATTTCAGCCCGATTCCTACAACATCGAAGAGAGCTAAAGATTCACCGCCTTGCGAGCGTGAATGAGAACGCCCGCCGAATTGCCGGGGAACTCCACGAGCAGGGGCTGCGGCTGACCAACGCGCGAATCAGGAAGCTACTGCCCAACGGCTCAGTCAAAAACTGGCCGATGCTTCAGGCTGCAGTGAAAAGCGCGCAACGATTTCTGGGCTTGGACCGACGTTGACGGGTACCAAATCCGGCTGGCGACTCCAGTCTGCGGTTTCAGATTTCTTCGAGTCGAGAGTCCGCTCAATAAGGTGCTCGCCCTCTGCGCCTGAGGTCCAAGCCGGGTTTCCAGCAACTCCGCCATTCCAAACCACGCGCATGACAAGTGTAAAGCAATCTGACTTGGGACGCATAATGTTGCCAAAGCGGCAACTTTATCGACCTCACAGTGCAGCGAGTGGCGGCATCCGCGGGCAGTGACGAGAACCAGGTCGTACGGCAGATGCTGCAGAGTGCGGCCGCCGTGGCTCTCGGCGACTGGTTCGAGTTTACGATCGGGCCGCCTGTCACGGATTTGACCGCGGCGCCGTACGGCGGCGCCCGCTATCCGGTCGAAGCTCGAATGGACGAACGGATCTTCGCCCGATTCCACCTGGACGCGGGCGTTGGCGAAGTGGTTATGCGGCCCCTGGAAACAATCATGTGCCGGGACTGGCTGGTACTTCACCAGCGTCCGCGAGTTGGAAACCCGCCTGCAGGAATCCAAAGGTTGGGAGCGAAAGCCCAAACCGGTCGTGAAGGAACCTGAGCCCCAGGACCCCAGCAGCCCGGCGCAGTATATGGCCAAGGTGGCCAACATGTACAGCCTGGTGCGCCTGGCGTTTGAAACCGATTCCACCCGCAGTGTGACCTTGATGTTAGACAGTGTCGCCACTCCCGTGGTGGAGATAAAAGGGGCAACCATCAGCGACGGCTACCACAATCTTTCGCATCACGGAAAATCGGAGGCGAAGCTGGCTCAGCTCCGGGTCATCGATTCCTTGCATATGCGGTTGCTCGCAGACCTTTTCAAGGGACTGAGAGGAGTGCAGGAAAGCGGCGAAACACTACTGGATCGCGCCATGGTGCTCTACGGTTCAAACCTCGGCGATGCCAATGCCCACTCCACAACGAACATGCCGGTGCTGATCGCGGGCGGTGGCTTCCGGCATGCCGGTCATCTCGCCTTCGACCGTAAGTTAAACTACCCGCTTCCAACCTGTTTGTTTCCATGCTGCAACGCATGGGCATCGAAGGCGACCGGTTTGCCTCATCCACGGGCACGATGTCGGGCCTCGAGCTGAGCAAAGCATGAGTCGGTCAGTCTCCATCCGGCTCGGCTTGTCATTAGCCGCCGCCAGTTTGGTTTGGCCAGCCGGACCAGTCGTAGTGGACTTCGAGAGCGTAGCGCCGATGCTCGCCGATGGCAAGGCCAATCGTGTGCCGCGATGGGAGGAAAAGGGAGTCGTTTTCACACTCGCGCGTGAGCCCCAGCAGACGAAAGGGAAAGGCCTGCTAATGTTCTTTACCCACCTCTCCACCGGACATAAGGGGATCGCGTGCGCCATGGCGACGGAGCCGACTCCGGTTCGGGCCACCTTTGCGAGTCCCGTCTCTTCGGTGACGGTCTCCTTCTGGGGATCCACCGGTGCGCCGGTCCTGCTCGAAGCCTTCGATGGCGATGGCAATCTGCTCGACCACGCCAGCCTCGACTCTGCTCCAGGCCGCAAGGCGCCGGGAGATCCAGAGCCTATTTTCAGCATGACCGTGAAAGCCGGCCGCATTTCCTACGTCCAGTTTTCGGGTCCGCGAGAAGGCGAGTACCTCGCTGCGGATGAAGTGAGCTACACGACGGCCAATGCCGACCGGAACTGACGCCGAGCCCTTAACCCCTCTACCAAGTAATCTTCGCCACTAGCTGCATCTGGTGCGCCGAATTCACTTGCGACTGCCACTTGCCCCAGTTCGGATTCCCGAGCGTTGTAGCGCCGCCCAACGGACCGAACCAGGTCCGATTCAGAACGTTGAACGCCTCGCCGCGAAGCTCGAGGTGCGCCCTTTCCTTGATGCTGAAAACCCTCGCCAAGCCGATTGTCTCGTTGAATTGAGGCCAACTGCGGAACGACGGGTTGTAGCGAGTGGCATTGCCGAACGAGGTAGACGATTGCGCGGGGAAGAAGGACTGAGGCTGCAGATAGCTGTCTGCGAAAGGATCGAACTTGCCGTTATAAGGCAAAGTCCAGCCTTTGTACGTGCTGATGGTGGCGCGATTGACGAATTCGCCGATCGGGAAGCTGGGGACATTGGTGCCGATGCTCATCGGAAGTCCGCTGGCGTAGGTTTGAATCCCCGAGATGCGCCATCCGCCCACAACTGCGGCCGCCACGCCATTCCCGAGGAAAGGCTTGCCCTTCCCGAAGGGAAGGTCGTACACCCAACTGATCTTCACCTGGTGGGTCTGATCGTAACTGGCAATCGATTTGAGCAGCCGCAAGTTATACATGTCGCCATAATATGAGGCGGCTAGATAGCCCGTGTCGCTGTCATCCAGAAGCTTCGAGAAGGTATATGAAGCCTGCACCGTGAGCCCGTTACCGAACTGCCGGTTGAATTTGGCCAATAGCGCGTGGTACGTGGAGTGGCCGATGCGGTCGCCTCCTCCATCGATGGTGTTGATCGTCTCATATTGGGGGTAGGGCCGGCTGGCTTGCGAGACGGTGGCTCCGGTACCCCAGAGCTGAGTGAAACTTTCGCACTCGCTCGAGGAACCCGCTCCGCAGGTCCATGGCAGCGTGGCCCCGGCGTTAATCGCCGTGGCAGAGGTGATCAGCGATCCCAGCGCGGTTCGTCCCGCGGCCGTAAAGGGACTCAGAGAGGCTGGGAGCGAGCGGTAAGGCGCCTGGTTATAGGGAAGTTCGAGGTGATATCGCTGGCCGGAGTCGCCATCCATCCGACCTCGACCGATGTCCTCTTCATAAGCTGGCGTTGAATACTGAACGAGTAGTTGAGTTCGGCGTCGGATCGGTCTGCGCTGCTTAAGCTCTTTCCATAGGACGGCGGATTCATGCCGACGCCAACGCCGGGATCGATGTTGGGTAATGTCAGACTCACTCCGGGGCCCTGCGACAACACGTATAGAGGATACAGACCGCCGCTTTGGTCACTCACCGTATCGCGAATCACGAAGCCAAGCTGGTGCGAGGACTGTCCGATACCGGCCAGAGGCCCGAAGGTGCGGGCCGCAGCGGCGCGGACCACGGTCTTGCTGAGCGCTGGCGGCGTTGCCGACGAGTGGGTTACCCAACTCCTGCGACAGGGCGACGCCAAGATGTTCAAGAAGTATTCACAGATGAAGCTGCAGATGAAAAGGGAGGCACTCGCGAAGCTCAACCGCAAAGCAAACGAGGAGGGGAATTCTGGCACAGGAGAAGCTGCGTGAAGGCGTTTTGGCACAGTTTTGGCACAGTTGGAGGCAAATTGAGGATGTCCGGGATCGACAGGTCTCGGAAAGTTCTTTGTTTTCAGAGAAGTTCTGGAGCCACCCGCCGGGGTTGAACCGGCGACCTGCTGATTACGAATCAGCCGCTCTACCAACTGAGCTAGGGTGGCCCGTACTTTCGATAATAACAATGTGGAGGCAACCCCCGCAAATCCATTGACCTTCCGAACCAGCCGAGTGGACACAAATCGTTGGCTCCCGAATTCACGCCCCCATAAACTGCGCCCGCCGCGAGCCAGTACTCATCGGCAACCCATACCCGATCAGGCAAAACTGATCTAACGCGAACAGCACCACCGATTCGCAGCCTGAAGCGATAGCGAGCGAGCGCTCGCGCGCCCACGGCGTGGTGTAGTCGCTGATTCCGATCAGGTGGCTCGATTGCGCCGGCGGGAATCCCATCGCCCTGGGCAACGCGATCGATTCGCGAGCCTGGTCTAAATTGCGATCGCCAGTGAACGTGAAGTTCTCGGTCTTGAGACATGCAAGGTTCGCAGTCGTCCAATCGCCGGTCGGAAAATTGACGATTTGATTCAGCGCCGTGTCGTTGGTGTCGGGCGGATACAGGACTTCGAACTTGGCGGTGGGATATTTCTGGCGCACGAATAGGCGGATTGCGCTGGTGAACTGGCCAATCAACCCTTGCAAAAAAGCCAACTCTTGCGAAAAGGCCGCCGGGTCCTCGTTCTGGCTGGTTATCGTCGCCATGGGGCGGCCGAATTGCGCCTGGAACGTGCTAGTGGCATAAGCATCGTAGAAGGGCATGCCGGAGGCGGCTGCGAAATACCACCACTGCACCTCGCCGAATTGCAGATATGGCGTTATTCCGGCGGCCGCCATAATCCCCGCCATTTCGGCATGGACCTGCTGCCAGTACGCCAGGCTTTGCGGACTGAAGTTGGTTTGCAGAGCCGGCGTATTCACCCATACCGCGTCGCCATTGGGGTAACGCTGCGCGATACCCGTAGCCGTGGTGTCGTCGCCGTTGCCGAGTTCCATGCTGAACGCGCTGGCGGCCTCGATCCCATAGCCCTTCAGCGCCGGGAAATATGCAGTGCTCCAATCCCGCGCCGCGCGATTGATTCGCGGAACGGCGGCGAGATCGGTGAGCCACTTGCCGTCGACCCCGTTGGCGAGCGCCGTATTGCCGGCGATCGCAGTGAAGGCGCCGGTGTCAGGGCTCGCTGAAAGCGTGATCGATTCGCCGGCGATTCCCATCGCGCGCGAGGTGATCGTCAGCACGGCGCCGGTGGATTGCGCCCAGACGCCGGTCGATCCGGCATTGATCAGCAAAGCGAAGGCAGTGGCGATGGTCTGCGGGGTATCGCCGATGAGATTCACATGATCTATCTCGGTTGGCCCGAGAAAGACTTTCGTGATGCTGCCAAAATTCGGAACGCCGCTAAAAGTAACCGAAGCCGACGCGTAAGTTTGCCCTGGCCGCGTAAGTTCATAAAACCACAACGCACCTGTGTAGTGGTTGGCTCTCCCTTGAAACCCCAGCTTTTGGATAATCCACGCGGTTCGTTCCGGCGCGAGAGCCTGCGAATGAAGGGTATCCCAATCGGTAGCGAGCGTAGTGGTCGCGATGGGAGCGAAATCGGGTAACTCTAGCGTGGGCAGAGCGATCTCGAGAAAATCGAAGTAACAATAAGTTCCCGCCGCCCCGGTGTTAGTGACGGTTACCTGGTGGGTGCCGGCCGCGAATTGCCCGATCAACTTACGCGAACTTGTACATCTTCGCCGGGCACTGATAATTGGAATGTAACCGCGCGCACCACTATCCACCTGCACCGAGATCTGCCGCCCCCACTGTCACATAGCGCGTTCCGAGATAGAGCGAGTGCGCCGTCGGAAATGTGTACAAAGCGCTGACGGAATCGTTGGGCGTACTGGTCCAGTGGATGGTAGCCGCCCGAGTCGAAACGGGCTCGACCGGGTCCGCCTGCGCGGGCGATGAGTTCCAGCCTGTCCCATGGTAAGTCACTTGATCGAGCGCGGAATCCTCGATGCGGCGGCTGCCCGGTCCGGCGACGCTATATCGCAGGTTGCTGCCGGTAACAGTCCAATTCGTTATGTTGACCGCGAAATCCGCTGCGTATGAAACTCGGCGGCTGAATATCGGCAGAGCACAGGTCCAGCGCAGCTTGCGGACCTTGTTCAGCGTGGGAAGCGCTATCCCGGTCTCGTCCACCAGATTTGCCGAAATTCGAGATTGATCTGCCAGGCCGCCGGCGATTGGCCGCCGCTGAACAAGCCGAACGCGGGCGACCAGGATTCGGTTCCGCGCGCCATGCACGGTTCCGTAAACGCCGATTCGGTTGCCGTTCGACCCCGGGCGCACCGAGGTAAGTGAGTGTGATCGTGTTTGCCGTTGGCCGCAGCAGATACCAATCCAGTCGACTTGGTTCGAATGTAATGGCAAACGCGAGATTGTTGATGGCGGTCGCCAACGTGTCGGCGCCAGTCACCTGATAGTTGAAATGTTGATCCAGCCACGCCAGCTCGATGTAATCGCCGGCGGTGATGGTTCCCTGCAATTGGAATTGCACCGTGGGCGCGATATACGTGCCAACCGGCGTTGCATAGTTCTTGAGGGGCACTTGCAAAAGACTTCGCTTCCGCCGACCTCGGCCCATACGCGCAGATGAGGCCAATCGACCGTCGGAAACCACGTGGAGTCAAGCGGGATGCAATTCGTGCGGGTTTCCTGGTAGGAAAGCTGGACGCCGCTGAAGTCGCCATCCGGCAAATTGCGCAAAGCGGGATGCTCGAACACGTTGTCGCGGTTCCATTCGATTACGGCCCAATCGAATTGCTGGCGGAAGATTCCGGAAACGGTGAAGCCGGAAGCGCTGGTCTGGCTCAACGCCGCGATGGCCGACGGGGTGAGAAAGTAACATTGCAAGTCCCGATCGGGACGCAGCTTGGTCAAGGTCTCGGACATTAGAGTCGGATTAACGACCGTGAGGTCCGCGCCAGGCAGTGATTGCCCTACCTGCGTGACGGCAGAGCGTGATTTGCGCGCCAGAAGCGAGCGGTGGAAGCGTCACGCCATCGATGCTGTTCGAGATTAGCTGCGCCACGGGAACCGTGAGCTGGCAATAAGAAGCGCCGTTGACGTTGACTTGCATCATGACTGGCTGATCCGCGCCGGTTCCCATCACCGCGAAGACGTCGCGCACGGAATGCGCGGCGTCAACGACAAGCGCCGGGGCGGCTATGGCATCGACTGCGAGAAAGCCTTCCACCTGGATGGAATATTGGCCGCCGGAAAGCGTTCGCAAACCGATATCGACGTTGTTAGTCAGCGCAATCTCCGTTGTGGGGCTGTTTCCTTTCAAGTTAGTCACGAATAACTGGGCGCAAGCGATGCGCGCATCTGGCAATGACACCGGGATAGCGTCCAGCTTCCGCTATAGACGCTACCGAAAAACTGCGGCGGGAAGGGCGCGATCAACGTAGTCTATCGCCAGTTGGTAGACTACGGCGCGCCGACAATTGCGCCGCGGCCGCTGTCGTGCCCAATGCGCCGCGCGTGACTGTGTATTGCGTGCCGCCGGTCCGACTGCCGTCACTTGCATCCTCTCGCATCGATCTGGATAACCGTCCCGGCCATCTGCGCCGCCGGCCGAATTCAAAGTCAACGTGGTGACTGACCAGCTCCGATCCCCGCGGAAGAGAGTCGTCGCCGGGCGTGCCCTGCAACTCATCCCAATAGTAAAGCGAAAGAGTTCCGGCTGAAATCGAATGCGGTATTCGTAAAATCGCTGAAAGAACACGGCTTCAGCTCCACCGTGCCACCGCTATTGCCCGGATTCAAGGCGAACCCGGGCGCGGGCGGGACGTCGGTATCGGGCGTTCCCGAGCCGCCAATCTGCCAGCGCGTCACGATCGCCAGGCCGGCGGCGATTCCACATCGTTGGCATTAGCCGAGCGTCCGGTAATTGCACGAGTCTGCCGCCCATGGTTCGGAATTTCGAATTGCACCGGGACTGCAGTTGGCCACGGCGCCGAAATGCCACGCCGATTCGGCCACGGTGAAGAACTGGTAGCGTCCGGCGCGAAAACCCACGGCGGCGAAATGGTCATCGTGGTCGCCGTGTTCGCGAGGATCGCTGCTTCCTGTCCCGCACCGCGTTCCTCGCGTGATACGTACGTCATGCCGCGATATTAATTCACGTCCATCTGCAGCGTCGAGTTGCCGATCGTCGATGCTGAATTGATCGTCGCCGCGGTTTCCGGCAGTTGCTCAATGCGCCAATAGAAGTTCGCGTGATCGAAGTACGGGTCGGGCGGAGCTATGGCCTGTATGGCCAACCCAGTGTCGATGAACTGAGCGGCCAAAGTCTGATTCGTTGCGATCAGGAACAGATCCGAGGGCGTGGCGCCGCGGTAAACGTTGAAGGTCGCGGTACCGGATGCAAAACTGAGACCGGAGAGCGAGACGCTGCTGCCGTCGGCGATGACGCTGGCGCGCACGATAAACGATAGCGGTCCCTCGCCGCCCGCGCTATTGACGCCGGAGACCGCATAATACAACGTTTCCCCAGCGATCAGAGTTCCGCCGTTGGAGATCCGCGGCGCGATGTCCACCAATGGCGTCCCTGGCGCGGTTGCGGCAAGCGTCGCAGGCGGAACGAAACTCAGCGAGACATCCACTTCGATGGAGCCATCGCCAGCCGTGGTGTCCGATTCTACCACCCCGAATTCGGGGTTGCCGTTTGCATCGATCACGCTTCCCATCAGCGGACGAGGTGTGCCGATGCCGCGCTGCCAGTCCCCTGCCCCGGCCCGGTGGGCGATGTCGGCTGGCCGTTGGTGTCGGCATACCAGGCGTCATCGTGGATCTGCGCGAGGATTGACGAAGTGCGGTAGTTAGTAGCGGGTGAGATCTTGAGTACGCGAAATGGCTGCCGGTTGAATCCTTCCTTCAAGTAAGTAACTGTGACGATATCGCCCGGCCTCACGCCGAACGCCTTGACGCTGGTGTTGAATTCGATGTAAACGTTGCCTTTGACGGCTTTATCCAGATTAAATTGAAGAATGCGGCCGGCTTGATCGTAATTCGGAATTCCAATCGCCATTAGGCCCGCGGTAACTTCCTGGCCAGCGAGAGTGACATCGTCCGGATCCACCACGGCGAAGCTGTCTTGTTGATACCCGTTCAAGCTATCCTGAAACTCGACGGTGAAGTTGTTCGGCGTATCGGCAATGGGTCGCGAACTTACGGTGACACTGGGTTCTCCGCTGGCTTGCCGAAGAATACCCGAAAAGCCGTTCGTGCCATCGCCGAATTCATAGCTGGGCCACCCTCCGTTCAACTGGGCTGTACTGTTCGACCATGCCATCTGCGTGGGCTGCTGCAGCGCGATCGTATTCTCCACTTCACACTGCAACAGTCCGCCCGGGCCGTAAGTCAGGTATAAACGGGCCGTATTGCGGATTCCTCGGACCAAATCGCCGGCGCTCCGCTTTTTTTGCAGTACCAGATTGCATTGGAATCGGGAAAGGGTGATGGGGTTGCCGTTTAGATCGGTAGAGTCGATCTGCTCATCGCAGTAAGCGGCCGCGGCGGCGAAGCTCAAAATATCGATCTGGGAAGCTGCCCAGCCGCTGCGGCGCAGGACATCGAGCAGAATCCACGCGGGGTTACTCGAAAACTGGCTTGCCGCCGCCGTGCCATCGGCGTTGTAAATGGGTACGATCAATCCCTGAGCCAGCACTTGCACGCTCGGCAGCGAGTTCCCGTTACTGATCGCATTCGGCACTACCACGGCCAGGTACGCCATGCTGCCGTACGCATCGCCCGCCGGTTGGCCGCTCGAGTCCGTGAAGTTCATATCGAACACGCCGTCGCGCGTCCCAAGCGTTACAACGTTGTACCAGCCCGTCGCCGACATATTCTGACCGTTGACGCCCAACGGAATCTGTATCCCGTTCACCAGCACCGTGACCACACCCTGCATTTGACCGATCCCCAGAAGCACTTCCATGCGGGTAAGGTTGCCATCGTTCCGGGCAAAGATTACGAGCGGCTCGTACCATGCAGTCCCATAAACCATAGGTACGAAATCGTTGTACTGAGCCTGATTCACCGAAAGGTCGGAGCTGGTCCACTCCTTGCCGTATCCGCGGACGGCGATCACCGGCGGTACATACTCAATGCCGCCAAAGCGAGTCCACATGCCGCGCGCCTGGCAATCCGTGCGGGTATATCCGCAAGAAGTGAACGGCACGGCCGCCATTCAGGTTGCCCGTTCCACCGGGTTGCCCCGCCGAATATCCGCAGCGATAATACAAAGAGTATTGGCCGTTAGCGCCGCCACTTACGGCCTCTGCCTGTTGTGCGGGCGTCGATGGGAACTGCCAGGGGCAACGTTTCTGCACCCGCACCTCTGGCAGCACGAGACGCTGTAAGTTCATCCGGTTCGAAGCGGTAAGGCGGAATGTCGCCTCTTTGATCAGGTCCGGCGGGTTACAGATGCCCTGAAACACAACGGCCGCATCGGTAAGTGAGACGTCATTCCTCAGATCATAGAACAGGAACGATACGGTAAGTTGCGCGCCTTTCCAGCCGATGGCGCGCTCGATTTCCGAAAAGTGCGAATCGGCGTTCGCCAGCGTCACGGAGATCTTGGGGCTGCCGTCTACACCCTGATCCGAAGCCGTCTGAATGTCGAACGAGCTGTGCTGCAAGACGCGCGCCGCATAGGAAACGTTATTGACGCTTACCGCATGCGTGCACCAGTGTTCCGCGTCACCGTTCGGCAACACGCAATCGAACAGAATCAACGGCGTGTCTGTTACCGCCTGCTCTTTCAAGCTAGAGATGGTTTGCATAGAAGATGTTCACTGTGACGCTGTTTTGATTGGGCGCGGTGGAGGTGCACGGGAGAACGTCGTCCTGGAATCGGGCGTTTTGATAGACGCCGCCCGTGGAACTCCGCTTATACGCGGACGCCGCGGGCTGCGCCTCCACTTGCGGCCCAAAAATCGCGATGCCGCCGGGCGCGCATTGAATCGCGAAGGCAATCGAGGAAGCCGTGGGGTCTCCGCTTGCGGTGAATGAGACTCTGGTCCAACTCGAGCCAATGGCAAAACTCTTGCCTTGATTGCCGATCGACAAAGTTACCGATGCGGACGCGCTGGCCTGCGCATAAACGCTAAGGGTGTACACATACCCCCCGGGTGCGTTCAACGTTTGGCTTATGCCTTGCGCCGAGGCCCCTGAGTTCGCAAGGTTGAATCCCTGCTTTCCGCCTAACGGATCGCCAACGCCCCCGGTCACCGAAAGCAGAGGGCCTGCCTGCCAGACCGAGTTAGTCAGGTCCTCGCTCCACGCCAACAGGTTTCCTGCGGGATCGACAAACGTAAATCCATTGAGCGAGCCCTCGCACGATTCGAAGAACTGCTGCAGGCTCCCCATTTCGGCGTCGGTTAACCCCGCATATTGGAGCTGCCAGCCCGTGGAACCGCCGGTCACGTCCGACAGTTTTACGGAGCTGCCATCCGCCAGATTATTGATCACGGTTCGCTGCTGCAGCCGTTTCTTCAAGGGAAACTGGCTCAACGCCCCTGATGTAAGTTGTGGGTAGACTCTCGCGCTCATCTTATGCCCGGTTCTCCACGATGGTTATTGATGTTCCGGTTTGAAATTCCTGTTTTATAAGCTCCGCTAAGTTATCGCCCACGATGCTGCAGTTTGGATAAGACGTGTTGTCCCATGGATCGGTGAATGCGAAACTCCCGAAGCTGCCTTGATTGGCGAGGAAGAAGTCTTCAATCGCGGCCATCTCCGTCGCATCCAGGTAATCGAGCTGAATCGTCCAGCGGTGCAGCGGTCCAGCCGAATCGCGATATCGCTGCTCGTTTCCATCCACGAATCGCAGGACCTGATTGTTGTAGCGAAAAGTGCGGGTCGCTGGATATTGCGCCACCGCGCCGGTTTTTAATGGGGGAAACGTCGCCATTTTAGAGTTCCGTCACCACGTCGTTGATGGAGCTGAGATTCAACATGGCGTCGCGCACCGCCTTCGCGATTTCGCCGCTGTAGCTCATGAAAGATTGCGCGTCCATTGCCTGCACGTTCACGCTGATTTGCGGCGAGCCCGAGCCGCCTCCGCCGGCGGTAACGCCGCTAGGGGAACTGCTGGAGGGATTCTGGCTGCTGGAGGCCGCGGAGACGCTGGTTGCCACCGAACCACTGCTCGCGTTACTTCCGGCCGAGCTTGCTCCGGCATCCGAACTATCGTATAAACGCGGCAATCCCATTTGGCCATAGTCCGCATTGGCAAGGCCGCTCGGGGTATCGGCTGCTTCAAACGAAATCGAAGACGGCATCTCGTACTTCTCGAAGGTCGGCGGCTGCGTCGACTTACCGCCGAAGAGGCCAAATAAACTGCCGACCAGGGGAACGAGTCCCAGCGCTCCTCCGAACACATCTCCAGCTACAGATTCGATCGCGCTGCCGATTCCGCCACCGCTGCTGCTGCTGGTGCTGGCGCCGCGCCGATCCGGACGTTCCGTGATAGCCCTGGCCCGCGCCGCCGTCGGCTGAGGGGTCGAACGAAGATCCTTCGGAGGAGGCGCTTGTATATTCGGCCGCAGACTCTGCCGGACTTCGGCCCCCAGCCGCCGGCGCCGCCTCCGAATCGCTTGCGCGCGCGCCATCCGATGATTTACCCGACGCATTGCTGAATAGGTTAAGTAGCCGCTCTTCTGTTTTGTTGTCCATCTCTCACCTCGGCGGTCAGCGCCTTTTCCAACAGCGCAAAAGCTTCTACTTGCTTCGCGCTCAAATCGTGTATATCGATTGCGCCTAACCGGCGCCGTACGAGGAACTCCTCGACCAGAGCCTGACTCTCGGAAGTTACAAATGACTTTGGACACGTGTGGAGCGTCACGTTCTTCCTCGCCCACACTGGCGGCCCGATCGGTTCATCCGCGTAACCAAGAAACCCGCATCGCCGCGCCTTCTCCAAGCCGGACTTACGGCACACGTCGCACCTCCAACCGGCTTGGTTTGAGAAGTGAAAATGGAAGGCGACGATCAGTTTTTTCGTTCGGCGTCCGATAGCCCGGCGGCCGCGCGTACCGCCGCCAGGGCTTCGCGGAACAGGTCTTCCGGACCAGATTCCGCCAGCGATTCGGGGGTCGCCGCCGAGCCATCCACTTCGAGGCCGGTTACTTCGCGCAAACCCCACTTCACGTACAGGCGCTCGATTTCCACTTCGAGCAACGCCGCGTCCATCTTGCCGCCCGTGTCCTCGGCGGCAATCACGAATTCCGCCCGGCGCGCCAAATCCCGCACGCGCTTCATCAAATCCATTCGGCGCGCAAACGACATCTTCGAAACGGAGTAACTAACGCCGTCAGCTATCTTGGAATCCACCAGCTCGACACTCTCGTAAGTCATGGTTATCCGAACGCCACCTGGATTTCGTTGTCCACCGTGCCTTGCGCGCGCGAAGGCCGGAATTGCCACTGCAGGCGGTTCTGACCGTCGTTGAATTCCGGTACGCTTGGAATTACGCTCTGTAGGTACACAGCCATCATTTGGCCGGAAGTATTTCCCAACTGGAACATAACGGTGATCGGCGATTCCTGCCGCGCCGCCTGATACAGCGCCGCGGTCGCCGAATCGTCCTGGCTATACAATTCCAGCGAGACAGCCACGTCGCGCCGGCCCGGCATGATACCCAGAGGCAGTGTCGATCCGAACTCCTTCGCGCGGGACTCGAGATTGTTCTTTAAGCCGATCGAGGCGCTGGTCACGGTGAAGAACGCCGATGCCGTAGTGCCAAGCCACGCTTGTCCCAGGTTTCCCGGAACGATCGAGTAATCGAAAGCTCCAGTGGCCGGCTCCGCTGGGAAGCTTTGCAGCGAAGCGACGCCAGCCGAGAAGCTGCTGCTGTCCAGTACGTCCTGCGCCAGCCCGCTGAACTTGAACTCATGAAAGTCTCCGTTTACCGAGATCTCCATTTGATCCACCGCGGCGCCGCGAAGCACTCGCTGCACCGCCGTCGTCGGAGTCCAGTAATCGAATATCGAAACCGTGGGTAAACTCGAGGCCGGCGAGTAAGTCACCGCGGCCTGCATCCCGGCTCCGGCCGCGGGAACCGTCGTGAACGGCGCGTTCAGAACCACGGACGTTGGGCTCCCGATCGCCGCCACAAACCGGATCTCATTCGCGGATGCGATCGCCTGCCCTTGAACCAGACCGTGCGGACCGCTGAATGCGATGTTGGCGCCGTCGCTCGCCGAAGCTACCGTGCCACCGAGGTATTGCGCCGGCGCGCCGCCGAGCGCCGATTGAAATAGCGGACCGTACGCCGGCCCTGAGTTCGTCTTGTCCCAGCTCGTCAGGTAGGTTTGCAGTTGGAACTTCGTGCGTAGCCGCCCACCCGCCGGCACGCCAGGAAAAGTCCGGCTGCCCGTCTTGTCACGCCTGTTGGCCGCCTCCAATTGCTGCTGGACGCCGAGTTTCACGGCCGGAATGCGGTGCGTCGCGGTGACTTCCGCGATCGCTCCAAAGGAATTTTCCAGTGCCGTGTAGAAGCGATTTGAATTAGAAAGAATGTACGCCATACTAACTGATACTTACTCCGATCTCAAAAGTGATCTTCGCCGTCTGAATGAAGTTCTTACCGCCCTGTTTGACCGGCCCGAATGCCACTTGGTATCCGCCGCCGTAATACATGCCTGCGCCCCAATCGCCGGAACTTACGTCCAACATTCCCATCACCGCGTCCGCGTAGGTCTCCAGGTGCGATTGCAAGCTGTCCACCCGGTCCGTCGAATGCCGTAGATCGATGGCCATCTGAATAGTCCCGGAGAACGTCCGGAATTTCTCCGCCTGGCTGTTCACGATCTTTTCGCAATAGACATTCGCCGCCGGATACTCGCACGGTGTTGCTTCGCTCGGCCAGATCCGCCGCGATGTTTACCGGTCCGGATCTGCGACGCATCTAGCGCCGGTACTCCGCGGCAGACCCTCCGTAAGCGACGCCAGGTTTGCGTTTGCGCCGCTTGATCCCGTCAATCGTTGAATTACCAATCTCCGATGCCGCGCTTCCAATTTGGGGTATCATTTATCCTCTTTGTAGAATCCGCGGCAGCGGTTGCAAGTAAGTCGGCTTTTGACCTTTTCCCGGCAGCGATCCGTTTTGGATTAGCGCCGCCGGCTGCTGCCACGTCTGGTCCGTCGCGATTAAAGCGCCGTTCTGCCGGTACATCGCCTCCGGAGCCGCCCCACGTAAACGTTCCATCCCGCCGCAACCGCCGGCGCGGCTCCGGGTTCAACCAGGAAGGTGCTGGATGTAGTAGCGATCGTCGCTGGCGCCGCGGGCGCGCCCTCTTCACCGGCCTGGTTCACCCACGTCGCGGTGACATAGTACAGGCCGTCGGAAGCGCGCCGGCAAACGGCGTCAACGCCGAAATGGCCGCGCGCTCCACAGGGGTCCCGGCAATACCCACGCCGATTTCGATCAGCTTGCCATAGGCCCATTTCGCCAGGTCGTGAAACTGGTCGCGCTTCCCAGCGTAGCGGTCGTTAAGCTGGCTGTTGTAAGCATCCGTATAGAACAACTCCAGCGCCCGCGCCGTGTGCCATAACTTCAGGGGCGGAGTCACCACCACCATGTCCAACTTAGGCTGTGGCGCAAGCCAAGTTAGTTGATCCGCGCAACCAAACTGGCGTAACACGCCGATCAGGTCCATCGCTACTTGCTCCTGCGCGAGCTCCATCTTCTGGGTGGTATCGATTCCCTCCACGCTGGCCACGCTGAGCAGCTGGGAATCCTGCGCCGTAAGATCCTCTATGCCCGAAATCGGGCCATCCGTGAAGAGTGCCATCGCGTTAGGCCTTGTCCTTCTTGCCGCCGGTCAACTTCGCCATTTCGCTGGTCGAGACAACCGTAAACTGCACCTTGGCGGCTTCCGCCTCCTGATCCGCGATCCGCTTGGCTTCGGTTTGCGTATCGCGATACGCTTTCGCCTCATCCGTCGTCGCCAGCCGCGCCGAACCTTCGACGATCATCTTCGCCGCAATCGCGCGCGTGACTTCGGCGCACCGGCCGTCCTTGCCGCCGTCCTGCGTCTCCTTGCTGACAACCACGGGAAACGCTTCGGCTATCTCCGCTTCCGTATCCCGAACCTTTTGGTAGTAAAGTTTTAAGTCCATCCGATTCTCCTGATTAAAGTGGATTGCCGGCGGGAGCGGCGCTCCTTCGTCGCGGCGCTTCCGGCTTAACGCCCGGCCCCGATGCGTGCCCTGCACAACGCTGCTATGTGTTGACCTGCACGCCCAATGCGTTCCGCAGAACGCCGCAGCCGTACAGAACGTCCACCGTGAATTGCTGCGCCAGCGTGTTCGGCTGGTAGCTCATCACGACGCGCATACCGAAGTTGCCTAGCTCGGCGTATTCGGCGATCGCGCCGGTGCCCGGCAGCGGTTGCGGCAGACGGCGGATCACCAAGCCGAGGCGTTCTTGGTGAACGCCAAGTTGTGAGTGTTCACCGGGAGTGGTTCCGGTCTTCGGCACAAACTGCGAGCGGAATACGAAGAAGTCTTTCACCTTGCCGATAGTGCCGTCGACAATCGCGCGCAGACCCGCTTCGCCGGCGTTCTGGAACTCACTGAAACGCGGAATCTGGCGCCACGCCGAATATGTATTGGCGTCGACCACCATGTACTTCTGCTCCGATCGCTGGAACCTTCGCCAGAAACAGCGCGGTTTCCGCCGCATCCACCACCGCTTCGGTGATGGGCGTGCCCGCCGACGCCCACCGGCGTGTTCGCCGTGAAGCCCGCATAGAGATTCAGCAGGTCGCTTTCGATGCGCTGCGCGATCGCGGCCACCGCCGGCTGCATGTAGACCTTCAGCAGGTCCGGCACCGCCAGCACTTTGGTCACGTCCGGAATCTGGAAAGTCGCTTCCACGTGCGTGTTCAGCACGATCTGCGCGTTGCCCAGGCTCGGATTCTGCGGCTGCACCGTGCCGCCTTCCAGAATGTTGTTCGCCACCATCGTCGGTGGAATCGGCATGTTGATTGTGTCGCCGGCATGCGCCAACACGGGCTCATAATCGCGATTGACCAGGTTTCCCATGACGAGATTCCCGACCAGTACCGGCAAAGCGTCCGCCGCCACCAGCTTCACAATCGCGTTTGCGACGTTTGTTGAGGTAATTGTTCCCATTCATTCTCCTTTTCGTTCTTGCCGGCCGAGGCCGGTACTTCTCCTACAGACCTCGCAAGGTCTGCGACGCCACGCGCACGATTTCTTCTCGTACCCGCTGCATCTCTTCTGCGCTCATTCCCGGCCGGATCCGGTCGAGCGTGACGGCTTCGCCACCCGAAGCCGGAGCTTTGAAGCTCGCGGCAATTCCGCTGCCTCCTGCAATTCTCGCCGGCAGAAATTCGGGGTTCTCGTTGACGAACGAGTTGAGATATTCCTTCATGGAAACCTCTCCCGCTTTCGCCGCGAGCCACCAGCCGCCTCTTCCGGGCGCCACGAATTCCGTCCTGCACCGCCTTGAACGCAAGATCGATCTTCGATACGCCCAGCCGCTGCAATTCCGCGCGAACCGCCGAATCTCGTTCCGCTTCGTCGGCCGCCTTACGCGGCTGCGTTTGTTCTCCTCCACGACTTCGTTCAGCCGCTTCTCGAGTTGTTCGCGCCGCTTGCGCTCTTCCTGCAACTCCGCCTTGTAAGCAGGCTCGCTCTTCGCCTGCTCACTCGCTGGTGAACTCTTGAATTGCCTGCCTTACGATCGATTGTATGTCTAGTCCTTCCATATCCCTCCAATCGTTCTCGTACTTAAGGCCTCCGCCTGTCGCGCGGTCTCATTCTTAAGCGGTTAGCTAACTGACCCCTCGCTCGATCTCTTCCGCGACCTTGTTCTTTATCTCGGGCCGCGCGTCGTTGAGATACTTCAGCGCGAGTGTTCTTGAAGACCTGCTTGATCAGTGTGGGAGATTGAATCCCCAGCGCCAGCAGGTTTTTCGCGTCTTCCAGCTCGCCGCTGAAATCTTCGATATCGAATTCGTCCAATCCGCCCACGCCGATCCGCAACGCCATCCTGCCGCGCCTCCGCAATGGCGCCGAGCACGCGCCGCATGGCGTCCTTCACCATGTCGCCGTACGCGCGAAGCACCTCTTCGGTTGTCTCGAAATCCAGCTGCTTGCTGAGCGCCGATTGCTTCGCGGATCCGGCGCTTCCGCCCGCCTGCGTCAGCAGGTAGCACACGCGGTAAATCTCATCCTTGAGCCTTTCGAGATTGTCCGCCGCGATCTGGTAAACCTTACCTTCCGGCTCAGTCCAGCCGAAACGATCTTGCGGTCCCATTTGGATGTAATAGGATTCACCCACAATCTGGTTCCATTCGCGATCCGAATAGATCACCGGCGTCGCGAACAAACCCATGGTCAAGCGCCCACGAAAGCGCGTTCGACTTATTGAAATGCTCCAACTGCAGCAGCGCCGCCTTGTTGGTCAGCCACAACCCGTCGCTCACCTTCATGCGAAACACCGGTACGCGCTGAAGCGCCGCGAACCCGTGCGTCCCCTCGTCGATCAGTTCGATCGGTTTCGATTCTCCGGCCTGGCGGTAGATCTTGAAGTTCTCGCGATCGTAGTAGATCCAACGCGTCTCCTGCTCCCACTTCGCGTCGGTCACTTTCGATTGCTGCAGGCAGGCCGTTCGGATCACTACCCATTCCATCTGACCCGCTTCGTCATAACTCCAGTTGATGACTTCGTCCGGTCCGTAGTTCACCAGATATGCTCGCGACCGGCCCGAGGCATCCTCCTCGGCGCGCGTCGCCGCCGGCCCGTTGGCCCGCGGAAAATCGACCACGATGTAGCTGCTTCCGCAAACCAGCGCCTCCACCAGTCCGCTGCCGGAAGAACTCCGTCAGCGTCGTTCCCTTGAAATCGCAATCGACTGGAAAACTCCGCGTAGAAGGCTTCGCGGAGGCGCCCATGCCGTCAAACGTCACCACCGGCGCGCGCCGCATCAGAGTCGCCGCAAACCAATCGACGATCGACCCGATGTAGTTTTCGTAAAAGACGCGGTTCAGCCGCTCGGCGTAGATCTCGCTAGGCTCCTTGTTGCGCCGCGCCAGGTACTGCGAGGCATGTTCGCGGAGTTGCTCGCCGCCCGCATAAAGATCGCGGTACCGCGCGCCACATCTCTTTGCGGGAGGCGTACTCCGGATGCTCGCGATTGATCGTCTGCGTCAAAAGAGCCTCCCCTCGCGCGCTCCCCGATTCGCGGGAAGCTGCTTGCCTTCCTGCCAAAGCAGGTAACCCAACGCGTCCGATAGAGTGCGTCCGCATCCTATCGCGCTCTTTGTCGATTTGATTACGTATCTTCTTTGTAAGACACTTGTTCGAAGTCCTTTATCAGTTCTTTGCACTTTCGGTCCACTCAACAGCCCGATGTTCTCCGCCGGCCGATCGCAGCATCGCATTCGTTAGGTTCACCCTGTCGCGAATCTGCGGATTCGTCCGCGGCGCGCGATATCGCACGCAAATGCCTTCGATTCGCCGCGAAACACTCGCGGATCATCTCGTAATCCGTACTTCCCGTAGTCCGTTGCTGATGACCCGAGGCGTCGCCGTAAACCACTACCCTCCGCGTTATGCGCCGGAAACTTCTCAGAAATTCCTCGCAGCGCCACGTACGTGGTCGTGTTACGCAAGATACAATCTCGTCCAGCACCCGCACCTTGCCGTCAACCCGTTCTGCGCAATCACCGAGCTCATCGGGTCCACGTTGAAATCCAGCGCCCAGAACAACGTTCGATTTCGGTCACCGGCTGCAAACGCGTCACGTGATCCTTTCTCGAGAAGTTCCAGTAGACCCTGCCGCCCGTGAGAGCAAGATAAGAGCCCAGCACCTCCTGTTGGTAAAACTTCTCGTCGTAACTTCCCTTCAACCGCTCGTAAAAATCCGGCACCTGCGAAAGCAGATGCCGGTTCTCGAACGGCTTCGCTAGATCGCCGCATAGCCGGCCACCCGTCCGAGATGAATCGTCCGTATACCCAATCGAAACCCTTCGGCGTCCACACCGCAAAACCGCACAGCCGCTTCGCCTTCGGGTCTCTCAGCCTGCCTTCCAGGCGCAGCCACGCGCCTTCCGGCGAGTAAGTCAATTCGTCCAGTCCGAACCACGCCAGGTTCGTTCCCGCGCAACCGCTCGAACTCGTCCACCGAGCGGAAGATCATCCGCGACCTCGTGTCCGCGCATGCGTCGTGACGTTTTCCGCCTTGTTATGCTCGAATGGAATCCTGTTGCTTTCCAGCAATTCGAACAGCGCCGCCTGCGTCGCATCCCGCAACATCGGATACGTCGGCGCGCCCACCAACCCCATCCGGCCCGGATTCAAGTAGCTCATCCGGATCGCTTCATGACAAAGCGCCTGGCTCTTTCCGCTGCCGATCGGCCCGGAGAATCCCTTGAATCGCGCGTCGCGAACGGTGAAATGCCTTTTGCGACGGCAGCGGATCGTAACTTATTCCTCGATATAAAGTCCACTTCCGGTTCGACCCATGTCACCGTAATCTCCCTGTGGAATTCCGTCCTCCTCGGCTACTTCCTTTCGAATTGCAATAACTTCAGATACTCGGCCAGGGTCGGCTTGAAGTTTTCGTCATTCACCGCTTCTCGAAAGCGTCCAGCGCTCTGCGGACTAAATCCGGCACACGCCGGCCGGCGCTCTTCCTTTTCCTCCTCCTTTGTTTCTTCAACCGTTCCCGGCTCGCGTCCCCGCCATCCGTGGAGTTCGATTTTCGTTTTAATATTTTCTTTTTCCATTTCGTGGCCCAAAAAGAAAACGGCCCCGCGAAATTCGCGGAGCCGCGCAAATCCTTCTTCCCGATTTGAGATTAGCAGCCGGACGCTGGCGCTTGGCGGTGCAATTTTCGGAAGTATACTGAAAAGAAACTAAATAAAAATTTTATTTATTTGTGACTAGGATATTTGCCGCCACTCGCGGTCACGATATGCAACGCATCTTTGCCCACTAATCGCTCGAATCGCGGCAGTTGCGGGCCTTCCGCAGTGAGGTAGTATCGCGCGGCATCGCCGCCCCATAGCCTTTCGAAGCTCGTCGTCGTCGATAAACACATCTCGCGGCGCATCCGGCGCATAAGACCCATAGACTCGAGGTTGTTCACACGTCCATTAAGCAGTAAGGCCCGCCGGTTCGCGTAAAAGAACACCGAGGAGAACGTGTAATATTGGTCGTCCACAATTAGCCTGCCCGGCTGGCGAATCGAGTTCAGCGCCTGCGCCAACGGCCGCGACGATAAGTACGGATCGAACGTTACCAGCGCCAACCGCGCCGCGTGAAAGAACAACACCATCATCGCGGCCAAACCCCATACCGGAACGCGTGACCGGCTTCGCCAGGCGGCTACCGCGCCCACCGCGAACGCTATCCCCGCAATCGCCAGTGGCAGGCGAAGGTACGCGAATGCCCCCAGAGTCAGATCTGCCATATGGGCCAGCGACAGCGTGTAGGCCTCCGGATTTTGCTGATTCAGCGCCACCGAAATATCTCCCGGCGTGGGAGCGCTGCGCGCCATCCACAGAATGGCTGCAATCGCCGCGACGCACAACGATGCAATCACCGCCAACGCTTTGGTCCCACGCTCTAACCAGACGCCCGCCTTATCCATCGCCGAGCCCAATAACAACGCCAGCGCCGGATAACATGGCATCGAGTAATACTCTTGCGTCGTCGAGAGCGTAAAGAACGCAAGAACAAAGCCGCACCAGCAGAGAGCCATCAACCGGGTGCGCGATGCGCGGTCAGGCTTACGGTAATCCAACCGAAAGACCGCCGGCAGGTACGCGCTCCACGGAAACAACCAGAGCAGATGGAACGCCCAAAATAGCCACCGTGGCACGGTATTGTAATCCCTGGGATACCGTAAGTTCAGAAACCGCAGTATCTGCTCGTTGATGAAATAAAACCAAAAAAAGCCATGATACGAGCCGCGTTCGCTGTGCATCGTGAAATCGAGGTATGGCGGATTTCGTAGTGTCGCCAGGACATGCCACGGCGCCGCGATCAGGAGCAGAAGCAGTATTCCGCGCCCCGGCAGCAGGCGCGCCCAAGTCTTCCTAACCAGTAACTGCCGCGTCAATCCTAAGTACAGAATCCCCGCCGCTACCGGAAAGACAGCGGCAATCATACCTTTCAGCAGCAACCCCGTCCCCATCGCCGCCCACATCGTCATCGCCCACCGCGCCGGATGCTCCTCCGCCCCATCCGTCGCCCGCAACAATCCCCAAAGCGCCGCCGTCACGGCGAGCGTCAAGACTACATCCGGTATCAGTACGCGCGTAAAGAGAAATAGACCTACGCACGTTGCCAGCGCAATACCGGCATACATTCCCGCCAGCCGGCCGAAGGCCCATGCGCCGAACCGCGCTGTCACCCAGCACAGAAGCACGGTCGAAAGAGCGATGGGAATCCGCGCCGCCCAATCGCGAACCCCAAAAATCGCAAACGATGTTGCGATCATCCAGTATTTCAAGGGAGATTTTTCAAGATAGGCGATGCCATCCAGCCGCGGGGTGACCCAGTCGCCCGATTGCAGCATGTTCCGCGCAATCTGCGCCTGCACCGAATCCATGTCGTCCATCAACGAAGGCGGGCTTACGATGCACCCGAGGAAGACCGCCGCCGCGATCAGCGCGACTATCAGTGAATAGTAGCGGAGAACCTTGCGGCGCGCGCCGTCTCGCGTGGAGCCGCCGACACTTTCCATCGCTTCATCCAAAGGAACAGCGTCATCAATCCCCATAAGTGGTATCCCGCGTTGATCCGCCGGTTCAGGTGATCCCGAATCAGCGATTCGATCGCCGGAACATGGAACACCCCGGTCTCCTCGATGGCCTTCGCTGTTAGCGTATCCGTCAAGAGAACCCGCAGCGGCCCACGGAACCAATCGTGAGTTGGGATGTCGAATCCCGTTTTCTTACGATCGATCACGATCGCTGGCAACTTACCGCGCATCGTTTCCTTCAAAATATACTTTTGCCGCCAGCCGCGTATCTTGTAACTTTCCGGCAGCGACGCGGCAAACTCCACGATCCGATGATCCAGGAATGGCGGGCGAACTTCGAGTGAATGCGCCATGCTCATGCGGTCCGTCTTATAAAGTATATCGTCGGGAAGATAGTAATTCTGATCCGCCAGTAGATATCGTTCAACGGAACGAGCGCTCTCGATGCCTAACTGCTCTACTAACATCATCAAGCCCCTGCCATCTGGACTTACTAACATCCGCTGGCGTTGCTCCGCCGAAAAGGTCCCATTCCAGAAGAAGTGCGCCTCGTCGGGGTGCATCTCGCTCCCCTCCATCAAGCGCTTTAACTTATATTCCAACCCGATCTTCTCGTCCGAAACCGGCATACATCGGCTGATCGCGCCGCGCAGGAATCGGCGCAATCCCAGAGGAATTTTCCGAAGGGGACGCGCCAAACGCCCGGCCATATGAGTAAGATACCCGCCGAACAGCTCGTCGGCGCCTTCACCGGAGAGCGCCACCGTGACATGCCGCCGGCTCATCCGCGAGAGGTACCAAACAGGTAACGCCCCGGCATCCGCGCTCGGCTCGTCCGAATAATAGGCGAAATCCAGAATCGCGCTCTCCAAATCCTCGGCCGGATTCAAGTCAAATTCGTGGTGGTCCGTTCCGTAAACCTGCGCCACATCGCGGAAGTAACGACTTTCGTCGAAACTACGCCCGGCGAATGAAACCGAGAACGTCTTTAATGGCGCCGCCGATTCCTGCGCCGCATAATGCAAGATCGCCGAGGAGTCCAGGCCGCCCGAAGCCCATATTCCCAATGGAACGTCAGCCACCATGTGTTCGCGCACCGAGGCGCGCATCAGGCCGCTAAGTTCCTCTTTCGCCTCTTCGAAGGTTCCCGTGCGCGGCGTCCGCGTCAGAGTCCACCAGGGTTCAATCCAGCTCTTGCCGTTGCGCCATTCCAGAAAATGCCCTGGGCGGACTTTCTTGATTCCCTCGATCAGCGTGTGCGGCCCAGGCACGTAATTCACCGCAAGATAAGAGTCCAGAGCCTCCTCATCCAATACCCGCGGAATCTCGGGATGCTCCAGAATCGCTTTCAATTCCGAGCCGAAATAGAGATCGTCTCCACGCCGGTAGTAATACAAAGGCTTGATGCCCATCCGGTCGCGCGCCAGCACCAGCCGGCGCCGCGAATCCACCCAGAGCGCCGCCGCGAACATCCCCCGCATTTTTGCAAAGCAAGCCGTGTCCCATTGCAAAAACGCGCGCAGCACCGTTTCCGTATCGCATTTGGAGCGGAACCGGTGACCCAGCCCTTCCAACTCCCCGCGGATCTCCAGGTGATTGTAGATCTCCCCGTTGAACGCGATCGTCGTGTCACCATCCTCCGTGGTGATCGGCTGGTCTCCGCCCGCCAGGTCGATGATCGCGAGGCGCACCGCGCACAACGTTGCCACGCTGCCCTCGTAGATGCCTTGCTGGTCCGGCCCGCGGTGACTCAGCGATTCGTTGATGCGCGCCGCCACTCCCCGCCGGCGCGCGCCGTGAAGGCGGGTAAAACCCGCGATACCGCACATGGATAGTTCAGAATCCTTCTACACCTTGAAAATCACGTGGGAACGTGTCAAATATACCACGCTCTCCGCGCTGGACTCGCGGCAAGTTTGCGGGCGCCGCGAGGCGGCTGCTTCCGAAATGAACGCTTTTGCCTCAACCTTTTCCAGGGGTGTGGCGTCTAACCTCACAGACTATTAGTCCCACGGAGGAAGCGTGCGTACGCTATTGTTGGTCATCTCTGCCCTAGTACTTGTTGCCTGTGACCGGACCGCGCCACCCGTTGCGCAGGCTGCGGCGCCCAAACCCTCGGAGATGGCTCCCGTCAAGCACGAGATTCGCCTCACCGGAACCATTCAGGCCGTTCATTCTTCGAAGATCCTCGTTCCCCAGATCTATGGCCAAACCGGCCCCTTGACGCTTACCCACCTCGCCGACAACGGCATCATAGTTAAAGAAGGCGATTCCATCGCTTCCTTCGATTCCACCGATCAAATCGACAAAGCCCGCGACGCCCGCGCCAAGTTCGACGATCTCAGCCACCAGGCCGATCAGAAGCGCGCCCAAAACCGCGCCGATGCCGAAAAGCGCAATTCGGATCTTCAACAAGCCCAGGCCGATCTTGCCAAGGCCGAAATCGAACTCCGCAAAGGCCCGCTCCTGAGCGAAATCGATCGCCTCAAGAACGAGCAGAAAGCCGCCATCGCGCGCACGCATGTCGCGAGCCTCAAGAAATCGAATGCGCTCCACGATCAGTCCGATGCTGCCGCGCTGCGCATTCTCGAACTCCAGCGCGACCGCCAAAAGGTGGCGCTCGAGCGCGCCCAGAGCAATATGGATAAACTCGAAATCAAGGCCCCTCTGGGCGGCATGGTAGCTCAGCAAAATACCTGGCGCAATAATTCCATGGGACACCCGCAGGAAGGTGACCAACTCTGGCGCGGCGCGCCTCTCGTCAACATCTTCGACCCCAACGAGATGTCGGTTTATTGCCTCGTTGGCGAACCCGATGGCGCTGTTCTTAAACCGGGAACCCACGCCATGGTTTACCTCGACGCCTATCCGGACGTCGTTCTGCCCGCCCATTTCGAAAACGCCAGCCCGGTAGCATCGGCGCCTATTGGCAGTCCCCTGAAGAGCTTCTCCGCGCGGTTCAAGCTGGATAAGACCGATCCTCATCTGCTACCCGATCTCTCCGCCGCTCTGGTCATCGAAGAGCCCGCACAAGGAGCGTCTAAGTGAAAGTCCGCTGGCGCAAAATTCGTTCCACCGTCATCTGGCTGGTCGTCCTCGGCGCCATAGGCGGCGCTTCCGCCGAAGTCTATCGGCTCCGCCAGGCCCAGGCCTCGGTCGAATATCCCACGGCGCCCGCGCGAAAGGACGATTTCTCCGTCATCGTCCGCTGCCGCGGCAGCCTTCGCGCGCGGCGCTCGGTTCCTGTCTACGCACCCATCGTTCCTCAGTTGCGCATTGCCTGGCTCGCCACCGCGGGCGAGCCCGTGAAAGAAGGCGAGAGCCTCATCAAGTTCGATTCCAGCGCCTCCCAGCAGCAACTCGATCAAAAAGAAGCCGCCCTCCGCCAAGCCAAAGCAACGCTGGATCAGGAACTCGCTCAGGCCAATGTCATCCATGAACAGGACGCCAGCGACTTGGCCGACACCAAGTTCAACGTAGAAAAGGCCCGCCTGGAGGCCTCCAAAACCGAAATCGTCAGCCAGATCCAAGGCGAAGAAAACAAGATCGATCTCGGCATGGCCGAGGAAAAACTGAAGGTTCAGGAAGCCACCGTCGCCCTGCACGATACTTCCGAGAAATCCAAGATCGCATCGCTGACTCGCCTGCGCGATCAGGCCGCCAGAGAAGTTGAGATCACCAAAACGCGCATCACCGAAATGGATGTCAAGTCTCCCATCTCCGGCATCGTCGTTTACCTTCCTAATTATTCGCAGGGCTGGATCAACGCTAAGCCGTTCAAAGCCGGCGATAACGCTGGCGCCGGCCAGCAGATCGCGGAGATCCCCGATCTCACCACCCTCGAAATGGACGCCAAGGTTGAAGAGACCGATCGCGGCCGTATCACCACGGGCCAGGATTCACGAATCCGCATCGACGCCCTTCCCGAGCTTGCCATCAACGCCAAACTCGCCCAGATCTCGCCGCTCGCCGAGCAGAGTTTCGAGTGGCCGCCCACCCGAAGTTTCCATGCCTACGCCGCGCTCGCCAAGCCCGATTCGCGCCTCCGGCCTGATATGAACGGTGGCATGGACGTCATCATTGACCGCATTCCTAACGCCATCAGCATCCCCGCCAAAGCCCTTTTTACGCGCAACGGCAAGCCGGTCGTGTATCTGGCCAGTCACGGCAAATATACCCCGGCCGAGGTGGAAATCCTGGCGCGCAACCCGGATGAGATCGCCATCAAAGGCATTCCGTCCGGTTCCTCGGTCGCACTTGTCGATGTCGCCAGAATGGATGGTAAAAAATGAAAAAGCGCATCGTCGCTCTTCTCTTCACGCTAATGGCGATCGCCGCTGCCGGAGTCGCCGGTTGGGGTGCGCTGCATGCCTCCAAGGCCGTCGCTACAACTTCCTCGGGCTCCGAAGTCCCTACCACGCGCGTTAAGCGCGGACGCGTCACCATCACCGTTTCCGCTCGCGGCGAACTACAGGGTGGCAACTCCGAAATGCTCGTCGCCCCAATGGCCGGCGTCGACACCATGGCCATTACGTCTCTCCGCGATGCAGGTGAACTGGTGAATGCCGGTGACGTGGTCGTTGAGTTCGATACCACCCAGCAGGAGTTCAATCTCCGCGAAGCCCAGGCCGATCAGCTCGAAGCCGAGCAGCAGGTGATCCAGGCCAAGGCGACCAGCGAGGCTACGCAAGAGGAGGCCAGCTATCAGCTCGAATCCACCAAGTCGGATCTCAAACTGGCCCAGCTTGAGGTTCGCCGCAATCCTCTCCTGCCCCCCATCGTCGCCAAGCAGAACGATCTCGCCGTGGAAGCCGCCCAAAACCGGCTCCATCAGGCCGAGCAGGACATGATCAATAAGAAGGCCAACGCCGAAGCCGGCATCGCCATTCAGGAAGCAGCTCTGAACAAAGCGAAAGTCGCGTCACAGACCGCGCAACGCATGATCGACAGCATGACGATCAAAGCCAAGACCACCGGCTATTGCAACATCCAGCCGAATACCAGCGGCAATATCTTTTGGGGTGCTCCCCTGCCCGCGTTGCAAATCGGCGATACCGTGCGCGCCGGAATGGCGGTCGTCCAGATTCCCGATATGAAGAATTGGGAAGTCAGCGCCAACATCGGAGAACTCGATCAAGGTCACCTGTCCGCTGGTCAGAAGGTTTCCATCGCTATTGTTGCGCTGGCCGGCAAATCTTACGCCGGCCACGTGAAGACGATGGGCGGTACCACAGGCCCGCCCTGGGATCGCCACTTCGAGGCTCGCATCGCGCTCGATGAGACCGGTCCCGATCTTCGCCCCGGTATGAGCTCCAATATCGTGATCACGTCGGAAGTTCTCGACAACGTCATCTGGGTTCCCTCCCAGGCTCTGTTCGAAAGTGACGGCCGTTCCTTTGTTTATCTCCAGACGCCCTCCGGCTTCACGCCGCGCGACGTCAAACTCGTCCGGCGCAGCGAAAGTCAAGCCGTGCTCACTGGGCTTAACGAGGGCGATTCCGTCGCCATGTCGAATCCAACCCAACAGAACAGCCAAGCGGGAAAACAGCAACAAGGCGCTCTGAAGGCTCTCGGCCAATGATCCTCCTTTCGGATTTCGGTCAAGCCTTTTCCAACCTGCGCGCTCAGAAGACGCGGACCCTCCTCACCGCTCTCGGCATCGTATTCGGCGTTGGCTCGGTGATCGGTATGCTCGCCATCGGCGCCGGAGCACGCGAGGAATCCCTCCGCTTCATCGAACAGCTCGGCGTGCGCAATGTCCTTATCGATTCCCGCCCCGCTGCCAGCGATTCGGAAATGCAGCAGCGTCGCCGTTCTTCGCAAGGCCTCAATGATCGCGATGTGCGCATTCTCAAAGCCAACATCGAGGATCTGGAGACTCTTTCCGCCCGGCGGTCGTTACATCCCGCGCGCGTGCTTCCAAAACCCTCGCGCGAAATTCCGGAGCTCTTCGGCGTCCGCCCCGCATATGCCATCATTCACAGCCTCCGCCTCGCCGAAGGCCGCTTCTTCGACGAATCCGACGATGCAGCCAGCTCCTCCGTCTGCGTCCTAGGCGAAGGCGCGAAGGTCAACCTGCTTGGCTACGATTCCGCTCTCGGAAAGTTCGTCAAAGTGAACGACACCTGGCTGCAGGTCGTCGGCGTATTGCAGGAACAAATCATGGCCGGTTCCCAGAGTTCGGGGGGAACCATGCAGGATGTCAATAACATCGTCTATATCCCGCTCAACACTTTCCAGTACCGCTATTGGGATCAATCCAACAACCTGAAAGACGATCTCGACGGCGTAGAGCTTCGCCTCAAAGCCGACGCCGATAGCATCGAAGTCGCAAAGGTTGTGACAGCCGTTCTGAATTCCACCCATCACAACGTCCAGGATTTCACCGTCACCATCCCGGCCGCTCTTCTCGCGCAGCAGAAGCGGACGCAGACTATCTTCACTTATGTCATGGTCGCCATCGCTGCCATCTCACTCCTCGTCGGCGGCATCGGCATCATGAACATCGTTCTTGCCACCGTCCTCGAGCGTACGCGTGAGATTGGCATCCGTCGATCCATCGGCGCGCGACGATTCGATATCGTTCGCCAGTTCCTCACCGAATCCGTCCTGATCTCGGTCGGCGGAGGCCTTTTGGGCATTGCCTTCGGCTTCTTCCTGGCATGGTTGATCGCACGCACAGCGGAGTGGAAGACCATCGTCACCACCGCTTCGGTGGTGATCGCATTCGGCGTCTCGGTTTTGGTTGGCGTTGTGTTCGGGATCTATCCCGCAATGAAGGCATCGAAGATCAACCCCATCGACGCCCTTCGCTACGAATAGCCCCTACTTCGGCTTCACAAACAGCAACATCAGCACCGCGCCGAGTAGAAACGCCGCCAGGCAAATGATCACAATCAGCAGAACGTTCGTTTTGTCGGGCGGCTTCAGCTGCGCCGGCGGTATTTTCGGGGCCTCCATCTTAATCGGAGGCATCTGCATTTGCGGCGCTTGCATGTGAGGACCTTGCATGTGAGCCTGCGGGCCATGCGCCTGCAGATGCGCACCCTGCATCGAAGCCTGCGGGCCTTGCATTTGCATTTGCGGGGCCTGGAACTTCGGCGCCGCCATCTTCACCTGCGGCAGCGGGATCCCACCGCCTCCGCCAGCCGCCGCGGGCGCTCCCGGCCCCCCGGAGCCGCCCGGCGTTGCCGTCGGCGCCCGCATCATGCGCGTGTACTCGCTTTCCCCCGCTGACTCCGCCGGAGCGGCAGGCGCCGATTGAGGCGCCGGACTACGGAACGCGCCCGTCGCGCCGATTCCCCCCGCGGAAAAGTTTGGCGCGGGCGCTTGCGGCGATGCCGGACTTGGACCTCCCTCGGGACTCCCAAACATTTGCGTAAACTCACCCACCTTGCGCTGCTCTGGAACCGGCGCCATCGGCGTCGGCGCCGGCGGAAATGCGGCCTGCGGAAACTGTGGCCCTGCCGCCGCTGCCGGACGGCCCGCATTGAACATCCGGGTGAACTCGCCCTCCTTCGATTCCGCGGGGGGCGGCGGCGCGGGCGCCGGTTCGGCTCGCAGCGCTCCCGAGTTGAGCATTCGCGTGAACTCGCCCTCCTCGGCTTTTGGCGCGGGCGCCGGCCAATCCCCTTCCGCCGGCCGGTTCGGCAGCGGCGAATTGAACATCCTCGTAAACTCGCCAGCGCCTGACGCCCGTGGCGGAGGCGAAGTCGGCTTTGCAGGTGCCGAAGGCGCAGGCGGAGCGCTGAACATACTCGTAAACTCGCCGGGACCCGATACGCGCGATGACGAGGCCTGGGGCATTTGCGAAGCCTTACTGGGAGGCGTATTGGGCTCCGCCGAAGCCGCGGGCCGCGATGCGCTGAACATGCTCGTGAATTCACCCGGTCCCGACACCCGCGACGACGACGCCGGGGTCGCTTGCACCGCCGGGCTTGCAGGTTTGCTGGGCTCCGCCGAAGGTGCCGGCGGCGGGGCGCTAAACATGGTCGTGAACTCACTTGGACCCGACGGAGGCGATGACGCCGCCGGAAATGCTTGCGTTGCCGGGCTCGCAGGCGTACCCCCCGCTGCCGATCGCGCAGGCGGCGCATTGAACATACTTGTGAACTCACCCGGACCCGACACTCGCGGCGACTCCGCCGGAGGCGCTTGCATCGCCGGGACCGCCTGCGTACTGTTCGCCGCCGATGGAGCAGCCGGCGGCGAATTGAACATGCTCGCAAACTCACCCGGACCCGACACTCGGGGCGACTCCGCCGGAGGCGCTTGCATCGCCGGGACCGCCTGCGTACTGCTCTCCGCCGGGCTCGCAAGTGTACGGCTCTCCGCCGGTTGAATAGGCGGGGCATTAAACATACTCGTGAACTCACCTGGACCCGACGCGCTCGGCGGCGCCGCCGGAGGCGCTTGCGTCGCCGGGATCGCAGGTGTACTGCTCTCCGCTCGTGGAGCAGACGGCGGTGCATTGAACATGCTCGTAAACTCACCCGGGCCTGACACTCGCGGCGGCGCCGCCGGATACGCTTGCGTCGCTTGGCTCACAGGCGTATTGCTCTCCGCCAGTGAAGCGGACGGCGGCGCATTAAACATGCTCGTGAACTCCCCGGGGATGGACGAATTCGAGGGCGTAGCCGATGGTGAAATCGCCGAACCCATCGCGAACGTCCCCCCCGGAGTTGCCGGTTCGAGCGGTAACGCAGGAGAGAACGCGGCTGGAATTGCCTGTGTGCTAGAGGCGGCAGGCCGAACCGCTTCCGCCTTTCCCGCTGGCGATGGCATGCGCATTGTAGTCGCCGCTGAAACTGCTGGGGGCTCTTCCGCCGGCAACGTCGGTGGCGCGTGCGGAGCAGACTCGGGCGCTGCCGGTATCGTGGCCTCACCCCCTTGCGCCGCTTGAAACATACGCGTAAATTCTCCCAGTCCGCCCGCGGATGGCGCGGAAGGCGGCGGCGTTGCCTGAGGCATAGGACCGGCATCGCCCTTCTCTTTCGCCGCCGCCTGTTGGAACATCATCGTGAACTCGCCCGGCCCACTGACGCGCGGTTCTTGAACTGGAGGCATAGACGGCGCGCCCATTGCCGGAATCTTCCACGCCCCGGCGCGTGAGAATTTCGCCGCGTCCGAGGCGCCCGCCGCGCGCTCCTGAGTGCCCAACCAATCGCCCAAGTGCAGATAGGGAGGCGCTTCCGTCACCACATACGTGACGCCTTCGTTATCGCCCACCTCCAGCAGTTTACGCAGGGATTCCGCCGGAAGCGTACGCAGGCGGGCCAACAGCGCCTCGTTTTCCGCAGTCTTGCCTCCCGTTAGGAGGTGTACCGATACCTCGCGTCCGGTGGCAATCTGCCGCGCCCGAAAGCTCTTGGTCCCTTCCCCCGGAAGCGGATCGATCAATTCATATTTCTGATAAAAGTCCATTGCGCCGTCCCGCCATCAACATGTTAGCTTAAACAGCTGCAATCTAAGCTGTGGAGGCTTGGGAATGGTACTCCCCGGCCGCCCGTTTTCACCCCACTGTCTAAGGTCTCCTGGAGCGGCAGCCTATGCTACAGTAATCCGCACAGGCCTATGAAGCTGCTCTCGCGCGTGGTGTGGTCGGAAGGTATGTATCTGGGACCTCACCATTTCCAGGTACAGAGCCGCTACTTCGAAGATTCCATTCAGTTCGCCACCTCGTCCCTCTGGTTTGCCGCCTACGGCTTGGCCGGCATCGAGTTGGACACGGAAGCCGCGCAGAATGGCGTTGTCTCGCTCATCCACGCTCGCGGTGTTTTTCCCGACGGCCTGCCCTTCAACATGCCGGAAAGCGACGAACTCCCGGCGGCCCGCCCCATTGCCGACCTCTTCCCTCCCACGCGTGACGGCCTCGTCGTTTCGCTGGCTATTCCACCGCGCAAGCCCAATGGGTACAATTGCGCGCTCGATCCCAATGCCGCCAATGGCGCTCGGGACGCCCGCTATCTGGCTGAGCCGCGCGTTCTGCACGATGAAAACACCGGCGCCGATGAACGTCCCGTTCGCCTCGGACGAAAGAACGTGCGCCTCTTGCTCGATACCGAACCTACAGCCGATCTCCTCACCCTGCCCATTGCGCGCGTGGTCCGCGATCGAACCGGCCATTTCGCCTACGATCCAGAGTTCGTGCCGCCGCTGTTGCACACCGGCGCCAGCCCTCGCCTGATGTCTCTGACACAGCGGCTCATCGACATTCTGAGCGAAAAGAGCTCCAATATCAGCCGTGCTGCGGGTGCCCGCGGCGAGTTTTCCACCCGCGAAATCGCCAATTTCTGGCTGCTGCATTCCGTCAATTCCGCGCTCGCGCCCCTACGCCACCTGCTTGTCGCCAAGCGCGGGCATCCGGAGGAGCTATACAACGAGCTCTCCCGCCTCGGTGGAGCGCTCTGTACCTTTGCGCTCGATTCTCACCCGCGCGAGCTTCCGCTCTACGATCACAATAACCTCAGCGAGTGTTTCGAGAAGCTCGACCGGCACATCCGCGAGCATCTGGAAACCATCATCCCGACTAACTGCATCTCAATCCCCTTGAAATGCACCGAGCCCTACTATTTCGAGGGCGAAATCACCGACACGCGAGTCTTCAACCGCTCCCGTTGGGTACTCGGCGTCCGCGCCTCCATGGGCGAAGCCGAATTGATGGAATCCACGCCGCGGCTGATCAAGGTCTGTACGCCGCCTTTCGTGCGGGAGTTGGTCAAGCGAGCGCTTCCGGGTCTCTCGCTGACTCATTTGCCGGTTCCGCCGCCAGCCATATCGGCGCGCGTCGAAACACAATACTTCGGCGTCAGCCGGACCGGCCCTTGCTGGGATCACATGGTAAAGACCCGCCAGATCGGCGTCTATGTGCCCGGAGATTTTCTCGATCCTGAAATCGAAATGTTAGTCGTGCTGGATACCTAGCTATGACTCCAAACGTAAACGTCCGGCGCCCGGAGAACCTGGCGCTCATTTTCCAGGAAGTCCTCACCGCCATTGAACGCTTGCGTGGAAACCGCCAGGGCGTCAACGATGCGGAGGCCTTCCGCCACCACACTCGTGAAGCTTTGAAGAACGCCGCCAGCGCCGGCCTCGCGGCTGGATACAATGCCGACGACGTGCGCCTCGCTACCTTCGCGGCCGTCGCCTTCCTCGACGAATCCGTCCTTAATTCGCAGAACCCGATCTTCGCCGATTGGCTGCGCAAGCCGCTGCAGGAGGAGCTCTTCAACGTCCACATCGCTGGCGAGACCTTCTTTCAGAACTTACAGCAGCTACTCGGACGCAACGATTCGGCCGATCTCGCGGATGTGCTCGAAGTCCATCATCTCTGCATGCTGCTGGGATTCTGCGGACGCTACAGCGCTGGCAACCGCGGGGAACTCGGCCAGATCGTCAATATGACTGCCGAAAAGATCCGGCGGATTCGCGGGCCTTTCGGATCTCTTTCTCCAAATTGGGCGCCGCCGCCTGAGAAAGCGAGGACGGTCGCCGATCCGTGGGTGCGCAAGCTCGGCATCGCGGCCGCGGTTTGCGCCGGCTTGATGCTCTTACTGTTCATTGTCTATAAAATCGTCCTCAGCAGCGGGGTACATGTCGCGTGAACCCTTTATACATAGTTATCGGCGTCATATTACTGGCGCTCATCGTCCTGCTCGTCGTCTATTTCATCCTCCGCAAAAAGAAAAAGAAGGCGGAGGCGCTTGCGGCCGAATCTTCCGAAACTGCCGCGCCCGGCGACGATGAGATCGCGCTGCTCGTCCGCGAAGCCGAAAACAAACTGGCAGCCGCCAAAATAGAGGGGGCCAAGGCGGCCAATCTTCCCGTCTACCTGTTGGCCGGCGACGCCGCCGCGGCCAAAACCTGCGTGATGCTCCACTCCGGCCTGGATGCCGAGTTAGTCGCGGGGCAAGTCTATCAGCAGGGCAATGTAAGTTCCACTCGCAGCGCCAATATCTGGTATTCACGCCGTTCCCTGTTTGTGGAAGCGAGCGGCAGGCTGCTTGCCGATGCCCCGAAGTGGAAGAAGCTCATCCAGAAGCTCCAGCCCAAAGGGTCCGTGGTTGGTAAAGGCGAACAGGCGCCGCGCGCCGCTGTGATCTGCTTCGACTGCGAAAATTTCACCAAGGCCGGCGCGCTTGAAGCCGCTGCCGCCGCCGCGCGCACCCTCCGCGCCCGTCTCGGCGAAGTCTGCCAGAGCTTCGGCATCCGGCTCCCGGTCTATGCGGTTTTCACCAAGATGGACCGGCTTCCGTTCTTCAACGAATACGTGCGGAACTTGAGCAACGACGAAGCTACGCAGGTGCTCGGCGTTACCCTACCCATGCTCGGCGCGCGTCCCGAAGGCGTCTACGCCGAAGAGGAAACGGCGCGCCTCACCGGCAGCTTCGAAAGCCTGTTCCGATCCTTAGCCGATGCCCGCATCGAGTTTCTGCCGCGCGAAACCGACCCCTCCAAACTGCCTGCTGAATACGAGTTCCCGCGTGAGTTCCGCAAGGTCCGGCAGACAGTCGTACAGTTCCTGGTCGATCTTTGCCGCCCCAGCCAACTGACAACGGGCCCCTTCCTGCGCGGGTTCTATTTCAGCGGCGTGCGGCCGATCATTATCAATGAGAGCGCGCCTGTACAGGCCGCCGCCTCGCAGCCGCAGGCGAATTTCGGCACGGCCGCTGGCGCTACCGGGATCTTCAGCATCGGCTCGCGGCAAGCCGCGCAAGCGCCGCAGCAGCCTGTCGTCACCGGCACACGGAAGGTGCCACAGTGGCTCTTCCTCGGCCATTTCTTCACCGACGTCTTGCTCGCCGATCACAGCGCAATGGGCGCCAGCGGTTCCAGCGTGAAAACCAGCGGCGCGCGGCGCATCCTTTTCGGCGCAGCCGCCGCGCTCTGCGTTTTGCTCACGATCTTCTTCACGATTTCGTTTTTCAAGAATCGCGGCCTGGAGAATCAAGTCTCCGAGGCCTCCCGCGCGATCGGCTCCGGAGAGGCCGTCGGCGCCGATTTCGCTTCCGTCGATTCCCTCCGCAAGCTCGATACCCTGCGCCAATCGGTGGAGACGCTCTCCACGTACCATCGCGAAGGCGCCCCGTTGATGTACCGCTGGTTCTTATACATCGGGGACGACCTCTATCCCGAAGCCCGCAAAGTCTATTTCGCGCGCTTCAAGCAATTGCTTTTCGCGCAGGCAAAGAGCAACGATCTCGCTTTCCTTTCCGGACTGCCCGCCACCCCTGGTCCCGAGTTTCAACCCACTTACGACGGGCTCAAAGCATACTTGATTACGACCTCGAATCACGACAAGAGCACCAAGGCTTTTCTTGCGCCGGAAATGATGAAGTGGTGGCAGAACGGCCGCAACGCAGATCCCGAGCGCCAGCGGCTTGCCCAAAAACAGTTCGAGTTTTACTCTGACGAACTGAAGGACGCGAATCCCTTTACGCGCGATAACGACAGCGGCGCAATCGAAAAGTCGCGACGCTATCTGGCGCAATTCGGAGGAGCGAAACGCCTCTACGCCTATATGCTCTCCGAGGCGGCAAAGGCCAATCCACCCATCGATTACAACAAAGTGTTCCCGGGCGCGTCCCAAGCGGTTAGCGAACCGCGGGTTGTTTCGGGAGCTTTCAGCAAAGGCGGCTGGGGCTTCATGAAAGACGCGATGGCCCATCCCGACCGCTACATCGGAGGCGATCGGTGGGTTCTGGGCGATTATGCAACCGCCAACACCGATCCGGCGAAACTCGAGCAAGACTTGAAGTCGATGTACTATGCCGATTTTCTCGACGCGTGGCGCGGCTATATTAAGTCGGCCTCCGTCGTGAAGTACGCCAGCTTGAAAGACGCATCCACTAAGCTCAACCAGTTGTCCGGCAATCAATCTCCGCTTCTCGAGCTTTTCTCTCTCGCTTCCACCAATACCGATGTCGACGATCCCACGGTCAAGAACTCCTTTCAGCCGGTGCAAACTGTAGTGCCGCCCGGCAGCACCGATAAGTTTGTCGCGCCGCCCAACCAGAACTACATGCAGGCGCTCGTCGCGCTGCAGACGTCGATCGAGGCAATCGCCGATCAACCCGGCCAGCCGAGCGACCAGGCGGCCGCGCCCGCGATCGCCAGCGCGCAACAGGCCACCGGCACGGCCCGGCAAATGGCGCAGGCGTTCCGGCCCGATCCGGAAGGCCATGTCGACGCAAACTCGCAAAGACTCCTCGAAGAGCCAATCATCTACGTGCTCGGCATGCTGAGGTCGCTGGCGCCGAACGAAATCAATGCCAAAGGCAAAGATCTTTGCGGCAAGATGCGGCCCCTGCTGGCGAAATACCCGTTCAGCCCGAAGGCGCAGGCACAGGCGACGCTGGCGGAAATCGATTCCATTTTCGAGCCGAAGAAGGGCGAGATCTGGGCCTTCTATGACGCGAACCTGCAGAAAATTGTACAGCGCGCCGGGTTTCAATTCGCTGCCGCGTCCAGCGGAGGCATGACGGTGAACCCGTCCTTCCTCGCCATGCTGAATCGCGCCGGGGCATTCACCGCCGCGGCCTACCAGAACGGCGCTACCGATCCGCAGTTCACCTACAGCGTGAAGCCGGTGATGAGCCCGGACCAGGACAGCGTCAAGATGAACATCGACGGCCAATCGGGGACCTTTACCCAATCGAGCCAAGCGGCGAAGCCGTTTGTCTGGCCGGGTCAAAGCAGCGGCACTCAAGCTTCGGTCTCCTATAAGGGAACGACGCATGAGTATGGTTTCTACCCTGGGCTATGGAGCATCTTCCGATTCGTCCAGGACGCCAACAAGCGCTCCGGACCACTGGTCGAGATGACATTGGAAAGCGGCCAATCCAGAACGCCAATCATCGATCAGGCAACCGGCCAACCGGTGACGCTGAAGTTCGAAATCACTGCCAATCCCCCGATCTTCGATCCGGGATATTTTTCGGGAATGGCCTGCATAGCCGACGTTGTGAAGTAAGCTATTGAAAGCTATTCCTGAACATACAGCGAGTTGAAGAAGAACTTATAGCCGGCGTGCGATTGGCCGCGCCACTGCGGCTTGAAGCCCAGCAGGATCACGTGGCCCTTGCCGTAGATCGGCGGAGAGCGCGGCGATCTTGCCTTCGATGCGGTCGGGACCCGAAAGTAGCCGCTCTCGAGCGGGGAGCGCTCGCGCGGGATAGCGCGCCAGCACCGTGCCCTTGAAATCGGTCTTGGTGTTGAAGGCCGGGCCGCGCTCGAACATCACGATGGTGTCGGCGGCCATGCCGGCGGTGAGTGGGTTCTTCGCGTCCTCAATGTGAACGGTCGAGCAGGCAGCCGGAGCAGAAGAACGGTCCGGCGTTCGCGCCGGCAATTGCGTTTTCGACCGGCAGTTTGAACTGGTTGATGGCGAACATCGAGGCGTTGTTGAACGTCACCAGCGTGCCGCCGTCGTCGACGAAATCGCGCAGTTCCTGCGACGCCCTCCTCGCCGATGCCGCCCGCGTAGCGTTCGGGAATCGTTCCGGGGCGGTAGCCGTTCGATAATCTGGCGCTTCACTGACGTCGGGCAGGACGATGGTGTCGTAGTGCTCGCGCAGATGGCCGCCGCGGATATCGGCGTTGTAGAGGCTGGTGAAGGGGAACTGATACTGTTCGAGAATCCAGCGCGTCCAGCCTTCGTCGATGCTGGCCACCCAGGGGCGATAGAGGCCGATGCGGGCGGGCTTCACGGCTTTCCGGCGTCTTTCGGCAGCGGCTACTTTGCAGACGGTTTGCGGTCGAGGATGGAGTTGAGCTTGGAAGCGTCCAGATTCGCCGTGGTGATTTGATCGCCGGCGAACGAGACCGTGCCTTTGGCGGCCAGAATCTGGTTCACGGCGCTGATAGCTGGCGTTGGCGGTGCAGTTGGAACGGCGCGGCGAGGCCGGTGATTTCTTTGACCGGCCGCAGCGAATCGCGAATTGCTTGGAGAGCGGCGTGGTGACGGGGTGGACTTCGACGCCCATCTGCATGGGCAGCGTCCAGCCGGTGACGTCGTAGGGGCGCTGCGAGAGCGCAGGATAGACCTGCGGCTCGAAGAGTTCTTTCACCAGGCCGGCGAAGGGCTGATCCATCATGACCACCCAGGCATCCGGCTTGACGGACTGATGGACCTCGATGCCCTTGAGCATCAGCTTTTCGAGCAGCAGCGCGGCGGTGGGCGAGTCGCGCTGTTCGCGCGGGATCTCGTAGGCGAACGGCGGTTCCTTGGTGAACTGCTCGATGGTGTCGCGCGCGGCGCGGTACTTGTTGTAGGCCATCTGCTCGCGGTACTTCGACCGATAAGATCGAGCACCGCCATATCGGCCTCATACATGTATTTGCAGGCGTCGGCGAGGCGCCACCAGCCGCCTTTCCAAGGGCTCGAATAGAGCATCTCTTCGCCCAGGCCCTGGCGCGCGGCGGGGAATTCATCCACGGTGTAGAAGTGCGGCGTGGCGTAGCGGTAGAGCGCGGTTTCGGTGAAGAACGAAATGGTGTGGCGGAAGTTGCCGATGTTATCGATGTAGCCGGGATACCAGACGTCGAAGGTCTCCTGGTGCATGGAGCCGGGCAGGTTGTGATCGTCGAGATATTCGGCGATGGTCATGCCGATCAGGCTCAGCCAGCGCAGCATCAGCGGATGCATGTTGCCGAGATGGGGTCGGCGAAGGGCGGCAGATAGATGCGGCCGGGGAACGGCGCGGTCTGGTGCTGCGTGTAGAAAACCAGCGGCTGGGTTTCGAGCGTGGCCTTGGTGATGGCGCGCGACTCGATCATGTTCAGCATGTAGCCGTCGCGGTTGTTGTCGTGGCCGACGTATTCCTGGTAGAGCATCGGCAGCGGACTGACTTCGTAGGGCGTGCCGACGTTCTGGCGATACCAATTGGCGACTGGCGCTCTGGCCATCGGGATTGATGGAGAACCACAGCTCGACGATCAGGTTCTGGCGGATGGCCTGGAATTCGGGCTCTTCGCTGGCCACCAGGTCGTAGCCGAGTTGGATGGTGTGCTGGAAGTTGGCGACTTCGCTAGCGTGCAGGCCGCCATCGATGTGGATGAAGGGCTTCAGTCTCGCGCGCCAGGGCGTGGGCCTGCTCGTCGCTGACGCCGCGGGCCAGGGCGAGGCGGCGCGAGATCTCTTTATAGTGGTCGATCTGCTCCAGGTTCTCGGGGTCGGAGATGAAGGCGATCTACCAGTCGCGGCCTTGCGTGGTCTTGCCGACGTTGACCAGCTTGATGCGGTTGGAGGCGGCGGCGAGTTTGCGGAAGTAGCCCAGCGCGTCTTCGTAAGTGGCGAGTTGGAAATCGGCGCCGGGCTTGTAGCCGAGCACGGATTCGGGCGTGGGGACTGGCGGCGCCGGCGTAAGGGTGAGCGCCATCAAGATAGCGGCAGCGCAGGCAGGAAGACTGCGCCACATCGGGAGTACATGCGGGTCTGGGCAGTCACGGGATCACCGCCAGTTTGTATTGATCGAGCAGATCTTCCAGCTTGGAGGCGCTGAAATCTTTGGTGCGCAGGTCGACGGCGAATTTTCTGAGCTGCGCGACGAATGCGGCGTCGGCTCGCGAAAGTGCGGCGTCTTCCACTTGCGCGCGCAGATCGTCGAGCAGCGGCAGGCGGTCGCGCTGGAAGGCGTCCAGCGCGATCTTCGAGCTTCTTGCCTTCGTCGGCGGCGTCGGGTCCGCGCGCGGTGAAGTAGGCGCTGGTTCTGGTCGAGCAGCTCTGGTCAGCTCGGTCTTTCACGGCTTCGGCTTCGCGGCGCCAGGCGGCCTGCTGCGGGTCGCCCTCCGCCACGGCCGCCGCGCCCGCCTGCGGCCCTGGCCTTCCGGCGCCATCGACGGGTTGTAGTAGAGCGCGTTGAAGAGAAACTTGTAAGTGCCGTGCGATTGCCCGCGCCATTGCGGCCGGAAGCCGAGCAGGATGATGTGGCCCTTGCCGTAATCGGCGTCGATGCGCGGCGGCCTTGCCCTGGATGCGGTCGGCGCCGAGCAGGAAGCCGCTGAGCAGCGGATTGCGATCCTTGACGTAGCTGGCGAGCACTGCGTCCGCGGAATGCCGGGCGCGTGTCGAAGACCGGGTTGCGCTCGAACATGACGGCGGGGCTGGCGGGAAGCCCGGCGACCACGGGGTGGTTCGGCTCCTTGACTTCGGCGCGCAGCAGCGAGCCGGAGCAGAAGAACTGGTTCTGCGGAACGCCCTGCACGACGTTGGTGACCGGCGAGATTGAACTGCTCGATGGCGAAGAGGGTGGCGTTGCCGAGCGTCACGAGCGTGCCGCCGCGCGGTGACGAAATCGCGAAGCGCCTGCGCGCCCGTCTCGCCGATGCCGCCGGCGTACTGGCCGGGGACGGAGCCGGCGGCCATGCCATCCATGATCTGGCGCGTGGCCATTTCGGCGAAGACGATGGCGTCGAAGCGGTCGTGCAAGATGGCCGTTGCTGAATGTCGGCGTTGTGCAGCACGGTGAAGGGGAATTTGTATTGCTCGAGGATCCAGCGCGTCCAGCCGTCGTCGATGTTGCCGCCCCAGGGTTCGTAGAGGGCGATGCGCGGCTTCTTCACCGAGACGGCGCCGGCGGGCGCTTCTTTGAGCGACGCGGCATCCACGCCGTCCTTCTGCAGGATGACGCGGCGGCGCCCGGTAGCGTAGATGGCGGCTTTCGGTTTTGGCGAAGCTCACGCTGCCGCCGGCGGCGAGAATATCGTTGACGGCGCGCAGCGGCCGCGTTGGTGTTGTGCGAGAAGGCGAAGACCGGGCCGGAGCCTTCGACCTTGCCGGGATCGGCTCGACCTGCGATCGGCTTGCAGAGCGCGGCGCGTCTCGGCGGAAACGGGTTCGGCCACCGCGACGATCTCGACGCCCATCTGCATGGGCAGCGTCCAGCCAGTGACGTCGTAGGGAAGCTGGCGCGAGCCCCGGGCGCAGCGCCGCTGCGCCGCCGCCTGCGCTCCGCCGCCGCCAGCGTCCGCCGCGCCACTCCGCCACCGCCGGCAGCCGCTGCCGCGGCGGGCGCGGGCGTCGCGGGCGCTGGAGTTGCCGCAGCGCGCGCCGCGTCCACCCCGTCCTCCGCCGCCTCCACCGCCGCCTCGGCCCCCGGCGGCGGCTGCGGCCGCGGGCAGCGTCGGGCGCACGCAGCTCGGGATACTTCTGCATATCGAACAGCTCTTTCACCAGCGCGGCGAAGGGCTGATCCATCAGCACCACCCAGTCGCCTTCCTTATATGTGGTTCCGTTGGCGCGTGAATTGCTGCGGTGGCCTGGTGTACCTCGATGCCGTCGGTCATCAGCTTCTCGACCAGCATCGCGGCGGTGTTGCGGTCGCGCTGCTCGCGCGGGATGACGTAGGCATAGGGCGGGTCCTTGGTGAAGTGCTCGATGACGTCGCGGCCGGCGCGGTAGCGGTCGTAGAGCAGCTCCTCGCGATTCTTGGCGGCGGTATCGAGCACCGCCATCGACGCGGCCGAGGTTGTAGCGCACGGCGTCGCCGAGCCGCCACCATCCGCCTTTCCACGGGCTCGAATAGAAGACTTCGGCGCGCAGATCCTGCTTGTCGCGCGGGAAATCGTCGACGGTGTAGAAGTGCGGCGTGGCGTAGCGGTAGAGCGCGGTCTCGGTGAGGAAGCGAGACGGTGTTGCGGAAGTTGTTGACGTGGTCGACGAAGCCCGGGTACCAATCGTCGAAGCGGCCGCGGTGCATGGCGCCGGGCATATCGTGCTCGTCGAGATAGGCCGCCATCGCGGTGCCGAACACGTTCACCCAGCGGTACATGAGCGGGTGCGGATTAAGCGAGACCGGGTCGCCGAAGGGCGGAATCCAGATGCGCGCGGGGAAGGGCGCGGTCTGGTGCTGGTTGTAGAAGACCTGCGGGTAGTATTCGAGCTCGGCGCGTGGTGATGACCTGCGATTCGACCATGTTATTCATGTAGCCGTCGCGGTTGTTGTCGTGGCCGATGTATTCCTGCCAAAGCTCGGGCATGTTGGCGACTTCGTAAGGCGTGCCGAGATTGGCGCGATACCATTTGGCCACCTGGTTCTGGCCATCGGGATTGATCGAGAACCAGAGCAGCGAGGATGACGTTGTCGAGGATGGCGGCGGTTTCGGGGTCCTTGCGGCTCACCAGGTTGTAGGCGAGCTGAATGGCCATGCTGCGCGGGCGCGACTTCGGTGGCGTGGAGGCCGCCATCGATATGGACGATGGCGCGGCCGTTGTGGGCGAGTTCGTGGGCCTGGGCGTCGGTGAGTCCTTTGACGAGCGCGAGGCGGCGCGCGGTGTCTTTGTACTTGTCGAGCGTCGGCGAGATTCTTGCGCGGAGGAGATGACGGCGATATACCAATCGAGGCCGCGCGTGGTTTTGCCGACGCGGACGAGCTTGAGCTTGTCGGTGGATTGCGCGAGCTTCTGGAAATAGCCGAGGGATTCGTCGTAAGTGGCGAGGAAGAAATCGTCGCCGGGCTTGTGGCCCAGAACGGATTCGGGCGTGGGCTGGGCCGAGGCTAGGAAGGCCGCGGTAAGCAGCAGGGCCGCTAGTTTCATAAAGGGAAGGGTAACATGGGGAGCGTGTAGTAGTTTGAGGGCGCGATTTTGACGCAGAGACGCTGAGCCGCAGAGATGAGCACAGAGTTTTTTGAGGCAAAGATGAGGAGGGCCGGCAGCATACGGTTTTCGGGCTTAGGTCTTGGGTTCGGGTTGTGCATTCGACAGTTTTTGTTCAAATTTGCGGCTTAGGCGGCCTTCTTCGGGAACGTGGGAGGGCGCTTGTTGACGTCATAGGAGCGGCTGAGGCGGGCGGCGCGCTCGATAACGCGGAGCAGTTCGGGCAGTGAAAAAACGAACTCGCCATGGGCCGAGGCAGGTAGGAAATCTTCGCCGGGATCGTAATCTTTCCCTTGCGATAGTGCGAGTTGCAGGAGACGGATGGCTTCGTCTTGGGCGCGGGCGTAGCTGGCCTTGCGCTTCTCCTGCAGGGCCTGGAGCGCCGCCATGTCCTTTTCCACGGCGCGGCGGAAACGCGTTTCGTAGAGAGAAAGGAGGATGATATTTTTGGCTTGCTCTTTCCAGATCTTGCCCTCCGCCAGGCAACTGTCTACCGCCGGATGGCCGCTTTGCATTTCATCGGCGTAATCCAGGTGCCCCGACGAAAAGATCGAGTCTTCCACGCTAGATGCCCTCTTAAGGCGCCATTTCAGCTTGGAGATCTCCGCGACCAGTTCTGTCTCCAGGATTCCGATGGGGGCGAGGGCTTCTTTGTAGGCCGCCATGTGAGCGTCGAACGAGGACTGCTCTTCAGGGGAGCACAGATGGATTTTGGAAGTGACGAGTGTCCGGCAAGCGTTGAGCGAGGAGCGGCGACGGCCCTCTGGAGTCTTGGGTCCGCCGATGCCTTTGCGCGACGGGGTGGCTTCGGGTTGTTGGACGAGCGGTTGTTGGTCAGACATGGTTATCTTTAGTTATCTCTTTCGTTGTAAGATCTGGGGTTGAAAAACTTCTCCCCGATTTGAGATTAGTACGAGGGTGTGGCGGCTTTTTAGGCGGGTGACTGTAAGCGGTTGAGGGGATTGAGACTATTTTTTTTGAAGTCGCGTGATCGTTCTTTTTCTGAGCACCAATTAGCTATTTCAGCCGATGTCGCGTCAGAATCTAACTATGTGGGGTTGGAACTAAGTTAGGGCGCAATTCGGCGCGATCGCGCCGAAACTGAGAGCGGGCTCGTGGCCGGCGCTGTTCACCTCGCTGGCGGCGGGAGCGCATTACGCCGAAGAGAAGCTAGCGGCAACTCGAACATCCGAATTGGCCGGTAATCGGCGTCGGTTGGTATGAAGCGGTGGCCTATTGCGCCTGGGCCGGATGCCGCTTACCCACGGGTGAGGAGTGGGAACTGGCCGCGCGGGGTCCTGAAGGAAGGACTTATCCGTGGGGCGAGGAGGATCCGGACACGACTCGCGCGAATTACATCGAGAGCGCCCCCTGCGCTTAACGCCGGTAGGACTCTATCCAGCGGGCGCGACTCCCGTGGGAAACCTGGATCTGGCGGGCAATGTTTGGGAGTGGATGGCGAACTTGTTTGACGAGAAGGAGCAATGTCGCGAACTGCGTGGGGGGGCGTGCTCGGCGATTCTACGGTTCTTCGCCCGGCCTACCACTTCAGGTCCGGCCTTGGCTACTGGGGCGGTAACATCCGGTTCCGTTGTGTCCGGGAAGTGTTCCCTTGATTCTTTTTCCCTTTTGCCTTTGCCGGCGTAGGCGGCGAATGGCCGCCCGGGCATGAAGCGCTTCGCCCAGAGCCTTGAGGTGTTCGCGGGCGCTCTTTTCGTCGCCGGGGAACAGGCCGCGCGACCAGTGGCCGAGAAACGCCTCAATCGCGTCAGGGTCCAATTCGTCGATGCAGACTTCCTCGAAACCGGGCAGCCTGGCAGCACCGGTATAGGATTGCGGGCGCGTAGTGGCTACGGCACTGAGGAAATGCCGTCACAGCTTCCTCCAGCAGCCGCGACATGCTCTCGCGCCGGCGGCTATTCGGCGCCTCGTCTTTTCGAGCGCCTCGGCGGCCCCGGTAGGCTTCCTTGAACTCGAGCGGCCACTTGTAATCCGGGTCCACCACGAACGCCAGCACTTCTTTTGAAGGCTTTTCCTTGGCCAAGTGAAGCATCTCTTCGCATTCCAACCACGTTATGCTTTTCGCCTGCTTGTCCGGCTGGTCCTCGGGGACCCAACCGTAGCGATGCGCGACGATGACGACAAGCACGTCGCACTCGCGAACCTTTTCCATGCAAGCGGCGTAGGGCGGCTTCCGGGACCGGGCCTCAAAATCCTCCATCCTCACGTCTTCGAATCCGGCCTGGCGCGCCGCCCTGGCGGCGGCGTCGCGGTGCGCGGCCAAGTCCTTGGAGGTGGAAGAGATGAAGACAACGGGCTTGGCGATGGGCATGCGCTAACCTCTCATACAAGATAATTCCGATCTCGATCCTTCCGCCAGGAACTCGTTGAAATGATTGCAGGCGGGCATCGGGCCGCGGCGGTGCTCCGAAGCCCTTAGTCGTCCGCAAAGCGCCAGGGGCTCACGCCCGGTGCAAGTTTGCCTGCGGGCATCGTCTGGGTAGAGTGGAGTTGTGACTGCAGTGGAGGCCTACGAGTGACCGCTCACGGAGGGAAACACCGGGCTATCGAAGGAATCCGATTGAGTGTATACTCGCGCCATGTTCGGTGCAAAATGGAGGTCCCTGATGAAGACGCTTTTTGCAGTGGTGATGGCTGTTTTGACTTTCTCGAGTCTTGCCTCGGCGCAAGCATGGAATCACAACCCCGCTTCGCCCATCGGTCCCCTGCACTGGGGTACAGTGACGCCGTCGTATGCCACCTGCGGCGACAGCATCACGGGCGAGGTCGGAATGAAGCAGTCACCGATCGACATCGTTCCCGGCAACGCAGTTGCGGCGCTCTTTTCCGCACCGTTGTTCAATTACAAACCGACTCCGCTGAAGATCGAAAACACCGGCCACTATGTCGAAGTGCCCTACGACCCCAACAGCTACCTTTACGTCGGATCGCAGCCGACCGACGTCTACCAACTGGCGCAGTTTCATTTTCATGCGCCAAGCGAACACACTATCAACGGCGTCCGATATGACGCGGAGCTTCACCTGGTGCACACCAATGCCATTGGCGAAACCGCCGTCATCGGCGTGCTTCTGTCGAGTTCCGCGGCAGGGTTGCCGATATTCGATACCATCATGGCCAACTCTCCCACATCGCCAGGAGAAATTGAACTATCAGAGGAAGTCAACGTCTCCGATTTGCTGCCGGCCGCCAGGGGGTTTTATCGCTACGCCGGTTCACTCACAACTCCAGCGTGCTCGGAAAGCGTGCAATGGTTCCTTCTGCAAGATCCGGTTCCCATCACGCCCAGCGCTCTGGCTAAATTACATAGCCTGATCAGCCTTGTTCCCCAACTACGGCGGATACTCGAACAATAACCGGCCCGTAGCCAATCTGAACGGCAGGACTGTGTTGAAGAGCATCGATTTCAACCCGTGGCCCTAGCTTAGTCGTGGTTCCCGCTAGGGCTTCTTGATCACTCCCGGGGGCGCCGCCGGCGGCATGCCGGGCAGCTTCAAGTCCAGAGTGCAGCCGCAATCGTCGCCCGCATCGTGCGCGGTCTTCTGATATCCGATCTCGTAATCGATGACGTTCTTCAGGTTGGACCAATCGATGGTCTGTCCGATGCGGCGGCCGTTGATGAAGAGAGTGGGAGTGCCGTTAATTTCCAACTTCTGTCCTTCCGCCTCATCTGCGTTCACATCGGCCTCCGTGGCCTTTGTGTCCATACACTGGCCCAGTTGCACCGAGTCGATGCCCTTGGTGTCTTTGGACCATCCGAGGACCTTGTCTTTGAGCGTTTCGGGCGTAATCTCCGCCTGATGTTCGAAGATCCAATCGTGATAAGTCCAAAACGCGTCGGCGTTCTGCTTCGCTACGCACTTACTCGCGATAGCGGCGGCTTTCGCCCAGGGGTGCAACGATTCGAGCGGATACGTTTTGAAATAGAGGCGCACCTGAGTTGGATAGGTCGTTAACAGGTTCTTGCGGATCTCCTGCGCTTCTGCTTTGCAATAGGGGCACTGAAAATCGCTGAACTCAACCAGCACCACGGGCGCGCCCGGCGTACCGATGTTTGGCGCGCCCTGCGTTTTGATTTTGTCGAGATCGGCCTTGAACGGGTTGCTGTTGACATCGAAGACGCTGGCTTGCAGAATCTTCGAACCGTCTTTGGAAATCAGAAACTTAAAATCCTGAGATTGCGGGCCTTTGGAGGCATGCACGATCTCTTCGACGAATCCCGGGACGTCGGAAGGTCTGGCGTCCGATATCTGCACCGATATCGCCGAATCCATCACATAAAGATGGCGCACGTAGGCTTCGAGAGTAGCCTTATCGAGCGCGGATTTCTTGGCAGGGCTTTGCGCCGGGCCGGCTGCCGCGAACACGAGCGCGGCAAAACAGGCGAGAAGCATCTTAGACATTCCTAACCATTATACGACGGTGTTCGTCTATACCCACGGAGCATATAGCCACTGTGGATATAATTAAAGGCATGGAAGATCCGGACTCTCTGCTGCCCCTGCCGGCCGCCACCTTTCACATCCTGATGGCGGTGGCGGAGGAGGACCGCCATGGCTACGCCATCATCCAGGACGTCGCCGACGCGCACGGAGGGCGCACTCAAATTGAGCGCCGGCACGCTCTACCGCTCCATCCAGCGCATGCTCGAACAAGGCCTGCTGGTCGAAACCCGCGAGCGGCCGGCGCCGGAATTCGACGATGAACGGCGGCGGTATTACCGCATCACGCCGCATTCGGCGCGGCGGTGGCCCGCGCCGAAGCGCGTCGCTCGACGCAACTGGTCAAGCTGGCGCGCGCGGCAGGGTTCGCCCCGGGGAAGGCCTGATGATGCGTTTCTATCGTCTGGCTGCTGCACTTCTATCCCGCGTCTTTCCGCACACGAGTACGGCGGCGAAATGTCGCGCGCTCTTCGCGCGCAGAGCCGCGAGGCCGCGCGGCGCGTTCGGCGTCGGCGCGCTCTGTGGCTCACGACGTTCGCCGAAATCGCTCTGGAACGCGGCGCTGGCGCACTGGATATCCTGCGGCAGGATCTATCGGCTACGCTGCGCGCATGCTGTCGCCGCGCGCCCGGGTTTCGCGCTCACCGCCGTCGTGATCGTCGCGCTCGGCATCGGCGCGAACACGGCGGCGTTTTCGGTGACCGACTTCGTCCTGCTCCGGCCGCTGCCGTTTCCCGCAGCCGGAACGGCTGGTGAAGCTCTGGGAGAGCGTGCCGGGCTACTCGCGAATGGAGCTTTCGCCGGCGAATTATCGCGATTGGAAGAGATGCAGCACGTCATTCGAGGGGTTCGGCATGTACTCTACGACGCCGTTGAATTGGATCGGCCAAGGCGATCCGCAGCGGTGGAGGCAGCGGCCGTCAGCGCCGAATCTGCTGCCGACGTTGGGCGTCGAGGCCGCTGATCGGACGCCTGTTTACGGCCGAGGACGACAATCCGGGCGCGCCGAAGACGGTGCTGCTGAGTTATCGATTGTGGCAGGCGCGATTCGGCGGAGACCCCGCGGTGTTCGGCCGCAAGATGATTCTCGACGCCGCGCCCTACACGGTCATCGGCGTGATGCCGCCGGACTTCCGCTTTCCCAACCAGCGAGCGCGACTCTGGCGCCGCTGCGCTTCACGAAGAGGCTTATCGAGGATCGCGACGACAACTATTGTACGGCATCGCTCGCCTGAAGCCCGGCGTGACGTTTGGCACAGGCGCGGAGCGAACTGAACGTGCATCGCGGCGCAACTCGAGCGGCAGTTCCCGCGGGAGAACGAACACACGCGGCGCGACGGTGATCCGGCTCAGCGAGGAGGTGTCAGAACAATCGCGCCTGCTGCTGACGGCGCTGAGCGGCGCCGCTCTCTGCGTGCTGCTGATTGCGTGCGCCAACCTGGCGAATCTGCTGCTGGCGCGAGGCATCGAGCGGCGCAAAGAATTCGCCGTGCGAACCGCCATCGGAGCGGGCCGCGAACGGCTGATGCGACAGCTGATCACCGAGAGCCTGATCCTCGCGGGCATCGGCGGCGCGATCGGCGTATTGCTGGCCAACGCGGGCGTGCCGCTGATGACGCGGCTGGTTCCCATCACGCTGCCGATCGCGGATACGCCGGCGATCGATCTACGCGTGCTGCTCTTCGCCGCGGCGCTGACCGCCGCTGACGGGGTTGGCCTTCGGCGCTGGCCCGCGTGGCGTATGGGACGCGGCGTGGATCTGGGCGGTTTGCGTGAAGGCGCGCGCTCCGGCGGCGGGCGTAAGGAGCGGCTACGCGCCGCGCTGGTGATGGCTGAGGTAGCGGCATCGGTAGTGCTGCTGGTTTCGGCGGGCTTGCTGCTGCGCGCGTTGTTGCGAGTTCAGGAGACCGACCCAGGATTCCGCGCTGAGAATGTGCTCACCATGAGCACCGATCTGCCGCCGAAGTACGCTACGGTGGCCCTGCGCACACGGTTTTACGATGAGGTCCTTACGAATATACGGCGCCTGCCGGGAGTTGTGAATGCGGCCTACATCACCTTTCTTCCGATGGGAGAGGTACGCGGAGGCATCTGGCCGGTCGAGATCGGCGGCACGACAGTCACTCGCGCGGCGGGTAACACGGCCAGTCTGCGCTTCGTGACGCCCGGATTCTTCGCGACGATGCGAATTCCGTTACAGCAGGGCCGTGACGTCGCGGAATCGGATACGGCTTCCACGCCGTATATCGCGGTGGTGAGCCGTTCGTTCGCGCGCCGATACTGGCCGTTGGGCAATGCGATGGGCCAGCACTTCAAGTTCGCTTTTCATGATCGGACGGTTGCGGGTATTGTGGGCGATATCCGAGTGCGGGGTCTCGAACGCGAGAGCGAGCCGCAGGTCTACCTCCCGTATAAGCAGACAGAAGACGGCAACATGCCGTTCTACGCGCCCAAAGCTCTCGCGATCCTCTCCGCCGGCGCGCCGGAATCGCTAATCCCCGGCGGTTCGCGGCATTATCCGAGGCGTCGATCCACAACAGCCGGTTATCGGCGTGCGAACGATGGAGCGCATCGTGGACGACGAGACCGCGACGCGCTCCGTGCAAGCGCGCCTGTTGGCCGGCTTCGCGGCGCTCGCGTTTCTGTTGGCGGCGGTAGGAATTCATGGGCTGCTGGCGTTCGCGGTTTCGCAGCGCGCGCGAGAGATCGGCGTGCGGATGGCGATGGGCGCGAAGCCGCGGGATATTCTGGCGATGGTGATTCGGCAATCCGCGCTGGTGACTGTTGCAGGAGTCATCCCCGGCGCGTTGCTGGCCTACGCGGCGGCACGCGCGATGCAGGCGCTGCTCGCCGGCGTGCGTCCGGACGACACTGCGACCTTCGGCGCGGCGATTGGTATGTGCGTTGCGATGACGCTGATTGGAAGTTGGATTCCGGCGTGGCGCGCGGTGCGGGTGGATCCTGATCGTGGCTCTGAGAGCGGAGTAAGTGCTAGTCTTTGAGCATGGATGTCGCGACTCTCATCACGGTGGAAGAATACCTGGAGACGTCATATTCTCCCGACCGAGAATACCGCGATGGAATACTGGTGGAGCGAAACTTGGGAGAAAGAGCGCACGCAACGCTACAAACCCTGCTCACAATCTATGTTGGAGTCCGGCGCCGGCAGTGGAACATTCACCTCCACACCGAACTGCGCGTCAAAGTGCGCGAGAAATGGTATCCGATTCCCGACCTCTGCATTTACTCGATGCCATACTTTGAGGAGCGCTATCCAGAGAAGCCGCCGCTCCTCTGGATTGAAATCCTCTCGCACGATGACCGTATGGTGGACGTCTGGGCTAAAGCTAAGGAGTTGGTGGAAAACCGCGTCCCCTATGTGTGGATCGTCGATCCCAATACGCTCTGGAGCCAACTCTGCACCCAAAACGGCGTTGAATCGGTCCCCGGAAACACGCTACGTATTCCGAATACGCCGATCGTGATCCCCCTGGCCGAAGTGATGGAAGCTTAGATCGCGGATCCTTCACTCTACTCGTGCCGTACTGCAACTATGGGGTCCACGCATGCCGCGCGGCGAGCCGGAAGGTACGACGCTAGCAGCGCGATGACAACAACGGCGCCACCGCCGATTACCAGCGGCGCCGGACTCTCGAATTTCAAATCGTGGAAAATGCTGGCGTCAAGCGGTTTGCCCCAAAGCGCCACCCCCATTCCGGCTAAGAGGCCGGCGCCCACCATCCTCATCGCATCCGCCAACACGAGGCGGCTTACGCCGTTCGCTGTTGCGCCGAGCGCCATCCTGACGCCGATTTCGCTGGTCCGCGGCGCCACTGTGTAGGCGAGGAGCCCATAAAGCCCGATGCCGGCGAGCACGGCTGCCAGGGCGGCGAAGTATTCGGACAAGGTGGCAACGAGGCGTTCGGGAACGATGTTCGAATCCACCTGGCCGGCGAGCGTGGTGACCGTTTTCACCCGCACCGTCTTCAGTGCGTCGCGCACCATCTGCCGTACTGTGGCTGCCAGCGATTGGGGATTGACGCTGGTGCGCAGTTCGAACTGATGCGGCAGACGGTTCTCCTAGAACATGTTGAGGTAAATCGTGGGATAAGGAGCATCGCGAAGCTCAATTGCTTTCGCGTCCGCCACCAGCCCGACGATCTCGTACGACTGATCGTTGCCGATTCGTAACGTGCTTCCCGTTTGGATTGGCGCCGGGGAAGTAACGGCGCGCCGTCGCTCGATTGAATGCGCGGCTGCTCGCCATGATGCGCACGAGGAGGCCGACTTCATAATACGCCACCACGCGGCCGGCGCACAGACGTTCTAAGGTCACTTGTAGGCGAGCCGGCCGCCGATATAATCGAAAATCATGGTTGGCATTTTCGCCTGCTCCCAGGCGCCGAAACCGGCGGTTACCGCGAGCGGCCACAGGATGAACATACTGACCGTGCCCACGGCAGCCTTGTCAATCCACTTTCCGGCGCCAATCTCCACGGTCAGCGCATCGGCGGATTGGTGAAAGACGATGTTGAGAGACGTGCCCATGCCTACGAAATCCCGCCATCCGCCCCGCTTCTTAATCTGCAGTAGCATGGCGCCCGTCTCGGTGGACATCTGTTGAGAATCGAAGCCTTGGGTATCCAACCAGTTCTTCACTTCGGCGATGACGCGGTCGCTGTCGCCGAGGTCGCAAGCGTATCTGCGGCTCTTCGACCGCGCCACCTCTGGAGCGTGCCTTTCAGAAACGGGCGCAAGAGCCTTCGAACCGTTCCCTGCCATAAACGAGGCGCCGCAGATGCCGCAGAAGTTGGATGTTTCATCCGCGGCCGGCGTCTTGCATTTCGCGCAAACTCGCGGGGCCGCGGGCCGGCGGTCTTCAACGGATGCGCCGCCTCGGGGCGAGGCCGTCGCGGCCGCCGCGGCGAGGGCGGCATGATTCGGCAGTTCCGCCGCCGCCTTCTCCTCGATGCTTCGCAGCGCGGCATCGATTTTGACAGCCACTTTGGCCAGGAGATCGTCGCGCCGCTTCAGCCGCAGCAGCAAATCGCGGATCTCGATGGGGGACCGGCCCTCGCGCAGCCCCTCTTCGAGTTCGAAGAGGAGAGTAATCTGATCCTGGGCGTCCAGCGGTTCGTGGGTATCGATCCGTTCCGTCAGAGTGCTCAAATAAGAGACCGGAACGCGCGGCGGCGCCGGAAGCGGGTTCGGCAGAGGCGGGTTGCCGGGCGCGGTGTGAATACACTTGATCAAGGCGAAGGCCGCGCCTTTCTCGCATCCCCGGTAATCCGTGACCTGTATCTCGTTCAGCGGCGCGGTCAGCAGGTTAAGATTCACGCCGTCGGCGACCTGAACCGGCAGAATCGCCTTCCCCAATTGAACGGCATACGAAAGCTCGCTTTTGCAGGCCTCCGATTCCCAGTACTGGGGCGATAGGGCGCAAATGAAAATCTCGGATTCGCGTATGTTCGAGAGGATCGTGTCCCACCATCGCTGTCCGCCCGTAAGGGTCTGGTCGTGCCAGGTGTCTATACCGACCGCCTGGACATCCTGGATGAGCTGAGTTACTACGTCCCGGTTATTCCGGCTATAACTGACAAAAACCCGCTTCATAGCGTATTCTTCCTGAAGCTGCCTCAATGGGCCGGCCAGTCGAGCGGGCCGGATTCACCCTTGACGGGGAGTATACACCAACTGGGTCTGTACACGCGCGGCGCACTGGGGCGTAGGATAACCGTGGCGATACGCCGCGGCAGCGCCGGCTTGCCGCGCGCCGGCAGCGGGTTTAATTCGGAAAGTATCCTTCCTTGCTTCGGAGCGTGTAGTCCTTATATTCCTTGGCGCCATTGAGCGACACCTGAATGCGCCGCCAGGCACCGTCCTTCGATTCCGGCGGCCGGTAGGAAAGCAGGTAGGTGTGCTGCAGTTCGGCGGAAACATCCTCGAAGATCTTTGCGGCTTCGTGCGGGTCCTTGACGCCATAGGCCTTCCCGCCAGTCAGGCGGGCGATATCTTTCAGACGCGTCATCAGCGAATCGCTACGGCGTGCATCTCCCTGGGCCACGGTGAACAATGGGATTCCCGACTTCTTCGCCAGTTCCGTGGTCCGCTGTGAATTCAGCACGCTGGCGTTATCGTCGCCATCCGTGAAGACGATTACCGCTTTCTTGCCGGTGCGCCTTCCGATCTCGAGCGTGACGCGCGTGAGCGCATCGAAAAGCGCCGTCCCTCCCGAGGCGCGCGTACGCATCATGGCCCGCTTGGCCGCGGCCTTATCGCGCGTGAAATCCTGCAGCAGATCGAGCGTGGTGCTAAAGCCGTAGATTGCGATCGAATCCTGGTCGCGATATTCGTCGATGAGGTGGCTGATGGCGTTTTTTACGCTGGCCAGCGAATCGCGCATGCTTCCCGTTGTATCCAGCAGAATGGCGCAGGAGAGCTCGGCTGCATCGTTGTCGAACGCCACAATCGGCTGCGGCTGGTCGTTATCGCGGATTTGAAAACTCTCGCGCGGCAGGCCATCCACATACTTTCCCTTGTGGTCGAGCACCGTTGCATAAACTTCCACCATCCGGCTTTCGGCGCGAAATACCGGTTCCTGCGGATTGGCCGGCCCGGCCGCAATCATCGAAAGAAAAGCGAGAAGGACGTAGCGTCTCATTTTTGATCCGGTATTGCAGCCAAGACAGCAGCCTCGTCGAGGCCCGCAAAGGCTACGTGCGCGGCCCGCCAATCGTCGAGGTTTGTCATTTTCATACGCTTGACAATCTGAAGGAGAATCGGCTGTCCCAATGCATTCAGCACGGCGGGCGGAATGCCGGCGCGCCCCGCGAAATCCGCCAGGTATAGCTTGAACTCCGCCGCGCGCTCCGCGAGCTTGAGTGGAAATAACAGCCTTTCGTACTCTTCGTAAGCTCCCAGCACCTCCAGGTGCGGATAGCTGCACCCCACCAGGTCGGTGACGCTGCCACCCAAGGGGCCCAAACGCGTATCGTTCGCCGGCACGGACTTCCGGCGCAACGCCTCCGTAACGGGCGATTGCCAGGTATTGGCGGAGTACCGCTCCAGGTATAGCACCGAGAGCGAGTATAGATCGCCCATGGTCAGTTTCTTGAAAGCGCCGTCCCAATCCTGCTCCGCCACGGCATCCAGCAGTTCCCCTCTTCGGGTTGGCGAGAGCAGTCCCTGGGTGGCTTCTTGCAATCCAGCCAGCAGTTTGGAGTCGTTCCCCGCGTGCAGCAGCCATTCGCGAGCCAGCCTGAGCCGCAATCCGAACGAAATCAAATCTTGATCGTTCAACTTGCTCCAATCGGTGCTGCGGAGCGACGCCATCTGTGCCTCGGCGATAGAGTTGGTGTTTGGCGGAGGCTGCGCTCCGGAGAATGCCACTTTCCCGGCGGTGATCGGAAAGTCGGCAAAGCCTCCTTCCAAATAGCTTCCAAGGCCCACGTTGGAAGACATCATTTCCGACGGTGCAAACAGGCTCTTGCCGTTCAGCGGGAGTCGCAGGAACCGATGTTTTCGCAGGAATAGCGGGTCTTGCGACACCAGCAAGTCGTCCGGGCTCAGAAAATAAGCATAAACAGCGCCGCTGAGCGCTAGCTTCACCTGCGGGTGAATCAGCGCCATCAGTTGCTCGCAGATTTCTTCCGTATCCTTCGAATTCACCTTCTTTTTCGCAAGCCGCTGCTTCAGGCGAGCGACGACTTCCGCAACCTTGGCCTCGTCGAAGACCCGAACTATCTTGCGGTCAAGCTCGTCCATCTTCTTTGGCCCTTCAACCGATAGGAGGCTGCCGCGAATGGACTCCAGCGCGTTTGCGTGCTCGATGGCCGAGCCCCGAGCGTGCGCCAGATCTTGCAGATTGCCATAAAACTCCAATAAGGTCTTGAGCGAAGTGACCTTCTGTTCGCTGAGCACCTTTCGATATGCGGTTCTGCGCGCAGCGAAAGGATCCACCTGGCGGCCCTGGCCCCCCAGTTCGAACCATACCGGCTCCCCGTCACCAAAGAGCACGGTCTCGAGCGCCCGGTCCGAATCCGTCGCAGCTAGTTTCAGCGCGGACCGCCGGAGCAACTCGCGCAGGGACTCGAGTGACGCTTCGGTATAGCCAGCGGCAGAATTCACCTTGGCGAAGCTCACGCAAACCTGATCGAATAGCCCGGCCGCCGTTTTGGAATCGAGTGCCCCCGATTCCTGAGACAGGGAGATCAATTCGATCAGCGAATGTAGCTCTCCCAAAATTACGTTCAGCTCGGGTCCGGGCGTGGAACTCAGGCGTTCCATCAATGCGAAGAAGTGTTCGAACTGTGGCGGTCACAACCGGGTAAGCGCGGCGAAGTAAGGATAGACAGGCTTGTCCGCCGCATAATTTTGCGCCAGTAGTAATGCCGAGGATTCATCCAGCGGCTCGGGACGGTGGCGCTCGATTCGCACCACGGCTACGAAGTTATCCAGCTCCGATAATTTTTCTCCCCGCATCAAGTAGTGGGTTCTAGCCAGACGGTCCAGAATTTCATCTTCCTGTTCCGGAGCAGTGATGCGGGAGAGTTTCTTGACCAGCTTCCCGGTCTGTGCAACCGACGAGGAGTTCCCTTTGGCGAGAGTCCATACTTCAGGGCCGCCCGGAAATAGCACATGCAAGTCCGAATCGAGCGGCGTCTCCCGCAGAAATTCGGTGAAGGAAACGCTCCGGGCCGGTCTTTCGGCTCCCGCGCCAATCTCCCCGGAATCTTTATACAGCTCGTAAAAGCGCGCCGTTCGGGGCGCAGACCGAGTGAAGAAGCGCTGATGATCCACATCGAGCTGGCCTAGCGTCGCGAAAAACGCGAGCAGCTTGCCATCGTCCTTTTCCAGAAGGGCGCGGAAAAACTTGCCGGCGGCGGCGGGCGCGACGCCCACCAATTTTTCCCACACCGGCTCGGCCGCGGCGCCGCCGGGAACAGCCGCGCGTTCGCCTTGCAGGGCAAAAGCCGATCCGTAGTGAAACAGAACATCGGCATGCTTTTCCGCCATAGTTTTGAGATCGGTCCCGGCCGTCAATGCGGCTACCGCTCGCGGGCCAATGGCGCTTAGCGCGGCGTAGGTTTTCGCCACGCGCACATCCGTGATGAGTGCTTCCGCGAAGCCCCCGCTAAATTTCGCTTTGGGGAAAAAGGCCGCCATCCAAGTGGATTCGCCCAGTAGAACGGGAGCTGCCTCATCGGGAATCTCGAAGCGAAACGTCTTACCCGCCGCCAAGGCTTCCTGCATGCCCACTTCGTCGAGCGCCAGAGCTGAGGCCGTTTCCTGGCGACGCGCCTGCGAACTCCTTTCGCCGGCTTCGAGTTTTGCGCCGGCCTTGACGGCCTTGAGCTTCCATCCCAGTATTCCCAAGATGCGCTCGCTTTGCTCCCGGCTCTTTTTGTCGGCTACCGAAATGGTAACCTCGGTCGCATTTTTGGTCTGCTTTCCCAACGCTTTGAGGTTGCCAACTTGCCGGAAATACGACCGCATCCCTTCCAAATAGACATTCCGTTCCTTGACGTCAGATGTGTCCAGGCGATCTACCAGCGTGCGGCAGTACTCGGCGAAGAAAGTTTGCGGAGACTGAAGGCGTGCTTGCACGATGAACGCGAGCGCTTCCAGCCCGCCCGGAACTGTCGCTTCCGTGCTGCTCTTTTGCGGGCTCTGAGTGAGCCAGGCGGAGAGCGCCGCTTTCCCGGCCGCATCGAGGCGAGCGCTGAAATAGGCGGCTGCCTTGCGATCGCCATCCCGCACGGAGACCTCGAGAGCTCTCTCGAGAGTTGGCATGGGGTCCGGCAAATGAGGCGTGGCCTTGTCACGAGCAGCAAACAGCGCCATGTAGGCCTGTGGCGCCGCGCGGCCGGAAATATCCTCCATCTCCGCCAGGCGCCCGAGCAAATCCACGTCCTCCACGGTTTTCGAAGCATCGCGGAGCGTTCGCCGCGCGTCGAAGTAGCGATCCAGGCGTTCCAGCGCTTCGGCCTTGATCAAGTAGAGCCGCGCCGATTTCGGAGCCGAAGCAATTCCTTCTTCGGCTGCAACGAGGCTCTCGGTTGCGCCGTCGCGGTCAAGGAGCAACCGTGCTACCCGAAAGTGCGCCGGCTCATTAGCCGGGTCGGCTTCGATCACGCTCTTCCAAACCGGGAGGGACTCCTCCGGATGCTTCAACGCGTCCAGGAATTCGGCGTATTGGCGCCGGGTGGCGGCATCGGGAGGCAAGGCAGCAGCGACGAACCGGATGTGGCGCAGCGCATCTTCGGCCGAGCCGCGCTCCATATAGAACTGCACCAGAGCGGTGCGCCGCGAAAGGTTATTCCGATCGAGAGCCAAGGCTTTCTCTAAGGAATCGGCAACCTTTGCACGGTCGCCTAACCGCGCCGCGGCATCGGCGCGGACGTACCACAGTTCAGTATTGCGTTCGTCGAGCGCCAGGGTTTCTTCGAGAAATGGAAGGGCGCCCGCGTCGTCCTTCCGCGCCAAGTGAATGCGGGCCAGTTCGAGAGTAATGGCAGCGCCGCCGGCCTTGCCTGAGTGCGCCTTCAGAAGAGCTTCTTCGGCTGCGTTCTCGTTTCCCGCGGCAAACAGACAATGTCCCAATTCAGCCTGAAGAGCCAGGTCGCGCGGGTCGATCTTGGCCAACTTTTCGAGATAGCCGGCGGCCGAGCGATAGTCGCGTGCGCGATTGTAATAGTTGGCTCCAGCGCGGAGGGCGATAGCATCGCGCCCATTGATAACGAGCGCCCGTTCGGCCAAAGAACGCGTCGATTGCTCCTGGCTTGCATTCGCCTGCTTCAGCTTGGCCAGTTCGGATAGCTGCCGGTCAATGCCTTGCCACTCGACGTATTTCTCGATATCGGGCAGTTGACCGTCGGGCGCGGAGGCTAATACAGGCAAATCGAGCGGCCCGCCGTCGGGCAGCGAGCTTTGCAGTCTGCCTCGATCGAGCAGGAAGCCGAAATCCAACAGCGGCACAGACCACGCTGCCTCCGCCCACGGCCCTGCGCCCGGCAACTGCGGCGCGTCTGCCAAATCCAAAAGAGCTTGGCCTCCGGTGAGATTCGAGATAGAACTCCAGAATGTGGAGGACCCACCGTCCGGATTCCAGTAACTGGCTCTGAGCGAGATTCCGACGGATGGGCCATTTTAGGCTGCTTTCTTGACTGCCTGAACAGCGATGAATTCGATGTTAGTCACGGCCATCCGCTTGGCCTTCAGGAGCAGGTACCGGAGATTCTGATAACCGCGCCCGCGGTTGATCAACATGCGAATGTTCCCGTTCACCGCCTCGACCACACCAAAGCGCACCTTGGTCCGACAGTAGTTGAGAATGCCGTCCAGGTGCTTGATCAGCATCGCGGCGAGTTTCTGAAATGAGGGCAATCGCTGCCACCGTAGTTGATCCATCCACTTGCCCAGATATTTAGCCATGGCCCCTTCGTAGCGGTAGTCCCAAAGTTTCTCCAGACTCTCTTTGAGCATGTAGGCTTTGAACACTCGCCGATTCAACTGGAAGAGGCGGTTCAGCACGCCGCGTTGTCTCGGCACCAGGTTCTTCCAGCGACTCAACAGCAGCCATTTCTTACCTTTGATTAGATCGCGCATCGTTCGCCCTTTGCGGAAGAATTCTGCACGCCGCACCTCGTCCACCGCGTCGTTGGCGTGCTGCATGATGTGGAACTTGTCGTAGACGATGCGGCACCTGGGAACCCACTCCTCCAGGCTGAGCCGGAACGGCTCCCACATATCGACACACGCCGCCTCGATCCGTTTCCGCTGCCGGCTGACCAACTGGCTACGAAAGAAATCATCCAACGTCTCCTTCTTCCGTTCCCTGCCAAACCACAGTGGCTCCGCCGTCTCTAGGTTGCATACTACCGTCAGAAACTTGCCCTTCTTGCCCCGGTAGATTTCGTCCACCCCCATCTGTCGTAGCGGTGGCTCCCGCCGCTTCGCGTCCCATCGCTCCAAATAGCGCAGATCGATAGCTCGTACCGTGCTCGCGGCCAGACCCACACGCCGCGCCACTTGGCGCGCCGCCGCACTCTCGCACGCCTGCCCCACTGCCTCCTCGAAGCGCTTGCTGTACGGTGCCTTGCTCGGCAACTGCGCCACTCTCTCGGCCCGTATCCCGCAGCGCGGGCACTTCACCCGGTAGGTCTCCACGACCACCGTCGTCGTGTACTCAAAGCACGGCAGATCGCGCACTTCCCGCTCGCAGACTTCGTGAATCCTCGCGGCCGGCACATGTTGCCCGCAACGCGAACAAATCAGCTTCAATCCGGTCTTCTTCCGTCTCACCCAAAGCGTTACCTTCTTGCCCTGCTCGTCAATCTCCATCCGATAAACCCGGTATCCCGGCCATCCTAGGACCCTTGTCCAGTCGTGTTCCCTCACCCTCTCAGGCTAGCGAAGGCCGCCTCTCTGAGAAAGCTAGCCTTTCGGGCAGGTTGTCGGATTCCTGCGCAGAGCCCAGTAACTAAAAGCGTAGCCTCTGACCACAAAACCGCGGCCGCAACCATGCCGACGCGTAATCCCGAATCTCAGGCGATGGTTCCGGAAGATTGCCTATGAAGATTACCAATGGCCAGTCTTCCCCAAATGCGGCAGTGGGCGCTGAAATAATGGAAAAGAGACGGGCGGAGGATAGCCGGGACGCGGTTTCGTCCGCTGTGGAGAGCGCATCCCGCACTGCATTCCGCCACGGCGCCGGAGAAATGAAGGGCCCGGCCGAGGTAAATCCCTCGCCGGTAAATACCACCAGCGTGAGTGACCGCTTCTTGCCTGCCGTCTTGTAGAGTGCGTTGAGTTGCGTGGCGACAGTCTCCCGCTGCGCCGCGGGGATGAGGCCTGGGAACACGGCGATAGTTATGCGCTCAGACAGCTCGATTGGGGTGAGCTTGGCCGTGGCCTTGCCCGTAGAGGTTTCAAGCTCGATGATCTGTTGCGCATCTCCCCGAACAAGACACGGCTGCGCGGAAAGCTTGGCCAAGAGGGTTACGCCGATTAGCACGGCCAGGGCGCTCTGCCGCATAAGATTCATTAGTGGCTCTCAACCTCAGAAACAAGGCTTGATTGTTACGACACTACGTATGAGATGTTTTTATCACCCGGGACACTTGATGAATTATATAATGCCAGACACTGTAACATAGCGTTACTGCCAGATACCTACATCGGCGCACCGCCGACTTCTGTGGAACCTCAATTAGTAAGGCGGAAAATGGCGGAAGAGTGGGACATCGGGGCGGGTCCGCGAGTGCGCGGGCGCACTTCGCGTCTGAGGGACTGAACAGCCGCCGTTAGTTTTCTGAAGCCTTTTCGGCGCGATCGATTACCAGGACGTCAACGCTTGCTCTGGTCGCCACCAACCGCAGGCCGAGTTGCTCCTGAATAGCCGTGAACAGATCGGGAGGCGCATCGGGATTATCCGCCGGGGCAGGGACCTTGATCCCCATGCCGGCGAACTGCGTCTCGTCAGGCGTCCATTTCAGTTGGAAATCGAAACGTCCAGAAAGACCGGTTTGATCCACCACGGGGCGATCGAGCACAGCGGTCTGTAACAGCTCGGCGAAGTCCGACATGTTGGCGTTATTTGCTCCCATGACGCCGGGCCGGCCGAAGCCCAATCCGGGAAGGCCGTTCGGATCGCCTTCGCTTTTAGTAAGTTTGGAGCCATTCTTGCCTAAGACGATTGCATAAACGGAGAGCTCTTTTTTCTCATGATGGAAGGAGAGCTTGAAGCGATCGGCCAGCATCTTCTGGATCATGATCTTCCACTGCTTCTCGCTGGGCTGGCCTTCGCCATCGGGCTTGGCGAGGATATCGTACTTTTCGGAATCGATCCAGCCGGGCCCTCCCACGATCTGGCGAGCGTGAACGCCATAGGAGAAGGCGATGAGAAAGGAGAGGGGCGTATTTCCCGTGGAAAGTTCGCGTCCCCGTATGCCGATTCCCCGGCCCTGCGCGTCTGGTTTGCTCGGCTTGATTGTGGCGACCTCAAACGCGGGAATGGCATCGGCAGCCATCGGCTTTGGCCTGGCTGCGGGTTCCGGAATGGCCCAGGCCGTCTGTTCGGTTACATGCTTGAGATTCAGCGGCAGCGGGCCGCCACCTTGAGTGAAAGTCCCGGTGAGGTTAACGCCGTCGGTATCGAGCTTGCCTTCATAGGCGATGGTGGCGCCGGGAATGGTGATTTTAACGGTGGAAGCCTGCACGGCGGCCGTACCGGCGAGGCCCTGCGCCCCCTGATCGATGCTGTACATGACAGCTTTGAGCGCGGCGCCGTTCGTCTTCGAGATCTTGAATACAAGCCGAAGGTCGCGTTTCGCAGCGGGTACGGTGAGCGTGCCCTGCCAGATGCCGGAAATGTCCTGAGCGCATAATGCGCTGGTAGTGATTGTCGCGAAAGCGGCGATCCGGAGCAGCGATTTTCTCATTGAGATGTCCTGTAAGGCCTTCCGAAACTGCATCTTCATTGTGGCCGATTTGCCCGATCTGACGGAGTTGCCGACGGCCTGCGCGGTAGGAATCGTTTGGCGGAGCCGCGAGGTTTCAGCACCTACCCTATGTAGCATGCTACCCTGGCGTTAGTCAAGTAGCATGCTACATAGGGAGCCAGCGCGCGAGCAAGCTCCGCAGAGCAGCATCTCGATGCCGCCAACAGCGCGAAATTTGGACACTATCCGAGGTCTGCGGGAGAACGTGCCGCTTCGCGGCATGGACCGGCCAGGAGGCCAGGCCAGGAGGCCCGTCCTACTGGTTTGGCCCAGGCGGACTGAATCCAATAAGGAACGTTTATCGCGTGGAGGAACGCAACTATTTTTTCTTGGTTGGGGGCGTCGTGGTCTTGTCGTCTACGACATCGCCGAACTTAATCGAGGATTTGCCTTCATATTTCTTGTAATCCTGATATCGGATCACTAACTTGATGCGCTGCGACATGTCCTTGAAGTTCAGCGTATCGTCGGCGTGGGTGTAGGTTGGAAACCAATATTTGCCGTCGATCTGTTCGCGATAGGTTTCGAACCGGGGATACTGATCGTCGCCATGGCGCAGGCCTACGCCCTTGCCGTAAGTCTTGACGATCTGCAGGTCGCGATCATCCACCCAAATCTGTCCGGCGAAGTAGCGCTTGCCCTTCACCATCTTTTTGGGCTTTACGGAAAACACGTAACAGCCGATTTCGTCGACTTTCTCGCGGCCGAGATACTGCACGTCGTACTCATTGATATCGTCGCTGGTGAGGACGAAGGGCTGAACATAGATCAGATCCTGCATGTCCTCGGGCGTGAGAATGATATTGCGCAGACTCTGCACCGGCGCGTAGATCACCTTTTCCATGCGCTTGCCTTCGGGAGTAAAGATGATGTCGGAGACTTGCTCCCATCGGGCCCCGGTCGGGTTGCCGCTGGGGTCTGTTTCGTCGAATTTGAGACTCTGGCGATAAGTGTAGTTGTTGCGCGCTTCGGCGAATTCTTTTTCCTTGGCGGCGAATTTGCGAATAATCTCCGGCGCGTTGATGTTCTCGTTAGCGTTGGTCAGGGTGGTCGCTTGCTGTGCAACGGCCATCCCCCCCGAAAGAAAAGCTGGAACTAAAATCGCCACGGCGGGTAGAGCCGCGGCGGCTAAAACGATTCGACGCATTCTTCCCTCATACATGAGACGATCTCACTTCCCCAACAGTTTCTTCGCAATGGTGGCGAGCTGCATGTTGCTTGTCCCCTCGTAGATGCGGCCTATCTTGACGTCGCGGTAAAGCTTTTCCACGGGGTAATCCTTGGTGATGCCGACGCCGCCGTGCACCTCGATCGCCTTCGACGCGACCTCTTCGGCGATCTGGGAGCTGTAATATTTGGCCATGGCCGCCTCGGTCAGGAACGGCATTCCGGCGTCTCGCAAGCGGGCGCCGTTATAAACCAGGAGGCGCGCGGCCTCCACGTCCACTGCCATCCTGGCGAGTTCAAACTGCACCGCCTGGAATTCGCCGATGGACCGGCCGAACTGCTTCCTCTCCTTAGCATACGCTACGGCGTGTTCCAGCGCGCCGCGGGCGAGGCCGATCATCTGCGCGCCGATGGCGATGCGGCCTTCGTTGAGGGTTTCAATGGCGATCTTATACCCCTTCCCGACTTCGCCGATGACGTTTTCACGCGGCACGCGGCAGTTATCGAGAATCAGCTCACAAGTGGACGAAGCGCGCAGGCCGAGCTTGTCCTCTTTCTTACCGACGGCGAAACCGGTGAAATCGCGTTCGATGAGGAACGCCGTGATGCCCTTGTACCCCGCCTCGGGGTTCGCATTGGCAAAAAGCAGGTAAAAGCCGGCTTCGGCGGCGTTAGTGATCCAGAGCTTGCGGCCGGTAATAAGGAAATGATCGCCATGATCCACGGCGCGGGTCGCCATGGCAAAAGCGTCCGATCCCGACCCGGCTTCGGAGAGGCAGTAGGACGCCACGGTATCGGCGGCGAGACGCGGCAAGAAGCGGCACTGTTGCTCGGGCGACGCCCAGCGCAACAGGGCGTTATTACAGATGGTGTTTTGGACATCGATAATGACACCGGCCGAAGGATCGACCGCGGAGACCTCTTCCACGGCCAGGATCGCCTGGAAGAACGTGCCTCCCTGGCCGCCATACTCTTCGGGGATCTCGATGCCCATCAGTCCCATTTCGAAGAACTGCCGGATGAGGTCTTTGCGAAAGACGCCGGCTTCATCCATCTCGCGCACATAGGGGCGGATCTGCTCGCGCGCGAACTTGCGGACGGTGGATTGGAAAAGCTTCTCGTCTTCAGTGAGCGCGGTGAGGGGACGCGGAGGCGCGTCGATGGCATGCAACGTGGTGGCCATAAGTATAGTGTAATGAAACGCGGGGCGTCGGCGTGCGGTTTGAACTGATAGGTTCCATTGAGGAACGGGAGGTAATTGCGGCGGGAATCGGCGTAGGCATTCGTGAACGCCTTCGCAAGGCATATGGCGGGGCGCGCTGGCGGAAGATGAAGGCATTGCGACAATTCGGTTGCCGAACGGGACGATCCGCAACGTAGAGTTACACTTGTACGAGGCGCGTGGCATCGGCAAGAGAGATCTGAAGATTAAGCGCTACCTGAACGAAACATGAGAACCAAACCGTTCGTGCTATGTATCGATAATACGGGGTATCGGGCCTCGCTTATTCCCGGCAAGGTCTATTCGGTAGTTCCCGACCCGCTCGCCTTGAAGGACGACTTAGTGCGCATCGTTGACGAAAGCGGCGAGGATTATTTGTATCACCGCGATCATTTCGTGTTCGTGGATTTCCCGCTTGAGATCCGGAAGAAGCTTCTCGCGCTGCAAAGAGCGGCCTGACGCTCGCCGGCCTCTCGCGGGAACACGCCTAACCTCTCTGCCGTATACTGATTTGAGGGCGCTATGAGCTTCTTTTCCAAGCAATTCATCGACGTTATTCAATGGACTGAGCCGGGCGACGGCGTGCTTGCCTACCGCTATCCCATGGAAGACATGGAGATCCAAAACGGCGGTCAGTTGACGGTGCGCGATTCGCAGGCCGCCGTTTTTGTGAATCAGGGGCAGATCGCCGACGTCTTCGGGCCGGGACTCTTCACGCTCAGCACCAACACGTTGCCGATTTTGACCTACCTGATGAACTGGGATAAGGCCTTCAAATCGCCTTTCAAGTCGGACGTCTACTATTTCTCCACGCGCCTGCAAACAAATCAGAAGTGGGGTACGGCTTCGCCCATCACCATCCGCGACAAGGAATTCGGCGCCGTGCGCATGCGCGCATTCGGCATCTACGCTTATCGCATTTCCGACCCCAAAGTCTTCTACCAAAAAGTCAGCGGCACGCGCGCTTCGTATACTGTTCCGGAGTTGGAAGGCCAGTTGCGCAATACCATCATCGGCCAGATGACCGATATGTTCGGCAATGCCAGCGTGAATTTCCTCGACATGGCGTCGCACCAGGCGCAACTTGGGCAGAACATGCTGGCGGCGATGCGCCCGGTATTCGCCGACCTGGGCCTGCTGCTCGACAACTTCACCGTCGAGAACATTTCGCTGCCCGAAGAGTTGCAGAAGATGCTCGATCAGCGTATTAGCATGAACATGATCGGCGACATGGGCCGCTACACGCAGTTCCAGGTGGCGCAATCGATGCCCATCGCCGCGGCAAACGAGGGCGGCGGATTGGCCGGCGCGGGCGTAGGGCTAGGCGCGGGAATGCTGATGGCGCAGCAGATGATGAATGCGGCGCGGCCGCCGGCGGGCGGTCCCCCGGCTGGTTCACCGACTGCGCCCGAAGTTCCGCCAGCGCCGCAAGGCGGGGCCGCCGGCGGCACGAAGTTCTGCATGAATTGCGGGCATTCGATTCCCAAACCGGCGAAGTTCTGCCCCGAATGCGGCGGCGCGCAATAGGCGATGCGGCGCGCGGTCGCTCTCCTCATGCTGGCGCTGCCGGCGCTCGGCGCCGACTTGAAAATCGATCACGTCACTCTAGCCGGTTCGCATCTTGAGGAGATGCGCAAGGCCTTCAGCAAAGCTACCGGCATCCCTACCGAATACGGCGGCCAGCATTCGAACCACGCTACAGAGATGGCGCTGGCGAGTTTTCCCGATGGCTCCTATCTCGAACTGATGGGCATCCAGCGGGATGCCGACCCGGCCGCTGTCGCGTCCCACGTCTGGAGTAAGTTCCTTCGCGAGAACGGCGGTCCGTGCGCCTTTGCGTTGCGCGTGACGGACGTGAATGACGAAATTCGGCGGCTATCGAGCACGGGCATCCGCGTGGGCGCAACCGAAAAGAGCGGACGCACCCGCCCAGATGGCGTTGCGCTATCGTGGGAGACCGCCGACGCCGGACCCGGCCCGCGCGGATCGTTCTTCCCCTTTCTGATTCGCGATTTTTCGCCGCGCGAGAACCGGGTATACCCGTCCGGGAAGCCGACAACCACGCGATTCGGTGGCATCGGGCTGGCGGTGATCGGCGTCCACGATCTCGAACGGTCGATCGCTCTCTACCGCAAAGCGTTCCAACTCCCCGAACCGAAACGCCAGCGAGACGCTGCTTTCGGCGCCGATCTCGCGTGGTTCGAGGGAACCCCGGTAGCGCTCGCGGCGCCTTTAGCGCCCGATTCCTGGCTGGCCCAGCGCATTGCGCGCTTCGGCGATTCACCGTGCGCGTTCGTGCTAACCGCCACGGGTGGGATGGTCGGCTCGAACCCATCGAATTGGTTTGGCCGGCGGCTGTTTTGGTCTGACGGCGGAAGCTTCAACTGGCGCATCGGCGTGTGGCTTTAACGCCAGCGCTAAACAACTCTTTCCGGGCGAGCGTACAATGGCGCTATGCTCACCCGGCGTGAAGTTCTGAAATCTCTGTCCATTGCGGCCGCGTTGCCCGCTTCCCAACTCGCCGCGCGCCAACTGCAATCGATCGGCGTGCAGTTGTATACCGTTCGTGCGGTGCTTCCGCAAAAGCCGGCGGAAACACTGCGCGCCATAAAAGCCATAGGCTACCGCGAGGTGGAAGCTACTTACGCGGGTCTGGACCAGATCTGGCCTTCGATTCAGGCGGCGCGCCTGAACGCTGTGAGCGTCCACCTGGACAACACGCTGATGAACGCCGGTAAGGAGGACGATCTGGCGCGCGCTATCGATCAGGCCAAGAAGTGGGGTTTCGCTTACGCCGTCTTTCCGTACCTTCCGCCCGCGGAGCGCGGAGGTCTCGAAAAGATTCGCGTGCTTTGCGACAAACTCAATCGAGCCGGAGAGAAGTGCCGCGCCGCGGGTCTCAAATTCGCCTATCACAATCACGCTTTCGAATTCGAGCCAATGGAAGGGACAACCGGCTTCCAGGTAATGATCGATCGTCTGGACAAGAACCTCTGCGGCTTCGAGATGGATTGCTTTTGGGTGAGTGTGGCGGGGCACGATCCGGTGGAATTGCTGCATAAGCTTTCGGGACGCGTGCCGCTGTTGCATCTGAAAGACAAGGCGTCTGGCACGCCAGTGATGTTCAAGGAATCGGTGGACCGCACCGCTTTCAAAGAAGTGGGCAGCGGTATCATCGATTGGCCCGCGGTTTTGCGCGCGGCCGCGTCGTCCGGGGTTCAGCATTACTTCGTAGAGCAGGACCAGACGCCGGGCGAACCGGTAGAGAGTCTCCGGCAGAGTTTCGGATATTTGTCTAAGCTGCAGTATTGATCCGATGTGAATGAGGATTTCACCAAGGCCTTGACCGCGCGAAATGGCATGGACACAATAAAGCGATGGATCGAGATCGGCCTTGGCAATTTTGCGCACAATACCGGCGGCTTTCAATTCGGGTTCGTGGGCGCGGGTCGAGACTGAGGCCCTGAGTATTTTAACGATCCGACCCTTGGATTGCCGACATCATTGCCAATATCGAACGCATCAAAGCCATGAGGCTATTGCGCAGCCCGCGAGGCCTGCGCTACGGGCGCCAGCTTCCTCAGCGTGTCGCGCGCCGCGGTTTCCAGTTGCTTGCGCGAGCCGTTCCATTGTTCGGCGCTGGTTCCGGACGGCCGCCGTTTGTCCTCGAAATAGCTCGGCAGACTATCGAGAAGCGATTGCGCCGCCGCCGCGCCCAATGCGCGCTGTGGTTGCGAAGGCTTCGCGATAGCCCCCGCGTTCACCATGGTCAAGTACAGAATGGCGGCAGTTTGCTGTTCGTTGAGAGCGCCTTCGCCGGCCGCCGGATTTGAAGCCAGCACCTGTGCGCCGTATTCGAGTACCCGATCGGGGTGGGCCAACGCGCTATGCGCCTGCATGTAGTCATAAAGGCGCAACGCCGCGAGCGGCGATTGAGGATAGCGGCGGGTCCAGTCATCCAAGTCGTCAAGGGCTTTGTTCCATCGCGCGGTTTCAAGATCCGTCTGGACCCTAGATACCGCGCCCCCCTCCTGGCCGTCTCGGGGACGGTCGATGGGATGCCGCGGATTGTGCGGTGGTACGGGCGCGGGAATCGTCACCGGCTTGGGCGCAGGCTTCCCACTTGACGGTAACGCCGCAGTCTGCACAGGATGCGCCGGCTTGGCGGGAGGAGGAGGCGCGGCCGTAACAACGAAGCCCAAATAGACCGGCACGGGAACGGGAACTTCGACCTCCTCGGGAGGCTGCGGAGCCGGTGTCGCGATTACAGTGGGCCGCGGCGCGCGGTCGATTCGGGCAGAAGCAGACTCCGCCGGTTCAGCCGGCAATACGCGCAAAGCATTGATGGAAACCAATGGCCGCAACGCATCCAGACGCGATGGAGGAAGCGACGGCGACGGCAGCGCCGCAACGAACGTTGCGGCCTTGAGCGGCTCTTTCGGCGGATCGGCGAAACCAGCCGGATCGATCACCGACGCTTCGGGCAGAAAGGTCGCGAACGTCAGGTTCCGGGCGGCATAATGCGCGGTAAGGTTCGTGGGGTTCCAATCTTCACCGGGCGCGAGTGGTCCCCACGCGGCGAAACGCGCGCCGCGCATCCAGAAGACTTCGCCTGGTTTGAAGACCCCATTCGACGAAGGAGCCCAGACCCATCCCAGATCGCCGTGCTTCGTCCATCGACCGTAGTGGTACGGCAGCCAACCCCACGATTCGTCGCTTACCCAGGTATAGCCGAGCCCGTCGAGCCATCGCCACCGGCCGCTCCGGTAAGGCGTCCAGCCTTCGGCCGCCTTAGGCTGCCAAACCGTGCCGAGGTCGTCCGTCTGAACCCACTGGCCGGCGGAATCGAGATCGGCAAGGCCGTAGCGCTGCGGAACGTGCAACGCCGAAATCGCGGAAGCCAGCGTCTTGTCGCGGCCGGCGCTCCATCGATCGAGATCGATGGGCGTGACCTCGCGATAGAGGAAGAAGCGGTTGGGCCGCGAAGGCTCCACGCGCGAAGTTTGGCCCTGCGCGACATCGATCTCCGCGGCCGGCGAGGAAAATCGCGCCACGCCCTGCAGCACGGCAAGCTGCGTGGCAACGTCGGCCGCTTCGAATCGCAGTCGCGCGGCCTTGGTCACCGCTACTTGGGCGCCGGGCACCACGAGCAGCAGCGAATCCGGCGCGCTCGACGAGCCCGAAAAATAGGCGAGGCCGCGATCGAGCAGCAGCAGCGTGACGCGCTGTCCGGTGGAATGCCGCGTGTAATCGGAAAGGCCGCCCTGCGATTCCGGGCCCAGCCGCCATACGCTGCCCTCATCCAGTTCGATCTCGACACGCGATGCAGTGCCGGTGCGAATCCACGCCGATTCCGGTAACGGCAAATTGCGTTCGGCGGGAATCCACGGGCCGGCAGGCGTGAGTTGAACCTCTACTTGCCCATCGAAATCGCCCAGCCGCGCGTAACGCGCCGGCGCAGCACAAAGCAGAACTGGAAAAAGCAACAACAGACAGCGCAACATCGGCCACCCCCGAGATCTAAACAACGACCGCCACACCATTCGATTATCTGACGTAGCGGTTACGGGTGGCGTTGAACGTAAAATCGGGCTATGACCGACCGGGCGTTGATCGACCACATCTCCCGTCTGCCGCACGCCCGCGCCAACTTCAAGCAGCTCGTGCGCGAGACCGGCGCCAAGGGCGACCACGCGCGAAGAGCTGGAAGCCGCGCTCGACCGGCTGACGGCTCGCGGCGAACTGATCGAACTGCGCTCCGGCCAATTCGTCGTCACCGCGCGCAGCCGCGAATTCGCGGTCGGACGGCTCAACATGCATCGCGACGGCTACGGGTTCCTGATTTCCGACCGTCCCATTGAAGGCATTCAGCGGCGACATCTTCATTCCGCCCGAATCGGCGCGAGAAGGCCATGCACGGCGACCGCGTGCTGGTGCGCATCGCGCGCATCGAAGCCGGCGGACGCGCCGATGGCGAGATCGTCAAGGTTCTGAAGCGCGCCAACCCGACCGTGGTGGGCGAGTTTCGCATTCGGCCGGCGCGGCCACTTCGTGGTGCCGCAGGACGACCGCATCCAGCAGTGGATCGAGATCCCCGAAGGCATGGAGTTCCCGCCGGCCGGCCCGTCGGTGGACCGCATCGGCGTCGAAGCGCCGCAGGTCGCGTCGGTGCGAGGAACTCGACGGCATGATCGTGAACGTCGAGCTGCTGGAATATCCCGAGAAGCACGCGGGCACCGGTGGGGCGCGTGATCGAGATCCTGGGACGGCCCGACGATTTCGGCGTGGATGTCGAGATCGTCATCCGCAAGCACCACCTGCCGCACCAGTTTCCGCGCGGAGGTGGTGGAGCAGGCGCAGTCCATGCCGGCAGACGATCGCCGAGCGCGAACTGGCCGGGCCGCCGCGATTTCCGCGCGCATGGACATCGTGACCATCGACGGCGAAACGGCGCGCGATTTCGACGATGCGGTGTGGGTGGACCGGCTGCCGAACGGCAACTTCGCGCTGCACGTGCACATCGCCGATGTGAGCCACTACGTGCGGCCGGGCACGCCCATCGATGCCGAGGCGCAGCTGCGCGGCACCAGCGTCTATTTTCCCGACCGCGCCGTTCCCATGCTGCCGTTCGAGCTTTCGACCAACATCTGCTCGCTGGTTCCGCAGGCGGACCGGCTGGTGCTTTCGGCGCTGCTGGAGATCGATCATCACGGCGAAGTGGTGGCGCAGGAGTTCACGCCGGGCGTGATCCGCAGCGCCGAGCGCATGACCTACACCAACGTCCATCTGCTGCTGGAAGGCGATGCCGCGCTGCGCGAGCGCTACCGGCCGCTGGTGGAGCGCTTCGAGCTGATGCAGGAGCTGGCGCTGATTCTGAACCGCAAGCGCGTGCGCCGCGGCTCCATCGATTTCGATCTGCCGGAGCCGCTGATCGAATTCGACGAGTTCGGCGCCATGACCGGCGTGACGCGCGCGCCGCGCAACATCGCGCACCGCCTGATCGAGGAGTTCATGCTGGCGGCGAACGAAGCGGTGGCGGCGCACCTGGAGGACGGCGGGCATCCGTCGATCTACCGCATCCACGAAAAGCCCGACCCCAAGCGCGTGATGGAGTTCGAGGAGGTGGCCGCGCATTTCGGCTATTCGCTGGGCGTGGGGGCGATTCCGGTGAAGAAGTTCGCCATGACGGATCGCAGCGCATCGCGACGGCGACGGCAAGAAGCGCCGCGAGATCGTGCTGCCCGATGCCGGACGTGCGCATCGCCTCGCGCATTATCAGAAGCTGGTGGCGAAGATCGAAGGCAAGCCGGAGGAGCGCATCCTGAGCTACCTGATGCTGCGCTCGCTGAAGCAGGCGCGCTACAGCGCGGAGAACGTGGGCCACTTCGCGCTGGCGGCGGACACCTACACGCACTTCACGTCGCCCATCCGCCGCTATCCCGATCTGATGGTGCACCGGCTGCTGCGGCGCGATGGGCCGCCGGCGCCGAAACGGAACTGGGCGCGATTGCCGAGGAATGTTCGCAATCGGAGCGGCGCGCGGCCGATGCCGAACGCGAACTGGTGGAGTGGAAGAAGGTCAAGTTCATGGTGGAACGCGTGGGCGAGGATTTCGACGCGCTGATCATCAGCACCGCGAAGTATGGCTTATTCGTGGAACTGGACGACTCTGTTCATCGAAGGCCTGGTGCCCATCGACTCGCTGCCGGGCGACCGGTACACGTATCACGAGAACGTGCGCAAGATTGTCGGCAAGCGGACGCGGCGCGAGTTTTCGATTGGCGATAAGGTGCGGGTGATCCTCGATCGCGTGGATGGCGTGGAGCGCAAGTTACAATTCTCGCTGTTAGAAGAAACGCCGCCGAGGAAGCGCGCGCGGCGCGCATAGCCCGTTGCCTTAACGGCGGCTTAACGGCAAGATAACGGCAGCGTCTGAATCTCCAATGCCGCCATGCCCTTTCAGCCCAAGCGCGGTCTCAGCTTACGTCTGCGGCCCGATGAGAGCTTGCCCGCGGCGCATCGTCTGGGTAAAGTGGAGTCGTGACTGCAGTGGAGGCGTACGAGTTGACAACCCGGGGAGGTTCGACGGATTTTGCACGACTAATTAAAACGTGCGAATCGTTTGGACCCTATTGCCTGATTGGTGGCCTGGCCGTCAATTGTTACGTCGAGCCAGTGTACACACTCGATGCCGACCTCGTCGTTATCTCGGCGAGTCTGCCCGAACTGTCCGCACTCCTCGAGGCGCAGGGCTTCAAGGTCGATGCATACGAGCATTCCGTAAATGCGTTAGCTCCCGGAAGCGAACTTCGGATTCAATTCACCACCGATGAACGATATCAAGCGTTCCCCGCCCGGTCGGTGGAAGCCACCGTCTTGGGAATCCGAGTGAGGGTCGCTTGTCGAGAAGACGTGACGCAGGGCAAACTTTGGGCGTATGGTGATCCCAAGAGTCGTCTGGGCAAACGTAAAAAGGACGAACTGGACCTGATCCGGCTCGCCGAGGCCTATCCCGACCTGAAATCTCTGTATCCCAACGAACTGCTGGAACAACTGGATCGCGGATAATTAGGACCGTGTTGGCTTACGGAATTTGAGAGCCACCAGACACCCAACGGGGCAATGTTCGGTCCGGGCGGATGCCGGCGACGGTAGAATGAGGCATGCGCAGTGAATTCACCGCGATCGTCGAACGAGATGGCCCATGGTACATCGCATACTGCGCCGAAGTCCCCGGCGCCCATGGCCAAGGCAAATCGCGAGAAGAGTGCTTGGCCAACCTTCGTTAGGCCATCGCACTTATTCTGGAACACCGACGCGAGGAGTCGTTGCGCTCGCTTCCGGCGGACGCCGGTCAGGAACTCGTAGTTGCCGGATGAGGCGCGAGGGCTTGCTTCGACACCTTCGCCGCCGCAGGCTCTCGATCCCCGACCCGCCAGGTTAGATCAAGCGAAGGTAACCACAACTGTGATACGGCCAGGTACAGGGTGCCAGTGGGTGGGTGACATAGAAGTGGAAGTTAAGCGGCCCGACGGCCATCCCAGTGATCCTCGAAGCGCCCATTGAGGTAACAACATCGCAAGGCGCGAATAGGGTTAAGGTATACGGCCGAAAGCGTCGGGCTGGGCTGAGTAGTCGAGTTCGTTTTTTCGCCCGCCGCTGTTGCAGCGCCCGCACGTGTCGGTCGGAATGCTGAGTGCGGATTAAGCTAAGCTCGTCGCGCTGGCCCCGATCTCGCAACGCTCCTCCTCGCCGCTGCTAGAATAATAGTTACCCCACCCCACGGAGGAATAAGCCAGATTGAACTCTGCCATTCTCGCCCTGGAAGACGGAACCGTCTTCGAGGGCCGCGCATTTGGTGCGCCCACGGAGCGCTCGGGCGAGGTTGTTTTCAATACCGCGCTCACCGGCTATCAGGAGGTCTTCACCGATCCCTCGTATTCCGGGCAGATCGTCGTGCTGACTAACCCGCAAATCGGCAACTACGGCACCAGCCGCGACGATAACGAGGCAGGCAAGCCTTACATCGAAGGGCTCGCCGTGCGCGAGTTTTCGCATATCGCGAGCAACTGGCGCTCCGACGAAGAGGCCAACGGATTCCTCGCGCAGAGCGACATCCCCGTGATCTCCGATCTCGACACGCGCGCCCTGGTCCGTCACCTGCGCACGCGCGGAGTAATGCGGGGCGTGCTCTCCTCTACCGGCAAGTCGCCCGCGGAGCTTGTCGAACGCGCGCGCGCGATTCCTTCAATGACGGGGCTCGATCTCGCCAGCCGCGTCACCACTCCGGAGCGCTACGAATGGACTGCGCCAGTGGAGCCTTGTTCGCCATCCGATCTCGTGGGTCAAACCGCCGAACCGAAATATCACGTGGTCGCTTACGATTACGGCATCAAGCGCAACATTCTGCGTCGTCTGGTTCATGTGGGATGCCGCGTGACGGTGGTCCCTGCGCTTACCTCCGCGGAGGATGTCCTGGCGCTTAAACCGGATGGCATTTTTCTCTCGAACGGCCCCGGCGACCCCGAGCCGCTTGAAACGCAGGTATCGAATATACGCAAGCTCATCGGCAAGAAACCGGTCTTCGGCATCTGTCTCGGCCACCAATTGCTTGGCCTCGCCTGCGGCGGCAAAACTTACAAACTGAAGTTCGGCCATCGCGGCGCGAACCATCCCGTGCGCAACGAGATTACGCAGCGCGTCGAGATCACCTCGCACAATCACGGCTTCGCCGTCGATCCCGATTCGCTCAATCTCAACGAACTCGACGTGACGCACGTGAATCTCAACGACCAGACGCTGGAGGGCTTTCGCCATCGCAGCCATCCCGCGTTCTGCGTGCAATATCACCCGGAAGCGGCGCCGGGGCCGCACGATTCGCATTACCTCTTCGACGAATTCGTCCAACTTATGAGCGGGAAACAATAACGGATGCCCAGACGCAACGACCTTCATCGCATCCTGATCGTCGGCTCCGGCCCAATCGTCATCGGCCAAGCCTGCGAGTTCGATTATTCCGGAACGCAAGCCGCGAAAGCGTTGCGCGCCGACGGGTTCGAGGTGATCCTCGTCAATTCCAACCCGGCCACCATCATGACGGACCCCGATCTTGCCGACAAGACCTATGTTGAGCCTCTGACCGCGGTCTATCTCGAAGAGATCATCCGGCGCGAGCGCCCGGACGCGTTGCTCTCCACCGTCGGCGGCCAGACCGGCCTCAATCTCGCCGTCGAACTCGCCGAAAAAGGCGTGCTTGACCGCTACGGCGTGGAGTTGATCGGCGCCAAGATCGACGCCATCAAGAAGGCGGAAGACCGTCTGCTTTTCAAGGATGCGATGCGCAAAATCGGTCTCGCGACCCCGCAATCGCAGCTCATCACCACGATCCAGGGCGGCATTGAATTCGCCACGCGCATTGGCTACCCCAACATTCTCCGCCCCAGTTTCACACTCGGCGGAACGGGCGGCGGCATCGCGTACAACCAGGAAGATCTGGAAGAGATTCTTGAGCGCGGCCTTGCGCTTTCCCCGGTTCACGAAGTGCTGATGGAAGAGAGCGCGCTCGGCTGGAAAGAGTACGAGCTCGAAGTGATGCGCGATCTCGCCGACAACTGCATCATCGTCTGCTCCATCGAAAACTTCGACCCGATGGGCATTCACACCGGCGATTCCATCACGGTCGCGCCCGCGCAAACGCTCACCGACCGCGAATATCAAATGATGCGCGACGGCGCGCTGCGCTGCCTGCGCGAGATCGGCGTGGATACCGGCGGATCGAATGTGCAGTTCGCGATCAACCCGGCCGACGGGCGCATGGTGATCATCGAGATGAACCCGCGCGTGTCGCGCAGTTCGGCGCTCGCGTCGAAGGCCACCGGATTCCCCATCGCCAAGATCGCCGCGAAGCTTGCCGTGGGCTACCGCCTCGATGAAATCCGCAACGACATCACGAAGAAGACGCCGGCGTGCTTCGAACCCACCATCGATTACGTGGTGGCCAAGATCCCCAAGTGGGCGTTCGAAAAATTCCCCGGCGCGGACACCACGCTGGGCACGCAGATGAAATCGGTGGGCGAAGTGATGGCCATCGGACGCACATTCAAAGAGGCGCTGTGGAAGGGCATCCGCAGCCTCGAGACCGGCAAAGCGTTCGGATCGGAGAAGTTTGACAAGAGCCTCCTGGTCAATAAGCTCGTTACTCCCACGCCGGATCGCCTCGGCTACATTCGATTCGCGCTGGCGAATGGATCGACGGTAGAAGAGATCCACGAGATGACGTCGATCGACCGCTGGTTCCTCGAGCAGATGAAGGAAGTGATCGATTTCGAAGCCGAGTTGGCGCGGACCACGCTGGCCGACGCTTCGCCTGAGACCTTGCGCCGCGCCAAGCGCTACGGCATCTCCGACACGCATCTCGCGAAGGCGTGGTCCGCCGATGAGATCGCCGTTCGCAACCGCCGCAAGGAACTGGGGGTGGCCGCGGTGTTCAGCCGCGTGGACACCTGCGCGGCCGAATTCGAGAGCTTCACGCCATATCTTTACTCCTGCTACGAAAGCTCGTGCGAAGCCGAACCCTCGGATCGCAAAAAGGTCATGATTCTCGGAAGCGGGCCCAACCGGATTGGGCAGGGGATTGAGTTCGACTACTGCTGCTGCCACGCGTCGTTCGCGCTGCAGGAGATGGGCGTCGAATCGATCATGGTTAATTGCAATCCGGAAACGGTTTCGACCGATTACGACACCAGCGACCGCTTGTATTTCGAGCCGCTCACGCTGGAGCACGTGCTCAACATCTGCGATACGGAAAAGCCCGATGGCGTGATTGTGCAGTTCGGCGGCCAGACGCCGCTCAACCTTGCGCTGCCGCTGAAGCGGCTGGGCGTGCCAATTATCGGCACCGATCCCTCCAATATCGATCTCGCCGAGGATCGCAAGCTGTTCGGCAAACTGCTCGAGGATCTGAATATTCCGTGCCCGGCCAACGGTACGGCCACCAGCGTGGAAGAAGCCTGCGACGTTGCGCGCCGCCTCGGCTACCCGGTCCTGGTGCGTCCCAGCTATGTGCTGGGCGGCCGCGCCATGGTGATCGCCTACGACGAAGAGATGGTGCGGCAATATATGCGCGAGGCGGTGACGTTCTCGCAGGAGCGGCCAGTGCTGGTGGATCGCTTCCTGGAAGACGCCACGGAAGTGGATGTCGATGCGCTGGCGGACGGCAGCGATGTGCTGATCGCAGGTATCATGGAGCACATCGAAGAAGCGGGCGTGCATTCGGGCGATAGCTCCTGCGTGCTGCCTCCTCAATCGATTCCCGAAAACACGCTGCGGATCATCGAGGACTACACCGTGCGCCTCGCCAGGGCGCTCAACGTAATCGGCTTGATGAACGTGCAGTACGCAATCCAAAACGGCGTAGTCTATGTGCTCGAGGTGAACCCGCGCGCGTCGCGCACGGCGCCGTATGTCAGCAAGGCGACGGGCGTGGCGCTGCCGAAGATCGCAGTGGGGCTGATGTGGGGGAAGAAGCTCGCCGACTACGGATATTCGACCGGCAAGCTCGCGGTATCGCAGACGTTCGTAAAATCGCCGGTGTTTCCGTTCAACAAATTCCCGGGTGTGGACCCGGCGCTCGGTCCGGAGATGCGCTCCACGGGCGAAGTGATGGGTGTGGGAGAAAATTTCGGCGAGGCTTTTCTCAAGGCCCAGATTAGCGCAGGCAGCGGCCTTCCTGAAAAGGGAACCGTCTTCATCAGCGTCAACGATCAGCATAAACAGGAGGCCGTCAAAGTCGCGAAGCGTTTCGCCGAGCTTGGTTTCTCGCTGGTCGCCACGCGCGGAACCGCCGCCGTGCTGCGCGCGGCGAAGCTGGCTTGCAAGACGGTGTTCAAGGTGAATGAAGGACGTCCCAATGCGGTGGATTTGCTGAAGGCCGGACAGGTTCAGCTCGCGGTCTACACCACCGCGGGCGCTCCGGCATTCCACGACGAGAGGGCCATCCGGCGGAGCGCCATACAATACCGCGTGCCGTGCATTACGACGATGAGCGGCGCGCACGCGGCGGCCGACGCCGTGGCAGCGAGGCTGCGCGATCCGATTCGGGTGTGGAGTTTGCAGGAAATCCACGCCGGCCGAGGGGCCGCTTAACGCTCCGGCCCGACGCGGTCTTCCGTCGTGGGGAAGCTCTACGATCACAAGTATGGAGCCGCGAGTCCTGCATGTGAGCGAAGGCGACGCCGTGCGCGACATGGCGAGCCTTTTGCAGCGCGTCGAGGCCGGCTCCGAAATTGTCATCGAGCGCAACGCGCAACCAGTCGCCGTGGTCCGCGCGGTATCTCCCGTGCGCCGCACCATCTCCGAATGCATCGCGCTGGCAAAGGCGCATGAGCAGGAGACCGGCGAAACCCCCACTCTCGATCCGGATTTCGCCGCGAACGTGGAAGAGATCATCCGCCATCGGAAACCGTGGAATCCGCCCTCGTGGGATTATTGAGCTTCGCGTTATAGAGTGACGCCGACACATCCGATTTTGTGGTTCGCAAGCGGTGTCTACACCCGGGGAGCGCCGGGCAGAAGCCCATAGGCGCTAAGATAAGTCTCGCCTCGCATTCTGAGCCCCCACCGCGTGGGAACCCGATATATGTCAACCCCAACAGAAGGTGGTCGCAAAACAACCTCAAAGTGTGCCTGGGGCCTTATCTTAGCGCTTATGGGCAGAAGCCCGGCGGCAGCTCGGAAGGGCTGCCTCACATCTTCGGATTCTCGGGTTGTCGCTATAACGGACGAAGGTCAATAGTGCGCGATTCCAACGTTGCCGCATCGCGGCTCTGCTTCACCCCGCCTGAGGCAACAGGATAATCAATTCCAACTGTGGATTAGGTAGATCGCTGGGCACATACGCCGCCAGATTGCGCGCGCGCATCACCGCCTCCCACGCCACGCCCGATTGGCCGATGCTGAAGTATTGGTAATTCAGCTTCATCGGAATCGCGCTCGGGCGGCGATGCTACATAAGTTAGCGGCGCGCCCGGCAGAGCGTTCTTTACCAGATGGTCGATATGGCTTGCGGAGCAGACCTTCACGATTTGCGGAACGCGGCCGACGATCTCCGCCTGGCTGCTTTCCGCGCCCACGGCCAGATACATCCGCGTGTTCTGCAGATACTTGTCGTTATCGATCGACGTCGCGTAAATGAAGGGCTGCACCAGTTTCAACGGCAACGCGACGAAGTTGCTGGCCACTACGGTTTCGAGTAGCAGGCGAAGTTTGTCATCGAGATCGGTGAAGCAGGCGCCCAGACTCATCGTGGTCGTAGAACGGCAGGTCGCGCGGGTGAATATTCGGTGGAAAAGGTGGTGAGCGCGCCCGCGAGCGAAAGCATCGCGGAATAGAGCGCTTCGGGGTGGCCGCCGCGCGTTTCGAACAGGTGCCGGAAGACGGGAAACGATGTGTTGATGGTGTAGAGCAGCCAGAAATTGGCGATGTCGGCCGCGGTGAAATCGGCGAGCGCTCTGGTTCTTCTGCCGGCGCATGCCGGCGATGCCGCTGGAACGCGCGCTCAGAATTTCGACCAGCCGGCGCGCGATGGCCGATAAATAATCGTTGGCGCTGAAATCGAGCAGCGGAGGCACGAAGTGCGGGTCGAGTTGGAAGATTTCCGCCTGGCTGCGCACGACGCGCGCCACGCGGAGGGAGGAGTACCCATCTAGCGATTCGCCCTCCGTCAGGAAGCGGAAGTTTTTGCGCGCCACCTGCACTGGCTTTTCGGAAAGGCCGGTGTTTTCGTCGCGGAACAGTCTCGTACTCCGCCGTGTAGCGGGCGCCGCCGCTCTGCCGCGGCGAGTTGGCCACGTTGAGCCCGCGCTCGCGGTATTGGGGCACGGCGAAGTGAATATCGAGCGTGCGTTGATCGGGGTCGAAGCAGTCTTTCAACTCTTTGGGCGCGGCGCGCCGTCCGAGTTGGGGATATCGAACAGCAGCCCGTCGGGCAGAATGCCGGAGGCGGCCGAGATATGGAACAGACCCTCGGAGAGCGCCTTGGCGTCGATCTGCAGCGAGCGGAATCCCCAGGGACGGAACGAAAGAGTCTCCAACTGGAAGTGCAGCACGTTCTCCAGGAATCGATCCTGAATTTGCAGGTGTTGCGGACTAAGGAAGGTACCCTTCGTCCAGACGACAGGTTGGAGTCGCTTCATTTGCAATCAAAGTAGCAGATTTCGATGCGTTCGAGTCGGGACCCGGCAATGCGCGGTTAGCGATTGGCGAGAGCGAACGCGGCGCTTCAGTTCGAGCTGCGGCGCTTCCATTCAAGGCCATAGTACCCTTTTCCAGCGCGGGTATCCCAAAAATTTTTGACCGGTGTTATTCTTCAGGCGATGGGCGCCTTCGCCAATCCAGTGAACTCCGCTACGACAGGCCGCCGCTATCGGGCGGGCCCGCCGAATTCGCGGCGGCGCGCCGGGTGTTCCAGGCGAACGGCTACTCCTACGAGAACCTCTGCGCGCGTTTGGGCGTGGAGCGGCTCTACCAATTTCATGCGCCGCCGCCTGCGGAACTCTTCGCGCAGCCGGTGGAAGACGCCCTGGGCGTGCTCATTCGGTTGTTCTGCTACGGACTGCATATTCGCCGCGAGACGGTGAGCGGTTTCTTTCGGTGGAGTCGCGAGCGGCGCTTTGCGCGCTCCGTCTGCTCGAAGCCGATCCCGAGGCGCCGGAAATGGATTTCGCGCCGGCGATTGTATTTCCGTTTCTCGATGTGCTCGCCGCAAGCGACCGATTCTGCACGCCGGCGGGCGAGACCATCGAAGTGGCAGCGGACGCGGTTTACCCGGCGCTCTTCGACAATACCTACAATTTCGTGACGCGGCTGCCCGGAAACGCCGTGCGAGGCGTTGCTCGACCTGGGCTGCGGCGGCGGCGCCGCTGCAATCCGCCAGTCCCGTTTCGCGCGCCAGGTGTGGGCTGCGGATATTACCGCGCGGTGCGGTCCACTTCGCCGAGTTCAACAGCCGCTTGAACGGGCGCGACAACGTCGAAACGGTCGAAGGCGATCTATACGCGCCTGTCCGCGGGTTGACGTTCGACCGAATCGTGACCCAGCCTCCGTATATCGCCGCGGAGACCGATAAGATTACATATCGCGACGGCGGCAAGGACGGCGAGCAGATTTTCCGCCGTATTGTTGAGGGATTGCCGCGCTTCTTGCGGCCAGGTGGAACCTGTTATGCGCTGCTGATGGCGACGGACCGGGAAGGCGAGGCCTTCGAACAGCGCATCGGCCGATGGCTCGGCGAGAGCGCAGGCGAATTCGATATTGCGGTGGTCTGCGACGTGGCTCAAGATCCGGTGGAATTCCTCCGGAATGCCCAAAAGATAGCGAGGGAGGAAAAGGAATACCGTCGCATTCTCTATCGGGAGACGAAGACCAGCGCGGTGCTTTATGGATCGGTCGCCATACGCAGGAAGTTGGAGCCTGGGCCGCCGGTCGTCGCCGCGCGGGCGTTCGCGGGCAAAACTCTCAGCGGAAACGATCTCGATTTCCTGCTAAAGTGGACAGCTGCAGTCGCGGCGCCCGGCGGAACCGAAATGCTCTGGAATGCGCGCCCGGCGTTGGGCGCGCATTGCGAATTGGTGGTCCATCATCGCGTGCGGAATGGCAAATTGGCTGCCGAGGATTTCGAACTGCGCACCGCCGGTCCGTTTGCTTCAAGGGGCAGGACGCCCGCCTGGGCGGCGGAGATTGTGGCGGAATGCGACGGAACGCGTACCTGGGGCGAGCGCTGCGAGAAACGGCAAGCCGAAGGCGGCATACCCCCCGGCGTAACGCGGGACGAGTTCACCCGCATGCTGGCAATTCTTGTTTCTACTGGCGTTTTAAAAGTTTGAAACAAACGATATGGCGTTTCACGGAGGCTAGTGGTAATTTAACTTATGCTGCAATCCAATATTAAACGCCCGGCGTGCGTGTAATACAATAGGTACGAAACTTCACATTTGGGTTGTACGTGAATGTACTAGAATCCGTGGCTCGAAGGAGGATTTATGGCAAGACAAAGCACACAACATAAGATAGATCGCGTGCGGCCCCCGCGCGTGCAGATCACCTACGATGTTGAAACCGGAGGCGCGATCGAGGTTAAGGAACTGCCTTTCGTGATGGGTGTCATGGGTGACTTTACGGGAATGCCCGCGGAGCCACTCCAGAAAATGAAGGAACGAAAATTCGTGGAGGTCAATCCCGACAATTTCGATCAGGTGTTGGAAAACATGAAGCCGCATCTGGCGTTTGCGGTGGAAAACAAGCTCAGCGAAGATCCGGATGCTCCCAAACTCAAGGTCGATTTGAATTTCAAGAGCATGGACGATTTCGGGCCAGAGGCTGTCGCGCGCCAGGTCGGCCCGCTTCGCCAGTTGCTGGAACTGCGCGACCGGCTTTCTGATCTCCGCGGATCGATGCAGGGCAACGACAAGCTGGAGGAACTGCTGCGCGAATCCGTAAGCGACAAGGATAAGCTCGAAAAGTTGCGTGGCGAAATAGGCAAGGGGGGTTCGAATGAGTGAATCGCAAAAATCGGCCGCCGCGCCGCAAGCCGCGGAACAGGTAGTAGAATCGGGTCTGCTCGACCAGATTGTAGACCAAGGACGTTTGGCCCGCGATCCGGCGTCGCGCGAGCGCGGCAAGAACTTGGTCAAGGAGTTCGTATCCCAAGTTCTCGAAGGCGCGATGACGGTATCGAAAGATGCCGAGGCGATGATTAATGCCCGCATCGCGCAGATCGATCATCTGGTGTCGCTTCAATTGAACGAGGTGATGCACAATCCCCTCTTCCAGAAGCTGGAAGGGAGCTGGCGCGGGCTGAAGTTCATGCTCGATCACTCCGAAACCAGCGACAAGCTAAAAATCAAGGTATTTAACGTCAGCAAGAAGGAATTGCTGCGCGATTTGCAGCGCGCTCCCGAATTCGATCAAAGCGCGCTCTTCAAGAAGGTGTACGAAGAGGAATTCGGCGTATTCGGCGGAGCGCCTTTCTCGGCGCTGGTCGGCGATTACGAGTTCGGCCGCGGTCCGGAAGATATCGAGTTGCTCGAGAAGGTGGCGCAGGTGGCGGCATCAGCGCACGCGCCGTTCCTCACCGCAGCCGCGCCGGAGATGATGAACATGGACAGCTTCACCAATATCGACGCGCCGCGCGATATGGCGAAGATCTTCGATAGCAGCGAATATGCCAAGTGGAAGAGCTTCCGGCAGAGCGAGGATTCGCGTTATGTCGGGCTGTGTTTGCCGCATACCCTCATGCGCTTGCCCTACGGGAAAGGCGGCATTACGGCTGATGGCTTCAACTACGAGGAGGGTGTGGACGGAACTGACCACAGCAAGTATCTCTGGGGCAATGCGGCCTATTCACTGGGCACGCGCCTTACCGCCGCCCACGCCGAATACGGTTGGTGCGCGGCAATTCGCGGAGTGGAGGGTGGCGGTCTGGTGGAAGGCCTGCCGACGCACAACTTCACGACCGATTCCGGCGACGTGGCGCTCAAATGCCCCACCGAATCGCCCATCACCGACCGACGCGAAAAGGAACTTGCCGATCTCGGTTTCATCCCGCTGGTGCATTGCAAGGATACCGATTATGCGGCATTCTTCAGCGTGCAGTCGGCGCAAAAGGCCAAGCTGTACGACAAGGAAGCCGCTAACGCCAACGCGCGCCTTTCCACCCAGTTGCCGTACATTCTCGCGATGTCCCGCTTTGCGCATTATCTGAAGGCGATCATGCGCGATAAGATCGGCAGCTTCATGTCGCGCGACGATTGTCAGAAGTTCCTGCATAAGTGGATCATGCAGTATACGATCGGCGACGACAGCGCTACTCAGGCCATGAAAGCGAAGTACCCGTTGCGCGAAGCCAGGGTAGAAGTTGTGGACATTCCAGGCAAACCGGGCGCCTATCGCGCCGTCTGTTTCCTGCGCCCGCACTTCCAACTCGACGAACTTTCGGTTTCGCTGCGGCTCGTTGCCGATTTACCCGAAAGTAAATAGTTTCTCGCGAAGCGTCCGCGCGCTCTCTCCACGAGACCGCGCGGGCTAAATGACAACTGCAAGCTAAACGGATGATTTAAGGAGGAATAAGATGGGTATTGAAATTTTTCTCACGATAGATGGAATTACTGGTGAATCGACGAAATCGGGAGCTGAGGGCTGGATCGAAATCTTCAGCTTTAGCAATGGAGCGTCCAACCCCAGTTCGGTAGCGTTCGGCACCGGATCGGGCGCAGGCAAAGTGGATCTCTCCAGTGTCAGCTTGCAAAAGCAGCTGGACATCTCTTCGCCTTATCTTTTCGCCAACTGCTGCGCCGGCACCCACGCCGCCAAAGGGACGATGATTTGCCGTGAGGCGACGGGCGCCACGACGACCCAGGTTTACTTCCAATACGACTTCACGGAAGTATTCGTCGACAGCATCAGCTGGGGTGGAGCGGCCGGCGGCGGAAAGCCGTCCGAGTCCCTTTCGCTCAGCGCCAAGAGTCTCATGGTGACCTATACGCCGCAGAACGGCGATGGCTCGCTCGGTACCAAGATTCCGAAGGGTTGGAATCAGACCACGAACGCGGCGATGTAATTACGCGGAGGGCCGGCTTCTAGGCAACCTTTGGAAGCCTGAGCCGGCCATCCTTTTTTAAGATCGGATCCCTATGAAGGCGAGAGAACTATACCAAGCGGGCAAGCTGAACGAAGCCATTCAATCGTTGCAGGCCGAGTTGCGCGATAGCCCTACGGACGTGGCGCGCCGGACGTTTCTATTCGAACTCCTGTGTTTCGCGGGCGAATACGATCGCGCGGAGAAACATTTGGATATTCTGGGGGACGCTAACGTGGATTCCGCCACTGGTTCTCTTCTCTATCGGGCGGCGCTCAATGCTGAACGGAACCGAAACAGCCTTTTCGAAAAGGGCGATTACCCCGTGATGCCCGCGGATTCTCCTCCGATCCGCGGGTCTCTTAATGGCCAGCCGTTTGAAGAGATCGAGGACGCCGATCCGCGCATCGGACCGCGCCTTGAGGTATACGCCGCCGGGCAATATGTCTGGCTGCCATTGGCGCATGTCGCTTCCGTTGAGATGCAGGCGCCGAAACGATTGCGCGATTTGTTGTGGATTCCGGCGCTAGTGAAGACCGGGCCGACTTTTAAGGGGGCGGAGTTGGGCGAAGTGCTGATTCCGGCGCTTTCGCCATTCAGCTTCCGTCAATCCGACGATGCGGTGCGGTTGGGCCGCCTCACGGTTTGGAGCGAGCCGGAGCCCGGTAACCCGGTCCCGTTCGGACAAAAGACACTGTTGGTGGACGGCGAGGATTTCCCGCTTCTCGAGGTGCGCAGCCTGGAGATCGCCGCCGCCGAACCTTCTCCCGAACTCCATGCCTCTGCGCAATGACTTACTGAATCCCGTTTCCTCGGCTAAGCCGGCAGGTGAAAATCTCCGCTACGCTCCCGTATACGACAAGATCAAAGAGGCGCGCCGGCAGGATGACGATCTGGCGCAAGGCGAGTGGGTCCGCGAGCGCAAAGTGGCGGACTGGCCTCTTGTCATTAAGCTGATCTCCGAGTCTCTCGCTACTAAGTCCAAAGATTTACAACTGGTCGCATGGCTGGCGGAAGCCATGTTGCGCAGGGAAGGCGTGGCCGGTTTTCGCGAGGTGCTCGAGCTCGCGAAGGCCATGCTGGATAAGTTCTGGGACGACCTGTATCCCGAACTCGAGGAGGGCGACGCCGAACTGCGCGCTATGCCGCTTCAGTGGATTGGCGATCGGCTCGAGATTCCGGTCAAGCAGCTCGGCATCACCAAAAAGGGGCTGAACTGGTATCAGTACAAGGAATCGCAAAAGCTCGGCGACGAAAAGTCTGCCAATAACGCGGAGAAGAAGAAGGAACGCGAGGCGGCGATTAAAGCCGGCAAGATTACCCTTGAAGTCTTCGATAAGGATTTCGACGAAACCCCGAAGAAATTCTATGTCGATCTGTTAGCCAACTTCGATGCCACGCTCGATACGTTAACCGAACTGGGCGAATTCGGCGATTCCAAGTTCGGCGGCAACAGCCCAACTTACGGCTCGCTGCGCAATGCGCTGGATGAAGTCCGTCAGACCACTCATATTCTATTGCAGAAGAAGCGCGAGAAGGAGCCGGATGCGCCTCCTCCGCCCTCTCCGGAAGAGATCGCCGCCGCCGAGGTGGCCGCGGAGGCCGCCGCGAAGGCAGCGGAAGCTGCTGCTGCGGTGGCCGCAGCGCCGCCTCCACCGCCTCCACCGCCTCCGCCACCAACTCCTGTAGCCGCGCCCAGCGGTGGCGCAGCCGCCGCCGTAGCGCCCGCGCCTGTGGCTGCAGCGCCCGTGCAGGGAATTGTGGCTCAGCCGGCTAATGTGGAGGACGCCGTCTCGCGGATCATGGCAGTTGCCAGTTACCTGCGCGAGCAGGACAAGACCAGTCCCGCCCCATACTTGTTAGCGGCCGGTTTCCGGTGGGGCGAATTGCGCGCCAAGGGCGCCAACGCCGATCCATCGCTGTTGGCTTCGCCATCGGGCGAAGTCCGCCAAAATCTCAAAAAGCTGGCGATGGAAAGCAAGTGGGCCGAGGTGATCGATGCTGCCCAAGCCGCCGCCGCCGCCGAATGCGGTCGCGGTTGGCTCGACGTCCATCGTTACATCGCACGCGCCTGCGAAAAGATCGGCGGTTCGCACCAGCAGTTGAAGCAGGCAGTCGTTTCCGGAGTTCGCGCGCTGCTGGCGGATTACCCCAAGCTCACAGAAATGACGCTGATGGACGATACGCCCACGGCCAACGCGGAGACCATGGAATGGCTCAAGGAACAAGTGATTCCGCCGCCTCCTCCGCCAGCCCCGCCTCCTCCGCCGCCCGAGCCGGTAATCGCTCCGGTACGCGCCTCATCCAATGGAGAGCCCGGCGCCCCGGATGTTTTCGAGATCGCACAGCTGGCTGTAAAGAAGGGAAGGCCGCAGGAGGGAATCGAGCTACTGATGCGGGAGATGACGCAGGAGCGCTCCGGCCGCGGCCGCTTCCAGCGCAAGTCGCAACTGGCGCAGATCTGCGTTGCTACCGGACATCAAACCATCGCCTTCCCCATTTTGCAGGATCTGGCGGGAGAGATCGAACGCCGCAAGCTCGAAGATTGGGAGACGCCCGAAATGGTGGCGCACCCATTAGCTCTGCTCTACAAGTGCCTGGCTCAGGACGTTTCCACCGAAGAACGCCAAAAGCTTTATTCGTGGATTTGCCGCCTGGATCCTTTGCAGGCCATGAACGTCGCGAAATAACGTATGCCTCGCTGGGAGCCGGAACAGACCGTTTCTCTGTCGTTTCTCGACCGCCTGATCGACCACGATCCGAAGGCCGCGTCGGACCCGCCGCCCTCGCGCGCCCGCTCCATCCGGCAATTGAAATCTTCCTTGCGCCGCGATCTCGAATGGCTGTTGAATACGCGGCGCCGCCCGATCCCGCCGGCAGCGAATTCAAGGAACTCGAGAAATCGCTGTACAACTACGGCTTGACGGACGTGACCACGATGTCGTGGGTCTCCCATAAGGATCGCGTGTCGCTGACAAAGATAATTGAGCAGGCCGTTGCCCACTTCGAGCCGCGCATCAGCCGCATTAAGGTGGTCTCGCTCGATTCGGCGCAGGGCTCCAAACATGTGCTGCGGTTCCAGATCGAGGGCTTGCTCGATATGGACCCGGCGCCCGAACTGATCACCTTCGATACCGTGCTTCAACTTTCGAGCGGTGAATATCAGGTAGGCGGAGAGCCCGGTGCGTGACGATCTGCTGCTTTACTACGAACGCGAGCTGACCTTCCTGCGCCAGATGGGCACGGAGTTTGCCGGCAGGCATCCTAAGATCGCCTCACGCCTGCTCATCGAGCCCGATAAGTGCGAAGACCCGCATGTGGAAAGAATGCTCGAGGCCTTCGCGTTTCTGGCCGCGCGCGTCCATCTCAAGATCGACGACGAATTCCCGGAGATCACGGGCGCGCTGTTGAGCATTCTTTATCCGCATTACATGCGGCCGATTCCCTCGATGTCGGTGGCGGAGTTTTTCGTCGACCCAGCGCAGGTCAAGCCCGAAAGCGGTCTCAAGCTCGAGCGCGGCGCCATTTTGCGCTCGCGCCCGCTCAACGGCGTACCGTGCAAGTTCCGCACGTGTTACGACGTTACATTCTGGCCGGTTACGGTGACGGAGGCGGAATGGACGACGCCCGATCGGCTGAAGCCTCCTCTCAAATCGTCCGAGGCGGTTGCCGCGGCGCGCCTGACGTTGCGCTGCGCGGAAGACATCGTCTTCTCCAAGCTCTCGCTCACATCGCTGCGGTTTTATCTGAGCGGCGAAAGCACTCTGGTTCACTCGTTGTACGAGCTGCTCTCGAACAACTGCGTTCAGATTGTGGCGCGCGACGCCACGCCCAAATCGAAGGCGCAGCCGGTCTGGCTTTCGCCGGAGGATTTGCGCCCGGCGGGGTTCTGCGAAGAGGATGGAATGCTGCCGTATCCGCGGCGCTCCTTCATCGGTTACGGACTGCTGCAGGAGTATTTCTGCTTCCCGCAGAAGTTTTTCTTCTTCGACCTGACGGGGCTCGATCGCGTTTGCGCGGCAGGTTTCGGCGATACGGTCGAGATCGTGTTCCTGATCTCGCCCTTTGAACGCAACGACCGCCGCCAGACGCTCGAACTCGGCGTGAATGCGAAGACCTTCCGCCTGGGCTGCGCGCCGATCATCAATCTCTTTCCACAGACCGCCGAGCCCATTCTATTGAGCCACCGCAGCTACGAATATCCGGTGGTACCCGACGTCAGCCGGCGGAGCGCGATGGAGATCTTCGAGATTAACGAAGTGATCAGCGCCAACCCGCAATCGAGCGAGGTGATCAAGTACGAGCCGTTTTATTCGTTTCGGCACGGGCAGAACCGCGCCAAGATCCGCTCATTCTGGCACTCGACGAGGCGCCAATCGAGCCAGCGCGACGACGAAGGAACCGAGGTCTTTCTTTCGCTGGTGGATCTTACCGGCCGCCCGGTAGAACCCGACGCCGATGCCCTCACCGTTCGCTGCATTTGCACCAACCGCGACCTACCCTCGCGTTTGCCCTTCGGCAACGAGTTGGGCGATTTCGAGGTAGAAAGCGCCGTGCCCATCAAGCGCGTGATCGCGCTCATCAAACCCACCGATACTCTGCGTCCGCCGGTGGGCAAGGATTCGCTGTGGCGCCTGGTGTCGCAGCTTTCGCTCAACTATCTCTCGCTGGTGGGCGAAGGCCGGGAAGCGTTTCAGGAGCTGCTACGGCTTTATAACTTCACCGGCTCCACGTACTCGGAGAAACATATCGAGGGCCTCACCGCGCTCGACAGCAGCCGCCACTTCGCGCGCGTTGTGTCCGAAGATGGCATTACCTTCGCGCGCGGCACGCAAGTGGAAATGGAATTCGACGAAGACCAGTTTACCGGCGCAGGCGTCTATCTGTTCGCGTCGGTCATTGAGCAGTTTCTGGGCATGTACGTTTCCATGAACAGCTTCAGTCAGCTTCGCGTTCGAACCCGTCAACGAAAGGAGGTACTCCGCCAATGGCCGCCGCGAGCGGGCAGGAAAATTTTGATGTAGTGCGCTGGCCTATCGCGGATATGCTCGACCGGGAACCTTACCGGTTTGAGTTCTTCCAGGCCGTACGGCTTTTGCAGCGCATGTATCCGCGCCGCGGGGTGGCTGGCCGCTTTAATAACCCGCACGAGGAAGTGGCGCGCTTCGGCGCCAATAGCGCCATCGCCTTTCCGGCGAGTCAAATTCAGGAGCTGGACCGCAGCTCTTCGCCCGCCCGCATGCGCGTGAATTTCATGGGGCTGACCGGCCCGCAGGGTGAGTTGCCGCTGCCTTACAGCGCCCTAGTCAACGATCGCCTGCGCGAGCGCGACGCGACGATGCGGGATTTTTTCGATATTTTCAATCACCGCGCGATTTCGCTCTTCTACCAGGCGTTCGAGAAGTACCGGTTCACCATTCCGTATGAGCGCGGCGAGCGCGACCGCTTCTCTCATCACATTCTGGCCCTGATCGGCCTCGCTACCCCCGGCCTGCAAGAGCGCCTTAAGCCCCAGGGCGTGCCGGACGATTCGCTGCTTTTTTACAGCGGCCTCCTCTCGATGCATCCGCGCTCGGCGGTCTCGCTACGCCAGGTCCTGCTCGATTACTTTAGGGTGCCGGTCGAGATCGAACAGTTCGTGGGTGTGTGGCGTCCGGTGGAAGAGGAATCGCAGTGCTCGCTGGGTGAAGGCGCGTCGTATTCCGAGCGGCTCGGGTTCGGCGCGGTGGTGGGGGATGAGGTTTGGGATCAGCAGTCGCGTATCCGTATCCGCCTCGGACCCATGACGCTCGATCAGTATGAGGATTTTCTTCCCGGCGATCCTGAAGGGCCGGCAGGCGGGGACGTTCCCGCGGGCGGCGAAGCCCTCCGGCGCATCCGGGCGATTGCCGGCTTCTTCGCCGGGAACGAGTACGATATGGAGTTGCAGTTGATTCTGAAGCGCACCGAGGTGCCGCGCTGCGAATTGAAGGCCAAGGGTCCCCAACTGGGTTGGACAAGTTGGGTAAAATCGGCTGAGTTCGAGCGGGATCCGGGCGAAACGATTTTGGAATTATGAGAAGCAAATATTTCATTGCGGAGACGCCGGGATACGGAGAGACTAGTCAAGTGTGTTCTCCGCGCCTCTGCGTCTCCGCGGTGAATGGGGAGATTTGAATCAATGCCGGTAAGTTTAAAAGCTATCGTATCGAAGCTGAACGACACTACGCGCAAAGCGCTCGAAGACGCCGCGGGGCTGTGCCTCGCGCGCACTCATTACGACGTCGAGATCGAGCACTTTCTCGTCAAGTTGATGGATGCCGCCGATTCCGATTTCGCGCTCATCCTCAAACATTTCGGCGTGGATAAAGCCCGCCTTGCCGGAGAGCTCTCACGCAGCCTCGACAAACTGAAGACGGGCAATGCCCGGACGCCTTCCTTCAGCCCTTCGCTGCACCGCATGCTCACCGAGGGTTGGACCATAGGCTCGCTCGAATTCGGCGCGGGACAAGTCCGCACCGGCTTTTGCGCGTTGGCCCTGGTTGCCGACGAGGAACTTTCGCGTATTGTGCGCGACATTAGCAAAGAGCTGCAAAAGGTTGAGGCGGACGCTCTGCGCAAGCAGTTGCCCGCCATCATGGAGGATTCATTCGAGCGCTCGGTTCAGCCTGCCGCGGCCGGCGCTGCGCCCGGTTCCACGGGCGCGCCCAAAGCGGGCGGCAAGACGCCCAATCTCGATCAGTTCACGGTCAACCTCACGGAGAACGCCAGGAAAGGCAAGATCGACGCCGTGCTGGGCCGCGATTTCGAGATCCGGCAGATCGTCGATATCCTTACCCGCCGCCGCCAGAACAACCCGATCCTCACCGGCGAGGCGGGCGTCGGCAAGACCGCGGTGGTGGAAGGCTTCGCCATGCGCATCGTCAATGGCGACGTGCCGCCGCCCTTGCGCAACGTCACTCTGCGCACGCTCGATCTCGCGCTGTTGCAGGCCGGAGCGGGCATCAAGGGCGAATTCGAAAATCGATTGAAAGGCTTGATCGAAGAAGTGAAGAACTCGCCTAGCCCCATCATTCTCTTCATCGACGAAGCACACACGATGATCGGGGCCGGAGGAGCGGCGGGACAGGGCGACGCCGCCAATCTGTTGAAGCCGGCGCTCGCGCGCGGCGAATTGCGCACCATTGCCGCCACCACCTGGTCCGAGTACAAAAAATATTTCGAAAAGGACCCCGCTCTTGCCCGCCGTTTCCAGGTAATCAAGGTGGAAGAGCCCGACGAAAAGAAGTGCCGGATCATGATGCGCGGCGTGGTTCCCATGCTCGAGAAGCACCATACGGTGCGCATTCTCGACGAAGGACTGAACGCGGCCGTGAAGCTTTCGCACCGCTATCTACCCGACCGGCAGTTGCCCGACAAGGCGGTGAGCGTGCTCGATACCGCCTGCGCTCGCCTCTCGCTCAGCCAGAGCACCATACCTCCCGCCATCGAAGACGTGCAGCGCGAAATCGACGATTGCACGGTGCAGTTACGCGTGCTGGAACGCGAAGGCGCCCTGGGCGCCGATCATTCAGAGCGAATCGCGGCCGTCGCCAAGCAGAAGGCCGCCGCGGAAGCGCGCCACAGCGAATTGAGCGCGCGATGGGAAAAGGAGCGCGACCTGGTCGCTCGCGTCCGCGCCGTGCGCGCCAAGCTTGAGGGCGAGCCGCAACCGGCTGCGCAGGCGGCGCAGGCTCAGGCCGCGACAGCCGCGCCTGCTCCCGAATCGTCCGCTGCCGCGACAGCGCCCGCGCCGGCGGCGCAACTGCCGGATAATCCGGAGGAGCTGCGGGCCGAACTGGTCAAACTGAACGCCGAGCTTGACGCGCACCAGGGCGAATCGCCGCTGATGCGGATTTGCGTCGACGCGCACATTGTCGGCGACGTTGTCTCTGGCTGGACCGGAATCCCCATCGGCAAGATGCTCAAGGACGAAGTGGAAACCGTTCTCGCGCTCGAATCGCATCTCGGCAAGCGCGTCATCGGGCAGGATCATGCGCTGCACATGATCAGCGAACGCATTCGGACTTCGAAGGCCAGCCTGGAAGATCCATCGAAGCCGATTGGCGTATTCATGCTGGTTGGACCCAGCGGCGTCGGAAAGACCGAGACGGCGCTTACCCTGGCTGACATGCTGTACGGCGGCGAGAGGAACCTCATCACGATTAACATGTCGGAGTTCCAGGAAGCGCATACGGTTTCGACTCTTAAGGGCTCGCCTCCCGGATACGTCGGCTACGGCGAAGGCGGCGTGCTCACCGAGGCCGTGCGGCGGAAACCGTACTCCGTGGTGCTGCTCGACGAGGTGGAAAAGGCCCATCCCGACGTTCTGGAGCTGTTCTTCCAGGTCTTCGACAAAGGCAACATGGAAGACGGTGAAGGCCGCTCGATCGATTTCAAGAACACCATTATCATTCTCACCTCGAACGCCGGCACCGAGACCTTGATGAAGCTTACCGCCGATCCGGAAACCATGCCCAGCGACCAAGGCCTGGTGAAAGCGCTCAAGCCCGAACTGGACAAGATCTTCAAGCCCGCCTTTCTCGGACGTCTCGTAATCATCCCTTATTTCCCCATCCGCGACGAAGCGCTGAAGCAAATCGTCAGGCTCAAAGTCGGCAAGATCCAGCGCCGGCTGATGGAAACTCACAAGATCGCGCTTACTCACGAAGAGGCGCTGATAGAGGAAGTGGCGCGGCGCTGCACCGAAGTCGAAAGCGGCGCGCGCAACGTCGATAACATTCTCACTAACACCATGCTGCCGGAAGTTTCGCGGCAAATACTTTCCCGCATGGCGGAGCGGCAGAAGCTAGCGGCCATCCATGTGGGAATCGGCGAAGACGGCTCGTTCATTTATAGTTAAGGGTCCCAGCAAAGTTAGAGCTAAAGGTCACAATAAAAACAAAATCGGAGGCTTTGTATGCCATTTCAAGATGACCAACGGCCCATTCAATTCACGACGCCGCTAGGGCAGTATAAACTGCTGGTGTCCAATTTTCGGGGACGGGAGGCTGTTTCCGAGCTGTTCCGTTTCCAGGTCGACGCCGTCACCGAGGAGGCCGATCCCATCAAGTTCGAGAACCTCCTCGGCCAGACGGTGACGGTCACCATCGAGGGTAAACAGGGTGGTGACCGTTACTTCAACGGCTTGGTGATCGGTTTCACGCAGGGTATACGCGAAGAAATGTTCACCTATTACCGCTTGGAGATCGCGCCCAATCTGTGGAAGTTGAGCCGCAACGCCAAGAGCTGCATATTTCAGCAGAAGAGCGTGATCGATATTCTCAAGATCTTATTCGCGGGTCTCGACGTGGATTACAGCGGTGTTAGCGGAACGTTCGACCCCCGCGAGTACTGCGTGCAATACCGCGAGACCGATTTCAACTTCGCCAGCCGTCTGATGGAAGAAGAAGGTATTTTTTATTTCTTCAAGCACACCTCCAGCGGCCACACTCTCACCTTGGGCAATACGCCGCAGGCATTCACCGCGATCGCGTTTCAACCCGATGTGACCTACGAAACCGGCCGCGGCGGCGGCTACAACGAGGACCGCATTCTCGCATGGGAGAAGGCGCAGGACCTACGTTCCGGCAAGGGCACGCTTTGGGACTTCCATTTCCAAATGCCGGACAAGAATTTCGAGACGACCGCGCAGGTGCAAGATACGGTGCAGGCCGGAACAGTAAGCCACAAGCTCAAAGTAGCCGGCAACGATTCCTATGAGCTTTACGACTACCCAGGTGGTTACAGTAAGACTTACGACGGCATCGATAAATCGGGCGCGCGACCAGGCCGCCAACCTTTCCAAGATTTTTACGGACAACGACCGGGTCATGAAAATTCGCATGGAGGAGGAAACGGCCAGGGCGATGAGCATCATCGGCCAGAGTCTGCATCCCGGCTTCACGCCCGGTTTCACGTTCAATCTGACGAACCATTTTTCGGACAACGGCGAATTCACGCTGCTCGCGGTGGATCATGACGCGCATCAATCCATTGGCGCCGATACCGAGCCCTTTCGCTACACCAACTCTTTCCGCGCCATCCCTAACGCCCTGCCGTACCGCCCGCCGCGCACTACGCCCACGCCTGTCGTACACGGCCCGCAAACGGCCATCGTGGTGGGGCCTTCCGGCGAAGAGATTTTCACGGATAAATACAGCCGCGTCAAGGTGCAGTTTCATTGGGACCGCGTAGGCACGAACGACGTCAACAGCTCCTGCTGGCTGCGCGTGGCCACTCCCTGGGCGGGCACTCAATGGGGCACGATACACATTCCGCGGATCGGGCAGGAGGTGATTGTCGGCTTTCATTGAAGGCGATCCCGACCAGCCCATCATCGTCGGCAGCGTTTACAACGCGGACAACATGCCGCCCTACACGCTGCCCGACAATAAGACGCAGAGCGGCATCAAGAGCCGCAGTTCAAAGAGCGGCGGCGCATCCAACTATAACGAGATCTTTTTCGAGGACAAGATGGGCAGCGAAGTTCTGCGCATCCACGCCGAAAAAGACCAGTTCCACGAAGTGGAGCACGACGATACGCAGACGGTGGGCCACGACCGCATCGACCACCATTGACCACGATGAAACGCGAGAGGTGAAGAACAATCGGACCACCACCATCGACGTGGACGAGACCAAGACGGTGAAAGGCAAAGAGACCATCACCATCACCGGCAACCAGACGCTGGAAATCACCCAAGGCAACCAGACCAATACCCTCGATCAGGGCAACCAGTCGACCACGCTCAAGATGGGCAATCAATCGACCGAGCTCAACATGGGCAACCAGAGCACCAACGTCGATCTCGGTAAGATCGACATGACTGCAATGCAGTCGATTACCCTTACGGTGGGCTCCAGTTCCATCAAAATCGATCAGATGGGCGTTACCATCAACGGCATGATGATCAAGGTTAATGCCCAAATTGAATTGCAGGAACAGGCACTGATGATTCAGAGCCAAGCCAGCGCGCTTATGCAGATTAAGGGCGCAATCACGATGATTAACTAGTATGAGCGAGGCCGCGCAGACCGTCACAGCTACCGAAGCCATCGCCGCGGTGGCCGAGCTCGGCGACAAAGCCATGGCGCTGCTGAAGCCGGATTACCATCCGCGCGAATACGTGCGGCTACTGGCGGACAACCAGCTCTTCCCGGACGCGGTGCGCTTCCTGGCGCACGCGCTTCCGAAGCGCGAAGCGGTCTGGTGGGGGTGGATATCCGCGCGCCGGTCCGCCGGCGCCAACCCGCCGCCGTTAATCAGGGCCGCCCTTGCGGCCACTGAGGCGTGGATCGCGCAGCCCACGGAAGAGAACCGCCGCGCGGCGCATGAAGCGGGCAAGGCGGCCGATTTGGGAACCCCCGCGGGCTGCGCCGCCCTAGCCGCATTCTTCAGCGGCGGAAGCCTTGCGCCCGCGCATGCGCCCGCGGTTCCTCCCGGCGAATATCTCACCGCCAAGGCAGTGAGCGGCGCCGTCATCTTCGCCGCCGTGGCCAACGAGCCGGCGAAAGCCCCCGAGAAATTCAATAACTTCCTGGCGCAAGGTTTGGAAGTCACCGTCAAAATCAAATTGTGGGAGCCAAAATAATATGGGAATGCCCGCTGCACGTTTGACCGACATGCATGTTTGCCCCATGGTGACCGTTCTGGTGCCTCACGTCGGCGGCCCCATTGTCGGTCCCGGCGCGCCCACTGTCTTGATTGGCGGCCTGCCCGCCGCCCGCATCAGCGATATGGCTACCTGTGTCGGCCCGCCCGACGTCATTGTGCTCGGTTCTTTTACGGTGCTCACCATGTCCATGCCGCAGGCGCGCATCGGCGACATGACGGCTCATGGCGGCGCGATCGTGTTGGGTGAGTTTACGGTACTAGTCGGGGGCTGAGGGCGCTCACAAGCCACGCGGGATAGTTCGGCGCGCGTATCGGTTCCGTATCGATACTTCTCAATCGACGAAACGGCCCGCGCGCAACAGCAGCACCGATGGCGCGCTTACCGCGTCGTGCAAGCGCAGATAAAAGTAGCCGATTCCGGCGAGGCCGAGCATCAGGTTTGGAGTCTCGCCGCCGCCCATTACGCCGCAGGGCCAAGGGAGTCCCTGCGCGTGGAACATCTCGATGCCGTTCATCCCCACGGTGCGGGCGGCCTCCCGATATTCGGGATGCGCCAACACTTCCGCGCTCTCGATGAGCAACTCGGCGTTGCCGGCTGCGCCGTGACACAGACAAAAGTTGCCTTGTCCCGGGATCATAGGCGTCGCGAAAGAGTTTACCGTCGCTTGCAAGGAACGCTCGAGGTCGCCCGCTACCGGAGCGTCCCCTGGCAGGAGTTCCCAGGCACGTAGGCGCGATAGCCCAATGCCCGGAGCGCCGTGGCACCACGCCATCATGAACGAAGGCTCGGCCGCGGGCGCTCCGGGCTCAACCAGCCGGTAGTCCGGCCAATTCGAATTCGCTTCGCGGTAATGAGCGCGCTCATAGCGGAAGGCTTCGCGCGCCGTTCCGATCAAGCCGGAATCGTCCGCCAGCGCGCCGATATCGAAGAGCGCGCAGCCGATGCCCGCGGCTCCGTGCGCATATCCCAAAAGGTTATGCGAACTCTGGCCCGGCATCGTGTTCCAGGAGACTCCATCGTCGGATTTCTCGGCTTGGCGGGCAATAGCGGTTGCGTACGCGTGCGCGGTCTCGGTGAGCTCGCTTCGGCCGAAACGGCGACTGGCATAGGAAAGTGCTTGCACGGTCCCAGCGCTGCCTCCGACTAGATCCAACGCCGCCGCGTCCGGCCGCTCTTCGCGCAGACTGGTCAGTTGGCCGAGTCCCCAGTCAATCAGCTTTTGGCTGCCCATTACGCGGCCAACCTCTAAGCACACGAGCGCGATTCCCACCGTTCCGCCATAGAGGCTGGGACGCGCGGCAGCCGGGATATCGGCGGCGCCTGCGATAGAACGGTTGATGGCGCCCGCGATAGTGGGCTTCAACCGGGCGTCACCGGTGAATTGAAAGAGACGCGCCAAAAACAGGCCGATGCCCGCCGTGCCGTCATAAAGCGTGGGAGGCTGCGCCTTGCTCGCCAGGCGCCACGCGCCGGCATCGGGATGCATTCCCCAGCCCAGCCAGTTGCATTCATTCCCCGACCATAGGGCATCGCGGCAAAGCACCCGGCCGATGGAATCGGCGACTTCCAGAAATTGCGGTTGGCTCATAAGTTGAAATCGACTTCCTCCGGAACATCTTCCAGATCGGAAGATCCGGGTGAAAGATGCGGCCGGTCCAGATTGAGTTGGGCTGCGCGGAAGCGGGCCTCGATGGCCCGCAAGCGGGCATCCACGGTTTGCAGTCCGGTCGCCCAGGCATCAAGTATGCCCTCCGCGGTGAGCCGGCACCGGTGCATGCCGAAGCTTTCGCCTGTATTGGGGTCCTCCGCAATGCCGACGCCGGGCCGCAGCGTGCGCGCAAACAGCGGCGTTTCAGGGCGGAGTCCAGCGGCGACATCTGCCGGCATTTGCAACGCTAGGCGTGCGGCCAGCGGATGATACCGCCGCGCGAAATAGAGCACCATGGCGTCGGTGCGGGTATAGCCTGCAGCCTCGCTCAGCGTCTTGAGCCGGAAGGGGACGCGAAAACGGTTCAGCTCGGTAGTCCAATAGCGGAGCAATGCCGGGGCCGATTTCGCCGTGGCGTGAAAATAGTAGCGAAGCAACTCGAACTCGTCCCAGGTGTCGGTGGGCGTTTCGCTATACACGAAGTAAAAGCCAAGCTGCGCCTGGAACGATTCCCTTCTGATCCACAGATCGACTTGCGCGCCTGGTTGGAGCGGCGCGCCTTGCGATATGTATTCGCCGGGCATCGCCGAACGCTGGAACTCCCCCTTTTGCAGAAACAATTGTCCGTTGGCGCCCAGTGCGTAAATGCGCCAATTGAGGTCCCATCGATTCTGCGTCAGGTTGTTGTTGGAAAGCGACTGTGCGAAGGGCGTCTCACTCGGCGTTACGCCGTCGTCTGCCGGTACGCGGCGCGGAAACCGCTTGACGTAGCATTCGTTGTACAGCGTGGCCTGAATTCCGGCCGCGAGAGACCACTGTGGGGTTGTCTGCACAGCGCCAGGTGCTTGCGGCACAGCTGGAGGCACGGCTAAGGGTTGGCCACCGGCGAAAGAAAAGCTGTTCCAGGAATGGATCGCCAAGGCTTGCAAGGCGGGCGCCAGTTCGTCGCGGATGGTCATGCGGCCACCCCCAATCCGAACAGGTTGGTGCGCGCAGTTTCGGGCGCCTCGAGAATGCTCGAAGCAAGCTGCAGCATGGCCATCATCAGAGTGGTCATCTGAGGAGCGGAGTAGAGATACTCGAGTACCGCAACGGTCATTCGCGCGGAGCAGAAGCGGATGGAGCGATCGAGATAGACTGCGCGGGCCGCCCCATCGAAACCGCGTCTCGCGACATAAGCGTTCCAGAAGCTTCGTACGGCGCTCTGCATTGCCTCCAATGGTACGCTGCCCGGCAGCGCGAACGCGGGAAGGTTCGAGTTGGCGAGCAGCCACGCCATTACGAATTCCTTCAGAATGGTGGACACATCCCATGCGCCATCGCCCAGGTCAAGTAACTCCCAATCGATGATGCGCAGGTCCTTGGGCCCGTCGGTTTCGGCGCCCGTACCCACAGGAAGCATGCAGTTATCCCACTTCATGTCTCCATGAGTGAGGCTATCGATCTGCCAGAGCGCGCGGAGCGTGGAGAGTCGTTCAGGGAATCCCGGGAACTGCTGCAAGGCGGTGGCAAGTTGTGTTCCCACCGGGCCGTAATGGTGCAGGACGGCGTACCCGGCGTCGCGCAGGTTCATAACCCACGGAACATCGCACGGAAACAGCTTTCGGTCCACCAAATCGGGACGGATGCTTTGCGCGGATGCGTGGTAGCGGGCAAGGCAATCGCCAAGCAGCGCGGCGGCTTGAATTGAAACACCTCCGATGCGCCGGTGAAATTCGGCGATGCTCTCGTAGCCATCCAGAAGATGGACGATCAGCGCGTGGCGGCGCGCGTCGTAATCGACGAATTCGGGAGTGATGGCGCGCAGGTGCGAAGACGCAGGGTCGGACCGCAACCGCGTGTAGAAGAGTCCTTCGCGTTCGATGGTGGCGATGGCTTGAGGTTCGGAACTCTTGATCTGCTTTACGAAGAGACCGGGGCCGGAGCCCCGCAGCACTTTGAAATTGCGGTTTCGCCTGCCGGTTTCGATGAGCACAAAGTCGCCGCTTACCACCGATTGAGTGGTTATAAGCCCGCGAGAGATCAGGTAATGCGGAAGATTCGAAGCAGTCAGATACATAACGTCCTTTGGAACCCGAAAGCGAGCGGCTGCCGTGTGGCAGCCGCCCAATGAGCGAACGTCGAGCAGCCTGCGCTACCCGGCGACCGGCGTTCCGGTCTGGATGGTGGCCGGAGTCGTTTGATGAATGGTCGGCACGCAGATTGGCGTTTGCGTGTGGAAGCAAAGCGCCGGAAGCGTGCAAACCGTCGCTAGCGTGGGGTGGCACACCGGCGGCAAAGACGGGTGGCACAGAGGTGGCAGCGAAGGATGGCACTGCGGGAACACGGTTGGGCAGTGCGGCGGATGCGATAGCAGCGCCGTCGGCGTTGGTTGGATCGCTTGGGGGGCCGCGGCTTGCGGAGCGGCTGCCGCCTGTTGCGCTTCAACCGGCGTCCCGGTCTGGATAGTTGCCGGAGTGGTTTGATGGATCGTCTGCGGAGGCATGGTCTGCAGACAGATCGGCGTTTGCGTGTGGAAGCAAAGCGCCGGTATGGTGCAAACCGTCGCTATAGTAATGTGGCACACCGGCGGCATCGAGGGATGGCAGTGCGGCAGCACGGTTGGGCAGTTCGGCGGATGCGATAGCAGCGCCGTTGGCGTGGGTTGGATGGCCTGCGGAGCGGCGGCGGCTTGCGGAGCGGCAGCCGGAGCTGCGGCGGCCTGAGGCGCGGCAGCAACCGGCGTAGTGGTCTGGACCGTTGTCTGAATCGTTTGCGGTATGGTCGGCAGGCACACCGCGGTTTGCGTATGGAAGCAAACGATGGGCAGCGTCGGGGGCAGGCAGTGCGGCGGATAGGTGGGCGGCGGACACATTGGCGGCAGCGTGGGATGGCACAACGGCGGCAGCGAAGGATGACACTGCGGAAACACGGTTGGGCAGTTCGGCGGATGCGAAAGCAGCGCCGTCGGCGTCGGTTGAATAGCCTGCGGAGCCGCGGCGGCTTGTGGCGCGGCAGCCGGAGCTGCGGCGGCCTGAGGCGCGGCTGCGACCGGCGTAGTGGTCTGAATGGTCGGTGCAATAGTCTGCGGGATGGTCGGCAGGCAGACCGCTATTTCCGTATGGAAGCAAATGCCGGGTAGAGTGGGCGGCACGCACAGAGGATTCACCGTGGGATGGCACAGCGGCGGCAGCGAGGGGTGGCACTGCGGATACACTGTTGGGCAGTGCGGAGGATGAGACAACAACACCGTCGTTGTCGGTTGGATAGCCTGCGCCGCCGCAGCTTGCGGCGCCGCGCCGGCCTCTGCTTGCGGGGTGGTCTGAACGGTCGGATTCACTGGCGGAATCGTCGGAAAGCAGACCATCACCGGCGTATGGAAACAAACGACGGGTAGCGTCGGTGGCAGGCAGTGCGGCGGCAGCGTAGGATGGCATAGTGGCGGCAGGCTGGGATGGCACTGCGGAAACACGGTTGGACAGTGCGGCGGATGCGATAGCAACACAGTCGTTGTCGGTTGAATGATTGGTTGTTGCGGCGCGGCGCCCGCGGGTGTTACTCCCGGACAGAGGGGCGGCAGCGTTTGTGGCATCGTTTGGGTTGGGAACATAGCTTCTCCTTGTGTTTGCTGGGAAGCGACCTTCGCGTCCCGGGAAATCCAAAGGTATTCGGTATCGAACGGATCGTTGGAAACCTTTTGGGAATGCTTGATAGCTTCGTCGGGAATCTCTACATACGAACTGAGATCGGGCGTGAGATAGACACGGGTATGTTCGGGCTCGGTAGATTCGCCTCGGATTCCCGTGATCATTGTGAGCGCGGGCGGTTTTGAGGGATCGTCCACCAGTTTGGAGGAGAAGCCGTAGTCAACCTTGGGTTTCGCTGGTTTCTCCGGTTGCTCAGATTTCTCCGGTTCGCCAGGTTTCTCCGGTTGGTCCGGTTTTTCTTCCGGCGGTGATTGTTCCATGAGTGCTCCTTTCGTCGTTTCAGCCTTGCGGCTCTCTGTCGGCGATCTCTTCGACGTGGAGATCGCCGCTGAGCTCTTTGCGGATTTTTTCGATCGCTTCATCGGTGGCATTAAGCTGCGCGCGTGACGGCATTGATCGCGGCCCGCCACTGCTGCCAGCCGGCCTGACTCGCTTTATCGTGTAATTCAACCGCGTACCGTTTCATCTCCATGAAAGGGAAATTACACGCTATGGCAAAGCCTGCAAACGCCCCGCATCCGTAGTGGTCCGCGGCGGCTTGGTGGCGGAAAGTTGAGAGAGTCCGCCGATGGCCCCGAACAAACGGCTGACTAAGGCACTGTCCGTTAATAACCGTTCACCGATCCGAATAATTCTTTGGGGGCCGAGGCTTCTGCCTTGCCGCCGGGCTTCTGCCCGGCGTTCCCGAGCGAGGCCCGCGGCTCATCAACTGGCACTCTTATCTCCTAACAAGTCCCAAGACAAAACGCGCCACTCTTACGCCATTTGCGCTAAGAGTAATTCGTGCAAGGATAACCGGGGTTAGTTCTCTGCGCCATTCGCCCGCGCGACCTCGAATGTCAGGAGATAACTACACCTCACGGAAATATATTTTCAAGATATTTCTCGTGAAGAGAATATTACTCTTTCGGCACATCCATTCGGATGAATTGCGCGGTTAAACGATATTGCGGCCAGGCGCGCCGTTTGTGAATAAACGAACGGATTCCCGGTCTATACCGGGATAATCCCCGACTGCAACGCTCACCGGCGGTGGCCGCCTGCGTCCGGCAGATCGAGCATTCAATTGATGTTCCGGCTGGCCCCGATAGCGACCCTGTTTCTATCTTGGCCTTCTGTCAGCTCAATCCCGTCATTCGCATCGACGTCAACCTGATACAGGCCCCGTAGCCCTTCGGTGGAGACCACTGTCGTGATCGGTCATACGGGAAACTGCCAGCGCCGCCGGAACGTCTAGGAAAGAGTGAAGGTCTGTTTCATTGCGGCTTCGCTCACAGCATTGGCATTCGCCTCGGCGGACGATTACGGTTCCGCTAAGCGAAAGCTGGACCTGATCGATAGCAACAGTTTACGTCCCGGCGCCAAAGTGACGCTCTCACCCCGCGAATTGAATGCCTACGTCGCGCACGAGGTTCCTCCGGGCGTGCGCAACACCGCGCTGCAAATCGTCAGCCCAGGAGTGGCGACTGGCTCCGCATTGATCGATTTCGGCAAGGTACGCCGCGCGCAGGGCCATCCTCCAGGGTGGCTGATGTCGAAGCTGCTGGATGGCGAGCGTCCGGTAAAAGTTACGGCGCGCGTCTTGTCGTCGAAAGGCCATGCGACCGTCGAAGTGCAGCGCGTGGAAGTCTCCGGCGTTGAGATCGATGGCAGAACTTTGGATTTCCTGGTGCAGAACCTGCTACTGCCCATGTATCCCAACGCGGCTATCGACCGGCCATTCGAGTTAGGCCATCGCATCGAGCGGCTAGAGCTCGAACCGGCGGCCGTCGGCGTCGTCATCGGCCGCTAGGCGACTCGATTTCAATGGACGGCGGCCGCTCGTCCGGCTCCAGCACGATCGCCTTCCGCTGCGGAAAGTACTGCTCGAGTTTCGCATCCTCTTCCGCGCCGAGATCGCGTGCCCAGACAATGCGTGCACGGTCGATATCCGCCGCGTTGTAAACCCACTCATCCTGAAAAGGATGCTGCGGGTATTGGTAGCGGACAAACACCAGTAAGTCGCCCGGTATCTTAGCCAGTTCGCGATTCACGTAAATCCGCCGCTGCGGATTCTGGTGGTTGATCGCATCCCAAGTCTCAAACGGCAGCGCGGCGCGCGCGATGGGCGTATTCTCGAACAGATGCATGCTGTACCAAAACAGAAAATGCGCCGCGCACAAAAAAAGAACGATGCGCGTGGCCTCGCGACGCACGGCCGCCAGCTTTTGCAAGCCTGTCACCGCCGCTAGAATCATCAGGCATGTGCAAGCCGCTGCGTAATGCAACTGATACGCCGGGAAGAAATTGATACCCAACGCGAAGAGCGCGAGCGTCAACGCCACCCACAAAAGCTTCCACTGCCGGATTGAGACCAGAAACAGCGGCAACACCAGATACAAGGCGGGCAGGAAAAAGAAGCGGTAATAGCGCACGCGAAATTCCAGGCGCAGCAGGTAGCTCGAAAGCGTCTCCGCACTCGCACCGCGGAAGGAACGCTGCATGCGGTAATCGATTTGCTGTTCGGGCGTCAGCGGCACATGAGGCACGGGGTCGGTTTGAAACGTGAGGCCGGCCGGCACGCCGTACTGATACTGGCTGAGTTGGTAGGGAAGCGTGGTCCAACTCCCCGTGACCTTTTTGTTTTGCGCGAGAGTAATACCGATTGCCGCCGCGATCAAGACCCCAGCCACCGGCGAAACTCTCATCAGCGCGCGCAACTCAATCGACCGCCGCAGCATGGGCATAAAGTACAGCGCCGCTGCCGCAAACAAGAATATCGCTTCATAGGGCCGCGTCAGCAGGTGGATCGCGCAACCCAGGCCAAGCAGCGCTGCATCGCGTTTTGTGGGACGCGCCCTCAACCGTGGAAGCGCGCCGAATACCAGGCATCCGGCGCAGGCGGTCACCGCGCCGCCCCAATAGCTGTTCATCCATTGGCACAGCGGACCGAATTCCATCACCGCTAACACGCCGCCTACCAGCGCCCACAACGGTAGAACCCACGCCCGCAGCATCCAGTAGCAGAGCGCGCAGAACGCCGCGGTAGCTAGGAGCACGCCTGCCCACGGCGTCCCGAACAGCGTCCAGCCGATCGCAAGAACCAGCCCTTGTCCAATGGGATAAATCGAACTATAGGTGGGCCGCTGCAGCACGAAGAATGTTTCGAAGAATTGCGGCAGCGCGTGCGGCGGATTTGCCAGCCGGAAATGGCGTAGCGTATCGGCCACCAGCAAGTGTCCAAATTCGTCGTAAATGTCTGGCGTCGGCACGGGATGATTCGGCAGCAGTAACAGCCGTAGCGCCACCGGCGCCGCGGCAAGCAGCAGCATGCACCACACCGGGCGTTCCGCGAACCGCCGTGCCCACGGTTCCAGGAACCGCCGCGAGGTAAGCGCGAAACAGACCAGCAGCACGGCCAGGCCCAGCTCGAAGAAATCGCTCGCGCCGAAGCCCAGCGGATTGGTTATCGGCAAGAAGGAACGCAGCGGATCGAGCGGCGGCATTAGGAAGTCCCATTTTGGCATGGAGGCGGCTAACCAGTTCATATCTGCAGCGTCCATATGTATACTCGATACATATGGCGAACCCGGATACCACTGAGATGATCCTGCTGGCTCTGCTTGAAGACCGGGCCCGCCACGGCTATGAGCTGGCCAAGCTGGTGGAGAGCGAATCCACCGGCAAACTGCAGTTCCACGTAGCCTCGCTTTACCCCATGCTCTACCGCCTGGAGCGGAAGCGGCTGGTCGAAGGCAAATGGATCGAAAAGGCCGGGGAGCGCCGCCGCCGCTTCTATCGTTTGACGCCCGCCGGGCGCAAAGCGCTGACCGCGCATCGCCGCGATTGGCGCGAGTTTGTCGAAGCGTTGAACGGACTTACGAGGTTCCACCATGCCTGATCCCATCGTGCGCGACTGGCGCAAATTCGTGGAGGAGCGCCTCCCTACGGCTGCCGTTGACGTTCAAGTCGAACTGACACAGCATCTCGAACAGGCATACGTCGAAGCACTCGGCGGGGGCAAAAGTGAGGCAGAGGCCGCCCTGTGGGCCGAAACGCGCTTCGCCGATTGGCGTAGCCTTTCGCGTGACATCGCGGAATCGAAACACCGCTCCGGCGCCTTGACGGGCGGCGCGCAGGATCTGCGCCAAGCCCTTCGATTCTTCCGCATCAATCCCGGCTTCGCGGCTATTGCGATTGCGACGCTGGCGTTTGGCATCGGCGGCAACACCGCCATCTTCACCATGGCCGACGCGCTTGCGCTGCGCGGATTGCCGTATCCCGAACCGGACCGGCTCATGTCAATCGAGACCAATTGGCCCCAGCAGCGTGAAATCGAGCCGTGGACCGCCGCACTCGATTTCTTCGATCTGCGCGCCCGTGCCCATTCGTTCTCCGCTATTGCGGCGATCAGCCCCGTCTGGAGCGACGTTCTCACCGGAGCGAGCCCAGCAGAGCGATTGGAAACGCTGTATGTGTCGGCAAGCTTCTTTCCGATGCTCGGCGCGCAGGCGGAGTTGGGCCGGACGTTTACCGCGCAGGAAGATACCGGCTTGCGTGGAAAGCCCGTCGCGGTACTCTCGCACGCCCTATGGGAGCGTCGTTTCGGCGCGCGGCGCGACATTGTCGGCAGCGCCATCACTCTTAATGGCGGCCCTTTTACAGTGATTGGCGTCTTGCCGCGCGATTTCCGATATCTTGGCGCCCCGCTCGCCGGGACAACGTCCGAAATCGCCGCCTGGATGCCACTCTCGGATAACCAGCTCATCGGCACGCCGCGCGGCGTGCGTTTTCTCAAGGTGATCGGGCGTCTTAAGCCCGGCGAAAACGCCGCGGCCGCCACCGCCGAGATCCGCGGCATCGGAGAGTCGTTGCGGCGCGAATACACCGCCTCGAACAATGACGTCTCGATGGTTGCGCTGCCACTCGCGGTACGCCTCTCCGGCGCGCATCGTCTCACAGCCCTGTTGCTATTGGGCGCTGTGGGCTTCGTCCTGTTGATGGCATGCGCCAATGTGGCGAGTCTGGTGTTGGCGCGCGCCGCCGCGCGTCGTAAGGATGTCGCGTTACGCGCTGCGCTCGGCGCCTCGCGATACCGCATCCTGCGCCAGTTGCTCGCCGAAGGATTTGCGCTGGCGGTTGCGGGCGGCGCCGCCGGATGGCTGCTTGCGTGGTGGGGCGTCCGTGCTCTTACTGCCGTCGCGCCGCCAGGATTACTGCCCGGAGCGCTCCATCTCGATTGGCGCGCGCTCTTCTTCACCGCGGTTGTGGTTCTTCTCTGCACGCTCGCGGCGGGGCTGCCGCCTGCCTGGAACGCGCTGAGTAGCGATTTGAACGATGCGCTGCGTCAGGCTGGGCGCAGTCTCACGAGGGGAAGCCATCGCCTGCGCGCCGCACTGGTCACGCTCGAAGTTGCCGCTGCGCTTGCGCTACTAGCCGGAGCCGGCCTGCTCATCCACAGCTTCACGCGCCTTCTTGACGTTAACCCCGGCTTCGATCCGCACAATCTGATTTCGATCACCACGCAGACGCCGCCCACGCTGGCAAAGCCCGAGCAACGCGCGGCCCTTTACCAGCGCATGCGCGACGAGCTTCTCGCCGTGCCGGGCGTGGAATCCGTCGACGCCGTCAGCCGCCTCCCGTTGTCTGGTTCCACTCTCGGCTCGTCGGTCCTGGCGGAAGGCCGCACACCCGGCAAAGGCGAAGGCCCCAGCGTGGAGTTCCGCCGCTCCACGCCGGGCTATTTCGCGACGATGCGCATTCCCTTGCGCGGCGGGCGCCTATTTGACGATCACGATGGCGCGGCGCCAGTAGCCGTGATTAGCGAGAGCATGCAGCGCCGTCTGTGGCCCGGCGAAAGCGCTGTCGGCCGCCGCATCAAGCTGGGGCCCAATCCCGCGCAGCTTCCATGGGTCGCAGTCATCGGCGTGGTGGGCGACGTGCGGCACTACGCGCTCGATGCCGAAGCACCGGCGACCGTGTATGTGCCATACGCGCAGAGTCCGCTCTACGCACCAATCCTCGTGATCCGCACGCGCTCGAGCGAGGGGATGCTCTCCATTCTTGCGGCTAAAATACGCGCCGTCGACGCCGCCCTTCCCGTTTACGATATCTACTCGATGGAAACGCTGATCGATCGCTCCACCTCCCAGCGCCGTTTCGTGATGTCGCTGCTCACGGGGTTCGCCATGGCCGCGCTGCTGCTGGCCGCGGTGGGAGTGTTCGGCGCCGTATCGCAATCGGTCGCGCAACGCACACCGGAGATCGGGCTACGAATGGCCCTGGGCTCTTCGCCTGGCGAGGCGGTCGCGATGGTATTCCGCGATGGCATGCGGCTCGCGTTACTGGGCGCAACGATCGGAATAGCAGCGGCCGCAGGCCTTACGCAGCTATTGCGAAACCTGCTTTTCGAGATACAGCCACTCGACCCGGTTTCTTTCGTCGGCGCCGTTATTACGCTGCTGGCATTCGCCGCGCTGGCGTGTTATTTACCGGCGCGCCGGGCAACGAGGGTCGATCCGCTGAGGGCTCTGCGCCAGGAATGACCAGCCCTAGACCCGCTCCATTCGCCTCAAAAACCCGCGCACAATTTCCGTCTGCTCCCCCACATCGAGAAGGAACGAATCGTGCCCGTAGTTCGCTTGTATCTCCGTGTATGACACGTCCCGGCCCAACGCCTGCAGCGCCCGCACCATCTCTTGCGATTGATAACTTGGATAAAGCCAATCCGAACTGAAGCTGATGACTTGGAAAGCGCACTTGGCCCGGGCCAACGCCTCCTCTAACTCACCCGATCCGCCGGTCAGATCGAAGTAATCCATCGCCTTCGTAATGTATAAGTACGAATTCGCGTCGAACCGAGTGACGAACTGCGATCCACGATATCGCAAGTAGCTCTCCACTTCGAAATCGACGTCGAAGCTGAAGCCCACATTCTCTTTGGCGCGCAACCGGCGGCCGAACTTGGTCCGCATCGATTCGTCGCTCATGTAGGTGATGTGCCCCACCATGCGCGCCACCGAGAGGCCCGCCGCGGGCGGATGGGAGCTGTAGTAATCGCCGTTATTCCAGTTCGGGTCGGCCATGATCGCCTGCCGCCCAACCTCGTTGAACGCGATTTGCTGAGCGCTGTGCCGCGCCGTCGAGGCGATCGGAATCGCGGAAACGATTCGATCCGGATGCGCCACCGCCCATTCCAGACGCCTGCATCCCGCCCATCGAGCCGCCCGTCACTGTCAACAGGCGCGGAATCCCGAACCGGTCAATCACCATCTTTTGCAGCCGCACCATGTCGGCGACCGTGATCACGGGAAATTTCAGGCCGTAAGGGCAACCGGTCGCTGGGGTCGAGTGACGCCGGACCCGTAGAGCCGCGGCACCCGCCCAGCACGTTGGTGCAGATCACGAAATACCGGTCGGTATCGAACGCCTTGCCTGGCCCGATCATGTTGTCCCACCATCCGGGCTTGCCCGTCTCGGGTCCGATGCCGGCTGCGTGTGCGTCGCCCGAAAAGGCGTGCTCGATCAGGATTGCGTTGGATTTCGCCGTGTTCAATTCGCCGTAAGTTTCATAAGCGGCTTCCACCGGCGCGAGCTTAGAGCCGTTGTCGAGAGAGATGGAATCGAAGGTGAAAACGCCGCGTTCGACAAGCATGGGGGAAACTCCATCATAGCCCGTGCCGGACGAAAGGCTTGGCCTCACAAATGCATATTCACTCTCGCTACAATATGCAAATGCAGGTAGCTGGCGGCGGCTATTACCTCTTCGCCGCGCTCGTTTTCTTTCTCTACTGGATGTCGGCCGGTTCGCGGCGTGCCCGTCTGGGCGTGCTGCTGTTGGCTAACTACGTCTTCTGCGCCCAATTCGGCGTGTTTTACGCGCTGCTACTGCCGGTTTGCTCGCTCGTGGATTACAGCATCGGCCTGGGCCTGATGCATTTCTCCAACGCGGCGCTGCGGCGCCTTCTGGTGACCGCGAGCATCGGCTTGAACGTCACTCTGCTTGTCGGCTCGCGCCACATGCCGTGGTTCCTGAAACACGCCGGCGTGTCTCAATGGGACTGGGTCTTCCCGCTCGGTCTCAGCTTCTACGCGTTTCAAGCCCTCACATATACCATCGATCTCTATCGCCACGACGCGGAGGGCACGCGCAGCCTCCTGGAACATTTCGCGGCCGTCTCGTTCTTCCCCACCATTCTCGCCGGCCCCATCACGCGCGTCGGCGATCTGGTCAAGCAGTTCGCCGCAGCGCCGGCGCTGAGCCGCGTGGATGGCGGACGAGCCTTCTTCCTCATCGGCCTCGGGCTGATGAAGAAGGCGTTGATTGCCGATTACCTCGGCGCCAATTTTGTCAACCGCGTCTTCGATACTCCCAATCTCTATAGCGGCGGGGAGGCGCTTGTCGCCGTTTACGCCTATTCGCTTCAGCTCTATTTCGATTTCTCCGGTTACACCGATATCGCCCGTGGCGTCGGGTTGCTGCTGGGAATCCGCTTGCCCATCAACTTCGATCGGCCGTATCTTTCGGCCAGCGTGACCGAGTTCTGGCGGCGGTGGCACATCTCGTTCTCGAATTGGCTACGCGATTATCTGTACTTCTCTATGCCTGGCAAACGCACCAAAGTGATGCCCTATATCAGCTTGGTTGTCACTATGGTCTTGGGAGGCCTCTGGCACGGCGTCACCTGGACGTTCGCGGTTTGGGGCCTGCTGCACGGCATCGCACTCGCTGTCACCCGTCTCTGGCAATCGAAGCGGGGGCGAAACCGAAAGGCGGAGTCGGCAATCGGCCACGCCGCGCGCGTCTTCCTGACTTATCAATTTGTCTGTCTCACGTGGATCTTTTTCCGCGCCGGTTCTCTTACCGACGCCCTGGCCTTGCTTAGCCGAATCGCCTCCTTAACCTTCAGCCTGGATAATGTGACGTGGACGCTTGCGGCCGTTATGCTGTTGCGGCGCTGCCACGATGTCTGTGCGCAAGGGTCTCTATAGCGCCGTATCCGAGACCTTCGCGCGGCAACCGTTCTATGCGCACGCGGCGACGCTCGTAGTGATCGCCGTGGCGCTGCAACTATTGGGGGGCCGCGGAGATTCGCCTTTCGTCTACTCGAAATTCTGATGATGCGCTTTCCCACGTCCGCGGCTCTCACCATCGTCACGCTCGGCGCGTCGCTCACCCTCCTGCCGCGGATCGCGCCCGCAGTGAAAGGTCCGCGCCTCGTCGAACTGACAGCGCTCGCCGACTTCACGCCGGAACGTACGCCGCTCAGCCCGCTCACTCGCCACGTCGAAGACCCGCCGCAGCCGGTCTTTCACGTGCGTTTGAAAAGCGCGCTTCCGCTGCTGGCCGATTCCAATGGGGGCCTCGACCACTTCTACGAAGCTCTCACCCGCACGGGGCGCAAAGAACCCGGCGCCATTACGCGCGTAACCCACTATGGCGATTCGCCGACTACCGCCGACCTCATCACCGGCGATATCCGAGCCATGCTGCAGGCGCGCTTCGGCGATGCCGGCCACGGGTTCGTCCTGCTCGCCAAGCCCTGGGCGTGGTATCAGCACCGCGGCGCGTGGCTCACCGGGTGGGGCTGGCAGATCTTTCCCGCCACCCGCTTCGAAATCAAAGACGGCATCTACGGACTGGGGGGCGTCAGTTTCACCGGAGGCGAATCCGCGCGCACACACATCAAGCTCGACGACCACGGCCAATCCCATTTCGATCTCTACTTCTTGCGTCAGCCGGGTGGCGGCGCCGTGGAAGTCTCTGCTAACGGCGTTGAGGCCGCGAGTATTGAAACCGCCGCCGATAATGCATCCCCCGGCTTCGCTTCGTTCGACGTGCCCGGCGGGGCTTCGTCGCTCGACCTTAAGCCCGATGGCCCCGTTCGCCTCTTCGGAATCACCGCCGAAAAGCCAGGTCCGGGCGTAGTTTACGACTCCATTGGCCTCAACGGCGCCTCAATCACGATCCTTTCGCGCATGTTCAACGCCGCTCATTGGACCGCCGAATTGCAGCATCGCCATCCCGATCTGGTGACCATCGGCTATGGAACCAACGAGGCCGATTCCGCTACCTTCATCGACAAGCAATACGAGAAGGAGTTGCGAATAGCTATCCGCCGCGTGCGCGCCGCCCTGCCCGACGCGTCCATTCTCGTCATGAGCCCGATGGATCGCGGCCATCTCACCGGCCCCGGCGACATCGAAACCATGGATACTATTCCGCGCATTGTCGACATTCAACGGCGTGTTGCGGCGGATACGGGCTGCGGATTCTTCGACACTTACGCGGCCATGGGCGGGGCCGGAACCATGTCGCGCTGGTACAACGCGCAACCGCGCCTAGTCTACGCCGATTTCATCCACCCATATCCCGCAGGCGGCAAAATCATCGCGGCTATCTTCGTGAAGCAGATCGAATCCGGTCTCGCACGCTATGAATCGCGGCGGCTCGCGCGTTGATGTCGCGTTACGCTGAAGGGATGCGAGGCGCGCCATCGCGGATGGCTTGGCTTGCCATCATCGGAATCGCTGTAATCGCCGGTCTTTTCTTCGTGGCCGAGCTGTTCCAGCTCGCGCCCCCCGCGAGGAAAAAGCGGGCCACCGTGGCTGTCACAGCCGCCCAACGCGCAGCCGCTCTCAAAAAGGTCGAGGGCAGTCTCGGAACTTCCGCTAACACTGCCCTGCACCAGCCAGGCGCGCTGGCGCCGGTATTCGAACAGCTCTCGCGATTGAGCGGCGGCCAATCGCGCGACCCTGTCCATATCCTGCAGTTCGGCGATTCGCACACGGCCGCCGACGAGTGGACGGGCGCGCTCCGCGATATGTTCCAGCAAAAGTTCGGCGATGGCGGCTCGGGTTTTTCGGTAGCCGGGCATCCCTTCCCAGGCTATCGCCGCTTCGATGCCAAAAGCTCTGCGTCGCCTGGGTGGACCAGCGCCGGCTTGCGAACAGGTCTTGGCGATGGATTCTTCGGCCTCGGCGGAATCAGCGTTGAAACCACGCGGATGGGGCAGTTCGTGACGCTCGACGCCGATTGCGACCGCGTCGAGGTCGATTATCTGCAGCAGCCCGATGGCGGCCGATTGGGCCTATACGACGGCGACAGCCCCATCGAGCAATTCTCCACGGCAGGCGATCTCGGCCCTGGCTTCGCTACCATCGAAACCCCCGCCGGGCCTCATCATTTCGTGCTGCGTACTCTCGACCCGAAGCCCGTACGCCTCTTCGGCTGGGTGGCCGATCGCGATGCGGGAGTGACTTACGAGGCGTTGGGAATTAACGGCGCCGAAGCGGCGGTGATGCTCAAGTGGAACCAGGATATGCTGGCCACTTACTTACAGCGACGCAATCCGGGGTTGATCGTACTAGCTTATGGAACCAATGAAGCTACCGACGCCGCGTGGGATCCAGCGGGTTACCGGGCTATGTACTCTTCGTTGCTCGGAAAACTGCGCGCCGCGGCGCCGGCGGCGTCTATACTCGCCATCGGCCCCGCGGATCGGTGGGTTCGCGCCCACAGGGTTTGGAAGGTAGTACCCGGCATCGATTGGGTGGTTTCAGCCGAGCGTGCCGCATGCGAAGCGAATGGCTGCGCTTATTGGGACACCCGCGCGCGTATGGGCGGCGCCGGATCTATGCGCGAATGGGTGACGTCAGGCCTGGCGCAAGCGGACCACGTCCACTTCACTTCGGCGGGCTACCATCGTCTTGCCGCGGCCCTTTTCGAGGACTTGATGCGCCAGTATGCGACTTACGAAAGGACCAGGACGGAACCGGACAAATAGGATATGGATCAGCAAGCTAGAATTTTGAACATCGTGCGCGAGGTGGCGGGAAAGCCAGTGAACCCGACGCCAGAGGAATCGCTTTTCGAATCCGGACTATTGGATTCGTTTTCACTTACGGATCTTGTTTCCGCGCTCGAAACCGAATTCAAGATCAGAGTACCCGATTCCGATTTGAATCCGCGGAAGTTCGATTCCGTAGCGCGCATCCAGGCGTATTTGGAGAAGAAGTGAGTGCGTACATACGCGGGTTCGGCTTATACTTACCCTCGCGAATCGTAACCAACGCCGAAATCGCGCCGATGGTGGGTGCGGACGAAGCGTGGCTGTTACAAGTGACTGGCATCGCCGAGCGCCGCTTCGCTGCACCGCAGGAGACGGTGGCCGAGTTAGGGCTCTTCGCCGTGCGCGATTGCCTGGAACGCGCGGGGATGCAGGCGAACGATATCGGCTTTATCTTAGCGGCCAGCGGGTCGAGCGAGCGGCGTTTTCCGGGACCGGCATCCTCCATCGGCGCCGCGCTGGGCATCCCGGGCGTTCCCGCCATCGACCTGCCTATCGCCAGCGCCGGATCTCTGGTGGGAATCGCCATGGCGTCGCATTTGGCAGCCGCTTATGGCAATGTGCTGGTGATTGGTACAGAGGTCATGTCGCGCGCCGTCCAAGTAAGCCCGCTGCACCGCGATACGGCCATTCTGTTCGGCGATGGCGCCGGCGCCTGCATCGTGAGCCCCGACAAAGGTTTCGCGCGCATTGTCGATTCCGTGCTGCACACGGATGGCGATTACGCCGAATCGTTGCAACTTCACCTCGATACCCCGCTTTTCATGGACGGCCGTTCCGTGATTCTGCACGCCACGCGCAAGCTGCCCCGAGTCATCCTGGAGGTGCTCGATCGCAACGGCCGCAAGGCGGCGGATATCGGCACGTTCCTGCTCCATCAAGCGAACCTCAACCTGATTACCAAAGTGGCGCAGACGCTTCGCGTACCGGAATCGAAATTCTACTCGAATATTCAACGGTATGGGAATACGTCATCGGCATCGCTGCTCATCGCGGCGGCGGAATGGCACAATGGCGGAGGAACATTCGATGCGCCGGTGGTGATGGCCGTGTTTGGCGCCGGGTTGAATTGGGGATCGGTGTTGCTTGAAGGCATGTCAAGCGAGTAACTGCGTATCTTCTTTCAATGCCACGCCAGTCGACTTCCTTACCCGCGCCTCGCGCATCAGAAAGTGGAGCTTGCGGCAGCCAGCTCGTAAGATAAGCCTTCAGTACGCACGTTCGAAATACAATGCCGTTCCGCCTCCGTCTCCGGCGCCGGTTCAGTCCTAATACCGACCGCAATCGAGCGCATCGAAAGCAGGTGCTCTTATAGTGCAGCGTCATGTCGTCGGCCCCAGAGGCACCAAGCCCCTGCATACCGGCGCAGGCCACATTTCTGCGTTTAGCCTGCATCCGCGGTGTGTAGCTGGTTTTCTAGCTTCGATGCTACCGCAGCGTGGGAGGGGCTAGCGCGTGCCGACGGACACGCCGGCCCTTTGGCTCTTTAACTTAGCGACCGCTTCCAACGTTTTGTTCCACTCTTTGGAATCGCGCTTGGTGGCAAAGGGCAGTTCGACATCGCTGAAATAGGCCACGATATCGTCCGTCATTTGGGGATCGGCAACTCCATGATCGGCCAATTTGAGCGCCAACTTCGAATACGCATCGTCCGCCAGCTTGTAAGCTGCAGGCTTAGTGGGCTTTCCTGTATCGAAATTGGTGTTGACCAGCCGCAGGTTTGCGCCCCCGGCTTGCGCCAGAAGCCGTCGGTACATATCCAACGTCTTGTCGAAACTATCCTCGAACCACTTGGCGGTTTCCGGAGTCGGCGGTTTGGGCTTCGCCGCCTTCAGAGGACCAATCTTAGGCAGAATCCGAAAGAAGAATGCCAGCACGCGCGCGCCGGCGCCTGGCTTTCGATAGTGTCCATCGTATTCCTTTTGATAACTTGCGCGCGATAAGTTATAAACGAACTTAGCGCGATCGACCCGCGGCGTCGCTTTCCTCAGTTCCTTCTTATTAAGATCCCATGCCACCCTGGTCATCTCGGGAATGACGGCGCTTACCGCATGGCGATAGGTGCCCAACGCCAGGTCGACATCCGTGAATAAGTCCTTCAGCTCGATGCCATAAGTGGCGAGCATGGTCCGGTTCAGCAAATCCTTTGAGGTTTCAAAGCCGATAAAATCGCGATAGGACTGCGGCGCATAATTTCCGCGAGCCACCTGCAACACGTCAAAGCCGAATTCCACGCGCAGGTGCGCCGTGGGATTATCGGCATAGGTAACCGCCCGCCCGAACTCACTCGCGAGCTTCGGATACTCCACGCCCACCGATGGGTTTACCGCGATGGAATGGCCCTCATTATCGGCAGCGTAGTGCGCCAGCGACCCCAATGCAAATGCATATTCATCCAGATCCTGCGACGCGGCGATCTCATTGACGACGAAGTCGCCGCTGCGGACGTAATGAAGAAGATCGCTGAACAGCTTGCTGCCGAAAGGATAGTAGCCCATGTCCTGGATAATGCAGCCGCCATACGCGTATGCGTGAGCCTTAATTAACTCTTCCGGCGTGGAATTCGGGAACCGTTTCAAGAGCAAAGGCTTGATATTTCGGTCCCAAGCGCTATCAATAATCGCCTCATGCGCCAAGACCGAATATGCATGGAGCGTGGGCGTGAGCGCAACGAGGAATAAACAGGTAAAAAATTGGCGCACGGACAGCACTAGGCACTTCGAGGCCCTAATACCGCCAGAAGCGTACTGGATCGCACCTAAACGGTCTTTGCGGAAAACGTAACGTAGGGAAACACCTCTGGAATATGCGAGTCGTAATGCCCGTGCCGATTCCGCGTCCAGCCCGCGCAAGGATCCAGGGTTTCACCCTTACGGCCGATCTTTTCAAAGCGTGAGCAATCGATCCGCCATATATCGCCATCACGCGGCGGTAACGAGCGCCCGTCCGCCAACAATTCGAGACCGCGCCACGGAAGCGCGATTTCGGCCGTCCAGCCGCGATCGGTCTTGGTTCGGCTATTCAACACGCCGTCGACGTGTACGGCGGTACGTAGACCCGGAAAATCCCAGTCGAGAAAGCCCCATCGCTCGCCGCGTGGATGAACATGGCCGCCGACCCCGTCGAGCGTCATGGTGCGCTGCGTGGCCGGATCGAATTCTGGTCTGCCGTAAAAAACCAACCCCGGTTTAAGAATATCCTTCCATATCCAGAAGACTTCATAGACCGTATTCAACGCATTCATTTCGAATTCGTAATAAGCGTCCTTCGCGGCGATGAAGATTTCGAGGTCGTTCTCCTCGTAGATTTTGGAATCGCGCTCAGTGAGCGTACCCCATACGTCGTTCTCTTCCGCCCAAAAACCGAAGTAGAGGTTGTCGTCGTCCCACAATAAGGCGACGCGGGTGTCGAACCATGCCGGCTCGCCGGTTACGATATCGACAAAGGCAGTCGACTTCGGCGCGCGCGCCCATGAGGCTTCATCCAGCTTGCCGTCGATCTCTATCGGCCCCTCGGCGCGATAACAAGTGTAAGTTGCCGGCGTCATACCTTCTCTCCGCGGATCAAATCCGAGTAGGTCTCTCTTTCGCGGATCACGCGGAACTCCGCGCCATCGACTAACACCTCGGCTACGCGCGGCCGTGAATTGTAATTGGAGCTTAACGCGAATCCATACGCCCCGGCGGTCATGACGGCCAGATAGTCGCCGGGCATCGCATTGGCCATTTGGCGATCGCGCGCCAGAAAGTCGCCCGTTTCGCAAACCGGACCTACCACGTCGGCAATTACCTGGGGCATTGCACTCTTACGCACCGGAAGGATCTCGTGATGGGCGCGATAGAGCGACGGCCGCAAGAGATCGTTCATGGCTGCGTCAACAATGACGAATTCCTTGGCGCCGTTGCGCTTTCGATAAAGCACGCGGGTAATTAGCGCGCCGGCCGGTCCAACAATGGAACGGCCGGGCTCCACTTCGATGCGCAGCCCGCTCGCGCGCAGCCGCTCTGGCATCGCGCTCACAAAACCCGCGATCTCCGGAGCACGATCGCCTTCGCGGTACGCCACTCCGAGCCCGCCGCCCAGATCGAGCCGACGAATCGGATGACCCGCCGCACGCAATTCCGACGCCAGGCGCAGAACCTTGTCCACGGCTTCGTAAATAGGGGCGGGATCGAGTATCTGCGAACCGATATGGCAGCTTACGCCTTCGGCCTTCAAGTTTCGAAATCGCCGCGCTCGTTCATATACTCCCGCGGCCTCCGCCAGCGCCACGCCGAACTTATGTTCGTTGAGACCGGTAGAGATGTAGGGATGCGTGGACGCATCCACATCCGGATTCACGCGAATCGCGAAGCCCGCTTCCACGCCGCGACGAGCGGCGATGGCATCGATCAGCGCCAACTCGCCTTCCGACTCGCAGTTGAAAGCGTGAATGCCGTTGGCAAGCGCGTAATCCACTTCGTCCGCCGTCTTGCCAACACCTGAGAACACGACTTTCCCAGCGTCGCCGCCGGCCTGAAGGACGCGGAATAGCTCTCCCCCGGAAACGATATCGAAGCCCGAGCCGGACTGCGCCAGGAGACGGAGTATCGCTAGAGACGAGTTGGCTTTTACCGCATAGCAAACCAGGTGCGGAATGCCATCGAAGGCGTTGTCGTACGCGCGATAGTTATCCAGAATGGCCTGGGTGGAATATACATAAACGGGCGTGCCCGCGCGGGCGGCGAGATCCGCCAGTGGCGTTGCCTCGCAGTATAGGTCGTTGCCGGAGTAGGTGAACAAATCACGAGTATGGCATGGGGCACAGAGGCGATGCAGCGACGGGGCTAGCAACATGAAAGTGAAGAGGCGAGAGATAAGAATTAGGCGCCGATGAACGCGGATTTGGACGAACCGTCCGCTTGCACGTGCGGCTCCGTATGGCCTTGCCACCCGCAGATGCGAACGAACATGCGGGTGGCCGGGACGCAGACACTGCGGGCGTCCGGGATGCGTCAGTTTGATAGATTGTCAAAGATCTATGGGCCGTGGCTCCGAACACCTTGCGGCGAGGGAGACCCGGCGCCTTGCTCGCTTCGCGAGCGGGGTCGGGGATTAGGGGTCAGGGGTCGGGGACTGCTCGCTACGCTCGCCAGGATCAACCGCCACGTTAGGCAGCAGCCAAGAAGCGGGCGTTGGCTTCCGCCAGGCGGGCGGCGCGACCGATGAGGCGAGCGATTTCGGGCAGTGAATAAACGAAGCCACCGCAGAGTTCGGGGGATGGGAAGTCTTTCGCGGCGTCCACCGTTTGGCCTTTGGCGTGGGCGAGTTGTGTGAGCAGGATTGCTTCTGCCTCGGCCTTGGCGTAAGCAGACTTTCGCTCCGCCTGCATGGCGTTCAACGCGGCGGTGCTCTTTTCGATGGCGCGTTGAATGCGTCCGGCTTGGACCGTGATGTTTTTGAGGTCTCTGGTCTTTTCCGCCCATGTTTCGTCGTCGGGGGATGCGTTGGTCGATTGGTCTAACATGATTTCCGTAAAGAATGCGTCCTCGAGCGCGTGAGCACGCTGCAGCCTGAAATGGTTTTCGGCGATATTGCGGACCAGATCGCGCTCGGGCAGGCCGACCGGGGCGTAGGCCTGAAGGTAGCCTGCGACGTGCTCTTCGAGGGCGTCTTCCTCGCCGGGCGGGGCGATGTGAAGCTTGGCGCAGAGTCCGTGTTTCCAAGAATTTTGGCTGACGATTTTCTTACCGGCTTCGGTGGTGGCGCCGGTCGAGAGGCGAGAATTCGCCTGATTGGCGGCGATTTGAGCTGGGGTGGACATATTCGTTATCTCCTGTTCGTATCAAAAATAGAAAGGGCTGTCTGACACGCGAGGCGCGTGAGGCAGCCCTTTTCGATTTCAGAATAACAGGAGGGCCAAAAATTTCGGGGGTGGGAGGCGCTCGAAAGCGGCTGTAAGTAACTGAAGGGATAGGCCTGAAAATTTATCTCGAAAATCTGTGAATGCCTCATGGCGCCTGCCACAACCGGGGATGAAAACGGGCGCGGCGATCATGCATCGAAGGAGTCCACGACCGCGCCGGCGCGTGCCTGCAACACAGACGGCCCTTCCCGCCATGCATTCACGTCGGAGCCGAATTTCGCGGATTAATTTGCATGCCAATCATTCGGCTGGCGCCATGGAATCAATGACTTAAAAATAGCGTCTTCGAAGGACCGGTTTTTGGGTCGCGCGATCGATATGGGGCGTTCGCGGGTGCGAATTCTGCGACAGCACCGATTCGTTCGATGCCATTTTCGCCGGGATTTCCATCAATGATTCTTATTATTTAATTTTGGCTGCCGAAACTCCTTTGGCACGGCTGTGATGTTTAGCCCATATCTTTGGTTAGTATTTAAAAATCTTCGTCTGATGCCGCACGAATTGGTTTTGACTTAAATTTTTTTACGATGTATGACTGTCGTTGTAGGAACTTTCGGAGGACTAATTCTGTTGTGCCAACGCAACCAATGTCACCGCTGCCCGTTTCAAAACCGATAGCCGGCGATTGCTACATTGGAGAGTCTTCTAAAGGCGTCTCCTGGGGGTGTCCCTCCTGCGGTCGTGGCTGTATGCATCGCGCGCACCGCGCATCGTACCTGGATTTTTTCGTTTCCATTTTCGGCATTTACCCCACCGCCTGCTGCCGTTGCAGGGCGCGAGGCCGGCGCCTGTATCCAGAGCGGCTGTTGATCCGGCTCTGTGCCGCCATCCTCGCCATCGGGTTCCTGGTGTTGTGCAACATGCAGCGCGCAAAGCCCTTCGTTTGGGACAGTGAGTTACCCTCGAAAGCGGTCAATGTGAAATCTGCAAACTCACCATCTTTGCCATCCCCGCCCAGTAAGAGATACACTTCGCCGATAGGGCCAGGTGGCGACGTGAGCCTCAATCCCGAGGCGCCGCCGCCGATCAGGTAGCTTGCGCCATCGCCCGCAAGCGTCGAATCGCTTCATGGGCAATCGCGACGACTTTCGGGCTGAAGATGACAGTATCAATGCGGCGTAAGTGGTGGCTTGCGCCGTCCACCCGATGAAGAACGCGCCCATGCCGAGGGCTGAGTACCGCATCCGTCATCTTTCCCAGAGGCCTTGCGTTCGCCGCCGCGGTGCGACGTCTTCTTGGGCGACAGGGTCAGCCTGACTTCTGGGCTTCGGATGTGTCTTGTGAATGGCGATCTCGGGACCTGTGTGGCAGAGCCATTGCGCTCACTGACTCTTCTTTAACGAGGCTACTCGGCTACGGCCGGAGTCTGAAGCTGCGCCACCTCAAGGCGACGTAAAATGTCAAAATGAATCCGTGGGAGCCGTTGCAAATGGAACAATGCCAGCAGTGTGGCTCGGAGGTAGAGCCGACAGCGCCGTTTTGCTTCGCAATGCGGAAATCCGTTGCGGAAAAGTTCCGCAGGGTCTTCGATAGCCTCCGGCGCTGACGTTCCGACCATGACCGCAGTCTCCGCGGCGGACGCACCCGCGTATCCGCCACGCAAACCTTCTTCCTCCCGGCCGGCGTTGCATCCCTCCCGTGGCGAAGGGCGGTTCGCTGCGGGCACGCTGATTGGGGAGCGCTATCGCATCATTTCGCTGCTCGGACGCGGCGGCATGGGCGAGGTGTTTCGCGCGGACGATCTTACGCTTGGCCAGCCGGTGGCGCTGAAGTTCCTCCCCGAGTCGATGACCGACGAGCTTACGCTGGAGCGCTTCCGCAACGAGGTCCGCATCGCGCGCCGTATCTCGCATCCTAACGTTTGCCGCGTTTATGACATCGGCGAGACTGACAACCAGGTTTTCCTGTCGATGGAATACGTGGACGGCGAAGACCTCTCGTCGCTACTGGGGCGTATTGGCCGGCTTCCGTGGAATAAAGCTCGGGATATCGCGCGCAAGATCTGTGCCGGGCTGGCGGCGGCGCATGACAAGGGCGTGTTGCACCGAGATCTGAAGCCCTCGAATATCATGCTCGATGGGCGGGGCGAAGTGCTCATCATGGATTTCGGCCTCGCCGGCTTAGCCCATGAAATTGATGACGTCCGCAGCGGAACGCCGAGCTACATGGCGCCGGAGCAACTTGCGGGCAAGGAGGTCACGGCTCGCAGCGATATTTATGCGCTCGGACTGGTGCTCCACGAACTCTTTACCGGCAAGCCGGCGTTTCAGGGCAAGACGCTCGACGAGATTGTGCGCGTTCGCCGCGAGAGCACACCGCTTCGCCCCTCCACGCTGGTTCGCGATCTCGATCCGGCCGTGGACCTGGTTATCCTGCGCTGCCTGGAGGAGGAACCGGAAAATCGTCCCGCATCTGCCTCAATGGTTTCTGCCGCACTGCCCGGCGGCCTGTATTTAGTTGCCATCTACCACCCCGACGACTACGACCCTTCCGTCGAAACCGAAGCGATGGCCCGCGACATCGACGTGCTCAACGACGAAATGGGGGCTGCCGGTGTCAGGGTTTTCGTAGGCGGCCTTTCCCCGGCCAGCAACGCGAGGTCGCTGCGGGTGCAGCCCAATGGTAAGCGTGCTCGCCACCGACGGGCCGTACACGGAGACCAAGGAACACATAGGCGGTTTTTGGGTGCTGAAAGCCGCCGATCTGAACGAGGCGCTTGCGTGGGGTCGCAAGGCTGCCGTCGCCTGCCGTGCGCCGGTCGAGGTGCGCCCGTTTTTTTGACCGGAGCACCCGACGGCAATCATGCCTGGAGCAACACAATCCAACGGAGGAAGAATGAGGAAGATCATAGCAACCGCACGTGTTTCACTCGATGGCGTCATGCAGGCTCCGGGCGCGGCTCAAGAGGACACAAGCGGTGGATTCGATCTTGGGAAATCGCCCTTGACCTCCATGGCGTCCATGAACGGAATTTTTTCTTTGCTACCCGGCTTCGTGGTAGTTTCGGGCTTGATCTTGAAGCCGCTGCGCAGCAACGTCATCATGCCCTTCGTCCCGTAGATGTTGAGCGTCATGGGGTCGCCTTCGCGCGATTTCGCTCGAGGTCCAGGTCACCACCGCCTTCGGGAAACGGTAGGTCACCTTCTGCACGTCGGGCGTCTCGCCGCCATCGGTCAAGGCGAAGCGGCCGCCGGCGCCAGAGACCGTTTCGCGGCGCGGCTTCGCCGACAATCCAGCGCGCGATATCCAGATGATGCGCGCCCCAGTTGGTCATCTGGCCGCCCGAGTAATCCCAGAACCAGCGGAAATTGTAAATGCAGCGGAAGGGGTCGAATGCGCGCTTGGGCGCGGGACCGAGCCACATGTCCCAATCGAGTTCGCTCGAATAGTCCGTTCTGCAGCGCGGTCGGCTTCAGCCCGGGATAGATGTTGCGCTGCATGCCGGCTTCGATGCGGTGCACCTCGCCGATCTTGCCATCGCGGATCAGCTTCACGGCCTCGATGTAATGCGCGCCGGAGCGCTGCTGGCTGCCGGCCTGCACGACCCGGCGATTGCGGCGGGCGGCCTCCACCATTTTGCGGCCCTCGGCGGCCATTAGCGAGAGCGGCTTTTCGCAGTACACGTCTTTGCCGGCATCGCAGGCGGCGATGGTAATCAATCGCGTGCCAATGATCGGGCGTGGCGACGATCACGGCGTCGATATCCTTCTGCTCCAATCAGGCGGCGGAAATCCTTGTGCGGCTTGGCGCGGCCCTGGCTCATGGCGATGCCCTGCGTTCGCGGAAGGGGTCGTAGACGTCGCAAACGGCCACCGGCTCGACCTCCGGCTGCTTGAGGAAGTTGCCCCAGTCCTCGCGGCCGCGGCCGCCGGAGCCGATCAGCCCCATGCGAATCCGGTCGTTGGCGCCCCAAACGCGGCTGGCGCTGAGCGCGGTTCCGGCCATGACGCCGATGGTGGTCTTCGAGAACGCGCGGCGGGTCTGCATGATTCGATAGTATAGTTCACGATGGCGCGAAAAATCCTTTCCGGTAGCGATAAAGTAACGCGGCGCCGCGCCATCGGCGCGTGCGGAAGCTTGATGATGGGCGGTCCTGTATTGCTGGCAGCGCCGTTTCCGAACGACATGCTCGTGACCGAGGTGCGCACTTCTTACGAGGACTTTCTTTACCGAACGCCCATCAAGTTCGGCGGCAATGTCGTCGATCGCGTCACGCTGATCAACGTCCATTGCACGGTCCGCGGGCGAACCGGGAAGACGGCGCAAGGGTTCGGATCGATGCCGCTGGGCAACGTGTGGTCGTTCCCCTCGCACAAATTGAAGTACGCGCAAACGCTGCAGGCGATGAAGGATCTGGCCGCGCGCATCGCGAAGTTGACCCAGGCGCATGGGGAGTGGGGGCACCCCATCGATCTGACGCTCGCGCTCGATCCGGCGTATGCGCGCGCCGCGGAGGAAGTCTCGCGCGGGCTGGCCGAACCCATACCGCCGCTGTGCACGCTGGTGACTGCCAGCCCATTTGATGCAGCGCTTCATGATGCATACGGTAAGTTGCACGGAAGAAACAGCTTCGCGACGCTTCGGCCCCGAGTTCTTGCGCAACGATCTGGGCCACTATCTGGGCCCCGAATTCCGCGGCGAAACGCTCGACCGCTACATTCCGGCTGAGCCGCAACCCTCGCTGCCGCTGTATCACCTGGTGGGCGCGGTAGACCCCATAACCGCCGCCGACATCGCAGCATAAGGTTGGCGACGGCCTCCCGAGGATCTGCCGGCTGGATCCGGCGCGATGGCATCACACACATCAAGATCAAGCTGAACGGCGACGACCGCGCCTGGGATATGGAGCGCGTGGTGCGCGTCCACCAGGCGGCGCTGAGCGCCGGGCGCAAGGACTTCGTTTATTCGCTCGATTTCAACGAGAAGTGCCCTAACGTCGGTTATCTGCTTGATTTCCTGCATGGCCTCAAGGACGCCTCGCGCCGAGGCTTTTCGCACGCATTCAATACGTTGAGCAGCCTACCGGCGCGCGACCTGAAAGCCCACCCGAACGACGATGTTCACGAAGCCGCGCGCCTCGTCCGGTGGTGATCGATGAATCGCTTACCGGGCGTCGATGCGTTCCTGCTAGCGCTGAAAATGGGATATTCCGGCGCGGCGCTGAAGGCTTGCAAGGGCACAGCCACGAGCTGCTGATCGCGGCCGCTGGCGCAGAAGAACAAGGTGTTCCTGTGCGTGCAGGATCTGACGTGCCCCGGCGCGTCGCTGGTGCATTCGGTGACGCTGGCGGCGCACGTTCCGGGCGTGCCGCCATCGAAGCCAACGCCCGGCAGTATGTTCCGGCGGCCAATGCCGGCTGGGAAAAGCGGTTTCCCGGGATCTTTATCGTCCCGAGGGCCAGCTGCGAACAGATGGAACCGGCGGACCGGGATTGGGAGTCTTACCTTCATGAGTGTTTCCAGGCGATTGTTTTTGGGAGCGGCTGCGTCCGCCCTTGCGGCGCAGCCCCAGGCGCAGAGTGTGCAAGCCCCAATTGGTATTGTTTTCGAAGCACCTGCCGGATCTGAACTATGAGCAGCTGGCGAAGACGGTCAAGGAGCTTCGGATTCGATGGCGTCGATCTCACGGTTCGCCCAAAGGGCCATGTACTGCCCGAGCGCGTCGCGGAGGACCTGCCGCGCGCCGTCGAGACCTTGCGCAAGCGTGGCCTCACCGTTCCGATGATCACCACCGAAATTACGTTCGGCCACCGATCCAACCGCCATTCCCACGCTGCGCACAGCGGCCTCGCTGGGCATTTCGTTCTTCAAACCCGGCTACTGGCGATATGGCCCAGGCCCGGTCGACCCGCAGGTGAAGAATCGACTGGCGCGGAAGTGCACCGCCTGGCTATGCTTGCCGGCGAGCATAAGATGGCGATGGGCCTGCACAACCACTCGGGCAACTACATCGGCGAAGCCGTGTGGGACGCCTGGGCCATGATTTACGATCTGGACCCTCGCTGGACGGGCTTCTATTACGATCCAGGCCACGCCGCTATCGAAGGCGGCCTCGGCGGACACGATGTCAGCTTGCGCCTCGCTCTGCCGCGATTGAAGATGGTCGCAGTAAAGGATTTCTTCTGGCGGAAGGAGCCAGCCGGATGGAAATCGACGTGGTGTCCCCTGGGCGAGGGCGCGGTCGATTGGAAATCCGTCATGGGCCCGCTGCGCAACGCAAGCTACAACGGGCCGATCTCTCTGCATCAGGAGTACACGGTTCCGGATATGCTCGGCGGCCTTCGTAAGGATCTCGCGTTTCTCCGTACCGCGGTGGAGTCGGCGTGAAGTTTGGCTCCGCGATCCTACTTTTATTGACGGCGGGCTTGACCCTCGGGCAGGACAACTTACCTGGCAAAGGTCTGGCGCAACACCCGTTCGTGTATTGCGGCGCGGCAAAGGCCGGCGCCCCACCCACCATTTACGTCATCCAGGAGGGCAAGGTGGAATGGACTTACCCTCTTTCCACCCGCGACCAGTTGGGAGACTGCACGATGCTTTCCAACGGCGCCATCGTTTTTGCTCGCGGCACCGGCGCAAGCATCGTGCGCCAGGATAAGAAAGTTATCTGGACTATAACGCCCCCGGCGGGAACGGAGATCCACACTGCGTTCCCCATCGATCGCGACCGCGTCCTGGTGATGCAAAATGGCGACCCAGCCGTAGTGATGGTGATCAACACTCTGAGCGGCAGCGTGGAGCAGCAGGTCTCGCTCGACACGGCGAACCCGAAGAATCCGCGGGGCCAATTCGGCCATGTGCGACTGACTCCCGCCGGTAACTATCTCGTCCCGCACATGGATCTCAACAAAGTCGTCGAATATACCCCCGATGGCCGGCCTGTATGGGGTGTAAAAGCGGAATCCCCGTGGGCCGCCGTTCGTCTGCGCAGCGGCAACACCCTGATTAGCGGCGGTGAGAGCGGCTACGTACGCGAAATCGATAAGGCCGGCAAGACAGTGTGGGAACTGAACAAGAACGACCTGCCCGGTTTTCCGCTGGAAGATGTTCGCGAAGTGAGCCGGCTCTCAACCGGCAATACTCTAATCAACAACTACGCGTCCGATGGCGCGAAGCGGAATATCGCCCAGCTCATTGAGGTTACGCCGGATAAGAAAGTGGTTTGGGCGCTGCGGGATTACCAAACATTAGGGGCGGCAATCTCCACGCAGTTGCTCGACGATCCGGGACTGGCCGAACGGCGCGAGTTACAGCGGTAAGGACGAACGCCCCTCCTATTTTTCGTCCGCCGCCCCCGGCAGATATTGCACAATCACCGAAATCCGCCGGTTCGCTGGGTTCCCCGGGTCCTCCGGGTGTCGCAACTGCCGGTCTGCGTATCCTCGCACTTGCGAAATCTGCTCCGGATTCAGTCCGTGCGTCGTCATCAGCTTTCGCGCAGCATTCGCCCGGTCTACGGACAATTCCCAGTTGCTGTATTCGTCGCCGGCGTAGGGCTTCGAATCCGTGTGACCTTCGATTAACACCTTGTTCGGGAGGGCGCCCAATTGTTGCGCCAGATTGCTGAGCAACTCGTTTCCATCAGCGGTTGGCGCAGCCTTTCCAGATGGGAAGAACATGCCCGCCTCATTCTCCGAAAGCTCGATACGGAGGCCATCCGAAGTAACCGTGATCTCGACATGGTCTTTCAAATTTTGGAAATTGGGAACCTTCATCAGCGCCTGCTGGATCTTTTCTCGCAACTTGCTCATATCCTGCTTTTGTACCTGAAGCGAGTTACCCTGTCCGGCAGCCGCCGTTCCCGTCAGTTTGCCTGGCCCTGACGGGTTATTGAAGAATGAACTTACGGCCTTTTTTACGTTGTCGTCAGTGTTCATCAGCCACAGCACGATGAAGAGCGCCATCATAGCCGTCACAAAATCGGCATATGCCACTTTCCATGCGCCGCCATGATGTTCGTGTCGTCTCTTGGCCGGACGCTTAATGATGACGATCGTCCGGGGCTTCTGTTGAACCGACTCGTTTTCCGTTGTGGGACCCATGGGCTATGCCGCCGCTTCCTTCGCCGCATCCGGCATACTCTTGGCGCCACCGCGGCAGGCGGTTTCCATTTCTTTAAACGTAGGCCGCAGCGTCGACGGAATCGCGCGGCGCGCCATTTCGGCGGCCATGATGGGGCTCAACCCTTTCACGTATCCGAGCGCAGCCATGCGCAGGAACCCGAAATACGCCCCCTCCGCCTCGTTCTGTTTGCCGATCGCGCCGGCAATCGGACCAAATATGCCGTAGCAGAGCAGCACGCCCGCGAACGTGCCCACCAGTGCGGAGGCCACTTTCTCACCGATCGCTTCCTTGGGGCCGCCCAGCGCTCCCATTGTCATCACAATCCCCAAGACGGCCGCCACAATACCCAGGCCAGGGAGGGCATCCGCCATGCTCGCAAGCGCCGCCGTGGGCTCATGACCTTCGCGATGATGCACTTCGAGATCGATCTCCATCATCCCGTCGATATCCATCTGGTCCACGCCGCCCGATACTGCCACCCGCAGCGTGTCGCAGAAGAAATCCAGCGCGTGGTGCGATTTCAGGAATTTCGGATATTTCTTGAACACATCGCTCTTCGCGGGATCGTCAACATCGGCCTCCAGCTTCGCCGTCCCCATCTTGCGCGCTGTAGTGAACAAATCGTAAAACATGCGCAGGTTTTCCGTGTAGTATTTCTTGGTATAGGGCGATCCGGCCAATAGGCCAACCATCGCTTTAGCTGTCCGGATCAGCACCGGCAACGGATTCGCGGCGATGACGGCGCCCACCGCTGACCCGAGAATAATCACCAGTTCCGCGGGCTGGATCAGGACCAGAAGCTTCCCATGTTCCATGAGATAGCCTCCAACGATACACCCGAGAACGATTGCAATGCCTAAGATGGAAATCATGCTTTAAAAGTGAGAAGTGCTCCTAAATTCTTTATCGGCGCCAGCACGTCTTGGCTTTACCAATTTCCGCTTGCCAAAATGGCGTGCGCCCTGGAAGAATAGGCATGGTTCAATCGCTATGCGCATACGCGTCCTGGGAATCGTGCTGGCGGGCGGCAAGGGCACCCGTCTTTTTCCGTTGACTAAGGAGCGGGCCAAGCCGGCCGTCCCCTTTGGCGGCAAATACCGCATTATCGACTTCGTACTCAGTAACTTCATTAATTCCGGCATATATTCCGTTTACGTGCTGACCCAGTTCCGTAGCCAATCTCTGCTACAGCATCTCAGCGAAGGCTGGCAGTTCGGCAGCATGTTGAAAAACCAATTTGTCATCCCGGTGCCTGCGCAAATGCGGTCGCCAGACGAAACCTGGTACCAGGGAACAGCCGACGCGATCTACCAAAACATCAACCTGGTAGAGCAATCCGACCCGCACGTGGTTGCTATCTTCGGCGGCGATCACATCTACCGGATGAACGTGATGAGCATGATCGAATACCACGTACAGAAGGCTGCCGAGATAACCGTGGCGGCCATCCCTGTGGACCGCAAACACGCATCGGAATTCGGTGTGATCGAAACCTCGGAGGACGGCCACATCCTGGCGTTCCACGAGAAGAATCCGGACGCGCCAACCATGCCCGGGGATCACGAGCGCGTTCACGCCTCGATGGGCAACTACGTGTTTTCCACCCGTACCTTGCTGCGCCTATTGCACGACGACGCCGCCGAGGCTAACAGCAATCACGATTTCGGCCGCGATATCCTGCCCAAGCTGGCCGGAAAAGCAGAGATGTTCGCCTACGATTTCCAGACCAACCGCATCACCGGCGAGCCGGTCGGCGCAGTTCCCTACTGGCGCGACGTGGGGACGATCGACGCCTACTATGAGGCCAATATGGACCTGCGTTCCATCAGCCCCGCGCTCAATCTCTTTAACCGCGAATGGCCGGTCCGAACTACCAGCTATCCGGATCCGCCGGCCAAATTCACCTTCGACGAGGAAAACCGGCGCGGACAGGCCATCGATTCCATCGTCGCCGGCGGCTGCATCCTTTCCGGGGGAATGGTCCGCAATTCGGTGCTGGGCCGCGGGGTGAAGGTACACTCCGGCGCCGTGGTGGATGAGTGCGTGATCCTCGATAATTGCGATATCGGCCGCCGCGCCCGCCTGCGCCGCACCATTTTGGATAAGAATGTCCGGATTCCTGAAGACGCGGTGATCGGCTACGATCTGGAGGCGGACCGCCAGCGCCATCACGTCACGGAAAGCGGCATCGTGGTGGTAGAAGGCGCGCGGACGATGGTAGGGATCAGCGAATCGGTAGTCTGACGCCCGGGCGCATGCGAAAGGCATAATGGAACAGGGCCTCCTCGCGTGGATCGCGCACTATGGCTACCTGGCCGTATTCACGCTGCTGATGTTCGGCATCATCGGGCTGCCGGTTCCCGATGAAACGCTGATTACCTTTTGCGGATACCTCGCCTACAAGGGTAATTTTTCCCTGCCGCTCGTGTTCGTCGCCGCCTGGGCCGGCAGCACCTGCGGCATCACCATTAGCTTTTATTTGGGGCGAACGTTTGGCTTGGGGCTGATTCATCGTTACGGAAAATACGTACATCTCACCGAAGAACATATTCTGAAAGCGCACGCGTGGTTCGACCGCGTAGGCCACTGGGGACTCACGTTCGGTTACTTCATTCCCGGCGTCCGGCATGTCTCTGCACTAGCCGCTGGAATGAGCGAGGTCACGCCGGCGCAGTTCGCGCTCTTCGCCTACAGCGGGGGATTTCTCTGGGTCTGCTGCTTCCTCTCACTCGGCTATTTTCTGGGCGAACGGTGGCAGGCTGTGGAGGGCGAGGTCCGCCACTACGCCGTCCTCGCCAGTTGCGTAGGCGCTGTGGCGCTAGCGACGTACCTGATTTGGCGGAAATGGTTCCGACGATAATGGTCTGCTTGCTTTCGTGTGATCTATAGAAGCCGGATCTCACACCGGCGATCATTTATATTACTTTTCGACCGGCACTTCAACCTCGTCGATCACCAGAACCGGAAGCGGATGCTTCTGTGGGGCCAGTTTCAAGCTTATCTTCGCCAAACCCTCGGAAAGGGTAACGCCGCCCGTGGGATCGGAGCGCCGCTGGTAGGTCGAAGACTGCGCTTCCTGTCGAAGCCACTACGCCTGACGCATTCGCAACCCAGCGTGGTTCGGCCCGCCAGCGGAGGCCCTTTCGATAGGCTTTGGAGCCAGCAAAATGCCACCCATGCGGACCTCTGACGTGCCAATGGTAATTCACGGTGCTTACCGCACCATGGCATGCAAGTTGCGCGTCTATTTTGATGGAGACTATGCCACCACGCAAAAGCATGCCACCAGCGGAGACCGGCGAACCCTACGACGGTGATAAGCATTACACGCGGCCGGACATACCTCAAGGCCGCCACAGTTGGCGCGGCGAGAGGAGAAGCTAATGGCGGCAACCGTCTGGAAGGGCTATCTGAGCTTTGGACTTGTCTCCTTCCCTGTTCGTCTTTTTTCCGCGGCGCGCGCCGAGGCTGTGCATTTTCACATGCTTCATAAAAAGGATCTTTCGCGCGTCAAGGAGGTTTGGTATTGCGCCGAAGAAGACAAGCCCATTGAGCGCTCAGAGATGGTGAAGGGTTACGAGGTCAAAAAGGGGGAATATATCGCGATCGACGACGAAGAACTGAAGAAGATCGCGCCCACCACCGCGTCAACCATGGAGATTTTGCAATTCGTCGCCAGCGACGATGTCGATCCGCTTCTCTTCCAAAGCTCCTACTACGTGGCGCCGGAGGAGAAGGTCAGCAAGCCCTACGCATTGTTCCTGTCCGCACTGACGGAAACGAAGCGCGACGCCATTGCGAAAGTGGCTATGCATAACCGCGAGCATGTTGTCCTGATTCGGCCTGCCGAAGGCGGCCTGGTTCTCCACACGCTTTATTACGAGGACGAACTGCACAAGGGCAATAAGGCCGAAGCGCCAAAGACGAAGTTCTCGGCGAAGGAACTCGATATGGCCAAGACCCTCGTGCAACGCCTCACCGGAAAATTTAAGCTAGGCGAGTTTCACGACGCCTACCGCGACAATGTCGAACGTCTGATCGAGGAAAAGAAGAAGGGAGAGAAGATCACTACGGTCAAGCAGCCGCGAAAAGCGCCGGTCATCGACCTCATGGAAGCCCTAAAGAAAAGCCTTCAATCGAAAGTAGCTCCTGAAACAAAAGACGAACCTGCGCGAAAACGAAAGCCATCGAAAAAGACGGCGCGCAAGCGCAAGGCAGCTTGACACTTCTCCAATTGCCGCCTACGCCGACTTTTGCGCCAGCACCTTGCTTACTTGGATGCGTGGTTGAATGTCGGTGTAGTTCGGGATGTCGGCCATGATCTCCGCGCCGTCGCTCGCCATCGCGGCTTCGAAGGCTTCTACGTTCTGGAAGATCAGATGCGCCTGGATACGGAATTCAGCTTCCGATCCCGGCATGCCGCCGCTGAGCCCTTGATCGATCGTCCACGAAGTCAAACCGTGCCTGCTCAGCTTCGCCTCGACCATTGGCACGTGTCTGGTCAGGTAGTAGTCGAGGTCGAACTTCGCCCCGCCTGCGTTTGGATAGCTCACCGTCACTCGAATCATGCATCGAACCTCATGGGACATTCTATCCGGAGATTGGCGCCCGAGATCAGTTACCGGTGGGAATCTTTTCGCAGTGGTCCACCACGAGTATCTCCACCGGGACTTTGCGCGCTTCGAGCTTCAGCCCGAGCTGCTCCTCGAGCGCCGTAAAAATCGAAGGCCCGACGTCGGTCGAAAGCTTCCCGCTCTCGCCGCGATCGGGCATGTACGTTAGCGTCACGTTGTAAACGCCATTCATGCGCGTCTCATCCACCACCGGTTTCGATAGCTTGTGCCCGAGCGTCTCCGCAAAATTATCGATGGTCGTGCGCAGCATCTTGATATTGCCGTCGCGCTGATCGTTGATGTGGCCGCCCGCGTCTTCCACCGGTTGGATCTTCGGGCCGTTCTTCGCAGTCACGAGCGCGAATCCGGATCGTATCTTGGATTCGCGATGCACTGCGAGTCCGAAGCGTTCGAAAAGCAAGGCCTGCAACATCTGCCTCCGTTGCTCAAACGTCGTCGACCCTGCCGGAACCTTCCCAGTGATATCCACCCGCACATCGTTCAGCCACGCCGGCGCTTGCAGCAAATCATCGTCGGCCCAAAACGCCATCCGGACGACTGCACGCAATGTATTATTCCGGAATGTGACATTAGCGGCCCCGAAATCGTTGCTCGACCCCGTGCTCTCGGAATTGTTCAATTTGACCGATGCCACTTCGAAATGAGGAAGATCGGCAGGGGCCTGGGCGAACGCCCCAGAGCATCCAAGCGCGGCCGCCAGCATGAAAATCGATCGTCGCGACATGATCTACATTAAACTACGCCCACGCCTCCGCCGCCATCCGAACGATCTCGGCCCCGATCGCCAGCGATGCCGTCGCCCCCGGACTCGGCGCGTTCAGCACGTGCAGCGCATCCTTTCGGGCAATCAATCGAAAGTCCTGCACCAGTTCCCCGCTCGGCGTAATCGCTTGCGCGCGCACGCCGGCGCCGCCCTTCCCCAGATCGTTCACCTGAATCTCGGGAACGAGCCGCTGCAGCGACCGGCAGAACAGCTCGCGGCTGAATGACCGGCGTAGCTCAAACCAGGCCATGGAAGGATATCGCCGCAGAAAACGCCACAAGCCGGGGTAAGTCAGCGAATCGAAAAGATCGGCCGCCTTGAAATCGCTTTTGCGATACCCCTCGCGCGCGAAGGCCAGCACCGCGTTCGGACCGGCCTCGATTCCCCCGTGAATCATTCGCGTGAAATGCACCCCTAGAAACGGGAAGCTCGGGTCCGGGACGGGATAGATCAGATTGCGCACCAGATATCGCCGCTCCGGTTTGATCTCGTAATACTCGCCGCGGAAGGGCAGGATGCGCATGTCGCGCCGCTCGCCCGCCATCTGCGCTACGCGGTCGCACTGCAACCCCGCGCAGTTGATGACAAACCCGGCTTCGAAATCTCCCGCGGTGGTGGATGCGATCCAGCCCGCCGCGCGCCGCTCGAGCCCAGAGACTCGTGCGCCAAGCACGACGCGGCCGCCGCGCTCTTCGATCTTTCTCGCCAGCGCCGCGCACACCGCGGGAAAATCGACGATGCCCTCCTGCGGCACGCGGAGCGCAGCAACTCCGCCCACGTGCGGCTCGATCTCGCGCATCTCCTCGCGCCCCAGCCAGCGCAGCCCGTCGAGCCCATTTGCCGTACCGCGCTCGTGCAAATTTCTCAACCGCGGGACTTCGTTTTCATCCGCGGCCACGACCAGCTTGCCGCAGATCTCGTGCGCGATTCCGTTCTGCGCGCAGAACGCCGTCATCTGACGGATGCCTTCCACCGCCATCCGCGCCTTCACCGATCCCGGCTTATAGTAGAGGCCGCAATGCAGCACCCCGCTGTTGTGCCCGCTCTGATGCCGCCCCACGGCGTCCTCTTTTTCGAGAACCGTAACACGCGCTCTTGGATACCGCTCCAATAGACGATAGGCTGTGGCCAACCCTACGATACCGCCGCCGATAATTGCGACAGATCCGCCTTCTAACATGTGGTTACCAGGTGGAGACCGGGCAAATCGATTTTTACCGCGACCAGCAGGTATATACCGTCGCCGGCAGGAAATTCCGCAGCACGTTATGTAATGAAACGCGGCGGAAGTGTTGGCGCAGGAATCGCTCCTCGCAGAACGCGTCCACGCCGAAGAAATTCAGACAACGGGGAGCATGACGCGCGTGCAGGTATTGAAACTGCGAGAAGACTCCGCCAGGGCGTAAGTGCTGCTTCATCTCACGCAGAATCCGCTCGCGGAGCGGCTTCGGCATAATGCTGAGACCGAGCGACGAGACGATCGCATCCGCCTGCACGACGCCGCGCTCCGCCAGAATCGAACCCAGATCTTCGGCGGATCCGGCGATCGGTATCAGCCGTTGGTCGTCGATGGCAGAGGTAAGGTAGGCGATAAAGCGGGGATTGATATCGAGGGCGTAAAGGCGCGCGTCCGGCCGCATGCGCCGCAGCAATTCATGAGTCACCGCGCCCGTTCCCACGCCTACTTCCACAATCGAGGTGGCGCGGCTGAAATCGATGGAGCGCAGCAGGGCGCGTGCCAAATACGGCGAGCTCGGAACCACGGAAGCCGTCGTCGAAAACGACCGGATGGACTCGTTCAGAAAGAGGCCCCAATCGAAATTCGTCTTGCGGCGCGGTGCGAATCTTGGGCGGCTAGGCAAATGGACTCTATTCATTATTTCAGAAGCTAATCGGCGTCATCCAACTCATTACGCTGTGCCGGACGTTATGACACAGCGGCAAGCCCGGTTTCCAGTTCCGGCACTTCAATTTGAATGCGCGTACCGCGGCCGGGCTGGCTTTCCACCCACATGCGATATTCGCTGCCAAACAGCACCTTCAAACGTTCGTTGACATTGGTGACGCCGATTCCGCTGTCGAGAAGCATGTTGAGCTTCGATTCCGGAATTCCCGCGCCATCGTCTTCTACTACCAGTTGAAGCTTGGATCCGCTGCGGTGCGCCGCGATGCGAATCGAACCGCCTTCCACCTTGTTGCTCAGCCCGTGCTTGATGGAATTTTCCACCAATGGCTGCAGGAGCATGCTGGGAACCGCCATATCGAGCGTGTCCGGCGCCACATCTTTCTCAAAGCGTAACTTTTCGCCAAAACGCACCACTTCAATGGAAAGGTAGTCCTCGATAAAGCTCAGTTCGTCGCGCAAGGTGGTGAAGTTCTCGTGCTTGCGGAGCAGGCGGCGCAGCACGGTCGAGAGCCTCAGCACCATCACGCGCGCCTGGTTAGGGTCGGTGCGGATGAGCGACGAGACCGAATTCAGCGTATTGAACAGGAAATGCGGGTTGATCTGGCTGGTAAGCGCCGCCAGACGGGCTTCCGCCAACAGGCGCTCTTGCTCTTCGAGCTTGCGCTCGTTACGAGTGTTGTTCCATATCTTGAGCGGAATGGTGACGGCTAAGAGGGTCGCCGCATAGATCGCCACGAAGACCCAGGGATGGGTCTCCTGCGCATCCGGCGAAAGGGAGAAGACCTCGGTGCGGAAAGTGGCGTGCAATTGCTCGCGGATGAACTCCGCGAAAAGGATCGAGGCGCCGAAGAGAAGCTGGAAGGCCATGGCGCGCGGATTGCGGCTCTTAAAAAACCGGACGATATCGAATAGAGGAGTGAAGCGCCAGATCTCCTCGGTGTTGGGAGCGATATCCCGCAAAAGAGCGCCCAACACACCGACGCCCGCCAGTAGCGGCATGGTGGCGTAGCCACCGAGGATAAACGCCGGCAGCGAGATCATCACGCCAGCCGCCAGCCCGGTAACATACCCGCCGAGAATTCCCGCGATCAGACTGCCTTCGAGACCGAGGTCGGCGCCGCGGTATCCGGTCCCCATGATCCTGATCGCGACACTAGCTCCGAATACTACGGAAAGCCAAAGCGCCAACTCGATGCGCTGACCGAGATTGCGCTTTTCCTCCAGTAAAATCGACTTAAACCGGTTCGAACGCGCCAAGATGCTGGCGATAGAGGCCATGGCAGCCAGCTTCACCAACAGCGAGACAACGTAAGATTCCGTGGGCACGAGTTCGGAACCCATTATAATAAAGACGTTAGCGACATCGATAGTTGAACATGAGCTATTTTTCCACGTTTCGAATTGCAAAAGCGGCAGAGGCCGATTTCCCTACGCAATTCGGCCTCTTCCGTATTCACGGTTTCGAAGGGGGAGCCGAAGGCCGCAGCGAAGAGGCGGTAGCGCTCGAAATGGGAGATGTCGCCGCCGATCCGCCTCCCTTGGTACGCATTCATTCTCAGTGCCTGACCGGCGATGTATTTCACAGCTTGCGCTGCGATTGCCGCGCTCAGTTGGAAATCGCGCTGCGCGCCATCGCTCAGGAAGGCCGTGGACTACTGATCTACGAACTACAGGAAGGGCGCGGAATCGGACTTCTAAATAAACTGCGCGCGTATGAATTGCAGGATGGCGGAGCCGATACCGTAGAAGCCAACCAACAGCTTGGATTCGATTCCGACCTGCGCAACTATGATTTGCCCGGCGCGATCCTGCGGCATTTCGGGGTGCGCGCGGTCCGGCTGCTGTCCAATAATCCGGAAAAAGTGGATGCCGTCGAAAGGGCGGGAATTTCCGTAGTGGAACGCGTGCCTTGCGTGGCCGAAGCAATCGGTTCGCGGGAAGGCTACCTGAAAACCAAAAAAGAGAAGCTGGGACATTTGCTATGAGAATGCCGGCGGCCTTGAGGCCGCCGGCATTTTCGGCTAAGCGGCCATCAACTCGTCGAACAGTTCGCTATCCTCCTCCTCTTCCAACCGATGGGCCAGCCGCTCCCGCGAAATCACTCCCCCAAAATACTCTGTGAGAGGGTACAGCGGATAGGGCTGAAGCGTGGCGAAAACTCGTCCTAACAGCTGCTCGATACGATAAATCTCGTGGAAAAAATGACCACGTTCCATTTTCAGACGGCGGCAGCAGAGTTTCCAATCCGCGCCCAAAAGAAAATGGTAATTAAATAATTGATATTCAGTCGGAGTCAAATGGCGCCGGCTGACGAGGCAAAAATCGGCTGCGTATTCCTCCCGCTTGCGGCCGTAGTTGCGGCGGGTGTCCTGCCCTTTGCAAAACTCGAGCGCGACCGATCCGATGTGGTCGGCAGAGGCCGAACACGAGCGGAAACGGTTATAGCAAGCCCGGAAGACTGCTCGAAATACGCAATTACACGGGACTTCTTTGTCCTTGCGTATGACGCGGATCCCCAGACCCTGACACGCGAAACAGGTTGCCTTGGCTAAGCCAAGTGCGTTTGATCGATTCCATTGCATGGTAGAGAATGTCCTTTTTCTGACCCGCCCCTTTCGGTAAGGGCCGGTCTTCAGTTCATCTGCCATCACTCTATCGTCTGGTATGAAATCGTCAATCGATATTCAATATTATTTTGAGACTATTTGCGTTGTGTAAACTAATTAAAAACGGTAAAATTATGAAAACAGATCGGATGTATAAAATAGTACCAATAATCAATTGGCGAATTTATTCGCAAACGCCGACGGATATTCGAGATTTTTCTGTACCGCAGTATTTCCAGGGGAAATAGGCTCAAATGAACTTTCAGGACTTGCACGAGCGTCTCACGGACCACATCGCTGGCAAGGTCAGCCACGGAGAGCTAACGGAGCGGGGGTTGGCGCGCCGCGCCGGCATTTCCCAACCGCACCTTCACAATGTGCTAAAGCGCAAGCGCTTCTTCTCCCTGCAAAGCGCCGATCTGGTGATGCGCGAATTGGGACTGAGCGTTGTGGATCTGATTCGAGCGCGAGCACGCGAAGAATCGCGGAGCTGACGCGATATGCTGTCAATGTGAAGTCCACCGACGCAGCCTCGACCGTAGATACCCGGTTGAAGCGCCTGGCGGCGAGGATTGAAGCCCTGGCGGAAAAGGATGAGCGAACTCTCCAGACCGCCCGTGAGATGGCCGAGGTGCGGCATGCGGCCGCGATGGAGATTTACACTATCTGCGCGGACTTCGTGGCGGGGTTGAACAGCATCCTTCCGCGGCATGAGGTGATGATCGATCCCGCGGACTGCGGGGATGAGAGTTTTAGCGACCTCACGATGTGCCTGATCCAGATCAACGTGCGCGGCCGCATTCTGCAGATTGAATATGGCGCGGCCGAGACGCTGATCTCCACCGAAGAGTTCCGCATTCCCTATACGCTGGCTGGATCGGTGCGGGCATTTAATCAGGAACTGCTGGATAAAGACATCATTGAGGAGCAACTGATCTTCTACACGGTCGAGAAGCATCGCCGGATGTGGCGTTTTTTCGATGCGCGCACTTATCGTTCGGGGCCAGTGGACCAGGCTTACCTGATTTCGTTAATGGAGCAGTTGCTGTAAGCGCGTCGGCGGCCTGAAAACAAGCTGATTTGCGGCGCCCATCCACTAACGGGTAAACTGGTTGTCTTACATGAGCTTAGGCAAGCTGGGACAAGCCTTCACCGCGAGGGAGATTTTCGATCTGATCCAGGAAGACCTGGAGTTGGTCGAACGCAAGATCACGGCCGAATCCGTTGCCTCGGTCGATGCAGTTACGGCAATCAACCAATATCTGCATTCCAGCGGGGGGAAGCGTTTGCGGCCTTCCCTGCTGCTGCTCTCGGCCAAGCTCGCCGGCGGCGGGGGGCCGGTCGCAGTTCAGCTCGGTGCGGTAGTGGAAATGGTCCACGCCGCGACGCTGGTGCACGACGATGTGATCGACGCCGCGCAAACGCGGCGCGGACGCCCATCGACCAACGTGAAGTGGGGCAACCACACGTGCGTGCTGGCAGGCGATTGGCTCTACATGCAGGCGTTCCAGATTGCGCTGCGCGAGCGGAATTTTCAGATTCTCGATCTGTTGATCGGCCTTACGCAAATGATGGTAGAGGGTGAGTTGATCCAACTGGAGCGCATCGGCCGGATGGACGTCACCGAAGCCGATTGCATGGAGTTGGTGGATCGCAAAACGGCGTGCCTTTTCTCGGTGTGCGCGCGTTTGGGAGCGGTGGCCGGGGGCGCCGGCGCGGCTTTTCAGGAGCGGCTGGGGGAGTTCGCGTGGAATCTGGGGATGGCGTTCCAGCTGGTGGACGACGTTCTCGATTTCACTTCCCGCGAGATTACGCTGGGCAAACCGGTAGGCGGAGATTTGCGGGAAGGCAAGGTCACGCTACCGCTGGTTTACGCGCTGGAATGCGCGAACCCGCAGGAGAGGCGACTGGTGGAGAACATTCTGCGGCAGCGCAGCTACGATGAGACTCCGTTTTCGCAGATTCTTGCGTTGCTGAAGAAATATCGGGGTATCGAGCGCGTCAAGGAACGCGCTCAGACGTTCACCGATAAGGCACGGCGGATGATCGGCGAGTTTCCGGATTCGCCTTATCAGCGGGCGCTTATGGCGGTGACGGAGTTGATTACGGAGAGAGATCACTAGGCTCTGGCGCCGTCGAATCTGCTCCTTAAGTGCTCGATGCTATCTTTGCGGCTTGGCGACTTGGCGAGAAACAAAGAGGCTACGATGACCGAGAACGCCATCGCCAGGGAGATTGTTGACTCGGCGTTTCGGATTCATACGACGCTCGGCCCGGGGTTGCTGGAATCCGTTTATCAAACGGTCTTGGCGTACGAGTTGGGCAGGCGGAATCTGCGCGTAGTGAGCCAGCAGGTGATCCCCGTTGTCTACGATGGGATTCGCATCGATACCGGATTTCGAGCCGATCTGGTGATCGAAGATAAGGTCATCGTGGAAATCAAATCCGTCGAACTGCTGGCTCCAGTTCACAAGAAGCAGCTTCTTACCTATCTCCGCCTTGCCGACAAGCGGCTTGGCTTGCTGATCAATTTCCACGTTACCCTGATCAAGGACGGCATCACGCGAATCGTCAACGGACTGGAAGAAGATAATCACGCAAAGCCGCCGAGCCGCAAAGAGGCATAAGAATACCGCGATATCCTCTGCTTGGGCTTTCAAGCGGGCAGCCCCAGGCTACGTTTAGCCGGAAGTCCTCCTAGTCTAGCCTCCATCCAAAAGCCCAAACCAAAGCACCCACCAGCCCCGCGATGGCTGCGAAGCTGATCGCGTGGCAGATCCACCACTCCCAACCGCCGTTGTATTCGAGCACGATCTCGCAAGCGCCGGTACATTCGGGACGCAGCCACATGAGTCCTAATCCATCCTTGAATATTTCGCGCTTATGGCCGTCTACCCAGGCGCGCCAACCGGGATGATATCCCTCTTGCACGGAGATTACTTGGGCCGGCGAGAGATTCGCGCGGATGCGCATCCGCTCCCGGCCTTGCCACTCAAAAGTGGCAAGCGGCAACGAGGGGTCTTCGAGCGCCGATACATAGCGCGCGGCCTCCGCTGTATCTTCAGGCGTCTTAGGCGGATGTTTCGCGATGGCAGATTCTGGAACCACATGGGCGAGCGACGTGGAACGCGCGGGTACGCGGCGAATAGTCACGCCGTTTTCGTTCCAAAGGGCCGGCAGCGAATCGAACTTCGTGGGGTCGCTGAACGGCTTCCAATATTCGCCGCTCTTCGCGCCCGACACGGCTATCGCGCCCACGCCGTACGCTCTCAACCAGGTGAGCGAGATATGAGCGCCCGTGTCTAACGCGGTTTCGAAAAGGATTGCGGCGTCGGCGTTCTGCTGGCTCTGGTTCGTCGCCATGCTCCACGAGCCGCCGGTGAACTGCGGCACGTCGGTAAACGCGTTGGCCCATTGCGCGATCGAACCGGGGAAGAACACGCGGACGCCGGGGAGGTTGCGCGCGGTCCAAGTGGAAGCCTGGTATTCCACCGTTTGCGTAACATCGCGCGGAAATTGATAAGACTTCTCCAGCTTGCGATAGGCCGCAACCTGTTCGGCGGCGAGAGCCAGCAGAACGAAAATGGCGGCTCGACGTATGGAGACGGGAAATCGGCGCAGGAGCGCCCGTCCCGCAAACGCGACCACAAGCGCCAGGGCCAGTTCCAATTCGAACTTGTACCGGACGGGCTGCGGCATAATGCGGCGATGCAGATACGCCGCAGCCAGCGGAACGCTTCCTACGATCCAGGCGAAGTAGGCGAAAAACTCAACACGCCAGTTGGCCCGATATCTCCGCAGAAGATAGCGCAGGAGGGTCAATCCGAGGAACGCCGCCGCGATGCCGGTGACGGAGCCAAGTGACCACTTCTCTTCGTCGCTCACGGACGTCGATTCGCGGATAGCGCTGCAGCACCGAAGGCGGCATAAACGCCATCGCCATCAGGTAGGCATATGACGCCGATCCCCACGATCAACAGCGCGCGGCGTTTCCAATCCTTGTGGGGCGCGCCGACGAGCAGTCGCGAGCGCGGCCATCGCCACCATCACCGGGCCGAATGCGCTGGCCGCGGCCATCAGCGCGATGATAGGGCCGCGGCCGCATCATAAATGCGGCGGCGCTTCTCGACGGAAAGCACAAGAAATAACATGGCAAGCGGCAGAAGGGCGAGCGCCGTGAGGTGCGGCGTATCGTCCCATGCCGCCACCAAAAACATGCGGCGCGCCTCCCAGATGCGATCCCAACGGAATTCGCCATCGGGAACGATGAGTTGCGTCGGCGAAGCCAATGAATAGAACAGCGCGGCGAAGAAGCTGGTCCCGGCGGCGCGCGTCAATCCCCACGCCATCAGGAACAGCGAAATTGGCGCGAGGCAATAGACGCGCCGGTCACCGAGGAGAACGCCATGCATCAGAGGACGTCGCAAGACCGCGGCCCACGCGGCGGTTAGCCAAGGCGCCAGCGGCGCATATGCCGCTTCGAATGGGATACCGCAATCCCAATAGGGCCACCAGGAGGGATGAAACCATCCGCGCCGCGCCGCGTCTGGCCATGGCGATCCAGAAGCCATGCATCGAATTCATGTATGCTGTATGGCCGCTGAAGAAATCGCGCGCGATGTACAGGTTGACCCAGAGAAGGACCGCTATGTAAAGCCGCGGCGCGCAACGTTTCGCGCGGCTTTAAAGGCATGAGCTTGGCGTGCGGCGGTCCTCGGGCATCGGGTCTAAATCCAGTATATCAACCGGCGGGACGGCTAGAGTAAAGCTTTCAGCTTTCAGCAATCGGCTTTCAGCCTTCGAAGTTCGCCGCTGAAGCTGACCGCCGACAGCTTATAATGCCTGTGTGTCGCCGCAAGGGGAGTCCATTCTCGAAATCTTCAAGACCACCGGAGCCTACCTTCAGGGGCATTTCAAGCTGACCAGCGGGCTGCATAGCGCGGAATACCTGCAATGCGCGCTCGTGCTGCAGCATCCGGCAGCGGCGGAAAAGCTGGGGCGACTGATGGCGGAGCAGTTGCGAGCGTTCGCGCCGCACGGCGTGCGATTCGTCGCCTCGCCGGCGATCGGTGGATTGATCATCGGTCACGAAGTGGCGCGGGCGATGGGCGCGCGTTTCATTTTCACCGAGCGCGACGCTGAAACCAAGAAGATGATGCTGCGCCGCGGCTTCAGCGTAACGGCGGGCGAAATCGGCGTCGTAGTGGAAGATGTGATCACAACCGGCGGCAGCACGCAGGATGTGATCGAAACGCTGCAAGGCGCCGGCACGAAGGTGCTTGCGGCGGGATCGATCATCGATCGATCGGGCGGTCACGCGAGCGTGGGCGTACCGCGTGTGTCTCTCGCGACGCTGCAAGTTGCGGCGCATTATCCGGAGCAGTGTCCGATGTGCGCGCTCGGCATTCCGGTTGTGAAGCCGGGATCGCGCCCGGCGTGACGCTACGCGTCACATTCAAACATGGATGAGACGTATCAAGATTACTCTCGCCTACGATGGCGGTGGATTTCATGGATGGCAGGTGCAGCCTGGGTTGCCAACGATTCAGGGCACGCTGGAGGAAATTCTCAGCGGCATGGAAGGCGCGCCCGTGCACGTGGCGGGGTCTGGGCGAACCGATGCCGGCGTACATGCCCTCGCGCAAGTAGCGGCATTCAGCATCGATAATCCGATTCCTGCGCCGAACCTGCAGCGCGCCGTGAACCGGTTGCTGCCGGCCGCGATTCGCCTCCTTTCGGTAGACGAAGTCGCGCCGGAATTTCACCCGCGCTTCGATGCAAAGGCGAAGACGTATGAGTACCGCATTGTGCGCAGCGAGATCTGTTCGCCGTTCGATTGGCCGTACGTCCGCCACTATCCCTATCCGCTCGACGAAGACCGCATGGCGGTACTGGCGCGAGCCTTCGAGGGAGAGCGCGATTTTACGGCCTTCGCGGCGGCGGACGAATCCGACGCAGAGGGTAAATCGAAAGTGCGCACTATTTTTTTGTCGGAGTTGCGGCGCCAGGGCGATCGGCTGATCTATCGCGTGAGAGGCAGCGGATTTTTGAAGCACATGGTTCGCAATATGGTGGGCACGCTAATTGAGGCGGGTAAAGGGAACATCGAAGACGTGGCCAATCTCCCGGCGCGTTCGGGACCGACCGCGGCTGCCCAAGGTCTTTTCTTGATGAGCGTTGAGTATTAGTCCTGACGATGGCCATTGCCTGGGTGATGGCATTTCATCGAGGTCAACTGCCTATTCGAAAAGGGACCGCGGCAACCCGGATTGTCGGATAATGCTCGACAACGTGCCTGCCCGGACCGTATTGTGCAGTGGAACCGGAACCGTGATGGTAGTGCACTCTGTGCGCTTTTGCATCACACAGTGACTCCCGCGCTGGCGTACCGAGAGGAAACCATGTTGTTCGAGAATTTGGCAGATCTCCCGGCCCGAAAGAACTCGGAGCCTACCCAACCGGAACCTCGACGTGGGTCACAAGCACATCTCCGTGGTAACGGCGCCTCACCTCGCTACGATCCGCTGTTTCGAAAAACAGCGTAAGCGCTTCGACGAGATTCTCCCGGGCCTCCTCGATCGACGCACCTTGGCTCGCGATGTCGAGTTCGGGACACAACGAGACAAAGCCGTCATCTTCTCGCTCGATAATGGCGGTCAAGCGCTCGGTTCGTTGCATGATCCGATTCTACGCCATGCGATGACTGCGCCGTGTTCTTTCCCGTGTCGGCATTCATGTGTCCCGCGCAGGCGTAAGCGGCGTCAGCGTGGCGAAGCACAATAGGATCAGGCCCACCGAGTGGCCGTAGGTGTAATCGAGCATGCCTGCGGCTGTGAAGCCGGCGAGACCTAGCAGCGCGGCACGGCAAAGGAAAGTCTCGCTGGGGGCCGATGCCGCCCGCTGCCGTTTCCACAATTCCCACGCGAGGCAGATGGCGAAGAGCATTGCCGCCACGGCGGCCGGAATGCCGCTTTGCGCGGCGATTTGCACCACGTTGTTATGCAGATGCCCGTGATACGCGGGCAGAGTCTCCCCTGCCCTGAGATAGTGCGGATAGAGTTCTTCCACGCGCCCTGGGCCAACGCCCCCCAGCGGGTGCTGGCGGATCATCCGCCATCCCACCCGCAGCATCTGCAGACGTTCCGCGTTCGAATAATACTCCGGCTGGCTCGACTCGACGATGCGCTGGCGCACCGCATTGGGCGCGATGAAAAACAGCAGGCATGGCAGCGCAGGCAGCGCCCAGATCCAGCGCAAGCTTCGCCACAAAAGCTCGAGCGCCAACAGCAGCAGGCAGCACAGCCATAAGGTCCGCGTCAGGCTGAACAGGATCGCTGCGGTGTGCAACACGAGAATCGGCGCAAGCCATCGCCGCTCAGCGGGGTAGTCGCGCCAGAATTCCAGCAGCCCGGCGAAGATCACCACCTCCACAGTGGCGAACACCATCCAGTGATGCAGCAATCCACCACCGCGTAGATAGACCTCTGGATCGAGCCCGCCGTGGGGCCACAGCAACCGGAAGACGAAGCGCACCACCAACACGATCGCGCTGACCGAACCTACCAGGAAGATGCCGCGCCACACGGCCAGCCTGTCCAGCTCCCGGTCGAGCGCGGGCAGCAGGAAGAATAGAGCTGCGATGAGGCCGAGATGCCGCAATTCTCCCTCGCCCTTTGAAAGCGCTCCCGAACTCACGCACGTGACGGTCAGCAGCGCCGCCCATAGCAGCCAAACGCGGAAGACGCGCGGCAGAGAGATCGCGGCCTGCCCCCGCGCGAGCGCGATCAGATAGAGAACCAAAGCGCCGCTGAGTAGGATTTCCGCCACCGCAATCGACGCCGGCGCGGCGCACAAACCCGCGCCCAACAGCCAGACGTGTAGTGGCCTGGCGCGCGACCCAACCGCGCTCAATGGCGCGGCTGAAGCTGGGCGCATCGGTTTGAGACCCGTGCCCCCGGTCATGGTTAGTGGAACGTATAGCTCAGCAGCGCCCGGACGTTGAAGAGTCCGTCATTGGTCCGCGGCGCACCGGCTTCGCGCCTTACCCATAGCGGCGTGTAAAACGCATCTACCGTCACCGCGGTTCGCGGCGAAGCCAGGTAGGTAACTCCGCCAGAAGTGGAGAAGATGCCTCCGCGCGTCCACAGCCGCGTCTCATCGAGACCCGCCACTACCGGCGCGTGCGTCTGGAATGCCGTATCGAGGAAGCTTCCGCCAATCGCCGCGTGCGGCACGATCTTGGGAAGGGCTCGCAGCTTGCGGGACACTTCTAATTCGCTCCCCGCATAGCGCAGCGTGGCGACGTCAGCCGATTGGCCCACGCAGTTGGTGGGATTCCCGGCCAACCCCGGAGCCGAACCCAGTACCGAATCCGGACACGTGAACGCGCCCTTTACCGACCCTACCTGTCCATAGCCGCGCCATCCTACTGTCCACAGGCCGCGCTCCACCAATGGCCGTTCCACGCCGAGCGCCAGCAGATGAGTTCGGATGCCGAACAACTCGAACGGCGGCGGCGCGGCCGCCAGCACCGCGAACTTATGCGGGAGCTGCACCCGAATCACAGGCCGCGCAAAGATGGGCGCCTTGTTAAGACCCTCCGGGGCCGTGCCATCAAACCCAATTCGCTCCTGCCCAGCATTCAACTGCGGCAGCCAGTCCATTTCAAGGCTCAAGGTCACCGCACCGACGTGGCTCTCTTCCGATTGCGGCGGCGCGGGCAGACCGCTCAGCAGCGAGACAGAGGCGAAGTACTTCAGGCCCCAGGCTTCCGGTCGCTCGAAGCCGATGTGATAGTTGCGGTTGAATGCCGTTCCGTTCGCCGTCTCCATGGCGGCTCCGCTACCTGTTGTCCCGCCGCCATACTGCGCATGCAGCCCGCAGGCCAAGACCGCAGCCATCCCCAACGCCTTTCCTGTCCGAATCGCCATCGCTTGCTCCTTTCTCCGGGCCCCGCCGACTTAGCGTGCCACCTGGATGTCGAAATCGATCTGCACTTCGTCCTTCACGCGCACCGCACCGCCCGCCGCCTTCACCGGCTTGATGCCGAATTCGGTGATGTTCAACTTGCAAGATCCGGAATAGCGGCCGTCCTTTTCTCGAACCTGTACCGAGACCGGTCGTGTCTGGCCGTGCAGTGTGAGGTCTCCGGCCACGGTCCACGCCCCCGGCGTCGATTGCTCTGCGTGGGTCGATCGAAAACGGATCTCCTTAAAGGTCTGCGCGTCGAGTACTTCGGACCCGAGCATAGTGGACTGAATCTCGCCCCGATCCTTATCCGATACTTTGGGGTCCGCTACGCGCAATGCCGATGCATCCACCCGCAACTCCACCTTGCGCGCCCCGGCGTCGACCGACCCCTCCGCCAGCGGCGCCGCGATCTCATGGTCGTGGCCGAACGCGGAAAGTACGCCGGCTTTAAAGACGCGGACCGTCATGGTGGAATGAGCTGCGTCGACCGGCTTCGATTGGCCCCACGCCGCCGCGCAGGCCATCAACGCCAACAGCGGCATCCCCGAGCGGCGGCTTCCAACTATCTGCATTACTCTCATATAAGCTCCCCGCTCCCAACATACTTGCGATTTCGTTTACTTAGGCGCGACATAGTGTTAACTTCGCCGTCCTTGGCTTGCATCCTGTCCGCTCCCTCACTTTGACCTTCGTTAACTCGGCTGCAAATAGACGGCATCCTATTTACGCTGACCGTGCAAATGAGAATAATCCGCCATGTGAGCAATTAGTCCATTACTTGCCGTGCTCTTCGAAAAACCGGCAACTAACTGCCGCCTGTACTGCTTCTGAAAGAAGTCGAACGAACCGGGCCGATCGCCGACGATCTCGAGATCGGCGTCGCGCATTGTAAGCTTGCCGAACCGCAGCGTTCCGCCGCGATGATAGATGTAGGCATCGCGCGCCAGCGGAGGGCGGAGCGCGGCCAAATGCAGTCCCGAATCCATGTACTGCACGATCTTGCCGTCTGCAATCGCCACCCGCGTGACACGCCTGTTTATGTGGGGCGGCGGCGTCATCGCCGAGGGCATCAGGATGATATCGTCACCTTCCACCTTCATCCCGCGTCCCGTGCCCTGCTTTACGAGATCGGCTAGGTCGTCGCCAAACAGATGCAGAAGGCCCTTGACGGGAATGTGGCCGGCTTTGATCTTGTCTGCGTGCATCCCGATATTGCCATCGGCGTTCGCGCTCAAGCCGCCCTCAATCTCGAATTCGATGCCGATGCCTTTGTGCAGCTTTCCTTTTTGCTTGATCCGGTCGCCATCGATTTCCATGCTGAGGTTACGAATCGGCGAACCCTGGTATCCAAGCACGTAGGAGTTCATCAACGCGCCGAGCGACTCCGGCGTTACGGCGATCTCGGCCTTGTCTACTGTCACGTCGAACGAACCGACATCGTCAAAGGTGACTGGCTCGCCAGTCCGCGTCGGCTTAAGGCTGCCGCGTAGCGCGCGAATCTCGAGTACGATATCGTCTGCGATCCGGAAGTCGACGTTTTTCATTTGGATCGCAACATCGCTGCCGGAAACCGCGCGCCTGGGTGGAGCCTTCGGCAGCGTGAGCGGGAGCGCCAGTGCGGCGGCGCAGAATAATCCTGCTAATTGGGTTAACATGAGTTACTCTCTCCTGAACAGAAGTAAAAACTCAATGTGGTTTACGCTTGAGAACTTTTGTCCTCTGAGGCTTATGCAAGTGCAACTCGCAGACCGCTTATAACCTTTCCCGCACCGTGACCTGTGAGGAACCTATCGTCCGCCGCGAGGTTTTACACTTGCTGCGCCGGGATGGGGGCACTTACCCGATAATGCGCGGAGGCATGTATCGAACCATGTTAAGTTGAGTCACTCGAAAGGCCGCGCTTTTCGAGCCAACGCCGCACGTGCCTATCGCGAGATGGCGTCAACCCGCCACTGGCTCACGCAGAAACTTACCGGTGTAAGACCGCTCACACGCCGCGATGGCGTCCGGCGGCCCCACAACTACGATCTCGCCGCCCTTGTGTCCACCCTCGGGGCCCAGATCGATCACCCAATCGGCGGCGCGGATCACATCGAGATTGTGCTCGATGATCATCAGGCTGCCGCCGTTCTCGATCAGCCGCTGGAAAGCGGCGAGCAGCTTGGCGATATCGTCGAAGTGCAGTCCGGTGGTCGGCTCGTCGAAGATGAACAGCGTGCCCGCGCAGCTCGATGCCGCCAGATGCGCCGCCAGTTTCACGCGCTGCGCCTCGCCGCCCGAAAGCGTGGTGGCCGATTGTCCCAGCCGCAGATAGCCGAGCCCGACGTCGTCCAGCACTTTCAGCTTCTGCACCAGCCGTGAGCTGCGCGCTGGAAAAACGTCATCGCCTCGCGCACCGTGAGCTGCAGGACTTCGTGAATGTTCAGGCCGTTGTAGCGGATCTCCAGAATGCCGCTCTTGTAGCGCGTGCCCTTGCACTCATCGCAGATCAGTTCGACGTCGGCCAGGAACTGCATCTCCACCGTGACCGTGCCATCGCCCTGGCAGGTCTCGCAGCGGCCGCCGGGAATGTTGAACGAGAAGTGTCCGGCGGTATAGCCGCGCTTCTCCGCTTCGCGCGTGGAGGCGAACAGGCCGCGGATGATGTCGAACGCCTTGATGTAGGTGACCGGGTTCGAGCGCGGCGTGCGGCCGATGGGCGATTGGTCGATCATCACGGTGCTGGAGATCGCGGTCCGCGCCTTCCACTCTTGCGGCAGGTCAGCCGCGGCGCGGTTTCGACGGCGGCTTCGGCGCCCGTCGAAGGCGTGGACTCGGGCGCGCTGTCGCGCGGCCTTGTGCAGCGCCTCGAGCGAGCGGAAGATCACGTCGTGCACCAGCGTCGATTTGCCGGAGCCGGAAACGCCCGTCACCACCACCATCATGCCGAGCGGAATTTCCGACATCGATGTTCTTCAGGTTGTGCACGCGCGCGCCGGAGAAGCGCAGCACCTTCTTGCGGATTCACGTCGCGGCGCTCGCGCGGCGCCGACACCTGCAGCTCGCCGCGCAGATAGCGCGCGGTCAGCGAGTTCGATTGCCATTCGCCGATGCAGCTGCGTCGAGAGAACCCTCGAAGACGATGTTGCCGCCGTGCTCGCCCGCGCCGGGGCCGAGGTCGACGATGTGGTCGGCCGCGCGCATCACGTCGGGATCGTGCTCCACCACCACGATGGTGTTGCCGAGATCGCGCAGTTCCTCGAGGATGCGGATCAGCCGGCCGGTATCGCGGCTGTGCAGCCCGATCGACGGCTCGTCGAGCACGTAGCACGCGCCCACCAGCCGCGAGCCGAGACAGGTGGCGAGCTGGATGCGCTGCGCCTCGCCGCCCGAGAGCGTGGAGGCCAGGCGGTCGAGCGTGAGGTATTCGAGCCCGACGTCGTTCAGGAACTTCAGCCGCTGGCGGATTTCCACCAGGATCTTGTCGGCGATGGCGGTCTCTTCCGGGCGCGAGTTCCAGGCCTGCCGAAGAACGCGTGCGCCTCGGCGATGTTCATGCGCACCACTTCGGCCAGGTTCTTGCCGCCCACGCGCACGTAGAGCGCTTCCTTGCGCAGCCGCGCGCCCTTGCACTCCGGGCACAGCGCATAGCCGCGATACCGGCTCAGGAAAACGCGCACGTGCAGCTTGTATTTCTTGGTTTCCAGGTGAGTCGAAGAAGCGGCGGATGAAATCGTACGACCGTGCTCGCGCTCCTCCTCGGTCAGGTCGCAGAAGGGCGTTCGAAGCCGCACCTGCCCTTCGCCGTGCTTCTTGAAATTCGCCCAGCCAGGAGCGGTACTTCGGCTTGGTCCACGGCTCCACCGCGCCCTCGTCGAGCGAGAGGTCTTGTCGGGAATCACGCGGTCCATGTCGAAATCGATGGTGTTGCCGAAGCCCTGGCAGCGCGGGCAGGCGCCGAACGGGCGAATTGAAGCTGAACAGGATCGGCTCGGGCTGCGATGAACTCCAGTGCCGCAGGTCTTGCACTGGAACTTCTCGTTGAAGCGCAGCTGCTCGTGCGCCGGCGGCGCTCTCGAAGATCACTTCGCCGGCTTCGCGGTAGCAGATTTCGATGGTATCGACCAGCCGCTGATGCAGGTCGGGCGCGATCGCGATGCGATCCACCAGCACGAACACCGGCTTGCGCGAAATCGATGTCGAGCAGCGATTCGGGCGTGGAGAACTCGAACAGTCTGCCCGCTCTGGAAGAGGCGGTTGAAGCCCTTCTTGCGCAGCTCGAAGAGATGGTCGCGCAGCGCCTGCGCGTCCGGCGTGTTCGCCGCACCGGAAACAGCGCGTACCAGCGCGAGCCCTCGGGCAGTTCGCAGCATGCGCGCCGCCGACCTCATCCACCGTGTCCTTGCGCACGCGCGTGCCGCAGTTGGGGCAGAACGTCTGCCCGACGCGCGCGATAGAGCAGGCGCAGAAAGTCGTAGCACTCGGTGGAGGTCGCGACGGTGGAGCGCGGATTGCGGTGGTGTTCTTCTGCCGGATGGCGACGGCCGGCGCGATGCCGTCGATCTCGTCCACCTCCGGCTTTTCCATGCGCTCCAGAAACTGCCGCGCATAGGCCGAGAGCGATTCCACGTAGCGCCGCTGGCCCTCGGCATAGATGGTGTCGAACGCCAGCGACGACTTGCCGGAGCCCGAAACGCCGGTAATCACAGTCAGCTGGTTGTGGGGAATAGAAAGCGAAATGTTCTTCAGGTTGTGGACCCGCGCGCCGCGAATCCGAATGTAGTCTTGCACGGGAAGGGGATGCTTTTAGTATAGCGGGTCGGGCTAGCGGGGCTTGTAGGCTATGTGGAGTTCCTGGGCGAGGGCGAGCAATGGCGCATCGGCCGTCCAAAGAGGCATTCGGGCAACGAGGGCGGATGCAAGGAGGTGGATATCGATCCACCCTGCGCCGCGGCCGTACAGCTTTCGGCGTTGCATGAAATCGACAACGTCCCCATGAGAAACCGACTTCGCAAACGGCATTCGCTCATAGGCATATAGCAGTTTCCGCCCGCCTCCCGGATCGCCCACGAGCAGTTCGCCATGAACGAATTCGTGCCCAGCAACCTCATCAAGCCGGAGTAGTCGCGCCATCTCATCCGCGTATGGCTTACGATCGGCGAAGAACCGAATCCATACCGAGGTATCGACTAATACCATCAGGCGGCCCTTTGCTTTCGCGCAGGCTTTTCACGCCTTCTGGGCACATCTCGCGCATCGGGCCGCGAGCCGCGTAGTGACAAAAGAGTCTGGTAGGCCGCATGGCGCACGAGCGCTTCCAGACCAAGACGTATGGTCTCTGTATCGGTAGAAGCGCTGCAGGCAGCCTTCGCCTCGGCGAACAGCTTGTCATCGACGTTGAAAGTCTTCTTCATACAGACGATTATGCCATACACTTATGGCTCTGCTCATCACGGATTCCTGAATATCGGGAATGCGAGGAGATCGTGGCAAGCCACTTGATCGAGCGCAAGAAGATTGTCCAACTCGGCCTTGTACTCCGCACGGTTAGAAAGCGCTCGAATCCAGACCGATGTATCGACCAGAACCATCAAGCGGCCTTGTGCTTGCGTTTTGCGGCCGGCTCGCGCCGCCTGGGAACATCCTGGGCGTCCGGTTCCGTGCCAAGATATGCCCGGATCCGCCGGTAGGCGTCATGGCGCACTAATGCCTCCAGACCTAGACGAATCGCTTCCGTATCGGTGTTCGCTCCGGAGGCCTTTCGGGCTTCCTTGAGCAGCTTGTCATCGACATTGAAGGTCTTCTTGATACAGACGATTATGCCATACGCGTATGGATCAGAAATGCTCCTGATGACGACATTTCCCACGCGCTACCTTAAGGTGCGGATTGTCAAGAGATGATAGCCCTCCGAGTCGGACGGGAGTGCGGCCAGTTGTTTCAGGGATAGTCGACGCGAGATCTTGCCGCCGACGATCACGTCGATGTTTTCCCCGAATAGAGGCCGGGCGCACCGGGGATTCTAATTGAACCCAACACATAGATCTTGCACGGCGGCCGGTAGCTGGGCACATCGATTATGACGCGCCCATCCGCGGACGCTCGATACTCGCGAGGCTCGGGCAAGCGCAAGCGTAAGACCACAGTCGCGGGTCCAGTTGGGACAACCCTAATCAAAGCCTGGGACGGCGCTATCGCGGGACGCAACGCGTAAGCGCATCCCACTTGCGAAAGTAGCAGCGCGATTGCGGCGGCAAACCCGCACTCCAACACGCTAGAGTTGACGTATCTCGTCATCGGTTCCCGATAAACTGTAGCAGTCTTCGCATGTCGGCTTACAACCGCTCCACCGTCAACGGATCTTCCTCGCCGCCGAAATACTTCCCCAGCGCTTCCCGAAACACCTGCTCATCCGCACCCGCCCGCGCGAACAGCGTCATCGAAGACCGGAACTTCAAATCGTCTGGATACCCCAGAATCTGGTCGATGGAACGCCCCTTCACATCCACCATCAGCCGTGTACACTCCCGCAGCCGAGGCCCAAGCGCCGGATGCTCTAAATAGGCGACAGCCTCCGCCAAGGACGAGATCGCATACCGCCTCGCCATCTCGCTATGTCCCAAGCCAGCGATCTGCGGAAAGATAAACCACATCCAATGGCTGCGCTTCCGCCCGGCGCGAAGTTCGCTTGTCACCTGCTCATAGCAAGCCGCCTGCGCCTCGACGAAGCGCTCCAGATCGTAACCCTTCTGCAAAACTCCTCCTATCCTGCTAAAATGGCTGTTTCAAGGACATCTCATGCAGAATGCGTTGTTGACTAAGTTTATTCAAAAGAACCAGCGTACGGATACGCCTGTATTTCGCCCCGGCGATACCATCCGCGTGCACGTCAAGATCAAAGAAGGCGACAAGGAACGGCTGCAGGCATTTGAAGGCACGGTCATCGCCCGCAATAATACCGGGCTTGGGGAGAGCATCACGGTACGCAAGGTCAGCTTCGGCCAGGGCGTGGAGCGCATTTTCCCCATCCACGCGCGCGTGATCGACCACATCGACGTCGTGCGAACAGGGCGCGTTCGCCGCGCCAAATTGTATTATCTCCGGGGTCTGAAAGGCAAAGCCGCCCGTCTGCGCGAGCGCGTATAATCGCGGGGCTTCCCCATGCGGCCCGCCAACCCTGCCGCCTCAATTTCGCTGCGAAGCTACTCTCGAACGGGAGTTGCATGCTCGCGGGTTTCGCGCTGTAGCTGGCGTCGACGAAGTAGGCCGCGGCGCATTGTTCGGACCCGTAGTGGCAGCCGCAGTGATTCTTTCGCCGGACCGGCCGGTGCGCGGACTCAACGATAGCAAACTGCTCGAGCCCGAAGAGCGCGAAACGCTGGCCGAACGCATCCGCGAGCGGGCCGTCTCCTGGGCCATCGGCGCCGTCGACGCCGCCACTATCGATGCCGTCAACATCTATCAGGCTTCCCGCCTCGCAATGCGCCTTGCGGTAGAGCGCCTGCATCCCGTGCCCGATTTTCTGCTCATCGACGCCGTACCCATCGATCTTCCACTGCCGCAGCGCCCGCTCATCAAAGGCGATGCGCGCTGCCATGCCATCGCGGCCGCATCCATCGTCGCCAAGGTCTATCGCGACGCCTGCATGCGCGTTTGGGACGAAGTCTTTCCCGCATACGGTCTGGCCTCGCATAAGGGCTATTCGACGCCGGAGCACTGCAAGGCCATTGAGGAGTTCGGAGTCCACGCCGCTGCACCGGTTGAGTTTCGAGCCGGTGCGGGCGCGCTCGCTCTTTCCCATCGACTACAATTTGCAAATGGCGCTGTTTGAAACGGCGGGCGCCGCATGATGCCATCCGGCCCGCAAAGGCCCGGCGAAGAGACTGCGGCGCCGTACGAAGCGCATCGGCCTATCGCGCTCGGACGCCGTCCGCATCGCTGGTATAACAAGGCGCTGGCGATCCTGCTGGTGGCGTTCTGTTTTGAAATCGGCATCTTTTTAGTGATCTTTCCTTGGACGCCCTACTGGGACACCAACTATATCGGCGCCGTAATACCGCAGTGGCATCAGCTTTGGGATAACTTCTATCTTCGCGGCGCGGTCAGCGGGCTGGGCGTCGTCAACCTCTACATCGCAATGCTCGAGATGTACCGGCTTCGCCGGTTCGCCGGACGCTAGTGCTCCAATTCCTGCTGCTCGCGATAGCGATTATCGCCTATGGATCGCTTTACCCTTTCCACTTCGAAACCACCCAGCGGGCGGCCAACCCACTGCTTGCGGTGTGGCGGGGCTGGCCGGCGGAGTTGAACCGCTACATCGTTCGCGACGTTGCGCTCAACGTTATCCTCTACGTTCCGCTCGGAATGGCCGCGGCGATGGTGTTTCTGCGGCGCAATTCGCGCGCGGTTTCGGCGGCGGCGGCAATCGCGCTGGCATTTGCCATGTCGGCCAGCATGGAACTGCTCCAGGTCTACGAACCGCGGCGCGACCCCAGTTCGCTCGATGTTCTGACGAATTTCGTGGGCGGCGCCATGGGGGCGCTCATCGCTCTTCCGAACGAGAGTCGCATCCGGGCGCTCACGAAATCTCCCGAGCGCGGTCTGCGCGGGGCCGCAGCGATCTTATTCGCCGCGTGGGCGGTGCAGGAATTCTATCCGCTCTTCCCCGATATTGGCCGCGCGCACCTCTACGACAGTCTGGGAGCGCTCTTGCACACGCGCCATTTATCCCTAATCGAGACCTGGCTCGGCATAGCAGAGTGGTTCGCCATTGGAGTGGCGCTCGAAGCGGCATTCGCGCATACGCGAACAGTATGGCTGGCGGGGCTGATGCTGTTTTCCCTCGCAGCCCAAATGGCTATTGCCGGCCGCATCCTATCGGGCGAAGAAGTGGCGGCCGCCGCCATCGCGCTGGCATTGTGGCATTTTTCCCGCAGCGCATCGCGACCGACCTGGTGCGCGTGGCTGCTCGGCTCGGCCATTCTGGTGCGCGAGTTGCGTCCGTTCTATTTCCTCTCGATCCCGCAGCCCTTCTCGTGGATTCCGTTCGCGGCGACGCTCGAATCGGTCCGCGATTCCGCCGTGATTGTGATCGCTCGGAAAGCGTTCGATTACGGCGCCATGGTCTTTGCCCTTCGGTGCGCCAGGCTGGCCTGGCTGAGCGCAGGATTCGCGGTCGCGCTGCCGCTTGCCGCCATGGAAGCGATTCAGACTTATCTGCCCGGGCGGTCGCCCGAAATTACCGACCCCCTGCTAGCGCTGCTCATGACGGCAATGCTGATGATAGCCGCTCCACGAAAGGCGGCCTGGTAGCGATGAAACGGCGCTGGCTGGCGGTTGTGTTCTTCGCCGGGCTGGTTCTGGCGACGCGCCTGCCTCTCGCGCCCGGTCAACTATTCACGTTCGACGATGTCAACCTGGCATACTCCATCGGCCATTTCGATATTCGCAAGAGCCAGCCGCAACCGCCGGGTTATCCGCTGTTTGTAATGGAGATGCGCGCGCTGTCTTGGCTGCGATTCCGCCGCGTGGAAAATATTCTGCTCGCGCTCGCCTTGCTGGGAAGCGTTGCGGCGCTGCTATTGCTGGTCGCCGCAGGGAACCACATCATGGGAAAGCAGGCGGGATTTTACGGAGCGCTGCTGCTCGCGTTGAATCCGGTCTTCTGGCACTCGGGCGTGGTATCGGCGCTGCGGATTCAACTGGCCGTCGCGTCGCTCGCGGTGGCGGCGTCGTGCTGGCGCACCTGGCAAGGCGATCGCTTCTGGGTACCGCGCAGCGCTATCGTACTCGGGCTCGCGGCGGGTATCCGCCCGGAAATCGGCCCCCTGCTTTTTCCGCTTTGGGCCGTTTCGGCGTGGCGCGCCCGCGTCAAGTGGGAGGATTTCCGCTTCGCCCTCGGCGCCATGACGGTGGCCGTACTGGCGTGGCTCGCGCCCGCAATGTGGGCATCGGGCGGGCCTGCCGGCTATTTGAAGGCATGTCTCGATTACCTCAACGACCAGGCATCCGTGACCTCAGGCCTCTTCGGATCGGAACACGCGTATGCCACGTTTTGGCATCTCGTAGTATGGACTCTCGCGATTTTGCCTGGATGCGTGCTACCCGGCGTGCTGGCGTGGCGGCGCGGCTGGGAGATCGGGCCGAGCCGTTTCGCGTTCCTGGCGCTTTGGTTCGCACCGCCCTTCGCCTTCGCGTGCTTCGTCCATCTGGAAGACCCCGGCCAGGCGTTGGGGATGACAGTCGCCGTAGCGTTGTTCGGCGGGTATCTGATCCAGCGCGCCCTGGACGAAATCGAGAAGCGCATCTCGCGCTGGCAGGCGCTATTCTTCGCCGCTGCCGCGCTGACGGAAGCTTGGGTCGTCGATCGTCACGACGCCCCTTTCATCGTGATCTGGACGCCGGTGTTGACGCTGGCGCTGGGCCTGCTCTTGAAATTCGATCGGACAAAAACGCAGACCAACCCTCCGCGCGTCGCGGCTGCCCTTTTCCTGCTCGCGCCGGCACTGCTCCTCAATCTGACGATGTTCAATCATCAGGGCTGGTACTATCGAGGCCCCGGTTGGGGCGCCGGAATTCTCGAGGACCTCAACAGCGGCCTCGCGCTCACGTCGCTCGAACACATCAAGAACACGCTCGCCATTGACGATCACGCCATCCGCGATGTGGAGCGTCTTGCCGCGGAGCGTCCGGGCGCGGTCTTCGTAGTCTGGGAACACGGCCTCGCCACGTGGCGGAAGCTGGCTTATTATGCGCCGCGGATTCCCATCGCCGTTTTGGAACGTCGCCATATCCGTAGCGGCTCGCCCGCGGTAGCCGCACTTTGGAAGGGCGCTTTGCGGCATCCGGGTTCGAGTCCGCGCGTGGAAGCGCCGGCGGGCGCGCGCATCGTGTGGCTACTCAATCCGCAAACCGAGTTCTATAACATAGTGCAAGCCGCCTTTTCCCCTAGCCGCGAGGGCAGCGTACTCTGTACCGACCTGCCCACTCAGCACGGCTCGCGCATCCTGGGAGAATACGAACTGGCATGGTGAAGCCGCTTCCCACGTGGTTCCGGCCGGCGTTGCTCGTGGTGGCAGCGGTCGCGCTGTTGGCGCTCTTTACGCGCGAGATCTCCGATTTCGATTTCTGGTGGACCCTCGAGAGCGGCCGCTACATCGCCGAGACGCACCGCTTGCCCGTGCCCGACCCCTTCGCATTCACCACGCCGCTTGCGCACGACGCCTATGCGGGCGAAGCGGTTGTGCGGCGTTTCAATCTGACGTTCGAATGGCTGGCGCAACTGATCTTCTTCGGTGTTTACCGCGCAGGCGGATTCGGCGGCATTGTCTCTCTTTCGCGGCCTGCTGCTGACCGCGTGTTGCGCTCTGACAGGCTTGGTCGCATGGCGCAGGAGTGCAGGATTCTATCGATCTCTCGCCGCGGCATTCGCAGCCTCAAGCGTGCTCGCGATTTATTCCGCCAGCGACCGGTCTTTTGTCTTCACATTCTTCTTTCTTGCCGTAACGCTGGTGATCCTGGAGTTTCGCAGAGGGCTATGGCTGCTGCCCGCCATCGCGGTCCTCTGGGCCAACTGCCATGGCGGCTTCTTCCTGCAATGGATCGCCGTGGGCGCGTACTGCGCGGAGGCGGCGTGGCTGCGCTATCGCGGGCGTCCTCAGCCTGGCGAGCGCACACTGTGGATCGTCCTCGCCGCATGCCTGCTGGCTAGCGCGGCGAACCCGAACGGGTATCGCGTGCTTCAGGTGTTGCAATATTTCCGCACCAGCTTTCTGCAATCGAAGCTGCTGGAGTGGCGAACGCCCGTTCTCTGGCCCCTCACCGCATTCAGCGCGCTGCTGTTCGCCGCGGCTGCCGCGTTGCTTTGGGGACGCAAGCACGTACGTCCGGTCGATTGGCTGCTATTCGCCGCCTTTGCCGCGGCCGCGCTGATGGCGCAACGCAACACATTTCTGATAGCCCTCTGGTCTCCCGTGATTCTGGCGAGCTACATTCCGTGGAGACGTACCCTTTCCACGGTGGCGCATTACGCAGCGGCGGCTGCGCTCTGCGGGGTGGTTGGTCTTGCGGTGGCTCGCGGCGGCGCGTTCCAGTTTCGTGTGGCCGATTGGCGATTCCCTTCCGGCGCGGCCGATTTCCTCCTCGAGCATCATGTGACCTCTCCGATGTTCAATACCTACGAATTCGGCGGATACCTGATGTGGCGCTTGTGGCCACAGGAGCGAGTCTTTATCGATGGCCGCGCGCTTAGCGAATCCGTATTCAACGACTACGCGCGCATTCTCTACAACCATTCGAACAAGGATGGCGGCCCCACTGCGCAGGAGTTGCTCGACCAATATGGCATCCAAACCATCCTCATGAACGGCTTCGAATTCTACGAGGGCGGCACTTACAATCTGATGCTTTCTCTTTCCCTGGACCAGACCAAATGGAAGCTGGTCTATAACGATCCGCAAGCAGTTGTGTTCATGCGCGACCCGCCCGCGGGCGTTCAGCCATTTCCGAATTCGGCGATCCTCGATAGTCTGGAAGCTGAGTGCGCGCTGCACATCGAACGCGAACCGCAATTCACACTATGCTCGCGCGCGCTGGGGCTTGTGTTCACCTTGCAGCGCGATACTACCCGCGCACGCAAGTGGTTGGGGGTCTACCTTTCGATGCCGCACCCGAGCGACCCGGATGCGCAGCAGGCATACACTCGATTGCTTACCCCCGGACAGTAGTCGGCCGCGCCTGCGCGCTACTGGCTACGCAACGAAGCCCATACGCCATGCGCCCAATGCCCCGAGCGAAGGGAATAGCGAGGTCACCTCGCCACCCGTCAGGCCCAGCCAACTTGCCAGTGTGCCGTGGTACTGCTCGCGCATCGTGGTAGGAGCCGTCGCCCCATCGGACTCGAGCGGACCTGTCATATCGGGGAATCGCCCGTAGATATCCCCGCCTTTCACGGCGCCGCCGAGGACCAAGTGGTGATTACCCCAGCCGGAGTCCGATCCATGCGCCGCGTTGGGCATGAGCGTCCGTCCAAATTCAGAATCGGTGAATACTATCACGCGTTGATCCAGCCCCGCGGTCACCATAGTCCGGCGGAACGCGGTCAATGCCCGACTAAGTTGATGGTAGCGTCCGCCGATCAAGCTGTTCTCCTGCGCCGCGGGATTCAGCCCGGCGACCGGCACGAAATAAACCTGCTGTCCGCCGCCCATCATGCCGCCGGATTGAAGCAACCCCGCTACCGTTCGTAATTGGCGCGCGATGTTTGAATTGGGGAAGGCCATCCCGCGCGTGGCGGATTCGGCAACACGCAGCAAATCCGGGTTCATGCGCCGCGAGCCTCCGAAAGCCGATCCATCGAGTGGAAGCGTGGTCACTCCGCCGGGAAAGGTGAAGGCTCCGTCATGATCGGCGCCCGCGACCTCGGACTTCGATGCGGCCCACCGGAGCGTGGCGTAGCCATCGTGCAGGAATGAGAGGTTATCGTAACGGCGGCCAGCCTCTACCGAATTCCTGCGCTGAGAGCCCACATTGGCGATCAGGGCCAGGCTTCCATCCAGGAAAAAATCGCGCAATCCAGAGAGCGCCGGGTGGAACCCGATGCTCATCCCTGCGCCACGCGCCTCCGCCGGCAGCAAGGCGCTCTCCGGCAGTGCTAATTCGCCGCGCGCTGCCGCGTAGGCATCGTACTGGGCCGAATCAAGCGGCGCGAACATGCTATTGCCATCGCTGCCGCCAAAAAAATACAGGCATACCAGGCTGCGGCCACCTGCGTCGGAAGCCAAGGACGCCTTCGGCAGGGCTACAAGCTGTGTAGCGGCCAAGGTTCGCCAACCCGCGGATAGAACAGATCGTCTTGTGAGGTGTCTTCCCACCGATTCCCCCGGACTGAATTATGTTACCAGCGGTGACACCCAAGCTAATAACTATTCGTCAGCAATTTAGTACTAGGACGTATTGAATGAACGCATTTGGAGTGCGAGTGCATTGGATAGACTCGGGCGAATAGTTCAGGTTCTTATGAAATGAAAGAATCGCACACGGAGGCGTCACCGCCCGCACGCCTTTGAGCGCCGGGTGGACGCTATTCGGACGTTCTTGAGCCTGCGGCAATGCGCGACGCCGCGATAAGTTCAATTCAAATCTGTTTAGTCTTGCGTCCCCTACTCGTAGCGAATGGCTCTTACCGGATCAAGCCCCGCCGCCCGTCGCGCCGGTACCCAACAGGCGAATAGGCCTGTCGCGACCAGCATCGCAACGATGACGCCGAAGGCCAACGGATCAGTGGGCGAAACCCTCAGGCCGATTTTGGCCAGCAACTGAACTGCGGGAATCGCCGCGACCAATCCGACCGACAGGCCAATCGCAAGCTGCCACATGCCGCGCCTCAGAATCAGTCTAACGATGTTGCCCGAGGTCGCGCCCAGCGCCATTCGCACACCGATTTCCTGGGTACGGCGATTGGTGGCCTGCGCGATCACCGCGTAAATCCCAACCGCCGCCATCACCAAAGCGATGAATCCGAAAACGGAGAACAGAGTTCCGAATACAAGCACGAACCAGCGGTCATGTTCGATTGCCCCCGCCAGCGTGCGAACGTCTGTGAGCGGTAGATCCTGATCGAGGCCCTGCACCGTACTGCGAACGGCTGAGGTCAACGACGCCGGATCGCCGCTGGACCGAACCAGCAACGACATCCACGATTCGCCCTGCTGACGTTCCGGAAGATAGGCGATCGGCCGCGGAGATGCTTCCTGAGGCTCCTGCACGATATTGGCGGCGACGCCGATCACCGGCAGCCAAGGGCCCGGTTTGCCTTCGGAGTAGATACGGAACCGCTTGCCCATCGCCTGCCCATGCGGCCAGAACTTCTCCGCAAAATCGCGCGATACGATCGCAGCCTCTTTACCTTTCACTCCATCGTCGTCGTTGAAATCGCGGCCCTGTTGAAGCGGCAGGTCGATGGCTGTGAAGTAGCCGGGCAGTTGGGTCAGGAAACCGGCGCTGGGGCGATGCTTCGTATCGATTGGCGTGCGGCCTTCGATCTCGATGTCGCGCCACGAGGAACCCAGCTCCGGCGGCGAATTCACAATCGCCGCCTGGGTTACGCCGGGTAAGGCTCGAAGTTGCGCGGCCAGCCGGTTGAGGAACCGTGTGCGCGCGTCAGCATCGGGATAGCGTGAATCCGGCAAGTGCAAGCGGGCGCTGAGGATTTGACGCGTCGGCACCTCGGGATTGAGCGAGAGATTGTCGAAGAAGCTGCGAACGAAGAGCCCCGCCCCGGCGAGCAGAACCAAAGTTAATGCAAACTGCCCGGCCACGAGCGCGGCGGAGAAATATCCGCCATGAGTCAATCCCGCGGTACGCGCACCCTCTTTTAGGCTGTTGTTGAGATCGATGCGCGATGCTCGCAGCGCGGGCGCCAGCCCGAATAGGATCCCGCTCACAACACATATGGCGGCGCAGTAGCCGAAGGCGTCCCATTGCATTCGGAAGAGAATCCAGTAGGGTTTGCCGACATCCTGCGTGGCAAGATCGAAGGCATGCACGCCGAAGAGCGAGAGCCCGAGCCCTAACAATCCTCCGAGGAAACTCAACATTATGCTTTCGAGGAGTAACTGGCGAACGATTTGCCAGCGCGAGGCACCCATGGCGACACGGATGGAGATCTCGCGCCGCCGGCCGAGCGCGCGGCTGAGCATCATGTTGGCAACATTCGCGCAGGCGATCAGAAGAACGAAGCCGACCGCGGCCAGCATCGCGAGAAAAATGCGCTTAATAGGGCCGCCGTTGTAGCGATCCTGAAAGGTAATCGCGACCGCCGTCGTGTCCTTGTTTACCTCCGAATACTCGGTGGAGAGGCGGTTGGCGAGGTCTCCCAGATTCGCGGAGGCCTGGGAAATGCTGACGCCGGGCTTCAGATACGCGAAAAGCTGCAGGGGGCGATCGGAACGGCTTTCGAGGGCGGGCGTAGGAACAAGCGGCAGCCAAATGTCCTGGTTCTGGGGAAACTTAAAACCCGCCGGCATTACGCCCACGATGGTTGCTGGTTTTTCATTTACGCGGACCACTCGGCCGATAACATCGGCTGATGACGCATAGCGATCTTTCCAGACTCCGTAACCGAGCAGGAGAACGGGTTCCGCGCCCGCGGCGCCATCCGCGGAAGTGAATGGCCTTCCCAGGATGGGAGGCGTTCTAAGCATTTGGAACAGCCCCGGCGTGATGCGGCCCATCCTGTAGGATTGCGGCGGATGGTCGCGTTCACTAAGGACGCCTTCTTGTTCGATGCACGCTTCGATTGCTTCAAATGCGGTGGCCGACGAGCGGAAGTCGCGGAAATCCGGGTAGGAGACCCCGTATTGGCTCTCGGGATTCGATCGTTGTTGGGAATTGATGGCGACGAGACGCTCGCCGCCGGGAATCGCGAGCGGCCGGAACAGCACGGCGCTCACAAGCGTGAAAACCATGGTGTTCAAACCGATGCCGAGCGCCAATGTGACGACTATGGCCGCCGAAAACCAGGGATGGGAAGCGATTGAGCGTCCGAAGTACTTCAACTCCCGCAACATGAACGTCAGGACGAGATTGACACGCGAATTGTTCCCGTGTTTCTTAGCTGCGCCGTTTTTCGCGAGTTACCATTACGTTGGAAGCGTCACTCGGATTAGGCACTTGAGGATCATCATTGTCGGCGGCGGAATCGGCGGACTAACGACGGCGATTGCCTTGAGCAAGGTCGGGATCGATGCGCAGGTGTACGAGCGGGCGCCGGAATTGCGCGAAGTCGGCGCTGGAATCGGGCTCGCGTCCAACGCTTTAAGGGCTCTCGATGCACTGGGGCTAGGCCGCGCCATTCGTTCTCAAAGTCTTGGAGGCGTGCAGGGCGGCATCAGAAATCCGAAGGGCGAAGTACTGATGGCGATTCCGACCGATGGATTGACAAAGCAAATTGGCGCAGTTGCCGTAATGCACCGGGCGGAGTTACTGGAAGAGTTGGCCCGAGAGGTCGGTCCGGAACGTCTGCACCTGGGCCGAACGTGCACTGGATTCGAACAGGATCAAAACGGAGTTGTGGCCCGATTCCATAACGGTGATACCGCCCGTGGCGATGCGCTCATTGGCGCGGACGGGTTGAGGAGCGTCGTCCGAACGCAATTGTTCGGAAACCGGCCGGTTTGCTACTCGGGTTACACGGCATGGAGAGCCGTAGTTGAATTTGACGGCGGCCATAACCACGGCATCGGAGAGACCTTGGGGCGAGGCCGCCGGTTTGGAATCGTTCCGATGAGCCGCGGACGGATCTACTGGTTTGCGACGAATAACGCGGCGGAAGGGGAGCGGGATCCAGAGGGACAAACCAAGGATGTCCTGTCGCGGTTATTTCGAGGATGGCATGAACCGATCGAGACTCTGATCTCAGCCACCAACGAAGCCGCTATTCTACGAAACGACATCGACGATATGGATCCATTGCCGGACTGGCGGCAAGGCCGGGTTGCCCTCCTCGGCGACGCCGCCCACCCCATGACCCCCAATCTGGGACAGGGCGCGTGCCAGGCAATCGAGGATTCTGTTGTCCTGGCTGTGTCTTTGAAGAAGCACGCGAACATCGAATCCGCGCTACTCGACTACCAATTGCGGCGCGCTCCGAGGACTCGGAAGTTCGTGATGCATTCTCGTTGGTTGGGCATTATCGCTCAACGTCAGAACCCGCTGTTGTGCTGGCTGCGCGACTCAGCGATGCGCGCGACCCCGAAACGTATGGCCGCGAGGCAAATGAAGTCCCTGCTGGATGTCGAGATTCTGACTGCATCCGAGCGCGCTATGTTCACTGGACAGGACAGTCGTCTGCAACCACAGGCTGCAGGGCCTGACTAATAGTCGGGAAAATCGCGCAAACGTTTATGGAGGATCCGTAGCACTAACCCGACCACGAAGGATCCAGATATAACCACTGCTGCTCCGCGTAGCAGCTTGTGCGGATCTCCGGAACGTGCAGTAACCCGTGTCCGCGCGTGCAGACCAGCTCCGTGCCGTACCACGCGAGAAATGTGTGTGAGGCCTCGCCGATGCGCACCGGATGGCTGAGGCAGCGTAGGCATACCGGGCAGCGGCTGCGTTGATCGTCGAGCGCCCAACGCAGCGCCAGCATGACGCCGAACAGACATCCTTGCGCCGTCGGAGGGAATGCCGTCGCCACCCCGAAAAATCCGCAAACAACGATGGGCAGCACAAGCGCGATTTTCAGCGTCAGAAACATCCACCGGCGAGCGTTGACCCATGGAGGCGAAAAGCGACTCGCAGGATAATCGCCCATGCTGAGCGGCGCCGTCGCCGCGAGGAGCAGCAGCACGCCGCCGGTCATGATGAGAATAACGAGCAGCGGATTATCGTGCCCAAGGGGCGCCGTCCAGATGGTGTCGAACCCGCCGCGCTCGTTGGGCACGGACATAGTCCAGCGGAGCTTTGTCGTCGATGCGTCCGTTCGCAGCCTCGCCACCATGAAGCCCCTGGCCTCCGGCGGCAGCGCCTCCAACCGGCTCTCGTCCAGCAACCACGCATCCACAAAGCCCGGCAGTTGCCATGCGCCCTCCGAGACAATGCCTCTCACCTCCGCGCGAACCCCGCCGACTTCAATCGAACGGCCTACAAGATGCGGATCGCCCTTAAACTGCCGTCGCCAAAATCCGCTGGTCAGTACCAATCCACGCGCGGGCGTTTGCATGCCCAACACCTCGAAGAGATTCGGACTTGCCACACCAAGCACAAATCGCTTGGAATTGACCACACCCACCTTGGTCGCATAAAACGCAACCGCCTCCACGCCCGCGCGGCTTTGCTTCGCGGAAAGCCGGTATTCCTCCACCGGGATCTCGGGGAATTGCGGGGCATGCGTGCGATGAGGCGAAATCATCGCCAGCTTTTCCGCATCGCGATAAGGCGCGGGCCATATCGCAGCGCCCTCGCGCGCCCGCCACGCCGCGAAGAACACGCTCGCCGCGGCCAAAATCGCGAGCACAACGAGGCAACGCACGGGAGACTCGAGACTGAAAACCGGGCGCGCCGTCGATTGATTTCTCCACAGCCAGAGTGCGTCTGGAAAGGCGCCGAGACAGAAGGCCATCGAACGCGCGCGGCCGCGGATATGCCGCACATACGCCGCTTCCCCGCCCCACTCCGCCAGCCACTCCTCGCGCTCCTCGCCTGGAGCAATCCAGGCCGCGCAACGCAAAATCGGCGAAATCTTCATAGCGTGCCAACCTCGCGACCCGATGTCGCCTTGGCCTGGGCCAGCTTGGCCAACAGCGGATAGCGCTTCTGCGATGCCTCGAGCGTTTCGTGCCCGGAACGCGTCAGTTTGTAATATTTCCGCGGCGGACGTTGCTCCGCATCCGCGATCGATTGCCGCTCCCACTGCGAGCGGATCAGCCCGTCGCGCTCCAGCCGCCGCATCGCGGGATAAACCGTGCCGCTGGGCAGCCCGGTCATTTCCATCACGCTGAATCCGTATCCTTCGCCCGCGCCGATGGCCTGCAGGATCATCGCCGCGGTGTGCGAAAGTCTCGGCTCGTTCCGCCATCGTCAGAATTATACCCTATGTAGCATGCTACTTGACAGGCATGCACAGTAGCATGCTACATAGGGTACGATGCTCGAACTTCGCGACGTCTCCAAACGATTCCCCGGCATCGCTCGCCGTCGATAGCGTCAGCTTCGTCGCGCGCGCCGGCGAAATCACCGGCTACCTGGGGCCCAACGGCTCGGGCAAATCCACCACCATGAAGATGATCACCGGCCTGATGGAGACGACCTCCGGCGAGATCCTGTTCAATGGGCGAGCCCATCCAGCGCGACCTGATCGCCTACAAGCAGCGCATGGGCTACGTCCCCGAGGAGCCGCATCTCTACGCGCACCTCAGCGGGCTCGAATACCTGGTGATGGTGGGGCAACTGCGCAACCTGCCGGCCAAACCCGCTGCCGAGCGCATCGACGGACTGCTGCGGCTGTTCTCGCTGTCACGGCGACCGCACACGCCCGATTTCCTCCTACTCGAAAGGCATGCGGCAGAAGGTGCTGCTCTCCGCCGCGCTGCTGCACAATCCCGATCTGCTCCTGCTCGACGAGCCGTTCTCCGGGCTCGACGTCGGCACGGGGCTGGTGCTGCGCAGCCTGATCCAGGAACTGGCGGCGCGCGGCAAAGTAGTGCTGTTCAGCTCGCACGAACTCGAAACCGTGGAGCGCGTCTGCTTCGCACGTGGTGATTCTGCACCGCGGCAAGATCGTCGCCGACGATTCGATCGAACACCTGCGAACGCTGATGTCGCTGCCCACGCTCGAAGATATCTTCTCGCAGCTCGCCGTGGAGCAGGATACCGCGGCGATCTCGCGTGAGATCGCGGACCTGATTTCCAATTGAGAGGCAGCATGAACGAGAGACTTCAATTCCGCGTACTCTATCGCCAGTTCCTGTTCCGCATGGTCGATCTGGAGTTGCTATCGGCGCAGGCGCGCGGCGATATGAGCAAACTGCTTGGACAGTTCGCCTCGCTGCTGATCTGGTTCAGCATAGGCCTCGCGGCGGGGGCTTGTCGTCATTCGGTGGCCGCATGCCGCCCATGGAACGCGTGCTTTTCGGCTGGAGCGTCGAACATTTTCTGATCGCAACCACCATGCTGGTGGTTGGCCTCTTCGCCGTTCTGAGTTGGGATTCCACCTTCCCCGATAGGCGCGATGTTATGGTGCTTGCGCCGCTGCCTATCCGTTCGAAGACGCTGTTCTTGTCGAGGATCACGGGAGTTGCCGCCGCCCTTAGCGTTAGTGTGATCTCGCTGCACTGTCTCTCCGAACTTACCTGGGTCCCCGGCCTAGCCTTGCAGCCCGCGGTTACTCTCGCCGGACGATCAATACCCGCCGCCGGAGGCTTTTTCAGTCTCATCCGCACCTTCGCCGCCTACTGGATAACTATGTTCGCCGCCGGAGCATTCATTTTCTGTTGCGTGCTGGCCCTACAAGGAATCGCCGCGCTATGTTGCCGCGCCGTCTCTATTTGCGTGCGTCGTCCCCAATGCAATTGGCCGTGTTCTGTTTGTTGATTTGCGGATATCTCATACTGCCGACAGTCGCAACGCCAGACAAGCTCGCGGCGGCGCAAGGTAGCGGGCCGGCCGCGTGGCAATTTTCATTCTGGTTCCTGGGTCTGTTTCAGCAACTCAAAGGGTCGCCGGCCCTTTCAGTGTTGGCGCATCGCGCGTGGATCGGCTCGGCGGCACTGATATTGGTGACGGCTTTGGCCTACGTGCTGTCTTATTTCCGAATGTTGCGCAAGATCGTCGAAGAGCCCGATATCGTGCCCAGCGCGGGCGGCGCGCGGTGGTTGCCGCGTTTCGGAGACGCGCTCCAAACAGCCATTGGCCAGTTCAGCGTGCGTAGCCTGCTGCGGAGCAGGCAGCACCGGATTATCCTTGCGTTTTACCTGGGGATCGGTTTCGCGCTCAACATTCTTCTGTTTAAGGCGCCGGCCGCGCGCGCGAACGCCCAAGCATGGAGCCCGGTGAGCCCGCCATTGCTCGCCTCTACGATCCTGCTGATGCTGCTGTCGGTGGTTGGAATGCGCATCGTGTTTGCTATGCCGCTCGACCTGAAAGCGAATTGGATCTTTCGCATTGCGCCGGTCCAAGGCGGTGGCAGTTGCCTCGCCGCGCGGCGGCGCGCCCTGCTCGCGCTTGGCGTTTTGCCCGTTTGGCTTGGCCTCGCGCCGCTGCTGTTTTCCCTCTGGCCCTGGCGCCTGGCGGCGACGCATCTCGCGATTCTCGGCTTACTCGGCGCCATTGTCGCCGAAGTCTGTTTGCAAGGGTTTCAAAAGATTCCATTCACCTGCTCATATTTGCCGGGAAAAACGAACGTTCACGTAACATTTGTGTTCAGCGTCATGGTGTTACTCCAGTTTCTCGCCTATTGCGCGGGCTTGGAGATGAGGGCCATGGCGCATCCCGTGCAGTATCTCACTGCGATCGCCGCTCTCGGCGGCGCGCTGCTCTTCGCCCGCTGGCGGACTGCGGCGCAGACGGATGCCGACGATATCGGTATACAGTTCGAGGACGAGGGCTCACCCGCGATTCAAGGTCTGGGGTTGAGTTAGACCGCTATGCGAAGCGTAACGGGAATTTGATTCTCGTTGCTGCTGAGCCGCCAGATCAATCGCCTTCATCCTGACTTCCTCGTCTGCTAACTTCTGACTTCCATATCGGCATGGATATCAAGTGGCGATTCAACTTGGAGATCTGTTCGCCAGAGTAAAATGGCTTTATGCCGCTTCCACGCCTGCTCATCGTCGAACAGAAGTTCCCCAGCCGCCGCATTCCCGATGTCGCCGCCGAGGTCAAACACCAGCTTGCGGCGTCCAATTTCGCGGCGCGGTTGAAGCCCGGTTCGCGCGTGGCAATCGGCGTTGGCAGCCGCGGCATTCACAACATCGCGACCATCGTTCGTAGCACAGTTCAATATTGGAAAGATGCCGGCATGAAGCCCTTCCTGTTCCCGGCGATGGGCAGCCACGGCGCTGCGACGGCACAGGGGCAGGCGGACGTGCTGGCCCATTACGGGATCACCGAGGCCTCCATGGGATGCCCGCTGATCAGCCAGTTGGAAGTGGTATCGCTGGGCAAAACCGATGATGGCATCGAATCCTTCATGGATAAGCTGGCCTACGAATCCGACGGCGTCATGCTCGTCGGCCGCGTCAAGTGGCACACCGATTTCGCCGGCAAAATCGAGAGCGGCCTCTTCAAGATGATGGCGATCGGCCTCGGCAAATTCGCCGGCGCGCAACGCTATCACGCCTACGCCTACAAGCTAGGCCTCGAACACGTCATCGTCACCATAGGCCGGCAGGTACTGCAATCGGGTAAGATTCTCGGCGGCTTGGCGATCCTCGAGGATGCCTATCACAACACCGGCAAGATCGACGCTGTTCCCGTGGAAGCCATGGAAGCGCGCGAGGCCGAGAACCTCGCGCTCGTGAAATCGTGGATGGCGAAGATCCCCATGGACACCGACATCCTGATTCTCGATGAGATCGGCAAGAACATCAGCGGCGCCGGCATGGATACGAAAGTCGTCAACCGCGGCGTCAACGGCGAATACAACCCGTGGCCCGATACGCCGCGCTTCCAGCGTGTGTTTCTGCGCGATTTGAGCGAACTCACCTACAACAGCGGCGTCGGGCTCGGCATGGCCGACGTGGTAACGGACCGGCTGGTGAACCGCATCGACTGGACACCCACGCGCATCAATTCACTCACCGCCAACACGCCCGCCGCAATCCGCATCCCGGTGCACTTCCCCACCGATCGCGAATGCCTCGAAGCCTTCGCGCCCACCGTCGGCAAGCTCGATCTGAGCCAGGTCACCTATGCGTGGATCCGCAACAGCATGGAGTTGACGCGCATCGGCCTTAGTGAAAATCTTCGCGGGCAGGTAGAAAGCAACCCGAATCTCCAGATCGAAGCTACAGTGGATTTCGACTTCGACGGCAAAGGAAACCTGATCAGCCCCTTCGCGCCCGTGGAAGAGACGGCCGGAGCGCATTAAAGAGGCTTTTTCAGGCTTCCGCCGACACCTACAGGTGTGGAACCGACGCGTGTTGCCCTTGGCTGTGCGGCCGCCTCAAGCGGTCGCGGCTGCCGGCTTGGCTATTTCAATTCCCGCCATACTCTCGAGGAAAGTAACAATAGCGGAATGATCCAAGCTACCTTTGCCGTTATTCATGAGCGCGATGAGGATCTGTTGGGCCAGGCTGGTGAACGGCAGGGAGACCTTCATGGATTCGGCGGCCAGTAGCGCATTGCGCAGATCCTTCTCGTGCAGAGCGATTCGGAAGCCCGGCTTGAAATTGCGGGAAATCACCATGGGCGCCTTTGCGTTCAAAACGGTGCTGCCCGCCAGGCCACCCTTTACGGCGTTGAAGACCACTTCCGGGTCAAGCCCCGCCTTGGTTGCGAGTAGCAGCGCCTCTCCCATGGCGGCGATGTTGCAAGCCACCATGATCTGATTCGCCAGTTTGGTGGTGTTGCCCGCGCCGACGTCGCCAGTCAGAGTCACGCTCGAACCGAGTTTCTGGAGTATCGGCGTCATCTTTTCAAACACGGCCGGCCTGCCCCCGGCCATGATGGCCAGAGTACCGTCGATGGCCTTGGGCTCGCCGCCGCTGACCGGCGCATCGATGAACTCGACGCCTTTCGCCTCGCAAGCTGCCGCCATTTTCTGCGACACCATCGGGTTAATCGAACTCATATCGATCACCACCATGCCCGGTCGTGCGCCATCCAGCACTCCGCCCGCGCCGGTGATGGCCTCTTCAACCTGCGGTCCGTCCGGCAGCATTGTGATTACAACGTTCGCCTCCGCTGCCGCCGACGCGCACCCATCGGCGGCTTTGGCTCCTTCCGCCGCCAGTTCGGCCACGGGAGCGGCCACGACATCATATACGGTTACGGAATAGCCCGCGCGCAGTAAATTGCGGCACATGGGCTTTCCCATAATGCCGAGTCCGATAAATCCGATATCAGCCATAAGGTCTCCTTGAGTTCCCGCTGTTATGTAGCATAACGCGGCCGGCGCATCACGCCGTCAGGTCGGCGGCCTGAATCAGCCGAGCAGCGCTCTGCCGCCCCTACCGCGACGCCGCCGGCCTCGGCAGCAGCTTCGGAATCTCCGCCCGGATATTCTGTTCCCGATTCGGAGTCGAGATGAAGTCGTCCGATCCCTGATACTCTGCGCGAATCATGGTTCGTGGATTCCTATCCTCACGAATTTTGCATCTTCAAGCGACCAAGTGACTATCGAACTTACGTTTAATGAGGCACCCTACACGCTCCCCGCGATGGCACTTGCCCCTTCGGATGCCTACAGCCTCAACGTAAGGGAGTTGATCGACTCGGGCCAGCACGACCGTAACGGCAAGCCCTTCCCTTCTGGGGCCAATTTGGAGGCTACCGCGGGCGGGAGCACGGTGGGCGTATTTAAGACGATCGACTATTCGGACGGATCGAGCGCCGATGGATGCCCATCGTCATACAATTCCAGCAACACAAGCGTAGCAACGGTGGTGAAAAACGGCTGCGTGGGAGTCGCGACGCTCTGGCGAATGGATCGGTGACGATCACGACGGATGAGACGCTGATCAGCGATCCGGCGGGCGATCAGTCGGATTTCGGCGCTCAGGCGACAGTAACGGATTCGACGCTCACTGTTACGAGTGGTCCGACTGCGATTCTGGCTCAGGCATCCGGGGCAAATTCGCCCCAGGGCATGTGCGTGGGTATTACGGCGGCGGCATCCCCCGCCGGCGGCACGTTTTCGGTGGCTGACCAATTCAGCAGCAGCAACGGAGACGTGTCGATCCAAGTGGTCTATCACATTAACGGCATCAATCCCAAGGCCCCTACCGGCCTTGGCGGGTATGTCAAATGGTCGTCGTTCCCGGAGCTAAGGCTTCGCCTTGATATTCCTGGGGACGATGGGCAAGGGCATCGAGTTTTTGCGCGAGCAGGTGCCGAGCAGTACGCGAATTCACGCCTGCTACGAGCGCCGCAGTACATCATCTCGAATAGCGGCGCGGCGAGAAAAGTCCCACTGCGGCCCAGTACTGCGAGAGAGGAGCGCGGCGGCGTTGACTTTCGACTGATGTGGCTACCCTTAGGTTATAGCGGCGTTCATCGGCTAATAATTCTTGTCCGGTCTTTCCCCCCGCTACCGCGACGCCGTCGGCCTCGGCAGCAGCTTCTGAATCTCCGCCCGGATATTTTGTTCCTGATTCGGAGTCGAGATGAAGTCGTCGGATCCCTGATACTCTGCGCGGATCATCCCCTTGCGATCGATGAAAACCAGTATCGGCAGCGAAGGCGACTTGTCTTTCGGAAGTTCCAAGAAAGGCCCCAGAATAAAATCGAAGTCGAAGTTGTAGCCCACCGGGAAATTCGTCTTGTAAGTCTTCACGAAGTCTGGAACCAGCGCGTCCGCGTTGCTGTTCACCGCGCATTCAATCACCTGTAAGCCCTTCGTCGCGAATTCATTCTGCAATTTCACCAGCAGCCCCGTGGTGTGTTGGCAATGGGAACAGGTGGTAAGAATGAAGGCCAGAACCACCGGCTTGCCCTTGTACTGGCTTAACTGGATGGGTTTTCCGTTCGGAACCTGAATTTGAATCTCGGGCGCTTGGCGCGGCGTTTGCGCACCGGGAAGAAGCAGGGGAGATGCCAGGAGACACGTAATGGCGGCAAAGGGGTTTCGCATACCCGTTCAGTTTATCGCAGGCGGAAGCCCTTCCACGCTGGTGACGATGGCGCCATCACGGCGCAATTCAAACCGGCCGTCGTCGCCTTCGCCGGTCAAGGCGCCGGGCGAATCCGTACCCACCGTCATCTTCTTCCATTTCTTCTGCATCGACGTGCGGTATACCGCGAAGTATTGCTGCGCGGCCTCTTCGGTATCCCATTCGGATGCGTAGAGCAGCACAATGCGTCCGGCCGCCTTGTTTTCCAGCAACTCGAAGTTTGCGCCGCGCCAGTGGGGCGCGATCTCATCGGCGCGAGCCGCGCTGCTGGCTTGCTCGATCAAAATACGATGCTCCAGTTCGCCCAACACTCCGCCCACCAGTCCCTTATACGAATGGCCGAGCTTGACTTCGGGCAGCTTGGGATCGGTTGGCTTCACTCCCGAAAAATACTTCTCCGGGTGTAGAATCTGCTGCGTCGAAACCGGGGCGTTCTTGAAGACCTCGCCGAACGCATTCTTCGCGTCGCGCAGCGTCACCGCGTTTTGGAATAGCATGCCCTTGGTATAGGGAAACACCAGAGTCGTCCGCAAATACAGAGGTTCGTTTTCAAACACCGGATACTGGCCCCCGGTTGAATCGCTCAACTTCGCCATCATCGCCACAAGCTCGGGCGAGTTTTTCAGCGATTGCCCATTCTTCCGCGCCAGAAACTCCGACATGAGCCACGTCGCCTGACCCTCCATCACCGCCAGGCGCGCCGTGGAACCGTCGTCGTTTTTCCGCCCCTGCCGCACAAATTTTGCCAGGTTGTAGTTCTGATCGGCCAATGCGTGCCCCAATTCGTGCGCCAACACCGGCTCCTGCGATTCGGTCGAATCCGATTCCGTGATGAACAGCTTCTTCTTGTTGTAGTCGTAGAATGCCGCAGCCTGCTCGGTCAAAAGATCGACGGTGTTTTTCGCCAGATCGAAATCCGCCGGCACGAAATTAAATTTCTTGAGCGTCAATTCCTCGGCGCGAATGTCTTCCGGTTTCGCTACATCGTGCACGCGGTCTTTGAGAAATTTATTTACGTCCGCCTTGGTAATGAATGCGCACGGCACGGCGTGATGCACTTTCATCCCGGTAATTTCGGAGAGTTCCTGCATTATTGAGGGTACTTCGCTGCACAGCGAACTCTGCGAAAATGCGGGCGCGGCGAGCAAAAGGACGAGCGGCGAGCAAAATGAGGTGACAGTCAACTGATATCCAGGATAATATGGGGAATCACGATTATGGCAGACGATAAATTATACAAAGCGGAATATCTTGGCAGCGGAACGTTTGTGATTAGCAAACCCAAACGGAAAAAGCAGAAAGTGCGGCAGAGCCAATTAAGAAATCCGCGCCGGGGCTCCCGCAAGTAGGCGGTAGGCCACCTCGAATTACTGGCGGGCGCGACGGTCGATATTCATCATCCGGAACAGCCCTTCGAGCGCAAATTTTTGCAGCGCGAAGGCTCCTGCGAAACTCCCGACTACCGCTCCGATTATCATCACCGCGTCCATGGCCCGTACCTCTCGGCTTTAACAACAGCAATCGTCGTGCCAAGTGTCAAGCAGCCTTCCTGGCCCATTGCCGGGGTGCCCCGGACGGCGCGAGCTCGGTTGCGCTGAATAGACGTTTCGATTTGAACCTCAACGTGTTTCAATTTGACGCCTCCACCATCCAACGCTACATTCGCCCTATCGGCACATTTACGATATCGGTGTAGGCCGGGCCTCCGGGCCGGCTTCATTTGGTAAGAGAGCCGGATTGGGATGGATCGCTCATTCAGAGCGGGAAGGCTGAAAGGCGGGAAACCACGAGGAGAAAACATGTTGGAGGAAAGCAGGCCGGGCTCTCTTACAATTTCACGTTATTCTCCGGCTTTCAGGCTACACGCCCTCATTCCGGCCAATCTATTGAAAACAAGCGCTGAATTTTTTCGGAAAACCTGTGATTGCCTTCCACGCCGTCCACCGCACACTGTGCGAACCCTTCACGGATTGACCGCCGCAACTTTCTGGATCTAAAATAGATGACAGTATTCCAATCAGCCAAGCGAGCCGTTGCCGTATGAACGCTACACGCCTTTCGATTTTAGGTATATCTCTTTCCATCCTGCTTGGGCTGTCGCTGGCGAGGCCGCAGGACGATACCAGCAAAAAGAAATCCTCTTCGCAGAGCGAAACCATCGCCCGTCCGATGACGGAGAAGGAACGCAAAGCCAAGCAGAAAAAGCAACGCGACGAGTTGGCTACGCCTTACAAGAAGTGGCTGAACGAAGACGTCGCCTACATCATTTCGGACGAAGAGCGGGCGGCCTTCAAGAAGCTGAATAACGACGAAGAACGCGAAACCTTCATCGAGAACTTCTGGCTTCGCCGCGACCCCTCGCCCGACACCGAAGAGAACGAGTTCAAGGAAGAGCATTACCGGCGCATCGCCTATGCTAACGAGCATTTCGCCTCGGGCATTCCCGGCTGGAAGACCGATCGCGGCCGCATCTATATCACCTTTGGGCCGCCGGATGAAATTGAAGACCACTCCTCGGGCGGCTTCTATGAGCGGCCTCCGGAAGAAGGCGGCGGCGAAACCTCCACGTTCCCGTTCCAGCAATGGCGTTATCGCTACATCGAAGGCATCGGCAACAACATCATCATCGAATTCGTCGACCCAACCATGTCGGGTGAGTTCCGGATGACCAGCGACCCGTCGGAAAAGGACGCGCTCCTCTACGTTCCCGGCGCCGGCCTGACGCTCATGGAACAGCTCGGCATGTCCGACAAAACGGCGCGCTTCAACAATACCGATGGCACCCACCTGGGCGTTCCGTTCGGCGGCCAGCCCGAGAGCATGAACGAATTCAACCGCATCGAGCAGTTCGCCAAGCTGCAGAAAGCGCCGCCAATCAAGTTCCACGATCTCGAATCTGAAGTGCTGTCGAAGATTAGCTATAACCAGCTGCCGATGAAGGTACGCATCGATTATTTCCCCGTCACCGATGCTTCGGTAATGACCACGATCACCGTTCAGTTCGACAACAAGGACCTGCAATTCAAGATGAAGGACGGGGTTCAAAAGGCCGAGCTGGAAATTCTGGGCACCATCACCAACCAGACCCACCGGCGTGTAGCTACCCCATTCGACGACCCGGTGACGATTCCGATTCCCCCGTCGATGCTGGCCGCCGCGGCCCAGAACAAATCGATTTATCAGAAAGCGATCCCCCTGCAGCCGGGTTCGTATCGGCTGAATGTGACGGCCAAAGACGTCGTCGCCGGCAATGTGGCTCTTGAAAGCAAGCTGCTCAGCGTGCCGCGCATCGACCAGGACCACCTTTCCGCCAGCACGCTCGTGCTTGCCGACTATATGCAGCACGTCGATACGAAGAGCATCGGCCTCGGCATGTTCGTCTTGGGCGATACCAAAGTCCGGCCGCGCATCGCCAACTGCGACACCTGTGCGCCTTCGTTCAAGCCGGACGAACGCATCGGGATTTACGTGAAGCTCTACAATTTCGAGCCGGACGAGAACACGCACAAGGCGGTCGGTCAGGTAGAATATGAGTTAGTTAAGACGGGCACCACCGACAAGTTGGTGAGCGCCGTAGAGGACGTAAATCAGAATCCCGAGGCATCGGCTAGCCAAGTCACGATCGAGAAATATCTCGATCTGAAAACGATGAAACTGGCCCCCGGGTCGTACACGCTGCGGATAAAGGTAACGGATAAGAAGCGGAATCAGTCACTTCCCTTGACGGCCCAATTTACGGTAACCTAGACCTAGGGCCGCATCCGGAGTTTTGCGGATGTTAGATACGAGGACGAACACGACGCGTTGGCTGGTGCTCGCGGGTTTTGTCTGCCTGATGGGATTCGATCAGGCGCACGCCGCCGTGTCTGTCCCCCTTTCCGGCGCGATCGCTGGAACCGTTCGCGGACCCGGCGGAGCGCCTCAGATTGGCGCCTCCATTACTCTTTACAACCACTTGCAAAAGCCGTTGGGAAAGGTTCTCACCGATGAGCGCGGCGAATTCAAGCTCCTCGGGCTGTTTCCCGCCGTCTATTCCATCAAGATTTCACTGGCTGCTTTCATCCCCGCCACGCGCCAAATCCTGGTGCAACCGGGCATGCGCAGTATCTTGAACGTGAACCTTAGTACGCTTTTCAGCAGCATTCAGTTCTCGTATCCGGTGGTTGAAAATGCCAACATCATGAGCGAGGACTGGAAATGGGTCCTGCGTAGCGCACCGGCAACTCGGCCCGTGCTGCGTTATTTGGATATCGATGCCAATGCCGATCCCGCTCAGAATGCCGCTTCAGGGACACAACCTAAAGTCGGCGTGTCTACAATAGGACACGCCACCGTGTTCTCGGACACACGCGGTCTCGTGAACGTTTCGGCGGGCGATGGATCGATGTACGCTGGCCTCAGCACTCAGGCCGACCTCGGAACGACGTTCGCGTTAGCTACTTCGCTGTACGGAAACAGCCTCATCCAGTTCAGCGGCAATTTCGGCTATGGCGCAGCCAATGGAACTCCATCCACGGCTTTTCGTACCAGCTACAGCCGCGAGATGGCTGGCGGCACACCTGAGGTTTCGCTGACGATCCGGCAGTTGATGCTGCCCGGCCGTGTTGCAGCTGCATTCGCCAACCCGGACGGTGCGGGGCTTGCGTTGATGCGCACCATGTCGGCCGGGTTCGACGACCAGAACAGAATCTCAGATAACCTCACGCTGCAGTACGGCTTCACCATGGACGTGGTGTCGTTCCTTGACCACCTGAACTACTACAGTCCCTATGCCCGCCTCACCTACGCGGTGGATCCCAACGACGATTTGATTGTCGCGTACACTTCCGGCAACGGCCGTCCCGATCTCGGCGGCAGCCCGGCCGACGATGCCGCTGCGCCGCCCCCCGCCGACAACACTCTGCGACGTGATGTGGATTCTCTGGGCGTTTTCCCGCGCATGTCGCTGCTCGATGGCCGCGCGCAAATTCAGCGCGGCGTCGAATACGAAACGGTATATGTGCACCGTAGCGGTTCGCGCACCTATCGCGCGTCCCTCTATCGCCAGGATATTTCGAACGCTGCCGTGACTGTGGCCGCCCCGGCGGGATTCTTCTCCGGTACCGACGTTCTGCCCGATCTCTTCTCGAACAGTTCGATTTTGAATGCCGGCACGTTTCAAAGCACCGGCGTAGCCGTATCGGCCACTCAGAACCTGGGCAATAATGCCAGCGCCACCATAATTTATGGCGATTCCGGCGCTCTCACGACGGATAAGAACGAGTTGGTAAGCCACAGTCCTGATGAGTTGCGCGCGATGATTCGCGAGGGCCGGCGGCAATCGGTGACCGCTCGGGTTACCGCCACGGTGCCGCACTCGGGAACGCACCTCGTAGCAAGTTACCAATTCGATAGCGATCACCGGGCTTTGATGGCGGGAAATCTCTACTCGACCGCGGGCATGCAGCCCTTGCCCGGGATGAACGTCTACCTACGCCAGCCGATCCCGGGATTCGGCGGGCGCGTGGAAGCCACCGCCGATATCCGCAATATTCTCGCGCAGGGCTATCTGCCGCTCACTACGGCCGATGGGCAGCGCATTTTGCTGGTGCAGAACCCGCGCAGCGTGCGTGGAGGCCTGAGTTTTACGTTCTAGTCGCGGCACGCAATTAGCTTGCCCGGTTTCCCTTTTTGTCCTAAACGCCTTCGTCACCCTGCGGCTTTTTCACTCCCAATACATCGCGCAGATGGGGTCCATCGAAGGCGCCTTCATTGGTTTGGCGCGGTATATCCACGACCACTTTCCACACTTGAGCTGGATGCCTCTCTGGTATGGCGGCATCCCATTTCCCGATAGCTATCCGCCTCTCCTGCACGTCACCGTAGCCGCCGTTTCGGCACTTGTCCACATATCGGCTGGACTTGCCTATCACGCAGTCACCGCCGTGTTCTATTCGGTCGCGCCTGTTGCCCTCTATTGGGCTTTGCTTCGTTTAGGGGCAGCGCGCTGGGCTTCATGCGCAGCCGCAGCGGGATACTCGCTCTTCTCGCCCACTATCTTGCTAGTCCCATCGTTCCGCCATGACATCGGCGGCTGGTTCGCGCCATGCCGGCTTGACGCAATGGTTAGCTGGGGCGAGGGCCCCCACATCACGGCCCTCATGCTGCTGCCTCTGGCGATCGGCGCCCTCTACATAGCGATCACACGACGGACCCCAGCCAGCTACTTCGCCGCAGCGCTGGCGATGGCCGCCGCTGTGTTGAGCAACTGGATCGGAGGCTTCGCGCTTGCGCTCATCGGTGCGGCATTCCTCCTGGCGAACTTCGAGAGCGCATGGCTGCGCTTGGGACTCATCGCGTGCTGGGCATACGCCATCGCGGCGCTGTTCGTAACGCCATCCACAGTCGCCACCATCCAGGCGAATGCGCCCCTGGTCGCCGCAGGCGGCTTCAAAGCCAATCTCGTACTCGACGCCGCGGTCGCCGCCGGCGCGCTGGCCCTCGCATGGGCTTTGTCGAAATGGCGAGTGGACCGCCCTATCCGCGTCGCTGCGCTTTTCTTTTATTTCAGCGCCTCTATTACGCTGCTGGCCATGTGGTTCAAGCTCAACGTGATCCCGCAGCCCGAGCGCTATCACCTCGAGATGGATCTTGCCTTCTGGCTGCTCGCCGGTCTGATCGCCGCCAAAGTGAGAGTGGCGCCTCCGCGCATCCTCATCGCCGTCGCCGCGGTGATCTGCCTCTTTGTCGCAATCCGCCAGCACCGCCGCGCGCAAGAGCTCGAGCGGCCCATCGACATCGCCTCCACCGCCGAATTCGAAATCTCCCATTGGCTCGGCGCGCACAATGCCGGCCAGCGTGTCTTCGCGCCAGGGACCATAGGTTTCTGGATGCAGGCATTCAGCGACACTCCCATGCTCACCGGCGGCTTTGATAACGGCGAGCGCAACACCTTTCTCCCCGACGTCATCTACCAAATTTACGCAGGCGATCGGCAAGACACAATGCTCGCCTGGCTGAAGGCCTTCGGGATCGGCGCCATAGTGGGCGGCGGCCCGCAGAGCCGCGAGGTTTACCACCCCTACGCGCATCCGGAGAAGTTCGCTGGCCTCCCCGAAATCTGGCGCGATGGCCCCGAAGTGATCTATGCCGTACCGCGCCGCCGCTCCTCGCTGGCTCACGCCATGCTGCCTTCCGATTTGCCGCAGGGACGCCCGCCGGCCTACTACCCGAAGGCGCTAGACCACTATTTGGCCGCGCTTGACGATCCCGCGCTTCCCGACGCGTCTTTCACTTGGCGTGGCACGAGCGCTGCCTCCATTGCCGGAACCTTCGCCCCGGAACAGGTCCTCTCGGTGCAGGTCACGTTCGATAAAGGTTGGCATGCCGCCGTAGCGGGCGAACCCCGCCCCATCCTGCCAGACAAACTGGGACAAATGATCGTCGAGCCACGTTGCAGCGGCGCCTGTGTCGTCGAACTCTACTACGATGGCGGCGCGGAGCAGCAAACCGCGCGCTGGTTGAGCGCCGTGGCGCTGCTGGCGGGGATCGTCGTAGTCATCAGGGAGCGAACCCGCAAATCACCGCGATGATTTCACCTCGAAATCGCCGCCAGTCTCCCCGGCCAGCCCTTCGACTCCCGCTATCATAAAAGTATCCGGGGAGGTCCGAAAAAGTGAATAGACTATCTGGCGCGCTGCTGCTCGCCGTTTGCGCGGCATGGGGACAGAAGGCGGTAACGCCTGTCGAGCCCGCGCTCGCCGAAATCGCCGGCACACGGTGGTTCCCGCAGGCCGTGATCTCGCCCGACGGATCGCATGTCGCCTACGTCGAATCGCTGCCCGGCGGCAAGTCGGCCATCAAGGTCTCCACCCCGTATGCTTCAGCCACGCCCATCCACATCGGCGCTGGCGATGGGAAAGCCACGTGCGACGAAGAGGCCATCGCCTGGTCGCCGGATAGCTCCCAAATCGCATTTCTCTCCGATTGCGCCAAAGCCGATCAGTTCCAGCTCTACGTCGCCCCCGCGGCCGGCGGCGCCGCGAAGCAGGAGACGCATCTCACCGGCCTGCTTGCCGACCCGCGCTGGTCGCCCGACGGCAAACGCATCGCGGTTCTTTTCACGCAGAACCTGCCGCATCGCGCCGGCCCGCTCGACCCTGTTCCCCCCGATTCCGGCGTTCTCGAATCCAAGATCTACGAGCAGCGCATCGCGGTGATCGACCTTGCTTCCGGCTCATCGCGCCAGATCACTCCCGCCGACATGTACATCTACGAGTACGATTGGTCGCCTGACGGCCGCAGCTTCGCCGTCTCCGCGGCGTCCGGCATGGGCGATAACAACTGGTGGATCGCGCAAGTCTACACCGTGCCCTCGGCCGGCGGTGCGCTCAAAGCCGTCTACAAGCCGCCCGTGGAGCGCCAGATCGCCGAGCCGCGTTGGACGCCCGACGGAAAATCGATCCTCTTCATCGGCGGCATCATGAGCGATGAAGGTTCCACCGGCGGCGAGATCTATCGCGTTGACGCCGCGGGCGGCAACGCGACGAGCATCACGCCGGGCATCGCAATCGTCCGTCGCCGATATCACAGCGCCCAGGAAATCGAAGTACATTTACTTCAGCGAACACTACGATGGCGGCAGCGCCATCTCGCAGCTCGACCCGGCGACCGGCCAGATCGAACGCCTCTGGAAGGGCGACGAAACCATCTTCACCATGGATGGCGGCGGCGTGTCGCTCTCCGACGACGGCAAATCAACCGCCGTGACGCGGAACTCCTGGCAGCGCGCGCCCGAAGTGTGGACCGGCCCCGTCGGCGATTGGCGCAAGCTGACGCACGCCAACGAAGACCGCATTCCGCTGTGGGGCGAATCGAAGAGCCTGCATTGGAAGAGCGACGAGTTCACCGTGCAGGGCTGGCTGATCTACCCCAAGAACTTCGACCCGGCCAAGAAGTATCCCATGGTCGTGAGCGTCCACGGCGGCCCCGCGTCCTCGATGAAGCCCACATGGCCGAGGCCCGGCTTCAATGCGACGCTGCTCTCGCAGCAGGGCTATTTTGTGCTGCTGCCCAATCCGCGCGGCAGCTACGGCCAAGGCGAGAAGTTCACCGCGGCGAACGTGAAGGATTTCGGCGGCGGCGATCTGCGCGATATTCTCGCAGGCGTTGACGAAGCCCTGCGCACTGCGCCCATCGACGAAAGCCGCGTCGGCATCACCGGATGGAGCTACGGCGGCTACATGACCATGTGGGCCGTGACCCAGACCAACCGTTTCCACGCCGCGGTAGCAGGCGCAGGAATTGCCAACTGGAAAAGCTATTACGGCGAGAACTCCATCGATCAATGGATGCTGCCCTACTTCGGCGCCTCGGTCTATGACGACGCGAAAGTTTACTCGAAGAGTTCGCCCATCGAGTACATCAAGAACGTGAAGACCCCCACGCTGGTCGTGGTAGGCGACCGCGATGGCGAATGCCCCGCCCCGCAATCCTACGAATTCTGGCACGCTCTGCGCGATCTGGGCGTGAAAACTCAGATGGTGGTTTATCCCAACGAAGGTCACCGGTTCCGGAAGCCGTCGGATCAGAGGGATGTGCTGGTGAGGATGATTGGGTGGTTCAACGAAAATCTGAGGTAGCTCAGGTCCAAACTAGCCGCAAATCACTCACTCTTCTCGAGGACACTGGCGATCGTATCGAGGCATTCCTGTGGAAAGACCACGATCAACTCGTGGTTCTCGCCCGGCTTCCAGTCGTGGATCGCCTCTTGAAGTATATCCACGTATTCGGCGCGTGATTCGCAATCTAGCCGTGGGAGGTCTTCATGGACAAGAATGACTCTGTGAGACCTAATCCAAGAGAGGTCCCTCAGACAGTCTGAGAGAGCGTCCCAATTCTCTCCAAAATAGTTCGGGAGACGGAGTTCCCGGCGCAACACGCCGAATAGTTGGGCGCGTGTCGTTAGACCCGGTGGAATCCTTGCAACAAAATCCTTGGCGACATCTAGGCCGATCTCGGTAAGATTGAACACAAACCTGGAGGTTATAACGGACATCGCCTCATGCCTCATTTCACTCGAACGAACGTCCGATAATGATCCGGCGTGTAATAGACCTCGCCACCCTGTCCAATGATAACTCTTTCCCCACCTGGGCCGCCAACGCCTGGAATGGCGTGGACATACTGACGATAATATCCCGGAGTCCCGCTGGGCAGCCGCCCTTCACGATTTCTGAAGACCGATCCATCGTTGCGATACGGAAAAGACTCGCCCCGGTCAATCCGATCCAGAGTGCGCTGAAGCTCCTCGCTTCTTGACAGGCGCTAGATCCTCACTTTCTGTCCCTGACGGCACGATCGATACACCGCATCCACAATCTCCAGCGCCCGATATCCATCTTCGCCGGAGCACTTCGGTTTCCTGCCAGTTTGTATAGCTGCGCCAAAATCCAGGAACTGCCTCTCGAAGGGCTCGAGCGAAATCGCCATCGGGTCGCTCGCGCCGGACGCAACTTCTTTCGTTACCGGCGCCAGTTCCCCGAAATCGTCCTTGACATCCCAAGTGGTCAGCTTGTCACCCGAGATTACCGCCGTGCCTTTCGTGCCATGGAACTCCATCCGTTCGGGATATCCCGGCCAGAACGCCGTCGCGGCCTGAATCACGCCCGTCGCTCCGCTGGCAAAGCTTACCACCGCATTCACCACATCTTCCGATTCAATCTTGTGCAGGGCGCCCAACTGCCACGCGCCGAAGACCTCGCTCACCGGGCCGGCGAACCAGCGCATCAAATCCACTTGATGGATCGCCTGGTTCATCAGCGCGCCGCCGCCCTCCGTCTGCCAGCTTCCCTTGATGGGACGCGAGTAATACTCCTCCGAGCGATACCACTTCACGTAGGCATCGCACTGCAGCAGCCTTCCCAGGCGGCCTTCCGTGAGCGCATTCGAAAGAAACAGGCTGGCGTCGTCGAAGCGGTGCTGGCTCACCACGCCGAGAAGGATGCCGCCGCGCGCCGCGGTCTCGATCATACGCCGCGCCGTATCGAGATTCGTCGAAATCGGCTTCTGCACCTGCACGTGCTTTTTGGTCTGGGCGCAGATCTCGATCGGCTGCAGGCGGAAATCGGGGAACGTGCAGACATCGACGTAATCCACCCGCGGATGCCGGCAAACCTCTTCGTAGGAGCCGACGAATTCCCCTCCCCACTTCTCGACAAACGCGCGGCCGCTTGCCTCGTTCACATCGGTACAGGCCGTTACTTCGTAACCGATGCTGCGGTAGGCCTGCGCGTGCTTATGGGAAATCGCTCCCGTGCCAATCAGTCCGACTCTCATGGACTGTCCATTTTATCCAACGCTAAAGCTACAATGGGAAAACAAAATGCGCCGTCACCTCGCCTCGCTTGCCGCAGTCTCCGCCTGTCTAGTCGTGTCGTCATGCAGCAAGGCGCCGCCGGCCGGGGTGGCGGCCTCGGTAAACGGACGCCCCATAACCGACGACCAGCTCGAGAAGACCTACAAAACCCAGTACGGCCAACAACCCGAGAACGCCAACGCCGATCTCGTAAAATCGCAAAAGCTGGAACTCCTGGGCAGCCTGATCACAAACCAGATCATGCTGTTGGAGGCCGAGAAATTGGGCCTGCAAGCGGTAGATGCCGACGTCGAGGCCGAGATTACCAAGATGAAGGCGCCTTACACCAAGGAGGAGTTCGACAAGCAACTCGCCGGCCGTAACATGAGTCTCGCCGACCTGAAGACCGAAGTCCGCCAGAAGCTCACGGTCGATAAGCTGATCGCCAAAGAGATCACCTCTCACATCACCATCACCGATGCCGACGTCGCCAATTTCTATAACGCCAACAAGGCCAGCTTCAACCTCGCCGAACCGCAGGTGCATCTGGCGCAGATCGTGGTGACTCCGATGCCCGACCCCAACGTCCGGAATCTGAAAAACAGCAAGGCGCAAAACGAAACCGAAGCCGCCCAGAAGATCAAGGACATCGAGCGCCGCATCAAGGAACGCGGCGAAGACTTCTCCATGCTCGCGCAGAATTTCTCTGAGGACCCCAATAGCGCCCCCAACGGAGGCGACATGGGCTTTATTCCCGAATCCACGCTGGAGAAGGCCAATCCCGATCTGCGCCGCATGGTGATGTCCCTTCAACCCGGCGCGGTTTCGCCCATCATCCACACCCAGGGCGATTACCGCATCTTGAAGGTCATCACAAAAGAGCCTGCCGGGCAGCGCGATCTCAACGATCCCCGCGTGCAGGAGAGCATTCGCGAAAACCTCCGCAACAGCGCCGATCAGGTGCTGCGCAATGCCTACTACGAAGTAGCGCGCAACCGGGCGAAAGTGGAAAATTACTTCGCGCAGAAAATTGTGGCGACCGCCGGCAAGAAATAGAGAAGCTCATTTCATCGCAGAGGCGCCGCCATCAAAACGGTATAGTGGCAAATAATGAAGATCGAAACCACCGCTGTTCACGCCGGACGTCATATCGACCCCGCTACCGGCGCGGTCGCCTTGCCCATCCACCTTTCGAGCACCTTCGAACGCAGCCCTGAAGGCGATTACCCGCGCGGCTTCAGCTACTCCCGCGAGAACAATCCGGTGCGCCGTTCGCTCGAACAATGTCTTGCTGCGCTCGAAGGCGGCTCCGAAGCCATTTCGTTCTCCTCCGGACTCGCTGTGGCGACGGCAGTCGTGCAAGGCCTCGAACCCGGCGACCATATCGTTGCTCCGGACGACGTCTATTGGGGGTTGCGCAAGGTCATCGGCGAGCTCTTTTCCCGCTCCGGCATCGAAACCACCTATGTCGATATGACCCAGCCCGAGGCGGTCCGCGCAGCCATGCGTCCCGCCACGCGTCTGGTCTGGCTCGAAACCCCTTCGAATCCCTTGATGCGCATCACCGACCTTTCCGCCATCGCTGCGATCGCGCGCGAACCCGGCCGCCACGCGATCACGGTTTGCGACGGCACTTTCGCTACGCCTGTGCTGCAACGGCCCTTGGATAATGGCATCGACATGGTAGTGCACTCGACCACGAAATACATCAGCGGCCACAGCGACGTCGTGGGCGGCGTGCTGATCGCGCGCTTCAACAACTACCTTTTTGAGCGCGCCAGAAAATCGCAGCGCTACGGTGGCGCGGTGCCTTCACCCTTCGATTGCTGGCTGTCGCTGCGCGGCATCGAGACGCTGCCATGCCGGGTGCGCGTGCATTCGGAAAACGCCATGGCGCTGGCGCAATTTCTCGAGCGGCATCCCAAAGTGGAGACTGTGCATTATCCCGGATTGCCGCAGCACCCCGGCCACGCGGCCGCCCGGCGGCAGATGGGCGGCGGCTTCGGCGGCATGTTGTCATTTCAAGTGCGCGGCGCGCGTGAGGATGCGATGGGCGTTGCCGCCCGCTGCGAACTGTTCATCCGCGCAACGAGCCTCGGCGGCACACACAGCTTGATCGAGCACCGGGCGTCGATAGAGGGTTCGGATACTAAGACGCCGCAAAACCTGCTGCGCGTTTCGGTGGGACTGGAGCATATTGACGATCTGATTGCCGATTTAACTCGCGCCTTGGGATAACGCCAGCGGGCGCGAATGCGGCCGCGCGACCTCCGAAATCTTCAGCGCCTAGCGCCGGCGACGCAATAGCGACAAATGCAAAGGGTTCGAGCGTAGCGCGTCCAGCCTACACGAATGCTACCATCCAGTAGATGCCCGCAACCAAAATCACCTGCTTTAATAACGGTCCCATCCGCATTGAAGGCGACTTCGAAATTGTCGATCCCACTGGCGCCGTTTTCGGCTTAGCCGGCCGCACAACCATCGGCCTCTGCCGCTGCGGCCACTCCGAGAACAAGCCCTTCTGCGACGGAAGCCACGCCCGGCAGGGATTCGCTCACGAAGTCGTCGCCCGCGATTTGCCTGCGCCCAAGCCCAAGGTGTAGATGATCCGGACCCGAGTCGCGTGCGCACACGTCACTTTTGACGTCATGATGCCTAACTGGCTAGCATAACGATGTGCGGACTACTTTGTCGCTCGATGATGACGTCGCCCACCTGCTGAACCGTGAGATTCGTCGCTCTGGAGTATCGTTCAAAGATGGCGTGAATCACTATCTTCGCCTGGGTCTGATGGCGGCGAAGAAGCAGTTCGTCGTACCTCCACGCGCTCTCGGTCTTCCGCCTGGGCCCAGCTACGACAATGTCGAGGAGTTGATTGAGTCGCTCGAAGGCGGCCTCCACCGGTGATTGTGCTCGACGCGAACATTCTGCTCTACACAACCGATCGCGACTTCGCCCGCTTTCCCGGATTACGCTGGCTGAATCCGCTCGCCTGGGCGTCACCGCATCGAAATCAGCTCGGCGTCCTTCGGATCCACTTCGATCGCGACATCCTTATACTCGTCGAACAACCCTGCGTTGTGCATCTGCAGCGCGACCGGGCCCACTTTGCCGGCGGCCGGATCCTTGAAATCCAGCATCTCGATCGCTTTGCTCCCCACCGGTTGGGCAACCGCCATGCGCGCCGTTCCCTTTGACGCATCCGCCACGATCTCTACCCGGCTCCACTCGTGCTCGTCGAACTTCTGTTTGGTTATCGAAGTGAACTCCGCGCCGCCCGCGTTATTCATCCCTGGCCGGTAATCCCAGTGTCCGCCATTGGGAACCTGGAACTGGATCCCGCCCAGCGCATCGAGCGGCTTCTCGCCGCCTTGCGGGCGCGTGCAGAAGATCAACACGCACGCCCGATGATCCGGATTTCCCGAGACATGCCGCAGTGTAAACATCAGCCGGAAACGGCCGTAATCCTTCGCTGAATAGATGACGCCGCGGCCCGATCCCGTGCTCGCCATGGCGCCATCTTTCACCACCCAACCGGTGGTAACGCTCTTCGCCAACTGGCCCGGATACGCATCCTCGATCAACAGCTTATTCAACCGCGCCAGTTGCTGCCCGCCGGGATTCTCCGCAACCAACCGCGCCGTCTCGGCCCTCAATATCACCCCGCTAAAGCGCGCCTTATCGTAGATCGAGGGGCCGACGATGACGGCGTTCAAATCCTTTACGAGCGCATTGACGGCCTTCGCATTTTCGTTCGATGGCGAATATGCCGCCAGGTCCGTCTTCACCGAATCCTGCAACCGGCTGCGCAAATAGACGGACACGGCATCCGATCCATTCGTGAGCTTGGACGCGAAGGCTGCGAAGTCGGTTATGCCGCCGCTCCCCAAAGAAGTCGCGCTGTTCTCGATCTGTAGCCACCCGTTGAGCGTATTGCCATCGAATAAGGAGACCGCGCCTTCCGCGGCGTATCCACGTCCCGCCACGGCGCCGGCCGCCGCGACTCCAGCCAGTCTTATTACCGTCCGCCGGCTGAGGCGATTCGATGCTTTCCGCATGGTACGGCTCCCTGCGATTAGTTTAGGAGGGTGCTACTTATTCACCGGCTGAGCCACGGTCTGCGTAGTCGCCGGATTTCCTAGCGCAACCGTACGCATCGCATTGCCCGAGGGCAACGTGGAAGCATCCCAACCGCCGCCGAGCGCCTTGACCAGATCCACGGCCGCGGTCATGCGCCGCTGCAGGATGGTGATGGCGGTCTGCTGGTCGTTCAATGCGATGGTCTGCGTCGTGATGACGTTCAGATAGGAATCCGTTCCCGCCTTATACCGGTCCATTTCGAGACCCAGCGCCTGCTGGGCGGCTACCACGGCTTCCTGCTGCTGCACGGCTTCTTCGGCGAGGTAGCGCAAGTTCGCAAGATCGTCCTCGACTTCCTGAAAGGCGGAGAGCACCGTCTGCCGGTAAGCCGGCGACGGTCGCGTCGTAGGCGGCTTGGGCGCCTTCCAGCTGCGGCGCCGCGGCGGCCGAAATCGAACAGCGTCTGAGAGAGCGCCGGCGCCCGCGGACCAACTGCGGCTCGCATAGCTGAACAGATTCGCCAGATTGTTGGAGAGAAGACCGGCGCTCGCGGAGAGCGTCAACGTGGGATAGTAAGCGGTCTCGCGCAATGCCGACGTTCGCGTTGGCGGCGGCCACCAGGCGCTCATTCGCCGCGATGTCGGGACGCCGCTCGAGAAGCTGCGAGGGAACCGCCACCGGAATGGGCGGAGGCGGGCCGTCGATCTTGCTGGTCGCCAATATCCAGTGAGGCCGGCGGCTGACCGGTCAGCACCGCGATCGCGTGCTCGAACTGCGCTCGCGCGACGCGCAGTTTCCGTGCTCTGGGCCTTGCGCGCCCGCGAGCTGGGTTTGCGCCAGCGTAACGTCGCTCCTCGACGCCACGCCGCCGTTGAAGCGGTTGGTCGTGAGCTGCAGGTTCTTCTCGTAGGCGTCGATCGTGTCGCTGCAATATCGCCTGCTGCATGTCCTCGCGCGGCCAGCGAAAAGTAATCGGTCGCCAGCAGCGCCTGCTGCGCTCAGCCGGACATTCTCGAGATCGGCCGCGCTCACCTGCGCGTTGTCGACCGCATTCTCGACCGACAGACGAACCCGGCCCCACAGATCCGGCTCCCAGGTCGCGGCGACCGGCAGCGAAAAGGTCTGGCTGGTTCCGCCGCTCTGCCGCCATTCGTTCCGGCGTCGGTTTGCGTGATCGACGGAGTCGATCCGATGGTCGGATAGTAGTTGGCGTGATTGGCGGCAACCAGCGCCCGCGCCTGCGCGGAACTGCGCTTCCGCCTGCTTTACGTTCTGGTTATTGATGTTGACCAACTCTTCCAGCCGGTTCAGCTGCGGATCGCCGAAAATCTCCCACCACTTGCCCTTGATCAGGGCGTCGCTGGGAGTCGCCATCTTCCACTGGTCGTTGCCGGCCATTTCCTTGAGAGCCGCCGGCGCCGGCGCCACCGGCCGCTGGTATTGCGGGCCGACCGTGCACGCCGAACACAGAAGCGAAGCGCCAGAACTGCGACTTTCCAGAGTCGCGTCATCAATCGCCACTCTCCGCGAGCCCGCCGGGAACAAGAAAACCGGGACGGTTGCTGGTAACTCGGCTGCCGCCGCGCAGAAACGCTTGCGCAGCCGGTCGAGATAGAGATAAATCACGGGCGTGGTGAACAGAGTCAGCATCTGGCTGACCACCAGGCCGCCGACGATCGCGATGCCGAGAGGCTTGCGCAGCTCCGCTCCCGCGCCCCAGCCGAGCGCCATCGGCATCCCGCCCAGCAGCGCGCACATCGTCGTCATCATGATGGGCCGGAAGCGCAGCAGACAGGCCTGGTAGATGGCATCGCGCGAATTCATCCCTTCGTTCCGTTCGGCCGCCAGCGCGAAATCGATCATCATGATCGCGTTCTTCTTCACGATGCCGATCAGCAGGATAATTCCGATCATGCCGATGATGTCCAGATCGCTCTTGAACAGCACCATCGCCATCAGCGCTCCCACGCCGGCCGAAGGCAGCGTCGAGATGATGGTCAGCGGGTGGATCAGGCTCTCGTACAGCATTCCCAGCACGATATAGACGGCCAGCAGCGCCGTGCCGATCAGGATCGGCTGATTGTCAAGCGCTTCCTGATAGGCCTGCGCGGTGCCGGCGAACTTGCCGGTGATGTTGGCGGGCAGGCCCATCTCCACTTCCGCCTGGTTGATCGCGGCCACGGCGTCGCTCAGCGCGACGTCCTCCGCGAGGTTGAACGAAAGCGTCGTGGCCGGGAACTGCCCCTGGTGCGGCAGCGAGATGGGCGTGATCCCCTGCGTGAAGTGCGTGAAGGTCGACAAGGGAACGTCGGTGCCCTTGGGCGTCTGCACGTAGATCGTTTTCAGGAAGTCCGGGCTCTCCCACCATTGCTGCTGCAGCGCCAGAACCACGTGATACTGATTGATCGACTTGTACATCACCGAGACCTGGCGCTGGCCGAAGGCGTCGTAGAGCGCGGAGTCCACCGCTTGCGCCGTGAGGCCGAGGCGCGACGCGGTATCGCGGTCGATGATCACGTTGGACGACAAGCCCGGAATTCTGCTGGTCGGAGCTGACGTCCGCGATCTCCGGAAGCGTCGAGAGCCGGTCCAGAACTTTCGGTCCCCATTCCGCCAGCGAGTCGAAGTCCGGCGCCTGCAGCGTGTACTGATATTGCGCGTTGCCCTGCCGGCCGCCGATGCGCACGTCCTGGGAGTTCTGCAGGAACATCATCGCGCCGGGCACGCCGGAAGTCTTGCGGCGCAGACGGGCGATCACCTGGTCCGAGGTGGACTTGCGAACTCCCACCGGCTTCAGCTGAACGTTGATCTTCGCCGATTGTTCCCGCCGAATCCGCCGCCGCTGGTGCCCGCCACCATGGTGACGGTTTCGACATCCGGGTCCGTCCGGACCTGCTCCTCGAACCACTTCGCCTTCTCCACCAGCGCCTGGTAGGAGATGTGCTGCTGGCCCACGATGGCGCCGCTGCAGACGTCCGGTATCCTGCTGCGGGAAAAATCCCTTCGGGACCTTGATGTAGAGGTAGACGTTGACGCCCATCGTGAGCACCACGACCAGCAGGACGGACGCGGGATGATCCAGCACGACGTCGAGCGCCGACGCATACGTGGAGATAATCCACTGAAGAATTTTTCGGTCTGGTTGTAGAGATATCCGTGGCTCGCGGTCTTCCTTGAGCAGCCACGCGCACATCATCGGCGTCAGCCGTGAGCGAGACCACCATCGAAATGGCGATGGCGACCGAAAGAATCACCGCGAATTCGCGGAACAGGCGCCCCACGATGCCGCCCATCATCAGGATGGGAATGAAGACGGCGATGAGCGAGATGCTCATCGACAAAACGGTGAAGCCGATCTCTTCCGCGCCCTTGAGGGCGGCCTGCCATCGGCTTCATGCCGTTTTCGAGGTGGCGCGTGATGTTTTCGATGACGACGATCGCGTCGTCGACCACGAATCCCGTGGCGATGGTCAGCGCCATCAGCGAAAGATTGTCCAGCGTGTACCCGATCAGATACATCGCGCCGAACGTGGCGATGATCGATACCGGCACCGACACGCTCGGAATAAACGTCGACCAGCCGCTGCGCAGGAAGATGAACACCACCAGGATCACCAGCCCGATGGAGATGATCATGTTGCGCTGGGCATCGTGATCGAATCGCGGGTGGTGATGGTGCGGTCGCTGGCGATCTTGAAACGGACCGTCGGCGGAAGCTGCGCCTCGAACTGCGGCATCAAAGCCTTGATCCGCGCGACCGTTTCGACGATGTTCGCGTTCGGCTGGCGGTTGATCTGGATCTGCACCATCGGGTTGCCGTTGACGATGCCGAGGTTCCGGACGTCTTCATTGCCATCGATCACGCGGCCGAGATCCGACAGGCGGACCGGCGCGCCGTTGCGGTAGACCACCACCAGATCCTTGTAGTCCTTCGCCAGGAAAAGCTGGTCGCTGGCATAGATGCGGAATCTGGACCTCGGCGTTCGCGAGCGCGCCCTTCGGCGCGTTCGCGTTGGCGCTCTGCAGGAACGTGCCGATCTGATCGAGGCCCACGTTGTAGTCGGAGAGCGGCTGCGGATTCACTTCGACGCGAACCGCGGGAAGCGAGCTTCCGCCCACCTGAACCTGGCCGACGCCCTGGACCTGCGACAGCTTCTGCGCGAAAACCGAGGAGGCGATGTCGTACAGCTGCGGCCGCGGCACGACGTCCGACTCGAGCGTCATCAGCAGAATCGGCTGGTCGGCCGGATTGATTTTCCGGTATCTGGGCAGCGACGGAAGATTCGCCGGCAGAAATCCCGCCGACGGAGTTGATGGCCGCCTGCACTTCGCGCGCCGCCGCATTGATGTCGCGGCTCAGATCGAATTGGAGCGTGACCTGACGCGGATCCGACCGAGCTGCTGGACGTCATTTCCGTGACGCCCGCGATGCGCGTGAACTGCTTTTCGAGCGGCGTCGCGACCGACGCCGCCATCACCTCGGGACTCGCGCCCGGCAGGCTGGCGCTGACAGTGATGGTCGGGAAGTCCACCTCCGGCAACGCCGAGACCGGCAACAGCGTATAGGCGATCGCCGCCGGCCAGCGTCAGCGCCACCAGCAGCAGCGTCGTGGCGACCGGTCTCTGAATGAATGGCGTGGAAATGCTCATATGCTCCAGCCTTACGTCGATGTCGGCGCGGAAGAAGCTGTTCGTCGTTCTTCGGAGCCGCGGGACCGGCCGACCCAGGCCGCGATCCGTCCGAAGAACAGATAGATCACCGGCGTCGTGAACAGCGTCAGCACCTGGCTGACCAGCAGTCCGCCGATGATGCAGATGCCCAGCGGCTTGTCGCAATTCGGAACCGACGCCGCTGCCGAAGGCCAGCGGCACGGCGCCGAGCAGCGCGGCCATCGTGGTCATCATGATCGGACGGAAGCGCAGCAGGCACGCCTGATAGATCGCTTCCTCCGGCGGCTTGCCTTCGTTGCGCTCGGCTTCGAGCGCAAAGTCGATCATCATGATGGCGTTCTTCTTCACGATGCCGATCAGCAGAATGATGCCGATCAGCGCGATGACGTCCAGATCCTTCTTGAACAGAACCAGGGCCAGAATCGCGCCGACGCCGGCCGACGGCAGCGTGGAGAGAATCGTGATCGGATGGATGAAGCTCTCATACAGCATGCCGAGAACGATGTACACCGTGACGATGGCCGCCAGGATCAGGATCGACTCGTTTGCCAGCGACGATTCGAACGCGTGGGCCGTTCCCTGGAAGCTGGGTTCGATGCTGGCCGGCATGCCCAGCTCCTGCGTCGCCTGCTTGATATGCTGACCGCCGCGCCGAGCGACGCGCCCGGAGCCAGATTGAAGGAAAGCGTCACCACCGGGAACTGGCTCTGGTGGTTGATCGTGATCGGCGACGGAATCTGAGTCGCTCGTCACAAACGACGCCGAGCGGAGCCGGCGCGAATCGCCGCCGCGCCCGTGAGAGCGGTGTTGGTCCCCGCCAGCGCGATGGTCGACGCCAGATTGGCCGACGCCGATCCGGTCGGCACGTACATGTCGCGACAGCGCGGCCGTATCCTGCTGATAGCTGCGGCGTCCACTTCGAGAATCACGTGGAACTGATTGGTCTGCGTGTAGATCGTCGATACCTGCCGCTGGCCGAAGGAATCGTAGAGCGCGTCGTCGATGTTCTGCGGCGTGATGCCCAGCCGGCCCGCCGTGTCGCGGTCGATATTGACCAACAGTCCGACGCCGTTGTTCTGCTGATCGCTCGCCACGTCGCGCAGCTCGGGCATCTGCTTTCATCTTGTCCACCAGGCGCGGAGCCCACTGATCCAGCAGCGCCTTGTCGGGCGCATCCAGCGCGTACTGATATTGCGTCCGGCTGATCCGGTCTTCCACCGTCAGATCCTGCACCGGCTGCATGATACAGCTCGATGCCCGCCACCTGTTGCAGCTTCGGCTGCAGCCGCCGGATCACATCCACCGCGGAAACGCCGGCGCGCTGCTCGAGCGGCTTCAGCGTGATCTGGATGCGGCCGCTGTTCATGGTCGTGTTCACGCCATCGGCGCCGATGAACGAAGTGAGATTCTCGACCGCCGGATCCTGGCGGATGACCTGGACCAGTCGCTGCTGCAGTCTGACATGGCCGGAAACGATACCGTCTCGGGCGCCTGCGAAATGCCGAGGATCGCGCCCGTATCCTGCACCGGGAAGAATCCCTTGGGGACGATGATGTAGAGGTAGATCGTGAGGCCGAGCGTGCCGGCCGCCACCAGCAGCGTCGCGGTCTGATGGCGCAGCACCACCCGCACCATCCTGCCGTACTGTTCGATGGTCTTGACGAAGCACCACTCCGACCAGCGGTACAACCGGCCCTGCTCGGATTCCGGATGGTGCTTCAGAATGCGCGCCGCCATCATCGGCGTCAGCGTCAGCGAGACGAACGCCGAAAAGATGATCGTGACCGCGAGCGTCACCGCGAATTCGCGGAACAGGCGGCCCACGATATCCGCCATGAACAGCAGCGGAATCAGCACGGCGATCAGCGAGACGGTCAGCGACACGATGGTGAATCCGATCTCCGCCGATCCCTTGAGCGCGGCCTCCATCGGCGAATCGCCCATCTCGATATAGCGCGAGATGTTTTCGATCATCACGATCGCGTCGTCCACGACGAAGCCGGTGGAAATCGTGAGCGCCATCAGCGAAAGGTTGTCCAGGCTGTACCCGAGCAGGTACATCACGGCGAACGTGCCCACCAGCGAAAGCGGCACGGCGATGCCGGGAATGATGGTGGCCGAAGCGCTGCGCAGGAACAGGAAGATGACCATCACCACCAGCGCGGTGGTCAGCATCAGTTCGAATTCGACGTCCTTCACCGACGCCCGGATGGTCGTGGTGCGGTCGCGTGATGACCTGCACGTTGATCGCCTTCCGGCAGCGACGCTTCGATTTGCGGAAGGAGCGCCTGAACCGTATCGACGACGCTGATGATGTTGGTGCCCGGCTGCCGCTGAATATTCAGAACGATGGCCGGGTCGGCGTTCACCCAGGCGGCGAGCTTGGTGTTTTCCGCGCCGTCGATGACGGTGGCGACGTCGGAAATGCGCACCGGCGCGCCGTTGCGGTAGGCGATGATGATCGGCCCGTACTGCGCGCCGGCCTGCAAGCTGATCGTTGTCGTTGATCGTCCAGGCCTGATCCGGTCCGTCGAAATTGCCTTTGGCCTGGTTCACGTTGGCGCTGGCAAGCGCCGTTCGCAGAGTCTCCAGGCTCAGGCCGTAGGACGCGAGCGCGGTGGGATTCGCCTGCACGCGGACGGCCGGACGCTGTCCGCCGCTGATGCTCACCAGGCCGACGCCCTTGAGCTGCGAAATTCTCTGCGCCATGCGCGTTTCCGCCAGCTCTTCCACTTTCGGCAGCGGCACCGTCGTCGAGGTAATGCGCCAGCGTCAGAATCGGCGCGTCGGCGGGATTCGTCTTGCTGTAGACCGGAGGAACCGGCAGATTCGTGCGGAAGAAAGCTCGTGGCCGCGTTGATGGCCGCCTGCACTTCCTGCTCGGCGATGTCGATGCTGAGATCGAGCGAAAACTGCAGCGTGATCAGCGAACTGCCGAAAGAGCTGATCGACGTCATCTGCGTCAGTCCCGGCACCTGCCCGAACTGCTTTTCGAGCGGCGCGGTGATCGAAGACGTCACCACCTCCGGGCTCGCGCCCGGATAAAACGTCTGGATCTGCATGGTCGGGTAATCGACCTGCGGCAGCGCCGAGACCGGCAACTGCCGGAACGCGACGACGCCGACCAGCACCACGCCCGCCATCATCAGCGACGTTGCCACCGGCCTCAGGATGAAAATTCGGGAGGGACTCACTGGGCGTCGCCTCCTGCCCTGCGCCCTTTCCGAAGTTGCCGTCCGCCCTTCTTGCCCTTGCCGCCGCCGCCGCTTGCCGCCGCCGCGTCCGCCGCCGCCGCGCCGCCGCCGGCTCGAAGCCCGGCGGATTCTCCAGCTCTCCGGCTTTCCGCACTCGCACCTCGGCGCCTTCGATCAGCCGGTCGGTGCCATCGATGACCACCCGGTCGCCGTCCGTAGATGCCGCTGAGAATGTCGCGATGACGTCTCGGTGGTGATTCCCACCTGAACCGGTTTCAGGTGCACTCTGGAATTGTCGTCCACGACATAGACGAACGTGCCCTGCTGGCCGTTCTGAACCGCCACGTTCGGGACGACGAGTTGATTGGTCAGCGTATCCACCAGCAGGCGGATGTTGACGAATTGCTGCGGGAAGAGCGCATTGTCCTTGTTGTCGAAAACCGCCTTCAGCTTCGAGGTGCCCGTGGTGTTGTCGATCTGGTTGTCCAGCGGTCACCAGCGTCCCGGACGCCAGCTTCTTGGAATTGTCGCGGTTGTACGCATCCGCCGGCAGATGCGCGCCGGCGCGCAGCTTTTGCGTGACCTGCGGAAGGCTGTCCTCGGGAATGGTAAACAGCACGGCGATCGGCTGCAGCTGGGTGATCACGACCATGCCGTTCGCGTCGGAGGCGTGGACGATGTTTCCGGGATCCACCAGGCGCAGGCCCACGACGCCCGTGATCGGCGCCGTGACCTTGGCATAAGTCAGCTGCAGCTTGGCGTTGTCGATGTTGGCCGTGATCCTGCTTGATGGTGCCCTCGTACTGCGCGACCAGCGCGGTCTGCGTATCCAGTTGCTGTTTGGGAATGGCGTCGGTCTTGAGCAATTCTGGTAGCGCTCCAGATCCAGCTTCGCGTTGTCCAGCAGAGCCTGGTCGTGCGCCAGAGTAGCTTGAGCCAGATCGAGTTGAACCTGATACGGCCGCGGATCGATCTCGGCCAGAACCTGGCCCTCCTTGACGAAATCGCCTTCGTTGAAATCCACCTTCATCAACTGGCCGTCGACGCGCGACTTGACCGTAACGGTGTAGTAAGCAGTGACGTTGCCGAGTCCGTTCAGATAAACCGGGATGCTGGAGCGCGTGACCTTGGTGACCACCACCGGCACCGGGCCGGTCGGCGCCCGCCACGGCCTCCGCCCCTGCCGCCCCCGCCGCCGCCTTTATTGGCGACCGGGATCGGGTGGCTGGCACGCCAGACCGCGTACCCCGCGACACCCGCGACGAGCAGCAGGAAAACCAGCCAGATCAGTCCGCGTTTCTTTGGTTTACCGGCGCGCGGCGGAACTGGTTCGTGTTTGCCGGAGAGCTCCGGTAGGGATTCTTGGGTCTTCAGGTTCGTCGACATTACAAACGCCTATTGAAAAAAGGGAACTAAGAGATTATGACTGATTTGAGAGCCTTCAGGTAACACTGGCACTTTAGGGCTATTAATTACGGTTCACTGGATGGACCATCCACTCCCGGCGTTTGAAAAAACGAACTGCCCCGGACAAATATGGAAAACGCCTCGACACCGGACGCTGCGGCAGATCTCAACCAGACGGGAAGTCCCCTAACCGAGCGACGATTTTAACACAATGGCGCGTGGCCGGCAAGTGCGATTCGTCCGTAAGCTATTGATCCCTATGAATGAAAATAGATTTCGAAGTTATGGGAACGGCTGCGCGATGGCGCCCCAAAATTGACCTGCAGACGGATGGAGCTGCGCCGTGCATTTGGCTGACCAGACAGCACAGGTGGAGATGAATTGATGACACGGCAGTCGAGCACACATCATACTCCAGGCTCAAGCATCAATTCTTGACTTTGGACATCAATCCCAGGGATCGGCGCGCGGAGATTAATGGTTCGTCGCGGGAGCGCTCGCAGCGCGGCAGCGATTATCGTTGAGGAAAATATCGGCCATGGAGCTTCGGGTCAGCTTAACCTTCTTCCCTTCCCCGCGACTGGCCCAGATCGCCGCCCCTTTTACCTCCGCCCAAAAACCATGCGAGGCCTTTTTCAGGTCCGCGCGGGTGATCCAGATGTGCCTTTCGTTATAGCTGATCGGCACGGCCGCACCCTTGCCTGGCGCAGTCCATGGCGTCCATGCAGGGTGTGCGGGGGTCAGATAGTTCTTCGATTGGTCCTCATAGTTCAAAACAGGAGTTTTTTGATAGGCGATGAGGATCTTGTCGTCCGCCGCGAAGCAATAATAATGCTTACTGGCTCCGAAAAAGCAATTCGAGCACATAAACTCCGCGTGATCGAGCAAGTGCGCCTGGGCCTGAACCTTGACGGCATCGGCTCCGAAACAGACCGGCACGGCAAGAACAGCCGCCACGCAAAGGGAATACCAATTCATCGTTCAATCCTAACTTGTTGGCGCGCGTGCTGGCAATATGGAGCCGATACGGGAGATTTTGGCGGTAAGCGCTGGAAACCCGGATCCTCGATTGCCGAGGTGGCACGGGCTTTTGAGGTAAGCGGCTTGTATCGTTTACGCTGCGAGTTCCGGCAAGGCTTGAGAAAGCACAGCGTATCTGGCGAAGGCCGCGAGACACGAGGAAGCAGCCGGAAATGGCCGACTGTATCTCAACTATTTGGTCTCAACAAAGGGGGCAACGGCACTCTAAACCTTTCGCTCTGAAGCGCTAAACTTGGAGTATGACCGTGGAAGCCATCAAAGACTTGATTGAGGAACTTCCACCCGAGGACCAAACGGCGCTAGCCCTCTGGATAAGCGAACGCGATTCTTGCGCTTGGGACGAAAAAGATCGCGCGTGATTTCTCACCCGGCGGTGCTGGCATGACGCTGCTTGATGAGATTGACGCGCGCATCGATGCCGGAGATATCGAGGGATTCCAGGTCATCCGCCCTCGTGAGTAATTCCAAATCGATCCCAACCCCCCTCGTTCTGGAAGCTCTATGAAGAATTGCCCGTTGAAGTCCGCCGGTTGGCAGACAAGCAGTTCTCGATTTTTCGGGAGAACCCACATCATCCGTCGCTAGGCTTTGCGCGAAAAGGCGGCGTTTACACGGTCGAGATTGGTAGATCCTATCGAGCCATAGCCCGTTATCGCGACGGAGCCTACTACTGGTTCTGGATTGGGTCACATGAAGCTTACAACAAGCTGCTTAGCCGAGCAAGCTAGTCTCCCATATACCTAGCGGTTCGATGGCTCAAGCGGAACAACCTCAATCTTCCGAGCATCGCCGATTGGAGTAACCGTCCCATTCACCAATTTCCCAAGCTGTACCGTATAAGCCCCGGTGTCACCAGCGGCCCTCCACGCCCCCCGCGTCCGCCGCGCCCACACCGCCGGCAGCGCCGCGAGCCGCATCGCCCGTTCGGAGGTTGTGCCGCCGCATCGTCCGCAGGGGCACCGCCGCGTCCACGCCCGCCCTGCCCCGCCGGCCCTTGTTCGCGCAAATCCCATGGCGTGCGATGCAGCCCCGCCGTGTCCACCGCGTCGATCTGGCGCACCTGCTTGCCCGCCGAATCGGTCACGGTCAGCACCATCTTGGCATCGCCTCGCTACGGTGTCGCGCAGATAGTACGTGAGCAGCGCGCCGATCGGGGGGTTGGGGTTCGAGGCGTTGTCGCCGCCCGCGCGGTAGTAGCCGATCTCGTCGATACGAGCGCGCCGGCCGTCCCACCGGGAAGAGCGCCGCTTCATGCGACAGCGTTTCGCGGCGTCAAGTGGCGCAGCGCCGAGATAGTCGTCCAGCACGAAGAAGCCGCGGCCGAACGACGCCGCCACCAGGTCGCTCTCCCGCTTCTGGATTTCGAGGCCGCGAATCGTGATCGTCGGCATCCCGCCCTTGATCCTCACCCAGTGCGCGCCGCCATCCACGGAGAACGACATGCCGAACTCCGTGCCCGCGAAGAGCAGGTTCGGGTTGACGTGATCCTGCACGATGGTCCACGCCGGATCGCGCTCCGGCAGATCGCCGGCGATCGATTGTCCACGTGCGGCCCAGGTCGGTCGTCTTCAAAACGTACGGCTTGAAATTGCCGCGCTGGAAATCGTTGAACGTCACGAAGACCGTGTTGACGTCGTGCGGCGAAGGAAGACGTCGGTGACGTAAGTCAGCTCCGGAACGCCGGGGAACTTGTCGATCTTGCGCCACGTCTGGCCGCCGTCCTCGGAGATCTGCACCAGCCCATCGTCCGTGCCGAGAACGAGCAGCCCTTCCTTCAGCGGCGATTCCGCAATCGCGGTGCCGGTGCCGTAGCGAATCGGTGAAGACGTTCTTGCCACACGGCCTCCGGTCCCCACTCCTTGCCCATGACCGGGACAGTTTCGCGGTCGATATTGCGCGTCAGGTCGCCGCTCAGCATCAGCTTCCACGTGTCGCCGCGGTCGTCGCTCGCATCAGGTGGTTGCCAATGATGTAGAGACGCGTGTGTGAGTGCGGGCTGATGATGAACGGAATGTCCCAGCGGTCGCGCATTGCGCAATGCTCTCACGCCGGCCCCGCATCGCGTTCCGCCTGCCGACCTGCGGTGCGCCCGCGGGACTCGTACCGGGAACGCTCATCGCGCTCCGCGTCCTCCGCCGCTGCGCCCGCCCATTCGGACCTGGATGCTGCACGCTGACCCCGGTCTTCAAATCCAGCCGCACGCAGTTGATCTGCTGCGAGCACGTGTAGACGGTGTCCGGATCGGCGTAATCGGCGCGCGATTGGAACCCGTCGCCGCCGCCGGTGTTCATCCAGTCGCTGGTGCGGATGCCCACGCGATTGATGCGTGCGCGAGGGCACCCCCTGCGAGCCGTTGTCCTGCGCGCCGCCGTAGATGTTGTAGAACGGCAGCCCGTTGTCCACCGACACGCGATAGAACTGCGTCACCGGAATGTTGTTGAAGTGCCGCCAGGTTGCCCGTGGTCGTACGTTTCGTACAGGCCGCCGTCGTTGCCTTCAGCAGTGATTCGCGTCGGTGGGGTCGAACACCAGCGCGTGGTTGTCGGCGTGCACCTGGAAGCCGCGCGGGCGCGATCGTCTTACCGCCATCGGTGGTCACGCGCGACCGCCGTGTCCATGATGTACACGCGATCGTACTGCGAACGGGTCGGCGTAGATCTCGCCGTAGTATTCCGGGTCCTGCACGCGTCCGCTCCAGCCAAGTCGTAACGTCTTGGTCCAGTGCGCGCCCGCGTCGTCGGAGCGGTAGAAGTAACTCATTGTTATGCGCCAGGCTGATCAGCGCGTACACCGCGTCCGGCTTCTGCGGCGATACCGCCAGCGCGATGCGGCCCATGTCGACCGTGGGAAGCCCTCCGTCAGCTTCTTCCAGTGCGCGCCGCGCGTCCGTCGTCTTGTAGATCGCCGATTCCGGCCCGCCCGCGACGATCACGCTGCGTGTTGCGCCGCCGCTGATAGGTCGCCGCGTACATGACGTCGGGATTGCGCGGGTCGAAATCGAGATCGGTCGCTGCCGGTGTTCTCGCTGACCGGCAGCACCGGCTTCCAGGTCTGCGCCGCCATCGGTGGTCTTGTACATGCCCCGGTCGCCGCCGGGCGAAAACAGCGGGCCCTGCGCGGCCACGAACACTGTGTTCGAATTGCGCGGATCGATGATGATCTTTGCGATATGCTCCGAATTCGGCAGCCCCACGTTCTTCCAGGTTGCGCCGGCGTCGGTGCTCTTGTAAACGCCGTCGCCGTAACCGATGGCGCGCTGCGCCTGGTTCTCTCCGGTGCCCAGCCAGACCACGTCCGAATTCTTCGGGTCCACCGCCACGCACCCCGAGCGAGTACGACCCGTGATCGTCGAACACCGGCTGAAAATTCAGGCCGTGATTGGTGGTCTTCCACAGCCCGCCGGACGCCGTGGCGATGTACCAGGTGCTGCGATTCTTCGGATCTACCGCGATATCGGCGATCCTCCCCGAAGTAAAAATCCCCGCGAGATTGCGGACTTCCAGTCCCTTGACCAGATCGGCCGTTAGCTGCGCGAGCAGCGGAGAGGCCATGGAAAGTAATGAGAACAAACAAAGAGCCCGTTTCATGTCTATAGGCGTCCAGTATATCGCCCACACCCGTTCTTCTCGCTGCGCCGCCGCCGGTCTTGCCGCCGGTCCCAAAAGCGCCGAAGGGGCTTGATCAAGCCTTTCGCCCATCCCACAATTCCTGCAGGCGCGCATACAACCCCTCGGGGTCCGTCTTCAGTTTCTGCCAGACCTCCTCGGAGCGCTGATCCGCGCGCACGGAATTTCTACCCTCCCGCACCCCGTCCAGCGTCCGCTCCGCCACCTGTTGCGCCGAAACTTTGGGGCTATCCACGCCCGCCGCCATGTCGGTGTCGATGTATCCCGCGTGAACCGCTACCACCTGCGTGCCCTGGCTCTTCAGTTGGAATCGCACCGCGTCCGTGACTGCCAGCGCCGCATACTTCGACGCGCAATACGTGGCATTGCTTGGGTTCACGAACCAACTCACCACGGACAGCATGTTGACGATCGCGCCTCCACCATTTTTCGCAAGGACCGGCGCAAACGCCCGCACCATGCGCAGGACGCCGAAAACGTTGACCTCCATCTCCGCTCGCAACACCCCTTCCGAGCCATCCGCCAACATCGGACAGCTCTTCATGATGCCTGCATTGTTGATAAGAAGCGTGACATCTGCGCACCTCTCGGCGGCCGCGAGGACTTGATGCTCCTGTGTGACATCCAACCGCAGCGGCACGACCCGCTCACTCGTCGTCCGGACCGACGCCAAATCGCGCGCCCCCGCGTACACCTTCGCCGCGCCCGCCGCCAACAGCGCGTCCACGTAAGCCTTCCCGAGTCCCCGATTCGCGCCTGTAACTACCGCAATACAGTTCTCGATCCTCATAGCCCGTCTCCTTCCTATTGATTATTGACGTTCAAGCGCGCCCTGTCATGTAACAGACGAATTGCCGAGGCCGGGGCGGCCTTCGATAGTTCCGAGCGCTGCAGAGCGCTTCTTAATTTGATGGCCTGAAGCAACGGAACCACGGTATCGAGTTCAGCCTCGACTTTTTTGATGCGGCCTCGGCGGCTGCGCATTTAATAAACCCGAGCCGCATCAAAAGCATCTGTCAAAAAGATTGGCGGAAACCGACCGGACTGGGGACTCCGAGATCGATGCCTGTGTATTTCACCGCCGGTAAGCGGAGAAGGATCGATTAGTCGCAAGAATTCAAAGGCGTCATTAGCCAGGACGTTCGAGCCCCCCCTTTGGAACCCATACCTCCCGCCCGGCCTCACTTGATACGAGTCTCCGTTCCTCCATGCCTAGGCGCGATTCCGGTGTCATCGACGACTACGGCCGTTCCTGGAAAGCCGGATCCTCCTCCGCGAGATGAACCAACTGCAGGCGGCGGATGCCAGGGAGGTGCAGCATGACGATGTTGGTAGCGCCGGCGCCGATTATTCTTGGCGCTATGGCCGCGCCTTCCCGGCTGGCGCACCCATGATGCCTCCAAGCCTGTCATTCAGCGGATCGCTGCTGATCGCCAGCGCCATTGTTCTGTCCAGTTATTGCCGGAAGTTCACTCTCCAGATTGAGCGGAGATGGCGTGCGCTCTCGGCCGGAGTAGCTGTAGCGTATGTGTTCATCAGCCTCATGCCGGAATTGGAAGAGCATAGGCCAGCGGTGGCCAAATCGACAGTGGGCGTGCTGCTCGATACGGAGACACGGATCTACCTTTGGGCCCTCGCCGGGTTCGTGTTTTTTGCCGGTCTGAGCCGGCTGCACTCCGTGCCGGTGGGTGGAGCTCAACGGAGGGGCTGGTTGTATTCCAGCACGATGCTTGGATATGCGCTCTATGTCCTGTTGATCGGTTACCTGCTCGTCCGCCGCGAAGACGCCTCCGCGCCTTCCCTGGCCCTCTATGTATTCGCGATCGGCCTACATCTGTTCATGGTGGATGGCGAACTGGCGGAACAGTTTCAACACCGCTACGAATCCGGTGGCCGGTGGCTGTTGGTCGGCTGCGTCGTCCTGGGGTGGGCGTTGGGGATTGGCAATCTGTTTGCGGATTCCATCACAGCGCGGCTGTTTGCCTTCCTCGCAGGCGGGGTGTTGGTTACCGCCGCTCACGCGGAAGTGCGCGCAGAGGGAGGACCGCGATTCTGGTGGTTCGTTGGAGGTTCCGCGGCTTACGCCACCATCCTGATGCTCATTTGATCGCCGATCCGAATTAATGAGCCGCGTGCCCGTGCTCGGCATCCAGTGAGTTGAGCGGCCTGAATGCCCACGATGCCGAAAGTCCCGGGAATTTGGCCGCGCCACCCACCTTCGTCCGTGCATATGATGTCGAAACCAACCGGGGCGATGTGTAATCTGGATTGCCAATCCGAATCGGAGACCGGGAGCGAACAAAGTTGTCGAGCTTAAACTCACCCATTTCGGATAGTGCTCTGACCGATGGAACGGTCCGCGCAGTCAGCGCCGGAGTTCGAACGGACAAAACCGCATCGACGCTATGGGGGTGGACGTTCTGGCTCGATGCAGGCCTGCACGCGCTATTTCTGGTCGTCGCCCTGCTCGCGCTTTTTCGGTCGTGAAGCCTTCCAGTCTTGGGGCAAGTCGCGGTTCGCGCGGGCATCCAGGGGAATACAATTTTCGAATGCCACGCCGTCTCGACCGCTTTTAAGGCGCCATCAGCCAATCGGCTCCCAAGCGTCTTTATCGAGCACTGGAAACGTAATCTGGCAATCGCCCCCCTGCGGAATGTTCTCGATACGGGCGCAACCTTTGGAATCCAGATACCCGCGCGCCTGGTCGCCATTCGGCAGCACGATGCGATATTCCTCGTCCGGCACCGGCGAATCGTCTTCCCCTAATAGCTGGATTTCGATCCAATGTTTCTCCGTTTGCGCGGTCGCGGAGCAGGGTTGAACCGGTTCCCCAACGGGATTGGAGCCGAAGCTATCGGGCATCGCGGGATTCGAGCCACCTGGAGAAGCGGTCGAGCTTTTCGCTTGCCGGAACGCCGTACGCCATCAGCAGATTGCGCGCGCTCTTGGGCAGGCTGTCCAGACTCGCCGAGTGTTCGTGCCGGAGCATCAGCTCGATCCACCTTGCCACGTCGCGCTCGATAACGATTCCGAGTTCGGCGGCTGTCCGAATGCCGGATTCGAGATGCTCCTCGATGGTGGCCGAAGGGATGCCCGATTCACTAAGATGCTTTTCCAACCTGCTTCGAAAGCTGGCGCCCAGCGCTTCCCTGAACGCAGCCATCTGCGCCCCTCGGATCTCTAATATCGGCATGATCGGTTAACTGAAACGCAAAGAAAGAATATCACAAGGCGCCTCGGCCTCTCGAAAACGCTTGCCAGCGTGCGTGTCGCCGCGCCACGCCATCTTGTCATGCTTACCGCAAGCATGGGAGAATGTTCGGGCAAATCGACGCGCTCATGGGCCAGATCACTTCAATCCGCGCGGGAGGGAAATAAGCATGCCCGTCCGCCACGCGGTCGAAGAGGGCGACAGCGTCATCAGCCTGTCGGCGGAACACGGGCTCTACGCGGTCACCATCTGGGACGACCCTGAAAACGCCGACCTCCGCGAGCGCCGGACCGACATGAACGTTCTTTTGCCGGGCGACGTCGTTTTCATTCCGGACCTCCGTCCCAAAATTGAGAGCCGCGCCACCGATGCCAAATATTGCTTCCGGCGCAAAGGCATCCCGGCAACCTTCCGTATTCAGTTATTCGATTGCAACGTGCCGCGGGCGAACCAACCCTACACGCTTACCGTAGACGGCCAGCAGCAGAGCGGCCAGACCGATGCCCAAGGCATCGTCTCCTGTTTTATCTCGCCGCGCGCCAGCGGGGGAGAACTCGTGGTCGGCGGGCCCGACGATCGGCCGCTTAAGCTCGCCTTGCAATTTGGCCATCTGGACCCCATCAACGAGATTTCCGGCGCTCAGCACCGCCTGAACAACCTGGGCTACATCTGCAGTCCGGCCGATGGGACCATGAACGATTCCACCCGACAGGCGATTATGACCTTTCAGAGTTATAACGGGCTTCCCGCTACTGGTGAATTGGACGACGCAACCCTCGCCAAACTGGGACAGATTCACGACGACCCGTACAGCTATCCGCAGCCGAGCGAGGCCGACGCTCAGTGAAAAAGGATATCCTCGAGTATCTCTGGCGCCGGTTTCCACACCACTGCATTGTCTTGACCGATCCGGCAACTCTCCAAGTCATCGAGTTCGGCATTCGGCGAGCCGCCGTTCATGGCTTCCACGCGTCGGAACAGGTCTGTTCGTGGGTAACGCTGATGATCTTCTTCGGCGCTTATTTCGACGAGGATCCATTATTTGCGTGGGCCGGTGAAACGCTTCACAGCGCCCGCGGCGCAACCGCCGAAGAGACCATGCGGCTTCTCTACAGGCGGATGAACGAAGCGACGAACCCCGTGCTCGGGGAGAATTCCGTGAATTACCGGCGCGCTTTGGGTTGGGTGCGCGAACTGGAGTTCGACGAGATTCTGAACGATGCCGCCGGCGCGTCCGATTCCGACGCGTCGCTCGCCGCCTGGATTCGGATCGCCTTCCCCGCCAGATATGCGTCGCTATCGGCGGAAACTCTACAGTATTTGACCGGCCGCGCTCGAAGCTGGTCCCGGCAATACGAATTGGCGCAGGGCAGCGGCGCTATCGAGTGCGTGCTCCTGATGACTCTCTTCAGCAGCCATGTTGACCGTGATCCCCTCCGGCCCTGGGTGGCCGAGGTCCTCGATGACCGCTCTTTTTCCGAGCCCCTCCGGAAGACGCGAGCGCTGCATGAGTCTCTCCAACGGACCTTGAAGCGGTTTGCGATGCTCGACCGGTTCCGATCGTGAGGTGATGCCCCATGGGAGCTTGCAACAAAACTACAGACGAATCGCCGGTCACTAAAGACGACCTCAAACCGCCCCTTGACCGGCCCCACCGTAACGATCAGTGCGCCTCTCGATTCTCCGATCACCCCCGTCATTGTCGTCGTACCAACGCCCCCGGAAGTCGAGCCCCTGATTGTGAAGGCGAGTCTGCAATTGCCCGGCAGCACCAGCACGGATACCAGCAACACGCCGCTCCCGCCAGTCTTTTATGTCATCGTCGGCCGCGGACCGGCTTCGGTAATCGATCATGCGACGCTGCAGCAGACGGATTTCGGCAAAGACCGAATGAACAAGTCGCCGGCCGGCAGCATTCCGGTTCTCCACATCGGGTTCTCTAATCCTTGGGCGGGCTATTTTTCTCACGGCATGGGGCAGCCATCTTATCTTCTCGGCCTACCCGGATTCTTTCCCGGCAATCAGCCGGGTTCTCGTGGACGCGACGACATGAAGGACGCTGGACTAACATCGACCACTTTCGGCCGATGCGTCAACGATCAAAACGGGAGTTGCATCGACGAGGAGATGCGACGATGGAGCGGTAAATCCACCACCGCCTTCGAGGCTGCCGGCTGGCCGGAACTGAATGGGTGGGTGGTTTGGGTCCAGACATCCGCAAGAGAACCCTTATCGCACACCCTGATAGAGGCGGAACTCGGCGGCGCCGCCGTGAAGGAGAAGGTGGTGACGAAGTTGAACGAGGCCTACCCGGCTTTCCCCGGCCACGTCGCCCCCTATCGTTTGCTCGTGCTTCGCACGCAGGGCGACGATCTGGCCCTCGAGTTCGTCTACGCGCAATTCGTCGATTTTTGCACTGGCTCGGGACGTGCGCGCCAGGACCGCACCGAAGCGGCATTCAAAACGGCCCGGCTCGAGCCTTGGCGCGATCCGGCAAGTTGGACCGGGAAGCCTGCGGCATCCCGCAAGATCGCGGTTGCAATCGAAGCTGTGCGGCAAGAGTTCGATTGGCAGAGCGAAAAGCGCGCCTGTATCGCAAATGGCGGGGCCATCGCATTAAATGCCGCCGAGAGAGCGCGCGACGAGGAATGCTGGACCGATTGGTTCCACAATGGCACTCTGCTCGAAGCTTTCAACAACCCTCGCAACTTTACTTTCATCAAGTCGAAAAATGGCGCCCGCCCCCGCACGCCCGACGAAGACAAACCGATCAGGGAGCCGGACCTGATCGCGGCCGATGAACGTACCCGGCTCGGCCGCTACGCACAAGTCAGCAGCGTCACCGAGGCGGCCGATTGCGACGTCAAGCTCGCAGTCGGCGTCCCCCGGGGCGCAGATGTGGCGCCCATAGACCAACCCGGCACGATCATTCGCGAGTACTCCGGAACCGAGTTCACTCTCGCCTCCGATATGTGGGGTTGTTCCGGCGGATACAAAACGGGATACACGCCTGGTACTCTGCCCTCCACCAAGTACAACTACCTCATTCTGCATGGTGGTCTGGTCACCGACCTTCTCGGACAGCCCATTAAGACTGGAATCACGATAGCTCCCAAAGCCGCTCCCGGCGCGGGCGGCGCGGCGCCGATGGTTTGTCTGGGGTCGGACGACGGCGCCATCCGCGTCCTCGGCGCCGCGGCGCAATTTTATATTCAACAGAAGCCAATGCCGAGTTCGGAACTACCAAAACGGATGTGGGACTATCGGAATACTCTGCCGATATCGGCTGTGCCCGATGGATTCATCCTTAGCGGCATCAATATTGCGAATGCGAACGAATTCTTCCGGGTAACGCCCAATCGCAACGTCAACACCATGACGGAGGCCGAACTCACTACAGCGCTCGCCGACAGAGGCTTCTCCGATGCAGCCGATTTGGCGCAAAAAATCATAGCCGCGCGCAATCTTGCCAACGGTTACCGCGACGCCGTGGACCTAATGGCTAAGGTAACGGCCTACGTACCTTTTCGGCCCGCGCCAAAGACCACAGCTGAGGCCGAGATACAGAAGCTTCGTGAGAAGCACGAGAACGAGCTGAAAGACTTGCTGGTAAAACCCCAATCGAAAGAAAGAGACGAACTGATCGAACTCAAGCAGAAGAACTTCCAAGGTGAGCTTGCGCTCTGGCAACGCAGCCCGGAATTCAAGCTGGAGAGGCTTGAGAGCGCCGATAAGGATAGGCTCGAGAGCCTCGCGGCTCAACTTAACCGCGCCATCGCATTCTCATACGAATAGCCGGCCGGTCAACAACTGAACGGGCTCATCGGACCATTCGGCCTGTGGAGCCACGGCAGATAGCCATACTCCTTTTCGAGTTCCTCGCCCGGCGGTGGAAGCCAGGCGGAAACCACCACTCCGCTATCCCAGCCCAGTTGTTCGCAAGGGTCCACGGGGTTTTCGTCGAAACTCACAAACTTGAGATTCTTGCAATAAGGCGATGCCGCGAGCGCCCTCGCGGCATCCAAATCCAGATGATTCTTCGCCACCGAGAGCCAGCAAAGGTCCGCCGTTACGCCGCTGGCCACGAGCAGGCGGAGATGGAAGGTGTAGAGCCCGCAATCGTCCATCGCGAGGGATTTCAAGCGGGCGAGACTCGGCGACGTGAACAACTCCTCGCCCACGTTCCGCACGCCGTGAAGATCTATATGCCGCACGGGCGCCGATTCAAAGATCCGCGATCCGTTTCGCAACAGACTGCCGGCTTCCAGCACCACCAGTTCGACGAAACCGCGTTGGAAGCGGTAGCTGTTCACGAATGGCGCGAGAGGTTCGGTCCACGTATGAGCGTAGCGGGCATAGAGCTCGTTCATCCGGCTTTGCTGGTGATACGCCAATCCATGCTCGATCATTTCAGCGGGCATGTGGGCCAGTTCGATCTGCCCGCGGATAAACTCCGCGCGCGCCGCCGAAGCCTCTTCCGGTTGCAGCGCGTACCAATCCGCGTAGGCCAGCCGCGGCGCGTCATCGTCTGGGTTCTCCAACACCGCTCGCAGCAGGGCCTCGTTTTCCGGCATAGTGACTCGTTGAATTGTACCTTAGCGGAGTGGCGCGACCGCTCGATCGCCGAACGCAATCGATCAACCTGCCGATTGCTCTTTGCGCACAGGGCCGCGAGCCGTACAAGCCTTACGTTTCCGTGAACGGATTTCGAATCTTCACCCCGCCAATCGTCGCGCCATGTCCCATATGTTCGCTATAAAGGACAGCCGCGCCGGCTAACCTTGCGGCCTGGACAATCATTGCGTCCCAAAACGAGATCTTAGCCAGACGGTGGAGCTCAATCGAAGCGATCACATCCTGTTCCGTGAAACGAACCACTCTGCCGCGCGCCAGAATCTCGACTTTCCGCTGCGCAATCTCCGCCGCAACGCCTAGTTTGCGAGTGGCCGCGGCATAGTATTCCTGCAACACCTGAAGCGATGTCACCATAGAATTGCCGCCGCGATGCTCTACGATTAGCGAAATCGCCTGCTCCCGCTTGCGCTTGGCCGATGCATCGTCCGCGTAGATCAAAATATTCGTGTCGAAAAACGCGAGACCCTTCATTGCCGCTCGTGAAGCTCATCGCGATCGAATTTCCAACCGCGCGAATTCCCCCGCGCACTTCGCGAAAGCCTTTCGAACTCCGCCGCGTCCGCCGAAGCGTCCGTCTCGCCCCCCAGTTGCGCCAGATAATCGCGGACCAGCTGATTCACACTCGTACCCAGAGCCTCCGCCCGGCGCCGCGCGGTGCGAATCACTTCGTCCTCAACCGACAGCGTAATGTTCATATACACATGTTACGTGCGCACGAGAACCGTGTCAACCGCGGCCGGCCAACCCGGCGTGCGGATTTATTCGGCCGCGAGCCCCCACGTACTTGCACTAGACTTGATGCATGATCCGTCAGATCGCGCCTCAGTTCTTCACCATGGACATTTCCGCTACGGTCGCCTACTACAAAGACAAGCTCGGCTTCGAATGCCTGAGCACGTGGCACGATCCGCCAGTCTATGCCATCGTTACGCGCGAACAGCACGCCATTCATTTCCGCCTCGCCGAGCCGCCGACGGCCAATCCGGACAAATATGCGGATGCATTGCTCGACGCCTATTTATTCATCGAGGATGCGGACGCGCTTTACGCCGAGTATGCCGCCAAAGGCGTGGAATTCACTCGACCTCCCGCCAACATGCCCTGGCGCTCGCGCGAGTTCGTCGTGAAGGATTGTGACGGACGCCTTCTCGCCTTCGGCGCGAACCTATAGTCCTTCACTGGATGCGCTGCGGACTCAACAAATTAGCGATGTTCTCCGGCCGCGGGTTGGTAGAGACCATCCGCAACGCGATCGGAAGCGCGCGTTGATCGCCAGTGCATTCGGTGATTATCGATTCGAGGGGTCCGGCTACCCACCATCGTCCGGTATCGTCCGCATAGGCACAATCTTCAGCCCAGCCATTTTCGCGTAGAACGGATATTGCCTGATCGTCGCGCGATCTTTTTCCTTCTCAACGTCGGGAAGGTCGGCGTACGGCACAAGAAGATGATGTTTGCGGGCGTCATTGTCGCGTTGGGCTCCATACGACCACCCCTCAATCAGCCTCTCCTCCATCCAGCCCAGGTGCTCGGCGTTAGCCAACGTTTCGATATTACGGTGAAGGCGATCCGCGATCTCTTGCTCTTCACTCGGAGTGCTTTCTCCCGGCTGCAATCCGCAACCGATCAATTTAAGAACCTCTGGAATTCGGATGGCAGCCTTCAGATTCGCAGCTTTGCCATCCTCGGGGAGTTCCTCGTATGGCCGGTCATAGAAGCCGCCGCGTTGGTGCTCGCGCAGGATGTCGCGATAGGCCTGGTGTATCGCCGGGGCCAGTTTTTCGCTGAACATCTGCACGGTATACATGTGGCGTATCGCGTTGCCGCATTGAATGATGCGATCCGCGTCCGGAACCGGCGCCTCGTTGTCCGATTTCACCAGACGAAGCACATTCATCGTGAGAGGTTGCGTGTAAGGCTGGAATCGGCGCCGCCACGCCGCCACTCTCGTATCGCCGGCGGACCCGGCGCGTTCCACTTCCGCGATGAGCGCCTTAGCGAATGCACCGCCCGTCAAGCGTTGCAGCATCAACCGCCATTTCTCGTATTCCACTATCGAATCCGACCCGGCGGACTCGGCCGCTTTCACCGCGTTATCGATCGCCTCCATCGATTTCTCGGCAACGTCCGAATACTCGTGAAACCAGTATGCGTAGAAAAACCAGAAAGCGGATTGAACAACTGGCATTCCGGCGCACAACTCCAGAAGTCGATCCAGATCGTGGCAAAAGGTCAGGAACCGGACCATCCCCACGATGCCGCGATCAAGATAGGTGATTTGATCCGCCCGGCGGGCGAAAGCAAGCGCCACCCGCTCCGGATCCTTGAAGCTCTCCACAACCGACTGAGTGTTCGTGCGCCCATACACGAAGCCGTCCAGCAGGTTCAAGAAAACGGTCAAGTCCTGATCGTCCCGGAAGCGCGCGTACAAGATGGAGAAGCGCTCGAAGGCGCCGGCGCCGGAAACGGAGGGTTCACAGGGAAGGTCCAATCTCCCCTCGAGCTGCAAGAGGAACAGCCACTGAATGGCGATTGGGTAGTGCTCTTCGTAGTACTTTCGCAGCGCCGGAGTCGCCAAGATCTCGCGCAGGAACCCTGCATCTGCCATTGCCGCTGGGTTCGGTATGTAGCCGCAAAGGCAGGCCAGGTAAATCAGGCCTGCTTGCCCCAACCACAAATCCATAAGCGCACGAAACGCGATCTCGTCAGGATCGCTCACGGGGTCGTCGTGATAGCGCAACACCCTGCGCAGTTCCGCATCGCTCGCATCGGCGAACTTTTTGGCGACCGCTGCATGCAATTCGCTTTGTTGCAGCTTATGAATCAGGAATTGCCAGTTGTTGAGACGAACTTCCTCGGTCAGTCCGGAACTCATGCCAGTAACTCCACGACGAAGTTGATGACATCGCTATATTTATCTGGCTTACAAACCGTCGTGTGGCTGGCGTCGCGAATCGCCGTCGGGAAGGGATCGCCGGGAAACGGCAGGTTGCTGACCACTTCTTCGTATTCTGCGATCACCACTCGTTTCGCCCGCAGAGCGCTGCATCCCGCGTCAATTGCCGCGCGCGTCTGCTCTTCTAATGTCTTCAGGATGACCGAACCCGGCGCGAGTTCGTTCAGGAGGGGATACTTGATTTTGGCCGCATTGCTTATTGCCTTGGTGACGACGTTGGCCCTCAACAGTTCCGATACACTGTCCACCACAATACCGCCGCAATGCGCCGGCGCGAAAAGCAGGTAACGGACTTTGTCAAGCCATGATCGCTTCTCGTGATAGGCGCGAAGCAGAACCCAACGCGTCACCACCGCCCCTAACGAATGGGCGGCAATCACGCACCTCTCGTAGGCCGGCGCTACCATCTTTACGCGCTGCACCACGCGGCCCGCGCCCAATAGGTCGTCCACCAGGTCGAACAGGAAGGAAGCGGAGGCAAGGGCGTTCGACCGGACTCCATCGTAGCCGAAGAATATCAGGTCGGTCTCTTTGAGTTCCTTGCGCTGAAGCGCGATGGTGTCGAACCCCTTCCAGGTTTCGAGCGCATCGCCATTGAAACCATGCACGAACAGGACGCACGATTTTGCCGGCAATCGGCTGCCAATGAACTGCGTCCGCCCATCGCTCAGCGAGGTGACGGAGAAGTGGTTCGGCGAAGTCTCCAGGCCTAACACAGACACGTGTGTGGTTCCCTACGCGATTATAGCGGAGGGCCCTCGTGCGCCCTCGTTCAGGGCGGATGCCGTGGACGAGCGCTGTTGGGACCGGAGGCGGCGAAAAGCTGACCGATCATCGCAATATTTTCTCCTTGACACATTTCTACCGACTTTGCCATACTAAGTCAGGTTTTGGCATAGTATGGCAAAGCGAAAAGAAGATCCGATCGAGGAACTGAATCCGCTGTCGCTGCCCGTCTTCCACATGTTGCTGGCGCTGAGTCAGGGCGAGCGGCACGGTTATGCCCTGAAGCGTGAGATCCAGCATCGAACCAACGGCCAACTGAATCTCGGCTCCGGCGCCCTATACGGCTCCATCAACAAGATGCTGGAACAGGGCCTGATCGAAGAGTCCGAAGAGCGCCCCGATCGCCACCTGGACGACGAACGCCGCCGCTATTACCGCATCACACCCCTCGGCCTGCGCGCCGCCCAAGCCGAGGCCACGCGGCTCCGGAACCTGGTGAAACTGGCTGACGACAACCTGGGACTTCCCCAACTCGCCTGAGGTGAACCATGGCCGATCCGAAGTCCATCTACCGGCTGCTCCTGAAACTCTATCCGGCCCACTTCCGCGAAGAATACGAGAGGCCCTTGGAGCGCCAGTTCTGGGACGAATACAACGAAATCCAGGGAACTTGGCCGAGAACGATGTTCTGGATTCGCGCCCTCACGGATCTGGCGATCTCGATCCCGGTGGAGATTCTGCACGAACTGCGCCAGGACCTCAGTTACGCTGTCCGCGTCTATCGCCGGCGCTCCTTCACTGTGGCGCTAGCCCTGGTGGCGCTGGCTCTTACCATCGGCATCACCACCGGCGTCTTCAGCGTGGTGAACGCGCTACTGTTCCGCTCGCTTCCCTTCCACGAGCCCGACCGCCTGGTGTTAGTACAGGACCTCCGCGGGCATAACGAAAGCCCTGCTCTCTTCCACGCTTGGGCAACCAGCCGCTCCTATATAACGGATGCCGCCGGGTACCGTACGGAGGACATGACCCTCGGTAGCACCGGCCAGGCCCTGCGAGTGAAGGTCGCCGAAACGACCTCCAATTTCTTCAGTCTCCTGGGAAGCCAGCCGCTCATCGGAAGAGCCTTCGACTCCGGCAGAGGACACGCCCGGCCGCACCGATGTCGCCGTCGTCAGTCACGGCTTATGGCAGCAACTCGGCGGCGATCCGCGGATTCTCGGCTCTGCCATCCGCGTGAACGGAGTTGCCGCTGACCATCATCGGCGTCGGCCCAAAAGGGCTGGACTATCCGGGCAACGTGGCGATCTGGGTTCCCAGCCTCTTCTATCCGGGCCATTTGTCGAGGGTGCGTGCTCTCATCCGCGTCGTGAACGGCCGGTTAAGGCCTGGCATCTCTATGCAACAGGCCAGCGCTCAATACCGCGCGGAGAGCATCGCACTTGCCAAGTCGGCAGCTTCAAACTCGCGGCCGGTGACTTGAGCCGTCTTCGTCTGGTCCCGCTGCGCGATCAACTGGCAGGCAATGTACGGCGGATATCCCTCGTACTCTTCGGGCTTGTGTTGTTCGTGTTGCTGACCGCGTGCGCCAACCTCGCCCATCTCCTGCTGTCCCGTGTTACCGAACGCCGTAAAGAGCTACTACTGCGCGCCGCACTGGGGGCCAGTCGCGGACGCTTGGTGCAGCAGTTGATCACCGAAACCACACTGCTCACCCTGGCGGCAGCCGCCGGCGGCCTGATCGTCGCCCAGTGGGCGGCGCGGTTGGCATCCACCGTCCAGCCGCCCAGCCTGGCGGTGCAAGCCTATACCGTCCTGGATTGGCCCGTCCTGCTATTCGCCATGGGCATCGCGGTTCTGACCGGCCTGATCTTCGGCATTCTGCCCGCCGGTTTCATCCGTCGCATGCAACCGAACATGGACCCGCTGCGCATTCCCTCTGGTGGACACAATGCCGGTATCCGCCGGCTTCGCGCGGGTCTGGTCGCCCTGCAAGCCGCATTCACCGTCGTTCTGCTGGCGGGAGCGCTGACCATGTGCCGCAGTTTCCTGAAGCTCGCCGGTACGGACCTGGGTCTGCGGACCGATCACGTCGTAACCATGAACGTGGCGCTCTCCGGAACGGCGCGCGAGAAGAATGCGCCGGCCTACTACCGGGACGCCCTGGAGCGGCTGCGCGGCGTACCGGGAGTGGAAGCTGCCGGCGCCGTCGAATTCCTGCCGCCTCGAGCCTAACAACATGGCTGGGTTCCGCTTCAAAATGGATGACGGCGAGGATCATTTCGGCGTCCTCATCACCGCGACCCCTGACTACCTGCGTGCCACCGGCACGAATATCATCACAGGGCGCGACTTCACCGCTGCTGAGGAAGCCGAATCCAAGCCGGTCGCGATTGTGAATGAGGCCTTCGCCCGCCAGTTCGACCCCACGCTTCGTGTCGTGGGAAAGCGGCTGATTCCGGCGTTCGGCGACCCCGTCACCATCGTCGGAGTAGCTCGCACGCAGCGCTATTCGCCGACCGACAATGGCATGGCGGTGGTCTACCGCGCCCCCGGTTGGTCCCCGTCGCTCAACATGACGCTGGTGGCGCGGGTGCAGGGGAAAGCCGAATTGTATAAGCCGATCTGCCGCGATGCCGTGCGTGGCATCGATCCCACAGTGCCGGTGTATAACGTTGCGACCCTGGATGAACGCTTGCGCGAGACGCTCGCCGGGCCGCGTTTCTATACCACGATGGTTCTCTTTTTCAGCGGCTTTGCCCTATTGCTGGCCATCCTCGGAATTCACGGCGTAGCCTCTTTTGCTATTCAGCAAAGGACGCATGAAATCGGAGTCCGCCTCGCCGTCGGCGCACAGCCGCTCCACCTGCGGGTAGCGCTGCTGAAGGAGGCGCTGCTGCCGGTGGGCGCAGGTCTGTTGTTGGGAATGGCCGCGGCGGTTGCCTTCGGAAAACTCTTGGAGAGCCTGATGGAAGAAGTCGATCCCGTAGGCTTCCCGATCTGCAGCGCTGCCGGAGTGTTGCTGGTGGCGACCGCGGCCATCGGCATTTGGACGGCCACACGCCGCATTGTCCGGATGGACCCGATGAAGGTCCTTCGCGCGGACTGACGAAACTGACAACTCGAGGTGACTCATGAGACGCAATACTCTACGTGTGTTCGCATTCACCGCCCTGGCGCCTCTGGCCGGAGCGCAAATATTCGACGCAGCCAGTGTCAAGCGCGCCGCGCCGGAGAGCCGGTTCGCGATGCGCGGCGGTCCGGGGACCTCCGACCCGATTCAGATTGCGTATTCCAAGGTCAGCCTGAAAGCTCTATTGACTAAGGCGTATGGCGTCGAGCGGTATCAGATAGCGGGTCCCTCCTGGCTGGAGGATGCACGGTACGACATTGTCGCGAAACTTCCGCCGGGCTCCACTAGGCAGCAGTTGCAACAGATGTTCCAGGCGCTCCTGGCTGAAAGGTTCAGGCTGGTGGAGCATCGTGAGAGCAAGGAGCTGTCGATCTATGCGCTTGTCACAGGAAGGAACGGTCCGAAGCTTAAGGTCTCGGGAACCGAGCCTGAGACAGGCCCGATGGAAGGCCCCGAATTGAACACCATTTCGTTGGCGAAGGACGGCTTGCCTGTGATCCCGCCCGGATACAAAGGTCACATCATCGGCATGAAGGTGGCAGGTAAGACCATGTTGCGGGCGAAGGGCGAGTCGTTGAAGGATTTCGCGAACCTGTTGACCGGCGAATTGGACCGGCCTGTCTTCGACTACACAGGCCTGACGGGGAAGTACGATTTCGGCATCGCCTGGTCGACCGATGAGGCAATCGCGAAGGCGTTAAATCAGCCTTCGGCCTTGGAGCCAGGCCTCGACGTTTTCGCGGCACTTCAGGCCCAGTTAGGACTCAAACTGGAGCCAAGAAAAGCGTCTGTTGAGATGGTAGTTGTGGACCGTGTCGAGAGGGAGCAAACGGCGAACTAACATCGCACCATCGCGCCCTACGAATGGGCGGCAATCAGGCGCCGCCTCGTAAGCCGGCGCCACCGTCTTTACGCGCCGCGCACCGCCAATGAACTGCATCCGCCCATCGCTCAGGAGGTGACGGAGAAGTGGTTCGCCGATAATAGTGTCATAGCTTACAACGGCATCGATAGCGCACGCTCCAATACGGAAGCGTATCGTAAACGTTTCTTATGCTGATCCTGGCCATTTTCGGTTGCGCGTGCGCGCTGCTCTTCTTAATGTTGGCGTTATTCGAGCCGGGATTGCCGTACCGAATGTCCGGGGACGCAGACTCTGCCACCGATTCCACCGAATTTGCGCACCTTCTGGCGCTGGTCGGGGACGCTCATCTCTACAAAGACAGCGTATTCGAGGTCCTCACCAACGGCGATCGATTCTACGAGGTCGAATTGAACGCCATCGCTTCATCGCGCAGCTTCATTTGCCTGGAAGCGTACATTTTCCAAAAAGGCCAGATCGCAAACCGATTTATCGAAGCTCTCGCGGACCGTGCCCGCGCCGGGGTCGAAGTCCGGCTCGTGTTGGACGCGGTGGGGAGCTTCAACAGTTGGCGAAGCACTTTTCAGAAGCTGCTCGCGGCCGGAGGCCAAGTCCGGTGGTACAACCCGCTGCGCTGGTACAACCTCGGCCGGTACGATAACCGGACGCATCGTGAATTGCTGATTGTGGATGGCGCCGTTGCATTTATCGGCGGCGCTGGCGTGGCGGACCATTGGTACATGTCTCGCGGGCGGAAGAAGCGATGGCGCGACACAATGGTGGCGGTGCGGGGACAGGCGGTGGACAGCCTCCAGTCCATCTTCGCGGAGAACTGGCTCGAATCGTCAGGCGAGCTGTTGAGCAGTTGTAAGTATTACCCGGCAAATGAGGCTGGCGGAAATGGCCGGGCAATGGTCATTAACAGTACGCCCACTTGCGGCCGGTCCACCCGCGCGCGCATGCTGTTCCAGATACTTATCGCAAATGCCAGGCGATGGATTCATATCACCACTCCTTACTTTCTGCCGGACAGAAGCGTGCGGCGCTCTCTGATTGAGGCTGCGGCCCGCGGCGTGGAAATCAAAATCCTGGTTCCGGGGAAACAGAGCGATCACCTGCTCACACGCCGCGCCAGCCGGCGCCTTTACGGCTCACTCTTGCGGAATGGGGCGCAAATTTATGAGTACCAGCCTTCCATGATTCATACCAAGTCGGTGGTGGTGGACGGTACGTGGAGCGTCGTCGGTTCGGCTAATTTCGACTCGCGATCCTTCTCGATCAACGACGAAGTGAACGTTGCCGCGTTCGACGATGGCCTGGCGGCCCGCCTCGAAGAAGACTTCGGCGCCGACCTCGGTGTTTCGCGCCGCATCACGTATGATGACTGGCGGAAGCGTCCAGTCATCGAACGGGCCAACGAATTGCTGGGCTGGTTAATCGAGAGGCAGGAGTGATGGCCTTCCGAGTGGTCACATACAACGTGCACAAGTGTCGTGGACTCGATCGGCAAACCACAGCGGTCCGAATCGCCGACGTACTACGCGAGATCGATCCCGATATTGTGGCATTGCAGGAAATTATGGAGCATCAGGTCGAAGTGATCGCTCGCGAACTGACATTGGCTTTTGTGATGGGCGAGAACCGCAAACACCGCGGATACCTCTACGGGAATGCCGTACTGAGCCGTTTTCCTATTTCTGCGAGCCGGAATTACGATCTGACTGTTCAAGGGCGCGAATCGCGCGGTTGCCTGAGGGCCGACGTCGTCTCGCACAATTCGCTGCTCCACGTCTTCAACGTGCACCTGGGCACATCTTTTCGCGAGCGCCGCGAGCAAGCATCCCGTCTCATAGCCGCCGATCTGCTGAGCGAAGTCGGCCTCGGACGGCCGCGTCTGGTTTTGGGAGACTTCAACGAATGGACGTCCGGGCTGGTTACGCAACTCCTCCGCTCACACATGCAGAGCGCCGATATTCAGAAGCATCTGCGGCGCTCGCGCACTTATCCCGGGTTGCTGCCGTTCCTGCATCTGGATCATATTTATTACGACCCGGAATTGAAGCTCGACCGGCTGACCCTTTGCCGAACGCGAAAGGCTCTCGTCGCATCGGATCACCTGCCGCTCGCGGCCGAATTCACAGTGAGTTGAACGGCGCGTCGCACTCGGATTCTTAGCAGCCTGACTGCTATTCGAGCCAGCCGTCGCTACTGTAGCAACTGGCTCAGTTCTCACACGGCGATCCTTCGGAATTAACCACAATTTGCTATCTGATACTCACTCGAAGGTTCGCCTGCGTGGCTTCCCCGCCTCGAATGCTCACCCGGACCGATTGGTTGATGAGGTTCTGATCAAGCACGGGTAACTCGAACGAGGGCGCGCTGGGTATTGCGAACACGTAATACTCGCCGGGCCGTACGTCGTCGATCTCGTAATGGCCATTCCCACCCGCATGCGCTGAGCGCATGAACCCGCGGCGCCGCAACCCGGTATCCTCAGACGCCAGCCAAATCTCGCAGGCAACACAATTCTCCACGAGGCCGCGTACTGTTCCGCCGTTTTGTTTTAACGTAACTATGACGGGAAGCGCGCCGGATGAAATGGCGACTTCGCCCGACGCGTCTACTGTGCCGAAGCGAATCGAATCAAGGTAGTAACCCGGCGGAGGATTGCTCACGCTGATCGTATAGACGCCAGGGTAGACCTTCTCCAGAGTGAACTCTCCTTCTTCATCCGCACTCGTCCATCCGCTCTGCATATTCTGGATATCGACGCCTGCATTCACCCGATCCACTTTGACGATCGGCAGCTTCGTGGCGGCGCCATCCCAGGGGGGTTCGGTCACTATCTTGCCGCGCACCGAAAGCGGCGGTGACAGCTGAAGTTTAAGATTGTCCAGATCCCTATCTTCGATTCGCACCGCTTGACTGGCCCATAGCTTCACTCCGTCTCTCTCCGTCAAAGCGGTCAGCACAAATTCGCGCGCCGCTAGGGAAGTGAACTCGAAACTTCCATCGGCCTGCGTCGCGCGCCGCTCAGGTTTGGCCAGGCCAAAGATATCGGGCTCCGCCAGCATTAAGTTGGCTTTTGATACGGGCTCGCCGGCTGGGTCGAGAACTACGCCGCGGATCCGGCGCGGGGCGGCGGACATAAGTTTGATCTCAATAGACGTCTCCGTCCCTGGCGCGGGGGCGATCGGCACGGCAAGATCGCGGCTCACGACGCGAGGGTAGAACGTCCGCGCCCACATGAGCGCCTCATCGCCGGAAGATTTGGGCGGCGGCAATGCCGCGGGAGCGGTTGCCGATACCAGCCACCCGCCCGAAAGCGGCGGCTGGATGCGAAACTGACCGTCTTCGTCGGCGGATTTCCCCATGAGGCTCAGAACTCCGTGAGCCGCATCCGATACCCGTACCAGAGCTTGCGGAACGGGGTTGCCGGATGGGTCCAATACGCGGATTGAGATCCATCCCAGCGGTGTCATGGCGAATTCGATCTGCGCAGGCTTGTCGGAGCTCACTTCAAACGTGCGATTCGGGCACCGGCCTGCGGTGGAGATATACCCTTGCGCCTGGATGCATGCCCTGTATAGGCCGCTACCGACGTTGGCGATCTGAAATTCTCCGGTCGCGCCAGTGGTTACCTCGCCGGCCTTATTCTCGCTGAGGAAAATCTCCACTCTGACGCCAGGAATGCCAAGCCCGGTAGTGGAACTCGTCACGCGTCCGTTCACGCTCTGTGCGTTGGCTTGCATTGCAGCCCCGGCCAGAGCCAGCACGCACGCCACGAGCAGCTTCTGCGCCATGTATGCAGTCTATCGCCAAACGATTCGGCGCGCGGCCGCGTAGCCGCGTTGTTGTTGAACGATCGCTCGCGTCGTGCTATGTCCGGGCTCATAGACGGAGCCGATCGTAAATTCGAACGAGACGCCGCAATCGGATCGGGCGGCATGGAAAAGGGACGTGTCCTCGAAGAACCCATAGGTAGCGATAACAGCCCTCCCCACCAGCAATCAGGCCTATCCCCAAAACGGCGTTCTTCGAAAACCGGGCATGGCTAGCTCAATTCGCACTCCAAGTCATATCCGTACACGCCCTCATTCATTCTCCATAGAGACCTCGCCCCGGCCGTTGAAGGGGCGTCCTCAACCCCTCACACCCCCCTCTGTCGTTTCCCGAAAATCCCAGTCCCTAGAAAACTTTGACCGCTAGTTCTATGAAAGGCCGGGGGTTAGGTCTGCCGATGGTGTTACGCAAACTGTCAGGCCCAGGCGCTCCAGTCGTCGAACCAGCCGCTTGGCTGTACGCTCCGGGTGTAGTTTGTCGAAGTAATCGTCCCCCAGATCTCGATACGGCGTCCCGGTCTTGAGAATGCAATAGGCGATCACCACGATCTTATGTGCGACAGCAATTACAGCGCGACCCCACCCGCGTCTGGCTTTGACTCGGTGGAAGAATGCACGCAGGTATCCCCGCTTACAATGTGAAGCCGCCCACGCCGATTGCGTCAGGATGCGCCGCAGGTATTTATTGCCCTTCTTGGTGCGCCCGCTCAGTTGCTTGCCTGCGCTTTCGCAACTTCCAGGGCTCACCCCCGCCCAACTAGCGCAGTGATCGGCATCCGGGAACACCGACATGTCGGCCCCCAACTCCGCAATCAGATGCCATGCCGCGATCTTCTCCACTCCCGGAATCGTGGCCAATGCGTCTACCCGATCCGCATACGGCTGCATCCGCCGCGCGATCTCCGCCTCCAATTCCTCCACCTGCCGGGTGAGAAATTGATACAGCGCATAATTCGTTTTGAGCGGCATGCGGTGGAACTCGCTGAAGCAACCCTTGAGCGATTCCTTCACCTCCTTCTCTCTCTTGCGCAGCTTGCCCTTCACCTTCCAGGCCAGCAACTCGGGCGAGTCCTCACCCGCAATCATTGCCTCGATGATGCAGCGCCCCGTCAACCCTAGTAAGTTGCTCGCCACCGAGGACAGCTTGATATTGGCAGTCTCGAACAGATCGCGAATCTGGTTGTGCGACTCGCCCCGCTGCTGCAGCAAATTGAGACGGTGACGCAGTAAATGCCGCAGTTCCCGGATCTCCTGCGGCGGCACGAAGCTCGGATCCAGACGCCCATCTTGCAAATACTCGGTGATCCGCTTGGCATCGCGCCCGTCGCTTTTGCGGCCTTGCAACGCCTTCACCTGCGCCGGATTCACTAACAGCAGCCGGAAGCCATGATCTTCTAAGACGTTCCACACCGGACGCCAATAAACGCCCGTCGACTCCATCGCGATCTCGGTCACTTTCAATTGTTTCAGCCAGATCCGCATGCGGATGAGATCGTTGCGAAAGGTCTTGTAAGTCTTGCGGATTGGAATCCCCTCGTTCCCGTCGGCCATCAAAACGCAAACTACAATCGTGTCTTTGTGGATATCCATCCCACAGCAACGGCGATACACTACGTTCGGCATAAAGTCCTCCCTGCCGCCGGAGACGAGGGACGCTGGAAGAAAATCGGACTTTCCCTGGCGGGCTTCCCGCCTTGCGGCAGGAGCCTCAATCGTAAATTCCCAAAGCGCGTCCCGGCCACATTCACAAACGGGCTATCTATAGCGCCAGACCGTGACCGGCCTATATCGTTCCGACAGACGGAACCAGAATCGCGCAATTGGCGCCCGTTTTCATCCCCGTAAGTGGCGAAGCGTAGCGCCGCCAATTGCCATTCACAAGCTTTCGATATTTATATTTCGCTATCTCTCAATCACTTACTAAATTCAACCTCGTAGCCGCAGGCGCCTCCAGTTAATCTAAAATCGGGGAAGAAAGCTCTCCCTCTCGACTATCTGGATCTTACAACGAAAGAGATAACTAAAGATAACCATGTCTGACCAACAACCGCCCAACCAACAACCCGAAGCCGCCCCCTCGCGCAAAGGCATCGGCGGACCCAAGACGCCAGCGGGCCGTCGCCGCTCCTCGCTCAACGCTTGCCGGACACTCGTCACTTCCAAAATCCATCTGTGCTCCCCTGAAGAGCAGTCCTCGTTCGACGCTCACATGGCGGCCTACAAAGAAGCCCTCGCCCCCGTCGGAATTCTTGAGACGGAACTGGTCGCGGAGATCTCCAAGATGAAATGGCGACTCAAGAGGGCATCTAGCGTGGAAGATTCGATTTTTTCATCGGGGCACCTCGATTACGCCGATGAAATGCAAAGCGGCCATCCTGCGGTAGACAGTTGCTTAGCGGAGGGAAAGGTCTGGAAAGAGCAAGCCAAAAATATCATCCTCCTTTCTCTCTACGAAACGCGTTTCCGCCGCGCCGTGGAAAAGGACATGGCGATGCTCCAGACCCTCCAGGAGAAGCGCAAGGCCAGCTATGCCCGAGCCCAGGATGAAGCCATCCGCCTCCTGCAACTCGCACTATCGCAAGGGAAAGATTACGATCCAGGCGAAGATTTCCTACCCGCCTCCGCCCATGGCGAGTTCGTTTTTTCAACCCCTGAACTACTCCGCGTAATCGACCGCGCCGACCGCCTCAGCCGCTCCTATGATGTCAACAAGCGCCCCCCGACGTTCCCGAAGAAGGCCGCCTAAGCCGCAAATTTGAACAAAAACTGACGACTGCACAACTCGAACCGAACACCCAAGCCCGAAAACCGCATGCTGCCGGCCCTCCTCATCTTTGCTTCAAAAAAAGCTCTGTGCTTTTCTCTGCGCCTCAGCGTCGGAGTGCCAACCCGCAAACGGGCGTCAAAATCGCACCCTCAACCTACTACACACCCCAGCTAAAATAACCCCAATGCCCCCGCGCGCCCGGCCCCTTATCGCCATCGCCGCTCTCGCCATTGCCGCGGTCGCTATCACCAGGCGCCCCACTCATGCCCTCCACGCCACCCTCGCTCCCACCCAGCTCTGGGCCGATGGCTACGATTCCGCCACCCTCTCCATCGATGCGCCCGCGTCGCCGGCCCCGCGCGTCGCGATCGCCAGGGCCCCGCCCTACTCCGCTCTCGCAGCCGAACCCCATCTGGGCCGGTGACCATTGGGACGCCGAAATTCCGCTCCGGTGTGAACTCCCGGCCAGATCGCCCACATCCGCGTCTCGATCCCCGGCCGCCTCGGCGCATCGCTTCATCCTTCAAGCTGAACCCGGCCTCCGCCGACAGCGCCGGCGACGGCACGCCCGATTTTCTCCGCCTCGATCCGACGCCGCCAATCAGCGCGCCTTCCGCCGCTGGTTCACCTTCCTCGCCGAGGCCGAGTATTTCCAGGAGCCCGCCAATCCCGTCCCGCCGAGATCTCCGATTGCGCCGCCCTCATCCGCTATCGCCTATCGCGAAGCCCTGCGCGTCCACGACCACGCATGGGCCTCCGTCCGCGCGGCTCCCGCTTCGTCCCGCCTTCGATTCCGCTGACCAAATACGAATATCCATTACACGCCGCTTGGCGCCACCCTGTTTCGCACCGTCGACGGCCCCTTCCAGCGCCAGGGATCTTCTCGAGCGGCGCCTTCGCCCAATTCGCCGACGTGAAGACGCTCTGGCGGCTATAACACTCACTTAGTAAGTCGCGATCTAAGTCGCGCCGAACCCGGCGACATCCTCTTCTATCAGCCAGTAATCCTGCCGACCGAACCGTTTCACAGCATGATCTACCTCGGCGCCAGCCAGATTCAGCCCGATGGCGCGAACTACGTCGTCTATCACACCGGCCCACGCGCACCGCGCACGGCGACGAGCCCGGCGAAATGCGCCGGCTCACCGTCGACGAGCTGTCGCGCTTTCCCCGAGCCGGAGTGGCGTCCCGCCCGGAGAATCCCCGCTTTCCTGGGCGTCTATCGCTGGAACATCCTAAGGAAGACCCAGACCTTTTCATGAGACTCATGCGCGCCTCCGCTTCCTCACTGCTCTTCGCCGTGGCCGCCGCCGCGCTCTGCCAGAGCGAAGACGAGCCGTACTTCTCGCTCATGTCGCAGCGCACGTTTCCGTCGAATTCGAAGCCCGTCATCGCCATGAGCGCCTGGAACGTGGACGCAGCTCGATTTCCGCGTCTATCGCATCAACGATCCGCTCAAATTCTTCGAGCAACATCGAAGACCCGCACCAGTTCGGCGGCCGCGCCCCGCGCCGCCGCATGAGCCCACGCTGCTCGAGCGTATTCACTCGTGGAAGCGCGACGCTGCGCGCCGGCATCCGCCGTTCGTTCCGCGCGCAATTCACCGAATCCGCCGAGCACCCACTTCGAGAGCGCTCTCTCGCAAATCCCGTGGCCGCGCCCGCGGCAACGGCATTCACTACGCCGAAGCGCCGTCCTGAACCCCGCAGCAGCTCGTCCTCTCGTTCCACCGAGCCCGTGCACAGCCAGAGCCGGTGGGACCGTCAGAACCGTCGCCATTCCGGTCACCGAGAAGGGCGTCTATCTGGTCGAAGCCGTCAGCAACGATCTGCGCGCCTACACCATCCTCGATCGTTTCCGACATCGCGCATGGTCACCAAAACCGGCAAGGGCCGCGTGGTCAATCTGGTTGCTCGATCGCAAGCACCGGCGAGCCCATGCCGGCGCCGACTGTTTACCTCGAAGGCCGCGATCACAGCGGCTCGGCAGCGCCGAAACCGATAACGACGGCTTCGCCGATATCCGTCCTTCGACGGAGAGAACGCGCCGACGACCTCCGCGTAGTCGCGCCGCTACAAGACAGGATGTACGCCATCAACACCCTCGCAGAGTTACGCGTTCGGCGTCAATCGGGAAGACTGGCAGGGCTATGTCTATACCGATCGGCCCGTCTACCGTCCCGGCCACACCGTCCACTTCAAAGGCATCCTGCGACCGACAATCGCCCGCCGGTTATTCGAGTTCCCGCCGGCAAACAGGTAAGCGTCCAGATTCAGGATCACCGACCAAAAGCCCATCTATCAGAAGACGCTCACCGTGTCAGCCCATGCGGCACGTATCTCACGACGATCTCGATTCTTCCCGCCGCCGCCTCGCTCGGCTATTACTCCATCGAAGTCAACCGGCGATACTTCATGCAGCGGTCACTTCGATGTGGAGGAATACAAGAAGCCCGAATACGAAGTCCGCGTCACTCCCGCCAAGCCGCGCGTGCTGCAAGGCGAAACCATCCAGGCCACCATCGATGCCCGCTACTACTTCGGCGAGCCGGTCAACGGCGCCAAAGTGCAGTACGCCGTCTATCGCGACCGCTATTGGTTCCCGCTCTGGTACGACCCCGACGACGAATCGATGACGTCCATCGCGCCGATCGCAGCGACGACGATTACGGCGATCAGATCTCAACAGGAAGACGGCGCGCTCGATGCCGATGGCAAACTCACCATCAACGTTCCCGTCGCAGGTTTCCGACCACCATGCCGACTACATCTATCGCGTCGAAGCCCGGGTCACCGATGCGGGCAACCGCGAAATCATGGGCAAAGGCTGGATCGTCGCCACTTACGGCAGCTTCGTCGTCAATGTCGATGCCGGACCGCTATTTCTATCGCGCCCGGCGCGCAAGATGACCTTCACCGTGCAGGCGCGCGACTACGACAACAAGCCGGTCAACGCGCACGTCCACGTCGAATTGCTGCGCTGGAACTATCGCGATCCAGATAAGCGCGAGCCGGTCGGCGGCGTCCACCGATGTCGACACCGGCAGCGGATGGCCACGGCACGCTCCCGATGCGCCCGCGCGCGGCGGATCTTACCGCGCCCACGTCACCGCGCACACTCCCGAAGGCCGCGACGTCGAAGACTACGGCTACTTCTATGTGGCCGGCGGCGCGCCTGACCGATTTCGGCCCGGCCGACAACCGCAACCGTGCAGATCGTCGCCGATAAGAAGACGCTACCGCGCCGGCGACACCGCGCACCTGATGATCGTCGCCGGCAAGCCGAACACGCCCGTCTATGTCACGGTGGAAGGCCGCGATCTGCGCCAGTACAAGCTCATGCGCTCGCAGGACTCCACCGGCGGATTCGATTTCCCGGTCGACGGCCGGCCGACGAACCCGGCATCACCGTCGCCGCCGCGTTCATCCGCAACGGCAATTTCTACGGCGGGCAGAAAAGTACATCAAGGTTCCGCCGGTCGAGCATCAGTTGAACGTGAAGCTCGCCACCGATAAGCCGCAGTATCAGCCCGGGCAGTCCGCCGAGTACTCGCTCGAAGTCACCGATGCCGCCGGCAAGCCGGCGCCGGCGCCGAATTCAGCCTCGGGGTGGTCGACGAAGCCATCTACGGCATCCGCAAAGACATGACGCCAGGACATCGCTCAACTTCTTCTTCGACCGCGAATGGAACCGCGTCGCCACCGAAGACTTCGCTCGAATACTACTTCAACGGCGAAGCCGGCAAGCGCCGCATGCGGCTGGCCGAATTGCGCCCCGCCTCGCGGCTGGCGCAGCTCAAACCCGATCGGCTGGTGCAGCCCAAGATCCGCAAGGCCTTCCCCGATACCGCGTTCTGGGCCGCCGACATCACCACCGATGCCAACGGCCACGCGCAGCGCCAAGGTCGATTTCCCCGATTCGCTCACCACCTGGCGCGCCACCGCGCGCGGCGTCACGCGCGACCACCGCCGTCGGCAGCGCGACGCTCAAGACCATCGTGCGCAAGAACCTGATCCTGCGCCTGGTGGTCCCGCGCTTCTTCGTGCAGGGCGATGAAGTGGTGATCTCGGCGCTGGTGCACAACTACCTCACCACCGAAAAGACGGCGCGCGTTTCGCTCGACGTCAAAGGCCTCGATGTGCTCGACGGCGCGCCCAAAGACGTACGCATTGCTCAGCCGCGGCGAAGCCAAAGTCGATTGGCGCGTGCGCGCGCAGCAGGTCGCGCTCGCCAGTCGTCACGGGCAAGGCGCTCACCGACGAAGAGTCGGACGCGATGGAGCTCGACTCTGCCGGTCAACATCGCCGGGCGTCGCAGCTCGCCGCGTCGCGCGGCGGCATCGCTCGCCGACGGCGGCGACGCTGCGTTCGATCTCACGTTCCCCGATAAAGTCGCAGCCCGGTTCGCGCGTCGCTCTCGCATCGCGCGTCTCGCCTTCGATCGCCGGCTCGCTGTTCGGCGCGCTCGATTACCTGACTTCGTTCCCCTACGGCTGCGTGGAGCAGACGATGTCGAGCTTCCTGCCCAACATCGTCGTGCGCCAGGCGGTGAACGATCTGAAGTCTGAAAGTCGAACCTAGACGACGCCGCATCTGCAGGAAAAGATCCGCGCCGGCCTCGACCGCCTTTACAGCTTCCAGCACGAAGACGGCGGCTGGGGCTGGTGGGAGACCGACGAAGCCATCCCTTCATGACCGCGTATGTGGTCGCCGGCCTCGTCGCAGGCCAAGGCCGCCGGTACGCAAGTCAACGACGACGCGGTCACGAAAGGCGTCGCCTGGATGCAGCAAGATTTCGCCGCCGACCCGAAACTCGCCGCCGATCTGCGCGCCTACATGGTCTACGCGCTCGCTGTCGCCGGCCCGAACGCGACGCAGCAGATCTCCGCCGTCTACGACGCGCGCGCCAAGCTTTCGCCGTACGGCGTTGCGCTCCTCGGCCTGGCGATGGAACAGGCGAAGGATGCCCGCGCAGCCACGCTCGCCGCATCGCTTGAATCCGCCGTCCAGCAGGATTCCGAGCAAGCCTCGTGGACCGCCACGCGCGATCCGCTGCTCGATTTCTCCGAAGACGCTTCCGCCGAAGCCACCGCCTTCGCCGTGAAATTCCTCTCGCACCAGAAGCCGGATTCGCCCGCTGCTGCCGAAAGCCGCGCTCTGGCTGATGAATCATCGCAACGAAGGCTATTGGTGGATTCCACCAAGCAGACCGCGATGGTGATCTATGGCCTCACGGATTACCTGCGTGCCACGCATGAACTGACTGGCAACATCACCGCCACGGTCTATGTGAACGGTAAGCCGGTCTGACGCGCAAGCTCGATCAACCACCGCGCTCGACTGCGCCGAATCGCGCTCGATGAATCGAAGCTCGCTCCGGCGCGAACCACATCCGCATCACCGCGCAAGGCGAAGGCCGCGTTTACTACTCCACGCGCGCCCAATACTCGAGCGCCGATGAAAAACTGCAAAAGACCGGCACGGTTTCGCTCAACCTTCTGCGCGATTACTTCAAGCTCGCGCCATCCAAGCAGGCCGATCACATTGTCTACGATCTCAACCCGCTCAACGGCCCGGTCGCGGTCGGGCGATATTGTCGCTGTGCGGCTTACCGTGACCGGCTCCGAATGGAAGTACCTGATGGTGGAAGATCCCATCCCCGCCGGCACGGAGTTCATCGAGCGCGACAGCGTCTATGAATTGCGCGACAAACCACCTTGGTGGCAATACTTCTTCACGCGCCGCGAGCTGCATGACGACCGCATGGCGATCTTCCAGACGTACTTCCCGCAAGGCCAGCAGCAGTATTTCTACCTGCTGAAAGTGGTGAACCCAGGCATATTCCAAGTGAGCCCGGCGCGCGTGCAGCCGATGTATCAACCCGGCGTGATGGCAACCAGCGATGCCGGCGCCTGGAGGCGCAAATGAAACAACTCGCCGCAATCCAACTCGTCGGCAACGCAGCCGCGCTGTTGCTTGGCTACTACTGGCTCAGCATCGGCGAAGCCCGCGCCGGCCTCCTCGTTTGGAGCGCCACCGTCGCCCTCTTCACCGCCGCGCTCTTCCTCTGGATACACGCCGCTGGCCTGTCCTACGGCCTCAGTTCCGACGCGCCGTATCGGGCAGCGCTACGCCGCCTGCCCGTGCTCCTTATCGCGGCAATCGTTACCCTGCTCCTCTACGTCGTGCTCGGAAAGCTGCAAGATGCCTGCGCCGATCCATCGTTCCGTTTCGCCTCGTGGATGACGCTTAAACTCCGCAAGCCCATCAAGCCCGCGGCAGTCCTGGGCGTCGTCTCCGCAATCTTCTGGCTCATCCGCTGGATCGTACTCCCAAACGTATTCCTACCCTTGATCCGCGCCGCCGCCACGTGGCGCAGGCCTCCCGGCCTGCGCGGAGGCCCCGTCTGGACACAGCGCCTCCTCACCCCGCCACTTCTCCTCGCAGCCCTCTGGCTGCCATTCCGCATCCTCCACTGGCGCCCGCTGATGTCGAACTTCCCCCTGGAAATGGCCAGCTTCATCCTCCGCGCGGCCATCGCCTACTTGCTGTTCACTGCTGGCTTGCTGGCGCTCGAAGGAATGCCGCTCTTCACCCAGCGCAACAAGGCGGCCTCGCCATAATGACGGCCCAATTCGGCAACCGCCGCGGCCGCGTCCTCGTATGCACGCCGCGCGCCAGCGGCGTCGTGCGTCTGCCTCAACTCGACATCGGAAGGAATCTGCGCGCCGCCGATACGCCCCGCCGGCGCAGTCAAATATTCCACCAGCCCCTCGCGAAACCAGAGGGGCAGGGAAGCCGTCGCCTGCGCTTCGATCAACACATGAAAGAATTCATGCCGCAGCGTCTTCTCCGCATCGCGAACCGGCTGCATTTCGATGCGCGCGCCATGCGCATAAGCGGCCACCCACCCCGGCTCGCCCGTGGCATCGCGGAAGCTCGCCGCATCGGGATACACCCGAACCTCAATCCCGCGCGGCGCTCGCCAACCGGTACGTTCCAGATCAATACGCAGAGCGCGTTCGGCCGCTGCCAGCATCGCCCCATCCTGCGACGGCCGCGTCGTGTAGAGAGCCACGCTCTCGCCGCTCAACCGCGTCCATTCGAACCCGCGCGCCGAAACGCCCGCTTCAGTCCCCGGGAAATAGTACGCCAGGATATCGCGATAACCGCGCCCTTCGGCTCCCATCTGGTCTGCGCCGCGCTGGCAGAGCCCCACCCCGTGCCCGGATCCTCTGCCGCTGAAAACCGTCCCGCGCACGTCGAACCAATCGCTGCGCAGGGTGTTCCATCCCAACTCGCGCCCCACCGCAAAACGGAACGCCCCGGCCGCGATTTGCACGCCGCCATCTCCCATCAAATCCAATCGTCGCGCACGTCCCGATTCCGTTCGCTCCACTACACGGATCCCCGTGATCCGCGCCGGCGTCTGCAATCCCTGCTTCCGGAGTGCCGCGGCGATCGCGCCCGCATCGCCCGCCCAATGCCACTCGCTCGTTCCCGCGCGCACGCAGTATTCATCCGCATGGCTCTTCAAATAAACCGCGCTCTCGTCTGGCCAAACTGCCGCGACATCTTCCGTGCGCCCGCCGCAATCCAGCGAATACGGCGTGAAGGCCAGCTTGCCGCGATACCAAAGCATCTCTCCCGCCGTCGCATCTGCCATCCGCTGCAGGCGCGCGGTCACCGCATTCGGATCGATTCGCTGGCAATGCGTGGTCGCGCACAAGTCGAACCCCTCCGCCGCATGCCGTCCGAGCATGCGTATCCCGTACGTGCGCGCGACCACCGCCATCGCCTTCAGCGCTTCATCGGACCGAAATACGCCCGCCTCGCCCGCCAGCACGGCCGCGACATACTTCTCCAGCGGCATCTCCACCACATGCCCGCTCACCTGTACCTTCAACGTCGCCGCCGAAAGTTGAAGCGCCAATGCGAATAGGGCCGCCGCTCGCCTCATATCGAACCGGCCTGATACGCCGCGAGAATCCGCCCGGCTACCGGCGCCGCATCCGCGCCGCCAGAATAGCCGGCGATCATTACGGCGATCGCCACGCGCGGCGCGCGGCTGGGAAAGAATCCTGCGAACCAGGCGATGCGATTGCCACCCGCGGTGCGAACCGATCCCGTCTTGCCGGCGACCGCAGCGCCCTCCACCTTCGCCAGTTGAGCTGTTCCATACTCCACCGCGCCCTCGAGCCCCGCGAGAACCGGGGGCGCCGCATGGAGCGCAAGCCATCGATACGCCGCAGCCAGGTCCCCCGCCGTCGCCAGCACGTTCTCCTCGCCGAGCGCCTGCAACCGTATGCCATCGCCCTGAGCCAACCGAATGCCGCGTGTGAATCCCGCGCGATCGAGCGTCAAGGCGAATTCGCCCGGCGCGAAGCGCTCCGCCATGCGCGCCACGAAGCAATTGCAGGAGTATGCAATCGCGGTCTCCACCCGTACCGGCTCGCCCAGCGGCGGATGCGAGCAATTGAGTTGTCGTCCGGCGATGGTCAGTTTGCCAGGACACACGAACGATTCCGTTTCGGTCAACTTGTGCGCACCCACGAGCGCCGTCAGAGCGAATGGCTTGATCGTCGAGCCCGGCGGCGCCGCGGCAACATCTGCCTCATGCGCGGCGATTGCGCTCTGTCCTTCGATTTCCAACAACATGGCGGAGCCGTGCGATCCACCAAAGAATCGCGCAAGCGATTTGGGCGCGGCCGCACACAGACGCGCTCCCAGCAAAAGCGCAAGCGCGTCTCGACGGCGCAACGTAACTCCCGCGCGGACATGGATTGGCACTTGCAATGCAACTGACTTCACGAGATGACCGCGGCTTCCATCATCGCAGCTTTCGCTTGGATCGGCTTTTGGCCGCTTGTCGCTGCCGCTCAAGACACCACCGTCTGCAATCCTGCAAATTTGCAGGGCGCTTATGGATTTCAGTTATCGGGCCGCACCACGATCTCGGGCGACGCGAAGCCCGTGGCGAGTATGGGCCGCGTGGAGTTCGACGGCAAGGGCGCCGTGACTGGCGTATCGTCGGTGAATTTCGCCGGCTACTTTCTTGGCAATCCCGTAACGGGCAAGTACGAAGCGCAGACCGATTGCAGCATTGTGTGGAGTCTTCAAGACGATTCCGGCGCCTGGCAACACTTCGAAGGCAAGCTCACCCCGGATCTGCTCGCCGCCCAATTTCACCAGACCGATCCCGGCGGCGCGCAGAATGGCACGATGCAAAAAGTTGCGTCCACTTGCTCGCTGGCGGGCCTCGGCGCGCGTTACGGCTTTTCGCTTTCCGGCAGCGCGATCCCGATGAATCCGGGCGAAGTCCCGCGCCGTATTTCAGCCACCGGATTAGCGGAGCCGGATCCGGCTGGAGCGATCAAACTGACCCTCGGCGACACCGCCGGCTCCGGAACCATCGTGATCGGCTCCGATTGCATCGCGCAGTTGACCCTCTCTCTACCCTCTGGAGAGACCGTTGTGTTGCGCGGCATATTGGTGGACGGCGGGAAACGAATTCTGACCATCGAGACCGATCCGGGAACTACCGTTACAGCGACATTCACAGCCCGTCCGTGAAGGCGAGCTACAATGTCTCATTCCCGATGCAGAGAGCTGGCTTGATTTTTGCCGTAATGTTCAGCGGCATTCTCTTCGGCGCCGATACTGCTCCAATTCCGCCGGTTGCGGCGAAATTTCTGGGTCTGTTCCAGGATTTGCGTGACGCCGAAGCGCAGAAAGCGACCGGCAAAAACCGCCACGTGTCGTTTCGGATATCGTCAGGCGAAATCGACGACTACATGCGCTGGTCGTTAAAAGCCTCGCCGCGGCCCGGCCTCGACTCGCTCACTGTCAAGATCTTCCCTCACAACTACATCTCGACCTTCACGATCGTCGATTTCGACGCCGTCGAGAAGTGGAAGCCCGGTACGATCCCTGGGATTCTCCGCCCGCTTCTGAACGGTAAGAAATCGATCTGGGTGGACTACCGCTTCGAGGACGAAAACGGCAAAATGACATTTTCCGTCGAAAAGGCCTACTACGGCGGCCTTCGCCTGCCTGCGTTCTTCGTCCAGGAAATGATCAAGATCGTAGCCGGCCGCCAGCCGGAAAAATATGACACCAGCAAACCGCTCCCGCTGCCATTCGGACTGCGAAAGGTATGGACGGAGGATCAGTTCATGATGGGAGATAACTAATCCAACCCCTGACACAATTGCCCCTTGTCAGCGTGGTCACTCCAAGCTTCAATACGGCACGTTTCCTCGAAGAAACCATTCAGAGCGTCTTGACCCAGGATTATCCGCGCATTGAGTACATTGTCATGGATGGCGGTTCCACCGACGGGACGCTGCAGATTTTGAAAGCGCACGGTAGTCGATTGACGTATGTTTCGAGTCCGGATGACGGCGCGGCAGATGCGATCGATAAGGGATTTGCTCGCGCACAAGGAGACATCCTCGCGTGGCTGAACGCAGACGATACCTATCTGCCTGGAGCGGTCGCGAGGGCAGTTGCGGCGCTGGACGCGAATCCGGATGTCGCGGCGGTTTACGGCGAGGGCCATTGGATCGACGCGAAGGGAGCGCTTCTGGGTCCGTACCCCACTGCGCGTTGCGACGCTGCAGCGCTGGGGCGCGATTGTTGCATCTGCCAACCGGCATGTTTCATCCGCCGGTCCGCCATGGAGGTAGTTGGAAGGCTCAACGTCGAGTTGCAGGCTTCATTCGATTACGATCTATGGATCCGGCTTGCGAAGCGATACCGGTTCGCGCATGTTCCCGAGTATCTCGCCACGTCTCGGATGCACCAAGAGAATAAAACTCTAAGCCAGCGGGCGACGGTCTTCTCGGAATCGATCGGCTTACTCAGGCGCTACTACGGTTATGTGCCGGTCCGTTGGGTGTACGGGTATCTCTCTTTCCTGCGCGATCGACGGGACCAATTTTTCGAGCCGTTGCGGAACTCAATTCTCACTTACCTGCTGGCGTTACCGGTGGGCATACGCTACAACCACGCGCATCCATTGAAGTACGTTGCGGAATGGATGTCGCAAGTGAAACCGTCGCACCTGCCGAAATTGTGGAGGCGAAACTCGACTAGCTGAGAATCTCGAGTAACCGTCACGCGCCGCGCATGACGTATCCATCGCCACGAAGGTCAACCGTCAGGACCGTTGCCCTCATCTCCTTAGCCCCACTACCCTGTGACCGGCCAGTTGCGAAACGGGTTGACGCGTGCGCTGCGGCACGCGGAGATCAATTCGGCCAGACGTGAACGGCGCTCGTATAGGCGCTCGAGCACTCGTTCCAACTCGTCTTCCTCCCCGGCTACCCAGGCGGAAGGGATGCGCTTCCACGCCAGATCGATCGCTTCTTCGGGGAAATGTTGCGTCTGTCCGAGCCAAGGTTCGAAATCGGCTAGCGACCGTACGCCGTCGTACACCGAATGCCGCGGATAGAGACCGTGCAGCGGCGAATCGCTGAACTCCCAGCCGGGACCGTTGAAAGCGAAACCATGGTCGATCATGCGCGCCACGAATCCCGGATGCGCTTCCTCGATGGTCCGGTCGTCGGACTCGCGGCGCACCAAGGCTCGGTAAAAGACCGCCTGACGGCCGTCGGTGTTGCCCACCCACTTGTCGAAGACGAGAATCGCCCTGAAATCCTCCAGGTTCGCAATCTGTCCGAGGAGCGCTTCCGGCAGAAAGTCGTAAACGGCCAGGCGGCCGGGGTCGCCCGGGTAGCGCGATCCGAACTGCCATCCGGGCTCGACAGGAATGCGTTTCGATCCGAGCGTCAGATGGACGTCCGGATGGGCGGCCAGAAACTCTTCGCTCACGTGGATCAATGCCGTTTCCGGCGATGCGATCTTTAAGTAATCGAGCAGCACGCCGCACAGAAGTTCGTTGACGAGCACGCGCCAGTGTTGCGGATTGTTGCGGAACTTGACCACGTACCAATTGCCGTCGTCGGCTTCGAGAAGGTGAGACTGCGCGCCTCCTCTCATCTTGCGGACATGACGGATGGCGGTAAGCGGCATCGGCGAAACGTTTGCAGTAACCTAGAGTAGTATTACATGGCCGGGCGCGCTAGCCCGGTTACATGAGATCGGCGGCGCGATGCGACGCGTCAACGAAGAGAGGATCGAATTCGGATGGCGGAACGAGGCATTCCCACAGAGGTGGCGGAAGCGGTTGTAGCGACGGCCGGAACGGGACCGGGCGGCGGACGAGGTCCGGACGAGGTAGCGCTCGAACTGATGAAGTTTATCGCAGTTGCAACGGGATATGGAAGGGGTTCGCAATCTGCCGCGGGATTCTCCGCCAAGCTGGGATCGAAATCCCCCGAGGAGCAAGCGGAGGCACTGATTGACCTCTTTCAACGGTGCCGGCGCGTTGTGAAAGAAGAGTAACTCAACATTTCGCTTACGCCCGGCTGCCGGCGCCGGGCGTAAGCCCATCGCAACGGTCTCTTACTTCTTGCCCTTCTTTCCGCCTTTTTTGGCGGGCGCCTTCTTGGCATACTTCTTTGGTGGCGCTTTCTTCACAGCCTTCTTTGCGGCCTTTTTCGCGGGCGCTTTAGCGGCGGCCTTCTTCGCCGGAGCTTTCTTTGCCAGAGCCTTCTTTGCCGGAGCCTTTTTCGCAGCCTTCTTTGCGGGTGCGGCTTTTTTGGCAGGTGCGGCTTTCGCGGGCGCTTTCTTCGCGGCCTTCTTGGCAGGGGCTGGCTTGCTAGCCGCGGGGGCGGCCTTTTTCGGCGTCGGCTTCTTCGCCGCCGAAGCCTTTTTCACCGGCTTCTTGGGCGGCGCCGGAGACCCGGCTGGCGGCTCTCCCTCCGCGCCCGGCTCTTCTCCGGCGAGGCCTCCGACTGGCGTTGAGGAAATGATCAATACCTCCTCGACTTCCTCATCGTCGTCGTCTTCTTCCTCTTCTTCGAAATCGTCTAGCTTGGAATGTTCTTCCGCGGTTTCTTCGTCCTCGTAATCGTGGAAGTCTTCCATTTCTTCTTCGTCATTCATCAAGAACTGCGGGCTATCGAACATTAAGTAAGCCTCCTGTAGTCAGGCACAATCACACATAGAATACCCCTTTTTCGCGAAGTCGCAACAACGAAAAAGAAGGAAAGCGTGAAAATTGGCAAGAAGCCGCTCAACGTGACGCGGCGCTCGCTAGTGTCACGGGCTTTCGGTTTGCGGACGTGGCGTGCGCCGTGGCCTTGCCGGTAGCGGTTTTCACCGATTTTCCGATAGGCGTCGCCGCATGCGCACGATGCGAAACCGGTCCCTTTGCTGCGGCCGTGCGGCTTGTGGGGGATCGCTCCGGAGCAGACCGCGAGGGAACAGGTCGCGCCGCTTCCACGTGAGCCGCAGCCGGGATCAAGAGACGATCGCCCGCCGCAGGCGCATCGGACGCCATGCCATTCGCTGCCACAATGCTCGCCGGGCTTACGCCATAACGTTTCCCGATGAGGGCCAGCGTCTCGTCCGGCGCGGTCCGGTGTATCCGCCACGCTGTCCGCCGGTCGGCCGGCACCTTTGCCAGCGCCTGCGCAACGTCCTCGCCCATTCCCTTAGGCACATGCAGCGTATAGCCGCCGGGAACCATGCCCTTGAGCGCAGCCGGATTCATCTCCGCTAGTTGCGATGCCGGCAGTTCCGTGATGTCCGAGATCAACGTCAGGCTCGTCACGGCATCGGTCTTCACCGTGTCGTATTCCAGGGGCGCATCCAGTTGAACGCCTTCCAGTCCGTATTCGGCGGCGTTCTTTTCCATGATCGTCATGGCCAGAATGATGGGAACGTAATTCGTCGTTTCAATCGGCAGGGCGCCGCGATTGCGCAGTTCCCAGAAATCCGCGTACCCGGTGCGCTCCACCGCCTTTTCGACAGCCCCCGGTCCGCAATTGTAAGCTGCGATGGCCAGGTACCAATCGCCGAATTCGTTGTACAGATCGTGCAGATGGTGCGCCGCCGCGCGCGTGGCCATTTCGGGATCCATCCGGTCGTCGGTGAACCGGGTCTGCATCAGCCCATACTGTTGTCCGCGGAATACTACGAATTGCCACATTCCACCGGCGGCCTTGCGCGAAATCGCGCGCGGGATAAAGCCCGATTCCGCCTGCGCCAGATGAATCAATTCCTGCGGCAACCCCTCTTCCTGCAAAACCTTTTGAATCATCGGCCGGTATCGGCCGGATCTCTCGTATCCTGCCACCAGCGTGCGATGGCCGCGATTCGAAAAATAGTTGATGTATCCCAGGACCGCATCGTTCACGGAAAGCGGGAAGCTGCGAGACTGTAGCCTTGACCTGTTCCAGAACTTTGTCTTTGAGCTTCGGGTCTACAGGGAAGGTCATCTGCAGAATGTCTTCGAGCGGGGCCTTTTCGAATTTGCCATCCTCGATACTCGCCGAAGCGCCGAGGCCGGAAAGATCGAAACGGTGAATGGACTCTACCATGTCGTCCAGCTTTCGCTCATATTCGGCGCGATCCGCGGGCATCGAATCCGATGCTTGCAGCATCAAATCGACAGCGGCATCGAATTCCCGGCGCGCGGCGGGAAGATCTTTAGCTTGGTAGAACCTTTTTCCTGCTTCGTAGCGCCGAGTGGCCCGTTCCTCCATGGCGTCGCCGGCAGTTGGCCGGGGCGGTAGTTTTGGAGAGGCAAGCAGGAAAGCCGGAAGGTCTTGCAGGTAAATATTAGGCGGCGGGGCTGGGAGGTCGGCGATGTTCGCCTCGGAAAGAGCAAGCGGTTTCGGCGCAGGCGGCAGAAGAGCCAATTGGAACTTCGACTGCTGACTAACTCCACAACCGGCTGCCTGCAATAGCAGCCGCTAGCAGGGAACAGGAGAAGAACGTCCTCTTTCGACCGTCCATCCACAACCTCAGACGAAGAAAATAAACAACTTCAGTGGTACAGCCCGTTCCACGAACTCCAAGGCTAACAGAATGGAAGTGTGTCACGCAACCGCAACTTTGCGGGCGCCGTGACACACATGAAACAAACCGTGTGGATGGATGAACACGCGGTGTCGGGATTTCGTCTCTATCCCGCTCCCACCATTTCCCGCATTTCGAATACGAGCGTGCGAAGCGCGTCGGCATGTGCGTTCAGTTCGGCGCCTGCCGAAGCGCTCTGTTCGGCGGCGGCCGCATTCTTCTGTGTGACGTGCTGCATCTGTAAAACGGCCTTCGCGATCTGATCCATGCCGCGGCTTTGCTCCTGGCTTCCGAGGTTCACCTCATCCACCAGCGACTTCACCCGGCCTGAGCTGTCCGTCATCTCCGCGCACCGCGCCCGCCATCTGATCCAGCCGGACATTGCCGTCGCGCGAGGTTTCGATGGATTCCTCGATCAGGCCCGCCGTATCGCGCGCGGCCTGGGCGCAGCGCTGCGCCAGATTCCGAACTTCGTCCGCCACCACCGCGAACCCCAGGCCCGCTTCGCCGGCGCGCGCCGCTTCCACGGCCGCGTTGAGCGCCAGAATGTTAGTTTGGAAGGCGATCTCGTCGATCACTTTGATGATCCGCGCGATCTTGTTGCTCGACGCGTCGATCTCCTTCATTTTGTCGACCATGCGGTCGAGCGTCTGATTCACCCCCGACGCGCTCTGTTCGGATTGCTTCATCAGCCCGGCGACCTGGAGCGCATTATCCGCATTGCGCCGGGTGATCGAGGCGATCTCTTCGGTGGATGCCGACGTCTCTTCGAGCGAAGCCGCCTGCTCTGACGCACCCTGCGCCAGCGATTGGCTGGCGCCTGAGACCTGGGTTGCCGCCCCCGCCACTTCCTCCGCGTTTTCGGACATTCGCGACGCCAGATTCCTTAACGATTGGCTCGCCTGGCGCACAAAGAAAAACACGCCGCCACCGACCAGGATGGCCACCAATGTGAGACAAATCGCGATCCACTGGGCACGTGACGATTTGGCCGCCGAGGCTGCGGATGCTGCCATAAGGTCTCCATTCTGCTGATTTACCAGCGACGCCGCCTGTCCGCCGATCTCCTCGAGTTGCGGCTGCAACTTCTGGCCGAATACTGCGAGTGCGGCATCCATCTGCTGGTTAGCCATGGCCCGCCGGAATTCCACATGGGCATCCATCATGGCCGCCGTCTGCGTGTCGATTCGACGCAGCAGCGCTTCGGTTTCCGGCGATTGCGCGATGTGGTGCAGGCTTCCCAGGCCCTTCGCCAACTCGCCGGCGCCCGCCTCGAATCTCGCGACGTATTCGTCGGAATGGGCCTTGTCGCCAAGCATCGCGGAGAGCACGCTGCCGCGCTCGAAACTGGCCATGGAAGAAGCCGCCGCGTTCACCTGGCCCGCCAGAAATTGCTTTCGCGCCGTGATGTTGGCCGCCCGGTCGAGATCGACGTTCAGATCCCGCACTTCCATAAGCGCGCCAATGCTCATTAGAAGCAAAAGCAGAACCATGGCGCCAAATCCGATCAGCAGTTTCTTGGTCAGATTCATCTTGGGTTCTCCTGGTCTATAACTTGAAGTTGATGCTGAGCGGCGCAAGCGCCTTGCACGGCTTGCCGGCATCGGCAAAGGGGGTGAACTTCCAATGCTTAACGGCTTCCACCGCGGGCTTAGTGAGCACCGGATTTCCGCTCACGATGTTGACCTTTTCCACGGTTCCGTTTTCCGCGATGACAGCCTCCAACTCGACCTTTCCTTCGATCTTGAGTTGCCTGCCCATCTGCGGATATTCCGGCGCCGTTTTCGACGTGATGGCGGCATTGGCCTCGGCGAGCGTGACTTTCTTGATCCCGTCTTGGGCGGATAGAGCGAACGCCGCAAGAAGCGGCACGAGAATTCGTTTGCTAAGCATGACTTGGATTGACGACCTCGAAACCTTTATCGGCTCGAACCAAAAAAGGTTTACAAAAATCTGAGCTCGACATTCCCTCCGGCTACGTTACCCACGCCGACTCTATAATCGAATAAGGCATTCCCTTGAAAAAACGGTTGTTCTACGGATTCCTGGTGCTCGCGCTGGTAGCCGGCGTACTGGTCATCTTCTGGCCATGGAACCCGGGCCCCGTCCATCCAGCCACCGTCTCGCAGACGCTGATTTTCTGGGCCGTTCTCAGCGTCATCTTTCTCCTGATCGTCACCCTTACCTGGATTCTTTTCAGGGAAGGCGTCGACCTCTACGAAGAGCGGCATCGCAATACCATCGGCTCCCACATCAAGACCAAGTTCGTAGTGGGCGCCGTCGCGTTAAGCGTGATGCCCGTCTGCTTTCTGGTGCTTTTCGGTTATGGCGTGATGAACCGTAACTTAGCCGCCTGGTTCCGCGCGCCCGCCAACAATGATCTGAAGGCCTTCGAGAATGTCGCCGACCTGTTGGATAAAGAGATGTCCGACGAAACGGTGGCTCAGGCGGAACTTCTCGCCGCCAAGGCCGAAACCCGCGACTCGCTCTTCGGACACGGTCCACCCGCGGATTTCCTCGAGCGCTTCGCTAAGGATCACGAGTTGCGCTCCGCCGCTATCTTTCTGCCAGGCTCGAAAACCCCCGCGGCTTCCTGGGGTCCCTGGGCTGAGAAAGCCGCGCCCGGCTTGAGCGTTTCAGCCGGATATCCGGTGATGGATGCCGGACGTCAAATCGGAATGGTCGCCATCGCCGCGGCCATTCCACTCGACATCGCCCGCGAAAAGGTGAATATCTGGACTTCGTGGACGGAATGGCAGAAAGTCTACGACGAGTGGAAGGATCTTCGCACTTCCTACACCCTGCTGATGGCGCTAATTACCGTATTTGTGCTCTTCGTGACTGTCTGGATCGCCCTGTTCGTCGCCAGGCAGATCAGCGTTCCCATCGGCGCCCTTCTCGGCGCGGCCAATGAGGTGAGCAAGGGCAACCTTCAGCATCGTGTAGAAGTGCGCGCCAGCGACGAACTCGCCGATCTGGTACGTGCCTTCAATCGCATGATCGAAGAACTCCAGGCCACCAGCCGCGAACTTGACCGCCGCCGCCGGTTCACGGAGGCGATTCTCGAAAGCATCCCCACCGGCGTCATTTCCATCGGCGCCGATGGCTCCATCAAACGCATCAACCGCGCTCTCTCGCAGATCTTCCCGGCTTGGAACAAGCTTCGCGCGCCACTCGGCTCGAAGATCTGTTCTCGCGCGAAGATACGGCCGAAATCAAGTACCTGATGAAGCGCGCGCGGCGCACCGGCGCTGCAGCCCGCCAAATCGAGCTGCGCCTCGGCAACCGCAATTTCCACCTGGCGGTGACGGTTTCCGCGCTCGAGGAATCGCTCACCTCCGGCTTCGTCGTGGTTTTGGAAGACACCAGCGAGCTGCTTGCGCGCGCAAAAATCCGCCGCGTGGCATGAAGTGGCGCGCCGCGTGGCGCATGAGATCAAGAACCCGCTGACGCCCATCGCCCTTTCGGCCGAACGCATCGCGCGCCATCTCGAACGCGTGGATTTGCCGCCCGCCACCGCGCGCGTCGTCAGCGATTGCTGCGGCGACCATTGCGAAATCGGTGGAATCGGTAAAGACGCTGGTGGACGAGTTCTCTCAGTTCGCCCGTTTCCCGGCGGCGCAGCCCGTACCCTCCGATTGGAACCACGTGGTACGCGAAGCTATCGGCGTATTCGATGGCCGCCTGGACGGCATCTCGATCCGCACCAGTTTCGAGGAAGGTCTCCCGCCAGTGAATATCGACCGCGAACAGTTCCAGCGCGTCGTAGTCAACCTGATCGACAATGCCGCCGAAGCCATGCAGGATTCGCTGGTAAAAGAGCTCGACATCGCAACCCAGCACGGCGCCGCCGAGACGGTGGAACTGATCATTGCCGACTCCGGCGCCGGCGTGAGTCCCGACGACAAGGAGAAGCTGTTCCTTCCCTACTTTTCCACCAAGAATCGCGGAACCGGACTGGGTCTCGCCATCGTAAGCCACATTGTGGCCGAACATAGCGGCCACATCCGCGTAGAAGATAACAAGCCCGCCGGCGCGCGCTTCATCGTGGAGATTCCCGCCATCGCTTCCGAAGCGGAAACCGTCGAGGCCAGTCCCGCGGCGGTTGTTCCGGTACTGAAAGCCGCGTCTCTGCGGTGAAAAATAAAACCGCTCTTACACGCATGAAGCCCCGCCGCATCCTGGTAGTAGACGATGAAACCGGCATCCGCCAATCGCTCGGCGGAGTGCTGGAGGACGAAGGCTACGTCGTGGAATCCGTCGCCAGCGGCGAAGAATGCCTCGAGCGTCTGTCCGGAGGGCGCGTTCGAGCTCGTACTGCTCGATATCTGGCTGCCCGGCTATGGACGGCCTGGATGTCCTGGCGCGCATCCAGGAAATGCCCTTCCTCGAGCGTCCGGCCGTGGTGGTCATTTCCGGCCACGGCAACATCGAGACTGCCGTCAAAGCGACCAAGCTGGGCGCGTTCGATTTTCTCGAGAAGCCGCTCTCCATCGAAAAGGTAGCGCGTCGCGGTCAAGAACGCGCTGACCCACCGCAGCCTCGCCATCGAGAACAGCCGCCTCAAGGCCGATTCCAGCTCGCGCTACCGCATCATCGGCGAGAGCGTCCCCATGAAAGCCCTGCGCCAGCAGCTTGCGCTCATGGCGGCAACCAACGGCCGCGTACTGATCTATGGCGAGAGCGGCGCCGGCAAGGAACTGGTCGCACACGCGCTGCACGCGCATGAGCCCGCGCGCGGCCGAGCCCTTCGTGGAAGTCAACTGCGCCGCCATTCCCGAGGAGCTGATCGAGAGCGAGCTGTTCGGCCACGTCAAAGGCGGATTCCCCGGCGCCCACGAAGCCAAAGCCGGCAAGTTTCAGAAGGCCGATGCGCGGCACGCTGTTCCTCGACGAAGTCGGCGACATGAGCCTGCGCACGCAAGCCAAAGTGCTGCGCGCGCTGGAAGAGCAGCGTTTCGAGCCGCTGGGCGCCGCGGAATCGGTACAATGTGGACGTGCGCGTCGTGGCGTCCACCAACAAGAACCTCGAGGACGAAATCGAGCGCGGCAATTTCCGCGAAGACCTGTTCTACCGCCTGAACGTGATTCCCTTTTCCGTGCCGCCGCTGCGCGAGCGCCGCGAAGACATCCCGCTGCTGGCCGATCACTTCCTGCGCGAATTCACCACCGCCTACGGACGCAAGCCCAAGGAACTGACGCCCGAGGCCTATCGACGTGCTGGCCGAATACCACTGGCCGGGCAACGTGCGCGAGCTGCGCAACCTGATCGAGCGCATCGTCATCCTGAACCCGCAGGTGCGCGTGGACGCGCGCCACATCCCGCTGGCCGCGCCGCGCCGCCAGCCCGACCGCGCCGGCCGCTTCGGCAGTCTGCAGGACGTGCGCGAAGCCGCCGAGCGCGAGTACATCCTGAAGAAGCTCGAGGAAACCAGCGGCAACGTCACGCGGACGGCGGAACTGCTGGGCCTGGAGCGGAGCAATCTCTACCGCAAGATGAAGACGCTGGGGATTGGGCCGAAGGAGTGAAGGGCTGCCTTTCAGTTGCGCTTACTGTAACGCGGCATGGGTGAGGTGATCCGCGAGTTCCTTGGCCTGCGCGCGAATCTCGGGAACTGCGGTGGTTTCAAACACCTCCCCAAGCCGCGGAGGCCCTAACGTGAAGAGAGTGGATGACGCGTGCATCTCGGCATCGATCAGGGCGCCGTGGCGATCCGCGCGAAAGCCGGTACCCATGTCGTTTGCGCTGGCGAGGCCCTTGTCTATCAGCCGCCGGATCAGGCCGCGTGGGCTCTCTCTATAGTTTTCCTGTATGCCTGTGCAACTGACGATGCGGTCTACCTCCAACAGTTGCTCGCCTCCTCGCCTCAGGGCGATCCGAGCTTGAATGGCTGTGCCGTGGGTGGACGTGTCGCGCAGGCGTCCCGCAATTGCGTGCACTTTGCCCTCTGCCCGGTATTGGTCCATGCGCTGGCGGATTTCGGGCGCCATGCGGTGCCGGTGAGCCTCCCAATAGGTCTTCAAATGGCGCAGGAACCTTTTTTGATCGCCGACGGAAAGGCCTCGCCACATATCGTTGGAGACCGGGCGCAAGGAATCGATTGCGGCCCGCCAGCAGAGATCCTCTTCACCCATGACTTCAATTTGAGCGCGTAGCTCTCGAAACATTGTCCGGAGGCTGCCACACTCCTCGAAAATGGGGGGCATGGAGGTGGAAAGCGGGAGATTGTGGACTTGGGGCTGAATTCCGCGGCGAGAGATCATGTAAATCTGGCAAGGCAGTGCCTGGCTTTGCAAAGCCATCACGGAATCGACCGCGGTCAAGCCCATTCCTAAAAGCAGGATGCGCTCCCCTGCGAAGCGGACGCGAAGGGCATCCCCAATCCATGGCGAGGGTTGCCATCGGCCGTCAAGACTCTGTGCCCAGGGGCCGGGGTGTTGGCACGAGGCCGGATTCCCCAAAGCGAGCACTACCCTTTCCGCCCGCAGCGTCGACCCGTCGCTAAGCGTCAGATGCACGCCGCCGCCATCGGCGGCGATATCCGATACCTCCGTGCAGATGTGGTGGACGCAGCCGCCGTCTCCGGCCCGCGTCTCCACATTGAGGACGTCCTCGAGGTACTCTCCGTAAACCCGCCTGGGCGCGAAAGTGGCCGCCGTGGCGCCGGCAAATCCGTGGGTCTTGAGCCACCGCAGGAAATGATCGGGGGCGTCGCACAGAGCGCTCATCTTCCCGGCGGGAATATTGAGAAGGTGCTCGTCGAACTGGGTTGAATAGGCTAACCCGCGTCCCAACTTCGACTTGGGCTCAATGATGGTAATGCGGCCCCGATAGCGGAGTTTCAATAGTTGAACGGCCACCAAAAGGCCACTACAGCCTCCGCCAACGATGGCAATTCCAGGACAATCCGCTTCCGCCGAGGTTTCCGATTGCGACATGCACTTTTTCCCTTGCTTGATTCTGTCTTTTTATTCTAGAGACGATCGTCGACCCCACAATTGCGGGAAAGATCATAGAAGCACTAATATTATTCCTAATATTTCAAACTAATGGCCCTAAAATATCGATTCGCGTGTCCTTTTAATTATCTCTCGTAAACTGTCATGGTTCGCCGGTATTGGGGTTTCGCGTAACTCCAGCCAACTGGAATCGCGGGAGGGGCAGGCTCTCCTTCGCACCTCCAGACGCTAAAAAAAACAGCAACTGCGATTCGTGGGAATTGAACCTCTCGCCGCTCGCAAGTGAGCTGCCGGCTTCCTTTTGTGGACGTCCAGGGTTGCTAGCTCTGGCCGCCACAAAAGAAAGCTCACGAGTTTAGTGGATAGATATGCCGAAGCCCAATCAGCTAAGATCGAAGCGATCCAGGTTCATCACCTTGGTCCAGGCCGCCGCGAAATCATTCACGAACTTCTTCTTTGATCCCGCGCATGCATAGACCTCGCCGAAAGCTCGCAGTTGCGAATGCGAACCGAAGATCAGGTCTACTCGTGTTCCGGTCCACTTGAGAGCGTTGGTCTTGCGGTCGCGGCCCTCATAGACGCCTTCTTCACCGTTGGCCGGTTGCCATTGCGTGCCCATATCCAACAGGTTCACAAAGAAGTCATTCGTCAAAATCCCCGGCGTCGCAGTGAAGACGCCGTGCCTGGAACCGCCTGTAGTCGCCCCAAGCACCCGTAGACCGCCGACCAGAACCGTCATTTCCGGACCGGTCAGCCTCAGCAGCTGCGCGCGATCCACCAACGCCTCCTCCGGCATCATGAATTGGGTTTTGCCGCCAATGTAATTGCGGAAGCCATCGGCCCGCGGCTCGAGAGGGGCGAAAGACGAGACGTCGGTTTGTTCCTGCGACGCGTCCATGCGTCCCGGCGTGAAGGGTACTTTCACTTCGACGCCGGCGTCCTTTGCGGCCTTTTCGATTGCGGCGTCGCCCCCCAGAACGATCAGATCGGCAAGTGAGACCTTTTTGCCGAATTCCTTGCGGATCGTTTCGAGCTTGTCAAGCACCTTCGCAAGCTGCTTTGGCTGGTTGACGTCCCAATCCTTCTGCGGCGCGAGGCGGATGCGCCCGCCGTTTGCGCCGCCGCGTTTGTCGGAGCCTCGGAATGTCGATGCCGATGCCCACGCGGTCGAAACGAGATCGGAGATCGAAAGCCCGGAGGCGAGGATCTTTGCCTTCAACGCAGCAGCATCGTTTTCATCGATCAGCGGATGGTCTACCGGAGGGATCGGGTCCTGCCAGATCAGAGTTTCCTTCGGCACGAGCGGGCCGAGATAACGCACAATCGGGCCCATGTCGCGGTGCGTGAGCTTGAACCAGGCGCGGGCGAATGCATCGGCGAACTGATCCGGGTTTTCGTAGAAGCGCCGCGAGACCTTCTCATATGCCGGATCGAGACGTAGCGCGAGATCCGTGGTCAGCATGGTCGGCTTGCGCTTCTTTGTCTTATCGAACGGGTCCGGAATGGACGGCTGCCCATTCTTGGCCTGCCACTGTTTCGCTCCCGCCGGACTCGTTGTCAACTCCCACTCGTTTTCGAACAGGTTCTTGAAGAACAGGTTGCTCCACTTCGTTGGAGTCTGCGTCCAAGTGACTTCCGGACCGCCGGTAATAGCATCGGCGCCGAATCCTGTTCCGTACTTGCTCTTCCACCCCAGGCCCTGGTCTTCCAGAGCGCCGCTTTCCGGCTCCGGTCCAACGAGGGACGGGTCACCGGCGCCATGCGTCTTGCCAAAACTGTGGCCGCCGGCGATTAGCGCGACAGTCTCTTCGTCGTTCATGGCCATGCGGAAGAACGTCTCGCGAATATCCTTGGCTGCCGCGACGGGGTCCGGGTTGCCGTTCGGGCCTTCCGGGTTCACGTAGATCAGGCCCATCTGAACCGCGCCGAGTGGCTCCGCCAGTTGACGCTCGCCGCTATACCGTTCGTCACCCAGCCATGTCCCTTCGGGACCCCAGTAAAGCTCCTCGGGCTCCCACACGTCGGCGCGTCCGCCACCGAAGCCGAAGGTCTTGAAGCCCATCGATTCCATCGCGACGTTGCCGGCGAGAACCATCAGGTCGGCCCAGGAGATCTTCTCTCCATATTTCTGCTTGATGGGCCAAAGCAGGCGGCGCGCCTTATCCAGGTTTGCGTTGTCCGGCCAGCTATTCAAAGGCGCGAAGCGCTGCTGACCCGCGCCAGCCCCGCCACGGCCGTCAGTAGATGCGATACGTCCCGGCGCTGTGCCAGGCCATGCGGATCATCAAGCCGCCATAGTGGCCGAAATCGGCCGGCCACCAATCCTGCGAGTCTGTCATCAGGGTATGCAGGTCCTTGATGACCGCGTCGAGGTCAAGACTTTTGAACTCCTTGGCGTAGTCGAATGCCTCGCCCATAGGGTCGGACAAGCCGGAGTTCCGATGAAGAACGGAGATGTCCAGCCCCTCCGGCCACCAATCGCGGTTCGATCGCCGGCGCGCGCCGCCCGTAAACGGGCATTTTTCAGATTTATTATCGAGTTTTGTATCCATGAGCCAATTCTCTCTTATCAGAATAGAGCGTTTCCTTAATTCAGGGGCGGGAAAACCAGACCGGGTCCACCAACTCGGGTCTTGGCTGGACACACCGGTGCGCCAAGGAGTCACCCGCCGTTTTTTTGCACACTTCTCGCTCCGCGCGTCAGAAGGCCTGACCATTGTTTGAGAAAGGCCTTCGCGGGGGACCGCCATAAGGCTCCCATCGCCGCCTAACGATGAACAACCCCTCGATCAAAACACCAATGCACAACCCTTGCTGAATGTGGGCCTCGAAAACATCTTTGCTCATATCCGAAGCGACTGACAACTCCGGACGTTGCGGACGTGGTCCGGTCTGGGAAAATCGGGAGATGTCTATTAGATTGGGATTTCTGGGAACGGGCACGATTACGTCCGCGATGGTGACGGGGCTGAGCGCCACGAAAGACGAATACGCGATGGTGTTGTCTCCGCGCAATGGGGCGGTAGCTGCGGACTTGGCGCGGCGGTTTCCAAGCGTAGCGATCGCGTCGTCGAACCAGGCGGTGGTCGACGCGTGTGAGACGGTGGTGATTGCCGTGAGGCCACAGATTGCCGAAGAGGTTTTGAAAGAACTGCGCTTTAGCGCCGATCAAAACGTGGTCAGTGTAGTCTCGGGATTCCCGGTGGCAAGGCTGTTGGGACTGGTTGCGCCTGCGGCGAAGATCACGCGGGCCGTGCCGCTGCCCTCGGCGGCGCGGAGAGGGAGTCCGACGGCGATTTATCCGCGCGATGGGTTAACAGTGAAGTTATTCGGGCTACTGGGCGAGGCCTTTGCGGTGGATACGGAGCGCGAGTTCGATGCCTTATGCACCGTAACGGCGACGATGGCGGCCTACTTCGCATTCGCGGGCGGGGCGGCGGGATGGCTGACCCGGCAGGGAATCGCGGCACAAGAGGCGCGCGACTACGTGGCGCGGATTTTCTTGGGACTGGCGGAGACGGCCACCGAACGGCGGGGAAGCAGCTTTGAGGAGTTGGCAACGCAGCACGCGACGCGCGGCGGCACGAACGAACAGGTCCTGACCTATTTGCGGGGGCACGGAGTGTTCGAGAGATTCGGCGAGGGATTGGATGGCGTGATGCGGAGGGTGACGGGAGTGGGGAAAGGGTGAAGGGCGGCGGCCGTACGACAAGAGATCGTCAGCAAGGGATCGGCCTGGCGTAGTCGTTGCCTCCCAGCCGGGTGGTGGCTTCCAAATCTGCGCGCGCAGACGAATCCTGCCTTTGAGCGCCGTCTCGACAGAGACACCCAGTACAGAACTGGGTGCGGCGTTCGGATCGGCTCCGGCAACGAAGTCCGCATGGTCCCAATCGAGATTGAGATTGAAATCGTACTGTCAGCGTTTAGAATCGTGATCAGTTCCACGGCGTTGCGCGTTCGACGACGAAGACTTCACAATAATCCTGAGATTGCGGCAGTCGGCCAGCCTCACACATGGAGGGATAGAAAACGATCTGCCCAGCTTCGTGGAAACCGGTGGGGCCTACCGAGCTCTACTGGTCTTTCCCGAATGTGACACTGGCGGCAGCTTCGAAGTGGCGGTGATTCTTATACTCGACGCTCACCCTCGTGGCTTCTCCATCCGACCGTCGGCCCACGAATTCGAACGATACCGGTAGCAGATAGGTTGCATCCCCAATTTTCACGTAATCCCACGATTGCTTCACGGTAGTACGCTCCAACCCGAAATTCGCTGGATAACCGGCTGCTTCTTCCTGATATCGAACCACGTTTCCGCGCCCGGCGTCGACCAGAAAGCGGCCGGTCCGGGCGGGATTGTAGTCCCGGCCGTCCACGGTGTTTGAAGTGAAGCATCCTTCCGCGGGTGAGCGAAACAGATATACCGGCAGTTCAGCAGCACCGGCCGTGTCGGTACCGCCGAAGTCGATGTTGGTGGGACATTTGAGGTCGAATAGGGCTCGGAGCTCCACTCCGAAGCCGACGCCTCCCCACACCGTACGGCCAAGTTGGCCAAAAGGGCGGTGAAACGGTTTGCCGTTCCGGCGGATGTTCTGGTGATCGAGTTGAGATCCCTTGAACGTGATCTCGTCCTCGACGGTGTCGTAGAGCCGCCATGGCTTCTCGGCGCTATCGCTCCAATAGCGCCGTGCTGTTTCGTCGGCCACAAAATTCGGCAGCTTCGAGAGGTATTCGAGGTTGACTTGGCGCAGGCGTTCCAACTCAGACGGAGAACGTTTCGTGATCGGCGCCGGCCGATACAACAGATTCTCTCCCGGTTGCCAGGAGAGCAGCGCCATCACCTCGGTGCGCTCCTCAGGCGAGGCGGTCCGGACCCGCCGGACGCTCTTAACCCGCAAGTGATAGTGAAGCCCGGCTTTCGCATCGTAAACGGTTTTGATCGGTACGCAGGTGACCTCCACCTGATCGGCGGCGTTATAGGGAATTGCGATCCCGGTTGGAAGAGCGGCATCCACCGCGCGGCCGTCGGCCATTCGGATCGAGATCGAGGTTGGCGTCGCGACTTCGAGCCTGCCTGCAAGCACGAAATCCGCCGCCCTCAACGGAAACAAGACAACCAGCAACAGCGCAGAGGATTTGTTCAGACCACACCGCCTTCATCGATGGATCGCTACACACGGCTCGCCGGAATTTTGCCCGTGAAAGAACACCTATGGAAAACTCATTTCAGATTCCGTCATTAGCACCGCAAGCCTCGAACTTGTGGCTCAGGGGAACGTATCCGTTGCACTCTCCTTTCCAAATGACTTAGGCCGATCTAAAATGCCACGAGAATTGAGATCGGACCTGGTTCCGTGAAGAACGTGCTTCGGGCATCGCGCTGCGATGCCACCACACTGTGCTGCTACATCCCGCTCAACTCTGGGTATTCCCGGAACGGTTTTGCTAAAGTTCAAGTCGGCCAATCCAGTAGCTCTCACCGATCACATCACCCATAAGACAGACGACTAGCACTGGAGGCGCAGCCGGGCGGAGGCGTGTACTTTGCTTGCACCCTAAAATACGAGTCACAGAACTTCGAAAATTTGTATTTCCCACATAACAAGTTACATACTAACTTCCGCCACGGCGGCTCTTTGTTCCGCTCCGGTACTCTGGAATTGGGGAGAGAGCTTTCGCCTCTCCGGAAAGAGAACCACGTGACAGACGAACAGATCGCGCAACGAAACCGCGGAAAGTCTGCCCATTCTACGGGGCCGCGCACCGAGGCGGGCCGCCAGCGCTCCAGCTTGAACGCTTATAGGAACGGTTTGAACGGACAGATAGTCTGTTCAACTCCGGAAGAACTCTCGGCGTTCAAGTTATTTTGCAGCGAGATCCGCGAGGAGATCGCCCCCCGTCGGCCCCATCGAAGGGTTTTTGGCCAAATCCATTTCAGAAAATATGTACACACTTGAGCGCGCGAGATCGATCGAAGGCGGGATCTGGGCGGACGGGTTCCGGGAGCACGTTGACGAAATCGAATCCGGACATCCGGAGGTGGATACGGCCCTCTCGGCGTCACGGACGTTTTTGGAACATGCGCATGAGATATCGCTCATCTCCACCTATGAGGGAAGGCTTCGCCGGGCGGTGGAGAAGGATGAAGCCCGGCTCTCAGCCCGCCAGGAGGCGCGTAAAGCCAAGCAAGAACACGCCGTCGAGGAAGCCGAAATCCTAGTCGGACACGCGGGGGAGAGCAAAGGCGAAACCTACGAGCCAGGCGAGGACTTCAAGCCCGCCGCTGACCACGGTGGCTTCGTTTTTTCAACTTCTGAAATCGCCCGCCGCCGGGACCGCGAAAACCGTCTCAGCGCTGCGCGCACCTACCATTTCGACCGCCGCCACGGCCGCAATAAGACTCCCATCGCCGCCTAACGATGAAAAACCCCCTCGATCAAAACCAGGTATGAACATCGCTCACTCCACGTGTGCTCGTAGGATAGGCCTCCGGCCTGTCCATCCCGACCCGCGCAAAGCCCCCCGCCATGCTACAACTCCGGCCCCTTGCAAGAATCCGCGCTTATCTCTGCTTATGTCTGCGCCTCGGCGTCTCTGCGTTAAAAAGGCGCTCCCAAACGGCGCGCCCACCATGCTTGACTCCTACTCAAAGCCCATGCTACATTCGCATCGCATAGAAAATAAGCCCGTTGCGCCATACGCAATGCATTTTGCGCGCAGGACAAGCTCGTGAATGACACTTACCTCAATTGGGTCCTTGAAAATACTCCCACCAAATGGTGGCATGATTCAGCGGCGGCGGCCGAGTTAGATCTCGGTCTCCAACGCGGCGCTGTGGGCGCAACCACCAACCCCGTGCTCGCCAGTGTGGCCTTAAAAACTCATCGGGATCACTGGGCCTCCGAAATCGACGCCGTGCACGCGCACAACCTCGCCGCCGAGCAAAAGGCCGAAGCCCTCATGCGCATTGCCGTCACCAAAGCCGCCGCGAAGTTCGCCGCCGAACATGCGGCGAGCGACCGGCGCTCCGGCTTCGTCTGCGCCCAAGTGAATCCCGTGCGCGCCGGCGACCGCGAATGCATGTTGGCCATGGCGAGGCGTCTCCACGCCTGGGCTCCGAATATCGCGGTGAAACTGCCGGCCACCGGCGCAGGCCTGGATGTGCTGGAGGAGTGCGCGGCGGAAGGAATCACCGTCACCGCCACCGTCAGCTTCACCGTCCCGCAGGTGATCGCCATCGCCGAGCGGCATCGCGCCGGAATCCGCCGCGCGCAAGCCAACAACATCGAGCCGGGCAAATGTTTCGCCGTGATCATGATCGGGCGCCTGGACGATTACCTTCGCGAGGTGGCGCACGATAACCAGGCGCCGGTCGAGGAATCCGATATCCGCCAGGCCGGTCTCGCGGTGACCAAGCGCGCCTACTCGCTCTACCAGGAGCGAGGATACGATGCCGTCCTGCTAGTAGCAGCCCTGCGCGGCGAATATCATCTGACGGAGTTAGCCGGCGCCGATCTGGTCATGTCCATCCATCCCACTTATCAGGAACCGTTTGTTACGCAGGATCTGCCGCGCGAAGAACGCATCGGCCGGCCGGTTCCGCCCGATGTCATCGATCGACTGCTCTGCCGATGCCGGAGTTCGTCCGTTCCTACGAGCCGGATGGCATGCGTCCGGACGATTTCATGGCCTTCGGCTTAACCCAGCGGACCCTCAGCCAGTTCTGCGAATCCGGATGGAAGCCGATGGAAAGCTACCGTTAAATGGCGACGCCCGTCGAAGTACCGAAGCTCGGCAATACCGTTGAAGAGTGCATCGTCGCGCGCTGGTGTAAGCGCCCGGGCGACACGGTCGTCGACGGGAGACATGGTCGCGGAGATCGAAACCGACAAAGCCACCTTTGAAGTTGCCGCGCCCGTCGGCGGCACGCTGATCGCGACCTTCTTGACGAAGGCGCGCTGGCCCCGGTCTTCACCCGCCTCTTCGTGATCGGCGAGCCCGGCGAATCGTACGACGGCCTTACGTGGCGCAGGCCTCCCGGCCTGCGCACCCGCCTGCGCCTGAAGCTACCTGCTCAACCCGTTCAGATCCCGCACAACCGAGCCGCGACCGCTAGGGAACGGAGTTGTAAACGGGCATCATGCCGCGCCCCTCAGCCCCCGCGCCCGCAGATTCGCCCGCGATCACAACTTTCACCCGTCGGCAGTCGCCGGCTCCGGCCCCGGCGGCCGCATACTCGAGCGAGACCTCCGCACTCTCTACAATTCCGGCGCCGCCGTCTCGCAAGATCCGCGAAAAAATCGCGCGCCGCATGCGCGAATCGTTAGCCTCCACCGCGCAGTACACGCTGCACGCCTCCGCCGACGCCACCGGCGTGCTCGCCGCTGCGCGCCCGTTTCAAACGCGCCGGCCATCAGATTCAACATCAACGACCTGGTCGCCTTCTGCACGCTTGAGGCGCTGCTCGAAGTCCCGTCTCTCAACGCCGAATTCGTCGATGGCAGAATCCGCAAGCACTCCGACATCAATCTGGGTTTGCCTGCGACACGCCGCGCGGGCTGCTGGTCCCCGTTGTGACCGGCGCCGAGCACCTTTGCCTCGACGAATTGGCGGCGCGCATGAAGGATCTGGCCGCGCAAGCTGTTGCGGGAACCATCGCGCCCGACGATCTCTCCGGCGCCACTTTCACCATCAGCAATCTTGGCGGCCTGGGCATCGAAGCCTTCACGCCGCTGCTCAATCCGCCGCAAGTGGCGATTCTGGGAGTCGGATGCGATCCAGCTCAAGCCCGTGCGGCGGAACGGCCAGGTCGAATTTCTCGATGCCATCGGCTTATCGCTAACCTGCGATCATCAGGTGATCGATGGCGCGCCCGGCGCCCGTTTCCTGAAAGTGCTGGCAGGGTATATCGAAAACGTGGAGTCCCTATGCGGAATGTGACCAGGAGCCAGGCCTAATGCCCAAATCGATCGTCATCGAGCCGGAAAAAGTCTTCGCCAGCGAAGCCATCTCCTTTCGTGATATCCCGGTCAACGCCTACTCGAAAACCATCGAGGAAGAGCTCGCAGATTTCTCCACTGAAGATTTCCTGGACATCTGGCAGGACATGTGCGCCATTCGCGAATTCGAAACCGATTCTCAACGAGATCAAGACTAAGGGCGTCTACAAGGGCGTCGCGTACAATCACGCCGGCCCGGCGCACCTATCGATCGGGCAGGAAGCCGCGGCCGTCGGCATGGCGTTCTCCCTCACGCCCGACGACCACATCTTCGGCTCGCACCGCAGCCACGGCGAGATTCTGGCCAAGGGATTCTCCGCCATCCGCCAGCTCAGCGACGAGCAGCTGCTCGAGATCATGCAGTCCTACCGCGACGGCGCCCTCCTCGCGCCCGGTCGAGCAGGGCTACAACGGGATCCGTCCGCGGCCTGGCGCTGCGCTTCTTCATCTACGGCGCCTATAGCGAAATCTTCGCGCGCGAGACCGGCTTCAACCGCGGCCTGGGCGGCTCGATGCACGCGTTCTTCGCGCCCTTCGGCATCTATCCCAATAACGCCATCGTCGGCGGCTCGGGCTCCATCGCGCCGGGCGCGGCCCTGTTCAAGCGCGTCAACCGCAAGCCCGGCATCGTGGTCGCCAACATCGGCGATGCCTCGTTCGGCTGCGGCCCGGTGTGGGAAGGCATCACCTTCTCCGCCATGGACCAGTACCGCAAGCTGTGGGACGAATCGCTGGGCGGCGGCCTGCCGATCATGTTCAACTGCATGAACAACTTCTACGGCATGGGCGGCCAGCCGGTGGGCGAGACGATGGGCGTGCAGTTCATCGCGCGCATCGGCGCGGGCGTCAATCCCGAGCAGATGCACGCCGAGCGCGTCAACGGCTACGATCCGCTGCCGGTCATCGACGCCTTCCGCCGCAAGAAGCAGCTGCTGCTCGAAGGCCGCGGTCCGGTGCTGCTCGACACGGTTACCTACCGCTTCAGCGGCCACTCGCCCTCCGACGCCTCCAGCTACCGCTCGAAGGAAGAGATCGAGCGCTGGCAGCAGGCCGACTCCATTCGCGGCCTTCCGCAACAAGCTGATCGAGAGCGGCGTCGGTCACCGAAGGACAAGCTGGACAGCGCGCGCGGCGTACGTCGAAGCCGCCGTCTTCGACATGTTCCAGCTGGCCATCGATCTGGAAGCCAGCCCGCGCGTGACGCCGGATTCCGAGCTGGTCGGCGAGGTCATGTTCTCCAACCGGCGCGTGGAAAAGTTCGACGATCGCGCCGCCGGAATTTCTGCAGGATCTCACGGAGAATCCGCGCGTGCAGCAGATTCGCGGGCAAGATCCGCACGCCCACAGTTCGAAGGCAAGCCGGTCCCGAAGATGAAGGCGTACAACGTGCGCGACGCGCATCTTCGAGGCGATGCTGCACCGCTTCTCCATCGACCCGACCATGATCGCCTTCGGCGAAGAGAACCGCGATTGGGGCGGCGCGTTCGCCGTCTATCGCGGCCTGACCGAAGCGCTGCCGTATCACCGCCTGTTCAACTCGCCGATCTCCGAAGCCGCCATCGTCGGCGCGGCCGTGGGCTATGCGCTCGAAGGCGGCCGCGCCGTCGCCGAGCTGATGTATGCCGATTTCATGGGCCGCGCGGGCGACGAAATCTTCAACCAGCTTTCGAAGTGGCAAGCCATGTCGGCCGGGCAGCTGACCATGCCGGTGGTGCTGCGGATCTCGGTCGGCTCCAAGTACGGCGCGCAGCATTCGCAGGATTGGACGGCGCTGGTGCACCATATCCCCGGCCTGAAGGTCGTCTATCCGGTGACGCCCTACGACGCCAAGGGAATGATGAATGCCGCGCTCGCCGGCACCGATCCGGTGATCTTCTTCGAAAGCCAGAAGGTCTACGATTTCGGCGAGATGTTCGTGGAGGAGGGCGTGCCCGAAGGCTACTACGAGATCGATTTGTGCGAGCCGTCGGTCAAACGCGCCGGCAAGGATCTGACCATCGATTACTCTCGGCCCTGCGCTCTACACCGCCATCGCGGCGGCCGACGAGCTGCAAGTCGCGCTTCGGCCTGTCGGCCGAAGTGATCGATCTGCGCTCGGCAATTCCGCTGAATTACGCATCCGCTGGTGGAATCCGTGCGCAAGACCGGCAAGGTGCTGCTGGCTTGCGGACGCGGTCGAGCGCGGATCGGTGATGCAGACCGTCGCGGCCAACCTGACGCAACTTTGCTTCGACGATCTCGATGCGCCGCCGGTGGTGCTTGGGCTCGCGCAACTGGATCACCCCCGCCGCCGAGTTGGAAGCCTTGTTCTTTCCGCAGCCCGCGTGGTTGCTGGATGCGATCCACGAGCGCATTCTGCCGCTGAAGAATCATAAGCCCGGCACGAAACAGGGCATGGAAGAGCTGGTTCGAAGAGCGAAGCTCGGGATTTAGGAGGGACACGATGACCGCTACCGATACCGCAGTTACCACAACCGCGTTCTATATCGATGGGAAATGGGAGACGCCGCAGGGCCGTGCATTGCACCCGGTGATCAATCCTGCCACTGGCAAGACCATGGCCGTGACGCCGTACGCCACAGAAGCCGATGTCGATCGCGCCGTTCGCAACGCCCACGATGCGTTCCTCAAGTGGCGCGACGTGCCCGTAGTCGATCGCGTCCAGCCCCTCTATCGCTTCAAGACGCTGCTGGAACGGCATGCCACCGAAGTCGCGACGATTCTGACCAGCGAGAACGGTAAGACCGGCGACGATTCCCGCATGGAAGTGCGCCGTACCATCCAGATGATCGAAGTCGCGTGCGGCATGCCCAGTCTGATGATGGGCGATTCGCTCAACGACATCGCCTCCGGTATCGATTGCAAAACCATCCGTCAGCCCATCGGCGTCTGCGCCGGCATCACGCCCTTCAACTTCCCGGCAATGGTGCCCCTTTGGATGTATCCCTTCGCCATCGCCTGCGGCAACACCTTTGTTCTGAAACCGTCGGAGAAAGTCCCTCTGACGCCGACTCGCATCATCGAACTCTTGCACGAAGCCGGATTACCGGCTGGGGTAATGAACCTGATTCACGGCGATAAAGTCGCTGTGGATGCTCTACTGCATCATCCGCTGGTGAAGGCTGTCTCGTTCGTCGGCTCGACGCCGGTCGCGAAGTATATCTACACCACTGCCGCCGCCGAAGGCAAGCGCGTGCAGGCGCTCGGCGGCGCCAAAAATCACCTCGTCGTCATGGCCGATGCCGATATGCCCAAGACTGTCGAAGCGATCATCGGATCCGCATTCGGCGCCGCGGGCGAGCGATGCCTCGCGGGAAGCGTGTTGGTTCCGGTCGGTGATGCCGCTGGACCTTTGCTCGATCTGTTGGTCAAGCGCACCAACTCCATGGCCGTCGGCGATGGCTCGAAGGACGGCGTCGAAATGGGTCCGCTCGTAACTGCCGACCATTGCAAACGGGTCGCGGGATATGTCGAGAAAGGCATTGCCGAAGGCGCGACGCCGCTGTGTGACGGCCGCAGCCTCAAAACCGAAAATGGCGGCTTCTTTCTCGGACCTACCATCTTCGACAACGTCACTCCCGAAATGACCATCGCGCGCGATGAGATCTTCGGCCCGGTGCTGTCGGTAATCCGCGTTGACACCCTCGATCAGGCGATCGATTTGGTGAACCGTTCGCCCTTCGGCAATGCCAGCTCCATCTTCACCAACAACGGCAAATCTGCTCGCGAATACTCGTCGCGTGTCGAAGCCGGAATGGTGGGCGTCAACGTCGGCGTCGCCGCGCCGATGGCATTCTTCCCCTTCGCCGGATGGAAGAACTCTTTCTTCGGCGACCTGCACGCTCACGGTAAAGACGGCATCGCCTTCTATACCGAACAGAAGGTGATCATGAGCCGCTGGTTCTAGCGCGCCGGTGAACTGCCGAGCGCCAGCACCGCGTAAGCCGTAGCCGCATCGCTCATGAAGCGGCCAGCGTCGGACGCCGGGTCGCGCTTCTTGTTCATCGAAGTGGCCAGCCATGCACCGCCGGCGTCCTGGTTGTGCTCGAGCCAGGCGATCCCTTTGGCGATTCGCGGCTGCGCCGATGCCACTCCGGACTCGCGCAACGCCACCACCATCAGGCCGGTTCCGTAGCCGTCGCTCGCCTCGTCCATCGCCGTGCCGTCCTTGCGTTTCCAATCCTTCAACACCAGCGACGCTTCGCTCCACCCGCCATCTTCGCGCTGTTTGGCAAGGATTTCTTCCGCGATGCTGGCGCGTTGATCGGCTGTAAGCAACTGCGGTAACTTGCCCGAGGCCCAAAGAGCCACCGCGCGATTCAGGGTGGATTGCGTCTGCTGCTCGCGCTGCAGATATCCGGCGAGCAGCGCTACGTTCTCGCGATATTCGGGATCCGGCGCCGCGCCCGCCGCTAATGCGCCCAGGGACGCGCCCCAGAAGGCGGAATCGTCTGCTTCCCAAGGCTCGTTGTGGAAGTTGAGCCAGGTCCAGGAGCCGGCCTTTTCGCCGGTCTTCAGTTGCAGCGCCCACATGTTGCGTACCGCGTCTTTGGCTTTGGGCTCATCGTAGCGCGCGAGAATCAGCGCGTTCATCACGGCTTCGGTCGCGCGCGCCTCGGCCGATTTCGGAGCGCCGTTTTTCGCATCGCTATAAAAGGGTTGCGCCTCATCCCAAATCGACACCCGCTTGGCAATGTTGTCGAGGAAGGTGCGCTCGGCGGGCGATGCCGACTGTTCATGCAACGGCCCGCGCAACGCCGGCCGCGCCAGGGCATAGGGCAGCGACGTGTGACAGGATACGCAGAATGTCTGGTGGTCGCGCATCGCCGAAGGCCATGCCGCCCACCATGCCATGCGGCCATCGAGATAGGCAGCCGCGGATTCCCGGTTCCAGGTCTTTGCGTTCGTGGTTTGAGCCTGCGCCGCGCAGGCAAGGAGCATCGTCAGCAGAATCGTCCTCATGTGCACCCCGCTTATGGCAGTGTAGCGTTTCACGGCGATTGGTGCACCTTAACACTCCTGCGCCTCAACTGTTCTTTCAGCAACAGACTTGCTCCCCGCTCCACCCCGAAACTGGACTTGAGGACATTAACGTGGCGAAAAATGCGGGGGAAATCCTGGTCGAGACATTGCTCGAGTGGGGAGTGGATACAATCTTCGGAATCCCGGGCGACGGCGTCAATGGCATTATCGAAGCATTACGGCAGAACCGCGAGCGCATCCGATTCATTCAAGTGCGGCACGAGGAATCGGCGGCCTTCATGGCCTGCGCCTGGGCCAAGTTCACGGGCAAACTGGGCGCCTGCATCGCAACCTCCGGCCCCGGCGGCATTCATCTGCTCAATGGCCTCTACGACGCCAAGATGGATGGCCAGCCCGTGATCGCCATTACCGGCATGCAATTCCATGACCTCATCGGAACGCAAACTCAGCAGGACGTGGCTCTTGACAAGCTCTACATGGACGTTTGCGTCTACAATGAGCGGGTCATGGGCGCGGCGCACATGCAGAACGTGGCCGAGCAGGCCTGCCGCACCGCTCTGGCGCGTCGCGGCGTGGCGCATATCACGATGCCCGTCGATCTTCAGGAACAGAAACTCGAGGACGATGAACGCTCGGAGCGCAACCGCGCGAGCCATGTCTCCAATGTCTATGCCCGTGGCGCGCACATTCCGGCCCTAGATGAACTCCAGCAGGCAGCGCAGGTGCTCAAGGCCGGAAAGAAGGTGGCCATTTTAGCGGGACGCGGGGCCTTGAACGCCGGGGATGAACTCGAGCAGGTGGCAGAGATTCTAGGGGCGCCCATCATCAAAGCGCTGCTTGGCAAGGCTTGCGTGTCGGACGACAGCCCGTACACCACGGGCGGCATCGGTCTGCTAGGCACCGAGCCCTCGCAGGATGCGCTCGCAGCCTGCGACATGCTGCTCATCGCGGGCGCGGCTTTCCCCTACATTGAGTTTTATCCGAAACCGGGAAAGGCGCGCGCCGTGCAGATCGATATCGACCCTGTGCGCATCGGCCAGCGCTTTCCGGTAGAAGTGGGGCTGGTAGGCGATTGCGCCACTACGTTGCGCGCGCTGATCCCGCTGCTACAGCGAAACGAGGACCGCAGCTTCCTCAAAAAGGCGCAGGACTCGATGAAGGAATGGCGCGAGCTGATGACTACGCGCGGAACGGATGCAAGCATGCCTTTGAAGCCAGACGTTGTCGCCTATGAGTTGGGCAAGCGCCTGTCCGCGGAGGCGATCGTCACTAGCGATTCCGGCACCATCACCACGTTTTGGGCGCGCCAGATTCCAGCCAAGCGGGGCCAGTTGCACTCCTGCTCCGGCAACCTGGCGACGATGGCGTGCGGGCTTCCCTATGCCATCGCCGCGCAGATTGCCCATCCGACCCGTCAAGTAGTCGCATTCGTGGGAGACGGCGGATTCACGATGCTGATGGGCGAGTTGGCCACGTGCGTGAAATACAAGCTCCCCATAAAGATCGTCATCATCAAGAACAATACGCTGGGTCAGATCCGCTGGGAGCAGATGGTTTTTCTGGGCAACCCGGAGTATGTCTGCGATCTGCAGCCCATCGATTTCGCGGCGGTCGCGCGCGGCTTCGGCGCATCGAGTTTCGTGATCGACGACCCCAAGCGCTGCGGCGCGATTTTAGATCAGGCTCTTGCGACGGATGGTCCGGTGGTAATCGAGGCCGTAGTGGACCCGAACACGCCCCCGCTTCCCGCGAAGATCAAAGCGAAGCAGGCGCTGCATTTGGCGGAAGCGCTGGTGCGCGGCGAAAAGGACGCGGCCGAAATCGTAAAGAGCATCGTGGGCGGGAAGGTGCGCGAACTGGTATAGCCTTGGCGTGGTAGAGCTAGAGACGTGGCCTACGACGCTCTGATCATTGGCGCGGGCGCCGCCGGGCTGGCGGCGCTACGCGAAGTGCATGGCGCTAGCCTGCGAGTCGCGTGCATCGAAGCGCGCGACCGCGTCGGCGGCCGCATCTACACGGTACACGATCCACTCTCGCCCGCAGCCATAGAACTGGGGGCGGAATTCGTTCACGGCCGGCCGCGTGAGATCTTCAACTTGATAGAAGAAGCCGGTTTGCCGGTGGTCGAGCGCGTGCACGAAATCCATCGTCCCGGCGAGGAAACAACAAAACCCGACGATGGCGGCATGTGGCGTCTGCTCTCGACGATGGAAGAGGCCGCGGAGGATGGGCCCGACATGAGCTTCACCGACTTCGCGGCGACTGCTTCATTCGACGACCGGGCCAAACGTTCCGCCACGAGCTATGTGGAAGGCTTCAACGCCGCGCGCGCAGAGATTGTCGGCATCCACTCTCTCGCGCAGGATTCAAGGGCGGCGGAAGCAATTGAGGGCGACCGTGCCTTTCATCTGGCGCAGGGCTACGATTCGGTGGCACGCGCGCTCATGCCGGCGGGAGCCGAGTTGCGTTTGAACACCATAGCGGAACGCATCGCATGGAAGCGCGGCGAGGCTACGGTTCAGTTCCGTTCGGCGATCGATGGCTCCAGAGACACGCTCACAGCTAAACGCCTGATCGTGACGGTTTCCCTGGGCGTGCTGCAAGCGGGCGCGATCCAATTCGATCCTGAGCCGGCGGAAGCGATGGAGGCGGCGCGCTCGCTCGTCTTCGGACAAGCCATGCGCATCACGCTGCGCTTCGAGCACGCGCCAGGGTTTGTTCGTCCCGGCTTCCTGCTCTCCGATGAGCCTGTGTTTCCCACTTGGTGGAGCGCCTCGCCTGAGGGCGCGCCCATTATTACGGGATGGAGCGCGGGGTCAAAGGCTGAGATTCTGCTCGGCCAGTCCCGGGAAGCGATTATCGGCAGAGCGGTGGAATCCCTGCACCGGATCGCGGGATGCCAATTGCCGCAGATTGCGGCTGCGTATTTCCACGATTGGTATGCGGATCCCTTTTCCCGCGGCGCATACAGTTACGTACCTGTCGGAAAGCTGGAGGCGCGCGCCGCTCTCGCTCAGCCTGTCGACGAGACATTGTACTTCGCCGGCGAGGCGGCAAACACGTCGGGACACGGCGCGACCGTCCATGGCGCAATCGAATCGGGCCGCCATGCTGCCCGCTGTGTGATCGCGCACGGCTCCGCAGAACGGAAGTAATGCAACGTGCACGCGGCGACTGCGGCAAGTTCAGGGGCGCTGTACTTTGAATACGGATGCCGATGCCGCTTGAGCTTTCGTGGCAAGATATCGCGATTCGCCTGGCGCTCAGCGTGCTCGCCGGGGCGCTGATCGGCGTCAACCGCGAACGCCGCCGGCAACCGGCCGGCCTACGCACCACGACGCTGGTCGCGCTAGCCGCCTCGGTGGCGATGATCCAGGCCAATCTTCTTCTGCCACAGATTGGCAAAGCTCCAGATTCCTTTGTCGTGCTGGATCTGATGCGGCTTCCCCTCGGTATACTTTCCGGCATTGGGTTCATCGGCGCCGGCGCCATCATGAAGAAGGGCGACACGGTACGCGGCGTAACGACGGCCGCGACGATATGGTTCGTCACCGTGATCGGGCTGTGCTTCGGCGGCGGCCAACTTTCGCTAGGTGCGGCTGCGGTCGGTCTTGCCCTTCTGGTCCTCTGGGGCTTCAAATGGATCGAACACCATTCCAGCCGCGATTGCCGCGCCATTCTCACTCTCACCGCCGAGGCAGGCAGCATCTCCGGCGAGGATCTCAGCGCGACGCTGGCGGCCGAAGGGTTCCACGTCGCCGCCTGCTCCACGGAATGGAGCAACCGCCGCAGCAACCGCCGATGGACTTTTGAACTGCACTGGCGCACCCGCCGCGATACGCACGACGCGCCGCCACTCGCCAAACGCCTGTCTGCCCACCCCGGCGTCATCGCGCTGCAGTGGAAACGGTGACACCGGCGTCAGAATTGCCCACGTAACGATGTTTCGAAAGGAGAAACACATGGCCGCAAATTCACAATCCGTGCCGCAGCGCCAACTCGGTTCCACCGGAGCAATGGTCTCCATGATCGGACTTGGCGGTTTCCATATCGGCTCACGAAAGCTATCTACGAAGGAAGCGGTGGAGCTTATCCAGAGGGCTATCGACAATGGCATTACTTTCCTCGATAACTCGTGGGATTACAATGGCGGCGAAAGCGAAACCCGCGTGGGCAAGGCGCTTAAGGGAGGTTACCGCGAGAAGGCATTCGTGATGACCAAGATCGATGGGCGCTCGAAAAAGGAGGCGGCCAAACAGCTCGACGAATCGCTAAACCGCCTCGATTGCGGACATATCGACTTACTTCAGCACCACGAAGTAATCCGCTTCGAAGATGCCGACCGAATCTTCGAGGAAGACGGCGCTATGCAAACCTTTCTTAAGGCGCAGCGCGAGGGGAAGATCCGCTACATCGGATTCACGGGTCATAAGGACCCACATATCCACCTCTATATGCTGGAGACAGCGGCGCGGCATGGCTTTCGTTTCGACGCAGTCCAGATGCCGCTGAACCCAATGGATGCGCATTTTCGCAGTTTTGGAAAGCTCGTGTTGCCGAAGCTGGTGGAGGCCGGCATCGGCGTCCTTGGCATGAAAAGCATGGCGGACGGCGTGCTGCTCAAGAGCGGCGTAGTGACTCCGCGCGAGTGCCTGAATTACGCGCTCAGCCTGCCGACATCGGTGGTAATTACGGGAATTGGCAAATCCGAGTTATTGGACCAGGCATTGGCTGTAGCCCGCAATTTCCAGCCGATGACCGAAGCGGAGAAGGAAGAGTTATTGTCGAAAACAGCCGAAGCGGGCGCCAAAGGAACCTATGAGCTATTCAAGACCTCGCAGCATCACGATTCCACCGCGGAGCATCCCGAATGGTTGGGCGAAGATCCCGAGCGAGTACGCCAATTAGCGGTCGAGTAAATCGAGTTCGTATGGCCGCATCCCGGCATGGTTCCCGCGCGGAGAATATTCGCAGACCCACACCTCGCGGTTGCCGCCACGCGCTACCGCGCAACCGACCTGTTTAGTTCTACGCCACACGATTTGGGTGTAGTGGCCGCAGATGCGGTCTTCCTTGCACTTGTTGGCCGCGAGGTCAAAGTCCTTCGCCTCCCCCGCCCAGCCGTTCACGATTTGCTGCGGCAGGTATTCGGCGCCTGTGACGGCGTAGATTCTGTTTGCGCTGCGGGCGCCTCGCGGGCAGTTGCAGGCGTCGGAGAAGCTCTTCCGCATGCTCCTCTCTACGATCCGAGTGGATCCCGCCTGGCAGGCTCGCGTATCACGGGCGATGACAAACGTGGCTGCCGAGGAGCAGAAGGGCGCGCACGACCGTTCCGCCATTATCACCAAAAACAACGCAGAGGTGAGTAAGATAATCACGGACGGTTGGCAACAGCGGCAGAAAGTGCAGGATGAAACCGCTGCGAACTTCAGCCAAATGACCCGCGGGGTGGAGACGTATCGCAATCCCGCAACCGGCGAGACGATCGAACTGGACAATCGCTACGGGCGCGCCTGGACCAGCCCGGCCGGCGAATATCTGCTCAGCGACGATCCCAATTTCGATCCGAACGTCGTCCTCCGCGAGAAGTGGACGGCGCTACAACAAGTAAAGTAGCTGATGCCATGGTGTATCGCCGGGGCAAGTTGCGCATGGCCGGCTGGCGCCTCACGCTGGGCGCGTTCTGGTCGATGGCCGCGCTGCTCGCCGTTGCATTGTTCATTGAGTGCTTCGTTTTGCATGGCTGGGATGCCGGGCGCGCGGGTGTGACGCTTGCGACCGGCCTGCTCACTTTCGCGGCGGTGAGGATGGCTTTGGGCGTCCAGGCCTGGATTCGCCCATTTCGGACCAATCTTGTCGAAATCGACGAAACCGGCATCCGCCTGCGCCTCGAGGGGGAGGCTGAGATTCGTGTCGCGTGGCAGGACGTCAGGAGCATCCAGATGGAGAAGCGTACGGCCACGACGGGGGGATTCTGGCAGTTTCCGTATCGCGTAGAGGAGTACATCATCTCCACCGCGTGCGGCCCGCTGACGTTTACTTCGGTGGATATCCCGCGGGCGAGGCGGGCGGCTCGCGAGATCGCGGAAGGGGCGGGATTGCAATCGGTCCGAGAGTAGGCGCATTGCGGGATCGGGATTGCCTTTTGTGCCAGAAGGCCTTTGCCCAATGGGTGGCATTACGATACATGCCGCGCCTCTGATTCGCCTGCCTGCGAGACTGGTATTCTGGACTCGTGGACGACAAGTCACAGCAAGCGGGATCCCTCCAGGAGCATACCTCCGTTCCGTCTACATTTGAGGAACTGGCTGCTCAACAGGGGGTTGGTGCGGTTGAGGATTTCGAAACCCTGCTTGGGGAGCCATCCGCCGAAGACGAGTCCGTGGAGCGGTTCTCTGCGCTCCTCCGGGAATGGCGTAGCGAGGGAACTGACGCTGTCCCCAGGCAATGAATGCCGCGATCGTCGACACGGATGTGGTGTCGATGCTTTTCAAGAGAGACACGCGCGCTATGGCCTACCGGCCCCACATCGAAGGCCGGTTGCTGGGCATCTCGTTCATGACTCTCGCCGAACTCGACCGTTGGTGCTCGAACGGAACTGGGGCCGCGGGCGTAAGCTCGCGCTTGCGCAGCACCTGACAAGATACGCCGTCCTGCCCGCGAGCCGCGATTTGTGCGCCAAGTGGGCCGAGGTTGCTTTCGCCGCCAGGAGAAAGGGGCGTCCGATCCAAACGGCTGACGCGTGGATCGCGGCCAGCGCGCTGCACTATCACGTCCCGCTCATCACCAACAATCGAGACGACTACTCATTTGTGGATGGCCTCGCGTTGCTCTCGGCGTGACGCGCCGAAGATATCCAACAATCGAGAAACGGGCGCCTCATCAGCGCAACATCCCCGTCGCGAGGTTTCGGCGTATGGACGTGCTGGTAAGTTGCCTCTGCTTCAGGGCCCATAATTTTACCCGGATGATATTGACCCCCCGAATATTATCCGGGTAAAATAGAGCTGTGGATAAAGACAAGACCTACACTGCCTTCTTAGGCACGAATCTACTGGCGTCCGGAAGCCTTGACGAGGTGCTCGCGGCGCTGAAATCCCGCTTTGAGGACGATTCAGGAGCCTTATTCCTGACTTTTGACGACCAAACCGGGACGCAGGTAGATTTCGATCTGCGAGGAACGCTAGCCGATGTGCGGGCACGCTATCGGCCGTCCCCAGTGCGGCTGGGGCCGGGCCGGCCGAAACTCGGGGTGATTGCGCGGGAAGTATCGTTGTTGCCCCGGCATTGGGAATGGCTGGAGCAACAACCAAACGGGGCGTCGGGGGCGATCCGCAGGTTGGTTGACGATGCAAGAAAGCGGAATCCGGGGGAGCAGCAAGTCCGCTTAGCGATCGAATCTGCGGGCCGATTCCTTTCCGCTATGGCAGGGAATCTCCCTGGATATGAAGAGATGACCCGGGCTCTATACGCCCGCAACAAGAAACGGTTTCACGAACTCACTCGTGAATGGCCCAGAGACATTCGGCTACACGCGCACCACCTCGTGCGGGGCGCACTCTGAGAAGAAACATCTTTGCCGGGTCGTCTTAGTCGCGTTGCGGAGCGCCACATCACTCTTCACGATCTTCCCCGTTTGCAGGATTGGTACAAGGACTTCAGATCCCTTCGGGGCTCGAATCGAAATGGGGCTATCGACCAACCGAAGACCAACTGGACAAACTTGACATTGCCACTTCCGTCGGTAGGGCGCATCCTGGAATGAGCGTCATGGATTCGATCAAATGGCTGCGTCCTCTCGGACTGGCGTGGTTATGCCTCAGCACGGCGTCCGCCCAGCGAACACCCTTTCAGGCGGCGGACCTCCACGCTTGGCGCGAAGTCGCCGAGGTGCGCATCGCGCCGGACGGCAAGGCCGCAGTTTACGCGGAATCCCGACGTGATCGCGCCACGGGCGACGTCCAATCGAATCTCTGGCTGGTTTCCACGGACGGCCGTTCGCGCCGTGCCTTGACCGAGGGCGCGTGGCGGGATTGGTCGCCGCGCTGGGAGTCAGACCCTCCGGGCGCGGAACAACGGTTCGCTTACCTTACGAACCGGGCGGGACGGACCGAGATTCGCATCCGCCAGGGGACGCAGGATTCGCCGGTATCCGGCGTCACGCAAGCTCCGCTTACGATCGCTCTTTCTCCGCGTGGCGACGCGGTCGCTTTCACCGCTCTGGCAGCGGCAGATGCCAGGCAGAATTCCCCCACCTGGGCTCCGCCCGACATTCTGCCGTTCCTGCACGCCGTCTCCGCGGGCCATGCTCAACTCTTCGTTGTTGCGGCCTCCGGTGGCGCGCCGCGACGCCTCACTACCGGGGATCTGGATTGGATCGGAGAGCCTGCCTGGATGCCAGATGGCCAAACTATCCTGTGCGCCGCCGCCGCGGCGGATTCCGCGCATCCCTTGCAAGGCGCGTCGATTTTCAGCGTGCGCGTAGCTGATGGAGCGATGAAGCAATTGACCCAATCCGATGGGAACGACGAGCAGCCGACGCCTTCCCCCGATGGCAGCCGCATCGCATGGCTATCCACCGCCGGCCGCGCGCAAAGCTACAACGTGCGCCATCTTTTCGTGATGAACCACGACGGCAGCCGCGTAAAGCAACTGACCGGCGCCTTCGACCGTGACGTCTCCCGCCCGCAATGGAGCTCCGATTCGCGGACCGTGTATTTCCTAGCCGAAGATTCGGGCGCCGCCCACGTCTATGCTGCGCGCAACGATGGCACGGTGCGGCCGGTCACCAAAGGCGCCGAGCGGCTGCGCGATTTCTCCTTGGCGGATAATGGTCGCGCCGCCGCCATCCGAAGCAGCGCGCACGAAGCCGGCGACGTGATTTCATTCGCCGCCGATTTACCGGGTGGAGTCATCACCTTATACTCTCCCAACGAGCACTTACTCGCCGAGCGCGAAATCGGCGCTGTGGAAGAGATGCGTTACGATTCCGCGGGACACGCGATCCAGTCCTGGTTAGTGAAGCCACCGGGATTCGACGCGGCGGAAAAGTATCCGCTGCTACTCAACATCAAGGACTCGCCGCGCGGCATGTACGGCGAGGAGTTTCAACTGCGCGCGCAGATCTTCGCCGCCGCCGGATTCGTGGTGTTACTAGTCAACCCGCGGGGTTCGCCAGGTTATGGAGAGCAGTTTGGCAACTTACTCCCGACCCGTAACCCGGGCGACGATGCGGACGACCTGTTGCGCGGCGTGGATGCCGCTGTTGCGAAGGGCTATATCGACACACGGCGGATCGCGTTTTCCGGGGGACTGGTGGCGGCGTGGATCCTGGGCCATTCCGATCGATTCGCTTCCGCGGTGCTCAGGGATGCGGTGGCCGATCGCGCCGCCGAGATTGCGCTTGCGCCGGATGGTTTGGGCCGCGCGGCGTCGGAAATGGGCGCGCTGCCATGGGACGATCCCGCGCAATACTGGCAACATTCGCCGATCTACTTCGCCGGGGGATTCAAAACGCCAACGCTGATCGTCTCGCGGGTGGGCGATACGCAAGGGCGGGAATTCTATTTCGCGTTGCAGGCGCGGAAGGTGGATTCGGCGCTGGTGGAACTGCCGGTTAGCGGGGCATCATTCGAGGAGGCTGAGCTCGAGGCCGAGATTGCTTGGCTCAAGAAGTGATTCGTGAAACTTGTGGACGATGCGTTTCCACTCTACTTTAGGCTTCTGGAAATTAACTCAGAGACATACGCTCAGGCCCGAAGCTTTCAGGTAATTGAGACATTGCGCGGTGTGTTCGTTGGCGAGACGCTCGACACACTTCAGCTCGATTACCAGCACGTCGTCGACGAGAATGTCGGCGATATATTCTCCCGCTGGGCGGCCTTTGTAGATTATTGAGCATGGGGCTTGCCCGGTCGCACGGATGCCGCGCAATTGGAGTTCCGTGAGAAGAGCACGTTCGTAAACCTTCTCGAGGAATCCCGCCCCGAGGGTGTTCGAGACCTCAAAAACGGCATTGAGAACACTTCCCGTCAGCACATCGAAGTTATCGGCGTTCATCGGCGTTTATCGGCGGCTAATAATGTAGCTGCGCTTTAAGGCGTTAATTCTCAAGAATTTTATTAGCCGCCGATGAACGCCGATAAACGCCGATAAAACAAAACACTAAATCTCGCTTCTTGCTCAATGGATTCGGCTGATGGGCTACGGCCTCGCCTGCGATCTTCCCTTCCAATTTCCTCCTGCGCCGCGCCAGTATTGGATTGCCGAAGCTACGGTGCATCCCATATAGAACGCCGCTATGGCTGGCAGCAGAGGCGCCCAGAGCGGGCTTCGGCGGTAGTAACGCACTGCGGGTAAATACGCGCAAGACATCATCAGCCACGCGGCGGCTCCCCATAGATTGCCCATGAGAGTCAGCACCGGCGGCAGCAGGTAGACAAACGCAAGGCCTACGACCGTACCCGCCAGAATCGCCGTCGAGTAGCGCAGTTGCGTGAAGGCTGTTCGCGAAATCATCCGCGCCACTTCGCCGAATGTGCCGTATTCGCGGATGCTCTGCGCAGACCGGCTCGGCCCCAGCCAGACTCGGCCTCCCGCGCGTTTGACGGCGCGCGCTAATGCGCAATCGTCGATCAGTTCGCCGCGAATGGAGACGATGCCGCCGATGCGCTCCAGCATTTCACGGCGAATCAGGATGCAGCCGCCCGCCGCGCCCGCCGTGGCGTGGCGCGGATCGCGAATCCATGCCGGCGGATAGAGCAGGAAGAAAAAGAAAACGAACGCCGGAATCAGCGCCCGCTCGGCGAGCGACTGGCACCGCAATTTCGCCATGTAGGAAACAAGATCGTAGCCTTCGCTCTCCGCGCGCGCCACTAATCCGGCCAGATTTTCAGGCGCGTGAACGATATCGGCATCGGTGAGTAAGAGATAGTCGGGAGCGCCGGAATGCGCGATGCCCTGCGAGACGGCCCAAAGTTTACCCGTCCAGCCTTCCGGCAGCGGAGCGCCGCGGATCACCGTCGCGTAGCGCAATGCGATCTCGGCTGTGGCATCGTCGCTCGCGTCATCCACCAGGATGATTTGCGCGATCCCAGAGAACTGTTGCCGCGCAAGCGATTCCAGTGCCCGCCCCACTACCGCCGCTTCGTTGCGCGCGGGAATCACAGCGGTCACGCGCACGCTCGAGGCCGCCGCGGGCACGGGAGCCTGCTCCTCGCGCATGAGCCAGAAGCGCCCGCGAAAGGCCAACAGATAGATCCAAACGGCGCAAACCGCGAGGCCGAGCGCCGTCAAAACGACTTAGTGGGCCGGTATCCCGGACGCGCATGTACGCGCAACTTCTTCCCCGGATCGCTGACCATTTCCACGTTGATCTTGCGGAAGCCCTCGTTCGGATTCGGCGCCGGATAGTAAGTGACGGTGTAGGAGTTGCCCAGATCCTCGCGGATATCCTCGAACGCCTCCACCTGCTTCTGCCAGGTCTTGGCCCAAGTAGGCCTTGCCGCCGGTGCGCGTCGCGATGCGGCGGAACACGGCGCTCGAAATCGGATCCTTGTTGACCTCGTTGGTCGAGATCACGTAGATCGGAATGCCTTCGTCTTCGGCCACGGCGCGCACGTCGTCGGGCGCCACCATGCTGGCGTTGTCGGGGCCGTTGGAGAACACGATCACCACTTTGCGGCCCGGAACCTTGGCGGCATCGCGCAGAGTCAGCAGCAGCGCGTTGTAGAGCGCCGTATCGTCGCCCGCCACGGACTTGCGCAGGCCCTGAATCGCCGTCGCTGTGCTCGCGCGTCAGCGTGGCGGCGCGCGAGAGATTGCGGCTGAAGGTGTAGACCGCCACCGAATCGGCGCGATCCAGGCCGCGCACGAAATCGGCGATCGCGTCCTCCGCGTAGACGAAGCCGCGGTACATGAAGTTGCTGGTGTCGAACAGAACGAAGACGTTGGTGCCCACGAAGGCGTCGGGGCGATCCATGCCGGGCAGTTCGTCCTTCTTCGGCTTCCACCAGGGGATGCGTCGAGCCGTCGGGTTCACCGCCAGCGGCGTGCTGGCGCCTTCCGCGAAGGTGGAGACCTTCTGCAGGATGCCGTCTTCGTAGATCCGGAAATCGGCGGGCTTGAGGCCGTTGACGTAGTGGTTCTTGCTGTCGGTCACCTGGAAGCTCAGCACCACCATGTCCACCTTCACCCGGAAGATGGCGTGCTGGCGTATCCTGCGCGTGAGCAACGCTCCGCCGCACCGCCTGCTCCGATAAAGCCTCGTCGCGATATGTTCATGGTCGTTTTCCCGGTCACGTAATCTACGCCTACTGCATGCATCCCCTTCGTTCGGCCGCGGCGGCGCGTGCGCCTTCCGTACATCGTCGCCCACCATGCGCAGCGATTTCAACACCGCCGGCCAGTCTTCCAGGTGCGAGGCGAAAATCCGCTCCACCAGCTTCTGGGTCCATTCCGGGATCCGCACGTTGAGCTGCGACGGCGGCACGCTCATCTCGTCCGCCAGCGCCGCCCAATAGAGCGTGTTCGATTCCCAGCTTTCCGCCATGATGCGGCTGGAATAGCCCATCAGGGTGGGGAACGTGCGCAGGTTCAGCAACTCCGGCTCGATAGGAATTGGCCAGGGTCGGCTTGGGAGTGCCGAACGCGCGGGAGATGGCAGCGTAGTTGACTCTTGGGATCCGTCGAGCTGGCGAATCTCGCGCCAGCAAGCAGGAACCCTTGGGATCGCGCTGCGGCGCCCACGTCGCGCGCCAGCGGAAATCAGCTCCGAGGGCGTCACGCTGTCGAGCGCCTCCTTTACTTCGCCCTGCGCGATCAGGCGGCCGACCTGCGCGGTGCGCGCCGGCGCCGCGAGCTACGCCAAGCGCGGCCAGCACCTGCTCGCGCAGCGCCGGGATCGAGCGCCGCCTCGGCGAGCAGTTCGCGGCCGTAGCGCAGGTGCAGCCCCACCCAGTGCATCTGCGCCGGCGTGACGTTCCACCAGCGCGGGATCTTGGCGCTGAGGATCATCTGCGGCACCAGATCGCCCCAGATCAGCGCCTGGGTCTGGGTGGGAACCAGGAAGTTCTGTTCGGCTTCGGCCAGCGCATAGGGCAGCGAGAGAGCGAGCCCACCAGGCGGCCGCCGCCGTTCGAAGGCCAGCCGGTGCCGTAAGTCTCGGTGGTGCGCCAGGTGTGCGACTGTGCCCTGCCGCCGATGAAATCGTGGCTGCGCACGAACAGCGGGTTGGTGTACAGAATCTGCGCTCCGGGCGGCGCGTAGTGGGCGTAGTTGAAGGCCACCAGCGTGTCGCGCAGCAAGCGGCGCCAGTTCGCCCGCGCACGTCCTTCAGTTTCGCGGCATCGCCGGCGGCCGTCTCGATGGACGCGCGGATGTTGAGTTTGCGCTCCGCGTCGAGGTGCCGGTCGGTCCAATAGCCGAAGCCCAGCGCGTTCTTTTCGTTGGACGTCAGCGGCGGCCGCGGAATGGGCTCTCGCTGATGCGCGCCGCCAGCTTGTTTGATCAGCGCCGCGATCGAGCTTTGCCGCTCTCCGAGTCGATGTGGTCGGCGAGTTCGAACAGCGTGTCGAGCGAAATGATGCGCTGGGCGTCCAGGATGCGGCACGAATCCTGCTCCATCGCGTCGCGCGTTTCGACGTCGTCGGAGCGGTCGGCGCCGGCCAGCAGATCGAGCATGCGCTGGTTTGCGCGCTCGCTGGAATCGTTGCCGCCAAACAGCGTTTTCACGCCCGTTGCGGCCGGCGTCGAACAACTCGCGATCCGGTCTTCACCGTGAGCGAATGCCGTGACGATGCCGGAGAACGCCGCATCCGCCTTGTCCTCCGGAATGGTGCGCTGGCGAACCAGAATCTGCCACAGGCCGACCAGCGCCTGGAACGATCCGGCCACGTCGGAGCGGAACAGCGGATCGCGGATCTTGCTGATCGCCTCCGCCGTATCGAGGAACTGAACGATGGATTGGTCGCTCAAGCGTGCGCGATTCGCTGAAGACCGCGTACTGGCTGCCGTAGCGGCGGATAATCGCGCGCCAGGCGGTCCACGGTGGCCGCTGTCGAGCGGCGTCGCGCGGCTGCGGTCGAGATCGGTGATGCGCCATGAAGATCTTCAGCGGCTCGTTTTCCACCGCCTTGCGGCAGAGCGCGAAGAGCGCCTCCAGCACGTCGTCCGGCTCTTTCCAGGTGGTGGCCAGGCGCGTCAGCTTGCCGTCGTACTTGCCCTGCGGGTGGTTGATGAACAGTTCCTTCCAGACTTCCAGACTGCCGGGGATATGCGGCTTGCCGTCGGGATCGATCCGCAGCCGCGTGGTCAGCAGCATCATGTCGGTGTTGGAGCGGAACACGGGACGCGCCGGACCCGGACTGGTGATGCGGCCGCGCACCGCGGTGTAGAAGCGCTTCATGCGCGCGGGGTCGGTGAGATAGTCGCTGCACCGGGCCGCTGATGCGCGCCAGCGCGTCGTAGAGGCTGGCCAGCCAGCCATCGTCCTTGGCCATCAGCTTGTCGAAGAATTCGCCGCCTTGTTCGAGGCGACGCGCCCGCCAGTTCGGCCCAGGCCGCGGCCGAGCGCTGGCCGCCGGGCACCACGGCTTTGCCGTCGCGGATCTCGAACATGCCGCCGAAGAAATCGAGCACGTGCGAGTAAGCTTTCAAGTGCGCGATAGGTATCGGCCTTGCGCAGCGCTTCGGCGGTCTCGGCGTCCAGCTTGGAAAGGCCCAGGTACAGGCGGCAGATCGAGGGATCGGAGATGAAGGCTTCGATGAAGTCGGCCGGCTCGCTTATCCTTGGCGTCGCGCATCCAATATTCGGGGCCGAACAGCACGGGCACCGGCGGCGGATGGTAATCGTAGGTGAAGGGCCGGTTGGTGCGCAGCGCCTGTTCCAGCTCGTTGACGGGAAACCCGGAATCGGTGGTGAGGAACGCGCGCGCGGCGTTCACGGTTTCGAGCACCACTTCGATCCGCAGCCGCCGCGCATGCGGAAGCCCGAGGATGCGCAGCAGTTCGGCCACGTTCGGCGAATCGCAGTTCTCGACTTCGATGATCTGCTTATCGCCGGCCAGCTTCTCCAGCTCGCGCGCCTGCGAGAGATAGCGGTGGACCAGCTTCAGGTATTCGGTCTGCTCCAGCGCTTCGTTGCTGTGCGAGGCCTGATAGCCGTTGGTGACCACGTTGCGCGCCAGCGCGGGCAGGACATCGCGCGGGTTGGAATCGGGCGAAATGGCGGCCATGCGCGCGAAGGAGCGCATCGGCCCGGGAATGGGCGCAGTGGGCCAGGCTTCGGAGGCGACAGGCTTGCCGATGGACAGCGTTTTCCCGGTGGCGCCGCGGTAGGCCTCGGCATGTGCGGCGGCGGCGTCGCGGTCGCCGGCGATCAGATCGAGCACGGCCAGGCGTGCGATCGCTTCGGCCGTTTGCGTCTTATCATTGGCGCGCTCGGCGGCGGCGAGGGCGTGCCCGTAGGCTTCGCGCGCATTCGCGTCGCCGTAGCGATCCGAGAAATTCGGCGTAAGCCTCTTGAGCGGCAAAATTGTTGGGTTCCGCCGACGCGGCGTGCGCCAACGCGGTACGCTGCGATGGCCCATCGCTAGTCTGGAAGGCCCGGAGGGTACACTACCCTCCCATGATGACGATTGACGGCAAATACGGGACCGGCTCGCATGTCTCCCCCCGTTATAAAACGACTTTCTCCATTACTCACCTTCTGGTGGAGTGATTCTAGTCCAAATAAAACACTTCCGCAACGGTGAGGTTGTTAAAACGGGCACTGCTGGGAATAAATCGTTCAGTCAATAGGTATGCTTCAGTAGAGAACCGATTCAAACAGTGCGTGGGAAGCGCTAAAAAATTTCACCGAAGGAAATGCGGGAACCGAGCCGGCGGGAGCGTTTCGAGCATGCCATGCTTCCGCATCTGGACGCCGCCTACAACTTGGCACGATGGTTGACGGGCAGCGCGGCCGATGCCGAAGATGCGGTGCAGGACGCGTGTGTCCGCGCGCTCACGTTCTTCGATGGCTTTCATGGCGCCAATGGCAGGGCGTGGCTCCTGGCCATCGTTCGAAACACCTGTTACGACTGGCTCCGCAAGCATCGGCGCGTCACGCTGCTCGCTTCGCCCGAGGAACTCGACCGGAAGCCCGATCCCGCGCCCGGTCCGGAGATGGAGCAACTGCGTCGCGCCGATGCGCAAATGGTGCAGGAAGGCCTGGCTTCGCTCCCCGCCGAATACCGCGAGGCGCTGGTATTGCGCGAATTGGAAGGCATGCAGTACAGGGAGATCGCGCAAGTGACGGGCGTGCCCATCGGAACCGTGATGTCCCGCCTGGCTCGCGGACGCAAGCGCCTGGGCGAGGCGATAAAGGAGAAGAGCGTTGGAGTGCAGTGACTTAGAGCGATTGCTGGAGGCCTATCTCGATTCTGAACTCGATCTGGCGCGCAGTCTCGAGTTCGAAACGCATGTCGAGAACTGCGGGCCTTGCGCGGCGGCCGTGGAGCGCGGGCGCGCGCTGCGATCGGCCATCGCACGGGCGCCCTATTTCGATGCGCCCGAGTCGCTCCGGCGCAAAGTCGCGGCGCCCCGCCGGCATACGCCATACCGTTGGATGGCGGTCGCGGCGGGGATCGCCGCTGTGGGAGTGGTCCTATGGCGCCTGGGATCTCCGGTACCTTCGCAGCTGGACCGCGAAGTCGTGGCCGCGCATGTGCGGTCGCTGCAGGTGAATCATTTGATGGATGTGGCTTCTACGGATCAGCACACCGTAAAACCCTGGTTCGCCGGCAAGCTTGACTTCGCCCCATCCGTGCAAGACCTATCTGCGGAGGGCTTTCCGCTTGCGGGTGGCCGTCTGGATTTTCTGGATGGGCGGCCAGTCGCGGCATTGATTTACCGCCGCCGCCAGCACACCATAAATGTATTCACCTGGCCGGATCGGGACGGCGATAGCGCGCTGCGTGTGGAATCGATGCAAGGATTCAATCTTGCGCGTTGGACCCGCGCGGGGATGACGTGGTGGGCGGTTTCCGATGCCTCGGCGGCGGATCTCACTCAATTAGCACGCGATCTCGGCGGCCGCTGAACACAGCAGACTCGGCAAGGGCCGCCGTCCCCGCATAAAGTTGCCCCCTCGTCCGTCCGATAGAAGGCCCATGAAGTTTTGCGCATTCGTCCTGGCCCTAGGTGGCTTGGCATACGGACAAACGACGGCGGCCGCGCCGCAGATGGAGCCCGCGGGAAATCTGCCCATCGAGCGTATTGGCGCCAACGATCTGCTTGCTGTCGCCGTCTACGACGCACCCGAATTTACGCGCTCCGTGCGTGTGAGCCCGGAAGGCGTTATCCGTCTGCCGATGCTGACGCAGCCGGTGCAGGCCGTGGGATTACTTCCGTCCGAGCTAGAAACCGCCATCGCCGCCGCTCTTAAGGACGCGCAGTTGATTGCGGATCCGTACGTGACGGTCGCTGTGGCCGAATATCACAGCCGCCCAGTGAGCGTCATCGGCGCAGTGAAGCGGCCGGTAGTCTTCCAGGCGGCCGGCGAGGTGACTTTGCTCGACGCTCTGGCTCGTGCCGAGGGCTTATCGCCCGAAGCCGGCGGCGAAATCCTCTTGAGCCACCCTCGCGCCGATGGGCAGCCCGCGCTCGTGCAGCGCATTCCAGTCAAAGCGCTTATCGACGACGCCAACCCGGCACTCAATGTGCGGCTCAACGGCGGCGAAGATATTCGCGTACCCGAGGCCGGCCGCGTCGTTATCGTCGGCCGGGTCAAAAAACCCGGATCGTTTACCGTGCGCGACGAGAGCGAAGCTACCGTTCTCAAAGCATTGGCGTACGCCGAAGGCGTGGAGCCGAATGCCAACCGCCTGGCTTACATCTACCGCCGTGATGCCTCCGGCGCCAAGCGCGAGATCGCCATCGAGCTGAAGAAAATGATGCAGCGGAAGACCCCCGATGTTCCGCTCGAGGCCAATGACATTCTCTACATACCCGACGCTACCGGCATGCGAGCGACTCTCGCCACTATCGAGAAGACGATACTCGCCAGCGGCGCAACCTCGGCGTTGATTTTAACCACCATCCGATAAATTTTCATGACTACCGATCACTCGCTCGAACGATACACGCCGCCAGCGGCGCCGATTCCCGCGTGGCAGCCAATCCCCGCGCCGGTCACCATCGACCTGGAAGCGCAGGAATCCGCCACGCCGCTGTCGCACTACCTTTGGGTGCTGCGCCGTCAACGATGGAAGATCCTTCCTTTCGTGCTGGCCTGCATGATCGCGACGCTCATCGTCTCGAAGCGTCTTACGCCGATCTTTGAATCCACCGTGACGGTGGATATTGACCGCCACATCCCGGCGGGCGTAGTCGGCCAGGATGCGGCGCAATCCACAGTCAACGACGCGGATCAGTTCCTTGCTACGCAGATCAAACTCATCCAATCGGACGCTGTTCTGCGGCCCGTCGCCGAGCAGTTCCATTTGCGCGACGCCGCTACCGCTTTGGCCGATCCGATGCGGGCCGAGCAGGCCCCCGTTACGCTGCGCAACCTCAAGGTTTCGCGGCCGCCCAATACCTATTTGCTGCTTATCGGCTACCGCTCTGCCGACCCCGAATTGGCCGCCAATGCCGCCAATGCCATCGCGCGCTCCTACGTCGAGCACACCTACAACATCCGTTTTCGCTCCTCCGCCAGTCTCTCCACTTTCATGGAAAAGCAACTCGAAGAGCTGCGCGCCAAGATGGAACGCTCGAGCGAGGCGCTGGCGCAGTTTGAAAAAGAGCTTAACGTCATCAACCCGGCGGAGAAAACCAACATACTCTCCGCGCGCCTGCTGCAACTCAACACCGATTACACCGCCGCTCAGACCGAGCGCGTGAAGCAAGAGGCGGCGTTCGAATCCGTAAGTGGCGGCACGATGGAATCCGCGCAGGCGTCGAGCCAGGGCGAGGAACTCAAGAAGATCGAAGAGCGCTTGGGCGATGCGCGCGAGAAGTTCGCGCAGGCGCAAGCCCACTATGGCGTTAATCACCCCGAGTACCACAAGGCGCAGACACAGTTGCAAGAAGTCGCCCATCAATTCGAAGAGGCAAAGGCCAATGTCATGCGCCGCGTCGAAGTGGAATACCGCGAGGCGCTCAATCGCGAAGCCATGCTCAAGAAGGCCGTGGCCGAAACCAAAGGCGAGTTCGACGCCCTCAACGCGCGCTCCTTCCGCTATGACGAACTCAAGCGCGAAGCGGAAGCCGACAAGCGCTTGTACGAGGAACTCGAGACCAAAATCAAGGAGGCGGAGATTAATTCCGGATTTCAGAATAGCGCCATCCGAATCGCCGATTCCGCGCGGCCTGCGCTTCTCCCCGTCTTCCCGAATCTCAAGCTCAATCTGGCTCTGGCATTGTTATTCTCCCTCCTTCTTGCTACCTCGGCTGCGCTTGTCGCCGACGTGCTCGACCGCACCGTGCGGGATCCCGAGCAAGTGGTCCGTACCTTGAACACGCACGTGGTCGGCTCGCTGCCCGGCGTGAAGGAAGCCCGCGCCTCGAACGGCAGCGCGCTACTGCTGGCGAGACCCAGCGATGGCGCCGTCTCCGGCTACGATGAAGCCGTTCGCACCCTACGCAATTCCATACTTCTGGCCGATTTCGATCGCCGTTTACGTACGGTGATGATCACCAGCGCGGCGCCCTCCGAGGGTAAATCGACCATCGCCACCAACCTCGCCGTGGCGCACGCGCAGCAGGGCCACAAAACGCTCTTGATCGATGGCGATCTGCGCCGTCCCAGCGTGCATCGCCGGCTCGATCTTCCCGGAACAGTCGGTCTCTCCGATGCGCTCACCAGCGGACTAGCGTGGCGCGAAACCATTTCCCACCTGGAAGGGGCTCCAAGCCTCGATGTGCTGCTCGCGGGTCCTCCGTCGCGCCGCGCCTGCGATCAAATCGGAGTCGGGCTCGCCGAAATTCTGGAGGACGCACGCAAGGATTACGACCTCATTATTATCGACTCGCCGCCGCTGCTCGGATTCCCCGAGCCGCTGCAAATGTCGGCCCTTGTGGATGGCGTGTTATTGGTTGCGCGCAGCGGACAGACCAACCGCAAGGCCTTGGCTTCCGCGATCGCTACGCTCAACCGTCTTAGAGCGAACGTAATCGGCATCGTGATGAATGAAGTCCGCGCGGATACGAGCGATAGTTACTACTACCACTACTATCACCCCAAATATTACGGAAAGTACAAGGCGGCCTGAAGGGGGCGATTGCGCAACCCGCCATGCAACCGGCTCTCGCTCAATCGGCGGCTCTCGAATCGATCCGCGGCGCGGCGCGCGAAAATCCGCGCAAGCGCCGCCGCTTCTTGCGTTGCGTCTACCATTGGACCCGAAACATCCTCGACCTCCGTATCTTCTTCAAGGGCATTGCCGGATACGCGTGGTTCCTCGTCAATTGGCGCCGCTACAGTGCGATGCCTGGCGCCGAACAATTGCGCTTCATCGATTCCATGCCGCAGTTGCACGATCGCACCGCGACCACGCCGTTCGACGCGCACTATTTCTTCCTCAATGGATGGGCTATGCGCCGCATTGTGGCGCTGGCGCCGAGATCGCATGTCGATATCGGCTCCGCCGTTCAGTTTCCCAACCTGCTCGGCGCCGTGATCCCTACATGCTTTGTCGATTACCGCCCACTCCCTGCGCGCTGCGAGGGCATGGACTCAGTGGCGGGCGATATTGCGTCGCTTCCATTCGCCGATAACTCCCTCACCTCGCTTTCCTGCCTGCATGTCGCGGAGCACATTGGCCTGGGCCGATACGGCGATGCGCTCGACCCGGATGGAACCCGCAAAGCCGTACGGGAACTCATGCGCGTGCTGGCCCCAGGCGGGTCGCTTTTCTTCGGACTGCCGGTCGGCGTTGAGCGCACCTGCTTCAACGCGCACCGTATCCACGCGCCGGAGACCATCCGCTCCTACTTCGAAGATCTCGAATTAGTGGAGTTTTCGGGGGTACGCGACGACGGCCGCTTCGTCGAGCGAGCCTCGCCGGCAGATTTCAGCGAAGATGTCTACGCCTGTGGCATGTACTGGTTCCGCAAGCCGGGGGCGCACGGGTGACCTTCCGCCAACTTGCTCCCGAAGCAGCCCTTATTGCCGCCGGACAGGGTGTTGCCGCGCTCGCCAGCGTCGCCACCATTCGCGTGCTTACGGGAATTCTGCGCCCCGCAGCCTTCGGCAAATTTGGCCTCGCGCTTACAGTCGCAACGCTCGCGCAGCAGTGCCTGCTGGGTCCCATCGCCATGGCCGCTGTGCGTTACTATGCGCCGTCGTCGGATAGCTGTAATATTCGTGCCTACGTGCGCGGTATCGGCGCGCTCTGCGCTATCGGGACGCTAGCGCTCGCCGCCGTTACCGCAGTCGCGTCCTGCTGGATACCGAACCTGTGGGCAGCCGGGGTGTACGCGTGGGTTTCGTCTGCCAGTTCGCTGCTGGATGGCATCCAGAACGCCGCCCGCCAACGCGCGTTAGTAGCGCTTCATCAGGGGATGGGGGGATGGCTCCGTCTGGCATTAGTCGCAGCCGCAGCGAAAACCTGGGGCGCGTCGAGCGAGGTCACCCTCTGGGCCTATTCCGCCGGATATGCGGTTCTAATCGCATCGCAATCGTTCTTCTTATGGCGCACGCTGGCGCACGGGAAGTGGGTCGGGACAGAGACTTCAACGGGATCGCTCGCTCGCACCATGGCGCGCTATGCCTGGCCATTTTCCGCGTGGGGCGTGTTTACGTGGGTGCAGGCTTCAGCGGACCGGTGGTCGCTCAGCGCCTACTCGGGCCTATATCAAACAGGACTCTACCAATCGCTTTACCAGCTTGGCTATTATCCCGCCTCGCTGCTCACGCAGTTTCTCATCCAGGTGGCGACGCCGATCCTTTTTGCGAAAGCCGGCTGCGGCGGGGATGCCGAGCGCTGGAACCATCGCCTGCTGGTGGCCGCCGTCGCCGCCACTATCGCAGGCGCCGCAGCTTCCGCCGCGGGAGGGCACAAGATACTGGCGCTTCTGCTCGGCCCGGATTACCGCGGCCAATCCGCGCTCGTGACCCCGCTCATTCTCGCTAGCGGCTTCTTCGCGGCCGGGCAAATCGGCGCGATCCATTCGATGATGGCCATGAATACCCGGCGCCTGATCGCCCCCAAGATCGTCACTGCGGCCGGCGGTGCGGCGCTAATTGCGGTGGGCGCGGCGACAGCCGGAACCAAAGGAGTCGTGGCTGCGCAACTCGCGTTTTCGCTCGCCTACCTTGTGTGGATCGTACTTCTCAACCGCCGCCATGCCGCGCCTTCGTGGAGCAAATCGCCGGCTTTGGCTAAAGCCTCCGCGCTGGTGGAATCCCGCCAGGCCGCGCCCTACAGTTTCGCCGGTGGGCCGACGATTCTAGAACCTTAGTATGGACGCATTCACCGCACTATTGATCGCAGCATGCGCCGCGGTTCCAGTGTTCGCGCTGGGCCTCCTGCTCCATCGCTCATGGCAAGCCGGCAACCGTCTCCGAACGATCGTGATCGGTCTCACGTTCATTCACGAAACTTCTCTCGTCGCACTTCCGGCGTGGTACTCCTGTTTCACCGGATTCGAGATCGAGGCTGGAATCGGCGTGACTCCAGATCAACTACTCAGAGTCTACGCGGGTGAAGCGCTCTTCGTCCTACTGTTCGCCGCCGTACTGCTGCTTCCCGGCCGCAGACAACGCGCGGTGCGCGCGCAAACCTATGAGAAAGACAACGCTCTCGTCTGTGCGCTCGTAGTTGGCGCGGCCTTGCTTTATGTCGGCCGGCTGTTTTCGCCGGTGTTTAGCGCGCAGGATGTGGCGCACCACTATCAGATCGTAGTCCAGACCAATTTTTGGGATGAACTGCTCGAGTGGGGAATAACGCTTGTCCAATGGCCCGGTTTCGTCGCAGCGGCGATAGTGGCGGCCGACCGATCATTGTCGCGGCCGATGCGCTGGATCGCGTTTTCGGTGTTAGCCAGCGAACTGGTCTTTTCTATGCTGCACGGGTTACGCGGGGGAATGGTCTGGGTGGTGAGCATGGTCGCCATCGGCGGATACTACATAGGCCGTAAGCGCCTGCTGTTGGCCGCGGGCGCGCTGACCCTGTTTCTAGTTCCACTCTTCCCTTGGTTGCACTCCACGATGCGCTATGCCAGCATCGGCGCGCCTCTTGGCACCTCGCGTATCGAGATGATTCCGTTCCTCCTCCGAGGCATCACGGATCCCGATACCATCGCCACCGGCGCCGACGCCGTAGGCTTTCTCGAATCCTGGGCTGTGCGCGCCGAAGGGGGCCGTAACAGCACCGCCCTCTATGCCCTCTACGACCGCGGCGAGGCGGCATCTTACATGCCCATTCTTGGTGCGGCCGTTCTGCCGATCCCGCGCATGTGGTGGAGCGCTAAACCCGTGGCAGGCAGCACCGACACTACCAATCTCGGCGCAGCAATTTATCGCGTGCAGCAAGGGAAGCCCAACAGCGCTTTCTACGACATGGGGCCCATTCTGGCCTCGGCGCACGCCTATTGGGAAGGGGGTTGGATCTGGCTCGCTGCAGCGCCGTTGCTGAGTGGATGGATGTGGCGCCTGCTCTTCGTCTGGGCCGATCGCGCGCGCCGCCAATCGGTGGATATCATTGTTCTCACCTTCACCACGGCCTTGCCCATTGACGGTTTCTTCGGCGGCATCAACCCCGTGTTCGCGTATGTCCGCATCCTATGGATCACGCTTTTGCCGCTGGGATTGGCCGTGCTGGCCATTCGCAAATACATGCAGGCGCGCCGGGCGGCCGTCTATGCATGAACCGCTCATCAGCGTCGTAATTCCGGCCTACAACGCCGCGAAGTATCTCACCGAGACTCTGGAAAGCGTCCGTGCGCAGACGTTCCGCGATTACGAGATGATTGTGGTGGACGATGGGTCGACAGATCGCTCCTTCGATATCGCGGGTCGCTTCGACGGCGTGCGGCGCTTTCGGCAACCCAATCGTGGGGCGGCTGCCGCGCGAAACGTCGGAATAGGCGTAGCGCGGGGCGCTTATGTCGCTTTTCTGGATGCCGATGATCTTTGGATGCCCGCCAAACTGGAAAAACAGGCGGCGTACCTCGAACGAAACCCGCAGACGGCCTGGATTTATTCCGATGCGTGCGTGTTCAATTCAGCAACCGGCCGGGAGATCTGCCGGGTCGGCGAGCGGATTCGTTTGCATAGAGGCGAAGTTCTACGCGATCTGCTGCTGCGCTGCTTCATTCCTTCGGCGACGCCGGTTGTCAGGCGCACGGCGCTGCTCGACGCAGGGCTTTTCGACGAGAGATGGGAACGCCGGTTAGGCGAAGACTGGCACCTATGGCTCCGCCTTGCGGAACACAATGAGATTGCGCTAATCGATGAGCCTTTGGCCAGGATTCGCAGCCACGAAGAGAACACCAGCCGCCGGGCGGATCCTCTAGAGGCTTATCGCAGCAAGCGTGCGATCCTGCAAGACGCACTCGCTCGAAATCCTGCTGTTGCGGACGTGGCGCGGCGCGCACTTGCGAGTATCAGCGCGTCGGCTGGGCTGCGTTTCCTCCGGCGGCGCCAACTTGCCTCGGCCGGACAAATGTTATTCGAGGCCATGAAACTGCGATGTTACGAGGCCGCCTTATGAGAATCTGCTACCTGGCCAATGCAGCCAGCATTCACACCGAGCGTTGGGCATCCCATTTTGGCCGCCGCGGCCACGACGTGACCGTTGCATCGCTGACCAACGCCAGAATCGATGGCGTCGACGTACGCTGGATCGGCCCCGATCCGAACGTTCGCGGGCGGGTTGCGTACCTGCTTGCAGTTCCCCGGCTGCGTCGGCTCTTGCGCGAGATTAAGCCGGATGTCGTACATGCGCACTATGCCGGAGGCTATGGATTAACCGCCGCCCTCAGCGGGTTTCAGCCGCTCGCTCTCACCGCCTGGGGCAGCGATGTATTGATTCTGCCGCGGGCTTCGCGCCTGATGCGATGGTTGGTGCAGTTCGCGCTGCGACGCGCCGATCTGGTCACTTCCATGGCTGACCACATGACGGGCGCAATCCATGGCCTCGGCGTACCAAAAGAACGCATACTGACGCTTCCGTTCGGCGTCGATACGAATCTATTTCATTCGCACGCCGGCTGTGGAGGTGATCCGAGCGGCCATCCTACCATCGTGAGTACACGGCATCTGGAGCCGATCTACAATGTCGGGCTGTTGATCGAGGCGATACCCGCCATTGCGGCCGCTGTTCCGCACGTGAAGTTGCTCCTCATCGGCGATGGCTCCGAACGAGTTCGCTTGCAGGCGCGCGTCCGGGATCTGGATCTCGCGCGGCGCGTCGTGTTTCTCGGACGAAAACGGCCAATCGAGATCGCGAGCTATCTTTCGGGCGCCGACCTGTTCGTATCGACCTCACTATCCGATGGAAATAATATCTCGCTGAACGAAGCGATGGCATGCGGCGCATTCCCCATAGCAACGGACATCCCGGCAAACCGCGAATGGATTCGCCACGGCGAAAACGGCTTCCTGACGGATCTGCACGATCCTCGCACCCTTGCAGGCTTGGCAATCCAGGCGCTGGAGCGCGCCGACGTCCGCGCCCAGGCTGCGGAGATGAATTGGGAAATCATCCAGCGCCGAGGTTCCTGGGCGGCCGCAATGGAAACGATGGAACGGCACTACCGAAATCTGATTCTGCCGAGCTCGCCAACCGAGTCCATCCGCGTGGTTGCGGGAGTTCAACAATGAAAGTCATATTTGCAGGCGGGAGGGCCCCATGTTCTACCTCGTATTCCAATTGACGGACGCGGCGCACATTGCAAGCCAGACCTCACCGGAGAATTGTGGGCCGCGCCAGCTTCCATCGGGATATTCGATGGAGATATGGACGCCTGCCTGGCGCCGCATTCTGCCTCCCACACTTGGAATAAAATTCGCTCTCTGGTGGCTCCTCCATTTTTCCGGGATCTTTCGCAACCGCCACTACACGGTGCTGATCGTGCGGCGAAATGGACACCCCGTGCATCGGACGTGCCTGGTTCCGAAATACTTTCGATGGCCGTTCATGAGCGATAGCGATCTGCAGGTCAGTTCCACCTGGACCGACACGGATCATAGATGCCTGGGAATTGCGACGTACGCGCTACAGCATGCTGCTTCGGAATGGGCCAAAGAAGGGCGAACCCTTTGGTACGTCACGCATGCGGACAACGCTCCATCTCTGTCGGTATGCCGCAACTTGGGGTTTCGCGTGAAGACCGCCGCCAATCGCACATCGCGGTTTGGGGTTCGGCTACTGGGAGAGTTGGCCCTTCTGGACAGTGCGGCAGGCAAGGGAGAGCGCTCGCGCGGCGTAATTGGGCCTGCCTACAAAGCGCCGTCTATTTCGGCCGATTCGGGCGCCAAATGAATATCTGGTTGGCAACTATCGGCGAGCCGGTTCCGCTTGAGGCGGGATGCGCCGACCGGTTGCATCGCACGGGGTATTTCGCGCGCTTCCTCGCTAATCGCGGGCATCGAACGACGTGGTGGACCTCGGCATTCGATCATTTTCGCAAACGCCATCTCACGGTGCGCGATGAAACGGTAGATCTGGATGGCAATTTGCGTATCCGAATGCTGCGCGGGCGCGGTTACCGGCGTAACATCTCGCTCGCACGCTTGCGCGATCACGCCGAGATCGCCGAAAAATTTGCCCGCGAAGCGGAACAAGCCGTCCGGCGCGGATCACGGCCGGATCTGATCGTTGCGGCGCTGCCCTCGATTGATCTCGCCTCCGCCTGTGCGGAATTCGGCGCACGGCACGCCGTACCGGTCGTGCTGGACATGCGCGACATGTGGCCGGATATTTTCGTTGACACCGCGCCCGTTGCGATTCGTCCGCTTGCGCGTGCGCTGCTGCATCCCATGTTTCGCCAGGCGAGGCGCGCGTGCTCACAAGCGGCGGCTATCTCCGGAATTACCGACGCTTTCGTCGATTGGGGAGTGCAGCGCGGATGCCGCCGCCGAACACCGCTCGACCGTGCTTTCCCGCTCGCCTACTCCGCGGAAGAACCGACGGCCGAAGCGATTCACGCGGCCAACAGGACTTGGGACCGACTCGGCGTTTACGAAAGCGGTCCATTCACGGTCTGCTATTTCGGCGGCCTTTCGCGCCAACTGGACCTCATGCACGCCATTGATGCCGCGCGGCTGCTCGAAACTCGCGGCGCTTTGGTGCGCTTGGTGCTTTGCGGCGATGGCGAACGCCTTGACGAGTACCGGCGCGCTGCCGCTGGACTCGCGAACGTGATATTGCCCGGGTGGGCGGATCGCGCCGCAATCTACACGCTCATGCGCCGCTCGCACGCGGGGCTCGATCCATTGCCCGGCCGATACGATTTTCTTTCATCGATCAACAACAAAGCCATCGAGTACATGAGCGCGGGCCTGCCGGTCGTTTCGAGCCCGCGGCGTGGCGTCCTCTCCGACTTATTGGAACAGCGCCGATGCGGTCTGTCCTACGATGAGTCAGACGCGCGCGGCCTCGCCGATTTGCTGTACTCGCTCTCTCACGATCGCGCCAGTGTGGCGGCCATGGGTCGTTCCTCGGCGGCGTTATTCCGCGAACAATTCATGGCAGATACCGTCTGCGCGTCGATGGAATCCCACTTCGAAAGGATCGTAAGCGAACGCCAATGACATCCACGTTCATCGCGGCCGAAACGCGCGCTGTGCCCTTTTTCAACTATCCAAGCGTGTTTACAGCGCACGAGGAAGAGTTTGTCGCCATATTTCGCGATGTGGGCCGAAGCGGCGCCTTCATCATGCAGAAGCACCTCGCGCGCTTCGAGGAAAACCTGGCCGCATTCGTGGGCGCCCGATATGCCATCGGCGTTGGTAATGCCACCGACGGATTGCTCTACGCACTCCGCGCGGCAGGTGTCGGACCGGGAGACGAGGTGATCCTGAGCTCGCATACGATGGTTGCAACCGCCGCCGCGATTCACTTTGCGGGAGCAATCCCCGTGCCCGTGGAATGCGGCGCCGATCACCTGATCGATCCCCTTGCCGTGGAGGCCGCAATTACTCCCGCCACGCGCGCGATCATACCGACTCAGTTGAACGGACGCACGTGCGATATGGATGCGCTAGCGGCGCTCGCCGCGCGCAAAGGGCTGCTCATGGTGGAGGACGCGGCACAGGGGCTGGGCTCGAGGTTCAAAGGCCGCTACGCGGGAACCTTTGGCATCGCGTCGGCCATTAGCTTTTATCCGGCCAAGGTCCTCGGATGTTTCGGTGATGGCGGCGCGGTGATTGCCAACGACGACTACGTGCGCGACCGCGTATGCCAAATGCGCGACCACGGCCGTGACGGCGACGGCCGCATAGTTTCCTGGGGGCTCAACTCGCGCTTGGACAATTTGCAGGCGGCGTTTCTCGACGCTCAACTGCGGCGCTATGAAGAAGCGATTGAGCGTCGCCGCGAGTTAGCCGCGATGTATGACGCGGGCCTGCGCAATATGGCCGAGCTGATGCTTCCCCCCGCCCCCGATAGCGACCTCGCCCATTTCGACGTCTACCAGAATTATGAAATTGAAGCCGATCGGCGGGATGGTCTGCAGCGATACCTCAAATCGCGCGGCATCGGAACCCTAATTCAGTGGGGCGGACAGGCTGTCCATCATTTGCGAGAGCTTGGATTCGAGGAAAATCTGCCGCGCACCGACGCGCTTTTTAAGCGATTGCTTATGCTGCCTCTAAACCTATCGCTGGCGAATGCCGATGTGGAATTTGTGTGTGAGGTAATCCGCGAGTTTTATGGATACTAACGCCATCCGCGAACTCGCTCGCCGAATTCGAATCCACGCCATCCGGATGTGCGGATCGGGTGGAGGGTCGCACGCGGGCTCGGTTCTTTCCTGCGCCGATATCCTTGCCGTTCTCTATGGAGGGGTGCTACGCGTCGATCCTCGGAATCCACGCTGGGCCGATCGCGACCGGTTCATTCTTAGTAAGGGTCACGCGTGCGCCGGCCTTTACGCCGCGCTCGCCGAACGCGAGTTTTTCCCGCTGGAAAAATTGGCTACCCACTATCAGAACGGTTCGGATCTCTGCGGCCATGCGTCACACAGAGTCCCCGGCGTAGAGCTTTCTACGGGATCGCTGGGGCACGGGCTCCCTGTCGCCGCGGGCATGGCTTACGCCGCTCGATTGGCTCAACGCTCGCATCGTGTGTTTGTGCTGCTCAGCGATGGTGAATGCGATGAGGGGTCCGTGTGGGAAGCCGCCATGTTCGCGGCGCATCACCGTCTGAGGAATCTTACCGCCATCGTCGACTACAACCGGCTTCAGGGCATCGCGCCAGTCGGCGATGTAGTCCGCCTGGAACCGTTCGCAGATAAGTGGCGAAGCTTTGGATGGGCCGTTCGCGAAGTGAACGGGCACGACCCCGAAGCTCTTTGCGAAGCTCTGAACGCGATTTCGTTTTCGCCGGGACGCCCCAGTTGCGTAATTGCGCACACCACGAAGGGCAAAGGCGTTTCCTTCATGCGGAATTCAGTGCTTTGGCATTATCGAATCCCGGCCGGCGCGGAGTTGGAAGCGGCGCTTGCGGAACTCGAGGCCGTAGCATGAGGGACGTTTTCATTCGGGAACTCACGGCTATCGCCGCAGAGCGGCCCGATGTGATGCTGATCACGGCCGACCTCGGCTTCGGAGTGTTAGAGGAATTCGCCACGCGGTTCCCCAAGCAGTTTCTAAACGTAGGCGTGGCCGAACAGAACATGACTGCCGTTGCTACGGGCCTCGCGCTCGAGGGCGCGATCGTTTTCACGTACTCGCTTGGCAACTTTCCCACGCTGCGCTGTCTCGAACAGATTCGCAATGACGCTTGCTATCACAACGTCAACGTCAAGATCGTCACGGTGGGCGGGGGGATGAGCTATGGCGCGGTCGGCGCATCGCATCATGCCACCGAAGATCTCGCGATCATGCGAGCATTGCCTGGCACGACGGTGGTTTCTCCTTGCGATAACTGGGAAGCAGCGGAGGCGACGCGCGCGATTGTCGATCGGCAAGGCGTGGCCTACCTGCGGCTGGACAAATCGATTGCCCCGCCATCGCATCGATTCGACGAGCTCTTTCATTTGGGGCGCGCCCGTACCATCGTCGATGGAAGTGCAGCCACATTGATTGCAACCGGTGGAATTTTGGGTGAGGCCATGAAGGCCGCGGAAACGCTTCGCGCGCGCGGATTCGCCTTGCGCGTGCTGAGCGTCCACTCGATAAAACCGCTCGACCGGGATGCAATTGTCGCGGCGGCCAACCAGACGGGAGGAATCGTAACCATCGAAGAGCATGCGATCGACGGCGGCCTCGGAGGCGCCGTCGCTGAAGCCTTGCTCGATGCCGCCGCGGCCCCTGGTTTTTTCGCCCGCATCGGTCTACGTTCGTGTTTTTCATCCGCGGTTGGCTCGCAACAGTACTTGCGGTCGGTCTACGGCATGGATGCGGAAGCAATTGCGGAAGTAGTGAGCGAGCGTGTCCGAGCGGGCCGCCGGCTGCCGGAGGTTGCATAGATGAAGCGCGCACTCGATATTGCGGTCTCGCTTGCCGGACTCATTCTCGCCAGCCCGCTGTTAGTTGCCGTCGCACTCACGATTTGGCTTTCCGATTTTCATTCGCCGTTATACGTCGCGCGGCGCATGGCGCGTGGCGGAAACACCTTCAAAATGGTGAAATTCCGATCGATGGTGGTGCATGCCGATCGCACAGGCGTTAACTCGACAGCCGCTTCCGACAACCGAATCACGCCCGTAGGCCGGTTCGTGCGCGCTTACAAGATCGATGAACTAGTTCAATTGTGGAACGTACTGAAGGGCGACATGAGCTTGGTCGGGCCGCGTCCGCAAGTCAAGGCGGACGCCGATCTCTATACCGGCGAGGAACGAAGGCTCCTCTCGGTGCGCCCGGGCATCACGGATCTGGCGTCGATCGTATTTTCCGACGAAGGCGATATTCTCGGGGGGAGCTCAAACCCGGATCAGCTCTACGACCAGATCATTCGCCCGTGGAAGAGCCGTCTTGCGCTGTTGTGCATCGATAGGCAAAGCGTGTGGCTTGATCTTCGCCTGATCGCTCTCACAGCGCTCGCTATCGTTTCACGTGAGGCCGCGTTGCGCCATGTTGAAGTTCTGGCGCGCGAGTTAGGCGCCGATCGGCTATTGCTACGCATGGCTGCGCGGCGTGAGCCCCTGCTTTGTTATCCGCCTCCGGGAGCGCTAGCCAGTATGTCTCACACAGTTTCGTCGCGAGGCGCGTGAGAAGGCCGTGGATACGAGGCGCGCGCCAGTCCGCGCGCGGAGGCTCACTTGACGACTGCATTAAGCACGACGACCAAGCACAACGAAGTCGATGCGGCATTGTCGCTCGTCGCAGCAGAGAGCGTGTGGGAAATGCGGGCTGGGGCTAAAGTCATAACCGTTGCCCGCCGATGAAAGGGCTGGCGGTCTCACATGAAACTCTTTCACCTCGTCTCGGCGGCGCTCTCGAACGTCTTGCGCAGCAAGCGGGGATATCTCTGGGCCATCCGGTTATCGCAACTGGCGCTTTTCGCACTGGCGGGCGTAACGGCATTTCTTCTGCGATTTGAGTTCTCTGTACCGGCGGATACGGTCCGTGCGATGTGGCTGGCGACAGCCATTTGGGTCGTAGCGAAGGCAGCGGTCTTTCATAGTTTGGGGCTGGGCCGCGGCGTTTGGCGATACTTCTCCGCGCGAGACATGGTGCTTGTGGCGGGAGCGAACGTTGCCGCGTGCGCTGTATCCGCAGTTGTGATATTGACATTGTGTCCCGCCCCTTTTCCACGCTCAGCTTTGGCGATCGATCTACTGCTCTCAATTGTTTTCACCATCGGTATCCGAGCCGGAACCCGCCTGACGCTGGAGGTGGCGTCACGCGCTCATTCGGCAGTCCAGAAGCGGGCGTTCATTTACGGCGCAGGCGCTGCGGGCGCTTTGCTCTTACATGAGGCGCGCTCGAACCCCGCATTTCATTATCGGATCTGCGGATTCATCGACGACGACATTGAAAAGCACGGCATGCTGATCAATGGACTGCCCGTGTATGGCGCCGGCGAGGACCTTCCCCGGTTGGCAGCCGCCCACCGCGCGCAAGGGGCGTTGATCGCCGTGCCTTCCGCATGCGGCGCCCAATTCACGCGCATTGTTGAAAACTGCCGTCGTGCCGGCATCGAGTTCCACACTATGCCTTCTCTCGTCGAGTTGGCGGCCGGACGCGCGACTTCGCAGATTCGCGACGTGGCGTTAGAGGACTTGCTTGGCCGGAGTGCGGTGGAACTCAATTGGACAGGAATCCGGCGCAAGATCGAAAACGGCGTGGTGTTGGTGACGGGCGCGGCTGGTTCCATCGGTTCCGAGTTGTGCCGCCAGATCGCGCGGTTTCAGCCGGCGGCGCTGGTCGGCTTCGATTGCTCGGAGACGGCGCTCTTCGAGATCGAGCACGAAATGCTCCGCCTGTATCCGGGCCTGGCGTTTCATCCCGAAATCGGCAGTATTCAGAACCGCCATCGCTTGAGCGATGTGTTCCGGCGATATCGGCCATCGATCGTCTATCACGCGGCGGCCTACAAGCACGTCCCCATGATGGAATCGCATGTGTTCGAAGCGATCGAGAACAACGTCTTCGGAACTTATAACGTCGCCGCGATTTCCGCGGAGTTCGGTGTAGCGGATTTCGTCATGATCTCTTCCGATAAAGCCGTACGCCCTACCAACATGATGGGCGTCACCAAACGAGTAGCCGAATTGACTGTCCGGTCGCTGCAGAACGGCGGACCGCGGTTCGCTTCCGTGCGCTTCGGCAACGTGCTTGGCAGCAACGGGAGCGTGATCCCGATTTTCAAGCGTCAGATTGCGGCCGGCGGGCCCGTGACCGTGACCCATCCGGAGATGCGGCGCTATTTCATGACGATTCCCGAGGCAGCGCAGTTGGTGCTCGAAGCGTCCTCGATGGCGAAGGGCGGTGAGATTTTCATTCTCGAAATGGGCAAACCGGTGCGCATCGCCGATCTGGCACGACAGTTGGTGGCCCTCTCAGGTTTAACCCCAGATGAGGATATCCGCATCGAATTCACTGGAGTGCGCCCTGGCGAGAAGCTTTTCGAAGAACTACACAACCTGGAGGAGCAGACCATCCAGGGCGCCCACGAGAAGATTCGCATCTATTCTGGAGCTTCGTTGCCGCACGAAAGGATGGCATATCACCTGAACGCGCTACGCGCGGCATGCGAAGGCCGCGACCTTCTGAAGCTCGTGTTGGAACTGAAGGATGTTGTTCCGGATTACAACCCGAGCAAGGAACTGTTGGCGCGCCTCGTTGACCCGGGCCATTTCCGGCTCGCGCGCGCGGTGGAAGCCGCCGAGGGCGTCCGCGAATCTGTTGATGGAGTACGACTGGCGGTAGGAGTTGCATTATGAAACGGGCGCTCTGCATGAAGTGCGGATCGTCCCGGCTGCGACTCTCTCGCCGGCGCTCGTGGATCGAATATGCTGCCGCCCTTGGTGGATGGCGGATGCGCCGCTGTCAGGATTGCAACATGCGATTCCTCCAGCTCGGAAACATGCTCATCCGGACGATCCACCTGAAGCGCCTCCAGCGGCGAATCGTAGTGGGAGCGATGGCTATCGGCGCGATGGTGGCAGTCTTAGCCGCGATCCTCTATTTCGGGCATGCGCAGGCATCCGGCGCGGCGGAAGGCATGCTCCTGCTGTGAAACCCACTCTGGCGTTGGCGGCCTTGCTGGTTTTTTCCGTGGCAACGTTGTGGGAGACGTCACGATGGGCATTGAGCGGGTTGGAAGCGGGCGCTTTCCTCCTGACCTTTGCAGTGGCGTGGCAGGCGCGATTCGCGGTTGCGAGAGTTGTGCTTTTGCCCGCGTTTCTTTGCGCATGGGCGTACATTCAATTGGCGGCGCATTGGACGGCGGTGCCGGCCGCGACCATAGATGCCTGTCTCTATTGGCTGGCTGCGGCGTGCTTTGTCTACCTTGGAGCGCAGGTCGATCCCGAGCGAATGCTGAGATACACGCTCGGCATCGGCTTGGTAATCTGCATTGCTGGGACTATCCAGCTATTTACGTCGCCCGGCAATGTGTTTTGGCTTTTCCCGTCCGGATTCGACCGCCGCGTAATCGGACCGTTCGTCTCACCGAACAATTACGCTGCGTTCGTGGAATTGCTCGTTCCCATCGCGCTGACTCGACGTGGTGCATTGGGCTTGTTGGCGGCTGCCGTACTTGCCGCCACCGTCGCCGCCAGCGGATCGCGTGCGGGAGCGATTCTCGTAGCGGTCGAGATAGCCGCGATTTTGGCCCTGCAACGTCGGGGACGCGATTTTGCGCTCGTTGGCGTGCTTGCTGCTGCGTGCGTGGCAGTGGTGGGATACCAATTCCTTTGGGATCGATTTCTGCAATCCGATCCGTTCGCGGTTCGCCGTGAATTTCTGGAATCGACCGTCGCCATGTTCCGGGCGCGACCTCTTCACGGCTTCGGTCTTGGAACGTGGCCTTGGGCGTATCCGCAATTCGCGCTAATCGACACTGGTGAATTCGCCAATCATTCTCATAACGAATGGGCGCAATGGGCAGCCGAAGGCGGCGTGCCGGCGCTGGCGGCGATGCTGGCACTCTTGGCATATGTTGCGCGTCGAGCCGCACGTAGCTTATGGGCGATCGGGCTGTTAGCGGTGCTGCTTCATTCAGCTGTGGATTACCCTTTTCTGCGTTTAGGACTCGCCGCCTGGTTCTTTATTTTGCTGGGCGTTTTGGCAAACCGGGAAAGCGCGGCGATTCGCGCGCCGAAATTCGCTTGTTGTGCGGCGCTTCTGTTTGCGGCTTTCTGCGCGACGCGTCTGGCATACGCCGATGCCCTGTATCGACGTGCGACGCCTGAAGGCGTAAGCAGAGCGGTTATCATTGCGCCCCGCGCCGAATATCGCTTCGCACTTGCGGAATTGGATTCGGTGCGCACCTTTGAACACCTTCAAGCGGCGGTCGCAGACAATCCCTTTTACACGCAAGCCCGCATCGCCTTGGCTCTGGAGCGCGAATCCTCGGGGGACGTCGGGGGCGCGGAGCGGCTGCTGCTTGAAACGGCGCGTTTCGATCGCCAATTCGCTCCGGCATGGGCATTGGCCAATTTCTATTTGCGCCATAATTCGGTCGGCCCCTTTTGGGACTGGGCGCATAAGGCAGCCGCAATGTCTTTCGGTGACAGAAGAGCGCTCTTCGATCTCTGTTTTCTGGTTTCGGACGACCCCGCCGCCGTCTTCGATCACATTGGCAATCCGCAATTGGAAGAGTCTTTCTTGCGCTACCTAGTCGCCAATCGCGGCACAACTTCGGCGGATGATATGGCGCTGCGTCTGGCGCGGCGCCTTCCCGCGGCAGCCCGAAACATCGGTGCGGGACGTGCTGCTCGATTATGTCGATCAAGCAATCCTGGAAGGCCGCATTGCGCCGGCATGGCAGGTGTGGAAACTTACCGGCGAACCCGCCAATGGCCGTGGATTCGATTGGCATGTGGGGCGCACAGAAGGCGTTTACGTGATGCGTGAAGGGGACGAATGGCGACTGGAACTCTCGGGCCGCGAAGCGGAGGCATGCGACTTGTTGCGGAGGCCATTGCCTCGCGGTAGTTTCATGTTGCGATACGAATATCGCACCGAAAACCTGGCTCCGGGAACTGGACTCTCTTGGGAAGCCATGCCCGTCGAGGCCTCATCCGATTGGCGCGTCGCGAATCTTCCGGTCGCAGGAGACTCTTTGCGCCTCGTGTATAAGCGTCCGTCGGGAAACGTGCGCGCGGAAGGCGTGCTGTGGCTGCGAAATCTACGGCTGCTGGCCCTCCCCCCATCAATATTGGTTTCTTCTAATTCGACCGATAAGGACAAAAGATGCTGCAAATAAACCGCGAAAGCCTCGGTTCAAGGCCTGCTCACCGCGGGCTGGGCGCCAGTTTGCTGCTTCACATCGTCGCGGGGACTGTGCTGCTCAGCATAACCCTACCCCCGGCTGTTGAACATTCTCACCGCATAACGACCGTTTACCTACCGCGGATCCCGTCGCCGGTCCGCCGGCGTCCAGTCGCCGCGCCGCAGAGGCCGATTCCTGTGCGGCACGCTTTAGCTATTCCCCAGCCTATCCGTCCGGCTCGATTCATTGAACCGCCGCCGCTGGAGGCGCCTGTGGCAGGTCTCCCGCCGGCGGCAGTCGCTGCTGCGCAATTTCCTCTTAGGGAGACATTCGCTGTGCCGAAACCAATCGCACCACGGCCCGTCGAAGCGGCGACAGGACTGTTCGAATCGCAGCGGTCCATGGCCACTTCGACCGAACCGGCCGCGAAAGCCCAGACCGGCGTCTTTGACTCATCCACTAGCGTCACCGCGAAACCGGTCCACACGTTGAGACCGGTGCCGGGATTCAGCGACAGCGCCATTGCGACATTGGCGCCCACCGCACCGCATTCCGTCTCTTCCGCCCAATTCGATGCGGTTTCGGCTTCGCCTGCAGCCCGCCGAACCGGACCAAGCACCGGCGTTCATGAACCGATCGAGATCCTCGCAAAACCGAGACCAATCTACACGGATGAAGCGCGCCGCCTGCGCATCGAAGGCGAAGTCATACTCGAAGTTCTCTTCCGCGCGTCGGCGCAGGTATGTGTCCTGCGCGTGGTGAAGGGCTTGGGTCACGGACTGGATGCAAGCGCCGAAAACGCAGCGATGGGCATCCGCTTTCATCCTGCCGCGGAGCACGGGCGCGCCGTGGACAGCGTCGCGACTGTGAAGATCGAATTTCAACTTGCCGATTGAGCTAACGTATGCCCCGAATTCAACCTCAGATTATTTGGCCTGTTTTCTTCGCCCTGTTGCCATTGTGCGCGCAGCAATCCGACGACGCCGCGGCGTCGCAACGTTTGCTTGACCGCATCGCCCAGCAGGAAACGGACTTCACTGAGCGGCTGCGCTCGCACAGCGCGGTTCTCGAAACCTACATTCAGGAACTGCCGGATTCCGACGCCACGGAGGTCGTGCGCGACCACTATTTTCTCGGACGGCTCGATTTTTCAAAAGGTTTGAACTACACGCCGATGGCCGCTCACACGACGCAGCCAGCCTCGTCGCGCCTTGCGTTTCTGAAAATTGGGCGGCCTTCCGTCTTTGTCCCTAGCGGATTTGGGCAAATGGCATTGGTCGATGCCGGCGGCTTCGACCGTACTCGCTACGAAATCGACTATGTGCGCCGCGAATTTCTGGGTGAGGTGCGATGCGTGGTGTTCGACGTCACCCCGATCGATAAAAAGGCTGCGGGACGATTCATCGGCCGCATCTGGGTGGAAGACCGCAATTTCCACATCGTTCGCTTCAATGGCACGTACACGAATAGTACCGCCGCGCGGCTGTACTTCCATTTCGACAGTTGGCGAGTCTATATCGCATCGGATGCGGGATCGGAAGAGTGGGCGCCGGCATTCATTTATGTAGAGGAATCGTCGCCTGCCGGTAAATCGAACAAAGTTCCGCGGTTCAAAGCGCAAACGCGGCTGTGGGGCTACCAATCGGCTGCGCCGTCGCAGATGAGCGAACTGGCCTCCATCGCGGTGGAAGCGGAACGACCGGTGGAAGACCATTCGAGTGAAGAAGCCAACACGCCGCTCGAAAGTCAACGCTCGTGGGAACGGCAGGCGGAGGCGAACATTATTGAGCGGTTGGAAAAATCGGGCCTGCTTGCCCCCCCCGGACCAGTGGATCAAGTACTCAATACAGTGGTAAACAACCTGATCGCGACCAACAATCTAGGTGTCGACGCCAAGTGCAGGGTTCTACTTACAACGCCACTTGAGACCTTCTCTATTGGAGAGACAATCGTCATCAGTCGCGGATTAATCGATGTTCTCCCAGACGAGCCAAGCCTCGCCATGGCGCTTTCCGCGGAACTGGCGCACATTGCGTTGGGGCATCGCACGGAGACGCGCTTTGCCTTTTCCGACCAGATCATGCTAAACGATGGCGAACTGCTACGTCGCTTGCGGCTAACGCGGCCCGATGCGGAGGTGCATTCGGCGGGCGAAAAGGCGGTCGCGATGCTGGCGCAATCGCCGTACAAAGACAAACTCGCAGGCGCTGGCCTCTTTCTAAAGGCGCTGGCGGAGCATGCGCCGAATTTGCCGGCGCTGATCCGCGCCAACCTCGGCAATCAACTGGCCAGTGGAGAGAACATGGCTCGTATGGCGCCACTGGAAGCTAAAGCGCCGGAACTCGATGCTGACAAGCTGGAACAGATAGCGGCTTTACCACTGGGTTCCCGAGTGCAGTTGGACCCGTGGACGGACCGAATCGCGCTTGTCAAAGCCAAGCCGGTATCGCTGCTCTCGGCGCGTGACAAGATGCCATTCGAGGTGACGCCATTCATGATTTACCTATCGCGCGCCGGAGCGCCGCGAAAAGAACAGTCTCCGGCGGGCAACAATCTCCCGCTTCAGCGCCAATAAGCGCCGGAATTTTCCAGAAGGAGTAGTTTCGTGAAGAATATCGTTTTCAAATCAGTGTGGTTGGCTCTTTTCGCAAGTGCGCATCTTATGGCTTCGCCTCCGGTCATCGGAGTTGCGCGGTCTTGGGGAGCATTTTTCGTGAACAATGCCTCCGTTCCGGGAAGCGCCACCGTTTTTGACGGGACGTCGCTCAAAACCGGGAATGCCTCGTCTAATCTCAATCTCACCGGTGGCGAACGGGTAACCTTGGCCTCAAATTCGGCTGCCATCGTTCATCCGGACCGTTTGTTGCTCGATCGCGGCACGGCCGAATTCGGCGGCTCAGCGGTGTACCGCGTGGAAGCGCGTGACCTGCGCGTGGAAACGTCCGACGCGGGCGCGCGCGTTCGGGTTGGAATCGACCCGCACAACCGCGTACTAGTGGCGGCATTTGGCGGCTCGGCGGAGGTACACAACTCGCAAGGAAGACTTCTGGCGCGGATAGCTTCGGGCGCTGCGCTCTCCCTCTCAGCCGCGAATCAGGATGGGGCGGTGGACATCACCGGCGTGCTGCAGAAGCACGACGGTAAATTCTATCTGACCGACGATGTGACGAAGGTCAAGATGGAACTGGTCGGGAAGGATCTCGCGCAATTTGTTGGGAAGCTGGTGCATATCACCGGAACGCTGGGACCGGCAGAAACCGCGTCGGCCGGTGCTTCGGAGGTGGTGATAGTAGCGACGGCGGCCAAGGCGGCAGCAGCTGCTGCAAGTGTGGGTGGAGCGGCTGCCGGCGCGGGCGCGACAATCGCGGGCGTCTCGACTACTACCGTCGCTGTCGCCGGCGGCGTGACGGCTGTTGGCGGCACTGTTGGAGGCTTGGCCGCGACCGGAGTGATTGGCTCATCGGTTAGCCGGTAGTTTGCGGGCCCGGCCTCGGTGCCGGGCCTATTTCGCATGGCGGCTATCGCGCTTTCCGCTCTATAACTCTTCGAGCACTTTGGCTGAGTGGCCCTGGGCTTTAACCTTGGAATAGATCTTCTCGATCTTTCCATCGGGCCCGATCACGAAGGTGCTGCGCTCGATGCCCATCACCTTCTTGCCGTACATGTTCTTCTCTTTCCAAACGCCATAAACATTGGCGGCGGATTTCTCTTCATCCGCGAGAAGTGTGAACGGCAGATCGTATTTCTCTTTGAATTTCGCCTGCGCGGCCGGCTTATCCGGCGAGACGCCTACGACCGCCGCGCCCTTCTTGGCGAACGATTTGACGTCGTCGCGGAATTCGCAAGCCTCCGTCGTGCATCCCGGTGTATCCGCCTTGGGATAAAAATAAAGCACTACGCGCTTACCTCTGAGGTCCGAGAGCTTAAACGGTTGGCCGTGATCGTCGGCCAGTTGAATATCGGGAGCGTCGTCGCCTTCTTTTAACATGTCATCCCAGCTTTTGTTTGAGTAATTCGGTCACCACGCCGACATTCGCTTGTCCGCGGGTGGCCTTCATTGTTTGGCCTACCAGAAAGTTGATTACAGTAGTCTTGCCGCTGCGATATTGTTCGACCTGCTTAGGGTTGGCAGCGATCACGCCGGCGATGATGGCATCGAGCGCGCCTGCGTCGCTGATCTGCTTCAATCCCTCGCGTTCGACGATTGCGCCTGGCGCATCGCGTGCGGCAAACATCTTAGGAAAAATCTCCTTAGCAAGCTTACCCGAGAGTTCCCCGGAAGCGATCAATTTGATCAACTCCCCCAGATTTTCGGCGCGTACCGGGGATTCGGCGATGTCCTTGTTTTCCGCGTTGAGCGCGGCCATCAGGTCGCCCATCACCCAGTTGACGGAACTCTTCGCATCGCCGGAAATCCTCGCGACCGTCTCGAAGTAATCGCTCGCGGCGCGCGATTGCGTAAGTACGTCCGCGTCGTATTCGCGCAGTCCGTAATCCTGGATGAAGCGCGCCCGCTTGCGCGCGGGCAGTTCGGGCATCGATGCCTGGATTTCGGCGATCCAATCCTCGCCGATGCGCAGCGGGACAAGATCGGGCTCGGGAAAGTAGCGGTAATCGTGCGCGTCTTCCTTGCTGCGCATGCTGAAGGTCTCGCCGCGATTCGCGTCGTAGAGGCGCGTCTCCTGCACGACGCGGCCGCCCCCTTCGAGAAGCGCGACCTGGCGCGCGATTTCGAAATCGAGCGCCTGCTTGAGGAATCGGAACGAATTGAGATTCTTCACCTCGGCCTTGACGCCAAACTTCTCGGCGCCCTTGAGTCGGACGGAAACGTTGGCGTCACAACGCAGATGGCCCTTTTCCATATCGCAGGTGGAAACATCGATGAACTGCAGAGCCTGTTTGACCTCGCTCAAATATTCATAGGCCTCGGCGGAACTTCGCATATCGGGATCGCTGACGATTTCGATCAACGGGGTGCCGGAGCGGTTGAGATCGACATACGAATAGCGGTCGGAGTCCTTGAAGCCGTCGTGAATGCTCTTGCCGGCGTCGTCCTCCATGTGGACGCGGGTCACGCCAATGCGGCGCGACTCGCCGTCAAGCGAAATGCCCACGTATCCGCCTTCGGCGAATGGCTCATCGTACTGCGAGATCTGATAGCCCTTGGGCAGATCGGGGTAGAAATAGTTCTTCCGAGCGAAGCGCGAGTGCGGACGGATGTTGCAATTGAGCGCCAGAGCCCCTCGGATAGCCAGTTCGACCGCACGGCGATTGAGAACGGGAAGGGCGCCGGGCAATCCAAGACAGACCGGGCAGACATTTGTGTTCGGAGGGGCGCCGAAACCGGTGGGACATCCGCAGAAAATCTTGGTCGCGGTGGAGAGTTGCACGTGCACCTCGAGACCGATAACAGGCTCGTAGCGCGCGATGCGGTCCGGGGTAGCAAGGTCGAGAACGGAAGACGACACAGTGAAGTTCTATTATAAGGGCAGCTAATCACAGCGATGCTTGCGGCCTTGAATTCCCTGCGCAAATGTGAGGCAATAGAAAACTGCCAGGAGTTTTCCGAATGCCGCGAATTGCCAGATATGTATCGGTAAAGTCTGCATCCGTGTGCCTCGCGGCGCTTGCTTTCACCGCCGCGGCGCAGCCAGGAGCCCGGCCGCTTCCGGCGCCCGCGTCGCAAGATGTAAAAATGCAATGGTTCCGCGAGGCCAAGTTCGGCCTATTCATTCACTGGGGTCTCTACAGCATCCCGGCCGGAACTTGGAAGGGCCAGCCAATCGCGGGCATCGGCGAGTGGATCATGAATCGCGCCAAGATTCCGGCGGTCGAATATGCTGAGCTCGCCAAGCAGTTTAACCCCGTTAAGTTCGACGCCGATGCGTGGGTGCAGATGGCGCAGGACGCCGGAATGAAATATCTCGTCATCACCAGCAAACACCACGACGGTTTCGCCATGTACCATTCGCTGGTCAGTAAGTACAACGTATACGATGTCACGCCCTGGCATCGCGACCCGCTCGCGGAGCTGTCTGCGGCCTGTGCGCGCCACGGCATCAAATTCGGCTTCTATTACTCGCAGTCGCAAGATTGGCACGAACCCAACGGCGCGGGCAACGATTGGGATTTCGGGCCGGATAACAAGAAGGACTACGACGCGTACCTCCATGGCAAGGCCGAGCCTCAAGTGAAAGAGCTGTTGACGAACTATGGACCTATCTGTCTCGTCTGGTTCGATACGCCGCGCATGATGGAGGCCGATCGCGCCGATCGGTTTCTTGACATCGCGCGGACGATGCAGCCGGCGACGCTGGTCGATGGCCGCCTCGGCAAAAAGGGCGACTATGTCTCGATGGGCGATAACCGCATCCCGAACGAGGTTGTACCTGGCGATTGGGAAGTGCCCGCAACAATCAACCACACTTGGGGATTTAAGTCGGACGACACCGATTGGAAAACGCCCGAAGATATTACGTTCAAGCTGGTCGATATCGCGAGCAAAGGTGGCAATTATCTGCTCAACGTCGGCCCGACTTCCGAGGGCGTTATTCCGCAAGCCAGTCAGGATAACTTGCGCGCCGTCGGCCGCTGGTTGAAGGTCAATGGCGAAGCGATTTATGGCGCCGGCCCGACTCCGTTTGGTTATGAGTTAGGCGCCGCAGATAGCTCGAAGCTCGATAAGGCGGGGAAGCCGACGTTCATAGTGGCGACGGATTGGCGCTGTACTACGAAGCCCGGCAAGTATTACATCCATCTATTCAAATGGCCAGCGGGTCAGTTCGAACTATCGGACGCGAAGGGGAAAGTGACTAAGGCCTACTTACTCGCCGATGCCAGGCATAGACCGCTGAAGGTTACTCAAGCGGGGAATAAAGTCACTGTCGCACTCCCTGCCAAGGCGCCTGGCGAGATCGCATCGGTGCTGGTGTTGGAGCACCAGTAGCACGCGCCGCAGGCGCGCTTCGCGCGCTGGACAGGCCGGAGGCCTATCCTACTAAGCTCGCAACGGTGGCGGCCATTGCCTGGCCTAATGTGATGTGTTGGTCTTCATCCAAATGGATGCCATCCACGCGGCTCGATTCCGTCACGCTTCCGGCATCGAAGAAGCTACAACCCAAGGCCGCAGCGGCATCGCGATAGGCATCGGCCAATCCTTGTGAATGCTGCTCTGCGCCGGGAAATTTGGCGGCCACGGCGCCGCGCGGCGAGCGGATCGGCGGCGGGCACCCGATCAGAATCGGGGGGACGGGCATGCCGGGCTCGATCGGCGCGCGGCGAATCTCGTTCACCAACGTGGTCACTCCCAGCGCGGCGGCCCACGCGTTGTTGTGGGGATGGCAGAACTGAAAATCGTTCGTGCCCAGCATCAGTATCACCAGCGCGAGCGGAGAGTGCGCCTCGATTCGCTGGGCAATGCCGACCAATCCATTGCGTCCGGGCTTAAATGGATCGTCCCAAACCGTACGGCGTCCGTTCAGGCAATCTTCCGTGACGCGCACTTTGTGTCCACTTGCGATCAGCTTGTTTTCCATCACGCCCGGCCAGCGCACATCGAACGGAAAGCGTTCACGCTTGTCAGGCACGATGCCCCAGGTCAGGGAATCGCCATAGACGAAGATATGTCGGGTCATCAGAGCACCCGCCGCAGACGCCACGCCAGCAGCAGCCAACCGATGATGAACGCGACGCCGCCGAGCGGCGTGATCATTCCCAGCGCTCGCGTTCCCGTTATCGCAAGCAAATACAGGCTGCCGGAAAAGAGTACGATGCCAGCGAACAGAAACCAGCACACCGTATCGACGCCCGCCTGGGGAAATGTGCCAGTGCGGCCCAGGACTGCCACGATCAAAATCCCCATGGCGTGGAAAAAATGATAGAGCACGGCTTTTTCGTAGATGCCTCGTAAATAATCGTCGAGGCGGTTCTGCAATCCGTGCGCGCCGAACGCGCCCAGAATTACCGCCAGCGCCAGCAATACGGCTCCTGTTGCACTCCAGTTCATAGCCCTCCGCTTCCTCTCAGTGCGACATGGAGTAAACCACGTAATTCACGCCCAGCCGAATGCCTAGGTCCGAAAAGTTGGAAGGATATTTCGGGTCGTCGGCGTGCTCCCAGGAATCGCCCAGATCCATGTTGTGGCACATGGCGACGATGATGCGGCCGTGGTCGTCGTAGATGGCGCGCCAGTGCGGTTCCTTGCCGGTTTCGCCCTTTTCGTAAGTGTGGCCCTCCTCGAGGGCAGGCATGCCGGGCACCTGATAGCGATGCTCCAGATCGTAGATGGTGTGGAAGATCGGGTCGTCGTTGGGGATGTCGACGATCGGGCGGTCGGGAAATACCTTGTGCATGCTGGCGAAGAACGTATTCCACTCGATGGCGCCGTGGAAATCGTCGCACATGAAGAAGCCGCCGCGGAGCAGGTATTCGCGCATGGTCTTGGCCTGGTCGTCGGTCAGGTCCCAATGGCCGACTTCGACGCCATAAAGCCACGGCCAATCGTAAACGTCGCGATCGTCGAGATCGATGGGCTCCTCGACCGAACGGGTGCTGATGCGCGTCAACCGCCGGATTGCCTGCACGACGTGGCGGTCGGAGCGGGGATAATCCATGGTCCAGTTCGACCCGCCCGCCTTCCAATCGCCATATTCCGAAATATCCCCCGTATTGCCGTCCCACCGGCGGATACATGAGGCGCGCAAAGACCCACTCGGTCTTATCCTGATAGTCGGCCGGCAGGTCAAATTTCCGGTATTCCAGTCCCGGATATTCGCGAAACGGCTTCTGGAATGCATACAGCGCGCCGATTGCGACTATACCGCAGGCCAGAATCGCTCCCAGCCGGCGAAGATAATTGAGGGAGAACACTGCTGACAAGTTCAGGATACCATCCGTGCATCGGCATGCCATTTGAAGAAATCGGCCCTAAATCTAATCCCCGGCAAGCTTTCACCCGATAAATAGGCAGCGTATGTCGGTGATTTCTATCAAACGGCTGCTCGGGCCTGAGGCTCAAGGCGGCGCCCACCCGTTGCGCGTGGCGCAGATCCTGGTTCGGGGCATCGGATTGCACGCGGTGGAGGGCGAACCCAGCGAATTCCGGGCGTTCCGGACGGCGATGGACCAGTTCTCCGATTCGCTCGGGGAAGCTGTCACCGAAGCCGCCGCCCTGGTGACGGTGAGCGACGTGTTGCGCGCCCTGGAGCGCCACAATCGCGGGGCGGAGAACTATCTGCACGCGGGCGGTAACGACCTGCGGGCAATGGTAAAGATGCTGACCGCCGCCATCGGCGAGTTTTCCTCCGCCGGCGACGAGAACGTCAAGAACCTGCGGCAAATCGAGAAGAGCATCGCGTCGGCGAGCCAGAGTCAGGACGTGCGCGCCATCCGAGCGCATCTCGCGACCTGTCTTACGGAGATTCGTAAGGAATCCGAACGCCAAAAGGCCGCCACGCAAAGCGTCGTCAATCGCCTGCAGGAAGACCTGGAATCCGCTCGAACGGAAAGCATCGATCCCGCGACAGGACTGCCGCCGCGATCGAAGGCCGTGGAATGGATCTACGAGACGTGCAAGACGCAAACTCCGGCGTTTGCCGCCTGCCTGACCATCGATTGCCTCCAAAGGGTGAATGCCACTTACGGCTCCGAGATCGGTGACCAGGTTATTCGTTACTTCGCGGGTCAACTGCAGCGGAATCTGCCGGAGGGGGATCGCCTGTTCCGCTGGACGGGGGCCTGCCTGCTCGCGGTTGCGCCACGCTCCAGCACTCTGCAGACGGTGACCGGCGAGTTCGGGCGCCTGATGGAGCGGAAACTCGAATATACAGTCCAGACGGCGACGCGCAGCGTTCTTCTTCCGGTCAACGCCCGTTGGGGGGTGTATGCGTTCACGCCGTCGGCCCAGGAGTTGATCGGCCAAATCGACGCGTTCGCGTCCGCCGGCGGGACCGCATGAGTCAAACGGCATGGGCCGCTACACGCTTGCGCTGGAAGAGAAAGTAGCTCACTCCGAGCAGGAACAGGACAATCGAAATCCACTGCGAGGCATCGAGCGGGCCGCCCCAGAGATTGCCCTGCTCGTGATATCGAAAGAATTCAACGATGAAGCGGACGGTGGAGTAGAGCACCAGATAGAGGCTGATGATGGAGCCGGGGGCGTGATCGCGGTTGAAGCTTCGGTATAGGATCGCGAAGATAATGAACTCGGCGAAGGATTCGTAGAGCTGTGTCGGATGGATCGGAACGCCGAGGGGAACGCCTACCAGATCGTGCGCCGCGGGGCTGGTGAAAGTCACGGCCCAAGGAAGATGGCACTCGATGCCCCAGCAACACCCGGCGGAAAAACAGCCCAGGCGGCCGATGCCGTGACCGAGCGCGATGGCTGGGGCGAAGACGTCGGCAGTGGTCCAACCGGGAAGACGCGTGCGGCGCATGTACCACCACGAGACTGCCAACGCCGCGATGAGGCCGCCGTAGAATACGCCACCGGCTTGCAGCGAGGAGAGCGAAAAGAGCTCGGCGGGATGTTCGCGATAGTAGGTGAAATCGACCAGGAACATCATGAGCTTTGCGCCGACGATAGCCGATAGGGCGCAGTAGATGCCAAGGTTGGTCGCGGCGTCTACGTTGAGGCCGGCGCGGCGCGCGAGCTTTCCCGCCATCCACAAGGCGGTGAGGAAGGCCAATGCCACCAGCACGCCGTATGTGTGAAGGAACGAAAGATGAAAAATCTCAGGATACATGAGCGGTCCTACGTTTCGGGCGAAGTTGATCGAGGAGGAGCAGGCCGCATCCAATCACAATGGCCGAATCGGCCACGTTGAACGAGGGCCACTGGTAGGGGCCGATATAGAAAAGCAGAAAATCGGTGACGCGGCCCGATATTGCGCGGTCGAAGAGATTCCCGGCAGCGCCGCCAAGGACCAGCGCGAAGGCCCAGGATGGGAGATTCTCCAAGTGGCGGGAGCGCCACAGCATAACGCTCACCCAGATTACGGCGGCTATGGAGAGCGCAACGAGAAGAACGGTGCGCCACTGGGAATCGGAGTCGTTGAAGACGCCGAAGGCTACTCCGCGGTTTTCGGAATGGACGATCGAGAACAGGCCGGGGATGACTTTGATGTCGTCGTAGAAGGAAACGCTGCGTTCGACGATCAGCTTGGTGATGCGGTCCAAGGCGAAGACGCCGGCAGCCAGGGCGAACGATTTGGCGCGCGGATCAATTGGCATGGGCGGCCTCGCGTGGGGGGTAGGCGCTTCGCGGTTTGCGAGCCAATGTCGTGTGGGAGGGACGCCGGGCAAAAGCCCGGCGGCAGCCCAAAAGGGCCTGGCCCACAAATACGGCGGCTATGGAGAGCGCGACTAGAAGAGCGTTGCGCCACTGGGAATCGGAATCATTGAAGACGCCGAGGGCTACTCCGCGGTTTTCGGAATGGACGATCGAGAACAGGCCGGGGATGACTCTGATGTCGTCGTAGAAGCCCAAAAGGGCCTGCCCCACAAATTTGGTGAGTGACTTAGCCACGGAGGGTCTCCTCTATGGCGGCGGCGCAGGCGGCGCAGACGGTGGGGAGGCGCGGGTCGGAACCGACGTCGTGCGTGTACTTCCAGCAACGTTCGCATTTGGTTCCGGAGGCGCGCTCGACGGCCACGGACAGATCGCCCGAATAAGTTTGGCTCAGATCTACCTGCGAGACGATGAAGAGGCCCGGCAGGTCGGCGGCATAACCTTCGAGCAGGGGTAAGAGATCGCCGTCAGCGGAAAGCTTTACGCGCGCTTCCAGGGGAGCGCCGATGATTTTTTCGTTGCGCGCGGTATCGAGGCTTTTCAGAACGCCGTCTCGAACTTGCAGCAGACGATCCCAGTTGGCGGCGCGCTCGCGGGCTTCGTCGCTAATTCCGAGGGTGAGTTCGGCGGGCTCGGGAAAGAGCGCGGTGTGCACGCTGCCGGGCCGGTTCATGTACCCCCAGACCTCTTCGGCGGTGAAGCTCATGAGCGGCGCGAGCAGGCGGACGAGGGCGTCCAGGAGGCGGTAGAGCGCGGTCTGCGCGCTGCGGCGCGCCTTCGATTTGGCGGCGGAAGTGTAAAGGCGGTCCTTGAGAATGTCGAAATAGATCGAACTCAGATCGACGGTAGTGAAGGCATAGACGGTGTGGTAGACCTTATGGAACTCGAAGTTTTCGTACCAGGCGCGGCAGCGCATGACAAGATCTTCGGCGCGGATCAAGATCCACTTGTCGATTTCGTGGAGCGCCTGGCCGGTGACGGCATCGGCCGCGGGATCGAAATCGGAGAGATTGCCGAGCATGTAGCGGAACGTGCTGTTACGGAGCTTGCGGTAGGCATCGACGAGGCGCGTCTGGATGGTCTCCGACATGCGCACATCCTCGTTGAATTCGACGGATGCGGTCCATAGGCGTAAGATTTCGGCGCCGTGTTTTTTGATGACCTCTTCGGGCTCGATGGAGTTGCCTAGCGACTTGTGCATGGCCTTGCCTTCGCCATCGAGCACCCATCCGTTGAGTGCGCAGGCGCGATAAGGCGAGCTGCCTTGGAGGCCCGTGCCGACGAGAAGCGAGCTGTGGAACCAGCCGCGGTATTGATCGCCGCCTTCGAGATACATGTCTGCCGGCCAGGGAAGGCCGAAGCGCTCGTTGAGGACGGCGAGATGGCTCGAACCGGAATCGAACCACACGTCGAGGATGTCGTTCTCTTTGCTGAAGGCGCCGCCGCCGCACTTGGCGCAGGCATAGCCCTCGGGCAGAAGTTCGGCAGCCGTGCGCTCATACCAGACATCGGCGCTGTGCTCGCGGAAGAGCGCAACGACGGGGTCGAGAATGGCGCGATCGGTTACCGGCTCGCGGCAGGCGTCGCAATAGAAAACGATGATGGGCACGCCCCAGACGCGTTGGCGCGAGATGCACCAATCGGGACGAGTGGCGATCATGTTGGAGATGCGCTCCTCGCCCCAGGAGGGGATCCAGCGGACCTGCTTGATGGCTTCGAGCGCGCGCTGGCGGAAATCATTGCGCTCCATGCCGATGAACCACTGCTCGGTGGCGCGGAAAATCGTCGGGTTGTGGCAGCGCCAGCAGTGGGGATAGGAGTGCACGATCTTCTCGAGGCCGCAGAGGGCGTTGTGCGATTTCAGGATTTCGATGACAAGCGGATTCGCATCCCAAACCGTTTTGCCGATGATCTCTTCGGGGAGGCGTCCAGAGGCTCCTTCGGCGTGATAGAAGCGGCCGGCGGCATCGACGGGGCAGAAGGTGGCGATGCCATACTGGCGGCCGACGGCGTAGTCCTCCTGTCCGTGGCCGGGCGCAGTGTGGACGGCGCCGGTGCCCTGCTCGAGAGTGACGTGATCGGCGAGGATACCGAGTGAATCGCGATCGAGAAAGGGGTGGCGGAAAACGGCGTGCTCGACGGCGGCGCCGGGAAACCGAGCCAGGGCTTGGGAGGCGTTTTCGGGACTTGGCCAGCCGCATTTTTCAGCGGTGACTTTCCAGAGGTCTGCCGCGACGATGTAGACGTCGCCCGCAACGTCCACTGCGACGTACTCGAATTTCGGGTTGTAGGCGATGGCCATGTTGGCCGGGATGGTCCACGGGGTGGTGGTCCAGATGAGGCCATAGACATTGCGGCCGGCTAACGCCGGGTGGATGCTGGCGGGGTCGGTCTTGAGCGCGAAGCGGACCCAGATGGAAGGGCTGGAGTGATCGGCGTATTCGACCTCGGCTTCGGCGAGGGCGGTGCGGTCCTTCAGACACCAGTGGACGGGCTTGAGACCTTTGTAGACGTAGCCGCGGTCGAGGAAATCGACGAAGGCGCCGGCGATGACCGATTGGTACTGCGCGCTCATGGTGAGATAAGGGTCGTCCCATTGGCCGAGGACGCCAAGGCGCTTGAAATCGGTACGTTGGAGGTCGATGAATTTTTCGGCGTACTTGCGGCAGGCGCGGCGGATCTCGACGGCCGACATGTGGGCCTTCTTGCCGCCGAGTTCGCTATCGACCTTGATTTCGATGGGCAGACCGTGGCAATCCCAGCCGGGGACGTAGGGCGAATCGAAGCCCATCATAGTGCGCGACTTGACGACGAAATCCTTGAGGATCTTGTTGAAGGCGGTGCCGAGATGGATGCGGCCGTTGGCGTAGGGCGGGCCATCGTGAAGGACCCAGGCGGGGCGTCCGGCGCGGGCGGCTCGAATCTGGCCGTAGAGATCTTCCTTTTCCCAGCGCTCGACGAGCTTCGGCTCGGCCTGCGGCAGGTTGGCCTTCATTGGGAAGGCAGTCTTGGGCAGATTGAGAGTCTGCTTCAAATCGACGTTGGAGAGATCCATTTTAGGGGTTAATTTCATGGTAGCAAGGGCGGCTGGGCTTGAGGACGCCACTTCACGGCCGCGAGGGGTTGGAAGCGCCTTTTCACCGCAGAAACGCTGAGACACAGAGATAAAAACATCGGATCGCGGCTTGAGTTGACACACTCCGGGCTTCGCGATGACGACTTGCGGTTCATTTGAGGCCCCGGAACCCCTAAATTCGCGGTCCGAACCGGGAATTCGCCGGCCTACGCCACTTATGCGGCGATTTTCGACGGCTTGCGAGGGTCCTGGAACTTCTTTCGGGCCTCGCGGAGGGCGCGGCGGCGCGTCACCAGGCGAATGACATCGGGACCTGAAAAATCAAATCGGGTGAGCAAGACGAATTGCGACGGATTGGCCTCTTCTCCTTTGCTTTCCGCGAGTTGGCAGAGCAGGTCAGCCTCTTCGAGAAGTTGTTCCAGAGAGGTCTTGCGATCGGCCTGGAGGATGCGAATCTCCGCCATGTTCTTTTCGAAGCGGCGCTGGATGCGACTTTCGTAGAGTCCGAGGAGTTGCAGGTTGCCGCCTTTCGAAACCCAGACTCTGCCTTGCGCCAGGGCGGTGTCCACTTCCGCGTTTCCGGAAGTGACTTCGTCGGGCTGCGTGATTCCGTCGGCAAAAATACTCGACTCCAGACATGCCGCATGGTTAAGTCTCCACCGGTCGTTGGCCACGGCTTGGACTAAGTCTACTTCGACGGGTCCTCTGGGCGCGAAGGATTGGTGATAGCCCTGGCAGTGCTTCTCGTAGGCGACGCGGTCGGCGTCGGTTAATAGGATGATTTGGCCGGTGAGGCCGTGACGGTACGCTGAGAGGGCGCGGCGGTCGCGCGGTTTCTGGGCCCAGGGAGCTGGGGCTTCGGTAAGTTGTGCTTCGGTAGTCTGAGACATCAAGTGTCGCCTCCGACTCAATGTTAGCGGCCGAGGTTAGAGGGAACCGGCGGCGGAGTGTGGAAAATGCTTGTAAGTGGTTGTGGGGATTAGACCGAGTTTTTTTGCAAGTCTTGTGACTGGCAATTGGCGGCGCTACGCTTCGCCACTTACGGGGATGAAAACGGGCGCCAATTGCGCGATTCTGGTTCCGTCTGTCGGAACGATATAGGCCGGTCACGGTCTGGCGCTATAGATAGCCCGTTTGTGAATGTGGCCGGGACGCGCTTTGGGAATTTACGATTGAGGCTCCTGCCGCAAGGCGGGAAGCCCGCCAGGGAAAGTCCGATTTTCTTCCAGCGTCCCTCGTCTCCGGCGGCAGGGAGGACTTTATGCCGAACGTAGTGTACCGCCGTTGCTGTGGGATGGATATCCACAAAGACACGATTGTAGTTTGCGTTTTGATGGCCGACGGGAACGAGGGGATTCCAATCCGCAAGACTTACAAGACCTTTCGCAACGATCTCATCCGCATGCGGATCTGGCTGAAACAATTGAAAGTGACCGAGATCGCGATGGAGTCGACGGGCGTTTATTGGCGTCCGGTGTGGAACGTCTTAGAAGATCATGGCTTCCGGCTGCTGTTAGTGAATCCGGCGCAGGTGAAGGCGTTGCAAGGCCGCAAAAGCGACGGGCGCGATGCCAAGCGGATCACCGAGTATTTGCAAGATGGGCGTCTGGATCCGAGCTTCGTGCCGCCGCAGGAGATCCGGGAACTGCGGCATTTACTGCGTCACCGTCTCAATTTGCTGCAGCAGCGGGGCGAGTCGCACAACCAGATTCGCGATCTGTTCGAGACTGCCAATATCAAGCTGTCCTCGGTGGCGAGCAACTTACTAGGGTTGACGGGGCGCTGCATCATCGAGGCAATGATTGCGGGTGAGGACTCGCCCGAGTTGCTGGCCTGGAAGGTGAAGGGCAAGCTGCGCAAGAGAGAGAAGGAGGTGAAGGAATCGCTCAAGGGTTGCTTCAGCGAGTTCCACCGCATGCCGCTCAAAACGAATTATGCGCTGTATCAATTTCTCACCCGGCAGGTGGAGGAATTGGAGGCGGAGATCGCGCGGCGGATGCAGCCGTATGCGGATCGGGTAGACGCATTGGCCACGATTCCGGGAGTGGAGAAGATCGCGGCATGGCATCTGATTGCGGAGTTGGGGGCCGACATGTCGGTGTTCCCGGATGCCGATCACTGCGCTAGTTGGGCGGGGGTGAGCCCTGGAAGTTGCGAAAGCGCAGGCAAGCAACTGAGCGGGCGCACCAAGAAGGGCAATAAATACCTGCGGCGCATCCTGACGCAATCGGCGTGGGCGGCTTCACATTGTAAGCGGGGATACCTGCGTGCATTCTTCCACCGAGTCAAAGCCAGACGCGGGTGGGGTCGCGCTGTAATTGCTGTCGCACATAAGATCGTGGTGATCGCCTATTGCATTCTCAAGACCGGGACGCCGTATCAAGATCTGGGGGACGATTACTTCGACAAACTACACCCGGAGCGTACAGCCAAGCGGCTGGTTCGACGACTGGAGCGCCTGGGCCTGACAGTTTGCGTAACACCATCGGCAGACCTAACCCCCGGCCTTTCATAGAACTAGCGGTCAAAGTTTTCTAGGGACCGCGCCGAGGCGCACCCTCAAGACGAACGTATTGCCTGGCAAGGCGGCGCAAGGAGGTTGACGATGCGATATGTCGTGTGCACAGCGATAGCCTTAATTTGTACAAACTTGCGTGGGCAGTCCCCGCCTGCCAGACCCCAATTTGAAGTCGCATCGGTGAAGCCGGCAGCGAATGACGAGACAGGCGGCCGGGGGATTCCGATGATGCAGAAGATGATGCGAAACCTGCATTCATCCAGCACGATTCCGATGGAGAGTGCGAGCCGTATCCACCTGAGGAACTGGGCATTACTCGACCTGATTGCCGCTGCCTACAGCGTAGGCGCCACCCAGGTATCCGGCCCGGCCTGGCTTTCCGACCAGGGCTTCGATATCGAAGCCAAGCTACCCGATGGCTCCCCGAAGGAAGAATTGAATGCCATGCTGCAATCGCTACTCGAGGAGCGCTTCGGCCTCAAGGTGCATCGCGATAAGGAGACTAAGCGTGGCTTTGCGCTGACGGTAGGCAAGAACGGGCCCAAGCTGAAACCCGCAGAGCCGCCAGCCGCTCCTCAGCAACTCACTGAGGAGGAGCAAAAAGCTAAGACCAAAGAGCGGGCGGAGGCGTTATTGGCAACGATGAAGAAGCGAGTGCAAGAGAGCCGCGAAGACGGCACACCTCTGGGACGATCCAGCTTCGCGACGTGGCCCTCGATCACCACCGAAGAATTGGCTTCCCGGCTGGTGCGATTCACCGAAGCGCCTGTGGTCGACGAGACCGGTTTGACCGGAAAATATTCCGTCACCATAGAGACCTGGAAGAATGCCGACGTTCCGGGAGGTACGGTTTTCGATGCTGTCGAGAAACTCGGTCTGAAACTGGAGTCGCGCAAGATGACGGTCGAAACCGCGATCGTCGATTAGGTCTCCAAAATGCCCACGGCCAATTAGGAGATGTTGCAGGGGCGTGCATATTGACCGGTCGCTCACCAGCCCTTCGCGGGGACCTCGGTCCTTTGCGCGGCAGCCGATTTAGCTCGACTGTGGCTGGTGAGGAGTAAAACGCCTTTGGCTTGTGTTTCGCAGTTCACGGATCACTTCACTGCCGAGGCGGACATAGAAGAACCCAACAACCAGAATGGCCGCGAAGCACAAAGCCGCCACGAGGTAGTCATACTCATGAAACATGCCTTTGCCCGCTTCAAAGAGAAATAACGGAGCAAAGGTTATCGCGGCGCCTTGGAGTGTGGCGCGACTAACCAGTAGAGAGGTGAACAAGCTCGTTTCACCCATTTGGAGTCGATCTCAATAATTACGGTGCTCATTTTGAAGGCTATCTTAACAGTTGGAGGCCCCATCCATTACAAACATCCCTCAAAGCCGCGCTTGGTGACGATACCGGGCCATCCAGGCGATGACGTTCCCGCTGGTACACTGAAGGCGATCCGAAAAGGCGGCGGGATTGGAGAGAGCGTAATGGGCATTAGATACGCGGTCATTTTTGAGCAGGCTGAGCGCAACTGGGCGGCGTATGTTCCGGATCTTCCCGGGTGTATCACGACCGGCCGCACGCTTGAAGAGACGGAACACAATATCCGGGAAGCGATTGAAGGCCATCTGAAAACGCTAAGTGAGTTTGGCGACCCGATTCCGCACCCGACAACAGTCGCCAGAGAAATCGAAATCCAGCCAGCGGCGTAATAACGGTCAACGCGAAGCGGACGATCGTCCCACACGTTTCGAAATGAGCCCACATTGCTAAGCGGGTTTGCGTGTTAGCCAACGTCATCGCCGCACACCGTGACTCTACCGCGGCAGCGTCACGGTGAATACGCTGCCGGCGCCGGGTTGGCTGGCGAGTTCCACGACCCCGCGGTGCGATTCGGCGATCCACTTGACGATAGCGAGGCCGAGGCCGAAGCCGCCGTTTTCGCGGGAGCGGGCTTTGTCGGCTCGGAAGAAACGCTCAAAGACGTGGGGCGCAGCTTCGGGGGGAATGCCGACGCCGGTGTCCGAGATGCGAAGAAGAACGCCATCGGCCCGAGCTTCGAGTTCGGCGGAGACCCGGCCGCCGGACGGAGTGTAGCGGATCGCGTTGTCGAGCAGATTGAGCGTCATGCGGCGGAGAAGCTCTTCGTCGCCATCGAAAGGGACGTCGGGCACATCGGGCGCGGCGCGATACGCGAGATGGATGCGGCGGGCGGCCGCCAGCGATTGCATGGAGCGGCAGCATTCGCCCAGGAGATCGTTCCAATAGAACGGTTGCGTGCGGAGCTTGACGCTGCCGGCGTCGGCGCGGGCGAGGTTGAGCAGATCGTCAACGAGGACGGAAAGGCGGCGCGATTCGTCGAGGATGATGGCCAGCGCCTCGCGGTACTCGGCCGCGCTGCGATCGTTTGCAAGGGCCACATCCGCCTCGCCGCGGATCACGGCAATCGGAGTGCGCAACTCGTGCGAGGCGTCGGCGACGAAACGGCGCACGCCTTCGAAGGATTCATCGATGCGCGTCAGCAGTTCGTTGAACGAGGCCGCAAGCGTGGTCAATTCCGCGGCGGCATCGCCGATCTCGAGGCGCGCATCGAGATTGCTGCCGCTAATGCGGCTGGCTTGCGCGGCCATGGAATCGAGCGGAGCGAGGTTGCGCGCGGCGAACCAGTAGCCGCCGGCGCCGGCTAGCGCGAGGATTAGCGGCAGGGCGAGAAAGAGCGCACGGCGGATGGCGGCGAGATCGGCCTCGATGCCATCGAGCGGTTCGGCGGCAATGGCGGTGAAAGCCTCGCCACCCGCTTGCAGGCGATGGATCGCGACGCGCGTCCCTTCCAATTCGAAGGACGATTCGGCGGCGGCGCCGGCGCGGCGCGCGATGGCCGCCGTGTCAAATGGCCCGCTGGAGGCCAGAAGCTTTCCACCTTGGAGTATGGCGACCTTGCTCACACGCAGGCGCATGTTGGCGACGGCTTCGTGAGCAGAGGCAGGGATATCGCCGTGGCTCTCCTCCATTTCGTCCTGGAGAAGCGCGGCGGCCGTAGCGGCTTGGGAGACCAGGCTCTCATCGAGACGACCGATGATCGCGCGCGAAAGCACGCCGTAGAGGGCTCCGGTGAGCACGGAAAAAAGCAACGCGAAACAGCCCAGATACCAGAGCGTGAGGCGCAGGCGGAAAGTCTTAACCATCGGACGCTCCCACGGCGCTGAGCAGATACCCTTCGCCGCGACGGGTGTGGATAAGCGGGCGCGCAGAGCCGGCATCGATTTTAGCGCGCAACCGCTTGATATAGACATCGATCACGTTGGAGAACGGATCGAAGCTTTCGTCCCAAACGTGCTGCGCGATTTGCTCGCGGCCGACGACGCGGTCCTGATTGAGCATTAGGAATTCGAGCAGCGCATACTCTTTGGCAGTGAGGCTGAAGGGCGCGCCTGCCCGGGATGCGGCGTGGCTGGCCGTGTTGAGCAGAAGATCGCCCACGCGCACTTCGGCGGGGCGCAGGGCTTGCGGGCGGCGCAGCAGGGCTCGCAGGCGCGCGAGGAGCTCTTTGAAATCGAAAGGCTTGGCGAGGTAATCGTCAGCGCCGGAATCTAGGCCGGCGACACGGTCGTCGACAGCGCCGCGGGCGGTGAGCATCAGAATGGGCCCGCGGAATCCGGAGGCGCGCAACTCACGGCAGACGGAGTAGCCGTCCTTCACGGGCATCATGACGTCGAGCACGATCAAATCGTAATCGGTTACCGAAGCGTGATAAAGCGCCTGTTCTCCATCGACCGCAATATCCACTGCGTAGGTCTGCTCGCGCAGACCTTTAGCGATGAAGCCGGCGACGCGCTTTTCGTCCTCGGCCAGGAGAATTCGCACATTCCATTATCGTGCGATTTCACAAATCATTTACACGTCCTCCATATGGCGCCTACTACCATCGGAATAGGTACCCGTTTTGGCATCGGCCCCCATTCTTCGTGAAGTTCCCGAAACTCGGGATTTAACCTGGCAGGCTGTGGAAGCGGCGGAGCGGCTGGCGGCGATGGTCTTGCTTGCGGCGTTTGCGCCCTTGATTTTGGCATGCGCGGTGGTGGTGGCATGGGCGTCCGGGCGATCGCCGTTTATCGCGCATCGGCGCGTGGGATGGCGGGGCGAGACGCTCTGGATGATCAAGCTGCGCACGATGTGGGAGGGCGAACCGGCGGGATCGCGGGCCTGGGTGGAGAGAATCGCGGCAGAGGCGACCGAGCGGAAGGAGGCGGGCGATCCGCGGATCGGTAACGGCTTCGCGCGATTCTGCCGAAGGCACTCGATCGATGAGATTCCGCAGCTCTGGCACGTGGCGCGGGGGGCGATGTCGCTGGTGGGGCCGCGTCCGCTAACGCCGGGAGAGTTGGCTAAGTATTATGGGCGCGAGGCGGACGAGTTACTTCGGGTGAAGCCCGGACTGGCTGGGTTATGGCAGATTTCGGGACGCAACCGCCTGACTTACCGGCAGCGGAAGGAACTCGACTTACGGTATGTGCGTGAGCGGTCGCTGGGGATGTACCTGAGGATTTTGACAAGAACGGTTCCGGAAGTGGTGCGCGGCACGAACTCGTGGTGAACGGCCTTTGGCGCACCTCCTCGCGCTGAGGTATCGTATTAGACGCAACTTAGACGCTACGAGGAACCGTATGAAACCTGGAAGTTCGATCGGTATGAATTGGGCGGCGCCGTGCGCCCTGGCCGCGCTCGCGATCACGATGAGCGTATTGAGCGCGCAGGCTCCCGCCAATGCGCAGGCTGGCCGCGGCGGCGGACGAGGCGGCGTAGCGCCGGCGCTCTTTACTGCCTTGGACACGGATAAGGATGGATCGCTGACCCGAAGCGAAATGAAGTCGGCGTTCGATTCCTGGTTCACGAGTTGGGATTCGGCGAAGGCGGGATCTCTGGGGCAGGACCAATTGCTGGCGGGACTGAGCGTTGAGTTTCCCGCGCCTGCGCCGCCTGCGGGTGGAGTGAGCGGCGGGTTCAACCCGGCCGGCAATTCGCAACCGCTTACCGCCAAGCAGGGGGACATCGATGCGATGATGGCGGCATTGCCCAGCACGGCGGGGGTGAAACCACTGCGCCCGCGTAAGGTCCTGGTGATGGCGCACACCGGCGCGGGCGGCTTCGTGCATTCCTCGATTCCGCTGGCTGCGAAAACGGTGGAAGCGCTGGGCAATCGAGGCAGCTTGTGGTCGACCACGGTCAGTTACGACGCGGCCGACATCAATACGGCCAACTTGAAACAATACGATGCTATTTTTCTGGATAGCACTACCGGTTGCTTCCTCGACGATGGGGACCCGGCGGTAACGGCGGCGCGGCGCGCGGCCTTCCTCGATTTTGTGAGAGGGGGCAAGGGCATTGCGGCGATCCACGCGGCCACCGATTCGTATCACACTGACTGTGTTGCGGCGTCGGCGGCAGCGACGTCCTCGTCCGCAGGGCGGGGGGCTGGCCGCGGCGGAACGGCGAACACGCTGGCGACTCAGTTCCTGGCGCAGGGCGACAAGAACAACGACCGCAAAGTGAGCCGCGAAGAGTTTTCGGCGTTGGCCGATAACTGGTTTGACAAACTGGACACGGAGAAGAGCGGAAAGGTCACGCGGGCCGATTTCATGGCGCGTTTCAATAGCGCCGCGATGCCGCCGCCCGCGGGGTTTGCGAGAGGCGGACGCGGACCGGGCGCGGAGCCGGCGGCGGTTCTGCAATGGGCCGACTTCAACAGACTAATCGGCGGCTATTTCAAGTTTCATTGGTCCGACCCGCAGTTGATCACCGTCAAGATCGACGATCCGAAGAGCCCGCTCACCGAAATGTTCCGCGGACAGGAGTTCGAGATTCACGATGAGACGTACACGTTTGCGCAGGATTCGTTTTCACGCAAGAACGTTCACGTGTTGACGAGCATCGATTACGACAAGATGAGCGCCGCCGATAAAGCGAAGGAGCGCGACCCGCGCACCGATGGCGATTATGCGCTCAGCTATATTCGCCGCGAAGGCCGGGGCCGCGTATTCTACGAAGGCCATGGACACAGCGAACGGGTCTACGCGATGACGCCGATGCTGGAGCATGTTCGCGCGGGCATTCAATATTCGCTCGGCGATCTCAAGGCTAACGATAGTCCGTCCCAGCAGTGAAGCGCGCTTCGACCGAAGGCAGCTAGAACCGCGCGCTGCCCTCCCGATTCACTGCGGCTAACGCACCGAATCCGTTTCCGAATACTGATCAAAAGATCCTTATCGCCGGTGTGCAAACGCACCCTGTGAAACGGAATAATCCTCGTACACTACCTCCAAGTCTATTTGGGTGTTCGAGCTCGACTGAGCGTCTCTTATAAACAATTCGCGGAGGTAGAAGTGTGCATACTCCAAAGTGGCAGTTGGCGGCATTCGTCATGTTTCTGGCCACGCCAGCGCTGGCGGATATTTTCTCTTTCAGCACAGGAAGCCCCGACGGCAAGATGGCCGCGGCTACCCGCCCGGACTCGGCGGGAAAGTTCGAGATCGAAACCGGCGATGACTTCGTGCTGACCTCGCAAAGTTCGATCAATAGCGCCACATTCGTAGGCCTTCTGAATGGCGGCGCAAGCGTTGGCGAGGTTAGGGTTGAAATCTATCGCGTATTCCCGAAAGATTCGGATGTCGGCGGGACCAGTGGTCCCCCGACTTTCTCGACGCCAAAGGTTCCGACCCGGGTCAACTCACCTTCGGACGTGGAATTCGTCGATCGGGACACTGCGGCTGGCAATCTCACATTTACCACCTCCCTGCTGAACGCCAGTTTTACGGCGGCCAACTCGGTGCAGCCTGGGGGCATTCATCCCAAGCCGGGTCAGACCTCAGGGGGCGATGGCTCCATAACGGGTGAGGAAGTCTTGTTTACCGTCGATTTCACAACGCCATTCGACCTGCCGGCCGACCATTACTTCTTTGTTCCTCAGGTCGAGATCCTCGACGCGTCAGGCAATTTCTTCTGGCTTTCGGCGCCAAGGCCCATTGTGCCTCCGGGCACATCGTTTCCTCCCGGCTCCACCGATTTGCAGGCGTGGACTCGAGACGAGTTTCTCGATCCGGACTGGCTGCGAATCGGCACGGATATCGTGGGAGGCACGCCCGCACCGACATTCAATATGACGTTTTCCCTGAACGGTACGACCGTCCCTGAGCCGTCGGGTTTTGTCCTGTTGGGCTCCCTCGCGCTGTTTATTGTCGTGGGGTTCCGACGCAGGCAAACAGGCGGACTGTTGGGCTCACCATCGAGAAGGTAGCGGTGCTGGCCGTGGGGGCTCCTTAGCCGATGACTATCGATTCGGCTAAGGACCCGGTAGGAAATAACAGCCGATGGCCTCACTCGGAAACGCTGGGCAGAGGCCCGGCGGCAAGGCAGAAGCCTTGGCCCCACAAAGAATCATCCGGATCGGCGGAACGCTTGTTAACGAACAGTGCCTAAGCGGACTGGTGTTCGGCGAAGGGGGGCGCGCGACGGTGGCGGCACTGACCGACATGGGAACCGCCCATGTCCGGCCGGAGTCTAACCCTTGTTGTTCAGACATAGGAGCTTCGGAGATGTAGTCCAGACACTCGCGGTATTCGTCGCGATCACCGCGGCCGCGGCGCCGCAGACCTCTGAGGTTGCGCAAATCGAGCGACACGGCGATTCCGCCGTTCTCTCCGTCAACACGTTTCGGCCGCTCGACGCTATCGCCACTAAGCTGGAATCGCAGTTCGGCATTGTGGTGAGCGCCGAGGATCCTGTTTTTCAATTCCGCGGCGACATGATGGACATATCGCTCGAAGTCCCTAAGGTTCGCCCGGGTACGCTTGTTCCGGCACGATGGGGATTTGAGACGCCGTTCCCGGTCAAGCCGGATGGTTCCCCGCAAAATGCGCGTGAGCTTCCGACGAGTATCGTCACAGAAGCCAATCTGCGCTCGCCCTTTGCATACCGGCTTGATGAAGTCGCCGGCGCGTTCTTCTTTTGTGCCCACGCGAACCCGTGATGCGCAGGGCCGGCCGCTTGCAATGACTCCGATGCTCGACCGACCAGTTAACATACCGCTGGGCGTCAGGCGCATCAACGAAAGCGCGTCGCTCATGGCGGCAGATCTTTCGCGGCAGACCGGATTGCGGGTGAGTTGTTGTCAGTCGGTAATCGCAGGGTATCCGTGGGAATGGAGGAAGTCATGTTTGCCGCGAGTAATGAGCCGGCGCGCTCCGTATTGCGGCGGCTCGGACTCAATCGCTGGCATATGCGGTGCGATGAAAAATTCTGTTTTATCGAGATGCGGTAGACTACTCACAGCCATGGCTTCGAATGGCGCCGAATGTCTCCAGGGCGTGCCGGCGGGGGCAGACTACCTGAGTTCATTTGTTCGCCGCCCGGCACTTCCCACGGTATGATTGCGGCAGTGGCTCGGCGCGGATCGCTGGGACGCAAACCGTCACGGGTTTGAATCGAGACCCGCTTCCATCCAGCCATCCGTGGGTGTAACACGATTGGTCGCAGAAAGAGGAGGTGCTAAGTTGCAATCCACTCGCAGAAATTTCATGGGCGCCGTGGGCGCGGGGGCTCTCGCGGCCGCCGCTTCGAACGCCGCTGATTCCGGAGGCGTGCGCTCGGGCGGCAAATTCTACGTCGCGGCGGTGCCTGGGTCGGGGCAATTTGGGCGATTGTTGGCGATCTCTGCGACGAAGAGCGCGCACTGGCAGCGAGCTTCTGCGACGTTCACCATAACTGCGGGAACATATTCAGCGCATCGCATTCCGCGCTGCGTCCCATTAACTACATTCCTCGATGAACAAATTAATACTCAACTCGGCTTTTTGCCACCGATCCTCCGCGGATCACGCCGTACGAAGAATCCCGGAATCGTCACACAGCCGATGCTGAATTGTAGGCGGGCAGATCGTGTTCGAGTTATAGTCGGACAGCATGTGTCCAAACAACAACCTGACTAGGTATTTCTACGCAGCAAATTTACGCGCGCGGAGAATGCACCAAATCCGCTAAGTTCCGGTGACTAAATTAATTACATAATCATCCTTGACACTGGATTCCCATTCGTAATATAAGTACTATGACTTGCGGTGGTTGTCCGGCTACTAGAGTGACTAGATAGTTACCCAATGCGCCGTGAACTGCATCGCAATTGGAGGAGGAAGCGATGTGCTTAGGTAATTCGCGTTCGATCGTTTTGGCCTTTATCTTATTATTCACACTTTGTCGTGACGGGTTGACCCAGAAGACCTCGCCGAAGGACACGACCGTGGTAATGCAATCTCTTTACAATCCTTATTGGACAAGTGGTTCCGGGTTTCAGTCTCTTGCGCAATTACATAACAACCTCATAACTGGCGCATTGACCGTAACACCAGTACTCTACGGGCCCGATGGAACTAGTCTCGCGTTAGATCCGCTCACTCTGCCCCCGCTCGGCAACGTGACCTTGGACATCGGAAACGAAGCCGCGACCAAAGGATGGTCAAAATACCAAACCGGAAGCGTGGTTTTCCAATATCAGCAGAATCACTCCGGCGCTCTTGGCGCCGAGGTCTACGTGGAGAACCGGGCGCAGTCGCTTTCCTTTACGATTCCAAGCGTAGAGTCGGCGCCACGTTCGGCAACGCAGAATGCGGTCTTTTGGTTACCATCGCCGGAAGGCGAAGTTTACGTCGCGCTGCAAAACACGTCCGACAAAGCGGTCGTGCTCACAGCGACGGCGACGCTTGGGGGCCGGACGATCTCGTTGGGAGATGTAACGCTCGTTGGGCACGCCTCGTCTGTCATTCCTTTATCGAAGCGTAGTGGCTTTGCAGCCGGTGCATGGGTAACGAACGCAGTGGGCGGTATCACCATAAGTGCCGCTGGCAATGGGGGTGTTGTAAATACCGGCGGGTGGATTGAGGATGATACCACGGGCTACTCCACAACGTTAACCTTTGCCGATCCGCGTGTCGGAGCAGGGAGCCTTACCGCGACGCAAATCTTGGTAGGAGCCGTCGGCCAATTACTGGACCTTCCCGCTCCCCTCATCATCTCATCCCAACTTGTAGTTCGGAACGTCACGACGCAGCCTGTCGTGGTTACGGGTACCGTCGTGTTCAACGACAACGCCGGGAGCGTGATCGAGGCTCCACTGTCTCAGGTGTCGTTGCAGCCAGGCGAAGTACGGCGTACGGATCTGACAACGGTGAAGAAGGAGGCGGGCATTCCCGATTCCATCGTTTCCGCGTCGATTCGCCTTCAGTACACGGGCGGCCAAGGCGCCTTGATGGCGCGGGTTTTCGGCGCGTCGCAAGACAATGCTTACGGTTTTTACTGGGCGCTTCAGCCGTTCGCCGCGTGGTCCTATGCCGAGGCGTATTGGACTACGGAAAACGCTTGGACACCGATTCTGACGGTGGCGAACGTCGCCACCACCGCGGATACGGTGATCATCCAAATCACGTCAAACAAGGGGAGTGTGACGATGCCGCCTTTCCACCTCAAGTCCCTTGAGTCGCGCACCTTCAATGTACGGGATCTCTTGGCAAAGCCGGGAATGCTGCCGGCTGGAGCGACAGTTGGCGGATACCGTATAACAGGAGCGTCCGATCAGAGCAGATTGAGTGTCAAGGAGCACCTGCTCGATCCGGTCGCCAAGCTCGCCACGCCGTTCTATGGCATATATGCATACGTGACCTCCTATTATTTTTACTACTCCGAATATGATGTCGATACTATCGGGGATACGGCCGGCGCATCGACTAAAGCCAATTACTCGGACTCGACCACGCAGGACGTATGCCCCTCGTCCTATAGCTCCCAAAATACGTCTGACGCCACGATCGCGAAAAATGGCTGTGTAGGAGTGGTCACCGGCGTTTCAGAGAGCACGACGAACGTATTTGCTGATGCAACCTTAGTAAGCGATTCCTCAGGCGATACAGCCGATTTCGAAGCGGAAGTGGAAGTGGTCGTCCAAACGCCGGGATCTGTTGCCTACGTCACCACCCTCGGATCTCAGTCACTAAACGCCGCAGCATGCACTGCACTCGGCGCCAGCGGCCAAGGATATCGTCGTGATGTTACATTACAGCTCTACGATACGAATAGCCCTCGGCAACCCATTAAGGTGTCGGGCATTACTGTAGTGGATACGCTGACGCCGGGAACGCCTAATGCTTTGGGCCTCGGGTTGGGCTCCACTGGATCGACAACCACAAATGTGTACGGCCAGTGGCCCGACACGTATTTCGTCTGCAGTGCAGTGTGTCCGGCCAGCACGGGCCAAAGCAATATTTCGCAGTCGTGGAAGGCAAACGGCAGATCGCTTCCTACGACTAATGCCATTATTGATAAGTGTGGTTCGATCACAATCGATGGCAACTGATGGAATTCAGGGTCCTATATGAAATTGCTTATTATCGTCGGTCTGATCTTTTGTGGTTTTGGATTGGCCGAAACCCCTCCCGGTTGCCACTCAAATCTGGCGGCCAATGTACCGGATGTGAACATCAGCGCGGATAACAGGCTGGCGGCGATCCTGATATTCGCATCGCGTAGTGGACTTTGTCTTGGCATCGAGAATCCAGGACTTGATCTGCTTCGCAGTCCGGCGGCGTTGGAAGCCTCGGATATTTCGGTCTTCAACATTCTCAGAAGATTGATAGCGTCCGAAGCATACCAAATCACCCATAAGGATGAAACGATCCTCATTCAGAGAACCAATCCGCCGCCCCAACCGACAGAACTGGATACGGTTGTTCCGGAGTTTAAGACTGGAAAAATATCGCTGGCATGGGCCAACACTGGTCTATATTGGCGACTGGTTCGCTTGTCAGATCCCTCGATTCAAGGCATCGCCGGCCATCTCAGTGACCGTGTTCCAAAGAACCTAGTAGGTCCGTTTGATGAGCGGAAGCATACGACGAGGGAACTTTTGACGATGCTTGTCGGCCAATCGGCCGGCGCCGCCTGGGTTTCAGGGCCGTGCTCCATACCAACCCGGAGCGGTCAACCGCCATGTTGGACCCTGTTGGACTATGGTGAGGACCCTGCGGTATTTCAATCCTTAGTCCGTGATTTAGCCGACGGTCTACGGGAACAACTTTTGGCAAAAGACCCGGCAAAATGACGAAGCGGGTGCCTGGGCCTGGAGATTCAGCCTTTACCAGACTTTATAGATGTTGAGCGTGGGGCTTTCTGCGAAAACGCCCATTTTAAGACTCTCTTACCGCATCATTAGGTGATCTGGCGCTTGGCCTGCCTTCATCACATCAACACAGACAACATGATGCAGCCGCGGGTCAAATGATGCGCTCCAATTTGAATGATGCCGCACATCTCCCACGCAACTTTGGCCAACAGAAAAACCGAGTCACAGCAGAGTTGCTCAAGCAAGTCATATACTTACGCGAAACTCGCAAACCGCCCAAGTTACAATGGGAATAGGAGGGGCGGGCGGCATAAGCGCGTCGGAGCAGCCAGACTGCCCGAGTTCGTTTGTTCGCCGCTTCGGCTTTTCCCACGGCATTGTTTCGGCAGTGCTCGGCATGGTTCGCCAGATTGCCGCGCCGTCAAGGAGTTTGAAGCAAGATGGGCGAGTGGGGCAACCACTACTCCACCCCGCTTCCATCCAGCCCTCCACGGGTGTAACATGATTGGTCGCAGAAAGAGGAGGTGTTAAGTTGCAATCCACTCGCAGAAATTTCATGGGCGCCGTGGGCGCGGGGGCTCTCGCGGCCGCCGCTTCGAACGCCGCCGATTCCGGAGGGGTCCGCTCGGGCGGCAAATTTTACGTCGCGGCTGTGACGCCGGTCGATGCCAAGAACAAGTTCGACGAAGGACTATTTCGCGACCTGATGCCGTTCTTTAAACAGGGAGGCTGCGATGGCGTCCTCGTGCTCGGCACCACCGGTGAGTTCGCGTCATTCTCGGTCGCTGAGCGGAAGAGGATTGCGGAAACCGCCCTGAAGCATCGCGCGGGGATGCGCATGCTCATTCAGGTGGGTACGCCGAATCTACCCGAAACGCTCGACCTCCTGGCGCATGCGGGAGCAAACGGGGCTGACGGCGTGCTCTGCATTCCGCCGTTCTACTTTAAAAAGCCGCCCCTCGAAGGGCTGGTGAAATATTACTCGGCCGTGCTCGAAGCGACCAAGCTCCCCGTCTATCTCTATCATTATCCGGGGATGAGCGAGGTGCCGATTACGCCCGAGCTGCTGCATAAGCTGGAGCATTACCCGAATCTCGCGGGCATCAAGGATTCTACCGGCAACGCCGAGTCCTACACCGCAAACACGAAGGAGTTTCCCAAGCTCGACATGATGACGGGCACGGAAAACAATCTGCCCATCGCGTTGGGGGCAGGCATGGGCGCGATTCTGGTGGCGGGTAATCTGTATCCCAAGCAGGTTGCAGCCGTGTTCCAGGCGCATCGCGATGGGAAAGACGTGAAGGCCGCGTTCGACAAGATGCAGGAGGCCAACCGCACGTTGCACGTGCAAGGCGTTCCCGGCGGAGCGGCGCAGATCAAGTACGCGTTCACGGGATACGGGTTCCGCGAGAGCTACGTACGCCCGCCTCAGCTCGATCTGACGGCCGAGCAGAAGGCCGCACTGCAGCCCAAGTTGCCGCTGCTCAAGCAACTGGCCTAATCGCTAAGTAAAAATCACGGAGAGACAATGCATCAGACGATACGCTACGTCGCGGCGCTGGCGCTGGGTTCGCTATCTACCGCGCTATTGTGGGGACAAAACGCGAAGGACACGGAATGGCCCACGTACGGCGCCGATCTCAAGAGTTCCCACTACCGCCCGCTCGACCAGATCAACGCCTCGAACTTCACCAAGCTCGAAGTTGCCTGGCGTTTCAAGACGGATAATCTCGGCAACGCGTCCCGAGTTCAAGCTAGAAGGCACGCCGCTGATGGTGAACGGCGTGCTCTATGCGACGGGAGGCAACCGGCGGTCGGTCATCGCGCTGGACGCGGCCACGGGCGAACTGCTCTGGGTCCACGGCGAGCGCGAAGGCGCGCGCGGAGCGGCGGCGCCGCGGCAGCTTTCGGGACGCGGCGTAGCGTATTGGTCCGACGGCAAGGAAGAGCGCATTCTCTATGTGACGCCGGGCTACCGGCTGATCGCGCTCGATGCGAAGACGGGCGTGCCGGTGAAATCGTTCGGCGAAAACGGCGCGGTGGATCTGAAGCTGAACGACGATCAGACGATTCAGCCCGATCTCACTACCGGCGAAATCGGCCTGCAATCGGCGCCGGTGGTGGCCAAGGACACGGTGATCGTGGGCGCGGCGTTCCGCGAAGGCATGACGCCGAAGAGCATGCGCAACAACAAAGGCTACGTGCGCGGCTTCGATGTGCGCACCGGCAAGCGGCTCTGGATCTTCCACACGATTCCGATGAAGGGCGAGGCCGGCTACGACACCTGGCTGAACGGATCGGCCGAATACACCGGCAACACCGGCGTGTGGACGCAGATTTCGGTGGATGAGCAACTCGGCCTGGTCTATTTGCCGGTGGAATCGCCCACCGGCGATTATTACGGCGGCCATCGGCCCGGCAACGACCTGTATGGCGAGAGCCTGGTCTGCGTCGATCTGAAAACCGGGCAACGCAAGTGGCATTTCCAATTGGTGCACCATCCGCTGTGGGATATGGACATTTCCTCGGCGCCGCTTCTGGCCGACATCAACGTGAATGGGCGCGCCATCAAAGCCGTCGCGCAGCCCACCAAGCAGGGCTTCCTCTACGTGTTCGATCGCGTCACGGGACAACCGGTGTGGCCGATCGTCGAGAAGCCCGCTGGACAAGGGCGACGTGCCGGGCGAGTGGTATTCGCCGACGCAGCCGTTTCCCCACGAAGCCCCCCGCCTACTGCGCGCAACGGAGTTTCAGTCGGACGATCTGATCGATTTCACGCCGAAGCTGCACGATGAAGCGCTGACGCAGATCGCGAAATACAAGATCGGCCCGGTCTTCACGCCGCCGGTCGAAAGCAAAGCCGATGGTCCGCTGGCCACGCTGACTCTCGGCACCGCGAGCGGCGGCACCAACTGGCCGGGTGGTTCCTACGATCCGGAAACCCACACGGTCTACGTGTATGCGTGCAACGCCTGCTTGACGCCGATCGGACTGGTGAAGCCGCCGAAGGAGTTCTCGGATATGAATTATGTCGCGGGCACGGCGGGGCAGCCGTTGCGGATGCTGGACGGCTCCGGGCGAAAACGCGGGCGCGGACTTCGTCACCGGCGCGCGCACGGCGGCCCCTGTGGCCGCAACCGCGCCGCCGGCTGGCCGTGGCGGACGCGGCGCCGCCGCAGCGGGCGGAGGGGGCGGCGGCGGAGGCCGATTGACAGTGGAGCGCCTGCCGCTGATCAAGCCGCCGTATTCGACGATCTCGGCGATCAATCTGGATCGGGGCGAGATCGTCTGGCAGATCGCGCACGGCGAAACGCCAGACGATATCAAGAGCAATCCGGCGCTCGCAGGGCTTGACGATTCCGCGCACCGGCCAATCGGGCTACAACATCGGCACGCTGGTGACGAAGACGCTGGTCATTGCGGGCGATGGCCAGATGACCACGCAGACGTCGGGCGTGCGCGCCGCGATGCTGCGGGCTTACGACAAGGCTACGGGCAAGGAAGTGGGCACCGTGATGATGCCCGCGCCGCAGAGCGGATCGCCGATGACCTACATGGTGAACGGCAGGCAGTACATCGTGATCGCAGTAAGCGGCGGACGCCTATTCCGGCGAATACCTGGCGTTCACTCTGCCGGCGGCTGAATGAGGGCGCGCCGGCTCGCCATGGCAACCCTGGCTGCCGTGGCTCTCGCGCAAACTACACGCTCCGTGTGGGACGGAGTCTACACCGAAGATCAAGCCAAGCGCGGCGCCGCGGTCTATGCTAAGGAATGCGCAGCATGCCACGGCGCAGACCTGAACGGTGGCGAATCCGCGCCGGCGCTGGTCGGCGGTGGGTTTCTTTCCAACTGGAATACCTTGACGGTGGGCGATCTCTTCGAGCGCATACGGCTATCCATGCCGCAGGACAACCCGGGCCGATTGAGCCGGCAACAGGACGCCGATGTCCTCGCTTTGATGCTGCAGGCGAACGAATTCCCTGCCGGCAAAACGGAGTTGGATAAGCAAACGGAAGTGCTGAAGTTGATCGGATTCAAGAAGAAATAGGCTCACGCCGTGCCACGACGGTTGCTGCTTTTCGCCTCGACCACGGGCTATCAAATTCGCGTCTTCGCCGAAGCCGCGCGAAGGCTGGGCGTGGAACTCACGCTCGCCACCGATCGATGCCATGTGATGGACGATCCGTGGGGCGACCATGCGGTGGCAGTCAAGTTCGATGCCGCGGAATCGGCGGAATCGTTGACGCCGCTGGCCCATGAGCGCTTCGACGGCGTGGCGGCAGTAGGCGACAAACCCGCCGTGCTGGCGGCGCAGGTGGCGGAGATGCTCGACCTGCCCTTTCATCCTACGGCCGCAGCGAAGGCGTGCGGCGACAAGTTTCTCACGCGGCAGATGTTCCAGGCGGCGGGAATGCGTGCGCCGTCGTTCTTCCGCGCGGCGTTCGATGAAGACGCGCGCGCGTTGGCGGACAGAGCGCCGTTCCCGTGCGTGCTGAAACCGCTCGGTCTTTCAGCGAGCCGCGGAGTGATTCGCGCAGACGATGCGCGGGCTTTCGTAGCGGCGTTCGAACGCATCCGCAAAATGGGCGAGCGCGAGTTGCAGGTCGAGAGCTACATACCGGGGCGCGAGTTCGCGGTGGAGGGACTGGCGACAAACGGCGAATTTCGCGCGATTGCGATTTTCGATAAGCCGGATCCGCTGGAAGGGCCATTCTTCGAGGAGACGATTTACGTAACGCCGTCGCGCGAATCGGATGACGTGCAGCGCGAGATCATCGGGACGGTGGCGCAGGCCGTGCGCGCGCTGGGGTTGAAGCACGGACCAGTGCATGCGGAACTGCGCTACAACGCCGAGGGCGCGTGGATGCTGGAAGCGCACGCGCGGCCGATCGGCGGATTGTGTGCGAAGGCGCTGCGATTGACCGGCGGCGTTCCGCTGGAAGAGGCGATCTTGCGGCACGCGCTGGGCGAGGATGTCTCGGGATTGCGATTGGAAGAAGGAGCGTCGGGCGTGATGATGATTCCAATTCCGAAAGGCGGCGTGTTTCATTCGGCAGCGGGAATCGAAGAAGCGGAGCGGGTGTGCGGTGTGGATGACGTGATCGTCACCGCGAAAACGGGACAGCGGCTGATTCCTCTGCCGGAGGGCGCAAGCTACCTGGGATTCATTTTCGCGCGGGGAGCGGGACCGGCAGCCGTCGAGAAGGCATTACGTGTGGCGCATGGCAAGCTGCGATTCGAGATCGCGACGGCGCTGGAGACGCTTCCCGCGTGAGCGGCTCGGCAAAGTGGCTAACCCGAGCCGCGCCCGCCGTGATGCTCCTGTGCGCCGGATGGTACATTTACGACGCCTTCATCGAGCAAATGCCGAATGCCAGCCTCAGCGACTTCCGCTGGTATTATCTGGCGGCGCGGCATGTGGCGCACGGCGGGTCGCCCTATCTCTCAGCGGGCTATCTGTATCCTCCGATCCTCGCGTATTCGTTAGCGCCGCTTGCGGCCCTGGAGTATGTTCCGGCGCGCTGGATCTGGTTTCTGCTGTCGCATGCATGTCTGCTCGCGGCTGCATGGCTCATCTGGCGTCATCTGGGCGCCGACCGTTTGGCGGGCTGCGTCGTCGCAATCGTATGGGCCTTGGGCGGCGCCGCGGCCGAGAGCCTTGCGCTTGGACAACTCGGCCCTGAGCTGACCCTGCTCCTGGCGGCGTCTTACACATTGAGCCCGAGGCTGCGGGGAACAAGCATTGGAGCCGGCCTCGCTCTCAAACTGATTCCCGGCGTGGTTTGTGGAGTCTTGGTGCTCCGGCGCGATTTCCGCGCCCTGCTCGCGGCAATCGCCGCCGTGTTCATCCTGGCCGCGGTTCCGTGGGCCATGGTGGAGTGTTGCTCGTCCGGACCGAGGATGCCGGCACGTCTGGAATACCTGGCTGGCACGCCATCGGTGGTGAACTGGTCGCTTCCAGCGATCGCGCTGCGAGTGTCCGAACCCTTTCAATCCGGCGAGCCGATACCGCGCGATTGGATTACGGGAAATACGCTCCAGGATCTTCAGTTGGCGCCTCGAGCGCGGCGTCTTTCGCTGGCGGTTGGGTTGATTACCCTGGCGGTTGGATTCAGCGTTCTCGCGATAAGGGTTCGCGGCAAGCTTGAATCCTGCCAAACTCCTCTCGCGAGCGCGGCATTGGTAGCGCTCGCCCTGGCTGCATCCCCAGTCGGGTGGACTCATTACCAGGTGATGCAATATCCAGGAGTCGCTCTGTTTTTAGGCTATGCCGCGCGGCGAAGACTTTGGCGGCTGCTGGGAGCGGCGGCGGCATGCGCCGCATTCCTCTATCCGATCCCGGTGGCAGTGCTGAGAGCGTATTTCGACCAGGGGAACAGTTGGCCCGATTCGCCAATCGTGATGTACGTCTGGACGTCCGTTTCGGCGATCGCGTCGATCGTTCTGTTTGGTTTGATGGCGCGCGAACTGCCGCGCATTCACGCGAAAACTTACGCCGCTACCCCTTAGCTTTCGGCGGCACGAAATCGGGTGGCAGCGCGGCGCCCTCGCCGAAGAAGTAGTTGTCCATCTGCTCGATCAGGAACTCCTGCGCTTCGGCGGTGCCCAGATTGAGGCGGTACTCGTTCATGAGCATCTTCATGTGCTCGACCCACATCTTCCACGCCTCTTTGGACACGTTGTCGTAGATCTTCTGTCCCAGGGGATGCCCTTCGAAGGGGATTTCGTCCAGTCCCTCCATGTCCTTCTGAAACTTCACGCAATAAACCTTGTGGGCGTTCGGGTCGATTGCGTTTGAAATCTGGCTGAAGCCGCTTTGTCCGTGTCCGCATCCCATGTAACCATCCTACGGTACAAAGCCTATGGATGTCACTACCGCGCCGAGATCGCGGGCGTCGCCGGGGGCGCGAAATGTGGGGGTAATGGAGACTTCAACGGTTGCCGTGGCGGCTTGCGAGCGAACGGGAGCGGATTCCAGCGTGTAGGCGCCGGGTTCGCCGTAGGTCTCCGCAGCGAGCTCGCGGCCATCGAGTTTCATCGTCACCCGCCGTGCCGGGGAGGCATTCGGAAGGTAGAAGGCGAACTTCAACTTGCGTGCATCGGCGGGGGATTTGAGCGCGACGATGGCGGTTCCCGTCATCCAATGATCGGGATAGATGCCGCTGACGATCTGTTCGCGGGCCTCAGGAGCGTCGATGGGTAGAAATTCGAGGGTTACGTGGCGCTCGCCGATGACGGACGCCGTGACGCGGTCGATCAAGCCGCTCGAGATGCCGAACGGCCAGAGCCCGGCGCCGGCGTCGGAGAAGCCGGAATGCGTTTCAAGACCGATGATACGCAGAGGGATGGCGCTGCGGATTCCGACCTGCATGATGCGGGGTTGCCGGGGCCGTGACCGGTCACGGCGTGGCCGAGGGCGCTCGAAACCACGAGATCGCCTGGGCGCAAGCGCTTGCGTCTTGAGTGAGCGGCAGCGCGCCGGCGTGTTCGAGGTAGTAACGCAAGCCCCATTCGCCATCCACCCAGATGCGCTGTCCGTCCGCTAGACGCGCGATAGTCGGCGCGAGCGCGCGATAGGCGGCCCAGTGCTGCGTAATTCTCCATGGCGAGGCCGACGCTCAAGCGCCATCTGGAGCGCGAAGCCCGAGGGCGAGCCAACGCGGACGCAGGCGCGAGGCCAGCAGCGCCACGGGCGCGGCCATGGGAGCAGATAGCGGGCCGACCCCGCAAAGAAGACGACGACGGCGCCCGCGAAAAAGAGGCCGATCCAGGCGAGCAGGAACTGCGTGTTGCGATCGCGGCGGTTGCGCCAGGCGAGGATCGCGGCGCCGGGAACCAGGAGCGGGCAGACGATGAACCAGGAATGGATCGCCAGGGCGGCGGCGCTGCGGAGCTTGTGCGCGAGCGCCTGGAAATCCGTAGTGCGAGAAGTAACCGGCGAGCACGGTAGCCGGCAGGGCGCCCGTGGTAGAAGCGCTCGAAGATCTGCACGCCGGCAAGAACGCTGCGACTGGCGTAAGTGCAGCGGCCATCGCCAGGCTGTGTCGCCCTTTCGACCGCAGCAGCCACACATAACCACAGGATCGGCGTCAGGAACACGGCCTGATAGGCTTCGAGCGCCGCCAGCGCCATCGCGGCCACCGCCCAGCCTGTTCGGCCGGAGACGAACAGGCGACCGCCGCCATCCAGAACGCCAGGAACGGCACGTCCGCCTCGAACGAATCGCCGTTGACCACGAACGCCGGCACGGCGCAGAAACAGCAGCGTGGCCCAGAGCGGATGCGGCGAGAATCGCCGCGCCAGCGACCACATCGCCCAGCGCCGCAATCAGCGAAAACACGATGTAGGCGGCGTGAAACGGAATCTCTTTCACGTCGCCGAACAGCGCGACCAGCAGCCGCCAGCGGCCAGGCATTCAGCGGCGGATGCGAATGGCCCGCGCAGATCCACCACGTCGCCGAGGAAGACGTACTTGACGTGCGTCGGGATGCAGCGGCTCGATCTGCGCGTGCGCCGCTTCGGTGAGATAGATATCGTCGTCGCCCTGAATCGCCTGGTTGAGAAACGGCAGCCGCAGGAGCAGCGTAACAGCCAGCGACCAGCCAGCAGGCCGCGGCGGCTTCGCTGCGCGTCTACGCCGGCTTCCATCGCAGCACCGGCTTGCGCGCGGCGGTCACTTCATCCACGCGGCTGGTGCGCGTGCTGTAGCGGCGCGTTCTTCACCATCTGCGGATCGGTCTCGACTTCCTTGGCGATCGAGATCATGGCGTCGATGAACTGATCGAGCTCGGCTTGCCCTCGGTCTCGGTCGGCTCGATCATCAGCGCGCCGTGCACGATCAGCGGGAAGCTCACGGTGTACGGATGGAAGCCGTAATCGATCAGGCGCTTGGCGATATCGCCGGTGCGCACGCCGTGCTTCGCCTGGCGGTCGTCGCTGAACACCACTTCGTGCATGTTGGGCGAGTGGTAGGGCAGGTCGAAGTAGGGCTCCAGCTCCTTGCGGATGTAGTTGGCGTTGAGCACCGCGTCCACCGTGGCGTTGCGCAGGCCGGGGCCGCCGTGCGCCAGGATGTAGGCCAGCGCGCGCACCAGCACGCCGAAGTTGCCGTAGAACGCGCGACGCGGCCGATGGAGTGCTTGCGCTTGTAATCGAAGGCCCAGCTTCTTGCCCGACGCGCTTGCAGACGCGGCATGGGCAGGAACGGCTCCAGCACCTTCTTCACCGCCACCGGCCGCGCGCCCGGACCGCCGCCGCCGTGCGGCGTGGAGAACGTCTTGTGCAGGTTGAGGTGCATCACGTCGACGCCGAAATCGCCGGGCCGCGCGATGCCCACCAGCGCGTTCATGTTGGCGCCGTCCATGTAGAGCATGGCGCCCTTGTCGTGCAGGATCTCGGCCACGCTGAACGATGTTCTCTTCGAACACGCCCAGCGTGTTGGGATTGGTCACCATCAGCGCGGCGACGTCTTCGTTCACCGATGTGCTCGAGCGCGCTCACATCGAGCACGCCGGCGTCGTTCGACTTGATGTTCTCGACCGCGTAGCCGGCAATCGCGGCGGTGGCCGGGTTGGTGCCGTGCGCCGAATCGGGGATCAGGATCTTCTTGCGCGGGTTGCCGCGCTTTTCGAGCAGCGCGCGGATCAGCAGGATGCCGGTCAGCTCGCCGTGCGCGCCGGCGGCCGGCTGCAGCGTGACCGCGTCCATGCCGGTGATCTCGGCCAGCGCCGCTTCGAGCTGCGCCATCACTTCCATGCAGCCTTGCGACAGCGCTTCCGGCTGATAGGGATGCGCCCAGGCCAGGCCTTCGATGCGCGCCACCAGCTCATTGATCGCGCGGGTTGTACTTCATGGTGCAGGAGCCCAGCGGATACATGCCGTGATCGATGGCGTAGTTCCAGGTGGAGAGGCGCGTGAAGTGGCGGATCGCCTCCACCTCGCTGACTTCGGGGAAGCCTTCGATCTCGTCGCGCACGTTCTCGGCGCCGAGCGCCTCGGCGGCATCGACCGCGCGGCACGTCCAGCTCCGGAAGCTGATAGCCCTTCTTGCCCGGCGAACTGCGCTCGAACAGCAGCGCTTCGTTCTGCGAGATGTGCTGGCGGACTTTTGTCGATCATGCGCTGCAACGCCTCCGCCACCGCATCCATGTCGCGCGCGCTTGCGACATCTCGGTGGCGCACAGCAGCATGCAGTCGGCCAGTTCCGGATAGAAGCGGCCAGCGGCAGGCCGCCGATGATTTTCTTCTTCAGCAGCGCCTTGTTGATCTCCTCGGGCTTCGTCCGACGCGCGCCACGAATTCGTTGAAGAACGGCCCGGTGAAGCGCGGCTTCAACTTGCCGGCCAGATAGTGCGCCTTGGCCAGATTCTGTTCGGCCAGTTCGCGCAGGCCCTGCTTGCCGTAGACCGTCATGAAGACCGTCGCCATCAGCGCGATCAGCGCCTGGTTGGTGCAGATGTTCGACGTCGCCTTCTCGCGGCGGATGTGCTGCTCGCGCGTGGCCAGCGTCAGGCAGAAGGCGCGATTGCCGCGCGAATCCGTGGTCTGGCCCACCAGCCGGCCCGGCATCTGGCGGATGAATTTTTCCTTGGTCGCGATGATGCCGGCGAACGGACCGCCGTAGCTCGGGCGAAATCGCGAACGATTGCAACTCGCCCGCCACGATATCGGCGTCCGCGCGGCGGCTCCAGCATGCCCAGCGACACCGCTTCGGTGAACACCACGACCAGCAGCGCGCCGTGCTTGTGCGCGATCTCCGCCGCGGCCTTCACCTGCTCCACGATGCCGAAGAAATTCGGCGATTGCATGATCACCGCCGCCGGTCAGATCGTCCATCTTGCGTTCCAGATCTTCCAGATCGATCGTGCCCGGCTCGGCGTCGTAGCCGAACTCCTCGACCGGCATGCCCTGATGCTTGGCGTAGGTCTGCAGCACCTCGCGATATTCGGGATGCACCGTCTGCGCGACCAGCACGCGTCCCTTGCCGGTCGCGCGCACCGCCATCATCGCCGCTTCGGGCACGGCGGTCGAGCCGTCGTACATCGAGGCGTTGGCCACGTCCATGCCGGTCAGCTGGCAGATCATCGTCTGGAATTCGAAGATGGTGGTCAGCGTGCCCTGCGAGATCTCCGCCTGGTAGGGCGTGTAGGAGGTCAGAAACTCGCCGCGCGAGACCACCGTATCCACCAGCACCGGGCGGTAGTGGCTGTACACGCCGGCGCCCAGGAAACGACGCGTAGCCGTTGGCGTTCTCCGCCGCGCGGTCGCGGAAGTAATCGACGATCTCGTATTCGGAGATGCCCGGCGCGAGATCCAGCGGCCGGTTCAGCCGCACCGCCTCCGGCAGATGCGCGAACAGTTCCTCGGCGGACCCGACGCCGCATGCGTCCAGCATCTCGCGGCGCTCGGAATCGGACTTCGGAAGATAGCGCAACTACTTTTCGGCTCCTACATAGGTTTGATAATCGGCGGCGGTCATCAGATTCTGAACCTCGTCCGGGTCGCTCAGCTTGATCTTCACCAGCCAGGCCGCGCCGTGCGGATCTTCGTTCAGCTTCTCGGGCGCATCGGCCAGCGCCTCGTTGATCTCCGATCACCTCGCCGCGAGACCGGCGAGTAAATGTCGGACACCGCCTTCACCGATTCCACCGAGCCGAGCGATCTTGCCCTGCTTCGATCGTGCGCGCCCACCTTGGGCAGATCGACGTAGACGATGTCGCCCAGTTCCTCCTGCGCGTGGTCGGTGATGCCGACCGTGCCGGTGTCGCCTTCGACGAGCACCCACTCGTGTTCCTTGGTGTAGCGGAAGTTTTCTGGATACATGTTTATTTCGCTCGTTTGTAAAACGGAGTTTCCACCGTCACCGCATCCACCGGCTGGTTGCGGATCATGACCTGAATCGTCTTGCCCGGGCACGCGCGTGCTCCGCCGGCAGGTAGCAGAGCCCGATGTTCTTGTTCAAGGTGGGCGACGGGCCGCCGCTGGTGACCCAGCCGGCCGGCGCGCCATCGAGCAACACTTCGTAGCCGTCGCGGCCGATGCCGCGGCCGCGCATTTCGAATCCCACCAGCTTGCGCGTGACGCCGCTTTCCTTCTGCTTGAGCGAGCGCCTCGCGGCCCACGAAATCGCCCTTGTCCAGCTTGACGATCCAGCCGAGGTCGGCTTCGAGCGGCGTGATCGAGGCGTCGATCTCGTGGCCGTAGAGCGCCATCTTGGCTTCCAGGCGCAGCGTGTTGCGCGCGCCCAGCCCGCACGGCTTGATGCCGAATTCGCGCGCCGGCCTTCAGAATCTCGTTCCAGATGCGCGCGGCTTCGGCGGGCGCGACGTAGATTTCGAAGCCGTCCTCGCCGGTGTAGCCGGTGCGCGCGATGCGCGCCGGCGTGCCGGCAGACCTCGCCGTCGGTGAACCAGTAATACTTGATCGCCGCCAAGATCGACCGGCGTCAGCTTCTGCAGCGTGCGCGCGGCCTTCGGGCCCTGGATCGCGATCTGCGCATAGCGATCGCTGGCGAACTCGACCTCGGCGTCGAAGCGGTTGTGCGCGCGGATGTGCTCGAAATCCTTCTCCTGATTGGACGCGTTGACGCAGAGGAAGATATGATCGTCGGCGACCTTGTGGACCAGGATGTCGTCGACGAAGCCGCCGTGCTCGTAGAGCAGCCCGGAGTAGTGCGCCTGGCCGATGTTTGAGCTTCGCGACGGCGTTGGTGGTGACGTAATCGACCAGCTTCGCCGGCCTCCGGACCGCGGATCTCGATCTCGCCCATGTGGCTGACGTCGAACAGCGCCGACGGCGTTGCGCACGGCGTTGTGCTCGTCGATGATGCCGGAATATTGGACGGGCATGTCCCAGCCGCCGAAATCCACCATCTTGGCGCCCAGGGCCCGATGGACGGAGTTCAGCGGCGTCTTGCGGAGCGCAGCTGCTGACATGAAAAATCAGGCTAACAGGGCACGGCGTGGTGAAGCAACTGGTTTGGGCGCGGCAAATTTTCTTGAGAGAAGAATAACACCGGCGCACTACTTAATTGCAAGCTCTTGGTGGATGCTGGCAGTCCCGCGAACGAGCGTATAGGCGCTCCAGCGGGAAGGCCGGGAGAAGACCGGCGCATCCCGCAAAACTAGAGCGTAGCGAAGGAGGTGAAGTCTAATGCCTACCTTGTGGGTGAGGATCGTCGATGTTCGGGAAGGTCCGAATCATCCTTAAGTACCCAAAGGGCCGCTAGGATGAAGGGTTGCCGGGACTGCCAATAGACCCTGCAACCTCACCTGCGAACAGGATATCGCATCGGGTTGAGGCGGACAATAGTACCCTGAGTGGGGGAAGGATTAGGCCAATTACCGGCCGGGAACGCCCATCCAGGTGCGGGAACTGAAATCGATGAACGTCATGCCCATCAGAATTCCGAACCACAGAAGGCCGCCAAACAGGACCACTTGGTCAACCGCGTGCTGTGGCGCACGTGCATGAAGAACAGCGCCACCAGCAGCATCTTGCAGCACGGCGATGGCCAGCGCCACGATGACGCTGAAGGCGCCGAGATCGATGAAAGCGACCGCCGTGGTGATCACCGTGGCCAGATCAGGCGCCAGGAAGACCATGAGTAGGTCTTGACGGAATCCATGTGAGGCGTGTTGAGCGGTCAGTCATAGTTATTTCAGGTGGCGGTCGATCAGGTACAGCAGCGGGAACAGGATAGATCCAGACGATATCGACGAAGTGCCAGTAGAGGCCGGAGATGTCGACCGGCGTCATGTAACCGCCGGTGAACTTGCCCTTGTTCGACGCCTGCAGACCAGCCAGAATAGAATGCCGACGCCGACCACCATGTGCAGGGCGTGCAGACCGGTCATGCAGAAGTACAGGGAGAAGAAGATCTGCGCCGCGCCCTGTCTGCTCGACGCCCGTTCAGGTGGAAGTTGGCCAAGCCGGGGACGTGGTGCTCTCAAACTTTCTCGTTCCACTCGTAGGCCTTGACGCCGAGGAAGACGAGGCCGAACATCAAGGTGAGGATCAGCCAACCGACGATGGCCTTTTGCTTGCCCAGCTGCGAGGCGCGCACCGCCATCACCATGGTGAAGCTGCAGCACAGCAGCACGACGGTGTTGGCGGCGCCGATGATACACGTTCAGGCTGGTGCTGGCCACTGCGAAGACTTCGGGATACTTCGTGCGGTAGATGCTGTAAGCCAGGAACATGCCGCCGAAGAACATGACTTCGGTGATGAGGAAGATCCACATCCCGAGCGTGGAGGCATCCTTCTGCTGATCGGCCGTATCGAACTGCTCGCGCAGGCGCGAGGGTGAATGTATTCGTCTTCGCGCTGAGCCGTGACATGCTAGCTCCGATCTATTCAACTTCGGCCTCCACGGTGTTGTAATCGTAGGCTTCGTGGGTCACGATCGGGATCTCGTCGAAATTGTGCGCGGGCGGCGGCGAAGCGGTCTTCCACTCCAGGCCGGTCGCGCCCCAGGGATTGGCGGCCAGCCACCGCGCCGTATCGCAGCGACCAGATGAAATAGATCACCGGCATCAGGTAGCCGACGCCAGCACCGATGCGCCGGCGGTGGAGAGCACGTGCAGCACCTGGAACTCGTCGGGATAGGCGTGATAGCGGCGCGGCATGCCCAGGTAGCCGAGGATGAACTGCGGGAAGAAGGTCAGGTTGAAGCCGAGGAAGATGATGCCGGCCGAGAGCTTGGCCCAGCCATCGGGATACATGCGGCCGGTCATCTTCGGCCACCAGTAGTGCAGGCCGCCCAGGTACGCCATGATGGTGCCGCCCACCATGATGTAGTGGAAGTGGGCGATGACGAAGTAGGTGTCGGTGACGTGGACGTCGATGCCGAGCGAGGCGAGGAACAGGCCGGTCAGGCCGCCGATGGTGAACAGGCCGATGAAGCCGAAGGCGTAGAGCATCGGCGTGTCGAACGATATCGAGCCCTTGTATAGGGTGGCGGTCCAGTTGAAGACCTTGATGGCCGAAGGGATGGCGACGAAGTAGCTGAGGAACGAGAACACCATGCCGGCGTAGACCGACTGCGTGCTGACGAACAGGTGATGGCCCCAGACCAGGAAGCCGAGGACCGCGATGGCCACGCTGGAGAAGGCGACGAAGCCGTAGCCGAAAACCGGCTTGCGCGAGAAGGTGGAGATCAGTTCGCTGATCACGCCCATGCCGGGCAGCACCATGATGTAGACGGCCGGGTGCGAGTAGAACCAGAAGAGGTGCTGGAAGAGCACCGGGTCGCCGCCCAGGGCCGGATCGAAGATGCCGATGTGGAGAGCGCGCTCGCAGAACACCAGCACGAGGGTGACGGCCAGAACCGGCGTGCCGAGAACCTGGATCAGCGCGGTGGCGTAGTTCGCCCAGACGAACAGCGGCATGCGGAACCAGGTCATGCCCGGGCGCGCGCATGCGGTGCACGGTGACGATGAAGTTGAGGCCGGTGAGAATCGAGGAGAAGCCCGCGATGAAGATGCCGAGCGCGGTGGCGATCACCCAGGTGTTGGAGTAGGTGGTGCTGTAGGGCGTGTAGAAGGTCCAGCCGGTATCGACGCCGCCGGCGAACATGGCGAAGAGGGCGAACACGCCGCCGACCATCAGCAGATACCAGCTCAGCAGGTTGATCTCGGGGAAACGCCAGATCGCGCGCGCCGATCATCATCGGCAGGAAGAAATTGCCCAGCGTCGCCGGAATCGATGGGATCAGGAAGAAGAACACCATGATCACGCCGTGCATGGTGAACAGCTTGTTGTAGGTCTCGGACGACACCAGGTCGCCCTGCGGCGTCAGCAGTTCGATGCGGATCAGCGTGGCGAAGACGCCGCCGAGGAAGAAGAACAGCGTGATGGTGACGAGGTACAGCAGGGCGATGCGCTTGTGGTCCTTGGTGAGGAGCCACGACTTGAGGCCGTAGCTCGCGTTTAAGTAATTCTCTCGTTGCTTGTACGGCTGCGGTAATCATAATGTCTCTAACGTTTCTGCGGTACGGCGGATGCCGCCGGCTGCGCCATGCCCGGGGGAAGCTGCTTGAATTCACCCGACGGGGTGGGACGTTCACCGGCGCCGCGCCGGTTCCCGGCGCTGGCGAAAGCGACTTGATGTACTCGACCAACTGCACCACGCCTTCCTCGGTGACCAGTCCCTGGAACGTGGGCATGAGCGGCTGGAAGCCGGCCACGACCTTGGCGTCGGGCTGCAGGATCGATTCGCGGATGTAAGCTTCGTCGGCCGTAATCACGCGGCCGTCGGCGAGTTGCACGTGCTTGCCGATAGAGGCCGACCAGGATGGGCAGCGGCCGGAGCCATCGGGCTTGTGGCAGTTGGCGCAGGCCAGGTCGTCGAACAGCTTGCCGCCTTTTTCCGCCATCGAGCCCATGGCGCGCGCCGCCGTTCAGCCATTCCTGGTACTCGTCGGGCTCCATCACGTAGACCCAGCCGATCATGCCGGAGTGGTTGGTGCCGCAGTATTCGGCGCAGAAGAGGTGATACTTGCCCGCCTTGGTGGGCTTGAACCAGATGGTGGAATAGCGGCCGGGCACCACGTCCTGCTTGGTGCGGAACGCCGGAACGAAGAAGCTGTGGATGACGTCTTCGCGACGTCATGGTCAGCTTGATCGGCGCGGCCCACCGGGATGTGCAGTTCGTTGATCTCGCGCTGGCCTTCCAGGTGCTGAATCTTCCACATCCACTGCTTGCCGACCACGTACATCTGCGATGGCGTCGTCGGGCGGACGGCTCTCCTTGAAGAAGATGCTCGGCGCCCCAGGCGAACATGATCATGGTGAGGCCGAAGGGAATCACGCTCCACACGATTTCGAGCAGCATGCCGGTGTGGGTCGCCACGCGGCAATCTCCGTGTCGGACCGCCGGCGGTACCGGATCGGCGAAATAGAAGATCGGCGACGAAGATCACCATCGTGAAGAAGACAGTGACCGCGAGAAGAAAGATACAGCAGGTGGTCCACTTCGGCTGCGAAGGTGGACGCCTGTTCCGGAAATAGAGGTAGTGTAGATCCCATCTCGAACTATCCAGCCCGCCTCAAAGTGCGTTTGTCGCGCGCGATCGCGGCGGAAGACCATGAACAGAAATGCGCCGCAGACCAGCACGAAGCCCGCGCCGGCGACGCGCACCGATGTTCATGTCAACAGCGCCGTACTTGCCGGTGGCGGGGTCGTAGTGAAAGCAGAACAGCAGAATCTGGTCGACCGGCGTGCCGATCTTGTTCGGCGAAGCTTCCACCAGGCCCAGGCGCACATCGCGCGGCGAGTATTCGACGCCGTAGAAATATCGCGAGAGCCGGCCTTCGGGGGTCAGCGATCATGATCGCGCTGGCGTGCGCGAACTGATCGGTCGTCGGGATCGTACTTGTAGTGGAAGCCGACGGCGTCGGTGAGGGCCTTGATGTTGGCTTCGTCGCCGGTGAGGAAGTGCCAGCCGTTGGCGGTGTTGGGACGGTTGTAGCGGCGCAGGTACGATCTGCTTCTTGGCGGCGGCGATTTCGGGCGTGTCCTTGGGATCGAAGCTCACCGCGACGACTTCGAAATCCTGGCCGGGGTTGAACGAGACGGCCTTCAGGCTGCTCGCGAGGCCGTTCAGGATCTGGTGCAGAGCATGGGGCAGCGGTAGTAGACCAGCGCGAGCATCACCGGCTTCTTGCCGTGAAGAACGTGGAAAGCGGAACGGCGCGGCCGGCCTCATCGTGTAAAGGTGAGGTCGAGCGGGATCTGCGCGTCGAGCGTCTGATCGATGCCGACGCCTTGCAGCGCGCCGGGGAGCGCAGGCTTCAGATTGCTGTCCTGCATGCTGAGACGTTTGCTGCGCGGGCGCGGGTTGGCCAGGCTGGGCGAGCAGCGGCGCAGCGCCGCAGAGCAAAGACCGACGGGAATAACATACCGCAACATACTACTTACCTGCTTCCTGCGCGATGCCACCGCTTCTGGATCTGAGGCGCCAGCGGTCCGCCCGCTGCTGCATGATCGGACCCAGGCCTGAAGCCGTCGGCACACTGACGCTGGCCGCGACCGCTGGACGCCGGACTGCGGCGCGCGCGGGAGTCCGCGCTGCACCAGCAGATCCATGGCGCGGTCGATGGGAATGCGCACGATGCCTGCCGGTTGGTCGACCCAGCCATAACTGTTCAGAATCTTGCTCTTCGGCCGCGCGGATTTCGCTGCAGATCGAGATCCGGGGTCTGCTGAGACGCGGCTCCGGCGGAAGCTGTCGCGCATCCTGAGCGGGCGTTTCCATGCGCGACGCCGGGATGCCGCCTTCACGGTGAAGCAGATATTGGAAGACTCCAGCCACCAGGCCGACGCAGAAGATGGTGACGATGACCAGGCCGATGGCGAACTTGCCGACCGCGCAGACGTTGACGTCGCGTGCTCGTGGCGATTTTCCGGGCCGCTGAATGCGCGGCGGTACGCGCCGTGCGTGAATTGCTCTACGTGCTCATGTTATTCTCTGCCATGTTCCAATGCCTCCTCCAGGTGCGGGTTATTCGGCGGCATCAGCGGCCGCTTCTCCAATTGCGTCAGGAAATACGCCAGCCAGATGCCGCCCAGGCCGATCGGCGCGGTGAAATCCATCCAGCTGACGCTGAAGTGGTCGCGGGAAGAATCCGGGCGCTACCAGCCAGTAAATCCACGACAGCCGCATGACGAGGATGAAGACCGCGATCGCCGCGCAGCAGTTTGAAATTGCTTCTTCAGGTCGCGCGAGAGCAGCAGCGCGAAGGGCAGGGCGAAGTGGCCGACCACCAGCAGCAAGGCCGACGATATTGCCAGCCGCCGTTCAGGCGCTGTGCATATACCAGGGAATCTCTTCCGGGCAGATTGCCGGCCCAGATGATCAGGAACTGCGAGAACGAAAAGTACGCCCACACCATGACCATGGCGAGCAGCAGCTTGCCGAGATCGTGCAGGTGCCGCGTGGTGATGAGCATTCGGACATCGGCCGCGTATTCGACAGCATCACCATCAGGGTGATGAGGAAGCGCCATCGACGGAGAGGCCCTGGCCGGCGATGAACAGCAGGCCGAACATGGTGGAGAACCAGTGCGGGTTCACCGACATCACCCAATCGATGGACATGAAGGTGACGGTGAAGGCCCAGAAGATCAGGCCCGGGGCCGGAAAGCTTCGCCATTTGCTCGCGCGGTCTCACGCCGACCCTCGCGGTCTTCGCGATCGCGACCAGCGATTGAGCAGGAACGCAGAGCAGCGATCCAGCCGGCCAAGTAGATGCAGCGCGCCGAAGGATAGAAAGGCACGTTCAGGTAGGCGGCTTTGTGCTGCAGAACCGGATCCTTGGCCACCACATCCGGCGTGCGCCCAACTCGTGATAGAGATTGTGGATGCCGAGAATCAATGGGGATGAACAATACCAGCCACCAGCGGAAGGTCCGGGCGGCGGCTTCGCGCCACGCGCCGGATGATCACGCCCCAGGCGCCGCCGGTGAGGTACTGCAGCATCAGCCAGGCCATGCAGCCGAGCGACAGGCCGACCACAAAACACGATACGCCCACAGATACGAGCGGAAGAACTGCGGCCTGACGGTAAAGACGCCGACGACCGTGAGAATGCAGGACCAACGACGCCAACGACGGCCAGCTGTTAGCGCGCAGCGATTTGAGGTCGCTTTCCAGTTCGGGGGAGATGCGGAAATCGACGCGCGTCGGCGATCATTGCCCGCCTCCTGATTGAGCTGCCGCGCGCTGATCGGCGGGGACGTCGTCGATCTTGCCATTCTGGCTCAATTGCAGCGCGCGCACGTAGGCCACGATGGCCCAGCGGTCGGCGGGTTGAATCTGCGCGGCATAGTCGGGCATGGCGCCGAAGCCGTTGGTGATCACGTCGTAGATATATCCGTTGGGAACCTGCCGCAGGCGGTCGATGTGATACGACGGCGGATGGCGGTAGCCGCGGCGCACGATCATGCCATCGCCATTGCCGAGGCGGTCGTGACAGGGCGCGCAGTAGATGTTGAAGCGGTCCTGGCCGCGCTCCATCACGTCTCTTGGTCACCGGGAACGGGAAACTCGTTCGACGGACTTGCCGTCGGGGCCGCTGGCCGGTATAGAAAGCGTTGTCGTCGTCCAGATGGCCGCGCGCCACGGTGCCTTCGATCAAGGGGCGCTCGGAGCGGCCGTCGGCGAAGAAATCGCTGGGGCGCAGCGGAATGTACTTCGGCTGATCGTGCATGTCCTGGCGGCAGGCAGCGAGAGCGAGCGCGGACAGCAAGGCGAGCAGGACAATGCGCGCCTCAGCGCGTGCAAGGCCAGAGTCGCGAACCTGGTTAGTTGCGCAACTTCGGATACCTCCCTTGGCTCCAGCGCTCTCCAGGAAGCTCTTGCGTCTTGTCGCGGTCGAACAGCGGATCGTGCGATTCGATGCACAGGAAAAAGCGGTTGCGCGAAGCCAGCGCGAATCGCGGCACGTTGAAGACCGGATGGTACGGCATCGGCAAGCCGCACAGCGCCAGCAGACCCGAACGTCGCGGCGATGCGCCGCAAACAGAATCGTCAACTCGAAGGTGATGATGATGTAGGAAGGCCAGCTATGCAGCGGACGCCCGGCGATGTTGATGGGGAAGTTGATAAACCGTGACGTACCACTGCAGCAGGAAGCCAGTGAGCCCGCCGCAAATGCCGCCGATCAGCACGATCAGCGGCAGCTTGTTCTTTGTGCAGATGCGAGCGCGTCGGTGGAGTTCCTCGATGGGAAACGGCGTATAGGCGTCCATCTTGCGATAGCCCTTGTCGCGCGCGGCCCCGGCGGCATTCACCAGAGCGGTGGGCGTTGTCGAATTCGGCCATCACGCCGTAGATTCGTGAGGCGCGTATGAATTACTCGACATGCGCCTCCTCGTGTTCCACTTTGGCCTGGGGGAGCAACGTGCGGACTTCAAAGATCGAAATCATGGGCAGAACGCGCATGAACAGGAAGAACAGGAAGAGGAACAAACCAATGCGTGCCGACGTAGGTAGCCAAGTCCCAACGGGTAGCGTGGAAGATGCCCCATGAAGAAGGCAGATAATCCTGCGCCAGGCTGCTTACGATGATCACGAAGCGCTCGAGCCACATGCCGATCAGCACGATGATCGACCAGACGAACAGCCAGCACCGGGCTGCTGCGGATCTTCTTGAACCACAGCGCTTGCGGGGCGACGATGTTGCAGGTCAGACAGGAACCAGTAGTAACCGGCATACGGCCCGGTCATGCGATTCCAGAACGCCTGCTGTTCGTAGACGTTGCCGCTGTACCAGGCGGTGAACGTCTCCATGATGTAGGCGTAAGCCACGATCAATCCGGTCGCCAGCATGACCTTGCCGCAGTTGTCCAGGTGCTTGTCGGTGATCAGACCCTTCAGGTCGATAGACCGAGCGCAGCGGAATCGCCAGCGCCAGCACCATGGCGAAACCGGAATAGATGGCGCCCGCGACGAAGTAGGGCGGGAAGAACGTGCTGTGCCAGCCGGGAACGATGGCGATGGTGAAGTCGAAGCTGACCACCGTGTGCACCGAAAGCACCAGCGGCGTCGCCAGACCGGCCAGCAGCAGGCACGCCGTTTCCTAGATCGCCCAGTGCCTGCGCCGAACCGCGCCAACCCATGGACAGCATGCCGTAGATGACCTTCAACGCAGCGGTTTTTGGCGCGGTCGCGCAAGGTCGCCAGATCCGGCATCAGGCCGACGAACCAGAACAGCAGCGAAACCGTGGCGTAAGTGGAAACCGCGAACACGTCCCACACCAGCGGGCTGCGGAACTTGGGCTGAATGCCCATGGTGTTGGGATACGGGAACAGCCAGTAGAACAGCCAGGGACGGCCCAGGTGCAGGAGCGGGAACATGCCGGCGCAGGCCACGGCAAACAGCGTCATGGCTTCGGCGAAGCGGTTGATGGAGTTGCGCCACTCCTGATTCAGCAGCAGCAGAATGGCCGAAATCAGCGTGCCCGCGTGGCCGATACCGATCCACCAGACGAAGTTCGTGATGGCCCAGCCCCAGCATACCGGGATGCGGATGCCCCAGATGCCGACGCCCTTGGCGAACAGCAATCGCCACTACCAACCCGAGAACGCCCAGCAGCGCCAAGCCCGCCGCAATGCAGCCGTACCACAACAGCGGCATCTTGCCCGTGAGCACTACGGTCGCGATCTGATCGGTGACGATACCGAACGTATAGCCGGCGCCGATGATGTCCTTTGCGGTCTCGGGCTGCCGGTCTAATAACTTCACTCTGTTCTTCTGGCATGTTTCGCCTTAAGCCTCAATCTCCGGGTTTGGATTGCGCAGAGGTCGCCAGATATGTCGTGCGCGGCCGCGTGTTGAAGTCGCCCAGCAGCGAGTAGTTCCGCTTCTCCGCTTTCAGCTTCGAAACGCGGCTGTTCGGATCGTTGATATCGCCGAAAATGATGGCCTCGGTGGGACAGGTGGCCTGGCAGGCGGTTTGAATTTCGCCGTCGCGCACCTTGCGGTTCTCCTTCTCGGCGTCGATCTTGGCGTGGTTGATGCGCTGCACGCAGTAAGTGCACTTTTCCATCACGCCGCGGCTGCGCACCGTGACGTCCGGATTGTTGCAGCAGCTTCAGGCTGGGCGTTTCGTAATCCGAATAAAGATAGAAATTGAACCGCCGAACCTTGTAAGGGCAGTTGTTGGAGCAGTAGCGCGTGCCCACGCAGCGGTTGTAGACCATGTCGTTCAGGCCTTCCGCGCTGTGGTTTGTGGCCTGCACCGGGCAAACCAATTCGCAGGGCGCGTCCTCGCACTGCATGGCAGGGAACGGGCTGGTTGTAGATGCTGCGGGTTTTCGAGTCGCCCGTTGTAATAGGAATCGACGCGGATCCAGTGCATGTCGCGGCCGCGGTGCACCTGATCTTTACCGACCACGGCGATGTTGTTCTCCGCCTGGCAGGCGACGACGCAGGCGCCGCAGCCGGTGCAGGCGTTGAGATCGATCGCCATGCCCCAGGCATAGCCGGTCTTGTAGTTCCACTCGGGGTAGAGCGTCAGACTCGCTTGCGGCGGGTCTTCGGAGCCCTCGTGGATCGATTCCGGATTCTTGACGTATTCGGCGAGCGTTCCGCCTTGAATGATGCCGCGGCGGGTATCCAGCATGTGCTGCATCTGCGTCGAGGCGAGGATATAAGACTGCCGCCGATCTTCTGCGCGTCCAGGCCGCCATCCTGCCACAACGCCCGCGACTGCGCAGGCCGTATGGATTGAAGCCCACGCCGGTGCCGGTGCGGCCGCTTTGGTGCGGCCGTAGCCCAGATGCAGCGTGACGGCAGCCATCGGCATGGCCGGGCTGAATCCAGACGGGCGCGTTGAGCGAATGGCCGGCATAGGTCAACTGTCAGCATGTCGCCGGTGTCCACATCCAGCCTGTGGGCCGTCGCCGGGCTGATGATCGCGGCGTTGTCCCAGGTGAGCTTGGTGATCGGCTTGCGGCAGTTCCTGCAGCCAGCCGTTGTTGGCGAAACGGCCGTCGTAGATGGCTGGGATCGGGCCGGAAGACTCACTTCCAGCTTGCCGCGCGAGCGCTTTTGCGCGCTCGGCTGCACGGCCGCACCGTGGACGGCGAGAGTCTTCGCGGGAAGCGCTGTATCGGCGACCACGCCGTCGTGCACCGAGCGGCGCCACCAGGCTTCGAAATCGGCGCCTTTGTGCTGCCCGGCCCAATAGCCCTTCACGATATCGCATGCTGCCGCGCAGCGGATCATCGGTGAACATCGCCAGAATTTCGTTGGCGCGAGCGGCCGCCGTAGAGCGGCTCGATCAGCGGCTGCTGGATGGTGACCGTGCCATCGTAGGCGCGCGCATCGCCCCAGCGCTTCAAGAGAATGCGCTTCGGGCAGACGCCACTGGCAGACTTCGGAAGTCTCGTCTTCGTAAAGACTGAGATGCACGCGCAGCCTCGCCTTTTTGATGCGCTCGCCGACGTCCCAGCTCCACCGGCGCGTTGAAGGCCGGGTTGCCGCCCACGATCAGGAGCAACTCCACCGCGCCCGCATCGAGATCCTTCGACCAGATCCTTGCAGCGAAGCCACCTGATCGACGGGATTGGCTTCGATGGGATCGGTGTAGAAGACCGTCTTGCCGACGTTGCCGAGCGCGGCGTTCATGACGTGCGCCAAGGCATGCACGGCGGGCGGCTGCTGCTCGCCGGCAATCACGATGCTCGCGCCCTTGTTCGTCTGCAGATCGCGGGCGATGGCGGCCGATCCAGCGTGCTAGACGTCGGATTGGCACCCGTCTTGCCGTCCCGCCGATGCCTAGCGCGCGCGGCCAGCGCGAAAGCGAACTCTTCCATCTCGCAGGCACGCAGGGGAAGCGATGATCGGCCTTGGAGCCGGTCGGCGTGGGCATTGGGCTCCACCACGTACAGCCGGTTCATGGTTTTCTGATCGCCCACGCACGCGGCGTTTGGCGGCGAACTCGCGCGCATAGCGCAGGCAGCCGGGACCGCTGGCGCAGGAAATCGCAATCGAGCGACACCACGACGTTGGCGTTCAGAAAATTGTAATAGCGTCTTGGCGGGCTGAGCCGAAAGCCTGCATGGCGCCGGCGCGGGCGCTGTGCGGCTCCGGCGGGTTCCCACTGATGCCACTTCGACTGCGGATAGAGCGTCTGGATGGTCTTCAGCAGATCGGCCATGCTGGGCGAAGTGACGGTCTCGGTGAGGATGCGGATGCCCGCGCCGTTCTTGCGTCTGCTGATCGGCCAGCAATCCGCGCAAATCGCCGTAGAACCCGCCCCACGATCGGATCTCGCCCTGGAAGGTGAGCGCCTGCGAGCGGTCCGGATCGTAGAGCTGCAAGCACCGAGGCCTGCGAATAAGGCGTCGCAGGCGCCCAGCGTGCCGGGATGCTCCGGGTTGCCTTCGATCTTGGTGGGACGGCCTTCGTGGCTCTCGGCCAGCATGCCCGTGGCGACGCCGCTCAGCGTGGTCGGCGTGGCGTAGAACAGCGGACGGCCGGGAATCAGTTCTTCCGGCTGCCGGATATAGGGCATGATGTGCTCGGTGGGCTGGCGGGTGCAGGCGGCCAGTCCGGCCAGCGCCAGCGACGCGCCCATCAGCTTGAGGAAATTGCGGCGGCCTTCGGCGGGGTCTTCGTCGTCGCTCCAGCCGATGGCCTGGCGCGGAAATTCGCGCTCCAGCAGATCCTGGAATTCGGGCGTGGCGGCCAGTTCGTCCAGGCTGCGCCAATACTCGCTGCCTCGCGCTCCTTCGAGCCGCGCGCGCGCCGCGGCGAGGTCCAGTTTCTTGCGTAGTTCGCTCATCGGTGGCAAGTAGAACAGCTAGTCAGCATGCGCACGTCTGGGATGTGGTATTCCTCCATCAAGCCGGCGGCCAATCTCTTCCTGGTCGCCGGCGGGAACGTAACCCATGGTGGTGATCTGATCGCGCGGCCGCAAGACCTTTTGCGGATTGCGGTGGCAATCGAGGCACCACTCCATCTGGAGCGAGTTCGCCTGCCACGTGAGCGGCATCTTGTCCACACGCCCGTGGCAGCTCTCGCAGCCGACCCCTTTGTTGACGTGAATGCTGTGATTGAAATAAACGAAATCGGGCAGATCGTGCACCCGCGTCCAATGAATCGATTCGCCGGTGCGATAAGCTGGCGCGCACGGGCTCGAGCGTGGGGCTGGTGTTCCAGATCTGCGAATGGCAGTTCATGCAGGTCTTGGTGGGAGGAATATTGGCGAAGCTCGACGTCTCCACCGAAGTGTGGCAATAGCGGCAGTCGATGCCTAATGCCGCCGACGTGATGCGCGTGGCTGAAAGGCACCGGCTGTTCGCGAGACTGGGTTGTCGCGTCTCGTATGAGCCGCGATCCGATGTCGTAACCGGCCCACGCACACAAAGCCCAGCATGCACACAGCGCCGAAGATGGAAGCCCGCGCCCAATAGTTCGTGCTGTGGTGAAAGATCTGGGACATGGCTTAGGCGCGTCCCGTTTCCAAGGATACTGAACTGTGTCTAGTCGCATTTCAGGAAGAAAGCAGCACTCAAAATCCAACCAACCCGATTCTGAGAAGGTTCATTGTAAACGAATCCACAGTCAATGCTCATCTTTTTCTGCGGAATTGCCTTCGATCACCCTTTTCGTTCCAAGAGGTAGACGGAACTCTCATGGCGCGCAGGCCCTTCGCGTAAACCGCGAAGCGGACCGCGAACCGTTCGCGCTTTATTCCATAAGGATGCGCCGCAATATTCGCCATCCTTACGCAAAACGTAGAAATGAATATCGATCGCCGCGAGGCGTTTCTCATCGTTATCGAAATTTCGCGCCACGCGCTTGAGGCATCGAGCGCGGCTTCCTTCGGCGACATGCCGTGACGCATATTTTCGACGATGGTGTGCGCGCCGGCAACGCGCAGATTCTCTTCGCCGCGGCCAGTGGATCCGGCGCCGCCGACATCCTGGTCGAGCCACAGGCCGCCGCCGATGATCGGGGAATCTCCCACTCGCCCGGCGATTTTCCACGCCATTCCGCTGGTGGTGGTGACGGCCGACATCTCGCCTTTTTCGTTCATGCCGATGCAATTGATGGTGCCGTGCGGCGGATGAATGGCGTCGTGAATGCGCTTCCGCCAGAAGAGCTTCGCTCGGCGTGCGGAAATTCTCGCTGGAGTCGATCGATGGATCCCTGCAGGCCCTTCTTCTGCGCGGCTGGCGGGGCATCGACGCCTGGGCCCCAATTGCTGTGGCCGTCGGGATCGCGCATCATGCGCTTCCACACCAGCCATTTCAGGCGCGACGATTCGGTGAGCAGGTTCGTCTTCCGGGAAGCCTTCAAATTTGGCGAACTTGAGCGCGCCCGCGCCGACCAGAAACATGTGGTCGGTATCGAGCATCACGCGCTGCGCGACTTTCGAAGGCGTCTTGATATTTTGCAGCGCGCCCACCGCGCCCATGCGGCGGTAGGACCGTGGACGCAACTGGCATCGAGTTCGACTACGCCATCTTCATTGGGCAGGCCGCCATAGCCAACGCTATCGTCGCGGAATGTCCAGTTCGACGATGTTGACGCCTGGAATCACGGCGTCGAGCGTATCGCCGCCGGATTTCATTACTTCGACGGCTTTGGAGACGGCGTTGAGGCCGCCGTTATTGCGGTTGGCGCTGGAGATGGCGATGAACTTGGGGCGCGGCTGAGACTGGACGATTTGGATCGCCGGCAGCGCCCCGGCGCCGAGAATCGCGGCTCGCCGGGTAAGTGGCATGGGATCTGGAAACGTTATTATGTCATATAGCGGAGGCTGGCGATAACTAACGTTTGACCGACCCTGCCAACGCCGTCGCAACTTCCCAATTGAACTGCACGAACTTGTACAGTCCTTCTTCAGGAATGCGTTCCTGGTCGCTGTGCGCGCCGAAGCCTTTGGGTCCGTCTTCTTCGTCGGTCATGGGGCCGATGCCGTAGCATTGGACGCCCTTCGCGCGCAGGTAGGCCATATCTGTCGCGCCAGTGCTCATCTGGGGGATGGAGATGGTGTTGTAGACCTTGCGATTAGCAGCCTCGATGATGCGAAAGGTTTCGCCATCGATGCGCGAAGCCGGGGCGATGGGGCGGCTGTTCCGCGTGTTGGGCACAATCTCAACGGACGGGTCGTCGATCACCTGCCGCATCATCTCGTAAAACTTCGTCATGTCTTCGTCGGGCAACGCGCGTATGTCGAGCGTGGCGTGAGCTTCGGAGGGAATCACGTTCGTCTGATAGCCGCCCGAAATCATGTTGGGCGAGATCGACGTGTGCAGCATCGAGTAGTGGCCCGGCTCGTTTTCGGCGAGATACTCGCGCGCGGCGGCGGATTTGGCCGGATCGAAAAGCGCGTTATAGCGCGCGGCGAGTTCGGGACTGCTCACGCCGGCCAGCTTTTCGAAGTAATAACGGGTAGTGTCGCTGAAGCGCATCGGCGGGTCCCACATCGAAATCTTCTCGACTGCGCGCGAGAGGTGCAGGATGGGATTGGTTCGCAAGGGACGCGATCCGTGGCCTGAGACGCCGTGCGCGACGAGTTCGGCTCCGCGGGGAAGTTTCTCGACGGTCTGGATGAGCGCGTAGCGGACTTCGCCCGCGCGGCGCACCACGCCGCCGCCTTCGGCCAGGCAGATCTCGGCTTGGATATCGGCCCAGTTTTGATCGACCAAATGAGCGATGCCCATGCTTGTGGCCGCCTCTTCGCCGGCTTCGGCGACGAAGATCACGTCGCGGTCGAGCGGTACTTTGAGCCGCTTCAGCAGGATCATCGTCATCATGCCCGCCGTCATGTTGTCTTTATCGTCGATCGTGCCGCGTCCGTAGATATAGCCGCCATCGCGCGCCGCGCTGAACGGGCCGAACTTCCATTTGGCGGGGTCGACTTTGACAGTGTCGGTGTGGCCCATGATGAGTAATGGCCTCTTCGATCCGTTGCCTTTGAGGCGGGCGATGAGGTTGGCGCGCGCGGACTCCTTGGCGGACACAATCACCGGAATGCCTTCGGCTTCGAGGACCTTCTTCACGTAATCGACGACCTTGGTCTCGTTGCCCGGGGGATCCTGCGTGTCCATCTGCACCACGGCGCTGAAGTGCTTAAGGGTCTCAGCGTTGACGGCGGGCCAAGCGGGGCTTTGCGCGGAGGCGGCGAAGGGCAGAAGCAAGAGCGCGGGGAGCGTACGGATCATTGGGATAGTGTACACGCGGCGGAGGCGTCCAGCGCAGGCCGGGCGGCCTTCGCGACTTGAGCCTACCAGTGCAGGATGTCGCGGATGCTGTGCGCCAGGCGCTTGCTGACCACCAATTGCAACGAATTGCCGAGAGTAACCAGCCAGCGCTGGCTGCTTAGCGCGCTCATCTTGCGTACGTGATTCACATTCACAATGGCGTTGCGATGCACGCGGCGGAACTGCGTTCCGGCGAGCCGGCGTTCGATGGCCTGCAGCGATTGCGTAGCGAGTAGCCGCTGTTTGGCGGTAATGATCCAGACCAGTTCGCGCTCGGCCTGAAACGCCAGCACATCGTCGGCGTCGAGTAAATGATACTCCTCGCCGGTCTTCCCCACGATCTTGCGGCCCGGCGCCGGGCTAACCGCCTCCGCGGAAGCGGATACACGCTCCAATTCCCGGGCAGCTTCGAGAGGATGCCGTTGCAAAGAACGCGCGCGATCCACAGCCTTTCGCAGCCGCGCCGCGTTCACCGGTTTGAGCAGATAATCCACCGCGCCGGCTTCGAAGGCGCGGATAGCGTGCTGGTCGAACGCGGTAACGATCACCACCACCGGGGGTGGCGCAGACTGCAGGTTCTGGATTACTTCAAAACCGCTCATCACGGGCATCTGGAGGTCCAGAAATACAAGGTCGGGCCTGATCTCGGCGATCTTCAGCAGCGCCTGCTTCCCGTTGGAGGCCTCGCCGGCCAGCGACACCTCGGGGAACGCTTCGAGTTCTTCGGCCAACACGCGGCGCGCAATCGGCTCGTCATCGACAATTAAAGTCTTCATGGGGCGCGCGCTCATTCCCCATCATCGCCTTGCGAACCGGGTCTTTTCAAAGGCAAAGTCGCAAACGGACTATATTTCGCAACGACCGGCCTCGGTTCTCCCATAACGACGTCGATGCCTCGAAGCCAAGGCGTCTCCGCAGTGGCCGCTCATGGAATAGTTTAGTCCGCTTGCATGGAAGACCCGCCCGCTGGCGAGATTACCCTAGGCTCGCGCGGGGAGGCCCCACAACCTATAGAAAGAATGAGATTCGCATCGCTTTGTCTGATGGGTCTGATCTTGTACGCGGGGGCCGCACACGCGGGCGAAAACCCACAATCCAGCAGCGGCACATCCGGGACGGTTCGCGGCGTGGTGGCCGACCCTTCCGGCGCAGCGGTTCCCGCGGCCACCGTAACCATGCAAAACCTGGTCTCGCACTACAGCCACACCGTCAAGACCGACAGCCAAGGCAAATTTCAGTTCGTGAACGTTCCGTTCAACAACTATCATCTCTCCGTTTCGGCGTCCGGTTTCCCGCGGGCGGGCAGGATGCGAATGTGCGCTCGCCAATACCAGTAGCGCCGACGTTAACGCTGCAAATGGGCACGGCATCCACCAGCGTGGTGGTGACCGGCGGACGCTAGGCCGACCTGGTCGAGACCGATCCGGTCACGCACACCGATGTCGATCGCGGCCTGTTCGACAAGCTCCCGCTCGAAAGCCAGTCGTCCTCGCTCAGTTCGCTGGTTACGCTGGCCTCGCCGGGAATCGCGGCCGATTCCAACGGCCTGTTCCATGGCTTGGGCGATCACGCATCCAACTCCTTTTCGGTGGACGGACAGCCGATCACCGATCAGCAAAGCAAGGTCTTTTCGAATCAGATTCCGACTCGATTCCGTGCAGTCGATGGAAGTGATCGAGGGCGCGCCGCCCGCCGAATATGGCGATAAGACCAGCGTGGTGATCGTGGTGACCACGCGCTCGGGCTTGGGCGTGACCAGCCGCACGGCGAAGTGACCGCCTCTTATGGCTCGTTCGGCACAGCAACGGCGGCTTCGAATCTGGCCTACGGGCGGAAAGACGTGGGGCAACTTCATTGCCCTCAACGGACTGAACACCGGCCGTTTTCTGGATGGGCCCGAGTTCAACGTGCTTTCACGACCACGGCAACGAAGCAGAATTTCTTCGACCGCCTCGACTTCAAGCCTTCCCAGTCGGATACCATCAACTCAACCTGGGCTTCACGCGCTCCTGGTTTCAGACGCCGAATTCGTACGATGCGCAATACGCCACCGCGTGGATCGGGACTGGTGGTGGACAATGGCGGCCTCGGGCCCAACGGGCAGGTGGTGGGCCCCACGGATCAGCGGTCGCAAGATCCGCACATTCAACATCGCGCCCACCTGGACGCGATCTCATCGGCGCCGAGCACGGTGTTCACGTTCGGCGGCTTCGTGCGCCAGGATCAATACAACTACTACCCGAGCGACGATCCGTTCGCCGATCTGACTCCCGATCTTCAGTCTCAAACGATCGGGCAGAACCGCAGGCTGACCAATCTCGGTGCGGCGCGCCAGCGTTTCCGTACGTGAAGGGCATTCACAATCTCAAGGCCGGCGTCATCTACGAGCACACGATTCTCACCGAGAAGGACACTTTCGGAATCGTCGATCCGACGTTCAACCCGCTTGTCTGAATGCGGACGGCAGTCCCTTTCACCGGCCCGTCGCTTGACCGATCCCGGCGGCTGCACCGGCGAGCTTGCAGCCGAATCCCGACTTCGTACCGCTGCTCGGCTGCTACGATCTGACGCGCACCGGCGACGCTGCCGGCTTCCGATGGCTGTCCCGGCGTCCAACCAGCGGCCGCTACACCTATCGACGGCCACGCCGACATCAAGGAACTGGCGCTTTATCTTCAGGACACCATCACGATGAAGAACTGGACCTTCAATCTCGGGCTGCGCGGCGATTTCTACAATGGCATCACGAGCGCAAGCCAGCTGGAGCCGCGCCTCGGCATCGCTTACAACATCAAGCCGACCAACACGGTGCTGCGCGTTTCCTATGCGCGCACGCTGGAAACCCCGTTCAACGAGAATCTGGTGCTGGCCAGCCTCGGTGCAACGACCCGGTGATCTACGACCTCATGTCGAGCGCTCGGGACCCGTGCATTCACCGCGCCGCTCAGGCCCGGCTGGCGCAACGAATTTCACGCCGGCTTCTCAGCAGGCGTTCGGCCGCTATCTGGTGATCGACGCCGAATACATCTGGAAGTACACGCATCGCGCGTTACGACTTCAGCGTCCTGGGCAACACGCCGATCACCTTCCCGATCGAGTGGACGAACTCGAAGATCCCCGGCTATGCCATTCGCGCCAGTATGCCCGAACTTCCATGGCTTTTCGGCGTTTGTGGTCATCTCGAGCGTAGCGGCGCGCTTCTTCACGCCGCAGAGTCAGCGGCATCGGCGCCACGCCCAGTCGGAAGCACGGTGTTCCGCATCGATCACGACGAAGACTTCAACCAGACCACGCACCTGCAATACCAGCCTTGGCAAGGCAGGCCCTTGGTTCGGATTCAACTGGCGGTACGACAGCGGCCTGGTGGCCGGCGCCGTTCCTTGCGCGGGAGGCAATTGCGCCAACGGTCCGAACGGCACCGATACGATCGTCGATGTTTCCGGGCTTGACGCCCGACCAGCAGTTCCAGGCCGGCCTTTTCTGCGGCAGCGTCTTCGCGACGCCGACAATGCCGATCAGTCCCGATCCGGTCTCTGCCCGGCTCGCAATATGGCTCGACCTTACTATAGATTCCGGCGGCCAGGCACGGAAGACGACGACCACAACCCGCCGCGCGTCGCCTCGCGCAACCTATTCGATTTCGCTGTGGGCGACGACAATATTTTTCACGGCGACAAGTATAAGTGGAGCGTCCGTGTCACGCGTGGTGAATCTGACGAACAAGGTGGCGCTCTACAATTTCCTCTCCACCTTCAGCGGCACCCACTACGTAACTCCGCGGGCGATCAGCGCGACCGTGACGTTCCATTTCTAAAATGTGACTCACCTAAACTACTATCGGATCCGTTCAAGTTACAAAAATTGTTTAAAGGGGCCGTGCCAGGAGGTCCCAACGCGGCCCCAAGGGGTAAGGAAGGGGTTACTTGGATTGGCGCAAGAAAATCTAATGAGGTTACGCGGAGTCTGACTGCGCGGCGAAAAAACTAACCTTCCGATGAAAGCGGCTAACGCATTGGTGTGGAAAATTCCACACGAGTTCCGGTTTCGCCGTGGCGCATCGTAACTCCCGCGCGCGGACCGAAGTAGAGCTGTAGTCTTCGCGTAACATTCGCCAGTCCAACCCCGGCGCCTTTCGCGACCGACTCGGCCGACCCGGCCGTTCCGCATCCCGAATCCTCCACCGCGACCGTCATCCGATCGTCCAGTGCGGTAACCGTCAGGCGAAGCCATCCCTCCTCGGCGCTGGCGGCGATTCCGTGTTTGATCGCGTTTTCCACTAACGGCTGGATTGAGAGAATGGGGATCGGCGTCTGCTCGCAGCTTCGATCCACCTGAATCGCCGTGTTCAGCCGCGACCCCAGCCGCAGCCGTTCGATCTCCAGATACGCCGTGACAATCTTCATCTCTTCAGCCAGCGGAATCAGCGCCTTATCCGATTGCAAAATGTAGCGGAAGATCTCCGAAAGATTCAATACCGTGCGCCGCGCCGGCTGCGCTTCGCGCGGAATGATGCCGTAGAGCGTGTTCAACGCATTAAACAGAAAGTGAGGATTGATCTGCGATTGCAGCGCGCGCAGTTCGGCCTCCGAAACCAGGCGCTGCATCTCGGCGGCGCGGAACCGTTCGACTTCTTCGGCGACGGCGCTCGCCAATTGGTTCAACGCGAGCAGATCCTCGCTCAAATAGCGCCGCCCGCCCCGCCGCCGTCCCAGCAGCAGAATGCGCGGACTGGCCTGCGCGGCCTTCACTGGCGCTGCAGCCTCCACCCAGTTCCACCGTTCCTGCTGCCGCAGCCAGGCAATCCCGGCGGCGATGGCCGGATAATCGAGAGCGAACGGCCCTTCGACCGTCTCAAACCGCTCCGTTCCGGCGAAAGCGGCGATCTGCTTAACCGACCAGAGCAGATACTCGTTTTCGCCGCGGAAATCCGCTGCGCCAGCGCGCAATTGATGCGTCGCCGCGCGGACATCGGATTGGCGAAACACTACCTTGGTGAGCAACTGCTGCACGGCCCCGCGCAGATAGGCAAAAAGCACGAACAGACCGCACCATCCGGCCGCAATCAGCGTCTCGGCGCGTGGATCGGCGCCGGCCGTCGCCAGCCCGGGAAGACCCAGGAAGCGCATCCCGGCCAAAGCCATGCCTGCCGCCAGAATCACGTTGGCCAGAAATCGCACAAAGGCGTCGAGGAACACAAAACGATAATCTTGCAGCAGGATCAACAGCGCGATAGGAATCCCGATATGATGCAGGAAAAGCTCTTTCGACCACGCCTGTGCCGGGTGTGAAGACGCGATGTGCGTCAAGGTCACCACGAACAGCAGCAACCCCATCGACGCCACGGTGCGCGAAAACCGCCCCCGCAGGTCGTGCCCACCACCGAGCAGGATGCCAGCCGCCGACGCCACCGTCAGCGCGGCAAAGCCCCCGCCCACCAGCAGTAGCGCACGCTGATGCAGATCCGCCGGCCACCCTAGCTCCAACAGATGCATCCCAATCGCAACGCCGCTCACTATATATCCCAACTGCGCTAACCTTCGCAGCCTGCCGGCAAGAGAGAGATCGAGCAACACCGCCGGAAGCAGGCTCAGCGCGGAGTAGCGCACCGCCTCCACGGTGAGTTGCAACGAGCCCGGCGGCAACAGGAGCACCAGAAACGACCCCGCATTCCACAGCAGGGCCAGCGCCGCCGAACCGATGGAGAGTACGTTATCGCGCCACTGCCGGATGGTGGCGCCGCGTAGCGCAAGCGCCAAAAAAATCGCGAAAGCGATTGCGCCCGCAAGATCGGCCACGGCGTTGACTATCAGTGGCTGGTGTTCGCTGAGCATTGCCGAAAGACCGTTCCTTATTCAAGACTACGCTACTGTATAGTTTCGATGAGCCCCACAGACCGCATCCTGCGGCTTCTCTCCGAAAAGCCCGGCCTGCGTGCGCAGCAGATCGCCGCCGAGTTGGAACTCGAGAGATCGCAGACCGCAGCGCTGCTTTTTGGTCTCGCGGGCGAGGTGACACAGGACAGCAGCTATCGGTGGTGGCCCAAGAACCGCGGCGCGCGGGCGCCGGAGCAAGCGCACATCCCGCCCACGTTTCTCGCCAGTTTGTGCCGCTACTATTTGGCGTGTCTTTCCCAGGAGAGCGGCCTCGGAATCAGCATTCCCGCGACCGATCCGTCGGCTTACGTCGAATTGAAGGAGCTTCCGTTCATTCATCCTGAGCAGCCCTGGGGAGCCGATCGCGGGGCGCGCAAGCTGGCGCAGAAGGTGCGGCGCGAGCGCGGACAGCTCACGCTCTATCTCGGGTTCGCCGTCCGTTTGCGATCCGTTATTTTGAAAGACGGCGATGAGCTCCGCGCGGAGCCCGTGTTGCTCTATCCCATCGAAGAGACGCCGGATGAGCCCGGCGAACTTCGCCCGGCCGGCGCGCTTCCGCTCTTCAATCTCGACGTCTTGAAAACGCTGCCTTCGGTGGACAGCGGGAACGTAATCGACGAAGCAATCCAGCTTTCCGAAGAACTCGGCCTGGCCAACAGCGAGGAGGATTTGCCTCCGTGGGACGAACTGATCCTGCGTCTTCAGCGATGCCGGCCGGAGTGGGGATGGAAGGAAGATCTCAATCCATACGCGCTTTCGGCGGGCGCGCCACTCGCGAAATTGCATGCACCCGGCATCTACAACCGTGCTGTGCTGTTCGCGGGAACCCGTTCCCCGTTCACTTATGGACTCGAGACGGAGTTGCGTAAACTAGCGCAACTCGACGAAGCCGCCATCCGCGGCACGGCTTTGGGCGCATGGCTGCAGGACGCATTGACCGGAGAGGCAGCCGCGCCAACGCCGGACGACCGCCCGATTCTGGAAGTGCTGCCGCTCAACACCGAACAGCGGCAGGCCGTGGTGCAAGGGCTCGCGGCGCCGCTCACGGTAGTCACAGGGCCGCCGGGTACGGGGAAGTCGCAAGTGGTTACCTCGCTGCTTGCGAATATCGCATGGCAGAGAAACAGCGCGCTGTTTTCGAGCAAGAACAACCACGCAGTAGACGTAGTGGAATCGCGCGTCAACGGGCTGGGACCTTATCCTCTGTTATTGCGGCTCGGGAAGGAAGATCATCAGGCCCGCATAGCGCAGCATCTGACGGCAGCTCTGTCGGAATCGGCAAGCGCCAGCGACGCGGCCACCTACGAGTGGCTGTCCCGCGCGCACGAAGCGGACCGCGCGCGCTACGACGCGGTGCAACGCGAGATCGCCTCGGTGGTAAGCCTGCGCAATGCGGCCGACGAACTGGAGCGCGCGGTGGAACCGGCGAGAGCGCTCTTCGGCGACCGCTTTCGATCTCTACGCGAGATCGACGTGGAATCCGCCGCCGCGCGCCTGCAGGCATTCTCTACTGCACTTGATGCCGTAGGCGAATCGGCGCAATCGCCGGTGGTCCGGCTGCTGCGTGAGCCGATGAAGGGCCGCCGGTTCGAGCGCGTGGCAGCGGCCGCGGAGGAATTACGCGGCGACGCCGACCTTCTGGGAATTGCGCTGCCTTCGGAACCGCCGGCGGAAGGCAATCTCGATCAGTGGAAGGTAATCCGCAATGCGCTGGCCGATCGCCTGGAATGGGGCGTGCGCGTAGGCCATTACTGGCAGGCACTCAACCGCTTGCGCGCCGCCCGTCCCATTGAAAACCTGGCGGGCGAGTTGACCCGCATCGCGGAGGAATCGGCGCGCAATTCGGTGGAGCTGTGGCAATGCTGGCTGCGCTTGCGTCCCTCGCGATGGAATCCGGAAGAACGCAAGCTGCTGAGCGAATATGTAGCGCTGCTGCAAATTATCGCTGGCGGCGGACGCGGCGAAGACGCGGGACGGAAGGTCTTTCGCCGATATTACAGCGTGTTCCCGAAGGTGGTGAAGCTGCTTCCGTGCTGGGCGGTGACGTCGCTTTCGGCGCGCGGGCGACTGCCGCTCGAGCCGGCCATCTTCGACCTGGTAGTGATCGATGAAGCCAGCCAGTGCGATATCGCCTCCGCGCTTCCGCTGCTCTACCGCGCGCGGCGCGCCGTGATCATCGGCGACCCGCTGCAGTTGAAGCATGTGAGCACGGTGGCCCCGCAACAGGATCGCCTATTGTTGGCCGCCCATGGATTGGCCGAAGGCCGCGCCGCGTGGGCCTATTCGGTGAACTCGCTCTTCGATCTGGCACGTAGTCTGTGCCGCGTAGAGGACATCGTAAACCTGCGCGACCACCACCGCTCGCACCGCGACATCATCGCTTTTCCGAACCGCCACTTCTATCGCGGACGGCTGCGCATTGCGACGGATCACGATGCCCTGCACCGCGCCCGGGAAACGGGCCCCGCGGTACTGTGGATCGATGTAAAGGGCAAAGTCATTCGACCCCTCGGCGGGGGCGCGATGAATTCCGTGGAAGCGCAGGCGCTGGTGGCCGAGTTGGCGGAGATGGTGAAGCGCGGGTACGATGGCGCCATCGGTGTAGTGACGCCGTTCCGCGCCCAAGCTAACAAGATCCGCACGCTGGTGCACCAGGACCGCGAACTCTCGCAATCGCTCGCCCCGCTCTCATTCGTGGTGGATACGGTCCACGGATTTCAGGGCGATGAACGCGATGCGATTTTCTTCTCACCGGTGGTTTCGGCCGGCGCCGGAGAAAACACGCTGCGATTCTTGAAGAGCCACGGCAACCTCTTCAATGTGGCTATCACGCGGGCGCGCTCGGAGTTGATCGTGGTGGGAGACAGGCAGGCCGCACTCGATTCGGGCGTCGCCTATCTGGCCGGTTTCGCGGAATATGTGCGCGATTTGGCGGCGCAAGAAAAGGGCGCTACGACGGAGCGGGATGCGGGTCCGGACTATCCGATGGTTACCCATCCGGAACTGGTATCCGATTGGGAACGCATCTTCTACAAAACGATGCATGCCGCCGGTCTGCGGCCGGTCCCCCAATACGAGGAGCCGCCCGACACACTCGATTTTGCGCTTTTCGATGGCGAGCGCAAGCTGGATATCGAAGTCGATGGCGAGAATTACCACCGAAATTGGGATGGCGAGGTGTGCCGGCGCGATCAGATCCGCTCGCGCCGTCTAGGCGACCGCGGCTGGAGCGTGATGCGATTCTGGGTTTATGAACTCCGTGACGATATGGAAGCGGCGCTGCGCCGGGTAAAGGAATGGAAGGAGGGGAGATCCTAGGGCATTTTGGGTCTTGAAAGGATTTGCCGTCCGCGCTATGATTTTCACAGGTGAGGTTGCCGGAGCGGTGGCCGCTCCGGCAACACCCAAACTCGCCTTAACGCACCTTACGGAATGTTATGACTAGTTCAAACGTCCCAAAGCGCAGGACTAGTTTTGCATGTCGTGTTGACATTAAACGTCACCACCTCTCGTGCTCTAGATTGACGGGATGCGCCGGCCGTGAACCGGCCTTCCCGCTGGAGCCCGGATTCGCCCCGTCGCGGAAACTGCCAAGCATCCCCTAGAGCCCGAAACTTAACCATCAAATTGGAATAGTCCCGCGAACCGCCGCTTTTTCTCATGAAAATCTTCACGCGAATCCAGCGCGGGTCTACCCATTGGCCTGTGCTAACCTGAGGTTTCCACGTGTGCCGGCTCGTGTCAGCGAAGCACTCGTTTTACGCACCTACCCCTTAAAAGAGGCGGACCTCGTTGTCAGCTTTCTTACGCGGGACCAGGGGAAATTGCGTGGCGTAGCTAAGAGGGCGCGGCGTCCGAAGAGCGCTTTCGGCGCGGGGCTGGAGCGGTTATCGCACGTGCGAATGGCGTATTTCCAGCGTGAAACACGCGAGCTGGTCAACCTCGATTCATGTGAATTGATCCGCTCCCAGTTCGGATTAATCTCCGATTACTGGGCCTCGGTAGCGCTGGATTACCTCGCGGAAGTCTCCGAGCAGTTGCTCCCTTCCGCCGAGCCGGGCGAACGGTTCTTCCGGCTCTTGCTGGCTGTGCTCGATTCGATGCGTGGCGGGGAACCGGGGTCCGGCGCGTGGCGCGCGGTGACGTATTTTTCTCTATGGGCTGTGCGCCTGTCGGGATGGCTACCTGAATTGAACGTCTGTCTCAGTTGCGGAACGGTGCTCGACGATCCGGCAATCCCGGAACGCGCCTTCTTTTCGCGCACCACCAGTGGCCTGATCTGCGGACATTGCCGCGCCGCGCGCTCCATCGGCAACACCTGGGAATTGACCGCTGACTCGCGCGCGCTCGCGAACGAGATGATCCGCACTCCCATCGCCCAACTGACCCAAAGCCATTGGACCCAAGACACCGCCGCCGACCTGCGGCGCTTCCTCGTTCAGCAAATTGAATCCCACGCCGAGCGCCGCCTGGTTACCGCGAAGTTACTGTCAGAGCCTCAACCCTCTGTCCCCAGCCCCCGGCCACTCACCCCCGACCCCCAATTGTTATGACATTCCAGGAAATCATCTTCAAGCTGAAACAATACTGGGCCGAGCGCGGCTGCATCATTCAGGAGCCGTACGATACCGAAGTCGGCGCCGGCACCATGTGTCCCGAGACTTTCCTCCGCGTTCTGGGACCCCAGCCCTACCGTGTGGCTTATGTGCAGCCCAGCCGCCGCCCCGCCGACGGACGCTATGGCGACAACCCCAATCGCCTCTACAAGCACTCGCAATTGCAGGTTGTCCTCAAACCCGCGCCGGCCGACGTCATCGATCTCTATCTCGGCAGCCTGGAAGCCATCGGCATCGATCTGCGAGCCCACGATTTCAAGCTGGAAGAAGACAACTGGGAAGCGCCCACGCTCGGCGCCTGGGGCATCGGCTGGCAAGCCATGCTCGATGGACTCGAAATTTCCCAATTCACTTACTTCCAGCAGTGCGGCGGCATCGATCTCGACTTAGTCCCCGCCGAATTGACTTATGGATTGGAGCGCATCACGGCTTTCCTTCAGGTGAAGGACAGCGTGTATGACATCGATTGGACGCCCGATTTCACTTACAACGATGTTCGTCACACCGATGAGTTGCAGTATTCCGTTTTCAATTTCGAAATGGCGGATATCCCGACGCTGTGGAAGCTGTTCGATCTTTACGAAGCGGAAGCGGGCCGTCTGCTGAAGCTCTACGACGGCAAGGCCCAAAACAAAAAGCGCTTCCCTCTGCTGCCCGCTTACGATCAAGTGCTCAAATGTTCCAACCTATTTAACACGCTCGATGCGCGCGGCGCGATCAGCGTCACCGAACGCGTCGGCATCATTCAGCGCGTGCGCAAGCTGGCGGTGGGAGTCGCGCAAGCCTGGGTGGATCAGCAGTACGCCCATGCGGAGGCCGCGCAATGAGCCTTCCTTTCCTGCTTGAAATCGGCACGGAAGAGATTCCCGATTGGATGATTCCAACCGCTCTCGAAAACCTGGCGATGCTTTTCGAGAAGCTCGAATTGCCGCACGAAACCGTGCGCCTCGATGCCACCCCGCGCCGTCTGGTGCTGCGCGTCGAAGGCCTGCCCGATCGCATGGCCGATTCCGAAGAGCGCATCCTCGGACCCGCCAAAGCGGCGCCCGTGCAAGCCGTCGCCGGCTTCGCGCGCGAAGCACGGGCTCAAGCCCGAGGACCTCGTCGTCGAATCCACGCCCAAAGGCGAATATTACGTATTCACGAAGAAGGTGGAGGGCCGCCGAACCATCGACATCCTGGCCGAAGCATTGCGCGGCATCGTGCTCGGGATCTACTTTCCCAAAACGATGTACTGGACCGCGAAGAATGGGCCGCGCTTTATTCGTCCCATCCGCTGGCTGTTGGCATTATTGGGCGAAGAAACGGTTCCCTTCGAAATCGCCGGCGTGCATTCCGGCAATATGACCTCAGGCCATCGCCGTCTCGGCGCCCGCGAGATTGTGGTCACGGTATCCGATTATGAACAGCGCCTGCGCGATCATTACGTAATCGTCTCGGCCGAAGAGCGCCGCACCCGCATTCAAAACCATTTCGCTGCCACGCGCGTCAAGCCCGATCCTGCGTTGCTTGAAACGCTTGTCTATCTGACCGAATACCCCACCCCCATTACCGGCAGCTTCGACTCGCAATTCCTCGAACTTCCCGAAGAAGTACTCGTCATGGTGATGCGCCACCACCAGAAGTATTTCTCCGTCGAAGACGCCGGGGGCAAACTCGCTCCGCAATTTGTCGCCGTGATGAACATTCCTTCCGATCCCGAGGGCTTCGTTCGCAGCGGCAACGAGCGCGTGCTCCGCGCCCGATTCAACGATGCCCGCTTCTTCTGGGAGACCGATCAAAAAAAGAAGCTCATCGATCGGCGCGAGGATCTGGCGCATGTCACCTTTCAAGCCAAGCTCGGCTCTTATCTCGACAAAACCGGGCGGACCGTCGCGCTCACTGCTGAATTGGGTGGCGACGGTTTCGCGCAGCGCGCCGCGCAAATGCTCAAGTGCGACCTCACCACGGAGTTAGTCAAAGAGTTCACCGAGTTGCAGGGCGTCGTGGGCGGTCTCTATGCCCGCGCGCAAGGCGAACCCGACCCCGTGTGGCAGGCGATCTACGACCAATACAAACCGGTCAGCATGGAAGATTCGATTCCGCGTAACCGCACGGGGCAAATCGTATCCCTCGCCGACAAGCTCGATACCCTGCGCGGCTGTTTCAGCGTCGGCCTGATCCCTACCGGGTCGCGCGACCCGTTCGCGCTGCGCCGCGCCGCGCAAGGCGTAGTAAAAATCCTGGTGGAAGGCAAGCTCGATATCCCGCTGCTCGAACTGTTGCGCGGCGATGAGCCGCTCATCTCCTTCTTCGAAGAGCGTGTGAAGTTTTATTTCAAGGATCACCGCGGTTTTGCATACGACGAAGTCAACGCCGCCATGGCCGCAGGTTGGAGCAATCTGCCGGATCTCGAATCGCGCCTTGTCCGCCTTCAGAGCCTGCGGTCTACACCCGATTTCGAACCCTTGGCCGCAAGCTTCAAGCGCATTCGCAACATCCTCGAGCAGGCGAAGTTTACCGGCGGCGGCGCCGTCGAACCCGCGCTGCTCGAACCCGGTCCCGAGACCGATCTTTACGATGAGTACCGCCGCATCCAGGGCCAACCGGTCGAGACGACCATCTCGAAACTACGCCCCAAGGTCGATCTCTTTTTCGACAGAGTGCTGGTCAACGCGCCCGACCCGCGCGTCCGCCAGAACCGTCTCACGCTACTCGAAACGCTATTGCGGGAGTTCTCCTCGATAGCCGATTTTTCCGAAATCGTTACCAATTCATAGGAGCCAATCATGAAAAAACAAGTCTACTCGTTCGGTGGAGGCACGGCCGATGGCGACGGATCGATGAAAGAGGTGCTCGGCGGCAAAGGCGCCGGACTCGCCGAGATGTCGCGCGCCGGCGTGCCCGTCCCGCCCGGATTCACGATCTCTACCGACGTCTGCAATATTTACTTCCACAACAACAAAGTGGTTCCCGACGAGATCGAAGAGCAGGTTTCGCACGCGCTCGCTCATCTGGAGAAGGCAATCGGCAAAAAGCTGGGCGATGCCGCCGACCCGTTGCTGCTCAGTGTGCGATCCGGCGCCCGCTTCTCCATGCCCGGCATGATGAATACCATCCTCAACCTCGGCCTCAACGATGTAACCACCGAGGGCCTCGCCGCCAAGAGCGGTAACCCGCGCTTCGCCTACGATTGCTACCGCCGCTTCATTCAGATGTTCGGCGAAGTGGCGCTCGAAATCGACATGGAGAAATTCGACGAAGCCTTCGACGCGCGCAAGCACAAGATCAAGGCCAAGCTCGATACCGATCTCACCGCGGCCGATCTGCAAGCTGTCATCGCCGAATACAAGAAGATCGTCAAGAAAGAAACCAAGGCCGATTTCCCGCAGGATGCCCGCGAGCAGTTGAAACTTGCGCGCAACGCGGTATTCAATTCGTGGTGGAACCCCAAGGCGTCCTACTACCGCAAGATGGAAAAGATTCCCGATGAGATCGGCACCGCCGCCAATGTGCAGGCCATGGTGTTTGGCAACATGGGCGACACCTGCTGCACGGGCGTCGGTTTCACACGCGACCCCGGCAGCGGCGCGAAGGTTTTCTATGGTGAATTCCTCGTCAACGCACAAGGCGAAGACGTGGTTGCCGGCATCCGTACGCCATCGCCGATTTCCGAGCTCAAGAATTGGAACGCTGACGTCTACAATCAGCTCGTCGAGATCACTACCAGCCTTGAGAATCACTACAAGGACATGCAGGACTTCGAGTTTACCGTCGAAGAACACAAGCTCTACATGCTCCAGACGCGCAACGGCAAGCGCACCGGTCCTGCGGCCGTTCGCGTGGCGGTTGAGATGTTGGAAGAGGGTCTGATCGACGAAAAGACCGCCGTTCAGCGCGTCGCGCCCGAACAGCTCGATCAACTGCTGCACCCGGTCTTCGACACCGCATCGCTGAAGACGCTGACCAAGCTGACTACGGGCATCGATGCATCGCCCGGCGCCGCGGTTGGACGCGTGGCGTTCTCCGCCGATGAGGCCGTGGAGATGGCCGCAAGCGGCCCCGTAATCCTGGTGCGCAAAGAGACCACGCCGGACGATATCCACGGCATGGACAAGGCCAAAGGCATCCTCACCGCGATCGGCGGCAAGTCAAGCCACGCCGCTGTTGTAGCGCGCGGCATGGGACGCCCGTGCGTGGTCGGCGCCGGCGCGATCTCCATTTCGGAACGCGACAAAACCGCAATCGTTTCGGTGGGCGGTAAGACCATCACCGTGAAGCAGGGCGAGTGGCTCTCGATGAACGGAACCACCGGCGATGTGTATCTCGGCCAGGCCGCGACGAAAGAGCCCGATCCGCATTCGGGCGCGTTCGGTAAGTTCATGGAGATCGCCGATAAGTTCCGCGGCAAATTCGGCGTGCGCGCCAATGCCGATATCCCGCGCGACGCGAAGGTCGCGCGCCAGTTCGGCGCCGAAGGCATCGGCCTCTGCCGCACTGAGCATATGTTCTTTGCCGAGGAACGCATCCCGCATATGCAGGCCATGATTCTGGCGCGCGACGAAAAGTCTCGCCGTCAAGCCCTGCTCAAGCTGCTGCCCATGCAACGCAAGGATTTCGCGGGCCTCTTTACCGCCATGGACGGCTTCCCGGTAGTGATCCGGACGCTCGATCCCCCACTGCACGAGTTCCTACCCAAACGCGAGGAGTTGATGGTCGATGTCGCCGTGCTCCCCTACGCCGATATCAAGAAGAAGAAGGAGCTTGTCGCCAAGTACTCCCGCTTCGGCGCCGAAGTCAAGAATCTTAAGACCGTGATTCCTCAGTTACTCCACCGGGTGGAGGAGTTACACGAGTTCAACCCGATGTTAGGTCATCGCGGTTGCCGCCTCGGCGTGACTTACCCCGAGATTACGGAGATGCAGGCGCGCGCCATCTTCGAAGCCGCCGTACAGGTGGCGAAGAAGGGCGTGAAGGTGATCCCTGAAGTGATGATCCCGCTGATTGGCGGCGTCAAAGAATTCGAAAACCAGAAGCAGATCGTCGATCGGGTGGCGAAGGAGGTTCTCGAAAAGGCCGGCATGCCGGACCTGAAGTATATGGTCGGCACTATGATCGAGATCCCGCGCGCCGCATTGACCGCCGATAGCGTCGCCAAGGAAGCCGAATTCTTCAGCTTCGGCACCAACGATCTGACGCAGACCACGATGGGCCTTTCACGCGACGACTATACGAAGTTCCAGAAGGACTACGAGAACAAGAAGATCTTCGCCAACGACCCGTTCGCTGTAATCGATCAGGAGGGCGTCGGCCAATTGGTGAAGATGGCCGTCGAGCGCGGCCGGCAAGACGCGCCCCGAGCTCGAAGTCGGCATCTGCGGCGAGCACGGCGGCGAGCCGTCCAGCGTCGCCTTCTGCTACCGCGTGCATATGGACTACGTAAGCTGCAGCCCGTACCGCGTGCCGATCGCAAGATTGGCCGCCGCACAAGCGGCAATTGCCGGCGTAAAGGACGACAAGTCGGAAGCCATGCGCACGGCATAGCGACGCAGGCCTTCGCTCGATCAGGGCGGGAATCCCGCCCTGGTTACTCTTCTCGAAGAGCGGTCAACGGATCGAGCCCAGCCGCCCGGCGCGCGGGGATCCACGCGGCGAGCGCGGCTATCAGTAGGAAGAACACGATCATTGCGGAAAACGTCAATGGATCGGTGGGTTTGACGTCCACTAGCATCGACGTCATGGCGCGGGTCAGCAGCAGCGCCGCAACGAAACCGGCCGCCAATCCGGCGGCGCTCAAGCGCATGCCGTAACCGATCATCTGTCCAAAAATACCTGCCGGAGCCGCGCCCAAGGCCATGCGGACTCCAATCTCGGCCGTGCGTTGCCGAACGACGGTGGAAAGGACGCCGTATAACCCGACCCCGGCGAGCAAGGCTGCGATGACCGCGAAGCCGGCGATCAGCAGCAAGGTGAATCGGGTGCTGGTCTGCGCCCGGCCGACAATCGAATCCATGGTCTGGACGTCGGTCACAAGCAGAGTTCGATCGAGCTTGTTCAGGGCCTCCCGTGCCGCGCCGGCGTAAGTGGCCGGATCTCCGCGGGTGCGCAGAGCCCAGGCGGCGACGAACCGATGTCCCCAGAAGCCATCGGGCAGATAGCCCTGTTCGCGTCCCGTATCGGCCAACGATGTGAGCCGCTGATGGGCCGCAACGCCGATGATCTCATACCATTCTGGCTTCACCGAGAAGAACCGGCTGAGGATGCGCTGGCCCACCGCGTTGCCGTTGGGAAACGCCTTGGCCGCCAGTTGCTCATCGATAATGATGCGATTGAGACGCGGCTGATTATCGGATTCGTCGAACTCGCGCCCGGCAATGATAGGGGTGCGCATAGCGCGGAAATATCCAGGCAGAACGGTTTCCACGTCGAATGCGAGATACTTGCTTTCGTCGTTCTGGGCCTCGGCCGTTCCCCAGCGGTACGGGAAAAAAAGACCAGCTAGCGGAAGCACGTTGGCCGCCGTGACGGTCTCCACGCCGGGAATTGAAGCCAGCGCATCGTGGATCTGGCGCGTAATCGCGGCGCGCTCTTCGGTTCGAATCGGTTGCCGCCCGCCGGTGGCGCGGAGAGTGAGGACGTTGCGGGCATCGAAACCGGGATCGATACGCTGCAGTTCGAGGAAACTGCGGAACATCAATCCTGAGCCGACCAGGAGCACGAAGCAGAGGGCGACTTCGGAAACCACGACGAGGTTTCGCGCGAGCGTACCGCCGGCGAGTCCCCCCGTGCGGCCGGCGGCACGCAGCACCTGCGCGAGATCGGGACGGGCGGCGCGGAGCGAGGGCGCGACAGCAAAGAGCAGCGCGGAACCGATTCCAGCCGCGATGCTGAAGGCAAGGGCGGCGGGATCGATCGCGATGGCGTCGCGGCGCGGAAGGTTGGCGGGCGCGATAGCCAGTAGGTCGTGGATGCCCGCCCAGGCGAAGGCGAATCCCAGGGCGGATCCCGAGCCTCCCACAAGGAGGGCTTCGGCGAGCATCTGACGTGCGAGACGCCACCAGCTTGCGCCCATCGCCGTGCGGACGGCAAGGTCGCGGGCGCGCAGGGAGGCGCGGACGAGGAAGAGATTCGCCACGTTAGAGCAAGAGATCAGCAGGAGGAAGATGGCCGCGCCCATTAACGCGAGAATCGCGGGCCGCGCCGGCGAGGTGAGATAGGGCTGCATCGGCTCGAGCCGGAAGTGCAGATCGGCGCCCTGATAGGTTGGAGCGATGGATCGGCTGTGCGCGGCCGCCGCGTTGGCCTGTGATTGGGCGCGCGCAAGCGTGGCGCCGGGGCGAAGGCGGGCGATCACTCGCCAACGCAGAACAATACGGGGTTCGCCAGGCACGAGGCGGCCCGCGATCCAGAGGTCGGGCTTCTGTTCGATATTCTTATCGGAACGGAAGAAGAGCTCGACGCCGGGTTCGAGCACGCCTACGATGATGGCTCCGCCACGCGCGATTGGCTTGCCGAGAATCGCCGGATTGCCGCCCAGACGGCGTTGGAAATACTCGTAGCTGACGATGCCGAAGGCCGGAAGTTGCTGGTTGGCCGGCACGGGCTGGCCGTTGGGGAGGGTGGGCTGAGGTTGGGCGTCACTCTCGATGAAATCGCGGCCGAGAATCACGCGCGCCCCGAGGACGTGAAACAGGTTAGTGGTGGCCGCGGCCTGCGCGATCTCTTCGGGCTGCCCGTCGTCATGCTGGAGTACGACGCGTAACGTATTGACTCCGGCCGCATCTTCGATGGTTGTGGCGGCGGTGGCGCGCAGATCGAGCAGATCCGCGGTAGACCATTGGTAATCGTAAACGTTGCGCTTTCGCAGGTCGGTACACGCGTAGATGAGGCGCTCGGGATTCGTATAAGGCAGGGGGCGCAGGAGCACGGCATCGGCGACGCTGAAAATGGCGGTGCTGGCGCCAATGCCTAAGGCAAGCGTGAGTACCGCGGCCGCCGCGAAGGCAGGGCTGGATCGCAGCGTTCTGGCTGCGTAGAGGAAATCGCCTACCATGAGTTTTATTTTACGGGCCGGCTACACAGGGTGGGCCACGCGAATAATTCAGGCCAGCCGCAGCCCCGACAATAACAGGACGGCAAGTTGCGGAATACGGTAGGGAGTGTGTATAAACTTTGTTTAGGCGGTTCGTGACTGATCGTATCGGGTCAGCCGAAACCGGAATTAGGCCTTAGAGGGGCCCAATTGAAGCGCACGTGGACAATCATCGGAGTAGGTGACATACCGCGCAGCTTCCAGTGGTACCAGGCGCTGTTCGGTCAGCTCTATTACACTTCCTGCGCATGACTACTTCGGGCAAATCCTCGATTCAGATGGAACGGTCTTGCTCTGCCTCCATCAGTGGGGCGCCCACGAGCATCCCTCACTAACGAGCCCCGATCGCGGGACACCCGGCAACGGCCTCCTGTTATTCTTCCGTGTCGATGATTTCGACCTGGCGCTTCAAAGGGCTCGCTCTCTTGTCGCTCGCCTCGAAGAGGAGCCACACGTAAATCCGAACACGCAAACCAATGAGTTCTCGCTCCGGGATCCGGACGGATATTACGTCACGATCAGTGCGCTCTGCGCGGCCTAGAAGCCGTCGCAGTTACCGAGCGCCGGGCGGCTTCGGATCTCGAAGCCGAGCCCTTGCCAGCGATATGATTTAGAAGGGCAGGAACAGGTAGCCCAATTTGAGACGCCGGCCGCAGCAGATCGGCAGATGAACCGGTGGGTCACTGATACGGACCGACGCGAAGACCGTGACCTTCGCCCTGATCGAGCACAAGGAGCACACCAACATGAAGCCAAAGAATACGATCTGCCTCTGGTTCGACAAAGACGCGCACGAGGCGGCGCGATTCTACGCCGCCACCTTTCCGGATAGTAAAGTAACCGCCGTTCACGAAGCGCCCAGCTGACTATCCAGGCGGGAAGAAGGGCGATGTGCTGACGGTGGAGTTCACCGTCGTGGGCATTCCCTGTCTCGGTCTCAACGGCGGCCCGGTGTTCAAGCATAGCGAGGCCTTTTCCTTCCAGATCGCGACGGAGAATCAGGAAGAGACGGACCGTTACTGGAACGCGATCGTCGGCAATGGCGGCGCGGAAAGCGCGTGCGGTTGGTGCAAGGACCGCTGGGGCCTCTCCTGGCAGATCACCCCGCGCACGCTAACCGATGCGCTTTCGGCTGGCGGCGGTGAGGCAAAGCGCGCCTTCGAGGCGATGATGACGATGAAGAAGATCGACGTCGCCGCCATCGAGGCCGCGCGGCGAGCGTGAACACACCGAACCGCTCGCGGTCTCACCTAAGGTGACAGCCTTGGCCTTTCAGCCCGCGTATCTCAAAGGTACGCCCTCCGGTATGGCGCCCATCGAGCCCTGAGCTACCTTAGGCGGCAAAGATTGTTACCAGTACTCGAACGCTGAATTCGGTTTTGGTAAGGCTCCTCAATTTCTGTTGGCGGCAGCCGATATTAAATCTGGATGCTTCTGACGTCGGGTCCCAACACCCCAATTTCGCCTGAGGGCCTACAGCCGCCGCAAATGCGCATCTCCGATATTATCGGCGCGCTTTCCTACGCTTTAGATTTGACGGAGGGGCAGCCCTTAGGGCACTCGGTGCAGAGTTGCATGATCGGCATGCGCATCGCGCGTGAGATCGGCATGCCGATCGAGGATCCAGGCGGATCCTCTATTACTCCCTCCTCCTGAAAGACGCGGGATGCAGCAGCAACGCGTCAAAGCTTTTCCACATCATCCACTCCGACGAAATCAAAGCCAAGGGCGATTTGAAGGATAAGGATTGGACGAAGAATGGGCTGGGAGAGCTTGCAGATACGCCATGGATCACGTGGCCACCTGGCAACACCGTTTCTCGAGCGCATACGAACGCTGATCTCGCGTCGCCGCGAAGCAGCAGGCCGAATCCTGCGAACTGGTGAAGATCCGCTGCGAACGCGGTGCTTCGATCGCGCGGCGAATGGGCTTTTCCGAGGCTGTAGGCGCCGGCATTCATAACCTCGATGAGCACTGGAACGGTGGCGGATATCCCAGCCGGGCGCCGCGGCGAAGAGATCCCGCTGTTCTCGCGCATCATGAATTTGTCGCAAACGCTGGCCGTTTTCTGGAGTGCGCATGGCGCGCAGTCCGCCCTGGATGTGGCCGAGCGCCGCTCGGCCCGATGGTTCGATCCGGATCTGGTGAAAGCGGCCCGGTCGGTAGCGCACAGCGAAAGTCTTTGGGACGGCCTGGACGAGGAAGACATATTGACCAGGGTTGGCGCAATGGAGCCGGGGAGCGCGTCTTGATCGCGACTCAAGCCAATATCGACAACATCTGCGACGCATTCGCCGAAGTGATCGACGCCAAATCGCCATTTACTTACCGCCACTCGACCGGGGTCGCCAACGCGGCCGTGGCCATCGCCGGACAGTTTGGCATGAGCGCGGCGGAAATCACTTTTATCCGCCGAGCCGGATTGCTGCACGATATCGGCAAGCTCAGCGTGCCGAACGAAATCCTGGAGAAGCCCGCAAAACTGACGGACGAAGAGTGGCTGGTGGTGAAGAAGCATCCGTATTACACGCTGGAAGTATTGCGCCGCATACCAGGCTTTGAGGAATTGAGCGAGATTGCGGCCGCGCATCACGAGAAGCTCGACGGCTCCGGCTACTTTCGTCATTGGGACGCCACCCTGCTGTCAACGCTCCGCACGCATCCTCGCCGTGGCGGATATTTACGATGCGCTCGCTGCGAAACGGCCTTATCGCGACGCGTTGCCGCTCGACACGGTCTTCGGCATCATGCGCAAGGACGCGCCGCGTGCCATTGACGGGGAGTGCCTGGAAGCGCTGGTGGTCAGCAACTCAAGCGCGGATGGGCTCGCCGCGCTCGCCAGCCATATCGGAGAGTCGCAGCCAGTGACCGTTTCGTCTTCCAACTTAATCGAGACAACCAAATGAAAAAATCGACGCACCTCACTCTGAGCCTTCTTGCGGCGGCCGCACTCGGCCACGCGCAGGGATTCTATTGGAACACCGCCAGCGCGAACTCCCAGTCGCTGGGAGGCGTTTACTCACCGTCATCGACCGGCGTGTTGGACGCCCTGGCGGCCAACCCGGCGGGCTTATCGTTAATCGACGGCCATGTGGTCAATTTAGGAGCCATGGGCGGCTTCGCGCGTGGCAGTTTCAGCAACTCGGCCAACACGAATTCACCCATGACCACGCCGCCGGGTGGAATCGCTTACGGCGCTTTTGGCATGCGCATCGGCAAGACGCCCTTCAGCTTTGGCGTTGGCGAAATGCCCGAGCTCACCTCGGTCTCGGAGTGGCGTTACGTGGACGCTCCTGGCGTGGCTGGCGCCAGTTACGGCTTGCAAAACCAGAAGTCGGCGATTCTTGCCACGCGCACTGCGGCCGGCCTCGGCATCTATTTGAATTCCAAGCTCTCGATCGGCGTATCCATCGGAGCTGTCTACAACTCCAACACGCTGGATGCGCCGTATATCTTCCAAAGCCAGCCGGTTGTGAAGGGATTGAAGACCCTGCTCGATCTCAATACCACTGGCGTAGGATGGAATGGCAGCGTAGGCGCTTTGGTTCACGCATCGCGCAGAGTGCAACTCAACGCGGCCTGGAAATCCCAGACGGTGATCAATAGCACCGGCAGCGCCACTGGCGATTTAGACCGGCAGCTCAGCGCGCTCAGCCTCTCCGTGCCCTCCACTACCTTCCGATATGACGCTGCCGTGCGCAACATGCTGCCGCAGTCGGTCCTCGTGGGGGGAGAGTGGCAGGTAGATTCACATTGGACGCTCGCTCTGCAAGGCGATTGGACCAACTGGAAAAATGCCTTCCACACATTGCCGGTCGCGCTGACCAATGGCACAAACGCAACCGTCAACAGCCTTCTCAACTCGACCTCATTGAACGATGGCGTGCCGCTCAACTGGAAAGATCAATATGCCGTCAGGGTTGGCGTCTCGCGTTCCGTCTCCGAGAATGTGTCAATCCACGGCGGTTACGCACATGCCAACAATCCGGTGCCTTCGTCCACGCTGAGTCCGTTGACGGCTGCCATCTTCACGAATCAAGTCTCCACGGGATTCGCTTATCGGCTTGGCCACGTCAACTTCGACGCCTCCTACTCTTTTGGCTTGACGGCCAAGGCCAGCGTGGGGCAAAGCGGGCTGCTATCGGGCGAATACAACAACAGCGTGGTCCGCGTCGGCATTCAGACCATTTCGATATCGACCGCGTTCCGGTTTTAGTTCACTAAGATTCGGGGCGCCGCGGTTGAGCGCCGCGCCCCGCCGGCAATCACCTCCGTACCGGCTACATCGCGTTGACCGGTCTGGCCCCGCGCGCGCCTTCTCCATCCGCTATCATCAACCCATGCGCCGCTTATTTCTCGCGCTAGCGTGCGCCGCGCTGGCCGCTTCCGCACAGTTCCAACCTTCCTCTCCCACGGCCAAACTCACAGACCTGCTTTCATTCGAAGCCCCCAATGCGATGCAACCACCCGAGGGCTGGGGCGGCGCACCGTACGCATCCGCTTCGTCCAAAACAGGCCCGTAATCGCCGCCTTCGCTTCAGAAGCCGCGAAAACGATGGGCCTGCAATTGGGCGATGTTATCGAACCGCTCGATGGCGCCGCCGTCTCGAAACTGATCGAAACCTGGACGCCTTACTACGCCGATTCCAACGATGCCGCTCGCCAACGCGATCTCGCGCAGTTCATGACGCGCGGCGTGTGCGGGCCGGCTGCGGTGCGCGTGCTGCGCGATGGCAAGCCGGCCGACGTCGGGGCCACGCGCGTGTCTCCGAAAGAGATGACGTTCGTAGGCACTCACGATTTGGCGGGCGAAACCTTCCGGCGTCTTTCGAACGATGTCGCCTATCTCAAGCTTTCCTCTTTTAAGATCGCCGACGTTTCCCGCTATCTCGATTCCGCCGCAGGCAGCAAAGGGATGATCGTCGATATCCGGAACTACCCCTCGCAGTTCGCCGTCTTTGCGTTAGGTCAGTCGCTGGTCGACGAGCCCACCGCTTTCGCGCGCTTCACAATCGCAGATCTTGAAAACCCGGGCGCCTTCCACTGGGGCGCGACCGAAACGTTGCGTCCGCAACAGCCTCATTAGTCCGGAAAAATCGTCATCCCGGTGGACGAGGTATCGCAAAGCCAGGCCGAGTACACCACCATGGCACTGCGCACCGCGCCCGGCGCAGAAGTCATCGGCAGCACGACCGCCGGCGCCGATGGCAATGTGTCCAACTTCGCTTTACCCGGCGGACTCAGCACCATGATCAGCGGCATTGGGATCTTCTACCCCGATGGCAGGCCGATCCAACGCCTCGGCATCTTGTCCGACATCGAAGCCAGGCCCACCATCGAGGGCATGCGCGCCGGCAGCGACGAAGTATTGGAAACGGCGATTCGGCAGATATTAGGTTCCGGCGTTGCCGATGAAGAGATTAGAAAGATGGTTAAGTAATAACCGTCTTGCGCGCATGGTACAATCAAGGCTACTGAAGTAGATCCGCAACCCCTTCTCTCCCTTAACGGCAGCCGGCTCGCTGATTCCCTTCTCACTATACGAATGAAAACTTTACTGAAATCTCTTTGTCCGCTCGCTTACAGAGCAACCTCGCCCGCAATGGCTTCACCGAACCGACGCCGATTCAGGCACTTTCCATCGAACCGGCCCTCGCCGGACGCGACTTGATCGCCACCGCGCAAACCGGCACCGGCAAAACGCTGGCCTTTGTGCTGCCCATGATCGAACTGCTGACTCGAGACCGTGCCGAACCCAACGTCGCGCAATCCCGTGCGCGCGGTCCCCGCGCCATCGTCCTCAGCCCCACGCGCGAACTCGCGCTGCAAATCCACGAAGCCTTCACCAAAATTGCCGCCGGAACCGGCATCCGCGCCGCCGCCGTCGTCGGCGGTCTGAGCGAAAATCCGCAACTGAAAGCCATCCGCCAGGGCGCGCAGTTGTGATCGCAACGCCCGGCCGCCTCTACGATTTTCTCAGCCGCAAGCTGATCGATTTCGCCGCCGTCCGCATGCTCGTGCTCGATGAAGCCGACCGCATGCTCGACATGGGCTTCCTGCCCACCATCAAGCGCATGATCGAACGCCATGCCCGCCACGCGGCAGACGCTGCTGTTCTCGGCCACCATCGAATCCTCGGTCAAGCACCTGGTCGAAACGCACGTGCGCAACGCCGTGCGGATCGAAGCCGGCTCCACCACCACGCCCGCCGAGAACATCGAATCTGCATCATTACGAAGTGGACGCAGGACGGCAAGCTCGACCTTGCTGCAACACATCCTCGACGGAGAGCCCGGCCCGTTCCTGGTCTTCGCGCGTACCAAGCATGGCGCCGATAAGCTGGCCAAAAAGCTCGCGCAGAACGGCGTCAAGGCCTCGGCCATTCACGGCGATCGCAGCCAGAACCAGCGCAACCAATCGCTCAAGGGCTTCCAGGACGGCTATTACCGCGTGCTGGTCGCGACCGACGTCGCCGCCCGCGGCATCCACGTCGATGGCATCGCGCACGTGGTCAACTACGATCTTCCGCAGGTTCCCGAGGACTTCATCCACCGCGCCGGCCGCACCGCGCGCGCCGGCGCCCGCGGCATCGCATCCATCTTTAGTACGGCCGGGGAACGCTCGGACGTGAAGAAGATCGAACGCACGCTTTCCGTCCGCTTCACGCGTAAGCCCGTCCCCGGCGGACGCGCCGCGACCGGAGCGCCGGTAATCATGATGCCCACTCCCACGCCAGCATCCGCTCGCTTCGACCGCACGCGCGCTAATAACAAGCGCAATAGCCGCACTCGCAGCTATCGGCCTGCCGCGCGCAGCTACGGTTCGTAAAACTGTCAACGCCGGATCCGCAATGAAAGACTGAAGGCGGGAGCACTATGGCGTTTCCGGCGTCTCCCTATATCGAAGAGCGACATGGCGGCCTGTATATGGTTGGCGCTGGGGTCTCGCTTGACTCCGTTGTCATTCACTTCAACGAGGGCGCCTCGCCGGAGCAAATCGTCGAATCGTTCTCCACGCTGAAGCTTTCCAACGTGTACGGCGCGATTGCCTATTATCTGGGGAACGAAGCGGCCATCGATGAGTATATCGTTGAGGGCGAGCGCGAACTCGAACGAACCATACCGCCCCTAAGCCAACAGGCCCCCGAGCTGTTTGCCCGCCTGGAAGCAGCCAGACAGCAGATGCACTCGAAACGTTCGTGACGGTCCGCTTTCTCGCGGATGAAGACGTCAACGGCGCCATCGTGCAAGGTCTGCAATCCCGCGAACCGGCCATCGACATCCTCGATGTGAAAACCTCAGGATTGCGCGGACTAACCCGATGCAATGCTTCTCGAACTTGCAGCCCATGAGGATCGTGTTTTGGTCACTTCAGACCGTAACACGATGACGTTTCATTTTCACGAACGCCAGAATGCCGGATTGCCTACCTCGGGTCTCTTTGTTCTTCCACAGCAGCGAGTTGTCGGCCAGATCATCGAATTCCTCCTGCTCAGCTTCGGAATCGGAAGAATGGCGGAATTGCATCGCATATCTGCCGAACCGCTGAACTTCCAGCCCTGGAGCCGAAGCTTCGCAGCAACATTGGCCGCGTTCTATGCGCGCGCGGCGCCGCCCGCTCGCTAATTCGCACCGCGCCTAATCCACGCCGTGCAAGGGCCCGCGCGTGCGCCAGACCGTCTGCAATCCGGGTAGGACAAAGCTCTTCCCTTCGACAAAGAAGGACGCCACTCCAGGCAACTCGGGCAGCTTAATTTCAACTGAACCATCCCGCCGATCCGGCAACCGCACCGATTCCTGCAGCACAGGCTGAATCCCCGCCCTCTTTTCCAATCGGAGAAGATCTGCGTAAAAGCGGGCCGGTCCATCGCGGGTTTGCACTTCCGTAAATTCCAGACCAGATGGCAAAGTGGCCCTGTCCCGGATATCGGTCCAGGCGGCGAATCCGGCCATGCACGAGCGCGCCATCCGCGATCAGGACTTTGCCTTTGCTTCGGACATCTCCGGAGATCCGCGCTTCGATGAGCTTGCCGATAGCGTCCTGGTCCGTAATCGCGGTTGTCAGTTGGACCGTCACCAGGAGTAGCGCGGGCAGGCGGACCTCCACTTCGCGTGTCGCGACGCCGCCGCTCGATGCCGCGGGCGGAGGAGCGGCCGTGCCGTTGTCGTCCGCGTCGAAGCGAATCTCGCTATGCGACTGGAATGCGCGGCAATGGGTGAAGTCGAAACGGTCATAGTCTTCGACCCCGCTGGCAAGCTGCATATCCAAATCGGCCTGTTGAGCCAACATGGCGTCGAATTGGTCGATGCGCGTGCGCGCATAGTTGACGCTGTAGACGGCGGAAGTGAGCGGCAGGTAGTCGGGAATCTCGGCGACGCGGGCAGTCAACCGTACGAGATCGAGCGTTGTGGGATCGGCCCAAAAGGAGCCCGCCTCGCCGACCGTGCCGCTGCCTCCGGGAATCGAGATCTCTTGTCCAAGTTGCGTGCGGGGCAAGCGAAAATCGTACTTGACGGCAGGCCGGCCGTCGATCGCTTCGTCACCTCGAGGAGTGAACGTAGCGACTTCGGAAACGAACAGATTGTGCAGCGTGATCCCGAACATTCCGTTGGCGATCATGCCCGCGCCGATGAAGGCCGCGGGATTTTTCTCGGATAGATTTCGGGCTCCCGGCGAGCCATACCACTCGCGTCCGTCGGTGTAGACCACCTCTAACCTTACGGTATCGAGCGGCTCGAGTTTCGATGCTCTGCCGGCCTCTTTATGGAAACGGGCAACCGTCTCGAGGCAGGTGCAATTCGGCAACCGCGCAACCTGATCCCGTACATGATGCTTGATGCGGCTACGCAAAAGGACTTCGGGGCTAAGCCCCTGCGCGGCCACGGCACACGCCGATATCGACGCCAATGCAGCGATGGCGGGGAAGCCTACGGGTATCGCAAGTCTTATCACGGTCGAGCCTTATGCATTCAGCGGTTCCAGACAGACCTTTCGTAGTAAGTCGATGAGCTCATTAAAACGATAAGGCTTACGGATGTAGAGCCAGGGTTGTTGCCCACCGATCACGGTCTGCGCCCAACCCTGGCTGTACGCGGAAGTGACAATTACCTTCACGTCAGGCTGAATACTACGCAATTCACCCAAGACCTCCTGACCGGACATCCCAGGTAACGTCATATCCAGAAGAACCACGTCGATCTCAGAGGCTCGGGCCCGGAACATGTCTACGCCCGTCTTACCGTTTGCCGCTTCGATTACGGTAAAGCCGTCCCTGCGCAGCATCTTGCACACCGCGTGCCGGAGGGTATCTTCGTCTTCCACTACGAAGACTGTTGCGGCCAGCCTTTCGGCTTCATCAGCTAATGCGGGGGATGTCCGGCGCCTTCGCTCTGCGGGTTCGCTGCTACACGGCAGCAGAATCTCAAAACGCGAACCCTGGCCGGGCGCGCTCACGACGTTGATCGTGCCGCCGTGGCTGCGGACGATGCCCTTCACCGCCGCCAGGCCCATGCCGCGCCCGGCGAATTTCGTCGTGAAAAATGGATCGAAGATCTTGGATTGGATCTCTTCCGTCATTCCGCAGCCGGTATCGCTAACCTCCAATCGGACGTAGCTCGCCACGCGGTAGATCGCGACTCTGTCGAGTCCGAGCCGGAGTTGGCGGGCGCCACGGTGACGGAGATGACTCCCTCTTGTCTCCGAGCGCCTCGGAGGCGTTGGTGATCAGGTTCATGACGACCTGCCGGATCTGCGCGGCGTTGGCGCGGACGGCGGGGAGCTTCTTGGGGAAGATCGATTTTCAAAGTGGCGCGCTTGGAGATCGAGATCTTCAGGAACTCGAGCATCTCGCTGACCAGCCCGGAGAGATCGACGGCTCGAACACGGTATTCTCTTGTCCCGCATAGATCATCATCTCGCGCACGATTTCGGCGGCGCGAACCGCGACATGTCTGATTTCTTCAATCCCCTTCGCGAGCGGGTGAGGCACCGGAAGCTCCGCCAGCACGAGTTCCGAATTCGCGACAATGCTGCCCAGCAGATTATTGAAATCGTGAGCGATGCCCCGGCCAGCACGCCGAGGCTTTCCAGTTTCTGCCCTCCAGCGCCTCCTCCTGGGTGCGCTTCGAGTTCGGTGATGTCCTGGCAGACCCGACATAGCCGGCGAATGCGCCGCTGTCCTCGAAGCGCGGAACCCCGGTCACAGCAACCACCGGTACTCTCCGTCCGCCCTAAGCAGCCGCTTTTCCGGTCGAAAACCGCTTCTCGTCTCGAACGCAGAGCGGTATATCGCCAGACACACTTCCGCATCTTCAGGGTGTACGCCGGTGGTCCATCCAAAGCCCAGTTCCTCTTCCGTGGTGCGGCCTGTGAACTCCAACCAACGCTTGTTGAAAAACGTGGCACGCTCGTCCGGGTCGGTAACCCAGATCATCACGGGCGCGGTATCGGCCATATTTCGAAACCGCTCTTCGCTCTCGCGCAACGCGGCTTCGGCTTGCTTTCGCTCACTGATATCGGTGAACATGCCGAGGAGTCCGACGGGAACGCCCGAGCCATCGAACATGGGCATGCAGGAAATGGCAACCCAGATGGGAGACCCGTCCGCGCGGCGGAGGCGGAAATCGAAGGGAACAGGGTCACCGGCAAGGCTGCGTTCAAAATGGCGCCGGGCCTCGGCCAGTTCATCCGGAAAGACGCACTCAAAGCAGGACTGTTCCGGCATCGAATCGATATCTTTCCCCAGAATTTCGGCCATGCGCCGATTGCTGAAGATAGTCCTGCCTTGGTCATTGACGACCCATACTCCTTCGGGTATGGCCTCGACAATCAGGCGATACAATTCGTCGCTGACTCTCATTGGGTTGGAGACAGGATAGCAAAGCGCCGTAGTGGGGCGGTACGACCCGGCGATGCCATCCGCGCCGGGCGCCTGTCCGTGGCCGCTGGATAGAGTCTTAGGGCCAAAGCGTGAATGTTATCCTTAAGTCTTGACCCTAGCAGTTTCCCTCCGCATGGCGATTTTCGCCTCCGCGGCCTCATTGGCCGCCGCCCAGCCCACTGTCCTGCTCGACGCCATGTCCCAGGAACTGAACCGCAACTTCACGCGCTCTCAAGGAGAAGGCCGATCCCGCCGCCTTACTTCCTCAGCTACGAGATCACCGAGCAGGAATATCACTCGGTGTCGGGCGACGCTCGGCACGGTCGACTCCACCAGCGGCGGCAAGAGCCGCGCGCTCGATGTCTCCATCCGCGTCGGCTCGCCCAAGCTGGACAACTACCACTCGCGTGCGCGGCGACCGCGGCCAGTTCACCTCCGGCGCGCTCATCTCCTTCGAGGACAACGTCAACTCCATCAAGCGCCGGCTCTGGCTGGAGACCGACCGCGCCTACCGCGCGGCCGCCGAACGGCTCATCCGCATCAAGACCAACACCCAGGTGAAGGTGGCGGAAGCAGACGATTCCGACGATTTCTCGATCGAGACCGCCTTCCGTCGTTCGTCGAGGCCCCGCCCAAGCTGAATTCAACGAGGACGCAGTGGCAGCGAGCGCGTCCGCAAGTTCTCGGCGCGTTTCCAGAACTACCCGAACGTGCTCACCTCGCACGTCTCCGGTCATCGGCCAGACCGACACCCGCTACTTCGTGAACACCGAAGGCTCGCGCATCGCAGCACGGCCGCGGATTCGCGCGCGTGGTGATCAGCGCCCGCCAAAGCCGCCGACGGCACCGACCTCAGCTCGTTCGAGACCTTCGAAGCCGTGGACGCCGCCGGGCCTGCCCGACGACAAAGTCACTCATCGCCGCCATCGACCGCGTGGCCAACGATGTCACCAATCTGCTGAAGGCGCCCGAAGCCGAGCCGTTCGTCGGCCCGGCGATCTTCTCCGGCCGCGCCGCCGGCGTCTTCTTCCACGAGATCTTCGGCCACCGCGTGGAAGGCCACCGCCAGAAGGACGAGAGCGAAGGCCAGACCTTCACCAAGAGCGTCGGCACCAAGGTGCTGCCCGATTTCCTCTCGGTGGTCTTCGACCCCACGCGCCGCAAGATCGACGGCATCGATCTGAACGGCTGGTACGACTACGACGACGAAGGCGTCAAAGGCGCGGCCCGTACGGCGGTGGACAAGGGCGTGCTGAAGACCTTCCTGATGTCGCGCTCGCCCATCAAGGGCTTCGATCATTCCAACGGCCACGGCCGCCGCCAGCCCGGGCTCGAAGTGGTCTCGCGGCAGTCGAACCTGATCGTGGAATCCACCAACGCGGTCCCCGATGCGAAGCTGCGGCAGATGCTGATCGACGAAGTGAAGAAGCAGAACAAGCCCTACGGCCTCTATTTCCGCGACATCACCGGCGGCTTCACCACCACCGCAGCGCGCCGGCTTGCAGGCCTTCAAAGTGATCCCGGTGATTGTCTACCGGGTCTACCCGGACGGCCGGCCGGACGAACTGGTGCGCGGCGCCGATATCGTGGGCACGCCGCTCGCGAGCTTCTCCAAGATCCTGGCCACCTCCGACAAGCCGGAAGTCTTCAACGGCTACTGCGGCGCCGAATCGGGCAGCGTTCCGGTCTCGGCGGTGTCGCCCGCGATCCTGGTTTCGGAGATCGAAATCGAGAAGAAGGCCAAGTCGAACGACCGCCCGCCGCTGCTTCCCGAGCCGACCAGCATGGAAGGCAAGGGAGGCGCGAAATGAAGCGGCTTCTCGCTGGCGCGGCATCGCCGGCCTGCCGCTGGCGCTGGCTGCTGTGCGCGCAGGCGCCTCCGCAGCCGACCCCGTGTTCCAGGCGATGCGCGACGAAATCGAGCGCTCGCGCAAGCTCTCGCTGCCCAACCTGGAAGCGCCCTACTTCATCGAGTACGTGCGTCGACGAAGAGGAAAGCTTCAGCGTCTCGGCCAGTCTGGGCGGCCTGCTGTCGCGCGCCGCCACGACCATTTCCGCGCGCCCGATGTGCAGCGTGCGCGTGGGCGATTACAAGTTCGACAACACGCAACTTCGCGGGCGGCGCGGTTCCGGCGGCTCGCGCTACGACCTGGAGCGCTTTCCGCTGGAAGACTCCTACCCGCTGCTGCGCCGCTACCTCTGGCTGGAGACCGATTCGGCGTACAAATCGGCGGTGGAGGCCATCTCGCGCAAGCGCGCCGCGCTGCGCAACATGCAGCAGACCGACCAGCTCAACGATTTCGCGCACGCCGAGCCGGTGACATCTCGTGCGCGCGATTCCACAAGCTGACCATCGACGAGGACGCCTGGACCAGCCGCGTCCGCGACGCTTTCGGCGCTCTTCGCCAAGTATCCCGAAGTGAAGAACTCCGGCGTCGAACTGGAGTCGAGCGACGGCGGATTCTACCTGGTCAATTCGGAAGGCACCGAAGTGCGGGAGCCGGAAAACGTGACCGTCCTGCGCGCGCGCGCCATCGCGCAGGCCGCCGACGGCATGAGCCGTGCGCGACGCGGTGACCTTCCACGCGCTGGACGCCGCGCACCTGCCCGCCGACGCGGAAATGACGCCGCGGCGTCACCGACGCTGGCGGAGAACGTGGTGGCCCTGGCCAACGCGCCCAAGGGCGAAGACTACAGCGGCCCGGTGCTGTTCGAAGGCGATGCCGGGCGCGCAGATTTTCGCCGAGGTGCTGGGGCGGAATCTGGCGCTGACGCGGCGGCCGGTGGCCGATGGCGGCCGCGGCGGCGGCATGCCAGCCCAGCGAATTCGATGGGCGCATGGGCGCGCGCGTGCTGCCCGATTCCTTCGACGTGGTGGACGATCCGACGCAGAAGGAATGGCGCGGCCGTCCGCTGTTCGGCAGCTACGATGTGGATCGCGAAGGCGTGTGCCGCAAGCCGCTCCGCTGATCGAAAAAGGCGTGCTCAAGAACTTCCTGCTGACGCGCCAGCCGGTGCGCGGCTTCGAAGGCTCCAACGGGCGCGCCCGCCTGCCGGGCAGCTTACGGCGCCAGCACGCGCCAGCATCAGCAATCTGTTCGTCAGCTCCACCGAAGCCGTGCCCGCGGCGGAGCTGAAGAAGAAGCTGATCGAGCTGTGCCAGCACGCGCAACAAGCCCTACGGCATCATGGTGCGCAAGATGGATTTTCCCTCCTCGGCCCGTCGACGAAGCTGCGCCGCATGCTGAGCGGCGCAGCAGGGCGGCCGCGCCGGTCAGCATGCCGATCCTGGTCTACAAGGTGTTTCCCGACGGGCGCGAGGAACTGGTGCGCGGCCTGCGCTTCCGCGGATTCAACGTGCGTCGCTGAAGGACATTCTGGCGGCGGGCGACGACAACGTCGCCTTCGAATTCATGGACAATGCGCGCGCCGTTCGCGCTCATCGGCGGCGCCGGCTTCACGGCGGAAGCCTGCGTGGTCGCGCCTTCGCATCCTGATCGACGATCTGGAACTGCATCCGGTCGAAGAAGAACTGCCGAAGCTGCCGGTGGTGCCGGCGCCGGATATGATCGCAGTAGGGACTACCGCGTGCGCCTCCTCGGCCGGTACATTTTCCGCGAGATCCTCACCAGCTGCGTTGCTGGGGACGCTGCTCGCGACGTTCGTCATCTTCCTGCACGAGGTCGACCGGCTGTTCGAACTGCTGGTGGGCAGCAACGCCGAAGCCCGCGACCGTGCTGCCGCTGTTCGCGCTGGCGCATTCCGCCGCGTGCTGCCGCTGACCATCCCGTTCGGCGTGCTGGTGGGCATCCTGATCGGCCTGGGCCGCCTGTCGAGCGACGGCGAGATCATCGCCATGCGCGCGGCCGGCGTTTCCAGCCGCAAAGTGATCGCGCCGGTGCTGCTGTTCGCCGCGCTGGGCACGGCGCTGGCGGGCCTATGCTTCGCTGCGCCTCACGCCGTATGCGTCGCGCAGAGAGCACGCGAATCCTGAACCAGATTGACGCCACGCAGCTCACCGCCGACATCCAGCCGCGCGTCTTCGACGAGGACTTTCCCGAACACGATTCTCTACGTCGGCGACGTGCGGCCCGGGCAAGTCGTGGTCTGGCAGCACGTTTTCATGGCCGACGTCACGCCGCCCGAGCAGCGCGCAGCGGGTGCGCGAAAGGCCGACGGCCCGCATGATCACGGTGGCGCGCGAGGCCATCGCCGATCTCCGATCCGCAAGAACAACCGCATCCAGCTCTCGCTGCGCGACTATCGCCACGCACGAGATGGGCAAGGACGGGGTGGCGCACGACACCTGCGCTCCGAGCGCAGACGCAGGCGCTCGACGCCGCGCCGCCCGAGCCAGGAATCCGCTGCGCGTCGGCGCAATGAGCACGCGCCAGTTGATGGCATTACCACGGGCCCGGATTGGATGGAAGTACAAGATCGAACTGCACCAGCCGCTTCGCCCTGCCGCTGGCCTGCATCATGCTGGCGCTGGTCGGGATTCCGCTGGGCATCGCCACGCGCAAGGGCGGCAAATCGGCGGGCTACGTCAACGCGATCTTCCTGGCGTTCTTCTGCTACTACCTGTCGTTCGTCTCGCTGGTCGGCCTGGCGCAGCAGCGGACGCTGCCGGTGCCGGTGGCGCTCTGGCTGCCGAACGCGGTGTTCGGCGTGGCGGGCCTGATGTTCCTGCTGCGCCTGGAGAGGCCGGGCGACCGCGATCTCTTCGGCTGACGTGCAGGACGCCTTCGGGCCGGCTGTGCGAGCGCGCTGAAGATCCGGACGACGGCGCCTTCCGAAGGGCGCGTCTCGCCGGCTGGCGCCTGCCCCTGCTGCCGCAGATCGTGGATACGCTACATTCTCTCCAACTTCCTGTTCTACTTGCTGCGTGATGCTGGCCAGTTTCGTCTCGCTGATGCTGATCTACAACTTCTTCGAGCTGATGGGCGACATGGTGCGCAACAGCATCCGCTGCTCACGATGTTCACGTACCTGTTCTTCCTGATCGCCGCAAGCTGATCTACGACATGCTGCCCATCAGCGTGCTGGTGGCGGTGCTGGTGACGCTCGGCGTGATGAGCAAGCAGAACGAGATCACGGCGTTCAAGGCCTGCGGCGTGAGCCTTTACCGCCTGGCGCTGCCGTCTGATCGTAGCACTGCTCGTATTGAGCGGCGGCCTGTTCGCGTTCGATTTCTACTACGTGCCCGCCGCCAATCGCAAGCAGGACGCGCTGCGCGACGAGATCAAGGGCAGGCCGAAGCAGACCTATCTGCGGCCGGACCGTAAGTGGATCATGGGCTACGGATTCGCGCATCTACTACTACAAGTACTTCGACTCCGCCGAGACGGATGATGGACGAGGTCAACGTCTTCGAACTCGACCCCGACACGTTCCGCCTGATGCGCCAGATCTGTCGCCGACCGCGCCCACTGGAACCCCGCGCTCAAGACCTGGGTTTTCGAAGACGGCTGGAGCGCGGAATTCCAAGGCGCCGATTGCAAGAGCTACTCGGCGTTCCACGGACCGCTGCAGCCCACCACCTTCCCCGAGCTTGACCGAGCCGCCGGACTATTTCCTCAAGGAAGCGACTGCAGGACAAGCAGATGAACTTCCTCCAGCTCGAGCGCTACATCGCCGATCTGACGCAGAGCGGCTTCGACACTACGCAAGCTGCAGGTGCAGTTCTACCGCAAGTTCTCGGTGCCGCTGTTTGCCCTGATCATGGCGATGATCGCCGTGCCGTTCGGTTTCCTGGTGGGAAACCGCGGCGCGATGGCGGGGATTGGGGTGAGCATCGTGATCGCGCTCGCGTACCTCGCTCTGGGAACTCTGTTCGAGAAACTGGGCGAGGTGAACCTGCTGCTGCCGGCCATGGCGGCGTGGGCGCCGGACTTGATCTTTGCGCTGGCGGGTGGATACTTGATGATGCGCCTGCGGAGCTGAGGGGCGGGGGCCGGGAACTGGGGGTCGGGGGTTAGGGGTCGGGGTTGGGGCGTCAAGGACCTGGAAGCCGGGAGGGTGACATGCGCGGTCGGAGAGAGTTTTTTGGGCGTCTTGCGGCGTTTGGAGCTGCATCTAGTTTGAGCGCGGAAGAACCGCCGCAGTCCGTTGCGGGTGGCGCGCTGGCTTTGCCCGAGTACGCGCTGGCGCAGAGTTATAGGTCGCTCAAGCAATCGAGCTACGACCGTACCGGCGGTAATGCCGACCGCTGGGTGATCGAGCCGGGGGAGACTCATGAAGTCTTCGGCGCCAACGGCCCCGGCGTTATCACTCACATCTGGTTTACCATCTCGGCGCAGAGCGGACAGCATCTCAAGGAGTTGGTGCTGCGTATGTATTGGGACGGCGCGGCGAAGCCTAGCGTCGAAACGCCTGTGGGCGATTTCTTCGGGCTTAATCTGGGGCAGTATTTCGTCTATGAATCGGCATTTCTGAATTGCTCGTCGATTAAGGCGCTGAACTGTTACTTTGCGATGCCGTTTCGCCGATCGGCTCGGATCACGGTGACCAATGAGAGCGCGCAGCGGGTGGGAGCGTTCTATTCCAACATCGATTATCAGTTGGTTCCAGCGCTGCCTGAGCGCGCGCTTTACTTTCACGCGCAATACCGCCAGCAGACGCCGAATGCCGCGGCGCAGGTTGCGGCCGGCACGCCTAAGATCAATCTCGACGGACGGAATAATTACGTCTACATGGAGACGCGCGGGTCGGGACATCTGATGGGAGTCACGCTCGGCGTGCTGCAGAATCGCGATGGCTGGATGGGCGAAGGCGACGACATGATCTTCATCGATAACGATTCCGCGCCAGCCATTACCGGCACCGGCTCTGAGGACTATTTCAACGGCGCGTGGGATTTCGGCGGCCGCGATGGCGCTACGCCCTTCGCTCACTTGTACAACGGCGCGCCGTTTATCGTGGCGCCGGAGCTGACGGGCGGACGGTATTGTTTGTATCGCTGGCATGCGGATAATCCGGTCACTTTTACTAAGTCGCTGAAACATACGATGGAACACGGACACGCTAACGACCGCGCGGATTGCTTCTACTCGGTGGCTTATTGGTATCAGGCGGAGGCTTATACCGACTTTCCGGCGTTGCCTGCGGCGAGGGAGAGAGTTCCGGCGCTTAGGCTGGGGTAGACTGCCGTTTGCCCTGGGGCTTCGATTCACCGCAGAGACGCAGAGGCGCAGAGATAAAAGCATCAGATCGGAGTCTCAAGTTTATACACTCTGGGCTTCACGAGGAGACTTGAGCCGGTGACCGAGGTCGTTTTTCGTCGAAAAGCGCGCAGTCCGGGAGGGCTGCGCCGCTTATGCGGCGATTTTCGACGGCTTGCGGGGGTCCTGGAACTTCTTTCGGGCCTCGCGGAGGGCGCGGCGGCGCGTCACCAGGCGAAGGACATCGGGACCTGAAAAATCAAATCGGGTGAGCAAGACGAATTGGGACGGATCGGCCTCTTCCCCTTTGCTTTCCGCAAGTTGGCAGAGCAGGTCGGCCTCTTCGAGGAGTTGTTCCAGTGAGGTCTTGCGATCGGCCTGGAGGATGCGGATCTCCGCCATGTTCTTTTCGAAGCGGCGCTGGATGCGACTTTCGTAGAGTCCGAGGAGTTGCAGGTTGCCGCCTTTCGAAACCCAGACTCTGCCTTGCGCCAGGGCAGTGTCCACTTCCGCGTTTCCGGAAGTGACTTCGTCGGGCTGCGTGATTCCGTCGGCAAAAATACTCGACTCCAGACATGCCGCATGGTTAAGTCTCCACCGGTCGTTGGCCACGGCTTGGACTAAGTCTACTTCGACGGGTCCTCTGGGCGCGAAGGATTGGTGATAGCCCTGGCAGTGTTTCTCATAGGCAACGCGGTCGGCGTCGGTTAATAGGATGATTTGGCCGGTGAGGCCGTGACGGTATGCTGAGAGGGCGCGGCGGTCGCGCGGTTTCTGGGCCCAGGGAGCTGGGGCTTCGGTAAGTGGTGTTTCGTTCGTTTGAGATATCAAGTGTCGCCTCCGACTCAATGTTAGCGGGCGGGGTTCGAGGGAACGGGCGGCGGAGTGCGGAAAATGCTTGTAAGTGATTGTGGGGATTGAGGCGGATTTTTTTGCAGGTCTTGTGATTGGGAAAAGGGGGCTATTGGCATAGCCAACTTTTTCGTCTTCTGATTCCTGACTCCCATATCTGGCAGGGAGATCAAGATGAAGCCTTGGGCAGTGTAGAATACCAGCGTGCTCCGCTCATCGAAACAGCTCAGCCGTGTTCTGAAATCGACGGATCTGCGCATTCTGGCTGTTATGGTCGTCGGCGCCGGGGTGATGGGTATTGCGGACGGATCGCGGTGGAGAACCCTTTTAACACCGACCATCGCATATCGACCGGCCATTCTGTTCGGGCTTACCCTCGTGTTTGGCTGGCGCGGGTTTCTGTGGGCCCAGGTTGTCTTTCTAGCGGCGTTTGCAGATTTCCTTGGCTGGAGAAGCGCGGTTTTCATCACGCCGATGTTTCTGCTCTCTCAGGGCTGCGCGCTATGGGTCGCTCGAAAGCTGGCGCGTAATAAACCTTGGCTCGCGCGCGAAAGGCCCACGCTTGCATTCCTGGCAGGGGCCGTTCTTGCCACCGCTATACCTGCACTATTTTACGGCGAGGTACAGGATATTCTCGGCATCGCGCGCTCCGGCGTTGCGTCCGCCTTAGACAGTTGGCTGCGCGGAACCGCGGCGATTCTGTCCATTGTGCCCGCAGTGTTAGTGTACTGTTCCGCCCCACTGAAGAAGTGGGCCGGAATGCCTCCCCTGCGCGACGGGCAGGAGCCCATTGCGGCGTTAAATCTTTTGGAGTTAGGAATCGAGGCGTCCGTCTGGATCGCGACTTTGTGGATTAGCGTGGAATTCAAAGCTCGCTATGGACTCAATATCACTTATTTGACTTTCCTTCCGCCGCTGGCATTCACGCTTTTTCGAGGGATGCGCCTGGCCACGTTGGCGTTGGCCATGAATGCATTCATCGCAACCACTCTGTGGCGCCAACTGCATTGGGCCGACCTCTTTCCGGCAGCGGATCTTCGCCTGCTGCTTGCCATATATGCGATGACGATTCTGGTTTTGGCGGCGGTGGTTGACGAGCGTCAACGAGGGCGCGCGCTCGTCGCAAAGCTGCGCGCCGCCGAAGCCGAGCTGGGACGTAGCGAAGAACGTCTGCGCCTTGCGATCAAGGCCACCAACGATGCCATTTGGGATATCGATCTGAAGGCGGGGACCATCGGCTGGAACGAGACTTATACCAATGCTTATGGCAGACCAGAGCGCGCGGATTCATGGCAATTCTGGGTCGATCGCATCCACCCCGAAGACCGCGCCAACACTACTGAGGGATTTCAGGCTGCGCTGAACTGCGGCGCATCAAGCTGGAGCGCTCGATACCGCTTTCGCCGCGTTACGGGAGAATGGGCCTATATCTACGACCGGGCGTACATTGCACGCGACGAATCCGGCAAAGCCTGGCGGGTGATCGGCGCAATGCAGGATTTGTCCGAGCACAAGCAATCCGAGGCCGCACTGCGGGAAAGTGAAGAACGATTCCGAAGGGTGTTTGAAGAAGGGCCTCTCGGCCTGGCGCTGGTGGGAAAAGACTATCGCTTCCTGAATGCGAACGCCGCCCTATGTCAAATGTTGGGCTACCAGGAGGACGAACTCATCCAGAAGACTTTTGCGGATATCACACACCCAGACGACGTGCGCGCGGACGTCAAGTTTGCGGAGCGGCTTTTCCGGCGCGAGATTCCTTTCTACCGGATACAAAAGCGCTACCTGAAGAAGACCGGTGAGATCCTTTGGATTAACCTGACTGCCTCCATCATCGCAGACGCCAATGGCGAACCGATCCATGGGATGGCTATGGTAGAAGATGTTACCGAAATCAAACGCACGCAGGATGAGATGCTCTTCCGGCAGAAACTAGAGAGTTTGGGGACGCTGGCGGGCGGGATTGCGCACGATTTTAACAATCTATTGGGAGCCATAGAGGCTCAAGCAGAGCTGGCGGCAACAGAGTTGGATGCGGGTTCGTCTTGCAAAGAAGAACTGAAGACAATCCGTGAAGGGGCGATGCGCGGCTCGGAGATTGTCCGGCAGCTCTTGATTTATGCGGGGAAAGAAGATGCGGTTGCCGGGCTGGTGGATCTTTCGAGCACGGCGGCCGAGATGCTCTCGCTGATGAAGGTTTCAGTCACGAAGCATGCGGTAATCAGGACCGATCTTGCCGCAAACCTTCCGGCCATCCGGGCCAATGCCGCACAGCTCCGCCAAATTGTGATGAACCTCGTCACAAATGCTTCGGATGCCATCGGAGATCGAGATGGAGTGATTCGGTTGACCACGAGACGAGTGGCTGCCGCCGAGGAGTCCGATGCGAATTTATCCGGGACGCCGGCAAACCAAGATTGCGTGCAATTGGAGGTCTCCGACACCGGTTGCGGAATGTCGTCAGAAACCCAGGCTAAGATATTCGACCCGTTCTTCACTACTAAGTCCGCCAGGGCGTGGACTCGGGCTTGCTGTCGTCCAAGGGATCGTGCGGAGTCTCGGTGGATCGATCCGTTTAACGAGCGAACCAGGCCAAGGAACTACATTTCGAATATCTCTGCCATGTGTGGAAACCGCCGCCGAGGCAAGCAGTGAGATGAATCCCGGCAATGAGAAACTACCTGCCGCTTCTCAATGCGGCGCCATTCTGGTTGTGGAAGATGAAGGCGACTTGCGCCGGCCAATGGTGAAGATGCTGCGTAAGAGTGGGTTTGAGATATTCGAAGCCGGAGATGGTTCCTCGGCTATCGAGCTTCTGCATGCGCACCGCGACAAAATCGATGTGATTCTGTTAGACATGACGATCCCGGGGGCTTCGAGTCACGAGGTGGTTGCGGAGGCCGCGATCGTCAGGCCGGATATCAGGGTGATTTTGACAAGCGCGTATAGCCGGGAGATGATTGAGAGCACAAAAGGACTCCCGCAGGTCCGCGCCTTCATTCGCAAACCATTCCAACTCGGGGAACTGTTGAAGACGCTTCGAAGTTTGGGCTGGAGTGATGACGCCGCGGCGCGCCAGGCAGACACGAATCCTTAACGCGGCGCAACCGGCTTATGCCATCATTGGCAGCGACCGCTTCCGCTTCCCAGTGGCATCGAAGATGGCGTTCCCGATCGCCGGCGCAATTCCCACAATGGGCGTCTCCCCCGCCCCCGCCGATGGAAGATCCTTCCGATCCAGCAGCACGCTCTCGATCTTCGGCATATCTGAAAACCGCGGTACGCGGTACTTCGAGAGCCGGTCCGTCAGAATCTTGCCGTCCGCGAAATCGATGCGTTCGAACAGCGCGCCGCCGATTCCCATCGCCAGCGCGCCTTCCACCTGTTGGCGTAGGTGTTCGGGATTCACGATTGCGCCGCACTCGAATGCCGTTGTCGCCCGCACTACTTTGACGTCGCCCTTCGCCGAGACCGCGATCTCCGCGCAGGTCGCCACATAACCGCCCTTCTCGAATCCCGCCGCGATTCCGAACCCGCGGCCGGCGCTCTTCTTACGCGTCTTCCAGCCGAATCTATCCGCCGCAGCGACGATTACATTGCGCAGCCGCTCGTCACGCGCGTTCTTCAAGCGAAACTCATAGGGGTCCATGCCCACCGCGCAAGCCAGCTCATCCATGTACGATTCGCGGGCGAAATGATTCGCCGTCGCGGCCAGCCCCCGGTACGATCCCTGCCGCAGCGGCGATTCTACCGCGTGATATTGCTCTCGCTTCGACCCGATAGTATACGGCGTATTCAGGCCCGACGACCCCGAGTTGTAATTGTGAAACTCCCACTCCGTGACCGTGCCATCGGCCGAGGCTTTTCCCGCCACCTCAATCAATCCACCCGGCCGGAAGTATGCCCATGTCATCTCTTCCTCGCGCGTCCAGTTCCGCTTCACCGGCGCGCCCGCCGCTTTGGCCAAAATCGCGGCCTCTATCGCGGCATCGCCCTCGTGTTTGCCGCCGTAGCCGGACCCCGTATCCGGCATGATCACGCGGACCTTCTCTTCATCGAGTCCGAACTTCGTAGCCAACTCGCTGCGCACTCCGAACGGCCGCTGCGTTCCCGTCCACACGGTAAGCGAGCCATCCGGCGCAAACTCCGCCACCGCCGCGCGCGGCTCAAGCGGTACGTGCGCAATAAACGCCACCGTGTACGCCGTCAGCGCGCTGCGATTCGCCGGCGCGTCCTTTGCTGCGCCGCGGAAATAATCGAACATGTCACGGCTGTTCGCCAGTGCCGCGACCGGCCGCCACACGGCTTTCAACGCCGCCACCGCCTTCATGGCTGTTTCCGGATCGCGCGCCGTCACTCCGACGAAGTTGCCATCGCGTACCACCTTCACACCCGGCATCGCCGCGGCAGCCGTGCTATCGAGCGACACGAGCTGGGCGCCGAACGATTCCGGCCGCAGCACTTTGCCATATAGCATCCCCGGCCGCCGCACATCGAACGGATAGCGGTGAGCGCCTGTGACGATCGCGCGTCCATTGACTTTCTCTGTCGAGGTTCCCGCGATCTTCCACTCCGCCGCCGGTTCCAGCTTCACGCTCGACGGAATCGATCGCTCGAGCTTCACCCCGTGCGTTAATTCGCCGAATCCCGCCGATCGCGCACCCGCCGACACCCGGCCGTTCGCCACCACAATCGACGAGCGATCCACCGACCACTTCTTCGCCGCCAGATCGGTCAGCATCTCTCGCGCCGCCGCCGCTGCCTTCCGCATCTGCGGCCACATGGTCGGCGTCGTGCGGCTGCCGAACGTCCCCATGTCGTACGGCGTCAGGGCCGTATCGCCCATCACCATCGAGATTGACGCAACCGGCGCGCGCAGTTCCTCCGCGATTGCCTGCGTGAGCGATGTGCGCGCGTTCTGCCCTACTTCGACTTTGCCTGTGAAGGCCGTCACCGCGCCGGTCTCGCCGATGTGCAGCCACGCACTCACCTGTTCCGGCGTCTGCTCACGCATGCCGCGCCGCGCGCCTCCTCCGGATTCCTGCGCGTCCGCATCGTCGGCGATCAGCAGCACCACAATGCCGCCGCCCAACACCGCAAAGAAGTCGCGCCGTCTCACGGCCGCGCTCCCTTCCGCGCTGCCGCGCGGTGGATCGCGGCAATCACCCGCGAATACGTGCCGCAGCGGCAAATATGGCCTTCCATGCCGCTGAGAATATCGGCATCGGTAGGATTGGGAAAACGGGCCAGCAGGCCCACCGCGCCCAGAATCATCCCCGGCGTACACCAACCGCACTGCATCGCATCGTCTTCGAGGAAAGCCTCTTGCACCGGGTGCAGCTTGCCGCCCTGAGCCAGCCCTTCAATGGTCACGATTCGCTTGCCCGCCACGCTGCCGACCTTGGTGAGGCAGGATTTCATCGGTTGCCCTTCCACCAGCACCGTGCAAGCCGCACACTGTCCCTCTCCGCAGCCGAACTTGGTTCCGGTGAGATCCAGATCGTCGCGCAGAACGCTGAGTAAGGACCGCGACACATCCGCGTCAATGTGGCGTGCACTCCCGTTGACATTCAGTTCCGTAATTCCCGGCACGGTTCCATTGTGGCGCAAAATCGCGCCAATGGCATATCCTCAAGACGGGTATATGGCGGGTGATTCACAAACTTTCGAGGCATTATTTCCGGGCGCGCGGCGCACCGTTTTGACCGCGTTGTTCGCGGAGCCTCATCGCTGGTGGACGCTGGAAGAGCTCGCGGGCCGCGCGGGCGTGCGTCCTGGCAGCATTCAGACGCAGTTAATCCGCCTGCGCGCAACCGGCATCGTCTTAGAGGACCGGAAAGGCGCATACCCGCGGTTCCAGCCCAACCCCGAGTGCCAGATCTTCGCCGAACTGCAAGCCATCGTGATGAAGCTCACTTCCGCCAACGGCGGCGAGACCATACTTGTGGTGGAAGACACCACCGCTACGGCGCAGATCACGCGGATACTTCTCGAGAGCTGGGGATATCGCGCCCTCGAGGCGCACAGCCCGACCGAAGCGCTCGATCTGTTCGACGCGCACGCCGGCAATATCCAGTTGCTTCTCACCGACGTGATGATGCCGCAGATGACTGGCCCTCAGCTGGCTAACGAACTGCGACGCCGCAATCCCGGCGTGCGTGTAGTGTATATGTCCGGCTATCCCGATCAAGAAATCGCCAGCCCGAATGAGATGTTTCTATCCAAGCCCTTCAACCCCGCCGGCCTGTCGCAGATGGTGCGCAAGGCGCTCGATGGCCCGGGAGCGTTGAGGCGGATTAACGGCCACTAACATTAATGACTCTTTAGGCCCCGCAACTGAGTGGCCTCGATCCGCGTTCCTCAATTGGAGGAAGGGAAATGAAACACAACTTGATCGCCGCCACGTTCGTTTTGGCGGGCACGATTCTTACGGGATGTGGAGGCGCCTACGTGGTGGCGGCTGGTCCGCCTCCCCCGCGCTACGGCGTGATGGGCTATGCCCCTGGTCCCGGATACGTTTGGACCGAAGGCTTCTACGATCTTCGCGGCTCGAACTGGGTTTGGGTTCCGGGCGCCTGGCGTCGCCCGCCACGTCCCGGCCGGGTTTGGGTGGCTCCAGCGTGGGTCCACTCCGGCGGCAGATGGCGATTCCACGGCGGGCGTTGGCGGTAGAGCAGCGATGCGCACGCCCCAATTCAAGGGCAAATAGGCTGGGCGTCACCGGTTTTCTCAGGGGCCGCCGGTGGCGCCGTTCTCCTTTACGAATGGGTGAATCGCCTTGCCAAGCCCATGGCTTATCGCGCTAAAATCCGGTGAGCCGGAGGGCTTCATTTGTTTAAAACGCACATTATTCGTTTTGTTCTTTCGGGTGTCTGTTTCTCTACCGCAATCGCGCAGAATCAACTGAAGGTATACCAGAATTACGATTTTCAGCCTGGCAACAAGATTCTCTTTGAAGACGATTTCTCCGGCGATAAAGATGGCGAGTTCCCCACGCGCTGGAAGCTGGAGGCGGGGCAGGCGGTTCTCAACAAAATTGGGGACGCAGAGGCGCTGTTCGTGATTGACGGAAACTATGGACGCGTTACTCCCCGGATGAGTACAGCGTCGTATTTGGGAAAAGAATTCACTCTGGAATTCGATGTCTACCTGAAATCGGGAAGCTATGGCCTTTCGGTATTTTTCAAAACCCCCGACGATGGTGAATCGATCATTCAATTATCGAAAGACGAGGTAAGCACGTCCTCTTTCACGCACGACTTCTCCAAGCAATTCCCCGAGACCTTCGCCGAGGGCCTCGAGGACAAGTGGCACCACGCGGCGATAGCGGTTAAGGACAAGCAGATCAAAGTATATTTCGATCAGTTGCGCGCTCTGGTGATCCCCGATTGCGAATGCACCCTGAACTCAATCGGCTTCGGAGGCATCGCATCGGAAGAAAACCCGCTTATTTTCCGGAACGTGCGATTAGCCGAGGGCGGAGCGATGAACATGATCGGCAAACTGACAGCGGAAGGAAAGATCGTCACGCATGGGATTCTGTTCGACACCGGAAAAGCTACGCTGAAGCCGCAATCCATGGGCGTAATCAACGAGTTGGTGAAGACGCTCAAAGATAACGCCGCCGTAAAGATCGAGATCGATGGGCATACCGATAGCGATGGGAATGCACAACTCAATCAGAAGCTTTCGCAGGACCGCGCCGATGCGGTAAAGGATCAGTTGGTGGCGATGGGAATCGACGCCGGCCGGCTTTCCACGAAGGGGTTCGGGGCGAGCAAGCCGATTGACGGCAACACGACGCCAGAAGGCAAAGCGAACAACAGGCGGGTCGAGTTCGTGAAGGTTAACTAGCCTCGCGGAGGGCGCGGCGGGGCAACCCACCCGGCTCGCGAAGCGGGCACCGGCTTCCCGACCCCGCTCGCGAAGTAGGCAAGCTGTGCCACTATATTATTTATGCTTTTTGAGTCCGATAAAGTGATGTTTGAGATCTATCGCGAGACAGAGTATACTGGCCGCTACCGCGTCGTCTACTTTACCGAGCTCCAGGATCACAACAAAGAGACTGAAATTAACCACGCAATGGCCGGCGAGCACTTCTACGATGGCTTCATCAAGAATTTCAAAAAAGATGAAGCCAAGGAAATCATCGAGAGCCTGCTCACGCGCCTGAACGGCGGCGAGCGCTTCGAGCCGCAGGAAATAGAACGCGCGCTCGGCGAGCACATGGCCTGAGGCCGATTTGCGGATCACGCGATTCACCAGTCTCACCCCGCAGCAATTCCTGGGATGCGTCGCCGCGTTTGCGGACGCGCTTACCGGGGAATTGAACGCCGCCACTCTGGCTTTGCGGCGTCTTGAAGGCGCGTTGAAAGGCTCGGCCTTCGCCTATGAGATGACGCTCGATACGCACCGCTACGGGGCGTTGATCGTGCTGGATCGATGGCTATCGCTCGCCGCCGCGTTCGGCGCCCACTTGCAACACCCTTTGGCGAATGCGGCCCCGGAACGTGTCGAGAGCGCAGAGCGCATACTGACGATGACGAACCAGTTGATCGATTCCGCCGATCGCTACAGCGCCTCAGTTCTCGAGGCTTCACTGATGGCCTTCCAAACCGTCAGCGGGACGTTCGCCGAAGAACGGAAGTCGGCGGAGGAAAACGCGAAGCTCGGACCGATGTTAAGCGAGGATTACGTGAGCGCGCGCCGCATCTTCGGCGAGGATCTGGCGGCGCGGTGAGGTGTAACATATTGCCATGGGCGCGGTAAAGACCCTTTTCACGTTCAAAGAGTTCGAACGGATGGAGTTTAAGCCTGGTAAACAGGAGCTCATCCATGGGGAGCTCATCGAGTTGCCGCCGCCGGAAATCAAACACCAAAAAATATCGCATCGAATTTTCAAAACGCTCGATGCCGCGGTGGAACAGGCGCAAGCGCGGGGCGAAGCGATCCATCTTGGTGTGGCATACCACGAGACGGGTTACAAATTTCCAGACAACACCTACCTAATACCAGATGTGAGCGTGACTCACGCCAAACAAGCGGAAAATAGGTACTTGGAAGGCGCTCCCGCGATAGCCGTTGAAATCCTGTCGCCTAGCAACACCGGCAAGCTGATGGATGCCAAGATGAAAATCTACTTCGAATTCGGCGCCCTCGAGGTCTGGCACGTAAATCAACGCAATCGCAACTTTACAATCTACTACCCCGATGGCTCCAGCGTGCTTATCGAAGATAGTTCCGTCACGACGACGCTGATTCCCGGATTCTTGCTCCGCATTGCGGACGTTTTCGGAGCTTGATTCCTTGCCGACGCCGATTCGCGCCATTCTGATTCTCGCAGCGGCCTTCATTGCAAACGCTCAAGACATCCCCGTGAAAGCCTGCGCCGTTCTTACTGCGCGCGATGGCGGCTCGGATACGGCCCGCATTCAATCCGCGCTGGATCTCTGCAGCCCCGGGAGAGCGGTTGTTCTCCGCGGCGATGGCGCGAAAACGTCGTTCACGTCCGATCCGCTGATACTGCCGCGCGGCGTAACCCTTTTCGTTGCGCGTGCCGCAACGCTGCACGCGTCAGCCGATCCGCGAGCCTACGATATTCGTCCTGGAAGCTGCGGCTCGCCAGCAAAGGATAAAGAAGCTACTTGCAAACCGTTCCTCTTCGCCTATCAAGCGGCATTCAGCGGCGTGGCGGGCGAGGGAACCATCGATGGCGCCGGCGTCGCTCCCGAGCTCGTGTCGAGCTATGAATCGCAGGGATTCACCCTCTCCGGAGTGACGCTACGCAATCCCACGGGTATTGCCGCCGCGATCTACAAGACGACGGGATTTACATCCGATAGGCTTAAAATCGATTCCCTTACCGGTATTCTGCTGAGCAACGCGGTGAACGCCAAGGTGACGGGAACGTGGATTCGCGCGGAGAAGGATTCCATAGCGCTCCAATCCAGCATCCTGGGCCCTACAACGAACGTGACGATTCGCGATGTCGTCTTCTATGGCGGGCGAGGCATCGTCAAAGGAACCGACGAAGCAGGCGATCTCCGCAATATCACGGTCGGAGGCGTATCGGCGGAAAATCCAGCCGATCCGATGTTCGCGGGCGGTCCGAAGATCACGTACGCCCTCGAGCTGACCACGGTTGCCAAGCCGGGTCCGCGCAACTCTCTGGTAGTGGAAACTGGCGGTTCTGTCCAACAGGCAATTGACGCCCTGCCGGTTTCCGGCGGGGAGATCACCGTCAAGGCGGGCACGTACCGCGAAGTCGTCACCATCCGCAAGCCAAATGTTCATCTGCGCGGCGAGGATTCGGACCCGTCAAAGACCACCATCGTCTTCAATAACGGCCCCGCAAACGGGGGCACCTTCGCCAGCGGTACGGTGTATGTCGAAGCGCCGAACGTGATTATCGACCACCTGACTATCGCGAACGATCTAGGCAACGGTAAAGGCCAGGGCGTCGCTCTAGCCGTCACTGCCGACCGCGCCATCTTCCGGAACCTGCGAATCCTCGGCGCGCAGGATACGCTCTTCGCGGCGAGCCGGTACTGCTACGGCGATTACGGCCCCTGCGAACCCGCCCGCCAATACTTCGCCGATACCTACATCGAAGGCAACACCGATTTCATTTTCGGCGACAGCCTGGCCGTCTTCGAGCGCTGCCAACTGCACGGCATCGCCCCCGGAACCGTGATGTACACTGCGCAGAGCCGCCACACCGCCGAACAGACGGAGAGCGCGTACGTCTTCGACCATTGCCGTCTCACGGCCGCCGACCGTACGCAAGGGGTGGTATCGCTGGGCCGCTCTTGGCGTCCTTACGCAACGGTCGTCTTTCTGCGTACGCAGATCGATGCGCCCGTCATTCCCGCGGGATGGACGGAGTGGGTGCGCTTCGGCAAGCCTACGCTGCCCACCGCATACTATGCCGAGTACGATTCCACCGGTCCCGGCGCCAACCCGCAAGCGCGCGAACCCCACTCGCACCAACTTACCGCTGCCGAGGCGGAAAAATGGGCGCCGCGTAACGTCTTGGCCGGGACGGATAATTGGAATCCTGGCCCAACGCAGTAGATAATTATATTTTATGAAACAACGTTGGCTCGCCTGCGCGCTCTTCGTCTGCGCAGCCGCTGGAGTTGGAGCCCAACCAACTTCGCATACCAGCCCTTTGATAAACGTGCTCGACTACGGCGCGAAGCGCGATGGCTCCAGCTCTTCCACCGCGGCTTTCCGCGCCGCCATTCAGGCCTGCGCCAAGGCTGGCGGCGGAACGGTATTCGTGCCTGCCGGCCATTACGTCTCGGGGGCAATCGAGCTGGTCAGCAATCTCACCTTCTATCTCGATAGCGGCGCAGTAATCCGCTTCGCCGCCAATCGCGACGAGTATCCGCTGGTGGAGAGCCGCTTCGAGGGCACGGAAATGCGCGCGCCGGCGGCTATGCTGGGCGGACGCAATCTCGAGAACGTCACCATCACCGGGCGTGGAACGCTTCAGGCCGACAACTCGGAATGGCGTACGCTGATGATGCAGCCGGCGCACCGTACCGCACTAAACCAAGTGCTCGACCTCATGGAGCACAAGCAGCCCGTACCCGACGCCACGATGCGCGACGCCGAAATGGGACTGCGCCCCGATTTCATCCGCCCGGTGGAGAGCAAGAACATCCTGATCGAAGGCATCCACATCCTGAGCTCGCCCATGTGGGCGCTGCACATTCTCTACTGCGAAAACGTAGTGATCCGCAACGTGATCGTCGAGAGCTTTCCCGGCGCGAATACCGATGGCATCGATATCGATTCCTCGCGGCACGTGCGCATCTCCGATTCCTACTTCGATACCGGCGATGACGCGATCTGCATCAAGTCCGGCAAGGACGCCGACGGCTTGCGCGTCAATCGCATCACAGAAGATGTCGCGATTACCAATTGCACCATTCACCGCGGCCACGGCGCTGTGGTGCTGGGTAGCGAAACCTCCGGCGGAATCCGCAATGTGGTGGCGAGCAATATCGTGGCGCAGGGACCGACCGCGGCATTCGCATCAAAAGCACGCGCGGCCGCGGCGGTCTGCTGGAAAATATCCGCTTCGATAACTGGGTTATCGAAGACACGCCGAACCCCGCAATCGAAGTGACCAACTATTACACGCGCGCTCCCGAGGAGCCGGTTTCTGCGCGCACTCCGGTCTTCCGCAACTTTGCCATCAGCAACGTCACTATTAATCGCTGCAAGACCGCTGTCAGCATCGAAGGCCTTCCGGAGATGCCCGTCGAGGGCCTCCGCCTCACCGACATAGTGGCCACCGCACAGGAAGGGTTGCGCGCGTTCAACACCAAGGGCTTGGAATTGCACAACGTCCGTATCAACCCGCAAGGCGGCATCCCGTTCCTGATTCGCGATTCGAGCGAGCTGGATCTCGATGGCGTGCAGACGCGCAATCCGAAGCCGGATGTTCCGGTGGTACGCCTGGACCGCGTGAAGCTCGTAACGCTGCGCAACAGTGTCGCCTGGGAAGGCACGGGCGTGTTTCTATCTGTTTCGCCGGATTCGCAAGCAGCGGTGAAGTTAACCGCTAACGATTTCAGCGCCGCGGCTGCGCCCGAAAAGACGGAAGAAGCGGATTACTGGAAATCGATCAACACTCCCGATAAGCCCGTCGCTCGCAAGTAATACCTCTACCTTTGGAACTCCAGCAACTCATGGAAATAGCGTGGAGTGTGGTGCATGCCCAACGTGCGCATCAGTTGAAGTTCGAGCGGCGTAAACGGCTCGTACGAATAAGCGGTGACGCGCATCCGCGCGCCAAGCTGCGCTGCGAATCGCGCGTCGAGCGTCTCAGGCGAGACGTCGTGCGTGTTTCGTAGGAACCAGATGGTACGGATACCCGGATCGGCGAGCCATTGAGCGACCGTTGCCGAGGCGCCCGGGTCTTCGGTGGCAAGAGGCACCGGTGCATCGCCCAACGCGTAGTGAAGGCCGATGATATCGGAATTGCTGGAATCCACCAGCACCGCCGCATGGCCGGCTGTGGAACCCGCGCGAATGCGCGCGCCGATCTCGGCCATCGGCAGCGGATACTGTTTGTTTCGAAATCCCTCCAAGTGGAAATAGCACCAGATTCCACTGAGCGAAGCGGCAAGCATTCCCCATCGCGCCATACTTCCAACGCGCGGATGCGCCACGACGCCCGCAATAAAGAATGTCAGGAATAGCGGAAAGCAGAAGATCATCCGCGCCGGAATGAATGGGTAAGCCACCCATCGCGTCACCCCGAGGAATCCGACCGCGGCGGCCGGGATGGCGAGCCACGCAAGCTCACCGTGCCGCCGCAATCCGAAGAACGCAAGTATTAGAACCAAGGGTACAAGCAACGCGCCAAGAAGAAGCACTGGGTCTGGAATGGCTTCTCCCATAGTGAAGGACATGGCCCAATAGGCCAGCTTCAACACCAACTCGGTCGCCATGCCTCCGGTCAACGCATAACCCACGTGGTGCGCGCCCCACTCTCTCAGTTGCGGAATCAGCCACGCCATCCATGGCAAGAGCGCGAGCGCGATCAAACCATCGAGTGCAGCCGCGTCGCGCCATCGCCCGCGCCGCACCAAGACGAGGTTCGCGGCCGCGATCAGCGCGACGCCCGGAACATAGTGCGTATAGATGGCAACCGCAAGGAGGGCCGAAACGATCGCGAAATTGCCACGCGAGCGTTTCTCCGCAAACCGTAAAATGTATGCCGCCGCGACGATGCCCAGCAGAAGCTGCAGACTGTACGACCGGCTCATGCGGCCGTAAAGCAGCAGAAATGGTGAAAGCACCCACAGCGCGAGAAACCACCACCGTGCGCCCGCGGCGAGACACCGCGCCCAAAGCCGGTCGGCCGCGAACGTGGATGCCAACGTGAACAACACACTGAGAGTGCGCGCCTGCACCGTCCACGCAAGCCCCAACGGCAGATGCATCCAACACCACAGCAGGAGGAAATAGAGAGGCGGATGCAATCCGCTTGCCGGAATCTCGATCGCCTGGGACAACGGTCCATGCATGAAGAGCAGGGTGTCCGCTTCGTCGAACCATGGCGAGAGTAAATCGAGATGCCAGAAGAGCAGCAGCGCTTCGAGAGGAAGCAAGACGGCCAGTGGCCGCGCCGCCAGCCAAATCAAGAGTCGCTTCAAGGCAGTTCGTTCACCATGCGATCGATCTCGCCTGCCGCGACATAAAAATGGGGCGATGTGCGCACCCATCCCGCGCGCGGCGCCGCCGCGATTCCGCGCTCGCGCAACCGGGCGACGATCTCCACGGCATCGAAGCCCTCCTTGCGAAAGCTCACGATGCCCGCCCCGGTTGCAGCCGTACGCTCGCCCATCACTTCATATCCCTTGGCGCGAACACCATCGGCGATGCGATCGCCCAGCGCCCGCACTACCGGCGCGATGCGGTCCACGCCCACCTCCAACAGCAGTTCGAGCGACGCGCGCAATCCAAAACAGCCGATGGTGTTCAGTGTGCCGCACTCGTAGCGTCCGGCATCGCGGCGCAGCGTCATGTCTCGCGAGGCATAGTCGTTGTAACCTGCGACGTTCGTCCAGCCGAACTCCTCCGGTTCTACGCGCTCCTGCAGCGCCTCCGAAATATATAGGAGGCCGCAGCCTTCGGGACCCAGCAGCCACTTGTGCCCATCCGCCGCGAGCGCATCGATGTGGCACTCGCGCACATTAAGCGGAAACGCGCCCAGCCCCTGAATGGCATCCACGAAGTAAATACATCCGCGCCGCCGGCAAATTTCGCCGATCTCGCGCAGGGGAGCGCGGTAACCGTTGAGAAACCCGACGAAGCTGATCGAAAGCAGCCGGGCACCCCTACAGGCTTCCTCGATCCGATCGAGCGGATCGAATACCGAAAGCCAGGTGACCTCGACGCCCTTCGCTTCCAGACGCCTCCACGGATATAGATTCGCCGGGAACTCCTCGCGGAAGCCGACGATGCGGTCGCCCGGTTTCCAATCGATGCCCATCGCCACGGTGGCGATTCCTTCGGAAGTGTTCTTGACCAGCGCAATCTCCGCCGACTTCGCGCCGGTCAACCTGGCCGCGGCGTCGCGTATGCCGTCATAGGTATCGAGCCACGTCTGATAATGCAAGCTGCCGAACTGGCTGCAATCGTCCGCCAGACTCTTCATCGCGTCCGCCGCGGGTTTGCATAACGGCGCCACTGCCGCGTGGTTAAGGTAAGTGAGGTGACTGCGCACCGGAAAATGATGCGCGTAGCGCTCGTGGAGCGCCTCTTCAGAGGCCATGTAATTACAATACGCGAACCGGCCGCTTCGTCATAGCGCAACACTTCCATCGGGTCTGAGGGGGCGGGTACGCAATGCCGCAGAGAGCGCGGCCAGAGGGTGGCCGCCACTATTCACGGACGGGTACAAGGCCACTCCGCTGCACTCCCGGCTGATATAATCGTGCGCGAGCCAGAAGTAACTGAGGGGGCGAGAATGAAGCGAATTTTTATTTGCGGAGTCATTGGCATGGCGTCGATGATAGGTGCGTCTACAGCGCTGGGCGCAGGCGCGGACCGGGTGAAGACGGCGGCCGGCGAGATCGAAGGCACAGGGCCGGAGGCCAACGGCGTGCGTGCGTTCAAGGGAATTCCCTTCGCCGCGCCACCGGTGGGCGACCTGCGATTTGCCGCGCCGCAGCCGGTGGAGCATTGGTCCGGCGTCAAGCAGACGAAAGTGTTCGGGCCGCGCTGCATGCAATTGCCGCTGTTCGGCGATATGAATTTTAGATCGAACGGGATGAGTGAGGACTGCCTATACCTGAACGTGTGGACGCCCGCCAAAACGGGCCGGGAAAAACTGCCCGTGCTGGTGTACTTCTTCGGCGGCGGTTTCCAGGCGGGGGATGGATCGGAGCCGCGGTATGACGGCGAAAGCATGGCCGCGAAGGGCATCGTGGCGCTGACCGTGAACTACCGCCTCGGCGTGTTCGGATTCTTTGTGCATCCGGACCTGACTAAAGCGTCGCCTCACCACGCTTCGGGCAACTGGACGCTGCTGGACCAGAGCGCTGCTCTGCGATGGGTTCAGGAAAACATTTCGGCGTTTGGGGGAGACCCGAAGAAGGTGACGATCGCGGGAGAATCGGCGGGCTCGATCGCGGTGAGCGCGCAGATGGCATCGCCCCTCTCGAAGGACTTGATCGCGGGCGCGATCGGAGAGAGCGGGTCAATCCTCGGCGCCTTGTCGGCGGGGCCGCTTGCGGCGGCAGAGGAGAACGGGACAAAGCTTCTTACCGCCCTGGGAGTGGCGGACATAGCTGCATTGCGAGCGATGCCTGCAGATCAGTTACTGGCAGCGTCCGGCAAGCAGGGCATGCCACGTTTCAACGCGGTAGTGGACGGGTATTTCTTTCCCGAGGCGCCGGGGGCTATTTTCGCCGCAGGCAAGCAGGCGCATGTTCCGTTATTGGCCGGGTGGAACTCGCAGGAACAGAACGCGCGTGGCGTGCTGGGGCGCGAGGAACCGACCAGGGAGAATTTCGAGAAGGCAATCGATCGTCTATACGGCGCAAACGCTAAGCCGGTGCTGGCCCAATGGCTGCCTTCGAGTGACACGGAGGTGACGAAAGTAGCAGATGAACTAGCTAGCGCGCGGTTCATCGCTCTCAGCACGTGGAAGTGGATCGACGTTTGCGCTGCGACGGGCGGCAAACCCGTCTACCGATATTATTATTCCCGCCCGCGCCCGCAGATGCGGCCGGAGATGGGGAACGCGACGGCGGGTTTGGCGGGCGGCGTCATTAGAGGAACGGGGGCCGGTACGCCGGCGCCACCGGCTTCCGGCGCGGTACATTCGTCCGAGATCGAATACGCGATGGGCAACCTGTCAACCAATAAGGTGTACGATTGGACACCCGACGATTACAAGGTGTCCAAAACGATGCAGGAGTACTTCGCAAACTTCATTGAGACAGGAAATCCAAATGGCGGAAATCTTCCGCATTGGCCCGCAGTGAAGGCGGGTCAGCCGGCCGGTTATATGCACATCGATGTCGAGACCAAGGCCGAGACGGAGGCTCATCGCGGGCGGTATACGGTGCTGGACGGGCTCGCGGCGCGTTAGCGCCGGCCCGTTCAGCCCTCTACGATTCGGCTAATCCTCTCGGGAAGAACTAAGGGCAGGATCGACTCGGACGACCACGTTCACGGCCTCCCAGCCCGCGTTCGTCCGCATGAATTGTCGTTTCACGGCGGCTTCCAGCCGCTCTTGGCGAAACAGCAATCCCAAATCGAATACGCGATAAGTGAATCAGGGTCCCTCGGGTAGGGCCGGTTACGACTCGTTAGGAAATAACAGTGCCAGTCGATGAGCCGATGGCCTCGCCCGGGAACGCCGGGCGGAAGCCCGGCAGCAAGGCAGACGCCTTGGCCCCACAAAGAATCGTTCGAAGCGGTGGTATTAACGAACAGTGCCTTCGCTACTATCGCACTGTCGCAGAGGTTCATTGCGCAGGCAAAATGTCCCCAATTCCCCGAGGTTAACGCTATTGTTCATAGGAGGTTTGCAATGCTCGCAGATGGCATTATCGCGTTTATCGTCGGCGGCGCATTCGTGCGCGCCGGTTACGAGTACGGCAAGAACGGGTTGGCATGGGGCGCCATTGGACTAGCTGCGTTTTTTGTTCCGTCTCTCGCAATTCCATTTCTCGTGTCATTGGTTCTTACCCTGAGTGGAGCAAGCCGGACTATTGCCTTAGGATCCTTCAGCCTTACGGGTTTGATTGGCTTTGCGGCCGGCGTGGCCGCGGCAGTCTGGACTTACAACAAGCTGATGGACCGCGCCATTGACGCTCAAGCCGCAAAGGACGCCCAGGAGTTCGCTGCTGCCGCCCAAAAGCCGGGCGCCACTTCTGAACGCGCAATTTGACGCTTCCCCGAACTGCGTGAGCAGGCGCGCGGTCCGTTGATGGGACGGCGGTCTCGCAGCCATAAGGGATATGGGCGAGTTAAGCTATACTGCCACCAATGCCACTCCAGCGCCGAACCCTCCTGCAGTGGACAGCCAGCCTCGGCACTGCGCTGCATCTTGACGGCATTCGTCTTTGGGCGCAGGCCGGAAGCTTCCCCGCAAATCAGGACGACGCGCTGCGCGCCTTGGCTGCGGTTGTCCTACCCGCAGAGTTAGGCGCGCCGGGGATTGACCACACAACCGAGGCCTTCATCCGCTGGGTTCAGGGCTATCGCGCCAACGCGGAGATGGATCACGGATACGGAAACACGCGCCTGCGCGCGAAGGGAGCGTCACCCGCCGCCGGTTATCTACGAGATCTCGAGGCGTTGCGTCTTGAGATGCTCTCAGGCGACATAGACTCCCGCCGCCAGGCTGTGACCGCCGCTCTGGAACAGGCCAAAATCACCGAGCTGCCGCGCACCCCGGATGGCCGCCACATTGCCGCCGACCTGATGTCGTTCTACTTCCGTTCCAGCGAGGCCAACGATCTTTGCTACCGCGCCGCCATCGGGCGCGATCTATGCCGCGGCCTCGAAGGCTCCGAACAGGCGCCGGCGCCGCTGAAGGGGCGCATCTGATGCCGCGGTACGAATCGGATGTCTGCATCATCGGCGGCGGCATCACCGCCGCGATGTTGGCGCTCAAGCTATCGGAGTTGCGGCCAAACCTGCGCATCATCGTCATCGAGGCAGGCAAGCGACTCTTCGACGCCGAGAACCGCATGGCCTACCGCCAGCGCAATATCGAATATGCCGAGAATGCATGGCCAGGCGATTTCATCCAGGATCAGGCGGCGCAAGGAATCATCTCGCGCACCATGGCCGTCGGCGGATCGGCGCTGCATTGGGGAGGCACGTGCAATCGGTTCTCGGAAGAAGATCTGCGGCTGAAATCGATGTTCGGCCTATACACGGATTGGCCGCTCGCATGGACGGAACTGGAGAAATTCTATTGCGAAGCGGAGCGTCGTTTGGGCGTCTCGGGCGAGCCGAGCCCGTTCGCGGAGGACCGTCGCAGCGAACCCTATCCCATGCCGGCCATGGCGATGACGTACAACCTCATCGAGTTGAAGAAGTGGGCCGACCAGAGCGGCATTCCGTTTCAGACCACGCCCCAGGCTAAAAACACGCAGCCTTACGATGGCCGCGCCAAGTGCATCCGCTGCAATACCTGCGCGATCTGCCCCACCGGCGCGCGCTATTCGCCGGACTACAGCTTCCGCCGTTTGCTCGAACGCAAGAATTTCGAGCTCCACGACCAGACGCTGGTACGCAAACTTTTGATCGACGATGCGAAATCGACTGTGTCCGCGGCCCTGGCGGTAGGTTACCAAAAGCCGGACGATCCGGTAGAATACCGCGCGCGAGTCTTCGCGCTGACTTCGGGTTATTGCTGGAGTCCGCACCTGCTGCTGCTTTCGCACTCGCCGCGGTTTCCGCAGGGGCTTGCCAACAGTTCGGGACTGGTGGGCCGCTACATGTGCGGACACGCCTTTCAGAGCGCCATGATCGAGATCGATGCCAGGATCTACCCCGGGATGAATGAACAGCACGGTCTTATTTCGCGCCATTTCTTCCGCGCCAAGGATCGCGATCGTTTTGTGCGCCACGATTTGCGCGTCTGGGAAAGCGCCTCCGGGCACGAGCCGAGGCTGCGATCGGCAGACGGGAAAATCCTTCTGGGAGACAGCCTGCTGGCGGACTGGCGGCGGCGCGCGCAGCGGGGAACGGCCCGCGTTCGCGGCTACTACGATGTGCATCCCGACCGCGAGAGTTCGTTGACGCTCGATGCCTCGGCGAAGAACCGTTTCGGCGACCCGCTGCCGAAGATCGAGCACCGTCTGGACGCCGCAACTGAGGGCCGCCGCGGCCTTACGCGGGACCATTTCCAGCAGCTCTTTCAAAAACTGGCGCAAGCTGGAAACGGCAAAGTGCTGAACACCGGGGCAGGAAACTATCTCGACCACCCGGCGGGGGGATGCCGCATGGGCGCCGACGCGGCTTCGAGTGTCTGCGACAGCTTCGGACAAACGCACGACCACGAAAATCTCTTCGTGGCCGGATCGCCGACGCTGCCGAATGCGGGATGCACCAACGGCACGCTTACCTTCGTAGCGCTGACGCTGCGTTCGGCGGAGCGCATTGCGGCAGGGTTCCCCAAGGGATAGAGTTCGCAGCCGCCCCTCCTGTGCTCCCTTTTTAGCCGAGTGGCAGCCGCTGCTTTCCGTTCAGACAGAGTCCGCCGCCACGCTCACCGGCCTCGTATTCGTCGCGGTGTCGATCAATCTCCAAAAGGTCCTAACGTCTCCTGGCCTTCCGGGACGCGCGGCGGAATCCCTCGCGCAGTTTCTGCAAGTGTTCTTCGTCAGCACCACAGCGCTGATTCCCCGGCAGACCGATGCGGCGCTCGCTACCGTGATTATCGCGGTCGCGCTTCTGTGTTGGGCATTGCAATCGGGTCTGCCGGTCGAGGTCGGCGCCCGCAAATGAATTCGGGGTCAATTTCGTTCCTGCCGGGCTCGATCAGCGGCGATCTCATGGAATCGAACGGGTTTGCGCCACCCCACATAATGTTCCCGCGCGGGATATTGGTTGGTTTCTTTGCGTTCCGCCAAAGGTATTATTCCCGTACGGTAACTTTACCTTGCCTAAGAATGCAGTCGTGGTGTAAACTTCCCGTACGGTAACATTCTCGGAGGCGGGCCGTGAAATATACACCTGAAGGCATTGGCAAACTAATCCGGGACACGCGAAAACAACTAGGCGTCACGCAACGAGATCTGGCCCTGACTTCGGGAACCGGACTGCGTTTCGTTATCGACCTTGAAAAGGGCAAGAAAACCTGCGAAATCGGGAAGGCGCTCACAATCCTTCAGACGCTGGGAATTAAAATTACCCTCACCCCGCCGGCAGCGCCCGCGAAAGGAGACGCGTAATGGCGCGAAGCCTTGATGTTTATCTGCATGCGGACCTCGCCGGCCAGCTGGTTCAGGATGATGGCGGGCGCATGTTATTCGCGTACACGGAGGACTGGCTGAACAGGCCCGCAGCGACGCCGCTTTCGCAGTCGCTGCCCTTGCGAAAACAACGGTTCACGACCAAAGAATGCCGCGGCTTTTTCGCGGGCATTCTGCCGGAACAGAGCAAGCGGGAGATCATCGCCGGCAATCTCGGGATCAGCGCACGCAACGATTACGCGATGCTGGAGCGGATCGGCGGCGAATGCGCCGGCGCGGTCACTTTCATCCCGGCCGGTCAGTCCCTGCCGCAGCAAGCCCATAGCTATAGAAAGCTCACTTCGCATGAGCTGAGCGGCATCCTCAAGGAGCTGCCAAAGCGTCCCCTGCTGGCGGGAGACGAAGGGATACGCCTCTCGCTGGCGGGCGCGCAGGATAAAGTCGCCGTACGCATAGAAGGCGGTGAAGTATCGCTCCCCCTCGGCGGCGCGCCCAGCACCCATATCCTAAAGCCAGCAGTCGAACGTTTCCCCGGCGTCGTTTTCAACGAAGCGTTCTGCATGTCGCTGGCCGCCGCCGCCGGTCTGCCCACGGCGAAGGTGGAGACCCGAGCAGTCGAAGGCCTGGAGTATCTCCAGATCGAACGCTACGACCGGATGCACCGCCGGATGCCTGGAGGGGACATCGTTCTCGAGCGGCTTCATCAGGAAGATTTCTGCCAGGCGCAAGGCATCGTCTCGGAAATGAAATACCAGAAAGAAGGCGGACCCTCACTCAAGCAATGTTTTAGCCTGCTCCGCGACGTCTCAACCGCGCCCGTCATAGACCTGGCACATCTCCTGGACGCCGTGATTTTCAACTACCTGGCCGGGAACAACGACGCGCACGGCAAGAATTTTTCACTGCTCTATCGTCACATTGGAACGGACGGGTCGGAAATCAGGTTAGCGCCTCTCTACGACCTCGTCAGCACGTTTTACTATCCCGAGCTTAGCCGGGATATGGCCATGAAAATCGGCGATGAATATTCCTCCGAGAACGTCACGGCGAAGGATTTCGAGAGGCTGGCGGATCAGGCGCTGCTGGCGAAACCCATCGTCAAGCGCCGCGTCCCGGAGCTCGCAGACACCCTCCTGACCGTTCTCGCCAAGGCTGATACCGATCATCCCGTCGCTAAGGCTGTTGGTGCGCTCATTCATGAACGCTGTGAAACCGCCAGGAAGAGCTTTCGGGATAACTAACCCTTTCACATTTGCCGTCCAGTCCGCTGAACGCGTGGTAAGAATGACGCGAGGCGATTTGCCGGTGACGTCACCGCCGATAACCGCGAGCGCCTTCTGAAGAATGGCTGTCTCAGCCTGCCAACTCTCCGGACGGGGCGAAGCTTGATTTGATGGGATGCCGTGCGACCCATTCCTTCAGCGCCCGCGCCGTCTCGGGATATCCGTTCGATTCCGCGATTTCTGAGGGTAGCCATGCCGGTAGGGTTGTCAGAACTTACCTAGCGTACGAACTTAACCTCTTCACTTACTCGAATCTCGCCGCCCGTTATGACCTCGCAATTCAGCGCTAGCTTCCCCGCGAAACGCTTCACGATGTCCCGCAGCACGCCGGGATCGTGCGCGAGCGTATCGGGATCGAACGTTGTCATGTTGCACCGGCCGCGGAGATTGTGGATGCCAATCGCCACATCCCCGATCAGAAGCCGTCCGCCTTGCCAACCCCGCTCCTGCTCGCCCGCGACGCCCCCGATCACAATGTTCGGCCGAAGCCGCCGCCGGTCGCGTCCAAAATCGGCGATCGCGCCATCCGTGGCCACCAGCAGCGGCAGCACATCGAAGCGGTCCAGGCTCTCGTCTCGAACCAACCGCGCTTCCGGGCCGACGATCCTGCGCACGTCCGCCAGCACGCTGGGGTCGCTCCATGGCCTACCGTCGACGAGCGGAGCGCCGTCCGGACCCAGCACAGCCTTGAAACCCAGCAGAGCGGGATATGTTCGAGCCGTGGCGGTGTTCCCCCACCCGTCGCGTACCTGGACAATCCGGTCGCCATCGCTGCCCGACGCTGTCAATCGCGCCGTTTGCATTGGTTCCCCGGCCATCGATTTCACTGGGTATCGCCAGATCTCCTTCACGTACACGGTTCCATCTCCAGATCACCCGCTGCGTCAGCAGGCGCCCTGTTATGATGCGTCACGAATAAGATGGATGCGGTTTTCTCCGCCGACGAGAACGAACAAGCGACTCAATCGGATTGGATCTGAGATCTGGACGCTTCGGGAGCAGAAGCCGTCTTTGAGCGAGCTTGACGCTTACGCCTTAGAATCGACAATGAACGTTGGCACAATGCCGGCAGCCGAGGAGAATCCGCTGCGGCCGCTGGAAAGCCAACTCGAACATCCCTGCACCTTGCCCAGGTAGGCATGCGGGTGCACATCCACCTGCATTTCGCGGAATTCCAGGTGGCCAAAGCTCAGCATTGGGAAGATGGAGCGCACAGGCTCGACACGTTCCTGCACCACGTAAGGAGCGCGCATAGCTTGCTTCAGGGCGCGTTCCCACTCGTTCGAATCCATCTCCCAGCCCAGGTAGGTATGCAGATCGCCCGAATTATCGTTCGGCTTGAGCGCCAGGCGCTCGCGGTTATGGGCGATGAAGTCGGGCAGATCGATAGTTTTGTCTTCGAACGTGGTTTTCGAGGGCGAAACCAGGCGCGTCCACGGCACGTGCTCGCGAATTGCTTTGCGCTCAGCGGCGGGAAATTTAGAGGTCAAAGCCTCGTCGGTGAGCAATCCGAACATAGCCTTCTTGTGCGCCAGTTCCGCGCGGAAGGTATTGACCACGCATACTGCGCGGTCGCGATAGGCCTGCACCAGCGGATGGGTGAGATCGAAGCGGATGAGGAATTCCTGTACGCCCAAGCGGCGGTAGATCAGATCGATTTCGAAATTGCCCTTGCGCAGCACGCCGTTACGGTATTCAAGCTGTTCTGGCGAAACGATTTCAGTGGCGTAGCCTTCTTCGCGGAAGAACTCGCGGAAGAGTTCGTATTCGCTTCGCCCGGAGTGATAGGTGGGCCGGAATTCGACGATAGCGATATTCGGCTTCCGCTTACCTCCGAAGAGCCGGTAGGATTTAATCAGCGCTTGCAGCAGATGCTTGCGGCTGCCGGTCTTAGCCAGCGTATACTTCTTGCGCATCTCCTTAACGGGCGGCAGATCCCAGAAGAGATTCGAAAGCGCATCGGCGTACCCTGCGCCAGATGGGGAATCGGCATTGAAGCGCACGAAGTGCATATGCCCGTTCACCAGGTGCGTGTCGAGGCGCGCCGTAACCTGTAGCGATTGATAGCCGGGATCGATGGATGCCAGCATCTTCTCCGCGGGCAATAGCTCCAGGCGCGCGAGCAGCGCCGGATTCGCGAGCACCATCTGCTCCATCCGGTCAATGGCGCCGATCAGCGCTTCGCCGGTGCGTACCATCGATTCGTACTGCCGACGCGAGATGAAGCTAGGGCGCAGGAAGGGACAGATCAAGCGTCCGCCGGCCGAGAGTCCCTCGGCCTCCATGCGCTCGTGCAGCGCCGCCGCCCATGATAAATCACGGTAGGGACCGCTCTCAAGCAGTTTGTTGTATTTAGTGACTGCCTCGTCCAGCAGAGACATTTGCGACTTGCGAACCGTTCTACCCTGAAGTATCCCACAGAAGTCCGCAAAACCCTAGCGTTTGGCCGCTGCAACGTTAAATAAATCGCCTGAAATCAGGGGATTAAGCCGCCTTGGGTCCATGTGGAGGGCACGCGCAAACTGGTCCTGGTACGAGACCTCACACTTCGGGCCCTCGGAGCCTATTACCTGCGGAAATACTGGTATAATGTGCCCTATGTCCGTCCCGTAACCCTACCTAGGGAACTCCGGTTCCCCGTCCCGATTCGCGGCTGCCAGCGGTTCAAAGCGCAGCCACTCAAATTCAAATATTGAGGAGGTTTTGGATGAGAAAACTGTTATCTGGCGGATTGGCCGTCTTTACAGGTCTTGTGTCCCTTCCCGCACCCGGTTCGTTACACGCTGAGCTAACCCCACCACCCAAGAGGCGCAACGCGGATTCGCGGCTCGAAAGGTTGAAGGCGTTCTTCGGAAAGTTGGACTGCCCGGCAAAGGATTATTCGGGAGATTTCATCGTCGCGGCTGAACTCAACGGCTTGGATTGGCGTCTGCTGCCGAGCATCTCCTATCTGGAATCTACCGGAGGCAAGACGGCTAAGAATAACAACCTGTTTGGATGGAATTGCGGACGAACTGGATTCGCCAGCGCCTCGGCAGGCATACAAGAGGTAGGACGCCGCTTGTCGCGCTCACGCCTGTACCGCTCAAAGAATCTCGATCAACTGCTGGCGACCTATAACCCCACTGAAGGTTATGCACAGCGGGTTAAGAACGTCATGCAACGTATTGCCCCGGCGCAATAACACCGCGCGGGACAGATAAGCGAATCTTCGGCTTAACTACCGAACAGTTTAATTCCGAAGAAACAAGCGGTGAATACTACTACGAAAACCGCAATCCAAAACAGCATACGCTGCTTCGGATCCACCGTGCCACGCTCGTCTTTCTCGATGCGTTCCGACAGGCTTTCAAACATAGGCGCCTCCTTAATAAAATGCCGGTATAATTGCGCTAAACTTTGCGCTTATTTTTCAGAGACTACGCGCCAACTAGCAAGATTGTAGACCCGATTTGACAAATCTCCAAGGGAAAAAGCGAATGGAAGTAAGGGTCTCTTTCCGCGGAACCGAGTAGGAAATGGACTCACGTAATGTTATAGATAAAACCTCAGGCGTTGACAACCCTCCGGCATCCGGCGTATATTTGCTAACATACTGAACCATCAGCGGTTGCTGGAATTCTGCAAGGTCTCCATGAGGGGGGCAAGCGGTTGGGCCTGGCTAGGTTGATCGCTTTGCCCGCTTCGAATTCCTTATGAGACGAGTCCCGGTGACCCCTATGATGGGCAGAGAGGCGCAATGGCCGTAGACGAGAGTCGGCAATCTGAAGAGAACTTCGAGGAGTACGAGCACTTCCTCGAAGATTACTCGCATTTTGCCCCGCCTGCCAGCGACGAGGTACTGCAAGGGACCGTGCTCACGGTCAACGCCAAGGAAGTTATCGTTGACTTTGGTTATAAGAGCGAAGGCCTCGTACCCATCGAGCAGTTTCAGTCTCCAAGTGGCGAGGTAACGGTCAAGCGCGGCGACATCGTCGACGTGATGATTGACCATAGCGGGCCGCAGCCAGAAGGCTACGTGCTGCTTTCCCACACGCGCGCTTCGCGTCTGCGCATCTGGGATCAACTCGAGAAGGCTTACACCGAACATCTTGTAATTTCTGGCCACGTCTTGGGCCGCGTCAAAGGCGGCTTGGCGGTGGACGTGGGAATCAAGGCATTCATGCCGGGGTCGCAGGCCGATCCGCGGCCGGTGCATAACCTGGATTCACTCATCGGTCAAGATATACCGGTCAAGATCATAAAACTGAATCGGCGCCGCGGCAATGTGGTGGTCTCCCGCAAGGCAGCGGTGGAGGAGGAGATCAACGCGCGCAAGGGCTTGACGCTCGAACATCTCGAAGAAGGCGCGGTCGTGACTGGCGTGGTCAAGAACCTCACCGAATACGGGGCATTCATCGATCTGGGCGGAATCGATGGATTGCTCCATGTCACCGACCTTTCCTACGGACGCGTGGCGCATCCGTCGGAGGTGCTGCACGTTGGCGACGAGATCACGGTCAAGGTATTGAAGTTTGACCGTGGCAAGGAGCGCGTTTCGCTGGGTCTGAAGCAACTCGAGCCGGACCCGTGGGAAACCGCCGCCGAGCGCTACGCCGTGAACAGTCGTGTCATCGGCCGCGTAGTGAACGTCACCGACTATGGCGCATTCGTCGAACTCGAGCCTGGCGTAGAGGGCTTGATTCACATCAGTGAGATGACATGGTCGCGGCGCATGAAGCATCCCTCGAAGGTGGTGAAGCCTGGCGATCAGGTGGAAACCGTAGTACTCGAAGTTCACCCGGGCGAGCGGCGTATTTCACTGGGCTTGAAGCAATTGGAGCCGAATCCGTGGACCACGATCGATAGCCGCTACAGCGTAGGGTCGGTGGTCGAAGGGCGCGTGCGCAATATGACCGACTTCGGAGCCTTCATCGAGATCGAAGAAGGCATCGATGGATTAGTGCATGTTTCCGATCTGTCGTGGACCAAGCGAGTCAAACATCCTTCGGAGGTTCTGAAAAAGGGACAGATCGTACAGGCGGCGATACTGAATATCGATTCGGCGTCGCACCGGTTGTCACTCGGTATTAAGCAGTTGCAGCCGGACGCCTGGGAGAGCTACTTCCAGAATCATCACGTTAACGACGTCGTGCATGGAAGAGTGTGCCGCCTGGCGAGCTTCGGCGGCGCGTTTGTGGAACTGGCGGAGGGCGTAGAAGGCCTGTGCCATTTTTCCGAGGTCCCTGGCTATGGCGGGCGCCGTTCGTCTGAAGCCCCGTTGACTGTTGGCGATGAATTAGACTTTAAGATCATCAAGATGAGCGAAGCCGACAAGAAAATCGGCCTCAGCCTCAAGGCGCTGGCGGACGACGAGGAAAAAGTGCGTTTACAGGACTATCAACGGCAGGCCGCGGCGGCTATTACGACCATTGAAGAAGTGATGAGCCATAAGGACCGCGACGCCGAATAGCTTGCAAAATTGTTGTAATCAAGAGATACTGCGGTTTCGCAACTGATTGGCGCACAGGAGCATACGATGACGAAGGCGGATCTAATCGAAGAGGTTTCCCGGGTTGTCGAGATGACCCGCAAGGAATCCGAGGTCATCGTGGAGGCCATCTTCGACAGCATCGTGAAATCCCTGCGCACCGGAGACAAGATCGAAATTCGCGGCTTCGGTAGTTTCCGTACGCGCCAACGTCAGCCGCGCATCGGCCGCAATCCGAAAACCGGCGCGCGCGTGGAAGTGCCCGCGAAAAAGATTCCATATTTCAAGCCGAGCAAGGAATTGAAAGACGTGGTCAACAATTCCGGTCCGCACCCCGCCGCCGCCGAGCCGTCCGACCCTTTTGCGCCCCCGGCGGCAGATAACGGTCCTACGCTCTAGCGGCATTCTTCACAGCGGCCTCCGCATGGATTATCTCTGGACGCCCTGGCGCTACAACTACATCACCGGGCCTCGTACCGAACCTAGCGACCGCGCCGAGTGCGTCTTTTGTGCGGCGGCGGCCTGCCCCGATGATGAGACTGCGTTGACGGTCCATCGCAGTCAGCACAATTTCATCATTTTGAATCGCTTCCCGTACACGAGCGGGCACGTGATGGTGGTTCCGTACGCACACGTCGCGACGCTCGAGGAAATGTCCGAGGAAGCCCTGGTGGAAATGATGCTCCTCGCCCGCGATTGTGAGAAGGTACTGCGGACCGTCTACCACCCCGATGGATTGAACCTAGGCTTGAACATCGGCCGCAGCGCGGGCGCCGGCGTGGCGGGACATATCCACCTCCACGCGCTGCCGCGCTGGACCGGTGACGCGAACTTCATGACGCCAATCGCCGAAACGCGCGTCCTGCCCGAAGATCTGGCGGTGACGTGGCAGCGGCTGCGCGATGCGTTCACGAAGGCATAAAGTGACGCAGCCGGAGGCATGCTGGCATCGGTGCAGCTTCAGCCAAAAAGGCACGACTGGAACGGAGTGGGTGGGCGGTCGGAGAGGCCTCTCAGTTCCTGAATCTAACGCCCCAGGAGGCGCAGTTCATTGAGTTGAAGGCGGCGGACCGGTCTGTGACCCTCGATTTGATGATGCGGTCACTGCTGGCTATGGGAGCGCCTCCCGGAGAGATCGCCAGGCTAATCAAGCGCGCGGAGACACATCGAGCTGCGTAGGCGATTACTTCGACGGAAGGGACTTGGCGTGGACCATGCTTTCCTCCGGGCGTAGTGGCAACTTGCAATAGGAGCGACGGCGCAAACTTGCCCGGCATCTATCGACGAGCCGACCGAGTCCCGTATTCGCGCTCGCCTCGAACTCCGTGAACCCACAATCCGAGTGAGGGATAAATCTTCCGGCCAACAATTCTTCGTTTGGCGGCATACGTGCCATACTCGGCCTAAGGGGTGAGTAATATGTACAAGGGACTATTGTCCATCGGCCTGCTCGCGATGGCAGCATCTGCGAACGGCCAAACGCTTCAACGTAGGGCAAGTATCACGGGCGGCGGCGCTCCCGACCGGGGAAAGTGCACCATCGAAGTGGTGGTGGATGGCGCCGCGGAAGTCGAGATTCGCGGGGATACCGCAGTTCTACGGAACCTTGCGGGACAGGCGCCGCAATGGCGTCGATTCGAATGCACTAGCGCGATGCCGGGCAATCCTCCCAATTTTCGTTTTGCCGGTGTGGATGGGCGTGGCAGCCAGGAGCTGGTGCGTGGGCCGCAAAACGGTACAGGCGCGGTCGTCCGAATCCAAGACTCCCAGGGCGGGTCTGAGGGATATACCTTCGATATCACTTGGGGCGGCGGTGGTTTTCCGGGTGGTCCGCCCCCTCCCAATCGCGGCGATTTCCCGCGGCCTCCGGTTGGCAGTCAGCGGTTCACCACCGAACAAGCGGTGCGAAGCTGCCAGGATGCTGTCAGACGTCAGGCCGCGGATCGGTTTCATACCGAAAACATTGGTTTTCGGAGGACCGCTTTGGATGACAACCCCGGCCGCCAGGACTGGGTGACGGGTCTAATGGACATTCGCCGCGGCGACGACAGAGATGGGCTCTTCCGCTTCTCCTGTTCCGTGAACTTTGCCAGCGGAGAGCTGCGCTCCGTGCAGATAGACCCGGTCGAACCGGATCGCATACCCGGCCGCGGCGATGCCGGCCCATCGCCGAGCAGAATCGCGATGAACTCCTGCCAGAAGGCCGTGGAGGATAAAATCCGCGGCAACGGCTATCAGCACGTCGATTTTGTATCCATCAAAGTAGACGATACGCCCGGCCGCAGCGACTGGATCGTCGGCATCGCCAGAGCGGACATGCGCATGCGATCGGATTCTTTCAAATTCTCGTGTTCGGTGGATCTTCGCAACGGAGACGTCCGCTCGGCGGATGTGCGCCGCCAGTAGTCCGTTCGTTAAACTCGTCGAATGCTCCTTTGCTCCGTGCGCGGGTGCCATCTTAGCCTCGTGCGCGAAGAGCGGCGGATGGTTTGCCCGCGCAAACATTCATTCGATATAGCGCGCAGCGGATATATCAATCTGCTTCAGCCGCAGGAACGGCGAGCGAAGCATCCGGGGGACACTCTGGAAGCCGTGGCAGCGCGGAGGCGTCTGCACGATCGCGGGGTGACCCGGCCGCTGTTTCAAGCAGTCGCAGAGACCGTGAATGCTACCGCCAACGACGTCGTTCTCGATGCCGGCTGCGGCGATGGTTTCCACCTCGGGGCGCTGCAACGCGAAACCAAGTGTGATGCCCACGGCGTGGATATCTCCATCCCCGCCGTTGACGCCGCCGCGCGGCGTTATCCAGAATGCGAGTGGGTGGTGGCCAATGCCGATCGCGCGGTCCCTTACTCGGACGGGTCGTTCTCCGTCGTTCTCTCTATCACCGCGCGGATGAATCCCGCAGAATTCCGGCGCGTGCTGCGCGAGGATGGGCGCCTGCTCGTCGCCGTTCCAGCCCCTGACGATCTTATCGAGTTGCGTGGGGCAGGGCGCGATCGCATGCCGCGGACACTCGACGAATTCGCGCGCCCGTTCTCGCTCGCCCATAAGGCCCGTGTCACGACATGCGCCGATCTCGACGCTTCCGCCGTGCAGGACGTTCTGACCTCGATCTATCGGCCTATTCAACCCCGCGCCGCCGAGGCGATGCGAGTGACATTTAGTCTGGACCTTATGCTGTTTCAGCCCCGCTGAACATAGCGAGCGCGGTCCGCGCGCGTTTCCGCATCATCGATTCGAAGGAGATGCGCGGGATGTCGATCAGCCTTCGCATCTCCGCGCCACGCAGCAGGCGCTGCTCGCCGTTCGACATCCGGGCAGCCGCGCGTTCGAAAGCGCCCGGACGAGACCGCGCGCATTCCGGCGATGGCGCGATAGTAGCCCTGTTGCCCTTGCACTTTCTGGCAGCCCACCACGAGCGCGGCCAGCACTTCGTGGCTCTCCTCGAGTTGGGCCACCACCCCTCCCCACTCATCCAGAAACGGGCACAGAGGCAGCAGCGTGGCTGGCGAGCGGCGCAACACCTTTACCGGACGCAGTGGGTAATGGCGATGCCCTTCGGCCGAAAGTCCAGTGTGTTGGTAGATGCGAACCGCCGGCGCGAAGCGGCCACGCGCCGAGAGATGTTCCATCAGCGGCGCGGTGACCGGCGTCTTCTTCCAGAAGCCCATCCCTTGCGTGAGGTCGCCACGATTGTGCGCCAAAGTCATGGAGAGCCGCAGCAGGTCGAGTTCCGCGTCCCGTTCCGCGGCCACTTCGTCGAACACCGCCCGCTCGCGATCGATCTCAGTCTCAATGGCGGCCTGCGCTTCTTCCGCCGAAGCCATGTCGCCGAGTTCGAGCAGACGTCCCAGGCCGCCTGCGATCGCGCTCCACTGCTCGCCGTTATGGCCGCTGACGCCGCGAATCGCACGGATCGAGATGCCATCTTCGGTCCAACCGCGCGAATTCAGCGCAAGGCGAAGCATGGGACGCAAGACATCTGGGTCGCGCGATTCGCGCCAAACGATGCCGCGGATCTTGGTATCGACGTCGGTAGGCACAAACGTCGCGACCGTCGCGTGGTGGCACGCCATGCACAGCGCGAAATAATCCTGAAGCTGCTCCTCGGGTGTAAGGCCGGGACGAAGGATGTTCTGCCAACTGGCAAGAATTCGCCGGAAGCCATCCGGCGAGCCGCCAAGATCGATCAGGCGGCCGGACTCGGGCTTGGGCAGTTGCGCTTCGAGAAATGGGGCGGTGTTCCGAACCTGCGAGATCAGAGTCTCGGGCGAGATCCAGTGGGCCCATGCGTCGCGGGGGGTGTCGATGAGTTTTTCGGACAAACCTTCAGTATGGCGCGATTGATGTCCGTCCAAGCTGCCATAGAATCGGTGATGCTGTGTCCGAATCAGGTCTTCGCTTTATGAGGTAGCGAATCCGGATCGAACGCACGCTGAATGGCCAAGCTGACCTGCCGCATGCGAAAAGGCGAGAGCGGACGCGGCAAGCGCTCTCCGAGAAGCGATTTTTTTAGTGTCGTGATGAAGTGGCCTTTGAGCCAAGATGGCGCTGGCAATCCGATCTCTCCAGGCTCAAACTGCAAAGTCGTCGGACCCTCTGCGCCTTGGCTTCCGAAGGGAACTACCAGAATTGAGTCGACTCGATCGCTCATATTCCGGGAGTCGAGTGAAACCACTAACACCCAATGACGTATCGCCGGAGTTCCCAGCATCGCGGTCCAGATCTCGCCGCGCCGAGGGAAAGCACTATGGCTGGTCAAAATCCATCTCTTGAGATGCGGCGCTCATGGCATCTTCAAGATCCCTCTCGTCCGCCGCAGCCATGGGATTCAATCCTTCGAAGTAAGCGGCCGTTTGGCGATCCAGGCTAGCCCGGTTGTCCAGTCTGCGCGCCATTTGGACCGCCTTGTCCACTGCCTGCCCGACGCTTTCAGCCCTACCAGCCTTCACCATTTCGTGCAGATACGCATAGTTGCGCGCGCCGATCGTGGTCGATAGCTTCTTGCGTTGCACCATATCCCCTATTTTAGGAGACAAACCGCCTCCTACACAAGGGGACCCGCCTCACTCCCGGCAAATCCCACGCTCGCTCGCGCGGATAAACTTCACCAGATGCAGCGTCTCCGGCGTCGGAACCTCCGTTTCAATCTGCGCCAGCGCCTCCTCAAGCTTCAATCCCGAACGATACAGCAGCTGATATGCCTTCTTCAGCGTGCTGACATCCGAGGCTTTGTATCCCGCGCGCTTCAAGCCAACCAGGTTCAATCCCTTGGCCTCGATATTGAATCCCGAGTAAAGAAAGAATGGCGGCACATCGCTGTTCACGCGGGTGTTTCCGCCAATCATCGCCAGGCGCCCGATCTTCGAAAACTGATGCACCACCACGCCGCCCGAGATGAAAGCCTGGTCCTCCACCTCGACATATCCCGCCACCAGCGCGCAGCTCGCAATTACCGTGTTGTTGCCGATCTTGCAATTGTGCGCGATGTGCCCCGATGTCATGATGTAGTTACCGTCGCCGATCTCCGTGACCGATTCCGGCTTGGTGCCGCGCGAAATCGTGTAGTGTTCGCGAATCTTATTCCCGTTGCCGATCTTCAGAAAGCTGCGCTCGCCTGTGAAGCCCTTGTCGAGTGGATCGGTGCCCAACACCGTGCCCGCCGAGATTTCGTTGCGCTCGCCCATCGTGGTCCAGCGCTTGACATAAACATAAGGCTCGAGCACGCACTCGGGACCGATCGCGACATCGGCTTCGACAATGCAGAACTCGCCGATCCGCGCACCTGGCCCAATGACAGCATCGGGGTGAACGCGCGCCGTATGCGCAATGGTGGCAGATCGACAGACGGACATGAAACCGTATGATAACGTCCTGCCCGGCCTATTTCTTAAAGGCCGGTCCCCATTCCTTCTCCCAGTCGAGAGGTCCGCTGACGAATCGCCGCCGAAGCGTTTCCAGCAACTCCGCATTCCCGGAGGCCAGATAGGCATAGGCTTTGTCCCATTCCTCTCCCGTCTTCCATCCGGTCTGCGTGAGGCGAACTGTCGTCGCGCCGCCATTCTCGAGGAACTGAAACCGGGCCTTGGTGCGCTCCGCGCGCACGTGTGGAAACTGCTCCGGCGCCATTGCCGACAGAGTGACTTCCTCCTGTGGAACGAAAGAGACGATTGTCCCTCCGCCGGTTTTTCCGCCGGGAAAATGCGCCGTCCACTCGCCGCCCTTCTTCAACTCCACCGTCGCGCCCGGCGTGAGCCAAGTGCTCAGCCCTTCGCTCGTGGTGAAGGCCTTCCAAACAGCCGAGCGCGCCGCCGGGATCGAGACCTCGAAGATGAGCGCCTTCTCCGGCTGCGCCTGTTTGATCACTTTGACAGGGCTCTGCGCGAAAGCCGCCGCGGCGCACGCCAGCGCCAAAAACGTTCTCATGTCTCTCCTCCTCTACTGCTACTTAGTTGATCATTCAAGTAAAACTCAGTACGATGAAAAACGCAAGAGATTTTTGATGCCCCGCCAATCGGAGACGAAAGCCCGCCTCATCGAATCCGCTCGCCATCTCTTTTGGGAAAAAGGATACGCCGCCGCGAGCATGGCCGATCTCCTTGCTCACGCCGGAGTTAACTCAGGCAGCTTTTACCATTTTTTTGAGAGCAAAGAGGCGCTGCTGCGGGCCGTGCTGGAGACCTACATTCCCGCGTTGCGGCCCATGATTGTCGACCCCGCCTTCGCCCAAACCCGGGAACCGGTGGCGCGCATCTTTGCCATCCTCGCCGGCTATCGCGAGCGCATCGTCCGAACGGATTGCAAGTACGGGTGTCCCCTGGGCCGGCTTGCGCTGGAAATCGATCCCGAGAACCGTCCGGCGCACCAATTGATCGCGGAAAACTTCCGCGGATGGATCGCCGCCATCCGCGAGTGCGTAGACCATATGTCTGATAGGCTGCCGCCCGAAACCGACCGCGAGGCGCTGGCCACTTACGTTCTTGCCGTCATGGAAGGCGCGGTGATGCTCTCCCGATCCTACGGCGCGGTCGAGCCGTTTGACCGGACCGTGGGCCAGTTGCGCGAACACTTTCGCCTGTTGCTCCTGAAGAAGGCTGCAAAGCCACGGTAGAGTTGGCGCCGCGAGGGTCGTGGGGTCCTAAGAGTCAAGCATCGCGAGATAGCGTTCGGCTCGAGTATCTGTGTTCGATCTGGAGGATGATATTACGATGAGGCCGCTATTTCGCGGGCACTCGGAACGAGGCCGGTTTATGAGAGAACTCCGTAGCGGAAGATCGGTTGGCATTGCCGGGCTGACGGCTATCGCCGCTTCGATTGGCGCGATCGCGGCGGGGGCATTCGCAATTGGCGCGGTTGCGGTCGGCGCGTTCGCGATTGGCCGGCTTTCGGTAGGGCGCGCCAAATTGAAGTCCGTGGAGATTGAAGATCTTAAGGTGAAACGGTTGCACGTCGGCGAGGTCACCGTGAGCGACTCGCTGAAACTGCCTACAAGTGAATAAAGATTTCGCAGAGCCTACGGCAGTGGCAAGCGATGAGCGCCAATCCACGGGACGGGGAAACGACGCCTACAGGTGCGGCATTGATAGTGGCCGTGAATCGGCCACATGGGCGAATTGTGCAGCAAGGCGCACCAAAGCGCGCCGATTCTTGCGAGCGTCGTCTTCGTCCGTTCAGGCATGTTCCATCTCCCTTGCGGCCTCTGGCACATTCGCACCGCGAACCGCGGTCAGGCGGAGGGCATCGCGCACCATAGTCAGCGCCAGGGCGGCAAATGCCATCGATAGGCCGGCCAGGGCATCGGCGAAATAGTGATATCGCCCATAAACCGTCGCCGTGGCGATGAGCAACGCCATCACAAATAGGAACCGGCCCACCCATTTGTGTTCGGGCAATGTTCGCCACATGCCGAAGGCGGCGGAAAACGCGGCGGCGACGTGCGCACTGGGAAAGACACTCGTGTGGATACCCGCATTCCCAAGGAGCCACAGGTTGAAGTGACGGAAAATGGTGTCGCTCGATGGGAGATCCTGTCCGGGGAACACAACACGAGGAGGTTCAGATGGCCAAAACGGGAATTGCGCATAGCACAGCAGCACTCCGATGGTGAGAAGGAACAGGACCCGATCCACGCGATCGCGCCGGCGATAGATGTAAAGCACCGCGAGGCAAAACGGGCCGAGAGTGTACACAAGCGAATATGCAATTTCGAGGACGGAGGGCAACAAAGGACCAAAAGCTTCAATTGCGGCCTTGAGGCCCCCGCGCAAGAAAAGCCGGTCCCAAGCCACCCAGTTGGTCTCCAAGGTATGACTGTGTTGGGGCGTGGCGAACCAGCCCATCTCCTGATAAGCGAGCAGCAAGACCGCCAGGGGCAGCCAATCGCGAATGACGCCGATCGCCAGAAATCGCTTGCCGCGATCGAAGTGAATGAGCAGCCCGCAGATCAGGATTGTTCCGAGATTCCAGAGCGTAACGCGCTCCCCGACATTGGGGACGGCCGGCAGAAGAAACGCCGCCGCCGCGGCATAGATCAGAAAGATGACGAGTAGCCACTCCGTGCCATGGACGGCAGCCAGGAAATCTCCGAGACCCGCACTCGGTGCGGCAATGTCATCGCCGGGAAGAGTTACTGCGCTCGGCATTGCATCCTCTTCCTACCTTTCACCTAGCCTCGATCTTGAGAGGCGGTCGCCGACGCGCGACGCTACGGTTTCGTGCTCTGCCGATCGAACCGCATCGCTCGTCTGCCGGAGCGTTGTGGTGAGCGAATTGACGGATAGGTGGTTCACTATCGGGCTAACAAGCCATCGCAGCGAACCGGGGATATCGCGCGTGAGCGCGAGCGCTTCGAGTTCAAGGTAGACTCCCCCGTCCCGCTCTTCATACCTGGCGATGCTCTGCATTCGCCATATGAAACCGTTCCCTTGGCCGGGCGGGAGGTAGCGCTCGCCGGCCTGCCCGTATGAATCGATTTCCCTTACCTGTGTGGTGGTGGCAATGCTATATCCATGCCGCGGATCGACTTCTACGTGGTGAATTTGATATTGGCCCTCGATAGCGGCGGAGACGAACAGAACGCGATGCTCCCAGATCATAGAGAATCGTTCGTCCGCGCCGGTGCAGGCGAGCCTTTTCGAATCGGCCACTACCGGTTTGTAGTATTCCTTGTACGCGTCATAGTCGCGAAATATGGCGCGCAGCGAGGTCAAAGCGGCGCCGGGGATAAACACCGCACCAATCCAATGGTGGATCAGACCACCCGGCACGCTCATCACTCCACTGCCATTAGCGGGCGCGACCAAGGCCTTACCGCGCCGGAGAGCGCCATTCCGGCCGGGCGCTTCGTCCACCCATAGGAAATGCTGTTCGCCGTTCAGTCGCGTTTGCATGCGTAAATCCGCGCTGCTAACGTAATCTTCCCACGCCTTCAAGGTAGAGGCTTGTAAGTCAAGTGCGCGTAATCGGGGCACTCCCCCAGTTAAAAACACGAGTCCCAGAAGCATGTTCGCGGATTTCATGGTTGTTAATTCCTGTGCGACACTTCATACCGCAAGGGGGCAACCCGAGTTCCAAGCATGCCATTTCTCGATGTAATGGAATCTTTGGCAGTTAGGCGTCGTTAACCCCGTTCCCCGAGACGAACCGGCGCCAAGATTCCGTCAGATGCCCAACATGCCAACAGAACACTTGGCCGGCGGACATGCGCGGCGGCTATCTCCTGATTTGACTAGATAGGAAACTATCGATAGCGGATGCAGAATCTGCGATGACTTGCTGTAGATTGCGGTTAAGCGACACGACGACGTCGTTCATCGTCTTTCCGTGGACCGGTTCGTCGCGGTTGTAAGTACGGCTCCATACGACGAGGCCGGTTTTGGCGGCCAGTACTTCCAGTTGGAGCGATATGCGCGTCTTTATGCCGGGTTGATCGATTTCGGAGAACTCGTAGAGTTTACCCCGGATGCGGTAATCAGCGGCGCCGTTCGACGTCTCTTCTACCTGGCGATAATGGCCGGACGCGCGGAGAGTCTGCACGAGCATGTCCCGCACAATTGCATCGGGGCGCGCCGTCCAGCGGTGATACTCGTAAGCGCCGGCTTCGTTGCTGCCGGAACGATAGCGGATGCGTGCATCTTCCAGCGCCTCGGGAGTGGCGATCCGCCCCACCAGCAGGACGAGGCCATCGGGTTTAGCGGGGGCTTCCGTCAATGGGGGACGGTTGATGGCGTAGTAGTGGATTGGGTGTTCAGCGGCGCACGCGGATAGAAGGATCAGCAGACCGGCGGTAAGACTACCAAACGCAACAGAGGGACGGCGGCTCATTTTTTTCCTCCTCCCGGTTTACGGTCCTCTACGTGAACGCCTCGAATCAGGCTGGCAGGCGAACTCCGCAAGGTTTCGGTGAGGCCCTTCAGGTTTTCCGTCGAGATGCGTAGGTTGTCCAGCAGTTCGCCGATGTTATCGGCGTTTTGGTCAAGAGCCTGATTCAGTTGGTCCAGGAGGCCGGTGGATTTTGCCAGTACATCGCGCAGGCTGGTTACGGAGGCGCGAATGTCGCTACGGTTCTCGAGCAGCGTCGCGTCAACATGGGCGAGCGTATCGTCGGCGCGCGCAGAGATTTTCTTGAAGTTATCGAGCAGTGGATCGAGTTTTGCCGTGACCTCTTGTAGGTTAGTCAAACTGGCGGAGACTTTCGGCTGGGCATCGTTCAACAAATGGTTGACGTTGTCCAGGGACTGGTTCACCTTGGGCCGCGTTTCTGAGAGCAACTGGTCTGCATTGGCAAGGGAATGCGCGATGGTCGCGCGATTGCGATCGCTGAGCAAATCGTTGGCCCGGGCAAGGGTGAGTTGCAGGCCATCCAGGTCGTCGTTCACTTTGCGCAAGGTGCGCTGTACATCGGGTAGCATCGCCTGAACGGCGTCGCCGAGTTGTGGCAGGCCAAACATTTCGGTGGACGGAATCTCGGCGCCGGGAGGCAAAAGCGCCGCCCGCTCGCTGCCGGTAGTGATCTCGACGTAGTTATCGGTGAGAGGACCGAGAGCAGTGATCTTGGCGATGCTATCGGTTTTCACCGGCGTGGCGCGATCCACCTGGAAATCGATTTCAATGCGCGTGGAGTTCGCCGGATCGACGCGGACGCGATCTACCTTACCCGTCAGGAGGCCGCCGAAGCGGACGGCGGCGCCGGGCTGGACTCCGCCGGCGTACTTGAAATAGGCGCGATGCGAGACGCCCGATTTTCCCCAGCCACCAGTAGATCGCGACTACCGAGCCGAACAGCAAAGCGGCGGCGACGATCACGAAGAGGCCTACCAGCGCGCGTTCGCGCGTTGCTTCCATCATGGTCACTCGATTCCTTCCGTGTACATGCGCAGGTGGTCTACTTCATCGTCTGCCGTGGAATCGGCTACGCGGTCGAGAAACTGGCGGACCCTGGGCTGCGAGCTCTGCTGGATCTCCCTGGCCGGGCCCATGGCCAGGATGTTGCCGCGGTCAATCAAAATAATGCGGTCGGCGATGAGGAAGGCGCTAGCCAACTCGTGCGTCACGACGATGATGCTCATGGCGTAAGCCTTCTTCAGGTTGAGGATGAGATCGTCGATCCCGGCGGCCATGATAGGGTCCAGGCCCGCCGATGGCTCGTCGAAGAATAGAATCTCCGGATCCATGGCCAGCGCGCGAGCGATGGCGGCGCGCTTTTTCATACCGCCGCTCAGTTGCGAAGGGCTGAAATCTTCAAAACCGCTGAGGCCCACCTGCTCCAGCTTGATGCGCACCATGACCTCGATGGTGGAGGGCGCGAGGTCAGAGTGCTCAAGGAGCGGCAGCGCGATGTTCTCGCCAACCGTCATGGAGCCGAGCAGGGCCCCGCCTTGAAACGAGAGACCGATCTTCTTGCGGATGGCGTCGAGTTCGCGTTTGGTGGCACGCGCCAGATCGATGCCCTTGACCATCACTTCGCCCGAAGCAGGCTTCTCGAGGCCGACCAGCGTACGAAGCAGAGTGCTCTTGCCAGAACCGGAACCGCCGAGGATGACGACGGTCTCTCCGTGGCAAACTTCGAGATCGATGCCGTGCAGCACCTCGCGATCGCCATAACTTACGCGCAGACCGCGGGTGGAGATGATTGGGGCTCCGGTGGGGCGTCGGACTCATGCGCCGGGCCCCGCAGAATAAAACAGAAAGGTAAATGCGAGATCGATCAGCACCACAAGTAGAATCGAAATCACTACAGCGGAGGTAGTGGAACGGCCAACCTCTTCCGCCCCTGCGCCGGTGGTGAAACCTTCATAGCAGCCGACCGCGGTAATGACCATTCCGAACACCAGGCTCTTGACTAGCCCGGTGGTGATATCGCGTAACGCCAGCGACTCACGCGTGGCGATGAAGTAACTTCCCAAGGTAAAGCCCGCGCCGGTAACTCCAAATAGCGCCCCGCCGGTGACGCCCATAAGATCAGACCATATAGTGAGGCAGGGCATCATCACCATCATGGCGAGAAGCTTAGGCGTGACCAGAAAAGCGACAGGGTCGAGAGCCATCGTCTTCAGCGCATCGAGTTCTTCCGAAACTCGCATCGCGCCGATCTCCGCCGCGAAGGACGAGCCGGAGCGCCCGATCACTACGATGGCTGCCACCAGCGGGCCGAGTTCACGCGTAATCGAAATTGCAACCAGACCGGCCACGAGGTGCATGGCGCCTAAACGCCGCAAGCCGTATGCGCCCTGCAGGGCTATGATTACGCCAACGAAGAAAGTGATCAACGAGATGATCGGGATGGCTCTCACTCCAACCGCCATCGCCTGGCGTACGGCGCGCTCGAAACCGCGTCCGCGCTTGAGAGGCGAAGAGACGAGCGACGCGAGAGAGGTTCCTAAAAGTTCGGCGAGGCCGCCCAGATACGCAAGCGTTTGTTCGGTCCGGGCGCCGACGCCGCTCAGAACTGCGACCGGTACGGAAGCCCGTGGCTGGATAGGTGGAGAGGAAGGCATTACGGCATCAAGCGGGTGTTACTGCCTCCTCTTCGGTTTGGAAGACCTGGAAGACGCGATTCACATGCGTCAGGCGGAAAACATCCTCAACGGCGGGGCTCAGCCCGAAGAGAACGAACTGCTTTTGCAATCGCTGGGCGTTCTTAAGGACCTCGATGAGGGTGGCGATGCCGGAGCTATCGATGTAGCGCAATGCTCGCAGATTTATCGCGAGTTTAGGCGCTTCCGCCAACAGGTGGAAGAGCGTGCGGCGTAGTTCTGGCGAAGTGCCGAGGTCCACGTCGCCGTCAAGATCGACCACCCGCGTTGCGCCGCATTCGCGAACTGAGATATTCATTTTTGCCCCTTGAAACGCTTAGACGCGATGAACCAGTTTCCGTCCGGAGAAGCCCGGTAAGACACACTGTCCATTACATCGCGGATGATGTGGGTTCCCAGGCCGCCGATCTTATCGCAGCCGATGTCGCGGGCGCAAATCCTGGTGAGATCGGGCGCCTCGCCGGTATCCCGAAGGCGGAATTCGAGCTCATCGCCGGTGACGTGGCACTGCAATTCCATGCGGCCATCGACCCGTCCATGATAAGCATGCCGGATTACATTGGAGAGAGCTTCGTCGACAGCCAGCGTAATCGCCCTGGAATCCGATTCATTCCATCCCACCATTGCAGCCAACTGGCCGACGGCGGCCCGGACGACCGGCAGGTGTCGAGGATGGCTCGACATGACGAACGTCACAACCATCGGGACATCGGCCGGAATGGGTTGGGGAGCCGTCATAACGCCGTTGGCGAGGCGCCCGATGGATAATGGCATTTCAGGGCAACCACGGTTGCGTCGTCTTCGGGCGGCGCATCGCCGCGGAACCGCTCCACGGCCGCGAGGAGCGCCTCGCCTGCGGCAGCGGGGGAATCACCCGGCAGACTGTCCGCGATCTCCAAAAGCCCGTCAAGCCCGAGCTGGTCTCCGTAACTATTGCAGGCTTCACTGACTCCATCGGTATAAAGCAGCACGAGATCCCCCGGCTCGAGTTGTACGCCGGTCTGCCTGTAGGCGGTTCCCGGAATCATGCCGAGCGGAAGGTCGGCGATCTCCTTCGCGTAGGGAGTCTCATCTTGCAGGAAGGTCCATCGCCCTAATGCGGCGCGACGCCAAAGCGGAGGGAGGTGTCCCGCGTTGGTAAACAGAAGTTCGCCCGATGCCGCGTAGTGGCTCATCAAGAAGGCGGTCGCGAATTTACCCTCCACCGGACCCTTGAAGAAGCCGTCGTTGAGGCGGCGGATGAGAGTCGATTGATCCCAATCGTCGGCATGGACACGGAGCGCGTTCCATAGATGTCCGGCGACCGCGCTCACGCTCTCGCCATGGCCGGCGACGTCCGCAATAGTAACCCGTGAAATTGCACCCTGACTGCAGACGGACAGATAGTAGAGGTCGCCGCCGTGCGTGGCCGGCTGCAGCGGCCGGCAGGAGACCCAGGCGCTAAACCCCGGCAAATCAGCGCGATATACCGCGGAATGGTTGCCGCCGCGAATTTCCATGCATGCCAGCCGCTCCACCTCACCCGCGGATTCCGTTAACAAGCCGTTCGACGCCATGATTGATGGACTTTACAAATCCCGCAAAGGATTCAAGGATTTCACCATTGTCGCTTATCCCAACTTTGTAGATCCGGCGGAGGCATTATTTTGGGCTCACAATAGTTCATGCCGAACATCGCGAAGCCTCCTTGTGATGAAGCCGCCATGCTTGCCGGACGGCAAGGCGATCGCACAACTGGCAGCTCGTGGGTGTTAATCGTGGCCATCCTCGGCTCGAGCATGGCCTTTATCGATGGCACGGTGGTGACGGTGGCGCTTCCGGCGTTGCAGGCCGGTTTGCACGCGACGATTGGCGGCGTGCAATGGGTTGTGGAAGCTTACACGCTCTTCCTCGCCGCCCTGATCCTCACGGGCGGGTCTCTGGGCGACCTTTACAGCCTGCGCAAGGTCTTTGCTGCGGGGGTTGCGCTATTCGCCGTCGCGTCGGCGTGGTGCGGACTTGCTCCCAATATCGGGCAACTGATTGCGGCGCGTAGCATGCAAGGCCTGGGCGGAGCGCTCCTCGTACCGGGCAGCCTGGCTCTCATCAGCTCATCGTTTCCAAAAGAGCAGCGGGGCCGCGCGATCGGAACGTGGTCGGGCTTCACGTCCATCACGAGCGCGATCGGGCCTGTCCTCGGAGGCTGGCTTGTGCAGCACGCATCGTGGCGATGGGTCTTCTTCATCAACCTGCCTATCGCGCTAGTGGTGATCGTATTGACCGTCTGGCGAGTACCCGAATGCGGCGTGAAGCGCGCAGAAACGAAGATCGATTGGCCCGGCTCGGTGGCGGCTGCGCTCGGCTTGGGAGGAATCGTGTATGCCTTCATTGAATCCGCGCCCGCAGCCGGCGTGATGGGAGCGGCGTTGCTGGTGGTGTTTCTCGTCATTGAGGCGCGGTCGGCGGCGCCGATGCTGCCGCTCGGATTGTTCCGCTCGCGAAACTTCAGCGGCGCCAATCTGCTCACGCTGTTTCTCTATGCCGCGCTGAGCGGCGTCCTGTTCTTTTTTCCGATCGATCTGATTCAAGTACAGGGATACAGCGCGACGGAGGCCGGCGCCGCGTTGTTGCCTCTCATTCTATTGTTATTTCTGCTCTCGCGATGGTCCGGCGGGCTCATTGATCGTTATAGCGCAAGACCGCCGCTCATAATCGGGCCACTGATCGCCGCCGGCGGGTTCGCATTATTCGCGCGGGCCGGTATCGGCGATGCGTACTGGACGGCATTCTTCCCTGCGGTGGCGATCCTGGGGTTCGGTATGGCGATCAGCGTTGCGCCGCTCACGACGGTGGTGATGAGCGCGGTGGACCAAAGGCATGTCGGCGTGGCATCGGGCGTCAACAATGCCGTTTCGCGAGTCGCGGGCCTGTTAGCTGTGGCGGCGATGGGGTTGGTTCTGACGAGCGTGTTCGATCACAGCCTCGACGGCAAACTAGATTCCCTGCGGCTGCCCCCCGCGGTTCGCGAGCGGATCGACGCGCAGCGGCCAAAACTGGCGGCCATGGAGACGAACGACGGCCGGGTTCGCCAAGCGGTTGCGGAATCGTTTACCGACGGGTATCGGGCGGTGGTCTGGATCGCGGCGGCGATGGGCATCTTGAGTTCCTTGAGCGCGGCGGTTCTGATGGGAAACGAGTCTTTGCGTACCGATCGATCAGATCAGGTTCGATTTTAGCCGCGCCATCGCTCACAATCGTCTAAGGGAACAAACTCACTATGACTACGCAGATCTCTTCCCGAACCGCCGAGGTGGCGGGACTCCAGTTGCACTATCTGACCGCCGGCAATGGTCCTCCGGTCATCCTGCTGCACGGTTTTGCCGAAACGAGCGCGATGTGGTGGGCGGCAATTCCCGCTCTTGCCGAGCGATTCACCATCGTCGCGCCCGATCTTCCTGGGATCGGGGAATCGTCGATTCCTTCGGATGGCCTGGATATGGCGACGGCGGCGGTCCGCATTCACGCGCTCGCCGTTTCGCTGGGCATCCAGAAGGCGGAAGTGGTTGGACACGATATCGGCCTGATGGTGGCCTATGCATACGCCGCGCAGTTCCCAACGGAGACTGGCAAGCTTGTCCTCATGGATGCCTTCTTGCCAGGCGTGGAAGGATGGGAAACGGTTTACAACAATCCCGGCATCTGGCACTTCCGTTTCAATGGACCCACGGCAGAGACGCTTGTGCAGGGACGCGAGCGCATCTATTTCGAGCATTTCTGGAACGACTTCGCGGCGCACCCGACGCGTTCGATTCCCGAGGAGATGCGGCAGCTCTATACTGCCGGCTACGCGCGCCCTGGCCGAATGCGCTCGAGCTGGGCCTATTTCGTCTCTTTCCAGCAGGCTGCCAAGGATTTCTCCGAATTTGCCCGCACCAAGCTTCCGATGCCCGTTCTTGCCCTCGGCGGCGAGAATGCCAACGGCGAGGTGCTGGGCCGCCAGACGAAATTAATCGCAGACGACGTGACTGTCATCGTTTTGAAAGATACCGGGCATTGGTTAATGGAAGAAAACCCACAGGAAACGACAGGGGCGCTGCTGAACTTCTTGTAAGGAAGAAGACGGGGTTCGGGGATTTACCTCTCTCGCGCAATTTAAGGCGGGCACAAAAATATATTCCATCTGCCGAGGGCCACGACCCTCAATTGCTTCATAGCGAGAGTATCGAAGCCAGTGCAAACGCTGGATACCTGAACACAAGGAGAGGCTACGATGCCGAGAACGATCCTGAGCTTCCCGCATGCGGCGGCGGAGCCCGAAAACGAAATCATTGGCGCGGAGCGAGGGCTACGCCATGTGTTGGATGCCGTTCGCATGGTCGCCCCGGCGGACACCACCGTGCTGATCCATGGCGAGACGGGCTCCGGGAAAGAAGTAATCGCCCGGGCAATCCACGAACAGAGCCGGCGCAGCCGCGGACCATACGTTAAGGTCAGTTGCGCCGCGATTCCTGCCGGACTGCTCGAAAGCGAACTATTTGGCCACGAGCGCGGCGCTTTCACGGGCGCCTGGAATCAAACCACGGGCCGGTTTCAGTTGGCGGACCAGGGCACGCTGTTTCTCGACGAGGTGGGAGACCTGCCCCTGGAGTTACAACCCAAGTTGTTGCGTATTCTCCAGGAACAGGAATTCGAAAGACTCGGCAGCGCGCGCACGATTCGCGTGGACGTGCGCGTGGTGGCGGCGACGCATGTCGATTTGGCGCAGATGGTGCAAGAGCGGAAGTTCCGCGCAGATCTGTTTTACCGGCTTAATGTATTTCCTATCTCACTACCGCCTCTGCGCGAGCGCCGTGACGATATCCCGGAGTTGGTATGGCACTTCGTCCGAAAATTCGGCTTCAAGATGAACAAGGATATCGAAGCGATTCCCGATGAGGCGATGGAGGTCATCAAACAACACGAATGGCCGGGCAACATCCGTGAGCTGCAGAACTTCATCGAACGAGCAATGATCCTTTCGCCGGGCCTCGTCCTACGCGCGCCCCTCGGAGATCTCAAGGTCTACACGAAGATCATGGAGCCGTTGCCGCCTCGTACCCTGGCGGAAGCCGAACGCGATCACATTGTCGAGGCAATTCGCCACGCCGGGGGCGTGATCGGTGGACACAGCGGCGCGGCGGCGCGTTTGGGCATGGCGCGCACGACTCTGCTTTATCGGATGCGCAAGCTTGGAATCGGGCCGTCACGCGCCAGAATCGCGGCCCCCCAAGCGCAAGCCGCCAGCGCTTCGGCGTAAAGGCGCACAGGGCAGAGGCTACTCCGTCACGGCGACGACTAGCTTTCCGCGGCCCTTCTTCTCCAGTTTCCCGGAATATGCCAGGGGCGCTTGGGCAAACGGCAGGACAGTATCGACTATGGGCTGAATCTTTCCGTTATCGGCTAACTCACCGACTTCGGTGAGTTGACTGCGATCCGGTTCGACGATGAAGAACGCTTTCTTGGTCCGGTCATCGGCGGTCGACTCGTCACCTGACGCAATTGTGATCAATCTTCCATTCTTCTTCAGAACGCTCCATGAGCGTTTTAAGGTCTCTCCGCCTACAACGTCGAACACGACATCGATATCGCGCACGCTCTGCTCAAATGGCGCCGCCTTATAGTCGATGGCTTCATCCGCGCCGAGCCCCTTCACGAAGTCGATATCGCGAGCGGATACGGTGGTGATTACATGGGCGCCGGCGCGATGCGCGAGCTGGATGGCTAGAGTTCCGACTGCACCCGCTCCGCCGTGGATGAGCACGCGCTCGCCAGCCTGAAGATGCGCCCGATCGAACAACCCTTGCCGCGCCGTCAAAGCGCTAATGGGAAAGCTGGCCGCCTCGGCATGACTGAGGCTCTTTGGTTTCGGAGCGATCCAGCCGGGTTGGGTAATGCAGAACTCGGCCAACGCTCCATCGTCATACCAGTCGTTCATGCCATAAACTTCCTGTCCCATCTTCCAGCCTGTAACTCCTTCGCCGAGCCCGGCGATTTCGCCAGAAAACTCATGCGATGGGATGGCGGCGGCGCGCTTCCCGCCTTCCTTCGTATGCGATGTGGGCTCCCAGGCTAGTTCCGTAGTTGTGACGCCCGCCGCTTGGACACGAATCAGAATCTGACCCGCTTGGGGCGCCGGCCGAGGCGTCTCCTTTTCAATGAGAGCCTGTCCGTTGTCGGCCACACACATGCTTTTCATTCGCTTCCTCCCAGCCTGCGGCCTGCATTCATTGGGCCAGCACTTTGTGGACGAACTGAACCGCCATCGAGCCTTCACCCACCGCCGACGCGACTCGCTTCACGCTGCCGGCCCGGATATCGCCAACCGCAAAGACGCCGGGGCGGCTGGTCTCGAGCATATACGGAGAACGAGGCAACGACCAATTGGTACCCAGATCGGTCGCCAGTTTTAACAAACTGCTTCTGATCCAGAGCGAGGCATTCTCCCAGCCATCCCGTGTTGGGATTAGCGCCGGTCATGGAGAACACGTGCTTGATCTCACGGCTCTCTGTGGCGGCGGTCTGTTTGTCGCGCCAAGTGACACGCTTCAGGCTCGAATCGCCTTCGAGCGCCTGGATTTCGGTCCACGGCTTCACCGTGATCTCGCGGCAAGCTTCGATGCGCGAAATCAAATACCGCGACATGCTGTCGGCGAGCCCCGGCCCGCGCATCAGTAGCCAGGTACACGTGCTGGCAGAGCCCGCAAGGAAGATCGCCGCCTGGCCCGCCGAGTTGCCCGCCTCCTACAACGGCCACTTCGTCATTGCCGCAGAGTTGCGCCTCGACCTGGGTCGCGCCGTAGTAAACCCCCACGCCTTCGAACTGAGCGAGATTGGGCAAGTCGAGCTTACGATACTGCGCGCCGGCCGCCACGATAACTGTGCGGCTTTGCACGGATCCGCCGCCTTCCAGTTCGATTTTGTAGGTTCCGCCGCCGCACGTTCATCCCAATGGCGCGCGCGCGCCACGAGGATGTGAGCGCCGAATTTTTCCGCCTGTATGAAAGCGCGGCCGGTGAGATCCTGCCCGGAGATGCCCATCGGGAAACCGAGGTAGTTTTCAATTCTCGAACTGGTTCCGGCCTGCCCGCCCGGCGAGTTGCCCTCTAACACCAGGACATTCAATCCCTCGGAAGCGCCGTAGACCGCGGCGGCGAGCCCGGATGGTCCGGCGCCGACCACGATCAGATCGTACACCCCGCCTTCATCGATACCCGCATTCAAGCCGAAACAAGCCGCCGCTTCCGCGATGGTGGGATTACGCAGAACAAGATCGCCACGGCAGATCAGTACGGGGATTTCCGAAACGCGGATCTCGAAATGGTCGAGCAGCGTCTGCGTGTCGGGGTCGCGCTCGACATCGATATAGGTATGCGGATGGCCGTTGCGCGAAAGGAAGGCTCGCAGACGTAGCGTGTCGCTGGAATGGCTCGATCCAATCAGGATGGCGTCGCCAACGGAATTGGCGATCAGATAGGCGCGGCGCAGCACGAACATGCGCAGAAAGAGCTCGCCGAGGGTGGCGTCCGTCTGCATGAGCTTTCGCAGGCAGCTTCGGCCGAGTTCGAGCACCGCGCCCGCCTCCCGGACCTGGCAGCGGACCAGACTTCGCCGGCCGGAGAGCTGGTTCACTTCACCGGTGAACATGCCCGGTCCGAGAACCATGAGCACGGTTGTATCGCCGTTCGCGACGCCGACGATTTCGACGCTGCCGCTCAGGACGACGAAGACCCCGTGGCTCGCGTCGCCCTGGTCGTAGAGAATCTCGCCGGGCTGCACACGCCGATCGGGGGCAAATGAACGAAGACGTTCGAGCTGTGCTGCCCCCAGCCGGGGGAACATCGCATCGATCTCTTGAGAGCTTGCTGGCATGGGTTTATGTGAGCGCCTGCTTTAGACGTGGCTTATACCCCAGCATAAACAAGGCCTGCAAAATCCGCCGGGCTATTGGGGCTGCGATTACCGTGCGGGTTAAGACGCCGCGCCGGCCGCGCCCTCTCTGAAGAACGTCAGAAGGTCCGCATTGATTGTAGCCGTATTGGTTTTAGCCATGCCATGAGGAAAGCCGGGATAGACCTTGAGCGTGGCATTCTTCAATATCTTTGCGGACAGCAGGCCGGCCGCGCCGATCGGCACGATTTGATCGTCATCGCCATGCATCACCAGCACGGGGGTGTCGATCTTCTTCAAGTCTTCCGTGAAATCGGTTTCCGAGAAGGCCTTGATGCAGTCGTAATGGGCCTTCATCCCTCCCAACATCCCCTGCAGCCACCACTGTTCACGGATGCCTTCCGAGATCTTCGCCCCGGGCCGGTTGTAACCATAAAACGGAAGACGTAATGTCACGGTAAAACTGCGGCCGGTCGGCCGCGAGGGAGGCGCGAAGGCCGTCGAATACCGCGATCGGCAAGCCACCGGGATTCTTCGCGGTCTTCAACATGAGCGGAGGCACGGCGCTCATCAACACGGCTTTGGAAACGCGCGCCGTGCCATGGCGGCCCAAATAGCGGGCAACCTCGCCGCCGCCGGTGGAATGCCCGACCATAATGACCTTCTTGAGGTCGAGCACGTCAAACAGAACGGCGAGATCGTCGGCGTAAGTGTCCATCTCATTGCCGTCCCAAGTCTGGGTGGAGCGGCCGTGGCCGCGCCGGTCGTGCGCGATCACGCGATAGCCCTGTTGGCCGAAATACAGCATCTGACCGTCCCAATCGTCCGCGGTCAGCGGCCAACCGTGAGAAAAGGCGATCGGCTGTCCTTTGCCCCAGTCTTTGTAGAAAATCTGTGTTCCGTCTTTTGTCGTGATATACGGCATTAGATGTTTCCTTTTCGGCGGATCGGACTAATTCTCGTTGGTTACTTCCGCTAGAAACCACGTGCGGCGTTCGGTCTGATCGATCCAGACCTCAATCAGACTAGTTGTGGCGACGTCGTTGTGTTCCTCGCAAAGCGCGTGCGTCGCGCGCATGAAACGCGTAAGTTCACGATTATCCGCACACAGCTCCGACAACATGTCGGCGGGAGCCACGGTTTCGTGGTCGTTATCCATCAGGCGCTGATGCCGCGCGATATCGCCGATCGACCGGATGGTTGTCCCGCCGATCTTGCGTGCGCGCTCCGCGATATCGTCGCTCATGGCGAAGATTTGATCCGCGTGTTCGTCGAGCAGCAGGTGGTAATCGCGAAAGTGCCGCCCGCGCATGTGCCAGTGAAAGTTCTTCGTCTTCAGGTAGAGGGCGAAGACGTCGGCGAGCAGCGAGCGCAAGGCGCCCGATATGTTCTCGACCGCTTCGCCGCTGAGATCGGCTGTTACTTTTTCTTTGAGTTTCATGGTGCTCCTTATAAGGCAACTGCTCTTCCATTTGATTCGGTCCTTGAGACGCAAGGGAACGATGGATTTTCAGGCGCCTAGACAAGCGTCCGCACCTGCCGAGAGTCCGGCAAGTGACGGAAGTTCCCTGACACGCTGTCAGCCCCTCGTCACTCACTCCGCGGCAGCCGTCGCTAGCGCAGTTACCACGGCGATGTTCCGCACAAGGTCATCCGGCAATGCGTGGCGTGCCTGCAAGTAGGCGGGGCTGTTGTAAGAAATCTGCACGCGGCCGTCGCCATCTTCCCACACCAGAATCTTGAGGGGCAGATCGATCGCGATCGTCGGCGATGCAACCATAAGAGGCGTACCCGCTTTCGGATTACCGAAGATCAGGAGCTTGGTGGGGCGCATCTGCAGGCCCGCCTGTTCGGCTTCACCACTGTGATCGATCACCGTGAAGAGTTTGACTCCCTTGGCGCGGAGCGTCTCCTCGAGAGTGCTTACGGTTTGATCCACCGAATGTTTGCCCGGCAAGGTGACGATGCCCGAGTCCGAATTTGACGTCATTGCTTTCTCCTTCCGTTCTTCACTGCGTGTCGATGCCGGTTGGCGAACCGAGATCAGGTAGATGGCCATTGCCAAGCCGGCTGCGGCCAGCGCGAGTGCAATGGCAATGGCGAGCCACGAGTGGCGCTTGAAGCCAAGGCCTCCTTGCTGCAGTTCCCGGACGAGGCGAAAGTAGTTCCACAAACTGCCCGTGGTTACCGCGACTCCCAGAATTATGAAGCCGGTGCCGAACCAGAACGATGGCCCGTATGCGTGATACTCCGGATCGGAAGCGGCGCTCGCCAGCGTTTGCAGAAAGAGGCCGAAACGCGCAACCACGAACCCGAGCCCCATTAAGGCCAGGCCCGTTCGAATCCAAGCGAGGAATGTTCTCTCCGCGGCGAGATAGTCGCTGGGCCCGGCCGCTTTCTGGTCCGTCATCTTCGCAGCATCATTTGAAGGCGGATTATTGCCATCCTCCGCCGAGCGCCTTGTAGAGCTGCACCACGCTCAGTAATTCCTCGAGTCGGATCTGCGCCAGATCAAGCTCCGCCTGAAACAGATCGCGATCGGCATCCAGCGCGTTGAGTTGCGTATCCACGCCTCCGCGATAACGCAGGTAGGCCAGGCGCAGCCGATCCTGCAACGCGGCCACCAGCGCCTCCTGCTTTTCGCGGCTTTCGCGCACGCGCTGATGCGCGATCAGGCTATCGGAGACTTCCGTGAACGCGGTCTGAATGGTTCTTCTCGTATTGCACCAGCGCGCGTTCTCGCTCGGCCTCGGCCAGCTTGCACGTTGGACTTGAGCCGGCCGGCGGTGAAGATCGGCTGCGTAACCTGCGGCACGAGGTTCCAGGTGCTGTGCGGTCGCGCTGAACAGACTCGACAGTTGCGTGCTCTGTCCGCCCAGGAGTCCGCTGAGGCTCAACTGCGGGAAATAGGCCGCCCGCGCGACGCCGATCTGCGCGTTGGCGGCGATCAGATCCTGCTCCGCGGCCCGGATATCGGGACGCCGCTCCAGCAGCGCGGAGGGCAAGCCCGGCGGGAACGTCCGGCGGCAAGTCCTGCTCGGTGAGGCTGCGCCCGCGCGCCACGCTGCCCGGGATTCTCGCCGAGCAAGAGCCTGATCTGATTTTCGGTCTGTTCGATCTGCTGTTCGAATGCCGGGGATGGTTTGCGCGGCCGTGTCCACCAGTTGTTCGGCCTGGCGCAGGTCGAGCAGAGTAGCGACGCCGCCCGTCTGGCGCGACCTGGTCAGTTCCAGCGACTCCTCGCGCGTTTCGCAGCGTGCGCCTGCGAGATCTCCAGCTCGTAATCGAGTTCGCGCAGCGTGAGGTAAGCCGTGGCCACGTCGCTGACCAGCGTCGTGACCACGGCCTTGCGGTTTTCCTCGCGCGCCCAGCAGATTCGCGCGCGCCGCTTCGGTGGCGCGCCGCAGCCTGCCCCAGATATCGATTTCGAACGACAGCAACTCCAGCGCGGCCGTTCCGAAATTGCGATTCTGCGAAGGCAGAAGCGCCGGCGGCATCGGCGTAGCGCCGTCGCGCGAGAGACGATTGATTTCGACGCCGCCGTCGGCGGCGAAATTGGGGAACTGATTCGAGCGCGTGATGCCGAGGTTGGCGCGGGCCTCTTCCACGCGCGCCACGGCATCGCGCAGATCGTAGTTCCGCTCCAGCGCCGTGCGGATCAGCTCCTGCAGCTTTTCGTCCTTGAAGACCTCGAACCATTTGAGATCGGCGATGGAAGCGGCCTGCCGGCGGGCAGCGGCGTCCGGCGCGCGAAAAGTCGTGGGAATCGCGACGGCGGGACGCTGGTAGTTCGGGCCGACGGTGCAGCCGGCGCCAGAGAGCGAACAGCGAAGACAGACAGCAGGATTCGGCGACTCATGCGTCAATCTCCTTGCGCCGGGCAGGGGCTGCGGTCGGAAGCAGCGGGGCAGGCTGGCGCGACGCGCGCCCGAAAGTTTCTCCACCAGGTAGAAGATCGCGGGAATCAAGAAAGATGCCGATGACGCTGGCCGCCAGCATGCCGCCGATCACGGTGGTGCCCATGATCTGGCGCGCCACCGCGCCCGCGCCGCTCGCGATCCACAGCGGCACGCATCCCAGGATGAAGGCGAACGACGTCATCAGAATCGGCCGCAGGCGCAGCCGCGCGCCTTCCAGCGCCGCTTCCGCCAGCGGCCTTCCTTTTTCGAATTCGTCCTTGGCGAACTCGACGATCAGGATCGCGTTCTTGGCGGCCAGGCCGATCAGCATCACCAGCCCGATTTGCGAGTAGACGTCGTTCTCGATCTGCACCATGTAGGGCGGCGCGAAAGTAGCCCAGCAACAGTGCGGCGCAGCCACAGCACGCCGAAGGCGCCGAACACCGCGACCGGCGTGCTCAGCAGCACGCTGAACGGCAGGGTCCAGCTTTCATAGAGCGCGGCCAGAATCAGAAACACGAACAGCAGCGAGAATCCGAAGATCACCGACGGACGATACGCCTTCCTGCGCCTTCTTCTCCTGGAACGACATGCCGGAATAGTCGAAGCCCATCTCGGGCGGCATGGTCTGCGCGAAAGTTTCTTCCAGCGCCTTCATCGCCTGGTCGGTGCTGTAGCCCGGCGCGGCGCCGCCGTTCAACTGCGCCGAGCGGTATTCGTTGAAGCGCATGGTGAATTCCGGGCCGCTGCGCGATTCGAATTTCGTCAGCGCGGACAAGCGGCACCATCTCGCCGCTGGCGTTCCGCACGTAGAACTGGCCGACGTTTTCGGACTTGGTGCGGTAGTCGCCTTCGGCTTCGACGTAAACCTGCCACTGGCGGCCGAAGCGATTGAAGTAGTTGACGAACAAGCCGCCCATGAAGGCCTGGATGGTCCGGTACACGTCGTTGATGGCGACGCCTTGCTTGATGACTTTGTCGCGATCGACCGTCGACGAATTGCTGCGGCACGCTGGGCAGGAAGGTGGTGGTGAGACTGCCGATCTCCGGCCGCTTGCGCGCGGCGGCCATGAACTTGTTCAGGTTGTCCGACAGGAACTGCACGTCGCTGCCGGAGCGGTCTTCCAGAATGAACGTGAACCCGCCGGATGTGCCGACGCCGGGAATCGCCGGCGGCGAGAAGCCGAACGCCACGGCTTCCGGAAGCTTGCTGAGTTCCGCGTTCAGGCGCGCCTTGATCGCCTGGAACTGCTCGGCCCTGCGTCTTTCGGTCGCCCCATTCCTTCATGCTGACGAAAGCGAACGCGTTGTAGCTGGTGCGCACCAGGCTGAGCAGGCTGAAGCCCGAGACGCTGGTGGCGTACTCAACGCCCGGGATCTCCGACAGCGATCTTCTCGATCTTTGCCACCACCTCCTCGGTCCGCTGCAGGGACGCGGCGTTGGGAAGCTGGATATTCAGATAGAAGTAGCCCTGGTCCTCGTCCGGAACGAAACTGGTGGGCAGCTTTGCCGCCGATCCAAAATCCCGCCACGCCGAATCCGGCCAGCAGAAGCAACGCGACCGCGCTCTTGCGAAGCAGCGCGCCGGACACGCGAACATAGCCGTTGGTGGCGCGGCCGAACATGCGGTTGAACCAGCCGAAGAATCTCGCCAGCAGCCCCCGGCTCTCCACTCTTCGGCTTCAGAAGCAGCGCCGCCAGCGCGGGGCTGAGCGAGAGCGCGTTGAACGCCGAGAGGATCACCGAGATCGCGATGGTTACCGCGAACTGCTGGTAGAGCCTGCCCGTGATGCCGGGGATGAACGCCGTCGGCATGAACACCGCGGAAAGCACCAGCGCGATGCCGATCACCGGGCCCGAGATCTCCTCCATCGCTTTCAGCGCCGCTTGCTTTGGGAGCGAGGCCGTCTTCGATGTGCCGCTCCACCGCTTCCACCACCACGATCGCGTCGTCCACCACCAGGCCGATCGCCAGCACCAGGCCGAACAGCGACAGCGTATTGATGCTGAAGCCGAACAGCGGGAAGAACATGAACGTGCCGACCAGCGATACCGGAACCGCCAGCAGCGGAATCAGCGTCGCTCGCCAGCCTTGCAGGAACAGGTAGACCACCGCGACCACCAGAACGATGGCGATCACCAGCGTCTCGACGATCTCCTTGATGCCCTCGTTCACGGCGCAGCGTGGTATCGACCGGGATCGTGAAAGTCCATGTCGTCGGGAAAGCGCTTCTTCGCTTCGGCGAACAGCTTCCTTACCCCGGCGGCGGTGTCCACGGCATTCGATCCCGGCAACTGATAGACCGCGATCACCGCGCTGGGCTTTCCGTTCAGGTGGCCGGTCACGCTGTAGTCCTGCGAGCCCAATTCCACCCGCGCCACGTCGCTGCACGCGGACGATCCCGGTTTCGGGAGTCTCGCGAACCACGATCTGCTCGAACTCCTCGGGCGAAGTCAGGCGGCCCTGCGCGCGCACCGAGTAAGTGAACGCCTGTCCCTTGGGAATGGGTTCGCTGCCCACCTGTCCCGCCGGATTGACGGTGTTCTGCGTCTGGATCGCGGAGACAATTTCGGGAACGGTGATCTGCAGCTTCGCCAGTTGATCGGGCTTCACCCAGAGCCGCATGGCGTACTGGCCGGCGCCGAACACCTGCACGCGTGCCCACGCCCTTCACGCGAGTCAGCTGGTCGTTCAGGTTGATGTAGGCGTAGTTGGCCAGGAACTTCGCATCGTAGGTGCCCTTGGGCGAATACAGCGCGACCAGCATCAGCGGCGCGAGCACCGATTTCTGAACGGTGACGCCGTAGTTGTTGACGTCCGCGGGGAGTTGCGACGCCGCCTGCGTCTCGCGGCTTTGCGCCAGGATCAGATCCGTGTTCGGATCGGTGGCCACGTCGAAATCGACGATCAATCTCATCTGCCCGTTGGCAGTGGCGTTGAGCGAATACATGTAGTTCATGTTGTCGACGCCGCTCATCTGCTGCTCGATGGGAGTGGCCACGGATTGCTCGATGGTCTGGGCGTCGGCGCCCACGTAGATTGCGGAGACCTGAACTTCGGGCGGCGCAATTGCGGGGAACTGCGCCACGGGCAGGCTCGACGATCGCCACCGCGCCGACGATCACGGTGAGGATGGCGATGACCATCGCCACGATCGGACGATTGATGAAGAATTTGGACATGGCTGTCACCGGTTACCTCGCTTGGCGAACGGCTTCGGATCGACCTGCATCCCCTGACGCACCTTCTGCACGCCTTCGACCACGACGCGCTCGCCCGGCTTGACGCCGTCGCTGACGATCCATCGGTTGCCGACGGTTTCGCCCAACGTTCACGGTCCGGATGTTCACCTTGTTGCGCGCTGTCGACGACGGCGACCTGATGCGTGCCCTGCAGGTCGATCACCGCGCGCTGCGGAACCAGCAGCGCTCCCTGCTGCGCTCGCATCGCGGCGCGTACTCTTCCGTACTGGCCGGGCCGCAAGCTGTTGTCCGGGATTCGGGAACAATGCCGCCAGCCGGATGGCGCCGGTCCTGACGTCCACCTGGCGGTCCGCGAAATAGAACTTGCCTTTGTGCGGATAGACAGTTCCGTCCGCGAGAATCAATTCAAGTTCGCAGCTGTCGCGTGGTCGGCCTGGCGTTTCTCGGCCGTCGGAAAGCGGCGCGTGAAATCCAGATACTCCTGCTCGCTGGCCGTGAAGTAAACCTTGATCGGATCGAGCGTCGAGACGGTGGTGATCGCGCCGCTGGCCGGGCTCACCAGCGCGCCCACCTGCTGCTGCGCGATTCCCGGAATGCCGTCGATAGGCGAACGTAAGCCGCGTGAATCCCAGGTTGATCTGCGCGCGTCTCACCGATGCCTTGGCCGACTGAACCGCCGCGCTCGGCGGCGATGATCTGCGCCTTGGCGGTCTCCACCTGCGCCCGGGCCGCCTGCAAGCTGCGCCTTGGCCGCCATGTTGTTCTGCGTCGCGTTGTCGAGATCCTGCTGCGTGATCGCCTGCTGCTGCGCCGAGCGGCGTGTAGCGGTCCACATCGAGTTGGGTGCGGCGCTGATTCGCCTCCGCCACCGCAACCTGCGCTTCGGCCTGCGCCAACTGCGCGCGGGCCTGCTCCAACTGGCCTTCGCGTCTGCGCGAGCTGGCCTTGCGCCTGGTCCAGCGCCGCCTGAAAGGGGCGGGGGTCGATCTGAAACAGCAACTGGCCCTTCTTGACGAAAGAGCCCTCGGTATAGGCCTGCTGGATGAGGTAGCCGGACACCTCCGCCTTGATGTCCGCGTTGACCAAGCCGTCCAGCGTGCCGATCCACTCACTATAAATCGGCACATCCTTTTGTTGAACGGCCGCCACCTGGACTTCCAGCGGGGGAGGAGCCGCGGCCACGCCGGTCTTGTGAGAGCAGCCGGGCGAGATCGCCAACGCGCACGTAGCCGCCAACGTCGTGACAACGAGCATTCCATGCGAATAACCCACGGGCGATGCTGAGGCATTCCGCGTTCCATCTCCTCCGGGGAGCATAGGGCGCGACTAGGTGATCCTTCTAAAAGGGTTCAAACCCCAGACTGCGCGGTTCTAAAACGCGGCAGCGTGACGAACTGACGAATTGACGGACAGCTCTGTCCGCCTTTCGACTCGCGGCCCATCAGAAGCGCCGGTTCAAGCCGCTTCGCGCTCGATCTCCGGCGCGCTCGCGCGAGCGTCCGACCATACCGGCTGCAGATGCATGCGCATTCGCTTATGCGCGCGAAACAAGCGCGATTTCGCGGCCGGCAGCGTGAGACCCGTTGCCGTCGCTACCTCTTTTACACTCAGACCCGATACCGCATAGAGATGGAATACTTCCAACAAGCGCCCCGGAAGCCTGGCGGCGGCATCGGCCAGAGCGCTCGCGATTTCCCGGCGGAACGTGGCGTACTCGGGATTGGGCCCCGGCGAGGGAAGCATTGACGATGCTCCATCCATCGTCAGAGAATCCAGGTCCACGCAGTGAATTCGGCGCCATGGATGACGCAGCCGCATAAAGCAATGGTTCGTCACGATGCGTCCAATCCAGGTCTTGAATGCCGCATCGCCGCGAAAGTTCTGAAGGTGGCGAAACGCGGAAAGGTAGGCGGACTGCACCGCGTCCTGCGACTCTTCCTCCGAGCGCAGAATTCCGCGCGCTACGCAAAGCGATGATGCGTAATGTCGCTCGAACAACTCGGCGATCGCGATTTGATCTCCCCGCTTGCCGGCGGCGATAAGTTCGGTTTCGCATTTCTCTCGCATATGTCGTAGTTGGCAATTCACGCGCCAAACCCGGCTCGACAAAAACCATGCGAGGAAGGTAAACTCCGAATGCGACATGAGCGAGGACGAAAACCAATTGAAACTCGCCGCGGCCGAATCGGCGGCGGCGCAAGTGACCGATGGAATGATTGTGGGGCTGGGCTCGGGCTCAACGGCGGCGCTCGCCGTGAACGCTATTGGCCGGCGTGTAGCCGAGGGTCTGCGCATCACTGGAATCCCGACATCCGAGCGCACCGCGGCGCAGGCGCGATCTCTCGGAATTCCGCTTGCGACGCTGAGCGAGCCGAACCAGATCGACCTGACGATCGACGGGGCGGACGAGGTGGAGGAAGGAAATCTCAACCTGATCAAAGGGCTCGGCGGGGCGTTGCTTCGCGAGAAGATCGTGGCGAGTGCTAGTAAGCGCTTAGCGATTGTAATCGACGAGCGGAAGGTGGTGAAGCGCTTGGGCGCGCGAGGACCGGTTCCAGTGGAAGTGATTCCGTTCGGCTGGCAAGTGACGGCGCGCCGGCTTATCGACATGGGCGCAAAGCCCGTTCTTCGGCGGAACGCGGATGGCGAGCCATTTACGAGTGACGGCGGCCACTACATTCTCGACTGCTCATTCGGCCCGGCCGGATCCGCGGAGTCGCTGGCAAAGGAACTAGATCACGTGGTGGGACTAGTCGAGCATGGCTTGTTCATCGGGTTGACCTCGGAGGTTCATGTGGCCGGCGCCGGCGGGGTCCGGGTGTTGAAGAGGTAGGCCGGAACATCCGAACGTCGAAGTCAAACGCCTCGGGATTGCGGAATTGGATTGCGCGGAAATCGGCGTGAGCGGGATTCAGCAATACGTTCCATTCCCCCCGGATTGCAGCCGATGGAACCAGCAAGGCCGCGCTTTTTGCGTTGCGAATCCACCCGTCTCCGAACCGCCGCAAAGACTCGTCCCTGGTTTCGTGCCAGCCGGCTGGAAGAGTTTTTACGTCGAGCCTGTCGATCTTAATCGTATCGGGGATGGCGCCTTCGATCGACACAAGATCCGCCGGTCTCAGATTCGGCTCCAGATTGACAAAGGTTTCAACCGCGGCGAGCGCCAGCGAACTGGAGGCGTAGATCACGCGCAGACCCGGGCTGTTCCATCGGCCGCCAAAGCGACGAGCACCCTCGCCAGTCGCAGCCTCATCGGCATAGAGGCGACGGCAGATCCTCCAGAACTGCACTAGCTGTAGACGCCGTAGGCAATGCGTCCGAGGATATCCTCCACCATGCGAGCTCCGGTATCGGTATCGAGTTGATCGAGGGGTCTTTCTCCACCCAGCGCCCGGTTGGGAGTGCCGAGCCATTCAATGGCTTTATCGCGGTCGCCGATCATATCGACCGCATGCGCGTAAATGCGCGCCATACGAACCGTACGATCGGATTCCGCGGGAGTCAACTGCGATGCCTGGCTCAACCGGCGGGTCAATGTCCGCTGTGGAATGCCGAGCTTTTGCGACAGAACGCTGGTGACCAAACGAAGCTTCTCGGCGAGCGCCGTGACCGAACGCGCCGGCAGGCCTTCACGGACCAGATGCGCCAGATCGTCAGGGTTCTTGATGGCCTTCCCGAGCACTTTCCGGCCCCCCAGGATTTCGGCGATCGTCACGGCTGTCATCATGGCCTCCTGGCTACTTATAATACGCCATTTGGCTGATGGCAGCTACCCAGCCGAGTGGACTCTATCTCTGCCAGAGAATCTCGGCCGCCTCCAACGGGACTGACGCTCCCGAATGGCGAGGCGCCACTCGCGGCGTGAAATCGCCTGGGTTGCGGCCATCCGCAATTGTTGCGGAATAGACGAACCCGCCATCGCTTAACTTGTTGCCTCGGTCCATAGCCATTCGAAAGGGCTGATCTCCGTTCTGGCCGGCGGCGAAAAGCTCGACGGTGTCGGCGTCTGGTTCCACTTTCCCCGGGTAGACGACCACTTCGAAGCGATGACCTTTATCGTTGGGCTCAACCTTGAGGGGACCGAACGCGACGCGGTTCCATTCTGCGGCGAGTTCCCGTTGCCAATCGGCGATCTCAATGCCGAGTTTGCTTTGTTGCCCGGAGCGCGTGGCATAAGCGGCGGCGGCAGGCAAGTAGTGATTCTCGGTATACTCGCGCACCGTGCGACTGGCGGAAAAGGCCGGCGTGAGGCGCGCCATGCTTTCACGAATACGAGCCACCCATTTCGTGGGAATCCCAGCTTGATTGCGATCGTAAAACTCAGGCACGACCTGCTGTTCGAGCATGGCGTAAAGCTGCTCCGCTTCGGCGGCGTCCCACGCCGGATCGTCTCCGTGTTCGCGGCCGTCGCCTAACGCCCATCCCACCTCGGGGCTGTACGCCTCCGCCCACCATCCGTCGAGCTCGGAAATATTCACTCCGCCATTCACAAGCACTTTCATTCCGCTGGTGCCGCTGGCTTCCCAAGGTCTGCGCGGAGTGTTGATCCAAACGTCGACGCCGGCTACCAGACGGCCCGTGAGAAGCATATCGTAATCGCTGAGAAAGACCACCGGCGTGTTTGTGCCCGCCTGCCGAATGAACTGGCTCCACCGACGAATCATGTCTTGCCCGATGCCATCCTGCGGGTGCGCTTTTCCCGCGATGACGAGTTGCACGGGACGCTGGGCATTTCGCAGAACGCGCATAAGGCGCGCAGGATCGTGGAGCAGCAGATTCGGGCGCTTGTAAGCCGCAAAGCGCCGCGCGAAGCCGAGTGTTAGGGCTGCGGTATCGAAGATCTCTCCGGCGGCTGCGATGGCGTCGGCGCCTTCGCCCTGGATTGCCACCTGACGCGCGTAACGGGTTCTCACGTATTCGACGAGGGATTTCCTCGCCTCGGCTCTCATCCGCCAGATGGCGTCGTCGCCGACCTTGTGGATTTTCTCCTCTCCGCCGGCGTCTGCCCACAGCCGCTTGGCCTCCGCCGATTCCCAGGTCGGCACATGGATTCCGTTAGTTACATACCCGATAGGGACTTCTTCGGTGGGCCATCTCGGAAACAGCGGTTGGAAGAGACGGCGGCTCACCTCTCCATGCAATCGGCTGACGCCATTCACTGCGCCACAGCCTCTGACGGCGAGATAGGCCATATTGAACGGCTCCTGGCTGTCGCCGCCGTTGCGCCTTCCCAAAGCCATCAACTCCTCGAAGGGAATCCGTAAGCGCTCGGCGCAGTATTGAGCAAGGTGCAATCGCATCAGGTCCGGCGGGAAGCGGTCGAAGCCCGCTTCGACCGCCGTATGGGTGGTAAACAGGTTCCCGGCGCGAGTGACTGTCAGCGCCACGGAGAACGGCTGGCCTGTATCTTCCATATAGCTCGCGGCCCGTTCGAGCAATGCGAACGCCGCGTGCCCTTCGTTCAGATGGCACACATCGGGCCGAATTTCCAATGACCGCAGCAGCCGCCAGCCAGCGATTCCGAGCAATAACTCTTGCCTGATTCGCAGATCCGGACCGCCGCCGTAAAGTTCACTAGTGATCCCACGATACTCGGGAACGTTTGCAGGATCGTTCGTGTCGAGGAGATATAGCTTGGTTCGTCCGACCTGGACCTCCCAAGTTCGGATCCACAGCGGACAGCCAGGCAACCGAATGGATAATCGAAGCCAGTCGCCATTCGGCGTCCTTACCGGCCGGATCGGTAACTGCCCCGGATCGTTAAATGGGTACAACGCCTGCTGCGAGCCGTCGCGGTTCAACACCTGGCGAAAATAGCCTTGATCGTAAAGCAAGCCGACCGCGATCACTGGAACGCCCAGGTCGTTTGCCGCCTTGAGTTGATCGCCGGCAACGTTGCCGAGTCCGCCGGAGTAAATCGGAAGAGCCTCGCTCAACATGTATTCCATGCTGAAGTAAGCGACAATCTTGAGTTGCGTGTTGGGATGAGCCTGCTGGAGCCAGCGGGGCGATTTGCTTTCCGCCGCTCGCGCTTGTGTGAGTTCGGCCAACGTCTTCTGAAACGCGGGATCGGACGCGATCTCTTCCAGTTTCGCGCCGGAGACCGTTTGCAACACCACCCATGGATTCCGGGTCAGCTCCCACAACTCGGGATTCAACCGCTGCCAGAGCGTGCCTGCCGCATCGTTCCAGGAGTAGCTTACGTCCAAGGCGAGTTGCGCCAAGGCGTCTTCGTTCGATGCCTCGGAGGGAAGGTTCGTATATTTCAGGTTGCTCATTTTCTTATTGTCCGTATGCGATCACGTTGCCACCGGTCAAAGAGCGATCTGAACGAATCGTCGAGTATCGTGAAGCACTTATACGGAACTTGTTTCAACCGAATAGCAAGGGGTGCCGGTATTTCGACCCGCGTGCCGATTAGCCGTCAGCGGCAAACGATCAGCCGGAGCGCCAACAAGACTACGCCGGCCGTGCTTCTACTGGACAGAGCGCCAGTTCCACCACCTCCTCCATCGTCTTCACGTAGTGGATTTTCATTTCGCCGATCTGCTCGCTCTTCAGATCCTCGCGCACGTTGACTTCGTTTTCGTACGGCAGAATCACCTCGCGCACGCCGCTGCGTTTGGCCGCCAGCACCTTCTCCTTGATTCCGCCCACCGGCAGCACCTGACCGGTGAGCGTGATCTCACCGGTCATAGCGAGATTCGGCCGCACGCGCCGGTCCGTCAGCATCGAAAGCAGCGCGCTGGCCATGGTGATGCCGGCCGAAGGTCCGTCTTTCGGGATCGCGCCCGCCGGCACGTGGATGTGAATGTCGCTGGTCTTGAACAGGTCGGGGTCGATGCCGTACTTAGTCGCTGCTGCCGCGCACCCAGGTCAGCGCGGCCTGCACGGATTCCTGCATCACCGGGCCAAGCTGGCCCGTCATGATGAGCCCGTTGTTGCCGCCCGGCATGCGTCCCGCTTCGATGAACAGCACGTCGCCGCCCACCGGCGTCCAGGCCAGCCCGACCGCCACGCCCGGCGCGGCGCGTGCGCTCCGCCACCTCTTCGTCGGTGCGGAAACGCGGCGCGCCCAGATCGGCTTCCACGCTCTGCGGCGTCACTTCCATCTTTCCCGCGCCGCCCTCGGCGATGCGCCGCGCCTGCTTGCGGCAGATCGTGCCGATTTCGCGCTCCAGGTTGCGAACGCCGGCCTCGCGCGTATAGCGGCGCACCAGAAAACGCACCGCCTCATCGGTGAACACGATGCCGTTTTCGTCGTCGAGACCGTTCTCCTTGGTCTGGCGCGGAATCAGATAGCGGAACGCGATGATCACCTTCTCGTGCTCGGTGTAGCCTTCGAGCGGAATGATCTCCATGCGGTCGCGCAACGCATCCGGAACCGGGTCGAGCACGTTGGCCGTGGTGATGAAGAGGACCTTCGAGAGATCGAACGGCACGTCGAGATAGTTGTCGCGGAAAGTGGAGTTCTGTTCCGGGTCGAGCACCTCCAGCAGCGCCGACGCCGGATCGCCGCGGAAATCGCGGCCCAGCTTGTCCACTTCGTCCAGCATGAACACCGGATCGTTCGTACCCGCGCGCCGCAGCGCCTGAATCACCTGCCCGGGCAGCGCGCCGATGTACGTGCGGCGGTGGCCGCGGATTTCCGCCTCATCGTGCATGCCGCCCATCGAGATGCGCGCGAACTTGCGGCCCAGCGCGCGCGCGATCGATTTTCCCAGCGATGTCTTGCCCACGCCCGGCGGTCCGACGAAACACAGGATGGGTCCTTTCAGCACGGGCTTCAACTGCAGCACGGCCAGGTAATCGAGAATGCGGTCCTTGACCTTTTCCAGATCGTAGTGGTCTTCGTCCAGAATCTCGGCCGCGCGTTTCACGTCCACCTGCGCCGCCGGTCGAGACGGCCCACGGCAGATTCGCCATCCACTCCAGATAGGTGCGCGTCACGCCGTATTCGGGCGACTGCTGCGACATGCGCGCCAGGCGGTCGAGTTCGCGCATCGCCTCCGTCTTCACTTCCTCGGGCATGCCCGCGGCTTCCAGCTTCTCGCGCAGTTCGTCGATGTCGCGGCTGCGAATCGTCGCCTTCGCCCAGTTCCTTCTGGATGGCCTTCAATTGCTCGCGCAGATAGAACTCGCGCTGGTTCTGCGAGAGCTGTCCCTGCACCTCCGATTGAATCCGGCCGCGCAACTCGACCAGTTCCAGTTCGCGCGTCAGATGGCGCAGCATCTCATCCAGCCGCGCCGCGGGATCGAGTTGCTCGAGTAACTGCTGCCGCTCAGCATGTCCCAGCGTGGGCATATTGCCGGCGATGAAATCGGCCAGCCGTCCCGGCTCCGTGATGTGGTTAGCGGAAGCGACAAGGTCGTCCGAAAGATTCGGCGATGCAGTGACAATCTGTTGAAACAGGCCGACGACGTTCTGCCGCAAGGCTTCGAGTTCCGCCGTGTTGGGCGGTTCCACATCGGGCATGCGCTCGACCCGCGCGCGCAGAAAGGGATCGGTGGCGGTGAATTCGCGGGTGCGAATACGCGCAATGCCTTCGCAGAACAGCAGCAGATTGTCCTTGGGAACGCGCATCGCCTTGTGCATCACGCACACGGTGCCGGTTTGGTAGAGGTCGCCGGGATCGGGCGAATCCTCGCGCGGGTCGAGCTGCGAAATCACCGCGAGCAGCCGGTTCTCGCCCAACGATTGCACCAGCGCCACGGACGCGGGCCGCCCAACCGTCATCGGCAGCAGCGCTCCGGGAAAGATTACGGTATCCCGCACGGCGAGGACTGGCAATTCCTCGAACGAAGATTCCTCGGTGGTGGCTGGAACCTCAGTTGGTACTTCAGGAAGAGTTTCGATGACGGCTTCTTCTGAGTCCATAGGTTACTCACAGTTTACGCGGGAGTGGAAGCGCTCGCCAAGGGTGAGCGAAAGAGTACGGTGACGGATATACCGGTAATGTTCAATCCCGCTGGCGCAAACGTCGCCCGCGCAGCCAGGAAGAGCAAGAGGGGATGCTAGGAAAGTAAGGCGCGGATGGTCTCAATTGAATCCGCCTGTTCCGCCGTTTTGTCCTTTCGCCAACGCGCCATGCGCGGGAACCGCACGGCGATTCCCGAACGGTGCCGCGGAGAACGCTGAATGCCTTCGAAGGCCAGTTCGAACACCAACTCGGGTTTTACATGCCGCACCGGCCCAAACTTCTCAAGCGTATTGCGCCGCACAAACGCGTCCACCTCGCGAATCTCCTCATCGCTCAACCCGGAGTATGCCTTTGCGAACGGCACCAGCTTGCCCTCGTCCCAAACGCCGAATGTGTAATCGGTAAACAGGCTGGCGCGGCGTCCATTTCCCGGCTGCGCGTAGATCAATACGGCGTCGACCGAGTAGGGATCGATCTTCCATTTCCACCAATCGCCGCGCCGGCGGCCGACGCGGTAGGGCGAACTCAGGCGCTTCAACATGAAGCCTTCGACTTTGCGCGCGCGCGATTCCTGCCGAAGGCGCTTGAGTTCGTCCCAATCGGCGGAGGGAATTACGGGCGAAAGAACCATGGCGGGGCTGGCGGGGGCAAGCGCCTCCAATTGCGCGCGCCGCCATTCGAGCGGTTTCTCGCGCACATCCTCGCCGGCGAGTTCGAGCAAATCGTAAGCTATCAGCACGACAGGGACCTCCGCCAGAATCTTCGCGCCCAGCGCCTTGCGCCCGATGCGCCGCTGCATCTGCGCGAAGGCGAGCGGCGCGCCGTCCTTCCACGGCATCACTTCGCCATCGATGGCGGTGCCATCGGGCAACAGCGCGCCCATCGCATCCAATTCCGGGAACCGTTCTGTGATCAACTCCTCGCCGCGCGACCAGAGGTACGTGCGCCTTTGCCGGCGGATAAGCTGCGCGCGAATGCCATCCCATTTCCACTCGATCTGCCACTCGCGCGGGTCGCCCAATTCCTCCACTGCGCCCTCCAGCGGATATGCGAGGCAAAACGGATAGGGGCGGCTGACGTCGGCATCGGCGGAATCGGCCGCGATAAGCCGCCGCCAGAAATCGGGCGTGGGCTGCCACTCGCCCATGAGGCGGTGGGCGATGGTCTCGGCCGCAATGCCGCTGGTTTCGGCAATGGCGCGCACCACCAGGCTTTGCGAAACGCCAACGCGGAATTCCCCGGTGATCAGCTTGTTCCACGCGAAGCGCTGGCCTTCGTCCATTTCGCGCCACGCCAAGACCAATTGCGCGCGCCGCGCGTCGTCGTCCGCTTCGCGCATCGGCAGCAGGCGTTCTTCCACCCACACATGCAGCGGCAGCGGACTGGACGATTCCGCCGGCGGCAGCAGCAGCGCGATGGTCTCCGCGAAATCGCCCACCGCGTGGTAGCACTCGCCGAAAAGCCAATCGGGCACGCCGGCCTCCTCGATGGCCCACTCTGCCAGTTTGCGCGATTCGAGCAGGCGCTTAGGCCGGCGGCCGATCAGGAAACTGACGGCCCACGCGGCGTCTTCGGGCGGCGCCTGCGAGAGATAGCGCGTAAGGGCGGCGACCTTGCCGTTGGTTTTGGTGGTTTGATCGAGCGCGGCGTAGAGTTCGGCGAATGCCTTCATTCCTCGCTCTCCTCGAAGTGGGTTTCGATGCTTGTGACACGCCGTCCGCGCTCCTCCAGCCATCGCGCCAGGGGCGCGCGATACCCGTGCGTCACCCACACGGTTTCAGCGCGTGTCTCATCGATGGCGCCGAGCAGCCCAGGCCAATCGGCGTGATCGGAGAGCACGAACCCGCGGTCGAGCGAGCGGCGGCGGCGCGCGCCCCGAATGCGCATCCAGCCCGACGCCATCGCGGTCGAGATGGCACCGAAGCGCTTCAGCCACGGCGAGCCGATCGCCGATGGCGGCGCAAGCACGAGCGCGCCCTTCTCCGGATCCTGCATCACTGGAAGCGCAATGCCCTGCGCACGGTAGATCGCGCTATATTTTTCCACCGCGCCATGGGCGCAGATATGGCCGATGGAAGCATCGAGCATCGATAGCACGCGCTGCGCTTTTCCCAGTGCGTGCGCAAACAGAACGCTGGTCCGTCCCGCTTCGCGATTCGCGCGCCACCACTCGTGGATTGCGCCGGCGATCTCCGGCATGGAAGCCCACCGATAAATGGGCAGCGCGAACGTTGATTCCGTCACGAACGTATGACAGCGCAGCGGTTCGAAGGGCGCGCACGTAGCATCGGGCGCGAGTTTGTAATCGCCGGAGACCACCCACACCTCGCCGCCACGCTCGATTCGAATCTGCGCCGAACCCAGTATGTGCCCAGCCGGGTGTAGAGATACGGTGACATCGTTCATCGCGATGCGTTCGCCATATTCCAGAGACTGAATAGCGCCTTCATCACCGATGCGCGCACGCAGCAGCGCCGCGCCAGCGCCGGAGGTCAAATAACTTTGCGACCCTGCGCGGGCATGATCGGAATGGGCGTGAGTGATTACGGCGCGCGCGACGGGGCCCCAAGGGTCGATATGAAAGCTCCCGGCGGCACAATATAATCCGGCGTCGCTAAGTTCGATCACACTTCTATTGTGTATGCGCCGATTCGGGCCGACGGTAGCGGAGGCTAATCGTGCTCTATGCTAGAATCGTCTCGTTCCTTCCCACGTAGTTATCTAAGAAATACAATCTATGCCAAAGCAGGAAAAGCGAGTCCTCGCCGTTGTTAACGATTTATTTTTTGCAGTCAAACTGAGCGATGCGGCCAAGCGTTCGGGCTTGGCGCTCGAGTTCGTCAAGGACTCCGATCAGGTGCTGGAAAAAGCGGCTACCAAGCCATCCCTCATTGTTTTCGACCTGAATTTTGACGCGGTAAATCCCGTAAGTCTGATTGAAAAACTGAAAGCCGATACGGAGACGAAAGGAGTCAACCTAATTGGCTACTTATCGCACGTGCAAGGCGAATTGAAACAGGCGGCGCAGGAAGCGGGATGCGACATGGTGATGGCGCGCTCGGCGTTTTCGACCAATCTGTTTCAGATCTTCAAGCGGTACGGCGGCGTGGTTTAGGCGGCCGCGGTACGGAGGCCGCAATGAAACCTCTCGAACGGCTTCTCTCCTCGACGGAAACCTCGCACCCCACCGTCGATACCCAACCCGCGCGCCGTCCTGTGCGCCTTACGCTCGAAGGCGCTTACACGAGACTTGTCCCGCTGGATGCTTCGACGCACACGAGAGATCTTTACGAGCCTACGCACGGGGCGGAACGCGATAGTTTGTTTCGGTATCTGTGGGATGGTCCATTTGCTTCGGAGGCCGATTTCCGCGCGGCGCTGGAACGCAAGGCCTCGACTGACGACCCGCTGTTTTTCGCTATCACCGATCCGCGTAACGGCCGCGCGCTTGGCTATGCATCTTTCATGCGGATCGAGCCGGCGCACCGCTGCATTGAAGTCGGCGGCATTCTCTTCGCGCCCGAATTGCAGCGCACTCCTGCGGCGACCGAAGCGATGTATTTGATGGCGCGCCACGTCTTCGAGGAGTTAGGCTACCGGCGCTATGAATGGAAATGCGACTCGTTGAACCGTCCATCGATTCGCGCCGCGCTACGCTTGGGCTTTACCTTCGAAGGCGTCTTCAGACAGCATATGGTCGTCAAAGGCCGCAACCGGGATACGGCCTGGTTCGCGATGCTCGATTCGGAATGGCCGGTGCGGAGGGCTGCGTTCGAGCGGTGGCTGGCGGCGGAGAACTTCGATGCGGCGGGGCGGCAGAAAAGGGCGCTTGCGGCGCAATGAGCCGATGCACGTGCATGCAGTGAAGGGCGACGCAGAGTGCAAGTATTGGTTGCATCCTGACGAGTTCGATATTGTAGATGAATTCGATACAACTGCACCCCGCGTTTGCGGCGCGAGGTGCGGAAGATCATCTTTGAACATTTCGATCAGATAGTTGCCGCTTGGCGGGAGCGTTTTGGAGGCAATCGTGCCAACCAAGACAAGGCCCATATTAGCGAAGGCAATCGAGACTACGTCTGACGCCCTCGTTGTGACCCTTGACGCCCTCGTTTTTGGAAGACGGTTCGGTTTCGATTCCGTGGGAACGATGTTCCGAGCGCCTTGCCTGCGCGTCTCCGGCAGAACGAAATCGAGCGGAACTCTCGCCTTCTGGTTATGGCATCCACTGGCCCCTCATTGACGAGGACCTGGCAGTCGGGCCACTGCTTCTGAAGCGTGGCCGAGCATATTTCTAGTCATCGAGCGTACCCACGCCTCTGCGTAAGCGCCCGTTACCACTGATTCGCGACGGATCTGACTACAAGCCATTCGCTTGAAGTGGCTGCGCAAACGCCCGGGCGTATGCCTCCCAGTGTTCACCCCAAACTTTCCACGTGTCGCTGGTTTCTTGCGGCTGATTCGAATTAGCTTTCATCTTGGCTCACAGAACTGGAGACTTTCCTCGACACAGGGAGATCAACCTGAAGTTCTCTCCGTCGTTTCCGAATGTGCAACATGCTCGTTGAGTGAACCTGCATGTCCAGCAGAATAGCCTTCTCCAGCCCATAGGCTCGCTCAAGAGAGGTTAGGAGAGCACAGTCGTCCTTTCTGTTCACTGAGAGGTCAACTCGGAAGAAACCTCGATTCCCGATAAGGTCGGCTCCGGTCGTTGGAGGATGTATGTGAGCGAAGGAAGACCAGAGAACAGATTCTCGAAACGAATGGAAATCCTCCGCAAACTCGTCATTGACGCAGAAGCAAAGCCCACCACGGAAAACAACGGTCGTACGATCTCTGAGTGTGCTCAAAAACGCCAATTGTAGCGAATAGACAATTGCGCATGGGGTGCTGCTCGGAGTGGGGATCATGGTAGACGACCTGACGAACACCGAAGAGTGAACCAATTGCTTCTTCCAACATTGCGTCCGCGCTGGCAGCACATTTGATGGCAAGCCACAAAACCCACCACCTTGAATGCTGACCATCCATGGATCGAGCTTGTTTCACCGCCCTTCGCGCAACATCCTCTGTCCAGCGGCTGTAACCCATCGAGCGTCTCTGGTGCGCGGCTCGGCCACTCATTATTGCGCGGGTCCACTCCTCCGAATCGTCACGCGCCTTTACCTCCACCACATAGCCTCTCCCATCACCGTCAACAATGAACTCTGGGGTTTTTGAGATTGAGGTTGGAACCGGAAACACGTCCAGGTCGAGATCTTTCAGAAACCGCTCGGCCTTTTCCTCTTCGGGACGTAAAGTCGGAGTTGGCATACTCACCCTAGCGTCGGGCGTTGATCTTACTCACTGTGGTATTCGCTTGACTGATGCAACGCTTAAGAGCGACGCTTCCATTGGTAATATGTGCGGTGTTCTTGTCGTCCCAGTACATCAGGAATCCGCTCATTGTTTCCTGAAACTGGAGATGGGCATCATCGGCATCTTCAGCGATATCCCGTACACTGCTGGGAACACCTTCCTTGTCACGACCCCTGGAATAATCCGCATAGCTAGCGCCCTCAACGGATTTTGCGGTTAGCAAAGCACTCCTGATGTCTTCGAGGCTTGAGGTGGGAACACCCGCCATTGTCTGTGCCACTTGCATTCCTTGATCGCTTATTACCTTAATATAGGAAACGGTATCCGAAAAGAAAGATTCATTGCCCACCGCCGTCGAAGGAGCGCAACCCAGCGTGAGGAGCGCGGCTAAGGTTGTAACGCTGCTGAGGCAAGGCTGAAATGGTTTCACCACAAGGTGCTCCAGTAAGGAACTTCGAGCGGCTGATCTGTCGGGTCAACCCCCGAGTGCCCGATAGAGTGTAACACGGCTCACAGTCTCAAGAGATCGGCGACGTGCTGGCGCGATTCGCCGTCGTGGAGCAGCTTTCGGGCGTGCTCAACCTGCTCGGGAATCGCTTCGGTTTCCTTCCGAATTTGACGCCCCGGCCCAGCGCCGCTTTCACACCAGCACGGCTACGGTCGGTTATTAGGAGCTCGGCCAGTACCGATCATCTGCCACATGACGCAGCCCCTAGGCGTCGCGGTGTCGATTCGAGTTGAGCAAGCGCCGAGTGGCACGATCCCTTCAGAACGCCAATCGCCGCTGCTGGAAGTCCGACGTGTGCAGGCTAGACCCCTCTGGGGTCGATTGTGTCGAAGGAGGCAGAATGGTCGAACGCAAACGGCCGCCGATAGTTATCTGGATTATTCCACTATTCGTTGGCCTTGCCGGATTTTACAGGGTGACGCAAAGTCCGAGCTTCGAGTTGTATCGCGCTGTGGACATCGTTCAGCTCCTCGGCTGCGGCATGTGCTTCGGCTCGGTTATGGTAGGGGTGATTCTCATGCTTCGCCGAGGACGGTCCCGACCTTCGAATCAGTTCCTCGTCTCGGCCGGCTAACGATCCTTTCGTATTTTGCGTCTAAAGCAGAGCGGCACATGAAAAACCTTGCACTCTCACTCTTCGCGTTTGCGGGCGCGTGGGCGCAGACTACCGGCGCAACATTCGAGGTGGCCACCATCAAGCCTTCCCCTCCAATCGATGGGCGGGGCTTTGTGAGGGGCTGCAAGGGCGGCCCGGGAAGCAGCGATCCCGGGCTTTGGCGATGCACCAATGCGACCATTACGTCGCTTGTGACACGGGCCTACGATATCAAGCACTATCAGCTGACCGCGCCCGAGTGGATGGCGAATACCAACTTTGAAATCAGCGCCAAGCTGGCTCACGATACCACCAACGAGCAATTTCGCGAGATGATCCGCAATCTGTTGGCGGAGCGGTTCAAGCTGGAATTTCACTGGACGAAGAGGGAAATGCCTATGTACGATCTTCTCGTCGCCAAGGGAGGGCCGAAGTTGCAGGAATGGGTGGACAAGCCGGCGAGCGATCCAAAAAGCGATCCGCCGGGTTGGGGCGGCGGCGGAAGGGGCCCCGCGGCGGATGCCGATGGCTACCCGAATATTTCGAAGGATTGCAACGGATGCATGTCGATCAACGCGGCAGGAAAAGCCCGTTATCACGCATCCAAAACATCGGCCAAAGATCTTGCTGACATGTTGGGGAATCAACTTAGCAAGCCGGTGAACGATAAGACCGGGCTCACGGCGAAATACGATATTACGCTTTCGTGGAACGATGGCGGCGGAGTTAGCCGGCGCGCGTATGCCGACGCGGACGCAGATGTAGGGCTCACGATGGAGGCCGCAGTACAACAGCAACTCGGATTGAAGCTCGAATCCAAGAAAGGCATGGTCGACATCATCGTTGTGGACAAGGCGGAGAGAACTCCCACTGAGAATTGATCGGCGCGCTACGGCGCCACGCAAGTGAAGTTCGCTGCATCGTCGATGCTGCCGCTGCCCTTGTAATGCGCCACTTGGGGATAGGGACAGAGAGGCCTCGTCCGATTCACCTTTCCGCCCGAAATGCGACTGGCGCCGATGGTTTTCGGGGCATCTCCGGATTCCACCCAATGCAGCAATGGCGTAGCGGCGTCGAAAGTGCTGGTACCCACGCCCCCGCCGCAATGGAACATGCCGGGCACCATGAAGAGCCGGAAGAAATCTCCCGTGGAATCACCCATGCGCTCCGCAACTTGATCATAGTATTCAACCGCCACGCGCGGGTTGAGTTGGGGATCGGCCCAGCCGAAATACATGATGAGTTTGCCGCCGTGTTGGCGAAATGCAGTCAGATTGGGGTCGTTCGCATCGATGACATCATGCAGGAACGCGAGACGCGGGATATCTTTGTCGATGTCGAACTGCGCGATCGCCTGGTCGGGATCGACGCCGGGCATAGCCATGAAGCGTAGAAAACTCTGGGCGTAGTCGGCCCAGACGCTCCCGCGGTTGGGCGCGCTAACTTCCTGGCCTAACCAGCCGCTCTGCCCGTTCGGTCCTAGGACTTCGGCGCCGACCGGCCAGCCGGGAAAGAAACGTTTGCCCTGGCGGAAGATATCGCCATAGATGCGGCTGGCCGACGCGATTTCGGAAGCGGTGAAGCAGCCGGGCTGGTCCGCTCCCTCGGCGCAGTGTGGAAGATCCTGCGTTGCCTGGAAACCGCAACTAAGAGGGCTATCGATCACTCCGTCCTTAACGCCGTCTTTGGCGTCGCATTTTTCGTAAACGCGGTCCGCCAGCATGCCGAGCTTGGAGGCCGGGAATGGATTCGACTTCATCCCTTGCATCCAATAGGCGCGAGCCACCATATTGCCCGAGTTATAGAGAGCGGGGGAGCCGGCGATGATACCGTCGAAGTCATTGGGAAAACGTTGCGCAAAAGTGAGCCCTTGGCGGCCTCCTTGCGAGCAGCCGTCGTAATAGGACTTAGTTGGATTCGCGCCGTAGTAAGTGCGGACGAGCAACTTCGCGGCCTCGACGGTAACATGCAGGGAACGGAATCCGTAATCGAGCAGCTTCTGGCGATTGAGCGCGAAGCTGGCCCCGGGTTCGAGAGCGGCGGAGTGGCCCGTATCGGTGGAGGCGGTGGCGAATCCGGCGCGGAGCGCGCGAGCATGGTTCTGCGATTCTGCCGGCGGCGTCGAACGACTCGCCCGCCCAGCCGCCGTTGCCGAACATATAGAAGCGGCCGTTCCAATTGGCCGGGAGATTGACTTCGATGTTGATCTCGGGCTGCGCCATCATCATCACATGGCAATGCTCGGGCGCGTTGGTGGTAGAGGGCAACACCACCGCGGTGATGACGGACAACTCATAACTGGTCAGGCTTAGCAGTTGGCTGCACGGCGCGACCGGTTTGCCATTTGAAGGCGGCGGATTCCAATCGCGGAACTGGACGGAGCCGGCTCCCTGCGCGAAAAGAGTTGCAGCGAAAATCGGAAACGCCGTAAGAAATCGCATCGGATGTCCTCTGGTGGGTTCATTTTATACCGATTTCTGCAATTGCAGACCGCAGTTCACATGGCGGTGCAAATCGCCGGCAATTTACGACGCGGCAACTTTGCAGTTGATTCTCAATGGACGAAAGCGTTAATGCTGTGACCTAACTGGCTGGCATGTACATTCGCAGCCATGATCCGCCTGGCGCGTTCCCGGTACTTTGACGCTTCCGCCTTTCTGCCGAACTTCCGCAGGATCGTATCCCAGTTTCGGAGCACGAAAGCAACAACCGGATGGTCGGGCCCATAATGAGCTTCCGAAATTTGCAGGGCCTTATTCAGACAGGTCTCCGCTTCGGCTCTGCGCGCCATCTGCGTATATGCTAGAGCGCATGTGACTTGAAGATCGATTTCGAGTTGCGGTGGTGGGTCATGGAGATTTAATTCGATCGCCTGAGCGCGTTCGATATCGGAGAGGGCATCGGCGGTGTGACCGAGACTGACGCTCGCCGCGGCCCGGTCAAGTAACGAGCGGATGAGCGGCATATCGTTTCCCGCTCGATGTAATTCTACGATCTCTACGGCCTTTTGAAAAACAGAAAGCGCCTTGCGAAGGTCGTTCCGCGCCAGATAGATACGGCCGAGATTCCCCAGACTCTGTGCGTAGCCGAGCGAATCGGGTTCGAAGCCCAGCCCGGCGATTGCCTGATACTGGCGCAACAGCGGGCCGGCCTGCGCCAGGCGGCCTGCGTCCGCATAAACGCCGATGAGGTGCCAGAGGACGCTGGCGACGGCCGGGCTCTTGAGGCCGGCTGTCCGCTGCGCGAGGCCAAGCGCGCGCAGTAGAAGCCGTTCGGCATCCAGGTAATGCGCCTGTTCACCTTCCACGGCAGCAAGGTTGACCAGCAATCCCGCGACAACCAGTGGAGACGAGGGATTCTGCTCCGCATGGTGAAGCGCTTCGAGGAACAAGCGTTGGGCTTCGGCGAACTCACCGTGCTCCTCGCGGCTCTGGCCTTCTTCGACAAGATAGTCCAAAGAGCGCTCCTGGGATAATCCCTGGAATGCAATGCACATAGTGAGCGCCGTCTTAGCGAAATGTTTCCGCAATCTGCGGACGGCTGTGATACCCATGCAGACTTATACTCCGGAGGAGTGAAAAGGTTACTAAGTGATTGAGTCCGGCAGTACGCCCGTCAGTAAGTGCGGATTGGTTGGACGTAAGTACCGCTCCCTTGCGGTCGCGGCTCGGTGTGAGGCTTGCGCATGCTACGTAGTGTTTGTTAGTGCGTGGAGTGCTAATAAGTTATCGGCCCGGAAGCGACTTACTGGGTCTCCGCAAGATAGAGAGACAACTACTATTTCCGCGAGTCGCGGGGCGGAAGCCCGGCGGCAGGCCGGAAGCCCTGCCGCACAAAAGGGGCTTGCGTCTGCGAGATTATGATTCGGCAAAACCGCCCGGTAAGCGGCTTATGGCGGTTTGACGGCGGACGGAGTAAACAGTTAGGAGTTGGCGCGGGCGTTAACACGCTTCAGCGCCTGTTCAGCGCCACCAGCGATTTCGTCCAGCCCCAAAATCGTTCGCGAATCACCCGCGCCCGCGGGAATAACCCGCGCAACTCGGATGCGCTTACGAGCCGCACGTCGCGCAGGTAATGCTCGATATAAAAGCGCCTGCGATCTTCGGACGGCCGGGCTACAATCTGCCACACGTTGAACGCCGGGACTAGCGCGCGCTGCCAGCTAAGCGGCAGCCAGTGAATCAGGGGAGTGAGCAGATGCTGCTCCACTGGAAACCAGCGGTTCGGCGTCTGCACCCAATACGCCCGGCCCACACGCATGACCTCGCTCGCAAACCGCCGCTGGCTTTCGATGCCGCCAACGTGCTCGATCACGGAGTTGCTGAACACTACGTCGAAGGCGCCGTCGCGAAACGGCAGCGCGCGGCCATCGCCGGCCACCCATTCGGCTGCGGCCGCCAAGTCATCTTTGGCGCGCGGCGTGTTCAGCAGCGTGAGGCGCGGACGCAGGGGTAGTAAATCCCAGCACTCCGGGGTGCCCCCAATATCGAGCACGCGTGTCTCCTCGGTAATCCGCAACTCCGCCGCGAATCGCAGCATGCGGCGGCGGCGAAAGTAAGTGGAGATCCGGGGGACCAACTCAGGCTACGATCCATCCATCGGCCAGATTGATTATCCGATGTCCGAATTCGGCATTGGCCACCGAGTGAGTCACCTGCACGATAGTAGTTCCTTCGTCGTTGAGCTTTTTGAAAAGCTCCATGATTTCCTTGCCCTGGCTCGAATGCAGATTGCCCGTAGGCTCGTCGGCAAGAATCAGTTTCGGATTCGCGATCACCGCGCGCGCCACGGCCACAAGTTGCTGCTGGCCGCCGGAAAGCTGGCTTGGATAAAGATCGCGCTTGCCTACGATGTGAAAGCGGTCGAGCGCGTCACACACCATGGCCGCGCGCTCAGATCCTTTTACGTTTCGGTAAGAGAGGGGAATATCCAGGTTCTCATAAACCGTCAAGTTATCGATCAGGTGATAACTTTGAAACACGAAGCCAATGTACTTCTTATTCAGCTCCACACGCTCCTTCGGCTTCATGCGGTGCACCTGGTGGCCGAAGAATTCGAATTCGCCGGTCCAGGCGCCGTCGAGCATGCCGAGGATGCTCAGCAGCGTCGATTTACCGGCGCCCGAAGGGCCCATGATGGTGACAAACTCGCCTTCCTTAATCTCGCCGCTGATGCGGCGCAGCACGTAGGTGCGGCCGTAGCCGCCTTCATAGAACTTCTCGACGTTCCGCAGGGTGATCATTTTTGTCCGTTCTTACTCGTGCCGTTCCTATTCATGACGAAGCGCCCCTACCGGATCGAGCGCCACGGCCCGCCTCGATGGGATGTAACTCGCTCCAAGAGCCACCATGCCGAGCAGAACCGCGATCGTCGCGAAGGTAAAGAAGTCGCGCGGATTTACGCCGAACAGCATCGATTTCATCAGCCCTGTCAGCTCATAGGCCGCCGCCAGACCGATCGCAATGCCCAAAGCCGCCAGACGCGCGCCCTGCCCGACTACCAGCTTAAGCACATCGCGCCCGCCGGCGCCCAGCGCCATGCGGATCCCGATCTCATTGGTCCGCGCCGTAACGTTGTAAGAGATGACGCCGTAAATTCCAACCGCCGCCAGCAGAAACGCGATCACCGCGAAGACATCGAGCGCCACGGTGTTGAAACGCGCGCCGGCCACGGCGTCGTCCACCACTTCATTCATGGTCTGGACATCTGCTACAGGCTGATCGGGATCGAGGGTATGAACCGCCCGCGACGCCGCTGAGGCAGAGGAGAGCGGGGCGTTGGCGGTGCGCGCCACGATGGTCATGGTCTGGTCGTGCTTTTGAGAGTGCGGCATGTAAATCGTCGGCCAATCGTCGCCGTCCAGCCGGTCGGGCTTGACTTTGCCTACTACTCCGACGATCTCCTCCACATTATCGTTAGCATCGGTGATTAGCCGCGAGCCGACCGCCCCTCCCTGCGGCCAGAATCGGCGTGCCAAAGTCTCATCGATAATTGCCACCGGCGCCGCGGCGGCGGCATCGCGCGCGTCGAAAGCCCGGCCTTCGAGCAGCGGGATGCCCATCGTCTTGAAGTATCCCGGCGTCGCGCCTCGCGTCGCCGCCAGCGGCCGGCGCTCAGGAGGCGGCACGGGACGGCCGTCGATCCAGAACAGCGATCCGTTACCAAGCCCGGTGAGAGGCAGCGCGTTCACCGCTCCCGCCGAAAGCACGCCGGGAATTGCGGCGATTTTATCCGTCAATTGCTGGATGAAGGCCACGCGGCGCTCGTAAGCATTGTTCCGCCCGCCGCCCAATGGAACGCGCATGGTCAGCAGGTTGGCTGGCCGAAAGCCCGGATCGACCGCGCGCAGGCGTTCGAACCCACGCATCAGCAGGCCTGCGCCGATCAGCAGGACAAGCGCCAGCGCGATCTCCGCCACCACCAGTCCGCTGCGCAGCCAGCGCGCCGATCGCCCCGTGGTTCCGCTGCGTCCGCCTTCCATCAGTGCTGCGCTCACATTTTGCCGCGACCCCTGCAGAGCGGGCGCGATGCCAAACAGAATACCGGTCAGCACAGAAACCGCGAGCGCAAAGAGAAGCAGACGGCCATCCACACGCGCCTCTGTCAACCGGGGAATGCTCGCCGGGCCCAGGCGCGAAACCAGGAACACCGCGCCGCGCGCCAGCAGCAAACCCAACGCCCCGCCACACAACGCCAGAATTGCGCTTTCCACCAGGAACTGCGATACCAACCGCCCGCGACCCGCGCCTACCGCCGATCGGATGGCAATCTCGCGCTGCCGGACCGCGCCGCGCGCGAGCAGCAAATTGGCCACGTTGACGCACGCCATCAACAATAGAAGACCAACGGCTCCCAGCAATACCCACGTTGAGTCGCGCGCTTTGCCGATCATCTCATCCTGAACTGGAAACAGGTTGGGGCGCCATCCGTGGTCCAGCGTGGGATTTGCAGTTTCAAGTTGCGCGCCGATGCCATCCATCTCACTCTTCGCCTGGTCGAGAGTCGCGCCGGGCTTTAGACGCGCAATCACCGTCAGCATGCGCGAGGCCGCCATGCGGGGATCGTTCGCATTCAGCCCGAGAGGAACATAAATATCCACGCCGGGCTCGAACAGGCTGAACCCGGCCGGCATTACGCCCACCACATTGTATGGTTGATCGCGCAAGCGGATGTTCTTGCCCACAATTGCCGGGTCCGCCCCGAACTTCCGCTCCCACAAAGATTGGCTCAGCATCGCGAAGTTGTAGTGTCCCGGCCGGTCTTCCTCGGAACGGAAAACGCGTCCGAGAATCGGCTGGACACCGAGCATCGGGAGCAGACCAGCCGAGATACGTTCGGCTTTGAGTTCTTCGGGCTCGATGTGGCCGTTCGGACCGCCAGTCAGGTTCACGCGGGCGTCGAAGATGGCGGCAATGCCCTCCAGCGTGTGCGATTGCTGCCGCCAGTCGCGAAAGTTGGCCACCGCCGCCGACATGCGAAACCGCCCGAGCGCCGGATTTTTCTCATAGACCACGACAACGCGATCGGGATCGCGAAACGGCAGCGCCTTGAACATCACCGCGTCGGCAACACTGAAGATGGAAACAGCCGCCCCTATACCCAACGCGAGCGTGGCAAGCGCAATCGAGGTAAATCCCCTCGATTTGGCGAGCAGGCGAACCCCGTAACGGAAATCCTGCCCCAACAGACTCATAATTTGAGTCAGATTAACAGATCTGAAAAAAAGAAGCCAGAAGCCGTAGGATAAGAATTCGAGGGGGCTTGAATAAAGCGCCGGAGGGCTGCTTTCATTGCAGCTTCTTCGACTTCGGAGCCATCCTCGCCTATGCCAGGCGATATCGCGCGGGTGCTATAACATACTTTATGAATCGAATGGTCATTTTGCTCCTCGCCGCGGCTTCTCTTTTCGCGGCCGACTATGCGGCGGAGGGCAACCGCTGGTGGGCGCACATCACATTCCTCGCAGATGACAAGCTGGAAGGGCGTGAGGTCGGCAAAGAGGGCTACCGCAAAGCGGTGGAGTATGTCTCCGGCGAGTTCGAACGGATTGGATTGAAGCCCGGCGGCACTTCGGCCTATCAGCAGCCGATACCATTTGAATGGCGGACGCTGGAACAGGAACAATCGAGCCTCGAATTGACGCGCGACGGCGCCACGCAGCCACTAACGCTCGGCGCCGACGCCAACATCACCACGCGCGCCGATGTTTCCCCCGATGTAGACGCGCCGATGGCCTTCGTGGGCCATGCCTTCGTAATCCCCGAAAATAATATCGACGATCTGAAGGGCGTCGATCTGCACGGCAAGATCGCGGTGTACTTCAGCGGCGGGACCGTGCCGGGCGTGCCTGGAAATCTGATGTCGCACTACCAATCGGGCGGGGAGCGTTGGGCCGCGTTGAAGCGCGCAGGCGCGATCGGCGTTGCCACAATCAACGCCGGGGGCCGCGGGGGTAATGGAGGCGGCGGCGGAAACGCTACGCAACCCGCCGAGTCGACAGCGGGCGAAACTCCGCCGGCAGCGGGAGGAAATGCTGGAGGCCGCGGCGGACGTGGTGGTCCGCCGGCTCCGTCGGTTTCCCTCGCCGAGGCCGCGTTGCAGGATTCCGCCGGGCAGCAGGTCGCAATCACGCTCACCGCCCGAGGCGCGGCGAAGCTTTTCGATGGTGCAGACCGTACGTTCGAAGAGCTGCAAAAGGCCGCGCGAGCCAACGAACCCATGCCGGCGTTCGACCTCAAAGGCATGCTGCACGTCAAGGCCGCGGTGAAGCACGAAGCGTTTGTGGCGCCGAACGTAGTCGGCATTCTTCCGGGATCGGACAAGAAACTCAAGAGCGAATACGTCATCATGTCGGCGCACCTCGATCATCTCGGCGTGGGCCGCGCGATCAACGGCGATTCCATTTATAACGGCGCCATGGACGACGCATCGGGCGTCGCCTCGGTAATCGAGATCGCACGCCTGATGGCATCGTCCAAGGCCAAGCTGAAGCGCTCGGTCGTTTTCATAGCGCTGGCAGGCGAAGAGAAGGGCGAATTGGGCTCGCACTACTTCGCGGCCCATCCCACGGTTCCGCGTAGCGCCATTGTGGCCGACATCAATCTCGATATGTTCCTGCCTCTTTACCCATTGAAGGTGATCGAAGTGCAGGGATTGACGGAATCGACCTTGGGTGATGAGGTTCGCGCCGCGGCCGAATCGCTCGGCGTAAAGGTTCAGTCCGACCAGGAGCCTGAGCAGAACCGTTTCATCCGCAGCGATCAATACAGCTTCATCAAAGAGGGAATTCCAGCCCTAGCCTTTAAGTTCGGCTACGAGAAGGGATCGCCCGACGAAACCACCCGCCGCAACTGGGTGCGCGACGTTTATCACAAGCCGAGCGACGACCTGAAGCAGCCCGTGGACAAGGAAGCGGCGGCGAAGTTCGACCACGTCATTGCGACGCTGCTCGAGCGGGTGGCGAATGGCCCGGCGCGGCCGGAATGGTACAAGGACAGCTTCTTTAAACGGTTCGCGAAGACGGAGTAGCGGGCGATTTTTTGCCCAGTCTCTGAGAGGGCGTCAGGAAAGTCGTTATTGCAAATCGATCTTTCGCGAGTTCCTTCGGATCCAGGATGCCGACTCTGCCTCGCTTACCTGGCTTGCGGTAACGCCAAGGATGATCTCGACAGCGTCGGACTGGGACGCTACCAACTCGTGCCCGTTGACATCGAGAAAGATCGCGATCGCGGCCAATGTGATCCGCTTATTTCCGTCGACAATTGCGTGGTTCTTGGCCGAATCCGTAGGATCCTGCCAACTCTGCGAGGGACGGCGTTCCGTAAGCAGCGAGGTTTCTCGGACGAGCCAGCGCCGATTCGAGCAGCCCCTCGTCGCGAATCCCCGGCATACCGCCGTGTTTCGGTAAGCAGTTCCAAGTGAATGGTACGAATTTCGCGGACGTCAAGCCATACAATCCCGGTCATTTCGCGAGTTCACGTAACGCTTGTCGGTAACAGCGACGAACGCGCTCGAACCCTTCCATGGTCCGCGCGAACTTTGGATCTGATGGAGAAAGCAATAGCCCATCGGGAGTTTCGGAAGCTGCCAGCGTATCTCCGTCGGCCAGTTGCGAACGGTCAAGGATGTCCTTTGGGAGAATCACGCCGTGCGAGTTTCCAAACTTGCAGACTTTCAATTCCATCACTCTGTGAGTATAACGGATATGATCGGTGATATACTCTTGGCGCGGCCCATCGCCGTACAATCGTAACCGACGGCAATAATTGAGTTTCCCGATACAAATGGGGGTACCTTCTTGCTCGACCTGGCAATTATTCGCGCAATCTTTGTTCTCGTTCTAGCTATTTCCGCCTACGCTTTGCATCCGTTCGGCCTCGATCCCGCGGTTGCGGGCGGCGGCGGATTCGTAATCGGCTGTGGCATCGTCTTCTTCGAAATCCGGCTGGAGAAAGTCAGCCTGAAGCGCCTGATCGGCGCGGCTTTTGGCTCCATTCTCGGAATTCTCGGCGCTTTTCTGATGTCGCTGGTCGTCAGCAAAGCGTACGCCTGAGCCCTTCCTGCAGGTCTGCCTGCTGCTGTTGATGACCTATGTCGGCCTGATCGTCGGCGCCAAGAAGGGCGACATGCTGAACCTGGCGGCGCTGGGCGGCATGTTCGGCGGCGAAAAAACGTCGAAGAAGTCGTTCAAGATCCTCGATACCAGCGTGATCATCGATGGCCGCATCGCCGATATCGCCGAGACCGGCTTCCTCGATGGCGTGCTGGTGATCCCGCAGTTCGTGCTGCGCGAACTGCAACTGGTGGCCGATTCCGCCGATTCGATGAAGCGCAACCGCGGCCGCCGCGGGCTCGATATTCTGCAGCGCATCCAGAAGATGGCGCACCTCAACGTCCAGATCGTCGAAGAGGATTTCCCGCACGTGCGCGAAGTCGATATGAAGCTGATCGAGCTGGCCAAGGTCTTCGACTGCAAAGTCGTCACCAACGATTTCAACCTGAATAAAGTGGCGCAGCTGCACGGCGTCGAGGTGCTGAACATCAACGAGCTGGCCAACTCGCTGAAGCCCATCGTGCTGCCCGGCGAGACCATGCGCGTCTTCATCCTGAAGGAAGGCAAGGAGTACAACCAGGGCGTGGCCTATCTGGACGACGGCACCATGGTGGTGGTGGACAACGCCAAGAAGATGATCTCGAAGACCATCGATATCTCCGTCACCAGCGTGCTGCAGACCACCGCCGGCAAGATGATCTTCGGCAAGTTCGACGAGCGCGTGTCACGCCGCGGCCGGCGCGCGAACGGCACGAGCGGCCGATGCGCAAGAGCGATCCGCAGCCGATCGGAGCGCCGTCGCGGCCGAGAAAACCACGATAGAATCGTAGCGTCGCATGAAAGTCGCCGTCATACTGCCCGCCGCGGGCCTGGGCACCCGCATGGGCCGCGCCGCCGCCGAAAAGACCGGCACCAGCCGCAAGCAGTTCATGCTGCTCGAAGGCTCGCCGATTCTGATGCACACGGTGCGCAAGTTCGCCGCTATCGATCGCGTGAGCGAAATCGTGGTCGCGGTGCGCGCGCGAAGATATCGAATGGGTGGCGGAGATGCTTGCCGGCGCAGAGTTCCCAGCGAGACCGTGTGCGCGTGGTGGAAGGCGGCAACAGCCGCCAGGAATCGGTGGAGAATGCGCTGGCTGCGCTCGCGCCCGGATACGGAACTGGTCGCGGTGCACGACGCCGTGCGGCCGTTCATCGATCTCGAGACCATCCACAAAGTCTTCGACGAAGCGGCCGCGACCGGCGCGGCCATCGTCGGCGTGTCCGGCGGTGGATACGGTGAAGCAGGTCACGCAGGGCACGGGTCACGTGCAAGATCCGCGGCACGCTCCAGCGCGAGAAGCTGGTGCTGGCGCAGACGCCGCAGGTCTTCCGCTACGACCTGCTGAAGCGCGCCTTCGACGCCGCGCAGCGCGACGGCTTCACTGGGCACCGACGAATCCAGCCTGGTCGAGCGGCTGGACGTCGAAGTCAGCGTGGTGCTGGGCAGCGACCGCAACATCAAGATCACCAAGCCCGGCGACATGGATCTGGCCCATCTGTTCCTGGCGCGGAACGGCGCCGCGAAGGCCGTCTCGCAGGAATCGATGATCCGCACCGGCCTGGGCTGGGACGTGCATCGCATCGCGCCCGGCCGGCCGCTGATTCTGGGCGGCGTCACCGTTCCCTGCGAATTCGGCCTGGAAGGCCATTCCGATGCCGACGTGCTCGCGCACGCCATCACCGACGCCATTCTGGGCGCCGCCGCGCTGGGCGACATCGGCATGCACTTTCCCGATACCGACCCGCGCTGGAAGGGCTGCGACAGCCTGGTCTTCCTGCGCCACGCCCGCGAGCTGGCGGAAGCGCAAGGCTACGCCATCGTGAACGTGGATTCCACCGTGATCCTGGAGCGGCCCAAGCTGAAGGACTACCGCCTGGCGATTCGCGAACAACTGGCCGGCGCGCTGGGCCTCGCACTCGACGCCGTCTCGGTGAAATTCAAGACGGCGGAAAGAGTGGGGCCGGTGGGCGAAGGCCGCTCGGCGGAGGCGCAAGCCATTGTCACTCTACAGAAGGCCTGACTATGAAACTGCAACGTGAAGATTTGATTGTTAACCGGGCGATGATCGGTGGAGCGCGGGTGGCCGCGTCGGATGGCGGTTGCTTCGCCGTCACGAACCCCGCCGATGGATCGCAACTCGCGTGCGTGCCGGATTGTGGCGCGGCGGAGGCGCTAGCGGCGGTGGACGCTGCGGAGCGCGCGTTCGTCGAATGGAAGGTGCGTCCGGCGAAGGAACGTGCGGGCGTGCTCAAAGCGTGGTTTGCCGCGCTGATTGCCAACCAGGAGGATCTGGCGCGTCTCATTTCGCTCGAACAGGGCAAGCCGCTCGCCGAAAGCCGCGGCGAAGTTGCCTATGGGGCCTCGTTCGTCGAGTGGTTCGCGGAAGAGTGCAAGCGCGCGTACGGCGAGGTGATCCCGGAGACCGTACGTGGCCGCAAGTTGCTCGTCGTGAAGGAGCCTGTGGGTGTCTGCGCCGCCATCACGCCGTGGAATTTTCCGCTGGCGATGCTGACCCGCAAGATCGCCCCGGCCTTGGCCGCCGGATGCACCGTGGTGGCGAAGCCTGCCGAGGACACCCCGCTAAGCTCGCTGGCGGCGGCTGCGCTGGCGGAGGAAGCTGGCGTTCCGGCGGGAGTAATCAATGTCGTGACGGCATCGCGCGCGCGAACGCCCGAAGTGGCGGAGGCTTGGATGCGGGATTCGCGAGTCCGCAAGCTCTCGTTCACGGGTTCCACCGCAGTGGGGAAGCGCCTGATGGAGCAATCGGCCGAGACGCTCAAGCGTGTCTCGCTCGAACTGGGCGGCAATGCGCCATTCCTCGTATTTGACGACGCCGATCTCGACGAGGCCGTGAAGGGCGCGATGATATCGAAGTTCCGCAACACAGGGCAGACCTGCGTCTGCGCCAATCGTATCCTGGTGCAGGACGGGGTCTACGACGCTTTCGCCGAGAAGCTTTCCGCGGCGGTAAAGCGCTTGCGGATCGGTGCGGCGGCATCGGGCGATTCGGAACAGGGTCCGCTGATCAACCAGCGCGCGGTGGCGAAGGTAGAAGAGCACGTCGGCAATGCGCTGGCCATGGGGGCCACAGCTGTCACAGGCGGCAAACGCCACGCGCTGGGCCAGACCTTCTACGAACCGACCGTGCTCACCGGCGTCACTCCCGATATGAAGATTGCGAACGAAGAGACTTTCGGACCAGTGGCGCCCCTGTTTCGTTTCGCCGATGAGGCCGAGGCGATCCGGTTTGCCAATTCAACTCCGTTTGGTCTTGCAGCTTATCTATACGCGCGTGACGTAGGTCGCATCTGGCGTGTGAGCGAGGCGCTTGAATATGGAATGGTCTCCGTCAACGAAGGTATCTTCTCTACCGAGGTCGCGCCTTTCGGCGGCATCAAGGAATCGGGCTTTGGACACGAGGGGGCGCGCCAAGGCTTGGAGGAATATCAGAATTCGAAGTACATCTGCATGGGCGGGTTAAGTGCGAGGTAGCGAGGCCGCTTTACTTCTGCTAAAACGTAAAGCGATGCCTGAGGCTACCATTTCCGCCAAGAACCAGATTGTGATTCCCCGCGAGGCTCGCGAGGCACTGCATCTTAGAGCCGGCGACAAGGTATTGGTGTCGGTCTGCGGCGACCGCGTGATCGTGCTGCAGAAGCCAGCGAAATTCCGCGCCGCGATTCGCGGGATGGGCGCGGGCGCAGATCGGGGCCAACCCACGGTATGTTGCCCTAGCTGACGCAGTCTTTGAATGGCTAGAGAGGCCAAGCCATTCCGCGGTGACGTCGACCATCACGATGATGGAAGTCCTCGTTCAGCCATATCGCGATTCAAGCGAGGAGCGCCAATCGCTTTTACGCGCTCCTTGAGCGTCTACCCCCGCCTCGATTGGATGGCGCCGACTCTCGAAATAGCAGACATCGCTGCGCGCCTCCGCGCCAAGCATCGCCTGAGGTCACCGGATGCCCTGCAGGCGGCGACGGCAATCAGAGGCGAGGCAACCGCGTTCATTACAAATGACGTTGTCTTTGAGCGCGTGGAACTATTTGAAACCGCGGTTCTGGACCGGTTTCATCCAAACCAGAACTCCTGAGCTACAATCGCCCTCGGGAGTCCATTTTGCCTTCAACCACCGCCCGAACGCCCACGCCCAAACGTTGCACATGGGCGAGCGACGAGCTTTCTATTGCTTATCACGACGCGGAATGGGGCATGCCGCAACATGACGATCGGGCGCTGTTTGAACTGCTCATTCTCGAAGGCGCGCAAGCAGGCCTGAGTTGGATCACGATCTTGAAAAAACGCCCTGCATACCGCGCCGCGTTCGACCGTTTCGACCCGCGTAAGGTGGCCCGCTACGATGAGGCCAAAATCCTGGCGCTGCTCGAAAACGAAGGCATCGTGCGCAACCGTCTCAAGGTCCGCGGGGCTGTTCGCAATGCTCAGGCCTTCCTGGCCGTCCAGAAAGAGTTCGGCAGCTTCGACGCTTACGTTTGGAGCCTCGTGGGAGGAAAACCGCTGCAGAATCGCTGGCGCGAGATGGCGGAACTTCCGGCGCGAACGGAGCAGTCCGACGCGATGGCCAAAGACCTCGCCAAGCGCGGCTTTACCTTTGTCGGCTCAACCATATGTTATGCGTTCATGCAAGCCACTGGCATGGTGAACGACCACTTAGTAAGTTGTTTCCGCTATCGCGAGGTGAAGTAGTGCGCCGAGCGATGGTCACGCTGATCGCGATTGCCTGGTCGCTCGCCGCACAGTCCGGCAAACCATATATGAGCAAGGTCTGGGTAGCCGATCGCGGCGACGGCACTTACCAAAATCCTATCCTTTACGCCGACTACTCCGATCCGGATGCTATTCGGGTGGGTGAAGACTACTATCTTGTCTCCTCCAGCTTCGACGCCGTGCCCGGTTTGCCTATCCTGCACTCCAAGGATCTGGTCAATTGGGAGATACTGGCTCACGTTTACGCGGCCCAGCCGCCCTACGACGTCTTCAGCACGACGCAACACGGTAACGGCGCCTGGGCCCCGGCGATTCGTTTCCATGCGGGCGAATTCTATATCTTCTATCCCGATCCCGACTACGGCATTTACATGGTGAAGGCGAAGAACGCTGCCGGCCCATGGTCCGCGCCACTGCTGATCAAGGACGCCAAAGGCTGGATCGATCCGTGCCCGCTATGGGACGACGACAGCACTGCGTATCTCGTCAACGGCGTAGCGGCCAGCCGCTCGGGAATGAAGAGCACACTCATTGTCAGCCGCATGAGCCCGGATGGATCGAAGCTGCTGGATGGCGGGGTGGTGGTTTTCGACGGCCACGCCCAGGACCCCACCCTCGAAGGTCCGAAGTTCTATAAGCGCAACGGGTATTACTATATCTTCGCGCCAGCCGGCGGCGTGCCCACGGGGTGGCAGTTGGCCTTGCGGTCGCACCAGGTCTACGGCCCCTATGAACGGCGGGTGGTTCTGGCGCGGGGACAGACAGCCGTGAATGGGCCACACCAGGGCGCATGGGTCGATACGCCGTCGGGTGAATCGTGGTTTCTCCATTTTCAGGATAAAGACGCCTACGGGCGAATTCTCCACTTACAACCGATGAAATGGGTGGACGATTGGCCGGTGATCGGCGAGAACGGCGAACCCGTGCTCACACACAAGAAGCCGGCTGTGGCCCACGCGTCTCCGATTATGACGCCGGTGGAATCGGATGAGTTCAGCGGCTCCACGCTAGGGCCGCAATGGCAATGGCAGGCAAATCCAAAATCCGGCTGGGCCTTCCCTGCTCCGGCAATGGGCGTTTTGCGGCTTTATGACATGCCAATGCCGGAGGCCGCAAGAAACTTGTGGGAGGTTCCCAATCTACTTCTCCAGAAGTTCCCGGCGCCCGAATTCATGGCGACCGCCAAGGTGACGTTCTACGCTCTTGCCGATACGGATAAGACGGGCCTCGTGGTGATGGGTTCGGATTACGCCTACGTCTCCGTGAAGCGGAAAGGCGACGCGCTGGTTGTCTCGCAGACCGTTTGCAAACGCGCGGATTCAGGCGGCGCGGAGCGGGAATCGACGCCGCAACCGGTCAGTGGCCCCAATTTCTATTTCCGGGTGCGGGTCACCGGCGACGCGATGTGCGAATTCAGCTATAGCCTGGACGGCGCAGCCTTCAGCGTCATCGGCGAGCCGTTCCAAGCCAGGAAGGGCAGATGGATCGGCGCTAAGACCGGGCTGTTCGCGGTTCGCAGCGGCGCGGCCGCGGAACATGGATACGCCGATTACGATTGGTTTCACGTAGAGAAGGCGCCGCAGTAACCGCGCCCGGCGATAACTTAGTTACGCTCGAGCGCCTCGCGGACTTTGCTCCCGAGGGCGGCCGCGGTGAATGGCTTCTTCAAGAACAACAGGCCGGGATCCTCGGAGAATTGCTTCATCGCGTCCTGTTCCTCGAACCCGCTCGAAATGATGATCTTCATATCGGGGCGGATGCGGCGAATGTAACCCCACACGTCGTGACCGTCCATGCGGGGCATGGTCAGATCGAGAAGCACGGCGGAGATTCGGTCATGCAGCCGGCTGAAGAGATCGGCGCCATCCCTTCCGCTGGAAGCTTCGAACACGGTGTGTCCGAAATGTTCGAGGGTTGCGCGCGCTGCGCGGCGTACTACATCTTCGTCGTCCACAATGAGGATTGCCCCGGCGGCCGTAACGCCGGGCTCATCCTCGGCTGGAACCGGTTCAGCCGGCTTAAGCGCCGCCTCGTCAAGAGCCGGCAGGAGCACAGTGAACGTGCTGCCGGCTCCTTCCCCGCTTTCCACGCTGATAGCTCCACGGTGGCTGCGCACAATCCCCAAAGCGGCGGATAAACCGAGTCCGCGGCCGGTGAACTTTGTGGTGAAGAAGGGATCGAAGATCTGCGCCTGGACCGCTTCGGTCATGCCGCAGCCATCGTCGGAAATCTGCACGGTGACGTAGTTGCCGGGAGCAGGCGGATCGGGACGGTATATCGCGACGGGGTCGCCGGGAGCGATGGTGCGGAGTCCCGTTGTAACGCGTACCTCGCCGGAGCGGTCGCTGGTGGCCTCGGCGGCGTTCAGGATCAAATTCATCACCAGTTGTTGCATCTGTGTGGCATCGGCCTCGATGGGCGGTACGTCCGGCTGAAGTTCGAGCTCCAGCGCGACGTTGCGCGGCGCCGACGAGCGAATCAGCTCGCTGATTTCCCGCACCAGCGTTGAGATGTTCACGGGCTCGATTACGAAATTGCCCTTGCCCGCGTATGCCAGCAACTGGCGGGTTAAATCGGCCGCGCGCTCGCTGGCGCGGATGATGTCGCGCAGCATTTCCGCGACGGGGACAACCGGCGACGTCAAATCGAGCGCCAGGCTCGCATTGCCCAAAATGCCGGTGAGAAGATTGTTGAAATCGTGAGCGACGCCTCCCGCCAGCAGCCCGAGGCTTTCGAGCTTCTGCGCGCGCCGTAGGCGATCTTCCAACTGACGGCGTTCGCGCCGCATCTCCGACTCTCGCAGTTCGCGCCGAATCGCCGGGACCAGCCTGCCAAGCCTATGTTTCAACACGTAGTCGTGGGCGCCGGCCTTCATGGCCTCTACGGCAGCTTCCTCGCCGATGGTGGCCGAAACGATCACGAAGGGCAAGTCGGCCCCACGCTGCTGGGCCAGCGCCAGAGCTTCGGTCATGGTGAAGTGAGGCATGGAAAAATCGGAAAGCACCAAATCCCAGGGACCTTGGTCCAGCGCGCGCAGCATGCCTTCGGCGTTCTCTACACGGCGGAAATGGGGGTTGAAGCCGCCGCGTTTAAGCTCCATGATGATCAAATCGGCGTCTTCTTCGGAATCCTCCACGATCAGGACGTTTAATGTCATGGCCTCGAGTTGAACCGCTGCTTGACTCATTGCTTTACCTCCTGGCTCAACATAAAGTAGAATACCGCGCCGCTCTCCATCTCGCCTTCCGCCCATATGTGGCCGCCATGCCGGTGCACGATGCGCTCCACGGTTGCGAGACCGATGCCGGTACCTTCAAAATCCGAATCCTTGTGCAGCCTTTGGAAGGGGCTGAATAGCCGGCCCGCTTGCGCCATGTCGAATCCCGCACCATCGTCGCGCAAAAAGTAGGTGTGGCCTCTGGGGGTTTCCATCACGCCGAATTCGATGCGCGCACGGGCGTGCTTGCGCGTGAACTTCCACGAATTCTCCAGCAGGTTGAGCAGAGCCGCGCGCAGCAAATCGGGATCGCCCCAGGCATGCACGCCCTCGGCGATGACAAACTCCACCGCCCGCCCAGGATCGCGCGACATCAGTTCGGCAGCGATGGAGCGTACGATTCCGCTCAGATCCACGATTTGCCGGGTCATCTCGACGCGGGTCACGCGTGAAAGCGAGAGCAGGTCTTCCACGAGTTCGTTCATGCGGCGCGACGAATGGTCGATGCGGTTGAGATAAAGCCGGCCTTGATCGTCGAGTTGGTCGCGATGAGATTCGAGCAGCGCCCGGCTAAACCCCGAGATACGGCTGAGGGGACCGCGCAGGTCGTGCGAGACGGTGTAGCTGAAGGTTTCGAGTTCGCGATTGAGATCATCCAGTTCGCCGACGCGGCGCTCCAAGTGCCGGTTCAGGGCTTTGATCTCCTCTTCCGCGCGCCAGCTTCGCTGAATGGCTTCTTGCAATTCCAGGTTCTGCCGCTCGAGCTGTTGAGATTGATACCGCAGCAAAGCCGACTTGCGGTGCAGTTCCACGAACACGCTCACCTTGGTGCGCAGAATCTCGGGCACGAAGGGCTTGGTGAGATAATCTACCGCGCCCAAAGTGTATCCGCGGCGAATGTGCTCTTCGCTGCGCCCAAGCGCGGTCAGAAAGATAATGGGCGTGTGCCGCGAGCGCTCGCGCTCGCGAATGAGCGCGGCGGTTTCGAAGCCGTCCATATCGGGCATCATGACGTCGAGCACGATCACGGCGAAATCGTGCTCCAGAAGCTGGCGCAACGCTTCGCGGCCGGACTCCGCCTTGACAATCTCTTCGCCGAGAATTTCAAGCACCGCCTCCGCCGAGAGGAGATTATCCGGCTGATCGTCCACCAGCAGGATCTTCACCGGCTCGGCGGAAGCTACTGTACCCGTTGAGGAATCGTTGGCAGCCCACTGCATTCATACCGTTACGCCGGTGCTAGAGGCCTTCTTATGCCGCCGGTCGTGCGTCCATACGCGCATCAGCGAGAAGAGCTGATCGAGATCCACTGGCTTGGCGATGTAATCGGATGCGCCCGGATTCGATGCATTTCTCGCGGTCGCCCTTCATGGCCTTTGCGGTCACCGCGATGATGGGCAGATCGCGCAAGGCATCCACCTCGCGGATGGAGCGGATGGTTTCGTATCCATCCATGCCGGGCATCATGATGTCCATCAAGCACGATATCGATCTCCGGCGATTGCGCCAGCAATTCGATTCCCGCGCGGCCGTTTTCGGCATGAACTACCTGGATCTGATGGCGCTCCAGGATGCTGGTCAAGAGCGAAGATATTGCGCACGTCGTCGTCGACGATCAGCACCGGCTGCCCACCAGTTCGTGATCGTTCTGCCGCAGCTTTTCCAGCTTGCGCCGCTTTGATACTCGGGCAGCGCGCTTTCGGGGATGTGGAGCAGGCGGGTCGACTTCGCGCAGCAACCGGTCGGCGGAATCGACCGAGCGCACGATGGTGCCTTCGCGGAACGGCGCCAGGCTGAGATCCTGCAGGCGGCCCCTCCTCCGGCGTATAAGCGATCAGTTCGAGATCGCGGCTCGATGCTTTTTGCAATTCCACCAGCAAGTCGGCCGCGGAGACTTCAGATTCGCCCGCGCCCACCACAACGCAATCGTAGCTGCGTGGATTCTGAACGCTGTCGAGGGCCTCTACCGCCGAGGCCGCGTAGGTGACATCGACGCCCTCGAGAACGGCAACATTTTCCATATCGCGCCGCAGATCGTCGCCGGCGTTGACCACCAGGATTTCGCAGGCGCGTTTTTCGGCGGTCTGCTTCACGCGCTCGAACACGATTTTCAAGCACCTCGCGTCCTTCCACTTTGCGGAAGTAAGACGCCGCGCCCAGCGAAAGGCCGCGACGCCGGTCCTCGAAAATGGAAAGCATGTGGACGGGGATATGGCGCAGGTCGGGATCGTGCTGGAACTGATCGAGAACGGCCCAGCCCGTGGTATCGGGCAGACCGATATCGAGCACCACCGCCATAGGGCGGAACTTGCGCGCCATGGCGAGGCCCATATCGCCGCGGCGTGGCGAGCAGCACCTTGTAGTCGCGTCGTGCGCGGCGTCGAGCACGATGCGGGAATAAGTTGGGTCGTCCTCGATCACCAGCACCACACGGTCGCCGGGCCGCGATGGTTTCGCGGTCGTCTTCCTGATCGACCCGCGCGAGCAGCGACGGCTTCAGCCGCGCTCCGGCGACGATCGGCTCGGTGCCTGCGGCCGAACGCACCGTCGGGCCCGCGCCCATCGGCTCGATGCGTGCTGGCGTAGGTTTGCGGCAGGAAGAGCGTGAAGGTGCTGCCCGTCGCCGGGGACGCTGTGCAGCCGGATCTCGCCGCCCAGCAGGCGCGCGATTTCGCGGCTGATGGAGAGCCCAAGGCCGGTGCCGCCGTATTTGCGGCTGGTGGTTCCATCCGCTTGCTGGAACGATTCGAAGATGATGCGCTGTTTGTCGGCGGGAATCCCGATGCCGGTATCCTCCACCGAGAAGGCAATGACGCCATCGGCGTTGGCGAGCGCGGGATTGTCCGGTCGCCAGCCGTTCGCCGCGCGAGTGATGCGCATCGACACCTTGCCGCGCTCGGTGAACTTGAGCGCGTTGGAGAGCAGGTTCTTGAGCACCTGCTGCAGGCGTTTCACATCGGTGGTGAAAGTTCGTCGGCAGGTCGGGGCTTAGTTCGACGTTGAATTCGAGGCCTTTGCCATCGGCCACGTGGCGGAAGTTGCGTGTGACGTAATCGCGCATGTCGTCGAGCCTGACATCGTTCGGTTCCACAGTGACGGTGCCCGATTCGATCTTCGAGAGATCGAGAATGTCGTTGATGAGCGAGAGCAGGTCGGTGCCGGAGGAGTGGATGGTTTCGGCGAACTTCACCTGCTTGGTGTTGAGATTGCTCTCCGCATTTTCCGCCAGCATCTTCGCCAGAATCAGCAGGTTGTTGAGCGGCGTGCGCAGCTCGTGCGACATGTTGGCGAGGAATTCCGACTTGTATTTGGAAGTGAGCGCCAACTGCTCGGCCTTTTCCTCCAGCGCGCCCTTGGCCTGCTCCACTTCGCGGTTCTTCCGCTCCACTTCCGTCTTCTGTTCGGCGAGCAGGCGGGCTTTTTCCTGCAATTCGGCGTTGGTGCGCTGCAACTGCTCCTGCTGGTTCTTCAGCAGTTCTTCGGATGCCTGCAGGGTGTTGGCCTGCTGCTTCGAGGCGCTTGTTGGTATTGGTCAACTCCGATTGCTGGCTCTGCAGCTCTTCAGCCAGCGCCTGCGATTGCTTCAGCAGCTCTTCCGTTCTCATGGTGGCGGCGATGGTGTTGAGCACGATGCCCATCGATTCCGTGAGCTGATCGAGGAAGGCGAGGTGAATATCGCTGAACTGGTGGAAGGATGCCAGTTCGATGACGGCCTTGACCTGCCCTTCGAACAGCACCGGCAGGACGACGATGCTGAGCGGCGTCGCTTCGCCCAGGCCGCTGCTGATCTTGATGTAATCGTTCGGGACGTTGGTCAGGACGAAGCGCTCTTTTTCGAGAGCGCACTGTCCCACCAGTCCCTTCGCCGGCGTGGAATCGGTTGGCGACGGTCTTGCGTTCGCGATACGCATAGCTCGCGAACAGCTTCATGATGGGTTCTTCGCCTTCGCGGCGCGTCGTTGATGTAGAAGATGCCCTGCTGCGCGTTGACCAGCGGCGCAAGCTCGCGAGAGCACCAGTTTGCAGACGGTGAGCAGGTCGCGCTGGCCCTGCACCATCGAGTGAACCGCGCGACGTTGGTCTTGAGCCAGTCCTGCTCGGTGTTCTTGCGCGTGGTCTCCTTGAGGTTGGTGATCATTTCGTTGATCGTGTCCTTCAAGGCGGCCATTTCGCCCTGCGCATCGAGGGCGATGGATCGCGTCAAGTCGCCCTTGGTCACGGCGGTGGCGACTTCGGCGATGGCGCGGACCTGCGTGGTGAGGTTCGCGGCCAACTGGTTCACGTTGTTGGTAAGATCGCGCCAGATGCCGGCCGCGCCGGGCACGCGTGCCTGGCCGCCGAGACTTCCTTCGATACCCACCTCGCGCGCCACGCTGGTCACCTGGTCGGCAAACACCGCCAGCGTGTCGATCATGCCGTTGATGGTGTCGGCCAGTTCGGCGATTTCGCCCTTGGTTTCGAGAGCGAGCTTCCGTTTCAGATCGCCGTTCGCCACCGCAGTCACGACTTTGGCGATGCCGCGGACCTGGGTGGTGAGGTTCGCGGCCATCGAATTCACGTTATCGGTAAGATCTTTCCAGACGCCGGCAACGCCCCGCACTTGCGCCTGGCCGCCGAGGATACCTTCGGTGCCGACTTCGCGCGCCACGCGGGTCACTTCCGATGCGAACGAATTGAGCTGATCCACCATCGTGTTGATGGTGTTCTTGAGCTCCAGGATTTCGCCGCGCACATCGACGGTGATTTTGCGGGACAAGTCGCCGTTGGCGACGGCGGTGGTCACAGCGGCGATGTTGCGGACCTGGTTGGTGAGGTTGCTGGCCATGGAGTTCACCGATTCGGTGAGATCCTTCCAGACGCCGGCTACGCCTCGCACCTGCGCCTGGCCGCCGAGCTTACCTTCCGTTCCGACTTCGCGCGCCACGCGGGTCACTTCGGACGCGAATCCGTTGAGCTGATCCACCATGGTGTTGATGGTGTTCTTCAGCTCGAGGATTTCGCCGCGCACATCGACGGTGATCTTACGCGACAAGTCGCCGTTGGCGACGGCGGTGGTCACTTCGGCGATGTTACGCACCTGGTTGGTGAGGTTGTTGGCCATGGAGTTCACCGATTCGGTGAGATCTTTCCACGTACCGGCGACGCCTTTCACCTGCGCCTGGCCGCCGAGCTTACCTTCCGTACCGACTTCGCGCGCCACGCGCGTGACTTCGGATGCGAAGCCGTTGAGCTGGTCGACCATGGTGTTGATGGTGTTCTTTAGCTCCAGGATTTCGCCGCGCACATCGACGGTGATTTTACGGGATAAGTCGCCTGTGGCAACGGCGGTAGTTACTGCCGCGATGTTACGGACCTGGTTGGTGAGGTTGCTGGCCATGGAGTTCACCGATTCGGTCAGATCCTTCCATGTACCGGCGACGCCTCGCACCTGCGCCTGGCCGCCGAGTTTGCCTTCCGTACCGACTTCGCGCGCCACGCGGGTGACTTCCGATGCGAACGCGTTGAGCTGATCCACCATGGTGTTGATGGTGTTCTTCAGCTCGAGGATTTCGCCGCGCACATCGACGGTGATCTTGCGGGACAGGTCGCCGTTGGCGACCGCGGTGGTCACTTCGGCGATGTTGCGGACCTGGTTGGTGAGGTTGCTGGCCATGGAGTTCACCGATTCGGTGAGATCCTTCCACACGCCTGCGACGCCCTTCACTTCCGCCTGACCGCCGAGCTTGCCTTCGGTACCCACTTCGCGCGCCACGCGCGTCACTTCGGCGGCGAACCCGTTGAGCTGATCCACCATGATGTTGACGGTGTTCTTCAGCTCGAGAATTTCGCCCTGCGCATCGACGGTGATTTTGGTCGACAGGTCGCCCTTGGCGACGGCTGTGGTCACGCCGGCGATGTTACGCACCTGGTTGGTCAGGTTGCCGGCCATGGAGTTGACGTTATCGGTGAGGTCTTTCCAGACGCCGGCAACGTCTTTCACGACCGCCTGGCCGCCCAGTTTGCCTTCGGTACCGACTTCGCGCGCCACGCGCGTCACTTCGCTAGCGAACGCGTTGAGCTGGTCCACCATGATGTTGATGGTGTTCTTGAGCTCGAGAATTTCGCCCTGCGCATCGACAGTGATTTTGCGTGGAAAGTCGCCCTTGGCGACGGCGGTGGTGACGCCGGCGATGTTACGGACCTGGTTGGTCAGGTTGCTGGCCATGGAGTTGACCGACTCGGTCAAATCGCGCCACGTTCCGGCGACGCCCTTCACCTCCGCCTGGCCGCCGAGCTTGCCTTCGGTACCGACTTCGCGCGCCACGCGAGTCACTTCGCGCGGCGAACGCATTGAGCTGGTCCACCATGGTGTTGATGGTGTTCTTCAGCTCGAGAATTTCGCCGCGCGCATCGACCGTGATGCGCGTCGAAAGGTCGCCGTTGGCGACGGCTGTAGTGACGCCGGCGATGTTGCGGACCTGGTTGGTCAGGTTGCCGGCCATGGAGTTGACGCTGATCGGTCAAATCCTTCCAGACGCCGGCGACGTCCTTCACACCGCCTGGCCGCCGAGTTTACCTTCCGTACCGACTTCGCGCGCCACGCGCGTCACTTCGGCCGCGAACGCGTTGAGCTGGTCCACCATGGTGTTGATGGTGTTCTTCAGCTCCAGAATTTCGCCGCGCGCATCCACCGTGATCTTCGTAGATAAGTCGCCTTTGGCCACGGCCGTAGTCACACCGGCGATGTTACGTACCTGATTAGTCAGGTTGCCGGCCATCGAGTTGACGTTATCTGTAAGATCCTTCCACACGCCGCCGACATCCTTCACCTCCGCCTGACCGCCGAGCTTGCCTTCCGTACCGACTTCGCGCGCCACGCGGGTGACTTCGGATGCGAACGAGCTGAGCTGATCGACCATCGTGTTGATCGTGTTCTTCAGCTCCAGAATTTCGCCGCGCGCATCGACGGTGATTTTGCGGGAAAGGTCGCCGTTGGCGACCGCGGTGGTAACGGCGGCGATGTTACGAACCTGGTTGGTGAGGTTGCTGGCCATGGAGTTGACCGATTCCGTCAAATCGCGCCAGGTTCCGGCCACGCCCTTTACTTCCGCCTGGCCGCCAAGTTCGCCCTCGGTACCGACTTCGCGCGCCACGCGGGTCACTTCGCGATGCGAATGAGCTGAGCTGATCGACCATCGTGTTGATGGTATTCTTCAGCTCCAGAATTTCGCCGCGCGCATCGACCGTGATGCGGGTAGAAAGATCGCCCTTAGCGACGGCAGTGGTGACGGCAGCGATGTTACGCACCTGGTTGGTAAGGTTGCTGGCCATGGAGTTCACCGATTCGGTGAGATCTTTCCACGTACCGGCCACGCCTTGCACCACAGCCTGTCCGCCCAGCTTGCCTTCCGAACCCACTTCGCGCGCCACGCGCGTAACTTCGCTGGCGAACGCGTTGAGGCGGCCGACCATCGTATTGACCACCCGCGCCGTCCGTAGGAACTCTCCCTTAAGCTGGCGGCCCTCCACTTCGAGCGGCATGTTCTGGGAGAGGTCGCCCTTGGCCACCGCGCCGATGACGCGGGCGACTTCCGTGGATGGCTGAACCACGTCCACAATAAGCGTGTTGATGGATTCGACGCAATCGGCCCACCCGCCACCGTGGTCCCCCAAGCGGGCGCGCTGATTGATGCGGCCCTCCTTACCAACGGCGTTTGAAATCTTGGCGAACTCGCGCACCATTTTCTGGTTGAGCTCGATAATTTCGTTCAGGGTTTCCGCAATCTTGCCATCGGCGCCGCTTGAATCGACGCTCATACGCGCCGAAAAATCGCCTCGGCGGAAAGCGGATAAAACCTTTAATAACTCACGTTTATCCAGTGAATCGGGCGCAACTGGCGAGGCGCTTCTGGCGCTCATCTAGACCTCACGACAAAAATGGAGTGGCCAACACAAAGGTACACACCTGATTATGTACGCGAGGGTGTAAAAATGCCTATATTAACGTTCGAAATCTCGCCTTCCGTGGGTGAAAGTTAGTACTGCCACGTACGGGGCTACGGTACGTTTTTGTCCTTTTTCCATTGGCGTTCGCCCGGGTCTTTCACCCCATTGGGAACCTCCACACGGCGATCCGCCGAACTGTTGTAGGAGACGCTCGGATGGCGGCGTTCTTTCGTGGCTTGAAGGGCATCGGCGCGGTCCTTGGCGCGCTGAAACTGGATGGCGCGCTGCATATCGGGGTCATTGGCTCGGACGCTCGTTGCCCGAGGTGTCGCGCGTGTGGTTGCGGCGTCCTGTGCCAGGGCGAGCGGCGCCATGGAAAGGATGCTGGCGGTAAGAATGATCGAGGTTCGGGACATATTGGCCTCCAGCAGTCGTAGAGCATGGAGGTGCCCAGGGTTCGATTTGTAACGGGTGCGGCGAGGCAGCCCAAATTCTTATCGATCGCCTGTCGCTACTGGCGCCGGCGACTGAGGGGCTTGTGAGAGCGCCATGGTTGCCCAACTGGTTCCGGCGGCAGAGATCCATTGATCGAACCCGTGGGGAAAACCGGCATCGAAGTATGGCTGTAAGGCCATGGCGCGCGTCTTGACATACCACGAGCCATCCTCCTGTTGCGTGCTGAGCAGGTATTTGACGGCTCGCCCATAGGCTGCGTCCGATGCCGGCAAACCCGCGGTCTGCAAAGCATACAGCGATTTCCCGGTGGCGTAGGCGCTGCTTTCCATGGATTCGAGATCGCTCCAGCCACCATCGGGCCCTTGCTTGGCGAGCAACTCCCGCATGGCTTTTTGAGTGGCGTCTTTATCCTTGCCATACCACGCCAGCCCGAGTAACCGGTAGCTTCGATCGTCGTTGTTTGTGGATTTTGCTTTCGCCATCCACGACGCCGCGAGTTGAATCGCCTGGTCGTAAGCGGCCTTGTCAGGTTTGGGCGCGTAAAGCTGTAGGGCGCGCATCGAAACGGCCGTCTGCCCAATGTAATCCGAGCAGATCGGCGGACGCGCATCCGCGGCCGGATAGGGCCACTCGCCATCGGGAGTCTGACGAGATTTCAGGTACATCGCCGCAGCGTCGGTGTTGAGATCCGGTTTGTAATGCTCCGCATCGAGCCCTACCAGGATGTAGCCCACCACAAACTGGCCGAACACATCCTGCACCGGAACGAGAAATCCCTGGTGCAGGTAGTCGCGCAATTTTCCCAAGCCGAAAACATTCGCCTTGACCTGCTGCGCCGAGATCTTCTCGTCCACCTGGAATCCGCGCTTTCGCGCCGCGCCCACCGCCATTGCCGCGAAGCTGTTGTTATGGCAGGAAATGCACGCTGCCTTCGGAACGAAACTGGCGTCCGCTTGTTGAATCAATGGAAGGCTGGCCTGGATGGCGTGCTGGGTGCTGTTCGCGCTCCGCGCTTTGAGAACCGGCGCATCGGGTGCGGCGCCCTTTGCGCCGGCTTTGACCAAATATTCAACGATGGGCGTCTCTCCATGCAGCCTCGCGATATCGAGGACCGTGAGCCCGGAATCGCCGCTCAGTTTGTGCGTGTCCTTCGCATTGATATCGGCGCCGTGTTCGACAAGCAGTTTAACCACGTCCAGCGGAAGCAGGTAGGATGCCGCAGCGTACATCAGTGGCGTGCGGCCTAGCGGATCGACCGCGTTGACGTCCGCTCCGTGGTCGAGCATCTGGCTGACGGCATTCACATCGCCGAGCACCGAGATATTCGGCAGTGCGACGGAGTAATCCTGCTTGCTGAGGCCCTTGGCAATCAGAAGCGCGGCGCATTTGGGGCACCGGACGGCGTAAGCCGTCTCGAGCGCCACCTCCCCGGCGTTCTTGACCTCCGCGCCGCGGCCGAGTAGCAACTCAACGCTGGCGGCATCGCCGGCGTTGGCGGCTTCGATCAGAGGCGACGATTCGGCGGCGGGATGCGGGTTGGGATTGGGATTCGCGCCGTGATCTAAGAGAAATTTGACCGTGGCGGAATTGCCGGGACGGCGCGCCGCGATCATCAGCGGCGTGCGCATATCGCTGGAGCGTGCGTTGACATCGGCGCCGTGGGCAACCAGGACACGCGTCTTCTCGAGGTCGGCGGCCGCCCACATGATAGCCGTGGCGTTGGCGTCATTCCGCTTGTTGACATCCGCCCCCAATTTCAACAGACGCTCCAACGCGGGCGCGCCGGTATAAAGAACCGCGTACATGAAGGGTGTAGAACCTTCAGGCCCGCGGGCGTTGAGTAGGTTGGGCTCTTCGGCGGCGGACTTCATGAACCCCGGCAGATCGCCTGCATGCAGGGCATCGACCATGGCCACAGCCTTAGGATTCACGGGCGGGAGTTCGGCTTCGTTGGCGAACGAGTCGGGCCAATCGGCGCCCTGATCGATCCACTTCTTGATCGTGTCGATTTGCTCGGCGCGAAGCGCGCCGGTGGGGGGCATCTGCATGCCATATGCGTTCCCCGAGATCCGATGAAACAGCAAGCTGTTGTCGCTGCTGCCAGGCACGACGCCGCGGCGACCCATGACCACGCTTTTCCGATCGAGACGCATCCCGCTGTTCTGCTGGGCGGGCCCGTGACAGGGCACGCAGTTCTGCCGCAAGATGGGCAGAACATCCTTAGCGAAATCGACCTTCGCCGAGGTTTGGGCCGACAGCATCCCCACAGCAGCCAATGAACACAGCAATGGCGACGCAAGTTTTAAACCACACACAAATTTTTTCACGGAAACACCCCTTCGCAAGACGCGCGATATGGCCCCAGAATCCCCGTTGGGACGAGTTAGCCCATTCTACACGGAGTGGCGGCGTTTCGTAAGAGAAAGGCGTACCAGCGGTACTGGGAATAATCGGTAGATGATGTCTCCCGGAAAGAACCTCAAGAATGCTTGATAAACGCGTGACTACATACTCAAGACCTGCCCCTGATTGTGTGATGGTTATTTTTCCTTCGTGAAAACGCTTTCCCCGTTGGGTCGTTTGATCGTCAGCTGACCTTTCGCGGCGTCGAATTCGAAGGCGGCTCCAGGATCGATCTTGAATTTGTCCTCGTCGGTTGCTTCGAGCGGGACACTACGGGATGGCTCTGCCCGCCCAAGACGAGGCCATCCGTCTCCTGCAACTGGCGCTATCGCAAGGAGAAGATTACGATCCTGGCGAGGATTTCCAACCCGCGTCGGCCCACGGGGAGTTCCTACGAATATGCGAAGCCGATCTCGTAGAATCAGCTACTTGCAGGCATGACAAAAGCTGGGGTTTAGGGATGCCGTGAGCATTTTCATAGCCGTGGGTGAACGGCCGCCGTCCATAGATGATTCGTTTTTTCAGCCCCCCGAACTGCTCCGTGTAATCGACTGCGCCGGCCGCCTCAGCCGTTCCTATGACGTCAACAAACGCCCGCCAACGTTCCCGAAGAAGGCCGCCTAAAGCGCAAATTTGACCTAAGAATCCAACGAATGGGCAACCCGAAACCAACACCTAAGCCCAAACTCCGCGCTTATCTCTGCGTCTTGGCGTCTCTTGCGTCAAAAGGACATCCTCACCTGCCGGAGACGCTCACCAATAATACGCCTTCACCACCCGTGGCGAACTAGGCGCGCCCGAAATCACTTTCACGTGCAACACGAACTGCAGATTCTTCTGCTGCCATCCCGCAGGCGCGCCGCGCAGCGCCTCGGCCATCAGGTCGGCGTTGGTCACCAAGTCGCTCGCTGCGTCGGTGCCGTATTGCGTAATGCCCGCCAGTTCCACCAGCATGGCGTGCGTGTCCGGATGGAAGACGCGTGAAACAATCGCGTAGTCTTCCGCAGTCCGGCGGTCGCGCGGGAGATTGGGCAGCGCCCACTCGGTCGTTTTGCCGTTGTCGGTGATGCCCACCGGGTCGCGCGAGCCGTCGATGAAGAATCGCATCTGTTTGCTGATCTCGCGCCAGCGGGTGTAGGAATAGCCCACCAGGATCGCCGGATCCGTGCGCAGGTCTTTGAACGAAACGTCGGAGCCCACCCTCACCTGGTACAGACGATGCAGCCGCGTCAACATCGACGCCAATCGCGACGTCGCGATCAGGTCGCCGCCGCCGACGAATTGATCGGTGAGTTCTACGAAATCCTGCGGCCGCGCTTGCGATTGCGCCCCGGGTGGCAGGTCGAGACTCCACACCGGCACGAACGCGGCGCCGATCAGCACTGGCGACGATCCGCGCAGTACCGGCGCCCAAAACTGATCAAGCGCGGTCGATGCCCGGCGCGAAACACCCCAGTAAGCCAAACCGATCGCACACACAATCGCCGCTCCGGCGGCCGCCCAGATGGCGCGGGTTCTCCACGGATGCGCCGGCGCGGCCACGGTCGCAACGGATTCGGCCGGCGCCGGCCGCTCCGTAGCTGGCGTCTCTATCGGCGGCGCCTCGACGGAGTGAAACGCCGGCACGTACGCCCCCGATGGCAGTTCGATGCGCAAGGGGTTGCGCGCGCCATGATCCGAATAATAGAGTCCCAGGCGTTTGCGGACCTCGCCGGCCTTCACTCGGACAGTGGCGTCGTCGCTTGGGTCGTAGCTCGTAGGACGCCCGAAGACCTCGATGCCAATCGTGCGTTCCTTCAGAATGTCGGCGTCGCCGTGGAGAGTGTGCTCCACCACGAATCGGAGGAAATCCTGGCTGCGTTTGCTGCTGCGGAATTCGTGGCTCGCCAGGACGCGGGTCAACTCCTCGCGTATCTGCTCTTCGGTTGGCCGCGCGCCGCTTTCCCCATCTTGCGACCTGGTCGCGGGCGTCTGGCTTTGAGACATCGGAGGATTGCCCTAATTTTAACAAAGCGGGCCCTGTATTCCGGCAAAGATTGCCCTGGGGCCCGTTCTACAACACGTTCGACGCGGTACCGAACGGGGCGAAACACCCGCGCAACCGTTTGGAACTGGACCCGGCGCCGGCCGAGGCGCGACTATCGGTCTTTGTCAGGCCTATGTCCCAGATGCTTGAAGAGACGCGACAGCAGCCGGAAGCGCTCGCAAGAACCCTGCGGGACGGGCTGGCCACGTTGCGCGATTTGCGGCGCGAATTCGAAGCCCGGCCTCCCCGTCTGGTGACGTTGGTCGCCCGCGGCACGTCAGATAATGCCGCGCAATTCGGGCGCTACCTGATTGAAATTACTACCCGCGTGCCCGTATCGCTGGCCGCTCCCAGCGTGCTGACACTTTACCAGTGCCCGCTCGACCTGAGCGGAACGCTCGTCGTGGGGATCTCGCAATCCGGTGAATCCACCGATACCAACGCAGTTCTGGAAGATGCCCGTGCACGCGGCGCGGTCACGGTAGGCATTACGAATCAAAGCGATAGCGCAATGGCGCGGGTCGCCCAATATGTCATCGCTGTGCGCGCTGGCGCCGAACAGAGCGTGGCCGCAACCAAGACGTATACCTGCCAGCTCTTGGGTCTCTATCTGCTTGCGGCCGCAATGGGTGGGCAGGTCGATGTGGAGATCCTGCGCCGGCTGCCGGATTGGGTCCTCGCCGTTCTGGAGTTGGAAGAGCGCACCGGGGAGATCGCGGAACGGTATACATTCATGACGCGCGCCGTCACGGTGGGGCGCGGGCTGAACTACGCGAACGCGCTGGAATTGGGGCTGAAGCTGATGGAGACCTGTTACGTCGTAGCCGAGCGCTTTTCATCGGCAGACCTGATGCACGGACCCATTGCGCTGATCGAGCGTTCGTTTCCGGTCTTCGCCTTTGCGCCTCCAGGAGTTACCTGGCCTTCCATTTCGACAATGCTCGACCGGCTGGAGGAGTTGAAGGCCGAAACGCTGATAATTACAGACGAATCGAATCCCGATGCCGCTTCTAAGCCGGCCCGTTTGATTCAACTGCCCATACATAGCCTTGCCCCATCAGGGCCTTGCGATCTGTATACCCCAATTCCGTATATCGTCCCCGCGCAATTATTCGCCGCCCATCTCGCGGCGATGAAGGGCCTAAACCCAGATCGCCCCCGCACCTTACAGAAAGTTACCCGAACGCTTTAGCCGTCGTTTCTCACCGGGTCTCGTCGTGTTAGTAGGACGGGCCTCCGGCCGGTCCACGCGCCGAAGGCGCGGGTTTCCCTTCTTCGGCCCTCGCGATTGCCTCTGAAAACGGCGAGGCCCGTCCGGCCCGCACGTTACGAACGCCGCGTAACCGCCGAGCAACCGTTTAGAACTGGACTCCGCGCGCGCCGCGGCCCAGTATGTCGTAGAAGCTCCGCCGGGCGGAGCGATTTATTAAAACTGAGGGGGTTGAGAGGTGAATTACCGTACAACGATTCTCGCCGCACTGCTGCTCGCAGCTCTATTAACTCCGGCCGTTGCGCAAGATACCAGCGCCAACATAACCGGCCGCATCACCGACCCATCGGGCGCCGCCGTGGCCGGCGCCAAAGTTACGGCGACCGATGCCGATCGCGGAACCGTGTTCCGCACCCAGACCAACACCGATGGCATTTACAATCTGTCGCGGCTTCCTATCGGCCGCTATGAACTCCGCGTGGAAGCCAACGGATTCCAGGCTGCCGTACATCCTGCCTTCGCCCTCTCTCTCGGACAGACGGCTTCGGTGGATGTCGCTCTGACCATCGGCCAACTCTCGCAACAAGTGGTGGTTACGGCGGGGGACGAGGTGCTGCAAACGCAGACCACAGAAGTCGGCACGCTGCTCGAGGCTTCGTCGATCGCCAATCTGCCGCTCGAAACCCGCAATTACAACCAGTTGACGCTCTTGATTCCCGGCTCGGCCACCATCAGCCCGGCATCATTTAATACCGGTTTGAAGACCTTCAACTCCGCGCGGCCCAATCTAAACGGCAACCGCGAGCAGGCCAACTATTACTTGCTCGACGGAATGGAAAACACGGAGTTCGTGGACAACAACGTGGCATATTCACCCAACGTCGACGCCATTCAGCAGATGAGCATCGTCACCAATAACCCTAGCGCCGAGCTTGGGCAGTTTCTGGGCGGAGTAGTCAGCGTCGGGCTGAAATCGGGCACGAATCAATACCACGGCGACGTGTTCGAATACCTGCGCAACGATTTCTTCAACGCCAACGAGTGGTCGAACAACTTCAACGGCCTTCCCACCCAGCGCCAGCGCTGGAACGAATACGGTGGTACTTTCGGTGGCCCCATCAGGAAGAACAAATTGTTCTTCTTCACCGATTACCAGGGCTCGCGCTTCGACTTCCCCGCGACGGCGACACCGAAAACCACTTTCACCGCGCAAGACGCCACAGGCAATCTGTCCGACCTGGGGATCACGCTGCATTACCCCGGCACGAGCGTGGTGATGCCGTCGAATTTGAGTCAGGCCGCGATCTGCGGACCGGGACAGAAGATGGGCGTGAACCCCTGCATCACGGGCATCAGCCCAACCGCGCTGAAGATCGCAGCCGCGCTGCCGAAGCCCAATATTCCCGGCCTCGCCAACGGAACCAGCAACAACCTCAACGACGTGGTGCAGAACTATACGCACGGCAACCAGGGGGACGTAAAGATCGATTGGTCGCCGACGGATAAAGACCACTTCTTCGCGCGCTATTCGCAGCAGCACATCGATAACCCCATTGTGAACAGCGAGGCCTTTCAATATAGCGGTAGCGGAAGCAACATATTCCCGCTGCAGCAATCGGTCTTTGATTACACGCGCACTCTGACGCCGAGTTTGGTGAACGATTTCCGAGTGGGAATGAATTACTACCCGGCCGATGCCAACACGGAATCGCTCAGCACCACGGCTGGCGCGAATCTGATTCCGGGTCAGCCAACGCAGTTCCTGCCCGGCCTCTCCTTCGCCAGTTCGAAGCTGGGAGGACAGTTGAACGGGCCCTTCGCCTTCGGTACTGTGGATGCCCCCGAGATCTTCCACCAGACGGCGATACAGGTTTCGGACACCGCCATCTGGACAAAAGGCGCGCACACCATCCATATGGGTTTTCAGTTGATGCGCTACCGCAATAACTATGTCCCGGCGACCAGCAGCGATGGCGCCGCCGGCCAGATCGGATTCAATGGCACTTACACGGGTTACTCGGAGGCCGATTTCTTCCTGGGACTGCCGTCTTATATGGGCTACGGGCTGGGATTCTCCGGCACCGTCGGGCAGCGCAATGACGCGATTGGCGCTTTCATACAGGACGATTGGCGCATCAACAACAAACTCACTCTCAATTTCGGCATCCGCTGGCAGTTGTTCACGCCGATCTATGAAGTACACAATCGCATGACAAACTTCGGCGAATACTCCGGCCAAGTCGAGCTTGCCGGCCAGAATGGCAACAGCCGCGCTCTTTACAACCAATACAACGGCATCGCGAACTTCCTGCCGCGCCTGGGCTTGGCTTACAGTCTCGATAGCAAGACTGTGATCCGCGCCGCGTTCTCGCGTTCCAGCTTTCAGGAAGGAACCGGCGAGTATAACCGGCTCGCCACAAACGCTCCCTGGAACGTCGATCTTGTCGGCCAGTGGGGCGCCGCCAATGCAAACGGCGCGATTCCAGCTAACCAGGTGACGCTCGATCAGGGATTCGGCGCGCTGGGAGCGACTAGCGGCTGTTCGGTAGCCAACGTAACCTCCGCTCCCGCGGCCTGCTTTGCCGGAGTTCGGATACACGCGACCGACCCCAACTACCGTCCCGCAGTCTCGAATCAATGGAACATAACGGTGCAGCGCGAACTTATTAAATCGCTGACGGCACAAGTGGGATATGTGGGCCAACATAGCGACCACTTAGCCGCCATCTATGACATGGGTCAGAATGTGCTGCTGCCTGACGGCACGGCCACTCCTGGTCCGTATCTCGCAGGCGACCCGGCGTTGAAGAACGATGGGACCGGACAGCAGCGGCTCAACACCTCAACCGCGATTCAGAACTACAATGGCCTGCAGGCTTCGGTGCAGGAGCGGCCCGCCAGGGGTCTCGCTTTCCAGTTCAATTACACTTGGTCGAAGTGCTTGACTAACAATCAAGGCTACTATGGCCGCTACGGGAATTCGGCGCCGGCGCAGACCACGGCCGATGTCTCGTTCCAATCGTACGTCTACAACGTCGCGCTCGATTACGGCCTGTGCGACGCCGATATCACGAACATCTTCAGCGGGTATGTGAACTACGATCTGCCGTTCGGACGCGACCGCGCTTTCGGCAAGAATACGAACAAGGCCGTCAACGCGATTCTTGGCGACTGGCAATACGCCGCAATCGTTAGCGTGCATGGCGGCCTGCCGATTTCGATGATCCAATTCGGCAACGATCCTACCGGCGCCTACTTCCAGCCGCGTCCGGATTGCATCGAGCCTTCCCGCGCCACGCCCTATAAGAACTTCGTAGGCGGTGGCTATGTGATTTTCGATCCGACGACGATGGCGATCCCCGGTCCGGGGAAACTCGGCTCCTGCGGCATCTCCACCGAGCGCGGTCCAGGACTGAAGCAGATCGACATGAGCCTTTCGAAGATTTTCAACATCACCGAACGGCAAAGCGTGACGTTCCGCTTCGACGCCATCAACGCCTTCAACACGCCCATCTTCGCCGTAAGTGGATATGCGACGGATGTATTCCCGGGCGGCGGCATCGATTCCAGCAAGTACGGCGTCGATCCGACTTACACGGCCAGCATTCCAACCGGGGTAGTCAACACCTCGGTCGGTTCGCGCAACCTGCAATTTTCGCTGAAGTACCGGTTTTGAGGTTCGACGATCGTCGTCGGGGGGCGTCCGGCACTACGCCGGCGCCCCTTGCTTTTTCGCGGACGTCAATCGCTCGACGTAATCGACATCAGCGTCCGACCACGCCGCGGGAGTCTTGCCTACGATACGCTTGTAACGCAGATCGCCGGCAGCGAACTGCTTCCCTGAAGCGATAGCAGCCTTCTTCGCCACAGCAGCTCTGGCGATGCGGTTGAAGCGCGCCGAGAGCCGTTTCCCTCCCTTTGCGTTGGGTCCACTCTTCTCAGGTGCGTCGATAGGTTTCGACGCCTCGGCATCTTCAAAACCGAGCGCCATCGCCGCCTTACCTGCGGCGCGACCCACGGTACGCGCAGCCGCGCTCAACATATCATCAGGCTCCGGATGTTTCATCGCTTCGCCCTCCGCATGAGTAGAAGCACGTCTGTCGCCTTGGCGATGTAGCGCACATTTCCGCGCGGGCAGGGATTGCTAGCGGTTCAGCAGCTTTTCCAGAATCTCGACCTGGCGTTCGGCTTTGTCCATGAAGTCTTTGGCCGATGTCAGGTCGTTATCGTGTAGGGCATCGGAAGCGGCTTTCAGGTACGTATCCATTAGCGACGCGGGTTCGGTGAAGCGGGCGCTGAGATTGAGGCCGCTTGCGGCCTGCGACCGTTGTAGCGATTGCAGGCTCGTACGAATGCCGCTGGCGCGCGCGTCCAGTTGTGCGCGACGCTCGCGCGACGCCATGACCTCCGCGCGGCTAGGCATGGCCGGTTGAGGCTCCGCCGGCTTCGGCGCCTGCTGAACTGTTTGCTGCTGTACCGGAGTCGGTGGCGCCACGGGCTGCGTGACCGGCGGCGCCGCTTGAGGCTGCATTGGCGCGGGCGTGCCGGCAACGGCTTGCGAGGCCACCTGCTGCGGCGTTTTCCGGGTTGGGACCACGCGCACTTGTTCCGATGGAGCGACGATCGCCGGCGGCGCCGGTTCCGGCGCGGGCGGTATCGTGTCAGCCTGTGCTGGAGCGGATTGCGGAGCCCGCGCCTGGCTTGCTTGGGCCTGGCTCGGCGCCGATTGCGCTTTGGTATCCTTCCAGGGGCCGAACTCAATCGCCGCAATCGCGCCCAGAGCAGCCGCGAGAGCGCCCGCCGCCATCCACAATCCACGCTTGCCTTTCGGCTTTGCGCTTACCATTGCAAGAGGGACTGGCGCGGCCGGCGGCGGCGTGATCGCCGGCGCGGGTGGGCGCGGACCGGTTTGCAGAATCGGCGCCGCTTGCTTTGCCGGGAGGACGCTTCCCAGCGCGGCGCGAAACGCGCCCGCCGTCTGGAAGCGCATTGCCGGATCTTTTGCGACCGCCATTAAGATCGCATCGTTCAGTTCCTGCGGCAACCGCGGGTCAACCTCCACCGGAGGTACGGGCGTCTTCTCCAGGTGCGCCGACATAATGGCGAACTGGCTGTCGCCATCGAACGGCTTTTTGCCCGTAACTAACTCGTAGAGCGACACGCCTACCGAGTAGAGATCCGCGCGTGAATCGATGTGCGCCGCGCCCTTGATCTGTTCGGGCGACATGTAGTACAGCGACCCCATGGTGGTACCGGTCATGGTGAGCCGCTGGTCGCCTGAGCCTTTGGCGATGCCGAAATCCATCAGTTTCACCAGACCCATAGGCGTCAGCATCATGTTCGCGGGCTTGATATCGCGATGAATGACGCCGTGCTGGTGCGCGTAATCGAGAGCGGAAAGCGCTTGCGAGATGTAATCGACGGCTTGGCCGACTGGCAGCGGGCCCTCTTTGAGCTTCTGTTCGAGCGTCACGCCCTCGACGAACTCCATCAGCATCAGAAGCTGGTTATCGACGCGTAGAGCCGTGTGCAGCGAGGCGATATTGGGGTGCTCGAGGCTCGCCTGCGTCTTGATTTCGCGCAGGAACCGGTCGGAAAGCTCGGCTTGGGCGGCCAGATCGGGCAATAGAACCTTCATCGCCTCAACGCGATCCGATATCGCGTTGCGGACCTTATAGACCTTGCCCATTCCGCCCGCGCCCAGAATGCCCACTACCTGATAATCGCCGACGGTTGAACCGATCTGAAGATTCATATGCCTCGGTGAAAGGAACGTTAGCTATTTCGAACTGGAAACGGTGTCGCTTACCTTCGGCGTCCCGGTTCCACTGAACTTCCCGGTAGCGGACCCTTCGTCCACCTGGGTAATGACGATCGAACCCACCGGGTCCTCGATGCTGCGCAACACCTTGCCGGTGGCCGGATCTTTCACTTCCCGCACTTTGCGCTTGATCGTCAGCGTATCGCCAACCTTAACTCCGCCCTTCGATCCGACGTTGATAATCACCGTGCCGTCCGGCTCGGCGTCCGCCACCAGACCGCTAACCTGAATCGTCACCGTGGGCAGGCTGGCGGCTTTGGCATCGAGTTGTTTCGCCATGTCGTCTACCGCTTTGTTCGTCGCTTCGCCGAGAATGGTCGCGCCAAAATTACTCGACCTCATATCGAGCCCGGCTCCGCCCGCTCCGCCCCAGCTTCCACCGGAGCCGAGAAGGCCCGTGCCCTTGCGGCTCGACTCGCCCTTAGCGCTGGCGCTCGCCAGAATCTCCGCCGTGCTTGTATCGATCATGCGTCCCGTGATCTGCACAACCGCCGTCGATTCCGATTTGCTCACGCCTCCAATTCCGAAACGGCCGGTGAGTCCACCCACCGCGCCGCCGCCGACGTTGGTCTTCTTATCGTCGCGCCCAAACTGCGTGATGCTGCCGATGATGATGGCGTCGACGCCCAAGATCCGCGCGATCTTAGCCGCGCTGGAGGGATCGGCGCGATCGCTATTGGAGAAGTTCTGTTCGGCGATGATCTTATCCAGTTCCTTGCGCTCGATCACCGAGTAGACGCCATCTGTGACGAGGCGATCCACCAGCATATCGGCGATTCCTTTGCCGATATCCTGATTCGTTCCGAACAACTGCGTGACGCTTGCGGTCACCGCGCCGTAGTCGAAATTCATCACCGCAACGCGTTTTTTCTGCGCTTCGGCGATCGACAGAAACGTGAGAAAAACGGCGCCCAAAACGGCAGCTTTACGCAACATACGCGATCCCTCCATCGCACAGCATAATTTCGAGACTACCCTAAGTCAACCCTACGAGTACTGCTGTTTCACCCTAGTCCTAGTTCGTCGGCGCGCTCGAGAGGCGTTCCGCATACGCGGCAAATGACCGCGCTACAGTCTCCGCACACCAGCGGATCGTTTACCGGACGCGCGCAGTTGGGGCAGTACAGTTCGGGTACGTCGCCGGGTTCGGGCATACCGTTATTATGAAACGCCGAAGACGGCGAAATGGAGACCCTCGGCGAGCGAAAATAGAACGCGCGGCGAAACCCAGAATCAACGGCGCATTGATAGACGCCTATGATGTCCGGCGCAAGACCGCCCACATCCCCGATGGTCGCTGCCTGCGTGTAGCTCGTATCGCCGAAGAATACCTGAGCCCCGCTCACAACGGCCAGGGGCCTGATCCGCTCCCTCTGTGACCGCGCCAACCCACTTGAACTACACTGGCCGAAGGAGTCTCATGCGAATTCAAAGTTTCGGACTTGCCGCGGTCCTGTGCGCCATTCCGCTCACCGCTCAGGCGCCCGATGCGCGCCAGCAGTTGGTGGCTTATTTGAATCGCATCGCCTTCGCGCAATTGCAGCAGCGCGCGCAGGCGGTCGCAGCCGTTCAAACCCAAGAGCAGGCGGAACGCCGCAAAAGCGCGGTCCGCGCGAAGATGCTTGAACTCATCGGCGGCTTGCCCGAGAAGCGCGGCGCCGTGCCGGTGCGGCAATTCGGGACGATCGACGGCGATGGATTCCGCGTCGAAAAGATCGCCTACCAGAGCCTGCCGGGATTGTATGTCACCGCCGATGTCTATGTGCCCGCGTCCGGCCCCGGACCGTTCCCGGCCGTGATTCTGACACCCGGCCATGAGCCAACCGGCAAGCTTGGCCAGTATAACTGGGCCGCCAACCTAGCGCGTGCGGGCATCCTTTCACTGGCGATCGATCCCATGGGGCAGGGCGAACGACTGCAGCACTTCGATCCGGACCTGGGCGAATCGAAGGTGGGACAGGGTACTGGCGAGCACGGGATGGCGGCATTCTCTACGCTGCTCATCGGCGATCATGTGGCCCGCTACTTCATCAACGACGGCGTTCGCGGCATCGATTATCTTTCCGCGCGCAAAGACGTGGACCCCGCGCGAATTGGCGCATTCGGCTGCTCGGGCGGGGGCACGGCGACGGCGTATCTGGCGGCGATGGACCCGCGCATCAAGGTCGCGGCGACGGCGTGCTACCTCACATCGATGCAGGAACTGCTGCCTGGGACGGGCAACCAGGAGGCCGAGCAATCGATTCCCAACTTCCTCGCTGATGGCTTCGACTTCGGCGATTGGGTGGAGATGGCGGCGCCGATTCCGTATGCCATCGTCTCCACCGAAGACGACATGTTTCCCTTCGCGGGTGCGCGTCAGACCTTTGAAGAGGCGAAGCGTATCTACGGTCTCTACGATGCGGCCGATCGCATCCAATGGATTCACGGTCCCGGCCGCCATGGGAATCTGGGACCGATCGGCGGACAGATCGTGTCGTTCCTGGTCCGCAATCTCAAACCCGGCGCGCCCGAGCCCACGTTCGGACAGTTCAAGCCAGCGCATCGAGACGATCTGTTATCCACACCCACCGGTCAGGTTTCGACGTCGCTGGGCGGCGAAACGGTGGAATCGATCAACCGCAAGCGCGCGCAGGATCTGATTGCTCCCAAGCGCGCGGCAACCGCTGCAGACATTCGCGCAATCACGGGAAGCGTGGCGGAAGCCGGCGCGCCGCCTTCTGTGACGGTGATCAAGAGCGAAGCTCGCGACGGGTATCGCATCGATACCATCGCGATGGAATCCGAACCGGGCGTGACAGTAGCGGGGCTGGCCGGTATTCCGGACGGGAGCGCGGCAAAGCCGGCGCTGCTTTACATGGATTCCACAGCCAAGGAGCAACTCGCGAGGCGGCCGGATTTCGAAGCGATGGTGAAAGGCGGACGGATAGTTCTTCTGCTGCAACCGCGCGGTACGCCCGGACCCGCGACAGGCGTGCAATCGCCCTTGTTGGGGCCATTCAACCTGATCGCTCTGCGCGCCATGATGGTCGGGAAGAGCATAGTGGGCTTGCGCACGGATGATGCCATCCGCGCCGTGAATTGGCTGGCGTCGCGGCCGGACGTGGACCGTTCGAAGATCGCCGTCTACGGCAACGGCCCGCTGGGCGTGGTGGCACTGCACGCGGCGGCACTCGATTCACGCATGGCGCGCGTGGTGATCGAAAATTCACTGGCCGATTACGCGCTCGCCTTGAATGCGCCGCTTACGCGCAACCTGCCGGAAATCGCACTCGATGGTGTGCTTCGTAAGTACGATCTGGGGGGCCTGATGCTGGCCATCGCGCCCCGTATGGTCGCCGTAGTGAATCCGGTGGATGCGGTGGGACAAGCAATGCACGAGGCAGCAGCGCGGAAGGAGCTGGGGTATGCTCTTTCCGAGCGTGTGCGGCTCTATCAGCGTTCGCCAGGCGAACCGTTGCCGCTGGAATAGCGGATCAGCCGGCGGGTGTGAGATCTTTTTCGCGATACTTATCGAGCAGCGCTTTCACCGCGTTCATCGCCGCTTCGCGGCGGCGTTCGTCTTCCGCCCACGTTTCCACCGCTGCCCGCACGTTGGCGCCGCAATGGGGGCAATCCGTCTCATGCGGCCAGATGTAAGCGTGGCACGCCCGGCATAATTTGAGGCTCGGCGGCACGCGTCCTTCGCGCGGCTCCCAGCGTTCCGCCGCGTTTTCGCCCAGCTTCACGAATTGCCGCTGCGAGGTGGAGGTAGAGACCACGGATCCGTCGGAGATACGTTCGACGATCAGCTCGAATTCGCCAACCGCGAAGGCCGCAGGAGCCGCTTCGCGAATCTTTACAACTCTCTCGCGCAGCCCCTGCTTTTCCAGTTCGAGCGCGCGGTAGTGGCAATAAGGATTATTCCCCGGCTTGCCCAATAACGAATGCGACGTCCAGGTACAGCCGCCGCGACAGACGTCGGCGTAGTAGCACGTGCGGCAGAATCCCCAGAGATCTTCGACGGACCGCAGGCGGCCGAAATGAATCTCGCGGCTGTGATTCCAGATGTGTTCAAGGGTCAGATCGCGAACGTTCCCACCCGCGAATCCTACGGTAGCCAGCGAAGGGCAGCCTTTCACCGTGCCGTCGGCTTCAAGCGCGAGGCCCGTGTGTCCGGCGCTGCAACCGCTCCAATGTACGCGTTCGTCGCCGAATCCGCGCCAGATATGCTCGTACGGACCGAAGTACCCAATGTTGTTGCCCGCCACCATCAGCAGACCGCGCTCCGCGCCTTCGTTGTAGAGCCGCGCCAACATGGGCATCAGCTCCAGTACACGGTGCGGCTGCAGCAGCAACTCGGGATGGTCCACCGCGTTTCCCATCGCGACCGTGATCTGAATCTGCCACTGTTTCGCGCCCGCGCAAATAATGACGTCCATCAGCTCGGGAAGCTGAGGAATCACTTCCGCGCCAATCTGCGTATTCACGCTGATGTTCAGACCGGCTTCGCGGGCCCGCCGCAATGTATCGAGCGCCTGATGGAAAGATCCGGACACGCCGCGCAGTTTGTCGTGCAGGGGCTGGAGTCCGTCGAGCGAAACGCCGAGTCCGCCAAGGCCCGCCTCCACCGCTTCCGCCAGGCGCTGCGGCGTGAAATTACGGCCGCCCGTCTGCGTCGCAACATAGATGCCGTGGCTACAGATACGGCGAATGATTTCGGCCCAGTCTTTGCGGAGATAGGCTTCGCCGCCGATTAGCGTGATCTCACGAGTGCCCAGGCGCGCAAGTGCGTCCACCACTTCCAGGCATTCCGCGGTGTTCAGCTCATCCGGCCGCTTGTGACCCGCGCGCGAACCGCAATGCATGCATTTGAGGTCGCAGGCCAAGGTAATTTCCCAGACAACGTGAACCGGAACGAAGCGTTTGAAATCCTCGCTGGTGAGATAACGTGGCGGCGTGTCCATGGCTAACGGATCTCCTGCGTAAGAGGAAAAGGACCCGCCGCACCCCAGTGAGGAGTTGCGGCGGCTCCAGGCTACGGCGAGCTTAAACGCTACGAGTTATTTGTGATGATGTTCGAGTTTGGCGATCTCCACCTTCAGCGCTTCGAGAGCCGCGCTGACGTCGCCATGGGACTTGAGATGAGCTTCGGCTTCCGCCTCCACTTTCTTCATCTCCGCGAGGTTGCCGCCCGCCACGCACTTGTGGATCGTCACAGCGTATAGCGGAACTTTAGGTGTTTGTGTTTGATCTGCCATTTCCGTTCTCCTTGATTTACTTCTTGCCTTCGAGTTTCGCAATTGCGATCTTCAGTGTTTGGAGAGCCGCGCTGACATCGCCGTGCGAGGACAGATAGGCTTCCGCTTCGGCTGCAATCTTCTTCATGTCAGAAAGATTGCCGCTAGCGGCGGCATTGTGTATGCCGACGCCGTAAAGTAGTACCGGAATAGTAGGCTTGTTGGGCTTGTATTCGTCCGCCACAATTTTCTCCTTGCCTTATCGGGTTACTTCTTTGCTTCGAGTTTTGCTATCTCGGCCTTCAATACTTCAAGGGCCGCCGAAATGTTGCCGTACTCTTTCAGGTGGGCCTCCGCAGCAGCGGCCGCCTTCTTCATTTGCGCCAAGTCCCCACTTGCTACCGCCTGCTGAACGGCCACGCCATAAGGTCTTATGTCAGTCATGCGTTCTCCTGTCTTCGAAACCGGTAATGGAGAGTATAGTGCTTTTTAAGAATTACGTCTATCGGATAAGTTTGCATTCAAATGTAAGACATACGATAGTTGGAGGTTCACCCGCCACTAGAAAGCCTCGACCGGATGCGAGCCGGCGCCGGACAACCGAATGTGGATCGCCGGTCAGTTACCCGCATCATCGAAACAAAGATTAGCTATAAGCGCTGGTAGCCAGGAGGGCTAAGACGCCCCGTGGATATCAGGGAATTCCCGCATGCGTGTCACGTGGGAGGAAGAATTTCCGCTTATTAAAGTGTGGGAGTTGATTTCAGTCCTCTGGCAATCGAAAGTCTGACATTTAACGAAGCTCAGCGGTAAATCCTGCGGAGAGGCCCCAGCTACACCCGGACAGGCCACGCCGCATTCGCGCATAATCCGCCGGTTTGACTCTTTCCACTCCTGTGAGGCTTGAAATAAATGTTACGCGCGTTAGCTTTGGCAGTGTCGGGTTGTGCGATAGCTGCAGCCCAGATCAATGTGTTGACCGCAAATTACGGTAACGACAGGTCGAACGCGAACTTGCAGGAGACGGTATTGACAACCGCCAACGTGACGCCTTTCAACTTCTTGAAGTTGGGAAGCTTTCCGGTGGACGGTCAAATCTACGCGCAGCCGCTGTATGTCAGACAGGTCTTCCTATCCGGCCGTGGCCTCTACGATGTGGTTTACACCGTCACGCAGCACAACAGCGTCTACGCCTATGACGCGGATTCCGCCGCCGCACCCAATCTTCTGTGGCATGTCAACCTCGGACCTTCGGTCCCGGCCGCCACATTCGGCGCCAGCTATACGGATATTACGCCTGAAATCGGCATTCTGAGCACGCCCGTAATCGATCTCCAACGCGGCGCAATCTACCTCACCGCAGCGACCCTGGAAAAGGGCTCGGTGGTGTATCGCCTGCACGCGCTCGATCTGCTCACCGGCGCCGAAAAGTGCAACGGCCCCGCCGTAATCAGTGGCTCTGTGAAAGGCACCGGCGTAGGCGGCACAACCGGAGGAAAGATCCCGTTCGATCCCCTCTGGCACATCCAGCGCCCTGGTTTGCTGCTAGCCAATAACGAGGTCTACGTGGCTTTTGGGTCCCATGGCGATGCAGGCGCCTGGCACGGTTGGCTGGTGAGCTACGACGCGTCCGATCTATCTCAGCAAAGCGCGCTCTTCATGGCCAGTCCCAATGGCTGGGGCGGCTCCATCTGGCAATCCGGCTCCGGTTTGGCGGCAGATTCCACGGGATCCGTATATGCCATTTCCGGTAACGGATCCTACGACGGAAAAACGGAATTCAGCGAAAGCATTCTGAAATTCAACGGCGACCTCTCACTCAACGGTTGGGCGACGCCGCCGAACTGGTCGGTCCTCGCGCAGAACGATTACGATCTTTCGGCCGGCCCCGCGCTGATCCCCGGCACGCATTCGATCGTGGCCGGCGATAAGTACGGGCAGCTTTATTTCATCGATGGCGATGCCCTGGCGCCGTTTGCTTCCGGCCAATCGGGCAATGCGCAGATCATACAGGGCGTGCAGTGGGGCGGCATCTTCAACTTCGCGCTCTGGCCGAGAGGCAATACGACCAACGTCTACCTGCAGCAACAGGGCAGTTCCGTGATCGCCTACCAGATCGCGGGCGCCGGCCTGAACGCAACCCCGATTGGGGAGACTGCGCCCACCGGCGCGGCGATCCCTTACGTGGGAATGGCGATTTCCGCGAACGGGTCTAAACCCGGCACGGGAATCCTTTGGGAGACGACGGGCAATCGTTCCGATCCGGCGCTATCAGCCACGCTGCACGCGTTCGACGCCGGCAATTTGACGAATGAGATCTGGAACAGCAACATGACCAGCGGCGCCGACAGCGTCGGCATGTTCGCCAAATACGCCAATCCGACCGTAGTTAATGGGAAGGTCTTCGTGCCCACGTGGTCAGGCGCGCTGACCGTCTACGGTTTGCGCAAGAGCGAACGTCCGCGGGAGCCTGTCGTGATCCGCTAAACGTCGCCATCTTCCGGATGAATTTTGGGGGGCACTTTGAGGCGGGTAGCGTGGTCGGATACGATAGGAGGTGGAGGAATGGGTGAGTGGTTGAAACCGGCGGTCTTGAAAACCGTTTGCGGGGAAACTCGCACGGGGGTTCGAATCCCTCTTCCTCCGCCATGTCCGGCAGCGCGATCGGCCCGCTACGCTAATGCGTGAAGTTTAAACAACCAATCCAGGATTTGCCGGATCAACCGCTGGACATCTGCAAAGCTCCGCCACCGCGCAGCGCCGTCGATCCGAGGAAACTAATACAGAAATCCAAGCCGACTGATGGAGATCGAGGGCCACAGCCAACTGGATTGCATCGAGCGTTCGCAGTCCATGTTCAACCGCGTGAGCTCTGAGAAGCCGCGCAGCAGACTGAAAGTGCTTCTCCTCGATTGGTGGCCCAACGATGATCCGGTTTCGAGCGATGTCCGCCCGGAAACGGCGCAGGGCAATTGCCCGACCCGTTGTGTCGAGAACGCCCGTTCGCACCTTGATCGCCAGGGCGGATTCGAACTCCACCAAGGATAATCGGGAGATTATCCCCTTGGATCCTCCCGATTTAATATCTGTTCAATATAGTTCGAGCCCGATTCTTGATGGTAGAGTTTTGCCACCACACTCGTATCGAGGAAGTAGCCCGCCACTCAGCGTTCTTCTCGCGAGGCGATCACCTCGTCCGCAAGTGAACCCGGGATCGACGCCAAAGCTTGCCGGACCTCGTCAAGGCTGATGTCGTCAAGTTTCGCCGCGTCCCATTCATCAGCCTCGAAATAATTAGCCACATCGAGGGCGGTCGCCGGAACATCGGAGATTCTCACAAGCACATGCTGCCTATCTGACATCGGAAGCGTTTCGAGCGGCCGCAACACGCCGTTTTCGTATATAGCTTCGAACGTCTTCTCCATGATTCTAGTCTAAACGAGCGCCCACGCCGCCTCAAAGCTTGGTTTTGCTTACGGAGTCAACTGTAACGAACTTGCCTAAGCGGTCCACGTTTGGATATTGCGCTTACCTGCGAGCGCTGCCAGCCGTTCAAGACGCATTCTCAGCCCCCACCGCACCCGCTCCGTCCGCTCGTCGCCAGACCCGAAGGACTACTCCACTTTTATGGTGAACTGTATACAATGCGCTTTCTGCTCGCCAGTCTCCTGACCGCGTCCGCTCTGTTCGCCGACGCCCCCTCGTTGATGCCGCTCCCGGTAAAAATCGAAACATCCACGGGCGGCTTGGCCATCGATGGCAAATTCACCGTCTCCGGAGACCCCCGCCTCGACGGCGCGCTCACGCGATTCATCGCGCGCCTCTCGCGCCAGACCGGCATCCTGATTACGGCGCGCAAGCCAGTGAAGCCCGCCGAGGCGACGCTGCGCGTCACTTGCTCGGGGCGTTCGAGCACGGCGTATCCGGTCCTCGGCGAGGATGAATCCTACACCCTCGATATTGCGCCCGACGGCGCTTCCATCAAAGCCGTGACCATCGATGGCGCCATGCACGGCCTGGAAACTTTCGCGCAATCGATTCAGCCAGGGGCAGAGGGTTTTCGCGCGCCCGCGATGCATATCGAAGACCACCCGCGCTTCGCCTGGCGCGGGCTGATGATGGACGTGTCCCGCCACTTCATGCCGGTAGAGACGGTGGAACGGAACCTCGACGCCATGGCCGCCGTAAAGCTGAACGTCCTGCATTGGCATCTTTCGGACGATCAGGGTTTCCGCGTGGAGAGCCGCCTGCATCCGCGCTTGCAACTGATGGGGTCGGACGGCCTTTATTACACGCAGGCGCAGATCCGCGGCGTCGTCGCCTATGCGCGCGATCGCGGCATCCGCGTCGTGCCCGAGTTCGATATCCCCGGCCACTCGGCGAGTTGGATGCCCGGATATCCCGTGCTGGCGAGCGGCAAAGGGCCGTTCGATATCCTGCGTAATTTCGGAATCAGCCTGGCGGTCATCGATCCCACGCGCGAGACCACGTATACCTTTCTCGACAGCTTCATCGGCGAGATGGCTGCGTTGTTTCCAGACAAATACTTCCACATTGGCGGCGACGAAGTGAATCCGCGCCAGTGGAATGAATCGGCGCGCATACAGGCTTTCGAAAAGGCGCACGGCATGAAGAACGCCCACGATCTGCAGGTCTACTTCAACAAGCGCATCCTGAAGATTGTGACCAAGCATGGCAAGACCATGATTGGGTGGGACGAAATTCTCCATCCCGATCTTCCCAAGGCCACGGTCGTGCACATCTGGCGCAACCAGGCGTCGCTTGCAAACGCGGTGCAACAAGGCTATCGCACCATTCTCTCCTGGGGCTATTATCTCGACCATTTGAGCCCGGCAAAGTTTCATTACGGCATCGACCCTCTGGGCGGCGCCGCTGCGCAATTGACGGACGAGCAGGCGAAGAACGTGCTGGGCGGCGAGGCCTGCATGTGGGCCGAACTGGTGGATTCGGAAACTGTCGATTCGCGCATCTGGCCGCGCGCCGCCGCAATCGCCGAGCGGCTATGGTCGCCGCGCGAGACCACCGATGTCGCTTCGATGTACGCGCGCATGGAGGCCGTGAGCCGGAATCTCGAATGGACCGGCATTGAGCATCGCGCCGATTACGGACCCATGCTCGACCGCATTGCGGGCGGGCAGCGCGATGAACCTTTGCGCGTGCTGGCGGAAGCGTCGGAGGCTTTGGGGTTGGGCGCCGGACGGCGCAGCAATCGGATCACAACGCAGACTCCGCTCAATCGGTTTGTGGATGCCGAGCGGCCGGAAAGCGAGAGCGTCCGCGCACTGGAGAATGCGGCGGCGAGGCTGGCGGTGGACCCCGCAGGCGATGCCGCCGACGCTGGTTTGCTGCGGGAGGCATTCACGCGATGGGCGGCCAACGATGCGCGCTTTCAAGCGACTGCGGGTACAAACATGATGCTCGCCGAACTGAAGCCGCTCTCCACCGATCTTTCGGCGCTCGGCGTTGCCGGCCTGCGCGTGCTCGATTCATGGAAAGCCGGCGCCACGCTCCCGCCGGATTGGGTGGCGCAGCAGAACACGGAGGTGGCACGGATGCTCAAGCCCTACCCCTCGGAGGTCAGCCTCGCGGCGGCCCGCGTGTTGAAAACGCTACTCGATTCCGTAGCCCCAAAGGGCCGGTAACTCATAGGTTCCAAAGGCACGCCGTAATGGTAGGGTAGTTTACACCACGCTGGGTTTGGAAAGACCGGACGTACAGTTACGTTCCGAGAGAGTTCGCCATACATAATTGCGAACCGCTAGAATGTAGGATTGAATCGCCGCATGGCGTTCGAATCGCAACCGACCATGATCGAGAGCACTCCTCCAACCCCCGGCGAAAAAACGTCTTTGACTACCCACCAGCTTCCGCCCGCGCCGTCGCGCTACGCTTTACCGCCTGCGCCGCCGAAGAAGCCGCCGTCAAAGCTGCGTTTTTTGTGGTGGCTGGTTCTGGTTGCGCTCCTATTTGCAGGTTACAAATACTGGCCAAGGATTGAATCCACTCTGAGCCCTCCACCCCAGCCGGCCTCCGGCAGCAAAAAGGGTGGCAAGGGTGGTGGCGGCGTCTCCCCCGTGGTGGCGACGCGCGCGCACCGCGGTAATATCCCTGTTTATTTCTCCACAATCGGGTCAGTTACGCCAATCTACACCACCATCTTGCAAAGCCGCGTGGTTGGCGAATTGATGACCGTCAACTACAAAGAAGGCGATCTGGTGAAAAAGGGCGATCTGCTGATGGAGATTGACCCGCGCCCCTTCCAAGTGCAGCTGGATCAAGCCGAAGCGCAGTTGGCCAAAGACCAGGCCGTGCTCAAGAACGCCATTACCGACCAGGACCGCTATAACACCCTGCTCAAGCAGAACGCGATTCCGGAACAGACGAAGGTAACTCAGGACGCGCAGGTCGAACAGGACAGGGCGACTATAAAGACTGACGACGCGCTCATCAACGCGCAGAAGCTCAACCTCGTGTACTGCCGCATTACAGCGCCAATCACCGGCAGGCTCGGCTTGCGGCTGGTTGACCCCGGAAACATCATTCAGACCACAACCAACCTCGTGGTCATTACGCAGATCCAGCCTATTAGCGTGATCTTCCCGCTATCCGAGGACCGGCTTCCCACGGTCTACCAAAAGATGCGAGCCGGCCAGCAGTTGGGCGTTGACGCTTGGAACCGCGAGAATACGCAAAAGCTGGCTACAGGGAAGCTGAGCACGATCGATAACCAGATCGATCAAACCACAGGTTCCGTGCGCATGCGCGCCGATTTCGACAATAGCAACAACGAGCTATTCCCCAATCAATTCGTGAACGTGCGCCTGCTGGTGCAGGAAAAAACGGGCGTGGTGCTATTGAACAGCGCCGCGGTGCAACTCTCGGGTAACCGTTCCTATGTGTGGCTAGTGAAGCCGGATTCCACCGTTACCGTGCGCGACATCACTACCAGCACCGTCGAGGGCAGCGAGACGGAGATTACGTCGGGCATGCAACCGGGTGACGAGGTGGTGTTGACCGGGGTAGACAAGCTGCAAGAAGGAATGAAGGTGAACGCGCAGGTTCAGGGCGATCAGGGCGGCGGACGCGGCGCGAAGGGCGGCGCGGCCAACACCACCGCCGCGGGCGCCGGGAAGAAGGCGGGCGGAAAGAAGGGCGGAGGCAAGAAGCAGTGAGTCCGTCGCAGACATTTATTCTGCGGCCCGTAGCAACCTCGCTATTGATGATAGGCATCCTGCTGGCGGGCGGGGTAGCTTATAAGCAACTGCCGGTATCTGCGCTGCCCGAGGTCGATTATCCGACCATTCAGGTGGTGACGTTCTATCCGGGCGCCAGTCCGGACGTGATGGCGTCCTCCGTCACGGCGCCGCTGGAGCGCCAGTTCGGGCAGGTGCCGGGGCTGCAGCAGATGACTTCCACCAGCTCCGACGGCAGCTCGGTGATCACGCTGCAATTCACGCTCAGTCTGAACATCGATGTAGCAGAACAGGAAGTTCAGCAATCGATCAACGCTTCGGGCACCTTTCTCCCCCCCGACTTGCCCACGCCGCCGGTCTACAGCAAGACCAACCCCGCGGATACTCCAATTCTGACGCTCGCGCTCACCTCAAACACTCTTGCGCTAGCCAAGGTGGAAGACGCAGCGGATACGCGCCTCGCGCCCAAGATCTCGCAGTTGCCGGGCGTGGGCCTGGTGAGCATTTCGGGCGGACAAAAGCCCGCGGTCCGGATACAAGCCAACCCCACACAGTTGGGATCGTACGGTTTGAACCTGGAGGACGTGCGCAACGCGATTACGGCCGCCAATGTGAACCAGGCGAAGGGCAACTTCGACGGGCTGTATCAGGATTATCAGATCGGCGCCAACGACCAACTGCTTTCGAGCGCCGATTACGCCTCGCTGATTATCGCGTACCGCAACGGCGCTCCGGTGAAGCTGACGGACGTAGCTGTGGTTAAGGACGATATCGAAAACCTCCGCCAGGCGGCATGGTGGAACCTTACGCCGGCCGTCATTCTGAACATTCAGCGGCAGCCGGGCGCGAATATCATCGCCGTTGTGGATCGCATCAAGGCGCTGCTGCCCACGCTCACCGCGGCGCTGCCCTCCGACGTGCATGTCCAGGTACTCACCGACCGCACCAACACGATTCGGGCCTCGGTGAACGATGTGCAGTTCGAGCTGGTACTTACCGTGGGCCTGGTGGTGTTGGTGATCTTCCTGTTCCTGCGTAATTTTGCCGCCACCATTATTCCCAGCGTCGCCGTTCCGCTTTCTCTCATCGGCACGTTTGGCGTGATGTACCTGTTGGGATACAGCCTGAATAATCTGACGCTGATGGCGCTGACCATCTCGACTGGCTTCGTGGTGGATGACGCCATCGTGATGATCGAAAACATCAGCCGCTATATCGAGGAGGGTGAGACGGCGCTGCAGGCGGCGTTGAAGGGCTCGGCGCAAATCGGGTTCACGATTATGTCGCTCACCATTTCGTTGATCGCGGTGCTGATTCCGCTGTTATTCATGGGAGATATTGTAGGCCGGCTGTTCCGCGAATTCGCTGTCACGCTGGCCGTCACCATTCTGGTTTCAATGGTGGTCTCGCTGACGCTGACTCCCATGATGTGCTCCAAGCTGCTGAAACACACCCCGGAGCACCAGCAAGGCTGGTTCTACCGTACGTCCGAGCGCGGATTTAACTGGATCATCGATACCTACGGCAAGACGCTACAGGTCGTGCTGCGTTTGCAGACTCTTACCTTGCTAGTGGCGATCGCAACGCTGGGGCTCACTGTGGTGCTGTTTCTCTATATCCCCAAGGGCTTCTTTCCCATTCAGGACACCGGCGTGATCCAGGGGATTTCGGAAGCTGCGCAAACCGTCTCTTTCCGCGAAATGTCGAAGCTCCAATACGCCCTGGCGGAGGTGATTCTGAAGGATCCGGCGGTGGAGAGCCTGTCTTCGTTCATCGGCATAGATGGCACCAACACCACCATGAACAGCGGACGCATTCAGATCAACCTGAAAGATCTCGACGTGCGCAAGACCAGCGCCAGCGATGTGATTCGCCGGCTGCAGCCAAAGCTCGACGCGGTGGCGGGCATTACGCTCTACATGCAGCCCGTGCAGGATCTGTCGGTGGAGGACCGGGTAAGCCGCACGCAATTTCAATACACGCTGGAAGATGCCAGCGCGGACGAATTGAATGTTTACACGCCGCGCATGATCGACAAGCTAAAGCAGATTCCGTATCTGCGCGACGTGGCAAGCGACCAGCAGGTACAGGGCCTGCGCGCCAACTTGACTTACGATCGGAACACGGCCTTGCGGCTTGGCATTACGCCGAACATGATCGACCAGACGCTATACGACGCCTACGGGCAGCGCGAAGTCTCGGTAATGTTCACACAATTGAACCAGTATCACGTGGTTCTGGAATTGATGCCTGGGTTCCAGCGGAGCCCAGCCGATTTGCGCGACCTTTATATCCGGACGGGGACTGGGTCGCAAGCGGGAGGCACGGGCCTGGTAGCGGGCGGAAATTCATCGACCTCGCTTTCCACGGGCCCGAAAAATTCCGCTGGCAACGCGGCGACATCCATCGTGGTAGGTGCGGGGACCACGCCATCGAGTTCCGTCTTTAACGGAAGCGCGACTTCCGCAAGCGCGTTCCCCAACGGGGGACAGGTGGCGTTGGGGACGTTTTCGCAGGTGCAGATGCAGTCGGCCCCCATCACCATCAATCACCAGGGACAGTTCCCAGTAGTGACGATTTCCTTCAATCTGGCGCCAAGCGCCTCGCTAGGCGACGCGGTGGACGCGGTGAACCGCGTGAAGGACGAACTGCAGATGCCGGCCAGCATTCAGGGGGCGTTTCAGGGCACTGCGGCTTCGTTTCAGGCGTCGCTGGCCAACGAGCCGGTTTTGATCTTGGCGGCCCTAGTGACTGTGTATATCGTGCTGGGCGTGCTGTACGAAAGCTACATCCACCCCATGACGATTCTTTCCACGCTGCCCTCGGCGGGCGTAGGCGCCATTCTAGCCCTTCTCATCTGCCGCAACGATTTCAGCATCGTCGCTTTGATCGGCATCGTCCTGCTAATTGGCATTGTGCAGAAGAACGCCATCATGATGATCGATTTCGCGCTCGACGCCGAACGCAAGGAAGGCATGGCGCCGCTGGATGCAATCTACCGGGCGTGTTTGTTGCGCTTCCGCCCGATCCTGATGACGACGATGGCGGCTATGCTAGGCGGCGTGCCGCTGGCGTTCGGCACGGGCACAGGGTCTGAACTGCGCCGTCCGTTGGGCATCACGATCATCGGCGGATTGATCTTCAGCCAGATGCTGACCCTGTACACGACGCCCGTGATCTATCTGTGGATGGAGCGGCTAGCGCGCCGGTTGTCGCGGCATAAGGAGACGGCGCCGGAGGGTGAATTTGAGCCCGCACGGTAGAATGTCCTCTAATTGTGGGGTAGCCTTTTCAGGCTGCCGCCGGGCTTTCGCCCGGCGCTCCCGACGTGAGGCCATACTCCGCAACCATTCAAAGATCCTGAGAATTCCGACGGAATCAAAGCGCTACGTATACATGAGAAGGTACCAGCGCCGCCTACCGCACTACGACGCCGTAGGCGAACGGCTCTTCGTCACTTTCCGCCTTCACGGGAGTCTGCCCGCGAGCCGTATAGTTCCTCCGCAAAACCTCACGAGTGGCAAAGCCTTTCTGGCGATGGACCGTCTGCCCGACGCCGCAAGATTGGGGCCCGTTTATCTCCGCCAGCCAGAAATCGCAAAGATCGTAGAGCAAGCGCTCTTAAATGGCGAAATCAAGTTTCAACGATACGCCCTTCACGCTTTCGTCATCATGCTAAATCACGTGCACCTCTTGGTGGAGTCGCGTGTGCCTACGGCGCGATGGCTTGGATCGCTGAAAGGGCTCACAGCCCACGCGGCGAATCGACTTCTCGGCTTGCGTGGTCCTTTCTTGCAGGACGAAAGCTACGATCGTCTCGTTCGAAACGTCGACGAGTTCGATCGGATCCTCCGGTATATCGAGAACAATCCAGTTGCGGCGGGATTGGTTCACACGCGTGACGAGTTTCTGTGGTCGAGCGCGCCGGGCGGAAGCCCGGCGGCAGGCCGGAAGGCCTGCCCCACAAAAGCTTTAGGTGGGAGTGAAGCTTTGTGAACATCTGCGAACCGTTCATCCGGCGTCCCATCGCGACCACGCTGCTCACCGCGGCCATCGCCTTAGCCGGCGCCGTTGCGTTCAACGTGCTTCCCGTTTCTCCGCTTCCGCAAGTCGATTTCCCCACGATCAACGTCAACGCCAGCCTGCCGGGAGCGGCCGCGGAAACGATGGCGTCTTCGGTCGCCACGCCTCTCGAGCGCCAGTTCGGACGAATCGCATCCGTTACCGAGATGACTTCGTCGAGCGGCCTGGGATCCACCAGCATCACTCTACAGTTCGATCTCAACCGCAACATTGACGCGGCGGCGCGCGACGTCCAAGCGGCCATTAACGCCGCGCGCGGTTATCTTCCGACGAACCTGCCGAGCAATCCGACCTACCGCAAGGTGAACCCCGCCGATTCGCCGATCTTCATGATCGCGCTTACTTCGGACGTGCTCGATAAGGGCCAGATGTACGACGCGGCGTCCTCCATCATGGCGCAGAAACTGTCGCAGATCACGGGGGTGGGACAGGTAACGGTGGGAGGCAGCGCGCTGCCCGGCGTGCGCATCGAGTTGAACCCGGACCAGGTGAGCAAATATGGCCTCAGCCTGGAACAGATTCGCACGCAATTGGCCAATGCCAATGCCAATACGCCCAAGGGCCACTTTTCGAATGGCGTGCAAACGTGGGAGGTGGGCGCCAACGATCAGATTTTCCATGCAGCGGACTACGCGCCGCTCATTGTGGCGTATAGCAATGGCGCGGCAGTTCGCGTCTCGGATATCGGCCAAGCTGTCGATTCCGTGGAGGACTTGCGCAATGCCGGCTACGCCAACAACAAGCCTTCGGTGCTGGTCATCATCTTCAAGCAGCCGCGCGCAAACATCATCGACACTGTGGACGCTATCCGTGCCGAACTGCCTCAGTTAAAGGCCTCCATTCCGCAATCCATCGACATGCAGGTCGCTATGGATCAGACGGTTACCATCCGCGCTTCGGTACACGATACCGAAAGGACGCTCGGGATCTCGGTGGCGCTGGTGATCCTGGTGGTATTCCTTTTCCTTCGCAATCCGCGCACGACGTTCATCCCCAGCGTGGCGGTGCCGGTGTCTCTCGTAGGAACGTTCGGCGTGATGTACCTGTTGGGCTTCAGCCTGGACAACCTCTCGCTGATGGCGCTGACGATTTCGACGGGCTTCGTGGTTGACGATGCCATCGTCGTGATCGAGAACATCATGCGCTATCTCGAGCAGGGCATGAACCCCTATGCCGCGGCGCTCAAGGGCGCGCAGGAGATAGGCTTCACGGTATTGACCATGAGCACGTCGCTGGTCGCCGTCTTCATCCCCCTGCTGCTGATGGGCGGGATCGTGGGTCGATTATTCCGCGAGTTCTCGGTGACGCTCTCGGTGGCGATTACGGTGTCGATGTTGATCTCGCTGACGACAACGCCCATGATGTGCGCCCATCTTTTGCGCGAACAACGCGGCCACGGGTGGCTTTACCGGGCGAGCGAACGCGGTTTCAATTTCGTGGTGGATATCTACGGGAGGATGCTGGCGGGAGTGCTGCGGCATTCCTTCGTCACGCTGTTGGTGTTGCTGGTGACCATCGCTCTCAACGTGTATCTCTTCATCCGGGTGCCCAAAGGATTTTTCCCGCAGCAGGATAATGGGCGGCTATCGGGCTCAGTCCAGGCCGATCAGGATACCTCGTTCACGGCCATGGATTCGATTCTGCGGCAGTACGTAAGCATCGTCGCCGCCGATCCGGCGGTAGATACGGTCAACGGATTTACCGGCGGCGGCCGCGGCGGCGCGACCAACTCGGCGCGCATGTTCATCTCGCTGAAGCCGCTGAATGAACGCCTGGTGAGCGCGGACGATGTCGTGAACCGGCTCCGCCCGAAACTGGCGCACGTGCCTGGCGCGACTTGCTATCTGCAGGCTTCGCAGGATCTCCGTGTGGGCGGGCGCCAGAGTAATGCGCAATATCAGTTCACCATGCGCAGCGATAGCGTGGAGCCGCTAAACGAATACGGGCCGAAGATGCTGGAGGCGCTGCAGCACATTCCGATCATCGCCGACGTCAATACGGACCAGCAGAACCGGGGACTGCAGACGTGGGTGGAATATGACCGGAGCACGGCGGCGCGCTTCGGCATTTCGTCGCAATTGATCGACAACACGCTCTACGACGCATTCGGACAGAGGCCAGTCTCAACCATGTATACGGCCCTTAACCAATATCATGTGGTGATGGAAGTGGCGCCGCAATACTGGCAGGATCCGGAAATCCTCAAGCGGATCTATGTGACCTCGCCCGCTGGAGGGGAGGTGCCGCTCTCGGCATTCGCACGGTTCGAGCCGCAAAACACGGCCCTCGCCGTGAATCACCAGGGGCTGTTCCCGTCGGCGACCATTTCGTTCAACCTAGGACCGGGCGTGGCGCTGGGCGATGCGGAAGCGGAGATCACCGCCGCAGCCTCAAAGGTCGGTTTGCCGCCCACGATTGAAACTGGCTACTCGGGCACTGCGGCAGCCTACAAGGATTCGCTCGATAGCGAACCGTTGCTGATCGCGGCTGCGCTGGCGGCGGTTTACCTGGTGCTGGGGATCCTCTATGAAAGCTATATCCATCCAATTACGATTCTGTCTACGCTGCCGTCGGCGGGCGTAGGGGCGCTGTTGGCTTTGATGCTGACCCGAACGGAATTCAGCATCATCGCGATGATCGGCGTTATCCTGCTGATCGGCCTGGTGAAGAAGAACGCCATCATGATGATCGATTTCGCGCTCATGGCGGAACGTAATGAAGGCAAGAATTCGCGCGATTCCATATTCGAGGCGTGCATGCTGCGCTTCCGGCCCATCATGATGACCACTATGGCGGCGATGCTAGGCGCGGTTCCGCTCGCCTTCGGAAGCGGCACCGGCTCTGAATTGCGGCGGCCCCTGGGAATCACAATTATTGGAGGATTGATCTTCAGCCAGATGCTTACGCTCTTCACGACTCCCGTGGTTTATCTCTACTTCGACCGCCTGCAGCACTTCTGGTCGCGCATGCGGGCGCGCCGCCGAAACCGCCGTTCCGCGCCGTTAGGTCAGGAGGCGTAATGCGAGGGCTGATGGCTCTGGCGGCGGCTCTGCTGCTGTTTTGTGCGGCGTGCGCGGTGGGTCCAAATTACAAACGTCCGGCGGCGATCGTGACGCCCGCTTATAAAGAGGCTCCCCCGGAAGCCTTCAAGGAGGCGCAGGCGGCCGGGCTCGTGCCAGCGAATCCCTCCGACGCGTTCGACAAAGGCAAATGGTGGGAGATTTATAAGGACCCGGCTTTGAACGCGCTCGAAGAGCAAGTAAGCATCAATAACCAGAACGTACTCGCGGCGGAAGCGCAATACCGCGAGGCCAAGGCTTTGGTGCGCGTTGCGCGCGCCGCCCTCTTTCCCACGGTGAGCGCCGGATCCGGGATCTCGGACGCGCGTTCGGGGGCGGGCACGGGCATCGCGTCCGCAGCGCGCTCCTCTTTTAGCCTGCTGCTCGATGCATCCTGGGAGCCGGACCTGTGGGGCAGTATCCGCCGCGGCATCACGGGGGCTGCCGCCACCGCCCAGGCCACCTATGCCGATCTGGCAAACGCGAAGCTGCTGTACCAATCGGAGTTAGCGTCGGATTATTTCTCGATGCATGGCCTCGACAGCGACGTCGACTTGTTGAAGCGCACGGCAGTGTCCTACACGGAGTATCTGACGTTGACGCGCAACCGCTTCGCCGGCGGCATCGCAACGGATCTGGATGTGGCTGAGGCGGAAACGCAGCTTTATCAAACCCAGTCCGCCCTAATTGATTTAGGCGTGCAGCGAGCTCAGTTCGAGCATGCCATCGCCGTTCTCATGGGCAAGCCACCCTCGGAGTTAACGATTCCCGTCGAATTGCCGACCTCTCCGCCTCCGCCGGTTCCGGTGGGCCTGCCTTCGGAGTTACTGCAGCGGCGCCCGGATGTCGCGGGTGCGGAGCGCCGTGTGGCATCCGCCAATGAACAGATAGGGATTGCAATGGCGGCATTCTATCCCACGCTGACTCTGAGCGCTTCGGTCGGCTTCACCGGTTCGACGTTGGCCAAATGGTTCAGTCTGCCGAGCCGCGTCTGGTCTGTTGGCCCCTCGTTGGCGCAGACGCTGTTCGAAGGCGGCCGGCGGCGAGCGGTGGTGGTCGAGGAGCAGGCGGCGTACGACGTCACCGTAGCTACCTACCGGCAAACGGTGCTGAGCGCATTCCAGCAGGTGGAGGATGGACTGTCTACATTGCGTGTCCTCGAGCAGGAAACGGCGAAAGTGCAGGATACTGTGAAGGCCGCGGACCGGGCGCTTACCGTTTCGACCGCCCAGTACAAGGCCGGCACTACGGATTACCTTGTGGTGATCACCTCTCAAGCGACTCTCCTGAACGCTCGGCGGACGGAGGTGGATCTCTTGACGCGACGCCTCGCGGCGAGCGTGTCCCTGGTGCAGGCGCTCGGCGGAGGCTGGGACACTTCGCAGTTACCGACGCAGGCGGATGTGAGGAAGGGAACCTGAGGGAGCCTTGCGCCCTGATCGTGAGGAGCGGTTCCCTCTCATCGGCCGAATCACCTCTGGAGAATGGCGGGTGGTCGTAGCAAATGCAATGCAACAACCGAGTGCAAATGTAACGGCATTTGACGCCGGCAAGCGGCTGGTCGGGATTTATCTCCTGAAAAGGACTGCAGTGGACGACGGTCTGAAGATTCCGAGTTCCGCAAGCGAAGACGAAGAAGCCGAATGGTGGTTTCAGAATCGCGAAGAGCTTGCAGATGACTTTGCTCGCGCGGCCAGCGAAAAGCGGCTGAAATCCGGCTCTACTGTTTTGCGTCGCGCAGAAGAGTGCGCCGCCTCGATTCTGCATTGGGCTTTGGAAAAGGCGTGAGCTACCAACGCCGCGCGGAATATAGAAGCCCGGCTTCCACCGGCGCTACAATCGCAGATGTATGCGCCGCTGGTTTTTTCTCCTGCTCGCCTGCGCGGCGCTCTCCGCGCAGAAGCGGCCGTTCGACGCCAACGCCATGATGGAGCTGAAGCGCATCGGCGACCCGCAGATCTCTCCTGACGGCCGCTGAGTCGCCTTTACCGTACAGACCGTCGACGTCGCGGCCAACAAGAAGCCGCACCAGATCTGGATCGTTCCGATCGAAGGCGGGTCCCCGCGCCAGATCACTCACGATGGCGACGATAACCAGCGCCCGCGCTGGTCGCCCGATTCCAAGCGCATCGCGTATGTTTCCGATCGCGGCGGATCGTCGCAGATCTGGATGATGGATCCCGACGGCGGCAACGCCAAGCAGGTCACCACGTTTGCGGCACCGAAGCCGACGGCGTAGTCTATTCGCCCGACGGCAAGAACCTGCTCTTCACCAGCGAGGTCTATCCGGAATGCGGCGCCGACAACGCCTGCAACCAGAAGAATCTCGACGCCGAAGCAGCCAGCAAGGTCAAGGCGCGCATCTACACCGAACTGCTCTACCGCCACTGGACCGCATGGCAATCCAAGCGGCGCAGCCATCTGCTGGTGGTTCCAGACGGATGGCGGCCCGGCGCGCGATCTCACGCCCGGGACGCGCGACGTGCCGCCGTTTTCGCTCGGCGGCCCCGACGATTACGACATCTCGCCCGACGGCCAGGAAGTCTGCTACTCCATGAACGCCGACCCCGTGCCCGCCACCAGCACCAATTCCGATCTCTACGTGGTGCCGATCGGCGGCCGCGCCGGACCAACCAGCCGCAAGATCACCGATCTACTCCGGGCGCCGATTCCAGCCCGCGCTATTCGCCCGACGGCAAGTACATCGCCTGGCGCGCACAGTCCCGCGCCGGCTATGAGAGCGACCGCTGGCGCCTGATGGCTGCTCGAACGCGCCACCGGGCACGTCACCAACCTCACCGAGAACCTGGACCGCTGGGTGAACAGCTTCACCTGGGCGCCGGATTCGAGCCATCTTCTTCACCACCGCCGATCGCGGCCGCCAGGCCATCCAATTGATTCCCGTGGGCGGCGGCGCAGATCCGCACCGTGGCCAGCGGCGACAGCGAACTCGACGACATGCAGTTGACGCGCGACGGCAAGACCATGGTCTACACCCAGCAGACCGGCGTTTCGCCCGTCGAGATCTATCGCGCGTCGTCGTCCGGCGGCGCGCCGGTGGCGCTCACGCACCTGAACGACGCCGACGCTCGGCTACCTATCAGACTGACCCCGCTCGAAGAGTTCTGGGTGGATATGCCGGATGGCGCGCGCGTGCAGAGCTTCGTGGTGAAGCCGTACGGCTTCACGCCGGCGCGCAAATATCCGGTGCTGATGCTGATTCACGGCGGCCCGCAGGGCATCTGGGGACACAGCTGGACCTATCGCTGGAACGCGCAGGTTTTCGCCGCGGCGGGATATGTGGTGGTGATGCCGAACCCGCGCGGCTCCACCGGCTACGGCCAGAAGTTCATCGACGAGATCAATCAGCGATTGGGGCGGCAAGCGCCTTCGACGACATCATGGCGGTGACCGACCACGTCGTGGCCGAGATTCCCTACGCGGATGCCAGCCCGCATGGCGGCGGCCGGCGGCTCCTACGGCGGCTACATGATCGACTGGATTCTCGGCCACACGCAGCGCTTCAAGGCGCTGATCTCGCACGCCGGCGTCTACGATCTGACGAGCGAATTCGGCGCAACCGAAGAGCTCTGGTTCCCGCTGTGGGAGATTCGGCGGCACGCCGTGGGACAAGCCCGAGGACTACGCGAAGTGGTCGCCCAGCCACTTCGTGAAGGACTTCCATACGCCGACGCTGGTGATCCACGGCGAACTGGATTTCCGCGTGCCGTACACGCAGGGCCTGCAGCTTTTCACGGCGCTGCAAATGCAAAAGGTGCCGTCGAAGCTGCTGGTCTTCCCGGACGAAGGCCACTGGGTTCTGAAGCCGCAGAACAGCCTGCTTTGGTATAAGACCTTTCTCGACTGGATCGATTCCTGGGTGAAAAAGTGAAAGTTATTCTTGCAGCCAGTTCTGGTTCTTGATATTCGTCGCCGTGATCGCGCTGTTCGCGATGTCGGGACACACCACGCTGCGCGCTCACGCCGGCGGTAACAGCCATCGGGATCAGCACGCCGGTATCGGTCAAAGCCGCTCAATCCGCACGGCGTGCGCCGCGTCACGGCCTACCTCGAACAGAACGGCGCGCGCTATCCGCTGTTCGAAGCAATCCGACCCGTCCACGCGCCTCTTCTGGCAACGCCACGCGGCGCCGCGCCTCTACATGTTCGACGCCGGCAAGACCAAGGCGCCGAATCTGAAGGAAGGCAAGGCGCGGCTGGTGGTGGAGGCGGTGTCGAACGACCTCGCGCGGCCAGCACCGACACCGCGGCGCTACGATGTCAACGTGGTGCTGTCGCGCGCCGCGCGTCATCCCCGACGACTCGCAGCACTACATCAACCAGGGCGGCATGGAACTGGTGACGTTCACGCCCAGCGGATCGTGGAACGAGGCCGGCGTCAAGGTGGGCAAGTACACCTTCCGCAGCTTCCCGCTGCCCGGCCATCCCGACCAGCGCTTCTCGATGTTCGCCTATCCGTGGGACCTGCCGCCCGACATCACGCCGCTGGTCTACGCGCGCAACTCCGCCGGGCACCGAGGCCACGGCGCATTTCTGGTTCAAACTCTTTCCCAAGAAATTCCGCGTCCGCGATTTCCCGATCGACGACGCGCTGATGGAGAAGCTGGTGAACTCGGTCGATCCCACCGGCCAGCTGGCTCCCGGGCCCGACCTGCTCACGCGCTTCCTCAAGATCAACGGCGAGATGCGCCGCAAGAACAACCAGCAGCTGGCCGATCTGCGCTTCAAGACCGAAGAGAAGATTCTCTGGAACGGTCCGTTCATCCATTGGGGCAAGGAAGAGGCCGATTTCGCCGACGTCCGCAACTACATCTACCACGGCAAAAAGGTCGACCAGCAGGTGCACCTGGGCTTCGATCTTTCCGACGTCACCGAACGCGCCCGTGCAGGCCGCCAACGACGGCCGCGTGGTCTGGGCGGCCGATCTCGGCATCTACGGCAACTGCATCGTGGTGGACCACGGCTACGGGCTGCAATCGATCTACGGCCACCTGCAAGCAGATCGACGTCAAAGTGGGCGACATGGTGAAGAAGGGCCAGAAGATGGGGATCGCCGGCGCAGACCGGCCTCGCCGGCGGCGTCCACGTGCACTTCAGCATGCAGATCGACGGCGTGCAGATCAATCCGCGCGAGTGGTGGGACGAGCACTGGATCCACGACCGGATCATGAGCAAGCTCGCGCCCGAGAAATCGGGCGCGGAGACGGCGGCAGTTGCAGCACCGCCGAGGGCCCCTCGCAAGCATCGACGCTAATTGCGCTTGAATTGGCCGCCTTGCGCGCCGCCCTCAAAGAAGGCGATGCAAGCGGGTATCTGCGCCGAATGGAAAAGGCCAGGCACATCGCGTTTTTTTCGCGAGGAACCGGGCGACATTCTCTTCTGCATGCTTCCCGGGAAACACGAGTTCGAAGATATCTGAAGCTGCCGCGCCCGCCGCAATGGATGCTTTTCCCGCAGTGCCGGGCGGCCCCATCTTGTAAGCTGATCGCTGAATGCTGAACGCTGGCAGCTTCTCGATCTTACAAATCCTTCAGCTTACTGTGCGACTTCCCATACAGGAAGTAGATGACGAATCCGATCAGCATCCAACCCAGCGCCGTTAGTTGCGTGCGGGTATCGAGCGCGTAGATCATGCCGCCGCAGACAAGCACGCCCAGCGCGGGAACCAGAGGCACCAGCGGGGTGCGGAATGGCCGGTTCGCATTCGGTTGAATCTTGCGCATGATTACTACGCCAATGCAAACCAGGACGAAGGCGAACAGGGTACCGATGGATGTCAGATCGCCCGCCAGCGATTCGGGAAGGAACGCCCCGAACGCGCCGACAAAAAAGAACAGCAGGATATTGCACTTGTAAGGCGTGCGAAATTTCGGGTGAACGTCGCTGAACAACCTCGGCAGCAGGCCGTCCTCCGACATCGTATAAAACACGCGGCTTTGGCCGAGCAGCATCACGAGCATCACCGACGAGAAGCCGAAGAGGATCGCGACCGTTACTGCCGTAGCTAACCATCCCCAGCCCGGCATGCCGTTTTGGATAGCATAGGCAACGGACGCTTCCTTGCCCACCGTTCCGAACTCGCGCCAACTGGCAACACCGGTTAGCACCCAGCTAAACGTCACATAAAGAAGGGTGCAGATCGCGAGCGATCCCAGAATGCCGCGCGGCATATCGCGTCCCGGGTTGACCGTTTCCTGCGCGGCCGTTGAGACGGCGTCAAAGCCGATGAACGCGAAGAATACAATTCCCGCGCCGCCCAGCACGCCCCACCACCCATGATGAAACATAGCTTCATGACCGGGTTCGCTGGCCGGAATCGTGAACGGAGTATGGTTCGCCGGATTGATATACTGCCAGCCTACGGCGATGAACACGATAACGATCGCGATCTTAATGCATACAATAATCGTATTCAGCCTTGCCGATTCCTGCGTGCCTTTTACCAGCACCGCCGAGAGCACCAACAGAATGAGGACGGCCGGAACATTCATGATGCCGCTCACTCCCAAGGCGGAGTGTTCCATGGGAGAGTGGCTCCACTGGAATGGTACTGGGCTCCCGCCCATTTGGGTTAGCAACTTGTTGAGATATTCCGCCCACGCAATGGAGAGAGTCGCGGCGCCGAGCGCGTATTCCAGAATCAATGCCCACCCGATCACCCATGCAACCAATTCGCCCATCGTCGTGTATGCATAGGTGTACGCGCTGCCCGCAATCGGAATCATGGCGGCGAATTCCGAGTAGCACAATCCGGCAAATACACAGCCGATGGCCGCAACGAGGAAGGAAACGATTACCGCCGGGCCGGCATCCTGCGCCGACGCAGCGGCCGTGCGCACGAACAGCCCGGCGCCGATGATGGCGCCGATGCCGAGCGCAACCAGGCTCTTCGCCGTCAACGTGCGCTTCAGCTCGTTGTGTTTGGCTCGCTCGAGAAGCGATTCGAGAGATTTTCTTCGAGTAAGGCTCATGGGTTAATCCAGAGAGTGTAGCAGAATCCGGCGCGTGCTTTCACAAAACGTCTGGAAAATTACCACACTCTACATGCGTTGTCGCTGACCATCGGCTGTGGCGCCTTGCACGAAAACGCCTCTTGAAATTCGGGCATGTTCTGCACGGTGCCATTGACGCGATACCGCCCTGGCGAGTGCGGATCGGTCACGGCGCGGTTGCGCGCCTCCTGCGGCGCGGTGTTCTCGCACCACACCTGAGCGAACCCAAGGAAGAAGCGCTGCTCCGGCGTGAACCCATCCATCTCTTCCTTTTTGCCGGCAAGCGTGTCTTCGAGCGCCATATACGACACACGCAAGCCGCCGTTATCGGCCGTATTTTCGCCCAGCGTAAGGCGGCCGTTGAGCTTCACGTCGTCCACCGCGGTGAATCCCGAATATTCGTTCGCCACGCAGGCGGCGCGCTTTTCGAACTCGGCGCCATCGGCTGGCGTCCACCAATCGCGCAGATTGCCGTCGCCATCGAACTTACGTCCCTGGTCGTCGAATCCGTGCGTCATTTCGTGCCCGATCACCGCGCCTACCCCGCCATAGTTGATCGCCATATCGCGTCGCGGGTCGAAAAACGGCGTCTGCAAAATGCCGGCCGGAAAATTGATGCTATTGTTCTGCGGACTGTAAAAGGCGTTCACCGTCGGCGTGGACATCGTCCACTCGCTCTTATCCGTCGGCTTGCCGATCTTGGCGATGTTCTCCGCCGCGCGAAACTCGGCCACTCGCGTCGAGTTCCCAGCGAAATCGTCGCGCGCGATGTTCACCTTCGAATAATCGCGCCACTTCCGCGGACTTCCTACGTTGTTCGTAATCGCATTCAGCTTCGCGATTGCGGCCTTCTTCGTTTCGGCGCTCATCCAATCGAGCGATTGGATGTCCTGCCCCATCGCCTTTTCGAGCGCCGTCACCAATTGCGTGATCTGCGCCTTGGCGTCGGCGCCGAAGACGGCCGAAATGTATTTCTGCCCCAACAGGTCGCCCAGTTCGCGATCCACTACGCGCACGCAGCGAAATTGTCGCGGGCGCTGCTCCTGTGCGCCGGTCAGATACCGCTGCCAGAAATCGAAGTTCTCCTTCTCGAATGTCGCCGGCAACTCCTCGGCGCGCGCGCGCAGCAGGTGATATTCGAAGTATGCCTTCCACGTATCCATGGTCACGCCAGGCAATTCCTTGGCAACGCTTTTGAAGAACTCGGGCTGGCTCACGTTGAGCGTCTCGAATCCCGGCGCTTTCATCAGCTTGAAATACGCGTTCCAATCGAAGTTCGGGGTAAGCGCCGAGAGTTCCTTGCGCGTGAGAATGTTGTAAGTCTTATTCGGATCGCGCATCGCTACGCGGTCGAGCGAATCCTGCGCGAGCAGCGTTTCGAAATCGAGCGCCAGCTTCGCCTTCGCGGCGGCGGCGTCTGCCGTGTCGCCCGCCAGTTCGAACATGTTCGCCATGTGTTCCACAAAGCGGCGGCGCGTCTCCACCGATTTCGCGTCGCTATTCAGATAGTACGAGCGGTCCGGCAGCGAAAGCCCGCCTTGGCCGAGATTGGCGATGGTCCTGGTGGAATCCTTCGCGTCCGGCCGCGGCCCGAATGTAAATGCCACGGGAATGCCCTCGGCATGTAGCCTGGTTAATTCCACCATCACGTTGACATTGCTCTTGATCGCCGCGATTCGCGACAATTCCGACTGGATGGGTTTGAGGCCGTTGCGTTCGATCGCGGCCGTATCCATGCATGCCGAATATTCATCCCCAATCTTCTGTTCGATCTCGCTGCGATTCTCCTTCTTCGCCGCCGCGCCCTGAATCAGGTCGAGCAGCACTTTCTCGTTGCGATCGCTCAACTCCGCAAAGCGCCCCCAGCGCGACCGGTCCGCCGGGATCGGATTCGTGGCGATCCAGTTTCCGCAGGCATATTGATAGAAGTTCACACACGGATCGACCGATTTATTCATAGCCGCGGTGTCGAGGCCCGAAGTAGAAGCCGCCGGCGGCGGATCGGCTGCGAAAACGACCATGGGGAAGAAAAGAAGGACAGGGTAAATGTGTTGCAATTTCATGAGCGAGACTCTGTTCTCGATCATACCAGTGGCGCAGGCCTCCCGGCCTGCGCGGTCGGCTGGTTACGCGCTCGATGCGGTTGGATTACCGTTGAATCAGGAGCGCTTCATGAGCACGCGTGGGCTAATCGATAGGAAACTAGATCGGGTGCCCGAGCGGGATCTCGATAGGTTGCTCGCATTCCTGAATGGTTTGAACGATGCCCAGGCCAGCGACGCACTACCCGCGTTGACGGTCGAATCTTCCTTGAGCAAGGATTGGCTCTCGCCAGAAGAGGGCGCCGCTTGGTCCCATTTGTAGCGGGCGACCTTGTAGTTTTCAATTTCCCGTTCTCCGATCTCAGCGGTGCGATGAGCGCCCGTCTCTAGTTGTAGCCACATTGGATGACGAAGACGTCGTCTTATGCCAGATCACAAGTCGAGCTGCAAGGACCGATATTCTCGTCCGAATCGTCTTCTCCAAGCGCGCCACGCGATTCTCTTATTTCGGACCGATCGCATCTCCGGCCCGAAATTGGATCACGTGACGAATGCAATCGTCACGCTTTTAAATCCGCATCGGTAAGCGAATCAACCCTCCCGCAGATTCTCCTCAAAAAATCTCTTGACATCGCCGTCGTTTAGTACTAATAAATTAGTATGCGACCACGAAGCGCGACCCTGACCGCGCAAGAACTCGAAATCATGAAGATCGTCTGGCAGCGCGACACGGTAACCGTCCGCGACGTCTACGAAGCGCTTCTCGAGCACCGCAAGGTCGCCTACACCACGGTGATGACGATGATGAAGATCCTCGAGCAGAAGAAGTACCTGAAGAAGACGCAGAACGAGCGCGCCTTCGTCTACCGCCCCGCGCAGCCGCAGCGGCAGGTGATCGGCGCGATGGTGCGCGATTTCGTCAATCGCGTCTTCAACGGGTCCGCCGAACCGCTGCTGGTGCACCTGGTGGAAGAGCACAACCTCTCGCGCGAGGACCTGGACGAAATCTCACGCCTGCGTGAAGAATCGCGGAGCGCGGCCAAGAGCCGCAACGAGGGGAAGCGATGAGCCTCAACAATATCCTTACCTACAGCCTGCAGATTGGTTTGCTGATCGGAGTAGCCGGCTGGATTCCCGCGGCCGCGCGTCTGCGCTCCCCCAAGGCGCGCCTCGCGTTCTTTCACGCGCTGCTCGCCGCCTGCCTGCTGCTGCCCGCGTTGCGGCCGTGGAAGAGCGAAGTAATCGCCATCGAGGCGCCCGCGGCGGCGCTGCACGCAGCATCCGGTTCCACCATGGCTGTCGCCCCACGCGCCAAAGTAGACCCGCGCGATCTGGTCTTCGCCCTGCTAGCCGCCGGGATCGTGGCGCGCCTCGGGATGCTCGCGCTCGGCATGCTCCGTCTGCGGCGCTATCGCCTGCGCTCTATCCCACTGGCTACCAACGCGCTCTGGAGTTCCCAGGCCGATATCCGCGTGTCTCACGACATCATCGGGCCCGTCACATTCGGATTCGCGCGGCCCGTCATTCTGCTCCCCGCCCATTTCCCCGATCTTCCCGCTGAAATGCGGGACGCCATCCTGTGCCACGAAACGCTGCATGTGCGGCGTCACGACTGGCTATTCACTGCGGCCGAAGAGTTGATCCGCGCCGGACTGTGGTTCCACCCCGCCATCTGGTGGCTTCTCGGCGAGGTTCAATTGGCGCGCGAACAGGCGGTAGATCGGGAGGCGGTCGGCCTGACGAACGCGCGCGACCCTTATGTGGATGCGCTGCTCGCCGCAGCCGGCGCTGTGTTCGAAGCGGATCTTGCGCCCGCCCCGCTCTTCCTGCGCAAGCGGCACCTCAAGCAACGAGTCGTTTCCATTCTGAAGGAGAAGCAAATGTCGAAGACGAGAACCATTTCCACGCTGGCCGCCGGGCTGGCGATTCTTGCCGGCGCCTGTTGGTACGTTGCCGGCGCCCTGCCCCTTTCCGCCGACCCGCAACTGGCCGCCGACGGCCCTGGAATTGCCGTCGATACCATGGGCGCTCAACTGATGCATCGCGCGCCCGTATACTACCCGCGCGAGGCTTTGGCGAAGAACCTGGAAGGCGTCGTGGTCGCCCAGGTGAAGCTGGACGATAGCGGCAACGTTTCAGACGCGTCAATTCTGAGCGGTCCCGACGAGTTTCGCAAGGCCGTGCTGCAATCGTTGCTCTCGTGGCACTTCACCAAGGATGCCGCGGGCGGCACGCGGCAGATCTCCGTCACGTTCCGCAAGCCCGCCGAGCCGGCGCCGGAGGCCTCGGCTCTGGCTAGGGAGAACCCAATCGTACGACAGGACATTTCAGTGACCGCGCCATCTCTTCCCCGTCTGGCCGATGCCACCCGCAAATCGGCCGGGCCCCCGCCCGCCATACAGGGAACGCCGAACACTATCGAAGAGATTACAGTGCGCGGTTTGGACATCCCCGCCGAAGAGCTGAAAGGGAAACTCCCGGTACACGCGGGAGATCCCTGGACGCCCGAGAACGCCGCGAAGTTGATGGACGCCGCGCGTCAGATCGACGAGCATCTGATGGTTTCGTCGATTCGTACGGGGTCTGCCGGCGTCTCCGTAGTGATTTCTGCGCCCCCCGCACCCCCTCAACCGTTCACGGCCCCGCCGCCGGTTCCCGGCGCCATCAACGTAGGCGGTCGAGTTCAGGCGAATAAGCTGATTTCGAATCCGCAGCCGGTTTATCCCACCGTCGCGCGCCAAGCCCGTATCCAAGGGACCGTAGAACTACGGGCGCTAATCGGTCCCGATGGCCATATGCAGTCCTTGTCGGTGATCAGCGGCCACCCCCTGCTGCGCCAGGCATCGCTCGATGCCGTTAAACAATGGGTATACCAGCCCACGCTACTGAACAATCAGCCGGTTTCGGTCTCTACCACGATCGATGTGATCTTCACTCTTTCAGACAATTGAGCGGCCCTGCTAATGGATCACCGTATTCGCCATGCGTGAATCGGTGAACTCCGTCCGCTCGCCCGCTTTCTTCCCCGGAACAGGCAGCAGCCGCGCGGCCAGCGGCTTGTTCCACTTCTGTGCCAGCGAGGCCACATCGCTCAGAATTCGCGCGATGTGGTCCTCGCTGGTATCGCCTGCTAACGGAACCGTATCCAGCCCTCCAGCGCACACCGCCGAATAAGCCAGCAGTGAATCGATGTTGTAAGTTCCTTCCGCCCACCGCTTCGCCAATACGGAATCCTCCAGCACCGGAACCATCAGCCCCGAATACCCGGTGCGCTTCACCGGCACGGATTGCACCGCCTGCGTGATGATCCGCGCGGCAGTCATGGTTCCGCTCGAACCGAACGGCGCGCCGGTGAAGGCTTCGATCGCGCGGCCGATCGAAACATCGCCCAGCGGCGCCGGCGTAGGGTCGATTCCCTGATAGGTCCAACCGCTCGATGAAGCAATTCCGGTAGCGACCGTCTCCGCCTCGCGCATGTACCGCGCCAGCGTATCCGCCAGCCTCTTCTCCGCTTCCACCGGGTCGTGCGTTTGGGCGAAGACATCGTACACCATGTTCGCGCCCTCCAGCCCGACTGCGAACGCGCGGTGCGCCGCCTGGCAAGTGATACGCGCCCGGAAAGAACGGGCCATATGGCTTCACCATCGCTGTCGCCGCGAAATTGAAATTGCCCTCGCCATGCGCGCTGCGCTGCGCGATCTCATGGATGAGCTTGGCCGCCTCGCGAAGCGCGCGCCAGTGGATGCCATCCTCGCCCGCGATCACGAGGCTCGCATTGGTCTTACCGGTAGAAAGCGCCTCGGCCAGCAAGCCGTTCAGCGAAGCGTCGTCGTTATCGTGAATCATCGCAGCGCCAATGTTGAGCGAAAATCCCGAGCTTGACGCGAGATCGTTCAGCTTGTGAAATAGCGCCAGGGCGTCTTCGCGCTTCATTCCCCGGATGTAGCGCGGAAACGGCTGTGTGACGATGCGGACGGTCTCGACGTCGAACCCACCCCGCTTGTAAGCGTCGCGCGCGGAGTTGAGAAAGCGCATCGTATCGCCGATCTGCGCGCTGTACCCCTTCGCGTCGATATCGACAAACGCCGTAATCGCGCGCACCTTCGGGCGCGAATCGGCCGACGCGGCGGCGGAAGCCAGTAGCAGGACAAAAAGCGCATTTCTCATGGACCGGTTATAGCACGACGTGGCGCACACCCAACTTCGTACCGCCGGCGGTCTTGCCGCCGGTGCGCAAGCGAGCGAAGCTCGCCCCGCGCAGGCCTCCTGGCCTGCGCATGGGACTCGCGTACGGCCCTTCCGCATTTGGAGGACCGACGCCGCCTATTCGTCAAAACGGAAGCAAGGGGCAACGCAGATGCAGTCGTTTCTGCAAGCAGACTGCGCGGCTCGCGGCGTGAGGTACTTTCCGGCAACGCCGTTCTTACCCGACTATAGGAGGAGACCGCGTCTCACGGAGGTTCCGTTCAGTTGGAAACACGGTGCAGGTCGATTTGCCGTTTCGCAAAATGCCGTAATACTTCAGCTACGGCAAAATCTCGAAATCCGTCCACTGGACAGCCGCCGCATGCCTTCGCATAGGATCCGCAGCGATGATCTCCAAGTAATAATCGCCCGCGGACATCTGGCTGCCCAGCTTCAAACCTCCCAGAATCGCCAGTCCACCGCCATCCATCGGAACCTGCTTGGCCGGCCCACTGTAGACAATGCGTCCATCGCGGATGATCCGGATCCGCGTGTCCAGCTTATCCGCCGATTTGTTCCCGCCTTTTTCCACCATCGAGAAGTACTCCAATTGGCCCCCTGCATGAAACTGCCGCGTGATTGGTGTCATACCGGCGTAGGCGGGTGCGCCTGCCGGGCGGTCAGCCTGCTGCAGGACCACGCTGGTTAAAGCAACCCGATCTTTTTTCAAGTCCGGAATTACCAGGAACTGGCTGGCGGATCCCAATTTTCCGGTTTCCGCGTCCCGCACCGCCACATGGATTTGGTAGGCGCCACGCGTTTTCAGTGAAATATCGAGCGTATAGAGCGCGCCCTGGTTCAACAACTGCTGCAGGTCTTGATCGGTGGCGTGCAAGTCGTACTCGGTTTCCCGCGCGGCCACGGGTTGATCGTTCGCCCCCGTTGCTACGGCATAGATCTGCACGCGCGCCAAGTGGCCGATGGCCTCGGGATGGGAAGCGTCCACCCAATCGCGGAACTTGAGATCCCGCGCGTCGATGTGCAGAAGAGTGCGCACTACGGCGCCTTGGTTGGGAACCTCCGCATAGAGCGCCGTCAAACGCAGGCGCACGTCTGACGCGTTAAACGGGGAAAGCATGGCCGCCCGCAATTGAGCTTCGGGCGTGTCGAATCTCGGGCGCGTCTCCTCGTCCGTCGCCCCGAAAAAGCCCGCCCGCGACCTGACGTGCAAGCCCGGCCGCGTCACCTTCACCTGAATCTTGTGATAGCCGCGGGATCCGTTCTCGGTCTGGAATGTGCGGGGGTCCGGCTTGTAACCGATCAAATAGTAACCCTCCTGGTCCTCCAGAACGCGGTCCATTCCAAAATTCAGGCTATTGCCAGGCTCAAACGCAATCCCACCTGTCTCAACGGCGATCTGCGCCAGCCCCTGCTTCGCCTTGTTGTATTGGACGTCCCTGCTGCCGGGGGTCCCAACCTGGGTGGCGCTGTGCAAGGCGAGGGACCCGCCTCCTCCCCCATCTCCGCCCTGCTTTGTGGTTTGCTGCAGTGCCCCGCTCAACCGGTCCTGCGCATCGAGTTGCGCCGGCAGCACACCGCTGGTCAGCATCGTGTAGATGACAGTGCCGGCCCGGTTGGCGCGGTCCACCAGTTGGCGCAAGGCTTGCCTGAACTGGTCGTTGTAACTCAAGGCCATGCCATCCGAGAACAGCACGATGGATTTACGGCCCGGCATCTCCCGCATCGCACCCACGATATGGTTCAGGGCCCCGAGCGCGCCAAGTATCCTATCCGTTTTCAACTCGGCTTCGTCGGCCGGGTCGAGTGCTGTCGAAATATTTTGCGCCGCGGCATGCGTAGCACCGCTGGCGCCTTCCACGTTGCCACTGGTAAGCTCCTGCGCCTCATTCGAGTACTTACCGTAAGGCTCGAAATAGCCGATCCGCGAGTTTAGACGGGGATCCCAGCGCAACGCATCCACCGACGCCAGCAGAATCCGCTTGTCGCTCGTGAATTGCTGGAGCATCCCCGACGCCGACGCCGTCCGGCAGATCGCCACCAGATCGCCCGGCTGCATTTGCGTCTCGATGTATTTCCGCAAGGAGCGGCGTACGAAGTCCGTCGATTCGAACGACAGGCCCAAGTTGTCAACCATCAGCACGATGGTCCGGCGCACTTCTTCGCGCCGCAAAGGCGCAGAGGGCGCCACGACCGAATCGGATGGCGGCTTCTCGCGCTGCGAGGGCCGGGGCGCCGGTTTCGAACCCGTCTGGATGTAGCTGAGGCTGGTGATCTTCTGCGGCTTGCCGTCTTCCTCGATCACGAAGTCGGATGCTGTGAGGTCAGTAATATAGTGGCTCTTGGAATCGATAACCACGGCATCAACCTGCACTAGCGAAGTCGTGACGCTGAAAACCGTCTCCGGGCGGTGCGCGTCAGGAGGCGCGAGAGATTGCTGAGCGATTAGCAGCGAGCAGCAAGGGATTGCGAGCAACTGCCCAAGAAGTAGGACGGCAGCCTGCACGGCCCTCCGGTATGGGCTGTAGCCGAAGTGCACCATTTGCTCCAGTTTCACGGTAGGGGAAACCGCGTCGCCGTTCCCATCCCTCACCGACTATTTTAGGCGCAATCCGCGTAGCGAGCCTGGAAATAATACGTCGAACACGGCGGCCAGCGGCGCCGGCCTCCGTACAGCCGCTGCGCACTCCAGGAGGCCCGCGCCGCCTATTCGTCAAAGCGGAAAAAAGGGGCGACGCAGATGCGGTGCTTCTGCAGCTGACTGAGCGGCTTGCGGGTGGCCTTATCGGAAACTGCTTCCCGTCCGGCGAAAACGCCACCGAATCAAGCGGCTAGAGTCGCCAGGATGGCGGGACTGATCAACATAGCCACAGATACTATCGGGCGTGCGCGGCATTCGGAGCGTCAGTTGTGCTCCCACCCGCTGAGGATGTTGATGAAGTTGGAATTAGCTGGCTGCTCGACCGCCTGCACGAAGTAGATGCGCGAGCCGTCCCGCGAGACGGCCAAGGGATGAGAACTTCCATTGAGGCCGTTAGGCAACCGCAGGCCCGAAAAGAGTTGTTCAGGAGCGCCGAAGTGCAATCCACTTCCGGCTTTCTGCACCGTAACTGACCAAAGTGCTGCGTGATCCGCAAACAGGATCTCCTTGCCATCCTTGCGCCACACCGGATAGTTACGGCCGGTCGAGGCCGCAATCTGCGTTCGCAACCCTGGGCCCGGGAACGGTTGTACGTAGACACCATCATCAATTCCATAGACGATCCAGCGCCCGTCTGGGGAAAAGCCCCCGTTGGGGTAAGCGCTCTTCACAATGACTGTTGCTTTCGGGTTCGCGGACGGGTACGGCGTGTCGAGGGGGATTGAGACTAGCCCGTTAGGCCCGATCATAGCCAAGACCTCCTTGCCATCCGGGGAAATGTCCTGCACGCTTGTAAAGCCGTCGGGCAAAGTACGAATGTCACGCGCGTCGCCGCCAACCACGGACCGCTCCGACAGTTGCCCGGCGTGCACTCCAAAGAACCGAGATCCGTCGGGCGACCAGAGCGTCCATCCCCCGCTAGGTCGAAGGCTGATCCGCCCTGGCTGGCCTGGCTCCAACAGCCATGACTCGTCGCTTGTGGCCAGTAGTCGAGCCTCATCCGGTGAGAGCGCGACGCTGTGAAACGAACCCGGCGGGCCGGCCGTGCCGACCTGCTTACCCTGGCGGTCGAGCGTTGTCACTTGGTTGAGAGCCGCTCGTCCGGGACGCCACGCGATTACACCGGTGCGGGAAACCGAAAAGCTGGCGCGCCACTGATTCAACCCGGGCATGGAGGCTACGCCTGCTTGCACCAATTCCGCCTGCCCCATCAGTCTTCTTTTCTGGCGCTCAAACTTCTGCGCGTAAAGGTTGTCGTTGCGGACAAAGAGCAAGCACCCGCCGCCGGCCGGAGTGTACACGGCCGCCGTGTCGTTCCTCATCAGCATTACGGGATCGACAACTTGTCCGTCCCTCAGGGTCGCAAAGTACACCTCCGGTCCGCGCTCATCATGAGAGACGAGCAGAAACAAAAAATCATCGCCGCCGGGAAGAAACTGGGGCGACACATGGAGCCCCGGCTTTAGTGCCCGAGCATCGACCGGCTTGATCTCGCCGCCCGATGCGGGCGCCTCGTAAAGTTTGAAACCTCTTACCACCGAAGCAGATACCAGTATCGTTCCGTTGTCGCTCCAGCTTCCTCCGCGGGTAGGCTGGTCGAACCTTGCGATCAACTCCGGGCGCCGTCAGGAAGCCGGACCTTGACAATACCCGATCCCTGACGAAACGCGGCAACGCGGGAGTCGGGGGACCAAAGGACCGGATCATTCGTCAACGGCCCGAGCGATTTCGCCTCCAAAGCGTCTAAATGGCGCACCCACAATTGGTCGTTTGCCCCGTACAGCACGGAGGAGCCGTCGGGCGAGATTTCAGGATTTCCTAACGCCCCAGGATGCAGGGCCTGCTTCGCCGGCGGCGCAATGGTAAGCGAGAACCGGGCCGCGCTGCTCGGCCGAAGCAATATCCAGGCTACTGCTGCCATAGCTACGAAGAATATTGCTGCCAGCGCGAAAGCCCATTTTCGAGACGAGCGTCCGGATGGCGAGGCGGCTCCGGCTGCTGAGTCGTTCCATTCCAATGCGCGCTTCAAATCACGTGCTGTCTGGAATCGCTCGTCGGGGTCTTTGGCTATGCAGGCGCGCACTACGCGATTTAGCCATTCCGGCTCGAATGGCGGCGGCTCTTTCTCCAGAATCGCAGCGATCACGCGGGCGCGACTCTCCGCGTCAAATGCGCGCTGGCCGGTTACCATTTCGTACAGTACCAAGCCGAATGAGAAAATGTCGCTGCGCGCGTCCGCGTCCGTGCCCTCCACCTGCTCCGGCGACATGTAGTGCAGCGTGCCCACGATCGCGCCGCGCTCTTCCACCGCCTCCGCATCAGGCGTAGATGTCACCGGCCGCTCCATCTTCGCCAAGCCGAAATCCAGAACCTTCACGCCCGGCCGCGACTTAGGGCCGGTCAGCATGATGTTGGCCGGCTTCAAATCGCGATGAACCACGCCGCGGCGATGCGCCTCGGCCAACGCATCGGCGATTTGGAGGGCGATGCCGATGGCGTCCTCGACCGGCAATCGCCCTCGCGCCAGCCGCGCGGCCAACGTTTCGCCCTCCACCAGTTCCATCACGATGGCCGGCCTGCCGTCGAAATCTTCGAGGCCGTGGATGGTGCAGATGTTGGGATGGTTCAACGCCGATGCGGCACGTGCTTCCCTCTCGAACCGCCGAAGCACCGATTCGGGCAGTTCGCCATCCGCCAGCGGGAGGAACTTGACAGCCACATGGCGGCCAAGCTTCAAATCCTCGGCGCGATACACCACGCCCATGCCGCCTTCGCCAAGCTTGTCTAACAGCCGGTAATGAGAGACCACGCTGCTTCGCGGTGCGGGCTCAGAGTCCGGCGGAGGCTCCGGTAGCGGCTCTGGCGCCGGCTCGCTGATCCGTTCGACTTCCCCCAGGAATCGATACCCCCGGCGCGCCACCGTCTCCACATAGCGCGGCTTGTCGGCGGATTCTCCGAGCGCATCCCGCAGCTTCTGGATGGCCGCATTGATCCCATGATCGAACTCGACAACGGTGTTATTGGGCCAGAGCCGCTGTTGGATCTCCTCGCGCAGTACGACCTCACCCGGATGATCGAGCAGCATCAGTAAAATCTTCACCGGCTGCTCGCGCAGCTTGATGCGGATACCGTGCTTTCTCAACTCCCCGGCGCGAGTGTCCAGTTCGAAAGGTCCGAAGCGAAAAAGGCGCGCTTGGGAAACCGGCCCGACCATAGGCTAATTCCATCGAGCTTACCACACGGCAACCCGCGTGGTTTCAATCAATTCCGCGACGACCCGGAGATGATCCGAAAATCGCCCGCCTCGCATTTAGGTAGCAGAGCCCCACCGGCAAACTCGCCTTTGACCGCGCAAACGGCGCGGCGGAGGGCGACATGCGAATCAAGTTCGTTGGTCTGTGCTGGGAGCAGTTCTTGTCGCTTACCCGGTGTCTCGGGAGGCGCGCATGAGGATTCAAGTGGCGGCGATGATCTTGGCGATGGCGGCCAGTGGGTGGGGAGGTGAAAAGATCCAGGTTTACGTGAATTGCGGCAACGTCGCCTCGGTCGTGTTGTTCAAGGCGAAAGACACTGCCTCACGCATGTTCGCGACGGCGGGCGTGCAGATCGTCTGGCGATCCGGACCGCTTCGCTCCGGGGAAAGCACCGGGGAGCAAGCGCCCATCCTGGTGGAATTCTCGGAGCGCACGGCGCCCGACGACCACCCGGGAGCTATGGCCTATGCCCGCCCGTACGAAGGCGTCCACATCGTGGTTCTCTACGACCGCATGCTGAAAGTTCCGAACCGCTTGTTGCCGGTGCTCCTGGCGCACGTGCTGGTCCACGAGTTGACGCACTTGTTGGAAGCCGTCGCGCACCACTCGGCAACGGGCGTAATGAAAGCGCATTGGGATTTGAACGACTACTGCCAGATGCTGCGGGCTCCGCTGCCGTTCGCGGCGGAAGATATCGAGATGATCCAGCGTGGAATCGAGGCGCGGGAAGCGCGCGCCAGGTCTGGCTTGCCTGCGGCAGCCGCCATCGTTCCACGACCGGAATTGCTGTAGCGATACAACCGGAGCCACTTCCATCCTAGTTACCTGGACGGGCGGTCGCAGGGCGGCAGCAAATGTCCCTTTTGGGGCTGCTCCGTCGCTTATTCATATGCCGCAGCATTCTGACTATCGGGTGACGGTGGAGCATTGCTACAGATGGATCGCGGTCAACGGAACTCGACCGTTCCGATTTTGAGAGAGGCGACGAGGAGGTAATCAAAGTGAATATCGTATCGAAGGTACCGTTAGGGAAATGGAGAAGCTTTAGGCTAGTGGCATGTTTGGCGCTTGCGGCACTCGTGCCTGCCTCGCGCCTGTGCGCGCAGCCCACCGTTACGGCAGTGGAAAACGCGGCCAGCAATCTGGTGCCCGGGCTACCGAATTCGGCAATTGCACAAGGCGCCATTATGGTTATCTACGGCAGCGGCGTGGGGCCCGCTAACACGGTTGTGGCACCGGCCCCTTTTCAATCCGGAAGCCTGAGCAACACATCGGTGGCTGTCACGGTAGGCGGCGCTACGGTGAACGCGCCGATGTATTACACCTCTGGAGGACAGGTAGCGGCGCTGCTGCCCTCGAACACCCCCACCGGTACAGGCACGATCACAGTAACCTACAACGGCCAGACCAGCGCGAAGGCGCCGATTACAGTCGCAGCCAACAACCTTGGCATTTTTTCGATCGATTCGAGCGGAGCAGGGCCTGGCATCGTTACCTATGCCGACTACAGTTTAGTGTCGCCCGTCAAGGCCGCCAACTGCGGAGGGCCGAACACCACCTGCGGCGCGGCGAATCCAGGAGACACCCTGATCCTTTGGGCGACGGGCTTGGGCCCGGTAAACGGAAACGATGCTTCCGGCGCGGGCCTCGGCCAGAACATGCCGAACATTCCGCTGACGCTGTGGCTCGGCGGGGTCCAGGCGCCGGTGATCTACCAGGGGCGCTCGGGTTGTTGCGTCGGGGAGGATCAGATCGTCTTTACGGTGCCGAACAACGTTCCGGTCGGATGCGGCGTCCCGCTCGTAGTTCAAATCGGAAGCCTGCCCAGCAACACAACGGTAATGCCGGTCGCCGACGGCAGCCGGACTTGCACTCCGGTGAATCCGGCCGGCGCGGCGACCGGCGCACAGCAAATCGAGCAGTTGATAACAGCCGGTCCCATCACCTTTACCTCCGCGAATATCGATCACTTCTCAGACGGCAACGGAACATTCGAGGATGATGCGAAGTTGGACTTTTATAAGTCGACCGGATACGTGCCGGGAACGCAACCGTTCTTCGCCTCCTTTATTGACGACCAACCGTCGGGAACCTGCATCGCGTATAACAATCCGAATGCCAACAATAACATTCCATTTAGTGGCGCATCTGTCCTCGATGGCGGTTCGACTTACGCTGTGACGGGACCAAAAGGCAGCGTGACTCTGCCGACGAATGGAAGAGTCGCGGCATTTAATATGACGGGAGCATTTCTGGTCCCCGGCAATTACACGTTCTCAGGGGCGGGCGGAGCCGACATCGGACCGTTCAGCGGGAGCTTTGCCGTTCCCTCGCCAGCCACGTTGGTGAGCCCGGCGAATAATGGAACGGCCACCAGGGCCAACGGTCTCCCTGTCACCTGGACGGGCGGCAGCGGCATCCTTCAGATCGAAGTGGACAGTTGCTCCGACAATTCCTGCAATAGCGGCGCCGCCGCGGTTTGCAATGTGTCTTCAGGTGCGGGGTCGTTCACGATCCCACCTTACGTAATGCAAGCTCTCCCGGCGAGCGCTTCCGCGGGCGTCGTGATTTCAAACAATTCCACCATATTGTTCACGGCCACAGGCCTCAATGCCGGATTCCTCACGATCTACACTAACGAGAGCGGCTTCGGCTACGGTTGGGGGTCGGGCAACTTCACATTGAAGTAGGGGACGAAGCTCGCCTAACTGAACTTTACTGCAGCGAAACCACCTAAGCGAAGTTCACCAGTACGATGTCGCCGGTCCTCGCCGTCATATTGGGCTCCTTACACGTGGATCGGGAACCGCCGCGCTCAGCGCAGCGGTTCCATAGTTCCCTGTCCCTGTTTGAGGGGGTGGAAGGGGTAAATTCAAGCGCTTTTCGCACATCCAGCCCGTCGTTTTCGGCCCGCGAAAACCGGGCCAGCGCAGCAGCCAACCGCTTTCAGAGCCGGAATCATTCCCCCCGCGGTTCCTCTTCGAGAGCGAAAACGGGCCTCTTCCCTTTGTGACGCCACGAAATTCTTGAGATTTCCCGCCCCCCCAACGCACCACCTGAGTAGGCGTGTGAGTAACCCTCCAACCAAAGCCGCATCCCTCAGAGACCCTTTACTCGGCCCGTGTGCCGCTATCGCTCTGGGCGTCCTCAGCGCCCGCTTTGTCCCCTTCACTTCGCCTCAGGCCGGGTTACTCACCGCCGCTTTCATCACCCTCGCTGCCATTGCCGCCCTGCGCGGCGCGCGCGTTCTGGCCGGCGCCTGCTGCTGTCTTGGGCTTCTCTTTACCGGCATCTGGAACGCCGTGGTCCACACCCCCGGTCCGCCGCCAGAAATCGATGCCGAGGCGCGCGAGGTCGTCATACTCGGCGGATGCGTGGTCGAACCGCCTGCGGTCTCCGGCGCTCGTGAGCGTTTCGTGCTCGAAATCGAGCCCCAAACGCGCGCCCAAGTAACTCTCTTCACTCGCCCCGGCGAATCGCTTCCAGAGCTGCACTACGGCCAGAACATCGAGCTCGACGCCAAAATCCGCAAGCCCCACAACTACGGCAACCCCGGCGCATTCGACTATGCGCATTACCTCGCGCAGCGCGACGTCTACTGGACGGCCTCCGGCGCCGCCGGTTCCGTGCGCGCCATGCCGGGGCATTGCGGCTCGCCGTTTCAGAAATTCATCATGGATTTGCGCGGCGCCGCGCTCACCCGCATCGCCCGCATGTATGAAGGCAATGCGTATCAAATCGCCATGGTGGAGGCCATCCTCATCGGCCAGAATTATCAGCTCCAGCGCGTCTGGACGGAGGACTACCGCAACACCGGCACCTTCCACACGCTGGTCATCTCCGGCACTCACGTGGCGATTCTCGCCGCGTTCTTCCTCTTTCTGCTGCGAATCTGCTTCGTTCCCGAAGGCCCCGCCCTCTTCATCACCGCTGCCGTGATGTGGCTTTACGCGCTGGTGGCGGGATGGGGCGCCCCATGCGTGCGCTCTGCCGCCGGATTGACGCTCTTTAGCATCGCCCGCTACTTCTATCGCGAGCGGCGTCCTCTGAACCTGCTGGCGGCCGTAGCCATCGGCTTCCTGCTGCTCGATCCGGATCAGCTCTTCGATGCCAGTTTTCAATTGACGTTTCTCGCCGTGGCGTTCCTCGGCGCGTTCGCCAAGCCGCTGATCGACGCCACCACCGGTCCGCTTTCGCGCGGCCTCGCCGGTCTCGATGACGCCGGCCGCGACGTCCACCTTCCCCCGCGCGTTGCCGCCTTCCGCGTGGAAATGCGTCTAGTGGCGCAAACGCTGCACATGGCGCTCCGCCTGCCGCGCCGCGCAGCCATGTGGTTCGTAATCGTCCCTGCGCGCCTTATCTTTTTCTTCTTCGAAGTGGCCGCGGTTTCCGCGGTAGCTCAGGTGGGTCTTGCTCTGCCGATGATCGTCTACTTCCACCGCGTTGGTCTCTCTGGCCTCTCGGCCAATGCGTTCATCGTGCCCATCCTCGGGGTCGCCGTGCCCATTGCGCTCGTCGCCGTCCTCACCGGCTGGATCTGGGTGGCGAAGCTCGCCGGCTGGCTGCTCGGCATATCCCGCGTCATCGTTGCGTGGCACGCGAGCATCGAACCGCATTGGCGCGTTCCGCCGCCACCGGTATGGCTGGGCATTGCCTTCGGCTTGTCGCTGATCGCGTTCGCTCTTGCCGCGGGTCCCCGCTGGCGCATCGCCACCGGATCGGCGCTGGGTATTGCGCTCGCCCTGATGCTCTGGCATCCCTTCCCGCCCGAGTTCCGGCGCGGCGAACTGGAGATGACCGCAATCGACGTCGGCCAGGGCGACAGCATCCTGGTCGTCTTCCCTGACGGCAAAACCATGCTGATGGATGGCGGCGGCATCCCCGGATTCGGCGGCGGCGAGAGGCCCAAGATCGATACCGGCGAGGACGTGGTAGCGCCCTACCTTTGGGAGCGCTCGTTCCGCTCCATCGATATCGTCGCGCTGTCCCACGCCCACGAAGACCACATCGGCGGATTGCCCGCCATCCTCGACGATTTCCATCCTAAAGAGTTGTGGACGGGCGCCACTCCCGAAGCCGCGACTCCCGGCACGGCGTCGTGGCGCAACCTTCGCGCAAAGGCCGAAAAGGCCGGCGTCAAAATCGTCCCTATGCAAGCGGGCCAGCAGTTTGCTTTTGGCGGCGCGAATGTCGAGATCCTGGCGCCAATGAGCGATTACATCCCGTCCGACGAGCCCAAGAACAACGATTCGCTGGTGATGCGCATCCGCTACGGCGCCCGCACCTTCCTGCTCTGTGGCGACGCCGAGCGCCCCGTCGAGCGCCGCATGTTGGCCGATGACGAAATCGCCCACGCCGACGTCTTGAAGGTGGGCCACCACGGCAGCCATACGTCCAGCACCGCCGAGTTCCTCGATGCCGCATCGCCCGTGTTCGCCGTCATCTCGGCCGGATACGCCAATAGCTATGGCCACCCCAACCGCGACGTAGCTCGATCGGCTGATGGATCGCCACGTCGCCGTGTATCGTACCGATGAAGACGGTCTCATCACTATCCACACCGATGGCAAACGCCTCGCCGCCGAAACCGGCGGGAGGCGCGCCCTGGGGATTTACTTTCCCTTTGGCAGTATTTTGATGTTGCCGGTCAGATGGAACAGCTCGTCGCGCAGACCCTTGTTGATCTCCACCGAATCTGAGAACATTTCGTAGATCTTCTCGCCGTTGCGGTCGCGCCGGATATCGTGGGGCCACTGCACGCCGCCGTCGGCGCGGTACCGGGCGAATGCCGTCACCTCGGTATCCATATCGTGGTACTCCTGGTTGCGGCGCTTATACATCTGTTTCACGGGAAGCTTGGTCAACTGATCGAAGTAGACCGTGACAGGTACGTTTTCCGCGCAAGCTAACTTCGACGATATTCACCGGCCGGCTATCGATAAAATCGGTTCCCGTGAAATAAAACGACACCTCGGGCTCTTTCAGTCGCTCGCGCAAAATATAGAAAAAGTTGTGCAGGGTAGTGTCCCTGTACCGCGCCAATTGGTCGTCGGAAATCGGCCGCGCACCGCGGAATGTGACTTCCCATGCCTCGGGTGCGGCTGTGAAGAGCACGAAGCCGTAGCGTTCGTCGATACCGAAACCCTGTCGCTCCTCCACCAGGAGTTTGCCAGGGACGGGTACGCCCACGGGCGTGAGGTAGCGCGTGTAGATCTTGGCGATCGGCGAAGCCCCCGACATCTGGCTGTTGTAGAACGAATACGCGCGGCCAGTCTCGGTGCGGTCCTGCACGTGAAGGAACGCGTCCCCGCCCAGTGCGGCGATGGCATCGTCCACCACCTTACGCCCTCGTTGTTCCGCCGTGTCCGCAGCCAAGCCAATGTTCGCCACAAGCAGCGCAGCAGCAAAGACGATCGCAATTGGCCGTCTCATTCCAATTCTATGATCGCACGCGCGCTGGGTCGAGGATACTTTGCCCGCAGACTGTCTTAAAGGGACACGGATGCCGGCTCGAAACGGATCCGCAGACGGGTATGTGTGGCCTTGGCGAATCTTTCAAGCGTTCGGGTCGAGGGCATTACTTTACCGCTCTCCAAACGGGCCACAACCGCCTGGGTTGTGCCCATTGCCTTCGCCACTTGTTCCTGCGTCATTTCCGCATCGCCGCGGGCTTTAATCAGTGCGGATGCCAGCGCGAACTCCTCTTCCAGGGCTCGTACCCCGCTCTGTATTTTGGATTTTTCTCCCAATGCTTGAATGACTCGCTAACCGGTAGGGATTTCCGGATCATTGAACCTCCTTCGCCCTGCGTAGAGCTATTGCGATCTCTCGCCGCGGCGTCTTCTGTGACTTCTTGGAAAACACATGTACTCACGATGCGCCGGCCCCTTGCAGTCACGTAGGCTGCACGCGCTATTCCGCTCCTGCCTTTCATCCGCATCTCCCATATTGGCCCTTCGAGATGCTTCAGGTAGGGTTCTCGAACACGCTCCAGGCCGTGCGACTGAATCAGCTCAACAATGCGCTGGAACATCGCCCGAATATCTAAGGGCAAAACGTCAAACGCCGCTTTCACGCCGACGTCAAAAAAACTCAACCGACCAATCCATCTCTATGATATATCTTTTTTGGTATGACTTGCAAGCCGCCTTACGGCCTCTTCTGCAGTTCCGCAGCCGTCAGACCTGTATTGATCTTAAACTCCGAAACAGTCACATCCGCATAGCGCTGGCCGTTCTGAGTCATCGCGATCTTGAACGGAACCTTGACGCCGCTCACGTCTCGAAAGTCAGAGTACGCCTCCTGTACCACTGGCGGCGCGCCATTCACGGTCACTGCGTCGTAACTCAGAGTTTTCGGAAGGTGCGTCGCGGGGTCGAAGATCAAACGCGCTACGTTGCCGCTCTTGTCGCTGATCTCGACCGCGTCCGCGTCGATCGCATTTACCGTTCGCCCCTCCACCCGGTCGCTAAGCAGCAGGCCGATATACGAGCGGAATAAGTTGCCATTCGCCTGCTTTGCCTGCGGGCCGCCCAGAATCTGCGAGTTCGCGCCGGATGCGATCCATCCCGTCTTCCCGTCGGTGAAGAGCGCGACCTTGGCGCCTGGGTATTCATTCTCTTCCCGCCAATAGTTCGGCGTGGCCCATTTCATTGTCTGCTTCACGTGGATGTTGGGGTTCGCCGCGGCCAGTTCGGCCGTTTCCACGTAATCCTTCACGGCCGCCAACTTCGCGGCCCCGCCCACCGCTTCCTGCGCCGCCGCCAGAAGGCGTTTCCCGCGCTCCAGACTGGCCGCGCTGGATGCCGCCACGGCCGCGGGCGCCTCCGGAATCTTGATATCGATCGGCGTTACCGAGTGGCCTAGCTTATCTAGCGGCTGCACGAATCCGGCGGGATTTCCCACTGCCACGATGGCCAGTTTCGCCGGATCGAGCCGCTCCTTCGCCACGCGCAGAATATCCGCCCGCGTAACCTGCGTCAGAGCCTTTTGATATTGGGCGATGGAGTCGGCTGGATATCCGTAGTACTCGTAGGTCAGCATCCGTCCCAGCGTCTTGGTTTTCGTATCGAAGGCGAAAACCAGGCTATTGAGCGCAGTTTCTCTCGCCGTCTTCAACTCATCCTCGCTGACTTCCGTGGTGCGGATGCGGTCTATCTCCTTCAAGACCACCGAAAGAGTATCCACCGTGGAAGGCGTTGCCGTGCTTCCCGTGACCTGAAACGTGCCCGGGTGATCGTAACCCGCCGCCCAACTCGCCGAAATCGTGTAGGCGCTGCCCATTTTGGCGCGCACAATCTCCATCAGCCGGCTGTGAAAGCCCCCGCCCAGAATATCCGCAAGGGTCTCGAGCGCCGGGTAATCCTTATCGCGAAACTCCCCGCCCAGGCCTCCAACCGTGAAAAATGTTTGCGTCACATCGGTCTTCACCGCGAGATATGTTCCCGCGGAATCCTTGGCGGCCACTTTCGGAAACGCCGGAACCTCGGGTTGCTCTACCGTCCAATCGGCGAACAGCTTCTCCACCTGCGATTTCATCTGCGCGCTGTCGAAATCGCCCCAAATCGCCAGCATGACGTTCTTGGGGAAAAAGTAGCGCCTGTAGAAATTCTGCAAATCGGGACGCGTTACCGCCCCGATGGTGGCGTACGTCTCCTGCCAGCCGTAGGGATTATCGCGTCCATAGATCGTGGAGGCAAATTCGCGCCCCAGGATGGATTGCGGACTGTCGTTGCGCCGCGAAATCGCGCTCCGAAGCTGACTCTTGAACAGATCGATCTTGTCCTGGCGGAATTCGGGCGAAGTGAGCACGTCGTGAAATGCGCCCATCACTTCGGATGCATTCTCCTTCAACGCGGAAAAATCTACGGACCCCGAAGTCTCGCCGATCTCGCTCTCCACGTGCGCCGCCACGTCTTCCAACTGGCGGTCGATCTCTTCGCCGGTCTTGGCGTGCGTGCCGCCGGTTCGCAACACCTGCCCGGTCACCTGCGCCAGCCCGATCTTGTCCTGCGGGTCGAAGAGGTTCCCCGTCCGCACCAGTGCTACCCCATGAACCATGGGAAGCTCGTGGTCTTCCAGAAGGTACAGCCGCATTCCATTGGGCAGCATGGATCTCTCCACCTTGGGAATCTCGATCGGCCGCAGCGGCGGATATTTCAGATCCTTATAAGAGGGAACCGCGGCGGCCGCACGAGGCGGAGCGGGGCGTGTAGCTGCCGGCTTGGGCACTGGCGGCGTCTGGGCCCATGCCGTCATCGCCGCAAAGCAGAGAAGCGTCATCCGATTCATCGTGCGCCTCCCGCTCCGGCGGGCGTCGTGTATGCCACGGTGCGGTTCTTCTTTACGAAATACTTCCCCGCCACCCGCTGGACATCGTCGGCCGTCACCTTCGCGATATCGTCAACTGCCGTGAACAGCTTGTGCCAATCGCCGTAGGCTGAGTAATAGCGCGTCAGCAGGGACGCCAAACCGGCGTTGCTATCCAACTGCGCAATTACCCCCGCCCGCACTTTCGTCTTCACACGCGCCATGGTGGCGTCATCCACCTTCTGCGACGCCAGGCGCGCCAGTGCCGCGTCCAGCTCCTGCTGGTTTTCCTCGATGGTGTGGCCCTGCGCTGGAGCCAGCAGGAATACGAACAGGTTGGGATAGCGCCCGTCCGGAAAGGTGGGAGCGCAATCGGCCCTCAGCGCGAGGCGTTTCTCCTGCACCAGATCCTGATACAGCAGACTGGTGCGTCCGCTGGTCAGGATGATCGAAAGCGCGTCAAACACTGGATCGTCCTTGTCATATTGATCCGGCCGCTTGTAACCGATCACTGCCAGCGGCTGGCTCTGGCTCTCAACCTGCACCGTTCGCGGGCCCCGTTGCGCCGGATCCTCGGTGTGGATGGGCGGCGGCGCCGGACGCGCCGGTAAAGGTCCGAAATATCTTTCGGCCATGCGTTTCGCGTCCCCCGGGTTCACATCGCCCACGATGGCGATATTCATGTTCGATGGCGTGTAATATTTGTTGTAAAACGCTCTGGCGTCCGCGACGCGCAGATTACGGATATCGCTTGGCCATCCGCCCGGCGGGTTGCGATAAGGATGAGCCTCGAACGCGGCCGCCCGAAAATCCTGAATGAGCAGACCCTGCGGATTCGATTCCACGCGCATGCGATACTCTTCCATCACCACGTCACGCTCTTTGTAAAACTCACGGAATACCGGGTGAAGGTACCGCTGCGATTCGAGCAAGAACCATAACTCGATCCGGTTAGAAGGCAGGCTGTAATAGTACTCCGTGGCTGCGACCCCAGTACCGGCGTTCAGCCCAACTCCGCCGTTCTCTTCCACGATGCGCGTATATTCGTTGGAAGCGACATAATCCTGCGCCCGGTTGATAGCGATCTTCAAAGCCCCTTCGAGAGTTTCGAGGGTGACGCGTTTTGCGCGTGTTCCCTTGGCGCGCTCGGCCGCCAGCTCGTCATAGGCCCGCTCGATCTCCTCCATCGCCCTTTTTTCCCGGGGCCAATCCGTTGTGCCAATGGTTTCCGTACCCTTAAAGGCCATGTGTTCAAACATGTGCGCCAAGCCGGTCGAGCCCGCAGGATCATCGATGGATCCGGCGTTTACATAGGTATGGAACGAAACCACTGGCGCTTCGTGACGCTCCACCACCGTGAAATGAAGGCCGTTGGTCAGAGTGAATTCGGAGACCTTCTTTTCAAACTCGGCGAGATTCTGCGCGGCCACGGGCGCAAGGGCAAACGCGATGAAAGCGGTTGCAAGACAGAATTTCCTCAAGATTCTCTTCAGCACCTTAGTACCTATCTGAGGATATCAGGGCGCGATCAAGGGATGAGGCAATGGCACTTAGCCCGAGCTTATTCAGCGGGTAGGACTAGCATTACCCGGCAGGTACTCGGATGACTGTTAACATTTCCCGATGCCGCGCATAATGGACTCGTCAGCGTTTCGCGTTGTGAATGAAATCGATCTTTAATCCTTGGGGGAGACAGTGCAAGAGACTGTACAACAGACGGACTCGATAGCGGGAGAACGGCGCAACGACCGGCGCTATGACATCAATCTCGACGTGCGCTGGAAGCTGGTCCGGCGCCGCCGTGTGGTCGATACAGGCGTAGGTTTTACTTTGGATCTTTCTCGCGGCGGCATCCGTTTTCAAGCCGGACGCCTTCTGCCCGTAGGCTTAAATATCGAGTTGTCTGTCGCTTGGCCGGCGCGTCTACACAACGTAGCCGCTATGCAGCTCTCCGTCCAAGGCAAAATCGTACGCTCATCCAATGGATGGGCCGCGATTCGCACCGTCCAGCATGAGTTTCGAACCCTCGGAATTGCACCCGAGCGGCGGCAGGCGCTCCCGAACATGGGAGCTACGCCTGGGTTGCTCCTGCCACCCGCCCTCGGCCAAGATTTCCGCAAGCTACAGTAGGACTACCGCTTTTCTCGCCTGCTCTCTCGTGGAGAAGTGCGAGGAAAAACGCCATGGGCCGTCGCCTCGGTCAGGCAAGATTGGCCGCAGGCTGTGCGAACACTTCCGCGCCGCGCGGAATCGACATTCCTGTGCCTTTGAGTTCTTCGAGCATCGACTGTGTATAAACGTCCATGTTTTTCCGCGAATAGCGGATCAATCCCAATCGGCGCAGCCGGTTCATTTGGGAGCTTACGATCTCACGCGAGGTACCCACAAATTCGGCGATAGTGTCGTGCGTAAGATGCGCCACGCGAGTCGAGCCGTCCTCCATGGGGGTCCCCAAATCGGTTGCCAGTTGCAGCAGCCCCAACATTACGCGCTCTGGCGTTTTGTGGACCGCCATGGTCTCGATACGGTCTTGCAACTCAAGGCATTGATGCACGAGATATTGGGAAAGCGCGATCCCCAGGCGGGGTTCCTGTTCGATTCTCTGCTCGATCTCCGCGCGGTCCCAACCCATCAGCATTACGTTATCCAGCGCTGTTGCCGATTCCTCGTGGCGCGAGGTGCCGATGAGGCATGATTCGCCGAAGAGACCTTCCGCCCGCACAATCCTACCTACGCTCTGCCGCCCCTCGCCCGTCAGGCTACTGATTTTCACACGGCCTAAAATTACGACGTATAAGTTAGTCGATGGATTCTCTCCGTCGTAAATAACCCGCCCCTTGGAACGCTCGCTAACCGGTTTGCGAGGCAGATAGATTAAAGGATCTTCATAACTCAACCCGGACTTGGCTCCGTGCATTACTGTGTCTTTACCTCCAGATCGTTTGATGCTTTGCCGGACGGCTTGCAGCCGCCCGGCAATGTTACTTCCGATACTTCTTTCGCGTTATCCGCGAGAATTTCCTCATGCGTCCCGAGGAGCCGCTGAATCACCTCGCAAGCCAATTCGTCTGGCGGTCGGGAATCGAGCAGAGGCGCATAAGCCCGAAGGGCGTGAATGTCGGTCTCTTCGGGCCGGCGGTGTTGGTTGACTGCCCTGAGTACCCGTAACGCCGCCGTGATCCCATCTAATTTTGCTTGCATGGGCTGTTAACCCTCTTTGTATAGCTCCTGAATCTCGGCTTCAGCCTGAAGCCAGTCGCCGAGTTCCGATCCTTCACGGCCCTCCCGCTGAAGGTAAAGTTCATGGGCTCGTTGTCTGATCCGCTCTTCCGCTGAAAAGGAATCTCCTTTTGCTTCTCGTGGTACTGTTAATACTGGTGCTCGTCCTGCCACAACGCCTCCCTTCTAAGATTTTCCTGGCTAATAACTTCGGTTAACACTTAAATTATCCCCCCTTCGGGCATAACAAGCCTGATCCGGCGAATCGAAGGAAGTTATCTGCACGATCATATGTCCGCTGGCGTTCATAACGGCTGATGCGTCCCGCGCCGCAGACGCCGCCGGGTCAAGCGGCGAAAAATCAGTTCAACCGCAGCAACCAGAACGTATCCGGCTACAGCCTACCGGACAAATCCGATTATAAAATGCAAAGAATCTAAGTTGAATATCTTACTTACGATGATTGTGACAATACGTTCGTATGTCTAAGTAGTGACTTACAGCGACGAGTCCGAACCGAAGCCTATCGCTGACCGCGCCCGCGAACGAAAGCCTGTTCGGGAGGAGGAGGTGGAGGTGTGGCCGCATCAGGCGCCACGCGCGGCGGACGCCGGTCCAGCCGGTTCGCCACCAACGCATCGCGCGCCTTCTGATACTTCGGCGTGCCAGGCTTTGCATCTAGAGCTGCGAATTCCTCCGGCGTAATCTCCAGCGCCAGCGGCAGATACTTCTGGAAGTAATTACGCAGCCGCTCCTGAACGGGTTTCACTTCGGAGAGGTATAACAGCAGCAGCACCTCTTCCGGCGCCGCCGCCGAAACGATGTGGTAAACCTGCGAAGGCTTGCGGATCCGAGCTGACCGCAGCGCCGTTTCGAGCTTCTTTACTTTTGGTTCGAGCTTTTGCCAAGCGTCCGCGTCCGCTTTGGCGAGGTCGGCGCCCTTCACCAACGCCGCCTTCTCCTTGGCCGTCAGTTTTTCAGCCAGCACCCAAAAGAAGGGACCCAGCCGCGCGGCGCGAGTTTTCGGGTCGTCGGGCAACAGCTTCGCCAATTTTTCGAGCTTCGAGAGCCCTTGCAGATTCAACTTCGGGCCCGTCAGCGGCGCCACGAACATTGAGATTAGGCCGGCTTCATCAAGCGCCTTGAGGATCTCCGACGGGTTATCCTCGGTAGCGATCTTCCGCAGTTCCTCCGCAAACGCCTGCGCCGGAATGGATTTCTCCACTTCGGCCAAACGCGCGTTCTGCATCTGCAATTCGGTACGAGCCTCGATGGTGAATCCCAGGCGGACGCTCAAACGGATCATCCGCAGCAGCCGCGAGGGGTCGTCGTAGAATCCGTACACGCTGACGGCACGCAGCTCTCTTCGCTCAATATCGGCGAGGCCGTTCATGGGGTCGAGCAACAGGCCGCGGGAAGCCTTATTCAGCGAAAGAGCCACCGCATTGCATGCGAAATCGCGGCCGCGCAGATCCTCTTGAATCGTCGCCGGCGAGACTTGGGGTTTGGCGCCTGCGCGGGCGTACTTTTCCTGGCGCGACATGGCGATTTGCGCCGTCACGCCGCCCGGAAACACCAATTCGGCGCTCTTCCGGTTATCGTCCGAGGAGACGATTTTCGCCCCGGTCTTGTCGCTCACCGCTTTGGCCAGCTTGAGCGCGGGCCCTTCCACCACGAAATCCAGATCGCGGATGGGAAACCCAGCGAGCATGTCGCGCATCGCTCCGCCCGTCAAAAAGAGGTTGACGTTCGCCTCGCTGGCGGCAGCTTGCAGTTCGCGCACCACCTTGCTCTGGTCGGCGCTCAGGTGGTTCTCCAATATGTAGATGTAATCGCTCATCGTGGCATTACCCTGCCCGGCGTTTTCGGACCCTCATGCCCGGGGGTGATGCTCCCGGATTGTGTCCCGCAATCTCGATCGCATAACGTGGGTATAAATCTGGGTGGTCGAAATATCGGCATGGCCCAACATGATCTGCACGCTGCGCAAATCGGCGCCGTGCTCCAGCAAATGGGTGGCGAAGCTGTGGCGCAGCACGTGCGGCGACAGGCCGTGAAAAATCCCCACAGACTTCCCATGGGCGCCCAGCAGTTTCCAGAACGCTTGGCGCGTGAGACAGCCGCCCCGCGCGGTTATGAATAGGTACCGGCTGGCGCGCCCCTTGAGCAGCGCGGACCGGCCGTTCGCCAGGTAGGCTTCCACCGCCTGAATCGCCTCGCGCCCCACGGGGATAAGCCGCTGCTTGTTGCCCTTCCCCATCGTTCGCAGAACGCCCATTTCCAGGTTAAGGTCACTCATCCCCGTCCGGCACAGCTCCGAGACGCGCAGCCCGGTAGCATATAGCAACTGCAGCATCGCGCGGTCGCGCAGACCGGTGGGTTTCGAAGCGTCCGGCGCATCCAGCAGACGGTCGATCTCCGCGGCGTTCAGGTACTTGGGAATGGTCTGCCATTGTCGCGGAGCCTTCAGGTATTCGGTCGGATCGCTGCCGATAACGCCTTCCCGCAGGAGAAACCCGTAGAAGTTGCGCAATGTTGTAAGGTGCCGGGCGATGGAGCGGTTGCCGAGTTGGCGTTGGTATAAATGATCGATATAAAGCCTGATGGCGTCCGTTCCCGGCGGCGGTCCGTCTCCGCAATGTTGAGTAAAGCTTTCTAAATCAGTAGTGTACGCGTCGATCGAATTGACGGACAAGCCCTTTTCTACGCGGCAGAAGTTCAGAAAGGCAGCCGTAAGGCCTCTGGTCCCGCCGGATTCCGCGATGAGCGCTGCGGACATCGTGCCAATGATACAATATCCGCGGAAATGTTTGAAACAGGATTGTGAAGAAGGGGTACGCCTTGGCGGGTTCGACTACTAAGAAGGCCCTGCTGCGGCGCTTCGATCGCGAAACGCTTCAAGGCTATGTCAATCCCGTTTCCTTTCTCCAACCCGGCGGCGTTGAACTGCTCTCGGCCGACGGCAACGTCAGCCTGGTTCCCTACCCCGAGATCAAAAGCATCGCTTTCGTGCGTGAATTCGACGCGCCGGCCGGCCTGGAGCGCCGCACCTTTCAAACCCGCCCCAAAGTCGCCGGCCTATGGGTAAGCCTGCTTTTTCGCGACGGGGAGACCCTCGAGGGCGTAATGCCCAATAATCTCTTGCAGATCGAACATCGGGGCTTTACGATCATTCCGCCCGATTCTGCCAGCAACCAGCAGAGGATCTTCGTCCCGCGGGCGGCTCTGACGGAGGTCCAGGTACTTGGCGTGATCGGCAGTCCGCTGAATCGCCGGAAGCCCAAACCGGCGTCCAAGGAACAGATCGGGCTATTCGAAGACAGTTCGGGCGCGAACGAATAGGATCGCTCTTGGCAAATTCGGCGTTGGCGGTATACTAAAGTTTCAAATTGTTTCTGGAGGCTCTATGAAGATCTGTACCCTGGCGATTCCGGCCGGGATGGCACTGTTTGCCTTTGCCTCTCTGGCCCAAATTACGGGAATTGAAGGCGTTGTCAAAGGCGAGGATGGCAAACCCCTGCAGGGCGCCATCATCAAGATTCACCGCACCGACATTAAGGGCGAATACGCCACCAAGCCCACCGACAAGAAAGGCCACTACATCTATAACGGCCTTCCGTACGGCAAGTACGACCTCACGGTGTGGGCTGGCGATAAGCAGTTGGACGAATTGAAGGGCGTGCAGACCCGCCCCGGCGACCTGCAGCAGCTCAACTTCGACCTGAAGGCCAACAAGACGCCCAACGCCGCCGATGCCAACAAGCAGGCGCTCGCCCAGAAGGCGATGGAGACCGGACAAATCTCCGAAGATCTGGCCCGGCAATTGACGCCGGAACAGAAGAAGCAATTGCAGGAGCAGATCGACAAAACCGTAAATCAGCGCAAGAAGAATAGCGCGCTTAATCAGGCCTACAACGACGGTATCGCCGCGTTGGAAGCAGCGCCCACTCAGCCGTCGCCGGCGGAAAAGGTGCAAAAGTACGATGCGGCAATCGAGAACCTGAATAAGGCCGGCGAAGTAGATCCCAACCAGGTTGCGGTTTGGAGCCATCTCGCACAGGCCTATCAGGAAGAGGCTGGGCTTAAAACCGGCGCCGATCACGACGCGGCGGTGGCGAAGGCGATCGAGACCTATAACAAGGCTCTCACGCTGAAGCCCGACGATGCTTCTCTGCACAATAACTACGCTCTCCTTCTAGCCAAATCGGGCAAGTTCCCCGATGCCACGTCTGAATTGGAAAAGGCCGCGCAACTGGAGCCGGCCAATTCCTGCAAGTATTACTACAATCTGGGTGCGCTCTACACCAATGCGGGCCAAGTCGATCCGGCTCTCGACACCTTCAAGAAGGCGATCACGGCGGATCCGAATTGCGCCGACGCGTACTACCAGACCGGGATCAATCTGATGGCGAAGGTCACCACCACGCCCGACGGCAAGATGATTCCCGCTCCCGGGACCTCTGAAGCATTCCAGAAGTATCTCTCGCTCAAACCGGACGGACCGTATGCGCAATCGGCGAAGGAAATGTTGACTACGCTAGGCTCCACGGTTGACAACACCTACAAGAACCCGAACGCCCCGCCTCCGAAGAAAAAGAAGGGCGGGCTCTAACCAAGTCCGCGCAGGCACGATGCCTGTGCAACGTGACGCCGAAATTCCGGGGCGGGCCTGAAACTCCCGCCCCGATTTGATGATTCGTACCCTCCTCGAAGAATTCGTAATCCCCCTACTGCTATTCCTGCTAGTGCGCTCCCTGCTGCGCGGCTGGTTCGGGGCATCGCGCCGTACGCCCGGCCCCGCCCCTGCCCCGCGCCGTCCGGTAGAGCAAATGCCCACCGCGACGGAGTTGAAGAAAGACCCGGTTTGTGGAACCTACGTCTCCGCCGCCAGCGCATTCAGCCGCACGGTGAACGGGCAATTGGTCTGCTTCTGCTCGAAAGAGTGCCGGGACCGTTTCGCCGGTTAGTGGCCGCCGGAGAGCTTGCGATAGTATTCCGCTACCGAATCGCGATAACCGGCGGGACCTTTGTCGGATCGGCGTTTCGGATCGTGCCGCCCTTTTCATCGAGCTGCTTTCGCAACTGCAGTTCCAGCGCATCGACGCCGCTGACTAGTTGTTGGTGCATCTGCTCCACCAGCGCGGGATTTCCGGGGAATCGGCGGGGATCGAGACTGCGCATCTCATCGATGAGAACCTGCAGTTGTTCCCGCGCTTCCGGACTGTCTTGAACGGCGGCGCGCACCTGGTTGAGAACGTTCAAACCCTGATCGATCTCGCGCTGGGTGTCGGCCGGGTTCGGACCTTGTTGAGGAGAAACGGCCTGACCCACGATGTGCGTATTGCCGGTGTCAAGGTTGCCATAGGCCACGCCACCGCGATTGCCGCCCGCCGGATTCCCCATTGGACCGGCTTGACGATCGCCCATCGGGCCCGTCTGGCCGCCGCCTTGACCGCCCTGCTGCTGGCCTCCGGCGCGCTGACCGCCCCCTTGGCCGGCTTGGCCCTGACCGCCCTGTTGACCGCCTTGACCTGCCTGACCGCCTTGCTGCCCGCGCTGGCCACCCTGCTGACCTAGTTGGCCGTTGCGGCTGAGCTGCTCGCTTTGCATCGGTTGGCCGCCGGGTTGGCCGGCACGGCCCGGCTGTCCTTGTCCAGGTTGGGTATTGGAACGTCCGCCAAGTCCGGCGAGCCGATCGCGCAGACGGGATAGATCGTCCATCGCCCGGCCGAGTTCGGCATCCTTGGAATTATGCTGAGCGTTACCCAGGGCGCGCGCCGCGTCGCCGATCTGTTGACCGAGTTTGTGCAGATCGTCGGTAATGGCGGTTTCAGCCTGATCGGAGAAGCGCCCGCCGCTGCGCATATCGTCCGAGCTGCGTTGCAGGCGGGTGCCGAGATCCTTCTCATCCACTCCATCGAGCGCGCTCCGCAACTTGCCAGAGGCCGCCGGTTGCGTGGGGGCGAGTTCCCGCGCGGCGGTGCGCATTTGCTGGGTGAGCCGCGCCAGGTCATCGGCTACCTGTTGCCGATCGTTGATTAATTTGTCCACTTCCTCGGCGGTCGGGTATTTCGGCGACTGGCCGGCGGCGCGCGCGGCATTCTGGTCGGCCATCAGGCCGCGGACATGATCCGCCTGCTGCTTCTGCCGCCCAGCCAGTTGCTCGGCGGTTTGCGACATTGAGTTGAGGCGGCCGGCAGCATCCTGCTGCTGCATTCCGCCAAGCAGGTCGGTAGCTTCGCGCAAGCGTTCCGCGGCGCGGCGGGAATCGGCCGCGCTCGAATTCTGGGAAGCGGCGCGCTTCATGTCGTCGGTGGCCTGGCGCAAACGGTCGAGCGCTTGTTGCGCAGCTTGGCGGCGGCTGTCTGCCGCCTGATCCGCAGCCTGCTGGGAATTGGCGGAATCGGCTTGATCCTGGCTGCCCGATTGGCCACTGCCGCTGGCACTACCGGCCTGCCCCTTTCTCTGAGGGCTTCCGCCGGACTGGCCGGCTTGCCCGGAAGCTCTCTGGCTGCTCTGCTGTCCTTGCTGTCCTGCTGTCCTGACTGCCCCTGTTGTCCTGACTGTCCCTGTTGCCCCGACTGCCCTTGTTGGCTCTGCTGGCCTTGTTGGCCATTCTGGGCGAGCTGTTGCTCCATCTGCCGCTGGAGCTGCTGCGCCTCGCGTTGCAACATCTCCTGTTGCCACTTTTGCTCCACGGTCTGGGCCCCATTGCGTTGCTGCTGGGCGATGCTTTCCTCGCGCTTGGCCAGCTCATCGAGCTTTTTCAGCGCGTCGTCGATCTCCTGCGCGCGTTGTTCGGCAGTGGTAGAAGCGGACTGCCGGGTTTCATACTGGTTCTTCTCAGTGTCGAGCTCGAGATCGAAAAGGGCTGCCAAATCGCGCGCCGCGCCGCCGCCCCCTCCCCCTCCTCCGCCGCCGCCACTCCTTCCAAATGCGACCTGAATTTGCCGGAAGGTGGCTTCGGCGCGAAGCAAGTACTGCAGCGCCTTCTGCTCATGGGGAACGGCGTCCTTCCACTTCTCCTGCTGCAACGCTTGCGCGGCGGGGCTCATCGCCTCGGAGGCGGCGACCATGTCCTTTTCGAAATCGCCGATTGCCTGCACTTGATCGGTCAACTCGCGGGCCTGCAAGCGGCCGGAAAGCGTCATGGCCTGATCGCGCAAGGTGGTCTGGGATTGATTCAGCAGCTTGGCGATCTCGGCGGCCTGCTGCTTGGTGGAATCCTTGTCCGACTGTTGTTTGAACGTGGCGGAGATGATTTCCTTCTCACGCCGCGAGATCTGGGCGGGATCGCTCCCTCCCCTGCCCCCACCTCCACCACCGCCGCCGCCCGATTGCTGCGATTGCGAAAACTCGCGCTCGAACGGATCGGCCTGGATGAACATCATATCGGTGTGAGCTTCGGCGTTGGCATCCTTGGCGGTGGCGTAGACGCTGACCAGATCGCCGGGAACGAGCATGAACTGCTCCAGTGAGATGGTGGTGGAACCGTCGGCCTGTTTCTTGCCCTTTTGCTGCAGCAGATCGACCGTTGTTTCGGGGCCGCCGTTGATGGAATAGTGCAGCGCGAAGCCGTTGAGGCTGTAATCGTCGCCGGCCTTGGCAGCGACGGTTACCTCTTCGATGGGGCTGGCGTGGTAATCGCCGCGTCCCGGCCGCACCAGCGAAACCTGCGGCGGGTTGGCTTTGCGCGCCTCGATGAAGAAATCCTCGCTGACGCGAACGGGCTGGCCTTCGTCAATGCCGGCGACGTGGTAGACGCCGTCTTTATCCATCTTGACGGCGCCGCGGTACACATTGCTTTGTCCGCCGGTAAGCTGGACCTTCTGCCCGTTATCGAGCTGAATTTGGCCGCCCTGCAGGGGCCGATCGGTGGAGACCTCGAGCTCGGCTTCGGTGCCGGTGACGGCGCGCAGATCGCCCCCGCGCTCTTCGACCTCCGACGGCATTCCGGTCCAGGCGGGGTAATGGTAGGTGACGCGGATCTTCGTTACCGCGGGCAGATCGCTGACGTGAATGTTGAAGTGCTTCGACGTCATCGCTCCGGCGGTGACATAGTATTCGACATTCTCGGGCAGGCCCGCAAATAAAAATTCATAGCCGCCCGCGAAACTGCCGGCCGCCTTGGGATGCATCGCAATCTCTTCCCACTTGGACGAGCTTTGGAAGCGAGCGTATAACTTGACGCTGGGGTCGCGCAGGCCGCTGGGGATGGCTGAAACCAATTGATCGGCATGGCGGCGCACGACGGCATCGCCGGGAGCCACGCGCAGGTCGTAGAGCGCGGGTTTGCCGTGGTGAGGGCCGGTCCAAAGCAAAGAGGCGCCATATCCGAGGTAGCCGGGGCCGGCGGCGATCATCCAGATCAGGATGGCGAAGGCGCCGGCGCTGGCGGCGAGCGAGCCCCAAAGGCGGAAGCCGCTGACCAATTGCTCAGGCTCGGCGGTTCGAGCGATTTTGACCGCATCCCCGGCCAGGAGTTCGATAAAGGGATCGTGACCGTCGCGCTCGGTAAAGGTGCTGAGGCGCTGTTGGAATTGCGGGAAGGCCTCTTCGGCGGCGCCCACCGCGCGACGGCGGCTCAGGCGGCGCAAGGGCAGCGCCAAACCCACGGCGGCGGCAACGGCCAAAACCAGGATGAGTATATAACGCGCGGCGGTGACGCTTCCCTGAGAGAAGGCGAGCGTGTTGGCGACCACGACCAGCGCCAGCGTTGTCAACAAAGCGGCGCCAGTGAGAATGGCCAGACCGCGGAGAATGGCGCTCCAACGGAGACGCTTTTCCAGTTGCGTTATGTACGCGTGAAGCTGCTCGCGGAAACTCATCGACCCTCCAACGGCGCGGCCCAGAGTAATATCTGAAGCATATCGTATTCCTAGTAGCGGCGCGAGGCACACCTCGTGTTTGGGAGCGCCTTTTCGACGCGGAGACGCTGAGACGCCGAGATAAGCGCGGAGATTAAACATACGAAGGGCTTCACGATGAGACTTGTGCCGGTGACCGAGGTCGTTTTTCGTCGAAAAGCACGCAGGACGGGAGGCCGGCACCACTTATGCGGCGATTTTCGACGGCTTGCGGGGGTCCTGGAACTTCTTTCGGGCCTCGCGGAGGGCGCGGCGGCGCGTCACCAGGCGAATGACATCGGGGCCTGAAAAATCAAATCGAGTGAGCGTGACGAATTGCGACGGATCGGCCTCTTCCCCTTTGCTTTCCGCGAGTTGGCAGAGCAGGTCGGCCTCTTCGAGGAGTTGTTCCAGCGAGGTCTTGCGATCCGCCTGGAGGATTCGGATCAGGGCCATGTTCTTCTCGAAGCGGCGCTGGATGCGGCCTTCGTACGTTCCGAGGAGCGCGAGGTTTCCTCCTTTGGAGATCCAGACGCGGGCTTGCGCGAGGGCAGTGTCCACTTCGGCGTTCCCGGAAGTGACTTCGTCGGGCTGAGTGATTCCGTCGGCAAAAATCCCCGACTCCAGGCATGCCGCATGGTTCAGTCTCCACCGGTCGTTGGCCACGGCCTGCACCAGATCGGTTTCCACGGGTCCTCGGGGCTCGAAGGATTGGTGATAGCCTTTGCAGTGTTTCTCGTAGGCGACGCGGTCGGCGTCGGTTAATAGGATGATTTGGCCTGTGAGGCCGTGACGGTATGCTGAGAGGGCGCGGCGGTCGCGCGGCTTCTGGGCCCAGGGAGCTGGGGCTTCGGTAAGTTGTGCTTCGGTAGTCTGAGACATCGAGTGTCGCCTCCGACTCAATGTTAGCGGCCGAGGTTAGAGGGAACCGGCGGCGGAGTGTGGAAAATGCTTGTAAGTGGCTGTGGGGATTAGACCGAGTTTTTTTGCAAGTCTTGTGACTGCGTTTTGGAGCGGCTCGCGATTGGGATGGAACGGGCAGATGACGTTACCAAGCCGAATAGCTTGTTCTGCTTGCTCCGAAGCGGAGTGCTTGCGCGGAGAGCCGGCGAAAGCATTTTGGACCACAGAACTGAATGCTGCAAGCGGTGAGTCTCTTACGGGCGGTACAGCGAATGATTAGGCGATGGCAGATGCTATGCGGCCTGACTGTCATCGACGGGCATTGGAAGCTGGACCGCTAAATATTTCTGGTCGTTCGTCATGCACTGGTTATCGCGTAATATCGGTGGGCGTCCGACAACCCGGGGACCGAATAACTGGCGGATTGGCCACGACCCTCGGAATGCGGCAGCCAGATCCGCGTATTGGGCGTTATGCGGCCCTGTGACGGATCGGGGAGCTAACGACTTGCGGGAGTAATCCGCATCGTTCCCGTCTCAACTGGCCGTGGCCAATAGCGCCGTATTGGGTGCATTCATATCACGCACGCGACGGGAGATGCTAGGTCCGTGTTTTCCGCTAACATTGAGATCGGATCGGCATCTCATGGCCAAGCAGCGTTTTTCTCACTCTGACCGGCGGGCGTTTTGGAAAGCCCATGAACACAGATGCGCCTATTGTGATGAAACCATCCGGAAAGCCTGCTTGACAAACCGCAGGAACTGGCCTCTGTCCTAGCCGAGTACAGCTTGGGCAATCTCGACCTCCTTAGCGATTTGAATCTTCTTCCGACCTGGCCGATGTAATCGACCAAGTCGAATCAACTGTATCCTCCAGGGCGGATGATGATCCTCCTTCGTAAGGCCAGCGCACGCGCAAGAGCGCGTGTCGATGCTGAAGGTCCGCTTTTGAGCAACAGCCGAAGACCGATAAGCTCCTCGCCGGATAGGCTTAGCGATCAAGACAGGTACCCTAACCAGAGCCGAACTGCAGGACGTGTTCGATGTTCAATCGCCGAATGACTACAGCTGCGAAGGTGAGCCAAGAAGTGAGCGTGCGGTCAAACCGGCATCGGCCGTAGATCCTGATATCTTGCGGATTTTCGGCAACGCTTCGTGTGGTCTTCTTCGATGGCCCCCGGAAACATCAGGACACTGGATCGAGCGGCGGGAACTCGGGAAGATCAGGGCACTTCTTGAAGCGAAAGCCACAGCTTCACCGCGTTATTGGGCGGCCCTGGATCAGGCAAATCGGCTGTTCTGGCCAGGCTGGGTTCCGAGTTGGCGCAGAGGGGCGTCGCTCTGCTTGCCCTTAAGGCCGACTTGATATCCGCGTCTGTTGATAGCCTTGCACGCCTCGACGACTACTTGGGTTTGCAGAGGTCAATCGCGGAGTGTTTTCGACAGTTGGCAGCAGGTCGCGCTGTTGTACTTCTGATCGATCAGGTGGACGCCCTAACCGAGCTCATGGACCGGAATCCCGCCCGACTGTCCCTCGTCTTGGGTCTGATCCATCCGCTGCACGGAATAGATAATGTTCATATCGTACTGTCGTGCCGCGACTTTGGTAGCGGGCTGGGAAAGGCAGCGGGGCGGGCGGGTGTTGTGTGTCATTGATAATGTTTGGTGGCGATTTTCGAAGTGGCGTGACCGCCGTTTGGTCTCGCTTTGGGGATGGAACAGGCGATAACGTAGCCGGGCATCTGGACGGTGGCAGGCCGAACAGCCTGTTCTGCTTGCCCCGAAGCGGTGTGCTCGCGGACGCAGAGAGACGGCAAGAGCGTTTTGGACCACAGAACTGAATGCTGCAGTGGCGAGTCATTTGCGGGCCGACAGAATGATTGGGTGATGCACATGCTCTGAGGCCTGACTGCCATTGACAGGTATTGGAAGCTGGACGCTAACTATTTCTGGTTATTCTTCGTCGTGCACGGGTTATTGCGTGATATTGGTGGGCGTCCGACAAACGCGCCCGGGGACCGAAATAACTCGCGGATTGGCCGACAACCCACTCGGAATGAGCCAGCCAGACCCGCTTATAAGAGCGTGATACGGACAAGTGGCGTATGCTGGAATATAGGCTCTGATATGGATGTCAAACGAGAAATTGTTGCGCGAGCCGACAAGCTACCACCGGAAATGCAGGCAGAGGTGCTTCGCTTTGTAGCCTCCTTGCCCACGCAGGCCCTGCGGGGTGAGAGCGGTACCGGACTGCGCCTGTTCTCAGGCTTCCTCGATCGAGTTTCTACCCAAGAAATGAGCCTAGCAATAGAAGAGCATTGCCAGCGGGCGGATGCCGGGGAGCGGCAGGCTTCTACTCGACACCAACATCATCATCGCTCTATTTGAGGGCGATGAGGCTGTTTTATCGAACCTGGATCGCGCAATCGAAGTATTCGTGCCGGCCATAGCGGTCGGTGAGCTGTTCTTCGTAGCCGCGAAATCCGGGCGGCCTCGTGAGAACATGACCAAGCTGGAGCAATTTGCGGAGGGCAGACGCATTCTTCCCTGCGATCTTGAGGTTGCCCGCCAGTATGGACGCCTGAAGAACGACCTTCGGGCGAAAGGGCGGCCGCTCCCTGAGAACGACATTTGGATTGCTGCCGTCGCTAGTCACCATGACCTCGTGCTTGCCACGCGTGACCGGCATTTCCGCGATGTTGACGGATTGGTCATCGCGGTCTGGTGAGACGTCTCCTGCTGAGTTCCCTATTGGTTCGCGCCGGGTCACAATTCAGGTTGGGCGTTTTTCCATCCAAGTGGCTTCCATGAACTATTCGTAAACGCCAGGCGACCTGAGTATCTATCTCGGGAACATCTTTATCGATCCGCCAAAGTCCGCCTCACGTCCACTAGATCCGAGAAACATTCGGTCGATTCGCGGCTAACGGCTTTGGTGATATATTAGACCGTCGGCGAAGGAGCCGATGCGATGAAGGCATTCGTCGTGATACGCGCGGCGTTCGCCGTGATTTCAGCGAGCGCTGCAGAGTCTGGCCCAATCGCCAGGGTCACGGGGGGATAAGTCCAGGGCGCAACCCTCGAGAGAGGCGGAGCGTCTTTAAGGGCATTCCCTATACGGCGCCTCCGTGGCGAACTCCGCTGGCGCGAGCTCATGCAGGTGAGATCGTGGGCTGGCGTACGCGCCAAGAGGGCCTGCGGCGTCCGGTAGTGGCTCAGTTTACAATTGAAAGCGGTTGCAAACCCCTGGCTGGGATGTTACCTGAGATCGAATAAGTTGGCTAGGCCATTGCCGACAGCAATGATTGCCGTGTTGGAAAGCCGACCGATTTTTCTACGAATGAGGAGTAGATCCAAAACGCGCACGTGGTCGCACAGGGCCACGCTGTCCCGAAATTGATAAGTCGTCACCACGTCGGGGATTAACTCTGCCAAGGGAAGCGCGATACGGTACGAATTAGCCTTATGCGTTTTAGTAGACATCGGTACGCCGACAGCCGTATTCCTGCCGCGATTTACGCCGTCCCTTGAAACGATGATAAACGGTCGAAGCCCTGATTGTTCAGAGCCGGAAGTGACTACAAGTGCCGCTTGTGGAGACGTTGATTCCGTCGGCGGCGCATACAGATATATACCGCCCCACTCGACTTCCACCAGATCAGGCTTCCTCCGAAAGCAAGGTCATATTTGCCTCAGAAAGAAGGGCCTCGTCTTCCTCGTCCCATTCTATCGGCTCCTCTGGAAAGATGCGTGGGACTAAAATATCAACGATTTGTCGGGCAGCCGCATAGGTGTTTACAGCAGCCCGCAGGCCATCGATGATCACGCTGTAGAGGTTCCGGAAAGATTGGCTTATTCGTCCGCATCGAAGTGACCAAGCAGTGTAGATGAAATCTCGTCCACACACCGTATTCCGTGAATTGCTTTAATAATTTGCCGATCTCTCCATTAATCTCCACCATCGTTTTTTCGCGCGGAATCTGACCGAACATATCGGTGATTTTGCGCAAAGTCCAGACAGTGAACAGGGCCTGATCGCGAACAGCAGAACCAAAAAACGTTAAGCCGCGCTCCCTAAGATCGGCCTCCATTTCGCAGAAAGATTCACGGACAAAAATATCCAATGTCGTCTCGGGAATCACAAGCTTCATTACCGGAGGGAGTGCCAGGACCGCCTGATAATACACGGGATAAATCTCGATACGCGCTGTGACAAATTCATCAATGGTCCTACGTTGAAACGCTAGGGAAACGAGGGACTCCAGGGCCGCGTAGACGGCACCCATTGTAGCGGCGCCAGCGGCGGTAATCTGCTGCTTGGTTGCGCTGCCCTCAGCAAGGACAGCCGGAAGCGCAAGGGCCTCCCCCGCTGCTATGATCCCGCAGGCGGGTTGCCGCATTACCATACAACTTTCATTCATAGTAGTCAGATCAGGACAAATTCCAAATTAACTGCTTTTTTTCCACCTGGCCGTGCTGGCGCGCCGTGCAATCGCCTGTCGTTCTTCCGGGCTTAACCGCGCCGACCGTGCCGCGCCGCCGATTTTGCCCGCAGCGCTCGCGGACCTAGAGCGTCTCAACGAGGCCGTAGTTTTTTCTTCAGTAAGGGATCTGACGATACGAAAAGCGTTCGTGTTCACGTCCATCGGAACACCCCCAACAGAATCGATGCACTTTGGTTGCTCAAGATTACTCCCCGTCCGTTAAACCAGGACACATTGATAGTCTTACATATGCATATCGTCAAGCAAGGCAAAAATCCTAGTACATTTGGATAACCAATGCGCTCGTAGGACATATCTATTTGAACAAAATGCTTGACATCTGTCAAGATGTCAAGCATAATGTTCATTATGAACAGGCTGAGCACATCCGAACGCGCCCAAATCGTTAGATGCTTGGTAGAGGGCAATTCGATGCGTGCTACGGCTCGGCTCACCGGGGTCGCTCGGAACACCATCGATAAACTCTTGCTCGAACTGGGCGCGGCGTGCTCCAAATTTCAGGACTCCGAACTGCGAAACCTCCATTGCAAGCGCGTCCAGTTTGATGAAATTTGGACGTTCTGCTATTGCAAGCAAAAGAACGTCACGACGGAAATCATCGGGGCGCAGTGTTGCGGGCGATGTTTGGACTTGGGCCGCTATCGATGCCGACACAAAGCTCGTTCCATGTTGGACTGTCGGGAGTCGCGAACCCGAGACAGCGCAAGCGTTCGTTTCTGACCTTGCTTCGCGTCTGGCGGATAGAATCCAACTGACATCGGACGGACTCAAGACATACATCACTGCCGTCGTAAAAGCGTTTGGAGAAGGCGTAGACTACGCGCAACTCGTGAAGGTATACGAACAGGTAGACGTTGACGGCGCACGCCGCTATAGCCCTCCTGAGTGTGTCACATGCGAAAAGCATACTGTAATCGGCGAGCCTGATCCGAAGCACATCAGCACCAGCTATATCGAGCGCCAGAACCTCACGATGCGTATGGGGATGCGCCGCTTCACGCGACTTACCAATGGCTTCTCTAAGAGCCTCACTCACCACGCTGCGGCGATCTCTCTGCATATGATGTACTACAATTTCAGCCGCGTTCACATGACGCTCAAGACCACTCCGGCGATGGCTGCGGGTGTGGCGAATCACGTTTGGAGCGTTGAGGAAATCGTAAACCTGCTGGATTCAAACTGAGCCACTACCCGGCGTCCGTATTGCGACCTGTTCATGGAGAACGTCGAGCGACTGATGGCGAAGTAATCGGGTTTCCGTGCAGTTATTCAGGAGGTTCAATGAAGATCGCCGCTCCCATACTCTTCCTGGCGACGACGTCCATGTTGGCCCAGTCAGCCGTTCCACCCCGTGATTCCGAGGACATGGGATACGGCGGCGCTTCGACGCTCGAAGTGCCCCATCCTGACCCGAGCTACTCGCCGGTCCCCGTTTCCGCCGATATTACTATCAGTGTTCCTGTAAGGCCGGTCTATAAGACGTATCCTGTGTACGCTCCTGGCAGAGAGCCGGCGCATTATCTCGAATGGCTCGGGAACAAGAACCGCAAATTACCTTTGACCCTGCACAACTCCATTCCCAGGTAGACTGGACCAAAGCCGGGAAACTCGTATTCGACGCGCCGTTCGGTTTCAATTTCGTGATTTCGTTCGCCGATGTGCGGAACGCGGCATGGTTCGAACATGTGAAGCCACCGGTTACAACGGCGGGAGTCATACCGTTTGTGACTTATGCGATCCGCGAAAAAGGCAAGATTGAGCTCGGAACCTTCGCTTGCGCGATGTGCCACACGCGGTTGCTGCCGGACGGCACGATCATAAAAGGAGCGCAAGGAAACTTTTCGATCGATCGCGCCAATGGTTTCGGCTTCCGCCACGCCCCCGTTCCAGTCGTTGCGGTCCATCTACCGGAGTCTCTCCGGCGCGCCCTGGTTGAAGCCGGATCCAGCCGATCTGGCCAACACGCTTTCAGCGGAAGAACTCGCCACGCAATTTGACGCAGCCCCCGCCGGAGTGGTTGTCCGCAACCGTTCGAGCATGAATTACCCGACCGCGATTCCGGACCTGATTGGCGTTAAGAACCGGCGGTACCTCGACAGAACCGGCCTCGTTCAACAGCGTGGAATCGGGGATCTGATGCGGTATGCCGCGCTGAACAACGAAATGGACTTCCTCTCGAAATTCGGCGACTTCATTCCGAGGGGCCATCGATTACAAGAGCCTGCCCGCTCCTTCCACTCAGCTACGGTACAGTGACGAACAACTTTACGCTCTCTCTCTATACCTCTATGCGCTTAAACCGCCGCCCAATCCAAACAGGCCGAGCGCATTGACACGAAGAGGGGGGAAGATATTCGGCGCAAGCTGCGCCGGTTGCCACACACCGCCGTTTTACACCAATAACAAGCTGACGCCGGCTCGTGGCTTCACTGTTCCCGAAGATCACACGAAAAAGTACGATATGATGAGGGTCGAAATCGGCACAGACCCCGGGCTGACGCTGCAAACCAGGCGCGGCACCGGTTACTACAAGGTTCCATCTCTCCTGGGGCGTCTGGTATCGCGGCCCATTCGAACACGACGGGTCGGTAGCCACGCTCGAAGACTGGTTCGATCCCAAGCGCCTCAGCCCGAATACGTGCCTACCGGCTTCATGGGTTACGGCACACAGACACGAGCCGTAAAAGGGCACGAGTTTGGCCTGAACCTTTCCACTGACGACAAGAGGGCGCTGATCGCGTTTCTGAGGACACTTTGACTGATTGAATAGTACGGTCGCAAGTAGATCACCGTGCTCGATCCGCAACGGACCTCCGCGCGCTGACCTGCGCGTCTCGTATCCGCAGCCCAGAACGGGCGCAACGCTTCTCACGCGCCTCGCAACGAAACTGTGAGTAGTGCAGCTAGCAGTCGGTTGCGAAGACCGCTCCCTGGCGGTCGCGGCTCTGTAAAACCTTAACACCGCGGAATTGACGGAACAATATTGGATCTACGGAACCGTGGGCGTTAGCTGGCGGTGTCTTTGGAATTCTGGCACGCGCGGTTAGTCTGTATCAACCGTCTTGTCGAACCACAAATTCCATAAGCGCGGGCCGTGCAGCTTCATTCCCAGGACGCGGCCGCTGGCATCGCGGGTGAAGTGCAGCGTCCATGGGCCGGCCAGGAAACGGTCGGCGCCGACGGGATTCACCGCTACGTTCCACGCCGCCGCGCCTGCGATCCAGAGGCGGCCGTCTTCGAGATACACGCGGTAGCGCGCGTCCGCATCGCCACTGCGGTAGTCTCCGATGTAGGGCGTGGGATCCACCGGGCTGGCACTCGCGCCTTCCAGCCTATGATAGACCGTGCGCGGGAAGCGATCCCATGCCAGAGCGATGGCGTCCCGCGAAAACTTGGTGAGCGTCAGGCGGTTGGTGCCGGTATCGGTGAAGAGCTGGCGTTGGTTCAGCGGATAGAGTTTGAATTCGCCATCGGGCAGTTCGATCGACATTCCGTCCATCGAACTCCAGGCGCGCAAGATCCATCCTTGCGGCGATTCCCACACGCCGTCGAGCTCGGGAAATCCGCTGGCGGGATAATCCAGATCGGCGGGGCCGCGCAAGGGGCGCAGCTTATCTTCGAGGTAGACCTCGGCAATGCGCCGCGCTAACAGAGGGCTCTCTTCATCCTCGCGATTGCAGAGGCAGGCAACACTGAGATGCTGCGCAGGGAAGCGGATCATCTCCGAGCGAAAGCCCGGCAGGCTGCCCGGATGGCTAACTGCTTGGAGACCGGCGTAGCGGCCGAGGATCAATCCGGCCGCATAAGGCAGCGGCTCGCCGCTACGCAGCCGGCCGCGCGCAAACATAAAGTTCAGGAACGGCGCGCCACCCACCACCGGGCTATAGAAATTGTCATCCCAGTGCAACAGGTCATCGATGGTGGTGAAGAGGCCGCCGGCGCCCGACATCAGCATGGGCTGCGAGATCTTGCGATAGCGAGAGCCGCGCTCGACATATCCCGAAGCGCGATCATGCAGCTTTTGGAAATGCCCATAGAACTGCGTGTTGGCCATTCGCAGCGGTCCGAAGAGGCGCTCTTCGGCGTAGGCGGCTAGCGTCATACCGGTGACGCGCTCCAGAATCGCGCCGAGCAGCAAATAGTCGGAATTGGTGTACTCGTAGCCTGCGCCGGGAGCGAAATTGAGGGCGGTCTGGCGCGCCAGCAGTTTCAAGCTACCCGCGACGTCGACAGATTCCTCGGCGCGACCGGCGATCTCGAGCAGCGGCCCGAAATCGCGCAGGCCGCTGGTGTGGTGGAGCAAGTCGGCCACGGTGATGGCGTCCGCGTAGCCAGGCAGTTCGGGGAGGAAGCGGCGGATCGGGTCGGAGAGATGTACCTTGCCGTTATCGATTAGGAAGAACAGCGCGGCGGCGGTGAACTGCTTGCTCATCGACGCGACATTGAAGGCGGTGCCGGAACTGAGGGGCGCGCGCGTTTCGAGATCGGCGAGGCCGAACGCAGTCTTGTAAAGGAAGCGTCCGTTTTGAATTACGCCGACGGCGCAGCCAGGCGCGTTGGCATCGCGCAAGGGAGCGAGGATCTTGTCTACGGCCGCGGTACGTTCGTCGGCGGATGCGGCGAACGCGAATGTGAATAGCAGGAGCGCGGTCCTGGTCACGCCTTCTACTCTATCGCAGAAGGGATCTCAGGCTTCGGCAATTACAGCTGTTTGGGGCGATGGCGCAAGCGGGTGCGCTTCGGCTTTCGCAAAACCGGCATCGAGGCAGAACTTCACCAATTGCGACTTCGTGTAGGCATCACCCTCGGCGGTGGTTGTCAGCATCGTCAGGCTGAACCCCGCGGCCACCGGCGGAGAAACGCGGTCGTCGTTCGGGGCCATTTCGAGGATCACGGCACGGCCGCCCGGATTCAAGCTGCCCCGCACTTTCCGCATGAAATCGGTACAGGTCTCAGGCGAGAAGTGGTGCAGGAAATTTGTTACGAGGGCCAAGTCATAGGGGCCGCCGAAATCCACGTCGAACGCGCTTCCCGGCAACTTCTCGAAGCGATCCGCGACGCCTGCCTTTCGGGCGTTCTCTTCGGCCACTTCGAGCACAGCGGCCCAATCGAGCGCCGTGATGCGCGCATCAGGATTCAACTTTGCGACACCGATTCCGTAGACGCCATGCCCGGCGGCGATATCGAGCACTCGCATCGGACCGGTGCGCCCGCGAAGGGCCGCCTTGGCCAACAGCGGCGCGGCAAGCGCGGCCATCGGCGCCATGCTGCGAGCGAACTCCACCCACACCGGATTATCCGGTTCCACGGAACCATTGCCCGGCAAAGTGGTGCGGCCGCTACGAACGATATCGGCTAAGTGGTGTATGGGATCCTGCATGGTTGGCATGCCCAGGAATCGCGACATGGAAGCCAGGCAGACGGGCGAGCGCGGATCGAGAAAGGCTGCGCTGGTGGGCGAGTGTGTGTAGATTCCACCGGCTTTCTGAATGAGCCCCATGATGGTCAGATAATCGCAAAGAATGCGGGTGCCGCGTTCCGAGGCGCCGCAGCGAGTGGCCAGCGTTGGCGCGTCCGCGGGGCCTTCGCCAATGGCGCGGAACAGGTCCAACTGAATTGCGGCAACCAACGCGGCGGTGCGCTGGTTCGCCAGCAGTGTTTCGAAAATGAGGCCTGGATTCGGAGCTTCGGAGGGTGTGGGGGGCATGGACATTGCAGTATAACAACGCGCCCTGCTTGTTTAAGGAATCAGGGGTGAAAAGTGTTATTCTCGCGTTTCCGCGGAAGGTGGAGTGGGCAGGCTATCGGGGTGAGTCCCAGGGCTTGATACCCCAGAGCCAGGAGTCAGACCCGGCCCTCCATTCGAAGCGGAAAGGAGGATCACCAATTATGATCCTTTTGCTGCTTGACCTCCGGCTGATACTCGGCCGGATCAGGGCACTGATCTACTGGCGCAAGCGCCGGTAATCAGTGCGAAGGGGCCTGGAGCGCCAACTCCTGGCCCGCTACCAGGATACACCAAACGGCTCTCGGCGCGGCGCGCCAATTGGCTGTTTGTCAGGCCGCCTCTCGTGTCGGGCCGATATGAAATTTTCGAAGAGCTTCTTGGGGGGAGAGGCAACGCTCGTTCGATGCGAGACCGCTGTAAGTGATTGATGGCGCGGCGTCGAATTATTTTCGAGACGCATGACCAGTTGCGGCGGCCTGCTACCGCAGCAGATTCGAGGATCGTCCGGCGAAATCGAGCACCCAACCGGGGAAGATACCGAGGATCAGCGTCGCGGCGGCGGGGAGCAGCAGCGCGGCGCTCAGGCCGGGCGAGAGCGGCTCCGCCTTCGATGCGGCCTCGCTCGGTTCCTTCATATACATCACTACGAGGATGCGTAGATAGTAATATGCCGCGACGGCGCTATTGAGCAGGCCGAGTATCGTCAGCCAGATTAAATGCGATTCGAGCGCAGCTTTGAAGATGTAGAACTTGCCGAAGAAACCACCGGTTAGGGGTACGCCGATCAACGAGAGGAGGAAGATGGTCAGCATCGCCGCAACCATCGGCTGCTTTTGCGCAAGGCCGGAGAAGTCGTCGATGCTTTGATATCGTTCGCCCTTGCCTGAAAGATGCGTGACTACGGCGAATGCGCCGATGTTCATGAAGGCGTAGGCCGCCAGATAGAACATGGCCGCCGCGACGCCGATATCGGAGCGCGCGGTGAGCGCCACCATCACGTATCCGGCGTGGGCGATGGAGCTGTAGGCCAGCAGGCGCTTGATGTTCGATTGCAGCAACGCGGCGAAATTGCCGATGGTCATCGAGAGCAACGCCGACATCCAGACCAGCGGCTCCCAGCCGGCGCCGACCGGTTCGAAGGCGGTCATGAAGATGCGCAGAAAAATCGCAAAGGCCGCCGCTTTCGGCCCAGCCGAAAGGAACGCCGCCACCGGAGTGGGAGCGCCTTGATACACGTCCGGAGCCCAAACCTGGAAGGGAGCGGCCGAGACCTTGAACGCCAAGCCTACGAACATTAAAGCTGCTGCAATGCCGATGAATAGCGGACTGGGCGCGCTGGAGCCGACTTGGGCCACGCGGATGGCCGTCAAATCTACACTGCCCGTGGCCCCATAGATCAATGCAACGCCGTAAAGGAAGAAGGCCGTGGCGAACGATCCCAGAAGGAAGTATTTGAGCGCCGATTCGTTGGCCCGCTTATCGTCGCGCAGATATCCGGCCATGATGTAGCTCGCGATGGATGAGATTTCGAGGCCAATAAAGATGATGATCAGTTGATTGGCCGTCACCATAATGCACTGGCCCGCGACGGAGAACAGCAGCAGGGCATGAAATTCTCCGGTCTCGGCGTCCTGCACCTGAAGAAACCGGTAGGACGAGAGCACGGTCAATATTCCGACGACCATCACCAGTACTCTGAAAAAGGTGGCGAATCCATCCACCATCAGAAGGCCGCCGAAGGCCGGGCCGGGTTCGCCGAATGCGTAGACGGAGGCGGCGATGGCGGCTATGAGCGCCAGGATCGAGATGTGTCCGAACGCGTTCGACGAGCGTTTGTTCAGCAACGGATCGAGCACCATCAAGAGCGTCGCGGCGATGGTGAGTATGATTTCGGGCAGGAAGCGGATCATGTCCGCGGTGTTGAAACCGGCGTTAACGGGCACGCGCGACCTCCGAATTGGAACCGGCGTGGCGTTGTTTCAGCTCGACCCGGAATGGCACGTTCACCTGAGTTTGTTCCAGCACACGAGCCGTGGCCTTGCCGACCGGCGGCAGGAACGATTGCGGGTACACACCCATCCACACCATCATTGCGACCAGCGGAATCACGGCGGCCCACTCGCGGCCATTGAGATCGAACATGTGATGACGAACATTCTCCGACGCTTCGCCGTAGAAGATGCGTTGGTAGAGCCACAGCATGTAGCAGGCGGAGAGAATCACCCCAATGGCCGCGTAGACCGCCCAGGCGAAATTCGCGCTGGCCGTCCCTTGCAGCACCAGGAACTCGCCGACGAAGTTGTTCAGCAAGGGAAGACCGATGCTGGCAAGGGTGGTGACCAGAAACATGGTGGAGAGCCACGGTGCGATGGAAGCGACGCCGCCGTAATCCTTGATTTCGAGCGAATGGCGGCGCTCATAGAGCAGGCCGACCATGGCGAAGAGCGCGCCGGTGGAGATGCCGTGGTTCAGCATCTGGTAGACCGCGCCATCGAGGCCGATTTGCGTGAAGGAGAACGTCCCAAGCACGACGAACCCTAGGTGGCTCACCGAGGAATAGGCTACGAGCTTCTTCATGTTGGGTTGTACCATGGCGACCAGCGCGCCGTAGATAATGCCGATGATGGCGAGAGTCGCGATCCACGGAGCGCATTGGCGGGCGGCGCTGGGGAAGAGCGGCAGGCAGTAATGCAGGATACCGAACGTGCCCATCTTCAGCATGACGGAGGCCAGCATGATTGAGCCGGCGGTGGGCGCCTCGACGTGCGCGTCCGGCAGCCAGGTGTGCAGCGGGAAGAGCGGGACCTTAATGGCGAAGGCAACGAAGAACGCGAGGAAGAGCAGCATGCCCTCGGCCGACGCGAATGTCAATTGGCCGCTCGATAGCTTTTCGAGAATCGCCGGATAGCTGAAGGTTCCGGTCCGGTTGTAGAGATAGATGATCGCCGCCAGCATCAGCACCGAGCCGGCGAATGTGTACAGGAAGAACTTGACGGCGGCGTAAATGCGGCGGTCGTGGCCCCAGATGCCCACCAGGAAGTACATGGGTACGAGGGAGATTTCCCAGAATACATAGAACAGGAACAGGTCCTGTGCGATGAAGACGCCGATGAGGCCGAATTCAAGCAGCAACAGGAAAGCGAAGAACTCCTTAGCGCGATGCTCGATGCTGCGCCAGGAGATCAAAGCACAGATGGGAGTCAGGAAGGTGGAGAGCAGCACCAGCCAGAGGCTGATGCCGTCGCAACCGATATAAAAATGGATATCCGGCGAGGCGATCCACGGTATGTCGATTACATACTGGATGCCGGCTGCGTTCCGGTCGAATCCGAAGATCAGGCCAAGCGACGCGACGAAGGTTGCTAGCGAAGCGATGAGCGCCCACATGCGGCCCGCTTCCGGCGAAGAGCGGGGAAGCGCCAGCGCGACGAAGAAGGCGGCCAGGGGCATTAAAAGGACAATCAGGAGCAGCAGGGTCATCGGATGCCTCCCGCGACCGACATGGCGACAATCACCAGAACGCCGCCGAAGAGCACCCAGGTGGCGTAGCTGCGAATATTGCCCGATTGCATCAGGCGCAAAACGCTGCCGACGCGCCGCGCGGCTGTGCCAACGCCGTTCACAGTGCCATCGATCAACCCCGCGTCGGCGCCCTTCCAGAGAACCGTGCGCGACCCTTCGACAACCGGATGGACGATTGCAGCGTCGTAGATCTCGTCCACGTACCACTTGTTGTACACGGCTTTGTAGAGACCGCCGAGGCTGTTAGCGAAGGAATCGGCCATGCCGGGCTTGGCGACGTACATGACGTATGCGACGGCGATACCGATGAGACCGAACGCAACGGAGATCGCGACCAGGGAGAAGTCCTCAGGCACTTCTACAGTGGGGAAGAACTTGCCGAGGAATGTAGGCACCGCAATGAAGCCGCCGAAAAGCGAAAGCAGCGCCAGAACAACCAGTGGCACAAGCATCACGGGCGGCGATTCATGCGGATGTTCGTGGCCGCGGTAATTGCCGAAGAAGGTCATGAACATGGCGCGGAAGACGTAGAACGCGGTCATGCCGGCGGTGATGACGCCGACCCAGAACATCCAGGGCGCGTGATGGTTGGCGGCGACCAGGATGGCATCCTTGCTGAAGAATCCGGAGAACGGCGGCACGCCGGCGATGGCGACTGCGGCGCACATCATGGTGGCGAAGGTCCACGGGATCTTCTTGCGCAGACCGCCCATGTTGCGCATATCCTGTTCGCCGGAGAGTGCGTGGATCACGCTGCCGGAGCCGAGGAAGAGCAGCGCTTTGAAGAACGCATGCGTCATCAGGTGGAAGATACCGGCCGAAAACGCGCCGCAGCCGACGCCCAAGAACATATAGCCGAGTTGCGAAACGGTGGAGTAGGCGAAGACCTTTTTGATATCGTTTTGCGCCATGCCGATGGTAGCGGCGAAGAAGGCCGTAGCGATGCCGATGATGGCGATCATATTCATCGCATCGGGCGTATGCACAAAGATGGGCCACGAGCGCGAGCACATGTAGACGCCGGCGGTGACCATGGTCGCGGCGTGGATCAGGGCGGAGACGGGCGTAGGACCAGCCATGGCGTCGGGCAGCCATGTGTAGAGCGGAATCTGCGCGGATTTGCCGCACGCGCCCACGAGCAGCAGCAAACCGATCAGCGTGAGCGCAGATTGCGGAGCGCCCGCGGTCTGGTGGAACACCGTACCGAAATCGAGAGACCCGAATTGCTTGAAGATGTAGAACATCGCCAGCGAGAAACCGAAATCGCCGATGCGATTGACGATGAATGCCTTGTTGCCGGCGTTGGTGGCGAACTGCTTATCGAAGTAGAAACCGATCAGCAGGTAGCTGCACAAGCCTACGCCTTCCCAGCCGACGAAGAGAACCAGGTAGTTCGACGCCAGAACCAGGGTGAGCATGAAGAACATGAACAGGTTCAGGTAAGCGAAGAAGCGGTAATAGCCGCCAAAGTTCGGGCCATGCTCATGGGCCATGTAGCCGATGGAATAGATGTGGATCAGGGAGCCGATGCCGGTGACGATCATCAGCATAATCGGCGGTGAGGCGGTCCACCGTGAAATCGAAATTTACGCTGAAGGTTCCGCTCTGGATCCAGGTGAAATAGTGCTCGGTATAGGGCGAGTCGAGATCGCCGAGGCCGAGAATGGCTTTGAGCACCCAAGCAAACGCCAGGACCACGCTGCCGATGGCGAACACGTTGACCATGCTCTTCGAGAAGCGGCGTCCGAAGATGCCGTTGATCAGGAAGCCGGCGAAGGGGAGGATGGGGATGAGCCAGAGTTGCATGGTAGAGAGGCTTAGAATTCACCGCAGAGACGCAGAGACGCTGAGAAAACCTAACGATCGTGTTCCTCTGCGTCTCTGCGCCTCTGCGGTGAACATATGTTTTCTCAATCTTTCATCGAGCTTACGTCGTCGATGTTCAGGGTGTTGCGGTTCTTGAATACGGTCAGGATGATTGCGAGGCCGACCGCGGCTTCGGCGGCGGCTACTACCATTACGAAGAATGCGAAGAGGTGGCCATCGACCTGTTTGAACTGATAGGAAAACGCGATGAAGGTCAGATTTACTGCGTTGAGCATCAGCTCGATCGACATGAATACCGTGATGATGCTGCGGCGGAAGACGAAGCCGGCCACGCCGAGCGAAAACAGAACGGCGCTGAGAACCAGATACCAGGAAACGGGAACGCCGGACATCAATCGAGCTCCTTTCGGGCGAGAACGACGGCGCCGATGATCGCGATCAGGACCAGGAGCGACGTGATTTCAAAGGGCAGCAAATACGTAGTGAAAAGCGCGCGGCCGATGTTCAAGGCCGTTCCGCCCGTGAAGCCGCCGAACTTCACGACGGGGTTATCCGGATACCAGCGCTGCACGAAGTAGGAAACCAGCAGCAGGAGCGCGATGAGCAACGGGCCGCCAAGGACGCTGGCGATCAGCGAGCGGCCTTGCTTCGCTTCGGCGCCGGCATTGAGCAGCATGATAACGAAGATGAACAGCACCATCACGGCGCCAGCATAGACGATGACTTGCGCGGCGGCGATGAATTCTCCGCCGAGTTGCAGATAGATTATCGCCAGCGAGGCCATGACTCCAACCAGCGAGAGCGCGCTAGAAATGGGATGAGTCTGCACCACCACGTTGATGGCGCAGACTACCGCGATGATGGCGAAGACCAAAAAAATGATGACGTCCATTTTACGAAGCCATTTTCATGAAAACCAGGCGACCACGAAACCCGTAATGAGCAAGTTCAACATCGCCACTGGAAACATGAATTTCCAAGCAAAACCCATCAACTGGTCATATCGGAAGCGCGGCAGCGTAGCGCGGATCCACATGAATACGAAGAGAATGCCGCCGGTTTTGGCGCAGAACCAGAAGAGCGGAATCAACCAGGATTGCACGATGGGTAAGGCGAAGATGCCGGCCATCAGAAGGAAGAGAACGCCGAAAACAGGATAGGAAATCTTGTCGCGGTGGCGCGCGGCCGTAGCTGCGTGAAAGAAAAGCGACAGCGCGGAAAGCAGGAATATCAGTGTTGGAACGTAGTTGGAGCCCCAGCTCACGGGAAAGGGCGCCATCCATCCGCCGAGAAACAGAATGGACGCCATGGCGCTGACGGTCACCATGTTCGCGTATTCGGCCATGAAGAAGGACGCGAACTTCATGCTGCTGTATTCGACGTGGAAGCCGGCCACCAATTCGTTTTCGGCTTCGGGGAGATCGAACGGGATACGGTTGGTTTCGGCGAATGCGGCGATTATGAAAAGAATGAAGCCGACGATCTGTCCACCGCCAATGATATTCCAGTGAATGATGCTGCCGGATTGCTTAATGACGATTTCACGCAGGCTGAGGGAATTCGAAACCAGCAGCGGCGCGGCAATGGCGAGCGACAAGGGCAGCTCATAACTGATCATCTGCGCGGAGCTGCGCAATCCGCCAAGAAGGGCGTACTTGTTGTTCGAAGCCCATCCGGCGAGCGCGACGCCGTAAACACCCATCGATGAGACAGCAAGGATGTACAGCACGCCGACGTTCAGATCGGTAAGCTGCATCCAGGTGGGTGGCCGGCGACATCGATTGTCGGGCCGAAGGGAATCACGGCGATGGAGAGCAGCGCCATGAAGACCGCGAGGAACGGCGCCAGCAGGTAGAGGAACGTGTTGGCGTACGGCGGCATCATGTCTTCTTTGGTGATGAGTTTGATCACGTCCGCGAGCGGCTGGAGCAAGCCATGCCACCCTACGTTATAAGGACCGGGGCGCACCTGCACGTGCGCGATGACCTTCCGCTCCACCCACTGCAAGTACGCCAGCACGTGCATCAAGACGGCAACCACGATCAAGATCTTGATCAGCGCGATGATGTAGTAATTATCGAGCAGGTGGCTCATTGCGGCTGACGGCTTTCTTGGGGCTGATGGCTCTCCAAAACCGAATTCAGAACCTTAGAATAGCGCCCCAGCGTACCCGAGTCGAATAGCCCGTTGTGGTCGGAGCGAATGAGATCGGGGCGGGGGGTGACGGCGATTCGTCCGTTGACCGGCATGGTCTGCGCCGCTCCGCCGGTGGCGATAACGGGAACGGAAATATCGTAGCCGCGCACGTGCTGCCTGATCTCTTCGAAGACGGTATCGGCGACCCAGGGGCCGAGCGCGGCGGCCACACCCATATCGCGCGCGAGAAAGCCCATGATTTCGAGATCGGCCTTGGCGCCCATGGTGTTGATGGCCTTTTTCAAGCGCTGCACTTCGCCCGTGCCGTTGGTGATGGTTCCGTGCTTTTCATAGGCGCTGGCGGAGGGGAGAACGACATCGGCCTGCTGCGCGGTCTCGGTGAGGAACATGTCCTGGACGACGAGGAAGCGGGCACGCTTGGAAGCGCCGTCTTTGTATGGATTTTCGCCTACGACCCAGAGGACGTTTAGCTCAGATTGGAGCATTTCGTCATAATTCAGCCCCGCGCTATTGGAAGACTTGTAGCCAGGCAGCAGGTCGGGCGTGAGGCCCATATCGATGGCGCCGCGTGAATTGGAGTAGTCAAGCAGGCAGATGTATTTTACGGGGATTCCGAGCGATTCACCGTAATCGACCAGCCTGGCGATATCGGCGCCTTTGATGGAATCGTCGAATAAGATGACCAGCTCCTGCTCGGCCTTGAGCTTGTCGCGAAGGCCTTCCAGCGCTTCGAGACCGCTCGCGCGAACGCTGTGCGTGGAGTACTGGTCTTCGCGAACGGGCTTGGCGGTGGAGACGTAGACGTGCGCCTGGTGATGGCGAAAATTGGCGCGGATCTGGAAAGAGAGCAGCGGGTGTTCGAGCGCGAGATCGGCGCCGAGGATGAGGAAAGCCTTGCGGTCGTAGAGATCGGCCACCGTACCGAGCTTCCCGGTCTTGCCACTGAGGGCATCGAGCAGGCCGATGACGTCGCCAGTGCGGCGGTGATCGATATTGTTGGTACGCAGGATTTCGCGGGCGAACTTCTGCAGGTAATAATTCTCTTCGTTGGTGGTGTGGTTCGACCCGATTACGCCGAACGAGCCGCCATCGGCCAGTTCCTGATTGAACTTCTTAGCTACCGCGGCAAGGGCTTGCGACCAGGAGACCTCTTCCAACTTGCCGTTGACGCGCATGAGCGGAGCTTGCAGGCGTTCGGCGTGATCGTAGAAATCGAAGGCATAGCGGCCCTTGATGCAGAGGAATTCGCCGTTGATGCCGGAGTGATCGCGATTGTTGCCGCGGATGATCTGGTCGTTGCGCGTGCCGAGCGTTGTCTTGCAGCCATCGGAGCAGTGCGTGCAGATGGTGCCGACGTGCGTCATTTCCCACGGGCGCGTTTTATAACGATACGCACCGCTGGTTAGGGCGCCGACGGGACAGATATCAATGCACATACCGCATTCGTCGCAGTTCAGGTGATCACCCACGTTGGGAGCGATCTCGGAAACGGCGCCGCGGTTGATCACGCCCAGCGCGGCCACGCCCATGCCTTCATTGCAGACGCGCACGCAGCGGAAGCAGAGAATGCAGCGCGGGGCGTCGAAATAAACCACGGGCGAGAATTGTTTCTCGGGCGTGTGGATCTTGATTTCGTTGTAGCGGCTCTCACCCGCGCCGTAGCGGAAGGTCATATCCTGCAGTTCGCACTCGCCGCCTTTGTCGCAGACGGGGCAATCGAGGGGGTGATTGGTGAGCAGGTATTCGATGCGTGTATTTGCGCGCTTCGGCCACCACTTTGGTTTCCGAGCGGACTACCATGCCTTCGGCGACGGGGAGGGTGCATGCCGTCTGCATTTTCGGCATCTTCTCGACTTCGACGAGGCACATGCGGCAGGCAGCGGCCAGCGAGTAGCCTTCGTAATAACAGAACGCGGGGATTTCGATGCCGGCGGCTTTGGCGGCTTCGATGACGAGGGTTCCGGGCGCGGCTTGCAGTTCGCGGCCGTCGAGGGTGAACTTGACTAAATCAGGCATGGGGGAGCCTCCCAAGAGAAGCTTTAGCCGCCGCGCGGATCGCCGGGCGAAAGCCCGGCGGCGGCCCAAAAGGGCCCGCCCCACAAAGGCGCTTCATCAAACCATTACCAGCCTTTCAGACTGCGCCACTGGGGCGGGCCCCTTGCCGTTCAAGTACTCTTCGAATTCGTGGCGGAATTTCTACAACTATGGATTCGATGGGCAGCGCGGCGGCGTCGCCTAGCGGACAGAAGGTGCGGCCCAGCATGTTGCTGGCTCAGGTCGCCCATGAGATCGATGTCTTCGCGGCGGCCGTTGCCCTCGTGAAAACGCGTGAGGATTTTGCGGAGCCAGGTGGTGCCCTCACGGCACGGGATGCACCAGCCGCAGCTTTCATGCGCGTAAAAGCGCATGATGCGCAGAGCGGCCTTCACCATGCACGTGTCCTCATCCATGACGACGACGCCGCCGGAGCCGAGCATGCTCTTGCGCGGCGGCCATGGAATCGTAATCCATGGTGGCGCCTTCGCACTCTTCGGCGGTGAGGACAGGGCAGGACGAGCCGCCGGGAATGAAGGCCTTGAACTTCTTTCCGTTGCGGATGCCGCCGCCGACTTCCTCGATCATCTGCTTCACGGGAAAGCCGAGCGCAATTCGTAGACGCCGGGCTTGTTGACGTGCCCGGTGAGGCAGGTCAGCTTGGTGCCGCCGGCTTTGGGAACGCCAGAGTCGGCGAACGTCTGGCCGCCTTCGAGAATGATCGGCGGCACGGCGCAGAAGGTCTCGACGTTATTTAAAACGGTGGGGCATTGAAACGCGCCGACTACGGCCGGAAACGGCGGACGGATACGCGGGATGCCGCGCTTGCCTTCGAGCGATTCGAGCAGCGCCGATTCTTCGCCGCACTCGTAGGCGCCGGCGCCGGAGTGGGTATAGAGTTCGAAATCGAAGCCCGTGCCGCCTGAATGTTCTTGCCGAGCCATCCCTTGCGCGTACGCCTCGGCGATGGCCTTATCCATGATGTCGATCAGGTAGCGATATTCGCCGCGGATGTAGATCCAGCCCACGTGCGCATCGACCGCGAGGCCCGCGATCAGGACGCCTTCGATCAACTGGTGCGGATCGTTCTCCATCAGCACGCGGTCTTTGCAGGTGCCGGGCTCGCTCTCATCGGCGTTGACGACGATGTATTTGGGCTTGGGAGAACTGCGCGGAACGAAGCCCCACTTCATGCCGGTTGGAAAACCCGGCGCCGCCGCGTCCACGAAGGTTGGAGATCTTAACCTCTTCAATGATCTCTTCCGGCTTCATACCCGCGGCTTTGGTGAAGGCTTTGTAGCCATCGGTCGCGAGGTAGGTTTCGATGGAGGCGGAATTCGGCAGACCGAAACGCCGCGTCAGCACTCTGGTTTCCAGCGGGCTGGGTTCGTTATAGAGCGGCATGGAGTTTACTGCTTCTTCCTCAGGCCGTCGAGAATCTCGTCGAGCTTTTCGGGCGTCACGAAGTGGTGGAAATCGTAATTGACCTGAACGGCCGGGCGCCCAGGAGCAGGCGCCGATGCATTCGACCTCTTCGAGCGAGATCAGGCCATCCGCCGTGACTTCGCTGATGGCCGATGCCGAGCTTTTCACAGGCATGCTCCCAGAGCTTGTCCCCGTCCCGAAGGAGGCAACTGATATTGGTGCAGATCTGGACATGAAACTTGCCCCACGGCTTCTTGTGGAGCATCGAATAATACGACAGAACCTCGTTGACGGCAAGGGTGGTGACGCCCGTGCGCTTGGCCACTTCCTCAATGAGCTCGTCAGAGCAGTGCCCGACTTCATCCTGGGCGTAGATGAGCATAGGGACCATGGCCGCGCGCTGGCGGCCCGCCGGATAGCTCTTCAGGAGCTTGTCGAAACGGGCTTCGAGCCCGGGTGAAAAGGTCATGACAGACTCGTGCTACGGAAGCGCAAGATGCAGGATGTGAAGGCTCAACCTTGACTATACTGGGTTGGAAATTGGGGTGTCAACCTGGATGTCATCGTGGCTTGGCGGCGCGATTTGACGCAGAGGCGCAGAGACGCAGGGGTTCAGGGTCAAGATCACGGCGGCGGCGCGTTACGCCGTCGATTTCTTGGCTGAAAATTCGAACGTGCGGTCCATGCCCGGAATCTCGCCCGTGAATTTGATCTCGCTATCGGTTACTTTGCCCTTGTAGTTGATGCGAAATTCGTTGCCGTTGAATTCGCGGACGACGCTGAAGGTGATGTTATCGCCGTCCACCTTGCCTTCGGAGATCTGCGACTCGCCCATTTGTCCGCTGGTCACGGTTCCGGTCAGCTTCGCGCCGTCGACCTTCAAGGCGAACGTTGTCTCAATGTTTCCATTGGGCGTTTCGATGGACGCCTTCCATGTTCCGGTGGCGTCCGCTGCCAGGGCCGCGCCGGCGCAAAACGAAAATAAGGCTATAAGCCGCTTCATGTGAAACTCCTGTCTTGCCATTAGAGTCGAAATCTGTGGCCGGCGCAAGGCGGGGTGGTGTAGGGGCTTGGGACGACTTTGACGCAGAGGCGCAGAGACGCGGAGATAAGCACGGAGGAGCCAGAGGTTTGAGATGCGATCATGGGACGGCGAAGTCTGTATCCGGGCCCGGATGTTAACTTGAGTGAAGGAGGCCGCAACTATGACGATTGACATCAAACCGGAAACCGAACAACTGGTACGGGAAGAAATCCGGAGCGGCCACTTCGATTCAGTGGACGAGCTCGATCGTTACCGCCATCCATGCGTGGCGCGAGAGATTTGGGGCCCGAACAACTGCCAGAGCATCCAAGTCCCGCAAACATCTCGTCGATATTCTCAGCGAAGCGCCCTTTGCTGGCTCAGATTTAGTCATTGAGAGGCAGAAGGACTATCCGAGAGAAATCGATCTCTGAACGGTTTTCTCCTCGATACCAACGTTCTTTCGGAGTTTTCACCCAGCGGTGGCCCAGATCCAAGGGCGGAGCTACGCGCGATAAGGATTTTTCGGATATCGGCGTCCGAGTCGTCAATTCGTGGCAGCCCTGATATTCGACAGGTCAGGAAGCACACTTCGGAGGCATCCTTCTCTTGGCTATTTAGTCGCAGCGAGGAACATTGACGCGGCGGACGGACGGACTTCGCGCTCGCGCAGGCCGCAGCAGCAGCCAGAACGCGAAGAGATGCATCAGAAAAAGCGCTGGTACGTAGAGAATGGGGATCGCGTAACCGGCCCCAAGTTGCCCGGCCACAGACGGCAGGTTGATGCGCACAGCGGTCGCCGTATCCATGACGAGGTCGGCGAGGCCGACCAGATTGAACGCCCAGACCAGCGGCCAGAACAGGTAGCGCACGCGCACCGTCAGCAGGGCGAGGATTGCGAGCAGACCGGTGGCGAGGTCGCCGTAAGCCGCCGGCGCGGCGAAGGCCGCGGCAGATTCGGTCCGACAAACCCAGGCAGCAAGAAGACCAAGCCGAAGAAACGGAAACTGTTAAACGTGGCGATAGCGCGGTGCGCCTCGACGCGATCCATCGCTCTCAGCCGCGGCCAGATGTAAGTCGCCAAGCAGAGCGCCCAGGCGAGATAGCCCAGCGCCATGTCGATTCTGAAGATGTCTTGAGCCAGCATGTCCAATCCTCCTGTGTTTCCTATTCGAATAGATGATATTCATCATCTAACGTTGCAAAAAAATTTACTTCACGTTCTGTTCCGCAAACGCGCTTATGTAAAAGCGCCTGGCCGCTGAAAGGATCTCTTTGCGCGCAGCCGGGTCAGTCATGGCGCGAGCGGTCATCAAAACCCCGGCCATGGCCGGAAAAAGCACGATGAACTGGCGTCTCTTCTCGGCATCGTCATTTCCTGGAAAAAAAGGCAGCAAACGCTCTCTGTACGACTTCATGGCAGCGTTAATCCTCGCCCGAACCGCCGGGCGCTGCCGGGCTATTTCGGAGGCCAGCGTGGAAAGCACGCATCCGCTGCCAGGGTCTTCGAGATGTTCCAGACTGAGATAATGCTCGATGATCGCGCGCAGTTGCCCCCCTTGAGGAGCCTTTGCCGCCGCCGCCAGCATTCCGTCCGCCGTTTCTTGAAAGCCTCTAGCGATCGCATCGACGTAGAGGTCTTCCTTGCTTTCGAAATGCCGGTAGAAACCGCCATGAGTAAGTCCTATGTCTTTCATCAACCGAGCGAGGCCCTGTCCCTCGGCGCCATGTTCGCGGAACGACCGCGCGGCGGCGTCGATAATCCTTTCGTGTGTTTCCGCTTTTTGCTCGACGGGGTACCTCATGGCTAATAGATTATCATCGTCATCTAAAAAGGTCAAGACCGATGCCGAGACGCTATGCCGGTGAGATCTCCAATACCGGCCTGCCAAAGCCACCGCCTTTCGTTTACACTAATCCCCTATAGGAGCACCCATGCAAAAATTCATTCCCCTGGCGCTAGCCGGAGCGCTCTGCGCGTTCGGGCAGCCGCAGGCATCGAAGATCTCGCCGGAAAAAGAAGCCGCCATGAAAGCCGATCTGGCCGGCCAGATCGACGCCATGAAGAAGCAGGCGCAGGTCATGGTGGATAGCGTCTTCAGCTTCGGCGAGCTTGGGCTTCCAGGAGTTCGAGACGTCGAAGTATCTGACCGGCATTCTGGAGAAGGAAGGCTTCCAGATCGAGCGCGGCATCGCCGGAATTCCCACCGCATGGGTGGCGACCTGGGGCTCGGGCAAGCCGGTGATCTCGCTCGGCTCGGATATCGACGACATTCCGCAGGCCTCGCAGAAGCCCGGCGTCGCGCTGGCACGAGCCGATGATCGAAGGCGCGCCCGGGCACGGCGAAGGGCACAATTCCGGCGTGCCGCTGAACATCATCGCGGCGCTCGCGGTGAAGAAGGTGATGGAGCGCGAGCATCTGCAGGGCACGATCAAATTATGGCCCGGCGTGGCCGAGGAAGAACTCGGGGCGAAAGCGTATCTATGTGCGCGCGGGGATTTTCAAGGATGTCGATGTGTGTCTGTTCACGCATGTGGGCAACAATCTTCGGCGTGTCATCGGGGCCGGCGATGAACCAGAACGGACTGGTCTCGGTGGAATACATGTTCAAGGGCGAAAGCGCGCACGCGGCCGGCGCTCCGTGGCGCGGACGGAGCGCGCTGGACGCGGTGGAACTGATGGACGTGGGCTGGAACTTCCGCCGCGAGCATCTCCGCCTGGCGCAGCGCTCGCACTATGTGATCACCAATGGCGGCGACCAGCCCAACGTGGTGCCGCCCAACGCGAGCGTCTGGTATTACTTCCGCGAGGCCGATTACGAGCACATCATGGATATGTGGCATATCGGCGATAACATGGCGCAGGGCTGCCACGCTGATGACCGACACCACTTATACTTCGCGCCTGCTGGGCAGCGCGTGGCCGGGCCACTTCAACCGCGTCGATCGCCGAGACATGTACGCGAACATCAAGAAGGTCGGGCTGCCGCAGTGGTCGGACGCCGACCAGACAGCTCGGCGAAGGCGCTGCAGAGCCGAGCTGAAAGTTCCGGTGCGCGGCCTGGCGTCACGCATGCCGAGGAAGATGCAGCAGCGCCGCAGCGGCAGCGCCGATGCGGCGACGATGGCGACGATGGTTTCGGCGGCGGCCGCGGCGCATCATGCCCACGGGCGGCGGCTCCGACGATATCGGCGATGTCTCGTGGGTCGTTCCGACCGTGACGCTGCGTTACCCGGCCAACATCCCCGGCGGCCCCGGCCACAACTGGGCGAACGGCGTTGCGATGGCGACTCCGATCGCGCATAAAGGCGTGATCGCGGGCGCGAAAGTGCAGGCCATGACGATGCTCGATATCCTGACGCACCCCGAGATCGTGCAGAAGGCGTGGGACTACTTCAACAACGTGCAGACGAAGACGATGAAGTACAAGAGCTTCATTCGCGACGGCGACAAGCCCGCCATCTGGCTCAATGAAAAGATCATGGAGAAATACCGGCCGCTGATGAAGCCGCTCTATTACGATCCGTCGAAGTACGATAACTACCTTGACCAGTTGGGGATCAAGTATCCGACGGTTAGGCCGCCGGCGAAGTAGCGGCTAAGCCGTCAGCATTCAGCGATCAGCTTTCAGCTAGAGCCTGGAACCCGGGCGTTTCTAGCTGACGGCTGATCGCTGAACGCTAACGGCTTCTTTCTTCGCTCTGTGGGATAATCGTTTCAGCACCCCGCAATTCCCCATGGATCGCGAATTCATCCGCAATTTCTCTATCATTGCGCATATCGACCACGGCAAATCGACGCTGGCCGACCGACTGCTCGAAGTCACCGGCGCGCTTGTCCCAGCGCGAAATGATGGCGCAGGTGCTCGACTCCATGGATCTGGAGCGCGAGCGCGGCATCACCATCAAGGCGCATGCCGTGCGGCTGAACTATCGCGCCGACGACGGCAAGATGTATCAGCTCAACCTGATCGATACGCCCGGGCCACGTCGATTTCTCCTACGAAGTTTCGCGCAGCCTGCAGGCCTGCGAAGGCGCGCTGCTGGTGGTGGATGCGTCGCAGGGCGTGGAAGCGCAGACGCTCGCCAATACCTACCTGGCGCTGCACCATAATCTCGAGATCATTCCGGTGATCAACAAGATCGATCTGCCGTCGGCCGAGCCCGAGCGGATTCGCGAGCAGATCGAGACCATCGATCGGCCTGGACGCCACGGACGCCATTCTGGTCAGCGCCAAGCAAGGCATCGGCATCGAGGAAGTGCTCGAAGCGGTCGTGCATCTGGTTCCGCCGCCGAAGGGTTCGCCCGACGCGCCGTTGCGCGCGCTGATTTTCGATTCGTGGTTCGATCCGTACCGCGGCGTGATCATTCTGACGCGCGTGATGGAAGGGCGCCTGCGCAAGGGCCAGAAGATCCGGCTGTGGTCGAACGGCAGCAGTGTATGAAGTGGACGGGCTGGGTATCAATCGCCCAAAGCCGATTCCGTGCGACGAGCTCGCGGCCGGCGAAGTCGGATTTCTGTTCGCCAACATCAAGACCGTTTCGGACGCGCAGATCGGCGACACGATTATCGACAATGCGAACCCGGCCTCCGAGCCGCTGCCGGGATTCGAAGCAGCTCAAGCCGATGGTGTTCGCGGGGCTGTATCCGGTGGAATCGCACGAGCACGGATTGCTGCGCGATGCGCTCGAAAAACTGCGCCTGAACGACAGCGCGTTCAGCTTCGAGCCGGAGAATTCGGTCGCGCTGGGCTTCGGCTTCCGCTGCGGATTTCTCGGGCTGCTGCATCTGGAGATCGTGCAGGAGCGGCTGGAGCGCGAGTTCAATATCGATCTGATCACCACCGCGCCGGGCGTCCGCTACCGCATCACCACTACCGACGGCGACCGTGGTGGAGGTGGACAACCCGACCAAATTCCCCGACCCGTCCGAGATCAAGCAGATCGAAGAACCGATCATCGATGCCACGGTGATTACGCGCGAAGAGTACCTGGGCGAGATTCTCAAGCTGCTCGAAGAGAAGCGCGGCATGCAGAAGAAGTTCGAATATATCGGCGGCGGGCGCGTGATGCTGACTTACGAGTTGCCGCTGAATGAGATCGTGCTGGATTTCTACGACCGATTGAAATCGGCATCGCGTGGGTATGCGTCGCTCGATTATCATTTGGCCGGTCATCGCGTCTCGCCGATGGTGCAGGCTCGATGTACTGGTGGCGGGCGAACCGGTGGACGCGCTTTCGATGATCGTCCACAAGGACTTCGCCTATCGAACGCGGCAAGGAATCTGATTGAGCGCCTGCGCAAACTGATCCCGCGGCAGATGTTCGAAGTCGCGCTACAGGCCGCCATCGGCAACAAGATCGTCGCGCGCGAAACCGTGCATGCCATGCGCAAGAACGTGCTGGCCAAGTGCTACGGCGGCGACATCTCGCGCAAGCGCAAATTGCTCGAAAAGCAAAAAGAGGGCAAGAAGCGCATGAAGCGGGTGGGCAAGGTGGAGATTCCGCAGGAGGCGTTCCTGGCGGTGTTGAAGGTCGGACAGACGGACGAAGAGGACTAGACGGCCGGCTTTTCCGCCGCCTCGCGCAGCCGTTCGAGCAGATCGTCCGGGATCTTCAGATTGCCCGCGCAGCCCGTGCCAAGGTTTACGTCCGGCTTCACGGCGCCGTGGAAATCGGAGCCGCCGGTGACTTGCAGGCCGTGGCGCCCGGCGAGCTCCAGATAGAGCGCCGTGTTTTCGGGCGAGTGGTCGCTGTGGTACGCCTCGATGGCGGCGAGACCCACCTCACATAGCCCGGGCATCAAGGCCTGGATCTCTCCCTTGACGCGGATGGGGTGCGCGAGCGACGAGATGCCGCCGGCGTCGCGAATCCACTTCACACCTTCGGCGAAGGTGGGCTCGCGGCGGTAGACGTAGCCCTTCGCCGATTCGTCCAAGTATTCGTCGAAGGCTTGGCGCAGGTTCGGCACATACCCCTTTTCGACCAACAATTGCGCGAAGTGGGGCCGCCCCGTCATGCCGCGTCCGCGCGCTTCGGCCTCGGCGAGCGTGATGTCCATCCCGAGTTCCTGGAGGCGCGCGACCAGGCGAATGTTACGGTCGCGGCGCGCGGCCTGTAGATCGCGGATCCGGGAACGGAAATCGCCCAATCCATCGGTATTGAGGAAATAGCCGAGCAGATGCACGGATTGGCCATGCAGCTTGGTGGAAAGCTCGATGCCACAGATCAAATCGAGCCCTGCCGCGCGCGCCACGGGCAGCGCGAGATCGAAGCCGGCAAAGGTATCGTGGTCGGTGATGCCAAGCGAGGTCACGCCCGAGCGGATGGCCTCGGCGACGAGTTGGGCGGGCGAGAAAGTCCCGTCCGATTCATTGGTGTGCGAGTGGAGGTCGATCAAAGGAGACTAAACCTGAACGCTCCAGTGTAGCCCATATTCGGCCGGGCTCTTGTGGGGGTTTCACGGATAGATGGCGGCGGTCATGAGGCGCGGCGCATTTTTCCATCGGGAAGGAAGTGGATACCGCACTCTTTTTGCGCGTTTTGTTCCCACCACCAGCGTCCCGCACGCGCATCTTCGCCGGGCATGATGGGACGCGTGCAAGGCGCGCAACCGATGCTGGAGTAGCCGCGCGCATACAGGGGATGCACCGGCACGCGGTTTACCCGGGTGTACTCCTCGACCTGCGCCGCAGTCCAATCGGCTAGCGGATTGATCTTGACGGGCGTGGACGCGAGTTCAACCTTGGGTATGTAGGCGCGGGTTTCGGACTGCTCACGGCGCATTCCCGCAGCCCAAGCGGTTAATGTGGCGAGTTTACGTTCCAGCGGACGCACCTTGAGGACATCGCAGCAGGCGCGGCGCGCATCGACGCCTTCGTAGAACAAATCACGGCCGCGCAGGGCAACCATGTGGCGGACTTCCTCCGGATCGGGCCGAACGAGTTCCGTAGCGATGCCATAGCGCTCGCGCACGGTGTCGATCATGCCGTATGTTTCCTCCGGCAAGCGGCCTGTATCGAGGGTGAAAACACGAATACCCGGCGAGAGGCGGGCGGCGAGATCGAGAATCGCCATCCCCTCTTTTTGAAAGCTGGTAGCGATGGCGAAGCCGGCGCCGTAGCGCTCGAGGGCCCATGCGAGCACCTCGGACGCTGACGCTCTTTCCAATTCTACGCCGAGATTTTGAGAAGTCCTCAATCTCCATCAAGATTAGGACATATGATTTTACTTGTCAACCGGCATTTAGGATCCCAAGCCTGTACGCCGGAACAGGGAATTAGCGGCGTCTAGAGAAGGCGAGTTCGGGACTCTCTTCACGCAGACGATCGAGATCCAGTTCCTCCGCCAGGGAGAGATCAAGCACGCGAACGCGCTGGCCCTCGCGAAGTTCCTGGAGCCGTATTTCACGGCCATTGGCGAACCGCACGGCGTCGCGATAACTATGCGCCGAAGCGGTGATTTGAGTGAACGTCACTTCCTCCGCAGCCGTCACGCCTAGTTCGGTTTGAAGGCGTACGGGGATGTCCTCGAGCAACAAACGGGCGCCCGGTGGAATGCAAACGGCGCACACGGCCGCCGTTTCGGCGGGCTGGAAAAATTCTTTGAATGCAGTCCAGAAACTCCGGCGCGCGGCAGGCACAGGAGTTCTATGGACATCGGCGGGCGCGGCCAACCCCAGGGAGCCAGTCGGAAAACGGTGAGAGACCAATTCTTCACCTTCGCGGGCAAGACGATTCGGAACTGCCATTAGCGAATAGTCACACATGATTCGCTTTCTCCTCCATACTTCGAGTGTGGATTTGAAAGGCCGGTTTGACAAGCTTCATTAGGGCTTCCCGGTTCGTTTGAGAACCACTACCCGGTGCGATTGAATACGTCGTCCAATCATGGTGCACAACGGCTGTTAAGATGTTTCAAATGGATACAGAAAGCACCCCACCCGAGCCGCCAGTTGCGGAATCGAATGCGGCCTGGCGGCGAGTGCAATTGGCCCGTCATCCAAAGCGTCCGCATTCGCTCGACTACATCGAACGGCTGTGCACCGGCTTCCAGGAGATACACGGCGACCGCTCGTTCGGCGACGACCCGGCGATCGTTACGGGAATGGGCCATTTCGAAGGCAAGCCGGTGATGGTTGTAGCGGAACAGAAGGGGCGGGACACCAAACAGAAGATCTACCGAAACTTTGGCATGCCGAAGCCGGAAGGGTATCGCAAGGCCCTGCGCGCGATGCAATTAGCGGGAAAGTTCAACCGTCCGATTGTGACGCTGATCGATACGCCAGGAGCTTATCCCGGCGTGGACGCAGAAGAACGCGGGCAGGCCGAAGCCATCGCGCGGAATTTGCGGGAAATGGCGCGGCTGCCGGTGCCAGTGATCGCGGTGTGTATCGGGGAAGGCGGCAGCGGCGGCGCGCTGGCGCTAGGTGTAGGGAGCGTAGTGCTGATGCTGGAGAATGCGGTGTACAGCGTAATTTCCCCGGAAAACTGCGCAAACATCATTTTCAAAGACGCCGGCAAAGCGCAGCAGGTGGCGCCCTTCATGCGGCTGACCGCGGAGGATTTGCAGGAGTTGGGGCTGATCGATGGAATTGTGCCTGAGCCCGCGGGCGGCGCGCAGGAGAATGCCGATCTGGCGGCGGAGAATCTGCGCCAAGCCTTGAGGAAGTGGCTGGCGGAGCTATCGCCATTGAGCGGCCCCCAGTTGGTGGAGCAGCGGTACGAGAAGTTTCGCAAGATGGGGAATTTTTTCGCGTGAACGAACTTCAGCGATCAGCAGTCAGCTTTCAGCTTTCGCCAGCAGTGGCACAGCTTGTAAGCTAATCGCTGAATGCTGACAGCTTGCCGGTAACGCCACGGCTTGCGGAAAATTGCCAATCTGCGAGACAATCCTCAGTTTTGCAAATTAGAATTTAGCCGACCGCGCCGCCGTCGAGCACTTCGCGCACCTTCGTCAGCAACACATCCGGGGTGAACGGCTTATGCAAGAACGCCTTTGGCGTCTCGTCCAGCGCCGTCGCATTGTCGCGGTATCCCGACATATAAAGAACCTTCAGCTCTGGAGCCCGGCCCGCCAATTTCGCGCCTAACTCGAAGCCCGTCATCTGCGGCATCACGACGTCGGTAAGCACCATATCGATTTTGTGCGAGTTCTTCTCATATGCCGCCAGCGCCATGCCGCCGTTGCTCGCTTCGAGCACATTGTATCCGTGGGATTGCAGCACCGCATGCACCAGCTTGCGTACGCCCTCTTCGTCATCGACGAGGAGGATGGTTTCGGAACCTTTGGCCGATGGGCGGCGCGGCGTCTCTGCCAGCGCCTCCTTTACGCGCGGGAGATAGATTTCGAAAATGCTGCCGCAGCCCGGCTGGCTATAGACGGTGATTTGCCCTTCGCTTTGCTTCACGATGCCATAAACCGTCGCCAATCCTAGTCCGCTTCCCTTGCCAGGTCCCTTGCTGGTGAAGAAAGGCTCGAAGAGCCGGGAGCGCGTCGCGGCATCCATTCCGACACCCGTATCGCTGACCGCCATCATCACGTAAGGGCCGGGCGGCAATCCAAGGTTCTTGCTCGACGGCCCTTCGTCGAGATCGACTGCGGCGATCTCAATCACCAGCTTTCCACCGTCAGGCATGGCATCGCGCGAGTTCGAGGCCAGGTTCACGATGGCTTGCTCCAGTTGCGAAGGATCGGCCTTCACTCGTCCCACGCCACGCGGATTCAGCAAGATCAGCTCGATCCCCTGGCCCAGCAGACGATGGAGCAGCGGTTCCATCGCTGTCACCAGCGCGCTCAGATCGATTACGCGCGGTTGGGCCGTAGCCCCGCGGCTGAAGGCGAGAAGGTGGCGCGTCAACGCGGCCGCGCGCTCGCCGGCGTAAATGATTTCATCTGCGAAACGACGCAGCGGGCTTGAGGGCGGCGCCTCCACGCGCAGCAGTTCGGCGTATCCGGAGATTACGGTGAGCACGTTGTTGAAATCGCCCGCCACGCCGCGCGCCAGCCGCCCCACCGCATCCATTTTTTCCGCGTGGGTGAGTTGCTCCTCCAATTGCCGCCGCTTGCCGATATCGCGGAAGACCAGGATTGCGCCGCGCACGCCCGCCGATTCGTCGCGCGCGGGCGAGGCGCTTAGCTCGATGGGGCACTCTACTCCGTTGCGCGTTACCAAGGCGGTTCTATCCAGCAGCGAGACGGTGGCACGCTCACGCAAGGCGCGCGCCAGCGGATTCTCCACCGGCTCGTGCGTCCCTTCATGCACGAGTTTGAGAATCTCCGATGCGTGCTTTCCGCGCGCTTCCTTCCTTGACCACCCGGTGAGCGTTTCCGCGACCGGGTTCAAAAACGTGACATAACCTTCACGGTCGGTGGCCAGCACCGCATCGCCGATGCTCGAAAGGGTCGCTTCGAGCAGGCGCCGGTTCTCGCGCCAAGCCGAGGTCATCCAGGTGATCAAGACCGCAACCGCGAGGAAGGCGGCGATCTGCGCGCCGGTCCTCCAGAAAGAGTATGGCGCTTCGGAACCCGCTCTCGGAAAGAAGTAAAAGATGGCAACCGCCGAAGCGGCAGTCGCAGCAATTCCGCCCGCGCGGCCGTAGTATCGAGCGCTCAGCCAAACGGCGGCAACGAAGATGACGAAGAAATCCGCATCGAGATACGGCCGAAGCAGCAGCGACGTCAGCACCGCCGCCGCCGTCATGGCAAGGGCGAAGACGCCACCGTTCAACGGGGATTGCGCGCGCGAATTCACGCTTGCAGAATACTACGGCTCAGGGAAACGCCGGGTAAGAATCAGTACAGAGGAGGGTTGCCGGGCGGGCGCGTCTTCCACCGCCGATGAATCCAGAGCCACTGAGCGGGATGCGCGCGCACGATACTCTCGAAGGCGGCTTGCAGCGCCGCCGTGTCGCGCGCGGCATCACCCGTAATGGGAACGGGGGGATAAAAACGCAGCACATAGCGCCGTTCCTCTTCCGACCAAAGCGCGAACCCAGGAACTACGGGCGCTCCACTCCGCGCGGCGAGCTTCGCAAATCCTGCGTCGGTACATGCGGGCACGCCGAAGAAATCGACGAATACGCCAGTATCGGCGGTCCAGTTGTGATCGATCAGGATGCCCACAGCCTGATTGGCGCCCAGCGCCCTGAGGATCGGCCGCGCAATGTCGCGTTTGCTGATGGAGCGATTTCCGGAAAGCTCGCGCCGCCTCTGAATCAGGCGATCTATCCAGGGATTATCGAGGGGACGGACGATCACGCTCATTGGGCCGGTCAACCAGGCATGCGCAAATGCGCTCAACTCCCAGTTGCCCAAGTGGCCGGTGGCGATCAACACCCCACGTCCCGCGCGCAATGCGTTGGTGTAGTGCTCCAGACCCTCGCAGCGAATCCAACGCTCGAGATTCTCCCGCCGGATGGAGGGGAACTTGGCGAAGGCAAGCAGGACGCGCGCCAGGGAATCGAAGACGCCATCGGTGATGTTTTTGCGGTCCGCGCCGGGCAATGCGAGCGAGAGATTCGTGTAGGCCGCGCGGCGCAAGCGTGGCACGGCCCGATCGAGCAGGGCGAGATATCGCCGCGCAAGCCATCCGTCGAGGGGCAGCGGCGCCCATTCGATCGATTTCAATGCGGCGACCGCAAGGCTGTATTCGAATAGGTTGCGTAGGGCCGAGCGGCGGCGCATGAACTGGCATTGTATCGGGTTGCCGGCGAAGGAAATGGCGCGAGCCCGTGTATGCTGGTAAACAAGCATGGCAGCCGCGACTATCACCGCACCGCGCGTAGCCCGCTCACCATCGCGGTGGATAATCGGGCGCGGCGTGGATCTATCGCTGGTAATCGGCAGCTCGGCCGCCGGCTATTTGTACCTGATTCTTTATCTTGCCCTGCACGTACCGATCGGCTACCTGTGGTGGTTCTGGTCGGTTGGGCTGGATGGCACGCACATCTTCGGCACGGCATCGCGGACTTTCTTCGATCGCGAAGCGCGCACGAAACACCCGCGGCTGCTCTTTGGCAGCGCACTGTTCTTCTTCTCGATCGGTCCGCTGATGGCGCTTGCCGGATGGAAGGGCTGGCTCGCGTTGCTGGTGGGCGTATGGGCGTACTATCACGTAGTTAAGCAGCACTACGGTTTCATGGTGCTGTACAAAGTGAAGAACGGCGACCTGGCGCGCATTGACAATACTCTGGACAAGCTGTTTCTCGCGGTAATGACAATCTTCCCGCCGTTCCGACGTTTCTTTATCGAAAGCCCGCAGGAGCTGGGCATGCCGTTTCATCCGCTGCGAAGCTGGTCGGCGCCTTGTTGGGCCATCGTGATCGCAGTGGCTACAGCGTATCTCACGAGGCAGATCATTCGATATCGGGAGGGCGCGCGGCCCAATGCTCCAAAGTTGCTTCTACTGGGCGGGATAATTCCACTACATTGGCTGACGTTCGCCTACATGAGCTGGCAGGCGGCCGTGCCGACCGTGACCATTGTGCATAACCTGCAATACCACGCGCTGATATGGTTTCACAATCGTAATCGCTATACGAGCGCGGATGGAGAATCGAAACACGGGCGTGTCCCCGCAGCGGTGGGAAAGCATCTTGCCGCATACGTGGCTATGGCGCTGGCCTTCAGCGCCCTGTATCGCATACCGGGCTTCCAACTGGGAAATATGAGCGATCTCGCGTTCGGCTTCTTCTGCGGATTCGGCCTCACGCATTACTACCTCGACAGCAAGATCTGGCGGGTGCGCCACGACCCAGGGCTGCGCGAGGCGCTGCGTATGGCTTGAGGGCGTGAAAACTCACCGCCGAGAGGCAGAGACGCGGAGAAAACCCTCAGGAAGTATTTTCTCCGTGCCTCGGCGTCTCGGCGGTCAAAGCCTTTCCCCATGCTAGATTGAAAGCAGCGATGACCACTGGCCTGCGACGACTAATGCTGATCGCTTGCGCCGCCGTACTGGGGGCACAGACGCCGGGTCAGAATCCACAATCGGTAGGGCAACCTGCGACGCAACCTCAAGGTCTCGAAACCGATTGGGAGATCGGCGGCGTGCTCAAGGAAATCGCGGCGCACGCTTCGCGATTAACGCCGGCGCTCGATCGTGTCGATGCGCGTTCGTGGGTGGATCAAGGCGCCTCGGAGACTTATGGCGAACAGTTGCAATCCACGAAAGATCAGGCGCGCGCGTTGAACGAGGGCGCGGCAGATCTGGTGAGAAATCCGGAGCGGCTATCCGCTCTGCTCGATGTGTTCTTCCGGATACAGGCCATCGATTCGATGCTCGGGTCGGTGGAGGAAGGTATCCGGAAGTACGGATACAAGCCGGACGCGCAGGCGCTAGCCAGCCTCCAAGCGGAATCCAGCGCTAACCGCGACCGACTGCAGCGCTACATTGTCAATCTCGCGGCCGAGCGAGAGCGGGAGTTTCAGGCGATGGATCGGGAAGCGCAGCGCTGCCGCGCCGTGGTCACGGCACCGAGATCGGGAAAGAAAAAATAATCATGCCGTTTCAATGCGCCATCTGCGGCGAAGAATCGATGCGTATCTGTGCGCGGTGCACCAAAGACACCTGCGCCAATCATCTTTGCGAGCGGTGCCTGCGATGCAGCGATTGCTGCGATTGCGAAGTAGTCCTGTCGGAACCGGTACACGAGCCCGTGCGCTCTTTGCTGCGTAGCACGGCGGGGCCACAGCCGCCGATTCCCGAGCCCGCGCCGCATCCCGACGAGCCGAATCCGGAACCCGATCCGTGGCCGAGCCCGGATTCAATAGCGCCGGAAACGGAGACGGCGGTGTAGCGGAGGTGCAACCGCTCAACGCTTGCGCGCGCGAATCGTCACGTCCAAATCGCCATTGCGGGTGTTCGTAAAGCGGAGGGTCACGCGCCCTTGCGCATCCAAGGTCACCTTTGCCGGAACATTCGAGGCCGTCAGCATCCAGCCCTCCGGCAGCGAGACATCATTTACGGGCCGACCAAGGGTACGCTTCCAGACCAGTTCGCGGCCATCCATTTTGTAGCCAACCGGATCGGTATAGGCCTCCTCCACGCGAATGCGCACAGATTCGCCCTTTCCCACCGCCGCGGGTAGGTCGCCCTGCACCACTACGGATTTCGGATCAGTGGGAGTCGGGTAGTATCCAAGCGCGTTGACCTCGGCGCCGCTCACCAAGTGCGTGTGCAGCGGCTCACCGGTATCGAGATCGAACATCTTGGAATCAGGCGTCACCTCGCTGCCCGCGCGCACAAAGCTGTGCACGGATTTCTGCCCCTCGCGCGCGACGGTGAAATCGTGCGAGATGCGGAACTGATGCGTGGCGGGGTCCAGCAGCCAATAACGGATCTCGCGATCCTGTTCCGCGCGGTGTACCTGCGCGGCGAGCAGGACTGGAATCAAGAGGATCGGAATCAAAAGGAGCGCGCGCTTCATGGCAGTTTCCGCCCTTCTATGCGTACCGGCAACAGGTCGTCACGGTCATTGAAGAAGCTGATGTGGATGCGGCCATCGGCATCGGTGGTTACGATGCCCGGAGCGCGCGATCCGATCAACTCGTAGCCCTGCGGCAGCACGATTACGTTGCGTGTCACAGCCAGCGGCCGATCGAAGACGAATCCAGTGAGGGTGGTCTGATAGGATGCCGGATCCGTGTAGGTCCGTAGAATGCGGATGCGCGTCTCGGCGCCTTTGGCTACCGGGTGCAGCAGCTTCACCCAGAGGAACTCGGCGTCGTCGGAGGTTTCCGGCAGCACGCCGCCGGCAGCTTTGGCTTCGCGTCCTTTGACCGTCTTGAGTTCGAGCGGTCTGCCGGTAGCGAGATCGATCGCGCTTTCCTTCGTCACAGCGGAGCCGGGCCGGACCGGGTTGAAAAAGTAATCCGCTCCCGCGCGCGTTACCGAAGCGTCGTACGAGAGCTCGAACGAATGCGTCGATGGCGCGAGCAGCCGGTAGATCGCAAGATCGCTCGCGCCCCATCCGCACGTGGCGCACGCCAGCAAACACAGAGTCTTAATCACTGGAGTCGATTGTATCAACGCGGGGCGGCGCCAGCGATCGACTAGGCGATGGCTCCCTTCTCGTCGATTGCAATGGCCAACACCGGTCGAAGAGGGATGGGAAGATAGTAACGCGCGTAACGCCGTTCTCCTTTACGAATGAGCGCCTCCTTTTGGACAAGATCAGCGAGGTCGGGCGTCGTCGTCGCCGTGGTCGCGCCAGTGATGCCCGCGTAGTTGCCGGCGCTCAATCCTCCCTTGAATCCTTCCGGGCCTTCCGCCAGCATTCGATGGAGCGCCTTTTCTTGGCGTTTGTTGAGCTGGCACCGGAGCCGGTCCAAGAGCCTTGTTTTGTCTATCAGGAACTCAACCCCCGCTGTCGTGCGGCGTTGAGCTTCGATCGCAATACCGGCGAACCAGCGAAGCCACGGGGTTATTTGATCTTTTTATTGGCGGCTTCAAGAGCCTCATAATAGCTCTTCCGACGCGTCAATATCGTTTGCGCGAGCGCGATTGGCATCGGCTGCCCGCTGGCCTGCGCCAAGGCCTTCTCGGAGATCGCCCGGCCAATACGGCCGTTGCCGTCCTCGAAGGGGTGAATGGACTCAAAGTAAAGGTGTGCGATGCCTGCTCCCGTCAGTGCAGGCAACGGCTTTGCTCCGCCGGGGCCGCTCGCATTGAACCACCTAATGAATCGCGCCGTCTATTTTGGAGCCCTTTCTGATGGCGGCGCTTCGAAATGCACTTCAGGCTCATAGAGCGCGCCGGAGACGACCTGCATTGGCTCGCGGTCCGCGCGATAACGGCCGACATATCCGAGGTCTCCGCGCCCTTTGAGGAGCGTTTCATGCCACCTGAAAAGCATGCGATCGGAGAGCGGTTCAGAGAAAGTTCGATAAAGATCCATCATCATCTCAGCGATCCCCTCTTCGGCCGGACCAACCCCTCGCCGATCCGCCGTCAAGCCGAATTGTCTGCGGATAGAGGACTGGACGCTGACGCGATCAAGGATTTCGCCCTCGATCTCGGATGTGGTCATGGCTTCGGCGCTCATCGCCTGGATGACGAGCTCTGCGCGCTCCGAATCGGGGAGATGCCGCACCGAACCTGCGAAAACGCCGCTTTCTTTGAGAAACTCCTCCTCCGCCCGGCGCAGACCCTCCTCCGTCCCAGGAGAAGTTTGGCCAATCCGGTTGTTGCCAATTCCACGTCATGATCGATAGAGACCGATTCTATCGATCACTATTTAGACGAAAGTGATCGATAGCAAGGGCTTCTTTCAGTCATAGGTCATCTGCTTCGCCACCGGGAAGATGCCTCGATACATCACGGCGAGGCGGTCGACATCGCGCGGTTTGAGGGCGTCCCAGCGAACGCAGACGATTAAATCAGCGATGGCGCCTTATTTTCTAGCCGGTGCGCGAAGTACAGTTGAGGGCTTCATGACACAGGCTCCAGAATCAGACCCGCATGTTTATCCTCGCGCGTCACAGACCTGTTAAAGGCGTGCGATTTGCCGGCTACAAGAAACTGTTCGGCATCAAGGCGACCGAACAGCTCAATGAGAGTCGCGATAACTCCAGTCCAGCCGGTCTGGTGACTGGCTCCAATGCCGGCGCCGTTGTCTCCGTGGAAGTACTCATAGAAGAGGAGGTAGTCCTTCCAGTTGGGGTCGTTTTGGAATTTCTCCGCGCAGCCGAACACTGGTCTTCGCCCCGTCTTGTCGCGGAGGAAGATCCGGGTCAGCCGATTAGAAATCTCGCGAGCTACTTCGAAAAGGTTCATGGCGTTGCCGGAACCAGTGGGACATTCGATCTTGAAATTGTCGCCATAGTAGAGATAGAAGGACAGCAGCGCACGAATCAGGAGCGCGTTCACCGGCATCCAGATTGGACCTCGCCAATTCGAGTTTCCGCCGAACATACCCGAATCCGATTCCGCTGGAAGATACTTCACTTTGTAGTTTTCACCTCGAACGCTGAACAGGTACGGATGCTCGGCATGGTAGCGCGATATAGCCCGTATTCCGTACGGACTCAGGAATTCGTTCTCATCTAGCATCCGGGAGAGGATGCGGCGCAGCCTGTCCGGATTTACCAATGCGGCTATGCCACGGCCTCCGACGCCGCGATGTTCGGGGCCAGTCGGATGGATGCTCTGCAGAAGCTCGGGCATGCGTTGAATGCGCTCTAAATTAGTCGCCTCAGTTTGCGGCAGCCGTTTCCGCTGCCACGGTTCGATGACGGTGGTGGCGCAGAGCGGCAACAAACCTACCATGGAGCGCAGCCTGAGCCGATCCGAAGTCCCGTCGGGAAGGCGCAGGACGTCATAGTAGAAGCCGTCTTCCTCGTCCCACATGCCGCCCGGCCCCATGTGATTCATGGCCCTGGCAATCCAGAGGAAATGGTCGACGAACTTTGCCGCCATGTCATCGTAGCTGGGATCGGCGCCAGCCAACTCAGCGCAAATCTCGAGCATGTTCTGGCAGTACAATGCCATCCACGCGGTGCCGTCGGCCTGCTCCAAATAGCCCCCGCCGGGTACCGGCGCGCTGCGATCGAAGACTCCTATGTTGTCCAGCCCGAGGAAGCCGCCTTCGAAAACGTTCTTCCCGAACCGATCTTTCCGGTTTACCCACCATGTGAAGTTCAATGTCAGTTTTCGAAAGGATCTAGCCAAGAATTCGAGGTCGCCTTGACCGCGGAGAGCCTGCTCCATCCTGAAGAGGAACAGCGTGGCCCACGCGTGCACCGGCGGATTGACATCTCCGAAATTCCACTCATACGCAGGGATCTGCCCGGTTGGGTGCAAGAAGAAGCGCTGTAGCAACAAGTCAAGCTGCCCCTTGGCAAAGTCCAGATCCACCGTCGAGAGAGCAATGGCATGGAACGCCAAATCCCATGCGGCATACCACGGGTACTCCCACTTGTCCGGCATCGAGATGATGTGCTCATTCACCATGTGATACCAATCGCTGTTCCGAACAGGCGGAGCATTCCGCCGCATCGGACCGGCGCCGTGCTCCTCGAGCCATTTGGCCACATCAAAGGCGAAGTATTGTTTGCTCCAGAGCATTCCCGCCAACGCCTGACGCATGACGCTGGCTTTGTCGCCGTCCACACCCTCGGGAGTGATGTTTCGATAGAACTCATCCGCCTCGGATCGGCGCACCCGAATGATTTCGGCAAATTGCTTGCCGAACGGCTCGCCGAGCTCTTCCGGGGACCGATCGCAAAGCCGCAGCCATAAGGTAACCGTCTTCCCAGCGCCGACTCTGACGCCATAATGGGCGGCCGCCTTCGTGCCTACATGTTCCGGGTTGGTCGCATTTTCCCGGCCGGACACTATACGGTCGTTGATGCCGTCTTTGACATATGGGCTGGAATTGGGCGTACCGAAGATTCGCTGATCGTTCGTCTCATTCTCAGTAAATAACAGCGGTATGTCTCCCTCGCAGTAAAGGAACCGGTTCCCCATTTCAGCGTGCTCCGCGGCGATAGCCCGCGCGCCCTTGGTTCCCCCGGCTTGCCGTAAGGACGGCTTCGGCGTCCCCGGCCACCACGTCCAGGTGTTGCGAAACCACAGAGTCGGCAAGACATTCAGCGCCGCTTCTTCAGACCCGCGATTGCACACGCTGATCTGAATGAGAATGTCCTCGGGGGTGTTCTTGGCGTATTCCACAAAAACATCGAAGTAGCGATCGGCATCGAAGACGCCGGTATCCAGCAGCTCATACTCCATATCGGAACGATTGCGCGCTTGATTCGTCCGAACCAGATCATCATATGGAAACGCCGCCTGCGGATACTTGTATAGGTACTTCATGTAGGAGTGCGTCGGGATATTATCCAAGTAGAAGTAATATTCCTTGACGTCTTCACCATGGTTGCCTTCGCTGTTGGTGAGTCCGAAAAGGCGCTCCTTCAGGATGGGATCCTTGCCATTCCATAAGGCGACGGCAAAACAAAGAAGCTGCCGGTCGTCGCTCAGACCGGCGAGCCCATCCTCGCCCCAGTGGTAGGCTCGTGAGCGTGCGTGATCGTGGGTGAAGTAGTTCCAGGCATTTCCGTCATGGCTATAGTCCTCACGAACCGTGCCCCATTGCCTCTCGGAGAGGTATGGCCCCCACTTTCTCCAAGGGATGTTTGCCTTACAAGCCTCCTGTAGCCTCGCCGTTTCCCGATCGATGTTCATTCAACCCCTCCGATGTGACGATGCCGGTGATCCGTCACCCGACGTAGCAAATGTCGTTGGTTCGCACGGGAAGCAGTTTCGAGCGCTATCGCTCCGTTCGTCTTTTAGGCGGCCCTCGCGGAGAAGCGCCAAATACTAAGTCTCGAGCATGGTTGCGCGAATCTGTTTCCGATAAGTGTTGTGGACTTGTCCGTGTGTCGTGGAACCGGCGGCGCAGTTTCTGGCGAGCGACCGCGGAATATTCGTTGCGGTATAACAGTGGGCGTGAACCTCCCCGTCAACCCTCCGCTCCTGCCAATGCTCGCCCGCCGAGTGGACGATCTGCCTGAAGGTGAAACGTGGATCTTCGAACCGAAGTGGGATGGGTTTCGCGCCTTAGTCTTTCGCGACCACGACGAAATCCTGATCCAGAGCCGCGACGAGAAGCCGCTGAATCGCTATTTTCCCGAATTGCTCGATCCGTTGCTATCGCAGTTGCCGTCCCGTTGCGTGCTCGATGGCGAAATCGTGATCGCCCGGAATGGAGGTCTGGACTTCGAGTCGCTGCAACTGCGGCTTCATCCAGCCGCCTCGCGAGTGAAGCTTTTGTCCCAACAGATACCGGCGGCGGTAGTGTTCTTCGACTTGCTTTCCGAGGGCGGTAGCGATCTGTGCAGCGAACCGTTTGAAGAACGGCGACGACGGTTGGAAGCTTTGCTCGGGGAGGCCGCGCCGCCGATTCATCTGACGCCGGCAACCCGTGATTCCAACGTGGCGTCGGACTGGTTTCGCCGCTTCGAGGGCGCCGGTCTCGACGGCGTCATCGCTAAGCCGATTTCGGGGACCTACGAGCCCAACAAGCGCGTGATGCTCAAGATCAAGCATGAACGCGATTGCGACTGCGTCGTCGCCGGATTTCGATGGCACAAGAAAGGTGACCGCACACATGTCGGCTCCCTGTTGCTCGGTCTCTTCGATGACTCCGGTGCACTGCAGCACGTCGGCGTGTGCGCAAGCTTCTCGGAGGAGAAGCGCCGCGAGTTGAAGGAATTCCTCGCGCCGTATCGCGAGAACGCGCTCGCTCATCATCCCTGGAAGCAATGGGGGGAGCACGCGTCAGGCGAGGGCGAGGCCGGGCATCGGATGCCGGGCGGACAGAGCCGCTGGAGCCAGGGCAAGGACCTGTCGTGGGAGCCGGTTCGGCCCGAGTTGGTGGCCGAAGTGGCCTATGAGCACATGCAGGGCGCGCGATTCCGGCACATGGCCCATTTTCGAAGGTGGCGCGAGGATAAGCGGCCGGAAGGCTGCACATACGCTCAGTTAGAGGTGGTCCCGCCGCACGAATTAGCTGCGATTTTCGCCGGAGGGCGCTGAGTGATGTTCGCCGCTTTTCTTACGGCGCTCCCGCCATTCGCGAGTCGGATCGTCGTCGGGATCGGGCGTTTCCTGCGGTGGCCGAATGGCTTCGGGCACATGGCGGAGATTGACCCGGATTCGGGTCCAGGTGGACGATCGGCCGCGCATGGAGTCCATCAGTATGTCATCAATGGCGAGAAGCGCGGACGCTTCGGGATATTTGCTCTTCCACCGCTCCAAACCCGCTAGCGCGGCGTTTCGATCGGGCGAATTCGCCACCACCAGCAGAGGCATCACGCTGCGCCGCCCCTTCTGCGTAGTCTTTGCCGCGCCGGACTTGGCGCGCGAAGGCATCACACGCGGAGCTTCGCCCTCCATCTTTCGAAAGTGCGGCGGCCACGGTGCATCGGCAAGACCCGCGGCCTCGTCCTTATCGGCCAGTTCCAATAGCGGGTCGAGCGATCCCGGAACCGAATTAATATCTACGTGCGGATCGCCCAGTTCCTGGAGGCGGCGTGGAACCGTGAGGATGGTGAAGTCGGCCGGTTCGCAGTTGGGGACCTCATGCCAGTAGAGCGGAGTAGACACGCGGGCGTCAGGAAGCGGACGCACGGAGTAGGCGGAGGCGGTTGTGCGATCCTTGGCGTTCTGATTGTAATCGAGGAACACGCCATGACGCTCCTCCTTCCACCACTTCGAACTGGCTAGAGCAGGCACGCGCCGCTCGACCGCCCGCGAGAGCGCGACAGCCGCCCGACGCACTTCGGCGAAGGTCCAGCGCGATTGGATACGCACATTCACGTGCATTCCGCGCGAACCGCTGGTCTTGGGCCACCCTCGGAGACCCATCTCTTCGAGAAAGGCCTTCACTTCAAGAGCGACCAGACGCACGTCGCTCCAATTCACGCCGGGGCCGGGATCGAGATCGACGCGAAGTTCGTCGGGGTGGTCGAGATCGCCCGAACGTACGGGGTGTGGATGTAATTCTATGCAACCCAGATTCACGATCCACGCAAGGCCGGGTGCATTATCGACGACCAACTCTTCGGCGGTGCGACCTGACGGGAACGACAGCGTCACCGTTCGCAGCCATGGAGGCCGCTCCGCCGGAGCACGCTTCTGATAAAAGGCTTCGCCTTCGGCGCCATTCACGAAACGCTTGAGCACGATGGGCCGATCGCGGATTCCGAGGAGGGCGCCCGGCGCAACCGACAGGTAGTAACGAACGAGGTCGAGTTTCGAAACCTTGGTCTGCTGCGAGAAGTACAACTTCTCGGGGTGCGTGACGCGAACCTCGTGTCCCTCAATCGAGAGCAGCTCAACAGCTTCTTCTTTGCTCACAGAATCAGGCTACAACGAAACGGGATGGCGCTATCCATTCGATGACAGCGCTAGGCCTTCACAGCCAGAATCGCATCCAGCGCTGTGCCCGTTCGACGCCCTTCCACTTCGGCGAACCCCGCCGCTAGCAGCAGGCCCGAATATTCGCCGAGCGTGCGCTCGCGGCCTTCCGTCACGACCAACATGTTGAGCGTTTGCATGTTTGCCTGCACCGGCCCCACACCGTCTTCGTTTAATAGTTTCTCGGCAAGGAGCAGTCCGCCGCCCGACGGCAGGCGCGCCAGAATCTTGCGCAGCAGAAGATCGATTTTGTCCTCGCGCCAATCGTGGAGAATCCGGCCGAGAGCATAAAGATCGGCCGCGGGCAGTTCGTCTTCGAAGAAATCTCCGGCCACGATTTCGATGCGTGTGCGCGCCTTCGATAGCTCCACCTGCTCGCGTGCCAACGCCGCCACTTGCGGCAAGTCGAAAACCGTACCCTGCAATTGCGGATATTTCTCACAAGCGGCGATTACCAAATACCCCGTCGCCCCGCCCAGATCCGCCATGTGCCGGAAGCGACTCAGGTCGAATGCGGACACCACTTTGGGAGAGGTCAACATGCCGAAGCCGTGCATGCCTCGAGCGAAATCGCGCATAGCCTGCTCGGTACGAAAGAAGCTGGAAAAGATGGGCCCATCCAAGCCGAACGTCTGCTTCCAGCGCGGCGCGCCTTCCTTCACCGCGTCGGCAAGATTGCCCCACATCGGATAAAGGGCTTCGTCTGAATAGCGGATGTAGCCGTGCAGGGAATGCGGGCTCGCGGCGCAGAGGTAGGTTTCCGCCACCGGTTCGTTTGCATAAACGCCGTCCTGCTTGCGCATTAAGCCCAGCGCGGCACACGCATCGAGCAGACGTTCCGTAGCTCCGGCGTGCGCGTTGAGGCCCGACGCGATTTGCGCCGCGGTTGCCGGCGCTTCGCTCAACCGGTCGAATATGCCCAGGGAAACCGCCACGAACATCGTTTTCGAATGCCGGAAGGCTTCAATCAGATCCAATACGGGCTCGGGATTGGGAAGGGTCATGGTTTTCGGAAATGATCGTAGCCTTGGGGTTCGAGGACGGCGCCATTCATTCGAACCTCGCCCGCGCGGCCTTTTCGCATCGTACCAATTCGCGTCAGTCGAAGTCCCTCGAAGCGAGCGGGCACGGACCGCCCGGCAACGGTGAAAAGTAACTCGTAATCTTCCCCGCCGTGAAGGGCGTGCGCCAGCGAGGCGCCGCGAAAGATGGGCGGCGCTTCGATCTCCGCGCTCAACCCGGACGCCTTCGACAGGCGATGCAAATCGAGCGAAAGGCCATCGCTCAAATCCATCGCTGCCGTGACCTTCAATCGGGCGCGCAAGAATCGCCCCAGCGCGAGGCGCGGCTCCGGACGCAAGTGCTTGCGGCGCGCGGCGCCTTTCCGAAGTTTCCAAACCCAGCGCCGACCCGCCCAAATCGCCGCTGACATAGATGCCATCGCCCGCTCGCGCGCCATCGCGACGCAGCCACTTGCCGCGTGGCGCGGCGCCGCACACCACGATGTCGCAGGTCGTTTTTGCCGAGCGGCCGAGATCGCCGCCCGCGAGCGCCGTCTTCTCGTCGTGCCGCCAGTTGAAGCAGGCCGCGATAGAAGCCATCCAGCCATCGCGCATCGTTCCAGGGAGCGAGCGCCAGCGAGACCAGGCAGAAACGCGGGTCGCCGCCCATTGCCGCGATATCGCTCAGCCCGCGCGCCAGCGCCTTCCATCCAATATCCGCAGCCCTATGCGTTTCGCGGCGGAAATGGACGTCCTCCACGAGAAGGTCGGTAGTGAAGAGTAAGTCCTCGGATGCGCCGCGCGAATGGTAGACGGCGCAATCGTCGCCGATGCCGAGCGCGACGCCCGATGCGCGCAATTGCGGAGCGCGGGCGCGGATCCGTTCGATGAGTTGAAGCTCGCTCTGCATACGCGAGGCGGCTCGTGGCGTCAGAAATTCACGATCGATGCAAACGACGTGGGGTCGAGACTCGCCCCGCCCACCAATACTCCATCGATTTCCGGCTGCCCCATCAGAGCGCGCGCATTATCCGGCTTCACGCTGCCGCCGTAGAGAATGCGGACTGCCGCCGCCGCGTCCTTGCCGAACTTATCGCGCACTTGCGCGCGGATGCAACGGTGGGCATCGGCGGCGATTTCCGGCGTCGCCGTCTTGCCGGTACCGATGGCCCAAACCGGTTCGTAGGCGATCACGATCTTTTCAAATTCCGCAGCGCTCAAGCCAGCGATGCCGTTCGTGCACTGGCTCGCCAACACCTCTTCGGTGCGGCCACATTCGCGCTCTTCCAACCGTTCGCCGACGCACACGATGGGCGTGAGCCCGGTTTCGAGCGCCGCGCGCGCACGCTTTAATACCGTCTCATCGGTTTCGCCGAAATACTGGCGCCGTTCGCTGTGACCCACCAACGCGTAAGTGGCGCCAGCATCTACGATCATGGCGCCCGATATTTCGCCGGTGAACGCGCCTTCCTTTGCCCATGCTATATTTTGCGCGCCGATGTGTACGGCCGATCCCTTGGCTCCGGCGGCCGCCGCGAATAGATCGGTATAAGGCGGGCAGATCACAATCTCGCAATGGGACGACTGCGCCACCATGGGCAGAAATTTTTCGAAGAATGCAGTGGTTTCCGCGGGCGTTTTGTACATCTTCCAATTGCCCGCCATGACAGGTTTTCTCATAGAATTTGCGGTAAGAAGCTCTCTCCGTGCTCGATCTTTGCGCCGAAATTCTGCGCGACGGTCTGGCCGATATCCGAAAGCGACGCGCGCAACGCCAGGTTCACGCCGGCCTTCGCGTTCGGTCCGAATGCGAGTAGGGGCACGTATTCGCGCGTGTGGTCGGTCCCGGCGACGGTGGGGTCGCAGCCATGATCGGCGGTGAGAATCGCCAGATCGTCCGGGCGCATCGCCGTTTCCAATTGCGGCAGCCACCGGTCGAACTCTTCGAGCGCAATGCCGTATCCTTCGATATCGTTGCGATGGCCATACTGCTGATCGAAATCCACCAGGTTGGTGAAGACCAAGCCATCGTCCATCGCGGACAGCGCATCGAGCGCCGCCGCCATTCCCGCCGCGTTGCTTTTCGTGGTGGTCGATTCGCGGATGCCGCGCCCAAGGAACACGTCAAAGATTTTGCCGACGCTATGAATGAAGACGCCCCGGTCTTCCAACCGATCGAGCAGCATGCCGGGAGGCGGCGGCACGGCGTAATCGTGCCGGTTCCCGGTGCGCGTGAATTGTCCCGGTGAGCCGAGGAACGGCCGCGCGATCACCCGTCCCACTTCGTACGGTCCGCGCAAAATCTCGCGCGCGGTTTCGCAAATCTTATACAGCTCCCACAGCGGAATTACCTCTTCGTGCGCCGCAACCTGGAACACGCTGTCGGCCGACGTGTAGACGATGGGCGAACCTGTCCGCATATGCTCCGCACCCAATTCATGGATGATTTCCGTCCCCGACGCCGCCTTGTTGCCCAGCGAACTGCGCCCGATGCGCGTCTCGAATTCGTCCATGATCTCGCGCGGGAACCCGTGCGGGAAAAGCGGAAACGGCTTCGCCAAATGGATCCCGGCCATTTCCCAATGGCCCGTGGTAGTGTCCTTCCCCGGCGATGCCAGTGTGCAGCGGCCGAATGAGGCTGCCGGCGAATCCGATGCGGCGATGCCCGTCAAGGGCTTGATGTTCCCCAGACCGAGCCGCGCCAGATTCGGCACGTTCAATCCGCGGATGCGCGCAATATTGCCGATGGTGTCGCTCGCCGGATCGGAGGCGCCATATTGCGCCGCATCCGGCATGGCCCCGATGCCGGCGCTGTCCAGCACAATCCAGATCACGCGGCGAAACATCAGTTCGAGCGTAACATGCGGCTGGCCGCGCACCGCTCCGAGGCCATTCTACAACTGCATGCCGTTGATTGCGCTTGCCTGGGGATTTCCAAGAGCCGCCGCGATGGCTTGGTTCCATGCCATCTGCTGTTGTGCATCCGTGCCATTCTTTGTCTGCGTATCGTACGCCGCATCGAGCGTTTGCGCGCGCGTAGCGTGCGTCTGCTGAATCGCCTGTACGCGCGAATTTAAGACGCCTGCCGAGGGCGCCGTAGCCGCGTCCAAATCCCGCGCCATCGCCCGTACGGTCAGGATCAGCAAGTCATAATGCCCCTGCTCATGCCGCAACAGATCTGGCGTCTGTTGCGCCGAACGCAGCACGATCGTATCCTGCGGAACCGGCGCCACCCCAATGGTGAAGGGCGCCAAGCGGAAAAGATTTTGATTGTTCACCACCTGGATGTTGGCGGGCATGCGCGTTTCCGGATGAATCTGCGCCACCTCATTTCCCGAGAGATCGGGACTGGAATCGACGATCTGAAAGTTCGCCCAGGCCAGATTGACCGGATTGGGCACAACTGTAATTGGCATCTTTCTCCTCCGTTCGCTCCTTCCCGCAGAGCGTCGATGTCCATTATCGGGTAATGCCACGGCGCCGAAGCCGAGCTTGAAGAAATCGGGTACTCCGGAACTTCCCAGCCGTTCTATTACGTCCGCCGCACATGGGCCCAGCGCCTTATGCCACCATACTCTTGATGGCATTCCGCGGCGTGGACTACTTCTCTATCGATTCCCTTTTCAGCGAACAGGAACTTGTTGGTGCGGCAGACCGCGCGCCGGTTCGCCGACGAGCGCGTCGCGCCCGTGATCCGCGATTGCTTCCGCGACGCCCGCTTCCCTTCCGAGCTGATCCCCGAAATGGCCGAACTCGGCTTCTTCGGCGCGAACCTGGAAGGCTACGGCTGCGCCGGCATGAGCAACGTCGAGTACGGCCTCATCATGCAGGAGATCGAGCGCGGCGATTCCGGCCTGCGCAGCTTCGTCTCCGTGCAGGGCGCGCTGGTGATGTATCCCATCTACACCTACGGATCCGACGAGCAGAAAGAACCGATGGCTGCCGCGCCTGCAACGCGGCCAGGCGATCGGCTGCTTCGGACTGACCGAGCCCGATTTCGGCTCGAACCCCGCCGGCATGCGCACCACGGCGCGCCGCGACGGCGACGGCTGGGTGCTCAACGGCGAGAAGACCTGGATCACCAACGGCGGCGTCGCCGATGTCGCCGTCGTCTGGGCGCGCACCGAAGAGGGCATTCGCGGCTTCCTGGTGGAACGCGGCACGCCCGGCTTCACCACCTCCGACATTCACGGCAAATGGTCGATGCGCGCGTCGGTCACTTCCAGCCTGTCGTTCGCCGATTGCCGAGTGCCGGATACCAGCCGTCTGCCGGACGCGCAAGGGCCTGAAAGGCGCCGCTCTCGCTGCCTCTCGCAGGCGCGCTACGGCATCGGCTGGGGCGTGATCGGCGCGGCCATGGATTGCTACGAGACCGCGCGCGCAGTATTCCGTCCTGCGCAAGCAGTTCGACGACCGGCCGATCGCCTCGCACCAGCTCGTGCAGGAAAAGCTCGCCTGGATGATCACCGAGATCACCAAGGCGCAATTGCTGGCCATGCAAGCCGGCCGCCTGAAGGACCAGGGCAAGCTCGAGCCGGCGCACATCTCCATGCTGAAGCGGAACAACGTCGCCATCGCGCTCGATTGCGCGCGCCTGAGCCGCGATCTGCTGGGCGCCAACGGCATCACCGACGAATATCCGATCATGCGACACCTGTGCAATCTGGAAACCGTCAAGACCTATGAAGGCACCGACCATATCCACGCGCTGGTGATCGGCGAAAAGGTCACGGGCGTGGCAGCGTATCGATAGCGAAGGAACCGCCGCCTTCCCAAGCCGGCTCTTCTTTAAAGCCTCGTCGGGAGAATCTGTGGGTAACTGATGGGTTCGAAGGCGGGAATCTCATCAGGCACTCGTTGATTCCGATACCGGATAACGTAGTCTTCGCCTTCTCTGGTCGTAGCCAGTCGCCTTTCGAACCACTTGCCTTTTCGCGGCTGAAAGTGGCGAATGCGCGGTATCTAATCGAGGAAGCGCGACTGAATGGAGCGCATATGTTGCGTTTGTCAACTTGATGTGGCCCACTTTGATGCTCTGATTTGGCCTCCCGCTTCGCTACCTCTTTCCCGTCCCTTGCGCATAAATTTCTCTCATCAACTCAACATGGCGGCCGAGTCCCGAAGATACTTTTCACGACGGCGGCGCCGATCTTCGCGCCGTTTCGGTTGTTGAGTTTGCACTGGTCCCCAGAAGACATGAAGCGGCCGACGCCGGGGTCCCGGACCGCTGTTTCGACCACTTGTCTTGTATGGGATTGTCGGACTTCGCCTTGAACAGATCGGCCTTCGCGTCAGCGAGGATCTGTCAGTTGGCTGCCACAGTGTCAGCCATGGGCGTGATACATCAAGTCGGTTGGAGCGAAGGTAAACGCTGCGCGACAAGGGAGGAGGTAGCCCAGGCAGATCGCAATTCGAAGGAACTGAGGAGTCGTTGGCCCTGGGAACGCCATTAGATTTTTCGATTCAACTCTGTTAGAAAATCCTGTCCGCGGCGACTACCTTGGATGTGGAAGGAGCCGAGTCCATCTTGATTGGAAAGGCGAGCCAGGATGACCGGTACACGGACGGCGGCGGACCAATTCGGCTCCGCACTCGAACGGCTCGCGAGAGCGTACGAGATGGACCCGGAAAAACGCCGCGACCTGAGCCAGGAGATTCATTTTCAGTTGTGGCGGAGCTTTCGAGCGGTTCGATGCCCGCTGCTCCGTGCGGACGTGGGTCTATCGCGTTGCCCACCATGTTGCCGCATCGCATGTCCTTCGCGAGCGCCGGATATTTTCGAATCTCGTGAGCCTGGAAGAACTCGAAATGCTCCCCGACAAACGCCAGGGCCAGTTCGCGGCCGACCAACGCATCGATCTGGAGCGGCTGTCAGCGTTGATTCAACAACTCAAACCGCTCGACCGCCAGGTCATCATTTCTTATCTGGAGGAAATGGACGCGGTATCGATCGGAGAAATCACCGGGCTATCGCCCGGGAACGTGGCCATGAAGATACACCGGATCAAGAACATCCTGGCGCGGCGGTTTCACGAAGGAGGCGACCATGCGGAATGATTCCTCCGGGAACGACCCAAGAACAATCTGGCAAAACCAGCCAACGGAGCCGTCGATCATGACATTGGAAAAGATTCGACAGAAGACACAGGAACTGCACGCAAAGACGCGCCGGCAGTTGATCGGGAACTCGATCATGCCGCTCGCTGTCTTCGCGTTCTATGGTTATGGCATTGCAAAGTTCTCCGATCCGGCGCTGCGTACGCTATTCGCGTGCGCTATCGCCTGGAGTCTGGCCGGGCAGTATTTCCTCAATCGGGGAATGTGGTCCGCGATGCTGCCGGGAGACGCGGCTTTAAGTACCGGTCTCGAGTCTTACCGGCGGGAGGTCGAGCGGCAGCGTTCTCTTTTTGGCCGCTTCATGCTGTGGCAGTTCGGGCCGGTGATGTTCGCAATCGCCACCTTAGTCTTGCTCATCCTGACTCTTGGGATCGGGAATCGAGGGATGCCCCTCAACGGAGCGATCCTCACGGGAGCGCTCCTCAAGATGAGCCCCTTCCTGACTCTGATGGTCATCTGGATAGTGGGTTTCTTCGTCATCAGGATGCGGGAGCAGCGGCAACTCCAGCGGGAGATCGATGAATTAAACGAAATCGAGAGGGCAAACAGATGACGATACGAAAGAGCATTTTCTATATGATCGCGACGACGATATTGAATGTTGCAGGCGACGCGCAACTCCGGCCGGTTCCCTGCCAACAGGGAGATCGCAGATGAAAAGGAACGCGATATGGATTGGCGCCCTCGCGATGCTGTTCGGGACCACTCTGCCGGCTCAGGACATTGCCGGCGACTGGCAAGGTACGCTCAAAGCAGGCCCTCAGGAACTTCGCGTCGTACTTGCAATCGACAAATCTTGCGACGGAGAGTGGAACGGCACTTTCAGCAGCATTGACCAAAGTCCGGACTGGGGCGCGCGCACACCCATCGACTCGATCACCCTGCAGGGCTCGAACTTGAAATTTGCGATCGCCGCGGTGCGGGGAACCTATGAAGGAAAGCTCAGTGCAGACGGCGCGTCCATCGACGGCGCCTGGACACAAGGCCGGCCGTTGCCGCTTGAGTTCCGGCGCGCAACCCCGGAAACGGCATGGAAGGACCCGTCGCCACATACCATGCAGTTCGTGACCGTGGACGACACTGCGAATAAACCAGTCAACCTGGAGGTGCTCGACTGGGGTGGCTCCGGACGCCCCCTGGTTCTGCTGGCAGGTCTGGGAAACACGGCGCACATATTCGACAAATTCGCGCCCAAACTGACGGCGACTTACCATGTTTACGGCATCACACGCCGCGGATTTGGCGCTTCCAGCGCCCCGTCGCCCTTGGCGGCGACGTATTCGGCCGATCGTCTCGGTGACGATGTTCTCGCCGTCCTCGATGCGCTCAAATTAAACCGGCCTGTGCTGGCCGGACACTCGCTCGCGGGCGAAGAGTTGAGTTCTGTGGGATCGCGGCATCCCGAGAGAGTCGCAGGACTGATCTATCTCGAGGCAGGATATTCATACGCCTACTACGACCGCTCGCGCGGTGATTTGGGAATCGACCTGACCGACTTGCAAAAAAAGCTGGAGCAGTTGCAGCCCGGTAAGGGCCCGCAGGATCCAAGACATTTGATTGAGGAACTTCTCGCCACAACCCTGCCGGGTTTTGAACGCGACCTGAAAGAGATGCAAAAGAACTTGCCGTCGGCGTCCTCGCGCGCCGCCGGCTGAGGTTCCACCGATTACTCAGGCGATCATGACAGGCATGCAGAAGTATACGGATATCCGGGTTCCTGTTCTCGCCATCTTTGCAGTGCCCCACGCAACCGGGCAGCCCCTTAAGGATGACGCTGCGCGTGCGGCGGCCGATGCACATGATGAGGCCACCACTGGCGCACAAGCGAAGGCGTTTGAAAGCGGCGTGGCATCCGCGCGGGTCGTTAGATTATCGCACGCTAATCACTACGTATTCCTCTCGAATGAGGCGGATGTGCTGCGCGAGATGAACGCCTTTCTTGGCGGCCTTCATTAGCAGAATTACGTCTGATCCTGCCACGCGCGCCCCTGTATTAAGAAAGGGCTCTCGCGGCCCTCCGCACCAACCCTGAATTCTCAAAGGTAACCCGTGAAAAACGGCGTAGCGTTTACCGTCCGTATGACGGTTTTGTTGTCGGTGCGGCGAAGAAGGGTCCCAGTTTTGGCGGTCGAGAGGGAGCCATGTGTGGGGTTACGCTCCGGCCTCCGTTGGGCACTGGGCTAGAGAGGAAGCTGACAGCTTCGTCTCTCAGGCTGGATTGTCTTCGGTTTGACCAGCGGTGTCCGCTTGGTTGAAAAAGCGATCATCGTCAGGATCAAGGCAAGCCTTACCGGTCGAGAAGGGCCATCGCCAACGGGCCGTCGACCGGGTAATCTTCCCCATTTGTCGAAGTCCACATTGGTCACCAGCGCGGTGGAGCGCTTCTGACCGGTCTCGACGATGCGGCTCTCGCATGCGGCCACGCGAATGCTCAAAGGCTTACTCGGTAAGCGCCTGCAAACTCGGCGATACGTTTCCGAGCCGCGCGCGCCGGCAAGGTTTTTTTGTTCCGCTAGTGGAATGGCGGATGGCTCGCTTTGCGGCGTATCATCTGAAGAAGTTCAGGCGCGGAGCCCGGCTTCCGAGCAGCACCCCCAGAGCACGATCCGACGTCCAACCAGGCCCGTGCCGATGGGCCGCCGCCAGGAAGCAGCGGTCTCCAAGGGACACGCCCTTGTGTACGTACCGGGCCGAGATCGAAGCGAGGGCCGGTTCGAAGGGCGTAGTCTCCAAATGGAGGGCGTCATAAGCGGCCTCCGCTTCCGCTGCCGGCATCCCGCCGCTGATTAGTTTCGCCAGAACTTCCGCCACATTCACCGCATTAACAATCGCGTCCGGCGCTAGATCTCTTAACTTATCGGCCCCTGGCTCGCCTTGCATCAACGCTAAAACCGCGGATGCATCGAATAGTGCCCTATTAGGATTGCTCGGATTCACGCGCCGCCTCCGCCCGCCGTTCGCCGATCAGTTCCTCCGATAGGTTCACTCCTTCAGGAATCCACTTGCGCAGGAGAGACCGGGCGCGGCTAAGCCCTTGTTCTCTTGTTTCCAAGACCAATGCGCCTTCTTCGGTTACGGCCACACATAGCTCGGTTGAAGGGCCAACCCCCTCCTTTTTTCTCCACCAGGCTGGAAGCATTATTCTACCCTGATTATCGGCATGTAAGGTAAATTGTTCCACATTCACCAGAATATCATTGTTTGAGGTGCTTCAGAGAGGCAGCCACGCGAAGACCAGAGGGCCTTCAGGTAGTTGATGCATTGGGCTAGATGCGCGTTGGCAAAGCGCTCCACACGTTTCAATTCCACAATGACCTTTTCCTCAACCACGTGATCGGCCAGATATTCGCCGAGAACATTCGCAATCTCGAAGGCGGACCCAATTACCCTTTCTGTCAACTCCGATTCCAATCCGTGTGCATCCGTGTCCATCCGTGGCCCCATTCAGTGAGTGGCCAAGGGCACAAAAACTCTCATAAATAGGCACAGAATTTGCCACGGATGGACACGGATTTGTCCAGCCATTTCGCGGACTACACTAGGGTCGGTCGTGTAGGGGCCGAAATTTTGAGTCACAAGAAAACCAAGAATATTTTTACCCCATCTTTTCCCAATCCCTTCAGTAGCTTACAGACCACCACCCGTCTCCTGGCGCGCCGGTCTCCACGCCGCCGCCTGTTACTCTGAAATCGGAAGAAGGCCGCTCGCGTAACCCGCGCAGCGGCCTTTTCCATTTTCAAGCGCAAGCAAAAGGAGAAAACACTCATGATGGCCCCACGCCATTTGGAAACCAAGAAATCCACCGGCCCCACCAGCGCCGCTGGCAAGGAAACCGTCAGCAAGAATGCGTTAGTTCACGGCTTGAGCGGCCGCACTCACGCCTGCCTTCCCGGCGAGGAAAGACCCTTCGAGCAATTCTGCCGCGAATTCATCCAAGCCCTCGCGCCTGTCGGCATTATCGAGCGGTCCTACGCCGAAGATATCGCCGGCGACCGCTGGCGCCTGCAGCGGGCCCGGGCGATGGAAAACGCCCTGTTTTCCCGCATCGCAAACGAGCAGCCCAACCCCCTCGATCCCCCCGCCGCGCTAGCCGCCACCTTGGCCGATGCCTGGCTCGACGCCTCCCAAGGCCTGAAAAGCGTCGCCCTCTATGCCCAGCGGCTTCAGCGCGCCGTCGAAAAGAACACCGCGCACCTCGAAGCCCTGCAAGCCAAACGCGAAGCCCGTCACGCCCAAGCACAAGAAGAAGCGATCCTGCTGACTCAACTCACCGAAGCCAACGGCGAAACCTACAACCCCGCGCCCGATTTCCCCTCTACCGGCGTCGCCGGGGAGTTTGTTTATTCAGCGCCTGAAATTAAACGTCTTATCGCTCGCGCCAGCCGACTCGGGGACGCCAAAATCCTCTTCGCGGCCGCCGCGTAGGACAGGCTTCCAAGCATGTCCCGGGCAGGTTCAAGCCTGTCCAGCATTCCCGTTCCTGCAGCACGGCGCCGCCATCCCTCGCCGCAAGGTGTTCGGAGCCACGGCCCACGGATCTTTGACAATTTACGTAATTGACACGCCGCCGTCGCGCCTAGTGTCTCGCTCCTCCGGCCACTCACAATTCGCATGTCTGTGAGTGGCCGCGAGGTCGAAATGGTACGCCGAAAATCGGACGCCGGTGTGGCATTGATGCGCGCGCCGCTTTCAACTCGCATAGACCGCCACGTTCGTTACCGTCCGGAAGCCCATCCGTCGATAAAGACTCAGCCCGGCGGGCGTCGATTGCAGAATCGCTCTTTCGGTTCCGCTTCGCTGCCGCGCATCGTTTAGCGCGTAGCGCATCACGGCCTCGCCGAATCCGCGGCGTTGGTGAGTCGGGACGGTCGCGACGTTGTAAACTCCCATCGCGCCGCCTCCCATAACAATGGCTGTGGTCGATACGGGTTCATCGTCGTGATACCCCACATAGCCGGCGAAGTTGTGCCACACGCTCTCGCTATCGAACACCTGGTTGAACCATGCGGGCGGCACGTGGAAACATAGCGCGCCAATCGCGCAGAACGCATCGCGCACAGGCCCTGTTTCCACGCGTCGGACATCGAGCCGCGGCAGCGGGCGCACCGGCGGCTTCAGACGCTCCGCAACCATGCCCGGCAGATCCACCGAGTGCCGCAGTCCCAGGCTTTCGAAAGCGCGCCGTGAGCGCTTGCGAGTGCGCCCGGGAAGCCAATCCTCGCATACCCAGTAGGCCCACTCCAATCCACGCGCGCCGAAATGCACGTTCGCCAGCGCGATGCGTTGCGCCAGTTCCGCGTCGCTCGCCACCGGCTCCGAAAGAAACGCGGCATTGAACATTTGAAACGTCACGCCGGCCGACGCAATGCTCACCCCGCGCAGCTCGCGATTCTCCCCGGCTATGCGGCTTGCCGCCACCGTGCGGAACGATTCGCGCAGATTGGCCGCCACGTTTTCAAAAGTCATCGCACCCATTCCACGCCGGCGCTCGCCACCATTTTCGCGCTATGGCTGGCTGCGAAACACGCGGTCCCAAACCGGCGTTGTGACGCCGTAGCAATAACGCTCGTCCGCGAAATGATGGTAGTAGTGACGCTTGCGCAACGCTCTCAGCAGCGGACCGCCGGGCGCATTCGAGTGGATGCGCAGATGCACTGCCTCATAGACAAGATAGCCCGAGATGATGGCCGCGAGCGTCAGCCCGCTGCGCGACCAACTGCCGGCCGGAATGCGCATCGCAGCCCACAGCGCGAGCGACGTTCCGCCGGAAAGCCAAAGCGGGGATACGATATATTTCTCATCCTTCGGGTCTTCGTGGTGCTGATAGTGCGGCAGAAAACCATGAAAGGCGAAGCGATGGATGCCATACTCGAGCAACGTCCACAGAAAAAGACCCGCGCCAATCGCAAGCAACGAACCGCCGAGCGGCAGACCGATATTCGCCGCGATGGCGGCTGCGAGCACCGGCGTGTAAACGAGGAGCAGGCGACCCACTCCTTTCAGTATCCTACAAGCCTCGTAGGCGGGGAACCGAGCCCTCGTAGGCGGGGGAATCAAAGCCGCCTGCGCATCAGAAGACCATCCTCGCCGTCCTCATAATACCGGAGCGAACGCCGCAGCCGCGTGAACCCGTGGCGCTCATACAAACGGATCGCGCGGCCGTTCGATTCCCGCACTACCAGCGTTAGCCGCTCTACGCCGCGCAACTTCAGGCGCCGAATGGTGCTCGATAAGAGTAAAGAAGCCGCGCCCCCGCCGCGCGCTTCTGGAGCAACCGCGATGGAGATCAGATTGGCCAAACCGGGCCGCGCACGGCTGACGCAGGCGATCGAATATCCCAGCAGGATAGGCTTTCCGGCATGTCCACTCGATGCGGGCGCGCCGCCTTCGACAACTAGGAAAAGCCCTCCGCAAACGCGGAGGTATTCTGCAAATAGATTGCGATCGTACGCATCCTGTCCAAAGCACGCGCGCTCGATCGCAAGTAATTCCCCTATGTCGGACGGCCGGAAACGGCGCAGGAAAAACGTCATTGGCTTATCTGTTATCCTTTATTTTCGACCACTTGGATGGAGTTTGGAACCGTTGGCCGGGAAAAAGCGCAGATCCCCAAGAGCGGGTATTGACAAGCCGAAGAGGGCGCCGCAAACTAGAGGGGTGTTGCAACTCAGTGGCAACTGCGAATCCACCCCGCTGGCGACGCTCTTCGATCTCCGCCGCGGCGAGGCGGGTGTGGTGGACCAAATCGATCTACCAAGCGACGATGCGCGGCGTTTAATGGAATTGGGGTTTCTTCCGGGCGCCCGTGTGACCGCCGGTATGAGCGCTCCAGGCGGCGATCCGAAAGTCTTTCAAGTGGATGGTTCCGAGGTCGCGCTCCGCGGCGAAACCGCACGGCGCATGAAGATCCGGCGCAGCCGGGGCAACTAAGGGTTGTAGGCAAATGCCATTGAGGATTTTGTGAGCGATTGCCATGGCTGTTCCAATTGCGGCGCAGTAGCCGTAGCGGAACCGCCCGTCTCGCTGGCGCAGGCGGCATCTCGCGTTGCCGTGGCGTTGATCGGCCCGCCCAATTCCGGCAAGACCACTCTCTTCAACCGCCTCACCGGTTTACGGCAGAAAGTCGCGAACTTTCCCGGCGTCACTGTCGAACAGCACACTGGCGTAGCCGCTTTGCCAGACGGTCGCGCGGTACATATCATCGATCTGCCGGGCGTCTACAGCTTGCTACCGCGCTCGGAAGATGAGCAGATCGCGCACGACGTTCTCACCGGCAATCGCGTGGGCATTGACAAACCTCAAGCCATCCTGCTGGTGCTCGATTCCACCAACCTCAGCCGCCAACTGATGTTGGCCGCGCCGATTCTCGCGCTCGGCTTGCCAACGCTCGTGATCCTCAACCTGGCCGACGATCTGAAATCGCGCGGCGGCAGGGTCGATACCAAAGCCCTTGCGACGCAGTTGGGCGCGCCTGTGGCGCTGATCAGCGCGCGCCGCGGCGACGGTATCGAACAAGTCTACGATTTTCTCGCTGGAGCTCTTCCCAAACCGCTGCCGGTGCTGCTTCCGGTACTGCAGGACGTCCCGCATTGCCGCCGCTGGGCTGGCGATGTCGGCTCGAAGGCCGGATACCGCGCTCCCGGTCCCAATCGATGGACGCGGCGGTTGGATGAGATCCTGCTGCATCCCGTGTTCGGGCCCTTGGCGTTTCTACTCGTCGTGCTGGCAGCGTTCCAGGTGATCTTCGCCGTAGGGGCGCCGCTGCACGATGTCGTGCAGGACCTCTTCGACAAGAGCGAAGGTTTGCTGGTTTCAGTGATGCCCGAATCGCTTTTCCGGTCGGTGCTCATCGAAGGCGCGTGGCGTGGCGTTGGAACGGTGCTGGCGTTCCTGCCGCAAATTCTGCTTCTGTTTCTCTTCATCGGATTGTTGGAAGACTCCGGGTATCTGGCGCGCGCGGCGGTAATTGCCGATCGGACCATGGCGCGCGTGGGGTTGCAGGGCAAGGCGTTTATCCCTTTGCTTTCGGCTTATAGCTGCGCCATTCCGGCGATCATGGCAACACGCACCATTGAAAATAAACGCGACCGCATGGCGACCATTCTGATTGCGCCCTTCATGACCTGCTCGGCGCGGCTGCCGGCGTATAGCCTGATCATTCTTGCGTTTATTCCCGCGCGCCCGCTTCTCGGGCCTCTGCTCGGATTGCAAACAGCGGTAATGCTCGGGCTCTACGTCCTCGGATTCCTGGCGGCGGTAATGACGGCGAAGCTGCTGAAATCGACGATCTTGAAGAGCGCGGACACTCCATTTCTGATGGAGATGCCATCCTACCGCTGGCCATCTTTGAATTCTCTCGCCCTACGCCTGCTCGACCGCGGAACGGTTTTCGTAAAGCAGGCAGGGTCGATTATTCTGATCGTCACGGTAATCCTGGCCATTCTTTTGCATTTCCCTTACGTGAACGGGAAGCCGCCGGAGATTGGCCACAGCGTCGCGGGGATGATCGGCCGCGGCATCGAGCCGCTCATCCGGCCCATGGGTTTCAATTGGAAAATCGGAATCGGACTGATTACGTCGCTGGTGGCGCGGGAGACGATGCCTGCGACTCTCGGAACCATTTACGGCGCCGAGCACGAATCCACCTCCGTTAATTTACAAGCGGCGCTGCAACACGATCTCTCGCTGGGCGGGGCGGTTGCGCTCCTCATATTCTTCGCCTTCGCCTTGCAGTGCATGTCCACGATGGCCGTGGTACGGCGAGAGACCGGCTCGTGGAAATGGCCCATCGCGCAGTTCGCCTATATGGGAGCGCTGGCGGGGATTGGCGCCTTCACCGCCTTTCATCTGATAGGCTGAAGAGCATGCGCGGCATGCCTGAGTGCCCGAAGTGCGGGTCCACATCCATTATCGAGCGGGCTGCCGTGATGGTGAGCCACCACGACGATTTCGTAAATCTCAGGATCGATGCCAAGCCAGATGCGCTGTTCTTCAAAGCCACCGCGTACTCCCGGCTCAAGGCCTTCGTTTGCGCGCAGTGCGGATTCACCGAATTCTACGCCGAGGACCCCGCCCCACTTGCCAAGGCGTCCGGCGCCGCGAAATTGCGGGGATCCGTCCTCGAATCAGTCTGAATCCATTGCCCGCGTGATTCGCCGTAGCCCCTCGGCGAACATTTCATGATCGACCCCCATGCCGATGCGAAAATGCTTGGGCGCATCGAAGAATCGTCCTGGAACCGCCGAGGTCTCATATTCCGTCCGCAGCCTTCCCAAGAACTCATCCACTCCGCCGCGCTTCAATCGCAAGAACGCGGTATTTCCGAACGCGGTTCGGGCGCACTCCACCAGTTCATGTGCATCGAGAAACGCCGTCAGCGCCACGCGATCGGCCTCCACCACCTTTCGCGCGCGCTCGCGCAGCAGATCCAGATGCTCGAACGCGGCGACGCTTAGAATCTCCGCTGGATGCACGGCCGTCGCTGCGAATAGATTGTTGAGGGCCCACATGCGCCGCGCCAAGTCCGGCTGGGCGAAGATCCATCCGCAGCGCAGTCCGCTTACGCCGTAGACCTTGGTCAGGCTGCTCGTCGTCACGACATTGTTCCCCAATTGGAACGCCGTGCGCGGCGTATTCTCATACACCGCATCGAGGTAGACCTCATCCACCAGCAGCGTCGCGCCTACGCTGGCCGCAATATCGGCGATTTCGCGCAACGCCGCTTCCGGCGCGAGCACGCTCGATGGATTATGCAGGTTCGTCACCACCACCAGCTTCGTCTTCGGCGAAATCGCGCGTCGAACCTCCGCCGGATCGAGCGCCCACCCGCTCTCCTCTCTTCGTGGGAATCGCCGGATCTCCGCGCCAATATATTCCGCCGCATCGCAAATCAACCCATACACCGGAGACTCGATCAGCACTTCGTCGCCCGGCTCTAGAAGGGTGGCCATCGCCAGATAGTTCGCCATCGATGTACCATCCGCCGTGACGATGCAATCCGGCTCGACGCCGTACTTCAACCCGATGGCGGCCTTCAAAGGCGCGAAACCATAGCTATTATTGCCGTTGATTTCAAGTCTGGCGTAATCGAACGGCAGGTCGCGCAATGGAAATGCGCCCACGCCGCTAGTGGCAAGGTTATAGCGGGCTTTGCTCTGCGTCTTGGCCCAATGCATGTATTCGGAATGTTTGTGTCTCATCGTGCGCAAATACAAATATAGGTGAATGCCATTGGTACCTGGCTCGCATATATCTGTGCGAGACTATAACGTCGAAGAATCGAAAGAAGCAAGTCGGTCGCGCTCTGTTGCACGAAATGTCCGGCCCGTTGGGCATCCCCGAAGCGAGGTGGAGCATGGAAATCGGATATCCAGCCACGTTCCGCACGGATAAGTCTGGCCGGCCTGTGGTGCGGTTCGTCGATTTGCGCGAAGTAATGACCGATGGGCGCGACCTTCGCGAAGCCGTCGAGGAGGCCCAAGATTGCCTGGGCAGTGCGTTGGCGGCACGGATCGCTCACAAAGAGGAGATTCCGTACCCATCGAGGCAGAAGCGCGGCCAGCGTCTGATCGCGGTTCCGCTCTGGGTTGCGCCAAAGGTTGCTCTGTATTGGGCGATGCGCGAAGCGGGTGTCAAAAATGTTCAATTAGCGCGCCGCCTTGAAGTTCGCGAGACGGTGATCCGTCGGCTGCTCGATCCCGATCACGCCACGCGATCGGACAAGATCCAGGCGGCGCTGGCGGCGTTAGGAAAGCGGTTCGGGGTCGTCGTGGAAGACGCGGCGTAGATCTATGGCGTGCGTCGTCGCCGCCACCACAAATAAACCGGAATCCCGGTCAACAGAATCCCCAGCCCAATCAGGTTATTCCTCGCCGATTGCGCCCATGTACTCGCCACAATCCCGGCGCACGCCAGGACGAAAACCGCAGTCGTATACGGATGTCCGGGAGTCCGATAAATCCCCGCCGGCCGTGCCACACCCTCGCGCGCCCGAAACACGAACAGCGACGCCGCCGTGAGCGCAAACGAAATAAAATCCACCGAGACTTCGTAGTTCAAAATCTGCTCATACTTCCCCAGCAGCGCAATTGCGGTCGCGAAGACTCCCTGCAGCACAATCGCCGTCACCGGTGCGCCCGTGCGAGGCGAAATCCTCCCTACGCGTTCGAAGAACAGCCCATCGCGCGCCATCGCGTAGTAGACACGCGGCGCCGTGAGAATCCCCTGGCTTAGAAATCCCAGCGTGGAAACCGCGATGCCAATCGCAATCCATCGCGCCCCGGCTTCGCCCAGCGCGGCGCGCATCACCGCCGATGCCGGCGTGGGCGACATCGCCAAACCCGCCGGACCCAAGACCCGCACACACACAAAGTTCACGGCAAGATACAGCGCCACCACGCCCGCGACACCCAGAAACAGTCCGCGCGAAAGATCTCGCCGCGGGTTGCGCATCTCGCCCGCCACGAAGCTCGCCGTCTGCCACCCTCCGTAGGCGAACGCCACCGGAACCATTGCCGCGCCGATCTCGCCGATCAACCCAAACGACGCCGGCCGATCGAGCAGCGGCGTCGCATGTACCGATCCGCCGGCCAAGAGCCATCCGGCAATCACCAGCGCTCCGATCGCCGCGCACTTCAGCAGCATCAGAGCGCTCTGAACGTTGCTTCCAGCGCGCGCCCCGAAGCAGTTGATTACCGTCAGTCCCAGAAGCGCCGTCGCCGCGATGGCGCTGTCGCTCCATCCGATTCCCGTCAGTTCGCGATAGTAGTGCGCAAACGTCACCGCAACCGCCGCCATCCCGCCGGTCTGTGTTACCAACAGCAACACCCATCCGTAGACGAACGCGACCATCGGATGGTATGCCTCGCGCAGATACAGGTACTGTCCGCCGGCCTCAGGCAAACGCGTGGCGAGTTCGGCCCAGATCAATGCGCCCAGCATCGCGAGCGCTCCGCCCATCAGCCAAACGCCCAGAATCAATGCCGAAGTGTGGACGCGCTGCGCCACAACGTACGGGTTAATGAAGATTCCCGAACCGACGATGCCGCCCATCACGATCATCGTGGCGTCGAAGAGATTGAGTTGCCGCCGAGGACGGCTCATGCGAGGGCTGAAACCATCCTTATCAATATTGCAGGATTCCGATGATAGCGTCGAAGAATTAGCCGCTCCTCGCGCTGATCGAGCACATGCAGCCGCCGAATTAAAATGCTCGATGCGCTATGAAACCATCCGATACTCTTGACGCCTACCGCGCAGAATTGCGCCAGATCGTCAGCCGCTATGGTCTGTCGGGCCCTCGCTATTTGGTCGGTTCTCAGCGGCACAGATACGGATGAGAGCGATCTCGATTTGCTCGTTGATCCGGGACCCTCCACGAGCCTGCTTACGATGGCCGGTTTAAAAATCGATGCCGAGAAGTTGCTTGGAGTACCGGCATCGGTTTTAACGCCGAACGGCTTGCCGCCGAAGTTCCGCAACGAGGTATTGCCACTGGCACAGCCCCTGTGAAGCATCCGGCGCGGTCCGAGTTGGTAGCTACTTCTTAGTCGTGGCCGGGCCCTTCTTGGCAGCCGGCGGCGCAGGCTCGGGGAAAATCACCGTGGCCGAAACAATCTTATCGATGAGAGGAAAGCTTTTGTCCAGATAAGCCTTGCCTTGCTCGCTGTACGCCTGCTGGCTGGGTCCACCGCCTCCCTGTTCCTTCATCTCGCCATACCCGCCATAAAGATTCTTCACCACGTCGAAGCCTTCCGTGACTGTTCCGATCGGCGCGAACCCGAGGGAATCGAGCTGCGAAGAATTGTCCTGAAAGTTGATGAACACCTGCGTGGTTCGTGAGTTGGGTCCGCCGGCGGCGAAGACCAGCGTGCCCGGCGTATTACTCTGCTTCCGCGGCTCGTCTTTAATAGGAGCAGTGGACCACACCTTCGTGACAGCGGGGTTGGGATGAATGCCGAACTGTACGAAGACGCTAGGCACCATTCGATAGAAGCCGTCGCCGACAAAGTAACCCGTGCGGACCAAGTTATAGAACCGGTCGGCCCCCAATGGAGCCCAATCGCGGTGTACTTCGATCACGAAATCGCCTTTCGCGGTGGTGAACTTTACGCGGTAGAGATCCGGCGCCTTGGCCTTGGCCAACTCGGGATGCATCAAACGCGAACTCACGGCGGGCGTGGGTGATTTTGCCGGCGCCTTCGCGGGAGCTTTCGTGGCAGGCGTTTGCGCCGCCAGCGCCGCGCAGAAAATCGGCAGGAGGAACGATGCTTTCATCAGCGCTGATTATAACGCTCGACCGCGCGGCCTGTCACCGGCCGCGCTAGCGCGAACACTTTAACGTAGGTACGCGTCGATCTCCGCACCTGAGCGACTCTATGGATGCTTTCAACTGCCAGCAGCCTGGCCTCGAGTTCGGGAATTTGCCGCGATCCCTCAGACAAGAATTTTTCAATCACCTGGGCGCCGCGATGCGCGACCGCACATTCCTTTTCTGCTTCGTCGCGATTGCCTAGCGAGAGCTCAAAGTGCCCTCTGTCAACAGCGATCGAACACGTCTGCAACTCAGCTCGTATGAAGTCGCGACGATTCAATTCAGTTCTCTCTCGCAAATCCCGGATCTGACTCTCGAAATCGCTCATCTTTGACCACCATTACACTCGGTTTCTAAGGTCTTCTCAGCACGGCCGCCACTGCGCTAATGAGACGTTGGGAAGTGTACGGCTTCTGTAGAAACCCGGCCGGTTTGCATTCGGAAAAACGTTTCGTTACCTCGCGCTCATCAAAGCCGCTCGAGAGGATAACGGGAACGTCGGGATTAATTTGACGTAATACCGGCAGCGCCTCATCGCCCCCCATAACTGGCATCTTAAGATCCAAAACTACGACGGAGATAATTCTGTTGTGTTCCCGGAACATCTCGACGCCGCTCTTTCCGTCGCCGGCAGTTAAGACTCTCATGCCGCGCCGGGACAACACATCCTGGGCGATCTTCAGAACGACCGGCTCGTCATCGATCACCAAAGCGACCGATCGGGGCGGGATCGAAGCGACGCTCTCCTCCCGTTTGTCAACGCGTCTTGTTTCCCGGCCGCTGACAGGAAGTAAGATTCGAAAGCTTGTGCCGCGCCCCGGCGCGCTGTGAACGGAAATGGTCCCCCGGTGCCGCCTGACGATCCCCTGGACGGCAGCTAGCCCCAAGCCGCGGCCCATAAACTTCGTGGTGAAGAACGGATCGAAAATCCGAGCTCTCGTCGCTTCGTCCATGCCCGTCCCGGTATCGGCCACCTCCAGTTGGACATAGGTCCCGGGGCCAGCGGGCTCCGACTTGAATAGCGTACCGGCCTCATCGGCGCCTAGTTCTCGAAGCGATGTCCGAACCGTTACCGTCCCCACTCGGTTATCCCCGATCGCCTCCGCGCCGTTGATCACAAGATTCATCACGACCTGCTGGAGTTGCGCAGGATCGGCTTCGATAGGCGGGAGGTTCGGCGCCAGATCGAATTTCAGATCTACAGGTTTAGGGATTGATGTTCGGACCAGCTCCGAAATCTCAACCACCAATTCGCCCAAGTCGATGTCGGCAGTGACGAACTGGCCTTTACCGGCGTAGGCCAGCATCTGTCGAGTAAGGAACGCGCTGCGTTCCGCCGCTTCAACGATGGAGCGCAAGCGAGCTCGCAGCGGCTGATCGGGGTTGGTTTCCGACAGAGCGAGGCTTGCGTTGCCGAGAATGCCGGTCAATAGATTGTTAAAATCGTGCGCGATGCCACCCGCTAGTAATCCCAGGCCTTCCAGTTTCTGCGTCTCTTGCAGTTCGCGTTCGAATTTCTTCCGCTCGCTGACATCGCGCATGTTCAACTGAATAGCCTGCCGTTTACCTTCGAAGTAAACAGTGGCAATCACTTCCAACTCCAATTCGCGGCCGTCCTTTGTTCTCACGTGGAATTGGTCGAACCGCAGCGCGCCTCTTTCACGAATCTGCTCTAACGCGTCATGAACATGATGGGCATCCGTTATTGAATCAATCTCCCACAGATTCCTGCCGACGAGGTCCTGCCGTCGATACCCCAACAAGTGTTCGGTAAAAGGGTTCATATCCAGGGTCTCGCCTGTCATAGCGTCGATGATGACAATGCCGTCCCGGGCTGTTTCGAAAAGACGGCGATAGCGGGCCTCGGCAGCGCGCTTTCTTTCCGTGATGTCTTCAAGCGCCATCAGGATGAGCGGTTCCCGATCCGGCGACTTGAGTCGGCGGGCGTTGATCAACAGCGTCTGGGTTTCACCATTCAGTAACTTCGGTTCGATCTCCACATCGTTCAGTTCTGCGACACCCTCCTTCAACTGATCGAATAAAGTTCGAATCGCGGAAGTATCGAACCGGCCGGACGAAATGTCGAAGATTGCCTTACCTTTCGCGGCGTGCTCCGGCGCCTCCATTGAATCGTAGAAGGCGCGATTCGCATCGCGGATAGTGAGTTGGCCGTCCACAACCGCGAGCGGCTCATGAATCGTGTTTACGATCGCCTCCGCATAATCGCGGGCATGCCTCACGTTTTCGAGGCTGCGCTTGATTTCGCTTACATCGAGCAATTGGAGAACGGTCCCATCGATGCGGTCTTCACTCGTGCGATAGGGACGTATTCGCATGAGATACGCGCGCCCCTCGGAATCCTCAACCTCCCGTTCGTATGGCTGAAGGGTATCCAGCACCTGACGGAGAATCTCTTCGAGATCGGGAGCGTTAATTCGTGGCTTCAGATCCGCGATGGGACGGCCGATATCCGCCGGGATGAGCCGCAAAATCTTCTCCGCCACCGGCGTGAAGCGACGAATACGCAGGTCGCGGCCGGTCATTATTATCGGCATGTTCATGGAAGCTAGCAAATTAACCAAATCATTATTCACCTGGGCTATTTCGGCGTTTCGGCTTTGCAGCTCCGCGTTGATGGTGTGCAGTTCCTCATTGGCGGACTGAAGCTCCTCCTTGGATGTCTGCATTTCCTCGTTCGTGCTTTGTAACTCCTCGTTCGCGGATTGAACCTCTTCATTCGTTGACCGCAGCTCTTCGATTACCGACTGGAGATATTCGCGGGTCGATGTCAGTTCCTTCTTGAGATTCGCGTTTTCCTCTTCGGTAGAAATCCCGGCATGGTGCGACAACTCGCCAGGAAGAAGCTGCGGCGGGCTTTCGGGCTTCGCAGTCTCGCCGCTCCGGCCAAGGACTATCAAGAAATGCTGGGGATTTCCTGCCAGAGAAAGCGGGATGACGGTAATCGCCACTGGACGGCTCTCGTCGGCCTCTGTCGCGGCTGGGCTCTCCGCCACTACGACGGCATCGGTTCGCCGCGCCTGCTCAATCGCCGTACTCAAGATCGCTCGCAGGTCGGCTCGCAAAATTGCCATTAACTCGGCGCCGGGCTCCATTTCCGGCGTGACAAGGTACTGGGCCACGTCGCCCCGAAAATTCGTCACGCGCAAGGTCTCATCGACAACCACTCCCGATGGTCCATAACGCGAGAGGACAATCCGATCGGCATACCTCTGCACCTGCCCGCTGTGATCGGAGAATCCGCCGGCGGCCGCCGTTGCGGGCCGCATGATACGCTCGGGGAGCGCCTCGGGACGCTCCTCCGGCAATTCGAAAAACTGAGGCGGCGGCGTGGCCCTTCTGCAGTAAAGTTTGCGTGACTCGTCCAAGACGCTGAAATGCTCCGCCAGGCTCCCAATAGTTTCGGACGGTCCCAAGATCAGGCAGCCGGATGGTTGGAGGGCGTAGCTGAAGGTTCCGATTACTTTGCGCTGTAAGGAAGGCGCGAAATAGATCAGAAGATTACGGCAACTGATAATATCCATGCGCGAGAGCGGTGGATCTTTGGCCACATTGTGGCGGGAAAAGATGCACATCTCGCGGATGTTGCGGGCAACCTGGTACCCAAGCTCTGTACGTATGAAGAACCGGCGGAGACGTTCCGGAGAGACGTTCAACCCTGCGCTCTCGTTGTATACCGCCTTTCGCGCAAAGTCGATCGTTCTGTCGCTCACGTCCGTACCGAACACCTGAATGGTGCAGGAGAGATCTTCCGATTCTAAGAACTCGCTCAAGGCGATCGCCATGGAATATGCTTCCTCGCCGCTCGAACACCCGGGAACCCAAGCACGAATCGTTTGCGGTTGTTTCCGGTTCGCTACGATCTTGGGAAACGCCAGGCGCTTGGCGGCTTCGAATACCTCGGGATCGCGAAAGAAATCGGTCACGTTGATGAGCAGATCGTCAAACAATGCATTGAGTTCGTCGGGCTCCTTTTGCAGGAGGCGAAAATATTCCTGAAGGTTTTCGGCCTTCCGCACCACCATCCGGCGGTTTAGCCGGCGGGAGATTGTCGGCTGCTTGTATTGCTTAAAATCAACCCCGGTATGTCTCTGGAGCAGGAGGAGGAGCCGCTCCAAGGTAGATCCGTCGCTGGAGGCCGGCCCTTCGGGGCCTTCTACCGGCTCCGGCCGCCGGGCGATCGCAACTAACTCTTCCGCGATTTGGCGAGGCGACAAGACGAAATCTACGGCGCCGGCGGCGATTGCGCTGCGGGGCATACTGTCAAACCTCGCCGTCTGATTTTGCGCGAACGTAATCCCACCCTCTGCTTTGATATGCTTCAGGCCTAAAGTTCCGTCAGTTGCCGTCCCAGACAGCACGACTCCGATGGCCCGTTCCCTGAAGGATTCGGCCAATGAATGAAAGAAAAAATCTATGGGTTTGAAGCTCTCCGGCGGCCTCTTCTCCAGGACCAACCGCCCATCGGAGACGCGCAGGAGCGTATTCGGCGAGATCACGAACACATGGTCAGATTCGAGCCGAACATCCTGCTGCACCGGTACAACATGCATGCCTGTCTTTCCAGAAAGCAATTCCGGAAGGGCGCTCTCATGGCGGGGGTCCAAGTGCTGAATGACAATGAAAGCCATATTGAGGCCTCGAGGAAGGTGCTGCAACAGTTCGGTAAGCGCCTCCAGCCCGCCTGCCGACGCGCCTACACCGACGACTATGAGATTGTCTGGCGCATTCTCTTGGTGGTTCGGAAGAGCTGGAATCTCAGGTTTCGGCTCGTCTCCGGTCATACATGGCCCCAACCAGCATAACGTGAGATAGAGGACCTTGTAACAAAGATGGTGTGTGGTGTGTGGTGTGTGGTGTGTGGTGTGTGGTGTGTGGGTGTTGCACGTCCAGTTCCGTTCCAGGCCAGGCATAGCCACCGCCGATTTGTTTTGCTCCAACGGCAGTGATATGCTTCTGCGAGGCGCGATATCGCGCTCGGGGCACGCCGGCCGGAACCCCGGCCTGGGAGGAATCATGCGGAGGTTGGGACGGGGCATCGCGGTGCTCGCCATGTTGGCTTCAACGGGATATGCGCAAACGGCGAAGCCCGCGTCCGTGGATTGGGAGATGATGACGTGGCCCGAACTCAAGGCCGCGCGCGATACCGGCAAGACCACCGTTCTGGTCTATAACGGCGGCATCGAAACGCGCGGGCCGCAGAACGTCAACGGCGGCCACACCCTCATGGCGCATGCCACTGCGATCGCCATCGCCGAGAAACTGGGCAACGCCATCGCGGCGCCGGTACTGACCTTCTCGGTGAACAACGCAAACGCGAACCTTCCCGGCACCATCGGACTCACGAATGACATTTTTGCGGCAGTCAATGAACGGGTGGCCGAGCAGATTATCGCCAACGGCTTCAAGAACGTCGTACTGATGGGGGACCACGGCGGCGGCCAGCAACAGCTCGGCGAGGTTGCCAAGAAGCTTGACGAGAAATATGGGGCAAAGGGCATCCACGTCTATTTCTGCGATCGGGTTTATAAAGAAGCGAACGACGAGTTCGACAAATATCTGACCGCGCACAATCTTCCCCTCAGCACGCATGCAGGCATCCCGGATACCTCCGAGATGATGTATCTCGGAATGGACAAAGGTTGGGTCCGCAAGGATGAGATCCCGAAGGCCGTCGGCAACCCAGTGCGCAAGCCCGGCGACCCGCCGCGCGATCCCAACGCCCCGCGCATTAACAACGGGATTCAAGGCGACGCGCGGCCATCCACCGTCGAGCTAGGCAAGATGATCTTCGATATGAAGGTCGATGCGGCCGTAAAGCAGATTCGCGAACTTATTCACTAAGGAGCTTCGAAATGGAACATATCATCGCCAAGCTATTGCAGGATTTCGAGCAAGGCAAAATGAACCGCCGGCAATTAATTCAGAGCCTGGCGATGGCCGCGACCGCCGCCAGCGCCGCAGCCCCGGCACTCGCCGCGGAAAGCCCCTTCAAGGCTGTCGCCGTCAACCACATTTCGTATCAGGTCAAGGACTACAAGGTGACGAGGGATTTCTACGCGGATCTTTTTGGTATGCAGGTTAAACAGGATGACGGCCGCCGCCAGTGCTATCTGGAGTTTGGCGACACGTTTCTTCTACCGCGGAATGGACGGCCGGACGAAAGAACCCGCCTCCGTATGTCGATCACATCGCGTATACGATCGATAAGTGGGACAAGGATGCGGTGAAGGCGGAGTTGGAGAAACGCGGCCTCAAGCCAACTCCCGATACCGACGATAGCTTCCACGTCCGAGATCCAGACGGCTTCAATTTACAGATCAGTGGCAAAGGCATGCACGCGTGATCCCCGTTTCCGTCGTTGCATATCGCGACACCGAGGGCGAGCGCTTCCGCGAAGGCTGTGAGCGGCGCATCGTCCATACGAGCCAGCTCATGACCGTGCTGCTCGATGTGGGTAACGGCCCGTGGGCATCGCCCGACCCCTACCATTCGCACCCTCACGAACAGACTACGTTTGTCGCCGAGGGCGAGTTGCTGTTCCTGGTGGAAGGCGATCCGCCGCGGCATCTGCGCGCGGGCGATCTGGTAGCGATTCCAAGCGGACGGCCGCACGCCATGCAGTTGCTTTCGGCGCGGGCTAGGTTGGTGGATAGCTTTAATCCCGTCCGCGAGGACTTTCTAAAGTAACGTCACACGCTAGGTTCGACCGTACTCGCGCGGTCTTCAAACGCGTAGAGTCCCAACGGGAACCGTCAGCGGACGAGTTCGACCAAATCGGCGTCGGCGGCCGCATCCGGATCGGGAGTCGGCAGAGGCTTGCCTTCCTCCAGAAGACACTGAGCCAAGTCCTGCATGGGGTCCGCGATCATCAGGCGGGCATCGGCGAGATCGAAGCCCTGCGTAACGGCTCCGGGAAAATCAAGGGCTTCCGCGACCACCATTTCGCCAGCCTCACGCGGGAGGAAAAAGCCAACGTGGTAACGAAGCATATGCCAATCATACTTTTATCCGAATGATGCCGCCTGCCCACATCCGCCCCCGCGTCACGTTATTCTTTATAGTTGGCTGAACACAGAATAGTAGTTGTCGCGATCGATGGTCCTTCGGGCGCCGGCAAAAGCACAATCGCGCGCCGCCTGGCCGATCGCCTCCAATTCATCTATATCGACACCGGCGCCATGTACCGCGCTGTCGCCCTGTGGGGCTGGCGGCAAGGCGTCGACATGGGCGACATGCATCGCATGGAGCAACTCGCCTCATCGGCGGAGATCGGGCTTGCGCCTGGGCGTATCGAGCTCAACGGCGAAGACGTCACCGACGAGATCCGCCGCCCGAGGTCTCGAACGGCGCTTCGAAGATCGCCGTAATTCCCGGCGTGCGCCGCGCCATGGTGGCCAAGCAGCGCGCCATCGGCGGAGCGTTCGAGCGTGGTCATGGAAGGCCGCGACATCGGCACCGTCGTCTTTCCCGCTGCCGATGTGAAGGTTTATCTCGATGCCCAGATCAGCCGAGCGCGTGCGGCGCCGTCTGGAAGAGATGCGCGCCAAGGGCGCAGTCCATCGATCCGGGAGTGCTCACCGCGCAGATGACGGAGCGCGACCAGCGTGACAGCGCGCGAGCCGATTCGCCGCTCGCGCAGGCGCCGGATGCGGTCTATCTCGATTCCACTCATCTCTCGGTCGCCGAAGTCGAAGAGGAGATCCTCAAAATAATCCGTGCGCGGATCTCGAATGGAAGGGAGTACCGTTGAACGATCTGCTCATTATGAAGTTCGGCGGCACCAGCGTCGGCTCGGCCGAACGCATGCGGTCGCTCTGCGCGGCTGGCCGTGGAAGAGTCCCGCAAGCGGCCGGTAGCCGTAGTGGTCTCGGCGATGTCGAAAATCACCGATCTCCTGCTCGACACCATGCGCCACGCCGAAGGCGGCGACCGCGCCGGCATGGAGGCCAACCTGCGCACCCTGCGCGAGCGCCACGAGCAGGCCTGCCGCGAGCTGCTTCCCGCGAGCCGGCAGCCAGCGGTTCTGGCCAAGTTGCTCACGCTGATCGACGAGTTCGAGCGCATCGCAAACGGCATGGCCATGCTGAACGAGCGGCCGCCGCGCTCGGTGGATGAAGGCGTCGCCGTAGGCGAGCGGCTCTCGGCGCTGCTGGTCTCCGAGCACCTCATCGCCGAAGGCACGCCGCGCCGAGGCCGTGAATGCGTGGGATGTCATCGTCACCGACGCCGTCTTCGGCAACGCCTCGCCGCTGATGGATCCGCACCCGCGCGAAGGCCGCCGCCCGTCTGCTGCCGCTGCTCGAGCGCGGCGTCATGCCCATCGTCACCGGCTTCAATGGCGCCACAGCGGATGGACGGCCCACTACTCTCGGCCGCGGCGGCTCCGATTTCTCGGCGTCGATCCTGGCCGCCGCGCTGGATGCCTCCGAACTCTGGATCTGGACCGACGTCGATGGCATCATGAGCGCCGACCCGCGCCTGGTGCACGACGCCGAAGTGATGGACGAGATCACCTACGCCGAGGCCGCGGAGTTGGCCTATAACGGCGCCAAGGTGCTGCATCCGCGCACGCTGGCGCCGCTGGTGGAGAAAAAGATTCCGGTCTGGAGCAAGAACAGCTTCGCTCCTGAAAAGCCGGGCACGAAGATCGTTCCGCAATCGCCGTCACGCGGCCGGCGCGCGCGCCGTGACCTCCATGACCAATGTGGCGCTGGTTTCGCTCGAGCCCGCCAGCCCCGAATTGAACGGCGTGCAGGTGATGGCCGCGCTCGCTCGACGCGATCGCCCGCGCCAATGTCGAAGTGCTGGTAGTTTCCAGCTCCAGCTACCGCCAGAGTTTCTGCTTCCTGGTGCGCGATCGACGAGCTTGATAGCGCCGTGCAGGCGCTCGAATCCGCGCTAGCGCTCGAACTGGCGCACGGCTATTTGCAGGCCGATCGAGGTCGATGACAATGTCGGCCTGCTGGCCGCCGTCGGCGAAGGCATGCAAGGCAAGCCAGGACTTGCGGGGCGTATCTTCACCGCCATCTCTCGCGTACATGTGAACATCATCGCCATCGCGCAAGGCTCGAGCGAGTTGACCATCGCCGTGGTGGTGCGGCGCGATGGCCTGGAGAATGCCGTGCGCGCCGTCCACGCAGAATGCGGTCTCGGCCGCCGGCCGCCGGCCCCGGTATTTCCCTCGGGCAGGCTGACCGCGCTCCCCGGCAAAGAATAGGCCGCTCTACCGGGCTGTGCGCGTTTTCGTCCGACGGCCTGGGTCCTGTTCTTCTTCGCTTTCCTCGCCGGCGTCCGATTGCTCTCCGGCTACAGTTTCCTGCAAGATGCGTTTACCGATTTCGGCAAGCTTTTCGTCAGCTTCCTGCTCCTCTTGCAGCGTGGCTTCCAACAACGCGGCGACATCTTCGTGGCCCAATTCGCGAGCCATGTCGATCGCCACTGTATATCCAGCGATCTCATAATGCTCCACGCGCCGTGCGCCGCCAGTGATCGCAACATCGAGAACGCCTTCCGAATCTTCCTTCTTCTCCTGAATCGCCTCGGAACTTTCCGTCACAATTCCCTTCATGCCCGCGCAGGGCTTGCTCTTAGCCTTCAAATCGAGCGATTCGAAAGCCTGCTCCAGCCGTTCGACGTGCCCTTTTGTCACTTCGAGATGTTCGCGGATGGCTTCGCCTAATTCTTCATCGTTCGCCGCCTTCGCTACCTTGGGAAGGGCTCGCGTAAGCTGTTTTTCAGCATCGTAAAGGTCCTGTAGTTCCTCTACAAATAATTGCTGGAGGCCGGTTGCTTTCTTTGGCATGATTACTGATCTCCTATATCGCGACGCTCGTCGGCGCCGCATCTTCGAGTGTGCCAATGGCGGTCGCGCAAAGCTGTAAGGCTTCGCACGGGCGATTCGGCAGCGTCGCGCGCGCGGTGAACCCGCGCACCAAAGGTTGCGATAATGGCACAAATGTTCCCACGCACCTCGCTCCTGCTTCTTTTGCTTGCGTCCACGCTCGTTGCGCAACCCCCTTCGGGGCGGGGCGGCGCCCAGCAGGGCGGCGGATCTCCGGCTACGATTACCGAACGCACCGCATCCATGAAGAAGCTCCCCGGCTACTTCCCGATCTATTGGGATGAGAACGCCGGCCGCATGTGGCTCGAGATCGACAAGTTCGATACCGAGTTCCTCTACGTCGATTCCCTGCCGGCCGGACTCGGCTCGAACGACCTGGGCCTCGACCGCGGCCAGCTCGGCGGATCGCGGATCGTCAAATTCGTGCGCAGCGGGCCCAAAATTCTGCTGCTCGAGCCCAACTACCGGTTCCGCGCCGATAACGGCAGCCCCGACGAGCGGCGCGTCGTCGAGGAATCGTTCGCGCAATCCGTTCTTTGGGGCTTCGACGTGGCAGCCGAAGAGGACGGCCGCGTGCTGGTGGACGCCACGCAGTTCTATCTGCGCGACGCGCACAACATTCCGCAGGCCATCCAGCGCGCGCAGCCCATCGGCGGCGCGCCGCAGGCTCCGTGCTCGGCGGCGGCGGCGGCGCGCCTTCCGCCTCGACGCCATCGCGCTGCGCCTTCTATCTCGCCGCACACCAAGAATTTCCCGAAGAACACCGAGGTGGAAGCCACCCTCACCTTCACCGGCGACAACCCCAACGGTTTTGTGCGCGACGTCACGCCCATCGCCCGAGGCCCTTACCGTCCGCGAGCACCACTCGTTCGTCGAGCTGCCCGGCCCCGGCTACAAGCCGCGCGCCTTCGATCCGCGCGCCGGCTATTTCGGCACCGGCATGTCGACGATTCCGCCTCGCTCAGCGAGCGCATCGACAAGCGCTTCATCAACCGGCATCGGCTGGAGAAGAAAGATCCCGAACGCCGCCATCAGCGACCCTGTCGAGCCCATCGTCTACTATCTCGACCGCGGCGCGCCCGAACCCATCCGCTCCGCGCTGCTCGAAGGCGCGCGATGGTGGAACCAGGCGTTCGAAGCCGCCGGCTATCGCAACGCGTTTCGCGTCGAGCTGCTGCCCGAAGACGCCGACCCGATGGACATCCGCTACAACGTGATCCAGTGGGTGCATCGCGCCACGCGCGGCTGGTCGTACGGCGCCAGCATCACCGACCCGCGCACCGGCGAAATCATCAAGGGCCAGGTCACGCTGGGCTCGCTGCGCGGACGGCAGGACTACATGATCATGGAGGGCCTGCTCTCGCCATACGAGGAAGGCAAGCCCGTTTCGCCCGAGATGGAGCGCGTGGTGCTGACGCGCCTCCGCCAGCTCGCCGCGCACGAGGTCGGCCACACGCTGGGTCTCGCGCACAACTTCGCCGCCAGCGTGCACGATCGCGCCAGCGTCATGGATTATCCGCCGCCCGTGATTAAGCTCGCCTCCGGCGCCATCGATCTCTCGGACGCCTACGCGGTCGGCATCGGCGAATGGGACAAGGTTGCCATCGATTACGGCTATCGCGATTTCCCGGCCGGCGCCGACGAGCAACAGGAGCTCGATGACATTCTGCGCCGCGCCACGGGCAAAGGCCTGCTCTTCATCTCCGACGCCGACTCGCGCCCCGAAGGCAGCGCGCATCCGCTTTCGCACCTGTGGGACAGCGGTTCGAACGCGGTAGATGAACTGAACCGCATGATGGCCGTCCGCGCCCGGCGCTGGAGAGCTTTTCCGCCAATGCCATCCGCGTGGGCGAGCCGATGAGCACGCTGGAAGACGTGCTCGTGCCGGTCTACCTGCTGCACCGCTACCAGGCCGAGGCCGCGTCGAAAGTGCTCGGCGGCCTCTATTACACCTACGCGCTACGCGGCGACGGACAGAAGATTGCCGAGCGCGTCTCCGGCGCGGAGCAGCGCCGCGCCCTCGATGCCCTGCTTGCGAACCATCAAGCCCGCAACGTTGACTCTTTCCGACCGGCTGCTCAAGCCAATGCCGCCAGCCGCCGAAGGCTACGGCCACACGCGCGAGGATTTCCGCTCGCGCACGGGCCTGACCTTCGATCCTGTGGGCGCGGCGGAATCGGCCGCCGATATTACCATCGACCTGCTGCTCAACCCTGAGCGCGCCGCGCGCCTGGTGCAATATCACGCCGAAGACGCGTCGGCGCCGAGCCTGGAGGAAGTCATCGATAAGCTGATCGCCGCCACCTGGAAAGCGCCGGATGCGCCCGGCCTTTCCGGCGAAGTGCAGCGCGCCATCGACATGGTGGCGCTCTATCGCCTGATGACGCTCGCGGCGAACGAATCCGCGCCTGGCGAGGTGCGCGCCATTGCGTTATCGAAGCTGACGGCGCTGCGCGATTGGACGCCGGCGGCCTCCGCCAATTCGGAACTGATCGCTCTTCACCGTTTCGCCGTAGCCGAGATCAAGCACTTCGAGACCAACCCGCGCGAGATCGGCGTGCCGCGTCCGCCGCTCGCGCCGCCGGGTATGCCGATTGGCGATGACGAGCGCGATTTCGTCGTCTGGTAACCAGCGAATGCGCCTGCGAACCTCCAAGGACCGGCTGAAAATCGAGCACAGCATCATCGATGGCGTGCGCCCGGTGCTGGAGGAATTGCTGGCGGCAAATCCGGAGATCCGCTCGGTGATCCCGGGCGTGATTCGCCCTGTGCGCGATGCGAAGGGGAAAGTGAAAGTGCGTGTGACGGCGCCGACGCAGAACGGCTGGAAGGCCATTGCGCTCAGCGCCGGCGCAAGGCAGGAGTTATTCGTGAGCACCGCGTGGAGTAAGGAAGAAGTAGAGGCCGCATTCCGTAAAGCGGGTGCGGAGTAGGACAATTGAGGAAGCCAACCGGGGACGTTGTAGCCCCGCAGCGGCGCAACCGCTGCTGATGCAATGCTTCCCATCCGCGGACATTGCGTCGTTCCCGTTCATCATTAGTCGATCGAACGGTCCTGTTTGGTCGCCGGATCAAGCGCCCCTCGCGGAGGTACATACCGGCGGGCGCCTATGGATGTAACAAGTAATTCCGCCTTGACTCGAGACACGCTCGCGTAGCGTCTCGCAATTCAAAGTGGTTTGATGACCGTTAGTTGTCTAACTGCCCAAACATGTTTTTGGCGGGAGCTTCGCCGTCTCCATTAATTTCGAGTTGCGTCCAGTGTGCGAACATTTGTCGGATTATCCGCAACTCGGAGAACGCTCCTACGGCTTGTGGCATTAACAGCGGTGCGCAGGATGTGTTTTTGGCGACGGAACCCTTCGCGCCACGAGGACCCTAGAGGCGAGCCCGGATACAAGTTCCGTCGCCCACTTGGCCGCGACACTCCTCGCGCGTACTTCGGCTGCCCTGACCCAGTCCCTCGCAAAAACTGTTTTGCGGCATTTTTTTCGCGAGCAAACGAATTGGCCTACGGGCAAATCCCGCGAAGTACTAGATCAAAGGTTTATGTTAACGACTAAGTGGCCTAGTTTCAACAAGGTTTAATGTATATAACTTCACTAACTATCATGCCTTCGTATACGGCTTCACCTTTTGTTCTGAAGAGGACAAAAAACAGCAAGACGAGCAGCTTCATCTGATGTAGAGTTTGTTGTAGGTCATGTAACTGGGGATGCATTCAGTTAGGAAGCACGCGAGAGCACTTATGATCTTCGGAAGACGAGCAGGCGCCTCGGCCGTTCTGCTCGCGATGTGTATGTCGTGTGCCCGTTCGCCGGAGAGTCGACGGGACCATTTCTTGGCGAGAGGCCGAGAATTCGCGGCGAAGCATCAGTATGCAAAAGCCCTTTTGGAATTCCGGAACGCATCGCGGGAGATGCCGAGGGATCCAGAGTCTTACTATCAAGCGGGCATGGTCGACCTGGCGGCTCATGACCTTGTCGCCGCGGCAAGCTCGTTTCGAGAGGCGCTCTCCGTCAATCCAAACTATACGAAAGCCAAACTGATTCTCGCCGAGATGATGACGGTTGGCGATCGGAAACTTGTTCTCGACGCGGAAACGAGTATCTCGGAGATGCTTCATTCGGCGCCACCGACTCCCGAGATGCTCGATACGCTTGCCGCTACCCAACTTCGGCTCAATCGCACTGACGCTGCAATTGAGATTCTTGAGCAGGTGCTCGCGAAGAGCCCTGGGGAAGCGGTTACGGCGATCCTATTGGCCCAAGTCAAGCTCAATCAGGGAGATGAAAAAGGCGCGCAAGAGGTGTTGAAACAAGCGTGCCAAGCTTCGCCCAACACACTGGGTCTCCGGCTCGCCCTCGCCCGCCTTTATATGGAGACTAAGCGGCCCAAGGATGCCGAACAAGAGTTGCTCTATGCCCTGCGGCTGAATCCCAAGAGTGAAGTCGCCCTGCGCGAACTCGCAATTCTTCAGGATTCGGGCGGCCGAAGGGACGAAGCGGACCGGACGTTCAAGCAGCTTGCCTCGGTGAGTACCGGGAAATACAAGCCAATCTATGCATTGTTTCTCTTCTCAACCGGCCGCCGCGATGCCGCGGTGCGGGAGTTCGAGCGCCTCACGGCGCAGAACCCGGAAGATCAGACGGTGCGGGACTTGCTAGTTATGTCCTACGAGGCTGTAAACAGACGCGACGAGGCGGGCCGCATCCTGGCTCAGGTTCTTAGCAGGAATCCTCACGACGTCGAGGCGCTAATGATGCGAGGGGCCCTGTCTATCCAAGAAGCGAAATTTGCGGAAGCGGAGACGGTATTAAACAGGGCGTTGAACCTGGAGCCGGAATCGGCGGGAATTCACTACGAGCTCGCGAAGTTGCACCAACTTCGCGGGGAAACGCCTAGTTACAAGAGCGGTCTTTTTAAGGTGCTCGATCTCAACCCGCATCTCCTGTCCGTCCGATTGGAGTTAGCGGGTGTGCTTGAACCAGGGGCGGCGCTGGAGGTACTGGATAAAGCGCCGACAGAGCAACAGACATCGCTTCAGTTCTGTGAACGGCGGAATTGGGCGCTCTGGGGATTGGGTTATTTATCTGAAATGCGGAAGGGTATCGACCGCGGCCTTTCGATGAAACGCTCGCTCGATTTGCTTATCCAGGATGGTCTATGGAACTTGAAGGAAGGAAACCCAAGCAAAGCCCGAGCCTCCATTGAAGAGGCACTACATATCAATCCCACGGACATCCGGGGCCTTTCAGCATTGCAGAACAGCTATCTGCAGCAGCATGACAGCTCCGCTGCTGTAGCGAAAGTGAAGGCGTACGCGAGAATGCAGCCACAGTCCGCCCCCGTGCAGGAGTTTCTCGGATTTACCATGTGGGGCGCGGGAGATCGTACCGCGGCCCGGGCGGCGTTCAACGCGGCCGCAGCGTCAGATCCGGAATTTGCTGGAGCGCATTTCGCGCTGGCGCAGCTCGATGCGCTCGACAGGAATTGGGGCGCCGCGGTCGGGCAACTCGATTCGGTAGTAGCTCTTCGATCCCCGGAATGCGAAGGCCCTTCTCTGGCTGGGCAACATCGAGACGCTTCAAGGAAAGCAAACGGCCGCAACCGAGCATTTCCGCAAAGTGGTCGAATTACAGCCGGACAACGCGGACGCACTTAATAACTTAGCGTACTTATTGGCGGAGCAGTCGAATGACTTGGATCAACCCCTTAGTTATGCCGAGCGTGCAGTAAAGTTGGCTCCGAGCGACCCGGCATTTGCCGATACGCTTGGTTGGATCCTCTATCGCAAAGGTCTATACCACGCCGCTATTCCATATTTGGAACGCGCCGCGGCTGGTGACGATGATGTTGTACCTAAGTACCATCTTGCTCTTGCATATGGAAAGAACGGCAATATAGAACAGGGCCGAGCAGTATTTAACGTTGCGTCGAAAAGAAACGCCAAAGTCCCGGAAGCCGGCGTAGCGGCTCAGGTGCTGTTTGGCGCTAAGTGAACAGGAACAGGGTGTCTTAATGGAGGGTAGATTTTGACATGAAACGGCAACTCGTATTACTTTCAGGGCTTTTCATCATGACAGCTTCGCAGGCTTTAGCCGTCGTGAAAACGGAGCTCTTTCTCGATGCCGGAGGCGGCACAACGGCAACCGTCGACGTGAGTGATCTTGGCATCGTCACGTGTACAGGAACGTGCGGGGGACTCGTCTTTCCCGCGTTTCTTGCCCCGCATACAACTTTGGAGGTAACGGGGTCGCTCGCGCAGTTTACGATTAACGCAACCGGAGTCGGAGGATTGAATGCGAGCCTTCCGACGTTGCAGGATTTGAATCAAATCGAGGCAGCCAGTACCGGGCCCGGTACGCTTTTCACGGAGTTTACCGATACTGACTACTGTACGGGTGGCGAAGGTTGTGAGGGCTTCGACTTTGTGCTCTCGGCTTCGACTGTGAACGACACGGCCATCGCTGCCAGTACAACCGACTTCGCCGCCTTTGCCGACGGCTCGAACGCTGTTCCCGCGGGTACTTTGATCGGCGCCTTTTTGGGTCTGACGGGTCTCTCGGACAGCGCCTCGGGAACGTTTGCCAACCCTGTCGGTACATCGGGATCTCTTTCGAGCGCGGCAAGCCTGAATTTCAGCGGGGTTGGCCGGATCCAGGCGAACTTCCAGATCTCCTCGGTTGCGAGTGTCCCCGAACCTGCGAGCATTATGTTGTTTGGTACGCTCGTGGGGCTCGCGGCGCTGAAGGTACGCCGAAAGACGCATAGAATCTGAACTCCTTTCCCTGGGGGCGAAGGAAACTTCTCCTCCAGGGAAACGTTTCTTCCCGAAACTCCTCAAAAATCGTCCCCGCATAAATCAGTAGTTCCGCCCCACTTGTTTGCTCCCGTTAGATCCTTCCTTCAGATTGCAGTGCTCCATCAGCAGATTCAGGCAGGTTCTAGTAACTTGCGGCCGATAAGTTACTCAGAAGCCTCCCCGACGCGGTAGACTCTCCACTGGATTTTTTGAAACCTCCTGTACTCGTTGCACTATCTAGTCCTAGGGTAAATTCCCCACAATAATACGGATGATACATACCAACGGTACTATTATTTTCGGTTGACAGTTCATTTTAATACTTCTATAATCGGCTTTCTTGCTGCTAATCCCAATGTAGCTACGCGCCTGCTGATTTGGGACTAACTCTTCTTGCGCGTCATCGGGGGACAATCTATGACATCAACTCACGCCGTCACTAGATGTGTGTTCATAATCGCCGGCTTCGTCGGCGTAGCAGCAGGACAGACATTAAGTTCCTTCACCTGTGGCCCGACTTCCGTTGTAGTCGGCGCTTCCTTTACATGCGTAGCTTCGCTTACAGCAGCGGCGCCCTTGACGGGGTTGCCGTCGGCTTTTCGACAAGTGGCGCCGGATTGAGTGTGCCGGCGTCAGTCAAAGTTTCGTGGGGCCGGACTTCCGTTTCCTTCGCGGTTGGAACGGCAAGTTCCACCCCTCCCCAGACATCTAACATCTTGGCGACCGCGGGGGCGGTCAGCAAATCCGCAAGCGTGACAATCTCATCCGCATCCTCGGCTAGCTACTCGGTCAGTTCCCTGAGTTGTACGCCTGCAAAGATCATTCCGGATCAGACAGCGACGTGTGTCGCATATTTGTCGGCGCAGGCTCCTCCGGGGGGACTGACCGCGAGCCTGAAGAGCAGTTCTCCCGATCTCAAAATCCCGAGTTCTGTCGCCATTTCATCCAACGGGTTCACGTTTCAAGCGACCGCCTCTGACACGGTCTCGGTTTTGGAATCGGTGACGCTTTCGGCTTCGGTTCAGGGCAGTAGCAAGAGTACGGTGGAGACGATCGATCCGACTCCAAAGTTTTATTTCAGGGGCAACACCGAGGAGATAGGCATCCTTAAGAATGGCGCCGCTGTTCCGCCTAGTGTTTGCCCCGCCGGTTGGCTCGGCTCTTTGACCGTCCGGGGCGCCGGGTACGTGGCGTTTGCTCCCGCAATTGGCGGCGACGGGGTTGCATTTCATCAGAGTAGTGCACAAAACACTGACGTGGCCTTCGTCAATTTTGGAGGAAGTGGCTTCGAGCAGGTCTTCGACACCGCGAGTGAAATCTCATTCCTTCTGAAGTCGTCCTATTCATTCGCGGAACGGTCGGCATTGCCATACCTGAACATGCGCACGGCTTTTGAAGTGATGGATGCATCGACTTCCCGGTTCATTTTTGCCACCTACACGACGGGTGGACAACTGCAATTCGTCTTCGGTGCACAGGGCTTTTCCGCGCTGTACGCTATTCCTTCCGGGCAAGCAGATCAGATCTTCGGCAAAGGCGTTGTCGCCAAGATTAGTATCAAGTGGATCAATACTTCGTTCAGCCTTTATGTGAACGATACGCTGGTACGCACCGTCGCCGTTTCGCCGACGGTTGCGAACTGGAGTGCTCTATCAACCCTCACCATAGGATCGCGGAGCGTGCGGATCGCGGGTGGCGGTTTATATGCTTCGGACGACAGCATCGCGGACTTGATGATCCGGTAACAACTGGTTTCCCGCGCGGTTCGCCGAGGCACATTCCGAATGTACCAACGGCGGACCGCGTTATAAGTACCTTCCGATCCGTGCGCAACACATCCACGCGGTGGGCTAAACCGTGCTGCCAAAGGCTCCATCCACAGCCCCGGCGCCAGTGGCGGAAACCCTAGGGGGAAACCCCCATGCAGTCCTTCTAATGTTCCGGCGATTACGTCCTTTTGGTATTCTCTAAAGGAGCGTCTCGCGTCGCGCCTGCCTGGAACCATCAATGAAACTTAAGTGTCTTCTTTTATTCGGCTTGCTCTTTACGTGCGCCACCGCGGCATTTTCACAGATTGCATTGAATCCGACGGCCTCTCGATTTCTCGGCCAGCCGAACCTCCAATCGGGCACCGCTAATCCCAATTGGGTGGACGGTCGTGAGTTCTACTATCCCCAGGGATTGGTGCTAGATACTTCGACCTCACCCCCCAGCATCTACGTTGCGGATACCGGCAACAATCGCGTAATGGCATGGAAAAGCGCCAGCGGATTCACCAATGGGCAACCGGCGGACCTGATTATCGGCCAGCCCGACGCTTACTCCACCGGACCGGGCGGGGGATCGAGTACATTCTCGACCGGATTGAACCAGCCCGTTGGGCTTGCGGTGCTGAATGGCGATCTTTTTGTTACGGATACCGGAAATAATCGAATTCTCCGCTATCGTTCGCCGCTTTCCCATCAAACCGGCGGCATCGTCCCGGATCTCTGGCTGGGGCAGCCGAGCTTGACATCGAATACGGCGAACTATACCGGCTCGCTGAGCGCGCAAGGCTTGCGCCTAGCCGGTTCACAAAGCTATCTGGAATTTGATTCCCAGAGCCCGCCGAATCTGTGGGTCACCGATCCCGGCAACAATCGGGTGGTGCGCTTCCCTGCCTCGTCTTTCGCGTGCAGCAACTGCGGATCTTCAGGGTCGAATGGCTCGGCCGACACGGTTATTGGACAGCCGAACCTCACCAGTAGTTATACGGCGCTAACCAACAATCAGGCAAGCGCTGTGATTGGCAACCAGTTCAATGTTCCCGGCGGCATTGCGTTCGATGCCGCCGGCCGACTTTACGTCACCGACGATGGCGTCACTGGCCTTCCGGGGCGGGTGCTGGTTTTTACGCCTCCATTCCAACCCGGCGGCATGTCGGCCACGCGGATCATTGGCGTCTTTTCGCCATCGAATCCTCAACCTACAACCGCGCAGATTCAGGAAACGGTCATGGCCTCGCCCACCGGTGTTTTCTTTTTTCCAGACCAGAGCGTGGGCGTGACCGATTCGCAGAGCCACCGTATCCTTATCTTTCCGCCGTACGCCCAGTGGCCCGATCCGAATACGTCCTACTCACCTCAGGCGACAGCGTTTTTCGGTCAGACCTCTTTTGCCAATCGCGGACCGAATGGCGCTGCGACCTCTACCACCGTTACGCCGCCTCCTTCGGCCAGCACGGTGGCCGATCCTACCAGCGTCTTCTACCTGCAAGCCACCAATGAGCTCTACCTGACGGACACCCTCAATAACCGCGTCACCGTGTTGCAGGTCTTTCCAAACAGCGATACTCTGGGCAACGCCACTCGCGTGCTGGGACAGGACCGCTTCAATACCGGTTCCATCAACCTGCTGGAGGGCCGCGAGTTTGAATTTGTCACAGGGGTCTCGGGTAACCAAGAAATAGCCGACGCCGGCATCGCAATCGACTCCACCGGCAGCGTTCCCCATCTCTATGTCTCCGATCCAGGAAATCACCGCATCCTGGGATATAAAGATATGCGAAGCCTGAAAATGAGCGCGCCTGCGGATATCGTAATCGGGCAGCCGGACGGCGCCACCTCGCTCTGTAATTACCCCACCGGGGACCGCGCACAACCCAATAATTCAAGCTTGTGCGCTCCCAAGGGAATCACGGTGGATTCGAACGGCGCTCTGTATGTCGCCGATTCCGGCAATGGACGCGTGTTGCGCTTCCCCGCCCCGTTTTCCACGCCGGCGGGACAGATGCCCCAAGCCGATCTGGTTATAGGTCAAGCCGGCTTCTTTTCCTCCATTACCGACCCGAGCAGCCAGACCATGTCTTCGCCCTATGGGGTGGCGATTTCCGGAACGAACGGGCTTCTGGTTTCGGACCAGGCGCACAATCGCGTGCTCTATTTCAAATTCACTGGGAACGGGACGTTCACCGGCGGCACGGACAATGGAATCGCCGCCACGAAGGTGTTCGGTCAGCCTAACTTCACGTCCATCGCCGCGGGTTCGAGTTCGGTGAGCTTTAATCAGCCGCACCACATCGCCTGCGATAGCTCCGGTCAACTCTACGTTGCCGATTCAGGCAACAGCCGCATCCAGATCTTCGGCGACCCCAACTCCACGCAAACGTTGTCAGCCGGGCAAGGCGCAGGTCTCACTCTGCCGACCAGCGGGGCGGAAGGCGTTTTCGTAAACCAGACCACCGGCGAAGTCTGGGTAGCCAATACGCGCGCCAATACAGCGGTTCGATATCCAAAATACGAAACCCTGCTTTTCAACCAGACGCCTCTCGATGCCACGCCGATTCAGCCCCTGATCACGATCAATGGACGGCTCTCCAGCGTGCCCCCTCTCGCCCTCGCCCAGGATCAGTACGGCGATCTCGTGCTGGCCGACGGCGCCAATCGTGTTTCCGTGTTTTTCCCGGGCATCAACTACTTGAATGGCGCCAGCTTCGCCGCCGACAAGCCCTTTCTCGCGCCAGGTATGATCGGCACTCTCAAACCGTTGAACGCGTCCAATACTTTTGGCGGCGCCACTGCCGCCAATAGCAATTCGACCTGGCCGACAAGTCTCGGCGGCATTCAACTAATATTGAACGGCACGGCCGTTCCGCTCGATTATGTGAGCCCGGGGCAAATCAATTTCCAGGTTCCGAACGGCGCGCCGATATCCGGCTCGGTAGACGCACAGGTGCTCCAGACCTCCACCGGACAGGTACTCGGCGCGGGCTCGATTCCGATGCAACCCGTAGCCACGGGCCTATTCATGTGCGATACGTCGAATGGCGCGTTGCGCCAAGCCTGCGTTCTTAATCAAGACAGCAGCTTGAATAGCGGAACCAACCCCGCATTGCGAGGATCGATAATTCAGATATTCGCCACAGGCGTGGGCTACGTTCCAGGCGCTCCGCCGGACGGCACTCCGGCCACCGGTGCAATCCCCGCCCCGGCGTCTCTGCGTGTCTATCTCGGGACTCAAGGCTACGTCGACGAGACCCCGCTGCTTCCGGGCGAATCGAACGGCGGCAACTTCGTGAAGTATTCGGGCCTGGCGCCGGGACTTGTGGGCGTGTGGCAGGTAAACGTTCAGATTCCGATGATTACCGCGCCGTCCACTCAGACGATTCTCGCGCTGGTGCTCAACGGCAATGTGGCGGACCCGGACGCTTTTTCCGCCTATCGCGCCACCGTAGCCATTAAGTAGCCGAGCCTTGTAACTGGCGACGGCGACCAGTTTACACTCGCCGCGCAGCTTCCTTGGCGCGTGATCGCTTAACCGAATACATCCGCTGGTCGGCCTCATCCAATGCCTCCCGCAGCACGCGTCCCCGCGCATCGGCGGTTCCCCAACTCACCGACATCGGCAGCGTCCCGAAGCCGCGCACGCGAAACTCGTGCAGCCGGGCTTCCAGTTCCGCCATACGCTTGCCCGCGACATCGGGCAACTGATTCAGGAACAGGATGACGAACTCGTCGCCGCCCCAGCGAAATGCCTCATCTTCATGCCGGATCGACGCGTGCAGCAGATTGCCGATATTACGTAGGATCTCGTCGCCCACCAGGTGTCCGAAGCGGTCGTTGATTTCCTTGAAATTATCCATGTCGCAGACCGCCACCACTCCCGGAAATTCGCCGCCGCTCTCGATGCGGCGCGCGAGCGCGGTCTGATTCTGCAGGCCGGTGAGACCATCGAGGTCGCCCGTACGCTTGTTTTCGCGACGCACATGGTCCAGTTCGTCGCTCAGCTCCCGAATGCGGTCGATCTGCGTTTCGCTCCACATCGCCATGGCGGAAAACGCGAGCACGCAGTGGAGAGTGAAATCATAGTAGCTCTCGTGGTGCAAGTATAGTGCCCACTGCGGGGCGTTGCCCGCATTGTAAAGGTAGATAAAAATGATCGCGTGTTCAAGAAACGCGGCGGCCAGCACGAAGAGCGAGAAGCGGAAGATCCGGCCGCCCAGGCCTTCATTGCGGCGCAGGGTGATGAAGTTATAAAAGTAGACGAACGATAGCGCCAGCGCGTGCGATGCGTGATACGCCTCCAGATGCGATAGGAATCCGAGCGCGTAAACCAGCGCCACGAAGATCGGCAGAATGGCGATCAGCCGCAGCACTGTTCGCCAATCTTTCATGTCCGACGCGAAGCCCGCGCGAGCCGCCGCCACCAGCACGATCACGAAGCCGAACTCGAACACCGCATAGGGCGCCAGCCACGCTCCCGAACCTGAGCTGAGCAGCGCATAACCGAAGATCGCCGCGATCAAGCGCAACAACCACGCGATCGCCCAAAGCCCGAAATATACCACGCGCGATTGCCGCCACAGGAACAGAAACACCATCCCGAACAGCAGGGCGCCGAACTCCTGAATATAGAAGGCCGTGGAATCCGGTACGGGACTGGAAAAATCCATCTACTCTCCCATGATCGCGTGCCGCCGCATCGCCCGCAGCCCTGCCCGTGGCCTCGTCCACATCCACAATCACCGCATGAAGCTCCGGCATGTGCTTCGCGGCTTCCATGCGCACGGGCAACCCGGTAAGAAATCTCTGCAAGACGATCGCGGTGTCGACGCCGATGACAGAACCGTATGGTCCCGTCATCCCGCAGTCAGTTTGATAAGCGGTACCGCCGGGCAGCACGCGCGTATCCGCAGTGGGGATATGCGTGTGCGTTCCCACCACGGCTGAAACCCGCCCATCGAGATGCCAGCCCATGGCAACCTTTTCGCTGGTGACTTCGGCGTGAAAATCGACGAACTTCACTTTAATCGCGGGATCGAGTTCGGCGAGCATGCGGTCCGCGGCGCGAAACGGGCAGTCGATGGGCGTCATGAAAGTGCGGCCTTGCAGGTTGAATACGGCGCATTCTACGCCATTCCGCGCGCGGATTGCAATGGCTCCTTTGCCAGGCCCCTGCGGGTAATTTGCCGGCCGCAACAGACGCGGCTGCCGCCCCAGATAATCGAAGATTTCCCGCTTATCCCAAACATGATTGCCGCTGGTGAGCACGTCGATGCCGAGCGCCAGGAGATCTTCCGCGATGGAGGGCGTGATGCCAAATCCGCCAGCGGAATTTTCCGCATTGGCGATAACCAAATCGATTGAATTGGTCTTAACGATGTCTTCCAGGTGATCGGCGACAATACGCCGCCCCGGGGAACCAAAAATGTCCCCGATAAAGAGAATGTTCATCCGGTTGGAATAAAGGTAACATGCGGCACGCGGAGTGAACCGCTTATTGCGCCGGCGTCTTCTCCAACTGCTGCTTGATCCACACCCGGTTCGGATCGATCTCAAGAGCCTTCTGGAACGCTTGCCGCGCCTCGGCGTTCTTGTTCTCCTTGCGCAGGCTCAGGCCCAGCCAGAGATATGATTCCGCGCGCTTGGGATCGAGCTCGATCGATTTGTGAAAATCCGCAATCGCCATTTCGAAACCACCGCCCAGTTGCTGCGGCAGGTAGTAATTGCCAACTCCTCGCGCTTCGTAGGCGGAGGCAAGCTTGGGATCTTTCTCGATCGCCTTCTGAATCGCGTCTTTGCACTTCTTGCCGTAACTCAGACCCATCAACACATTGGCGGGAATTACCTGACCGTACAACGTGCCCAGCGCCACGTAGTATCGCGCTGCATCCGGTTTCAATGCGACCGCGCGCTCGGCGGGCTTGATGCCGCGACTGGCCGCATCCTCCGCCAGTTTCTTGTCCTTGACCTCCAGCGCGACCTCGGCGAGATACGAGAGCGCCATCGCCGCGCGATATTGCGCCTCGGCATCGTTAGGCGCCTTGTCGGCGGCCGCGGAGTATTCCGCCGCGATGCGTTCAAGCGCGGGACGATCCTGCGCGTCGCGCGCAGCGTCGAGAGGGGACGGTCCGGCCACGAAGAATCCGGCCATGAGGAGCACGGGAAGCATACGATTGTTACCTGTCCTGATTGTATTCGAGCCAGCGTGCGCTAAAGAGTCGCGATGCGCCGATGCGAAAACAGAAAATACAGCGCCAGCGCCATCAACAGCACGCCATTCACCGCCAGCGCTACCGGCGCTGGACAAAGGTGTTGGACGACCCAACCGATCACCAGGTTTCCTAGCGGCATTCCTCCCCGGAACGCCACGTTGTAGACGCTCATTACGCGTCCGCGCATCTCGTTGCTGATGATCACCTGTACCAGCGAACTCACCGTCGCAAAGACCGAAATTAGAGACGCGCCCGAAAGGAACAGCATCAGCCCGCTCACAGCTAGCGACGTGGACAGCGCGAATCCGGAGATTCCCGCACCCAGACACATCAGCATACAGAGCGCGATCAGTCCCTTGCGTTTCGAGTTGCCCATTGCGGCTACGCTCAACGATCCGACAATCGATCCCAACCCCGAGCACACCAGGAAGAACGTGTACACCATGCTGCTGCCGTGAAAAATGTCGCGCACAAATACCGGCAGAAACGTCAGCATCGGAATGCCGAGCGCAGTCATGCAAAACGCCAGCACCATAAGGGACTCCATACCCTCCTGCCGGCGGACATAGCGGATTCCATCCTTAATACTCGCCAGAATCGATTCGCCAGTCTTGACCGGCGAGAAACGAGTCGTGATCATGTTGAGAGAAATAATCGGCGCCAGGAACGAGAGCGCGTTCAGCCCGAAACACCAGGCATCGCCGAAGTCGGCCATCGCAATGCCTCCGAGAGTTGGCCCGAGGATGCGCGCCACATTGAACTGAATGGAGTTGAGCGCGATGGCGTTGGGCATATCCTCCTTATTCACCAACGTCGGAATCAGCGCCTGATAAGCCGGCCCCCCGAAAGCCTGCGCCAAGCCGGAAATGAAAGAAAGCGTCAACACGTGCCACACCTGTATCGTGTGAGTGAATACCAGCACGGTGAGGAGCGTAGCATCGGCCATCTGCACATACTGCGAGCCGAGCAGCACGTGGCGGCGGTCGAACCGGTCAGCCATAGCTCCGCCAAGCAGCGAGAACAGAAACACCGGGATATTGCCGAGGAACGCATCGAGCCCCAACAGAAATGCATCGTGATGGCTGATGTTATAGACCAGCCACGCCTGCGCCATGATCTGCATCCAGCTTCCGATGCTGGATGTGCATGCGCCGATCCACATCAGGCGAAAATCGCGGTATTGGAATGCTTTGAAAACCCTGTGGAGCACGGTGAGAGCGGCCGCTGCCGTAAATGGATTTTAACAGCTAGCCCGACGCCTAAGTTGTTACGCGAACCTTACTCACCCAACCGCACGGCCTTAAAGCCGCCCTTCGACCGGTCATATAACCAGATCGCGCCAAACACCACGAGCAGAATCGCGGGCAGCGCCGCCACCGCGCGGAACGAAGCCTGCGACGCCAATGCCTAGAACCTGATTGAGCCTCTCGCCGGAGAGCGCGTTGAAAGCCGCCACGCCACCCGCCGCCTCAATCTTCTTCGCGTCGAAGATACGCCCCATGGCAGGCAGCACGAAATTAATGGAGAGCGTACCCGCCGTTCCCATCAAGCCCATCAGCAGCGCGCCGCCGTGCGGGAATCTCTCGGACGCGGTCGCGAGCATCGTGGGCCACATGTAGCATACGCCCACGCCCCACAACGTTGCCGCCAAAACGCCTGTCACCGGCGAATCGGCGAAGCTCAACGCCACCAAACCCAGCGACGCCAACAGGCACGAACACCACAGCAGCCCGATCGCCGACAGCTTATGCACTATCGGGCCTGCGAAATGCCGCGCCGCGAACATGATGCCGCTCACATAGACCAGCAGCAGGATGCCCGCGCATATGGACCGTGCGCGTAAGCGCCAGATCCACCCATTGTCCCGGCGCCAATTCGCTCGCGGCCGTCAGAAACATCGAGCAGAACAGCACCAGGAACATGGGATTCAGCAACTCGCGAAACATCACGTCCGAAGGAAACGCCGGACGCGGCGCGCTCCGTCGGCGGGAATTTCACACCGATGCATAAGACCACCACCGCCACCGCGGGAATCAGGATCAGCGCCAGCTTTGTTTGCCAACGTTGCCGCCGTCTGGCTCAGACCGTATCCCAGCAGCCCGCCCGCGATCAATCCGCCGGGCCACCATGCGTGCAGGGTGTTCAGCCGCGCGGCCTTTTCAGCCGGATAGAGGGACGCGCACAGCGGATTGACCACCGTTTCGACCAGTCCCCAGCCGATGCCCGTGATTACCGCGCCGATATACAACACGTAGTACACATCAGGCCCCGACGCGAGCGAACCGGCGAACACGATGGTCAACGTCCCGCCGATGAAGCAGACCCCAGAGAGTGGCAACAACAGCCCCATGCCGATCGCGTCGAGCAGCGGGACTACCAATCGCGATGGTGATTGCGAACCCGAGAAAGGGTACGCCAAGAATGGCGCCGATCATTTCGCCCGAGCGGGCCTTATCGATCGGATCGAGAAAGATGCGCTGTAGATCGTCAGCCACGCTGGCGCGGAGCGACGCCGCCACGCCTGCCGTAAATAGCGCCAGCAAGCTCACAAGAAATAAGCGGGATTTATTATAGACTTCCGCGCGCCGGGGCGCGGTTGCGGGACGGGGTTCCATGATCTGTCAAAGATACCGCAGTTCGGGCCCCCATAGGAACAAAAAGGGCCGGGAAGCGGTCAAGCCCCCGGCCCCTCTCGCTCTAAATTACGTTCAAACCTTTTCCGCGCTCACCGGAACGGGAGGCTCGACGTTTTTCTGCGTCTGTGGCGCTACGGGAGCGCCCTTGTTCGCATTAACGTCGACATGCCCGTCAATCATCTTTTGCAGTTCGGACTTGCCAACCGCGCCCACGCGCTGTTCCACCACTTGGCCGCCCTTGAACAACAGCAGCGTCGGGATCCCGCGCACGTTATAGCGCATGGCGGTACCGCCATTCGAATCCACGTCGAGCTTGCCAATCTTTACTTTCCCGGCATACTCGGTAGCGAGCGCATCGATCGCGGGCGCGATCTGCCGGCATGGGCCGCACCATTCCGCCCAAAAGTCCACCAAAACCGGTACATCCGACCGCAGCACATCCTGATCGAAAGCCGCATCGGTAAACGTCAAAGTATTCGGACCTGCCATTTTTTCTCCTAAATATTAGAATCCCAGCCCAACGAAAAGATTCATACCGCCCCCAGCAGCCGGCGGTAGAGCGCCGAATATTGAGCCGCCGAAGCCTTCCACGAAAAATTGCGCTGCATGCCGGCGCGCATTCTTTCACGCCAGCCGTCCCGGTCCCCAAATGCCGCCAACGCCTCGCGAACCGCACCCAGCAGTGCCTCCGCCGAGTAATCGGCGAATTTGAACCCGGTTTCACTATCGATGGTATCATCCAGGCCGCCCGTGGCGCGCACTACGGGTACCGTCCCATAACGCAAGCTATAAATCTGATTCAGGCCGCACGGCTCGTAGCGGCTCGGCATCAGAAAGAGATCAGCCCCGGCCTCGATGAGATGCGCCAGCCGATTGTCGAAGCCCACTCGCACGGCGATGCGGCCAGGATAATCGGAGGCCATGCGCCGGAACAGCTCCTCATACTCAGGCTCGCCAGACCCCAGCGCCACGAGATACGCCCCCGCCTCCACGATGCCGCTCGCGGCTTCCGCAATGAGATCGGCGCCTTTCTGACGGGTGAAGCGCGAAACGATCCCGATCAACGGCCGTGCCATGGCCTCGGCCGGCAGCCCGAACTCTCGCAGCAGATGTTCTTTGCACACCGCCTTGCCGCTCAGATCATTCACTGAATAGTTCGCGGGAGGGAGGGAATCCACGTCCGGGCTCCATTCCCGATAGTCCACTCCGTTAAGAATGCCCGAAAGTACCGCCGAGCGCGCGCGCAACGCGCCGTCGAGTCCGAAGCCGAGCTCGGGCGTCTGGATCTCGCGCGCATAAGTCGGGCTCACCGTATTGAGTGCATCGGCAAACTCGATTCCGCCCTTGATGTAGCTCACCCGTCCGAAAAACTCCAGGCCGCCCGGATGATAGAGCGCGGGGTCCAGCCCCGCTTCCGCCAACGCCGCCAACGGAAACAATCCTTGATATCCCAGGTTATGGATCGTGAACAGCGTCTTCACACCGAAAAACGTAGGGTCAGTGGCGTAGGTGCTCTTCAAATAGGTGGGGACCAATCCGGCCTGCCAATCATGGCAATGCAGGATATCGCAACGAAACAGATTGCGCGCCACGCCCAGCGCTGCGCGGCAAAAGACCGCGAAGCGGATGTGATTATCCGGATAATCGACGCCCGATTCACCGTAGAGCCCCTTGCGGCCGAACAGCGGCGGGCAATCGACAAGGTATAGAGGGAACTCTTCCGCCGCCTGGAACACCTCCGTGTCATACCGGTCGGCGCCTAAGTAGACAGGCAGCGAGTCGTAAACGCGCCGCGCGCCGCGCAGATCGATCGACCCGTACCGCGGAATCACGACAGCCACCCGATCGCCAAATTCCTGCAGCGCCGAAGGCAACGCGGCGACAACATCCGCCAGCCCGCCCGTCTTCGCGAGCGGCGCCGCCTCGGATGAAACCATCAAGACGCGAGCCACACGGGAATTGTACCCTTTAACAGGTCACACGAAGAGAAGGAATCCGTCCGCTGGGGCTTTCAAATTCAAATGCTCAGACGCCAGTGAGTTATTGGGCGAACACCCCCAGGCTGATGTAATCCATTGCACCGTAGTCCTTTTTTGCCCCGGCATCCGGTCTCCGGCAGTAACCGGCCGAGCCGAGCATACCAACAAAAACCGGATTTCGTGTTTGTTGGGGGACATAGGCTTCTTAGTTAAATGATGCATTTAAGAGACTTTCTGCCGCCTGTAGCGCAGTTTGCCATAGGCGCCCAGATGCAGTCTCCGCCGTCCTAAAATGGCTATCGGCTTGCTGGATTCGCTCAGCTGGGGTTAAGAGCAACTTCCACCGGAGGACTAGCATGACGAGATCGTGTTTCCACGCCGTCGTTTTTGTGGCCACATTGACGTTTGTAGCTAAAGCCGATATTACGTACGATATCTCCCGTACAATCGGCACTGCCACCGTCACCGGCTTTATCGAAACCGACGGCAATACGGGAACATTGGCCATTACCGATATCGTCGATTGGAATTTGATGTTGACCAATCAGGGCGCCACTTTAAATCTGGAGGGACCATTAAGCGGAAGCAATTCGGTTGATTCCGATTCCCAACTCGATAGCGACCTCACAGCCAGTGCTACAGATCTCCTTTTTGATTTCGGCGCTGCAAACGCAGGTTACTTGCTCTTCCAGAGAACTGGCCTTTTTGGTTCCGGCGAACAATACTATTGCGATGCGGCAACCAACCAGAGTCTCGTTTGCGCAGCCGGAGAAGAGATTGTCCCGGTCAGCATATTCGATCCTGCGACATACGCCAATACCGGCTCACTGACGGGCACAGTAATCATCGCCAGCATACCGGCCCGCGTACCCGAGCCAACCGCCCTGTTCCTTGCATCGACGATGCTGATGCTAATCGGGGTAGGACTCTCCACGCGAAAGCGAAGCGCGCGGGCACTAAGCCGCACAGCGCGTCCGACAGGGCTTTAAACATAAGCGCGCTCGCTACCCACCTGCCGCAGCCGAAAAACTCCTGAAGCGAGATCTCTCGCTAGTGGTGATGATGCTCCTCGGCGGACACGGGAATGGCGCATCCATTTTCGGAAATGCCGCAACTGACGTGTTCGAACTGCACCGTGGTATGGAAGATGCGATAACGGTCAGCCAACAGGTGGTTCAAGCTGCGCAAAATGATATCGCTCGCGGAGGGCGGCACGTCTTCGATGAGCACGTGGCAGCTCAAGGCGTGGGTGCTGGAGCCCAGGCTCCAGATGTGGAGATCATGCACGCCCAGCACCCCGGCGACGTCTTTCATCGAGGCGCCAACATGATTGAGATCGATGCCGCGTGGAAGGCCTTCGAGGAGGATGTTGAGCGATTCGCGAATAATGTCCCAAGCCGTCCAGACGATAAGGCCGGCGATGACGATGGAAAGAACAGGGTCTGCCCGCTCCCAACCGGTGAAGCGGATGATGAGCGCGCCCGCCATGATCGCGACGGAACCGAGAGCGTCGCCCAGCATATGCACGAACGCGCTACGCACGTTGATATCGTTCTTGCTGGCGCCCCGCAGCGAAAGCATTATGCCGCCGTTCATAATGAGGGCCAGAGCGGCCACAGCCAGCATTACGGTCTCTTCAACATGTTCCGGATGACGCAATCGCGCAACACTTTCATAGACGATCCACGCCGAGAGCACAACTAAAGTGATGGCATTAATAAATGCCGCCAGCACGCCGGCGCGGTGGTATCCATACGTCTTGGTTTCGTCGGCCGGCTTGGCTTGCAAGTAGAAGCAGAACCAGGAGAGAAAAAGAGCAAGCGCATCGGTAAAGTTGTGCCCTGCGTCGGAAAGAAGAGCCAGCGAGTGTGCGCGAAAGCCTGCGTAGACTTCAATAATGACGAACGCGCCGGTGGCTGCTAAAGACCATTTCAGTCGACTGCCGGTTTCGCCGTGGTGGTGATGGTGCGCGTGGGAGTGAGAATGCACCCGATGTACCCTCCTTTGATTTTAGCGCGGGCGGCATGAGACACGGTTTCTCGGGGGGATCCGCGCAGACTTGCCATGTGCCGCCCGCGAAGCAAAGTAGCAGCCTCAATTCCGCCTAGACCGAAGATAGTCGCGCCGACGTTGTCTCGCGGATCGAAACCGATGATAAACTATGTGCAACCGACACGAAATCCTTGCCCGGATGTTAATTTGCTCGCATCCGGCCGACAAAATTCGGACTACTTGCCGGAGAAAGGTAAGCGCCAGCGGCCTCCCGCGCTGGCCTGGCGAGTACGTGAAAATCCTCCTCTACAATCCCGACAACGGGGTCACGCAGAATTTCATGCCGCACCTCTGGATGTTCCTGCTGCAGGCTCTGACGCCCAGCGGCCATGAGGTGATCCTGATCGACGGCAACACGCAACCGATGACGCGACGCCGAACTGGTGCAGTTCGCGCTGGACCAGAAGATCGGGCTGGTCGGGAATCGGCGCCATGACACGCATGATCGCCAAAGCGTATCGCGTGGCGGATGCCTTGCGCGCCGCCGGCATTCCGGTGGTGATGGGCGGACCCCATGTGACGGAAGTTCCCGACGAGGCGCTGGGGCGGGATGGCGGACCGCGTCACGCGGACGCGCTGGCGCTGGGCGAGGCGGACGAAACCTGGCCGCGCATCGTGGAGGACGCGGCGCGGGGCGAACTCAAGGAAATCTACACTCCCGTGGATGCGTTCGGGCAGGAGCGCAAGCCGAGCTTGCAGGATTACCCGGCGATTCCCTGGGACTCGATCGACTTGCGGCAGTTCAACCGCATTCCGGGCTTCTTCCGGCCGTTGATGCGGCACTTCGGGGCCGCGTGGGAGACCTTTCACATCATCCCGATCGAATCCGGCCGCGGCTGCCCGTATGGATGCGAATTCTGCACGGTGACGGGTTTCTTTGGCGACTCGATCCGGTTCCGGTCGAACCAGAGCATTGTCGACGAGTTGCTGCGGATCAAGGAGCGCGCCCGCGGCATCGAGCGGCAAGGCGGCGGTCTTCTTCGTGGACGATAATTTCGCGATCAACGTGAAGCGGACCAAGTCGCTGCTTGCGCGACATCATCGCGGCCGGCGCGCGAGTTGTCGTGGGTGGGGCAGATCAGCGCCAACCTGCTGCAAGGACGAAGAACTGCTCGATCTGATCGCGGCATCGGGCGGGAAATGGATCTTCATCGGGATGGAGTCGCTCGATCCCGCCAATCTCGCCAGCGTCAACAAGAGCTTCAACAAGCCGGCGGATTATGCCAGCGTGCTGGAGGCGCTGGCGCGCCGCCACGTCTACGCGATCACGTCCTTCATCTTCGGGCTGGATAACGATACGCCCGGCGTGGCCGAGCGGACCCTCGCCGCAGATTCGCGATTGGCCGCCGGGACTGCCGGTGTTCGGACAGATCACGCCGTTTCCCGCTACGCCGTTGTACGACCGGCTTGGAAAAGGAAGGACGGCTGACGCGGCCGAAACACTGGCTGGAGTTCGCGCCGTTCCGCATGGCGCACACGCCGCTGAAGATCACGATCCCGGAGGTGCAGGATGAGGTTCGGTATGCCTGGGCGAACTCCTACAGCCCGGCGGCGATCGGGCGGGCGCTCGATTCGATTGCGGATGAGCCGGCCGCGTATAAGATCAGCCACCTGATTTCCCGCCTCTTCTTCCGCGGCATCTATTTCCCGCAAAAGGGAACGTGGAGCTGGCTCAAACTGCTGGTGCAGAACCGGCGGCGCGATTTACCGCGTGGTGAAGGACTGCTTCACCAAGTGGCGCGGACTACAAGGGCGCACGATCAGTCAGGATTTCAACGGAGGCGGCGGCCCTGAAGTGCTGGGGAGCGCGCAGGCAGGCGGCGATTAGACAAGGCCGAAGAATTCAAGATGAAGCATCCGGCCTGCGCTCGCGAAGTTTGAGAGGCCGAGTCTTCCGTTCTCCGCAATCAAAGACGAGGCTGGCTGCCCGGGTGGGAGTGTGCATAATTGCCTATAGATATACACATCAATGCGCACGAATATAGTAATCGACGACAAGCTCATGCGGGACGTTCTGCGCGCGACGGGACTAAACACCAAGCGTGAGGCTGTGGAGGAGGGCTTGCGGACCCTGCTCCGCCTGAGAGGGCAGGCAGGGACTCGACGACTGCGCGGTAAGCTCGGCTGGCGCGGCGACCTCGACGCGATGAGGAGCGACGGTTGATCCTCGTCGATTCCAGCGTATGGATTGATTATTTCAGAGGGGCTGTGACGCCGCAGACCGAGAAACTCGACAGCTTACTGGTGCAGCGACCGTTGGCGATTGGCGACTTGATTCTAACCGAGGTCCTTCAAGGTTTTGACGATGAGCGGGACTTCAATGTCGCCCGAAGAATGCTGACCTCGTTGATGATGGTCGAATTAGGCGGCAAGGAAATCGCGATCCAAGCCGCGAAGAACTTTCGAGCGTTGCGAAGGCTCGGTGTTACTGTCCGCAAGACGATCAACACGGTAATTGCGACCCGGTGCATCGAGGATGGATATGAGTTGCTGCACGCCGCTCGAGATTTCGATCCCTTCGTTAAACATCTCGGCCTGCGCACTGTAGTTTGATTCGGACATGCGAAAGCGCACATGGGCTGAGGTCGGAAGCTTGAAGATCGCGCAGGTTCTGTTCCTACGGGGGCCCGTTCAGTTGAGCAATAATCTTTCAACGCTGTCTAAAAACTCTCCGGGAGAGAACGGCTTTTGAAGAAATTCGACCAGGCCGGGAGACATCTCCGTAGCGGATAAAAGACCGCGGCGATGCAGCTCGGCCAAACTAAAACCGCTGATATAGAGAAGGCGCATGGACGGCTGGAGGGGTTTGACCTTCCGCACAACTGCCGGACCGCTACTATCTTGAAGCATCACATCGGCAACGAGCAGGTCGATGCTCTTGGCCAACGCGTTGCACTGCCGAACGGCGCATGGCTCATCTTCGCACTCGATCACCTGGGCTTTGGTCTGCTCAAGGACAGAATGCAAAACGAAAAGCGTATTGCTGTCGTCATCCAGAAGCAGAATTCTCCTGGTTTTGCCGGTTGGCGCTTCTGAATTGCCGGCGGCCGAATCCGGGTTCACTGCGCCATTCCCTGGACGGCCACCCTGGTGCAGTCGGGACACATGCAATGAGTGAAGTCGGTCTCCGAATGGTTTGCAATATACGCCTCAAATTGCTCCCAATTGCCTACGGAGTTGCGGATTTTCTTGCAGGCACTGCAGATACGAAGCAATCCCCGTAATTTCGCGAGCTCCCGTTCTTTGGCGCTATCGGCGGCATGTTGCGCTTCAATACGCTCGGTTACGTCGATGCAACTGCCAATATACCCTTGGAACGCGCCATCCTTATCGAAGAAGGGAACGCCGCGGTCAAAGATCCACCGATAAAGGCCGTCGGCGCGTCTGAGCCGATAATACATTTCGAACGCTTGACGCCGCTCGAAAGAATTAAGGTAGGTCTCAAGGCAGAGCCCAAGATCCTGTGGATGCACGCCTTCGGCCCATTGATTACCGATTTCCTGCTCCAAGCTTCTGCCGCGAAACAGCAGCCAACGGTCATTGAAGTAATCGCATTCAGTGCTGGTATTTGCGCGCCAGACCATGATGGGAGCCTGTTCAACGAGAACCTCGTACTCGTTTGCCGAAAGGGTCTGAGGCATCGCTTTCGATGATACCGTAAGGAGCTTCCGGTCTCTCAATCTCGAAGTGAGCAATCGTCCGTTGGGGTATGTGCGCCGATCCTGGAACGAAGAGAACCGTCCGGGCTAGACCACTTCCAGCACGAGACACTTCAAATAGAGCGTCTCGGGCACCGTCAACAGAATCGGGTGATCCTGGCTTTGCGTGCGGCGCTCGAGCACGCGAAGCGTGCGCTTAGCATCGAGCGATGCCTGCGCCAGCACCTCAAGCAGCGCGGCCTCACTGAAGTGGTGCGAGCAGGAACAGGTCACAAGCACGCCGCCGGACGGGAGTAAACGCAAGGCGCGCAGGTTGATCTCTTTGTAGGCGCCGCCGGCGGCTTCGAGATTCTTGCGGGATTTGGTGAATGCCGGCGGATCGAGGACTACCATCGCAAACTCGCGGCGGGCGCTGTTATAGGCATTGAGCAGTTCGAAGACGTCGGCTTCGCGGAACTCCACGTTGGCGATTCCGTTCGCGGCGGAATTGGAGCGGGCTCGTTCGAGCGCCGGGCCTGAGCTATCGACGGCCTCGACCGATTCGCACTTTGGCGCCAAGTGCAACGCGAAGCCGCCGGTAGAGGTGAAGCAATCGAGCACGCGGCCGCCGCGCGCATGGCTCTGCGCGTACAGGGCCGTGGCGATATAGTTTTCGCGCTGATCGAGAAAGATGCCGGTCTTCTGTCCGTGCAGCAGATCGGCGGTGAGGGCAAGGCCGTTCATGCGCAATGAGACGGAGTGGGGAACTTCGCCCGCCATCGTTGTGGTTTCGAGGGGCAACTCCTCTTTGGCTCGGACCGCCGCGTCGTTGCGCGCCACGATGCCGCGCGGATGGAAGATCTCTTCCAGACACGAAGCAATCGTCTCCTTGACGGCGTCCATACCTTGATCAAGCGTTTGCATCGCGAGGTAATCGCCGTAGCGATCCACGATGAGCGCGGGCAGCAGGTCGGCTTCGGCGTGGACTACGCGATAAGCGTCCGTGTCACGGACGATGGTTTGGCGATGCGCTTCGGCGGCGCGCAGGCGGCTGAGGTAGAAATCACGATCGATCTCCTGAACCTGATCGGTCAGCATGCGCAACGCAATCTGCGACGATGAGCTGTAGTGAGCTGTGCCCAGAGGCCGGCCGCGCGGGTCTATTACTTTCACGGCTGTGCCCGCGTGCGCTTGCGCGCGATCCGTTATGTCGCTGGTGAAAATCCAGGGATGTCCTGCGGCCACCCGTTCGGAGGCCCTACGGTTAACTTTGACTTCGGTCATCGCATGGCCTGCAAGCGGGCGATGCGGTCTTCGGTCGAGGGATGCGTCGAGAACAAACGCATGATGGCGTCGCCGCTGAACGGCTTGATGATGAACATGTGTGCGGTGGAGGGGGTGGCGTCCATGGGGATTCGTTTCGACCACCCTTCGAGCTTCTGTAATCCGTTGATGAGAGGATAGGGCGAACCGACGTATTTGGCGGACGCAGCGTCGGCGTCGTACTCGCGCGAACGCGAGATGGCCATCTGGATCAGGCCGGCAGCGATGGGCGCGAGGATCATCATGAAGATGGCGCCGATGCCGCCGCCGCGGCGGTCGTCGTCGCGGTCGCCTCCGCCCAGGCCGAACCAGAACGACATGCGGGCGAGGAAGGTGATGGCGGCCCCGATCATGGCGGCGACGGAACTGATCAGGATATCGCGATGCAGCACGTGCCCAAGCTCATGCGCCACCACGCCTTCGATTTCGTTGTCGTTCATCAACTGCAGTACGCCTTCGGTGAAGGCGACCGAGGCGTGCGTGGGATTGCGCCCGGTGGCGAACGCGTTGGGCGAGGGATCGGCAATGAGCCAAAGCTTAGGCATCGGCAGGCCCATGCGCTGCGTGAGGCCGCGCACGATGGGCTCGACGCGCCGGTAGACTTGTGGATTCTGCTCGGGAGTCACCGGCTGCGCGCTGTAGGTCATCAGCGCGATCTTGTCGGAGAAGAAGTAGCTCGCGAAGTTCATCACGGCGGCGATTCCCAGCGCCCAAATGAGGCCCTGCCGGCCGGCGATGGCTTCGCCGCCGACAAGGAGAAGGCCGCTAAGCAGGCCAAGCAGCAGGGCGGTTTTTAGGGCGTTCATGTCACGTTTCCCCCAAACTCAGGCTCCCGGCCAGCGGCGTAGGCTCCCGTGGAGCCCGCGCAGGCCGGGAGGGTTTGCGCCATTTAAGCGGCCATGGGGACGAGCTTTTCGAATTGCAGCTCGCCCTCCTGACCTTTGGCGTCTACCAGTACGGTGTCGCCTTCAAGGAACTCGCTGTTGAGCAGTTTGAGCGCGAGCGGGTCCTGGATTAGGCGTTGAATGGCGCGGCGCATCGGGCGGGCGCCGTATTGCGGATCGTATCCTTCGGAGATGATCCGGTCTTTGGCGGCGGCCGTCACTTCCAGTTTCATTTTGCGGTCCTTGAGCAGCTTCGCTACTGTGGCGAGCTGAATATCGACGATCCGTACGAGGTGTTCGCGCGTCAACGAGTTAAATACGATGATATCGTCAACGCGGTTGAGGAACTCGGGCCGGAATTGCTGGCGCAGCGTATCGAGCAGGCGCTTGCGCGTGTCGGCGTTGCGAGCATCCTTGCCGTGGACCGAGAATCCAATGGCGTTCTTCTCCACCATTCCCGTCCCCACGTTCGAGGTCATCACAATCACGGTGTTCTTGAAGCTGACCACGCGGCCCTGGCCATCGGTGAGACGGCCATCGTCGAGGATTTGCAGCAGCATGTTGAAGACATCGGGGTGCGCCTTCTCGATTTCATCGAAGAGCACCACCGAATAAGGCCGCCGCCGCACCTGTTCGGTGAGTTGGCCGCCCTCTTCGAACCCGACGTATCCAGGAGGCGATCCGACCATGCGGGCGACCGCGTGCTTCTCCATATACTCGGACATGTCGACGCGAATCATCGCTTTGTCGTCATCGAACAGATAGTGCGCGAGAGCGCGGACGAGTTCGGTTTTACCGACGCCCGTGGGTCCGAGGAAGATGAAGCTTCCGATGGGGCGCGAGGGGTCGCTCAAGCCAGCCCGGTTGCGGAGGATCGCGTTCGAGACCAGGCGAACGGCTTCATCCTGACCGATGACGCGGTCTTTGAGGCGCTCGGGCATCTGCACCAGCTTTTGGATTTCGCCTTCCATCATGCGCGCCACCGGGATTCCGGTCCACTTGGCGACAATACGGGCGATATCGTCCTCGCCGATTTCTTCCTTCAGCAGGGCGTTTTCCTTGACAGCTTCGAGCTCCTGCTCGGCCGATTGGATCTCCTTTTCGATTTGCGAAAGGCGTCCGTAGCGAAGCTCGGCAGCCTTTTCCCAATCGCCGGCGCGGCTGGCCTTGCCTTCATCCTGGCGCAACTGCTCCTGTTCTTCCTTTAATTGGCGCACGCGGCCGATGGCCGCCTTCTCGCGGTTCCAGCGCTCCTTGAGCGTGGCGGCCTCGCCGCGCAGCCGTTCGAGTTCATTCTCTACGTAGCGCAGGCGCTCATGCGAGGCGGGGTCGTTCTCTTTGCTGAGAGCCTGTCGCTCGATCTCGAGATGCGAGATGGAGCGGTCAAGGTCGTCGACTTCGATCGGCATCGAACCGATCTGCAGGCGGAGGGCAGAGCCGGCTTCGTCTATCAGATCGATCGCCTTATCGGGCAGGAACCGGTCGGCGATGTAGCGGATGCGAGAGCACGGCGGCGGCGATGATGGCGGAATCCTTAATGCGGACGCCGTGGTGAATCTCGAACTTCTCTTTGAGGCCGCGCAGAATGGCGATGGTGTCGTCGACCGAGGGCTCGCCGACTTGCACGGTTTGGAAGCGGCGGGCGAGGGCGGCGTCCTTTTCGACGTGCTTCTTATATTCGTTGAGGGTGGTGGCGCCGATGCAGCGCAGTTCGCCGCGGGCGAGCGCCGGCTTGAGCAGGTTCGCGGCGTCGATGGCGCCTTCCGCCCCGCCGGCGCCGACGAGGGTGTGCAGTTCGTCGATAAAGCAGATGATCTCGCCGTTGGAATCGATGATTTCGCGGACGACGGCCTTGAGGCGATCTTCGAATTCGCCGCGGAACTTGGTCCCGGCGATCATGGAACCGAGGTCGATGGCGACTAGGCGCTTGTTCTTGAAGCTGATCGGGAACGTCGCCGCGCACGATGCGCTGGGCGAGGCCTTCGACGATGGCCGTCTTTCCGACGCCGGGCTCGCCGATGAGCACGGGATTGTTCTTGGTGCGGCGGCTGAGCACCTGCATCACGCGGCGGATCTCGTCTTCCCGGCCGATCACTGGGTCGAGCTTGCCTTGGCGGGCGGATTCGGTGAGATCGTGCGCGTAGCGTTCGAGCGCCTGATATTTCGACTCGGGATTCTGGTCGGTGATGCGCTGCGTGCCGCGTACCGAGACCAACGCCTTAAGGATGGCGTCGTGGGTGGCGCCGGCCTTATCGAGAAGCTGGCCGGCTGGGTCGCTGCGCTGTACGGCGATAGAGAGCAGCAGATGCTCGGTGGAGACGAACTCGTCTTTAAAGCGCTCGGCTTCATCGGACGCGCGCTCCAGAACTTGGTTGAGCGGCGGCGAGAGATACATGCCGGGCTGCATGCCGCTGGTTTTAGGCAGGGCCTCGAGCTGGTGGCGAGCCTCGGTGACGATGGCGTCGGGATGGACGCCGCATTTTTCGAGAACCGGGCGGACGATACCTTCCTACTCTTCGGCCAGAGCCAGCAGCAGGTGAAACGGATACATTACCTGGCTGCCGTTCTGCCCGGCGATCTGCTGGGTAAGCTGCAAGGCCTCCTGGGCCTTTTGGGTGAGTTTGTCTAATCGGAACATTTGAGAATAAGCCTCAGCAATCAGCTCTCAGCAATCGGATTCGGCGCCGCGCGGCGGCTTTCATTGCGCGGCAAAGGCAGGCGACCGCCGATCCTAAGCGCTGATAGCTCTTTGAACACGTTTATCTCCAAATACAATTAGGGCAGGCGGTTGTCCGCCTGCCCTGTGAAAATCGTGGGCGGGTTGAACGCCCTACATCTGTTAGATGCTTCAGTTCGCCGCTTCGATCTTGATTTGACGCGGCTTGGCGGCTTCCTTCTTGGGCAAGCTTGACGGTGAGCACGCCGTTCTTGAAGGCGGCGGCGACGTTCGATGTATCGAAAGTGTTGGGAACGGTGAAGCTACGGGTAAAGTTGCCGTAGCTGCGCTCGATGCGATGGAAGCCCTTTTCGGACTTTTCGCTCTCGAATTTGCGTTCGCCGGAGAGGGTCAATGTTTGATTCTCGACCCGGACATCGACCTCTTTTGCATCGACTTCCGGCAGATCGGCCTTTAGAACTAGTTCGTTTTCAGTTTCGTAAATATCCACGGCCGGCGACCACGGCCGGTTGGTTTGCGGTTCGGTAAGCATACGGTTGAACGCGTCCTCGAAGACGCGGAAATTGACGAGTGGTTCGAAATGGCTGAGAGACATGATATTTAAGCTCCTCTTTCTGAAATTTGTTGAGAGGCTTTTGCCTCATCTGGATCAATCATAAAATATGCGCATGTTATTGTCAAGTATTTATTCGCGTATTTTTGCTATATTTTTTTGCAAATGAAAATCGGGTACCATACGGAACAGTGCGATTCCTGATCTCGATCATGCGCGGCCTTCACATGGCGATTGGCATCCACACTCCGCCGCCGGAGCAGGAGCGGCTGTATGTATTTGTGTGGATTGGGATTATCGTGTTCATGGCGGGTGGATTGGCGCTGCTCTTTTATTTGCTGGGGTGACGCCTGATGGCTGGCGATCGCCAATGCACTTGACCAGCAGGTAGCTGTACCGCTGTAGCACAAGCCCTGTTTCCAAGAGTTGGATTCCTCTCGGGTTTTGCGGCTGCGGCCTGCGATGCCGGCATTTTCGCGCGTAGCAGCGCGCGCACTGTCGCTGCAGGGCGACGGCGCGGATTTCACGCTGTTCTCAACTCGGAAGCGAGCCTTTGCCGAAACTGGGGCGCGCATTTCCAGGATTCCGGATTGCCAATGCGGTCGTCCTCCGAACCACGAGAATGGACCGCCACGGCGGCGCACGGCCGCGGCGCGAGAGCAAAAAAAACAAACCATAATCGAAGCAAAAGTCATCCCCGGAAAACATGGCCGCGACTACCGGATCATCTCCCTCAGGTGAATGACGGCCGCACGTCGCTCACGATGAGTCACGAGGAATAAACGTCATGACGGGGATTACAAAAACAGCCGTTCTGCTAACCGTATTAGCCGGGCCGGTAATTGCCGATGAATGCCCGGCTGGCTCGTTTGTGAGCATACAAAACACGACCTGCGACATCGGCATACTGACCTTCAACTTTGGGGCCGTGCAGGCAATGGCCTTGAGTTACGACAATGCTACTGGCGCGCCGCTTCCAACCACGTTCCAGTTGAACCCCGCCGACTTCGAATTTGATCCGCTCCCAACCTCGCAAGTGGCGTTTGGCAAGGCGGTCACCGGATATGCCATTACTTCGTTGACGGGACCGCAAATCGTAACGTCGCCGCCGAACGGATTTTCGATCGCCGTCGTGTCGCTGGGCTTCTCAGTGACATCGCAAGCGGGGGACATCGTGGCGGCTGGAGTCGGTGGCTCCATGATAAACGTTTCAGGCGTGGGCTATGGCCTTTCTCAGATGGAAGTCGGCGATTTTGGCTCGGGCGCGCTGGTGTCCGCACGCGATGAGAACGGCTTTTACGACACGATCTCGCGCCGCATTCCGGCGGGCGATACGGCGAATGGCAG